>JAXLSP010000020.1:0-2717 GCA_046330515.1 Nocardioidaceae bacterium | reverse complement strand
CCCTCGGCGAGGGAAGTGCATCTGACTGCTGTGCCCCACTGACGGGGCCCCACAGACCTCAGAACCCGAGAGAAGAGACCTGCCATGCGACGCACCACCCTGCTCCTCACCGCCCTCCTGACCACCCTCTCCGGGGCGGCCGTGATCGGCACCGCCCAGCCCGCCCAGGCCGAGATCTATGGCGTCGACGACGCCAACGACAGCCCGCACGGCTCCGACCTGTTCGCCGTCGACATCGACAACGGCGCCAAGCGGCTGGTCGTGAAGACCATGCACGACAACCTGCGCCGCGACCCCTCCTCGGGCTCGGGCGGCGCGGTCTACATCGACACCGACCGCGACGACGCCGGCCCGGAGTTCGTCTTCGTGGGCGGCTATTTCGACGGCACCGACTACCAGCTGCTGCACACCGAGGGCTTCGGTCCGTCGCGGTGGGGCCGGGTGGCCAAGGGCCACTGGTCGATGCGCGTCAACTACCGCGAGGACACCGTCACGATGCGGATGAACAAGCGGGCGCTCAGCGGTGCCGACGACGTCCGGGTCGCCGTCCGCGTGTCCGGCACGCGTCGCGACGGCACCAGCCACGGGCTGGTCGACTGGCTCGGCAAGCCGCGTCAGCTGACCCCGTGGATCAGCGAGGGCTGACGCCCCATCCGCGGCCGGGTGATCGTCGTACGGCGGTCGCCCGGCCGTCGCTTTCGGGCCCGGGCTAGAGCTTCGACATGTTCGCGAACGGCGACGGGATCCGCAGGATCTGGTTGTTGAAGTCGACCGTGACCCCATCGGCATCGACCGCGACCACCCGGCCTAGGCCGTATCGGTCGTGGGAGATCCGGTCGTCGAGAGCGAACTCCTCGATGACCGGCTCGGGATCCGGCTTGAACGGACTGGATGCGAGGGCGCGCCGCCTGGCGGGTGAGGTTGCCATTGCCTTCAGTCTACTCCTCGGGGTCCTAGTCCTCGGGGTGTGGCCCACTCAGCATCGCGACCACCTCGGGTGAGGTGAAGAACGGCTCGAGCTGGGAGCGCAGCAGGCGCTCGAGGTCTCCCGAGTCTCGGAGGGCGTCCACGACGGCCGGTGCCAGGGCCACCAGGTCGGCGACGACGTCGGCCCGCTCGAGGTCGAGCTCCTCGAGCAGCTCGACCGGGGTGAAGCCGCCGAAGCGGTCGAAGAAGCCGTCGACGAGCACCTCGACCAGGCGGGCGGCGTGCTCGGTGGCGAGCGCCGTGATCGCGACGTCGTGCACGGCGTCGGCGACGCCGGCGACCTGCTCGTGGGTGGCGTGGCGGTCGAGGCCGGTGACCGGCTCCTGGGCCAGCAGGTCCCAGGCCTCCATGGCCGCCGCGCGAGTGACGGGGTCGCGGAGCGTCTCGACCACGATCCGGTTGAGGCGGCGTACGGCGTAGGCGCCGCCCTTGCCCATCGTGTCGCCGATGAGACCCTCCAGCTGACGGTCGGCCGCCCCCACCATCCGGGAGGCCGCGCTCGACCCGAAGGACATCAGCGACCCGAGCCCGGGGACGCGGTCGGCGAGCGCCTTGTTGGCCTGGAGCACGTCGCCGACGACCCGACCCATGAAGCGGGAGGCGACCGTGCCGACGAGCGGCACGTCGGCCAGCCCGTCGACGAACCGCTCGAGCACCGGGTTGAGCGCGAGGACGCTGTCCACGAGCGCCTCGACCTCGGTCCGCTCGGCGAGCTCGCCGAGCGGGTAGGGCTCGTCCGGCCCCTCGAACAAGACCGTGGTGACCAGCTCGACGAGACCGCTCATCGCCGCGCTCGCGGGGATGCTGGTCAGACCGCCGACCGCGATGCGCGTGACCACGGTCCGGTCGACCAGGTCCTCGAGCTGGTGACCGCCCGCGGCCGACAGGAGGTCGTCGGCCAGCGCCGCGACCGTCGTGGGCAGCCGGGCGCCGGTCAGGCGGTCGAGATGGTGGGCCACCTGGGCGTCGAGCAGCTGCTGGGCGAGGGCGTCGGCCCGCGAGGGCTGGGAGGGCACGTGGCCACGCTAGGGGATCGGAGGCCTGCGCCGCCGAATAGGGGGTCCCGGCCGATGGGGACTAGTCTCGTCCTGCTGGCGCTGCTGGTTCTGTCGAGCGTCAGCCAGATCGCGTCACCGTGTGCAGCGGCTTTCGATCCGCCCCGGGCAGGACGCCACCACCGACCTTGGTACTTGCAGTCTGCAGTTCCAGCAACGCTCCAGAAGGGGGCACCAACATGGCACAGGGAACCGTCAAGTGGTTCAACGGCGAGAAGGGCTTCGGCTTCATCGCGCAGGAGGGCGGCGGCGACGACGTCTTCGTCCACTACTCCGAGATCCAGGTCCAGGGCTTCAAGAACCTGGAGGAGGGTCAGCGGGTCGAGTTCGAGGTCAAGCCCGGCCCCAAGGGCCCCCAGGCGACCGCGGTGCGTCCTCTCTGAGGCTGCTCCACTCGTCATCCTCGAGGCCCGGACGTCATCGTCCGGGCCTCGAGCCATTTCCGGGTACGGCGCTCGCCGGCGGCTCGGACGGATGGGTGTCCACTAGGCTGACACCGTGTCAAGTCTCCGCACAGCACAGAACTGCTGACCCGACGACTCCTCCTGGAGTCGGGGCTCAAGGCGTTCGAGGCCAAGGGCTATGCCGCGGCGACGGTCGACGACATCGCGTCCGGTGCCGGCACCACGCGGACGACGTTCTATCTGCACTTCCCGGCGAAGGCGGAGCTGATCA
>JAXLSP010000019.1:0-6733 GCA_046330515.1 Nocardioidaceae bacterium | reverse complement strand
GACTCGTGGGGGAGGACGGGGTCGCAGAAGAAGGTGCGGGGGTCATCCGCGGCAAGAGCCGCGCAGCGGGCCCGGTAGGCGTCGAAGTCGAAGCGGGCACCGCCGGCCGCGAGGGCGGTGTACCCGCCGTAGGAGTGGCCCACGACGGCGATGTGCTCCAGGTCGATCAACCCACCCAGTGGCGCCCGCGGCTGGGTGAGCCGCTCCGCGCGGTCGATGGTCCGGCCGATGTCGGCGGGCCGGTCGATCAGTGCCTTCCAGAATCCCATGAGGGAGCCGTCGAAGATCTCGTTGTGTTCGGGCCCCAGCACGACGTAGCCGTGGGAGGCGTAGCGCTCGGCCAAGGTGCTGTAGACGATGGGGCTGAGCCCGTAGGCGTGGGAGAGGACCACGAGCGGGTAGGGCCCGCCCTGGCGTTGCGGCCGGGCGTTCAGGGTCGCGCGGCCCACGGAGGTGATGACCTTGCCCGGCGTGAGCTCCTCGTCGAACTTGTTGGGCGCGGTGTAGGTGATGCGCGCTGGTCGCGCGTCGTCGGGCCGGGAGGCCGGATACCACGCCCGCAGCATCAGGGGTCGCTCCTGGGCGTCGGTGGTCCTGAAGACGCGGTAGCCGACCGCATGCGGGCCGCGGGCGGCGTACGACAGCGACGGCGATGTCGACTCCGTCGCCGCCGGGCTGTCGCCTGGTCCGGCCGGGCTGCATCCGGAGACCAGCAGTCCGGCGGCGAGGATGGCGACGCTGCCGATCGCGGCGAGGAGTCGATGACGGTGGCGGTGCATGGGCATTCCTTTCGAGAGTGCTCCAGGGGTGCGGCACGGGCGGCGGGTCGGAAGGGTCGGAAGGTCGCCCGTGTCGGTGGTCCCGGGAGGTGGTCGGCCGGTGGGGCGCTAGCTGACCTCGGAGCGGTGGGTCAGTGACTCGGCGGTGGTCATGCGCTCAACCCTCGTGGCACCGCGCCCTCCGCGTATCGGCCCAACGGCCGGTCTCCACCGGCCCAAGGAAGGAGGCTCGACCCGCCGAAAGGTCAGGACTTCCGCGGTCCGAGGTGGATGACCCGACGGGCGCTCAGGGCCTGGCGAGCCGACCGATCGAGTCCACCATGGCGGCGACGAACTCTTGGGCGAAAGCCAGGGCCTCCTCGTGGTTGACCCAGTCCCAGACGAGTGAGGCAGCATCTGGGAGAAGCGAGCGGCCAGCGAGATGATCGTGGGACATCGTGCGCCTCCGGAGTCGATGAAAGCGTTTGACGCTACCCACGACGGCGTGAGTTCGATCCCCGCGTTGGGGCGCAGTCGAGGTCGACCGATCCTGTGGCCAGGCTTCCCGGCGTCGCGTCGTACGGCGACCGCCCGCTGCTAGAGCTAGAAGGTGAGCCGACGAGTCGGGTCGACGAGGACGTCGACGTTGTCACTCCACTGCTCTGCCGACCCGACGCCTCGCGGCAGTGCTCGCACCTCGGCATCGTCGATCGACGCCTCGAGGACCTTCACGACCTCGTCACGGATCCCGACTCCGGACCGCTCGAAGAACGGCTGCACCGGGTCGTCTGCAGCCGGGAGCCCCGCCTGCCGCTGCACGCCGTTGAGCATGCGGAGCGCGTCCGCGAGTCTCTCTTGTCGGATGGTCCAGTCGCCGGCCTCGAGCGCGAGGCGCAGTGGTTCCGCGGCCGCCCCTGCGCGAGGCATCTGCAGGAGACTCGCTCCTGCCCACTTGGGATAGGGCTGCCAACGGCGTTCCAGCAGGTGCGCCAGATGGATGCACACCGCGACCAGCCGGGACGCGATGACACGCGACCCGAGGTCGTCGCCGCGCTCGCCGGTCCGGCCCACGAACGGCAGTTCCTGGGCGATCCGGGACCAGTCGGCGGCCACGACATACCGCCACAGGTCCTCGGGATACCACTCCAACCGACGTCTCACCTCGGTGAGCCGGCTGGCAGTGTCGACGAAGACCGGTCCAGCCGTCACTTCGAGGACCGACTGGCCGGTCAGCGAGAGCCAGTCCGTCGTCGCCAGGGGAGCCGACATGTCCAGCCCGGTCCGTGACCGCACCAGCGAGTCGACGTCGTCGACCTGCACCCGGTGGCGGACCGTGGGATCCCACGTGGTCGCGAAACGCACGGGACACTCCTGGAACGTCTCGGGCAGCTCCTCCTCCAGGACAGCGTCGACATCGGCAGCGAGCTCGGCCGGGACCAGAAGGTTGAGTCGAAGCCCCCAGTCATGGTCGCGCGAGACAGCGTCGTCATAGCCCAGGGCGTCGGACCCACCGCCCAGGCGCCCCGCGGCGACGGGCAGACCCGGCCACCGGGCAGCCAGGACGGGTGCCACAACCTGGCTGAAGTAGGCCTGCGCAAGCGCGGCGCCGGAGACTTCCACGTCCCCATGCTGACAGCCCACCAGCCGCCGGGCGGCGCCCACCACACCACCGGGTCGGGCACGAGCATGTGCGTTCCAGTCAGCGCAGCAGGTCGGACAACGCAGAGGCCCGCGCGAGCGTCCCACCAGCATGAACCGGGTGCTCGCGGCCTCGCTGGCTCTGGTGTTCCTGGTGCTCGGCTGCGACGCCACCGACACGCCCTCCCCGACGGCACGCTCAACGGGCACGGCCTCACCGTCGCCAGGCACACCGCCCGCTGCGCCATCCGCACGCCGGATGATCATCCCCGACATAGCCGGCCAACGAGTCTCCTTCGCGCGCGCCATGATGCGCGAGCGCGGACTCGAAGTCGCCACGGTGCGGGGAGCCGGCTCGGCTTGCGTCCCCCCTCACGTCGTGGTGGCCCAGCGCCCGCGCGCCGGTCGCCGGATCGCGCTGGGATCCCGGGTGACGCTGGTCATCAGCCCCGAGTGGCCCGGCGTCTGCGGACGGCACCTGCCCCCGGCCTCGCCTGAGCTGCGGGACATCGGCCGGCTCTTCGTCGACTACGCCCGCGGCTCCGAGTCGGGCCCCGACAGTCTCCCCGCGGACACGCCCGTCGACTTCTACATCGGGGGGCTCCTGGCGAAGGTGGTTCCCTCCAGACAGCTGGCCGATCGCTCTGCGTGGCAGGGGTGCCCGGGCGAGGTCAGCTATGCGGGACGCACATGCCCGGTGTCGCTGTTCGCGCCCTTCCTCGCCTACCCCGGGCCCATCGCGATGACCAGTCAAGCGCCCAGACATCCCTGCGTCCGCCAGCGGCGGCTCCCCGCCGAGCTCGGGGTCTACCGATCGGTGACGTTGACCCCGGACGAGAACAGCGACTGCACGTCCTACTTCGCAGTTCAGCTCTTCGTGAACGAGGTGCACCAGATCGTCGCGGTCAACCTCGTCATGAGCGAGCCCTGACCTCCACCGGCCCAGTCGGCCCAGTCGGCCCTCGATCATGACCTTCCGCAGGCCGCGGCGCGGACGGCCTTCGCGGCTGGATCGACGCTCACGCTACGACTTCGAGGTCCAGTAGAGAACCTGCGACCGTGGGTAGGGCCGCCGCGTGGACAGCGCGTTGAACTCGGCAACCGACTTGTGGCGGACGTCGAGCGTGGTTGCTGACGCGATCAGGCACTCCGGATCGATGGCGGCCAGGCCGGCATCAAGACGCTGCCGCACAGGTGCGAGGACCTCGTCGATGCGGGCCTCGAGGGCGTCGATGAGGTCGATGAGCCCTTCCAACAAATCGTCTGGGAGCGTGACGTTCACCGTTGCCGCACAGACATCACGGATGCGAGCCGTGCCAGGCTCGAGGAGGGCAACGGCGTGGGTGGTCGACAGATCCGACTGCGAATGCGCGACGGCTCTGTTCCGGAACATCCGAATGGCCTTGGCCGTCGCTTCCATCTCCCCCGACATGCCCACGAGTTTCGTCAACGGCCGCCGGACCTTGGAGGGAAGGATTGTGCGGCAGAACGCGATCACGGCGTAGCCGATCAGGGCAGGCTTGGCCACCTCCAACGGCGATCCTTCGATCGCTCCCAGGGCCAGCTTCCCCGCGTTCCGAGCCTCCGCGAGATCAGCTGCGTGGCTGGACAACTCGATGAAGAACCGCGTGTCCGGCGAGTCGCCAATCGGGACGACCAACGGGCCGGTTCCTGCCTCTGGAGGCTGCATGCCAGCAGTATGGCGACCTGGGCGTCCGGCGTCGCTTGCATCGCGGACATCGGAAGCCCAGTCCCATGCAGCCCCTATCACCACAGATGGCCTGCGGCACGACGCCCGTGTCCTGGCCCCGCTCAGCCTCGCGGAGTTTCCCCATAGACGAGCGCTGGCGCGGCGAAGAAGCCCGATTCAATGGCAGCCTCGACGTCCCCGCCCGAGATCTCGACCCCGGTGACCAGCCCTGCCATGGCAAGCCCCACCACGAAACCATCCGGGCCCTCGTCATCGAGGTCGTCGTCCTCGAGGTCGTCCCACACAAGATCGAAGAGCGACCGCAGTTCCTGAGGCACAGCAGCGGGGTCCTCGACGTACATGTACTCGTTGTCGTCGAACAGGACCGCCCCGTCCCGCGCACACCCGAAACGCACGTGTGCCTGGACGTTGGAACGCACGACGGCGGCAGCACCGCCCTTCGAGAGCGCACCCAACGCCTCCAGACTCGGATCGCCGTACCCCGTCTGCTCGATCGCCAGAACGCCACCTGGTATCTCGTGGATGGCCCAGCCTGTTTGGCTCTCGCCATTGCCCCACGGGTCCTCCACCCGCACCGCCAGATCGGCCCGGAGGTCGGCGGCGACCTGCGTGCGAGACATCCCCCGCACGAACAGCACGGTCACGGACTCGGTGTCGGGGAACGCTCGGGAGACCCGTTCGTAGTAGTCGGTCGATGCGGTCACGACCGGAGCATAGGCCTGCGCGACGGGGCCGCTCGCTGCAGCATCGGCTGCCGGGAGCCGAGGAGATCGCGGGCTGTCCAGCTGCGTAGCCCTGTCTCCCGACGACCTCCCTGTGAAAGCGTGAGGCCATGACGCACACCATCACGCCCCCGACGCCGACCCCGCAGGAGGAGGCTGGGCACGACACCTGGGACGCGGTGGTGGTGGGTGCCGGCCCGGGTGGCCTGACGTGCGGCGCCTATCTGGCGGCCAACGGCAAGCGGGTGCTGGTGCTCGAGGCCAACCAGGTGGTGGGCGGCAGCACCCAGGTGTTCCGCCGTGCCGGCAACAAGTTCGAGTTCGACGTCGGCACCCACTATGTCGGCGAGTGCGGCCCGGGCGGTCGGATGCAGACCGCGCTGACCGGCCTCGCGCTGACCGAGCGCATCATGTGGCTGCGCCAGCGGCCCGAAGGCCACTGCCAGATCATGATCCCCGGCACGACGTTCCAGACGCCGACCGGCTGGGACACCTACCTCGACCGCCTCGTCGCGGCGTTCCCCGAGGAGGAGGCGGGGATCCGTCGTTGCGTGCGGGTCATGCGGACCGTCGCCGCCGGCGAGCGGCCTTACGCGCGCCCGTACGCCCTGCTGCGCTGGGGCGTGCGACCGATCACGACCCTGATGAACGCCTGCGGCCTGAGCGCCGACGTTCAGGCCGTGATCCTCGCCGAGAACGGCGACTACACGTGGCCGCCGCACCGGACGCCGACGGCGATGCACGCCGGCTTCCTGCACCACTACCTCCAGGCCGGCGCCTACTATCCCCGCGGCGGCGGCCAGGTCATCGGCGCCCACCTCACCGACGTCATCCAGACTCACGGGGGCCAGGTCCGGACCAAGGCCCGGGTCGAGCGGATCCTCATCGAGGACGGCCGCGCCGCCGGCGTGCGCCTGCGTGGCGGGGAGGAGATCCGGTCCGAGGTCGTCGTCTCGGCGGCCGACTTCAAGAAGACCTGGGCGGAGCTGGTCGGCGACGCGCACCTGACCCGGCGGCTGCGGCGCCGGCTGAAGGACCTGGAGATGACGCTGCCCATGTTCGCGGTCTACGTCGCACTCGACGTCGACCTGCGCGAGCGCGGCACGCCACCGCTGGCCTGGGTCTGGCCGACCAACGACGTCGACGGCTACTACCGCGAGGTCGCCGCCGGTCGCTGTCCCGAGCGGATGCCGGTGGGCATCAGCTGCCCCACGGCCAAGGACCCCGAGGGGACGCACTCGGCACCACCGGGGTTCTCGACACTCGAGCTCGTGAGCTGGGCGCCCCGGCAGCACGCCTTCTGGAACGTCGAGGCGGACCCGACCGATGGTGACGGCTATGGCCGCGACGCGCGCTACCTCGAGCTCAAGGAGGAGCTCACCCAGCGGGTGCTCGACACCGCCGAGCTGCTGATCCCCGACATCCGGGAGCGGATGGTCTTCTGCGAGGCGTCCACCCCGATCACCCAGGAGCGCTTCACCCTCAGCACCGGCGGATCCTGCTATGGCATCGCCCCGCTGCTGAAGAACCTCGGCCCGTTCCGGCCGCGGGTGACCACGCACATCCCCGGCCTGTTCCTGGCCGGCGGCAGCACGGAGCACATGTTCGGCATCAACGCCACCATCTGGGGCGGCATGGGCACCGCGGGCGCCGTGCTCGGCCGCGACCTCGTCCAGGAGGTGCGCGACGGCGCCGTCTTCGTGGACGAGTCACGACTGACGCCGGTCACCGACGACTTCGACCCCCTCCTCGCCTCGAAGCCCTCGTCCGTGATTCGTCGGCCGGTACGGCGCCGCCCGCGGGTCACCGCCTGACCACACGGGCGGCCGGGACCGAGCGGCCGTGACCGACCTGCCGTCTAGGCTCCAGCGGTGAGCACTCCCGACCCCGGCCGACCCGAGATC
>JAXLSP010000018.1:0-20621 GCA_046330515.1 Nocardioidaceae bacterium | reverse complement strand
CCCGACGCGCGATGAGCATCCTCATGGTGCTGCGCCACCAGGCGATGGCCGGCCACCTGGCCAAGCCCCCGCACGCCCACACCGGAGGCGAGCCCGGCCCGCCGGACTTCGTGCTCCGCGCCAACGCCGTGCTGCTCGAGCGGCTGACCTTCGTGTTCGAGCAGCACCGTGACGAGCTCCGCACCGACCCCGGCACCGCGGCCCTCGTGCTGCGCAGCCTGGTCTTCGGTGCCCAGCACCCCGGGATGAGCGGTCAGCCCACGCTCGGACCCGACGAGATCGCCGACGCCGTCCTGCACGGCGTGACCCGAAAGGACCACCCATGCTCCTGACGCTGCTGCGCACCCGGCTGGCCCCCTATGTCAGCTGGCTCGGTGCGGTGGTGCTCTTCCAGCTGATCAGCACCGTCGCGATGCTCTACCTGCCCAGCCTCAACGCCGACATCATCGACAAGGGCGTGACCCAGGGCGACACCGGCGAGATCTGGCGCCTCGGCGCGATCATGCTCGCCATCACCGTCGTCCAGGTCTGCTGCTCGGTGGGTGCGGTCTACTTCGGCGCGCGCACGTCCATGGCCTTCGGGCGCGACGTCCGCCGCGACCTGTTCCACCAGGTCGGCACGTTCTCCCAGCGCGAGCTCCAGCAGTTCGGCGCGCCCTCGCTGATCACCCGCACCACCAACGACGTGCAGCAGGTGCAGATGCTCGTGCTGATGTCGTGCACGCTGATGATCACGGCGCCGATCATGCTGGTCGGCGCGACCTTCATGGCGATGCGCGAGGACCTCGGCCTCTCCTCGCTGCTGGCGGTGATCATCCCGGTGCTCGTGCTCTGCGTCGGGTTCGTCGTCAGCCGGATGGTGCCCGGCTTCCGCAAGATGCAGCCGCGCATCGACGAGGTCAACCGGGTGCTGCGCGAGCAGATCACCGGAGTCCGCGTGGTCCGCGCGTTCGTCCGGGAGCCGCACGAGACCGACCGGTTCGCGACGGCGAACGGCGACCTGACCGAGGTGGCCGTCTTCACCGGCCGCTGGATGGCGACGATGTTCCCGTTGGTCATGCTCGTCGTCAACGTCTCCAGCGTGGCCGTGCTCTGGTTCGGCGGTCACCGGGTCGACAACGGCGACATGCAGGTCGGGGCGCTGACGGCGTTCCTGGCCTACCTCATGCAGATCCTGATGTCGGTGATGATGTCGACCTTCATGCTCATCATGATCCCGAGGTCCTCGGTGAGCGCCGACCGGATCATGGAGGTGATCGGCACCGAGTCGTCGGTCCGTCCCGACCCCGACCCGGTCCGCTCCGTCGCCAGCCACGGGGTGATGGAGGTCGACGACGTCACCTTCGCCTACCCCGGCGCCGACGAGCCCGTGCTCCACGACGTGTCCTTCGCTGCCGCCCCCGGCGAGACGGTCGCCGTCATCGGGTCCACGGGCGCCGGCAAGACCACGCTGGTCAACCTGGTGCCGCGGCTCTTCGACGTGACCGGGGGCGAGGTGCGCATCGACGGCGTCGACGTGCGCCGGCTCGCGCCCGACCTGCTGTGGGGCACGATCGGGCTCGTCCCGCAGCGGGCGTTCCTCTTCAGCGGCACGATCCGCAGCAACCTCCAGCACGGCAAGCCCGACGCCACCGACGAGGAGATCTGGGAGGCGCTCGACATCGCGCAGGCGCGCGACTTCGTCGAGGACCTGCCCGACGGCCTGGACGCCGAGGTCGCCCAAGGTGGCACCAACTTCTCCGGCGGGCAGCGGCAGCGGCTCGCGATCGCGCGCGCCGTCGTACGACGTCCGGAGATCTACCTGTTCGACGACGCGTTCTCCGCACTCGACCTCGCGACCGACGCGCGGCTGCGGGCGGCGCTGCGACCGGTGACCCGGGAGGCGACCGTGCTGATCGTCGCGCAGCGGGTGTCGACGATCCGCGACGCCGACCGGATCGTCGTGCTCGACGGCGGCCGGGTCGTCGGCACCGGCACCCATGCGGAGCTGCTCGCCGACAACCCGACCTACCAGGAGATCGTCGCGTCCCAGCTGAGCGCGGAGGAGGCGGCATGACCGAGAAGACCGCGGAGACGACCACCGCGCCGACCGGCGGCGCACCGCTCAAGGAGACCGAGCGGATCCGCTCGACCGGCGGCGGCCCCGGCCACGGGCCCTGGGGCGGCGGCATGGTCGGCCAGAAGGCCATGACGTTCGGCCCGTCCGCCAAGCGGCTGGTGCGTCGGATGGCCCCCCAGCGGGTCAAGGCGACGGCCGTCCTGCTGCTGGCCGTGTGCTCGGTGAGCCTGTTCTCGATCGGGCCCAAGGTGCTCGGCCATGCCACCAACCTGATCTACGAGGGTCTGGTGGGGTCCCGGCTCGGCGAGAGGATGCCGGTGGGGACCACCAAGGCGGACGCCGTCGCCGCGCTCCGGGCCGCCGGGCAGGACAAGCTCGCCGACATGGTCGCGAGCATGAACGTCGTGGTCGGGCAGGGCGTCGACTTCTCGGCGGTGGGTCGGGTGCTGACCTGGGTGCTGGTGATCTATGTCGGCGCCGCGCTCCTCGGCTGGCTCCAGGGCTACCTGCTCAACGACGTGGTGCAGAGCACGGTCTACACGATGCGCGCCGACGTCGAGGACAAGATCAACCGGCTGCCGCTCGGCTTCTTCGACAAGCAGCCGCGCGGGGAGCTGCTGTCCCGGGTCACCAACGACATCGACAACGTCAGCCAGGCGCTCCAGCAGACCATGAGCCAGCTGCTCACCTCGCTGCTGACGGTGGTCGCCGTGCTCGGGATGATGTTCTGGATCAGCCCGCTGCTGGCGCTGGTCGCGCTGGTCGTCGTCCCGATCACGATGGTCGTCGCGGCCGTGGTGATGAAGCGGTCGCAGGGGCTCTTCGTGGCCCAGTGGCGCCGCACGGGCATCCTCAACGGCCACATCGAGGAGACCTTCTCCGGCCACCACCTGGTCAAGGTGTTCGGGCGCCAGGCCGAGGTCGAGCGCGCCTTCACCGAGCAGAACGAGGAGCTCTACCAGGCGTCGTTCGGCGCCCAGTTCGTCAGCGGGCTGATCATGCCGATCATGATGTTCATCGGGAACCTCAACTACGTCGTGATCGCCGTCCTCGGCGGCATGCGCGTGGCGAGCGGCACGATGAGCCTGGGTGACGTGCAGGCGTTCATCCAGTACACGCGCCAGTTCAGCCAGCCGCTGTCGCAGGTCGCGTCGATGATGAACCTGCTCCAGTCCGGCGTGGCCTCGGCCGAGCGCGTCTTCGAGCTGCTCGACGCCGAGGAGCAGGAGCCCGACCGGGTCCCCGCCGGCGCGCTGCCCGCGCAGACCCGGGGCGAGGTGCGCTTCGACCACGTGGCGTTCTCCTACGACCCGGAGCGTCCGCTCATCGAGGACCTGTCGCTCGTCGCCGACCCCGGTCACACGGTGGCGATCGTCGGCCCGACCGGCGCCGGCAAGACCACGCTGGTCAACCTCGTCATGCGGTTCTATGAGGTGGGCGCCGGCCGGATCACGCTCGACGGCGTGGACATCGCCGAGCTGCCGCGCGCCGTACTCCGCGACCAGATCGGCATGGTGCTCCAGGACACCTGGCTGTTCGCCGGGACGATCCGCGACAACATCGCCTACGGCAAGCCGGGAGCGACCGAGGAGGAGATCCTGGAGGCCGCGCGGGCGACGTTCGTGGACCGGTTCGTGCACGCGCTGCCCGACGGCTACGACACGCTCATCGACGACGAGGGCTCCAACCTGTCCGCGGGCGAGCGACAGCTGGTCACCATCGCGCGGGCGTTCCTGTCCGACCCGGCGCTGCTGATCCTCGACGAGGCGACCTCGTCGGTCGACACCCGCACCGAGCTGCTGCTCCAGCACGCGATGGCGGCGCTGCGGACCGACCGGACCTCGTTCGTCATCGCCCACCGGCTCTCCACGATCCGCGACGCCGACCTGATCCTGGTCATGGAGGACGGCGCGATCGTCGAGCAGGGCACGCACGACGAGCTGCTGGTCGCCGACGGGGCCTATGCCCGCCTCTACCAGGCGCAGTTCACGGCTGCGGTGGCGTGAGGCCCGTCGGTTGCCGGCCTCTCGGAGGGCCTGGACATGCAGCGACCCGCAGGCGTGGTCCGGGTGGACCGCACCGGGGGACGTGCCCGGTTCGCCTGCGGGTCGGGTAGCTGCTTGGGATTCGCCAGCAGCTCCCGGGTCTCTCAACCCGGGATGTTGCTGGGGCTGCTAGCGAGCAGCCACCTCACGCGTCCCTGAAGCATTCATTCTTCGGACCACCTCCTTTCCCGTGTACCGCACACCGTAGGTCGCGCCCGGGGGTGGGACAAGACATTTCTCACTGGGCGATCAGGCGTGGCGTCGAGGCCGTGGCGGAGTGCTGATCTCGTGGGGGAGGGGGTGATCGGTGACCCGGGGGGCCATGCGGTGTGGCCACAATCCGCGCGGTTCCGGGGGCCGAACGTGCGGTTCGCGTCCAATAGGTGGGGTACGACGACCGCCGTACCCCCACCGACGGCGCCCCGCGCCTCACGGGAACCAGCGGTCACACCGATGACCCGAAGCCGGCACTTGGCGCGCGAAGTTTCGGCCGCCCAGTGCGGGTTTCACCGCCTAGGCGGGGAAACCGACACCCCGCGGTCCCCGGGACCGGTCACCCGCGTGGGTGTGCGAAGGCCACGCGGGAGACCGGTCGGGGGAGCCCTCAGGCAGAGACAGCGCCGGCGGGCTCGGGGGTGACCACACCGACGGAGCGGACCTGGCTGGCGCCGGTCAGCTCGGTGTAGGACAGCACGGGCAGGCGGCCCAGGGCGGGGCGGATGAGGCGCCGTACGGCGGCACGCAGCGCGGGCGAGCAGACGAGGACGGGGCGGATGTTCTGGTTCTCCGCGTGCGCGGTCAGCTGGGCCAGGTCGGTGAGCAGCTGGGACGCGGTGTCGGGGTCGAGGACGACGACCGAGCCGTGCTCGCCGGCGCGGAGGTGCTCGAGCATCCGCTGTTCGAGCAGCGCGTCGAGGCTGATGACCGAGACCGTGCCCTCGCTGAGGTAGGGCGACACGATCGCGGGCCCGAGTGCGGCCCGGGCCGCCTCGACGAGCTGGTCGATGTCCTTGGTGGCCTGGGCACGCAGCGACAGGGCCTCGAAGATCCGCGTGAGGTCGCGGATCGAGACGCCCTCGTCGAGCAGCATCTGGAGGATCCGCTGCACCTCGCCGAGGCTGAGCATGGCGGGGGTGAGCTCCTCGATGACCACGGGGTGGGTGCGCTTGACGACGTCGGTGAGCATCTTGACGTCCTCGCGGCCGAGCAGCCGGGCGGCGTGCTGGGTGACGACCTCGGCGAGGTGGGTCGTGATGACCGAGGCCCGGTCGACGACCGTGGCGCCGGACAGCTCCGCCTGGGTGCGCAGCTCTGCCGGGATCCACTTGGCGTCGAGGCCGAACACCGGCTCGAGCGTCGGCTCGCCGGGCAGCGAGCCGAGGAACTCGCCGATGGCGAGCACGGTGCCGGCGGGCGCCTCGCCGCGCGCGACCTCGATGCCGAACAGCTTGATGGCGTAGGTCTTGGGCGGCAGGTCGAGGTTGTCGCGCGTGCGCACCGGCGGGATGACCACGCCGATGTCGGAGGCGACCTTGCGGCGCAGCGCCTTGACCCGGTCGAGCAGGTCGCCGCCCGCGCGCGGGTCGACGAGGTCGATCATGTCGGCGGACAGCTCGAGGCCGAGCGGGTCGACGAGCAGCTCGGCCGCGATGTGCTCGGGGGAGTCGAGGTTGGGCACGTGGTCGGCGGCGACCTCGAGCGCGGCGAGCTCCTCGGCGGCGGACTCCTCGGGCACGCGGGTCGAGGCCAGCAGCATCGCGCCGCCGGCGGCGATGAAGGGCAGCTTGGGCAGCCCGGGGAGCAGGCACAGGAACAGCGCCGCGAAGCCGGCGACGCGCAACGGCGTCCGGTGCCGGCCCATCTGGCGCAGGATGTCGGAGCCCATGTCCTCGTCGCCGGTCGACCGGGTCACGATCAGACCGGTGCCGACGGAGAGCAGCAGCGCCGGGATCTGGGAGACGAGACCGTCACCGACCGAGAGCAGGGAGTAGGTCGACACGGCGTCGCTGAACGACATCCCCATCTGGGCCATGCCGACCGCGAAGCCGCCGACGAGGTTGACGATCGTGATGATGATGGCGGCGATCGCGTCGCCCTTGACGAACTTGGAGGCACCGTCCATCGCGCCATAGAAGTCCGCCTCGGCGTGCACCTCTGCGCGGCGCCGGCGGGCCTCGTCCTCGTCGATGAGCCCGGAGTTGAGGTCGGCGTCGATGGCCATCTGCTTGCCGGGCATCGCGTCCAGGGTGAAGCGCGCGCCCACCTCGGCGACGCGGCCGGCGCCGTTGGTGATGACGACGAACTGGATGACCAGCAGGATGGCGAACACGATCAGGCCGACGACCAGCGAGCCTCCGACCACGAAGTGGCCGAAGGTGTCGATGACCTTGCCGGCATAGCCGTCGATCAGGACCAGCCGGGTGGCGCTCACGTTGAGCGCGAGCCGGAAGAGCGTCATCACCAGGACGACGGCCGGGAAGGCGGCGAAGTCCAGGGGGCGGTGCACGAACATCGTCGTGAGCAGGATCAGCAGCGCGGTCGTGATGTTCACCGCGATGAGGAGGTCCAGGACGATCGCGGGCAGGGGGACCACCAGCATCACGACGATCATCACGATGCCGAGCGGCACGGCGAGCTGCGTGAGGCGCTTCAGGGGCACGGGGGCAACCTTCCGGAGGTCCGAGCCCTCCGTGGCCCGTGGGTGGCGCCGTCCTGGCGTCAGCCGGTGGATCGGCCGAGGACGGCCAGACCTGAGGGTTTCCGGTGCCGCGCGCGGTGCCGCGCCCGCCCGACATCGGGCAGGACGGAGGTCGGTCGCGGGCTGACGTGCTCGCCGGCTCCGCGGCCCTGGCGCTTGCGGCTGATGACGAACGCCAGCACCTGGGCGACGGCCGCGAACAGCTCGGGCGGGATCTCCTGGCCGACCTGGGTGTGCCGGTAGAGCGCGCGAGCCAGGGGGACGTCGCGGACGAGGGGTACGCCGTTGTCGGTCGCCGACTGTCGGATGCGCTGCGCGATCGCGCCCGCACCTCGGGCGACGACCCGGGGAGCCCCGCGCTCGGGCTGGTAGCGCAGCGCGACGGCCACGTGCGTCGGGTTCACGAGCACGACGTCGGCGGTGGGGATGTCGGCCATCATCCGGTTGCGGGCGGCCGCCAGCTGGCGGGACCGGATCGCGGCCTTGATGAGGGGGTCGCCCTCGGTCTGCTTGGCCTCGCGCTTGACCTCGTCCTTGGTCATCCTGGCCTTCTTGCCGACCCGGCGGCGCTGGAACGCATAGTCCGCGGCGGCCATCACGAGCCCGGCGAGGGCGACGTTGCGCAGCAGCCCGAGGATGTGGCCGGTCGCCACCTCGATCACCGCCGAGATGGGGACCATCCCGCCGATCAGCGGCATCAGCCCCTTGACCGTGCTCCACACGAGCGCGGCCACGATGCTCGACTTGAGCAGCATCTTGGCACCCTCCCAGAGCGCGTTGGGGCCGAAGACGCGCTGCGCGCCCTTGATGACGTTGAGCTTGCTGAAGGAGGGCTTGATGCTCTTGGTGGCGAGATAGAAGCCACCCTGCGCCAGCGCGGCCCCGACGCCGATGACCATGACGCAGGCACCGAGCAGCACGAGGGTCAGCAGCACGTGAGACAGGCCGTGCCCGAGCAGGGAGCGCGCCTCGGCGATGCTCGGGTCGCCCGCGAGCCGCAGGTCGTCGGTCATCAGGTTGCGCAGCGCGCCGAGCTCACGGCTGGCCAGCGGCGGCAGCACGAGCGCCACCATCATCATCGCGCCCCACGCGCCCAGCTCCTGGGTGCGCGGGACGGTGCCTTCCTTCTTGTTCTCCTTCTTCTTGCGTGCGGTGGGTTGTTCGGTGCGCTCCTCGCTCACGTCGTCACCCCGCTCCCGACATCGTGGACATCGCGCGCATGACGAGGTCGAGCATGCGGTCCAGGGCCTGGGGGAGGACCGGGAAGGAGAGGCCCAGCAGCAGGAGGGTGAGGCCGATCTTGGCCGGGAACATCACGTTGATCGCGTTGAGCTGCGGAGCGACCTTGGTCAGCAGGGCCAGGCCCAGGTCAGCGATGAACAGCACGGCGATCATCGGCAGCGCGATCTGCAGCGCGGTCACGAAGAACATCGAGAACGCGGTGACGAGCAGGTTCGGTCCCCAGCTCGTGCCGGGCGTCGTCCCCAGCGGCATGAACTCGAAGGTCTTGAGCAGCCCGCCGATGACGAGCAGGTGGCCCCCGGAGACGAACAGCAGGGCCGTCGCGATCTGCTGGTGGAAGCCGCCGAACACGGTGCTCGAGTTCATGCCCAGCGGGTCGAAGCCCTGGGCGAGGGAGAAGCCGCCGAAGACGTCGATCAGGCTGCCGGCGGTGGCGATGGCGGCGAGCAGCAGCATGGTCACGAAGCCCATGCCGACGCCGACGACGACCTGGGTGAGCACGTTGAGCACGAGGGCGGGCAGGCTGACGGGCACGTCGCCGGAGATGGCGGGGGCGACCGCGATGGCCAGCGCGACGGACAGGACGACCTTGGCGGTGATCGGGACGGCCTTCGCGGCGAACGGGGGTACGACGACCAGCCACGACACGATGCGCACCGAGGCCAGGAGGAAGGCCACGAGCTGCTCGCCCTGGACCGTCAGCGTCATCGAGGTGCGCCGCTCAGGAGAGGAGGCCCGGGAGCCGGTCGAAGAGGTCGTGGGTGAAGTCCACCAGGGTGTGCAGCATCCAGTTGCCCGAGATGAGCAGGGCGATGCCGACGCCGACCAGCTTGGGCACGAAGGCGAGCGTGAACTCCTGGATCTGGGTCATCGACTGGAACAGGGAGATCGTGAAGCCGATGACCAGCGAGGTCAGCAGGATCGGGGCCGAGAGCTTCAGCGCCACCATCATCGTCTGGAGCGCGATCTCGATGACGGACGAGTCGGTCATCAGCCACCCCCATAGCTCGCGACGAGGGACTTGATGATGAGGGCCCATCCGTCCACCATCACGAACAGCAGCAGCTTGAAGGGCAGCGACACCATCACCGGGGGCATCATCATCATGCCCAGTGCCATCAGCGCCCCGCTCACGACGATGTCGATGACGAGGAACGGGATGAAGATGATGAAGCCGATGATGAAGGCGTCCTTGAGCTCGCTCAGCACGAACGCCGGGACGAGCGTGGACATCGAGACGTCGGTGCGGTCCTTGGGCAGGTCGCGCTTCGCGACGCTCGTGAGGAGCTGGAGCTCCTCGTCGCCGGTCTGGTCGAGCATGAACTCGCGCAGCGGCTGCACGCCGTCGTCCCAGGCCTGCGAGGTGGACTTGTCGCCGTCCAGGTAGGGCTGGAGACCGTCGTCGTTCATCTGGCTGAGCACCGGCGCCATGATGAAGAGGCTGAGGAACAGCGCCAGCCCGGCGAGCACCTGGTTGGGCGGCGTCTGCTGGAGCCCGAGCGCGTTGCGGGTCAGCCCGAGCACGACCAGGATCTTGGTGAAGCTCGTGCAGGTCAGCAGGATCGCGGGCAGCAGCGACAGCAGGGTGATCGCGAGGATCGCGGTCACCGAGGTGCTGGGCTTGTCGGTCAGGCCGGCGAGGTCGACGGAGACCGTGCTGCCGTCGGTGCTCCCCGAGGGACCGGCGGGACCACGGGGCCCCTGGAGCCCGTCCTGGGCGCCGTTGCCGGTCTCCACCGAGCTCGACGAGGTCGGGTCGGCGGGGGAGGGTGTCGGCTCGGCGCTCGCGGCACCGGCCCCGCCCACCATCAGCACGAGCCAGGCGACGACCAGGGCCGCGAGGAGGCCGAGTGCGGACCGACGGGGACGGGTCACGAGATCCGCCTCGTGGCGGCGGCCATGGCCTGGCGCCAGGTGTCGGGGGAGAGCACGGAGCCGGCGAGCGGTCCGGTCGCGGTGGCGGGCTGCGGGCGCGCCGCGTGCCGGCCGCTGCTCCGGCTGCCGGCGGTGGACCGGGAGGGACGCGCGGCGCGCTCGGCGGGGGCGTCGACGGCCTGGGGAGCGGGAGTGGGCCGGGCGGCGCGCTTGCCGGGGGCCGGGCGGAGCTCGGTGACGGGCACGAGGTGCGGCAGGAGGTCGACGGGTGCGGGCAGCACGCGCTCGACGGTGTCGCCATCCTCGTCGACGACCTCGCCGTCACCGTCCAGGTCGATCTCGTCGGGGTCGAGCTCGGTGAGGATGGTGACCTGCTGCTCGGTGGTGCCCAGGACCAGCACGCGGGTGCCGACGGTGACGACCGCGACGGAGGACGACCGCGAGAGCGGCTGGCGGTGCACGATCTGCACCATCGCGCCGTTGCGGCCGCGGAAGCGGCGGCTTCCGACGCGGGCGATCGCCCAGAGCAGGCCGACGACGACGGCCAGCGAGAACACCAGGCGCACGGCGAGCTCGATCACGGGGCTTCCTCGGACGTGGGAGGGACGGGGCGGACGCTCAGCCGGCCTGGCTGTCGTCGAGGATCTCGGTGACGCGGAGGCCGAAGTCCTCGTCGACCACGACGACCTCGCCGCGGGCGATGAGCCGGCCGTTGACGAGCAGGTCCGCGGGGCTGCCGGCCGCGCGGTCGAGCTCGAGGACGGCCCCGGGGGTCAGGGCCAGCAGGTCGCGGACCGTCATCCGGGTGCGGCCCAGCTCGACGGTGACCTCCATGTCGACGTTGTGCAGCATCTCCAGGCCGCGGCCCAGCAGGGGGGAGACGCCGGGCGCCGGGGCACCGGCGACGGGGGCGCCGGCCATCGGCGCGGCGGCGGGAGCAGGGGGCTGCGCGGCGGCGACGGCGCTGTTGGCCGGACCCGCCGACGGGTCGGCCACGAACGGGTCGGCGCCCGGCGCGGCCGCCGGCGCCTGGGCCTGGTCGAGCAGGGCGTCCGGGACCAGCACGGCGGCGGCGATGCCGGAGCCGAGCAGCGGGACGGCGGTGAACGGGTCGCCGATGTCGCCGACGACGACCGCGAGGTCCACCTGGCGGGCGGCCCGGGCGGCCGTGCCGAGCACACCGGCGGCGGCGTCCAGGGCGGGCTGGGTGGCCGCGGCGAGGTCGAGGCCGCCGAGCGGGCTCGCGGCCAGCGCCGCGACGAGGTCCTCGCCGACCAGGACGGCGATCCGGCCGCCGTTGTCGAGGTCGGCCACGGTGGCGCCGGAGAACGAGCCGACCACGTGCTCGGTGCCCGGCTGGGCGCCGGCGGCGTTCAGCGGCTCCGACGACGGCAGCGCGGCGGCGACGGCCTGGCCGACGGCGAGCGCGCGCTCGGTCACGGCCTCGGTGAGGGCGGCGGTCATGGTGTCTCCTTGGGGGTGCCGACGATGAGCGCGGCGACGCGGCGCCCGTGGGTGCCGGCGGTGGCATGGGCGAAGGTGGCGCCGTCGACGGTGACGTCGAGGGGCGCTGCTGCGGGGTGGGCCAGGCGGATCACGTCGCCCACCTGGAGGCC
This sequence comes from Nocardioidaceae bacterium, assembly GCA_046330515.1. GTDB lineage: Bacteria > Actinomycetota > Actinomycetes > Propionibacteriales > Nocardioidaceae > Nocardioides. Next base: position 9,086 of record JAXLSP010000018.1, on the reverse strand, counting down.
CACGAGGGTGCCCGGGTCCAGGCGCGTGGTGCGGCAGCGGACGGCCACGTCGATCGGGACCTCGTCGAACTGCTGGACCAGCAGCTGACCGGCCCGGGCGCGCTGGGCCCGCTCGCGGTCCGACAGCGGCGTGGGTGCGGCGGCCTTGACCAGGAACGGCAGGAGCCCGCTGAACGGCAGGCAGACCGTCATCGTGTGCGACTGCTCGCCGATGACCAGCTCGAAGCTGGCGACGACCATGACGTCGGCGGCGCCGGCGACCTGGGCGAACTGGGGGCTGTACTCGCGGCCGGTGATCTGCGGGTTCAGCGGCAGGAGCGACGCCAGGGAGTAGCGCATCTCGGCCATCAGCCGCTCGACGAGGCTGCCGACGACCTTGCCCTCGATCTCGGTCAGCGGCCGGGAGGGCTGCTGCTGGGTGCCGGGGCCCCCGAGCATGTGGTCCAGGCACAGCATCGTGGCGTGCAGGGGGACCTCCAGGACGCCCAGCCCAGTGATGGGATCGGCCGAGAACAGCGTCAGGTAGGTCTCGGAGTCGAGGGAGTCGACGTACTCGGCGTAGGCGCGCTGGTCGATCGCCACCAGGTTGACCTGGCAGATCGTGCGCAGGGACGACGTGAAGACGGTCGTCGCCTGGCGGGCGAAGCCGTCGAAGTTGAGCTGGAGCATCCGCGAGTGCTCGCGGGAGAGCTGGATGGGCCGCCGGAAGTCATAGGCCACCGCCGCACCGGTGCGGTGCCGACGGCGCGCGCGACCGCCGGCGGAGCCGGTCACCGGTGCCGAGCCGGTGTTGTGAGCGGGCGCGAAGGCGTTCACGAGGCAGGGATCGGCCCCGGGAGGCCCTACCTGAGCAATTCCGGCAACCCGGACGTCGGCGGAGACGTCCGGCGGGGGTGCCGCGAGCGGTGGCGGAGGTGTCTACTGCGTCACGAACTCCGTGAAGTAGACGTCCATGACCTCGTCCTCGTAGAGCTCGGTCAGCTCCTTGGCGAGCTCGTCGTGCAGCTTCTCCCTCTCCTTGGGGTCGTTGACCTCGGTGATCGACCGGCCGCTGAACAGCTTGATCGTGGCGTCGAGCGCCTTGCTGCCGTCGGCCTCGGTGGCCTTGTCAGTCAGCTGCAGCGCGATCGCGATCCGCAGGTAGTGACCGCCCTCGAGGTTGATCTGGGTGGCGTCCAGCGGGACGACGGTGCCCTCCACCGGCTTGGGCGGCGGCCCGGACGGCTTGAGGAAGAACCAGTAGCCGGCGCCACCGAGGATCGCGACGAGCGCAACGATGATGATCAGCTTCTTCTTGCCGCCACCACCGCCCTCGGCGTCCTTGCCCTTCTTGCCCTTCTTGCCCTTCTTGCCGGTGTCGGCCTCGGCCTGGGGCATGGTCGTCACGGTCATGGCGTGGTCCCTCCGTTCGCGTCACGCGCCCGGTCCTTGACCACCTGGCCGAGGAGCGCCTGGCTCTCCGGGGGCAGTGCGGACTGGATGATGATGTCGACACGCTTGTTGATCTCCTGGGACCCCGGCTCGCTGGGGTCGACCAGTGGCTTCTCGTGGCCGTAGGCCGCGGCGTGCATGCGGCTGGCGGGGATCCCGTCGACCTCGTTGAGGCGGCGCAGCACCGTGATGGCGCGCGCGGACGAGAGGTCCCAGTCGGTGGCGAAGTACTTCGGCTTGACCGGCACCTGGTTGGTGTGGCCGTCGATCTGGAGCGGGTCGTCGATCTCCTTGAGCACCGGGGCCAGGGTGTCGACGACCTGCGCGCCGCGCACGGTGAGCGTCGCGACGTTGGCCTCGAAGGTGACGTGGCGGCTCACCAGGCTGATGGAGAGGCCGCGCTCGTCGATGCTGGTGACCACGTCGTCGGCGAGCCCGTGCTTCTTCAGCGCCTCCAGCAGCTTGCCCTGGACGCCCTGGAGCCGGTCGACCTCCTGGGAGGCCCGCTCATAGTTGGCCTGGGTCTGCAGCGACTCGTGCTTCTGGACGGCGTCGGCCGCGGCCTGCTCGATCGCGACCTGCTGGGCCTTGTCGGCGTACTGCTTGTCGAGGGCCACGGGGGCGACGGCGGCGAGGCCGGGCTGCTCCTGGATCGACTTGGACCCGGTCATGATCGCGTCGGTGGTGCCGAAGCCGGCGGCGAGGCCCTCCTTGAGGGCGTTGAACTTCTTCTCGTCGACCTGGCTCATGGCGAACATGACGATGAACAGCACCATGAGCAGCGTGATCATGTCCGCATAGGTGACCAGCCACCGCTCGTGGTTGACGTGCTCCTCGTGCTCCTCGTGGCGCTTGCGGCGGCTCATGTCAGGCCGCCTCTTCGTTCTGCTCGGCCTCCGGGAGGAGCGAGCGCAGCTTCTGGGCCACGATCCGCGGGTTGGTGCCGGACTGGATGGCGGCGATGCCCTCGATGGTCAGCTCCATGCGGGCGACCTCGAGCTCGCCGATCCGCTTGATCCGGTTGCCGATGGGCAGCCAGATGACGTTGGCGGACATGACGCCCCACAGGGTCGCGACGAACGCGCCGGCGATCAGGTGGCCGAGCTCCTCGGGGGCGGCCAGGTTCTCGAGCACGTGGACGAGGCCCATGACGGTGCCGATGATGCCGATCGTCGGTGCGTAGGCGCCGGCGTCGGAGAAGAACTTGGCGCTCTGCTTGCTCTGCGCCTTCTTGGCCATCACCTCGGCCTCGAGGATGTCGCGGAGCTCCTCGGAGTCCGTGCCGTCGATGGCCATCGTGACGCCCTTGACCAGGAACGGGTCGTCGACCTCGCGCAGCTGGTCCTCCAGGGCGAGCAGCCCCTCGCGGCGGGCCTTCTCCGCCAGCGAGACGACGGTCGGGACCAGGTCGCCGGCCGACGGGACCCCACCCAGCAGCGCCGCCTTGACGGCGCCGATGGAGGCCTTGAGGTCGCCCATCGTGCCGCCGGCCAGCGAGATCAGGAGCGTCGTGCCGAACACCAGGATCATGGGAGCCGGCAGCAGCAGGCTCATCGGGTTGCCGCCCTCCATGATGTTGGAGACGACGATGACGATCAGACCGACGACGATGCCGATCAGGGTTGCCGGATCCATGTCAGCCCTCCCCGTGCCTCTGCTCGGCGCTGGGGAGGTGCGCGACGGACGCGAGGGCGGTGGGTCTCGGCGTGGGATCGGACTCGAGCTCGCAGCACAGGTGGCTGCCGAGGGCGATGGTCTGACCGCGGTAGTAGCGGACGGCGTCGACCACCTGCTCCAGGTTCTCGGCGACGACGTACTTCTTGCCGTCCACCAGGGTGATCACGGTGTCGGGCGTGGTGTCGATGCGCTCGATCAGCTCCGAGTTCAGTGCGAACACCGAACCCGAGAGGCGGGTGAGCAGAATCATGATGGCGCCGTCCTTGAGCCGAGGTACGAGGGCCTTCCGTGGCCCTCACAGAGGTAGTTCGGCGGGTCTGGTCCGGACCTGAGGGAACCTCGGCCCCCGAACAGCCCGCAGGTCCGGACCGGTCCGGACCAGCTCCCGGACCACCGTGGGTCAGGGTCGGACGCCGGAGGTGTGCGAACCTCCGGCGCCCGACCTGTGGGTGATCTTTCGGGAGAGGGCGCTGCGGCTGACGTCAGCGCTTGATGTTGACCAGGTCCTCGAGGACCTGGTCGGAGGTGGTGATGACGCGCGAGTTCGCCTGGAAGCCGCGCTGGGCGAGGATCAGGTTGGTGAACTCGAGGGCGAGGTCGACGTTGGACATCTCCAGCGCGCCGCCCATGATCTTGCCGCGCTGGCCCTGGCTGGCGATGCCGAGCTGCACGGCGCCGGAGTTGGCCGACTCGCGGAACGAGGTCTCGCCGACCTTCTCCAGGCCCATGGGGTTGGAGAAGTCCGCGATCGCCAGCTGGCCCATCTCGCGCTGGATGCCGTCGTCGAAGACGCCGCGGATCTTGCCGTCGGCCCCGATGCTGTAGGACGTCAGGCTCACGCCGACGGGCACGGCCGGGACCGCGTTGGCCGGGTCGAGGGAGAGGTCGACGAGCCCGCCGGTGGGGGCGCCGGTGGCGTCGAGGAGGTAGCCCTCCACGTAGTTGCCGGTGGGGGTGACGAGGGAGCCGTTCTCGTCGAAGGTGAAGGAGCCGGCGCGGGTGTAGAGGTTCTCGCTGCCCTGGCGGGTCACGAAGAAGCCGTCGCCCTGGATCATCACGTCGGTCAGGCGGCCGGTCGTCTGGGCCGACCCCTGGAGGAAGTTGGTCGCCGTGGCCGCGAGCTGGACGCCCAGGCCGATCTGGATGGGGTTGGTGCCGCCCTTGGGGGCGTTGGAGCCGCTGGCGCCGGTGAGCATCTGGCTCAGGGTGTCCTGGAAGATCGTCGAGCTGGACTTGAAGCCGATCGTGTTGGCGTTGGCGATGTTGTTGCCGGTGACGTCGAGCATGGTCTGGTTGGCGCGGAGGCCGCTGATGCCGGCGAAGAGCGAGCGAAGCATGAGGTGTTCTCCTTGGGGAGGACCCGGGTCACCGGGTCGGGACGTGGTGGGTTCGGGTGGGGGAAGGGGCGGTCACGTGGCCGTCGTGCTGGACGGGTCGACCACGGACTGGACGATGCCGATCGGGACCTCGGTGCCGTCGACGTCGAGGACCGGGCCGGTGCTCTCGAAGCTGACGCCCGAGACGGTGCCCGTCTGGGTGTTGCCGTCCTCGTCCTTCCAGGTGACCGTCTTGCCCACCAGGCCGGCCGCCCCGAAGGCGACCTGCGAGGCCAGCACGGCGGCGGTCTGGTCGGCGACGTCCTGCATCTTCTCGAGCGCCGTGAACTGGGCGTTCTGGGAGAGGAACTGGCTGGTGTCGGCGGGGTTCATCGGGTCCTGGTAGCGCAGCTGCGCCACCATGAGCTGCAGGAACATGTCCTTGTCGGGATTGGTCGCCGTCGACGTGGTCGGTGACAGCCCCCAGGCGGTCGACGTCGCAGACGTCACGGCCTCGGTGCCGGAAACGGACATGGAACTCTCCTCACACGGTCACGTCCACGCCCGCGATGCGGGAGCGGGTGGTGACCCCAGGGTCGTGACGGAGCGCGGTGCTGCCGTCGGTCGAGCCGTCCCTGGCGGTGGAACCCGCACGCGTCCCTGCGTGCCGGTCGTCGTGTCCGGTGCCCGCGGCGTCGCCGGCGAGCTGTCCGGTGAGGCCGTCCTGGCCCCCGTGCCGACCCTGGTGGCCGGACTGGCCCCGGGTCGCGTCCTGACCCGCCGACCACGTGGTGGCGGTGGTGGAGTCGGCGCCGGCGAGGTCGCGCACGACCACGCGGACGTCCGTGGCGCCGACCGACTCCAGCAGCCGGCGCAGCTCGGGAGAGCCCTCCACGAGCGTGTGGCGCGCGGCCTCGGTGGCCGCGAGGCGGACCGAGACCTGCCCGTCCTTGACCGAGAGCGAGACGCGGACCTCGCCGAGCGCCTCGGGCCGGAGGGTGAGCGTGACCCGGTGCAGGCCGTTGCCGGCCTGGAACAGCCGGACCGCCTCGGTGGCGACCTGCGCCACGGGGGTGGCCGCGGCCGGAGCCGGGGTGGCCGTGGTGGCGGCGACCGGGGTGGCCGGCGCGGAGGCGGTCGCGGCGGCGACCGTCAGGGTCGGCATCGCGTCGGGGCGCACGGCGCCGGCAGCGGCGCCGGCAGCGGCGCCGGAGCGGGGCTGCGTCGCCTTCTCGGTCGGTGCCGTCTCGGGGGCGCTGGTCGCCGGGCCGCCCGTCACCGGGGCCGTCCCGGGCCGGGCCTGCGCGTCCCGGCCCGGACGGCCGTCATCGGTGGAGCTGTCGGTGGAGCCGCCGGCGGTGCCGTGGCTGGGCACAGCCGCCGGAGCGGTCGCCGTGGCGCCCGGCGCAGCGGTGGGGGTGCCGCTGCTCGCGTCGGTCGTCGGAGCGGGGGTGGTCGGTGCCGCCGCGGGGGCGGTGGCCACGGCGTCGGCCGGGCCGACGGTGCCTGTGCCGGAGGCGGCCAGAGCCGCGTCGGCGCGGACGCCCGAGGTGGCGGGCGAGATGCCGTCGACGGTCTTCTCGGCGGTCCGGCCGACCGCGGCCTGCGCCGGCGCGGTCGCGGCGGCCGCGAGGCCCGGGACGAGCGTCAGCGTCGGCAGGGCGCACGGAGACACCAGGCCGGTCTGCAGGACCGTCTCGGCCGTCTGCGTCGCGTCGGTCGACTCCGACGCCTCGCCGTCGGTGGCGGCGAGGGTCGCGAGGCCAGGGGCCGCAGCGGCGGTGCCGCAGCCGGCGGCCTTCGTGGTGCCCTTCCCGCCCGGCGTCGCCGAGCCGGGAGCGAGGGTGGCGAGCAGGGCCTCGATGGTCGCGGCGAAGACGCCGTCACCGGTCGAGGTCGCGTCGGAGCCCGGCCCGGCCGTCACCGGGGTCATGGGCAGGCCACCCAGGGGGGTGAGGGTCATGCTGCTCCTCCCATCATCGCCAGCACGGAGCGGACGTAGTTCTGGGTCTCGGTGTAGGGCGGGATGCCGTTGTACTTGAGCACCGCGCCGGGTCCGGCGTTGTAGGCCGCGAGGGCCAGGTCGGTGCGACCGAACCGGTCGATGAGGTCGCTGAGCAGGTGCGCCGCGCCGTTGACGGCCTGGGCCGGGTCGAAGCTGTTGGTGACGCCGAGCCCTCGAGCGGTCGCGGGCATGAGCTGCATGAGGCCCTGGGCGCCGGCGCCGCTGACCGCGGTCGGGTCATAGCCCGACTCCTGCTTGGCCACGGCGGACAGCAGCGCGGGCGAGACGCCGTACTTGGCTCCGGCCTGCTCGAACAGGTTGGAGAACGGGACGTTCGCGCCGAGCTTGCCGCTGACCACGGAGGTGCTCTCCGGCAGCACCCGGCGGATGGCGGTCGGGGTCTCGTAGACGTCGCTGACGCGGACCGACAGACCCGGTCGCGGCGCCTCGATCATCTTGCCGTCGCCGATGTAGATCGCGATGTGGTGCACGGGCGACCCGAAGGCGAGCAGGTCGCCGGGCTGGGCCTCGGCGAGGGAGGACACCGCGCGGCCCTGCGTGGCCTGGTCGCGCGACACCCGGGGGAGGTCGACGCCCAGCTGCTTGTAGACCAGCTGCACGAGGCCGGAACAGTCCAGCCCGCGACTCGGGTCGGTGCCGCCCCAGACATAGGGCACGCCGAGGTACTTGCGGGCGGTGGCCACGACGTCGGCGCCGGTCACGCCGGCCCCGGTGGTCGTGGTCGCCCCGGCCGCGGTGGCCGCGGACAGGCTGCTGCTGAAGGCGGCGGCGCTGGTCGACGAGTACGTCGGCTGCAGCAGGGCCAGCTGGCTCTGGATCTCACTGATCCGTGCGGTCACGTCGACGACGCTCACGACGCGTCACCTCCTCGGGGGCGGCGCCGCAGCCACAGGCGGGCGCCGATGTCGTCGAGCTCCTTGCCGCGGGCGCGCTCGGCCGTCGCCTCGCGCTGGGCGGCGCGACGCTCCAGGAGCATCTCGACGGCGTTGAGCCGGGTCTTGGAGAGCTGCCAGTGCTCGCGGGCCGCCTCGGTCACGAGGCGCCCGGACGCGACGCCCTGCTGGGCGGCGGTGAGCGCCGTGCTCAGGGAGGTGAGCGCGGCGCGGCCGGCCTGGAAGTCGGTGGCGCTGCCGCTCTGGAAGGTCTCCGCGGTCTGGAGGCGCTCGAGATAGCGGCGGGCCGCCTCCTCGCGACGGCGCTGCTCCTCGAGGGCGAGCTGGAGCCCGTGCCGGCTGTCGATCTCGCGGCGCTCGCGGACCCGGGCCACGGCCTGCAGTCCCTCGTCGTGGCCGGTGCTCATGGCGCCACCAGCTCGTGCAGGAGACGACGGGTGTCGTCAGGGGCTGTCAGGTCCTCCAGCGGCTGCTGCAGGAAGGCCTCGATCTGGGGCATCCGGGCCAGGGCGGCGTCGGCGTCCGGGTCGGCGCCGGCGACGTAGGCCCCGATCTCGACGAGCTCGCGGACGTCGCGGTGGGCCGCGAGCAGCCGGCGCAGCGTCGTCGCGTCGGCGCGGTGCGTCGGCGACGTGACCGCCTGGTTGACCCGGGAGATCGACTCGAGCACGTCGATGCTCGGGAAGTGCCCGGAGGTGGCCAGCCGGCGGGAGAGGACGATGTGGCCGTCGAGGATGGCCCGGGCGGTGTCGCCTACGGGGTCCTGGAGGTCGTCGCCCTCGACGAGGACGGTGTAGAGGCCGGTGATCGACCCGCGCGGCGACGTGCCGGCGCGCTCGAGCAGGCGCGGCATGAGCGCGAACACGCTGGGCGGGTAGCCCCGCGTGGCGGGCGGCTCGCCGGCCGAGAGGCCGAGCTCGCGCTGGGCCATCGCGACGCGGGTCAGGCTGTCCATCATCAGCACGACGTGGCGCCCGGCGTCGCGGAACCACTCGGCGATGCGGGTGGCGACGAAGGCGGCCCGGAGGCGCTCGACGGGCGGGGCGTCGGAGGTGGCGACCACGACCACCGACCGGGCGAGGCCGGCCGGGCCGAGGTCGTTCTCGAGGAACTCGCGCACCTCGCGGCCACGCTCGCCGACCAGGGCGATGACCGACACCTCGGCGTCGGTGCCGCGGGCGACCATCGAGAGCAGGGTGGACTTGCCGACGCCGCTGCCGGCCATGATGCCGAGCCGCTGGCCGCGTCCGAAGGGCACGAGGGAGTCGAGGGCGCGGACGCCGGTGCCGAGCTGGTGGTCGATGCGGGGGCGGGTCAGGGCCGCGGGGGCCTGCTGGTCGACCTCGACGAGCGGCAGGTGGTCCAGCGAGGGCCCGCCGTCGACGGGGCGGCCGAGGCCGTCGAGCACCCGCCCGCGCAGGGCGTCGCCGACGTGGATGCGGAGGGGGCCGCCGGTGTGCCGCACGTGCGCGCCGACGGTGAGGCCGGTGGTGACGCCGAGCGGCAGGCAGATGAGGCCCTGGGCGCCGCAGGCGGCGACCTCGACCAGCACGGGCTCGGGGGCGTCCACCTCGAGCAGGTCGCCGACAGCGGCGGGCAGGCCGGTGACCCGCAGGTGCAGGCCGACGAGCTCGGCGACGCGGCCGAGGACGAGCGGGGCGGCGGCGAGGGTGGCCCGCTGCCGCAGGTCGGCGGTGATGACGCTCATGAGAGGACCTCGCGGACCCGGCCGAGGGCGGAGCT
>JAXLSP010000017.1:0-25475 GCA_046330515.1 Nocardioidaceae bacterium | reverse complement strand
CCGGGGACACGCAGACCAGCAGCCGCAGCCCGGCCTCCGTGCAGCGCTCGCGCAGCTCCCCCAGTCGTGCCACGTCCGCGTCGGTGAACGGCAGGTGCCAGTCACGGCGCAGCGACGGGTCGTCCTTGGGTCCGTAGACGAACGTGTTCATCCCGCGCACGCCGAGGAAGTCGACCATCTCCAGCCGCTGGGCCTGGGTCCACGGCCGGCCATAGAAGCCCTCGATCACGCCGCGGACCTCGAAGACGCCGCTCCCGTGGGTCCTCTCGGCACCGGTCATCGGCGCACTCCCGCCGCATGGTTGACGTCGTCGCCGCCGGCCAGGTTGCTGCTGGCATAGACCTGCGGGACGTGGCCGAGGGCGCAGAGCCGGTCGACGGCCTCGACCGCGATGGCGTTGACGATGGCGGCGCCGACGACGGTCGAGGTGGGGCCGACCGCGTGCGGCGCGCCGTCGATGGTCACGCACGCGTCGCCCGGGCAGCCGCCGTTGTCGACGACCACGTGGGCGATCTCGTGCAGCTTGTGGCCGTCGGTCTGGCGGGCGAGGCTCGAGGTGGCGTGCCGCAGGCTGGTCACCGCGATGACCGACAGCCCCCGGTCTCGGGCGGCCGCGGCGATCTCGGTGCTGACCGCGTTGCCGCCGGAGTTGGAGGCGACGACCAGGACGTCACCCGCCGCGACGCCGTGGTGCTCGAGCAGCACCACCGCCAGGCCGGACAGCCGCTCGAGGTCCGTGGAGCGGGCGGCGCCGGTGTGCAGCATCAGGCCGTCGAAGAGCAGGGGGCGCACGTCGACCAGCCCGCCCGCGCGATAGAAGAGCTCCTCGGCGAGCATGTGCGAGTGGCCGGTCCCGAACGCGTGCACCGTGCCGCCCGCGCGGAGACACTCCGCCACGAGGTCGGCCGCCGCGACGATGGCGGGCCACGCCTCGCTGCTCAGCTGCTCGACGAGTCCGGCGGTCGTGGCGAGGTAGCGCTGGCCGCCGGTCGGGGTCACGGGGACGGTCTCGGTCATCGATGCTCTCCTCTCGTCCAGCGCAGGACGCCGGGGGGCGGGTCGTCGAGGACGGCCAGACGCGCGGCACCGTCGAGGGGCGTACCCTCGGCCGCGCGTACGGCGATGGGGGGTGCTGCCTTCCCGAGAAGCTCGGTGACCCGGGCCGCCAGCGGGCTCGCGGGGGCCAGGACGCGGCCGCCCAGGGCCACGGGGACCGGGTCGGTCGCGTCGAGCAGGCCGGCTGCCCGCCCCGCGGTCGTGGCGAGGTGCTGGGCGGCCTGCTCCATGATGTCGGCGGCGGTGTCGTCGCGGTCGGCGAGGTCGGCCACCGCCGGCGCCAGGGCGGCCAGCGCGGCCACGGCGTCGGTGCGCGCGTGCAGCCGGTAGGCGAGCCCCTCCAGCGGACCGAGGCTCTCGACGACCGCGTCGGTGAGCGGGGACGGGTCGGCGCCGAGGGTGGCGGCGTCGAGGACGGCGCGGACCGCGCGACGGCCGATCCAGAAGGCCGAGCCGAGGTCTCCGAGGAGGAAGCCGTGTCCGTCGACGACGACCGGCTGCTCGCCCGGCTCCGGGCCGAGGCCCACGCAGGCGACGCCGGTGCCGACGATCAGGCTGACCCCCCAGCCCCCGGCGAGCGCGCCGAGGTGGCCGGTGAGGGCGTCGTTGGCGACCAGCACCTCGGTGGCGCCGGTCGCGTCCGCGAGGGGCCGCGCCAGCCGCTCCACCTCGTCGTCGGTGGCCGGCGTCGCCGCGACCCCGAGGGAGACCGTCTCGGTCGGGGGTCGCCCCAGCTCGTCCCAGGCGTCGACCACCGTGGCTGCGAGGGCGGCGGGGACGTCGCGGGTCGCCCACGCCGTACCCGGGAGGTCGACGACGCGAGCGTCACCGCCGTGGCGGACGCGGGTGCCCGAGCCGCCGCTGTCGACGGCGAGCACGCGCTCGGCGGCGGGCGCTGCTGGCCGAGTCATCGGCGCTCCGCGCTGGCCGTGCGTCCGTCGGACTGCTGGGGGACGAAGGCGGTGCCGGTGATGTCGGCGGTGAGCTGGTACTGGTCGCCGCGGTAGACGCAGTCGGCGACCATCACGACGTGGCCGCGCTCGTCGAGGTCGACCATCCGGATCCGCAGGCAGGCCTGGTCGGCGCCGATCCGCAGCAGGCCGCGGGTGCGGGCATCGGGCATGACCGGGGCGATCGTGACCTTGGCCTGGCCGACCACGATGTTCCAGCGCTTGGCGAGCAGCTCATAGAGCGAGCCGTGCAGGTCGGACTCGCGGAGCTCGGGCGCGAGGGTCTCCGGGAGCCAGGTGGTCTCGACGGCGACCGGCTCGCCGGAGCCCAGACGCAGCCGCGTGAAGTGGTGCACCGGGTCGCCCACCGGCATCCGCAGCTGGCCGGCCATCGCGGCGGTGACCGGGGCGGTCTTGAAGGACAGCACCTGGGTCCCCGGCACGAGCCCGCGGGCCTCCATGTCGGAGTGGAACGACGTGAGCCCCAGGGCCCGGACCTGCGGCCGGGGCATGACATAGGTGCCCGAGCCGTGTCGGCGCTCGAGGATCCCCTCGGCGAGCAGGCTGTCGACGGCACGCCGGACCGTCATCCGGGCCACGCCCCAGCTCTTGGCCAGCTCGCGCTCGCTGGGCAGGCGGTCACCGACGCGCAGCTCGGCGAGCAGCGCGTGCAGACGACCGCGCAGCTGGTGCTGGACGGTCAGCGGCGAGTCCGGGCCCATGCTCTAGTGAACGCCCCGGCGAACCACCGGGGCAACCACTACCTAGACCACTTGAGACGGATGATCACTCGCGATGCTTGTGGTTGAGCGATTCTGCGGGCGGATGCCTTGAGACCACTTGCTGACCGCCGACGAGACCACCCTGCGGCGGGAGCAGGCCGGGGCGGCCAGGGACTAGGGTCGGGGACGTGACCGCCGCGAGCGTCCGCCCCGTGACCCTGGCCGACCTGCCCGGGATCTATCGGGTGTGCCTGGTGGCCGGCTTCCCCGGCGAGGACGTCGACGACGGACGGAACCCCGACCTGCTGGGGCACGTCTATGCCGGTCCCTACGCCGTCGCCGACCCCGAGCTGTGTGCCGTGGCCGTCGACCCGCTGGGTGTCTCGGGCTATGTCCTCGCGACCGACGACGCGGCCGCCTTCGAGGCCTGGGAGCGGGCGGCGTGGTGGCCGTCGCTGCGCGCGCAGTACCCGCTCGCGGAGCCGTACTCCCCCGCCGACGCCGGCCTGGTCGCGCTGCTCCACGACCCGCCGACCTCGCCCCCGGAGCTCCTCGACCGGCACCCCGCCCAGCTGCACATCGACCTGCTCGAGCGCACCCGGGGCACCGGGCTCGGCCGCGTCCTCATCGAGGGACTCTGCGCCCGCCTCGACTCCCGCGGCGTCACGGGCGTCCACCTCGGCGTCGGCACCGACAACACCCACGCCATCGGCTTCTATGCCCACCTCGGCTTCACCACCGCCCGCGTCGACCCCACCGGCCCCTCCTCCTCCGACACCACCCCCTCCGACACCACCACCTCCGACACCTCCACCTCCGACACCACCTGGATGACCCTCTCCTGGTGACCCCCCACCCCCGAAGTGGCGCTCAGGTACGCCGAGGTGGCGCGTAGGTACGCCGAAGTGGCGCCCAGGTACGTCGAAGTGGGACTCGCGGCTCGCCGAAGTGGGACTCGCGGCTCGCCGAAGTGGGAGTTGCGGGCACCCCAGGACGTCGAGGTGGCCACCTCGGCGTACCTGCGCGCCACCTCGACGGATCTACGCGCCACCTCGACGGATCTACGCGCCACCTCGACGTACCTGCGCGCCACCTCGACGTACCTGCGCGCCACCTCGACGGATCTACGCGCCACCTCGACGGACCGCGAGTCCCACCTCGACGGACCGCGAGTCCCACCTCGGCGGTCAGGGGTGGGGGGAGGGGAGGCGGACTCTGAAGGTGGAGCCGGCGCCGGGGCCGGGGCTGTCGACCGCGATGGTGCCACCGTGGGCGACGACGAGGGCGCGGGCGATCGTGAGGCCGATGCCGGAGCCGCCGCGGTCGCGGCTGCGGGCGGTGTCGGTGCGGTAGAAGCGCTCGAAGACATGGTCCAGGTGCTCGGGCGCGATGCCGTCCCCGTCATCGGTGACCGACAGCTCGACCCAGGCCCCGTCGTCGCGGCAGCCGAGGACGACCCGGCCGCCCACGGGGGTGTGCCGCAGGGCGTTGGCGAGCAGGTTGCCGAGGACCTGGCCGATCCGGTCGGGGTCGACCTCGACGACCCCGGACGCGGTGACGTCCTCGACGAGCGACACGCCCTCCGCCTCGAAGCCGTCACGGGCGGCGTCGACGGCGGCGCGGACGAGGTCGCCGGCAGGCACGGGCGAGGTCGTCAGGGAGACCGAGCCCTCCTCGGCGTGCGACACGGCGCCGAGGTCCTGCGCGAGCAGGCGCAGCCGTCGGGTGCTGGCCCGGATGACGTCGAGGGTCGCCGGGTCGGGGTCGCGGACACCGTCCTCGACGGCCTCCAGGTGGGCCTCGATGGTGGCGAGCGGGGTGCGCATCTCGTGCGCCAGGTCGGAGAGCAGCCGCCGCCGGGTCGACTCAGTCGACTCCAGTCGCTCGGCGAGGGTGTTGTAGGACGTCGCGAGGTCCGAGAACTCGTCGCCGAGCCCCGGGTCGGGAACGCGGGCGTCATAGCGTCCCGCCCCGATGCCGGCGGCCGCCTCGGCGACGGCGCCGATGGAGCGGCGTACGCGGTGGGAGAAGTACCACGTCACGAGCAGCGCCGACGCGATCGCGGCCACGACGGCGACCGAGATCGAGAGCAGCAGGGCGGAGGCGAACGCCTCCTCGACGTGCCGGTTCTCGGACGCGGAGTGCCCCATGTTCGCCCTCATGAGGTGGCGGTGGAAGAGCGACGGACCGACCGCGCTCGCCACCACCCAGGTGGTCACCGCGCCCGCCGCCAGCACGAGCGACTGGGCGAGCATCAGCCGGCCCGCGAACGACGAGCGCGTGCGGCGGGCCATCAGGCGCCCGTGCCCATCCGGTAGCCGACGCCGCGGATCGTCCGGATGAACCGGCCGGCCGTCGCGTCGTCGCCGAGCTTGCGCCGCAGGTGCCCGATGTGGACGTCGACCAGGTGGTCGTCGCCGACCCACGCCTCGTCCCAGACCCGGTCGATCAGCTGGCGCCGGCTGAACGCAAGCCGCGGCTGCAGGGCGAGGGTGGCGAGCAGGTCGAACTCCGTGCGGGTCAGCGCGACCGGCTCGTCGTCGAGCCACACGTCGCGGCCGTCGGGGTCGACGACGAGCGGGCCGAACCGCAGGAAGCGGTCGGCACCCGCGACGACCTCGCGGGCCGAGAGCCGTGGCCGGCGCAGCATCGCCTGGACGCGGGCCATCAGCTCGCGAGGGCTGTAGGGCTTGGTGACATAGTCGTCGGCCCCCACCGAGAGGCCGATCAGGGTGTCGACCTCCTCGGTGCGCGCGGTCGCCATCACGACGTAGGCGTCGGAGAACGTCCGCACCTGCCGGCACACCTCGACGCCGTCGAGGCCGGGGAGCCCGAGGTCGAGCACGATCACGTCGGGGTCGACGTCGCGCGCCAGACGTACGGCGTCGCCCCCGTCACCGGTGACCGTGACCTCGAACCCGTCGCGCTCCAGATAGCTCGCGAGCAGGTCGGCGAGCGGAGCCTCGTCCTCCACGACGAGCGCGCGCCGACCGGCCCGCCCCGGCGCGGACACGTCGCGTCCGCCGTCGACCGTCATGGTCACCATCATGGGGCGCCCCCGCCCCGTCAGCCGGCCGGGCGCGAATCTTGACCGGATCTTCATGAGGTCACCATCGCCCCACCAGGGAGCCGGGCGACCCTGGTGGCGACGGCTCGAGGAGGAAGGAGCGCCGGCATGATGATGGACTGGTACGGCGGTGGAGGCTGGGGACCCTGGATCGCGATGGCCGCGATCATGCTGGGCTTCTGGGGCGTGGTCCTCGGGGCGATCGCCATCATGTTCCGCGCGAGCAGCGAGCGCCGCGACGCGACACCCCCGCGCCTCGACCACACCGAGGTGGACTCACGGTGACCCGACTCTCACGTCGCGGCCTCCTCACGGGGGCCGCGGGTCTCGGGGGCGCGCTGGCCGTGGGCGGGCTGGCGGGCTGCAGCACGGGCAGCGCGGGGAGCCCCCCGGTCGGCCGAGCGTCGGTCGGTCCCGGCGGCGCCGCGGTGGCCGAGGCCGAGGCGGCTCGCCACCACACGGGCCGCGTCGTCGCCGCGCGGTTGACGCCCGCACCCGCGCGCATCGACCTCGGCGGGCGGGTCGTCTCGACCTGGGCGTACGACGGCCGCCTCCCGGGCCCCGTCGTCCGGGCGCGGGCCGGCGACACGCTCCGCGTCCGCGTGGACAACCGGCTCCCCGACGAGACCAGCGTGCACTGGCACGGGATCGCGCTGCGCAACGACATGGACGGGGTCCCCGGCGTCACCCAGGACCCGATCCCGGCGGGGGGCTCCTTCACCTACGACTTCACCGCGCCCGACCCGGGCACCTACTTCTTCCACCCCCACACCGGCCTGCAGCTCGACCGCGGCCTGTCGGGGATGCTGGTCGTCGACGACCCGGCGGAGCCCGGTGACTATGACGCCGAGTGGCTCGTGCACCTCGACGACTGGGTCGACGGCACCGGTCGGACGCCGGACGACGTGCTCGCGGCGCTCCGGTCCCGCGGCGGCGGCTCGGGCTCGGGCGGGATGGGCGGCATGCCGGGCATGGGCGGCCGGCACCACGGCGGCATGGGCATGGGCATGGGCACCGGCACCGGCACCGGCGGGATGCGCGGCATGTCCGGCATGGGGATGAGCGAGTTCAGCTCACCGGTGCTCGGCGGGGCGGGCGACGTGCGCTACCCGCTCCACCTCGTCAACGGCCGGCCCCCCTCGGACCCCGACACCTTCCGCGCCCGGCCCGGCACCCGCGTGCGCATCCGGATGGTCAACGCCGGCTCCGACACCGCCTTCCGCGTCGCGCTCGGCGGCCACCGGATGACCGTCACCCACACCGACGGCTTCCCGGTGGCACCCGTCGAGACCGACGCGCTGATGGTCGGCATGGGAGAGCGGTACGACGTCGTGGTGACCCTGGCGGACGGGGTCTTCCCGTTCGTCGCCTCGGCGGAGGGCAAGCCGGGTCGAGGTTTCGCGCTCGTCCGGACCGGCGGCGGGACCGCGCCGCGCGCGGACGTCGTACCCACCGAGCTCGGCGGGCGCCTCGTCCTCGGCACCGACCTCTCCCCCGCCCCGGGCGTGACCCTGCGGAAGCGGTCCGTGGACCGGACGCACCGCCTGCTGCTCGCGGGCTCGATGGCGCCCTACCGCTGGACCATCAACGGCCGGACCGACCCGGACGTCCCGCCGCTGCCTGTCGTGCAGGGCGAGCGGGTGCGGCTGCAGCTGGCCAACCACTCGATGATGTTCCATCCGATGCACCTGCACGGGCACACGTTCGCGCTCGCCGGGAGCGGCCTCCGCAAGGACACGGTGATCGTCCGGCCGATGCAGGCCGTCGAGGTCGACCTCGACGCCGACAACCCGGGACAGTGGATGGTCCACTGCCACAACGCCTACCACATGGCGGCCGGGATGATGACGACGCTCTCCTACCGCGCCGACGCCTGAGGCAGGCAGCAACCGGGACCCGCGCATACTGGCTGGACCGGAGCCGCGACGGCGGGAGGAGCAGCCATGGACGACCTCGACGACGCGATCGACCCGACCGTCCCGCCCTCGGGGCCGGGGTGCGTGGAGTGCGAGGCCCGGCAGGGCTGGTGGGTGCACCTGCGGCGCTGCGCGCGCTGCGGGCACGTCGGCTGCTGCGACTCCTCCCCGGGGCAGCACGCCACGGCGCACCATGCGGAGACCGGCCATCCGCTCATGCAGTCGTTCGAGCCGGGCGAGGACTGGTTCTGGGACTACGGCCTCGAGGACTTCGGCGAGGGCCCCCGCCTCGCCGACCCGCAGGCCCACCCGGACGACCAGCCGGCCCCCGGACCGAGGGGCCGCGTGCCCGCGGACTGGCGCGACCACATCCACGTCTGACGACGCAGCAGGCTCAGTCGACGAGGGCCCAGAGCGCGGCGAGCACCTCGGCGCGCACGTCCTCGAGCGTCACCCCGGGCACCGAGTCGGCCACGCAGCCGACGGTCTCGGGGTCGAGCTCGAGGCCCATGAGGGGGTACGCCGCGGTGAGCGCCTCGCGCGCCCGGTCGGCGCCGTGCACCATGACGACCGCGGAGAACAGGTAGCCGCGGCGCGTGATCCGCTGGCCGGTTCCCACGAGCTTGGTGCGGCCGGCGTCGTTGACGCTGAACTCGCCCTCGCAGTACTCCCCCGGCACCCGCCCCACGCGCGCGTCCGCGCCGAGCCGGCGCAGTGCGTCGGCGAGGGTGTGGCCGAGCAGCTCGAAGCGCTCCCGGATGTGCACGCGCGCGTCCTCGTGGGTCGAGACGAGGTGCAGCACCAGGGAGCCCTCGTCATAGACCGCCAGCCGCCCGCCGACCGGCCGGACCTTCGGCGCGAAGCCCAGCGCCTCGACGGCGGCACAGGCCTCGGCATAGCCGGGGACCAGGAGGTCGCGCCGGCTGAAGGCCGCCGTGGACACCGGCACGCCGAGCGTGAGCTCCGCCGGGCCGTGCTCGTCGACCTCCCCGATCGCCCGCCGCGCGGCCTCGAGGTCGTCGACGAGCAGGGCCGCGCGCTCGTAGGACGCCAGGCGCAGCCCGCGCTCGCCGAACGGAGTGCTCATGGCGGACAGGCTCTCAGCTGCGGTAGGCGTCGAGGGCCTCGGCGACGGTCGATGCGACCAGCGCGATCTCGTCCTCGGTGATCACGAACGGCGGGCAGATCTGGAGGGTGTTGTCGTGGATCGTGCGGATCAGCACGCCGGCCTCGGTGCACGCCTCGGCGATCGCGTCGCCGGAGACCTCCGGCCGCAGCCGGACCCCCGCCATGAACGCGCACCCGGCGCGCACCTCGGCGACCAGCTCGTGGTCCGCGAGCGGGGCGACCGCCGCGGCGAGCACGGGCTCCAGGGCGGCCGCCCGCGCGACGAGGCGCTCCTCCTCGAGGATGTCGAGGTTGGCCTCGGCGACGGCACACGCGGTCGCGTGGCCGGAGTAGGTGAGCCCGTGCCGGAACATCGGGGCGTCGCCGGCGGGCGGGCCGGCGAAGAACCGGTCGGCGACGCGGGGCGCCACGAGGACGGCACCGAGGGGCGCGTAGCCCGAGGTGATGCCCTTGGCCATCGTCATCAGGTCCGGGGTGATCCCCCAGCGGTGCGCCCCGAACATGTGGCCGGTCCGGCCGAATCCGGTGATCACCTCGTCGACGACGAGCAGGATGTCCTGCTCGCGGCACAGCGCCTCGAGCCCCTCGAGGTAGCCCGGCGCCGGGCCGACCACCCCGCCCGTCCCGATCACCGGCTCGGCGATGACCGCGGCGATGTTGGCGGCGCCGAGCTCGGCGACCTGCGCCCGGACCTCGTCGATGTCGTTGGTCGCGATCCGCGCGGTCTCGGGGATGAGCGACTCGGTGCCATAGCCCTCGCGGTTGTAGGGGATGCCGGAGATGCTCGTGCCGAACGCGTGCAGTCCGTGGTAGGCCCCGTGCCGGCTGAGGATCATCTTCTTCTCCGGATGTCCCTCGAGCTGCCAGTGGCGCCGGGCCAGCTTGCAGGCCAGGTCGACGGAGTCCGAGCCGCCGCTGGTCAGCATCACCTTGGCGCCGGGCACCCCCGCCAGCTCCACGACCCGGTCGGCGATGCGCAGCGCCGGCTCGTTCGCGACGCGTCCGAAGGTGTGGTAGGTCTCCAGCCGGCACATCTGGTCGTACGCCGCCCGCGCGATCCGCTCGCGACCGTGGCCCACGTTGGCGTGCCACAGGCTGGCGGTGGCGTCGAGCAGCCGGCGACCGGACGACGTGGTGAGCCAGACGCCGTCGCCCGAGGTGACCACCAGCCGCTTGGACCGGGCCGTGGGCATGTGCGCCTGGGGGTTCCAGAGGGCATCACCTGCGCGCGTGGGCTCGGCCATGCACGGACTGTAGAGCACCCCGTGCCGGCCGAGCCCCCACCCCGGCTCGCGGTCAGGCTAGCGGCGCCCTGCCGAGCGTCACCAGCCCGGCATGCCTCGCGCCGGACGCGTCGACCCAGACGATCCGCACGGTGTCGCCGGGCACGTGCCGGGCGAGCACCGTGACGAGGTCCTGCAGGGTCGTGACCCTGCTGCCGTCGAGCGAGCGGATCGTGCTGCCGGGCTCGACCCCGACGCCGGCGGCGCCACCGCCGTCGACCGTGGCCGCCACGACCGTCGAGGAGGCGCCGGAGAGCTGCACGCCGAGGGCCGCCTCATAGCCGATGACCACCGCACCGCTGTCGTCGCCCGCCAGGATGCGGTCGGCGACCGTGAGCACCCGGCTGACCGGGATGGCATAGCCCGAGACGTGCACCGAGCCGCTCGACGCGGCCACGTTCATGCCGATCACCCGGCCGTCCGCGTCGAGGAGCGCACCGCCCGAGTCGCCCGACACCACGTCGGCGTCGACCTCGATCAGCCCGCGGAGCCTCGCCGTGGTCCCGTCGTCCTCCTGCACGGTGATCGCCTTGCGGGCCTGGGTGACCGTCCCGTCGGCGGCGGTCAGCGACCCGGCGCCCTCGGCGTTGCCGACGGCGGTCACCTCGTCGTCGACCTGCACGGCCGAGGTGTCGGTGGTGACGGTCGTCAGCCCGGAGGCGTGGCGCAGCCGCAGCACCGCGACGTCGTGCTTGGCGTCGTAGCCGACCACGTCGGCCACATAGCTCGCGTCCGTCCCCGGCACCGTGACGGTGATCTCGGTGGCCCCCTGCACGACGTGGTGGTTGGTGACCACGATCCCGTCGGAGTCCAGGACGAGCCCGGTGCCGGCGGCCTCGCCGGTGCCCCAGTCGATCTGGGTCTCGATCAGCACGACGCCCGTCGACTCGGCGGTCGTCGCCGGCTGCGAGTCGATCGTCGTCGCCTGCTGCGTGGTCACCCACGGGTCGGTGGCCCAGGGGTCGGTGGTGCCGCCGTACGGCGACGCCCCCCAGCCATCGCCGCGGTCGTCAACCAGCGTCGCCCCCGCGCTCGAGCTCGCGAACGCCGCGACCGGGGCGAGGACGGGAGCGACGACGAGGGGTACGGCGAGGACCCCCGCGGCGACGGCGTTGGCCAGGCGGGGGTGGGACATCAGGGCGGTCATCGGCTTCTCCTCGGGGACATCGCAGGCTCTTCTTCGTGGATGTCCCCACCGTGGACCTGATGGCTATGGCCCGGCTGTGGTGGACGCACGGGCGGGCTGAGAGTCGCGCCGGCGATGGAAGGGGACGGCGCCCGACTCCAAGCGTCGGATATATACGAACAGGTATCCGGAAAGTATTGACGCTGGCCCTGTGGTGGTCTAGGGTGGGAACCAAGCATTAGTAGTGGGTCGGGCCACCCAGGGATGGGTGCGCTTTCCCGGACGTGAACGTGTCAGTCGCGAGGGTGAGTAATAGTCCGGGTGTCCGGGCCTCCAGGAGCGGCGACCAGTCAGTAGTCGTGTCTGCGTCGTTGCCGGAAGGAGGCCCCGTCGATGTGTCACCCGATCCTGGAGGCGACCGCTGTCCTCGGTGCGGCGTTGAAGTCGGTGGCCGATGTGAGCCCGGTGTTCATGTCGACTCCGGAGAAGGCGTCGGCGTTGACCGAGCTGTCGCGGCTGGAGGGACAGCTGGCCGAGCTGAAGTGCCGGGTCCTCGCGGCCGCGCAGGATGTCGCGGAGACGACCGCGGCCCGCGATGCCGCGGAGTGGCTGGCCCGGGCGGGTCGGGAGCGGCTGGAGGACACTCGTCGGGACCTGCGGCTCGCGGTCGCGGTCGACGCCCGCTACCTGCTGCTGGGGACTGCGCTGCGGGAGGGGTCGGTGAACCGGGCGCAGGCGCAGGTGATCGCCACCGCCCTGGACCGGCTGCCCGCCGAGATCCCCACCGACCTCGTGATCGCGGCGGAGGAGCGGCTCGTGGCCGAGGCCGCCTCGTTCGGGCCCGCGACCTGGCCCGGCTGGGCGCGCACATCATCGAGGTCCTCGCCCCACATCGGGGAGGCCCTCGAAGCCCGGCGGCTCGCGACGCTCGAGGCCGCCGCGCACCGGGCGACCACGCTGTCGTTGCACCGGGTCGGGGACGGGATGACCCGGATCACCGGGCTGCTGCCCGACGCCGCAGCGACGCGGCTGGCGACCTACCTCGAGGCCTTCACCAACCCCCGCAAGGACCCCGAAGCCCGCGGCACCCGGCTCACCACGAGCCAGGACCTGGTCACGCGGCTGCCCTACGGCCGCCGGCTCGGCGAGGCGTTCTGCCAGCTCCTCGAGTGCATCGACCCCACCCGGCTCCCCCTCCACGCCGGCACCGCCACCACCATCATGATCACCCTGTCCCTCGACCAGCTGCGCGCCGACCTCGCCACCGCCGAGGTCATCGGCGCCTCCCACCTGCCCGGCACCGACGACCCGATGACCATCACCGCCGCAGAAGCCCGCCGGCTGGCCTGCACCGCCAACCTCATCCCCGCCGTCCTCGACAGCGACTCCCAACCGTTGGACCTGGGCCGCACCCGGCGCCTGTTCACCACGGCCCAACGCCACGCCCTGCAGCTGCGCGACCGGCACTGCCAAGCCGAGGGCTGCCTCATCCCCGGCACCTGGTGCGAAGCCCACCACTGGAACCCCTGGGCCCACGGCGGACAGACCAACCTCAACGACGGCCTCCTACTCTGCCGACACCACCACACCACAGCCCACGACCCCACCTACACCCACGACCGCCACCCCACCGGCACCATCAGGTTCCACCCACGCAGATAGACCCCGAGCACGCGCGTGCTTCGTGCCGTCAGCTGGCAACCCCTCCCGAGAGCTTGCTGAGCGGGTCGGGCCCGGGTTGCCTCCGACGTCGGATCATTCGGCCTCCACAGGCAGACGACCGACGTCACCTGAGCGGCCTCGTGCTCCGCGCCTAGGCTCGACCCCGTGACCGACGCACACCCGCACCGCATCCTGGCGGTCGACGGGCTCTGCAACGCCCGGGACCTCGGTGGCCTGGCGCGCAACGGCGGCGGACGGACGCCGTACGGCGTCTTCTTCCGGTCCGAGTGCCCCCACACGGTCACGCCGACGGGATGGGAGCAGCTGCACGCGCGCGGCATCCGGACGGTGGTCGACCTGCGCCAGCCGGCCGAGCGTGAGCGCACGCCCTCGGCGGCACCCGCGTGGGCGACCGCGATGCACGTCGACCACGACGGTCTCGAGGCGCACCCGGAGTTCTGGGCCGACTTCTGGGACAACGGGCTGGTGGGCACCGCGCTCTACTACCTCCCCCACCTGACGGCGCTGCCGCACCGCTCGGCGGCCGTCCTGGCGGCGCTGGCTCAGGCACCGGAAGGCGGCGTGCTGTTCCACTGCGCGGGCGGACGCGACCGCACCGGGCTGATCGCGACCCTGCTGCTGCGCCTGGCGGGCGCGACACCCTGAGGCGATCGTCGACGACTACCTGCTCTCCGTGGGCAACGGCGCCGCGGTGGCCGCCGCACGGGGTCAGGCGGACCCCGAGCCGGAGCTCGAGGCGCTCTGCCACCGGCACGGGACGACGACCGTGGACGCCTTCCGCGAGGTCGTCGCCACCCTGGACCTCGAGCCGGTCACGACGTTGCTGAGCGACTCGGACAGAGCCGCCGTGCTGTCGTGGCGCGGGTCGATCGTCTGACCACTCGGCATCGCGTCGGGTTGGACACACCCGGCAGACCTGGAGACCGGCCGGTGCCACGATGAGAGCGTGCAGCGGTTGTCGCCGCTGGACCTCATGGCCCTGTGGCCCGACGAGGTCGGCCAGTGGCAGGACATGGGGGCCATCGCCGTCGTGGGACCGAGGCCGGACGGCCTCGCCTTCGACGACGCCTGGGTGGACGCCCTGCGGTGGCACGTCGCATCGCGCCTCGACCGGACGCCGCGGCTGCGGCAGGTGCTGCACGTCCCGCCCCCGGGCCTCGGACGGCCGCTGTGGGTCGATGCCCAGCGGTTCGACGTCCGCGACCATGTCCGGGTCCACCCTGTGCCGGCGCCCGGGACCGAGCGACAGGTGCTCGACGCGGTCGAGGACCTGCGCCGGCGGCGCCTCGACCCGGCACGACCCCTCTGGCAGGCCTGGCTGCTGACCGGCGTCGACGACGGCGCACGGTGCGCTCTCTATCTGCGCGTCCACCACGCGTTGGCCGACGGCCCGTCCGCGGTGATGATGATCGCCGCGTTGCACTTCGACGCCGAGCCCCGGCAGTCGCTGGAGGGCCCACCGCCGTCACCCTGGACCCCCGAGCCGACGCCGCCCGCGCGCGAGCTGCTCCGAGACAACCTCCAGCACTGCGGCGCCTGCCTGGCCCAGACGCTCGAGCACGCACGCCACCCGCGAGGGCTGACCTCTCGCGCGCGCCGGGCCGTCGCCACGTTGCGGACGATGCAGGCCGGTGCCGAACCCCCGTCCGGCCTGCTCGCCCCCCTCGGGGCCGGGCGGCGCCTGGCGGTCGTGAGCACGGACGTCGACACCCTTGCGTCGGCCGCTCGCACGGAGGGCGGCACCGTGAACGACGCCTTGCTGGCCGTCATCGCGGGCGGCGTACGGACGCTGCTGGCCGCGCGGGGGCAGCGTGTCGGCGGGCTCGAGCTGCGCGCCATCGTGCCCGTCGCTCTCCCGCACGCCGAGGGCGACGACACCGGCAACCGGCTCGGCCAGATCATCGTCCCCCTGCCGGTCGGCACGCCCGGCGTGCGGGATCGGCTCGCGACCATCACCGCGCGCACCAGGGACCTGAA
Organism: Nocardioidaceae bacterium; assembly: GCA_046330515.1. Classification (GTDB taxonomy): domain Bacteria; phylum Actinomycetota; class Actinomycetes; order Propionibacteriales; family Nocardioidaceae; genus Nocardioides. The sequence goes on along the minus strand of JAXLSP010000017.1, from coordinate 10,567 downwards.
GCCGGCGGCCACGACGAGGCGTCCCGTGGTCCTGCGCGGCCGGCGCCTGCAGCGCACGGCGATGCGCTTCGCCGCCCGGCAACGCCTCTACAGCGTCTATGTCGCCAACCTGCCCGGGCCTCGCACCCCGCTGCACCTGCTCGACGCACCGGTCGCCGCCCTCTCACCCGTCGTGCCCTTGCTGGGCAACCTGACGCTGGGTGTCGGGGCGCTGTCCTATGCCGGCGACTTCTCGATCCTCACCGTCGCCGACCGCGACACCTGCCCGGACCTCGACGTCTTCGTCGATGGACTGACGCAGGCGCTCGCGGAGCTCCGTGGCTGACCCGTCAGCCATAGAGCAGAGTCATGGCGAGCGGGGCGACGCACGCCTGGGTGTTGCCGACGACCATCGCGGCCAGCAAGGAGCACAGCGGGACCGACACGACGAGCACGCCCCAGGAACGACGGGAGCGCCACCAGGCGACCGACAGGGGCGCGGCGACGAGCAGCAGCATGACCGAGACGACCGCCTTGGGCAGCTGCCAGGCCAGGCGGGCATCGATCGCCGCCTGGACCGCCGGCGGCGTCGAGCCGTCGCCCGTGCGCAACCAGGTCACGAAGGCGTGGTCGAGCACCGCGCGGTGGCTCCCCCGCGGCGCGTGACCCAGCATGCCCAGTCCCGCCGCGAGGCCGTGTCGTGGGTCGACGACGTTGCTGAGATTGGCGGCCACCACGAGCGCCACCAGCAGGGTGACGCCGCACCCGACGAGCGCGAGGCCGCGAAGGCCGCGGCGCAGCGCCACCACGGTCGCGGCGACCAGGGCGACGACGAGGAGGCCCCCGAGGACCACGAGCACCAGGTGGAAGCGGGCGTAGTCGTCGAGGATCCGCTGCAGCGCCGGGCTCGCGGGCGAACCGGCGTCGAGCAGCTCGCGCAGCACGGCGGGCAGGGCCTGGGCGTCGGAGCTCATCGGACCACCCTCGCGGACGGCCGGCCTGTCGAGGATCGGCCGTCAGGCCCGACGCGGGTCCACCTTTCGGCGGAGCCGCCGGTCAGACCGCGTCGATGATCGCGGCGCGCCGGCGCTCGTACTCCTCCTGGCTGATGAGGCCCTGGTCAAGCAGGCCCCGCAGCTCCGTCAGCCGCTCCGACGCAGGCTTGGCCTCCGGCGGCGCCGCAGCGGGCGGTGCCGCCGCGGACGGGCCGGGCGTGGGGCGCAGGTTGGCCGCGAGATAGGTCGTCTCCAGGCCGTGGTCGGTGAGGAGGGTCATCTGCGTGGCCACGCCGGGGTCCATGCCGGCCTCGGTGGCCAGGGCGCGCGCGGTGCGCACCTTCCACACGAGGACGGCGACGCCAAGAGCCAGGACGAGCAGCATCAGCACGGCGACTCCGCCGCCCGACCCTCCCTCGTCGGGCCAGGAGGCGACCCACTTCCCGTCGACCTCGGTGCACGTCGGTGGCTGCCCGTTGTGCTCGAGGGACCGGTCGAGGCACTCCTGGAACGTGTCATCCGCGGCGAACGCCGAGACGACCGAGGTGAGCACGAGGAGGGCGGCAAGCCCGAGGGCGGCCACGCCACGCCGGATGACCGACATGTCGCCAGCGTATCGATCTCACGACCCGGGCACGCGCGGTTCGGTGCTGGTGACGGCGCATCGCTGCCTCCAGACTGAGCGCATGACCATCCCGGGCGGCGTGACGGGCCCGAGCCGCGGGCTCGAGGTGCCGCCCGACGTGCTGGACCTCGATGCCGAGGAGCTGCGCCGGCTGGGTCACTGGGTCGTGGACCGGACCGTCGAGCACCTCGCCACGCTGCGCGACCGCCCGGCCCTGACCCTCCGGTCCGCAGGCGACCTGAGGAGGCACCTGGGCGGTCCGCCGCCACGGTCACCGGGCGACCCCGACGAGGGGCTGCGGCTGCTGGCCGACGTGGCGCTCGAGGCCCAGCAGCACGGCGACCACCCACGCTACTTCGCGCGCGTGCCCGGCCCCTCGTCGCCGGTGGCCGTCCTGGGCGAGTGGCTCGCGGTCGGGATGCAGGCCATCGCGTCGTCCTGGGGCGGGGGGTCGGGGACGGCGACCCTCGAGCTCGTCGTCCTCGACTGGCTGCGCGACGCGCTCGGCCTGGCGCCCGCGAGCGAGGGCATCATCCTGACCGGTGGCTCGACGGCCAACACCACGGCGCTGGTCGTCGCCCGCGCCGAGACCGGCGGCGGCGCCCTCTATCTCTCCGACCAGACGCACTCGTCGATCGTCCGGAGTGCGCGCACGACCGGCTGGGACCCCGCACTCGTGCGCGTCCTGCCGACGGGCCCGGGCCTCCGCCTCGATCCGGACACGCTCGAGCAGGCGGTCGCGCACGACCTCGCGCAGGGCATCGTCCCCGCCGCGGTCGTCGCCACGGTCGGCACCACCAACACCGGCGCCGTCGACGACCTCACCGGGCTGGCGGCGGTCTGCGGCGAGCACGGCGTCTGGCTCCACGTCGACGGCGCGTACGGCGGACCGGCCGCCCTGGCCCAGGGGCGGCACGGGATCGCGGGCCTCGAGCTGACCGACTCGTTCGTCCTCGACCCGCACAAGTGGCTCTTCCAGCCCTACGACGCCGCGTGCCTGTGGGTCGCGAGGCCGGGCGCGCTGCGCCACACGTTCGAGATGCACCCGGAGTACCTCACCGACGCCCAGGTCTCCGGCACCCCCGACACCGAGGTCGACCTGCACAACCGCAGCCTGGAGCTCACCCGGCACAGCCGGGCGGCCAAGCTGTGGCTGACCCTGCGCACCTACGGCCTGGACGCGATCGAGGCGGCGGTCGAGCGCGGCATCGCCCTGGCCGAGCACGCCGAGTCGCTGGTCGACGCGACCTCCGGCCTCGTCGTGGTCACGCCGGCGAGCCTCGGCGTCGTCACCTTCGCCGTCGACGGGCTGGACGACGAGGCGCACGTCCGCGTGGCCGCCGCGGTCACCGACGACGGCTATGCCGCCATCACCAGCACCGTGGTCCTCGACCGGCGGGTGCTGCGCCTGTGCACCATCAACCCGCGCACCACGACCGACGACCTGGCGGGGACGATCACCCTCGTCGCCGACGCGGCCCGGGGGCTGCGGTCGTGAACGGCACGCGGCTCGACCTCTCGATCGCCAGCTGGGTCGTCGGCGAGCTGGTGGGCCGTGGACCACTGGGCCGCGTCTACGAGGTCACCGGACGCGGCGGCAGGGACGCCGTCGCCAAGCTCGTGCGCAAGGCGCCCGACGCCGACCCCGAGCTGCTCTTCGCGGAGGTGGACGGCGTGCGCAACGTCGTCCCCGTCATCGACTGGGGCGAGTACCGCGCCTTCTGGGTGCTGGTCATGCCCCGCGCCGAGCTGTCGCTGCGCGACTACTTCGACACGCCCCAGGGCTTCCAGACGGTCGGTGAGGTGCTGGCGGTGCTGGTCGACCTCGCCACCGCGCTGGTCGACCTCGACGGGGTGCGCGTGCACGGCGACCTCAAGCCCGAGAACGTGCTGCTTCTCGACGGGTCCTGGCGGCTCTCCGACCTGGGCGTGGGTCCCTACACGGCGAGCCTGCCGATGCCCGAGGCCCCCGTCCAGGTGCCGCCGGCGAGCCCCTACGCCGCGCCGGAGCACTGGCGCGGGCAGCAGGCGACCAGTGCCGCGGACGTCTATGCGCTGGGCGCCATGGGCGTGGAGATGCTGCGCGGCGCCCCGCCCTTCCTGGCCACCGTGCCGCACGAGCTGCGCGACGAGCACCTCTTCTCGGACTCGCCTCTCCTCGGCGGGATCCCGGCCGCGCTCGAGACGCTGCTCGACGAGTGCCTGTTCAAGTCACCGGGAGCCCGGCCCACGCCGCAGGAGCTGCTGGAGCGGCTGACCCGGATGCGCAGCGCGCTCGACGAGAGCGAGGGTGGCGCCGACGACCACCCGCCGAAACGCGCCCCGGCGCCCGTCAGACGCGACAGCCACGCCACCGCCGCGCGGCAGGGGTACGCGCGGATCGCGGCCGCGCTCCACGACGGCATCGCCGCGGCGCTCCCGGGCATCGAGGACGAGCCCGTCAACGGCCGGGTCCGCAGGCTCGGCTGGTCGGTGCGGCTGGGCCTCGCGACCCTGACCCTCGACGAGTGCACGGTGCGGGAGGCGACCTGGGGCGGCTGGTCGGCCCCGGCGTTCTCCGTCGCGGCCTGGGGCGCGATCCGCCTGCGCTTCGACCGTCGGAGCTATGGCTACGAGGGCCGCTCGCACTCGCTGTGGTTCGGGGACGTGCAGGAGGAGGACCGGTTCGCCTGGTTCGAGACCGCGTTCACGCTGAGCGGCTTCACCGGCCGCTACCCCAGCGTCGACCCGTTCCACCTCGACCCGGGCGTGCGCTCGGCCAAGGCGATCACCGCCGTCGCCGAGCACAGCGTCGCGTGGCCCTTCATCGAGGTCGACACCGACGACACCGACGGCCCGGACGGGCTCGACGAGCTCGTCACCCGGTGGTCGGGATGGCTCGCCCTGGCGGCCGACGCGCGGCTCACCCGCCCGCTCACGAGCGAGCAACGGCCCGGCGGCGTCAGCTGGCGCCGGGTGTGAGCCCACCAGCGCCAGGGTGACATCCCGGGGTCAGGCGTCTTCGGGGTAGCGCTCCATCGCGTTGACGTGGTCCATCGCCCACGCGAACGCCTGGGCCGCCGCGAGGTCCATGTCGCGCATGTCCTCGGCAGCGAGGAGGACCGGGATGCCGGCGCTGATGCTGTCCTGGTAGTCGGCCACGCGGCGGACCAGCTCGCCGACCTGGCCGTGCCGGGCGAAGGCGGCCACCGCGAGGTCGCGGTCGACGTCCACCTTGCGGGCCACCTCGGCGATGGGCACGCCCAGCAGGCGGTCGAGCGTCGACAGCAGGCCGGCGGTGAAGGCATAGCCGCGGTCGATGCCGTGCGCGGGCGCCAGCAGGGCGCAGGTGCGGGCGCGGGTGAGGGCGGTCATGAGCGCGTCGCCGCGCGAGTTCTCGGCGTTGCGGCCGAGCACCACCATCGCGGCCCACTGCCGCAGCCGGGTGGTCCCGAGATAGACCAGGGCCTCGCGGATGCTGCGCACCTCACGACGCAGACCGCCGGCGGCTCCGCGCGAGGCCTCCTCCAGGACCTGGACGACGAGGGCAGGCTCGTGGCTGAGGATCTGCTCGACGCGGGCGAAGTCCAGCCGCTCGTCGAGCAGCTCGGTCGCGAGCTGCACCTGGGCCAGGGCCGACGGGGCCAGGCGGCCGCCGGTGACCTCGACCGGGCGCTGGACGGCGGGCCCCTGGAAGAGCTCGAAGCCGGCCTGCCTCGACCAGGTCACGTCGGCCTCGGTCAGGCACTGCGCCGCCAGGAGCGCGACGTGGTAGTTGCGGGACAGCGCGACCAGGTCGTGCACCCGTTCGCGGGACAGCGACGCGACGTCGACGCGGACCATCTCGGCGATGCCGAGCAGCGACCCGATGCCGTCGTGCCAGGTCGTCAGGTCGACCGCGAGCGCCCAGCCGTCCTCCAGCAGGGCCCGGCACCGGTCGACGACGTCGGGCTCCGAGCACAGGTCGGCGGGGACCTCGAGCACCGTACGGCGCGCGGGCGGCAGGACGGGGTCGGTCCCGGTGAGGAGCCCGGGCCAGGGCTTGCAGTAGAGCCTGGTCCGCGACACGAGCGACTCGACGTCGTACTCCGCCTGGCCGAGCACCGCGGCCGGCGGGACCGTCTCGTCGACACCCTGCGCGCCCTCCTCGGCACCGGGAGTGGGGCGGTGCAGCAGCTCGAAGCCCACCACCTCGTGGCCGAGTCCGACGATCACCTGGCGGGCGACCACCCGGTCGACGGTGGCGGTGGTCGGGGTGGCGTCGTCGCGCCCTGTGTGCATGTGCGTCTCACGTCCCTGTGTCATCGCAGTCCTCATCGAAGTGGATCGGCCGGAGAGCCCCGAACCTGAGCGGGGCGCTGCCGCGCGGACCGCTAGCGTGGGCACCCCGCACCGACGCCGACCACGAGAGGTGCGTTCATGAGCCCAGAGGTGCCCCGCGACTGGTGGAAGTCGGCGGTGTTCTACCAGATCTACCCGCGCAGCTTCGCCGACAGCGACGGCGACGGGGTCGGCGACCTCGGCGGCATCCTGGCTCATCTCGACCACCTGGTGGCGCTGGGCATCGACGCGGTCTGGCTGAGCCCGGTCTATGCGTCTCCGATGGACGACAACGGCTACGACATCAGCGACTACCAGGACGTCGACCCGCTGTTCGGCACCCTCGCCCAGCTCGACGAGCTCGTCGCCGGGCTGCACGAGCGCGGCATCCGCCTGGTGATGGACCTCGTGGTCAACCACACCAGCAGCGCGCACGCCTGGTTCCAGGAGTCGCGCTCCAGCCGCGACAACCCCAAGCGCGACTGGTTCTGGTGGCGCCCGCCGCGCCCCGGCCACCGCGGCGGCGAGCCCGGCGCCGAGCCGACCAACTGGACCTCCGCGTTCTCCGGGCCCGCGTGGACCTGGGACCCGCAGACGGAGGAGTACTACCTGCACACCTTCGCCGCCTCCCAGCCGGAGCTCAACTGGGAGAACCCGGAGGTCCGGCAGGCGGTCTTCGCGATGATGCGCTGGTGGCTCGACCGCGGGGTCGACGGGTTCCGCATGGACGTCATCAACCTGATCTCCAAGACCGTGGTCCCCGGCAGCCCAGGCCTGGCCGAGGGCGTGCCGATCGGCGACGGCTTCGGCGACCAGTCCGCGCAGGTGCTCAACGGCCCGCGCATCCACGAGTTCCTCCAGGAGATGCACCGCGAGGTCTTCGCCGGCCGGCCACCGGGGCTCGTCACGGTCGGCGAGATGCCCGGCTCGACGGTGGAGCAGGCGCGGCTCTACACCGACCCGGCGCGCGCCGAGCTCGACATGATCTTCCAGTTCGAGCACGTCGACCTCGACTCCGGCCCGCTGGGCAAGTGGGACGTCGTCCCGCTCACCCTGCCGCGACTCAAGGAGTCGCTCGGACGCTGGCAGGAGGGCCTCGCGGAGGTCGGCTGGAACAGCCTCTACCTCGGCAACCACGACCAGCCCCGGTCGGTCAGCCGGTTCGGGAGCGACGACCCGGTCCACCGGGTCCGGTCGGCCAAGGCCCTCGCCACCGTGCTGCACCTGCACCGCGGGACGCCCTACGTCTTTCAGGGTGACGAGCTCGGCATGACCAACGCGCCCTTCGCCTCCGCCGACGACTTCCGCGACGTCGAGTCCGTCAACCACTACCGGGCGGCCGTCGCGCTGGGCGTGCCGCCGGAGCAGGTGCTGGCCGCGCTGCGCCGGAAGAGCCGCGACAACGCGCGCACCCCGATGCAGTGGGACGCCTCCGAGCACGCGGGCTTCACCACCGGTGAGCCGTGGCTGCCGGTGAACCCCAACCACGTCGAGATCAACGCGGCCGCCCAGCTCGCGGACCCGGACTCGGTGCTCCACCACTACCGGCGGCTCAGCGACCTCCGGCACACCGAGCCGGTCGTGGCGCACGGGTCCTTCCGGATGCTGCTGCGCGAGCACGAGCAGGTCTATGCGTTCGTGCGCGAGCTCGACGGAACGGCGCTGCTCGTCGAGGCCAACCTGTCCGGCACCGACGGCGTGCGGCCCGACCTCTCGGAGCTGCCCGACCACGAGCTGTGGGCGGATGCCGAGCCGGTGCTGGCGTGCTCACCCACGCCCGGCGCCCCCGGCACCCCGTTGGGCGCCTGGGACGCGCGAGTGCACCTGCTGCGTCGCGACCGGTCGGGTCAGTAGCGGACCACGACCTCGGCCCGACGGTTCTTGGCGAGGACCCACCGCGTCCGGCGGACGCCGTGTCGGGCACGAGCGTCCGCCAGACTGGGGCCATGACGTCGTGGACCGAGCACGTGATGTGGTGGCAGGTCTATCCGCTGGGCTTCACCGGCGCACCTGTGCGGCCCGACCAGGCGCCCACCGACGCGGAGCCCGTCCACCGACTCCCTCGCATCGCCGACTGGCTGGACCACGTGGTCGGGCTGGGGCTCAACGGGCTGGCGCTCGGCCCGGTGTTCGCGTCGCAGACGCATGGCTATGACACCGTCGACCACTTCCGGGTCGACCCACGTCTCGGCGACGACGCGGACTTCGACCGGCTCGTCGCCGCCGCCAAGGATCGCGGGCTGCGGGTCCTGCTCGACGGCGTCTTCAACCACGTCGGCCGCGCGCACCCGGCGTTCGCGGCGCTGGAGGCGGAGGGGCCGGACGCCGCGACGGCCGGCATGTTCCGCGTCGACTGGAGGGGCTGGACACCGGGCTCCCCGATCCGCGCCGAGGTGTTCGAGGGTCACGACCAGCTCGTCGCCCTCGACCACGGGTCCGACGAGGTGGTCGACCTGGTGGCCGAGGTCATGGAGCACTGGCTGGGCCGCGGCGCCGACGGCTGGCGTCTCGACGCGGCCTACGCCGTGCCGCCCGAGTTCTGGGCGCGCGTGCTGCCGCGGGTTCGGGCGACCTTCCCCGACGCCTGGTTCACCGGCGAGGTGATCCACGGCGACGCCGAGGCCGTCGTGCGGGTCTCCGGACTCGACTCCCTGACGCAGTACGAGCTGTGGCAGGGCATCTGGCACGGCCTGGCCGACCGCAACTTCTTCGAGCTGGCGCACGCCATCGAGCGTCACGACGCGCTGCTCGACACGTTCGTGCCGTCGACGTTCGTCGGCAACCACGACGTCACCCGGATCGCGTCGGCGGTCGGTCCGGACCTGGTGCCGCACGCGCTCGCGGTGCTGTTCACGGTGGCGGGGGTGCCCACGGTCTACAGCGGCGACGAGTTGGGGTTCCAGGCCGTCAAGGAGGAGCGGCTGGGGGGCGACGACGCCGTACGCCCGGAGTTCCCCGACCACCCGCCGACGGAGAGGTCGCTCGACCCGGCGGCACGCGAGGTGCTGCGGATCCACCACGACCTGATCGCGGTGCGGCGGCAGCGTCCGTGGCTGCACCGGGCACACACCGACGTCGTGAGCCTCACCAACGAGCAGGTGGTGCTGCGCACCGGGACCGGTGACGGGGCCGTGGTCGTCGCGCTCAACCTCGACGACCGTCCCGTCACGCTCGCGGCCGCGGACGCCACCTCCGTGGCGGTGGGCGACGCGGGCCTGGACGGGCGCAGCGTCACCCTGCCCCCTCGGGGATGGGCGGTCCTCACCACGTGAGCGTCAGCTCGCCTCCACGTGGAAGTGCCCCACGAGCTCATAGAGCTCCGCGGCCATCGCGGCGATCTCCACCGCTGCCTGGTCGGTCTCCTCGCTGCTCTGCGTCGTCTGGTCGGTGCTGTCGGCCACCTGGCTGACGACGCCGGCGATCGTGCCGGCCAGGTTCGCGGCCTCGGCCGCGCTCCGGCTCATCTCGCTGGTCGTGGCGGTCTGCTGCTCCACGGCCGCGGCGATGGTGGTCTGGTACTCGTTCACCTTGGCGATCACCTCGGAGATGTGGCCGATGGCCTCCATCGCGTCGTGGGTGTCGTCGCGGATCGCACCGACCAGGCGCGAGATGTGCTCGGTCGCCTTGGCGGTCTCCTGGGCGAGGTCCTTGACCTCACCGGCGACCACGGCGAAGCCCTTGCCGGCCTCGCCGGCTCGCGCCGCCTCGATGGTCGCGTTGAGGGCGAGCAGGTTGGTCTGCTCGGCGATGGCGGTGATCACCTTGACCACCTCCCCGATCTGGGTGGACGACTCGCCCAGCTTGGCGAAGGTCGCCTCGGTGCCGACGGCCGTGGTGACCGCGTCGGCGCCGACGTTGGCGGCCTCGGTGGCGCTGGCCGCGATCTCGCGGATCGAGGCCCCCATCTCCTCGGCACCGGCGGCGACCGTGCTCACGCTCTGCGAGACGCCGCCGACGTTCTCCGAGGCGAGCTCGGTCTGCTTCGCGGTCTCGCGAGCACCGACGCTCAGCCGGTTGCTCACCTCGTTGAGCGACACGGCCGAGGTGGTCAGCGCGGTGGCCCGCCCCTGGATCTGGACCACGAGCTCGGCGATCTTGCCGGTGAAGCGGTTGAACGCTCCTCCGAGCTCACCGACCTCGTTGCCCTCCGACTCCTCGACGCGCTGGGTGAGGTCGCCGTCGCCGTCCGCGATCTCGGCGAGCCGGTCGCGCAGCCGCAGGATCGGCCGCGTCACGGAGCGCGAGGTGAGCCAGACCAGCGCGGCCGCGATGAGCAGGCCGGCCAGGCCGAGCAGCACGAACGTGGTCCGCAGCGAGTGGGCGGCGGCCATGGTGCTGGAGGTCGGGGCGTGGAGGGCCAGCACCCACGTGGCCTGCTCGCCGAGCTGGATCGGCATGTAGGTCGTGAGCGACTCCTCGTCGAGGTAGGAGTCGTTGCGCGTCACGACCACGGGCTTGCCGCTGCTGGCTGCCTTCTCCACGCTGCTGAGCACCGAGCCCGACGCCTTGGTGTTCAGCAGGTCCTCGTCGGGGTGGGCCACGACCGTGCCGCCGGCCGTGTAGAGGGCCGCATAGCCGGTGTCGTAGGGCTTGATCTGGGCGATGGCCTCGCTGAGGTTGGTCAACGCGATGTCCGCGGTCGCGACGCCGAGCACCTTGTCGCCGTCGA
>JAXLSP010000016.1:0-26467 GCA_046330515.1 Nocardioidaceae bacterium | reverse complement strand
CCGGCGGACGACCACACGACTTCGATGCCGAGACCTACAAGGACCGCAACGTCGTCGAGCGGTCGTTCAACAAGGCCAAGCAGTGGCGCGGGCTGGCCACCCGCTACGACAAGCTCGCGATCACCTACCGCGCCGCCGCAGCGATATTCGCGATCCTCACCTGGCTACGCACATAAGGGAGACACGGCCTAGCTGAAGTCGCGGCGGCGCGTGTCGGCGCCGTAGAGCGGGCTCGGTCCCTCGTGCCCGGCGTCCATGCGAGCACGGTAGTACGCGCCCGCGCCCCCGGCATACTCGGACGGTGGGTCCACGATCGGGTCGAGCCGCCGCTCGGCGCACCGCCCTGGTGTCGGCGGCCGCCCTGCTCGCCGCGGCGTGCTCGGACGCCGGCCCGCCGGCCCGCACGTCGGCCCCCGCGTCGGAGGCCTCCTCGGCGGCCGCCACCGAGCCGGAGCGCGACGGCGCCGACCTCGACGGGGCCGACGCCGACGGGGCCACCATCGACGGGGCCTCCGTCGACCAGGCGACGCTGGACCGGCGGCTGCGTGCGGCCGCCTGGGCCGACGACGTGCCACGAGCCAGGCGGCTCGTCCGCAGGGGCGGCGATGTCAACGCCAAGGACGACACCGAGCAGTCGGCCTACCTGATCGCCACGAGCGAGGGCCACCTCGAGCTCCTGCGCCTGGCCCTGCGGTCGGGCGCCCGCGTGAACGACAAGGACGGCTGGAACGGCACCGGACTGATCCGGGCGGCCGAGCGCGGTCACTGGCTGGTGGTCGGGGAGCTGCTACGGGCGGGCATCGACCGGGACCACGTCAACCGGATCGGCTACCAGGCCGTGCACGAGTCCATCTGGCTGGGCGAGGAGACACCCGGCTATGCCGCCACCGTCCGGGTGCTGGCCGCGGGCGGGGTCGAGCTCGACCGGGCCTCCGGGTCCGAGGGGCTGACGCCACTCGCGATGGCTCAGGAGCGGGGCAACGGCACGGCGGTCCGGACGCTTGCCCGGATCCTCGGCCGGCCGGCGCCGGCCGACGCCGACGCGGCCCTGCTGCGGGCTGCGGCGACGGGCGATGCCGACGGGGTGGCGGCGGCGCTGCGAGCGGGGGCGGACATCGAGACCCGCGACCCGAGGCGTCGGACCCCGCTCCTGCTGGCCGTCACCGGGGACCACGTGGCGGCGGCCCAGGTCCTGGTGGCGCTCGGGGCGTCACCGGACGCCCTCGATGCCCAGCACGACACCCCGTGGCTGGTCACCGGGGTGACGGGCTCGGTCGCGATGCTCCAGACGCTGTTGCCGGCGCACCCTGACCTGACGATCCGCAACCGCTATGGCGGTCTCTCCGTGATCCCGGCCTCGGAACGAGGGCACGTCGCCTATGTCCGGCGCGTGGTGCGGACGGGGATCGACGTCGACCACGTCAACGACCTGGGGTGGACCGCCCTGCTCGAGGCCGTGATCCTGGGCGACGGCGGCCCTCGTCACACGCGGGTCGTGCGGATCCTGCTGCGGGCGGGCGCCGACCCCACGATCGCCGACGGCGACGGGGTGACGCCGCGACGGCACGCGGAGCTGCGGGGCTTCACGTCGATGGCGGAGATCCTCGCTCGCGCCGGTGGCTGACCGGGGTCAGAGCCAGCGGCGCACCCGCCGCGTGTAGTCGTCGTACGGCGCCCCGAACCGCTCGTGCAGGAACCGCTCCTCGGGCCGGATCGCGCCCCAGAGCACGAGCAGCACCGCCACGGGGAACAGGACGAGCCCCCAGACCGTCGGGGCGAGCAGCGCGAGCCCGAGGTAGAGCGCGAGCATCCCGACATAGAGGGGGTTGCGCGAGTGCCGGTAGGGACCCGACTCGATCATCGCGCTGGTCGGCTGACCGGGGAGCAGCCCGGTCCGGTGGCGACCGAACAGCCAGAGCGCCCAGCCGTTCCAGACGGCGACCAGCGCCACGAGCAGCCACCCCGCCCAGACCCGCCACCCCCCGAGGCCGGCGGGGTCGCCCCACGCCTGGGTCGCCAGCCACCCGGCGAGCCACGGCGCTCCGGTCGCGACCGGCGGCCAGAGCCGGAACCCGACCGTGTCGCCGGGCTCGGGCCGCGGTCCGGGTGCGGGCGGCACGGGAGTCTTTGTCACCGACCGCAGCGGTCGACGCGCTCCCACGGCCAGTCGGTCGCGAGCCACGCGGCGACGGCGTCGGCCAGAGGTCCGTCCAGCTCCGCCTTGCTGACCCGCACCCACGACTGGGCCGAGACGTCGAAGTCCTCGGAGGCGGTCGGGTAGAGGTAGACGCACCCGATGACGTCGCCGTCGGTCGTGTCGAGCACCGTGAACGTGAAGCCCCTGTGCTGCTCGAAGTCGGCGGCGTGACGCGTCAGGTCGGCGAGGTTCCGCTCGGGGGTCATGCCCTCCTCGGGTGGCCATCGGCCGTCCGGATAGCCCGGCGTCGAGCGGATGTGCGCGATGCTCGACGTCCACGCCGCGAGGTCCGCCTCGTTGTGCTGTGGTCCCAGCGGCTCGAGGCGGAACCGCTCGGTGACCAGCGAGGTCGGCGGGTCGAAGTCGGTGGGCACGAACGCGTCCGTGGTCATGGGCGCGACCGTACCCGCCGGTCGTGACGCAACGCACCGGGGTTTGGGCGGCCAGCGGGACCCCAGCCGCTCCACGACCCCTTAGGGTCGCTGATGTGAGTTCCTCGGCGGCTTCCGAGACCGTGCTGGTCATCAACGCAGGAAGCTCCTCCCTCAAGTTCGCCCTCGTCGACGCCCGGTCGGGTGCCCGGCTCAGCTCCGGCCTCGCGGAGCGGCTGGGGAGCGACCACGCGGCGCTGCGTGTCGAGGGCCTGGGGAGCCAGGGGACCGGCCCGCTGGGCGGCGGTGACCATCGCGCGGCGGTGGCACACATCCTCGATCTCGTGCGCGGCCTCGACCCGTCCCAGCAGCCGGTCGGGGTGGGGCACCGGGTCGTCCACGGCGGCGAGCGGTTCGCGGACTCGGCGGTGATCACCGACGACGTCGTGGAGGCCATCGAGCGCTTCTCGCCCCTCGCGCCCCTGCACAACCCGCCGGGCCTGCTGGGCATCAGGGCGGTCGCGGAGGCATGGCCCGACCTGCCGCAGGTCGCGGTGTTCGACACCGCCTTCCACCAGACCATGCCCGAGCACGCCTACCGCTACGCCGTCCCCGAGGCCTGGTATGCCGAGAACGGCGTACGACGCTATGGGTTCCACGGCACCAGCCATCGCTATGTCAGCGGCCGCGCCGCCGAGCTCCTGGGCCGCGACCCCGGGGAGCTCGCCCTGCTGGTCGCCCACCTGGGCAACGGCTGCAGCGCCACCGCGGTGCTCGGCGGACGGTCGGTCGACACCACCATGGGGCTGACTCCGCTGGAGGGCCTGGTCATGGGCACCCGGTCGGGCGACGTGGACCCGGGTCTGTTCGGCTTCCTCGAGGAGGCGCGCGGGATGTCGGCCTCGGCGGTCGGCGCGGCGCTCAACCAGCAGAGCGGCCTGCTCGGCCTGTCCGGCGTCACCAACGACATGCGCGCGCTGTGGGAGGCCGCCGACGGCGGTCATCACGGTGCCACGCTCGCGGTCCACGTCTTCGTCTACCGGCTGGCCAAGGCGCTCTCGGCGCTCGTCGTCGGCCTCGGCCGCCTCGACGCGCTCGTCTTCACCGGCGGCATCGGGGAGAACGACGACCGGGTGCGCGCGATGACGGTCGAGCGACTGGGCTTCCTCGGCCTGGAGGTCGACGCCCACCTCAACGCGGGACACCCGCGGGGCTCCGTGGGCCGCATCGGCACGGGCAACGGGCCGGAGGTGCTCGTCGTCCCCACGGACGAGGAGCTGATGATCGCCCAGGACACCGTGCGGCTGGTCCTCGGGCACGCACCGGGAGGGGACGTCTGATGGTCCGCAGCCTGCTCGTCGTCCCCACGTCCCGACGCGTCGGGCTCACCAGCGCGTGCCTGGGCCTGCTGCGCGCACTCGACGAGCGCGGCGTGGACGTGGGCTACTTCAAGCCGCTCGGCCAGCCGCGCCCCGACGAGGCCCTGGACGTGTCGAGCGAGCTCGTGAGGGCCCTGACCCGCCTGCAGCCGCAGGACCCGCTGCCGGCGCCGGCGACCGAGGAGCTGCTGGCGACCGGTGGGATCGACGCCGTCCTCGAGGAGGTCGTCACCCGGTGGCAGGTCGCGCAGACCCACGGCGTCGTCATCGTGGAGGGCCTCAACCCGAGCCCGACGCAGATCTACACCGACCGGGTCAACCAGGCGATGGCCCGGGCGCTGGACGCCGAGGTGATCCTGGTCGGCGCGTTCCCTGAGCTGGCCGAGACCTCGACCGCGCCGAGCGCCGACGACCCGGTCGTCACCGAGGCGGTCGAGCACGTCGCCGAGGGCCTGTCGATCCACCTGGCCTCCTACTCGGCGGGGGAGAGGTCACGCGTCGTGGGCTGCATCGTCAGCCACGTGCCGCAGTCCGTGCCCGGGCTGGGCGAGCTGGTCTCCGCCGCCCTCGACCGGCGTGGCATGCAGCTGGTGGCGGCCATCCCGTTCCGTCCCGAACTGGCCGAGCCCCGCGTGCGCGACCTCGTCCGGGAGACGGGCTGCCAGGTCATCAACGAGGGCGACCTCGACCGACGGATCAAGGCGAGCTCCGTCTTCGCCCGGTCGATGCCGGGCGGCCTCCCGGCCCTGGTGGAGGGGACGCTCGTCGTCGTGCCGGGGGACCGGCACGACGTCATCATGGCGGCCAGCCTGGCGGCCCTCAACGGCGTCCCTCTCGGCGCCCTCCTGCTCACGGCCGGCGTGGCGCCGGACCCGGGGATCTGGGCGCTGTGCGGCGCCGCGCTCGACACGGGGCTGCCCGTCCTCATCACCGACCTGATGACCTACGACGCCGTCACCGCCGTCCGCAACATCGACACCGAGCTGTCGCCCGACGACCTCACCAGGGGTGAGAACGTGATGGCGACGGGCGCCACCGCGTTCGACGACCGGGTGATCGACGAGGTCCTGTCGGCGCCGGGAGTCCGGCGCTTGACGCCCGCGGCGTTCCGCTACCGCCTGGTGGAGCGAGCCCGCGAGGTCGGGGCGCGGATCGTGCTGCCCGAGGGCCTCGAGCTCCGCACCCTGAAGGCCGCGGTCGAGTGCGCCGAGCGCGGGATCGCGCGACCGGTGCTGCTCGGTCCGCCCGACGCCGTACGTCAGCGCATCGCCGGCCTCGGGCTGGAGGCTCCGCCCGGTCTCGAGGTCATCGACCCCCAGCTGGTGGCGGAGGGCTATGTCGCGCGCCTGACCGCGCTCCGTGCCCACAAGGGCTGGACCGAGGACGTGGCCCGCGAGCACCTGCTGAGCGACCCGATCACGGTCGGCACGATGATGGTCGCGACGGGCGAGGCCGACGGGCTGGTGTCCGGCGCGGAGCACACCACCGCCCACACGGTGCGGCCGGCGCTGCAGATCCTCGGCACCGCCCCCGATGCCTCGCTGGTGTCGTCGGTGTTCTTCATGTGCCTCCCGGACGAGGTGCTCGTCTATGGCGACTGTGCGATCAACCCCAACCCCACCGCGGAGCAGCTGGCCGACATCGCCGTCCAGAGCGCCGCCTCGGCGACGGCGTTCGGCATCGAGCCGAGGGTCGCGATGATCAGCTTCAGCACCGGGGAGTCCGGAGCGGGCCAGGACGTCGCCAAGGTGGCCGAGGCGACCCGGATCGTCCGCGAGCGCCAGCCCGACCTGGCCGTCGACGGACCCCTGCAGTACGACGCCGCCACCACCCGCTCGGTCGGCAAGAGCAAGCGACCCGGCAGCCTGGTGGCCGGCCGCGCCACCGTCTTCGTGTTCCCCGACCTCGACACGGGCAACACGACCTACAAGGCGGTCCAGCGCAGCGCCGACGTCATCAGCATCGGGCCGATGCTCCAGGGCCTGGCCAAGCCGGTCAACGACCTGAGCAGGGGCGCGCTCGTCGAGGACATCGTCTACACGATCGCCCTCACCGCGGTCCAGGCCGGCCGGGCCGGGGTGCCCGCGGTCTGACCGTGTCCGAGGGGGACGCCTCGACCGGCCGCGGGTGAGCCCCCGCCGGTCCGCGGCTCACCCGCGCCGCAGCAGCAGGTGGCCGCGTGCTTCGTCGGCGTTGCGGGGCGTCGACGACCAGACCGAGAAGCGCCCCTCTCGCGGCGGGGCGGTGCCGGCGCGCCGTGGGTAGCACGCGTGTGGCGCCGAGGCCTCGACGACGTCCGTGGCCGGGTCCCACTCGGCGCGCAGCCCCTTGCAGGGCGTCGGGACGCAGTCCTCACGACCGCACTCGAGGAAACGGGCCTTGGTCCTCTCGTCGACGCGGCGCACCAGGAGGATCAGGCTCTGCGGCGGTCGGGACTGGTGACGGCCCCGCCAGTAGTGGAAGTGGAAGGTGCCCTTCTCCTTGAGGTGCACGACCGTCGCCTGCATCGTGAAGCGCTTGGCGCCGCTCGTGACGTGCAGGCCGACGATGTCGATGGCGGCCGGGGCGTCGCCCCGCTCGAAGGTCAGGTCCCCGCTCTCGGCAGCTGCCGGGCCGGCGGGGCCCACGACGAGTGCGGAGCCTCCCATCACCAGCGCGGCCACCAGGGTCATGAGTCGTCGGGTCATCGCAGCTCCTCTCGCTCGAGACAGTCCTCGAGGGGGAGGAGCCGTGCGCGCCGCTCGACGTACGTCGTGAACCGGCCCGGCCTCGATCAGTGCTGGTAGGTCCCGGTGATGATGGCCCGCCCCAGCGTCTTGAACGCCAGGTTGAACGACACGACCGCGGCAGAGGCATCGGAGTCGACCCCGAGCGTCTCCTCGCCGACGGCGTGCACGACGAAGTAGTAGCGGTGCACCTGGTCGCCCTCGGGAGGAGCCGCGCCCATGAACGCCTTCCCACCGCCGTCGTTGCGACACATGAACGCCGACCCGGGCAGGCTCGCGCCCTCGGCGCCGGCGCCGCTCTCCAGCGACGTGCAGTCGGCCGGGAGGTCCACGAGGACCCAGTGCCAGAAGCCGGACGGCGTCGGCGCGTCGGGGTCGAAGCAGGTCACGACGAAGGACCTGGTCCCCTCGGGCGCTCCCGCCCACGACAGCTGGGGCGAGGTGTTGCCGAGCGCCGCGACCTGGTCGTCCTTGAGCGGCCGGCCGTCGGCGACGTCCGCGCTCGTCACCGTGAACGACGCGGTGGGAGGGAGCAGGTCATAGGGATCGGGAGACACGGGGCGTTCGATGCTCATGTCTCGGACAGTAGCCAAGCCGCCGTCGCTCGGCCAGGGGCCGGCGGCCGGCCCTCGCCGCGGCACGCGACAATGGCGCGCATGGCCGAGCTGGTGCACGTGACCGACCCCGCGGACCCGCGGCTGGCCGACTACCGGCACCTGCGCGACGTCCAGCTCCGTCGCTCCCTGGAGGCCGAGGAGGGCCTGTTCCTGGCGGAGGGTGAGAAGGTCGTGCGGCGCGCGCTCGAGGCCGGCTTCCCCGCGCGGTCCTTCCTCATGGCCGAGCGCTGGCTGCCCGGGCTGGCCGACGTGCTCGATCCGAGCGACGCCCCCTGCTTCGTGGTCACCGAGCAGCTCGCCGAGGAGGTCACCGGGTTCCATGTCCACCGAGGGGCCCTCGCCTCCCTGCACCGGCGCCCGCTCCCGACGGTCGAGGAGGTCCTCGGCGGGGCCCGCTCCGTGCTGGTGCTGGAGGACGTCGTCGACCACACCAACGTCGGCGCGATCTTCCGCTGCGGGGCCGCGCTCGGCTTCGACGCCGTACTCCTGGCGCCGCGGTGCGCCGACCCCCTCTACCGCCGCTCGGTCAAGGTCGGGATGGGCGCCGTGTTCTCCGTGCCCTGGACCCGCCTGCCCGACTGGTACGGCGCCCTGCCGCAGCTCTCCGGGGCCGGCTTCACCACCGTGGCGCTCACCCTGGCCGACGACGCCGTCCCGATCGAGCAGGCGGTCCACGGCCTCGACAAGGTGGCCCTGGTGCTCGGGTCCGAGGGTCACGGCCTGTCCGAGCGCTGGGAGCAGAGCGCCGACCGACGCGCGGTGATCCCCATGCAGGCCGGGATCGACTCGCTCAACGTGGCGGCCGCTGCCGCTGTCGCCTGCTATGTCACCGCCCGGCGCTGACGATCCGCGAGGCAGCCAGGACAGCGTCCAGAAACGCGACAAGGAACCGTCAAGAACCGCGGAGGCGCCCGTCGGGGTGACCACGCTGGAGACATGCAGACCACCCAGCTCGCCACCGGCGTGACCGGCCCCGCAACCGGCGCCACGGCCCGACCCGACCCACGGATCCGCGACCCACGGATCCGCGACCCGCGCAGCCCGAGCCTCGCTCGGCACCTGGCAGCCTCGCTGCCGGGGCGGCTGTTCCTGGTGCTCTGGGCAGGCCTTGCGGCCGCCGGGGTCGGTGCCGCGACCGGAGCCCCGGCCGTCGTCACCGGAAGCAGCGTGCTGCTCGTGGCGGCGGTGAGCGCCTGGCGACTCACGCCGACGGGGGCGCTGGTCGTCGCGGGCGTGGCCTGGCTCGTCCTCAACGGCTTCGTCGAGAACACCGCCGGCCGGCTGGCCGTCAGCGACCTCGGCGACGTGTGGTGGCTCCTCGCCGTCGTCGCGACGACGCTGCTCGCGGGTCACCGCCGATGAGCGTCCTCCCGCGCGCGGGTGAGCGGAGCGAGCGCTTCGAGGAGTGGTTCTTCGAGGAGGCCGGGTCGCCCGGCGAGGAGCACGACGGCACCCGGGGCGACGCCTGGTGGCGGGTCATGTGCCTCACCGGTGTCGACTACTTCTCGACCCTCGGCTACCAGCCCGGCATCGCCCTGCTCGCGGCGGGAGCCATGTCGCCCGTCGCCACGCTCGTGCTGGTGCTGCTCACGCTCTTCGGCGCCCTGCCGGTCTATCGCCGCGTGGCCCGTGAGAGCCCGCACGGAGAGGGCTCCATCGCCATGCTCGAGCGCCTGCTGAGCTTCTGGAAGGGCAAGCTCTTCGTGCTCGTCCTGCTCGGCTTCGCCGCCACGGACTTCGTGATCACCATGACACTGTCGGCCGCCGACGCGACGGCCCACATCGTCGAGAACCCGACGGTGGCCCCGATCCTCGGCGGTCACGAGCTGCCGATCACCTTGTTCATGCTCGGCATCCTCGGCGCTGTGTTCCTCCGCGGCTTCCGGGAGGCCATCAGCCTGGCGGTCTTCCTGGTCGGGACCTACCTCGCCCTCAACGTCGTCGTGATCGGCGACGGCTTCGTGCAGATCGCCCAGCAGCCCCACCTGGTGGCCGACTGGGCGCATGCACTCCGCAGCGAGCACCCCAACCCGCTCGGCATGCTCCTCGTGGCCTTCCTCGTCTTCCCGCAACTGGCGCTCGGCCTGTCCGGCTTCGAGACCGGGGTGGCCGTGATGCCACACGTCCGGGGCGACGCGACCGACACGCACCGCCGTCCCCGCGGCCGGATCCGGGGCACCCGGCGACTGCTGACCGCGGCCGCCGTGATCATGAGCACGTTCTTGATCACGAGCTCGCTCGTGACCGCCGTCCTCGTCCCGGCCGACGCCTATGCCGTCGGCGGCCCCGCCAACGGGCGCGCCCTGGCCTATCTCGCCCACGAGAACCTCGGCACCGCCTTCGGCAGCGTCTATGACGTGTCGACGATCGCGATCCTCTGGTTCGCCGGCGCCTCCGCGATGGCCGGGCTCCTCAACCTCATCCCCCGCTACCTGCCGCGCTACGGCATGGCGCCGGGTTGGAGCCGCGCCACACGCCCCCTCGTCCTGGTCCTGACGGGGACGGCGTTCCTGATCACCTGGATCTTCGACGCGAGCGTGGACGCGCAGGGCGGTGCCTACGCGACCGGGGTGCTCGTGCTCATCACCAGCGCCGCCGTCGCCGTCACCCTCGCCGTGCGCCGGACCGGGCAGCACGCCCTCATGTGGGGGTTCGTGCTCATCACCGCCGTGCTCGCCTACACGACCGTCGACAATGTGATGGAGCGTCCCGACGGCGTCAAGATCGGTGCCTGCTTCATCGTGGCGATCATCGCCGTCTCCCTGCTCTCGAGGATCTTCCGTGCATTCGAGCTGCGCACCACACGGGTGGAGCTCGACCGCACGAGCCGCACCTTCGTGCGCGACTGTGCCCGCCGGACGATCCGCCTGGTGGCCCACGACCCGGAGACCCGGTCGGCGGAGGAGTACCACACCAAGCTCCAGCGCCTGCGCCGCGACCACGACCAGCCGGTGGCACCGGACGTGATCTTCCTGGAGGTCTCGGTCACCGACCCCAGCGACTTCGAGTCCAGCGTCGCGGTGCACGGCGAGGTCCAGCACGGCGAATACCGCGTCCTGACGCTCGAGTCGTCCTCCATCCCCAACGCGATCGCCGCCGTCGCCCTGGCGATCCGCGACGAGACCCGGGCGGTGCCCCACGTCTACTTCGCCTGGTCTGAGGGCAACCCGCTGCTCCAGCTCGTCAGGTTCCTGCTGTTCGGGGTGGGCGAGGTGGCGCCCGTGACGAGGGAGGTGCTGCGCCGGGCCGAGCCGGACCCGCGGCTCCGGCCGCACGTGCACGTAGGCTGATCCCGGTCCGTTCGGCGTGCGCGGATGAAGGAGACGGCCATGCGGCTGACCCGCGGCGAGCGGTCGCGCCCGAGGCTGAGCCGCCGGCGGACGGTGCTCGGCTGGCTGGTCGCGCTCGGCGGATGTGCGGCGCTCACCGGCCTGCTCATCCCGGTCCAGGAGGGTCCCGACCCGACGGTCGAGACCATGCTGTTCCTCACCGTGACCGTCGGCTCGGCGCTCATCGGGGGACTTCCGCCGGCCCTGGTCGCATCACTGGTGGCGACCCTGTCGCTGAACTACTTCTTCACCCCACCCCTGCACACCCTGACCATCGCGGAGTCCGAGAACGCACTCCTCCTCGGGCTCTTCGTGGTCGTGTCCGTGGCGGTCTCCTCGGTCGTCGCCTCGGCGGTCCAGCGTCGCGACGAGGCCGCCGCGGCGCGTGACGAGGCCGCCACCCTCACCATGCTCAACCGCGTCGTGCTCGAGGGCGAGTCCGACATCGGACAGCTGCTCGAGCTGGTCCGGGAGACGTTCCACGCGCAGTCGGTGGACCTGGTCACGGATGCGGAGGTGGGCGACCCGGCCCCGGCCGACTCGGTCGCGCGAGGCTCGCGCGGACGGGCTCTCGTGCTCCGCGACCGCCACCTCGAGCCGGCCGAGCGCCGCATCCTCAGCGCGTTCGCGACCCACCTCGGCGTGATCC
Source organism: Nocardioidaceae bacterium (assembly GCA_046330515.1). GTDB lineage: Bacteria > Actinomycetota > Actinomycetes > Propionibacteriales > Nocardioidaceae > Nocardioides. The sequence continues at coordinate 15,199 of JAXLSP010000016.1, read as the reverse complement.
TGGACCGCGACGAGCTCCTCCGGCAGCGCGTGGCGGCCCGCGAGCTGGAGGAGGGCAACCGGGCCCGCACCGCCCTGCTCGCGGCGGTCTCCCACGACCTGCGCACCCCGCTGGCCGGCATCAAGGCGTCCGTCGGCGCGCTGCTGCTCGGCGGCGAGGGACTGAGCCCCGAGGACCGGGGCGAGCTCGTGGAGGCCATCGACGAGTCCAGCGACACCCTGAGCCGTATCGTCGCCGACCTGCTGGACATGAGCCGCCTCACCGCCCGGGCGGTCGAGCCCCTGCTGCGGGCGACGCCGCTGGACGAGGTCGTGACGAGGGCGCTGGTCGTCGTACCCCGTCCCCGGGCGGTCCGGGTCTCCGGCGACCTCCCCGTCGCCATGGTCGACGAGGGGCTGCTCGAGCGCGTGCTCGCCAACCTGCTCACCAACGCGGTGCAGCACTCCCGGTCCGTCGAGGTGTCCGGCATGGCGATCTCGGGCGGCCGGGTGATCGTGCACGTCGTCGACCACGGCCCCGGTGTCCCCGACGCGCTCAAGCAGGCGATGTTCGAGCCCTTCGAGCGGGTCGGCGAGCGACCCCGGACCGGAGGGGTGGGGCTGGGGCTCGCCGTGGCACGCGGGCTGACCGAGCTGCAGGGCGGCACCCTCGACGTGCGGGACACCGCCGGAGGCGGGCTGACCGTGGTCCTCGAGCTGGAGGGAGCCCCGGATGCGGATCCTGATCGTCGAGGATGACCGGGCCCTGCTGCGGGCCCTCACCATCGGCCTGCGCAGCCAGGGGTACGACGCCCTGCCGGTCGCCGACGGCCGCTCGGCCCTCGACGCCGTCCGCGGGGACGACCCCGACCTGCTCGTCCTCGACCTGGGGCTCCCGGACGTCTCCGGGCTCGACGTGCTGCGCGACGTCCGGCAGCGCGGCGACACACCCGTCATCGTGCTGTCGGCTCGCTCCAGCTCCCAGGAGAAGGTGCAGGCGCTCGACCTGGGTGCCGACGACTATGTCACCAAGCCGTTCGCGATGGACGAGCTGCTCGCCCGGATCCGCGTGGTCGGCCGGCGCACCGACACCGGCCCCGAGGTGGTGGTCACGGCGGACTTCACCCTCGACCTCACCGCCCGGGTCGCCACCACGACCGCAGGGGAGGACGTGCACCTCACGCCCCACGAGTGGGGACTCGTCGAGCAGCTCGCCCGCCGACCGGGCCGCCTCGTCACCCAGCGCGACCTGCTCCGTCACGTCTGGGGGCCGGGCTTCGAGCGGGAGAGCAAGTACCTCCGCGTCTACCTGGGCTCGCTCCGCAAGAAGCTGGAGCCCGAGCCGTCCCGACCGCGCTATCTCATCACCGTCGCGGGCACGGGCTACCGGTTCGAGCCGGGCTCCTCGCCGACCGGCCAGTCGGGCGGGTAGCCGTCCGCGACCTTCTCGTGGGCCTTCTGGAGCCGCTTGCGCGCCTTGGTCGCGAGCCGGTCGCCGAAGACGGTCCCGACCAGGTGGTCGGTCTCGTGCTGGAGGCACCGGGCCAGCAGCCCGTCGCCTGAGAACGTCACGGGCTCACCGCCGAGGCCCGCGCCGCGCACCGTCGCGAAGTCCGGACGCGCACAGTCGACGAAGGCGCCGGGGAACGAGAGGCAGCCCTCCTCGCTCTCGTCGAGGTGGCGGTCCTTGCCCTCGGGCAGCTCCAGCACCGGGTTGCAGACGACGCCGGCGAGGTGGTCGCCCGAGGCGTCGGGGCAGTCGAACACGAAGACCGAGAGGTCGACCCCGATCTGGCAGGCGGCGAGCCCGACGCCGTCGGCGGCATACATCGTGGCCACCATGTCCGCCGCCAGCGCCCGCAGCTCGTCGCCGAACTCGGTGACGGGGGCCAGCCGTCGGTGCATGACCGGGTCGCCCCAGCGCGTGATCGGGCGCACGCGACCGCCCGTGGGCAGGCCGGTCGCGGGGACTGCGGGCTCGGTGGACATGGCGGGAAGCCTAGTGTCACCGGGCGCGCGCAATCTCATCCGGAAGACCGTCGCGAGCGGATGTAACCCCTGGTTACAGTGACCCCCATGGTGCTGCGCCTCGACCCGGTCGCGGACCCCGGTCTTTTCGACCTGACCCCGACCGAGGACCAGCAGCAGCTGGTCGACGTCGTCGCCGAGCTCGCGCGGGAGCGGCTGCGCCCCGCTGCGGCGGGCGCCGACGACACCTGCGCGACGCCACGCGAGCTGCTCGAAGCCGGTGACGCGCTCGGCCTGGCGGGGCTCGGGGTCCCCGAGCAGCTCGGCGGGGTCGGCGAGCATCGCTCGTCGGTGACCGCCGTGCTGGTCGCCGAGGCACTGGCCCACGGCGACATGGGGCTGGCCGTCGCCCTGCTCGCCCGCGCCGCCGTGGCCACGGCGCTCGCTGCCTGGGGCGACGAGACACAGCAGCGGCTCCTGCCCGCCCTGTCGGGCTCGGGGGCACCGGTCGCCGCCCTCGCCCTGGCCGAGCCGACCGTCCTCTTCGACGCGTTGCGGCCGGCCACGACCGCAGTACGGCGAGGCGACCGGCTGGTCCTCGACGGCGCCAAGTCGCTCGTCCCGCGGGGCACCGAGGCCGGGCTCCTGCTCGTGGGAGCGATGCTCGACGAACGCCCCGTCCTGGTGCTCGTCGACGCTCCCACCCCGGGCCTCTCGGCCGAGCCCGAGCCGGCGATGGGGCTCCGGGCGGCCGGGCTGTCCCGCGTGGCCCTCGACGGCGTCGAGGTGCCCGCCGATGCGGTCCTCGGCGGCGACGATGCGCCCGCGGTCTATGTCGAGTGCCTGCGCCGCAGCCGGCTCGCCTGGTGTGCCCTCGCGGTGGGGACCGGGCAGGCGGTCCTCGACCACGTCACCCCCTATGTCAAGCAGCGGCACGCGTTCGGGGCGCCGATCGCGCACCGTCAGGCCGTCGCCTTCGCGGTCGCCGACCTCGCCACCGAGATCCAGGCCATGCGGCTGCTGACCCGACGCGCGGCCGGTCGGCTCGACCTCGGGCTCGACACGGCCCGCGAGATCGCCCTCGCCCGTCAGGCCTGTGCCGACCACGGCATGCGCGCCGGCTCGACCGGCGTCCAGCTGCTCGGCGGCCACGGCTTCGTGAAGGAGCACCCGGTCGAGCGCTTCTTCCGCGACCTGCGCGCTGTCGGGCTGATGGAAGGGGGAGTCCTCGTCTGAGGGCCGCCATGATCAACCTCGAGATCCCACCACGGCTCGCCGACTTCGCCGCGCAGGCCCATCAGGTCGCCGAGCACCTGCTCCGGCCGATCTCGCGGCTCTATGACCGCGCCGAGCACTCCTACCCTCGCGAGCTCGACGACCTCGCCGACCTCATCGACGCGGTGGCCGCCTCCTCCCTCTCCGACGAGCGGGACGGCGTGGGGCGGGACGCGACGCCCGAGGGACCGCGCAACGGCGCGAACCTCGCCTCGGTCCTGTCGATCACCGAGATGTGCTGGGGCGACGTCGGGCTGCTCCTGTCGCTGCCGCGCCGCGGCCTGGGCAACTCCGCGATCGCCGTCGTCGCCGACGCCGAGCAGCGCAGGCGGCTCACGGGTGTCTGGGCGTCGATGGCGATCACCGAGCCCGAGGCCGGCTCCGACTCGGCCGCGATCCGCACGACGGCGGTCCGGGACGGGGACGAGTTCGTCCTCAACGGCGAGAAGATCTATGTCACCGCGGGGGAGCGCAGCGACCACGTGGTCGTGTGGGCGACCCTGGACCCGAGCCTGGGCCGGGCCGCGATCAAGCCGTTCGTCGTCGCCAAGGGCACGCCGGGGCTGAGCGTTGAACGGCTGGAGCGCAAGCTCGGCATCCGGTCGTCCGACACCGCCGCGCTGCGGTTCGTCGACTGCCGGGTGCCGGCGGCCAACCTGCTGGGCAGTCCGGAGATCGACGTCCGGCAGGGGTTCGGCGCGGCGATGGCGACCTTCGACAACACCCGGCCGGTCGTGGCGGGGATGGCCGTGGGCTGCGCCCGGGCGGCGCTCGACCGGACACGCGAGCTGCTCGCGGAGGGCGGGGTCGAGGTCGACTGGGACCGACCGGCCCGGCTCCAGCACGCGGCCGCGGCGCGTCTGCTCCAGCTCGAGTCCGACTGGGAGGGGGCGCGGCTGCTGATGCTCCAGGCCGCGTGGATGGCCGACAACGGCCGGCCCAACTCGCTCGAGGCCTCGATGGCCAAGGCGAAGGCCGGCCGGGTCGGCACCGACGTCACGCTGTCCTGCGTGGAGCTCTGCGGAACGGTGGGTTATGCGGAGGCGGAGCTGCTGGAGAAGTGGGCCCGGGACTCCAAGATCCTCGACATCTTCGAGGGGACCCAGCAGATCCAGCAGCTCATCATCGCCCGGCGCGTGCTGGGGCTGACCGGTGCCGAGCTGACCTGACCGTCAGGACGGCGGGGTGAACGGGTCGTGCTCGGCCAGGATCCGGTCGAGCCGAGCCCGGTCGAGCCGCGCGACGACGTACTGCTCCTCCTGCGCGTCCCGGACGACCTTGGCCAGCGTCAGGGACGAGCTGGTGAGGAACAGGGTGCCGAGGGCGAGGAACGCGCGCACCCAGGGGTCGCCGTCCATGAAGTAGATGCCGACGACCATGGTCATCAGCGAGAGTCCGAACGCGAGAGCCGCCTGGACGAAGAACGCGCTGGTGTTGCGGGGCTGGGTCGGTGTGCTCATGGCAGGAACCCTCACCCGCGGAGGTGGGTCACGGCACCGGCGCAACTACCCGACCCGGGCTGAGTACGCGCACACGTCCAGACCGGGTGGTCACTCCCTCCTCCGGACGGCCGGGCTCGACGCGACGGGGGAGCGGCTGGTCGGATGTGCGCCATGAAGCTCTATGCCGACACCCCCGCCCGCCGCACGCGCCAGGTCGTCGCCGACCTGCTGGTGGTCGCCTGGCTCGTGGGCTGGGTCTGGGTCGCGGGCGTCGTCCACGACGGGACGCTGGCCCTCGCGGCGCCCGGCCGTCAGGTCGAGTCGTCGGCGACGACCATGGCCGACGGGCTGTCGGAGGCGGGCGACTTCCTGGACGGGGTGCCCGTCGTCGGGGGCGGCGCCTCGGCGCCCTTCGAGAAGGCCGCGGAGGCCTCCCACTCCCTCGCCGACTCCGGCCGGGCCCAGGTGCGTGCGGTCGAGAGGCTGGCGTTCTGGCTCGGCTTCGTCGTGGCCGCGATCCCGATCCTCGTGGTGCTCGCGTTCGCCCTGCCGCTCCGGATCCGCTTCGTCCGCGAGGCGACGGCAGGGGCGCGCTTCATCGACGCCGCCGAGGACCTCGACCTCTTCGCCCTGCGCGCCCTGACCCGGCAGCCGATGCACGTGCTGGCCCGGGTGTCCGACGACCCGGCCGGGGCGTGGCGGCGTCGCGACACCGCGGTCGTGCACGCTCTGGCGGACCTGGAGCTGCGCGAGAGCGGGCTGCGGGCGCCGCGGCGCCTGCTAGCCGAGGGAGACCCCGGCTGACGCCTGCGGCACCAGGAACCCGGGCTCGGTGAACCCGGCCCCGGCGAACGCCGCGGCGATGGCGTCGCCGACGGCCTCGACCCAGTCCTGCGGCACCAGCGCGATGGCGGATCCGCCGAAGCCCCCACCGGTCATCCGGGCGCCCAGCGCCCCCGCGGAGAGGGCCGTCTCGACCGCGAGGTCGAGCTCGGCACAGGAGATCTCGTAGTCGTCGCGCATCGACGCGTGCGACTCCACGAAGACCCGGCCGACGCGCGCCCAGTCGTGCTCGGCCGCCGCGGCCACGACCTCCTCGACGCGCGCGATCTCGGTGACCACGTGTCGCACCCGGCGGCGCACCCGCTCCTCGTCGAGCCGGTCGACGTCCTCCAGGCGGGCCTGCCGGAGGGTGGGGATCCCGAGGAGCCCGGCCGCCCGCTCGCAGTCGGCACGACGCGCGGCATAGCCGCCGTCCACCAGCGCGTGGCTGACTCGTGTGTCCACGACGAGGAACGCCAGGCCGGCCGCAGCGAGGTCCAGCGGCACCTGGGTGCGCGAGCTGTCGGTGAAGTCCAGCAGGAGGGCCGAGCCCTCACGGGCGAAGAGCGACACGCTCTGGTCCATGCCGCCGGTCGGCGCGCCCGCGACCTCGGTCTCCGCGCGCATACAGGCCGGCAGGAGCGCGGCCCGCACGTCGTCGGTCAGCTCGCCCCCGAGGGCGTCGACGACCGCGGCCGCGACGGCGCACTCGATGGCCGCCGAGCTCGACAGGCCCGCGCCCACGGGCACGGTGCTGTCCACCAGCAGGTCGATGCCCGGCACCTCGAACCCGACGTCGGCGATGGCCCAGAGCACGCCTCCGGCGTACGCCGGCCAGCCCGACGGCCGACCGGGGCCGATGTCGGAGAGGCGACCCTCCCAGGTGTCCGACGCCTGCCGGCTCACCAGGCGGATCAGGCCGTCCTCGCGCAGCCGGCCGGCGGCATAGGTCGCGTGCGACAGCGCGATCGGGAGGCAGAGCCCGCCGTTGTAGTCGGTGTGCTCGCCGATCAGGTTCACGCGACCGGGCGCGCGACCGACGACGGACGCCTCGGAGCCGAACGCCGCGGCGAAGGAGCGCCGGACGGAGTCGGACAGGTCGCTGGGCTTCCCGGGGTCGATGACCTTCACGGAAGCACCCTAGAACTAGCCGCGCGAGGACCGCTCCGTGCGTCCGCGCACGATGCCGATGAACGCCTGGACGCGCGGGTCCTCGTTGTCCACCGACCAGGCCAGCCCGATCGTGGTGCCCTCCAGGTCGGCCACCGGACGGTGCACCACGTCCTTGCGGTGGAACAGGCGCGCCACCGACATCGGGACCACGACGACGGCGGTCCCGCTGGCGGCGACCTCGATCGCGTCGCGCTGGCTCATGGGTGGGAAGGCGAGCTGCTCGGCCAGCACCTCGATCCCGTCCGGGGGTGGCAGCGCGAACTGCTCGTGGGCGAGGTCGCCCGAGGGCACCTCGTCGTAGGCCGACACCACGTGCTCACGCGCGGCCACGACGACCGCCCGCTCCACATAGAGCGGGATGCAGTGCAGGCCGTCGCGGTCCACGGGCAGCCGCACGAGCGCCATGTCGAGCGAGCCGTCGCGCAGCCGCGCGTCCTGCTCGTCCTCGGTGATCTGGACCAGCTCGAGAGGGTCGCCCGGACGACGCTGGCGCCAGACCGCGGCCCACTTGTCGGGGGTCGCCCCGGTGACGAATCCCACCCGGAAGGGCCGGTCGTCGACGCGTTCCATCACAGCCTCCGGGGTCGCTTAGCACGCATGGTGTCACGCGTCACCCGGTCCCCGAAAACTTGACTTTCGGTTCCTTGACCCGGCACCCGCGGCGACGGAGCATGGAAGCGCAAGCAACGGCAACAGATGTGGGGTCTGGCCATGGGGTGCACGTGTTCGTTCTGCTATGCCGAGGTCTCGCGGGGTGAGGCGCGGATCCGGTCGGTGGCGTTCCGACAGGTCGTCTACTGTCGCGCATGCTGGGACGAGCGCAACGCGCCCGTCGAGGTGCCCGCGCAGCGGGCGTCGTCCGACGAGCTGACGGGCGCCGTCGCCTACCAGCCGCGGCACTGACGTCCCCGGCACGCGGGGGGCGTGCCTAGGATCGTCGGATGACCGACCCTGCCGAGACGGGGACGCCGCAGCCTGCCATCGTGCTGGTCTCCGACGACCAGGCCGACCGGATGCGCGAGGAGTTCTGGCGCTACTCGCGTGAGTACGACCTGCACACGGCACGCACGTGCGCCGAGGCGGCCGTGGTCACCCGCGAGATCCTCGCGTCCGGCGGCACGGTCGCCCTCTTCGTCTCCGACTCCTGGCTGCCCGACGCCCAGGTCCTCGCCGCGTTCGGCGAGTGGCGGACCCTGGTCCCGACCGCCCGTCGCATCATCGTCACCCCGGTGGAACGGTTCCTCGAGCACGCCGCCGGTCTGCGCGCCGGCATGGCCAAGGGCAAGTACGACGCCTACCTGCTGCTGCCGCGCGGGGTGCGCGACGAGGAGTTCCATCACGCCGTCACCGACCTGCTGTCCGACTGGGGCTCGACGGTGGTGGACCCCGACGTCGTGGCGGCCAAGATCATCTCTCCGGCGACCACGCCCCTGGTGATGGCCATCCGCGACTACCTGGACCGGATGGGCATGCCGCACCGGGTCTACCACCCCGACAGCGAGGCCGGCCGCTTCGTGCTGGGCCAGGTCGACGGCGAGGTCGAGCTGCCCGTGGTGCTCGCGCTCAACCGGGTGCCGGTCCAGGCACGCTCGGTCCGCGACGTCGCCGTCGCCCTCTATGGCGCGCCCGACCGGGTCGCCCTGCCGGGCGTCGTGGACCTCGCGATCGTCGGTGCCGGCCCGGCCGGGCTGGCGGCCGCGGTCTATGGCTCGTCCGAGGGGCTCAGCACGGTCGTGCTCGAGGCGGAGGCGATCGGCGGCCAGGCGGGCACGAGCTCGATGATCCGCAACTACCTCGGCTTCCCGCGCGGCATCTCGGGCATGCGGCTGGCGCAGCGGGCGCGCAACCAGGCACTCCGGTTCGGCACCCGGTTCTTCTCCGGGTGGGAGGTCGAGGGCCTCACCCCGGGTGAGCCGCACGTGCTGCACACCGCCGGTGGCGACGTGAGCGCCCATGCCGTGGTCGTGTCGACCGGCGTGCGCTACAACAAGCTGCGCGTCGACCCGCTCGAGGACCTCGTCGGTCTGGGTGTCTTCTATGGCGCCGCCATGGCCGCCGCCCGCGAGACCGAGGGCCAGGACGTCTTCGTCGTCGGCGGCGGCAACTCCGCCGGTCAGGCGGCCCTCCACCTGGCCCGTTTCGCCCGCTCGGTCACCATCCTGGTCCGTCGGCCCTCACTGGCCGAGACGATGTCGCAGTACCTCGTCGGGGAGATCGCCTTCAGTCCTCGGATCTCGGTGCACACGTGCTGCCGGGTCGTGGACGGAGGCGGCGCGGGTCGGCTCGAGTGGCTGACGCTCGAGGACGTCGAGACGGGGGAGCGGAGCCACCGGGCCGCCGGAGCCCTGTTCCTCCTGCTGGGGGCGTCGCCCCACTGCTCCTGGCTGCCTCCCGAGGTCGCGCTCGATGAGCACGGGTTCGTGCTCACCGGACGCAGCGTGCCCCCGGCCGCTTGGACGGGCGGGCTGCCGCCCGAGAGCCTCGCCACCACGGTTCCCGGGATCTTCGCCGCCGGCGACGTGCGCGCGGGCTCGATGAAGCGGGTGGCGTCCGCGAGCGGCGAGGGAGCCTCCGTCGTACCCCTGGTGCACGCGTGGCTGGAGACCCGCCGTCCGATGTGAGGTTTGCCTCAGGTCGCCGGACCGGCGTCCGACTGTGTGAGGACACACACTCTCGGGGCCGCTTCGCCGGCGGCCGTGTCTTAGGGGACCCCTCATGCCTCAGATCAACTGGACCGTGGGCAGACGCATCACGGCCATCGCCTGCCTCGGCGCGCTCACCACCCTGCTGGTCGCCGTCGTCTCCGTCGCCGCAACGCGCTCGAGCCGGGACGAGACCGCCCGGGTCGACGCGATCCAGAACGCGCTGGTGACGCTGCGAGCGCTCGACACCCGCGCGAGCGAGCTCAAGGTGGACGCCTTCAAGTCCCTCACCTACGCCGACCAGTCGGGCTCCCAGGCGGACGTGAAGGACGACACCCAGCAGGTCGGGGAGCTCATCGCGACCCTGCGCGGCTATGACCTCGACGAGCACAACAGCAGCCAGGTCGAGAAGCTGTCGGGGCTGTTCGACACCTACACGTCGACGATCAGTGCGTTCATCGACAGCGCCGTCGAGGACCGGGCCGACGCCATCGAGCGCGTCGAGGAGATCCAGACCGCCAACGACGTCACCGACGACGCGCTCGGCGCGACCATCGACGACCTCACCCAGGACGCCGCCACGGCCGACCAGGCCCTCGCCGACGCCGTGGCCGGCTCGCAGCGGACGGTGGTCCTCGCGGGCGTCCTCGGGCTCGCGCTGGTCATCGGGCTGTCCGTGCTCGTCGTCCGCAGCCTGGTGCGTCCGCTCAACGCCGCGATCGGTCTCGTCAAGGACTTCGCGGAGGGCGACCTGACCAAGCGGCTCCCCGAGAGGTCGTCGGGCAACATCGGCGAGCTCGAGACCGCGCTCAACAAGGCCATCGACTCGGTGGCCGGGATCGTCACCTCGGTCGTCGACTCCTCGGACTCGCTCGCCGCCTCGGCCGACCAGCTGTCGGCCTCGACCCACCAGATCGCCGCCGTCGCGCAGGAGAGCTCCGTGCAGGCGGGCGTCGTCTCGTCGGCGGCCGACGAGGTGTCCCGCAACGTCGAGACGGTGGCCGCCGGGGCCGAGGAGATGGGGGCGTCCATCCGCGAGATCGCCCAGTCGGCCCACGAGGCCGCCCGGGTCGCCGCGGAGGCCGTCACGGTCGTCGAGTCGACCAACGAGGCCGTCGCCAAGCTCGGCACGTCGAGCGAGGAGATCGGGGACGTCATCAAGGTCATCAACTCGATCGCCGAGCAGACCAACCTGCTCGCCCTCAACGCGACCATCGAGGCGGCCCGCGCCGGCGAGGCCGGCAAGGGCTTCGCGGTCGTGGCCAACGAGGTCAAGGAGCTGGCCCAGGAGACCGCCCACTCCACCGAGGACATCGTCCGTCGCGTCAAGATGATCCAGACCGACACCGAGAGCGCCGTGGAGGCCATCGGCCGGATCGCGACGATCATCTCCTCGATCAACGGACACCAGCTCACCATCGCCTCGGCCGTGGAGCAGCAGACGGCCACGACCAACGAGATGAGCCGCAACGTGTCCGAGGCGTCGATGAGCTCCGGTCAGATCGCCGCCAACATCTCCGGCGTCTCGGCCTCTGCCGAGTCCACCAACGAGGCGCTGTCGCACGCCAGCGACGCCGTGGACGAGCTGGCCCAGATGGCCGCCAGCCTGCGCAGGGACATCAGCCGGTTCACCGTCGTCGCCTGACCCGGGCGGCCGTGCGGGACGTCGAGCGGACGGGCAGTCGCTGCCCCCGTCCGGACGGCGTGCCGCGCCCGCCGTACGCACGAAAGCCCAGGTCGGAGACCTGGGCTTCGAGTGTCCGAGGGGGGACTTGAACCCCCACGCCCTAATACGGGCACTAGCACCTCAAGCTAGCGCGTCTGCCAATTCCGCCACCCGGACGAGTGCGCAGGAACTGTAGCAAAACCGGGCCGGTTTCCCTGCATCGAGGTCGGGGAACCGATGCCAAGATGGTCTGCATGCCCGAGGAGAACCCCGCCGACGCCTACGACCCCGCCGCCGAGGTCGTCGAGCTGTGCAGCGACCTGATCCGGATCGACACCACCAACGCCGGCGACGGGCAGGGACCGGGTGAGCGGAAGGCGGCCGAGCACGTGGCCGCGCTGCTCGACGAGGTCGGCATCGAGAGCGAGCTCGTCGAGATGGCACCGGGCCGGACCCAGCTCGTGGCGCGCTGGGGTGGCGACGGGAGCCGCGACGACGCGCTGCTCGTGCACGGGCACCTCGACGTGGTGCCCGCGCAGGCGGGCGACTGGCAGGTGGACCCGTTCTCGGGTGAGGTGCGCGACGGCTACGTCTGGGGACGCGGGGCGGTCGACATGAAGGACTTCGACGCGATGGTCCTCTCGGTCGTCCGCGCGCGCAGCCGAGCCGGGGTCCTCCCGGCCAGGCCGGTCGTCCTCTGCTTCACCGCCGACGAGGAGGCCGGCGGGCTCGAGGGGGCGCTGCCGCTGTCGGAGCGGCGACCCGAGCTGTTCGAGGGCTGCACCGAGGCCGTGGGCGAGGTCGGCGGCTTCAGCGTCGAGGTGCGCGGACGTCGCGTCTATCTCATCGAGAGCGCCGAGAAGGGCATGGCCTGGATGCGGCTGACCGCCCGCGGGCGCGCCGGCCACGGCTCGATGATCAACCCCGACAACGCGGTCACCACGCTGGCCCGGGCCGTGGCGCGGATCGGGGCCCACGAGTGGCCCGTCCGGCTCACGCCGACCATGGAGGTCCTGCTCGCGTCCGTCGGCGAGCTCGCCGGCGTGGAGGCCACCCCCGCCAACGCCGAGGCGCTGGTCCAGGAGTTCGGCGGCGCCGCCCGGATGCTCGGGGCTGTCCTGCGCAACACCCTGACGCCGACGATGCTCGGCGCGGGCTACAAGGTCAACGTGGTCCCGTCGGAGGCGTCGGCACACGTCGACGGGCGCTTCCTCCCCGGCTTCGAGGACGAGTTCTTCGCGACCCTGGCCGAGCTCTGCGGCGACGACGTGCACGTGGAGATGCTGACCAAGCAGCCGCCGTGGGAGATGTCCTATGACGGCTCCGTCGTCGACGCGATGGAGCGATCGCTGCTCGCCGAGGACCCCGACGCGCTCGTGGCGCCCTACCTCATGAGCGGCGGCACGGACGCCAAGTACTTCGGCCGCCTCGGCATCCGCACCTTCGGGTTCGCGCCGCTCCGGCTTCCCAGCGACCTCGACTTCACCGCCCTCTTCCACGGGGTCGACGAGCGCGTCCCCACCGACGCCCTCGAGTTCGGCGCCCGCGTCCTCGACGGCTTCCTCGACCGCGTCTGACCTCCCGCACACCACGGCGACGTGGATCGGGCCGAGCGGTCAGACCCGGGGGACCAGGCCGAAGGGGTCGGTGCGCTGCTGGCGGATGATCTTGCGTCGGAGCACGACGCGGCGGGTGCCGTCGGGGCCGATCCGGACCGTGTCGAGCTCCCAGCCGCCGTGCTCGGCGTGCTCGACCAGAAGTCGGGTGACGAAGCTGCGCGAGAAGTCGCGGGGGATGCTGAGCCGGCAGAACTCCCACTCCACCCCCCGGGCGGGCGGCCGGCGGTCCGCGCGGGGGCTCACGGTCAGGCCCCCGACACGTCGTCGAGGGCCTCGACGAGGGCTGGTGGCAGGACCAGGTCCTCGACCTTGAGGGCGGCGGTGAGCTGGGCGCTGGTCCGCGCGCCGACGATCGGCGCGACGACCCCGGGGCGGTCGCGCACCCAGGCCAGGGCGACCTCGAGCGGGCTCCACTCGAGCCCCTCGGCCGCACGGACGACGGCCTCGACGATCCGGGCGCTGCGGTCGTCGAGGTAGGCGCCGACGAACCGCTCGAAGGCGGGCGATGCGCCGCGCGAGTCCGACGGGGTGCCGGTGCGGTACTTGCCGGTGAGCACCCCGCGCCCCAGCGGCGACCACGGCAGGATGCCGAGCCCGAGCGCCTGGGCGGCCGGCAGCACCTCGGCCTCGATCCGACGGTTGAGCAGGGAGTACTCGACCTGGGTCGACGCCAGTGGTGCCCGAGCGGGAACCGCGCGCTGCCAGGTGGCGGCCTGGGCGGTCTGCCAGCCGGTGTAGTTGGAGATGCCGACATAGGACGCCCGACCGCTCGCCACGGCGTGGTCCAGGGCCGAGAGGGTCTCCTCGAGGGGGGTGTCGTCGACCCAGGTGTGCACCTGCCACAGGTCGACGTGGTCGACGCCGAGCCGCTTCAGCGACGCGTCGAGAGTGCGCAGGAGGACACCGCGCGACGCGTCGGTCACCCGGGTCCCGGTCCGGCGGGAGATCCCGGCCTTGGTGGCGATGACCACGTCGTCGCGCTCGACCACGTCCCCGATCAGCGACCCGACGAGGCGCTCGGACGCTCCGTCGCCGTAGCCCGCGGCGGTGTCGAGCAGCGTGCCACCGGCCTCGGTGAAGGCGATGAGCTGGTCACGTGCCTCGTGCTCGTCGGTGCCCTGTCCCCACGTCATGGTGCCCAGCGCCATCCGGGAGACCCTCAGCCCGGTGCTGCCCAGGTAGCGCTGCTGCATGGTGTGCAGACTAGCCAGAGTCCGCGCGACGGGGCGCCTCCGGCTCGCCGCCAGGAACGCGCCGTACTCTTGGCGTCGCCCTCCGCGTCAGGAGGCGCTACGGCGAGAGGGATGACGTGAGCTACCTGGAGGCGGTGATCCTCGGCATCGTCGAGGGGCTGACCGAGTTCCTGCCGGTGTCCAGCACCGGCCATCTGACGATCACCGAGAAGATCCTCGGTCTGCCGCTGGACGACCCGTCGATCACCGCCTACACCGCCGTGATCCAGATGGGTGCCATCGCGGCCGTCCTCATCTACTTCTTCGGGGACATCTGGAAGATCGCCGGGGCCTGGTTCAAGGGCCTGGTCAAGCCGGAGTACCGCGGCTCCTTCGACCACCGCTTCGGCTGGTTCGTGATCGTCGGCTCCATCCCGATCGGCATCGTCGGGTTCCTGGGCAAGGACGTCATCTCCGGGCCGCTCCGCTCGCTCTGGTGGGTCGGCGGTGCCCTCGTCGTCTGGAGCGCGGCGATGTGGTGGGCGGAGAACCACGCCCGCCAGGACCGCGGCGAGCGACAGCTCACCCTCCGCGACTGCCTCACGATCGGGCTCGTCCAGTGCCTGGCCCTCATCCCGGGCGTCTCGCGCTCCGGTGCCACCATCTCGGCGGGCCTCGCGCTCGGCATCGACCGCGTCACCGCCACCCGGCTGAGCTTCTTCCTCTCGATCCCCGCGCTGACCGCGGCGGGGCTCTATGAGCTCAAGGACGTCGTCGGCAGCCACATCGGGGTCGGCCAGACCGTCGTGGGGACCCTGGTGAGCTTCGTCGTGGCCTATGCCTCGGTGGCGTGGCTGCTGCGCTTCGTCGCGCACCACCCGATCACCTGGTTCGTGCCCTACCGGGTGCTCCTCGGCGGCGGCCTGCTGGCGCTGCTCGCGGCCGGCGTCATCACCGCCACCTGAGCCTGGAACCAGGGCGGGCTAGAGCCAGCCCGACCTCTTGAAGTAGAACCACAGGGCCGTCGACAGCCCGACCATGAGGGCGATCGACATGGGGTAGCCCATCACCCAGCCGAGCTCGGGCATGTGCACGAAGTTCATGCCGTAGATGCCGGCGATCAGCGTGGGGACGGCGACCAGCGCGACCCCGGCGGAGATCTTGCGCATGTCCTCGTTCTGCTGGACGGTGATGCCCGCCAGGTGTGCCTCGAATGCCGCCGACAGCAGCAGGTCGAGCGAGTCGACCGTCTCCGCCACCCGGAGCAGGTGGTCGGCCACGTCGCGGAAGAAGACCCCGGCGTCGGAGCTGATCATCGGCACCTGTCCGGCGGCCAGCCGGCGCATCGGGTCGCGCAGCGGGAGCACGGCGCGCCGCACCTCCGCGATCTCGCGCTTGAGGGTGTAGATCCGCTCCGAGTCGCGCGTGCGCCGCTCCGAGAA
>JAXLSP010000015.1:0-30024 GCA_046330515.1 Nocardioidaceae bacterium | reverse complement strand
ATCTCGGCCGGTCCTGGCTCGGGCACAGCAGCCACCGCTCGATGCTGGAGCTCAAGCTGCTCACCGAGATGGTCGAGACCTGGGGGGTCGCGCTCGTCGACGAGATGGCGGCGCTCGCCGGGACGGCTGACCTCTTCATCAGCAGCGTCATGACCGTGGACGCCGCGAAGGCGCTCGTCGAGGCGGGCGGTGGGCGGCACGTGCTCGGCCTGCTGGCCCCCTTCGCTCCGACCCGGGCCGGCTGGGCGACCCTCCAGGCGCCTCGCCCGCGGTCGGTCAGCCGGGCCAACCTGGTGTCGGCGCGGGTCATGAACTGGTTCCTGGCCGGTGCGTTCGGCGCGCCGGGGATCGAGGTGCGGCGTGCCCTCGGCCTGCCGCCCACGTCCAAGCGGGAGTTCGCGCGCTCCCTGGTCCGCACGCCGACGGTGGTCGGCGTCAGCCCGTCGGTGCTGCCGCGTCCGGTCGACTGGCCGGGGCACATCGACATCGCGGGCTACTGGTTCCTGGACGCCCAGACCGACTGGACGCCGCCCGTCGAGCTGGCCGCGTTCCTCGGCGCGGGGGAGCCTCCCGTCTATGTCGGCTTCGGGTCGATGTCCACGCACGACTCCGGCGGCACCACGAACCTGGTGCTCGACGCCGTCGCCCGCGTCGGCTGCCGTGCCGTCGTGCACCGTGGTGCGGCCGGGCTCGACGCCGACCGCATGCCCGACGACGTGCTCATGGTCGACGACGTCCCCCACGAGTGGCTGCTGCCGCGCTGTGCGGCGGTCGTGCACCACGGGGGTGCCGGCACCACCGCGGCTGGGCTGCGGGCCGGGGTTCCCTCGGCCGCGGTGGCGCACATCGGGGACCAGCCCTACTGGGGCAGGCGGCTCCACGAGCTGGGTGTCGGCGCGGCGCCGATGCGACGCCACGAGGCCACGCCGGAGACGCTCGCCCGCATGCTCGACACGCTCACCGGCTCGCCCGACCTCGCCGCCCGCGCCGCCGAGCTCGGGGAGCGCATCCATGGCGAGGACGGGGTCGGGGCGGCGGTGCGGCTGATCGAGCGTGACACCACTGGGTAGGTTCGGACAGGGACGAGGGAGGTGTCACGGGTGATCGAGCTGACCAGGGGCCAGGAGCTGCCGCTGACCGACGGGTCGGGAGCCTCCCTCGGCCGCATCCAGCTGGGGCTGGGCTGGGACAAGGAGCGCACCGCCGGTTTCATGGGCTCGGGAGCGCCGGACGTCGACCTCGACATGTCGGCGATCCAGTTCACCGGCCAGCAGCTGTTCGACCTCGCCTTCTTCAACAACCTCAGCACCCGGGACGGCTCGGTCGTCCACCAGGGCGACAACCTGTCGGGGCGCGGCGAGGGCGACGACGAGGTGGTCACCGTCGACCTGCCCCGCGTGCACCCACCGGTGGACCGGATCGCCGTGCTGGTCAGCAGCTACCAGGGCCACAGCCTGCGCTGGGTGGCGCGCGCCTACTGCCGGGTCCTGACCGACGACGGCACCGAGATCGCCCGGCTCACGCTCACCAACGGCGTGCCCGAGACCGGCATCGTGATGGCGGTGCTGGTCCGTGACGGCGACGGCTGGCGGCTCCGCGCGGTCGGCGACGGCATCCCCGTGAAGGTCCCGACCGAGGCCGTCGACGCCTTGCGGCCCTATCTCTGAGCGGCCCTCACCCTGCATCCAGGCTCAGCGGGGCACGTGCTCGCTCCACGCTCGCCGGCTGACCTCGAGGCCCTCGCGCGAGGCGACGGTCTCGATCTCGATGTCATAGCCCGCCTCGGCGACGGTGACCTCCATCCTCGAGCGGACGACGATGTCGACCCCGGGCCAGGTCAGCTCATAGGTGGTGTCGGCGTGGGCGGACTGGTCGAACGTGCGGGTGTCCACGCGGACCTCGCCGAGGTAGAGCTCCCGGGCGCTGCCGCCGTAGGGCGTGGCATAGGACGAGTCCGACCGCGTGAGCGCGGACGTCGTCCGGGTGAGGACGTCGAAGCGCATCTCCCAGCCGATGCCGTCGGGCGACTCCGACGTGTGGTCGGCGCCGGGCGTGAACGACGGGCTCGGATGCTCGCCCTGGAGCACGGGCAGGGTGAGGGTGCCGTCGAGCACCGTGATGGTCACCGGGGCTGGCGGGGCGATGGTGTTGGGCCAGTCCGCGCCCGCGACCGAGACACGCAGGCGGTTGCCGGAGGCCCAGGCATAGGCGCAGGCGTCGAGCTCGACCTCCACCTCGACGGGCTCGCCCGGCACGAGGGGAGCGGGGGAGCCGTGCACGCCGGCCCGGTAGGCGAGGTCGAGAGTGCCCCGGGACACGAGCGCCGAGGTGCCGTCGGGGAAGACGTCGCACAGCTTGACCGAGAGTGACGCCAGCGCGGAGTCGGAGACGAGCCGCAGCCGGGCCGTCGGGTGGCCGACGACGGGACCCGTCGGGGGAGCGGCGTCCCAGGTGAGCGAGCGGGCGTCGTCGAGGCGCTGGTCGCCGGACAGGCCCCAGGGCAGGTGGCCGGCGCAGTCGATCCAGGCGGCCGTCCCGACGTCGGCCGCCACGACGAGCTGTCGCGGCCCCGCGAGCGGCAGCGCGTGCGGTGCCACGGGCGGGACCGACGGGAGCCGGAGCCACCAGCCCTCGTGCAGGTCGAGGTCGGGCGCGGGCCGGGTCGAGGAGCGGACGAACACGTCGCACGCGTCCCGGTGCTCGTCCACGCCCTGGCCGCGCAGCCACCGGTCGAACCACGCGCCGAGCTCGACGTCGAGGTCGATGCGCGGACCCGGCATGGCCGTCGTGGCGTCGGCGTGCGCCCACGGGCCGGCGAGCAGCCGATGGGGTACGCCGGCCTCGGCGAGCGCCGCGACCGTGCGGAAGGAGTTGTTCCGGTAGCCGTCGGCCCACCCGGCGATGATCATCACCGGGCAGGCGATCCGGTCGTAGCCCCGCGTGGTCCCGTCCAGCCGGACCGACCCGTGGTTCCAGTAGGCGCCGTGCCGGTTCTCCCGCAGCCAGGTCAACACCCAGGGCTCGGTGGTCTCGAGGCGCCGCAGCCACTCCTCCTCCCAGCCCTCGCCCCAGACGGCCGGGACCGGCGGCAGCACATTCATGGCGGTCATGTAGTGGTCGTAGTCGACGAGGTCCACGAGCCGCAGCGCGCCACCACGCCAGTGCACGTCGTCGGTCCAGCGGTCGTCGGTGGCATAGATGGCGCAGATCGCCTTGAGCGCGGGCGGCCGCTCGACGGCCATCTGGAGGGAGTTGAAGCCGGAGTAGGACGTCCCCCACATCCCGACGCCGCCGTCGCACCACTCCTGCCCGGCCAGCCAGGCGATCACCTCGGCGAGGTCCCGCTGCTCGGCCTCGGGATACTCGTCGGTGGCGTCGCCGCCCGAGGAGCCGGTCCCACGCAGGTCGAGACGGCAGACCGCATAGCCGTGGTCGTCGCGCAGCACGCGGTAGGAGTCGGCATAGGACGACGTCAGGTCGTCCTTGCGGTAGGGCAGCGCCTCGAGGAGGCAGGGCTGGGGGCCGGCGTCGGACGGTGGGAGGAAGAGCGTGGCCGCCAGCTCCGTCCCGTCGGACACGGTGATCCGGACCTCGCGCTCGCAGGCGCCCGGCGTCGCCGCACCGCCGCTCACGCGAGCCCCAGGGCGGCCAGCACCTCGGGGGTGTGGATCGACTCGCTGGTGTTGCCGTCGCGGCCGACGACGGTCGGGGCGGCGAACATGGAGTTGAGCACCGCCTCCTCCGACGCCTCGACGACGGCGGCGAACAGGGGGTCGAGCGCCCGGCCGGTGACGACGGGCGTCCCGTCGGGCCGGCCGTCCCGGTCGAGCCGCATGCCGGTCCCGAAGGCCATGAAGATCTCCCCGCTGCCGTGGTGGGCGACCGACCCCGCACGGGCCAGCCCGAGGCCGACCCGCCGCGCCAGCCGGGCGCAGGACGCGCCGTCGACGGCGGCGTCCGTCACGACGACGCCGATGCACGAGCCGGCCGGGGCGTGGGGACCGGTGGCGGCGGGGCCGAGCAGGCGCCCGAGCGGCGTGCCGGCCACGACGCACTCCGACCGCACGCCGAAGTTGGTCATCAGGAGCACACCGACGGTGTGGCCCTCCGCGGTCACGCGCGACGCCGTCCCGATGCCGCCCTTGAAGTCGAAGCACGACATCCCGGTGCCGGAGCCGACGGCGCCCTCGTCGGGCGGGGTGGACGAGCCGCGGGAGGCGAGCGCGGCCCGGTGGGCGGCGACCACGTCCTCGTGCTCGACCTGCATGCGGCGAGCGTCGTTGAGGAACGAGTCGTCGCACTCGGCCACCACCGGGATGATGAAGTCGGTGGCGACCTGCGGCGTCTCCTCCAGGGCGATCCGGCAGGCGGAGTCATAGACGCGGCCCAGCTGGAGCGTCGACGTGAGATAGACCGGCGTCTCCGCCGAGCCCCACTCGGCGGCGGTGATGAAGCCCGTGCACTCGCCGGCGCCGTTGAGCACCGCACCGCCCGCCGGCACCTGGCGGGTGAAGGCGTCCTCGGCCAGGACGACGCAGGTGACACCCGTCCGAGCGGTCCCACGCCCCTCGGGAGGTGCCGGCTCGTCGCGGTGCACGGTGGCGTGTCCGACGCCCACCCCCGCGACGTCGAGGACCGAGTTGGTCGGTCCGGTCGGCAGGCCCCCGATGACGATCCCCAGGTCTCGTGCGCGTGGCATGGGCACATCCTGCCGGACGCACCTCACCGGCCGCTGCCGCGCGAGCGCGGAGGCTCCGCCGCGCAGCGTCGCACGACCCGGTCGTCGGACGACCACCTCGGCAGAGGTACGGCGACGCGCGCGCCTCGGGAGGCGTCCGCGGCCGGGCTAGCCTGGCGACCTGACCCCAGGAGGCCTCTCGTGACGGCTCGGAACAGGCTCATCGGCTCGGTCCTGCTCGGCATCGCCCTGACCGGGACGCTCGCGGTCCCGGGTGCGGTGGGAGCGGCCAGACACCCGGCGCGGACCGTCGCGCCGCCCTCGCGGACCGGCATCGGGGATCCCTACTACCCGACCGACGGCAACGGCGGCTACGACGTGCGCGCCTACCGCATCGCCGTCGCCTACCGCCCGGCCGGCCACCGCGTCGCGGGCCGGACGACCGTCGCGGCCCGGGCCACGACCCGGCTGACGAGGTTCGACCTCGACCTGCACCGGCTCACGGTCACCCGGGTCACCGTCGACGGCCGACGGGCCGCCTGGCGGCGCGCCGGTGCCCACGAGCTGGTCGTCACCCCGGCGCGCCCCGTGCGCCGAGGGGCGACGTTCAGCGCCACGGTCCGCTACCACGGACGGCTGCACAGCGTGGACGACGGCGGCGCGCCGAGCGGCTTCATCGCCGTCGGCGCGGCACCGGGAGCGGGACTGCTCGAGGGGGAGCCGCACGGGTGCGCCACCTGGTTCCCCTGCAACGACCACCCGACGGACAAGGCGCGCTACCGGCTGGCGATCACGGTCCCGCGGCCGCTCGCGGCGGTGGCCGTGGGGGTCGAGGGGGTGACCACCTCGGATCGGCGGCACGGGGTGGCGGTGCGCACCTTCCGCTGGCGGATGCCCGAGCCGACCTCGACCTACATGGTCGGCTGGTACGTCGACCGCCTCACCGTCGAGCGCTCGCACCTCCCGTCGGGAGTGCCGGTGCTCTCGGCCTACGGCCCCGACGCCGCGGCCGCCATGCGTCGGGAGGCACGGCTGCCCGAGATCCTGCGGGTGCTGGCCCGGCGCTGGGGGCCCTACCCGGCCCCCACGGCCGGAGGGATCTTCGTCGACGGACCGATCCCCTACGAGCTGGAGACCTACGGGCGCCCGGTCCTGTCGACCGGGACGGGGCTGCTCACGATCGTGCACGAGAACGGCCACCAGTGGTGGGGCGACCACATCGCGCTGCACCGCTGGAAGGACATCTGCTTCAACGAGTGCCTCGCGTCCTACTCCGAGTGGATCTGGCGCGAGCACCGAGGCACCGACCTCGACCGCTTCTACCACCGCGGCGTCCGGCGCGGTGGGGCCGACCTCTTCGCGGGCAGGCTCTTCGACATGGGGGCGGGTCACGAGTTCGACGCGCCCGTCTATGTCAAGGGCGCGTTCTTCGTGCACGCGCTGCGCAACAAGATCGGCGACGCCCGCTTCTTCCGCGCCATGCGCACGATCCAGCATCGCCGCGGTGGCGGCGTGCTGTCGATGAACGGCTGGCGCACCGCCCTGGAGCGCCTGACCGGCGTCGACCTCACGTCCTTCTGGCACGAGTGGGTGCTCACCACCGGCCGTCCCTCCCGCGCCAACCTGTTCCCCGGCAGCCTGGGCTGAGCGCCCGCCAGCACACGGGTGTCGCACCGTCGGGCCGCGATGGCAGCATGGGCGGCGTGCCGAGCCGCGTCCCCGTCGTCTGGTCTCCCGACACCCGCCTCCACGAGCCTCGCCACGAGGTGTGGGTGGGCGTCCCGACCGAGGGGACGGAGGTGCCCGCGCGGGTGGACGCGATCCTCGACGCGATGGGCGAGCGACCCCGGCATGAGGCGACGCCACACGGCGACGACGTGCTCGGCCGGGTCCACGACCCCGACCTGCTCGACTTCCTGCGGATCTCCCACGAGCGGTGGATGGCCGGTCCCTACGACGAGCTCGTCGGGCAGGACCGGGTGGTGCCCTACTTCTTCCCCACCGAGGCGCTCAGCCAGGGCATGCCGCTGCACCCGGCCCCGGCGCTGCACGCGGCGACGGGCCGGTTCGCCTACGACACCATGACGCTCGTCGGGCCCGGCACGTGGACCGCGGCCCGGGCCGCCGTCGACGCGGCGCTCACGGCCGTCGACCTCGTCGCCGCGGGTGAGCGGGCGGCGTACGCCCTCTGCCGACCGCCCGGCCACCACGTCACCAGGTCCGGCTACGGCGGGTCCTGCTATCTCAACAACGCGGCCGTCGCGGCGGTCGCCCTGCGCGACGCCGGGCACGAGCGGGTCGGGATCCTCGACGTCGACGCCCACCACGGCAACGGCACCCAGGCGATCTTCTGGGAGCGGCCCGACGTCGCCTACGCCTCGCTCCACGTCGACCCGGGAGCCGGCTGGTTCCCCCACGTCCTGGGGTACGACGACGAGCGCGGCTCGGGCGCAGGGGAGGGCCACAACCGCAACGCGCCCCTGCCCGAGGGCACGGGCGACGACCGCTGGGTCGAGACGGCCGCCGAGCTCACCCGCTGGCTGACCGCCGACGGGTGCACCGCGGTCGTGGTCTCGCTGGGGGTGGACGCCGCGGGCGGCGACCCGGAGAGCCCGCTCGAGGTGACCGAGGCCGGCTTCCGAGGCGCGGCCGAGGCGGTGGCCGCGACCGGGCTGCCGGTGGTGGCCGTCCAGGAGGGCGGCTACCTGCTCGACACCCTCGGCGGGCTGGTCGACGCGTTCCTGGGAGGCCTGGATTGAGCGTGGAGATCCGGCCCGAGCAGCCGAGCGACCGCGCGTCGGTGGCCCGGGTGGTCGAGGCTGCGTTCGGCGCCGAGGAGGGCCCGGTCGTCGCCGGTCTGGTCGACGGGCTGCGCACCTCGGGCGCCGCCCGGCTCGGGCTGGTCGCCGAGGACGACGGCGTCGTGGTCGGTCACGTGCTGCTCAGCCACTCCTGGGTCGACGCCGACCGTCGGGTCGTGGAGGTCCTGGTGCTGAGCCCGCTGTCGGTCGCTCCCGACCACCAGGGGCGGGGCACCGGCACCGCCCTGGTCGCGGCGGCGCTGGCCGCGGCCGAGGAGCTCGGGGCGCCGACGGTGTTCCTCGAGGGCGACCCGGGGTTCTATGGCTCCCGCGGCTTCACGAGGGCCGCGGACCACGGCTTCGTGCGTCCGTCGGACCGGATCCCGCAGGCGGCCTTCCAGGTGGCCGTGCTGCCGGGCCACGAGGAGTGGATGACCGGACGGCTGGCCTATGCCGACGCCTTCTGGCAGCTCGACTGCGTGGGCCTGCGCGGCGACGTCCTGGCCGCCGTCCGCGCGAACGTCGGCGACTGACACGGGTGCCCGGGACGGGCTTCTCGTCGCGCTGGCCAACGCTGGCCGGAGATCTCTCGGCGGGGGAGCCGAGGCGGGGACGCCGGTCAGCCCGAGAGTGACACCGACCAGCACGAGGAGAAGTCCGACGAGCAGGGCCCGGCCTGGCGACGGTGCTGGAGGCGTCTCGTGGGGTGACGCCTCGCCGCCGACATGCGGGTCCTCCTGTCAGGCGCCGCTTGGCGCCCACCCGAAGGTACTGCCATCGGGCGCGCTGGACTGGACGTTTGCGGTTCGGTGTGACCGACGCCTCAAGGAGGGGGAACAGACGTTCGAATAGATGACCTACACTGGGTCGATGGGAACCGCCGTCGCACCGCCGGGCTGGCCGCGCCAGGTCCGCCCACCGGACGCCCCCGGATGGGAGCACACCGCCGTCGCCTGGCTGCTCGACCTCTGCCCGCCGGAGTACCGCTCCTATCCCGCCGTCCGCCGCCACGTCGTCGTGCTGGCGCGCTTCGCGGTGCTCCACGTCGAGGCCTGCCAGGCGGCGGTCCGGCGCGGGCTCAGCGAGGCGCGCTCCGAGCTCCGCGAGGTGGCGGACCTCGACGTGGTCGAGGCCGCGGTCGAGACCTGGCTGGCCGAGGACGCCCGGCTGGTCGGTGTCCGACGCGCCGCCGGGCTGGTCGAGGAGGCGCTGCGCGGTCGGCGCTTCGTGGCGCGCCTCTGACCCTCCGCGGAGACGCCGTCGGCAGCGCATAGGGTGGCGGCCGTGAACTCCTTCGCCAGCGTGGTGCTGGTCGACCGGCGGGGCTGGATCCTCCTCCAGGAGCGCGACGAGTTCCCGGTCATCGACCCCGAGAAGTGGGGGCTGGTCGGCGGCCACCTCGACGGTGACGAGGACCCGCGCACCGGTGCGGTCCGCGAGCTCGCGGAGGAGACCGGCGTCCGGCTCGCTCCCGAGGAGCTGACGCCGTGGCGGTCCTTCGACGTCTTCCACGAGGCCTACGGGTCGGTCGACCGGATGTGGGTGTTCGCGGCGGCGTGCGACCTCACCGACGACGACATCGTCCTCGGTGAGGGCCGGCGCATCGTCTTCGTCGCACCGGACGAGGCACGGGGCCTCGACCTGACCGAGGGGGCGCGTGCGGCGGTCCCGGTCTTCCTCGACTCCGAGCTCTACGCCAGCATGTCCTCATGAGCACGCGCATGCGCGTCCTGCCGGTGCCCGCGCCCGGGGCCGAGGACGTCGTGGTCGCCGGACACGGTCCGGACGAGGGGTCGGTGTTCACCGGCACCGACGAGGGCAGCATCTTCCGGATCAGCCAGGACGGCGACCGCATCGATCGGGTCGCCCGCACCGGGGGCCGACCGCTCGGCCTCGAGATCGACGCCGACGGGCGCCTGCTCGTCTGCGACGCCCGGCGCGGCCTGCTGCACGTCGACCCGCAGACCGGGGGCGTGGAGCTGGTCGCCGACGAGGTGGGTGGCCACCGGTTCGTCTTCTGCAACAACGCCGCCGTCGCCGGCTCGGGCGACATCTGGTTCTCCGACTCCTCCACCCGGTTCGGGATCGACCAGTGGAAGGACGACCTCGTGCAGAACACCCGGACCGGACGCCTGCTGCGGCGCCTGCCGGACGGCGAGGTCACGGTCGTCCTCGAGCGGCTGGCCTTCGCCAACGGGGTCGCCCTGGCGGCCGACGAGTCCTATGTCGCGGTCGCCGAGACGGCCGCGCGCACCGTCGTACGGCACTGGCTCAGCGGGCCGCACGCCGGCCAGCGCGACCTGCTCTGCACCGACCTCCCCGGCTATCCCGACAACATCTCCCGCGGCAGCGACGGGCTGATCTGGGTATCGATCGCCTCGCCGACCGACCCGGTCGTCGACCGCCTCCAGCGGGCGCCGCTGTGGCTGCGTCGGCAGGTGACCAGGATCCCCGAGCGGCTTCAGCCGAAGCCGCAGCGCACCGTGCGGGTCCAGGCCTACGACGACCAGGGCGCGCTCGTGCACGACCTCGACCTGGACGCGGCGGGCTACCACATGGTGACCGGCGTCCGGGAGCACGACGGGCGGGTCTGGCTGGGCAGCCTGCACGAGCCCGCCGTGGCGGTCGTGGACCTCTGAGGAGCGCCCGGCCCTGGGTAGAGTTGCCGGTCATGCCCATCCTGGAGTCGATCTCGACCCCGCGCGACCTGCGGGACCTCGACGACGAGCAGCTGACCGCCCTCGCGGCCGAGATCCGCGACCTGATGGTCACCACGTGCTCGCGCACCGGCGGCCACCTCGGCCCCAACCTCGGCGTGGTCGAGCTGACGCTCGCGCTGCACCGCGTCTTCGACAGCCCGGTCGACCGGGTCGTCTTCGACACCGGGCACCAGGCCTACGTCCACAAGCTGCTCACCGGGCGCGCGGCGGCCTTCGGCGGGCTGCGACAGGAGGGCGGCCTCTCGGGCTACCCGAGCCGCGCCGAGTCCGAGCACGACGTCGTGGAGAACTCCCACGCGTCGACCGCGCTCTCCTATGCCGACGGGCTCGCCAAGGCCTACCGCATCCGAGGCGAGGACCGGCACGTCGTCGCCGTCGTCGGCGACGGTGCGCTCACCGGTGGCATGGCGTGGGAGGCGCTCAACAACATCGCCATCGCCAAGGACAGCCGTCTGGTGATCGTCGTCAACGACAACGGCCGGTCCTACACCCCGACGGTCGGCGGCCTGGTCAACGCGTTGACCGCGCTGCGCACCAACCCGCGCTATGAGCAGGTGCTCGACCAGGTCAAGCGGCGGCTCACGGCGGTCCGCGGCGTCGGCCCGGCGGCCTACGACGTCCTGCACGCGGTCAAGAAGGGCATGAAGGACGCCCTCGCGCCCCAGGGCCTGTTCGAGGACCTGGGCCTGAAGTACGTCGGCCCGGTCGACGGTCACGACCGCGTCGCCCTCGAGCACGTGCTGGCGCAGGCCAAGCGGTTCGACGGACCCGTCATCGTGCACGCGCTCACGCGGAAGGGCTTCGGCTACGACTCCGCCGAGCAGCACGAGGCCGACCAGTTCCACAGCCCCGGCCCGTTCGACATCCAGACCGGGGTGGAGCAGCCCAAGGGCCGCATCTGGACCGACGTCTTCGCCGACGAGATGGTCCACCTCGGCAAGCGACGTGGTGACGTCGTCGCGATGACGGCGGCGATGATGCACCCGGTCGGGCTCGACCGGTTCCAGGCCCGCTACCCCGACCGCACCTTCGACGTCGGCATCGCCGAGCAGCACGCGGCCACCTCGGCGGCCGGCATGGCCCTGGCTGGGCTGCACCCCGTGGTCGCCATCTATGCCACGTTCCTCAACCGGGCCTTCGACCAGGTGCTGATGGACGTCGCGCTGCACCGGTGCGGTGTCACCTTCGTGCTGGACCGCGCCGGCGTCACGGGCGACGACGGGGCGAGCCACAACGGCATGTGGGACATGTCGATCCTCCAGGTCGTGCCCGGGCTGCGGCTGGCCGCGCCGCGCGACCCCGCCCGGCTCCGCGAGCTGCTCAACGAGGCGGTCGACGTCGACGACGCTCCGACCGTGGTCCGGTTCCCCAAGGGAGCACCGCCGGACGACGTCGAGGCCGTCGACAGGGTGGGGGGCACCGACGTGCTGCTGCGCAGCGGCCGCCGCGACGTCCTCGTCGTGGGTGTCGGGTCCATGGCGACGGTGGCCGTCGACGTGGGCTCGCGGCTCGTCGCCCAGGGGATCGGCGTCACGGTCGTCGACCCGCGCTGGGTCAAGCCCGTCGACCCGGCCCTCGTCACGCTCGCCCGGGACCACCGGCTGGTCGTCAGCATCGAGGACAACGGCGTCGTCGGCGGCTGTGGAGCCGTGCTCCTCCAGACGCTGGTCGGGGCCGGCGTGACGACGCCCGTCCGGCTGCACGGCGTCCCGCAGGAGTTCCTCGACCACGCCAAGCGTGCGGTCGTCCTCGAGCGGATCGGCCTGACCGCCCAGACCATCGCCCTGGAGACCGTCGAGGCCATCACCGCCGGCGCCGCCGGCCCGCAGCTCGTCGTGCCCGAGCCCCAGCCCTGAACCCACGCCGCCCGGTGGGGCTAGTGGGTGGGGAAGACCTGGGCGAGGACGTGGTCGCGGAAGAGGGCGGCAGCCGGGAGCAGCCGGCGCTCGGCGGGCCAGGCCAGGCCGATGTCGCGGGACGCGCCGGGGTCGCTGATCGGGACCAGCTGGGCCTCGCCGGCCCGCGGGACGCGGGGGTCGAGGTCCATGGCGGGCAGGATCGCCACGCCGAGGCCGGCGGCGACCAGCCCGCTGAGGGTCGGCAGGTCGTCGCCCTCGAACACGACGTGCGGCCGCAGGCCGGCGGACTCGCAGAGCCGGTCGGTGAGCTGGCGCAGCTCCCACTCGGGGCGCAGCATCACGAAGTCCTCGTCGTCCGCGTGCCGCAGCGACACCGACTCGCGGCTGGCCAGCGGATGGCCCGGCGGCAGCGCGAGGAACAGCTGCTCGGAGAACAGCGGCTGCCAGGACACGAGCGGGTTGCGGGGACGCCGCGAGGTGATCTCCACGTCCACCCGGCCGGTGGCGACCATCGACGAGCCGAGCACGTCCTGCGACTGCAGCAGCCGGAACGTCACCTGCGGGTGCCGGGAGCGGAACTCCCCGATGAGCGGCGGGACCAGCCAGGTGCCCAGCGACAGCTGGAACGCGACGGTGACCGTGCCCGTCTCGGGGTCGAGCAGCTCGCTGACGGCCGCCAGCCCGTCGTCGAGCTCGTGCAGCAGGCCGTCCACGTGTCGCTTGAACGTCGCGCCCGCCTGGGTCAGCCGCAGCAGCCGGCCGCTGCGCTGGAGCAGGGGAGTGCCGACCTGCTCCTCGAGCCGCGCCAGTGCCCGGGAGACCCCCGGCTGGCTGACCATCGACAGGTCGGCGACCTCGGTGACGGTCGCGCCGTCGGCGACCTGCTGGAACCAGCGCAGCGTCTCGGTGTCCATAATCCATGACGATAGCGCATGCTTTACTTGCGCTTCCTTCATTGGAAGTATCAGTTGAAACCGCTCACACTGGTTCCATGACCACGATGCACATCCTCCCCGCGAAGGCCGCGGCCCTGTTCGACGACATCCGCGACGAGATCCGGACCCGGCACGAGGCGCACGTCGCCCACCGCCAGCTGCGTCGCGAGCTCGCGGCCTACACCACGCCGGCGCAGATCGACGACCTGCTCGTCGCGCTGGACCGCTCCGACGCCCCCGAGACCCGCGAGGTCCGGCACATCCTGGCCGCGCAGCGCGTCGACTACTTCCGCGCTCACGCGTCCTGACGACGCACGGCGCCCGTTGCGGGCTCAGTCCTCGAACGGCAGGCCGAACGGCAGGGCCAGGTGCTCGTAGGTGCCGGCCTCCGGCACGACAGGCGCGCACGTCGCGGAGGCTGCCTGGCACTCCAGGATGCTGATCGGCATCGAGGCCAGCGGTCCCCGCGTCGAGCTGAGGCCGAGGGCGAAGAACGAGCCGTCGTCGCGCCACTGGTAGCCCGCGACGAAGTCGAAGCCGGGTGCTGAGAGCGTGGCGCTCGTCCCGTCCTCGAGGTCCACGACCACCGACTCAGGGTCGAGCTCGACGACGGCCCGGCTCCCGTCGGGGGAGACCTCGGCCGTCTGCCCGCCCGTGACGCGGACCAGCGGCAGCAATGCGTCGCCGAACCGCGTCGGGACCGACTCCACGGTCCCCACCGAGCCGCGTCCGCCCCAGCCGGTGGCGGCGGAGCCGTCCTTCACGTCGAAGGCCTCGTCTCCGCGAGGCTCGATGTCACCGACGCTGACCCGGCCCGCGGCGAGGTTCCAGCCGAACAGCCCGCGCGCGTCCACGGCATAGACGACGTCGCCGTCCACGGCCAGCGGGCGCGCGCCGAACTCCGAGCCCTCGATCGGCTGGGCCGGGAGCGTCTCCCGGTCTCCCGTCCCCTGGTCCAGCGTGACGAAGCGCTCGGCGGTCGTGTCGAGCCAGGCGACCCGCGCACCGTCGGCCACCAGGCGCTGGCCGAACCGACCCGGGTCCGTGTGCCCGACCGCGTCGACGGTCGCCCCGTCGGCGGCGAACACGTCGCCCGCGGGGTCGGTGAAGACGACGCCGCGGTCGGTCTGCACGAGGGCCCGCACGCGATGCCCGACGTCGAACGCCCGGCCGTCGATGTGGATGGTGCCGTCGACGGCATAGCTCGGCTCGTGGGCGGCGAACGCGGCGGCGAACTCGCTGACGGGGTCCGCCACGTCGTCACGGTTGCCGAGCCCGGGCACGACGAGGGCGGCGAGGGAGACCGCGGCGACCGCGCCGGCCCCGGCGAGCGCCGACCGGCGGCGCGTGACGCGGCGCCGGCCAGCGGCCGCGAGGGCGAGGGCGTCGAAGTGCGGGCTCTCGAGCGCGTCGGCGCGCTCGGACATCGTGTCCTTGAGCAGAGTCGTCATGGCGTCACGCCCTTCCGTGGTGGGGGGTGTGGTGGATCAGGACGGGCTCGACATCGGCCCCGAGCCGGTCGCGGAGCTTGGCCAGCCCCGCCGAGACCTGGCTCTTGACGGTGCCGACGGCGCAGCCCATCGCCTCGGCCGTCTGGGCCTCGGTGAGGTCCTCATAGAAGCGCAGCACGATCGCCGCCCGCTGTCGGACCGGCAGCGCCTGGAGCTCCCGCCAGACCCAGTCGCGGGTCACGACACCCTCGGCGTGGCCGGGCTGCCCGGTCTCGGGGACGTCGTCGCGGGGCCGCTCCGAGCTCCAGGCGCGGCGCCGGAACCAGCCAATGGCGGTCGTGGTGATCGCCTTGCGGGTGTAGGACTCCGCGGCCCCGGGGTCGCGCAGCCGCGGCCACGCGACATAGGTCTTGGTCAGCGCCTCCTGGACCAGGTCCTGGGCGAGCTGCGGGTCGCCGACGATGAGGTAGGCCGCGCGGTGCAGCGCCGGTGACCGCGCCGCCACGAACTCGGCGAACTCGGTCGTGTCCCGTCGCGCCATGCGTCCCCCTCGCCGTCGATGCCCGAGCCTCGTCGTCCGGGTCTACCCTCTCCGACGCGATGGGGGTCGCCAAAGGTTCGTCGCGGTCGCGACCTAGACTCCCAGCCGTGCGCAGGAGGCTCGGGGGGATCGTCGCGGTGGCGCTCGTCGCGGCGCTGTGCGGGTGCGCCGGCGGCAACGACATCAGCGCACCGCGGTCTCCGACCCCCCTGCCCGAGCCGTCCGAGCCGCTGGGCTCGACGTCCGCCCCGCCGGCGGCTCCGGACCCGGCCCGAGCGGCCGTCGAGGCGCTGCTGCGCCGCCGGGCGGAGGCCGTCGTCGCCCGCGACCGCGCGGCGTTCCTCCGGACCACCGACGAGGCGCACCGCGCCCTCCAGGTCGACTGGTTCCGGCGGATGTCACGGGTCCCCGTCGAGTCGTTCCGGTTCGAGCTGGGCACGGGGCAGTCCGGACGCTCGGCGACCGGACCGGTCTATGAGGCCGACGTCGACGCGTGGACCAGGCTCCGCGGCTTCGACCCCGCGCCGGTCTGGACGACGCGGCACCTCCGCTTCGCCAAGGAGCGGGGGGCCTGGCGGGTCACCCAGGACCGCGTCGACCCGAGCCAGATCCTGTCCGCTCCCTGGGAGATGCCGGGCATCGCCATCCGCCGCTCCGGGCGGGTCCTGCTCGCCGCCGACGCCTCCTCGCTCGCGCAGGCCCAGGGACTGGTGGACGAGCTCGAGCGCGCCCGTGCCTTCGTCGACGCCGAGACGCCCCGCGGGCTCGGTCACGTCGTCTGCCTGGCCCTCTCCACCGAGGGAGCGCTGCGTGCCGAGGGGCTCAACGCCGACGAGCTGTCGCGGGTGGGCGCGGTGACCGCCGGCGTCCGCGGCGCCGACTTCGAGGTCACCGAGCAGCGGGTGATCGTCGCGCCGTCGTCGCTGTCGGCCGATCCCGCGTGGGTCCGCGTGATGCTGCGCCACGAGCTGGTCCACGTCGCCCTGGCGTCCTATGCCGACACCTCGCCGACCTGGCTGACCGAGGGCATCGCCGACTACGTCGCGCACCGCGGCGAGCAGCCCCGACTCGGCTGGCGTGCCGTCATCGCGGCTCGCCAGCACGACATGACGATGCCCCCCAACGGGCTGTTCTATCGGGGGGACGACGGCGACAACTCCACGAACTACGCCGTCGCGTGGTGGTCGCTGGAGTACCTCGCCACGATCCGCGGCGAGGACGAGCCGTTCCGCCTGCTCGAGGCGTTCCGGCGCCACCGGGACAGCGCCGGCTTCGACGAGATGTCGGAGCTGCTCCGGCGTCGCTACGGCCTGACGGCCGACCAGCTGGCCGCCCATGCCGCCCAGCTCATCGTCGACCGGTGGCGGGGCGTGCTGGTTATGCCCTGACCCGGTCCTCCGGGCCAGGGACGCGATCACCCGTCTAGTGGAAGCGCCTGCCCGTGGCCTTCTCCGAGATGCCGGACATGTCGAGCATCATGGTGAGGCCGCCGTTCCAGAACGCGAAGCCGGCACCGGTGATCATGGCCAGGTCGAGGTCCTGGGGAGCCGACACGACGCCGTCGTCGAGCATTCGCCGGGCCTCGTCGGCCAGGCCCTCGAGCACGCGCTGCTTGACCTCGGGGGCCGACAGCTCGACCGGCTCGGCGGGTGTCTCGGCGAGGGCGAGGACCTCCGGGTCGACGGTGCCGTCGGGCAGGTAGTAGGAGGACTTCCCGGCCGCCACCAGCCGCTCGAGGGCGGGGGAGACCGTGAAGCGCCCCGGGAACGCCCCCGCCAGGGTCGCGGTGTTGTGCAGCGCGACCGCCGGTCCGACCAGCGACAGCAGCACGAACGGCGGCATCGGGACCACGCCCGCGAAGGCCTTGTCGGCCACCTCGACCGGCGTGCCCTCGTCGACGATCCGCCCGACCTCGCTCATGAAGCGACCGAGCAGGCGGTTGACGATGAACGAGGGGCTGTCCTTGACCAGGATCGTGGTCTTCTTGAGCGAGCGCCCGGTGGCGAACGCCGTGGCCAGGGTGGCGTCGTCGGTCTGCTCGCCCTGGACGATCTCCAGCAGCGGCATGACGGCGACGGGGTTGAAGAAGTGGAAGCCGACGACCCGCTCGGGGTGCTCGAGCTCGGAGGCCATCTCGGTGATCGACAGCGACGAGGTGTTGGTCGCGAGCACGCACTCGGGGCCGACGACCTTCTCGACGTCGGCGAAGACCGCCTTCTTGACCTTCATCTCCTCGAACACGGCCTCGATGACGAAGTCGGCGTCCGCGAACGACTCGGCCTTGTCCACCACGCCGGTCACGAGGGCGCGATAGCGGTTGGCCCTGTCGGGCGACAGCCGGCCCTTGCCGACCAGCTTGTCGATCTCGGCGTGGACATAGGCCACGCCCTTCTCGACCCGGTCCTGGTCGAGGTCGCTGAGGACCACCGGCACCTCGAGGCGTCGTACGAACAGCAGGGCCAGCTGGCTGGCCATCAGGCCGGCGCCGATGATGCCCACCTTGGTCACCGGTCGGGCCAGGGACCGGTCGGGGGCACCGGCCGGGCGCTTGGCGCGCTTCTGCACCAGGTCGAAGGCGTAGAGGCTGGCCAGCAGCTCCGGGGTCTTCGACATGTCGTCGAGCGCCTGGTCCTCCGCGGCGAAGCCGGCGTCGCGGTCGGAGGTGCGCGCGGCGGCGACCAGCTCGACGGCCCGGCGGGCAGCGGGGGAGGCGCCACCGGTCTTGGACGCCACGATCTCCTCGGCGCGCGCGAGCGCGGCGTCCCATGCCTCACCCCGGTCGACCTCGGGACGGTCGACGGTCACCGAGCCGGTGAGGACACCCGCGGCCCAGAGCATCGACTGCTCGAGGTAGTCGGCACCGGAGAAGCAGGCGTCCGCGAGGCCGAGCGCGAAGGCGGCCTGGCCGCCCAGGGTGCGGCCCTGCGACAGCGGGTTCTCGAGGATGAGCGTGACG
Organism: Nocardioidaceae bacterium; assembly: GCA_046330515.1. GTDB lineage: Bacteria > Actinomycetota > Actinomycetes > Propionibacteriales > Nocardioidaceae > Nocardioides. Next base: position 12,083 of record JAXLSP010000015.1, on the reverse strand, counting down.
GCCTTGTCGGCCCCGACCAGGTTGGGCACCAGCCAGGCGCCGCCCCAGCCCGGGATCAGGCCGAGCATGACCTCAGGCAGGCCGAGCGCCGGGGCGGAGTCCATGACGGTGCGGTAGTCGCAGTGCAGCGCGACCTCGAGGCCGCCGCCGAGGGCGAGGCCGTTGACGAAGCCGAACGACGGCTTGCCGCCCTCACCCAGCTTGCGGAACACCGCGTGCCCCAGCTCGGCGACCGTGCGCACGGCGTCGGGGCCGCCGCCGGCGATCGAGGTCAGGTCGGCTCCGGCCGCCAGGATGAACGGCTTGCCCGTGATGCCGAGCGCCGTCACCTCGTCGTCGGCCAGCGCCGCGTCGATGGCGGCGTTGAGCGACAGCAGGCCGCGCGGCCCGAACGTGTTGGGCTTGGTGTGGTCCTCGCCGTTGTCGAGGGTGATGAGGCCCAGGACCCCGGCCCCCAGCGGCAGGGTCACCTTGCGCAGCTTGGCCTCGGTGACGCGCTCGGCGTCGGAGGCGATCGCCTCCGCGCGGGCGACGAGGCTGTCCATGGCGCTCATGCCGCGGCTCCCTTCCAGCTCGGGTTCTCCCAGATCACGGTGCCGCCCATCCCGATGCCGATGCACATCGTGGTGAGTCCGAAGCGGACCTCCGGCCGCTCCTCGAACTGGCGGGCGAGCTGGGTCATCAGACGGACGCCGCTCGAGGCGAGTGGGTGACCCATGGCGATCGCGCCGCCGTAGGGGTTGACCCGGGGATCGTCGTCGGCGATGCCGAAGTGCTCCAGGAAGGCGAGCACCTGGACGGCGAACGCCTCGTTGACCTCGAACGCCTCGATGTCGTCGATGGTCAGCCCGGCCTTGGCCAGCGCCTTCTCGGTCGACGGGATCGGGCCGGCGCCCATCACCTCGGGCTCGACGCCGACGAAGGCGAAGGAGACCAGCCGCATCTTGGGGGTCAGCCCGAGCTCGCGGGCCGTCTCCTCCTCGGCGAGCAGGCAGGCCGTCGCGCCGTCGTTGATGCCCGCCGCGTTGCCGGCGGTGACCCTGCCGTGCGGGCGGAACGGGGTCTTCAGCGCGGCGAGCGACTCCATGGTGGTGCCGGGGCGCATCGGCTCGTCGGTCGTGGCCAGGCCCCAGCCGAGCTCGGCGGAGCGGGTGGCGACGGGGACGAGGTCCGGCTGGATCCGCCCGGCGTCGTAGGCAGCGGCCGTCTTGTCCTGGGACCGCACGGCGTAGGCGTCGACGCGCTCCTTGGTGATCGTGGGGTAGCGGTCGTGCAGGTTCTCCGCGGTCTTGCCCATCACGAGGGCGTCGGGGTCGACGAGCCGCTCGGACAGGATGCGCGGGTTGGGGTCGACGCCCTCGCCCATCGGGTGGCGCCCCATGTGCTCGACGCCGCCGGCGATGGCGACGTCGTAGGCGCCGAAGGCGATGCCGGACGCGGTGGTGGTCACCGCCGTCATGGCCCCGGCGCACATCCGGTCGATCGCGAAGCCGGGGACGCTCTGGGGGAGCCCCGACAGCAGGGCGGCGGTGCGGCCGATCGTCAGGCCCTGGTCGCCGATCTGGGTGGTCGCGGCGACCGCGACCTCGTCGACCTTCTCGGGCGGCAGCGACGGGTTGCGGCGCAGCAGCTCGCGGATGCACTTGATGACGAGGTCGTCGGCACGCGTCTCGGCGTACTGGCCCTTCGCCTTGCCGAACGGGGTGCGCACGCCGTCGACGAAGACGACCTCTCGCAGCGGACGGGACACGACGTCTCCTTCGAGAAGGGTGCTGGGGTGCGCCCGGGCAGCGTCGGGAGACGGCCCGGGCGGGGGGTCGGGGGCAACGTTACCCTCCAGTAACCTCCGGTCCCACCCCTCCCTGGGTGTGGGCCAGGTCACGTCCGTCCCTCGAGGCGTCGCCCGTGCTCGGAGACTCGGCGGCCCGCGAGCGCCGAGTCGCCGCCCGAGGTGACGACTCGGCGCCTGGGCGGCTGGATATCGTGGCCCGCGTGAGCAAGAGATCGCGGCTGGTCCACATCGTCGACGAGGTGCCCGAGCTGGACGGGGCGCGCCAGGCGGCCGAGGGTGAGGGCCGCGACGCCGAGCTCACCATGGTCGTCTCGCTCTACGGCTTCCTCGACGCCGGCTCGGCGTCGGTCCTGGCCGCCGACCACCTCGAGTCGCTCTCGGACGGCAAGGTGGTCGCGACCTTCGACGTCGACCAGTTCCACGACTACCGCGCCCGCCGGCCGGCGATGACCTTCGCGCGGGACCACTACACCGACTACGAGGCCCCGCGGCTCGTCGTACGCCTCCAGCGCGACAGCGCCGGGACGCCGTTCCTGCTGCTGCGGGGCCCCGAGCCCGACAACCGGTGGGAGGCCTTCTGCGAGGCCGTCCGCGACGTCGTCGAGCGGCTCGGTGTCACCCGCGTCGTGGACGTCGGCGCCGTGCCGATGGCCGTGCCGCACACGCGCCCGATCGCCGTCACGCCGCACGCCAACCGGGGCGCGCTGCTGACCGGGGACAGCCCCTGGCGCGGCGAGCTCCGGATCCCGTCGAGCGCCCAGGCGCTGCTCCAGCTGCGGCTGGGCGAGTGGGGACACGACGGGCTCGGCTTCGTCGCGCACGTGCCCCACTACCTGGCCCAGCTCGAGTACCCCAAGGCTGCCCTGTCCCTCCTCGAGCACGTCGAGCTCGGCGGCCGCCTGACCGTCGACCTGTCCGGCCTGCGCGCCCACGCGGACGCGCGGGAGGCGGAGATCACGACCTACCTCGACTCCAACGACGACGTCCGTGACGTGGTGGTCGGGCTCGAGCAGCAGTACGACGCGTTCCAGGCCGCCGAGGAGTCCGGCGCCGGGCTGCTCGCCCCCGACCAGCCGCTGCCGACGCCCGACGAGATCGGCCAGCAGTTCGAGCAGTTCCTCGCCGGTCTCGACGGGCCGGACACGACCTGGCCCGACGCGCCGCCGGCCGAGGAGGACTGAGATGCCCGCATCGGCGGCCGAGCTGGTGGACCTGCTCGACCTGGAGCAGATCGACCTCAACCTCTTCCGCGGGCGCCAGCCCGAGACCAACCGGCAGCGCGTCTTCGGGGGCCAGGTGGCCGCGCAGGCGCTCTATGCCGCGGTCCGCACCATCGACGAGGAGTTCCTGCCGCACTCCCTGCACTCCTACTTCCTGCTCCCGGGCGACACGTCGGTCCCGATCGTCTATGACGTCGAGCGGCTGCGCGAGGGTCGCTCGTTCGGCACCCGCCGCGTGGTGGCCCGACAGCACGGGCGCCCGATCTACTTCCAGACGGTGAGCTTCCAGCGCGAGGAGCAGGGCTTCGAGCACCAGGACGTGATGCCCGAGGTCGGGCCGCCGGAGTCGGGCATCGACTTCATGGAGCTGCTGCGCAGCCGCGGCAACGCGGACGGCGAGGCGCTGGCCAAGGAGTGGGGCGCCCTCGAGGTCCGCTATCTCGGCAACTCCGCGATCGGGCTGGACCAGGACCCGGACCGCCCGGCCCTGGCCCGCCTCTGGGTGCGGGCGAGCGACGGGCTGACCGACGACCCGCGCGAGCATCTCGCGACGTTCACCTACGCCAGCGACATGACCCTGATCGGCGCCTCACTGGTGCCGCACGGGGTCACGATCGGCTCGCCGGGCATGCAGGTCGCCTCCCTGGACCACAGCATCTGGTTCCACCGGCCGTTCCGGGCCGACGAGTGGTGGCTCTACGACCAGTGGTCGCCCTCGGCGTCGGGAGCCCGCGGGCTCGTGCTGGCGCGCGTGTTCGCGCAGGACGGCACGCTCGTGGCCACGGTCGCCCAGGAAGGCCTGATCCGGCGGCGCGACCCCGGCGCCTGACGCCGTACGACGGACCGGGGGCGGGCGTCCCGACTAGCACAACGTCCCAGGTTCTCGTGACAGACACGCCGAAAACGCGTTACCGTCTGAGCGCTCCTGTGACGTCTGAGCGCTGTGTGACTGGTGTGAGTGGGCGTCGCGCATGTCGGCCGACCGGTCCCACGAAGGGTGACGCCCCCGATGACAACCCCCGCCCACCGCCTCCTGACCCGGGTGCTCGTCGTCCCCGTCGCAGCCGCCGTGGTGCTCACGGGGGTGCTGCCGGCCGGCGCCGCCGACCGGGGGACCGGGCTGCGCAGGGTGGGACCCGCGCCCAGCGGCGCCGCCGGGACCGACCCCGGCTACCCGCTCGACCACGGCACCGACCGGCTCAGCCCGCGCCAGGCGCGCAAGGCCGCCCAGGTCACCGCGACGCCGACCGTCGCCTATGAGATGCCGTTCCCCTGCGGCCAGGTGTGGACCGGGTCGACCCGGTCCTCGCACAGCCCCAGCGCCTACTCGGTGGACTGGAACCGGCTCGACGACTACGGCGACCCGGTCGTGGCTGCGGCGCCGGGCGTCGTGACCGTGGCCGACACGGTCGTGGACTCCGGCTACGGCAAGTGGGTCGTCGTCGACCACGGGGGTGGCGAGACCAGCCTCTATGCCCACATGTCGGCGCTGTCGGTGAAGGTCGGGCAGAACGTCGACCAGGGCACCCAGCTCGGCCTCGTGGGCGACACCGGCAACACCACCGGGCCCCACCTGCACTTCGAGGAGCGGATCGACGGGCACGACGTCGCGCCCTACTTCCACGGCAGCAAGTTCGCCTTCGGCACCTCCCCGAGCTCGCAGAACTGCCCCGACGTCCCGCTGGCCGCCAACATGAACGGCGGGCTCGAGGCCGAGCCCGTGTTCTTCACCCGGTCGACCCCGGCCACGTTCACGATCCAGCGCCTCAAGCGCAGCGCCCGGACCATCGTCTTCGGCCAGGACACCGACGAGCCCGTGCTGGGTGACTGGGACGGCGACGGCCACGCCAACGTCGGCGTGCGCACCCCCGCGACCCGCACCTTCACCCTGCAGACCGCCGACGGCAACCGGGCCGTCGTGTGGGGCAAGCAGGGCGACAAGCCGCTCGCGGGTGACTGGGACGGCGACGGCACCTCGGACCTCGGCCTGCGGCGGTCCTCCGCCTCGCTGTTCCTGCTCCGCTCGGCCGGCGGGTCGGTCACGCGGGTCAAGCTCGGTGACAGCAACGACCTGGGGGTCACCGGTGACTGGAACGGCGACGGCATCACCGACATCGGCGTCTATGACCAGGCCACGGCGACCTACACGCTGCGGCTCGTCGACGGCGACGGGCTCGCCTGGTTCGCCTACGTCGTCTTCGGCTCGGCCGGCGACCTGCCGGTCGTCGGCGACTGGGACGGCAACGACAAGACCGACCTCGGGGCCTGGAGCCCCAGCACCGGCGTCCTGTCGCAGCGGCGAGCGAAGGCTCCCACCTCGACCACGAAGGTCACCGTCACCACGCTCACCCTCGGCCACCCCCGCTGAGCCCGGATCCACGCTGAGTCCGGATCCACCGGTCTCCGGCGCTCCACCGGCGCCGCGCAGGCACAGGCAGCACCCCTGCCGGGTCGCATTCCGCCCTCGGTGAACGTCCTTGGCCGCTCGGGCGCGGCCGGGTGAGGATCGGGCGATGAGGCTCCTGGTTCTGGGCGGCACCCACCACGTCGGTCGAGCGGTCGTCGAGACCGCCCTCGCGGACGGGCACACCGTCACCACGCTCACCCGCGGCGTGAGCGGGCCGTCGGCGCCCGGCACCGACGAGCGGCACGCCGACCGGCGCGACGGCGACGCGCTCGCCACAGCGCTGGGCGGCGACGAGTGGGACGTCGTGGTGGACACCTGGTCCCAGGCGCCGGCGGTGGTCCTCACGTCCGCGACCCTGCTCCGGGGCCGCGCCGCGCACTACTGCTATGTCTCGTCCCGGTCGGTCTATGCCTGGCCCATCGCGCACCACGCCGACGAGTCGGCGCCCGTCGTCGAGGGCGACCCGGCGTCCGAGGAGTCCTCGGACTACGCCGAGGCCAAGCGGGGCGGCGAGCTCGCGGCGCTCGAGGGCTTCGGTGCCGACGTCCTGCTGGCCCGGGCGGGGCTCATCCTGGGGCCCTGGGAGCGCGTCGGGCGCCTGCCCTTCTGGCTCGAGCGGCTGGCTCGCGGTGGCGACGTGCCGGCTCCGGGTCCCGTCGACCGTCCGCTGCAGTACGTCGACGCGCGCGACCTCGCCGCGTGGCTGGTGGACGCCGGCTCCCGCGGAGTGCGCGGCGCCTTCAACGCGGTGTCGCAGCCGGGGCACACCACGATCGGGGAGCTGCTCGGCGAGGCGAGACGGGTCACGGGCGGCCGGTCGAAGCTGGTCTGGCTCACGCCGGAGCAGGTCGAGGCGGCGGGGGTCGCACCCTGGACCGAGCTCCCCATCTGGATGCCGCCCACCGGGGAGATGGCCGCCCTGCACGACGGAGACGTCGGCGCCGCGTCCGCCGCCGGGCTCGTGTGCCGCCCGGTGGCCGAGACGGTCGCGGACACGTGGGCGTGGCTCCAGACCGAGGGGAACCCCGGCGCCGGTCGGCCCGGCACCGGATTCGACGACGCCGCCGAGGAGCGGATGCTGGCGCTCGCCGGTTCCCGACCGGCACGACCGGCCTGACCCGCCGAGCGGACGGCCCCGGTCAGGAGGAGCGGCGCACGCCCACGTTGGCGAGGGCCGAGGCGATGAGGTGGTCGCGCACCTGGTCGCGGGTCACGGGCGCGATCGACGGCACTCCCGGTGCCGACTCGGAGATGAGCACGCCGAGGCGGGCCAGCTGCATCATGCCGAGTCCGGAGGCATAGAGCATGTTGGCGAGCAGGACCGGGTCGGCCACCTCGAAGTCGCCGGTCTCGGCGCCCTCCGCCAGGACCCGGGTGAGGATGCCCAGGCTGCTCGCCGCGGCCGAGCCGAAGCGGATGGCCGTGGACTCGCCGACCTCGGCGATGAGCTCGCCGCCGGGCCGGAGCATCAGCTCGCGGCTCGCGTCGATGAACGCGGGGTGGTCGGACCCGAAGCCCACGAACTCCTCGACCAGCGCCTGGAGCTTGGCGGCCGGCCGGTCGGCACCCTCGACCGCTCGCGTGAAGCGGTCGCGCAGCTCCTCGAGGTAGCCGCAGAGGGCCAGCGCGAAGAGCTCGTCCTTGCCGTTGAAGTGCCGGTAGAGGATCGCCTTGTTGATCCCGACGGCGTGCGCGATGTGCTCGATCTGGGTGTTCTGCACGCCGCGTGTGTCGAGCAGCTCCCGAGTGGCCGCGATGATGTCCTGCTCCCGCTCCCGGTGCCGCTTCTCGGTAGCGAGGCGGCGGTCGGCGGAGAACTCCTCCATGGTGCCCACGCCCGGATCGTAGCGGCTGGCGGGCCCGGACTTTACCGAGACGCGTGGACGAGACGAACCGGTTCAGTCATGCCCGAACAGCTGCTTGATCTGCTGGAGGGTGTCGATGTCGCCGGAAGTCTTGTCGTCGCGGTAGCGGACGACCCGCGCGAACCGCAGCGCGATGCCGCCGGGATAGCGGCTCGAGCGCTGCACGCCGTCGAGCGCGATCTCCACGACCTGCTCGGGTCGCACGGGGACGACGTAGTGGTCGCGCACCGTGGCGGGGTCGAGCGCCAGCTCGGTGAACCTCTCGGTCTGCCAGGCCAGGGTCTGGTCGGTCATCCCCTTGAAGGTCTTGCCGAGCATCACCAGGTCGCCGGTCTCGGCGTCGCGGGCACCCAGGTGGATGTTGGACAGCCAGCCCTCGCGCCGCCCGCTGCCCCACTCGACGGCCAGGACGACGAGGTCGAGGGTGTGCACCGGCTTGACCTTGACCCAGCCGGCGCCGCGCCGGCCGGCCGCATAGGTGGTGGCGAGCCCCTTGACCACGACACCCTCGTGGCCGGCGGCGAGCGTGCGCTCCAGGAACGCCCGGGCCTCGTCGACGTCGTCGGTCACGACGCGCGGGACGCGCCACCGCTCGGGCACCAGATCCTCGAGGGCGGCCTGGCGCTCCCGACCGGGCGCGTCGAGGAGGTCGGCGCCGTCGAGGTGCAGCAGGTCGAAGAAGTAGGGCGTGATGGCCACCCCGCTGGCCTGCGCCGTGCGTGACGCGGTCTCCTGGAAGGCGCGCGGCGTCCCGTCGTCGTCGAGGGCGAGCGCCTCCCCGTCGAGGACGAACGTGTCGGAGGGGAGCGCGAGGGCGGCCGCCACGACCTCGGGCAGCCGGTGGGTGACGTCGTCGAGGCTGCGGGTGGCGACGAGCACCTCGTCGCCGCGGCGGTGCACCTGGATCCGGATCCCGTCGAGCTTGGTCTCCACCGCGACCGCCCCGGGGCCGGCCTTGGCCAGCGCCGCTGCCACGTCGCGCGCGCTGGAGGCGAGCATCGGCAGCACCGGCCGGCCGACCTCGAGCCCGACGGCCCGCAGCCCCGGCACACCGTCGGCGAAGGCGGTCGCCACGACCGGGCCCGTGCCGCCGGCGAGCATGGCGGCGCGGCGCACTTCTCCCACGGGGACGTCCGCGGCCTCCGCCAGACCCTCCTGGAGCAGCGCGTCGAGCGCGCCCTGGCGGACCGCGCCGGTGACGATGCCGTGCAGCCAGGACTGCTCGTCGGCGGTCGCCCGGCCGAACAGCTCGGCGACGGCCTCGGCACGCTGGCCCTGGGAGCCCGGACCGGAGAGCGCCGCGAGCCCCTCGAAGGCGTCGTGGACCTCCCGGACCGCGAGCGTGGCGTGGTCCGCCGCCGGGGGCGGCGTGCTGAGCCCGCGCCAGCCCAGCCCCGTGCGCCGCTGGAGGAGGGCGCCGCCGAGGTAGGACGCGACGACCTCGCGCTCGTCGGGCTCGGCCCGCGCCAGGCACCCGGCGATGACGGCCGTCTTGGCCTTGCGGGACCGGGTCGCGGCGATCTCGCGGGACGCGGTGACGACCTCGGCGAGCAGCATCCGGCCATTGTGCCGCGCGCCGGGGACAGTGCTGCGGACCCGCGGTTGGCGGCGGCTGGGAGGATGCCGGGCATGAGGTCCGAGACGCCCGAAGCGGTCAGGCAGCGGTTCGTGGGCGCGATCGCGGGCACCGGCAGCACCTCGGGCGTGCGGGTGGTCGTCGGGCGCTGGGACGACTCACCGTGGGGGCCGTTCGCGGACGTCATGGTCGAGACCGCCGCCGGCCACCGGGTGCTGCTGGCTCCGGACGCGCGGGTCACCGACTTCGTGGCGTCGACCTACCACTTCGACGAGCTGCGCGAGGAGCCGGTGAGCGTCCGGTCCGAGCCCGGCGCCTGGACGGTCCTGACGCCGTCGCTGCGGCTGTGGCTGGTCACGGGCGGTCGCACGCCGCTCGGCCGGCTCCTGTCCGTCGTCCCCTCTCCCGTCGCCGCCAGCCCCGCCTGGTGCGCCGTCACGGACCCGGTGGCGCGGGTGGCGCTGCGCGGCGTGCGCACGCGCGGAGGCGTGCGCGCCGGACGCCGCTCCTTCTACGGCGCGCTCGACGTCGTCGCCGTCACCGGCCTGCGCGGCTCCTTCGACGGTCTGGACCTCGGCACCCTCGCGGACGTCGACCCGCCCTGCCGCTTCGGCTTCTCCTCCGTCCCCCGTCGTCCCAGCGTCACGCGGGTCGTCACGACGGTGGACGTGCATGGCTGAGGACCACGGAGTGCCAGGGCCGGCGAGGGCGCCTCACTCCCCGATGCGCGTGCGCACCTCGAACAGCTCGGGGAAGAACGTCAGGTCGAGGGCGCGGCGGAGGAAGTCGACGCCGCTGGAGCCGCCGGTGCCGGTCTTGTAGCCGATGGTGCGCTGCACGACCTGGAGGTGCCGGAAGCGCCACTGCTGGAAGTTGTCCTCGACGTCGACGAGCTCCTCGCAGGTCTCATAGACGCCCCAGTGCCGCGTGGGGTCGGCATAGACCGCCGCGATGACGTCGACGAGGCCGGGGTGCAGCCGGTGGGGCTGTGACCAGTCCCGGTCGAGCAGGTCGCCGGGGATGGCATGGCCGGCACGGGCGAGGAAGGCGAGGAACTCGTCATAGAGGCTCGGCTCGTGGAGCAGGCGCTCGAGCACCGCGCGCGTCTCGGGGGCGTGCGCGAAGACCTTCACCATGTCGGCGTTCTTGTTGCCGAGCAGGAACTCGACCTCGCGGTACTGCCACGACTGGAAGCCCGAGGACGTCGCGAGGAAGGGCCGGATCGTGGCGTACTCGCTCGGGGTCAGCGTCGCCAGGACCGCCCACTGGTCGGTGAGGGTGTGCTGGATGTGCTTGACCCGGGCCAGCCGCTTGAGCGCCGGGGCCAGCTGGTCCTGGCGCAGCAGGGAGCGCGCCGAGCGGAGCTCGTGGACCATCAGCTTGAGCCAGAGCTCGGAGGTCTGGTGCTGGACGATGAACAGCAGCTCGTCGTGCTGCGGCGGGTCGCTCAGCGGGTGCTGGGCGGCGAGGAGCTCGTCGAGGTGCAGGTAGTCGCCGTAGGACATGTCCCGGCGGAAGTCCTGCTGGATGGAGTCCTCGAGGTCGCGGCGGCGGGCGGCCTCGCCGCCGAAATGCGAGCTGGCGGCGTCGTCGGTCACGAGGACCAACCTACGCCGCCAGGTCGAACCGGGTCAGCCGGCGATGTAGACCTTGCGAAGGGTCTCGGCGATGTGCCAGATCGTGGTGTCCCCCTTGTGGAGTCGGACGACGGCGCCGGGGGTCAGCGGGACCACCTCGCCGTCCTGGAACTCGACGGATCCCCGACCGGAGAGGACCACGAAGACCTCGTCGCATTCGACGTCCCGGGCCATGCCCGGAGTGATCTCGTGGATCCCGATCTCAGCATTGCCAACGCCCCCGAGAAGGCGCGCACCCGTGGTCGGAAAACCGTCGATGGTGTCATCGGCGGGAATGCGCTGTCGAGGGAGTTCGCTCGCGAACACGTCGACATCGAGGTAGCGGCCTGTCATGGCGAAATCGTGGCACCCACCTGCCATTTATGCCACGCGACCAGTCCCGAAACGACCGCTGGTCTGGACAACTTTTTCGTACGGCGACGCTCAATGCCGCCTCAGACGATCGGTCGGAACTCGATGGCCCGGAGTGACTAGGCACCCTTGTCCGATCGGATGAGCTAGCGTCCCGGGCGTGGAGGCGGGAACGACACGGGTCTGGCGACCGTCGTGGCCATGTCCCGTCGGGACCGTCCTGGGACCGCTCCGGCACGGCCGGGGGGACCCCGCCTACGTCGTGGACGAGGCCGACCGGCACTGGCTGGCCATGCGCACGCCGCTCGGTCCGGCCACCCTGCTCCTGGAGCCGCGGGCCGACCTGGGGGAGGTGCACGCCGAGGCCTGGGGGCCGGGTGCGGTCTGGGCCCTCGACGGGGTGCCCGCGCTCCTGGGCGCCGAGGACGACCCGTCGGGCTTCGAGCCGCTCCACCCCGTGATCGCCGAGACCTGGCGCCGCTACCCCCATCTGCGGATCGGGCGCACCGGGCGGGTCTTCGAGGCGCTCGTGCCCGCCGTGATCGAGCAGAAGGTCACCGGGCAGGAGGCGCACCTCGGCTATCGGGCGCTGGTCCGGCGGTTCGGCGAGCCGGCCCCGGGTCCCGGCGCCGGGCGCCGGCTCGCCGTGCTCCCCGACGCCGCCACCGTCCGCGCCGTCCCGTCCTGGGAGTGGCTGCGCATGCACATCGACCCCGCCCGCTCGCGCGCGCTCGTCCGTGCCGCGCAGGTGGCCGACAGCCTGGAGCGGTGCGCCGGGCTCGACCCGGTCGAGGCGGACCGACGGCTGCGCAGCATCCCCGGCATCGGCGTGTGGACCAGCGCCGAGGTCCGGCTGCCGGCGCTGGGCGACGCGGACGCGGTGAGCTTCGGCGACTACCACGTGGCCAAGGACGTCGGCTGGGCCCTGTTCGGCCACGACATCGACGACGACGAGCTCGCGACGGTGCTGGAGCCCTACCGCCCCCATCGGGCGCGGGTGGTGCAGCTGGTGTTCCGTTCGGGCGTCCGCCGCCCGCGGCGCGGCCCGCGGATGGCGCCGCGCACCCACCTGCCCGTGCGGGGCGACGGTGGCCGCTGACGCCCCGGTCGTGGCTCCCTCCCGCGCCGTCGTCGCAGCGGCGGTCGGCTGCTCGCTCCTGACCGCCGGCTGCGTGGCCCTCGGGCCGTGGCCGCTCGTCGTGGTGGCGCTGCCGGTGCTCGCCTGGGCCGGCCGG
>JAXLSP010000014.1:0-32485 GCA_046330515.1 Nocardioidaceae bacterium | reverse complement strand
TCGGTGTCTTCCCAGGTCAGAGGCCCGATCACGGCCTGCGGTCCTGAGCTCACACCCCTGCGCCCCGGACGGGCTCGGTTGGTGGCGGGGAAACTCGGCAGCGCCGAACGTAACAAGCCGACGGGCTCGACAGCAAGACGTCATCCACAGGTTTGGGCCCCCTGAGTTTGACCCTCCCGATCGGGCTCGCGTACCGTTGCGAGGTCGCCCGGCGTCGACCGGTGCCGCATGTCCACGGAAGTCCTCAGCGAGGGGCCGTGGGCGGGCGGTGCCAGCCGACGAATGTCAGGCCCTGCCCGCCGCGCCGAGTGGACGAACCAGCCCAGACAGCAGCTCCCCGGGTCACCGGGAGAACAACGGAGAAGCTCGTGAGCAAGCGCACCTACCAGCCGAACAACCGTCGCCGTCACAAGGTGCACGGTTTCCGTCTGCGCATGCGCACCCGCGCCGGCCGCGCCATCCTGGCCGCGCGGCGGCGCAAGGGCCGCAAGAGCCTGGCCGTCTGAGCCTCCGCACCCCTTGCGTGGTGTCGGGTGCTCCCACGGGCCAACAGGCTCACGTCGGGTGACGCGTTCCGCCGCACGATCCGTTCCGGTCTGCGGGCCGGTGCCGCGACGCTCGTCGTGCACTATCTGTGCGCCGAGCCGCCGTCGGGCGGCGCGGCGGGTCTCGACGTCTCGCCGCGGGTCGGCTTCGTCGTGAGCAAGGCCGTCGGCGACTCGGTCACGCGGCACCGGGTGCAGCGCCGGCTGCGCCACCTGGTGCGCGCCCAGCTGCCGCGCCTGGCCGACTCCTCGGTCCTCGTGGTCCGCGCGCTGCCCGCAGCCTCCTCGGCCGACTCCCGCGTGCTCGGGACGGACCTGGACGACTGCCTCGGCCGGGTGCTGCGCAGGAGCGCCGCATGAAGTACCCCCTCATCTGGCTGCTCAAGGCCTACCGCTTCCTCATCAGCCCCCTCTATGGACAGGTCTGCCGCTACCACCCGACCTGCTCGGCCTATGCTCTGCAGGCGGTGACCGAGCACGGCGCCCTGCGCGGCAGCTGGTTGTCGGTCCGCCGCCTCGTGCGCTGCCACCCCTGGTCGGACGGGGGCTACGACCCGGTGCCGCCCCGTCGCACCCGCCAGCCTCACCCACGGACTCAAGGAGCCTGAGTGTTCGACCTCCTCGGCACAGTCATCATGGACCCGCTCTACTGGGTCATCTCGGTGATCCTCGTCGGCTGGCACCGCACGTTCTCACTGGTCTTCGGCGCCGAGAGCGGTTGGGCGTGGGCGCTGGCGATCGTCGGTCTCACGGTCACGATCCGCGCGGCGCTGATCCCGCTGTTCGTCAAGCAGATCAAGTCCAGCCGCAACATGCAGCTCATCCAGCCCAAGGTCAAGGAGCTGCAGAAGAAGTACGGCCACGACCGTGAGCGGCTCGCCCAGGAGACGATGCAGCTCTACAAGGACACCAAGACCAACCCCTTCGCCTCCTGCCTCCCGCTGATCATCCAGATGCCGATCTTCCTGGCGCTGTTCCGGCTGCTCAACGCCGCGGCGCGCGGAGACCGCAAGGGCATCCTGAGCGCGGTCGACGTCAAGCACCTCAGCGAGGCCAGCATCTTCGGGGCCAAGATCTCCGACACGTTCACCGGCACCGAGGACGTCACGGTGCGCATCCTCGCCGGCGTCCTGGTGATCGCGATGACGGCGACGACGTTCCTGACCCAGCGTCAGCTGATGAGCAAGAACATGCCGGCCGACGCGATGTCGGGCCCCTATGCCCAGCAGCAGAAGATGCTGCTCTATGTCCTCCCGGTCGTGTTCGCCGTCGGTGGCATCGCCTTCCCGATCGGCGTGCTCCTCTACTGGACGACCTCGAACCTGTGGACCATGAGCCAGCAGTTCTACGTCATCCGCAACAACCCCGCCCCCGGGACCCCGGCGTTCGCGGCGAAGCAGCAGCGCGACCACGCCCGTGGGCGCTCGGTCACGCCCGACCCGCTGGTCGCCGCCGCCGAGGAGGACACGGCTCCGCCGCCCCCGCCGCGGCAGCAGCCCAAGAAGCAGTCCCGCGAGCAGCGCAAGAAGCAGACCAAGCCCCGGCCGAACGAGCAGGGCCCCATGTCGTCGCGCGACGACGTCGGCGAGCCCGACGCCGGCTGAGACCACGTCCGTCCCGAGCAGGAGTGAGAGCAGATGAGTGACGAGACCACCCAGGAGACGACCGAGGCCCCCGAGCTCCTCGAGGTCGACGAGGAGCTGAGCGAGGACTCCGGTCCCGCCGACGACCTCGAGGGCGAGGACCTGGCCGAGGACTCGGACGACGACTCGGTCGAGGAGTCCGACGAGGAGGGCGGCGAGCGGTCCTCGCGCGTGGAGCGGCTGGAGCTCGAGGGCGAGATCGCGGCCGACTACCTCGAGGAGCTCCTGGACATCGCCGACCTCGACGGTGACCTGGACATGGACGTCGAGGGCGACCGCGCCGCGGTCTCCATCGTGGGCGCCGACCTCAACCAGCTCGTCGGTGGCAACGGCGAGGTGCTCGAGGCACTCCAGGAGCTGACCCGGCTGGCGGTCTATCGCGAGACCGGCGAGCGCTCCCGCTTGATGCTGGACATCTCCGGCTACCGCGCCGACAAGCGCACCGCGCTGGTGGAGATCGCGCGGGAGGCGATCGCCCGCGTCCAGGCGGCCGGCGAGCCCGCCTCACTCGAGCCGATGACCGCCTTCGAGCGCAAGGTCGTCCACGACGAGGTGAAGGCCGCGGGCCTGGTCTCGGAGTCCGAGGGCCTGGAGCCGCGCCGGCACGTGGTGATCCTGCCGTCGTGATCTGATCCGATGGTGGGGGATGTTTCACGTGAAACACCCGAGGTCGCGACCCGGGTGTTCCCCGCCGACCGCCTGCCGCTCGTGGAGCGCTACGTCGAGCTCCTCGCCACCGAGGGGGTCACGCGGGGCCTGGTCGGCCCGCGCGAGGTTCCTCGGCTCTGGGAGCGCCACCTGCTGAACTGCGTGGCGGTGGCCGAGGTGATGCCCGAGTCCGCCTCGGTGTGTGACGTCGGGAGCGGGGCGGGGCTTCCCGGACTCGTCCTGGCGCTGGCCAGACCGGACCTGGCGGTCACCCTGCTGGAGCCGCTGCTGCGGCGGACGACGTTCCTGGAGGAGGTCGTGGCCGAGCTGGGCCTGTCGACGGTGGAGGTCGTCCGCGGCCGTGCCGAGGCCCTGCACGGGGAACGCTCCTTCGATGTCGTGGTCTCGCGCGCCGTCGCTCCGCTGCCCCGCCTCCTGGAGTGGTGCCTCCCGTTGGTGGGCCCCGGGGGCGCGGTGGTCGCACTGAAGGGCGAGTCCGCGGTTGCGGAGATCGAGGAGGCCCGGTCGTTGCTGCAGCGGTGGGGCGGCGTCGAGCCGGAGCTGGTGGCGGTCGGTGCCGGTCTCGGGGATGCGGCCAGCCGCGTCGTCAGGGTGGCCCGCCCCGCGGGCGCCGGGGTAGGTTGGCGGCTTGCCCCCACGGCCGCCAGCCAGAGTCGTAGGAGTTCCGTCCGTCGGAGGAAGAAGAGCCGGTGACCGAGTCGAACACGCCGCTGGAGCCCGGCTGGCGCTCCGAGCCCTCAACGGCCGGTGGAGAGTTTTCCACCGGTGACGAGGGCGTCGCTGAGCGTGACTATCCACAGGTCGGCGCGGTTCATCCACAGGAAGTGACATCGTCGGTGAGCGACGTTTCACGTGAAACATCCACCGCGGGGCCCACTCCGTTCGCCGTCCGGACCGCCGGTGAGGTGGCCGACGGCGGCCCGCTGTTCGCCGACGAGACCACACCCCTGGCCCAGGCCGTGCAGGACTCGGTGCTGGCCAGGCAGGGTGCCCTGCACCGAGCGCCCGCTCCGCGTCCCGCCGCCACCCGGGTGGTCGTGGTCGCGAACCAGAAGGGCGGGGTGGGGAAGACGACCTCCACGGTCAACCTGGCGGCGGCGCTGGCCCAGCTGGGGCAGCGCGTGCTGGTCATCGATCTCGACCCGCAGGGCAATGCGTCGACGGCCCTCAACGTGGAGCATCGACGTGGCGTGCCGTCGACCTACGACCTGATCGTCGACGGCTCCCCGCTGGCCGACGTGACCAGTCCGTGCCCCGACATCGCCGGTCTGTTCGTCGTGCCGGCCACGATCGACCTGGCCGGGGCCGAGATCGAGCTGGTCAGCGTGGTCGCCCGCGAGAGTCGGCTCTTCCGGGCGCTGGAGGCGCATCGCGGCATCGGATCCGCCGAGGCCGCGGGTGACGAGCGCTATGACTACGTCCTCATCGACTGCCCGCCGTCCCTGGGGCTGCTCACCCTCAACGCGCTGGTCGCGGGGGCCGAGATGCTGATCCCGATCCAGGCGGAGTACTACGCCCTGGAGGGTCTCGGCCAGCTGATCGAGACCGTCGAGATGGTGCGCAAGCACCTCAACCCGCGCCTGGCGATCTCCACCATCCTGGTGACGATGTACGACGCCCGCACCCGGCTCGCGGCCGGGGTCGCCGACGAGGTGCGCGAGCACTTCGGTGAGCAGGTGCTCCGGACCACGATCCCCCGCTCCGTCCGGGTGTCGGAGGCGCCGTCGTACGCCCAGACGGTGATGACCTACGACCCGGGCTCGCCGGGCGCGCTCAGCTATCTCGAGGCCGCCCGCGAGATCGTCACCAAGGGAGCTCCTGCATGAACGTCGCCCCCAAGCGCCGCGGCCTCGGGCGCGGGCTCGGCTCGCTGATCCCCACCGGCCCCGCCGACGCCGAGGACGCGGTGCAGGCGCCCACGCTGGCCCCGACCGCGACCGACGACGCCTCGGGTGGGGCCGCGACGCCTCCGGGGCCGGAGCTGGCGCCGGTGGCGGGTGCCTGGTTCGCCGAGCTGCCGATCGAGCAGGTGCACCCCAACCACCGCCAGCCGCGCCAGGTCTTCGACGAGGAGGCGATGGCCGAGCTGGTCTTCTCCATCCGCGAGATCGGGCTGCTCCAGCCGGTGGTCGTGCGCCGCAGCGGGCCTGACTCCTATGAGCTGGTCATGGGGGAGCGCCGCTGGCGGGCCAGCCAGGCGGCTGGGCTCGCCCTCATCCCCGCGATCGTGCGGGACACCGACGACACCGACATGCTGCGCGACGCGCTGCTGGAGAACCTGCACCGCTCCCAGCTCAACCCGCTGGAGGAGGCGGCGGCCTACTCCCAGCTGCTCGAGGACTTCTCCTGCACCCACGAGGAGCTCGCCCAGCGCATCGGCCGCTCCCGCCCCCAGATCAGCAACACCATCCGGCTCCTCAAGCTGTCTCCGGCCGTCCAGCGCCGCGTGGCGGCCGGCGTCCTGTCGGCCGGGCACGCGCGGGCCCTGCTCACCATCGAGAGCCCCGAGATCCAGGACCGGCTCGCCGGCCGGGTCGTGGCCGAGGGCATCAGCGTGCGCGGCCTCGAGGAGATCGTGTCCCTGGGCGACCAGCCCGAGAAGGCCGCCCGGACCACCCGCCGGCGCCCGGTGGCGCCGGGGCTCGTCGACCTCGCCGGGCGGCTGTCCGACCGACTGGAGACGCGGGTCAAGATCGACCTCGGCCGGGCCAAGGGCAAGATCACCGTCGAGTTCGCGACCCTCGACGACCTGCAGCGGATCGTCGACATCATGGACCCGCGGAACCGCACCGATCGCCCCATCTGAGGGACGTCGCGTGCGTCGAGCGACCGCACCCTGGCACGCATCAGGGCGTTGACCGGCCCCCGCGCCCCCGTCGATTGGTCACAAACTGCAGGTCAAACGGCCATTTTGATGCCGATTGGTCCAATTCGGCAGGTTCCACAATAAGTCGACCCGCCCATAAGTCGACTTATCCCCTTATCGCTCTAGCGCTTCTTGCGCTCGGCCTGGCGCCGGGCGATGCGGGCCTTGCGCTCGGCGACCTCGAGCTCGCGGGCCTCCTCCAGCGACGGGGCCGTGCCGCCGTAGGCCGCGGGGATCCACCAGGCGCCGGGCTCCTGGTCAGGATGGGAACGGATCGTGGTGTCGAGCAGCTCGGCCATCGCCGCCTTGAGCACGGCCGTCTCGGCGGCCGGGTCCGCGCCGGTGGGGTGCAGGGGCGCACCCACGCGAACGGTGATGGCGCGCCCACGCGTGAAGTCGCACTTGCGGCCCTTGGGGACCAGCCGCTGCGTCCCCCAGACCACGACGGGGATCAACGGGACCCCGGCCTCCCCGGCGATGCGGGCCGCGCCCGTCTTGAAGTCCTTGAGCTCGAAGGCCCGGGAGATCGTCGCCTCGGGGAAGATCCCGACGGCCTCACCGGCGGCGAGGTAGTCGAGGGCCTTCCGGTAGGACTCCAGCCCGTCCTCCCGGTCCACCTCGATGTGGTGCATGGAACGCATCAGCGGCCCGGACACCCGGTGCTTGAACAGCTCGCGCTTGGCCATGAACCGCACCAGCCGCCCCGACGGGTTGGCCCCGAGCCCGGCGTAGATGAAGTCGACATAGGAGATGTGGTTGCTCGCGAGGAGGAAGGGGCCCGTGGTGGGGATGTTGTCGGTCCCTTCCAAGGTGATCCGCTGCCCGAGTGCCTTGAAAGCCAGCTTGCAGGCCCGGATGACGGTCGGGTAGGTCCGGTCACGCATCGTTGCCACCCTCCGCCCGGGCGATGGCCGCGCTGACGAGCCCGCGGCAGACCACCCCGAGGTCGGCCTCACCCGCCTGGATCGACAGCGGCACCAGCGACGTCTCGGTGAACCCCGGTGCGACGTTGACCTCCAGGAACCACACCGTGCCGTCGGCGTCGACGATGAGGTCGGAGCGGGACAGGTCGCGCAGGCCGAGCACCTCGTGGGCCGTGACCGCGACCCGGCCGCACTCGGCCAGCAGCTCGGCGGGCAGGTCGGCGGGCACGTCGAAGGCGGTCGCGCCCGCGGTGTAGCGCGCGGTGTAGTCATAGACACCGCCGTCGGGACGGATCCCCACGGCCGGCCAGGCACGTGGTCCGCTCTCGTCGTCGAGGACGGGTACGGCGACCTCCACGCCCTCCACGAGCCGCTCCAGGAGGGCCACGTCGCCATAGGCGAACGCGCTCACCATCGCCGAGGGCAGCTCCTCGGCCCGGCGGACGACCGTGCAGCCCAGCGCCGAGCCGCTGCGGGTCGGCTTGACCATGAGCGGCAGGCCCAGCCGTGCCACGAGGGCGTCCATCACCGCGGCCGCCCCGAGCTCGCGGAACGTCTCGTGCGGCAGGCACACCGACGCGGGCGTCGCGATGCCAGCGCGGGCCACCGCCGCCTTGGCCACCGGCTTGTCGAAGGCGACCCGGCAGGCGGCCGGCTCGGAGCCGACGTAGGGGAGGCCCAGCAGCTCCAGGACCTCACGGATCGCACCGTCCTCACCGGTCTCACCGTGCAACATGGGCACCACGCACGAGGGTGGCTCGGCGGCCAGCGCGCCCATGAGCAGGGCGTCGACGTCGCGCTCGACGACCTCGAGGCCGGTGCCGCGCAGTGCCTCGGCCACCCGGCGCCCCGAGCGCAGCGAGACGTCGCGCTCGTGGGAGAGCCCGCCGGCCAGCACCAGCACCGGTCCGGTCGCCTGTGACGGTGTGCTCACTGCATCTCCTCAGGTCAGGTCCGTGCTCGGACCGTCATAGCCGCTGCGCGGGCCGATCGCCCGGCCCGGAGCCGTCGCGCCGAAGGTCTCCCGCAGCTCGATCTCCTCGTCGAGCACCCCGGCCAGCCGGTGCACGCCCTCCCGGATCCGCTCCGGCTTCGGATAGCAGAACGAGAGCCGCATGAACCGAGACCCGAACCCGTCGGCATAGAACGCCGTGCCGGGCACGTAGGCGACCCGCGCCGTCACCGCGCGCGGCAGCATCAGCTTGGCGTCGATGCCCTGCGGCAGCTGGAGCCAGACATAGAAGCCGCCGGCGGGCACGTTCCAGCTGCAGGCGGCCGGCATCATGTCGGTGAGCGCGGCGACCATGGCGTCACGGCGCTCGCGGTACATCTCCCGGAACGACGTGATCTGGCCCCGCCAGTCGTGGTTGCTCAGGTAGGCCGACACCGCGAGCTGGGAGAACGCCGGCGGGCACAGGGTGGCCGACTCCTGGGCGAGCACGAGCTTCTCGCGTACGGCGTGCGGCGCCAGCGCCCAGCCGACCCGGAAGCCCGGCGCGAAGGTCTTGGAGAACGACCCGAGGTAGATCACGCCCTCGGCCTCGTCGGCGCGCATGGCCCGCATCGGGTCGGCGTCGAACCCCAACAGGCCGTAGGGGTTGTCCTCGAGCACCAGTACGTCCTCGGCCCGACAGATGTCCAGGATCTCGGATCGCCGGGCCGCCGACAGGGTGACGCCGGCGGGGTTGTGGAAGTTGGGGATCGTGTAGAGGAACTTGATGCGCTTGCCCGCCGCCTTGCAGGCCGTGATCGCCTGGCGGAGCGCGTCGGGCACCAGCCCGTCGGCGTCCATCTCGGCGTGCACGACCTCGCACTGGTAGGCCTTGAAGACGCCCAGCGCGCCGACATAGGACGGCGCCTCGCAGATCACCACGTCACCCGGGTCGCAGAAGACCCGGGTGACCAGGTCGACGGCCTGTTGGGAGCCCACCGTCACGCAGACGTCGTCGGGGTGCGCCTCGATGCCCTCCAGGCGCATCACGTCGCAGATCTGCTCACGCAGCCGGGGGTCTCCCTGCCCGGAGCCGTACTGCAGCGCCACCGGGCCCTGGGTGGCCATCAGGTCGACGAGCGCGTCGCTGACGACATCGAGGGGCAGCCCGGAGATGTTGGGCATGCCGCCGGCCAGGGAGACGACCTCCGGGCGGGACGCGACCGCGAAGAGCGCCCGGATCTCCGAGGCGGTCATGCCGGCCGTCCGCGCGGCGTAGCGGTCGACGTAGGAGTCCAGCCGGGTGCTGGCGGGGCGCGCGGGCGTCTGGTCCACGGTGGCTACCGGAACCGCTCGACGGGGGGAGGGACGCGCACGGCACTAGCATGAGGGATGTCGTCGACGTCCGCACGACCGGCCCGCCCCCTGGGCCCGCAGGCGGACCCCGAGGAGGCAGGTTGTCCCGCAAGATCGTGCGGCTGACGCTCGACCTCATGCCGTCCCTGCCGGGCCCGTGTCGCGAGTGCCTGTTCTGGGAGCTCGACCCGGTGCGCCGCACGCGCGTCCCCCAGGAGGAGTCGGCCGCCGAGAAGGAGGCCTGGGTCTCGCGGGTGCTGCGCGAGTGGGGCTCGTGCGGCCGGGTGGCGCTCGTCGACGACGTCCCGGTCGGGCACGCGATCTATGCGCCCGCGGCCTACCTGCCCGGTGCCGCGGGCTTCCCGACGGCGCCGGTGTCGCCCGACGCGGTCCTGCTGTCGACGGTCTTCGTCGCCCCGCAGCACCGCGGGGGCGGGCTGGGCCGGATGCTGATCCAGGGCATGGCCCGCGACCTCATCCGACGCAAGAGCATCACGGCCGTGGAGGCGTTCGGGGACTCCCGGGGCACCGCCGGATGCGTGCTTCCGGCCGACTTCCTGGGCAGCGTGGGCTTCAAGACCCAGCGGGCCCACAGCACCACGCCGCGGATGCGGATGGAGCTGCGGACCGCGCTCAGCTGGCGCGACGAGGTCGAGCAGGCCATCGAACGGCTCGTGGGCGCCGTACGGCAGCCCAAGGCGTCACCCGAGGCCCCCCTCGGTCGCGTCGAGGACTAGGTTTCGACGCGCGGTCGCGACCTCGCAGGCTCGGTCGCGCGCTTGCTCAACCGACCCGAGCGACGCCGCCCGCGCTGCGCGCGGTCGGCTGCTCGGGTCACCCGATGAAGGCGGACAGCTCGTTGAGGATGGCGGCCTTGGGACGCGCGCCGACGATGGACTTGACCAGCTCGCCGCCGGCGTAGACGTTGATCGTCGGGATGCCGGTGATCATGTAGGTCGACGGCGTGACGGGGTTCTCGTCGACGTTCATCTTGACGAAGCCCATCTTGTCGGAGTGGGCCGCGGCGATCTCGTCGAGGATCGGGGACACCTGGCGGCACGGGCCGCACCACTCGGCCCAGAAGTCGACGAGGACGGGCTTGTCGGACTTGAGGACGACGGACTCGAACTCGGCGTCCGTCACGCTGGACATGTTGGACACGTGGTGCTCCTTGCGGGGTGTGGTGACTCGGATGAGCCGGGGTGCAGATGATCGGTGCGGGTGGTCAGTCAACACCACCGCGCCGACGTTTTGTTCCTCGGGCGCGACGGGGCGAGCCGCTTCAGCGGGAGGAGACGACCTCGCGCTCGGTGGCCTCGGCCGACCCCGCCGAGGAGGCGTGGTGGTCGAGCGTGGCGACATAGCGCTCGGCGTCGAGCGCGGCCGCGCAGCCGGTGCCGGCCGCGGTGATGGCCTGCCGGTAGTGATGGTCGACGAGGTCGCCGCAGGCGAAGACGCCGGCGAGGTTGGTGTGCGTCGACGGGTGGTCGACCAGCACATAGCCCTCGTCGTCGAGGTCGACCTGGCCGCGCAGCAGCTCCGAGCGCGGGTCGTGGCCGATCGCGATGAACAGCCCGGTGACCTCCAGCGGCCGGGTCTCTCCGGTGACCGTGTCACGGAGCGTCACCGACGACAGCTTGTCCTGACCGTGCAGCTCGGCGATCTCGGAGTTCCAGACCATCTCGAGCTTGGGGTCGGCGAACGCGCGGTCCTGCATGATCCTGGAGGCGCGGAGCTCGTCGCGGCGGTGGATGAGGTAGACCTTGGAGGCGAAACGGGTCAAGAAGGTGGCCTCCTCGACCGCCGAGTCGCCGCCGCCGACGACGGCGATCGCCTGCTCGCGGAAGAAGAACCCGTCGCAGGTGGCGCACCAGGAGACGCCGCGGCCGGACAGCTCGTCCTCGCGGGGCAGGCCCAGCTTGCGGTAGCCGGAGCCGGTCGCGAGGATCACCGAGCGCGCGCGGTGGGTGTCGGTGGCCGTCTTGACGACCTTGATGTCGCCGGTGAGGTCGACCTCGACGATGTCGTCGGGCACGAGCTCGGCGCCGAAGCGCTCGGCCTGGGCGCGCATCTCGTCCATCAGGGCCGGGCCCATGATGCCGTCGCGGAAGCCGGGGAAGTTCTCCACCTCGGTGGTGTTCATCAGGGCGCCGCCGGCGGTCACCGAGCCCTCGAAGACCAGCGGGTTCAGCGCGGCGCGGGCGGTGTAGAGGGCCGCGGTGTAGCCGGACGGCCCGGAGCCGACCACGATCACGTTGCGGACGTCGGACTGCTCGCTCATGCGCTGCTCACTTCTGTCGGCTGGACGGGCGGCCGTGGAACGGCCGGGATACCCACCGGGGTATCTCCCCCTCTGGTGCTGCAACCGATGGTAGGCCAGCGCTATTCCTGCGCCGGTGTCGCCGCACCACGCGGACAGGGTGGGCCGTCAGGGCATCGGGATCACGACGCTGCGGGTCGGCGCGGTGTCGCCGCAGAGGAACAGGTCGACGCGCTGTCGGTCGTCCTGGGGGGAGCGCCAGACCAGCACGGCGGGCACCCCGTCGTAGGTCGCGGGCAGGAACCGCCCCTTGCCGAGGGCCTTGCTGGCGACGCACGGTGCCGACTGCAGGTCGCTCGCGGAGTCGTGCGTGGAGGTGCTGCGGAGGGCATCGTCGCCGGAGAGCCTCTTGACCTGTGCGCTGAAGGCGCTCGCGTCGAGAGAAGGCAGCGACGAGGCCTCGTAGGCGTTGGGCTTCGGGGTCCTGGACCGGCTGCCTCCCGAGCCCTGGAACGCCTTGCCGCCATCGTCCTGGGTGGCGGCCTCGGGGGCGTCTGCGGCGGAGCCCGCGGAGGTGCTGTCCGCCGACCCGCTCATCCCCTGCAGGGAGCTGAGCAGGGCGGGGGTGCCGACGCCGATGACGGTGACGGCGGCCGCCGCCACCAGCAGCGCGCGGCCGCGCCGTCCGCGGCGGCGCCGGGCGGCGTCGAGCGAGACCACACCGGAGCTGGCCGCGTCAGCCGCGCCGTCGTCGGAGGCGTCCTCGGCGAGGCCTGCGATCACGGCGTCGAGGCGGGCCACGACGTCGTCGGGCATCGGGGCGGTGTGGCGGGCGTCGGCCAGGAGGCGGCGGACCCGCTCCTCCTGGGCGGGGGTGAGCTCGTCGTCCGTCACGGGGCACCTCCTCTCTCGTCGCGCTGGGGCCGGGTGGCCGGGTCGTGGTCGGTCGTCGTGCGGGTCGTGCTCACGGGGTCGGTGGGCCGCGTGGAGCCTCGGTGGATCGGACGGGCGAGGACGGCTCCGGGTTCCCGGGTCCGGTGTCGCCGTCGTCACCCGGGCGCAGCACGCCGAGCAGCTCAGCGAGCCTGCCCCGACCGCGGGAGCACCGGGACTTCACCGTGCCCTCGGCGCAGTCGAGCATGAGGGCGGCCTCGGCGACGGAGTAGCCCTCCATGTCGACGAGGACGAGCGCCGCGCGCTGCTCGGCGGGCAGCGTCGCGAGGGCCGCGAGCACCAGGTCGCGGCGCTCGCGTCGTACGGACTCCTCGGCGGGGTCGTGGTCCACGTCGGCGGAGAGCAGGGACCCGCGCGAGCCGAGGTCGTCCAGGTCGTCGGGCAGCGCGTCGGCATGCCGGACCTTGGCCGCCCGGAGCCGGTCGAGACAGGCGTTGACCACCACGCGGTGCAGCCAGGTGGTCACCTGGGCCTCGCCGCGGAACGAGCCGGCTCGGCGGTAGGCCGCCACGAGACCGTCCTGGAGACCGTCGGCGGCGTCGTCGGGGTTGCCCATGGTGCGGAGCGCGACGGCCCAGAGCCGGTCGCGGTGCCGGGCGAAGAGCTCCCCGAAGGCCTCGGTGTCGCCGTCGACGTGGGCGCGCAGCAGCTCGACGTCGGTGCGCTCGCTCATGCGCGCACCACCACCTCGGCGACCTCGCCGCGGAACCCGCCGGGGACCGCCGGCAGGGAGGTGAGCCAGATCGTCACGAAGCGAGCAGACGTCTCGGACTCCGGCGTCACCACCAGCCGCTCGCCGGCCGCTTCGGTCGCCAGCGCCGTGAGGCCGTCGACGTCGGTGGGTGCCTCGTCGGTGGCGAACACGCTGACGCCGGTGGGCGTGCCGACGAACGTCACCTCGATGCTGCGGAGGGTGCGGGTCTCTCCCAGGTCGATGACGAGGCCGACGCCGGTCTTGAGTCCGCCGGGGCCGAGGTTCTGCTTGTAGGTCGAGGTCCGCCAGGCGGTCGCCGGGTCGCCGTCGACGGCCCGGGGTGCCTCGGCGGGGTTCTCCTCGGGCGGCGTCGCCTGCGGATCCAGGTCGTCGGAGGTCAGCCCGGTGACGGGCCGTCCGGCATCGGCCGTCGACGCGGAGCCGGACGGGTCCCTCGGCTCGGTGGGCAGGCTCAGCGGGGTGCGGCCGCTGAGCAGGTTGGTCACCACCATGGCCACCAGCAGGGCCACCGCGAGCACGCCGAGTCCGATCGCGAGGCGCAGCGACCGGCGCCCGGGCATCGGCGGCTCCTCCTCGTCCTCGTCGAGCACCAGGGCGCCGCTGCCGGTGCTGGCTCCGGGGCCGGTGGTGTCCCAGGGCCAGTACTCCCCGCTGCCGGTGCCGGGGTTCGTGGCGAACGACCCGGTGCTCGCGGACGAGCCGGGCCGCGGGCGGCGGGCGGGCGTCCCCGGCGGGGGGTCGGGCGCGAAGAGGGGCTTGGGGCTCGGCTCGTCGAGGGTGGGCGGGGGCGTCGGCGGGACGGTGCGCATCGGCACCCAGCCGACGTCGCCGGAGTCCTCGAAGACGGGCATGCCGGCCTGGGTCGGCTGCTCGTGGAGCGGCACGGGCTCGAGGTCGGGGGCGGTGGACGCATCTCCGACGGAGGCCTCCGTGAGCACCACGGTCTCGACCTCGGGCGGGTCCTGGGGTGCGGTCGCCCCGGTCGGGTCGGCGAGCTCGGCGATGTCAGCGGGGTCGTTCGGGTCGGCGAGCGGCACGGGCTGGACCACGGCCGGGGACGCGGGCAGCGGGGGTGGGACGAGCGGCGCCAGCGGTCCGCCGGGGGGACGGATGGGCATGGTGGCCGTCAGGTCGGAGAGGTCGGCCCCCGAGCCGACGTAGGCCCGGAGGTAGTCGGCCACGCCGCGCGCGGTCCCGAGGTCGTAGGCGGCCCGCGCGTGGGCCCCCGACGCGGGTCCACACAGGATCTCCGCGCACAGCTCGTCGAGCGGACGCGGGATGCCGCCCCGCACCCGGCGTGGCCGCAGCACGTTGCCGGCCTCGCGGTGGGCTTCGGGGACGGCCGAGCCCGAACCCCCCGCCCACGTGCCCGTGAGCGCGGCGTAGAGACAGCCGGCCAGGTCCGTGACATCGGCGGAGGGCGTGGCCGGAGGGAGCCCGTGCAGGGCGGCGTCGACGGCGAGGCCGATGACCCGCACGGCCCCACGGTGGTCGACGAGGACGTTCTCCGGGACCAGCCGCCCATGCGTGACCTCGGAGTCGTGGGCCGCGGCCAGGGCGCTCGCGGTCTCGGCGACGAGCCAGGCCGCCTGCTGCGGCTCGAGCGGTCCGTTGCCGGCGAGCTGGATGTCGAGCGACCGGCCCTGGCCCCACTCGTTGACGACATAGCAGAGGTCGTCGAGCTGGTCGGCGTCGAGGACCCGGAGGAACCGGCGGTCCATCACCCGCACCGACCGGCGCGCGGCCTCGAGGAGACCCGGCGCGCGGTCGTCGGTCGCGTCGATCACGTGCACGGCCACCGGACGGGCGAGGACCTGGTCGAAGGCGTGCCAGAACCGCGCGCCCCTGCTCTCGCTGAGCAGGTCGTCGAGGCGGTAGCGGTCAGCCAGGAGGTCGCCTGGCCGGATCGACGTGGGCACGGCCCCCCTCACGTTCCCGGGTCCGGATCGTTAGGGGTCATCGTAGGGTGCCGGGCGCTCGATCCGCCGGGGCTCGACGGTCAGGCGCGGCGGCGCCGGCGCAACCGGCCGGTCACGGTGTCCCACACCTCGGTGACCTCGGCGAGGTGCAGCATCCTGGCCAGCCCGAGGTAGGTCCCGACGGCGAGGCCGCCGACGACGACGAGCAGGGCGGTGGACACCAGCCAGTGCGGGTGCGAGCCCCAGGTGGCGTGCGCCAGCCGCTCCACCAGGTAGGCGACGGCCGCGGTCATCGCCACCACGATGGCCAGCCGCACGCCGAAGCGCACCAGCGCTGCGTCGCCCGGGGTCGTGCCCAGGGCGCGGCCGAGGACGAGGTAGGACACGGTCGCGCCCACGGCGTACGACGCCGCGTAGGCGGCCACGAGCACCGGAGCGGTGCGGACCGGGTCCACCCGGGGGACGACCGCCACGGCGACCACGATGTTGGTGAGGGCCACCGCGCACTGGATCCAGAAGACGGTCCGGGTGCGCTCGAGGGCATAGAAGCCGCGCAGCATCAGGTAGTGCAGTGTGAAGAAGAACAGCCCGACCCCGAACAGCGACAGGGTCGGCACATAGAGGGAGTAGCTGTCCTTGGTCGCGCCGTGGCCGAGCAGCAGGTTGGCCAGGTCGGGCGCGAGCACCGGCATCAGTGCGACGAACGGGACGATCACCACGAGCACCGAGCGCAGCGCGCCGACCAGGGTGCGGGCCAGGCCACGCAGGTCGTCGGAGGCGGCGTAGGCGGACAGCCGGGGCAGGATCGCGGTCGCCAGCGACACCGTCACGACCGAGTGCGGGACCATCACGATGAGGAAGGCGGTCGAGTAGACCGTGTAGCCGGTGGCCTGGGTCGCCGGCGAGCAGGCGTCGAGCGCGGCCTCCGCCGTACCACTGCCCGCGAGCCGGGCGACGACCGTGTAGGCCAGCTGGTTGACCACGACGAAGAGGACGGTCCAGAGCCCGAGCCGCAGCGTGTGGGCCAGGCCGGCGTCGCGGAAGTCCCAGCGCGGGTGGAAGCGGAAGCCGGCGGCGCGCAGGTAGGGCAGCAGGATCAGGAGCTGCACCGCGATGCCCAGGGTGGACCCGAGGCCGAGCAGCGCCTCCTGCGAGGAGGTGAACCCGCCGCACAGGTCCGAGGCGGTGCCGTAGACCAGCAGGTAGGCGACCAGCACGGCCACCGAGATGACGTTGTTGGCGATCGGCGCCCACATCATCGGTCCGAAGCGGCCGCGGGCGTTGAGGATCTGCCCGACGAGCACGAACATGCCGTAGAAGAAGACCTGGGGCAGGCAGAACCGCGCGAAGGCGATGACCGACTCGCGCTGGGCCGGGAGGGAGTCCCAGGCGCCGCCGAGGAAGGGCTGCATGACCCACGGGGCGGCCACCACGAGCAGCACGGTGACGACGCCGAGGAACAGCGCGGCCAGGGTGAGCACCCGGTTGGTGTAGGCGTCTCCGCCGTCCTCGTCGTGCTGCATCGCGCGGACCAGCTGGGGGACGAGGACGGCGTTGAAGATGCCGCCCGCCAGCAGGATGTAGAGCATGTTGGGGATGGTGTTGGCGAGGTTGAAGATGTCGGCGTGCAGCAGGGGGCCGAGCGCCCACGCCAGCAGCCCCGCCCTCAGGAACCCGGTCAGCCGCGACACGACCGTGCCCGCGGCCATCACGGCGGACGAGCGCAGGATGCCCCGCTGCTCCGCGGAGTCGCCGGTGCTCACGCGGCCGCCCCGCGGCCGGCCAGCCAGCCGCGGACCCGCCGGAACGTGCGGACGGCGATGGCGCCGAACAGCAGGACTCCGCCCACGGCGAAGACGACCCAGATGACGTTGCTGACCTGTGCCGCGCGCAGCGGGAAGGTGGCCGTCCCGCCGATCGGCCTGCCGTCGGCGTTGGCGACGAAGAGGTCGACGTCGTGCAGACCGAGCACCGAGCTGCGCGCGGTCATCTCGACCGAGGCGAGCTCGCCCGGCCCGAGCTCGACGACCGGTGACGCGGTCACGTCGAGTCGGCCGTCGGTGCGAGCGACGAGCTTGACCTTGACCCGCTGGTCGAGCCCGTTGGTCACCGTGGCGGTGAACGGCCCGGACTCGGAGGAGAGCGTGACCGAGGAGGGCGGGTCGACGGTGACCTTGCCCAGCTCGTGGGTGAGCACCCCGCGGGAGCGCTCGGCGGCGACCCGGGAGCCGTTGGGCTCCTCGCGGCTGGCGTAGGAGACGGTCGTGAGCGCCTCGTCGCGGACCTCGCCGGCGACCGTGCGGTTCGCGGGGAGGACCGACTGCAGGAGCGAGCCGGCGTCGGCGAGGGATCGGGCGGCGGCGAAGTTGGCGGCGTCCAGCTCGGCCGCGGCCTCGTCGTCGGGGTAGCGCAGGTCGTCGGGGTCGAGCCGGGTCCGCTTGCCCTGGGTGACGCTGGCGACCGTCGTCAGGTGCAGCCACGGCACGTCCAGCCCGAGGAAGAACTCCTCGGCGTCGACCGGGGTCCCGCTGCTCCAGTCGTCGGGCAGGCGGACGACCAGCGGCTGGCCGCCGTCGAGCAGCCGCAGCGCCGCCTCGCTCAGGATGCGCTGGCGGGTCTGCAGCGGGCTCGTCTGGGGTCCAGGGCCGGGTCCCCCGGTCGTGGAGGCCGTGTCGGTCACCACCACCGAGTGCCTCTCGGTCCGCACCAGGGCCGGGGCCTCCTCGGCGGTGACCTCGTCGGGCAGCATCCGGTCCGTGGTCAGGACGGTCGTCTTCGGGGGCAGGGCCGCCAGGGCCTCCGGGGCGAGGTAGCCGTCGGGCGGGGCCACGACCGGTCCCGCCGCGAGGCCCAGGCGCGGGATGTTCCCCGAGCCGCGCTGCCGTGCCGTCCGGTAGAGGCCGGGTGACCAGCGGGCGGCCGCCGAGACGTCCATGTCGCCGTATGGCAGGGCGAGCAGCTGGTCGCCCACGAGCGCGGTGCGCGCACCGGCGAGCCAGAGGTCCGCGCCCTGGCTGGCGGCGGTGAGACTGGGCCGGGACCTGCCGAGCGCGGCCTCGCCGTCCGCCTCGCCGGGGTCGACGGGCTCGGCCGTGGGCTCGCCCCCTCGGCTCGGCGTGCGGCCGAGCTGCCGGGCCGGGTTGCCCTCGGCCAGGCGGCCGATCGCCTCGGTCACGGCCGGGTCGATGAGCCAGGTGAGGGGTCGGGTGCCGGCCGCTCGCGCGAACCCGACCAGGCTCTGGAGGCTCCCGCCGGGCGCGAGCGCCGCCCGCCAGCGGGGCACCTCGGCCAGCCGGCCGTCCTGCCGGAAGGAGATGCCGTGCCGGATCGACATCACCAGGGCGGTGTCGACACGCGTGTCGTCCTCGGGCACGTGGGGCAGGAAGCTGCGTGCCTTGCCGTCGGCGACCAGGTCGCGGCCCGCGGCGGTCGCGCCGAGTGCGTGCACCCCCAGCCAGTAGACGCCGGCGGGTGAGTCGGCCCCCACCGGCAGCAGCCGGTGGGGGATGGTCAGGGAGTAGGGCGTCACGCCGCCCGGCTCGAGGGAGTCGATGGAGTCGAACTTGTCGGTGATCCGGTCGCCGACCTCGATGGCGGGGTCGCTCTCGGCGGCGTCGGCCAGCTCCTGGCGCGTCGTCATGGGCACCGTGGACGTCAGCCCATAGACGCGGATGTCGTCGTAGGTCTCGTCGCTGACGTTGCTCACCGTGCCGGCGATCCGCAGGGGGCCCTTGGCGGGCACCACCGAGGGGGTCAGGGACGTGATGGTGACCTGGAGCGGCAGGTCGTCGGCGCGGGCGCTCGCCGCGTGCAGGCTGCGGGCCGTCACACCCGCGGCCGCGGCGGGCACCGCCTCGCCCGGACCGGCGACCGCGGGAGCCGCGATCAGCAGGGGTGTCGTCGCGGCCAGCACGAGGAGCAGCTGCGCGCGACGGACCACGCGCCGACTCTATCCGTCACGCCCGTCGCCACGGCCGACCGCCGGACGGCGGTGAGAGCCTCGCCACGCGACGACACTAGAGTGACGTTCCGTGCCTGCTCAGCCGCTCGAACCGCTCAACATGGGCGAGGTCCAGCGTGCCGTCGAGGCCGAGCTGGACCGGATCGGTCCGGTGATCGACGAGCTGGGGGACCTCTTCGACGGCGCGGGCGAGACCCTGGCGCTCGTCGGTGGACCGGTCCGCGACGCCATGCTCGGCCGTCTCCAGAACGACCTGGACTTCACCACCTCGGCCCGCCCCGAGGTCACCGAGCGGCTGCTGTCCGGGTGGGCGGACGCCCTGTGGGACATGGGGCGCGGCTTCGGCACCATCGGCTGTCGCAAGGGCGACTGGCAGGTCGAGATCACGACCTTCCGGTCGGAGTCCTACGACCCGTCCTCGCGCAAGCCGGAGGTGGCCTTCGGCGACTCCCTGGTCGGTGACCTCGGTCGGCGCGACTTCACCGTCAACTCGATGGCCGTGACGGTGCCGGGGCGGCGCTTCGAGGACCCCTACGGTGGCATCGCCGACCTCGCGCACCGAGTCCTCAGGACGCCGGGACGTCCGGAGGACTCGTTCTCCGACGACCCCCTCCGCATGATGCGGGCCGCGCGGTTCGCCGCCCAGCTGGGCTTCACCGTGGCGCCCGAGGTCGTCGAGGCGATGACGGCGATGGCCGAGCGGATCGAGATCGTGTCGGCGGAGCGGGTCCGTGACGAGCTCGTCAAGCTGGTGTGCGCGCCGTACCCCCGCCTCGGCCTGGCCCTGATGACCGAGACCGGGCTCGCCGAGCGCGTCCTGCCCGAGCTGCCGGCGCTGGCGCTGGAGCGCGACGAGCACCACCGCCACAAGGACGTCTATGAGCACACGCTGACGGTCCTCGAGCAGACGATCGCGCTGGAGCCGCGGCTGCCCGGCGGAGGCCCGGACCTGGTCGCGCGGCTCGCCGCGCTGCTGCACGACATCGGCAAGCCGCGCACCCGTCGGTTCGTGGGCGACGGCACCGTCACCTTCCACCACCACGACGTGGTGGGCGCCAAGCTCACCCGCAAGCGGCTCAAGGCGCTCCGGTTCTCCAACGACGACGTCGACGCGGTGTCCCGGCTGGTGGAGCTGCACCTGCGCTTCCACGGCTACGGCACCGGCGAGTGGACCGACTCCGCCGTACGCCGCTATGTCCGCGACGCCGGCGACGAGCTCGAGCGGCTGCACGTCCTCACCCGCGCCGACTGCACCACCCGCAACAAGCGCAAGGCCGACCGGCTGCGGCGGACCTACGACCACCTGGAGGAGCGCATCGCGCGACTCTCCGAGGAGGAGGAGCTCGCCGCGATCCGCCCGGACCTCGACGGCGCGCAGATCATGACGATCCTCGGCATCCCGCCCGGCCCGCGGGTGGGCCGGGCCTACCGGCACCTCCTCGAGCTCCGGATGGACCGCGGCCCGTTGACCGAGGAGCAGGCCACCGCCGAGCTCCTCGCCTGGGCCGCTGCCCACCCGGAGTGACGACGCGGTTGGTGCCGGGTCACCACGTAAACATGGTGAGTTGGCACTCTGCACGGCGTACCCACCGTGCAGAGTGACGGGTCACCACGTGAACATGGTGATCGAGCGTCAGCCGGGACTCAAATGGGGTCGCCCTCGGCGTAGTCGCAGGTGACCCTCGGGTTCCAGTCCTCGAAGACGCCGGAGGGGTTGGCCTTCCAGGCCCAGACGTGCATCTCGTAGAACGCGGGGATGCCGTAGCGGTTGGGGGCCTCGACGAGCTCGAAGTCGCGGCCGAACAGCGACGGGGGCTCGGTGTTCGCGGCGTCCCAGCCCTCCTGGAAGACGATGTACTCGCCGGCGACGAGGCGCAGGGTGCCGTCGGGAAGCGTCTCGAAGACCAGGGCCTCCGGGTGCCGCTTGTCGATCGTGGAGTCGCCGACGAGGTCGCCGTTGACCCAGTGGGTGCCCATCGCGCCCTCGCCGGGCTGCTGGGTGCAGGTGAGGAACTGGGCGTAGCCGGCGTGCTCCGCCCGGTCCGTGGTGTGGAGGGCGGCGGTCGCCTGCCGCACCGTACGCACGGCCTGCCGCTCGGCCGAGTGGCCGTGTCCGTGACCGCACGCCAGGGCGGCACCCGGCCACGCCACGGCCGCTGCCACGGCGGTGGCGCCGAGCGCGCGGCCCGCCGCGCGGGTCAGGGATCGACGGGTCTGGTGGTGGAACATGGGATCTCCTCGGGTCTGCTGCCGCGTCGTTGCGGCACTGCCCGACCAACGTCTCCCGCCACCACGGGTGGGTTCATCGGTAGGGGCTACCCATCTGCCCACCACCCCTACCCATGTTCCCCGCGATCCCGACATGGCACCGACCCGGCAGCAGTGCTGCCGGGTCGGCGGGTGACGCGGTCGACACAGGGGAGGAGGGTCACTCCTCGCCGCGGATGAAGGCCTCGACGCGGCGACGGCCCTCGTCGTCGGGCAGCTGCACGGGCGGGGACTTCATGAGGTAGGACGACGCCGAGAGCACGGGGCCGCCGATGCCGCGGTCCTTGGCGATCTTGGCCGCGCGGATCGCGTCGATGATGATGCCCGCGGAGTTGGGGGAGTCCCAGACCTCGAGCTTGTACTCCAGGTTGAGCGGGACGTCGCCGAACGCGCGACCCTCGAGGCGGACGTAGGCCCACTTGCGGTCGTCGAGCCAGGCGACGTAGTCGGACGGCCCGATGTGGACGTTCTTGTCCTGCACCTTGCCGGCCAGCGAGCCCTGGAGGTTGGAGGTCACGGCCTGCGTCTTGGAGACCTTCTTGGACTCCAGCCGGTCGCGCTCGAGCATGTTCTTGAAGTCCATGTTGCCGCCGACGTTGAGCTGGTAGGTGCGGTCCAGCGTCACGCCGCGGTCCTCGAACAGCTTGGCCATCACGCGGTGGGTGATCGTCGCGCCGACCTGGGACTTGATGTCGTCGCCGATGATCGGCAAACCCGCGTCCTCGAACTTCTTGGCCCACTCGGGGTCGGAGGCGATGAAGAC
Source organism: Nocardioidaceae bacterium (assembly GCA_046330515.1). GTDB lineage: Bacteria > Actinomycetota > Actinomycetes > Propionibacteriales > Nocardioidaceae > Nocardioides. The sequence goes on along the minus strand of JAXLSP010000014.1, from coordinate 10,712 downwards.
GGGCAGCGCGTTGACGAAGGCGCAGCCGGCGTCGATCGCGCACTGGGCGTAGAACTTGTCGGCCTCCTCGGAGCCCACCGGCAGGTAGGACACGAGGACGTCGGCGCCGGCCTCCTTGAGGGCGGCCACGACGTCGACCGGCTCGGCGTCGGACTCGTCGATGGTCTCGCGGTAGTACTTGCCGAGGCCGTCGAAGGTGTGGCCGCGCTGGACGGTGATGCCCAGGGGCGGCACGTCGCAGATCTTGATGGTGTTGTTCTCCGAGGCGCGCGTGGCCTCGGAGAGGTCGAAGCCGACCTTCTTGGCGTCGACGTCGAAGGCCGCGACGAACTCGACGTCGGCGACGTGGTAGTCACCGAAGGTGACGTGCATCAGCCCGGGCACCGTCCCGCTGGGGTCGGCGTCGCGGTAGTACTCCACGCCCTGGATCAGGGAGGTGGCGCAGTTGCCGACTCCGACGATTGCTACTCGAACCGAACCCATCGGGCTCTCCTCTTCTGTGTCACCGAGTGTGTGTGTCACCTGTGCGGTGTGCTGGTGGTCGTGCGGGGTGCTGCGAGGTCGGGGGCCGGCCGGCTCACGCCGGTCCGGGCGGGGGCGAGGGCGTCGTGTCGGGCCCGTCGCGCTCGGCGTTGATGAGGTCGGAGAGCCAGCGGACCTCCCGCTCCACCGACTCCACGCCGTGCCGCTGCAGCTCGGCGGCATAGCGGTCGACCTCGGCCTGGGTCAGCGAGAGCTGGGACTGGACCCGGTCGAGCCGCTCCTGCAGGCGCATCCGGCGCCCCTCGAGGACCCGCAGCCGGATCTCCATGTCGGTGCGGCTGAAGAACGCGAACCGGATGTCGAAGTTGTCGTCCTCCCACGCGGTGGGACCGACCTCGGACATCAGCCGCTCGAACTCGCGGTGCCCGGCGTCGGTGACGGCGTAGACGATGCGCGGGCGCCGGGTGATGGCGGCCGGCGCCGACGGGGACTCCTCGATGAAGCCGGTGCGCAGCATCATCTTCAGCGTGGGGTAGAGCGACCCGTAGGACAGCACCCGTCCCCACCCGAGCATGAGGTTGAGCCGCTTGCGCAGCTCGTAGCCGTGCATGGGGCCCTCGTGCAGCAGTCCGAGGACTGCCAGCTCGATGGTCTCCGCACGACGTGCCACGCGACCTATCGTAGCGATATATCCGCACGACCTGACAAGTCGACCTGTTCGGTCGTCACATCGCGCCGCTACAGGCTGAGAACTGCCTGAGTCGATTGGGACGGCCAGCGGCGGGGCCGTACCCTCGTGAGGTCCCCAGCGTCGACCAGCGGAGCCCCCACGTGAGCACCACCCGAAAGGCCCCCGGGCCCGCGGCCAAGCAGCCGCCGCGGCCCGCGACCAAGACCAGGTCCGCCGCCAAGCGGCGGCTGATGACCACGCTCAAGTGGCTGCTCATCGTCGGCCTGGTCGGTGCGCTCATCGGCGTCGGCGGCTTCGTCTACCTCTACAACACCACGGCGATCCCGGACCCCAACAAGGACTTCCAGACCCAGACCACCCGGGTCTACTACTCCGACGGCAAGACCCAGATCGGCTCCTTCGCCACCCAGAACCGCGAGTCGATCTCGATCGACGACATGCCGCAGCACCTCCAGGACGCGGTGGTCTCGGCCGAGGACCGCACCTTCTGGACCAACAAGGGCATCGACCCCAAGGGCATCCTGCGCGCCGCGTTCAACAACGCCAAGGGCGGCTCGGTGCAGGGCGCGTCGACGATCACCCAGCAGTACGTCAAGATCCTCTACCTGACCAACGAGCGCAGCGTCCAGCGCAAGGTCAAGGAGGCGATCCTCTCGCTCAAGCTCCAGCGCGAGATGAGCAAGGAGCACATCCTCGAGGACTACCTCAACACCATCTACTTCGGTCGCGGCGCGTACGGCGTCCAGGCCGCCGCACTGGCCTACTTCAAGAAGCCGGCCAAGGCGCTGACGCTCCAGGAGAGCGCGGTGCTCGCCAGCGTGCTCAACGACCCGACCGACCTCGACCCCGCCAACGGCAAGGACGCGCGCTCCGCCCTCAAGGGCCGCTACCAGTACGTCATCCAGGGCATGGCCTCGACGGGGAACATCTCGCAGGAGCGGGCCGACAAGGTCATGAAGCAGCTGCCGAAGTTCCCCGAGATCGAGGTCACCGACCGCTATGCCGGGCAGACCGGCCACCTGCTCACCCTGGTCCGCAACGAGCTCCACGCGCTGGGCTACCGCGACGAGGAGATCGACGGCGGCGGGCTGCGCGTCACGACCACCTTCACGAAGGAGGCCATGGACGCGGCCAAGGCCGGCGTGATGGCCCAGCGGCCCGACGGCTTCAGCGACAAGAACCTCCACATCGCGGCCGCCAGCGTGGAGCCCGGCACCGGCGCCCTGCGCGGCTTCTATGCAGGACAGGACTACCTGCGGTCGCAGATCAACTGGGCCGTCGCCGGCGGCATGGTGGGCTCGACGATGAAGCCGGTGACCCTCGCCGCGGCCATCGAGCAGGGCTTCTCGCTCAAGGACACCTTCGACGGCAACACGCCCTACGAGTATCCCGACGGCCTCCAGGTCCGCAACGAGCAGGACACCAGCTATGGGTCGCACATCAACGCGGTCACGGCGCTGGAGGACTCGGTCAACACCGCCTTCGCCGACATGTCCGAGGGGATGGACGACGGGCCGCAGGCGATCTTCGACATGGCCGAGCGGCTCGGCATCCCGCCGCCGGAGCCCAACAGCAAGTTCCCCGGCATCCCGAGCCACACCACCGACCTCAGCTCGGACGACACCCTGATCACGCTGGGCCGGGCCCGCGTCAGCCCGATCAACATGGCCAACACCTACGCCACGCTGGCCGCCGGCGGGCAGCGCGCTAAGGTGCACGTGATCGAGAAGGTCGTCGACACGGTCGGCGACCACGACTTCACGTTCAAGTCGCCGACCAAGGAGGTCCTCGACCCCGACGTCGCCGCCGACGTGACCTATGCGATGCAGCAGGTCGTCAAGTACGGCACCGGTACGGCGGCCTCGGCGCTGGGCCGCCCGGTCGCGGGCAAGACGGGCACCGCCACCAACAGCAAGGACCAGGTGTCGTCCGCCTGGTTCGTCGGCGCGACCCCCCAGCTCTCGACCGCCGTGATGTATGTCCGCGGAGACGGCGACGACCAGCTCGACGGATGGCTGCCGGAGTACTTCGGCGGCTCCTACCCCGCCCGCACCTGGACCTCGATCATGACGACCGACATGGCCGGGCTGCCCGTGGAGGAGTTCCCGCCCGCGGCCAACCTCGACGGTGACGCGCCGTCCGACGGCCACGACCCCTACGTCCCGCCACCGAAGCCCACCAAGAAGCCGAAGCCCACCACCTCGGCCCCGCCCACGTCGTCGGCTCCGCCGTCCTCGTCGGCCCCGCCGAGCTCCAGCCCGCCGCCGAGCTCCAGCGAGCCGCCGAGCAGCTCACCGCCCCCCTCGACGTCCTCCGCCCCGGGTGGAGGCGGCGCCGGGGGCGGCCAGGCCGGCGCGGGCAAGACCGGCGGCAGCCGCGCGGCGTCGCACGCCTTGCCCCTCGGGCGACTCTGGTAGCAAGGGACCGTGCCCTCCGCCCCACGCGTGCACCCCACGCTCGACGACCCCGTCGTCACCGCGCTCAGCGAGAGCGTGGGCGGCCCCGTCGGTGAGCGCGCCACGCGGCACCCGTGGTGGACGCCGATGCGGGTGGTCCTGCTCCTGACCGCCCTGACCTTCGCGCTGGGTATGGTGCAGAAGGTCCAGTGCTACCAGACGTCCTGGCAGGACGGCGAGGTGCGCTACTCGAGCATGTGCTACTCCGACCTGCCCTACCTCTACACCGGGCGGGGGTTCGCCGAGCTGAGCTGGCCCTACAGCGACGACGCGCAGACCCGCGACCGCTACGAGGTGATGGAGTATCCCGTCGGGATCGCCTACTGGGCCTACGGCACGGCCTGGGTGACGCACTGGGTGGCGGGCTCGCCCGACCTGGAGCCGCGCTACTCCCAGCCGGCCGACACGCTCGCCGCCGACCCCGACATCCTGCGCGAGATGCGGATCTTCGTCATCGTCAACGCGCTCGGCCTCGCGCTGCTGACGCTCGCGACCTCGGCCTTCCTGGTCGGCGTCAACCCGGGGAGACCCTGGGACGCCGCCGGCTTCGCCCTCGCGCCACCGCTGGCGCTGTCCGGGATCGTCAACTGGGACATGATCGCCGTCGTCCTCGTGGCCGGCGCGCTCTGGGCGTGGTCGCGGGACCGCTCCCTGCTGACCGGGATCCTCATCGGGCTCGGCACCGCCACGAAGCTCTATCCGCTGTTCCTGCTCGGGGGGATCCTGGTGATCTGCCTGCGACAGCGGCGCTGGGTGTCGCTCACCAACACGGTCGCCGCGGCCGTGGTCGCCTGGGGCGTGGTCCAGCTCCCGGCGCTCGTCTCGGGGGTGGGCGAGCTCGGCGGGCTCGCCCAGTGGAAGGTGTTCTGGAGCTTCAACGCCGGCCGCAGCGCCGACCTCGGGTCGGTGTGGCTGGTGGTCACCCAGGCCACGAACATCGCGATCACGGCGCACACCATCAACCTGTGGTCCTGGGCGTTCTTCGTGCTCTGGTGCGCCGGCGTGCTCGTCCTCGGCCTGGGCGCGCCGCGCACGCCGCGGTTCGCGCAGCTCGGGTTCCTCATCGTGACCGGGTTCCTGCTGGTCAACAAGGTCTACTCCCCGCAGTACGTCCTGTGGCTGCTGCCGCTCGCCGTGCTGGCTCGGCCGCGCTGGCGCGACCTGCTTGTCTGGTTCGCGGGCGAGGTGTTCTACTTCGCCTCCGTCTGGTGGTATCTCGACGGCCGGCTCACCCCCGCGGGGGGCGGCGACGCCGGGTTCTACTGGATGGCGATCCTGCTGCGGGTGCTCGCCGAGCTCTACCTCGTCGCCGTGGTCGTCCGCGACATCCGCCGCCCCTGGCGCGACCCCGTCCCGCGCGAGGTCGACGACGTCCCCGTGGATGACGCGTCCGTCGAGGGCGAGGAGACGAAGGCCGTCTCCGTCAGCGCGTGACGATGCGGTCGAACAGCGTGGTCGTGAACCGGACCCGCACCTCGATCTCGTCGCCGACGGCCGGCACGCGCGGCCCCGCCGGGAGGAAGAGCATCGAGGCCTGCATGTGCGGCGGCTCGGCGAACAGCCTCGCCTTGCCGTCGATGTGGAACGGCGACCGCACGAAGCCGGCCGCGTCGAGGCCGCCGCGGGCGAGGGCCGCGGCCCTCGCCTTCACCGACGAGTCACCGGTCGGCGCCGCCAGGCCGATGCCGTGGGCGGTGCCGCCACTGACGACCAGGATGTGCCCCGCCTTGGGCACGGTCCGCTGCCGGTAGCCGAAGGCGTCGCCCCGCTCGACCTCGTGGACGTCGAGCACGGTCGCCGAGACGGTGAGCGCGCCCCGGTCGCCCAGCCACAGGTCGGTGCCGACGCGCGGGCGGAACGTGAAGTCGCCGTACGACGCGCGCAGCCGCTTGAGCTCGGCGGCGGTCAGGTGGCTGACCCAGATCACCGAGGTGTCGAGGCCGGCCGCCACCACGTCGTTGAGCAGGCGGTGCATCTCCGACTCGTGCGCGCCGCGGGCCAGCGGGAGGTGGAAGGCGACCCCCTCGAGCCGGCCGCGTGCGGAGGCCGGCCGCTCGCCGAGCCAGGCCGCGGCGGCCCGCAGCTCGCGCGGGGACAGCCCGTGGCGCAGCATCGAGGTGACCTCCTCGAGCACATAGCGGGCGCGCGGGTCCCTCTCGAGCAGGGCCTGCAGGTCCTCGAGCCGGCCGACCGTGTGGACGACCCGCTCCGCGAGCGTGGTGTCGAGCTCGAGCGCCGCCCCGAAGGGCCGCCAGGGCGTGAGCACCAGCAGCGACCCGTCGAAGCGGGTGGCGGCCTGCGGCAGCTCGTCGTAGGTGCCGACCGCGAGCGTGTCGACCCCGAGGCCGCGCTCGGCCAGCCACTGGGACCGGCGGGCCAGGCGGCCGATGGTCACGCCGTAGCCGTTGCCCTTGGCGACGGGGACCAGGCCCGGGTTGTCGGCGGCGACCGCGAGGAGGTGGCGACGCCACCGCTCCCCGTCGATCGTCAGGGTCAGGCTCATCCGCGCCGCCTCATGTAGAGCTCGAACCCGCGGTAGAGGACCCGGTTGAGCGGCAGGTCCCACTCGCCGGCGTACTCCACGGCCTGGCCGCCGGTGCCGACCTTGAACTGGATCAGCCCGACGTGCGGGTCGTCGGCGTCGAGGGTGTCGGTGATGCCGCGCAGGTCGTAGACCTCCGCCCCGGCCGCCAGCGCGGCGCGGATCATCGCCCACTGGACGGCGTTGGATCCGCGCACCTCACGCTTCTCGGTGGAGGACGCGCCGTAGGAGTACCACGCGTGGGCGCCGACCCGGATCGCGATCGTGGCCGCGACGAGGTCGCCCTCGTGGTGGGCGAGGTGCAGGGTGATCCGGTCGGGCTCCTCGGCCGCGAGCGCGTCGTGCATCGTCTCGAAGTAGCGCAGCGGCCGCGGGGTGAAGTGGTCGCGCTCGGCGGTGTGCACATAGAGCGCGTGGAACGCCGGCAGGTCGTCGCGGCTGCCGGTGGTCACGACGACACCGGACTTGTCGGCCTTCTTGATGTTGCGTCGCCACAGCTGGTTCATCCCCGCGAGCACCTCGGCCTCGGAGCACGGGGTGCCGTCGGGGTGGGCCAGCGGGACCCAGAAGTTGAACTGCGGCTGACCGGCCGCGAAACCGCCCTCCGCCAGCTGCGGCTGCCAGCCGAGCTCGGTCAGCTGCGAGACCACGGCCGCCCCGGAGCGGGAGCGCTCCACGGGCGGCAGGTCGCCGAGGCGTCGTACGTCGGCCGACGCGATGCCCTCCTTGACCTGCGCGGCGGACCAGCGCCTGGTGACGACCGGGGGACCCATCCGGACACCGAAGGCCCGCTGCGCGCGGAGGTGCGCGGTGAGCGGGTCGAGCCAGGCGGCCAGGTCGTCGGTGTCCCAGTCGATGACCGGCCCCTCGGGCAGGTAGGCGAGGTAGCGCTTGAGCCGAGGCACCTGGCGGTAGAGCACGAGCGCGACGCCCACCGGGGCGGCGTCGGGGTCCGCGGAGTCGAACCAGCCGACCGACTCGCTGCGCCACTCGGACTTGACCGCGCCCCAGGCCGGCGTCTGCAGGAAGCTGGCCGACCGCCGGGCCCGGATGGCCTCGAGATGCTGGGCGGCCGAGATGGGCCGGACGGTCAGGGTCACAGGAGGCGAGGCTACCCGGACCGGACGTGCGACAGGGATTCGAGCGGTCCCCCGCACCGTTCGAACCCCTGCCGTCGTCCTACCCCGCGTGACGGGTGTCGAAACCGAGCGGGGAGATCCCGAACCACGATACGGAAAATCGCCCGGCTTCGTGGGGGAGATGCAGATCGTGGGCAGAAAGTTGTCGCCATGTGCCGACGAGTTCGGCAGAGTGGTCCCGACACCCGTCAATGAAAACGTGGGGTGGGTCACGTATCACGCTCGGGGTGGACCGTTCCTGAGGGTTGTGACGACCTCGACAACCGCTACGTCGGTGCGGGAGAGCTTCGTGGGACAAGCAGGTTCGCGGGACAGGTCCGGCCAGGTGTGGTCGGAGGCCTCGGCGTGCTTCCGGCGCTGGCTCGACGGCGACACCGGCGGGCTCGACGACCTGGTGCGCGTGATGACGCCCGTGCTGTGGCACGTGGTCCGCGCCTACCGTCTGCCCCCGGAGTCGGCCGAGGACGTCATCCAGACGACCTGGCTGGCGCTCGTACGGCGTCGCGACAGCATCGAGGACGCGCAGGCCGTCGGCGGCTGGCTGACGGTCACGGCACGTCGTGAGGCGTGGCGGGTCGCGCAGCGCAACGCGAAGGCCACGCCGATGGACGACAGCGAGTTCGAGGTGGTCCTGCCGACGCAGCGCTCCGCGGAGTCCGCGGCCGTCGAGCACGACCAGTCCGACCGGCTGTGGCTGGCCGTCGGCACGCTCAACGAGCGCTGCCAGCGGCTGCTGCGGATCGTCGCCTTCGAGCACCGGCCCGACTACAAGGCCGTGGCCGAGACCCTGAACATGCCCATCGGCAGCATCGGCCCCACCCGAAGCCGCTGCCTGGCCAAGCTGCGCGCCGCTCTCGGTGAGGGCGCCTACGAAGAGGAGACGGGAAGATGACCAGGGACGAGATCTTCGACGACCTCGAGCAGATGTGGTCCGAGCGCGACCCCATGCCGCAGGGCCTCGTGGAGCGCATGCAGGTGCTGGCCGCGGCCGAGGTCGCGCTGTCGAGCACCGACCTCGACTACGAGCTGATGCTCCTCGTCGAGCGGTCGACCGAGCTGGCCGGCGCCCGGTCCGCCGCGACGGCCTACACGCTGCGCTTCGGCGGCGACAACCTCGACCTCCTGGTCCGCGCCGGCGGCGGCAACGGCGACACGTCGCGGCTCGACGGGTGGGTCGTCCCGCCGGCGCACATCTCGGTGCGCGCCACCCGCATCGACGGCCCCGGCGAGGGCCAGTCCTTCGACACCGACGTCGACGACCGCGGCCGCTTCGAGTTCGCCCAGCTCCCGCCCGGGCTCTACCGGCTCTGGCTCACGCCCGCCGACCCCGACGCCAAGCCGTTCGCCACCCCTGCGTTCGAGATCTGACCGCCTGACCCCGTCCACGCCCCCGACCCGCGAGGTTCACATGTCCGAGTACACGTCCAAGACGCCCACGCCCGGTCAGGACACCTCGCTCTGGCGCGACCCGACGCCGCCGCCCAAGACGGTGCTGGAGCAGTCCGAGGGCCGGATCCTGGACCCGGCGACGGCCCTCACCATTCCGGGCGTGAAGCCGTTCTCGACCGTCTATGTCGGTCCGCGCCTCATCATCTCGACCCTGTTCGACGTGGGGACGCTGTTCGCCCACATCGTCGAGGTCGCCGCCGAGCTGGGCTGGACGGTCACACCCGACGACAACGGGCCGGTGCCCGAGCCGAGGAAGGCACGCCGCGCGTCGGCCAACCGGGTGCGCTCCCAGGCTGGGTCGACGGTGGGCGTGACCGGCGTGACGCTGGCGGTGGCCGAGGGCAACGACAAGGCGGTGCAGGCACCGGACGGCTGGGTGCTGCTCCAGCAGGCCCGCGCTCGCTTCGGGATCGACGAGATGCGCGGTGTCAGCCTGGACCACGTCGTGTTCATCCGGCCCGGCATGTGGTCTCCGAACCCCGGCATGTGGTCTCCGAACCCGGGGATGTGGTCTCCGAACCCCGCCGACATGCCGATCGTCTCCTACATGTTCCCGGGCAGCGGCGGGCGTCAGCCCGTTGCCTATGTGGGGGCAAGGCCGCATCGGCGCGACGACAAGGAGATCAAGGGTCGCCGACCCGTCGTGGCGGTGGTGGACACGGGATGCGGCGAGCACCCGTGGCTCGACAAGGTCGTGCGCAAGGACGTGCTCCTCGACGGCCAGCCGATCGGCTACTCCGACGGCCGCACCAACCCGGAGATTTACCCCGACCAGGTCGGCCCGCTGGACGGGAGCATCGACCCCTACTCCGGGCACGGGACCTTCATCTGTGGGCTGGTCCACCAGTCCTGCCCGGACGCCGACATCATTGCCTGGCGCGTGGTCGACTCAGCAGGGCCGATCCGCGAGTCGGCGCTCATCAAGGCGCTCAACGACATCCTGACGCTGGTGGAACGCCACGCCGCCGACCCCGCAACGGGTCAGGTCATCGACGTCCTGAGCCTGTCCCTGGGCTACTACCACGAGACGCCCGAGGACGAGCTCGTCGACCCGACGGTCTCGGAGATCATGCGACGGTTCGGGGCGGCCGGCACCACGGTCGTCTGCTCGGCCGGCAACGACGCCACGGCGCGGCCGATGTTCCCCGCAGCGTTCGGACCCTGGCTGGACGGCAACGGCCCCGTGAAGCCGGATCCGGCCTCCATCCCGATCGTGTCGGTGGGTGCCCTCAACCCCAGCGGCAAGACGGATGCGTTGTTCTCGAACGCAGGCCCCTGGGTTCGGGTCTATGACTACGGCGCCTCGGTGCTCAGCACGCTGCCGATCGACTTCGAGGGCGGGCTGCTGCCGACGGCGCGCACCACGGCCTACCAACGTGAGCGTGAAGCCATCGACCCGGACAACTACACGGGGGGTTTCGCGGTCTGGAGCGGGACGTCCTTCGCGGCTCCGTTGTTCGCCGGGAGGCTCGCCCATCGCATCGGGGAGCAGCTCACGCCCCGCCCACCCAGCGAGAGCTCGACGAGCGCCAAGCGACGCGCCTGGAACGCCCTGGTGGAGCTGACAGGCATCAAGCAGCAAGAATTGAGGGGTGCTGTCGGCTCGTGAGCTCTATGACCGCGGCGTCGCCGCGAGCAACGCGGGTCGCCTGGGGACGGCTCGGCGCTACCTGACCCAGGCCGCCGGGGTGGCCGACGACCTCGACCTGAACGCGCTGATCGAGGTCAGCACCGCCTACCTGGACAGTGAGACCGGGGACCTCCCCGGTGCGGTCGCTCGCCTGGACGCGGTGTTGTCGAGACCTCGGCTGAGCCGGCGGACCCGCGGCATCGCACGCAGCCAGCGGGGGCTGCTGATGGCTCGCGCGGGGAACTCCACGGAGGCTCTCAGAGACTTCACCGAGGCACTGTCGGCGATCGGGGAGGACCAGATCCTCGGCGCCCGAGCCCAC
>JAXLSP010000013.1:0-44926 GCA_046330515.1 Nocardioidaceae bacterium | reverse complement strand
TGACGCCGAGCGGCAGGCAGATGAGGCCCTGGGCGCCGCAGGCGGCGACCTCGACGAGCACGGGCTCGGGGGCGTCCACCTCGAGCAGGTCGCCGACGGCGGCCGGCAGGCCGGTGACCCGCAGGTGCAGGCCGACGAGCTCGGCGACGCGGCCGAGGACGAGCGGGGCGGCGGCGAGGGTGGCCCGCTGCCGCACGTCGGCGGTGATGACGCTCATGAGAGGACCTCGCGGACCCGGCCGAGGGCGGAGCTGAGGCGGAGGTCGACGATCCGGTCGGAGGTCTCGATGAAGGCGTCGGCCGGGCCGAGGGTGGTGTCGGCGACCAGCCGCACCCCGAGCTCGACGAGCGAGCGGGCGGCCGGGGCCGAGACGGCGGCCGGCGGGAGGTGCACGGCGACGACCTCGTCGGTGGCGGGCATCGACGAGAGGACCCGGCGGGTGGCCTGCTCGGTGGCGGCGGTGTCGTCGCCGAGCTCGCGTCCGAGCAGCTCGCGGACGATCTCGTAGGCGAGGTCGGTGGCCTGCTCCAGGATGGTGGCCCGGGCGGTCTCGACCGCGTCGTGCAGCCGCTGGGCGGCGAGCTCCCACGCCGCGACGGCGGCACGGTGCTCGGCCTCGCGACGCTGCTCGACGGCGGCGATCTCCTCGGCGGTCCTGGCCGCGACGACCCGCGCCTCGGCCTCGGCCTTGCGGCGGCCCTCGGCCCAGCCGGTGGAGTAGCCCTGCGCCTGGGCGGCGGCGCGCACGCTGTCGGCCAGCCTGCCCAGGGTGTGCTCGGTGGTGGCGTCGCCCAGCACGCGCTCGTCGCCGTACCGCGTCCAGTCGCCGCGGCGCAGCTCGCGCTGCGCGATCGGCTGGGCGGAGGACGCGACCTCCTCGCGGATGACGGACCCGGTGGCGGGCCTACTCGACGAACTCATCGTCCCCACCCCGGCGGATCATGATCTGGCCCTGCTCCTCGAGCTGGCGGATCGTGCGGATGATGCCCTGCTGGGCCTCCTCGACCTGGGTGAGCCGGACGGTGCCGAGCAGCTCGACCTCCTCGATGAGGTTCTCGGCCGCGCGGGCCGACAGGTTGGAGGTGATCTTGTCGCGGACGGCGTCGGGGACGCCCTTGAGCGCCAGCGCGAGAGCCCCGGTGTCGACGCTGCGCAGCACCAGCTGCACGGAGCGGTCGTCGATCGAGACGATGTCCTCGAACATGAACATCCGGCTCTTGACCTCTTCGGCCAGCGCGGCGTCGAGCGCCTCGAGGCCCTCGACGATCTGGCGCTCGGTGGAGCGGTCGGAGCGGTTGATGATGTTGACCAGCGGGTCCAGGCCGCCGACCCGCGACAGGTCGCTGGGCTGGAGCATCGAGGAGAGCTTGCGCTCGAGCGTCGACTCGACGACGCGGACGATCTCGGGAGAGGTGCGGTCCATGACCGCGATGCGGTGCGCGACCTGGGCCTGCAGGTCCGACGGCAGCCCGCCGAGGAGCAGGGACGCCTTGTCCGGCGTCATGTGGGCCAGCACGAGGGCGATGACCTGGGGGTGCTCGCCGGCGATGAAGGAGCGCAGCTGGGCCGGGTCGGCACGGTGGAGGAACCGGAACGGCATCTGCACGGCCGCCGCGTTGAGGCGCTCCATGATCTCGCTGGCGCGCTCGGAGCCGAGCGACTGCTCGAGCAGGTTCTTGGCGAAGCCGAGACCACCCTGGTTGATGTGGGCGCGGGCCATCAGCAGGTCGCGGAACTCGGTGAGGACGCTCTCGTTCTCCGAGGGGCTGATCGACTCGAGGCGGGCGACCTCGGCCGACACGGCCTCGACCTCGTTCTCGGAGAGGTGGGCGAGCACGTGGGCGGCCCGCTCCTTGCCGAGCTGGATCAGCAGGATGGCCGCCTTGCGGACACCCATGCCGGTGACGGTCGCGGTGCTCACGAGCGGTCCACCAGCCAGCCGCGCAGCAGGTTGGCGACGTCCTCGGGCTGCCGCTCCACGAGGGCGGCCAGCTCGTCACGCATCTCGTCGTGGTTGGCCTGCTGCTGCTCCAGGGCGAGCATCGCCGGGTTGGGCTCGATGACCGAGGTGCGGGAGGCCGCCTCCTCGCGCAGCTGCTCGACGACGTAGGTCGTGGCGGCCTCGCGTGCCTTGGCCTTCTTGCGGCCCTTGAGCCACATCACCAGCAGGATGAGCGCGAGCACGACGCCGATGCCGATGTTGCGGTACATCTTGAACGACTCGGCCTTCTTGGCGGCGGCGTCGGCGGCGGCCAGCTCCTTGGCGGCCGTCGTCTGCGCGGTGCGGTCGAAGGGCATGCTGCTGACCATCACGGTGTCGCCGCGCTTGGGCTGGATGCCGACCGAGTCGCTGATGAGCTGCTGGATCACGTCCGGTGGGACCTGGGTCGACTGGGAGTCGAGGGCGACGCCGATGTGGAGGGACTTGACCGAGCCCGGGGCGGCCTCGCGGTCCTCGATGATCGAGTCGATGGCGTTGTCGGACGTGTCGGTCTTCTTGGAGTACTTCGACTGACCGCCCGACGTCGTCGTCGTGGTGTCCATCTGGCCGTCGGGGCCGAGCACCCCGCCCACGCCGGCGCCGTTGGGGCCGGTGTACTTCTCCTCGGTCTGTGACTCCGAGAGCGGTGGGTTCTTCTCGTTGTAGGAGTACTTCGTGGTGCGCGTGGTGGCCTTGTCGAAGTCGAGGTCGGCGGTGACGGTGACCGAGGAGTTGCCGGGACCCACGACCTTGTCGAGCTGTGCCTGGATCCGGGACTGCATCGTGGACTGGTAGTCGTCGATCTGCTCGGAACGGCTCCCGGCGATCCCGGACTCGCTGCTGTCGGGGGTGAGGACGTTGCCGGCGGAGTCGGCGACCGTGACGTCGTCCGGGCTCATGCCGTCGATGCTGGAGGCGACCAGGTGCACGACCGCCTGCACCTCCTCGGGGGACAGCGTGGTGCCGGCCGGCGTGTCGACCAGGACCGAGGCGGTCGGCGGGTCCTGCTGGTCGGAGAAGACCTGCTTGGCCGGGAGCGCCAGGTGCACGACGGCGGTGTTGACGTCGTCGAGGGCCTCGACGGTGGACGAGAGCTCGCCCTCCATCGCCCGCTTGAAGTCGGTCTGCTCCTGGAACTCGCTGGTGGAGAGGCTCTGGTTGTCCAGCAGGGAGTAGCCGGAGTCGGAGGAGGACGGGAGGCCGTCGCCGCTCAGCTGGATGCGGGTCGCATAGACCTGGTCCTGCGGCACCATGATCGTGCCGCCGTTGCCGGAGATCTCGTACTGCACACCCTCGCTGTCGAGCTGGTCCACGATCGCCGAGGCGTCCTTGGCCGACAGGTTGGAGAAGAGCGGCGCGTAGTTGGGGGCGGTGGCCCACTTGAAGACCATGAAGGCGGCCAGCAGCAGCGCGCCGGTGCCCACGATCGCGACGACCTTCTGGCCGGCGGTGAAGCCCGTGAAGGTCTTCTGGTACCGCGTGATGGTGGTGGTGACTCGTTCCTTCATCAGATCGGCATCCGCATGATCTCGGTGAACGCCTCGACGGCCTTGTTGCGCATCGCGACGGTGAGCTGGGTGGTGACCGAGGCCTCGGTGGCCGCGATCGTGTAGTCGTGGATCGCGTTCAGGTCACCGGTGGCGGCCTGGACCGAGAGCTGGTCGGCCCGGTCCTGGACGCCCTCGAGGTGGTCGATGCCCTGGACCATCAGGTCGCCGAAGCTCTGGCCGTCGGCCGTCTTCGCGGCGGCCGTGGCGCTCGGGCCGGTGGGTCCGGTGGGGGCGACGGTCCGGGCGACGTACGGCGTGAAGCCCACGCCCTCGATGCCGCTGACGCTCATCACGCACGTCCGATCTGCAGTGCCGACTGGTAGGTGTCCTGCGCGTCCTTGGTCACCTGGACCGAGGCCTGGAACCCGCGCTGCGCCATGATCAGCTGGCTCATCTGGCTGGCCATGTCGACCTCCGGCGCGCGCACATAGCCCTGCGCGTCGGCGAGCGGGTGGGTGGGGTCGTAGACGAGGCGTCCCACGGGGTCGCTCTGCGCGATCCCGACGACGGCGACGCCGCCGTCCGTGCGGCTGCCGACGATCGGGGTGGTCGCCTGGTAGGCCGGGCCGCTGGTGCTCCGGATGGTGTTGATGTTGGCGATGTTCGCGGCGAGCGAGTCGAGCCAGGTCTGGTGCGCGCCCAGCGAGGAGCCTGCGATCCGCAGCATGTCGAAGGCGCCCATCACTGACCGCCGACCGCGAACTTGACCAGGTTGAAGCGGTCGTTCACCGCGCGCGAGAGCACCTGGTAGGTGAACTGGGACTGGACCGCGGCCATCGTCTCGTGGCGCAGGTCGACGTTGTTGCCGTTGGCGCCCACGGGGGTCTGGGTGGGGGTGGCGCTGACCGAGAGGTTGCCGCCGCTGAGGTCGCCGTCGGCGATCGCGGCCTTGAGCGAGGACTCGAAGTCCACGGAGCTCGCCCGGAAGTTGGGGGTGTCGACGTTCGCGATGTTGTCCGCGATGACCCGCTGCCGGTAGGCGACACCGTCGAGGGCGGCGCTCAGCACCAGCCCGACGGAGTCGACGGGGTTGAGGGACACGGACGCCTCCCGAGCGGAGTCTGTTGTGGCTGCCGGTCCCTCGGCAACGGGTTCGAGCAATCCGTGCTCGTCCCCACTGGTCGGCCGCACACCGACCCGGCTGAGGGATTCTCGAAGTCTTTGCCTTCGAGATCTCCTCGGGGGTGGTCGGGCTAGACCAGGACGATGGAGAAGCGGCCGCTGGGGTAGCCCTGGACGTCGATCTTGAGGTCCTCGCGGCGGCCGAGCGTGAGCGCGTGCGACTGGATGTTGGGCGGCATCGCGTCGCCGGCGGCGTGCACCTGGTAGAGCTTCAGGTGCGGCGAGTGGTCGACGTTGAAGAGCGAGAGCGCGATGTTGAGCACCTCGGCGAGGTTCTCGCGGATCGCGTCGTTGACCTTGCCCTCCTCGATCACCGCCAGCGCGGCGCTCGCGGGCATCAAGCCCAGGGCGGCGCCGATGGCCGCCGACAGCGGGAGGTCGATCATGACGAGGGCCTTGATGATCAAGGAGTCGTCGGTGTAGACCGCGATCGTCGCCGGGTTGAACTGGGACGGCGCGAACGGGGACGTCGGGCCGAGCGTGATCTCACGATCCAGCAGGTCGCCGATCAGCTCGCGGATCTGCATCGGGGCGGGCAGGTGAGTGGTCACGTGGGTCACCGTATCCCCTCGATCGCAGACCGAGGGTGGGTCAGGCGCCGGCCGGGCAGGGTGCCGGGCCGCGGGCGCGGGAGAGGACGGGGGTGTGCGGGAGGCACGCCTTCCTCATCGGTCGGACGGCGGCCTGCTGAAGTGCTGGAGCGGTGTGAGTTGTGACGGATCCGTGCGCCCGCCACCCGGTGGCTCTAGCCGCGCCCACCCCTCGCCGTGGTGGTTGGTCTGAAGGAGACCACCCACCTCGGCGAGGGGCGGGCGTCGAGCCGTCAGGCGGTGACGTCGAGGTAGGCCGGCGTGGCCGGCGC
Organism: Nocardioidaceae bacterium; assembly: GCA_046330515.1. Lineage (GTDB taxonomy): Bacteria > Actinomycetota > Actinomycetes > Propionibacteriales > Nocardioidaceae > Nocardioides. Next base: position 39,411 of record JAXLSP010000013.1, on the reverse strand, counting down.
GTGGGTCGCGGCCGCACGCGGGCTGAGCGAGCGGCGCCGCTCCATGGTCTCGCTGAGGGCCGCGGCCAGCGTGGCCTCGAGGCGCCCGAGACGGGCGACGAGGGCCTGCGCCTGCGGCAGCAGCTCGGCGGGCAGCGGGGGAGCGCCGGCCGGAGGCGTCCAGCGGCCGTCGGCGATCTCCGCGGGCATCGTGCCCGTGGCGAACTCCCCGCGGTCGAGCACGACCTCGCTGCGGGCGACGTCGGTCTCGAGGCGGTGCAGGATCTCGCGCCAGGCGTCCACGTCGTGCTGCGGTGTCGTCATGACGCCGCCACGGACTGCAGGGCGGCCTCGCGCCAGGTGTCCGCGATGCGGGTGGCCAGCCCCAGGCACTCACCGGAGGCGTCGACGTCGCGGTGGACGTTGGCGTGCACGAGGCGGCTGTAGAGGAACTCGTAGATGGCGTCGAGGTTGGCCGCTCCGGCCCACAGGTCGGGGCGCAGGCTGGCCCGCAGCTCCAGGACGATCTCCTGGGCGTGCAGCAGGTGGGGGTGGGCGGCCGGGTGGTCGTCGGTCTTCTGGGCCTCGACGGCCGTGCTGATGTCACGGACCAGGCGGTCGCACAGCATGACCAGCAGCTTGGCGGGGCTGGCCGTGGCCACGGACGCGTCCAGGTAGGCGGCGCGGGCGGCGGTGTTGGGCGGTGTCATGTCGGAGTCCTTCCCTAGCCGCTGCTGCTGCTGCTGCTGAGTGCCGAGATCTGGCTGGAGAGCCAGTTCCCCTGGGACTGGAGGTTGGACAGCGCCGTCTCCATGGCCGTGAACTGCCGGGTGAGGGACGTGCGACGCAGGTCGAGCCGGTCGGTCCAGTCGTCGATGTTCTTCTGCAGCCTCGTGATCGACGAGTTGTGGCCCGTGACCGAGGCGGTGAGCGTGCCGGTCGTGGAGTCGCTCGCGCCGTTCGCGACGGTCTTGACCCGGTTGGCGTAGCCCGCCGTGCCGGCGGCGGTGAACCGCGCAGCGACGCCGTCGGGGCTGGCCTTGAGCGCCGCCGCGAACTTGTCGCTGTCGAAGACGAGCTTGCCGTACTTGTCCGTCTGCAGGCCGATGTCGGCCAGGCTGCTGCCGTCATTGGGGTAGACCGCGTTGACCAGGTTGCTGCGCACCTCGCGCAGGACGCTCTCGCCGGCGAGGGTTCCCGACGTGTTGGTGGTCGAGTTGTAGGCCGTGAGGGAGTCGATCTGGGAGAGCACCCCGTTGACCGCGTCGACGAAGGCCTTGACCTTGGTGTTCGCCGTCGAGCTGTCGCTGCTCACGGTCAGCGTCGCCGTCTGCCCGACGGCGGCGGACGACACCGTGAAGTCGAGGCCGGTCATGACCCCGGAGAACGTGTTGGTCGAGGAGTGCACCGTGTCGGCGCCGATGGTGACCGCGGCGTCGGCGCCCTGGACCACGGTGGCGCCGCCGAGCAGGGCCGCGCCGGTGCTGTCGGTCAGGGTGAACGAGCCGGCCGCGCCGGTGGCGGTCGCCTGCACGCTGAGCCGGAAGCTGCCGTCGTCGAGCTTGACGGTGGTGGCATAGACGCCCTTGCCGGAGGCGTTGAGGGCGGAGACCAGCCCGTCGAGCGTGCCGTCGGTCGAGATCGTGGTGGTGGTCGAGCCGACGGTCAGCTTCACGTCGGTGCCGTTGGTGACCACGGTGTCGGTGCCGGCGGCGGTGTTGGTGTAGGTCAGCTTGTGCGCGGCGGCCACGGCGTCGACGCGAACCGACACGGAGCCCTGGGAGGCTCCGGTGCTCGCGGTGCCGGTGACCCCGGTGAGTGAGCTGGAGACCGCGTAGACGGTCCAGGAGGAGGCCTTCGCCAGCTCCGTGGCCTTGGTGGCCAGGGCGGCGATCTGCGTGTTCAGCGCCTGGAGGCTGGACAGCTGCGACTTCTCGGTGGTGAGGCGCGTCTTGAGCCGGGTCTGGGGGGCCGCCTCGAGCGACATGAGCTGCTCGACGAGCGACGAGGTGTCGAGTCCGCTGACCAGCCCGCTGACGCTGCTGGTGGCTGCCATCTCGTCCTCCTCGGCGACCTCGGCTCGGTGGTGGGTGCCGACCGCGGTGGGGTGTGACCGGTCGGGTGGACGCCTCGCGCCATCGTGGCGCCCACCCGACCGACCGGGTGCTGAACCAGGCCTGCGTCGGCAGCTCCGGCCCCGGCGCACTAGGCGCCGGTCGGTTCAGCGGGTCTTGCTCAGCCGCGCAGCAGGGACAGCACGCTCTGCGGGGCCTGGTTGGCCTGCGCGAGCATCGCGGTGCCGGCCTGCGACAGGATCTGGCTGCGGGTGAACTCCATCATCTCCGAAGCCATGTCGGTGTCGCGGATGCGGCTCTCAGACGCGGACAGGTTCTCGACCGCGACGTTGAGGTTGTTGATGGTGTGCTCGAACCGGTTCTGGACCGCACCGAGGTTCGCGCGCGCCGTCGAGATGTACTGGATCTGGGTGTCGATCGTGCTCAGGGCAGCGCGAGCGTTCGCAGCGCTGGAGAACGAGACGCCACCCGCCACCGCCGTACCAGCAGCGCCGCCGGTGCCCGGGGCCGTCGTGGCCAGGGTGCCGCCGTTGGTCGCCTCGACGACCAGCTGGTTGGAGTCGTTCACGTTCGCCTTGAAGTTGGCTGCGAACGCGGAGTCGCCGTTGAGCTTGTCGGCCACGTCCTGGACGCTGGTGAGCGAACCAGCAGCACCCATGGCGACGGTGACAGACGAGACGACACCGGTGGTGGAGAAGGCCCAGTTGCCCGTGACGGCGGTCGGGGTGACCACGTCGTAGGCGTTGCCGTTGCCGCTGGCGAGCGCGGTCGCAACCGCGGAGACGTCGGCGGTGTTGAAGTTGAAGGAGATCACGTTGTCGGCGGAGGCCGAGCCGGCGCCCACCTGGAAGTCCTTCGTGCCCGCGGTGCCGTCGAGGAGCTTGGTCCCGTTGAAGTTCGTGGACCCGGCGATACGGGTGAGCTCACCCTGGAGCTGCGAGACCTCGGTGCCGATGGCCGCGCGGGCCTGGGCGCTGTTGGTGTCGTTGCCAGCCTGCACCGACAGGTCGCGCATGCGCTGCAGGATCGAGTGAACCTCGGTGAGAGCACCTTCCGCGGTCTGCACGACCGAGATGCCGTCCTGAGCGTTGCGAACCGCAACCTTCAGGCCGCCGACCTGCGAGCGCAGGCCCTCGGAGATGGCGAGACCGGCCGCGTCGTCGGCGGCCCGGTTGATGCGGTAACCGCTGGACAGCTTCTCCAGCGACTTGGACATCTGGCCCTGCGTGACCGACAGGTTGCGGTAGCTGTTGAAGGCGTCGATGTTCTGGTTGATGCGCAGACCCATGGTGGTTCCCTCCTTGGAATCAGGTCTATTTCCGGAACCCATCCGTGGGCTCTCTGGCCCAACTGTCGGCGCTGCCGAGACTGACTTGAGGGATTCCGATGCGAAAAATCGAGAAGGGTTTCTCGCCCGGGTCCTACGCCGTCACGTCGAAGACGCGTCGGACCGGCCCGCCCCGCGTGAGGGTCGCGTGGCGCGCGGCCACGTTGGCGAAGTAGCACTCGCGACGGCGGTCGGCGGCGCCGCCCGGGCGGGCGTGCGCGGCCACCTGGTCGGGGTCGAACGCGCGGTTCACGGCGTCGCGGAGCAGCACCATGGCCTCGGCGCGCAGCTGGGAGACGCGGGACTCGGTCACGCCCAGCTCGGCGGCGATCTCCGCCATGGGACGCTCGTTGAGGAAGTACTCGCGGACGACGAGGCGCAGGCGCTCCGGCAGCTCGTCGACGGCGGCCAGCATGTAGCCGAGCTGCTCGCGGTGCAGGATCTGCGCGCTGGGGTCGGGCTCGTTGCTGACCAGCAGGTCGTCGAGCGCACCCTCGCGGGCGGCCTGGAGGGAGAGGACGGAGGCGCGGGCCACGTCGCTGTCGTTGGCGACGACCTCGTCCAGCGGGACGCCGAGCGCCGAGGCGACCTCGGCGTTGGTCGCGGTCCGGCCGAGCGTCGTCGCGAGGCGGGCGCGGGTCTCGTCGAGGTCGCGGGCACGACGCCGAACCGACCGCGAGGCCCAGTCGACGGAGCGGAGCTCGTCGAGGAGCGCGCCGCGGATGCGCGTGGCGGCATAGCGGGAGAAGGGGACACCGCGCGCCGGGTCGTAGGCCTGGCCGGCCTGGACGAGGGCGGTGAGGCCGGCGGAGACCAGGTCGTCGCGGTTCACGTGCGACGGGACCCGGCTGAGCGTCTCGCGGACCAGGTGGCCGACCAACGGGATGTTGTCGGTGATGAGCTTCTCAACTGCGGCGGCGTCGTGCCGATCAGTGGGGGCGGCAGCGAAGCCGCCCTCCTCGACCGAGTCGGAGAAGGCCTCGTGGAAGTCGGAGAGCTCCGAGAACGAGGCGTCAGCCGCGGCAAGGGAAACGTTGTCATTCAAGCCCGAGAGAGTCACGAGCACAAAGTTGCGGGATTTTGCAGGGCTGCAAACGCGAGTTGCACGAAGTCCACCCTGATTGGTCACCCCGTCGGGACCTAGGTCCCGGGTCCCCTTGGCCCGGCCGACCACATCTGGGACCCCGAAAGCCCTCAACTGGACAGTTTGCTGCCGATCACTAGGGGCAGTGACGGAGTGCACGACAGAGTTGACCGGATGTCACACGACGAGATCGAAGGGCGGAGCCTCATGGAGAAGCTGTCGCTGATCCTGTGGCGGGAGCGCGAGCTGCTCGAGACGCTGCTGTTCAAGCTGGAGGAGGAGCGGCTGCTCCTCGCGAGCGGGCGCACCCGATGGCTGATGCGCGCCGCGCAGGAGGTCGAGACGGTGCTGCAGAGCATCCGGGAGACCGAGATCCTGCGGTCGGTCGCCGCCGACGAGGCCGCCGCGTCCATCGGGCTCGGCGCGAGCCCGAGCCTGCGGGCGCTGGCCGACTCCGTCGGGGAGCCCTGGCACACCATCCTGGTCGAGCACCGCGACGCCTTCGTCGCGGTCACCCAGGAGATCACGGCCCTGGCCGACGCGAACCGCGAGCTGCTCACCGCCGGCTACCGGTCGGCCCGCGAGACCCTGATGACCCTCGGCGACAGCGCCTCCGGCTATGGCCAGGACGGCACCGCGCTCACCGAGTCCCCCCGGCACCTCCTGGTGGACAGGAGCCTGTGACATGTCCGGCACGCTGTCGTCGTTCAACACCGCGCTGAGCGCCCTGCGCTACAACCAGCTGGTGATGGACGTCGCGAGCGGCAACGTCGCGAACGTCGGCACCGAGGGCTATGCCCGTCGGCGCGTCGAGGCACAGTCGGTGGGCGCGCCCACCCAGCCCGCGATGTGGTCCCGCTACGCCGACCAGGGCGACGGCGTCCGCGTGTCCGGCCTCTCCCGGCTGGTCGACCCGCTGATCGACGCGCGGTCGCGTCGCGAGCACGGCCTGCAGTCCTACCTCGACGTCCGCCAGACCGTCCTGGACCGGGTCGAGACCGGCTTCGGCGAGCCCGGCGACGACGGCGTCGCCGCCGCCATGGTCAGCTTCCGCAACAGCTGGCACGACCTGGCGAACTCGCCCGCGTCCACCGCGACCCGCACCGCCGTCCTGACCGCGGCCAAGACGCTGTCCGAGGCCGTCAACGCCCAGGCCCGCAACATCACCGCCGAGCAGGGCGACCAGCGCCAGAAGCTGCTCGACGTCGTCGCCGAGGTCAACACGGTCGCCTCCGACCTGGCCGCCGCCAACAAGGCCATCGCGAACGCGAACATGAACGGCACCGACCCCAACGTGCTCCTCGACCAGCGCGACCAGTTCGCGCTGCGGCTCTCCGAGCTGACCGGCGCGGTCGGCACCATCCGCAGCGACGGTGGCATGGACATCTCGGTGAACGGCGTGTCGCTGGTGTCCGGCCAGAACGCCTCGACCTTCCAGATCGCGGCCGGCGTGACCCCGACCGGCGCGGCCGACGGGAACCCGGTGTCGTTCCAGATCACCGGCACCGCGGGCACCACGGCGGTCACCGGTGGACTCAAGGGCGAGGCCGGCGCGGTCACCGACCTGCTCAACGTCACCCTGCCGGCGTACCTCACCGGGCTCGGTGCCGTCGCGCAGACGCTCGCCGACACCGTCAACACCCAGCACGCGGCCGGCTACGACGCCGCGGGCACCGCCGGTGGGGCGCTGTTCTCCTACAACGCCAGCGACCCGGCGTCGACGCTCACCGTGGCGATCACCGACCCGGCCCTCCTGGCGGCCTCCGCGCTGACCGGTGGCGTCGTGGACGGCGGCAACGCCGACGCCCTGGCCGGCCTCACCGCCGTCGAGGGCGACTACCAGCGTCTGGTCGGCACGTTCGGCTCCGAGGTGGCCTCCACCAGGCGCCTGGCCGCCAACCAGGCGACGCTCACCGCCCAGGTCGACAACTCCCGCGAGGAGCTGTCGGGCGTCAACATCGACGAGGAGATGGTGTCGATGATGACCGCGCAGCGAGCCTATGAGGCCGCGTCGCGGGTGATGACCACGCTCGACTCCGTGCTCGACACGCTGATCAACAGGACCGGGGTGACACGCTGATGATCACCAGGGTGACCCAGCAGATGATGGTCCACCGCTCGCTCTCGAGCATGCAAGGTGGGCTCTCGCGGCTGGCGAGGGTGCAGGAGCAGCTCTCGACCGGACGCGTCATCAACCGCGTCTCCGACTCGCCGGCCGACGCCACCGCGGCGATGCGGCTGCGCTCGTCGATCCAGGACCAGCAGCAGTACGCGCGGAACGCCGCCGACGGCAGCGCCTGGCTCAACACCGCCGACCAGGCCCTCCAGAACGCGACCGACCAGGTCCGTCGGGCCCGCGACCTCGCCCTCCAGGGCGCCAACTCCGGCTCGATGAGCGCCCAGGGACGCGAGGCGCTCGCCGCCGAGGTCGACCAGCTGCGCCAGGGCCTGATCTCCACCGCCAACACGACCTACCTCGACCGCCCGATCTTCGGGGGCGTGACCTCGGGGACCAAGGCCTACGACGCGACCGGCGCCTACATCGGTGTCGACGCTCCCGTGGTGCGGGCCGTGGCCAACGGGGTCAAGGTGCGGGTCGACGTCGCGGGGCAGACCGCCTTCGCCTCGACCGGCACCTCGGTGTTCGACGACATGACCGCCCTGTCGACGGCGCTGCGCGCCAACGACACGACGGGGATCCGCACCGGCATCGACGCGCTGAAGAAGCACCTCGACGCCATCAGCACCGTCCAGTCCGACGTCGGTGCCCGTGCCAAGACCGTCGAGAGGGCCGACGTGATGGCCGGGGACACCGAGCTGACCATCAAGAACCGGCTCTCGGAGATCGAGAACACCGACCTGGCCGCGGCCACGGTGGACCTGAAGCTGCAGGAGGTCGCCTACCAGGCGGCGCTCGGCACCACCGCCCGCGTCATGCAGCCCAGCCTCCTGGACTTCCTGTCATGAGCCTCGCCGTCACCACGTCCCCGGAGGACATCTGCCATGATCGAGCAGTCATGAGCGACCAGACGCCAGAACCGGCGGCCCCGCGGCCGCACGTGCCCGACCTGCCCGTCATCGAGCTGGTGCAGCCGATGCCCGGCTTCGACGGCGAGCGCCGGTTCGCGCTGGTCAAGCTCGACGACGACGGGATGCTGTGTGCGCTCACCTGTCTCGACTCCGACCTCCGGTTCCTGGTGGTCCCCCCGTCGCCGTTCTTCCCCGACTATGCGCCGGAGATCGACGACGACATGGCCGAGCAGCTCGAGCTCTCCGCCGCGGACGACGCCCTCGTCCTCGTGGTCCTCACCGCCGGCGAGTCGCTGGCCAGCAGCACCGCCAACCTGATCGCCCCCGTCGTGATCAACCGGGTGACCCGCAAGGCAGCCCAGGTCGTGCTCGCGCACCAGGACCTCCCCCTGGCCGCACCCCTCGCCGGCTGACCCCTCCTCCTCCCCCCTGGGCAGGACGGGTCGAGCCGTCACCCGAGGTGACGACTCGGCGGGGAATCGGGGTCGCGGGGGCCACGGGGACGCCCGGATCGCGAGTGGATGACGCGCTGGCTCGGGGTCACGGGGTAGCGTGCTGCTCGTGCTGGTCTTGAGCCGTCGGGTGGGTGAGGCGATCGTCGTGGGTGACGACGTCACCATCACCGTGCTCGAGGTGCGCGGTGACGTCGTCCGGGTGGGCATCGACGCCCCCCGCTCGGTGGCCGTCCACCGGGCCGAGCTGCTGGCCGAGATCCGCAGCACCAACGAGGCCGCGGCCTCGCCCGACGAGTCGGCGGTCGCCTCGCTGACCAAGGAGCTGCGCGACCGCCGCTGAGCCCTGATCGGGTCGAGGCGGGGTCGGCGGGTTCGCGCGCGAGCCCACGATCTGAGGCCCGAGGGTCAGGACGAGTCGCCCATGCGCGCCGCGAGGAGCGCGGCCTGGGTGCGACGGGTGACCCCGAGCTTGGCGAGGATCGCGGTGACGTGGTTCTTGACCGTCTTCTCCGCGAGCGAGAGCTCCAGGCCGATCTGCCGGTTGGTGAGCCCCTGGGCGATGAGGCCGAGCACCTTGTGCTCGGTCGGGGTGAGCTCGTCGAGCCCGGGGACGTCGGCGGATGCCTTCTCCGCCCGCTGCGCCATCCGGAGCACGAGGGCCGGGTCGATCATCGAGTGGCCGCTGGCGACGAGCCGGACGGCATGGATCAGGGTGTCGATGGAGATCCACTTCAGGACATAGCCGCTGGCGCCCGCGACGACGGCCGCGAACATCGCGGTGTCGTCGTCGACCGCGGTCAGGATGAGCCCCGTGATGCCGGGGTCGCGCTCGCGCACCTCGCGCAGCACCTCGATGCCGGAGCCGTCGGGCAGGCGCACATCGAGCACGGCCACGTCGGGCTTCGCCGCCAGGATCGCCTCCGCGGCGCCCGCGGCGACGTCCCACTCGCCGACCACGGCGATGTCCGGCTCCGACTCGAGGACGGCACGGATGCCTTCACGGGTGACCGCGAAGTCGTCGACGAGGAACACCCGAGTTTCATCCACGCAGCCATTGAAGCAAACGGTCCGTGACCTCGGACCAGAACGTCCAACTGCGTCCCCGCTCACGCCCCACGGCTGGACCGGGGCGTCCGGATGATGGACATTTCCCCGGGTCCGGGCTCGGGAATACGGGCCACCCTCATATGGTTGACACAGGCAACCAACTGTCGTCGAGGACCCGAGGGAAGGCCCGTGACCAGCACCGACTCCACCACTCCGACCACCGCCGTCGCCGCCCCGGCGTCGCCCGGAGCCACCGTTGCCGCCGAGCAGGCGGGCCGGATGAGCCACCGGGAGGTGCTGGAGGCGCTCGCCGGGCTGCTGCTCGCGATGTTCGTCGCCATGCTCTCCAGCACGGTCGTCAGCAACGCGCTGCCGACCATCGTCAGCGACCTCGGCGGCAGCCAGACCGGCTACACCTGGGTCGTGGTGGCCACCCTGCTCACCATGACGGCTACCACGCCGATCTGGGGCAAGCTGTCCGACCTGTTCTCCAAGAAGGTCCTCGTCCAGGTGGCCCTGGTCATCTTCACCATCGGCTCGCTGATCGCGGCCACGGCGCCGTCGATGGGCGTCCTCATCGGTGCCCGCGCCGTGCAGGGGCTCGGCGTGGGCGGCCTGACCGCGCTGGTGCAGGTGGTCATCGCGAGCATGGTGCCGCCGCGGGAGCGGGGCCGCTACTCGGGCTACATCGGCGCGACCTTCGCGCTGGCCACGGTCTCCGGGCCCCTGATCGGCGGGCTGCTGGTCGACACCGTGGGCTGGCGTTGGTGCTTCTATGTCGGCCTCCCGGTCGCCGCGCTCGCGTTCGTCGTACTCCAGAAGACCCTGCACCTGCCGGTCGTGCGCCGGGAGGTCCACATCGACTACCTCGGTGCCACCCTCATCGTCGCCGGCGTGAGCCTGCTGCTGGTGTGGGTGTCGCTGGCCGGCAACCAGTTCGCGTGGACGTCGGCGACGAGCTGGGCGCTCGTGGCGGGCGGTCTGCTGGTCATCGCCGCCGCGGTGTGGGTCGAGGCCACGGTGGCGCGCGAGCCCGTGATCCCGCTGCGGCTCTTCCGCGACCGTACGACGAGCCTCGCCACCGCGGCGTCGGTGCTGATCGGCGTCGCGATGTTCGGGGCGACCGTCTATCTCAGCCAGTACTTCCAGCTGGCGCGCGGCATGTCGCCGACCCACGCCGGTCTCATGTCGATCTGCATGGTGGGCGGCCTGCTCGTCTCGAGCATCGTCTCGGGGCGGATCATCACCGTGACCGGGCGCTGGAAGCGGTTCCTGGTGGGCGGCATGGTCCTCGTCATCGCCGGGATCGGGCTGCTCGGCACGATCGACGAGACGACGCCGCTCTGGGTGGTCGGCAGCTTCATGGCCGTGCTCGGTCTGGGCCTCGGCTCGACCATGCAGAACCTCGTGCTCGCCGTCCAGAACAACACCGCGCAGTCCGACATCGGTGCCGCCAGCTCGGTCGTGACGTTCTTCCGCTCGATGGGCGGCTCGATCGGCGTCTCGGCGCTGGGCGCCGTGCTCAGCCACCGGGTGACCTCGATCGTCACCTCGGGCCTCGCCGACCTGGGGGTTCCCACGGCCGGGACCGGCGAGAGCCACTCCATCCCGGACCTGGACGCGCTGCCCGCCCCCGTCCGGCAGCTGTTCGAGCACGCCTTCGGTGCGGCCACCGGCGACCTGTTCCTGGTTGCGGCTCCGTTCGCCGTCGCGGCCTTCGTGTGCCTGCTGTTCATCCGCGAGGTGCCGTTGCGTGAGACGATCCTGCACAACGACGAGCTGGACCCCGAGGTCGCCGCCGAGCTGGGCGTCGACCAGCCCGGAGGAGTGCGATGACCGATCTGGCGACCCGCGCCCGTGCCGACCTGCTGGCCGAGCTCGAGGGCGAGCTGGGTGTGCTCATCCGGCGCGTGAAGCGCGTCATCGGCGTCCGGGCGGAGATCGTGCACCCGGATCTGGCGCCGGCGGCCTACCTGCTGCTCGGCTTCCTCGCCGCCGAGGGGCCCGTCCGGGCCTCGGTGCTGGTCGACCGTCTGGGCGTCGACAAGGGCGCCATCAGCCGCCAGGTGCAGCACCTCGAGGAGCTCGGCCTCGTCGAGCGCGCCCCCGACGCCGCCGACGGCCGCGCCTCGCTCGTGGGCGCCACGCCCCTCGCCCGGGAGCGCCTCGAGATGGTCACCACCCAGCGTCGCGGCTGGCTCGACGAGCGGCTCGGCGACTGGACCGAGGACGACCTGGGTGGGTTCGTCGACGCGCTGGCGAGGTACAACCGGGCGCTGGAGTAGGTCCGCGGGGGGTTGCGAGTTTCACCGCTCAGGCGGTGAAACTCGCACTTGTTGGCCGAAGTTTCGGCCACTCAGTGCCAACATCCCCGCTCGAGCGGGGAAACCGTCAGCCCGCCAGCCACACCGCCGTGTCCGGCGGCAGCATGCGCCCCTCGACGGGGCCGCTGGCGAGCAGCACCTCGCCGTCGGGGAGGGCGACGGGCCTGGCCCCGCAGTTGAGGACGACGGTCAGCGGGCCGCGGCGGAGGGCCAGCACCTGGTCACCGAGGTCCAGCAGCTCGACCGTCGCCCCGGCCGGGACCGCGTGGCGGCGGCGCGCGGCGAGCGCCGACCGGTAGAACTCCAGCGTCGAGCCGGGGTCACCGGACTGCGCCGCCACGCTCAGACCGGCCCAGTCGGACGGCTGGGGCAGCCACGGCTGACCCGACCCGGGGCCGAAGCCGAAGGGCGGCTCGTCGCCGCTCCACGGGATCGGGATCCGGCAGCCGTCGCGGCCGACCTCGCCGCTGCGCAGCCACACGGGGTCCTGCCGGTCCTCGGGGGCGACCTCGACCTGCTCGAGCCCGAGCTCCTCGCCCTGGTAGACGTAGGCCGAGCCCGGCAGCGCCAGCATCGTCAGCGTCGCGGCGCGGGCCCGGGCGAGACCCTGGGCGCCGCCGCCATAGCGAGACGCGTGCCGCACCACGTCGTGGTTGCTCAGCACCCAGGTCGGCGCCGCGCCGACGGGCGCGAGCGCCTCGAACGTCGAGGTGATGACACGCGTGAAGGCCTCGGCCGACCACGGGGCCACCAGCCAGGCGAAGTTGAAGGACTGGCTCAGCTCGTCGGACCGCACATAGCGGGCCATCGACTCCGGCGTCTTGGTCCAGGCCTCGGCGACGGTCATCCGGTCGCCGGGGTAGTCCGCGAGGACGCGGTGCCAGCGGCGGTAGACGTCGTGCACCTCCGGCTGGTCCCACATCGGCTCGTCGTCGACGTGCGGGTCGACCATCCCGCCGTCCTCGGTGATGCCGGGGGTCGAGGGTGCGGCGAGCGCGTCGGGTGCCTCGGGTGAGACGACCTGGTCGCGCAGGCTCGCCTCCTTGAACAGCGAGTGGGCCACGTCGATGCGGAAGCCGTCGACCCCCCGGTCGAGCCAGAACCGCAGCACGCTCTCGAACTCATCGCCCACCTCGGGGTTGCGCCAGTCGAGGTCGGGCTGGGAGGTGTCGAAGAGGTGGAGGTACCACTGGCCCGGCGAGCCGTCGGCCTCGGTCACCCGCTCCCAGCCGGGCCCGCCGAACACCGAGGTCCAGTTGTTGGGCGGCTCGTCGCCGCCCGCACCCCGGCCGTCGCGGAAGAGGTAGCGCGCCCGCTCGGGGCTCCCCGGCCCCGCGGCGAGCGCGGCCCGGAACCACGGGTGGTCCCACGAGGTGTGGTTGGGCACGAGGTCGACGACGACCCGGAGCCCGAGCTCGTGCGCCTTGAGCACCAGGTCGTCGGCGTCCTGCAGCGTGCCGAACCGCGGGTCGACGTCGCGGTAGTCCGCCACGTCGTAGCCCGCGTCGAGCTGCGGCGAGGTGTAGAACGGCGTGATCCACAGGGCGTCGACGCCCAGGTCCTGGAGGTAGGGCAGTCGCGACGTGATGCCGGGCAGGTCGCCGAGGCCGTCACCGTCGCCGTCGGCGAAGCTGCGGACATAGACCTGGTAGCACACCGACTGCAGCCACCAGGGCTGCTCTGGATCGTTCACATCTGGCACCCGACGATCCTAGGCAGACGGTCCGGGTCGGCCGAAGGTCCGGGGGTCGACCGCGATCCACACGTGCTCGGCCCGGGCGAGCGGGTCGCCGGCCGCGTCATAGAGCGTGCTGGCGGTGAAGGTCTTGCGGCCGTCGGTGCCCAGTGCCTCGCCGACCACGACGTGCAAGTCGCCGACCGCGGGCAGCCGGTCGACCCGCGCGGTCATCCGCCCGAGCACCATCGGCCGCTCCTCGAGGTCGCTCGACCAGCCCCCCGTGCAGTCCAGCGCCGCCCACGTCACGGCGAGGTCGGCCAGGCCGGCCTCGGCCCCCGCCACGGAGCCGTCCGGCGTCCATGTCGCCGCGACCCTCCCCGGCCCGACCGGTCCGGGAAAGACCCGCAGCCCGTCCCCGGGGTCGCGTCCGGTGCCACAGGCGAAGCAGGTGGGGAACGGGTGCCCGCGGAGCCCGGCGTACGACGCCTCGGCGGCCGCCGCCTCGTGGGCGGGCACCGGGGCCACCGCCAGCAGCGACCGGTCCACGGCCCGCGCCTCGGCGACCGGTCCCTGGTCGTCGCCGGCGACCAGCGTGCCGTCGCGCGCCAGGATCTCCAGGTCGGTGTCGAGCGGCGGCGGACGGCGCAGCGTCACCTCGACGGGGGCCGCGTCGGCGAGCGCGGCGCCGTACTCCCCGGTCCCGGACACCAGCCCCGCCAGCGCACCGGCCGTCCAGCCGCCGTTGCCCGACGACGCCGGGCCGCGGAAGCGGGCCGGCACGCGCAGCGTGGTCACCGGCGGACCCGCTCATAGCGGGCCAGCGCTTCGCGGCGCTCCTCGGCGTGGTCGACGATCGGCGCCGGATAGCCGTCGACCTCGCCGGGCTCGTGCGGGTCGGTGGCGTCGGCGAGCTCGGGCACCCAGCGGCGGACATAGGCGCCGGACGGGTCGAACTTGCGGCCCTGGCTGGTCGGGTTGAAGACCCGGAAATACGGCGCCGCGTCGGTGCCCGAGCCGGCGACCCACTGCCACCCGTGCTGGTTGGAGGCCAGGTCGCCGTCGACGAGGTGCCGCATGAAGTGCCGGGCCCCGTGCTGCCACTCGATGTGCAGGTCCTTGACCAGGAAGCTGGCGGTGATCATGCGGACCCGGTTGTGCATCCACCCGGTCGCGAGCAGCTGCCGCATCCCGGCGTCGACGATGGGGAAGCCGGTGCGCCCGGCCTTCCAGGCGTCGAGTGCGTCGCCGGGCTCGTCGTAGTCCATCCGGCCCAGCTCGGGGCGCAGGTAGTCGCGCGCCGAGTCGGGCCGGTGGAACAGCACGTCGGCATAGAACTCCCGCCAGGCCAGCTCCGACCGGTAGGACGCGGCGCCCGTGCTGCGGCGGTGTCCCAGGTCGGCCAGCAGCGTGCGCGGGTGGACCGCCCCCCACCGCAGGTGCGGCGACATCTGCGACGTCCCCGGCCGGTCGGGACGGTCGCGGTCGTCGTCGTAGTCCGTGAGCGCCCCGTCCAGGAACTCGCTCCACCGGTCGAGCGCGGCGGCCTCGCCGACCGGGGGAGCCGACATGCCGTCGGGCCAGCCCTCCTGGGGCAGGTCGTCGCCGTGGCGCAGCGTCAGCCACTCGGCGGCGTCGGGCGCCGCGACGGGCGCGCGCCAGCCGTGCTCGGCCCAGGCGCGCGAGAACGGCGTGAAGACCTTGTAGGGCTCTCCGGTCTTGTTGCGCACCCGCCCCGGGGCGACGGCGTAGGGCGAGCCCGTCCGCACCACCTCGACCCCGTGCTGCGCGAGCGCGGCCTCGACGTCCTCGTCGCGGCGCCGGCCGTAGGGCCCGAAGTCGGCCGCGAGGTGCACCCGCTCGGCGCCCACCTCGCGGGCCGCCTGCACGACCCGCTCCACCGGGTCGCCCGACAGCACCGCCAGCCGTCCGCCGAGGTCGCGCAGCGAGCCGTCGAGGCTGCGCAGCGCCGCCGAGAGGTAGGCGCGACGCGCCTGGCCCGCGGGCCGCCAGAGCGCCGGGTCGACCACGAACAGGGGGAGGACGGGCCCCTCGTCACGGGCGGTCAGGAGGGCCGGGTTGTCCCCCAGTCGGAGGTCACGGCGGAACCACAGGAGCGACGGCACCTCACCCACTGTGCCATCCGCATGGATCCGCCGGCGGACGGCCGCGATCGACGGATCGGCCCTCCGGGGTGGCGGTCGGTGCGGTCCCCGGGTGCCATGGGTCACAATGTCCCCGTGAGCGACCTCATCGACACCACCGAGATGTACCTCCGCACGATCTACGAGCTCGTGGAGGAGGGCATCACCCCGCTGCGCGCGCGCATCGCCGAACGCCTGCACCAGTCGGGGCCGACGGTGTCCCAGACGGTCGCAAGGATGGAGCGCGACGGCCTGGTGACGGTGGAGGGCGACCGCCACCTCCAGCTGACCGACGAGGGCCACCGCCTCGCCGTCCGCGTGATGCGCAAGCACCGCCTGGCCGAGCGACTCCTCGTCGACGTGATCGGGCTGGAGTGGGAGCAGGTGCACGCCGAGGCCTGCCGCTGGGAGCACGTCATGTCCGAGCAGGTGGAGCGCCGGCTCATCGCGATGCTCGACAACCCGACCGAGTCGCCCTATGGCAACCCGATCCCGGGCCTCGACGAGCTCGGGCAGATGGAGCTCGGTGAGGACTTCATGGACGGCGTGCAGCCGGTGGCGGCGCTGGCCGGCCCCGACGAGTCGCTGGTGCTCGTGCGCCGCATCGCCGAGGAGGTCCAGAAGGACGAGCGGCTGATGGCCACCCTGCGCCGGATCGGGGCGCTCCCCGACCGCACCGTCGCGGTCACCCTGACCGAGGACGGCGTGCGCATCGGATCGGGCGGCGAGAGCGCCGAGATCGACGTCGAGTCGGCCGAGCACATCTTCGCCAAGCAGACCAAGTAGTCCCGGTCCGGCCGGCTCAGATCACGGTGATCTCGAAGTCTCCCTGGGCGGCGAGCACGTCGCCGTAGTGGCGGCGCTGCTCGGGCGTCGGCTCGACCAGCGGCAGCGGGCTGGGGCGGACGCCGTGGTGCCGGAAGCCGATCACCTTGAGCCGCATCGTGGGGTCGATGTCGGCGAGCCACCGGCCCGTCGTGGCCAGCAGGGCGTCGTCGTCGTTGAGCCCGGGCAGCATGAGGAGCCGCACCTCGTGCAGGTGCCCCTCGGCCGCGAGGTGCTCGATGGTGCGCAGCGTCCGGTCGTTGGCCGACCCGGTGATCCGGCGGTGGATCGCGGGGTCAAGGCACTTGAGGTCCACCATCACCCCGTCGGTCACGGGCAGCAGCCGGTCCCAGACCTCCCGCGAGGCATCCCCGTTGGTGTCGACGAAGCGGGTGAGCCGTGCGGTGTCGGGGTCGGCGCGCAGGGCCGTGAACAGCGCCTCGACGTAGGGCGCCTGCGTGGTCGCCTCGCCCCCGCTCACCGTCACCCCGGACAGGAACGGCGCGGCCAGCCGCACCTGGGCGACCAGGTCGGCCACCGAGCGGCCACGCGCCTTGGGCGTCGAGTCGTGGGGGCACACGTCGAGGCACGTGTCCCCGCCGGTGCACAGGCCCTCGTCCCAGACGACCCGGTCGCGCACCATGGCGAGCGCGCCGCTCGGGCAGGTGGGGACGCACAGCCCGCAGTCGATGCAGGGCTGGATCGTGTAGGGGTTGTGGCACGCCGCGCAGTCGAAGGTGCACCCCTGCAGGAACACCACGAACCGGTTGCCCGGCCCGTCGACGGCGGAGAACTCGATCGTGTCGGTGACGAGCCCCTGGTGGACGGCCCCTCCGGAGAAGGCGGCCGTCATCCGTCGGTCGACGTGCCGGCCGCGAGCTCGGCCGAGGTGACCCGCTTGACGGCCCGCTGGGTCAGGTGGAAGCTGCGCTCCGCGCCCGCCGCGAGATAGTCGCTGGAGTGCCGCGCGCCCTCGGTGTCGATGTCGACGAGGTCGGACTTGCGGACGAGGTAGCCCGTGATCCGGATGAACTCGTTGTCGTCGAGGTTGAAGGTGAAGTCGCGCATCCCGACCCGGAACGCGCCGCGGATGATGTCGACCATCGCCTGCGGGTTGCGCGTCGTCGTCTCGTCGACGTGGAAGATGTCGCTCACGCCGGACGCGAAGTGCCGGTGGTGCGGCGCGCACATCATGATGTGCTCGCGCATGCCGGGCTCCTCGCCGACCGGGATGCGGGTCCCGGCGGTGACGTCGTGGTCGAGGTCGATGCCGCTCTGGCTGTGGAGGTAGGCGCGGCCGCTGCCGCCGGCGCAGTAGGGCTGCGGCCGTTGGGCGACGAGCTCGGCGACCCGCTCGACGATGCGGTAGCCCGCCTGGTTGGCCGGGTCGTCGTGACCGTAGCGGGCGTCGACGCCCTCGTGGTCCATGAGCAGGTTGACGGCCTCGGCGAGGCCGAAGATCCCGAACATCGCGGAGAACCGGTCGATGTCGACCAGCCCCTCGGCGGCCAGCCAGCTGGTCTCGAAGAACCGCTGGTGCTCGACCAGCGACCGGATCCGTGCCTCCATGAGCTCGGCGGTGAGCTCGACATAGTGCGGCAGGGTGGTCTCGAGGAAGCCGTCGAGGCCGCCCTCGTGGCGCAGCGCAGCCTCCTTGAGGTTGAGCCGCACGAGCGTGTGGGAGCCGCCGCCGATCTTGAGGGAGTTGTAGCAGCTGACCGCGGCGTAGTCCTCGCCGTGGTCGCCCACCATCATCGGGTGGTTGACGAAGTGCGGCTTGGCGGTCTCGAAGACGGTGCGGACGCCGTCCTCGACCAGGCTGTCGGGCGTGCGCTCGGGGTCGACCTTGAGGGTGATGTTGGGGACGACCTGGCGCAGCGACCGCTCGACCCGGAAGACCGACCGGGCGACCCGGCTGTCCTCGGGACCGAGGTCGGTGTGCACGAACGCGTCGGGGAGCAGCCGGTCGAGCTGGATCCAGAAGCGCCGCAGCTGGGTGTCGAGCTCCTCGTCGCTCACGTCGTCGGTGACGAACGGGGCCAGCAGCTTGTCGAGGTCGCCGAGGTAGACCGGGTAGGTCGTCACGGACGGGACGTGGCCATAGAGGATGGTCAGCATCGACAGCGCGTCGGCGAGGTTCGTCGGGGCGTCGAGCTCGAGGTGCCGGCTGCCGTTGCGCAGCGCGACGGAGTAGTCGGGGAGCACATAGCGGGGCGCATAGGGCCGGTTGCCCTCGAACATGTCGCAGACGACCCGCTTGTCCAGCGCCTCGCGGCAGGCGGGTGACAGGTCGGGGTAGGGCATCGCGTTGACCGCCGCGGCGGCGAGCTGGCGCAGCCGCTGGTCGTAGGTCAGGGTCGGGGAGGTCAGGACACCCTCGACGAGCGCGCGGAACTCGGTCATCTCCACGGGAGAAATCTACGCCTCTCGCGCCGCCTCCGGAGCAGCGGTGCGGAGGTCGGCCAGCGCGGTGAGGAACTCGCTGCAGCCGGCGTGCAGGCGGTGGGCCGCCAGGTCGTCGCCGCGGGTCGTGCCGCGGTTGACGACGACCACCGGGACGCCGTGGGACGCGGCGCGCTTGACGAACCGCAGCCCGCTCATCACCGCCAGCGAGGAGCCGGCCACGAGCAGGGCGCCGTCGCTCTCGCGGAGCGCGTCGACCGCCGCATAGCAGCGGGTCACCCGGTCGGGCGGGACGTTCTCCCCGAAGAAGACGACGTGGGGCTTGAGCACGCCGCCACAGTCGGCGCAGTGCGCCACGGAGAAGTCGTCGGTGCCGCTCAGCTCGACGTCGCCGTCGGGGCGCACGGTGGCACCGGCGGCCCGCTCGAGGAAGCCGGGGTTGAGGACGCCGAGCCGGGCCTGGACCGCCGCGCGCGACGTCGTACGACGGCAGCCGAGGCAGACGACCTCGGAGACCCGGCCGTGCAGCGCGACGACCCGGGGCGTGCCGGCGCGCTCGTGGAGGCCGTCGACGTTCTGGGTGATGAGCAGGTCGGGCGCGATCCGCGTGAGGGCCCGGTGGCCGGCGTTGGGCTCGGCGCCGTGCATGGTGGCCCACCCGACATAGGCGCGCGCCCAGTAGCGGCGCTGCGCGTCGGGGCCGCTGCTGAACTCCTGGAAGGTCATCGGGGTCGGGACCGGGCGGCCGGGGCCGCGATAGTCCGGGATGCCGGAGTCGGTGCTCAGCCCCGCGCCGGTCAGCGCGACGAGCGGCCGCGTCGCGAGCAGCGCGAGCGCGGCGTCGTGGGCCTCCCGGTCGATGTCCGGAGGCTCGGGCGCGAGCAGGTCAGCGGTCATCCGGCATCAGCGGGCGTAGCGCACCTGGGCGCGGGCGCGGGCCTTGGCGGCCTCGACCTCGCGGTCCTTGGGCGGGGCCGCGGTCACCAGGTCGTCGAGCAGGTGCTGGGTGATGTGCGCGATCTCGGCGACGGCGCGGTCGAAGACCGCCTGGTTGGCCTGCGACGGGTGGGTGCTGCCGCTGACCTTGCGGACGAACTGCAGGGCGGCCGCCGTGACCTCGTCGCGCGTGGCCGGGGGCTCGAAGTTGTTGAGCGGGCGGATGTTGCGACACATGCGGTCGAGAGTACGTCGCCCCTCGGACGATGTGGGCGACCTGACACGATGGTCGCCATGGCGCAGAACGACAAGCTCGACCGCGAGCTCGACATCGTGCTCTTCGGGGCCACCGGGTTCACCGGAGGCCTGACGGCGGACTATCTCGCCGAGCACGCGCCGGCGGGACTGCGGTGGGGGCTGGCCGGCCGCAGCCCCGAGCGGCTCGCCGAGGTGCGGGAGCGGCTGGCCGGGATCTCGCCCGCCTGCGCGAACCTGACGCTCGTCGAGGCCGATGCCACCGACGCCGAGGCGCTCGCCGCCCTCGCGTCCCGCACCCGGGTCGTCATCTCGACGGTCGGCCCCTACCTGCACCACGGCGAGCCGCTCGTGGCCGCCTGCGCCGAGGCAGGCACCGACTACGTCGACCTCACCGGGGAGCCCGAGTTCGTCGACCGGATGTGGCTGCACCACCATCCCAAGGCGGTCAGGACCGGTGCCCGGCTGGTGCACGCCTGCGGCTTCGACTCGGTGCCCCACGACCTGGGCGCCTTCTTCACCGTGCAGCACCTGTCGCCGGACGCGCCGATCAGGCTGCGCGGGGTGGTGCGGTCGAGCGCGACCTTCTCCGGGGGGACGTTCCACTCGACGATGACCGCGATGTCGCGGGCCCGGCAGATGAAGGAGGCCTCCTCGACCCGCCGGCTGGCCGAGCCCAGACCCGCGGACGGGCGCTACTCCCGAGCCGTCGGCGGCAAGCCGC
Organism: Nocardioidaceae bacterium; assembly: GCA_046330515.1. GTDB lineage: Bacteria > Actinomycetota > Actinomycetes > Propionibacteriales > Nocardioidaceae > Nocardioides. Next base: position 19,128 of record JAXLSP010000013.1, on the reverse strand, counting down.
ACCGCGACTCGGTGCTGGGCTACTGGCTGCTCCCGCTCCCGACGATCGACCCGATCATCGTGGCCCGCAGCGGCGCGGCCCTGGCGTCCTACGGCACGGAGTTCCGCTACAGCCACTATGCCGGCACCAAGACCCTCCGCTATGCCGCGGGCGGCGCGGCCGGGGTGGGGCTGCTCGGCATCGCGGCGCGCATCGACATCGCGCGTGACCTGCTGCTCGGCCGGGTCAAGCAGGGGGAGGGGCCCGACGAGGAGCGCCGCGACAAGTCGTGGTTCACCGTCGACTTCGTGGCCGAGCAGACCGTGCACAACCAGCCGACGGTGGTGCGGACGCGGGTGTCCGGCGGCGACCCGGGCTACACCGAGACGGCCAAGATGCTCGCCGAGGCCGCGATGTGCCTCGCGCTCGACGACAACCCGCCCACCTCCGGCCAGGTCACCACCGCCGTCGCCCTGGGCGCCAACCTGCTCGACCGGCTCCAGCGCGCCGGGATCGGCTTCGAGGTCGTCAACGACGACTGACCGCGCCACCGCCGACGTGGGTCCGCCGCCCGTGCCGTGACAAGATGTCCGGCGACGACCGGGCCGACGCCCGGCCCTCTCGGCCCCAGTAGCTCAGTGGATAGAGCAGCCGCCTCCTAAGCGAAAGGTCGCCAGTTCGACTCTGGCCTGGGGCACGTCGGCCCGTGCCGATCCTGCATCCGCGCTGAACCTGGATCCACGCTGAGACGGGGGTCACTGCCGACGCGAGCCGGCCCCCCTAGCCTGGAGCCGTGGACAGCCACGATGTGGCACATCTCGTCGACTCCTCGCCCGACCTGTCCCGGGGCACCCGCATCGATCTCGACGACCTGACCAAGCGCTATGTGGTCGGCGAGTCGACCGTCACCGCGCTCGCCGGGGTCAACCTGCACGTCGACGACGCCGCGTTCGTGGTCGTGCTGGGTCCGTCGGGAAGCGGCAAGACGACCCTGCTGAACATGATCGGCCTCCTGGACCGACCGACCGAGGGCCGGATCCGCCTCAGCGGCCGGGACGTGACCGGGGCGACGCGCACGGAGCAGTTCGCGCTCCGGCGACGGACGGTCAGCTTCGTCTTCCAGACCTTCAACCTGTTCCCGGGGCTGACCGCGCTGGAGAACGTGCAGTTCGGCGCGGACGTCGCCGGCCTCGAGCAGCCGGGCGCGGTCGCCCGCGAGCGGCTCGCCCAGGTGGGGCTGGCCGACCGGGTGCACCACTTCCCACGACAGCTGTCGGGCGGTGAGCAGCAGCGCGTCGCCATCGCACGGGCGCTGGCGACCGACAACCCGATCCTCCTGGCCGACGAGCCGACCGGCGAGCTCGACTTCGAGACCGGCGTGCAGATCCTCGATCTCCTGCAGCAGCAGGCGGCGGCCGGCAAGACCGTCGTCGTCGTGACCCACAACCGCGAGCTGTCCCGGGTCGCCGACAGGGTCGTCGAGCTCTCGAGCGGACGGGTCGTGCGCGACGGCCCGCCGCCACGTGGCAAGAGCCGGACGCAGGACCTGCACTGGTAGGCCCGCATGCGCCTCTCGTCGCTCCGTCTGTGGCTGGCCTGGTCCTGGCGTGACCTGAGGCGCCGCTGGCTGCTCGTGACGACGCTCGCCCTGGTGACCGCCCTCGGGGCGGGTGTCTTCGCCGGCCTGGGCGGGACGAGTGCGTGGCGGGTGCAGTCCAACGACGAGAGCTATCGGCTCCTGCGCATGCACGACGTGAGGGTGCGGCTGCCCGAGGGCGCGTTCGTCGAGGCGGGAGCGCTCGAACGGGTCGTCGCGGGGCTGGAGGACGCGTCGTCGGTCCAGGCGGTGGTCGAACGTCTCGTCACGCCCACGCTGGTCGCCGTTGCTGCCGGCGACGAACAGCTGCTCGTGCCCGGCGAGGTGGTCGGCATGGCCGTCGGGCGCGCGCCGGTGGACGCCCTCTTCGTCACCGACGGACGCGGGCTGGGCGCGGGGGACCTCGCGGGGAGCACGGCCGTGCTGGAGTCCAAGTTCGCCGACGCCCACGACCTGCCCAGCCGCGGGCGGCTGACGCTCGGTGCCGGCGTCCGGGTGGACTATGTGGGCACGGGCTACACACCGGAGTACTTCCAGGTCGTCGGGCGCAGCGGCATGGTCCTGGGCGAGACGGGCTTCGCCGTCCTGTTCATGCCGTTGGACACCGCTCAGCGCGTGACCGCCCACGAGGGCCAGGTCAACGACCTCGTGCTGCGGCTGCGCCCCGGTGCGGACCCGGAGCGGGTACGACGCCAGCTAACCGCCGCGGTCACGTCCTTCGGCGGCGCCGTCACGACGAGGAGCCAGGACCCGGTCCACCGGGCGCTCTATGAGGACGCGCGCAACGACCAGGCCACCTGGAACGCCTTCGCATTCCTCATCCTGTTCGGGGCGGGGTTCGCGGCGTTCAACCTCGTCACCCGCATGATCGAGTCGCAGCGTCGCGAGATCGGGGTCGGGATGGCGCTGGGGGTCCCTCCGCGCGTGCTCGCGCTCCGCCCCTTGCTGGTGGCCGCGCAGATCTCCCTGCTCGGCGTGGCGGCCGGTGTCGGAGTCGGGTGGGCGACGGGCCGGGCGATGGCGCACACCATGGCGACCCTGCTGCCGCTCCCCGTGTGGGAGACGCCGTTCCAGCTGGGGCGGTTCGTGGAGGGCGCGGCCCTGGGGCTCGCGGTGCCTCTCGTGGCCACCGTGGGGCCGGTGATCCGGGCGCTCCGGATGGAGCCGGTCGACGCCATCCGGTCGACCTCCCTGGCCGAGGGTCGGCCGACCGGGCGCCTGCTGCGGGTGGTCGCGAGACTCCCCCTGCCGGAGTCCACCCACGTGTCCATGGCGGTGCGCAACGTCGTGCGCGCGCCCCGTCGGACGCTGCTCACCGCCCTCGGTGTCGGCGCCGCCATCACGTCCTTCGTCGCGGTCCTCGGCCTGCTCGACACCTTCGGGGCGGCTCGGGACGCCAGCGCGGGGGAGCAACAGCGCCGTGGGGCCGACCGGCTCGTGGTCACGCTCGACACCTTCCAGCAGACGGGCTCGCCCCTCGTGCACCAGGTGGCCGGAGCGGCGGACGTGGAGGCGGCCTCGGCCCAGCTCAGCGTCCCCGTCACCCTCGACCCCGAGCGGGCCCGCATCGAGGTGGTGCTGCGGGTCATCGACCTGGAGAACCCGATCTGGAGCCCGACCCTCGTGGACGACACCGGGCCGGCGACCGGCCTGGTCATCTCGCGCAAGGCCGCTGACGACCTCGCCGTGGACCCCGGGGACGTCGTCACGGTCCGCCACCCGCGGCTGGGGCCGGACGGGGTCCGGATCGAGGCCACCCGCGTCCCGGTCCGCGCCGTGCACCCGGACCCGTGGCGCACGTTCGCCTACCTGGACACCGCGGCGGCCGACGGGCTGGGCCTGGCCGGTGTCGTGAACCAGGTCGTCGTCCTGCCCGCGGGAGACCCGGGAGACCTGCGTCGCGAGCTGTTCGCCGTCCCCGGGGTGACCGCGATCGAGTCGGCGGCGAACACGGCCGAGGCGCTCGACTCCGCACTGGACCAGTTCACCGGGATCCTCCGGGTGATCGAGGTCGCCACCTTGCTGCTCGCCATGCTCATCGCGTTCAACACCGCGAGCATCAGTGCCGACGAGAGGGCGCGCGAGCACGCGACCATGTTCGCCTTCGGCCTGCCCCAGAGGGCCGTGCTCGGCATCGCCGTGGCCGAGAGTGCCGTCGTGGGCCTCGTCGGCACCCTCGCCGGGCTCGCCGGCGGCTTTGCCGGGCTGAGCTACATCGTGTCGGGGTTCGACCAGGTGACCCCCGAGCTGCTGGTCGAGCCGACGCTGTCGGCCTCGACGATCGCGGTCACCCTGGCACTCGGGGTCGGGGTGGTGGCGCTGGCTCCGCTGTTGGGGGCCCGCCGCGAGCGGCACCTGGACATCCCGGCCGCGCTCCGCGTCGTGGAGTAGCGCGGGGTCAGGCGTCGACCTCCTGGAGCCTGCCGACCTGGTCGCTGATCTCGTGGGTCGTGCGGGCGACGCCCTCCATGGCGAGCTGCGCCTGGGCCGCCGCCTGGGTCTGGGCCGCGGCCGCGGCGGAGATGGTGGCCTGAGCGCGGGCGACCTCGCTGACGACCGCCTCGATCCGCTCGGCGCTGCCCAGCATGTCCTGGGTGCCGGCCTGGACCTGCTCGACGACCGAGGTGATCATCTCGGTCGCGCGGGCGGTCTCGGAGGACAGCTCCTTGACCTCGCCTGCGACGACGGCGAAGCCGCGGCCGGCCTCGCCGGCCCGGGCGGCCTCGATGGTCGCGTTGAGGGCCAGGAGGTTGGTCTGCTCGGCGATGCCGGTGATGGCGCGCGCGATCTCGCCGATCTGCGAGGCCGACTCCTCGAGCCGCTGCATCATCTCGTGGGTCTCGGCGACGCTGCTGGAGGCGGCGTCGGTGGAGGAGGTCGCCGTGGCGGTGGCGGCGTGGATCTCCGCGGTCGCGCCGGCGAGGCTGTCGACCGCCTGCTCCGAGTCCGCGACCGAACGGCGCAGCGTCTCCCCGGCCTGGTCGAGGACGGCCAGGCGCCGGGCGATCTCGTTGCCCCGGTGCTCGCGCTTCTCGACCTCGGCGCGGGCCTGGTCGGCGATGGTGGCCTGGTGGGCCGCGAGCTCCTCCTGGGCGGCGAGCTGCTGCGCGCGTACCTCATCGGCACGCTCGGCCTCGAGCCGACGCGCCTCCTGGGCGCGCTCGGTGAACCGCCACGACGAGGCGAGGGCGGCGCACTCCATGAGGATGAAGACGGCGTGCATGAGCGCGAAGGCCAGCGGGTGCTCCTGGGCGCGCGGGTCGGAGAAGACCATCGTGGGGGAGAGCAGCCCCATGGTCAGGTGGTGGACCGCGACGATGCCGATGGCGATGAGGAACGGCGTCCACATCTGGTACATCGCCACCAGGGCCACCATCACGAAGAAGTGGAGGTGCAGGTCGGTCATCCCGCCCGACAGGTGCACGAGGGCGACCGACGACGAGATCAGGCCGGTGCTGACGGCGACGGCACGCACCGCCTGGCTGGCGGCGACCCGCCCGACCAGCAGGAGGGCGGCGATCCAGACGATGGAGCCGACCGTCACCGCCCCGGTGTGCGTGTCGGTCATCGTGTGGTGGCCCATGGTCATCGGCTCGCCCGGCCAGAGGACGGGCAGCAGGCCGATGACCGGGAGGTGGGCCAGCAGCACGACGCTCAGCGTGTCGTGGCGGCTGCGGAACTCCGCCTCCGTCAGGTGGACCCCGCGGGGGATCCAGGAGGCAGGACGCGCGGCAGTGTGTGAGGAGGCGGTCACGACTGCCCCATCGACCGGTGTCCGCTCGAGTTGATGCGTGCGTGGCCCCCAATTTCCCCCGCGGCCCTCGTGGCAAAGCCGTCGCCGCCCGCCGGTGACCCGTGCCACACGTGACCCGTGCCGTTCGGCCCTTGAGGTGCGCCGCCCTCGGCAGCAGCGTGGGAGGCGGAGCTGCGGCGGGCGTCGCCGGTCGGCTGACGCCGCCACAGCCGGACCAAGGGGGAGTCATGTCCAGTCGTGTCGGCAGGGCCGTCGTCAGCCTCGTCCTCGTCGGAGGTGCGTTCGCCGTCGGCCAAGCCGGCGGGGCGGCGGCCGCCCCGAGCGACTGGATGGACCCGGTCACCCTGGCGCCGGTCGGCGCCGAGGACGTGCACGCGGTCGTCGCCGACTCCGGGGACATGGCCGTCGTGTGGGAGCACGCGGGGGCGATCGAGGCCGCCGTACGGCCCTCCGACGGCGACTGGGCGGCGCCCGTGACGGTCGCCGCCGCCCACGGCGACTTCCCGCTGGCCGCCTTCGACGCCACGGGGCGGCTGCTCGTCGTCTGGACCAAGGCGGTCGCCGGTGACCCGGTGCGGCTGATGTCGCGGGCCATGGACGACACCGGTGTCTGGGCGTCCGCGGTCGTGGTCGCGCACCGTGCCGACGGCGCGATCCGCGCCGACGACCTCGCGGTCGACACCTCCGGCGACGCCGTCGTCGGCTGGCTGTGGGGCAACCGCGCCCTGGTCAGCAGCGGCTCGATCGGCGGCGGCTGGTCGGCCCCGGTGGCCTGGTCCAAGACGCTGTCGGTCGACGTGGCGCTCGGCGACGGCGGCCACGCGGCCGCGATGCTCCAGCGCTGGGTGGGCCCGCGGTCCGAGGAGATCACCTTGACCTTCGAGGTGGCCCGCCGGTCGCCCGCCGGGGTGTGGGGGGCGACCCGGGTGCTGCAGACCGTCGAGCAGTCGCCGCCGTGGGTCGGCCCCGGTGGCGTCGCCGTGGACGCCGCGGGTGTCACGACGGTCGCCTGGCAGCGGGTGGGCCCCGACGGGACCCAGGTGGTGGCCGTTCGCGCCCGGCCGAGCCGCGCGTACGGCGCCCCCACGGTGCTCGCCGACCAGCCGACCCCGACCGAGTGGGGCGTCCGTGTCCTCGCGACACCGGGCGGCGACGTGCTCGTCACCTGGGTGCACAACTTCGTGGCGAACGTGAGGGCGGCGCACCGCCCCGCAGCCGGGCCCTGGGAGGCGGCGCGGACCGTCTGTCGCGGTGACGGCGTGGTCATGGACTGGGACGTCAGCCTCGCCGACGGTGGCCGGGCTCTCGTGGCGGTCTCCAAGGCGGCGCACTTCAAGGCGGCGTACGGGACCCAGACCTGCTTCATGAGCAAGGCCGGCCGCTGGGCCGCACCGACCCAGGTGACGGCGGCGGTGGACGGCCCGCGGGTGGGTCTCAGCGACTCCGACGGGCTGGTCGCCTGGCTCGCCGGTCCGGGTCTGCGGGCCCGGGCGACCGAGGGCTGAGCCCGGCCGGTCGTCCCAGGAGTCACAGCTCGTGGCCGAAGCCTGCACTTGTCGGCCGGAACTTCGGCCGACAAGTGCAGGTTTCCCCGCCCGAGCGGGGAAACCGACGGCCCCCGACCCGCCTACTCGTCGCGCAGCAGCAGCCCGGCCGAGGCGCGGTGCAGCCCGGCGACGAGGAACTCGAAGGGGATGTCGGGCTCGGTGACCGAGAGGCTCGCGAAGCCGTGCACCAGGCCCCAGAGCGCGAAGGCCGCCAAGGAGGGGTCGCCCACCGGATGACCGGCGGCGCGGGCCCGCTCGAGGTCGGCGACCAGCGCCGACAGCCCGGGGACGCTGCTGAAGTCGGGCAGCGCCCCGGGCTCCCGCGGGTCGGGAGCGTCGGGGTCGGCGACGTCGAGCCGGGTCATGAACAGCTGGCGGTAGGACGCGGGATGCTCGCGCGCCCAGGCGATGTAGGCCTCGCCCCGGGCGGCGAGGTCGGCGAGCACGTCGTCGCTGTGCGGCGTGGCCGCCTCGAGGTCGGCGGCGAACGACTCGTACTGGAGCCGGCAGGCCTCCCAGAGCAGCCGCTCCTTGGTCGGGAAGTAGTAGTAGAGCGCGGGCGGGGTACATCCCACCGCGGAGACGACGGACTCGATGGACACCAGGGCGGGCTCCCCGCGCTCGCGCAGCAGGGTGATCGTCGCGTCCAGGATCTGGCCCCGGAGCTCGCCGCGAGGACGTCGAGCCATCGACCTTCTTTCCCTTCCGACTTCCCTTCCTTAGTCTCACTAGGTTAGTGTGACTAAGCACAGCATACGACCCTTTCGCTCAGGAGTGCAGATGTCCGAGCCGACGCTCGTCGTCACCGGTCTGGCCAAGGCGTACGGCGACCTCCGGGCGGTCGCCGACCTGTCGTTCGAGGTGGCCGCGGGGGAGACCTTCGGCCTGCTCGGCCCCAACGGCGCGGGCAAGACCACCAGCATCTCGATGATCTGCGGGCTGCTCGCCCCGGACGCCGGGGAGGTCCGGGTCGAGGGCGTGCCCATCAGGCCGGGGTCGACGGCCGGCCGGGACCTGATCGGCTACGTCCCCCAGGAGCTCGCCCTCTATCCCGACATGAGCGGCTACGACAACCTGGTCTTCTTCGGGCGGCTCTATGGCCTCAAGGGCGCCGAGGCCAAGCGCCGGATCGCCGAGACCCTCGAGGTGGTCGGGCTCACCGACCGGGCCGGCGACCGCGTCAAGGAGTACTCCGGCGGCATGCAGCGCCGGCTCAACATCGCCGCGGGCCTGCTCCACCAGCCGGCGCTGCTGATCCTCGACGAGCCCACGGTCGGCATCGACCCCCAGAGCCGCAACGCGATCCTCGAAGCGGTCGCCGCCCTGGGCGACCAGGGGATGAGCGTGCTCTACACGACCCACTACATGGAGGAGGCCGAGCGGCTGTGCCGCCGCGTCGGCATCGTCGACCACGGCCGGATGCTCGCCTGTGGCACCCGGCGCGAGCTCGTGGACCTCGTGGGCCAGCACGACCAGGTGACCATCACCCTGAGCGGCAACGCCGCCCATGTCGCCCAGGCGCTCAACGCGGCCGACGACGGCGTCCTCGAGGTCAGCGCCACCGACGACCGCACGGTGGTCTGCATGGTGGCCGGTGCCTCCTCACACCTGCCGGGCCTGGTCAACGCGCTGAGCGACGCCGGCGCGCAGGTGACCGACCTGCGCGTCGAGGAGCCCTCGCTGGACTCGGTGTTCCTCCACATCACCGGGACGGCGCTGAGGGACTGACCATGCACATCCTCACCCTCTTCCTCCGGGACTTCCGCGCCCGCATCCGCGACCGGTCGGCGCTCGTCCTCGCGCTGCTGGCTCCCGCGGCCCTCATCACCGTGCTGTCCCTGCTCTCCGCAGGCCCGGACATCGAGGCGATCCCGGTGGGCGTGGTCGTCTCCGACGCCACCCCGATCGGCTCGGCGCTCCAGCAGGGACCGCTCGCCGCCCTGGAGAAGGACGACACCCTGCGGCTCCACGACTACGCCGACGAGGCCTCCCTGAGGTCGGCCGTCGAGGACGGCAAGGTCGACGGGGGCCTCGTGGTCTCCGCGGCCGGCGACGAGGTCACCGTCATCGCCGACCCCGGCTCGCCGGTCACGTCGGCGATCCTCGACGCGGTCAGCCGGTCGACCGCGCTCACCGTCGACGGCGTCGGTGCGGCCGTCGCCGCGGAGCAGCGGCTGGGGGCCAAGCCCCAGCCGGCCGATGTCGCGCAGCGCGTGGTCGCCGAGCCCTCGCCGGCCCGGGTCGAGGACGCGACCGACGGGGCGGGCGGCATCAACCCCAAGACCCAGGTCGCCGCCGGGATGGCCACGTTCTTCCTGTTCTTCACCGTGCAGTTCGGCGTCCTGGGCCTGCTCGAGGAGCGGCGTGAGGGCACCCTCCCGCGGATCCTCGCCGCGCCCGTCCCGCCGTGGCAGGTGCTGGCCAGCAAGGTGCTCGTCAGCCTGGCGCTCGGCCTGGCGTCGATGACCTTCCTCATTCTGTTCTCGACCTTCCTGCTCGGCGCCTCGTTCGGCAACCCGTTCGGTGTCGGGCTGCTGGTGCTGGCCGGCGTGGTCGCCGCGGTGGCGACCGTGTCGCTGGTCGTCGGCACCGCCCGCTCGGGGGAGCAGGCGGGCGCGATCCAGGCGGGCATCGCGCTGGTGCTGGGGATCCTGGGCGGCTCGTTCTTCTCCATGGCCCGCTCCGGCGGGATCGCGGCCGTGGCCACCAAGCTCACCCCGCACTACTGGTTCAACGAGGGGCTGGTCCGGATGTCGGGCGGACAGAGCTGGACCTCGGTCCTGCCGCCCGTCGGCGCGCTGCTGCTGTTCGCGGTGGTCGTCGGCGTGCCCGGGCTGCTGCTGGCCGGACGGACGGTGCGCCCGTGAACGCCGTGGTCGCGATCGTCCGCGCCAACCTCAAGCGGCTCCTCTCCGAGCGCTCCAACATCTTCTTCCTCGTCGTCCTGCCGCTGCTGATCGTCTTCTCGCTGGGGGTGGCGATCGGGGGACAGGCCGGCGACTACAAGGTCGGCGTCGTCGACGACCACCCCGACGACCTGAGCCGGTCGGTGCTCGCGCGGATGGAGTCGATCAAGGGCGTGACCATCGTCGAGGTCGACGACGCGTCCCGCCTGCGCGACGACGTGGCCCGCCGCAGCCTCGACGCGGGCTGGGTGGTCGGCCAGGACGACGGCGCCACCACCTTCCGGTGGCTCTCCCCGGGCACGGCCGGGGTCCCCCAGCTGCGCACCGTCTTCGGCAACGCGGTCGAGGAGGCCGGGGTGCGCGCGCGGGTCGTCTCCGTCGTGTCCGACCAGACCGGCGCCGACGAGGACACCGCCGCCCAGGCCGTGGCCGCGGCCGCCCAGGCCCAGCCGCAGATCTCGGTCGGCGTCGACGAGGTGGGCGACGACTCCGACGTGGCGGCCGGCATCCAGGCGGTCGTCGCCGCCGGGGAGCTGTCGCTGTTCATCTTCCTGTCCTCGCTCACGGGAGCGACCTACCTCCTGACCACCCGCAAGCTCGGCGTCACCCGCCGGGTCCGGGCCGCCCCGGTCGGCATCGCCACGATCGTGGCCGGCGAGGCCCTCGGGCGGTTTCTGGTCGCCCTGCTCCAGGCGGCGATCGTGTTCCTCGGCTGCATGTTCCTCTTTGGCGTGGACTGGCGGGCACCCGGCGCCGTCGCCCTGCTCTGCGTCGCCATGTCGCTCGTCGGGACGGGGGCCGCGATGCTGCTCGGCACGCTCGGACGCAGCGAGCAGCAGGTCGGCGCGGTCGGGCTGCTCCTGTCGCTGGTGCTCGGCGCGCTGGGCGGCTCGATGCAGCCGCTGGAGTTCTTCCCCGACTCGCTGCGGCACGTGGCCTTCCTCACCCCGCACGCCTGGATGAACGACGCACTCTGGCGCATCCTGGTCGAGGGCGCCGGCCTGTCCGACGTGCTGACCTCCCTCGTGGTGCTCACCGTCGGCGGGGTCGCGCTGCTGGGTGCGGCCTCGGTGGCCATGGCGCGCTCCCTGCGCTGAGAAACGCCTGAGATTCCCGGCCGGTTCGCTGAGACGTTTTGCCTCGGGAGGGCAAAGCGGCACACACTTTGGGGTGCGGGTCCGCGGTGCGACGCGGATCCAGTGCTGTGTCCGCACCGTCCCCGCCCCCGAACCGAGGTTCCGCTCCGATGTCCGCCACCCCCGAGACCGACGTCCCCGTCGACGGTCCGGACGACTCGACCGACGAGGCGGCCAACGGCGCGGCGAAGCCGAAGCGGCGCGGCAAGGCCAAGAAGCGGCACACCGTCGCCCGGGTCCTGACGATCACCATCCTGGTGCTGTCGATGGTGGTGGCGCTGTTCGTCGTCTACTCGTTCCGGCACCTGAGCGGCAACCTGACGACGGCGAACTATGAGGACGAGCTGGAGAACCGGCCGTCGAAGCTGAAGGTGTCGGGTCCCAAGGAGCCGCTCAACATCCTGGTGATGGGCTCCGACACCCGTCAGGGCGAGGGCAACGCCATCGACAACGAGGCCGGTGAGGGCGGGTCGGACACGACGATCCTCATCCACCTGTCGGCCGACCGCGAGCACGCCTACGGCATCAGCATCCCGCGCGACTCGATGGTCGACCGGCCGGCGTGCAATCACGGCGCGATCCCGGCCGCCTCCTACCAGCAGTGGAACGCCGCGTTCGCGATCGGTGGCCCGGGCTGCACCATGCAGCAGTTCGAGCAGCTGACCGGGATCCTGATCGACCACTACGTCGTGGTCGACTTCAACGGGTTCCAGGGCATGGTCGACGCCATCGGTGGCGTGCAGGTGTGCATCCCCGAGGAGATCAACGACCAGGCACACGGCATCCACCTCAACGCCGGCACCTACGACGTCTCCGGGCGCCAGGCGCTGTCCTATGTGCGCCAGCGCTATGCCGTCGGCGACGGCTCCGACATCGGCCGGATGAAGCGCCAGCAGGCGTTCATCGCGTCGATGGCCAACAAGGTCGTGTCGGCCGGCACCCTGTCGCGACCCGACCGGCTGCTGCGCTTCCTCAACGCCGCCACCCAGTCGATCAAGGTCGACCGCGGTCTCGACAACGTCGGCAAGATCGCCAAGCTCGGCTACGAGTTCCGCCACATCGACCCGACCAACATCCAGTTCCTGACGATCCCGTGGACCTGGGACCCCAACGACCCCAACCGGGTCGTCTGGTCGCCGCAGGCCAAGGTCGTGTGGCAGAAGATCCTCAAGGACGAGCCGCTGTCCCGGCGCCTGTCCGCCGGCGCCATCAACGCGGGTTCCGCGCCCGGTGCCAGCGCGAGTGCCTCGGTCGACCCCGACGGACGCCCGTCCAACCAGCCGTCCCCGACGAAGTCCCCGAGCAGCACCTCCGCCGAGGACGAGGCCGCGGCCGCGGGGCTCTGCACGTGACCGACCCGGCCGGTCCCGACGGCCGACCCGAGGACGGGTCGGGGGAGCCGGCCCGCCGCGAGACGCCCGAGCAGCGCCGTCGCCGCCTCGCCGCGATCTTCGGCGACGTCCTCCCCGACACCACCACCGACGAGCGCGACCCCGGGTCCGGTGACACCGGCGAGTCCGCCTCCGACGCCTGGCTCCGCTCCCAGGTCCCCCCGCACCACGGCTCGTGACCCGCCTGCGGGAACGGCGACGGCCCGCCCGGCGGGCCGGGCGGGCCGTGGCTGTCGTGCTGGGTCGTGCGGGTGACGCGACGGGTCAGGCGGACTTCTGCGCCTTGAGGAGGTCGCGGATCTCCTCGAGGAGGGTGATGTCCGGCGGGGTGCCGGGCTCGGGGCTCGGGAAGTAGCGCTCCTTGGCCTTGGTGTAGGGCACCACGACGAAGAAGTAGACGACGGCAGCCAGCACGAGGAACGAGATGGCCGCGTTGACGAAGAAGGCGAACTGGCCCTCCTTCGCGCCGTCGAACACCGAGCCCGAGCCGCCGACGGTCTTGGTCAGCCATGCGGTGAAGGCCGTGACGACCGCCCCGAACGACGTACCGATGATCACCGCGACGGCCAGGTCGACCAGGTTGCCGCGGAGGATGAAGTTCTTGAATCCGGACATGTGGGGTACTCCTTCAGACGGTCCCCCCGGGAACCGTCTAGACATTTGACGCACAGGAGCCTAGTCGGTCTGCACGTAGGTGATGAAGTGGCCCACCTGGCTCGACACGACGCGGGCGGCCTCGTCGGGGTGCACCGCGAGCAGGACGAGCGCTCCCGCAGCCAACTGGGTCCGATCGGACGAGTCCGGGAGGAGAGTGACGACGCGCGCGCCGGTGGCCACGACCGTCGTCGCGCGCGCCCGGGCGTCGGCCGCCAGCACGTCGATGTCGTCCCCGGGACGCAGCAGGGAGGCGGCGGCCTGGTCGGGGAACCGCACCGGCAGCACGACCAGTCCGGGATAGCCGGAGGCCAGCCCGGGCCCGACCAGGCGGAGGTCGGTCACCGGCTCGCCGCGGCGCAGCGGGGCGGCGAGGGTGCGGCCGCCCGGCGCGCCGGCCAGCCCGTCGGGCACCGAGCCGGGCGTCATCGCGACCCTCGTCAGGTCCGAGGCCGTCAGGACCGTGCCCGCCGCGAGGTCCCGGGCGGCCACGGTGACCGTCACCGACGGCGGGGGTGGCGGCGACACCACCCGGAGCGCCCCGAGCACGGCGAGACCGGCCAGCAGCGCGGCGAGGGGCCGGCGCCGGAGCAGCACCGCCCGGCGGACCGAGCGCACGGAGCGCCGGACATCGGCGAGGGATCGGGAGCGGGCCACCCACCCGACGCTAGGCCGAGGTCACGCCGCCCGCAGCGGCCCTCCACAGGGCCGGCGGCCCACGGTCAGCTGGCCGCCGCTGTGGACGAGCCGCCCGAGCCCGAGGAGCCCGAGCCCGAGGAGCCCGAGCCCGAGGAGCCCGAGGACGACGAGCCCGACGAGGACGAGCCGCCCTCGGAGGAGGACGACGAGGACGACGAGGCCGCAGGCACGCTGGAGGTGCTGCCCGAGCGGCTGTCGGTGCGGTAGAAGCCGGACCCCTTGAACACCACGCCTACGGCGTTGAAGACCTTGCGCAGCCGCCCCTCGCACTCGGGGCAGTGGGTCAGGGGGTCGTCGTGGAAGCTCTGGACCTGCTCGAACGTGTGGCCGCACTCGGTGCAGGCGTACTGGTAGGTCGGCACGTGGAACCCTCTGGACGTTCGCGGCGGAGCGAGTTGGCACTCACGCCTGGTGACTGCCAGATTCTACGGCACAATGGCAACCACCATGACCGACGAGCCAGCCGCGTCGCGCGAGCCCGGACCCGCCGACCCACCCGACTCGCGGGGCTGGTGGCAGACCTTCCGCTCGCTGCCCGGGCCGGTCCGCTGGACGTCGTACGGCGCCGCCGGGCTGGTCATCCTCCTGGTCGTCGCCGTCGTCACCACCGTCGTGTTCGTGCGCCGGCCGTTCCCCCAGACCACCGGGACGATCGAGATCCCCGGGCTCGAGGGCACGGTCGAGGTCCTCCGCGACGACCACGGCATCCCCCAGGTCTACGCCGACTCGACGCACGACCTGATGATGGCCCAGGGCTATGTCCACGCCCAGGAGCGGTTCTTCGAGATGGACCTGCGCCGGCACGTCACCTCGGGACGGCTCTCGGAGCTGTTCGGGGAGTCGACCCTCGAGACCGACAAGGTGATCCGCACCCTGGGCTGGCGCCGGATCGCCGAGCAGGAGGTCGCGCTGGTCTCGCCCGAGACGCGCAGCGCCCTGCAGTCCTATGCCGACGGGGTCAACGCCTACCTCGACACGCACAGCCCGACGCGCATCGCCCTGCAGTACACCGTGCTGCGCGCGAGCGGGCTGGACTATGCCCCGGCCGACTGGACGCCGGCCGACTCGCTGGCCTGGCTCAAGGCGATGGCCTGGGATCTCGAGGGCAGCTCGTGGATCGAGCGGCTCCGGGTGCTGCTGGGCGTCAACCACACGCCCGCCGAGGTCGCGCAGATCCTGGGCGGCTACCCCTACGACGAGCACCGGCCCATCGTGGGGGGCGGCGTGGTCGTGGACGGCCGGTTCCGGGCCGAGGGTGCCGCGCGGGCGGAGTCGGTCGGACGACCGGCCTTCCGCCCCGGCGAGCGTCGCGCGCTCACCGAGGTCGAGCGGGCCGTGGCGCGGGTGCCCGCGCTGCTCGGTCGCGGCGACGGCATCGGCAGCAACTCCTGGGTCGTCGACGGGGAGCACTCGGCGACCGGCGCCCCGATCCTGGCCAACGACCCGCACCTCGGCGTGAGCATGCCGGGCATCTGGGTGCAGATGGGGCTGCACTGCCGCACCGTCAGCGAGGACTGCCCGCTCGACGTCGCCGGCTTCACGTTCTCGGGCTTCCCGGGGGTGATCATCGGTCACAACGCGGACATCGCCTGGGGCTTCACCAACCTCGGACCGGACGTCTCCGACTACTACCTCGAGCGGATCGTCGGCGACCAGTGGCGCTATGACCGGAAGCTCCGACCCCTGACGGTCCGGCACGAGACGATCGAGGTCCGCGGGGGCGACGACTTCGACCTCACCATCCGCGCCACCGACCACGGCCCGCTGCTCTCCGACGTGTCCAAGGACCTCAGCACCGTCGGCGCCAACGCCGAGATCGAGGGCTCGATGGAGCGCGGCAACGGGTTCGCCGTCGCCCTGTCCTGGACGGGCCTGCGGGCCACGACCACCGCGGACGCCGTACTCGCGCTGGACTCGGCCTCGGACTGGGACGAGTTCCGCGCGGCCGCCCGTCTCTTCGCCGTGCCGGCGCAGAACATGGTCTATGCCGACCGCGCGGGCCACATCGGCTACCAGACGCCCGGCCTGATCCCGATCCGCAGGCCGGGCAACGACGGCACGCTGCCGGCCGAGGGCTGGCGTTCCGAGAACGACTGGACGGGCAGGTTCGTCCCGTTCCGCGCGCTGCCGAGCGTGCTCGACCCCGACGCGGGCCTCGTGGTCACGGCCAACCAGGCGCCGATCGGCGGGGGCTACCCCTTCTACCTCGGCGACAGCTGGGACATGGGCTATCGCTCCGAGCGGATCCGGACCTTGCTCGAGGGAGAGCTCGACCGGCTGGGGAGGCTCTCGGTCGACGACCTCGCGGCGATCCAGAACGACGACCTCAACCCGATGGCGGCCGTGCTGGTGCCCCATCTCCTCGACATCGAGGGGCTCGGGTCGGCCTACTACCGGCAGGGTCAGGACCTGCTCCGCGACTGGGACTTCCACCAGCCCGCGGACAGCGCGGCCGCCGCCTACTACAACGCGGTCTGGTCCAACCTGCTGCGGCTGACCTTCCACGACGAGATGCGCGAGTCGATCTGGCCCGACGGGGGCGACGTCTGGTTCGCCGCGGTCGACCGGCTCCTCGACCGGCCCACCGACGGCTGGTGGGACGACCGCGAGACCGAGGACGTCCGCGAGACCCGCGACGACATCCTGCGCCAGGCGATGGTCGACGCCCGCGACGAGATGACCAGCCGGCAGGCGCTCGACCCCGACGAGTGGACCTGGGGCCGCAGCCACGAGCTCGACCTCGAGGAGCAGACGCTGGGCAGCTCGGGGATCGGGATCCTGGAGTGGCTCTTCGACCGGCGTGGCTTCGAGGTCGGCGGCGGCACGTCGGTCGTGAACGCGACCTCCTGGGACGCCGGCAGCGGCTATGGCGTCACCGCGGCGCCGTCGATGCGGATGGTGGTGTCGATGGCCGACCTCGACGACTCCCGCTGGATCAACCTGACCGGGGTGTCAGGTCACCCGTTCTCCGCGCACTATGCCGACCAGGCCGACCTCTGGGTCGCCGGGCGCACCCTGCCGTGGGCCTTCTCGGCCGACGCCGTCGAGGCCGCGACCCAGGACACGCTCACCCTCGTCCCGGCGCCGGGAGGCGCGTGACGCCCGACGGGGTCGCCGCCGCGGTCACCGGCCGGTCGTGCGGCTCGACGGGGACGTCGACGCCCAGCTCGTCGTCGAAGAGCAGCACACAGGTGAAAGTGCCGACCGGCACCCGGCCGAGCGCCCGGTCATAGCAGCCGCCGCCCTTGCCCATCCGGATCCCCGCCCACGACACCGCCATCCCGGGCACCAGCACCGCGTCGGGCGTGCCGATCGCGTCGAGCCCGAGCCGACGGCCCACGGGCTCGAGGAGGCCGAACCGCGCCGGCGCCAGCGACTCGGGTCCCTCGTAGGCGGCCCAGTCGAGGTCCAGGTCGCCGCAGGAGAACCGGCCCAGCGTCACCGGCAGGATGACCCGCTTGCCCGCGGCGCGCAGCCCCTCGAGCAGCGCGCCCGTGCCGGGCTCGGTGCCGACCGAGACATAGGCCGACACGGTGGCCGCCCGGCGCACCTCCGGCACCGCCAGCAGGTGCTGGGCAAGCGCGGCGCCGGCGGCGCCCACCTCGGCCAGCGAACGGCGGTTGCGGGCGGTCTCCAGCTGGTCGCGCAGGGCCGTCTTCGCGAGGGCCAGGGTGTGCGCGTGATCATCCGCGGGATAGAACGATTGGGGGTCGGCCACCCGGCAAGCCTACGATCGTAGGCATGGCGAGTTCTGGCTTGAACCGGGCGCGGGACAAGATGGCAGCCGCGGGCGTCGACCCGGCGGCCATCGAGGTCTTCGCCCACTACTACCGGCTCCTCGAGCACGGCGAGACCGGGCTCATTCCCGAGGCGGCGATCGAGCCGCTGGAGATGGACGCGCTGGCCGAGGTCGAGGTGAGCGAGAGCGATGCCGCGGCGGCGATCCGCACGACCGCCGTGGTCAAGCTGAACGGCGGGCTCGGCACCTCCATGGGCATGGACCGGGCCAAGTCCCTGCTCTGCGTCCGCAAGGGGCTGTCCTTCCTCGACATCATCGCCCGCCAGACGCTCTGGCTGCGCAAGGCCTACGACGCCCCGCTGCCGCTGATCTTCATGAACTCCTTCCGCACCTCCGAGGACACCATGGCGGCGCTGGCCCGCTATGAGGACCTCCCCGTGGAGGGTCTGCCCCTGGAGTTCCTGCAGAACAAGGAGCCCAAGCTCCTGGTCGACGGGCTGCTCCCGGTGAGCTGGCCGCGCGATCCCGACCTCGAGTGGTGTCCTCCGGGACACGGCGACATCTACACCGCGCTCATCGGCACCGGCCTGCTCGACAAGCTGGCGGCCGCCGGCTATGAGCGGGTCTTCGTCTCCAACTCCGACAACCTCGGCGCGGTCCCCGACGCCCGGGTCGCGGGCTGGTTCGCCACCTCGGGGGCGCCGTTCGCCATCGAGGCGGTCCGCCGTACTCCCTCGGACAAGAAGGGCGGGCACTTCGCGCGCCGCAAGTCCGACGGCCGGATCGTGCTGCGCGAGACCGCGCAGACGCCGCCGCAGGACCAGAAGGCGCTCGCCGACCTCGGGCGGCACAAGTACGCCAGCACCAACAACCTGTGGTTCGACATCGCCGCGATGAAGCAGACGGTGGCCGCCCGGCACGGCGTGCTCGGCCTGCCGCTGATCCGCAACGTCAAGACCGTCGACCCCGGCGACCCGACGTCGCCGAAGGTGATCCAGATCGAGACCGCGATGGGTGCGGCGATCGAGGTGTTCGAGGGCGCCCAGACCATCGAGGTGGGCCGCGACCGGTTCGTGCCGGTCAAGACGACCAACGACCTGCTGCTGCTGCGCTCCGACGTCTATGACCTCGGCAAGGACTTCGTGATGGACCAGGCGGCGCCGCAGCTGCCCTACGTCGACCTGGACGACGACGTCTACAAGCTCGTCGGCGAGTTCGACAAGCGCTTCCCCGAGGGTGCCCCGTCGCTGCGGGAGGCGTCCTCGTTCGAGGTCGACGGCGACTGGACCTTCGGCCGCGGGGTCAAGGTCGTCGGCGACGTGACGCTCGAGCACCCCAAGGGGGCCCAGCGGGTGGCCCCCGGGACGGTCCTGGGAGATGACTGAGCGGGTCCAGGCCGGGCCGGGATCCGGGGGCGACGAGCTCGTCAGCGTCGAGTGGCTCGTCGAGCGGATCCTCGACACGGTGCGGCCGCTGCCGCACTTCCCCCAGCCGCTCATGGACACCCTCGGGCTGGCGTGCGCCGAGGACGTGCACGCGCCGATCGCCCTGCCCCGCTTCGACAACTCGGCCATGGACGGCTATGCCGTCGTCACCGCCGACGTCGAGGGGGCGACCGAGGAGTCACCGGTCGAGCTGCCGGTGCTCGGTGAGATCGGCGCCGGTCAGGCCACCCTGTTCGCGATGTCGCCGGGCTCGGCGGTCAAGATCATGACCGGCGCCCCCG
>JAXLSP010000012.1:0-46873 GCA_046330515.1 Nocardioidaceae bacterium | reverse complement strand
GAGACCGTCCTTGCTGCGGCGCGCCTCCGCACGTTCTGCTCTGTCTTTCGAAAGCACCTCATGGATGGGGCGGTCGCCAAAATGCAGGTCGATTGCATCGCGCATGTCTTGCTCGAACGCGCTCAGAAGCGCGTAACAAGTCAGTCGGGTTGCACTGAAACTCATGGTGGCCTCGACGCTCCGCTTCGAGTGTGGACCCTTGGGCTTGCGGAGATGCTACGCGGTGAACAAGGCGATAGGCGAGGGCGCGCCGCCAGGGCTTGCTTGCTCCCCGGCTATGCGAGGGTTGCACTACGGAATGGTTCGCGTAGCGAAGCTCTGCTTAACATCACCGACTGATTCGGCTGGGTGTCTCCACCGGGGGGACGCCCGTGGTGGGCGCGGCGACCCACGCCCCTAGTGGGCGGAAGCGGCTCCACGGATGGCGACGGCCCGAGGCAGAGCGCCTAGGCCGACCCCGTCGCAACGAGCCTGGCCGCGAGGGGCTCGAGGAGCGCGACCAGCTCGTCGAGCTCGCCGGGCTCGAGCGCGTCGTACGGCGGCTGGGCGAGGGTGTCTGTCAGGGACTCGATCCGGGCTTTGGTGGCGCGGCCGGCGGCGGTGAGGAAGCCGGCGTCGTCGATGAGGCCGCGGGAGCGAAGCCCGTCCATGGCCGCGGCCAGGCGGGCGCGGGGCAGGTGGTGGATCCGGCCGAAGGACTCCGCGGGGTGGATGCCCATGTCGAGGGCGCTGAGCACGTGCGACTCGGTCCCGCCGATCTCCTCCGAGACCAGAGCCACGATGTGGCCGTCGCCGCGGTGCTCGCGGAGGAGGTTGGCCGCGTGCCACAACCGGGCGACGGGCTCCTCGGGGACGGGGAGCGCACGGAGGGCGGCATACATGACGCGGCCCTCCATCGGCGCACTCCCAGCGGCCCGGACGAGAAGGTCGGCGGCGCGCGCGAGCCCGGGTGACTCGGCGAGGTCGCCGAGGATCCGCCGGAGCGCGGCCACACAGCCGCGCAGGCGGGCGTCGTACGCCGCCTCGGGCGTGGTCGTCTCCCAGACGCTGGGGATGTGGCGGGCGGCCTCGCCGTCGGCGAAGTTGTAGAACGCCGCGTGGACGACCTCGGCCGGGACTTGGCCGAGGGGTGCGGACCGGCCTGCGAAGTAGCCGTCCCAGTAGTTGTCGAAGCCGAGCGCCGCCATCGCCTCGTTGGGTTCCGGGGAGGCGAAGTTGACCATGCAGATCGGCTCGGTCAGCTCGAACAGGCGGCGGGCGACGGGCCGCGGGTGGCGTGGCATCTCGGTCTCATCTCCTTGTGATCAAGGACCGCGCCCCCGTGGCGCCGTCCACGTCGCCGACGCGACGTCACCATCACCACGAACGACAACACCAACGATCGACACCGAGAGGGCGCGAGCAGCTAGCCCAGATGCCCACCGTGCTCGGGCGCGACGGAGAGCAGGCGGCGCGACGCGGACTCCACGAGGTGGAACGCGCGGGCCACGACGGCCTCGTCGTCCGCAGCGCCGGCGATGATGGGGCCGACACCGTCGATGAACGCGCCGATGTGGAAGGCCGCCTCCGAGACGGGCATGTCCAGGGTGAACGTGCCCGCGGTGACGCCGCGCTCGATGATGCGGGCCATGACCGTGTCCCACGCGCCGTAGATCTCCGCCGCCAGGGTGCCGCCGTCCGGCTCGCGCGCCGTCATCCGCCAGTACTCCAGCCACAGCAGCCAGCTCCGCCTCCGGGCCCCGGCGTCGACGCCCAGCGAGTGGCGGATGAACTCCACGAGCTGGACCCAGGGATCGTCGTGGATCTCGGCCAGCTCCTCGAGCATGACGAGCTCGGCGCGGATCGAGTGCGTCATGGCCGCCTGACGCAGCTCGCCGACGGTCGGGAAGTAGTGGCGCAGGCTCGCGATCGGCACGCCGGTCGCGACACTGACGTCCTGGAAACGCAGCGCTTCATAGCCACGCTCCACGACCAGCGACGCCGCTGCCTCCAGCATCGCCTCCCGGCTGCGGAACGGTGGCCGACCACGCCGCCTCGGCTGAGGCTCCCCCATCCGCCCACGTTAGACCTCATCCGGGAGCCGTGGGGCGCAACGGCGCCGTCAGTCCGGAGCCCGTCGTACGACGCGCCGGCGCAGCGTGGGCGAGGCGACGACCTCATAGCCGGCCTCGAGGAAGACCTGGAGGAGCCCCACCGACGCCTCGTCCCAGATCACGGTCTTCCCGGGCGGCGGCTCGATCGGGTAGCCCTCCAGGACGCGCGCCCCCACCTGGGCGCCGTACTCCACCGTCGCGGTGGCGAGCTCGTAGGTCAGCCCGGCCTGCCGCCAGCCCTTGCGTACGACGAAGCACGTCACCGACCAGACGCCCTCGAGCTCGGGGTCCATCCGCATCCAGGGCTGCTTGCGGCTCCACAGCCGGGGATAGCTCTCCCGCTTGTCGACCGCCACCCAGCCGGCCGGCTCGCCGTCGACGAACCCGATGAGCCCGGTCGTCGGCCCTTCGGTGCCGCACGCCGTCTGCTCGACGAGCGCGGCGTCTCGCTGCTCCTGGGTGGTGTCGCGCCAGATCCAGCCGGGGACGCGGTAGGCCTGGCAGCGGCACTTCCTGGCCCCGCTCGAGTCGAACACGGCGTCCACGTCGGCGCGGGTTGCTCGGTTGGCCGGGAGCCAGGTGAAGTCGGGCATGTGGCCACCCTAGGCAGCGTCCGCACACCGGACGCCCGAGCGCGTCGCTCTCGCCACGGCCACGTCCGAGCCGCCAGACTGCCCGCATGCGCATCCCCCACGCGGCGCTCCGCCTCGCGGTCTATGCGACCCGACGCAAGTTCACGGCGGGCGCGGTGGTGGTCTGCCGGTCGCCCGGCGGGCAGGTGCTCCTCGTGCACCAGGCGCACGGCGAGGGCCGCTGGGGCTTCCCGGGCGGCGTCGTCAACCTGGCGGAGTCGTTCGAGGCGTGCGCGGTGCGCGAGCTGTTCGAGGAGACCGGGATCGCCGTCGCCGAGGAGGACCTCGAGCTCGCGGCGACCTACACCCAGGAGCACGCCTGGCACATCGACGTTGTCTTCCGCGTCCAGGTGCCCGAGGGCACCGAGGGTACGGCGGAGCACGACACCTTCGAGGTGCAAGACGTGGGGTGGTTCGAGCCCGACCGCCTCCCCGCGCTGCGCCGCGAGTCCCGCGAGCTGCTGCGGCGGCTGCCGGCAATCGTCCGAGCCTGACCCGCTGC
The DNA here is from genome assembly GCA_046330515.1 of Nocardioidaceae bacterium. Lineage (GTDB taxonomy): Bacteria > Actinomycetota > Actinomycetes > Propionibacteriales > Nocardioidaceae > Nocardioides. The sequence goes on along the minus strand of JAXLSP010000012.1, from coordinate 43,646 downwards.
TAGCGTCGCCACCGTGGGGCTGGGGTCCAGAGCGCTCCGCGCCCCGGCGACGCCCGGCGCGGCGGTCCTGGCGGTCGCCCTGACGATCGGGAGCTTCGGCTATGGCTTCGACCGCGACGAGCTCTACTTCCGGATGCTGAGGCCGGCGTGGGGGTACGTCGACCAGCCGCCGCTGACGCCCTACCTCGCCCGCACCCTGGCCGGCATCGTCGACCAGCCGTTCTTCGTGCGCATCCCCGCGACCGTGTCGGTCGTCGTGGCCTTGTGGCTGGTCGTGCTGATGGCGCGCGAGCTCGGCGCGAGCCCGGCCGCCCAGCGGATCGCCGGGCTGTGGTTCGCCGCGAGCTTCGCGGCGCTGGGGCTCGGCCACGTCCTGCTGACGAGCACCATCGACCTGATGGTGTGGCAGCTGATCGTGCTGTTCGTGCTGCGCGCGCTGGTCCGCGACGAGGCGCGGTGGTGGCTGTGGGCCGGACTGGCGTCGGGCCTGGCGACGTACAACCGCGACCTCGTCACCTGGCTGCTGCTCGGCATCGTGCTCGGGCTGCTCCTCGCCGGCCCGCGGCGGTGGCTCGGCACCTGGCAGGTGTGGGGCGGCGCGGTCGTGGCGGCGGTCGCCGCGATCCCGAACCTGGTCTGGCAGGCGCGGCACGACTGGCCGCAGGCACAGATGGCCGGCGCGCCCTCGGACAACAACGGCAGCGACGTCCGCGTCTTCATGTGGGTCTTCCTGGTCATCGGCATCTCACCGCTGGCGCTGCCGGTGCTGGCGCGCGGGTTCCGCGCGCTCTGGGCCCGGGCGGAGACCCGCTGCCTGCCGTTCGCGTTCGTGCTCACCGTGGTGCTGACGTTCGTGAGCGGGGCGCAGCCGCACTATCCGATCGGGCTGATGCCGGTGCTGCTCGCGGCGGGGGTGCGCGAGGTCGGGCTGTCGTCGCGGCCTTGGTATGTCGGCCTGGCCGGCGCGGTCAACGCCGTCATCGCGCTGCCTGTCATCCCGCTGGGGGTCCTCGGCTCCACGCCCCTGCCGGACATCAACCTGCTCGTGGCCGACCAGGTCGGCTGGCCGACCTACGTCTCGCAGGTCGCCGACGTGTGGGACGGCCTCGGCCCCGACAGCCAGGAGCAGGCGGTGATCGTCACCAGCAACTATGGCGAGGCCGGGGCGATCGCCCGCTTCGGGCCGGCGCGGGGTCTGCCGCGCCCCTTCTCCGGCCAGAACGCCCTGTTCGACGAGGGTCCGCCGCCCGAGGGCACGACGGTCGTGGTCTATGTCGGTGGGCAGGTCCCCTACGTCGAGGACCACTTCGCCTCCTGCACGGTCGCCGACCGGCTCGACAACGGGCTCGACGTCGGCAACGAGGAGCAGGGCCTGCCGATCGCGGTCTGCGTCGACCCCGACCGGCCGTGGTCGCAGCTATGGCCGCTGCTCCAGCACCTCGACTGATCCCTGCCCCGGGTCGCCCCAACTCCCGCCCCGGGTCGCCCCAACTCCTGCGCGGCTCTGGTGGGTGAGTGACCGGTATACCGGTCACTCACCCACCACAGAACCGCGTCAGATCCCACAGACGCGCAGGAGTTGGGCGGTGGAGGTGGGTGGCACCCGGTGGTGCGGCGTGAGGCCACCAGCCCTCTGCTTGTGTCGTCCTCCGACAGAAACTCGGTCCGTCGCCGCCTTACCGGCCGGTCGACCCACCGGATGCCGCAAGCGGGGTACCCGCAGGGTCGCGGCTCAACCCGGTGCGACGTCGAGGCGCATCACCCAGCGCCACTTGGCGATCTTGCGGTCGCGGACGAAGCCGAGCTCGGCGAAGAGCGGCTCCGGGCCGGTGTGCAGATAGGCGCCGCGCTGGGGCGGCCGTTCGTCGACCTGCTCGGGGTAGGCCTCCACGACGCCGCCGCCGGCGGCCGCGATCTCGGCGAGTACGGCGGTCACGGCGGCCCGCGCGACCCCGTGGCCACGGTGCTTGGACCCGGTGAAGATGCACCCGATCCGCCAGCGGGGAGGCGCGTCCAGCTCCCGCGCGTACGTCTTGAGGTTCTTGATGTTGGGCAGCTCCTCGGGGGAGCCGAACTGACACCACCCCACGCAGTCGGCACCGTCATAGACCAGCACCTGGTGCACCGAACCGCCCTCGACCAGCGACCGCTTGGCATCGCGGTTCGCGTCCCGCGACTCGGCGAAGCCCTCCGCGTGGAAGCCCATGCACCAGCAGCCTCCCCACACGCCGTTGTTGGCCTCGACGAGCGCGGCGAAGTCCGGCCACGTGTCTGGCGTGAGCAGTCGCGTCGTCAGCCCATCGGTCACGGGGTCAGTCTTCGGCGTGGGACCGCAGGCTGTCGAGCATCTGCTGCCAGCTCGCGCTGAGCCGCTCGGCCTGCGCCTGCGACTCCCACCCATCCTGGGACAGCCCGACCAGCGTCGCGCCGGCGGGGAACCCCGCCCGGGCGCGCCGTCGATGGCGGCCAGGACCGCTGCTCGCTCGGGTTCGACGTCGAGGGTCGACCGATCGGCCCGCGGCAGGCGGCTCGCCCACTCGGGCCGAGGGCGCGCCAGGCAGGTCGTCGGCACCAGGAGACATGCCCTCCACCGGGACGGCCCGTCGGCCCACGCCAGCGGGCCGACTCGCGTCCCCACCCCGCCTGGCTACGCAATCCAAACGTGAACCACCATCCACCCGCGGAATCCGTGGTCGCGGCAGCTCGCGACTTGCGCAATGATGTGCGTCAACACGTCCGAGCTGAGGTCCCTCGGGGGACGAAGGAGAGAACGACATGGTCGAGGCAACACAGGTGGGGACGACCGCGGACTGGCCGGCGCACGACCCCGGCACGCGGCGCTGGCTGCCGACGTCCTCCCGCCCGGTCGACCCCGAGCGGGTCCAGAAGCTGATGGCCGCGGAGTGGGAGCGGTTCACCTCCTCCACCCCCGGGTCGGGAGAGCACAACGCGCAGGCGGCCCGGACCCTGCCGCTGGGCGTGACCTCGTCCTTCCAGCACTGGGAGCCCTACCCGATCTCGATCCAGTCCGCCAAGGGCGCCTGGCTGACCGACATGGACGGCCGGCAGCTGCTCGACCTGTCGATGGGCTTCGGCGCCATGCTGGTCGGCCACCTCAACCCGGTCGTCGTCGACCACGTGCAGCGCGCGCTGACCGACACCGGCACGCTGTTCGTCACCCCGTCGCCGCAGGCGACCGAGATGAGCGAGCGGTTCTGCCGCCGCTTCGGCCTCGACATGATCCGGTTCACCAACTCCGGCACCGAGGCGCTCATGTATGCCATCCGCGCCGGCCGCGCGTTCTCCGGCCGCAAGGCGATCGTCAAGATCGAGGGCGGCTACCACGGCGGCTACGACGGGCTGCAGATCTCGGTCAAGCCCCCGCTCGACGCGATCGGCCCCGCGGAGGCCCCGATCCCGGAGGTGCCCTTCGACGTCGAGGCCGGCACCGTCTATGTCGTCCCCTACAACGACCTGCCCTACCTCGAGAAGATCCTCGCCGAGCACGCCGCCGAGATCGGGGTCATGGTCATCGAGCCGGTCGTCGAGAACCTGTCGATCGTCGTACCCGACGAGGGCTACCTCGCCGGCGTCCGCGCCGCCTGCGACAAGCACGGCGTCGTCCTGGTCTTCGACGAGGTCAAGACGGGCCTCACGGCGGGGTACGCCGGCGCCGCGCAGCGCCTCGGCGTCCAGCCCGACCTGATCACCCTCGCCAAGAGCATCGGCGGCGGCCTCCCGCTGGCGGCCTTCGGCGGCAAGCGCGAGGTGATGGAGGTCGTGGTCGACGGGCGGATGGCCCACTTCGGCACCTACAACGGCAACCCGCTCGTCATGGCCGCCGCGATGGCGGTCGACGAGATCTGCACCCACGAGGCGCTCGAGGACGTCGAGCGCATCAACGTGCGGGCGATGACCGCGATGGACGAGATCATCGCGGCCTACGAGCTGCCGGCCCACACCGTGGGCCTCGGCGTGAAGGGCTGCGTCACCTGGTCGACGACCCCGGTGCGCAACTACCGCGACTACAAGGCCACCGACTTCGGCCTGGCCGAGCTGTCCTGGCTGTGGGGCGTCAACCGCAACATCCTCACGCCGCCCGGCCTCGACGAGCAGTGGCTGGTCTCGCTCGCCCACACCGACGAGGACATGGGCCTGCTCGTCAGCGACTTCGCGGAGCTGGCCAAGGCGCTGCGCGCCTGAACGGCGTCGCCGAGTCGTCGCCTCGGGTGACGACTCGGCGGAGTGTCGGCGGCCGCTCGGGCGTCAGTCGCTGGTGTCGAACTCGAGGTCGACCATCAGCTCGTTGGCGAGCGACTCCAGCGCCTCGACCAGGTCGGCGGAGTCGGCGCCCTCGGGCAGGCCGATGGTGACCTCGGCCTCGAAGATCGTGCCGCCCGCCATCGGCGCGCTGATCACCCGGCTGCTGAGCTCCTCGACGTTGGCGCCGTGCTCGGCCAGCAGCGACGACACCTCCGCGACGATCCCGGGCCGGTCGGCGCCGACGAGCTGGAGAGCCAGCCGCTGTCCCGACACCTGCTCGACGGGCGCCGGCTCGGACCGCTCCACGGTCACCCGGAGCCCCTCGGCCGCCAAGCCCTCGACGTCGGCGATGAGCCCGTCGAGCTCACCGGCGGGTACGTCGACCTCCACGACGCCCGCGAACGTCCCCGACAGGTGCACCATCTGGCTGCGCTCCCAGCTGCCGCCGCGTTCGGAGATCACTCCCGAGACGGCGGACACCAGTCCGGCCCGGTCGGTCCCCAGCAGCGTCAGTACGAGCGTCGGCATAGCGGCAGCCTAGCCTCGGTCCACCGATCGTCGCCGTTCGCTGCGCGTCGCCAGACGGGTGGCCTGGCAAGGCGGAGTGCCGAAGGCGGGCCGGAGGCCCGTCGAGGTGCGACAACGCAGCCAGGGCGCCTGGATGGTGACGCGCAGCAGGCGCAGGATCGGTGGACCGAGGCTGAGGGGTCGGGCCCACTCCCCCACCACGTCGAATCTCGGCGCCTCACACCGCGGGCTAGGACAGACCCAGGGCCGCGGCGTCGACCATCACCAGGCTGAGGTGGCTGGGGGCGTCGGCGACGAGGGCGTGGCGCTCGTTGGGCGCGAGGTAGACCACGTCGCCGGGCACCATCGACACCTCCTCGGCGCCGACGGTGAAGCGCATCGCGCCGTCGAGCAGCTGGACGACCACGGCGCGCGGCGACGCGTGCTCGGTGAGCTGCTCGCCCTCGTCGAAGGCGAAGACCACGACGCGCACCGCCGGGTTGTCGACGACGACCCGGGAGGTCGTCGAGGACGCCGTGACGGGGAGCGCCTCCAGGAGGCCAAGGACGGTGAGGGAGGTCGCGAGGTCGGTCGAGCGTGCCATGGGGCCAGCCTAGGGACACCCAGCTATGGGGCGTGATGGGAGGCGACGGTGAACAGCACCCACGTGGCGCCGTACGCCGCCAGCGCCCCGACCAGCTCGCCGGGCCGCTCGAGCAGCACCAGCAGGGTGATGGTCCAGAACGCCGAGAACCACAGGATCCCGAGACTCCGACCACCGGGGTGTGGGGCCGCCATGCCGGGTTACCTCCCTGCGAGCACGTCCTGAGATACTTTCCTGGGTTAGTCTATCTAGATAGTAGAGATAACGTCACCCCGCCCCTCAGGAGGCCGCCGTGAGCCGCTGGCCAGACTTCTTCATCGCCGGAGCACCCAAGGCAGGTACGTCGGCGCTGCACGCCGCCCTCGCCGGTCACCCGGCGCTGCACCTCAGCAACCCCAAGGAGCCGAAGTTCTTCCTCTGCGACGGGACCCCACCCCGCCGCGAGGACCATCGCGGGCCGGGCGACGCGCACAGCCGGCAGGAGTGGGTCTGGCGCGAGAGCGACTACCTCGACCTCTGGCGCGACGCACCGCCGGGCGCCCTGCGCGGGGAGAGCACGCCGTTCTACCTCGCCGAGCCGGAGGCGCACCGACGGATCGCGGAGGTCGCGCCGGACGCCAAGATCGTCGTGATGCTGCGCGACCCCGTCGACCGCGCGTACTCCAACTGGATGCACCTGTGGTCCGACGGCCTCGAGCCGATCGGCGACTTCATGGAGGCGATCGAGGCCGAGGACGAGCGCCGGGCCGACGGGTGGGCGCCGATGTGGCGCTACCGCGGGCTGGGGAGGTACGGCGAGCAGCTCGAGCACCTGCTCGGGCACGTCGACCGCGACCGCGTCCTCGTGCTGCGCTACCGCGCGCTCGTCGACGAGCCGGAGCAGACGATCGCCAGCGTGCTGCGCTTCCTCGACGTGCCGCCGCTCGCGCGGCACATGGTGCCGCTGGACAACACCCGACCCTTCCGGCCCGACACCTTCCGCACCCGGACGATCGCCCGGGCGATCCGCGGCGGCGCGGCCGCGGGCTCGTTCGTGCCGCCCCAGGTGTGGCGCCGCGCCAGCGTGCCGCTGACCCGGCAGCTCCAGCGCGACGGCGGCTTCCGGCCGACGCTCAGCCCGGCCCAGCGGCGCGCGGTGCTCGAGCCGCTGCTGCCGGACCTCGAGCTGCTCGAGCGCGTGACCGGCACGTCGTACGACGACTGGCGCGGCGCGTCGAGCCGCGGCTCGTTCCAGACCCGGGTCAGCCGATCAGCTCGGTGACCAGGTCGTGCGCCCCGTCGGGGCGGGCCGCCTCGTAGTAGATGCGCCGCGCCCCGTCGGGGAGCTCCGCGATCGCGAGATAGCGCAGGGCCCCGTCGGAGTGGGGCGAGGCGAACGGCTCCTCGCCGTTGGCGGCCAGCAGGGTCGGGTGGCCGTTGACCGCGGCGATGCCGGTGCGCTCGAACCAGTTGTCCTCGGCGGTCGGGCGACCGTCGTAGAGCACCGTCAACGGCTCCCGGCGCAGGACCGAGGTGACCCGCGCGCCGCGCGCGTCCCACTCGCCGGCCCGCGGCTGGAGGACGGTCTCGCCGAGGGTCCACGCGACCCCGTCGGCGGAGCTGGCGACCTTGGTGAACATCCGGTCCTCGTGGCCGCGCTGGTCGAGCGGGTGGCAGCAGACCCACATCCGCCAGCCGCCGTCGACCTGCTCGACGACCGGGTCCTTGACCGCGAGCTCGGCCTCGTCGCCGGGCAGGCAGACCGAGTAGTCGCCGATCGGCAGGTCCGCCGGGCGGCCGGCCTCGAGCATGCCGATCCACCAGTGCTTGGAGTCGGGGGTGGCGCAGCTGACATAGAGCCGCCAGTCGCCGTCGTCGGTCCGCACCAGCGCGGGGCGCTCGAGGGAGTCGGCGCCGAACTGCTCGCGGCGGATCGTGGCGACGGTGGTGAAGTGCACACCGTCGGTCGAGCTGGCGACCACCACCGCCACGCCACGGCCGCTGGTGAGCGGCTGTCGCACGCGGTAGGCCAGCCAGAAGACGCCGTTGACCCAGAGAGCGCTGGGGGCGCCGGCCCAGTTGCCGGGACCCTCACCCGGTGCCGAGACGACGACCTCGGCGCTCGCCGGGCTGGGGCGGAACGACGTGATCGCGGAAGTCATGTATTTAACTCTATCAACTTAATGCTGTAACGATGGGGACGTGCTGCGTCACCCATCCTGGGCCCTGGCGAGCCCGTCCAGGACGAGATCGAGCAAGAACTCGAACTCCTTCTGGCTGTCGCACCAGCCCAGGGGGTCCTCGTCGCTGTCGTGGACCTCGCTGGCGACCATCGCGGTGAGGTGCGGGATCGTGGCGGCCAGCGCGGCGAACTCCGCCTCCGCGGCCGCCTCGTCGAGCTCGACGGTGCCGCCCTCGGAGGCGGGGCAGAAGAGCTCCTGGACGAACCCGAGCACCATCGTCCCCAGCGCGTGGATCGCCTGGTGGCCGAGGTGGTAGCTCAGCCCGCCCTCGACCATCGTCGCGAGGATCTCCTCGTAGTAGGGGTAGAGCCCGGCCGGCACGGTCGACCTCGACCCGAGCAGCGCCGGCGCCCACCGGTGTCGGACCATCACCGCGCGGGCGGTGAGGCAGCGGCGCCGGGTCGCCTGCCGCCAGTCGTCCTCGGGGTCCGCCCCCGCCGCGACCGCCGCGGCGATCTCGGCGACGATCGCGTCGGCCAGCCCGTCGAGCAGCTGCTGCTTGCCCGGGACGTGGTGGTAGAGCGACATCGCCTCGACGCCCAGGTCGGCCGCGAGGTGGCGCATCGTCAGCGCCGCGACGCCCTCCTCGTCGGCGAGCCGCACGGCGGCCGCGACGACGCGGTCGCGGCTGAGCGGCGTACGCGCGGCGTCGGCCTGCATGGCCTGCGTGGCCTCTGTGCTCACCGCCACCTCCTTGCCTCTTGCGCCAACCTTACACTGTATAGTTCCCTTACGTTGTAAGGCGGACCGTAAAGGAGACCCCGATGACCATCACCGCCACCTCCACGGCCCTGCGGCGCGCGACGACCTCGACGACCGTGGCGGCCACCCCCGAGACCGTCCGGACGGCCCGCGCGACCGGCCTCGCCTACCTCGGGCTCGCCCTCACCGGGCTCGTCGGGTCGCTGCTGATCCGCAGCCGCCTCTTCGTCGACGACCCGGCGACGATGCTGGCCAACCTCACCGACCACGTGGCGCTCGCCCGCTGGGACGTCGTGCTCGAGCTCGGCGTCGTGATCACCCAGGCCCTCGTGGCGCTGTCGTTCTTCCGGCTGTTCCGGCCCGTGCACGCGTTCGCCGCCGGGTCGATCGCGGCCTTCGGGCTCGTCAACGCCGTCGCGATCCTCGGCAGCGCGGCGATGCTCGGCGCGGTCAACGAGGTCGCGGCCGACCCTTCCCTGGCCGCCTCCGGAGACCCCGCGGCGACCGTGCAGCTGCTCTTCACGGTCAGCTCGCAGCTGTGGCTCGTGGGCGGCATCTTCTTCGGGCTGTGGCTCATCCCGATGGGCTGGCTGGCCCTCCGGTCCGGCTGGATGCCGCGCGTGCTCGGGTGGCTGCTGGTCCTCGGCGGCGTGGGCTATGTCCTCCAGACGCTGCTCAGCGTCCTCCTCCCCGACGCCGCCTCCGGTCTCCAGGTGATCTCCCTGCCCGCCACGGTCGGCGAGCTGTGGATGGTGGGCTACCTGCTCGTCCGGGGCGTGCGGCGGTCGGCGCTGGGGTGAGTGCCGGGCGGCTCGGCCGTCACTCGATCACCAGGTAGACGTGGTGCGTCGTCACTCTGCACGGTGGGTACGCCGAGCAGAGTGACGATTCACCATGTCAACATGGTGATCGAGTGACACGAGGGACGCTCCACCCCCGACGTACCGTTGCCGAGGTGGCCACGCCCGAGCCTCACCATCCCGAGCCCGACTACCTGGTCCGCAGCTCGCCGCGCGGGCGTCTGACGCTGGTGGCGCTCACCCTCGGGTCGGGGATCGCGATCCTGGACGGCAGCGTGGTCAACGTCGCGGTCCGGACCATCGGCACCGAACTCGGCGCGACGCTCGGGCAGCTCCAGTGGGTGGTCAACGGCTATCTCCTCGCCCTCGCGTCGCTCGTCCTCCTGGGCGGGGCGCTCGGCGACCGGATGGGACGGCGCAGGGTCTATGTCGCCGGGATGGTCGTCTTCCTCGCGGGCTCGGTCGCCTGCGCGGTCGCCCCGACGGTCGAGGTCCTCATCGCCACGCGGGTCGCCCAGGGCGTCGGGGGCGCGCTGCTCACGCCCGGTGCGCTCGCGATCATCGAGTCGTCCTACGCCGCCGAGGACCGCGGCCCCGCCATCGGCACCTGGGCCGGCATGTCGGGCGTCGCCGCGGCGATCGGGCCGTTCGTCGGCGGCTGGCTGGTCGACCACGGCGGCTGGCGCTGGGTGTTCGGCATCAACGTCCCGTTCTGTCTGGCCGTCCTGGCGCTCGCCCTCTATGCCGTCCCCGAGAGCCGCGACACCGAGACCCAGGGGCGGTTCGACGCCGGCGGCGCGGTCCTCACGGTCGTCGGCCTCGGCGCCCTCACCTGGGCGCTGATCGCCGCCGACGGGACCTCCCCGGCGCTCGTGGCGTCGGCCTACGTCGTCGCCGCGGCGTCGGCCGTGGGCTTCCTGGTCCTCGAGCGCCGGCTCGCCGCCCCCATGGTCCCGCTCGGGCTGTTCGGCTCGCGGGTCTTCTCGGCCGCCAACGCGATGACGTTCCTTGTGTACGGCGCGCTCGGGGCGCTGATGTTCCTGCTCATCCTCCAGCTCCAGGTCTCCGCCGGCTGGTCCGCGCTCCAGGCGGGGCTCTGCGGACTCCCCCTGACGGTCTCGATGATGCTGCTGTCCTCACGCACCGCCGCCCTGTCGCAGCGGATCGGCCCCCGCGTGCCGATGACGTTCGGGCCCCTCGTCTGCGCCGCCGGGGTCACCGCGCTGCTCGGCGTGGGCGCGGGCAGCCGGTGGTACGGCGTCCTGCCGGGGCTCGTCGTCTTCGCCCTCGGGCTGGCGCTGCTCGTCTCCCCGCTGACGGCGACCGTGCTCGCCGCCGCGCCGGAGCACGAGGCCGGGATCGCGAGCGGGATCAACAACGCCGTCGCCCGTGCTGGCTCGCTGCTCGCGGTCGCGGCCCTGCCCGCGGTCGCCGGGCTCAGCGGCGACGCCTACCGCGACCCGTCCGCCCTGACCGACGGGTTCCGGCTCTCGATGCTGGTCTGCGCCGCCCTGCTCGCGTCCGGCGGGGTCGTGAGCTGGTTCGGCCTCAGCAGCGGGGCCGTCGCCAAGCCCGCCCGGGTCTGACCCCCCGCGGCGGTCAGTCGTCGAGCTCGCGCGTACGGCGCTCGACGAGCTCCCGCAACGCCTCGTCGACGTCCTCGTCGATCCCGGGGTCCCGATAGGAGTCGAGGATCCGGCGCCACTCGACGGCCGCCGTCTGCGGCAGCTCGGGGCTGCCCTGCTTGACCCAGGTCGGGTGCGCGCTCGACCGGAACAGCGTGCTCATGAAGACGTCGTCGCGGAACCGGGCGAGCGTGTGGTCGTGGGCGAGGAACAGCCCGCCCGGCCCGAGCTCGGCGATCGCGTCGAACGCGAGGGCGTCGTCGTCGACCACGATCCCGTGGCGCAGCCGCTCGAACATCCGGATCAGCTCGAGGTCGAGGGCGAGCTTCTCCCAGGAGGCCACGAGGCCGCCCTCGAGCCAGCCCGCCGCGTGCACCACGAGGTCGCAGCCGGCGAGGTAGGTCGCCCAGAGCGACATCGTCGCCTCGGCCGCGGCCTGCGCGTCGAGCGGGATGCCCGAGCAGAGCGCCCCTCCCCCGCGCAGCGGCAGCCCATAGCGCTTGGCGATCTGCGCGCCCGCCAGCGTCGTCAGCACCGACTCGGGCAGCCCGAGCGACGGGCCGCCCGAGCGCATGTCGACGCCGGTGAAGAAGCAGCCGAGGACGCACGGCGTCCCGGGCCTCACGAGCTGGGCCATCGCCACGCCCGACAGCACCTCCGCCACCAGGATCGACAGACCGGCGGCCAGCGTCACCGGGGCCGAGGCACCCGCCAGGAGGAACGGTGTGATCGCGACCGGCTGGCCCCACTCGGCGCACGCCACGAGCTGGGTCACCATCAGCCCGTCCCAGACGAGCGGCGAGTTGGGGTTCACGATGCCGAGGGTCATCGGCCGCTCGACCAGCCGCTCGCGCCCTCCCGCCGCCAGCGCGGCCAGCTCGAAGCCGTCACGCGCCTTGGGGCCGCTGGAGCCATAGACGATGAACGGCCGGTCGCTCCACCGAAGGATGGAGTAGTCCATCGCCAGGTGCCGGCTCGTCGCCTCCAGGTCCTGCGCCTCGACCGTCCCGCTCTGGAGGACCGGAAGGGCGTCGGAGGCGTGGGCCAGCTGCACCAGCTCGACGTGGTCGGCCAGCGTGCCGTCGCGGCGGCCGCGCGCCTCGTCGTACGCGAAGGGCGGGCCGCCCACCGGCGTGTGCACCAGGCTCCCGCCGCCGATCGTGACGACGCGCTCGGGGTTGCGGCCGGTCAGGGTGAAGGTCGCGGGGGCCAGGGCCAGCTGCTCGAGCACCCAGTCGGGGTCCCAGCGGACCCGGGTGCCCTCGACGCGCTGACCGGCCGCCACGAGCCTCGCCAGCATGTCGTCGTCGTGGACCTCGGTGCCGACGTCGGAGAGCAGCCGCATCGCCTGCGCGTGCACGCGGTCGAGGGCCTCCGGCGACAGCGGCTCCAGCGGCAGCGGCGTCATGCCGGGAGGCTACTGGGTCCGCGCCCGCGATCAGGCCTCGCGCAACGATGACTTCGCGAGCATGGTGGAGTCTCTCCTGGTGCGTACGGCGCACGGGGGACGCCGTACGCCCGGAGACATGACCCAGACCCGACGAGCGAGGAGCAACGACATGGCCACGGTGATGACCCACGCGGTGGTGTCGGTCGACGGCTTCATCGCCGACGAGCACGACGACGTCGGCCCGCTGTTCGACTGGTACTTCAACGGCGCCGTCCGGCTCGGCGACCACCAGCCGTTCTCGATGTCGCCGGTGTCGCACGACTACACCGCGGCCATGTGGGACCGGATCGGCGTCATCGTGAAGGGCCGGCGGCTCTTCGACCAGACCAACGGCTGGGAGGGCAGCCCGCCGGCCGGCGACCACGTCGTCGTGGTGTCGCACCGGCCGAAGCCGGAGGGCTGGCACCCCGAGGCGTCCTACTTCTTCGAGACCGACGTCGCCTCCGCCGTCGAGCGGGCCCAGGAGCTCGCCGGCGACCGGATCGTCGCGGTCACCGCCGGCGACGTCGGCGGCCAGGCGCTCGCTCTCGGCCTGGTCGACGAGGTGGCAATGGACGTCGTGCCGGTGGTGTTCGGCGCGGGGCGCCGCTACTTCGGCTCCGTCGACGCCCAGCACCTCCTCGAGGACCCGCACGTCGTGATCCAGGGCGACCGCGTCCTGCACCTGCGCTACCGCGTCCGCCGCTGACCCGACTCCCACCTCGGCGAACCGCGAGTCCCCCTTCGGCGAGTGGCTAGGTTCGGGGCCATGAGCGAACGGCACGTGCGCCTGGTGCTGCCCCACCAGCTGTTCGCGAGCCACCTGGAGGCGCCCGCGGGGACGCGGTTCGTGCTGGTGGAGCACGACCTGCTGTTCCGGCACTACCGCTTCCACCGGCAGAAGCTGGTGCTGCACCGCGCGTCGATGCGGAGGTTCGCCGACCGGCTGCGCGGGCGGGGGTTCGACGTCGAGGTGGTCGAGACGGACGGGCGGACGACGAGCCGGGCGGCGCTCGCCCGGACCCTGACGAGGCACCGGCCCACGAGCGTCACCGTCTACGACGTCGTCGACGACTGGCTCAGCCGCGACCTCACCGCCGCCCTGGCCGACGCCGGGCACGAGCTCACGAGCGACGAGGTCCTCGAGACCCCCAACTTCCTGACCGCGCGCGCCCAGCTGCGCGAGCACGTCGCCGGCACCCGGCCCCGGATGCAGCAGTTCTACTCCTGGCAGCGGCGCCGGCTCGACGTCCTGGTCGAGCCCGACGGCAGCCCGGTCGGCGGGAAGTGGTCCTTCGACGAGGCCAACCGCAGACGGCTCCCCCGCGACCACCCGGTGCCGGCGGTCGCCTGGCCCGAGCGGCACGAGCACGTCGAGGAGGCCGTCGCCTGGGTGAAGCGCGCCTTCCCGGACAACCCCGGCAACGCCGACACGTTCGCCTGGCCGACCAGCCATGCCGAGGCCGAGGCGTCCTTCGACCGGTTCCTCCAGGACCGCTTCGCCCAGTTCGGGCCCTTCGAGGACGCCGTCTCGGCCGAGCACCCCTTCCTCTTCCACTCCCTCATCACGCCGGCCCTCAACATCGGCCTGCTCTCGCCCCGCACCGTGCTCAGCCGCGCGCTGGAGGCCGCCGCCGAGCAGGAGACCCCGATCGAGTCGCTCGAGGGCTTCGTGAGGCAGGTGATCGGGTGGCGGGAGTTCATGCGGGCGACGTACGTCGTCCACGGCCGCCGCCTGCGCACCCGCAACCGGCTCGAGCACGCCCGACCCCTCGAGCCGGGCTGGTGGACCGGTGACACCGGCCTCGACCCCGTCGACCTGGTCCTGGGCCGGGTCCTCGAGCACGGCTGGGCGCACCACATCGAGCGGCTGATGGTCCTCGGCAACGCCATGTGCCTCCTGCGGACCGACCCGGACGCGGCCTACGAGTGGTTCATGGAGATGTTCGTCGACGCCTACGACTGGGTGATGGTCCCCAACGTCTATGCCATGTCGCAGTTCGCGGCCGGCGAGGCGATCACGACCAAGCCCTACGTGTCCGGCAGCAACTACCTCACGAAGATGTCCGACCTTCCTCGCGGCGAGTGGTGCGACGACTGGGACGGCCTCTACTGGACGTTCGTCCGCGACCACCACGACGTCTTCGCGGGCAACCCGCGCTCGCGGGTCGTGGCCCGGGGCTATGACGCCCTCGCCCCGGCGACCAAGTCCCGGCACGCCAGGCGCGCCGCACGCTGGCTCGGCGACGAGACCGGCTGATGCCCCGCCTGCACGCCCTGGAGCTCGTCGCCGACGCCGCCGGCGAGGCGCCCGTCCGCGCGGAGTGGCAGGCCCTGCGCGACCACGGCCTCCCGTCGATGCTCGACCACCCGGGGGCGACCAACACCCCGCACCTGACGGTCATCGCGCTGCCGACCGTCTCGGACGCCGACGAGGCCCGCGCCGTCGATCTGCTCGGGCCGCTGCTGCCCGTGCGGGTCGTGACGTCCGGCGTGGCGGTGTTCGGGGGCGACCGCGTGACGCTGGTGCGCACCGTGGACCTCGCCGACGAGGTCACCCGCGCCGTCCTCGACCTGCGGGCGGCCACGTCGGGCCACCAGCACCCCGGCTGGCTCCCCCACCTGACCCTCGCGCGACGCCTGCCCCGCGCCGACCTGGCGCGCGCCGTCGAGGCGGTCGGTCACACCTCGATCGAGGTGTCGCTCACCGCGCTGCGCCGCTGGGATCCGGACCTCGGGACCGTGCGGACGCTGGCTCAGAGCTCGCCCAGTCCCACGTAGGCCTCGCGCACCGCCAGGGACACCCGGTCCCGCTCCTCCTCCGACAGCCACTGCGCCGGATCCTCGGTGAGGAACGCGAACACCCGCGGCCCGCGCACCGCCTCGGGCTGCTCGGCCATCCGCGGCACCAGGTGGAGGTGCAGGTGGGAGAAGCCCTCGGCCTCGGAGAACTGCATGAGGTAGGTCTTCACGCACCCGGTGACCGACTCCAGCGCGAGCCCGAGCCGGCGGACCAGCCCGCCGAGCTCGTCGGCGGCCGGAGGCGTCAGCTCGGTGAACGAGCCGACGTGCCGGGTCGGCACGATCACGAGCCAGCCGGGCAGGGTGCTGTTGAAGGAGTGCGCGACCCGCCAGTGCGCCGTCCGCACGAGATCCTCGCGGGGCGGCCCGACGGCCACCGCCTGCTGGTCGCAGGAATAGCAGCCGGGCACCAGGTCTGAGGTCGTCATCGCCGGCAGTCTAGGCAGGGACACCAACGGCGATGACCGTCGTGGATGAGGGGGGACGTCGTCAAGGTCGTCCGCGGGGACCGACCCAGGCAAGGCTCACCAGCGAGGCGCGCGCCACATCAGACCAGTCTGGCCTGACCTCATCCGCCCCGCGGCCGGGCCGATGGGCGGGTGAGATCTCGATCCGTGAGGAGCACGCTCACCATGACCCGTCTGTTCGCGCGCATGCGCATCGGAACCCGCCTGGCCGTCGCCCTCACGGCGGTGACCCTCGTCTTCACCGCGGCCGCCGGGGTCGCCTGGAACGCCCTCCGCGTCCAGGACCACGCCGCCACCAACGTGAGCGAGGTCGAGCAGCTCGCGCACGACGTGCAGGAGATCAAGTACTTCAACTCCGACGTCAGCGGCTGGCAGGTGTCCTACGCCTGGGAGGCCGCCCTCGGCGACCCGACGGCCGCGGTCAAGCCGGACGGCGTGAGCCGCGCCGGCTACCTCGAGGTCGTCGGCCGACTCAAGAAGCACCTGGCGTCGGTCCACACCCAGTTCATGACGGCCAAGGAGATGGCCGCCTTCGACCAGCTCACCGCCGACTGGTCGGCGTTCCTCGACATGGACAACAAGATCGCCGCGATGTTCGGCACCGGCGACCCGAAGCAGATCGCCAAGGCCAACGCGACCATCGGCGGCGCCTCGTGGGACATCTACTACCGGATCATGGACAACACCCAAAAGCTCGTCGACTCCACCAGGGCCCGGGCGGTCGACGCGTCGGCCGACGCGCGGGCGTCGGCCAAGCGGGCGAGCATCGAGATCGCGATCGCCGTCGGCATCGCCATCCTGGTCGCCGCCGTCATGGTGTGGCTGGTCTCCACGAGCATCACGCGGCCTCTGCGCCGCACGGTCGCCGCGCTCCAGGCCCTCGGCCGCAAGGACCTCACCGTCGAGGTCCAGATGACCGACGGTGGCGAGCTCGGCGAGATGGACCAGGCGATCTCGGACGCCGTACTGGGGCTGCGGGAGACGGTGCGCGTGATGACGGACGACGCGTCGACGCTGGCCACCGCCGCCACGGAGATGAAGGACGCCGAGACCCGCATCCTCGAGCACGCCCACGCGGCCGCCGAGCTCGTCGGCTCCGCCGCCGCGGCCTCCGAGCAGGTCAGCCACAACGCCAGCTCGGTCGCCGCGGGCACCGAGGAGATGGGGGCCTCGATCCGCGAGATCGCCGCGTCCGCCAGCGAGGCGGCGCGGGTCACGACCACGGCCGTCGAGGCCGCCGACGTCGCCGGCGCCCGCGTGCACGAGCTGGGCAAGGCCTCCGAGGAGATCGGCGAGGTGGTCCACGCGATCACCGCCATCGCCGAGCAGACCAACCTCCTCGCCCTCAACGCCACCATCGAGGCCGCCCGAGCCGGCGAGGCCGGCAAGGGCTTCGCGGTCGTCGCCAGCGAGGTCAAGGACCTCGCTCAGGAGACGGCCCGGGCGACCGAGGACATCGAGGCCAAGGTCGCGGGCATCCAGGCCGAGATGACCGGCGCCGTCGAGAGCATCAACGAGATCCGCGAGGTCGTCTCCCGGATGAGCGAGCACGTCACCACCATCGCCTCGGCGGTGGAGGAGCAGACCGCGACGACCTCGACGATGTCGGAGTCGGTGCACCAGGCCGCCGCCGGGTCCTCGGACATCGCCCTCAACATCCGCGCCGTCGCCTCCCAGGTGGAGGCCACCGACACCGCCGTCGAGACCACGATGGCCAGCATCGAGCAGCTCACCATGATGGCCGCCGAGATGGACGAGGTGGCCCACACCTTCACCGTGTGAGGCACCCCCCGGATGAGTACGGTCCCCACGGACCCTCGACACGCCGGACGGCGGGTCCGTGGGGACCGTAGTAGCCGCGCAGCGCCGAGCGGGACGCCGGGCCGGAGCTGGTGGCGGGTCAGGCCTCGCCGCGGCCGGCGGCCGTGTTGAGGTGCGACTGGGAGTCGCGCTCGGCGGGGAGGAAGCCGCCGGTGGAGTAGTAGCGCTTGCCGGCGACCAGCAGCTCCTCGGCGGGGAACTTGGTGATCACCTCGGCGCCGTCGGCCCGGACGACGACCTCCTCCTCGATGCGGGCGGCACCCCAGCCGTCCTTGGCGGGCCAGTAGGTCTCGAGGGCGAAGACCATGCCCTCCTCGAGGACCTCGGGCGCGTCGAAGGAGGTGTAGCGGCTGAAGATCGGGCGCTCCCAGATGCTCAGGCCGACACCGTGGCCGTACTGCAGCGCGAACGCCGCCTCCTCGGAGGCGAAGCCGAACTCCTGGGCCGTCGGCCACAGCTCGCACACGTCGGCGGTGGTGACGCCCGGCTTGACCAGGGCGATGGCCTTGTCCATGTACTCACGGCAGATCTTGTAGGCGTCGCGCTGGGCCGCCGACGCGCTGCCGACCGCGAAGGTGCGGTAGTAGCAGGTGCGGTAGCCGTTGTAGGAGTGCAGGATGTCGAAGAACGCCGGGTCGCCGGGCCGGATGATCCGGTCGGAGAACACGTGCGGGTGCGGCGAGCAGCGCTCGCCGGAGATGGCGTTGACGCCCTCGACGTGCTCGGAGCCGAGGTCGAAGAGGGTCTTGCTCACCAGACCCACGCACTCGTTCTCGCGGACGCCGGGGCGCAGGAACTCGTAGAGGTCCTCGTAGGCGGCGTCGACCATCGACGCCGCGTGGGTCAGCAGCCCGATCTCGTCGGGGGTCTTGATGCGCCGGGCCTCGAGGAAGACCTGCTGCCCGTCGACGACGGTGATCCCCAGCTGCTGGAGGGCGAACAGCACCGGCAGCTCGATGATGTCGATGCCGACCGGGTCGTTCTGGAGCCCGCGCTCGGCGAGCACCTCGAAGATCTTCTGGGCGACGTCCTCGGCGCGCCGGGCCTGGGGTCCGATGGCGCCGCGCAGCGTCGAGATGCCCGCGCGCGCACCGACCCCGACCTGCGCCGTGGCGCCGTGGTGGGGCTCGTGGCCCGTCATCCCGGCGTCGGTGTGGCCGGGCGCCGCGTGGGCCGCGTCCAGCCAGGGGGCCTGGAGCTGGTGGTGCCGGGCGGCCGAGCCGAAGTCCCAGAGCACCGGCGCACCGCCACGCGGCAGCACGGCGAACCGGATCATCTTGTCCATGGCCCAGGTGCCGATGTGGGTGCCGGTCATGTAGCGGATGTTGTGGAAGTCGAAGGTCACGACCGCCCCGAGCTCGGAGCGGGCGAGCGCGTCGTTCAGCCGGGCCAGCCGCTGGGTCCGCAGCCGCTCCATGTCGAGCCGGTCTTCCCAGTCGACGCTCATGGTTCCGAACGTGGGCGACGCCATGACCACTCCCTTCGTTAACTACAACTTAACAGTTGTCGATGACACTTCGCTAGCCCTGAACACTTCGGGTGCGCGTCGCCCGGGTGACCTGGGCGATCGAGGACCAGTCGGAGTCCGCCAGGCCGCCCGCCACCGCCTGTTCGAAGACCTCGCGGAGCACCTGCCCGGTCGGCAGGGTGAGCCCCGCTCGCCGTGCCGCGGTCAGGGCCAGGTCGAGGTCCTTGAGACCCAGGGTCGCGGTGAACCCCGCGGGCAGGTAGCGCTCCTCGGCGATCATCGCGCCGTAGGTCGAGTAGACGACCCCGGGGAAGAGGCTGTCACCGAGCACCTCGACGAACCGGGAGGTGTCGATGCCCGAGGCCTCGAGGGTCGCGATCGACTCCCCCATCGCCTGGAGCGCGTGGATGATCAGGTAGTTGATCGCGATCTTGACCCGGGCGCTGTTGCCCACCTCGGCGGCCGTCTCGCCGAACCGCCAGGTGCGTTTGCCCAGGGCGTCGAGGATCGGCTGAACCCTGTCCAGCGCGGGGAGTTCCCCGGCGGCCAGCACGGTCAGCTGGCCGGCCGCGGCCAGCGGGAACCGGCCCAGGACGGGCGCGCCGACGAAGCCCACGCCGTGGCGGGCGTGCCGCTCGGCCATCGCCTCGGCCGTCGCGGGGTCGATGGTCGCCATGGAGACGTGGACGCTCCCCTCCGGCAGCCGCGACAGCAGCGCGTCGGTGAACACGGCGTCCAGCGCCGCGTCGTGGGCGAGCATCGAGACGGCCACGCCGCCCGCGAAGGCGTCGGCCGGGCCGTCGGCGGCGCGCGCTCCCCGGGCGACGAGCTCCTCGATGCCGCCCGAGCGGTTCCACACCGCCACCGCGAAACCGACGTCGAGCAGCCGCGAGGCCATCGCGCTGCCCATGGTGCCCGCGCCGATGAGTCCGACCGACTCCACCTGCGTCACCTCCTAGAATGTCTCGGGGATGGGGGCTTGCGCCCCGACCCTGTGCAGGTACACAGTGACCGGAATGTATAGTATTGGTAAACACACCGGAGACGAAGGGATCCGCGCGTGAACAGCGAAATCGGCGCCCGCCTTCGTCACGCCCGCACCGCCAACGGGGCGAGCCTGCGCAGTGTGGCCCAGGCCGTGGGGGTCTCGGCCTCCCTGCTCTCCCAGGTGGAGACCGGCAAGACCCAGCCCTCGGTCTCGACGCTCTATGCGATCGTCCACCACCTCGGCATCTCCCTCGACGAGGTGATGGGCATCGCCACGGCGCCCCCGGCCGCCGACCCGCACCAGGCGGTCGGCACGAGCGCGCCGTCGTCGCTGCCCGCGGTGCAGCGGAGCGCCGACAACCCGGTCATCGAGATGGAGAACGGCGTCCGCTGGGAGCGGCTCGCCACCGGGACCGGTGACCCGACCGAGTCGCTGCTCGTGACCTACGCCCCCGGCGCCTCGAGCTCGGTCGAGGGCAAGCTCATGCGCCACTCGGGCGTGGAGTTCGCCTACCTCATCGAGGGCGAGCTGACCCTGCAGCTCGAGTTCGACACCCACGTCCTGCGGGCCGGCGACTCGCTGCACTTCGACTCCGTGCGCCCGCACCTCTACCACAACCACGGCGCCGTCCCGGCCCGCGGCGTGTGGGTCGTCGTCGGTCGTCGCGCCCAGAACCTCTCGCTGCCGCCGGCCGCCTCGGTCGGCGAGCCGAGCGACACGGTCACCTCCGCCGTCGACGTGCTGGCCGCCATGGAGCGGCTCTAGCAGCCTGCGCGCGCCCTCCCCCGAGCGACCCATGGGGTCACCCGGTCCGGCGGTGGTCCGCCGGCCTCGGCGCGTCGGCCCAGGGGTCGACCAGCAGCTTGTTGACCACGCTGCGTCCCTCGGCCAGCGGTCTCAGGCCGTGCTCGACGAGGTCGTCGAGCGGGATGACCTGCGGCGCCATCAGCGACCAGTCGATGTCGCGCCCCAGGAGCCGGACGGCCTCGGGCAGGTCCTCGGCGATGACGTGGGCCACCGAGCCGACGACGGCGTACTCGTCGAACGTCCAGGTCGCGAGCGAGAACGGCAGGGGGTCGCGCTGGATGCCGACCGGGACGACGGTGCCGCCGCGCGGCACGGCGGCGAAGGCCGCCTCGATGCCCGGCTTGGACCCGCTCGCCTCGAAGATGACGTCGGCCGCGAGATCGGCGTCGGCCAGGAAGTCGCGCAGCGCCACCTCCCCCGCCCGGAAGGTCGACTGCGCCCCCAGCTGCGTCGCCATGTCGAGCCGACCGGGGTCGAGGTCGGTCACGACCACGTGGGCGCCGAGCGCCGACGCCGCGACCGTGAGGTAGCCGCCGATGCCGCCGACCCCGATGACCACCGCGACCTGGCCCGCGCGCAGCCCGCTGCGTCGGACGGCGTGCACGGCGATCGCCATCGGCTGCGCCATCGCCAGCGTGTCGAACGCCAGGCCGGTGTCGCTCACGTCGAGCAGGGTCGAGGCGGGGACGACCACGTGCCCGGCCAGGCCGCCGTCCCGGTGGAAGCCGACGGTGTGGTAGCCGACGCAGAGGTTGGTCCGGCCCTCGACGCACCGGTGGCAGGTGCCGCACGAGACGCCCGCGCCGCAGACGACCCGGGCACCGACGGCGACCGCGCTCACCTCGGCGCCGACGGCCTCGACCTCACCGGAGAGCTCGTGGCCCATCGTGACGGGCGGCGCCGCGAGGACGGGCCCGTGTGCCAGCTCGGCGGCGTCGCTGCCGCAGATGCCGCAGGCACGGACGCGCACGAGCGCGTCGCCCGGGCCGAGCGGTGGCAGCTCACGCTCCTCGACCCGGACGTCGCCCGCCGCGTGGAAGACGGCGCCGCGCGTCATGCGAGCGTCGCCCGGTCGACGCCGAGCTGCGCCGCTTCTCTGGTCTCGATCATCCAGCTGAACCAGTCGGCATAGGCCTGCTGGTGGGCCTCGGAGTCGAGGTAGGCCGAGAGCCCGGCCTCGTCGTCCACGACCGCGGCCACGGCGTAGTCGGCCCCCGGTCTCAGCCGCAGGTTGGGTCCGCAGACATAGCTGCGCACCTCGGGGATGCCGGCCGCCATCGCGCGGAGCGCCGCGGTGAGACCCTCGACGTCGGCGTCGGTGACGGTCGGCTTCCAGGTGAACGTGACGAGGTGCAGGATCAAGAGTCGTTCCTGTAGGTGTAGGGGTTGGGGATCGTCTCGTTCTCGGGGATCTCGGGGTGCATCCCCGCGTCCCACTGGTCGCCGATCTTGCCACGGACATAGTCGACCGAGGCCGCCACGGCGTCGCGGGCGGGCCCGACGTCGAGGTCGATGCGGCGCCCGTCGTACTTCACGACCTTGCCGTCGACCATCACGGTGTGGATGTCGGCGGTGTTGGCCTGGTAGACGACGTGGGCATAGGGGTTGAGGATCGGCGTCATCGCGGGCGACTGGTCGTTCTTGATGAGCAGCAGGTCGGCCTTCTTGCCGACCGTGATCGACCCGATCGAGTCCTGCATGCCGAGGGACGCGGCCCCGCCCATCGTCGCCGCGCGTACGACGTCCTCGGCGCGCAGCTTGTTGGCGTTGATCGTGTCGCCCACCGCATGCGCCTCGAGGTGGTCGCGGGACCGGTCGGCGCTGAGCGTCGCGCGCATCGCGGAGAAGAAGTCGGCGCTCCACCACACGCTGGTGTCCATCGACAGCGAGAACGGGATGCCGTGCCGGCGGATCGCCCAGGTCGACGGATAGCCCTGGCCGGCGCTCTGCTCGCTCTCGGTCGCCACCGACACGGTGCCGCCGGTGGCGGCGATCATGTTGTAGCTGTCGGCGTCGAGGCTGGAGGCGTGGACGTAGGTGACGTCCGGGCCCATGGCGCCGGCGTCGTACATGCGCCGGACCTGGGCGTCGCCGTTGGCCCCCCAGACGCCGGCGTGGGTGGTGACCCGCAGCCCGAGCTCGCGCGCGGCGCGGAAGGCCGCCTCCTCCTGGAACGTCTCGGCGTCGGTGACGTCGAACGCGACGTTGAGGGTGACGAGATCGCTCCGGGTGGCGTTGCGCTCGACGAACGCCTTGAACTCCGGCGAGGTAGACCACTCCCACGGAGCACCCATGTAGTTGCCGTAGGCCAGCACGAAGCGGCCGGGGATCTCGCTGAACGCCTGGAGGGCGGCCTCGCCGTGGTCGGTGGTGCGCAGGCCGTGGGACCAGTCGAGCGTCGTGGTGACGCCGGTGTCGACCGACTCGAGGGCGCTCAGCAGGTTGCCGGCATAGATGTCCTCGGGCCGGAAGATGTCGCCCCAGGTGAGGTAGTAGAAGACGAAGTACTGGCTGAGCGCCCAGTCGCCGCCATAGCCGCGCAGCGCGGTCTGCCACATGTGGCGGTGGGTGTCGACCATGCCCGGCATCAGGATGCCGCCGCTTCCGTCGATCTCGATCGCGCCCTCGGGGACATCGAGGCTCGGGCCGACCGCCGCGATCCGGTCGTCGACGACCAGCACGTCGGCGTTGTCCAGCACGCCCTGCGAGTCGACGGTGATGACGATGGAGTTGCGGAAGACGACGGGGCGGCCCGTCCCGAACTCGGGACGACTCGGGTCCGGCATAGCATTCCCTCCTGGTGGACGAATTAAGTGATACTGCACACAGTACTGAACAGGCAGGGCCGGGACCAGAGGGTGACGCCGATCACTTGGGACCGGATCGGGACGACGCGAGGGCAAGGGGAACGGACATGGGCGGACCGCGCGTGGCGGTGCTGGGATCGGGCGCCAACGGAACCTCGGTGGGTGTCGACCTGGCGCGCGCCGGGGTCGACGTCACGCTGGTCGAGCAGTGGCCCGACCACGTCGAGGCGATGCGGGCCGGCGGCGCGCGGGTGCGCCTGGACGACGAGGAGTGGGTCGAGCAGGTCCCCGTCCTCCACCTCTGCCAGGTCGCCGAGCTGCGCGAGCCGTTCGACGTCGTGCTCATGCTGATGAAGGCCTACGACAGCCGCTGGGCCGCCGAGCTCGTCTCCTCCGTGCTCGCCGACGACGGCCTGCTGGTGGGGGTGCAGAACGGCATGACCGCCGATGTGGTCGCGGACGTGGTCGGCGAGCACCGGACGGTCGGGTGTGTCATCGAGTGCTCGGCGGCGATGCACGAGCCGGGCGTCGTACGGCGCTACACGCCGCCCGCCAGCTCGTGGTTCGCAGTGGGGTCGCTCGGCCCGGCGGCCGCCGGCCGCGAGGACGAGGTGGCCGAGCTGCTCCGGCACAGCGGGACGGTGGCGCACTTCGACGACATCCGGTCGGCCAAGTGGATGAAGCTCGTCAGCAACTGCTCGGTGCTCGTGCCGACGGCGGCGCTCGGGCTGCCGATGGCCGACGCCATCGAGGTGCCCGGGTTCCGCGACCTCATGGTCGCCGCCGGCCAGGAGGCGCTGGCGGTCGGGACGGCGCGGGGACACGCGACCCTGCCGATCTTCGGGCTCGACGCCTCCGACGTCGCGCGGCCGGACACCCTCGTCGAGGTGATGCTCGACCGTCTCTATGCCGGGTTCGTCAAGCCGGGTGCGACCACGACGGTCCTGCACGACTGGGAGAAGGGACGGCGCAGCGAGGCCGGCGACCTCAACGGGCTGGTGTCGGCCCTCGGTCGCGAGCTCGGGGTCCCGACCCCCGTCAACGACGCGGTGTTCGCGCTGGCGCGCGAGATCGAGACCGGGCGTGCCGCGCCCGGGACCGGCCACGCCGAGCGGCTGCTCGGCGTGCTCAGGTGACGTCGACCGCCCGGTCGACGTTGAGGTTCTGCGCGGAGACGCCCTGGTTGTCGAGCAGGAAGCGGGTCGCCCCGACGACGTCGGCCATCGTCGCGAGCTCGCCGCCCGGCGTGCGCGCCTTGACCGCGTCGAGGGCCGCGAGCTTGTCGGCCCAGAACGGGCTGTCGCCGATGATCCCGGGGTGCAGGGCGTTGACCCGGATCGGCGCCAGCTCGAGTGCCAACGTCCGGACCATGCCGGTGACGCCGCCGTTGATGGTCGACACCGTCGTCGAGCCGGGGTAGGGCGCGTCCTTGGCCCGGCCGCCGAACAGGACGATGCCGGTCGCGCGCTCGGGCACCAGCCGGTCGCCGAGGGCGTGGATCACCTCGGTGTAGCCGACGAGCTTGAGGGTGACCAGCGCGATGGCACCGGCGATGTCGTAGTCCCTGACGGTGTTGGCGTCGCGGTAGATCGCCGACAGCACCAGGCCGTTGACCGGCCCGAGGCCCGCCAGGGCGCCGGCGATCGACTCCGGCTCCGAGAGGTTGAGGGCCAGGCCGCTCACCGAGGGCCCGACCGACGCGGCGACCTCCTGGGTCCGGGCCTCGTCGCGCCCGGTGATCACGACGGTCTCGCCGCGGGCCGCGGCGTCCTTGGCGATCTCCAGGCCGATGCCGGAGGTGCCTCCGACGACGACGGTGGTGCGGTTCAGTTCGCTCACGGTGCGGTCCTTCGTCCGGAGGGGATGGGGTCAGAGTCCGAGCAGCAGGTCGAGGTTGTCACGGCTGCGGGTGAGCTCGCCACGTTCGATCCGCAGGGCGAGCTCCACGGTGTGGGCGTTGTGGGGTGCCTTCTCCCCCTGCGCCTCGAGCACCCGCACCACCAGGCCGTTGACGTCCTCGACCTCGGCACGCCGCCCCTTCATCCAGTCCTGGAGCACCGTGGTGAGGGTGTCGGGGCGGGAGAAGCGGTCCAGCACCTCGCCGAGCAGGTCCTCGGCGTACTGGTCGGGGCCGGTCACCTGGTCGTGGGTCAGCCCGAAGATGGGCACCAGGGTCGAGCCGTCGGCGATGGCCGCGCGGGCGGCCTCCTTGCCGCACTCGACCATGAACTCGTGGACGCCGGGGATCCGCACCGCCTCGGCGAGCGGCGCGTCGAGGATCGCCGACGGGACGAGCTCGCCGGCGTTGGCGACGAGCTTCATCCACTTCGCCGACCGGATGTCGTCGACGACCTCGACGGTCCCGGCGTGCCGGAGCACCGCCTGGACCTCCTCGGCCCGACCTCGCGCGGCGTCGTCATAGGCGCCGACCGCGAACCAGGAGTCGGCCGGCGCGTTCTGCCGGGTGACGACGCCGGGCTCGAACATGTTGGACGCCATCTCGATGACCGCGCCGATGGTGCGCTCGGGGCCGACGACCGACGCGATGTCGTCGATGGTCATGCCGTTCTGGAGGCCGACCACCAGGCCGTCGTCGGCGACGAGGGGCTTGATCAGCTCGACGGCCCAGCGGGTGTCGTAGGCCTTGACGAGCACGAACACGATGTCGAAGGGCTCGCGCAGCGTGGCGACCTCGCACAGGTGGAGCGCGTGGACCTGGGTCACCTGGGTCTCCTCGGGCAGCCGCACCTCGATCCCGGAGGCCCGCATGGCCTCGACGTGGGCGGGCCACTGCTCGATGAACGTGACGTCCAGTCCCGCCCTGGTGAGGTCGGCGGCGATCCCCGCCCCCTGGGCCCCGGTGCCGACGAACGCGATGCGAGCCACGTGCAACTCCTTCTGCTGGGTGTGCTGGTCAGGTCAGGACGGCGTACACCTGGACTTTACAGCCCGTGCAGGCTAGAAAGACAGTGCTACGCGTGAACACCGGTCCTCACGGCGCTCGGGACGGCGGAGATCGGCACCTTCGTTCATCAAGACTGAATCAGCATCCACCCCTCGCAAGGAGCGCTCATGGCCGCGAAGACCCTCATCAAGAACGCCGCGGTCGTCACCATGGATCCCGGGCTCGGCGACTTCGAGCGCGCCGACATCCTGGTCGAGGACGGCACGATCGTCGCGGTGGGGCCGGGCCTGGACGCCGACGCCGAGGTCCTCGACGCCTCGTCCATGATCGCGATGCCGGGGATGGTCGACACCCACCGGCACACCTGGCAGACCGCGCTGCGCGGCGTGCTGGCCGACGGCAACATCCCCGACTACCTGCGCGGCATCCGGCTGCAGATGGCGCCGCGCTACCGCCCGCAGGACATGTACGTCGGCAACTACCTCGGCGCGCTCGACGCCATCAACTGCGGCGTCACCTCGATCGTCGACTACTGCCACAACATCCTCGAGCCCGACCACGCGCACGCCTCGGTGACCGGGCTGCTCGACGCCGGCATCCGCGGCCTCTATGCCCACGGCATGACGCCGGTCACCGAGAACACCTGGTCGGAGAGCAAGGGCGGCACCGTCGGCGGCGACGGCAACCCGGCGAGCTATGCCACCCGCGAGCACCTCGCGCGCCAGATCCGCAGCGAGCACTTCTCCGCCGACGGCGTGCTGCGGTTCGGCATGGCCCCCCAGGAGCTCGCGATCACCCCGGAGGTCGAGGTGGTGCGGGAGTACGCCCTGGCCCGCGAGCTCGGCGCCCGGATGACCCAGCACGCCAACCAGGTGATGGTGCGGCAGCTGTTCAAGGACGTCGAGGCGCTGCACCGGCTCGGCCTGCTCGGCGACGACCTGCTGCTCGTGCACTGCACCTTCAACACCCCCGAGGAGTGGGACCTGCTCGACGACTCCGGGGTGATGGTCTCGGTGTGCGCCGAGACCGAGATGCAGATGGGCATGGGCTATCCGGCCATCGCCGAGGTCACCGCGCACACGCCGGGCCCCAGCCTCGGCATCGAC
Source organism: Nocardioidaceae bacterium (assembly GCA_046330515.1). Taxonomy (GTDB): domain Bacteria; phylum Actinomycetota; class Actinomycetes; order Propionibacteriales; family Nocardioidaceae; genus Nocardioides. The sequence goes on along the minus strand of JAXLSP010000012.1, from coordinate 16,323 downwards.
TGCGTCAGCGGCAACAGCGGCGACATGATCTCCCACAGCAGGCTGGTGCTCCAGGCCAGCCGCTGGCGCGCCGACGAGCCGGGCTACCGGCAGTGGCTGGCGCCGCAGGTGATGTCGTGGACCACCCGCGACGCGCTGTCCTGGATCACCATCAACGGGGCCAAGGCCGCGGGCGTCGACGACGTCGCGGGCTCACTGACCCCCGGGAAGCGCGCCGACATCGTGCTGCTCGAGATGGGCGGGGTGAGCCAGGCGGGCTGGAACCGCCACGACCCGGCCGGCGCGATCATCTCCCAGGCCCACGCGGGCTGCGTCGACACCGTGCTCATCGACGGCCGGGTCGTCAAGCGCGGCGGCCGGCTCGTGCACGTCGACGTGGCGGCCGCGCTCACGGCGCTCGAGGAGTCCCACGGCTACCTCTACGGCGAGATGGAGGCGCACGGCGGCTTCATCCCCCAGCCGCCCCTGGACATCCCGCTCTACCGCGAGCGGGCCTGACCCCAGGATGCCCTCAGTTCAGTTCTGCTTAACGAAATGGTAACCAGCGCTTGACGAGTTTGAAGCCACGCTTCTAGGCTCCGAGCACGCCGGACGTGACCGGGGTCACTGGACCGCCTCCCAGCCCGCAGAGCCTCACGAAGGAGCCACGACACGATGACGAACCGCACCCTCCTCCGCGGTGGCACGGTGATCACGTCGGCGACGGTGGGCGAGGTGCTGCCCGACACCGACGTGCTGATCGGCGCCGACGGGACCATCGAGGCCATCGGGCGCGGCCTGGTCGCCGAGGCCGACGTCGTCGACGTCTCCGGCCGGATCGTCCTCCCCGGCTTCGTCGACACCCACCGGCACACCTGGCAGTCGGTGGTCCGCAACGTCGCCTCCGACTGGTCCCTGACGGAGTACCTCGCTGGCCTGCACACCGGCCTGAGCAAGTACTTCCGCCCCGAGGACACCTACGCCGGCAACTACCTCGGCGCTCTCGAGGCGCTGGACAGCGGCATCACCACGCTGGTCGACTGGTCGCACAACCTGGCCACGCCCGCCCACGCGGACGCCGCGATCCAGGCCCTCAAGGACACCGGCATGCGGGCCGTGTTCGCCCACGGCGGCGGCTCGAAGCAGTGGGGCGCCCCCCTGCCGTCCGCCAACAACCACCCGGCCGAGGACGCCCGGCGCATCCGCGACCAGTACTTCTCCGACAACACCGGGCTGGTCACGATGGCGCTGGCCCTGCGCGGCCCGCAGTTCACCACCCCCGAGGTCAACACCCACGACTTCGAGCTCGCCCGCGAGCTCGACCTGCGGGTCACCGTGCACGTCGGCGACGGCTACTGGGGCAAGTCCGGGCCGATCCGCAAGCTCCGCGACGACGGGCTGCTGTCGGACCGCACCACCTATGTCCACTGCTGCACGCTCGGCGACGACGAGCTCCAGCTCATCGCCGACTCCGGCGGCACGGCCTCGTGCGCGCCGGACGTGGAGATGCAGATGGGCCACGGGTTCCCGGCCACCGGCCGGCTGCTCAAGGCCGGGGTGCGGCCGACGTTCTCCATCGACGTCTGCTCCTCCAACGGCGGCGACATGTTCGGCACCATGCGCACCGCGATCGGCATGCAGCGCGCGCTCGACAACGCGCCGGCCGTCGAGACCGGCGAGGTGGTGGAGCGCATCGACCTGACCTGCGGAGACGTGCTCTCGTTCGCCACCATCGACGGCGCCCACGCGGCCGGGCTGGACGACGTCACCGGCTCCCTCGCCGTGGGCAAGGCCGCCGACATCGTCGTCCTCGACGACCGCTCGCTCGCCATGACGCCGCTCAACAACCCGCTGGGCGCCGTCGTCTACAACGCCCACCCGGGCCTGGTCCGCGACGTGTTCGTCCAGGGCGACCGCGTGAAGAAGGACGGGGTCCTCGTCGGCGTCGACCTCGACCGGCTGCGCGCCACCGCCGTCGCGTCGCGCGACTACATCGTCGGCGAGATGCCCGAGGCGCACCTCGACGGCAGCTGGCACCCCGACCTGGCCACGCAGCAGTGAGCACGACCCAGCTCGCGGAGCGCGCGGCACCGGTCCACCGGCGCCCGCTGTCCGCGGAGATCCTGTCCTGGCCGGGCACCCGGGCCCTGATGGCCGTGGTGGCGCTGTTCGCGATCAGCCCGCTGTTCGCGACCGGCAGCGTCGGTCGCATCGCGCTCGTCTCGATGCTGCCGTTCGCGGCGCTCACCGCCATCGTCGCGGTCGGCCAGACCCTGGTGATCCAGCAGGGCGGGCTGGACCTGTCGATCCCGGGAGCCGTCACGCTGGCGGCGCTCATCGTGGCGAAGTTCGGTCACGACGGCTCGTGGGGCCTCCCCACCGCCGTGGTCGTGGCGGTCGCGGGCACCTCGCTGTTCGGGGTGCTGAGCGGCCTGGTCATCTCCGTCTTCCGCCTTCCCCCGCTCGTGGTCACCATCGCCAGCCAGGCCCTGCTCGTCGGCATGGTGCAGGCGGTCTCCGGCGGCTTCGGCGCCCAGGTCACCAAGGAGCTCAGCACCTTCGCGCTCAGCAAGTGGGCCGGCATCCCCGTGCTCACCTGGTTCGCGCTGGTGCTGGTCCTCGCGGTGCACGTGACCCTCAAGCTGACGCGGCTCGGCCGCAAGTTCGAGCTGGTCGGCGAGAACCCCGCCAGCGCGCGGAACATCGGCATCCCGACCACGCCGTACGTCGTCTCGGCCTACTGGATGGCGAGCCTGCTGGCCGCCATCGCCGGCGTCATGCTCGCCGGCCTCCTGCGCAGCCCGACGCTGACGGCGGGCGACAACTACCTCCTGCCCTCCATCGCGGCGGTGGTGCTCGGCGGCACGGCCCTCACGGGCGGCCGCGGCAGCGTCATCGGCACGGCGCTCGGGGCGCTCTTCCTGGCACAGCTCAGCCAGCTCGTGGCCACGTTCACGCAGGCGACCGCGGTGCAGAACATCGTCCAGGCGCTGATCATCGGCGTCGGGATCGTCACCCAGCTCCAGCTCGGTGGCGCCTCGTCAAGGCTCAAGGGCCTTCTCGGGGGCAAGCAACACCACGTCCAGCCCACACAAGACTCCTGAGGAGTACCAGGTGACGTTCACTACCAACCGGAGGCTGCGCCCCGCAGGGGCCGCGCTGACACTCGTCGGCGCGCTGTTCCTCGCCGCCTGCTCGTCCACGAACAGCACGGGTGCCTCGGACACCTCCTCGAGCGACGCGGCGTCCGCCCCGGACATCGCGGCCGGCTCCGTCGGCACCGTGGACCAGTTCGGCGACATGGCCGCGGTCTGCGGCGACAAGCCCATGAAGGTCGGCGTCGTCGACGGCTACGGGACCAACTCCTGGTCCAAGACCGTCCTCGCCGAGATCGAGAGCGAGGCCGCCAAGTGCCCCGCCATCGAGAGCGTCGAGTTCGCGGCCGGTGCCGGCGACCTCACCACCACCACCTCGGCCATCACGAGCATGGCGGCCAAGGGCGTGGACATCATCCTGGTCATCCCCGACGCCGGTCCCGGCAAGGCGCACGTCCCCGCGATGCGGCAGGCCACCCAGGCCGGCTCGATCGTCGTCCCCTTCGCCTCCGACCCCGAGGGCACGGCGGGCACGGACTACCTCGACTATGTCGACCAGGACCCGAAGTACTCCGGCAAGACCTGGGCCCAGTGGGTCGCGGACCAGCTCGGCGACAAGGGCGGCAACGTGGTGTTCCTCGGCGGCCCGGCCGGCGCGGCCGTCTCTGTCCAGGAGTTCGAGGGGGTCAAGGAGGTCCTCGCCGAGAACCCCCAGCTCAACCTGCTCACGCCCGAGCCCGTCGTCACCAACTGGGACCCCGCACAGGCCCAGGAGGCCATGGCCGGCCTGCTCGCCAAGAACGACAAGATCGACGCGGTCATCGCCGACTACGGCGCCGTCGCGGCCGGTGTCATCCGGGCCTACGAGAGTGCCGGGATCTCCGTCCCGCTGCTGACGTCGACCGACGACAACTCGCTCAGCTGCGGGTTCGACGGGATCAAGGCCAAGAACTCGGCCTACGAGCTCGCCACGGTCACCTCCCGCACCTGGATCGGCCGGGTGGCCCTGCGCAAGGCGGTCGCCCAGTTCCAGGGCAAGGACGACGCCGAGCCGTCCATCTATGAGTTCGCCCTCGCCGAGGACTCCTCGGGCTCGACCGCCGGCTCCGTCGCACCTGCCGACGCCTGCCTCGCCGACGCGCCCTCGGACGCCTCTCCGTCCTCGCTGCTGACCTCCGCCGAGTTCGCGGAGATCTTCAGCTGATGACCCAGGCCGCGATGCTGACCAGCGTCGACCCCGCTCTCGTCCTGACGGGGATCACGAAGACCTATCCGGGAGTGCGGGCGCTCGACGGCGTGAGCGTCAGTGCACATCCCGGACGGGTGCACGCGATCCTCGGTGAGAACGGCGCCGGCAAGTCGACGCTGGTCGGCATCGCCGCGGGCTCGGTCGTGCCGGACTCCGGCACGATCGGGCTCGGGGGCGCGGAGTTCTCCCGGATCCAGACCCGGGAGGCACGCGAGCGGGGGCTGGCGATCGTCTACCAGACCCCCGCACTGGCCCCGGCGCTCTCGGTGCTCGACGCGGTCCTGCTGCTCGTGCCGCAGGAGATCCGGCCCGCGCGTCGCGAGGCCGCGGCCTGGCTCAACCAGCACTTCGCCCGGCTGGGGCTCGACTTCGACCCGGCCACCCTCGTCTCACGGCTGTCGCCGCGCGAGGCGCACCTCATCGAGTTCGCGGCGGCCCTCGCGGCCGACCCGCAGGTCCTGGTCCTCGACGAGCCGACCGAGGCCCTCGGTGCCGAGGAGACCCGCTGGCTGTTCGGCCAGATCGCCGACCTGCTGGCCAAGGGCGTCGCGATCGTCTACATCACCCACCGGATCCCCGAGGTCATCGAGATCGCGACCGAGCTGACGGTGCTGCGCGACGGGCGCGTCGTCGGCCACGGGCAGGTCTCGGACTTCACCGCCGACGAGATCGTCGAGCTGATCATCGGCCGCTCCCTCGAGACGACGTTCCCGCCCAAGGCGGAGTCCTCCGTGGACGACGCCCCGGTCCTCGAGGTGCGCGGGCTCTCCGGCGCCGGGTTCGCCGACGTGTCGTTCGCCGTACATCCCGGAGAGATCGTCGGCCTCGCCGGCGTCGAGGGCAACGGGCAGCGCGAGCTCATGCGCGCGCTCGCCGGTGGTGGCGCCTCCTCGGGCACGGTCCTGGTCGGCGGGCGTGAGATCAGCGTCCGCTCGTCGCGGGCCACCCGCCGCGCGGGCATCGCGTTCCTGCCCGGCGACCGGCTCGGCGAGGCGATGTTCGGGAAGATGTCGATCCGCGAGAACGTCGTCGCCCCGTCGATGGGCGTGGTCATGCCGACGGGCGTGGTGAACCGACCCCGCGAGTACCGCTTCACCAGCGAGGCGATCGCCGGTCTCGCCGTCAAGACCCCGACGCTGGAGACCCCGGTCGCCTCCCTGTCCGGCGGCAGCCAGCAGAAGGTGCTGCTCGCGCGCGCCCGGATCGGCGAGCCGCGCGTCGTCCTCGTCGAGGACCCGACCCAGGGCGTCGACGCCGGGGCGCGGGTCGAGATCTATGCGTTCCTGCGCGAGATGGCGCGCTCGGGCGTCGCGGTCGTCGTGCTCTCCACCGACGCCGTCGAGATCGAGGGGCTCTGCGACCGGGTCGCGGTCTTCTCCCGCGGCCGGGTCCAGGCGCTGCTCACCGGCGACCAGGTGACCGAGCGCTCCGTCACCGGCGCGGCCGTGATGTCGACAGGCCACGCCGACTCCGTCATCGGCACCCGGGCCGCGAAGCGCTCGCGCAGCCGCCTCCCCTTCGGTCTCGGCAACGAGCTCAACGCGGGGATGCTGCTCGTGCTCACGCTCGCCCTGGCGGTGTTCACCACCACCAAGGACTCCGCCTTCCTCAGCCCGCTCAACACGAGCCAGCTGCTCGCCGCCTCGTCGGTCCTCGTGCTCGCCGGGCTCGCCCAGCTCCTCGTGGTGATGACCGGCGGCATCGACCTGAGCCTCGGCTCGGTCGTGGCGCTGTCCGGGGTGGTGGTGTCGTTCTTCGGTCAGGCCGGGCCGGCCTACTTCGGCCTCGGCGTGCTCCTGGCGCTGGGGTCCGGGCTCGTGGTGGGCCTGGTCAACGGCATCCTCGTCACGCGGCTCGGGCTGCCGCCCGTCATCGCCACGCTGGTGACGTCGATCGCGGTGGTCGGGACGGCGCAGGTGCTGCGGCCCTACCCGGGCGGCGACTCGACGCCCGACATCATGACCGCGATCGGCACGGCCATCGGCGGCATCCCGCTGGTGCTGATGGGTGCGGTCGGGATCGCCGTGGCCCTCTGGTTCGTGGTCGCGCGTACGGCGCTCGGACGGTCGTTCCGCGCGGCCGGCTCCAACCCCGTGCAGGCCAACCGGATGGGCGTCAGCGTCCCGACGATGCGACTGCTGGCCGCCACGGCGGCCGGTGTGCTCGCGGCGATGGCGGGCCTGGCGCTCTACTCACGCACCGGCATCGGCGACGCCAACACCGGGCAGGCGCTGACCCTGACCTCGGTGACCGCGATCGTCATCGCGGGCGCGAGCATCTTCGGCGGCTCGGGCTCGGCGCTCGCCGTGGCGGCGGCCGGGATCCTGCTCCAGACGATCACCAACTCGATCGCCTTCCTCAACCTGGGTCTCGCCTGGCAGTTCTGGCTCCAGGGCCTGTTCGTGCTCGTCGCCGCGATCCTGCCCATGCTCGCGCGGCTGCGCACCCGCTCCCCGCGCCTCGCCGCGCTGCCCGGCGCCCGCCGCGGCGACACCCCCGCCGTCGCCGGCGACTGACCACGAGCTCCCCGCCGACCCGCAGCGACTCTGCCGGGTCGGCGGGGCTTCCACGTCGGCGGGGCTTCCGGATCGACCCCGACAGCACGGCTGCCGGGTCGGCGATGCCCGGCGTCCCCCGAAGGCGGCGCCGTCACACGAGGTGACGGCTCGGCGGGGTCCGAGACGGGCGGACCGTCAGGCGAGGATGCGGGCGGGGGCCTCGAGGAGCTCGACGAAGGTGCGCATCCACGCGGCGGCCGCGGCGCCGTCGACGCAGCGGTGGTCGACCGCGAGGGTCACCCGGAGCACCGTGGCGACCGCGAGCTCGCCGTCGACGACGACGGCCTCCTGTCGGGCCGCACCGACCGCGAGGATCGCTGCCTGCGGCGGGTTGATGATGGCGGCGAACTCCTCGGTGCCGTGCATGCCGAGGTTGGTCACCGAGATGGTGCCGCCCTCGATCTCCGCCGGCTGGATCCGCTTCTCGCGGGCCCGAGCGGCCAGGTCGCGGGTCTGCTCGGCGACGCGGGTGAGCGTCAGGGAGTCGACGTCGCGGAGCACCGGGGTCACCAGTCCGTCGGGGGTGGCGACGGCGACCGAGACGTCGACGGCGGCGAAGTGCCGCACGGCGTCGCCGGTCCACTGCACATTGAGCGCCGGGACCAGCACGTGGGCGCGGGCGACCGCCTTGACGACGAGGTCGTTGACGGAGACCTTCGTGCCGCCGCCCTCGTTGACCTCCTGTCGCAGGGCCAGCAGCCGGTCGACCCGGGCCGAGCCGCGCAGGTAGAAGTGCGGCGTCGTCTGCTTGCTCTCGGTGAGCCGACGCGCGATCGCCTGACGCATGCGCGAGGCCGGCTCGTCGGTCCAGCCCGCGGAGGTGCCGACCGACGTGACAGGCGCCGCCGGGGGCGCCGCCGCGACGTGGAGCGCGGGCGCGTCCGAGCCGGTGGGGGATGCGGCTCGGGCGGCGATGAAGGCGTCCACGTCGCGGCGGCGGATCCGGCCCCCGGGGCCGGATCCCGGGATGGCGGCCAGATCGACCCCCGCCGCGCCGGCGATGCGGCGCGCGAGGGGGCTCGTGAAGATGCGGGTCCGGCCGTCGGCCGGAGCGGAGGGGGCTGCCGACGACGCGACGGGCGCCGCGGCGGGGGTCGGCTCCACCGGGCCGGCGTCGGTCCCGGCGGCCGCGTCGGCGGGTCCCTCGTGGACGCCCAGCGAGGCGAGCAGCGCGTCGACCGCGTCGGCGGGCTCGTCGGAGGCGCCCCAGATGGCGATGGGGGTGCCGACCGCGACCTGCTGCCCCTCGGGCACGAGCAGCCGCAGCAGCACGCCCGATGCCTCGGCCTCCACGTCGACGGCCGCCTTCTCGGTCTCGACGGTCACCAGCGCGTCGCCGGCGGCATAGGGGGTGTGCGGCTCGACGAGCCAGCTGGCCAGGAGCGCCTCGGGCGTGTTGGCCGCGATCTCGGGCATCCGCAGGACCTCGGCCATCAGGCGGCCCCTCCCTCGTCGGACATCGAGCGGAGCTTGGCGACCGCCTCCTCGGTGCGCGCGAAGGCCGCCCGCTCGAGGACCTTGCTGATGCTCGGCGACGCCTCGCCGCCGTGCAACCGCTCGACGGGTGCGTCGAGCCAGTCGAAGAGCCGACGCGCGAGCTCGTCGCCGAGCCAGCCGCCGTAGGACGTCCCGCGCGCGCCCTGCTCGGCGATGAGGACGACGTTGGTCTTCTGCACCGAGGCCGTGACCGTGTCCCAGTCGAGCGAGGCGCGGTCGAGCCAGCGCAGGTCGATCACCTCGGCGTCGATCCCGGTCTCGGCCACGGCGTCGAGCACCGGCTGCGTCATGGCGCCGTAGGTCAGCACGGTCATCGCGCTGCCCTCGCGACGCACCGCCGCCTTGCCCACGGGCAGGTGATGGTCGAGGTCGTCGGGCAGCCCGGGCCCGCTCGAGGCATAGAGGTCGACGTGCTCCAGGACGACGACCGGGTCGTCGAGCGCGAGCGCGGTGTTCATCAGCCCGACGTAGTCATAGGGGGTCGAGGGCGCGACGATCCGCCAGCCGGCCGAGGTCGCGAAGACGCCGGCGGGGTCCATGGAGTGCTGCGAGCCGTAGCCGGTGCCCATCGCGATCTTGGTGCGCAGCACGAGGGGCACGGCACCGGTGCCGCCGAACATGTGGCGGGCCTTGGCGATCTGGTTGAAGAGCTGGTCGGCCGCGACCCACATGAAGTCGGCGTACATGAACTCGACGACCGGCCGGAACCGTCCGTCGAGCGCCATCCCGCCGCCCAGACCGGTGAAGGCGTTCTCGGCGATCGGCGTGCCGAGCACCCGGTCGGGGAAGGCGTCCTTGAGGCCCTTGGTCGCGCCGTTGGTGCCGCCGGCGAGGCGGTGGACGTCCTCCCCCATGACGACGATGCGCGGGTCGGTGGACATCCGGCGGTGCATGACCGCGGAGACGGCGTCGATGTATCTCGTCTCCTCGAGCCGGTCGGCGTGGTCGGCGACGTCGGTGAACGCGATCCCGTCGAGCTCGCTGAGGTCGCCCCGGACGCCGGTGTCGACGAAGCTCGGGTCGGGCCACTCGTCGGGCCTGATCCGGCGCTCCCCCGGCTTGCCGTCGGGCAGGGGCTCGAGGATGACGTCGGCGATCCCGGCCATCAGCTCCTTGGCGGTGGCGCGGGCGGCGTCGACCTGGTCCTGCGTGAGCAGCCCTCGACGGACGAGATGGCCCGCGGTCCGCTCGACCGGGTCGCGCTCGCGCCACTCGGCCTCCTCCTCCTTGGTGCGGTAGCGGAACGCCGACCCGGGGAACGGCCCGTTCTGGTGGAAGAAGCGGTAGACGTCGGCCTCGACCAGCGCCGGACCGTGGCCCGCGCGGAGGTGGTCGAGCGCCTCCTGCATGGCGAGGTGGACGGCGAGGGGGTCCATGCCGTCGACCTTCCAGGAGCGGATCCCGAAGCCCGGGCCGCGTGCGGAGAGCCGGGTCTCGGCGGTCACCTCGGAGACGTGGGTCGAGACGGCATAGAGGTTGTTCTCGACGAAGAAGCAGAGCGGCAGCCGCCACGCCGCGGCGAGGTTGAGCGTCTCGAGGGTGGAGCCGATGCTCATCGCGCCGTCGCCGAAGTAGGTCACGGCCACGGCGTCGGTGCCGGCCTGCCGGTGGCTGAAGGCCGAGCCCGCGGCGAGCGGCACGCCGCCGCCGACGATCGCGTTGGTGCCGATGGCGCCGGCGTCGAGCCACTGGAGGTGCATGCTGCCCCCACGCCCGTGGCTGAAGCCGCGGTCGAGCCCGCAGATCTCGCGCAGGGTCCGCAGCAGCGCCGCGCGCACGTCCTCGGGCCAGGGCTGCGTCGGGTCGATGCCCTTGGGGTGCAGGTGGGCCAGCACCTTGGCGAGGAACTGGTGGTGGCCGCGGTGCGAGCCGTTGACCGTGTCGTGCGAGGTCAGCGAGACACAGGAGCCGACCGCGCCGCCCTCCTGGCCGATGCTCGAGTGGGCGGGGCCGTGGACGAGGCCGGCCGCGGCGAGCTCGAGGACGAGCTCCTCGAAGGTCCGGATCAGCACGAGCTGGCTGAACATGGCGGTGAGCAGGTCGGGCGCGGCGGCGTCCCAGTCGTCGGTCGTGGCGACGACCTCGGTCCACTCCGCTCCGGGGTCGAGATGACGGTGCGTCGGCATCGCGGCGGTCCTTCCTGGACGGGGCCTGCACGGGCGTCTCGGGCCACGATGACAGAGATTGGATCCAATCGCAACACTATGCTTCCCGATTACGCGGGCTTGCGACAGACTGGGGATGCTTTCGGATCCACAAGGAGGTGTCCCCATGGCGCTGCCCGGGCTGACCAGGCTCGACCACATCGGCTTCACGGTGCCCGACCTCGAGGAGGCGCACGCCTGGCTGGTCGACGTGCTGGGCTGCGAGTTCATGTACTCCCTCGGGCCCTTCGCCTCCGACGACGACTGGATGCGCGAGCACATGAACGTCGACCCGCGCACGGTGATGCGCCAGCTGCGGTTCTACCGCTGCGGTGGGCAGGCCGTCTTCGAGGTCTTCGAGTACGACGCGCCGGAGCGCCGTACCGCACCACCGCTCAACAGCGACGTCGGCGGACACCACGTCGCCCTCTATGTGGAGGACCTCGACGTGGCCGTCGCCTGGCTCCACGACCGGGGGGTGCGGGTGCTCGGCGACCCGACCACCAGCCGCGGGGCGTCGGAGGGGCAGCGCTGGGTCTACTTCCTGAGCCCCTGGGGGATGCAGTTCGAGCTGGTCTCCTACCCTGGCGGCAAGGCGTTCGACAAGGACCCCGACCGGTTCGGAGGGAGCTCGACGTGAGCGAGGCAGCGCGCGACGCCTCCACCCCGGGGGAGGTCGCGTCGGCCGTCAGCAGCCAGCGGATCGCGCAGGCACTGCGCGAGGAGATCCTGTCCGGCGAGATCCCGCCCGGCACGTGGCTGCGCCAGGACGACATCGCCGCCCGGCTCGGCACCAGCCGGCTGCCGGTGCGCGAGGCGCTGCGGATCCTCGAGACCGAGGGGCTGGCCGAGCTGCTGCCCAACCGCGGCGGCCGGGTGCCGGTGCTGGACCTCGAGCAGGTCAACACGCTCTACCGGATGCGCGAGCGGCTCGAGCCGCTCACCCTGATCCTCAGCCTCGAGCGGATCACCGACGAGCAGGTCGACGAGATGGCGCGGGTGCAGGAGGAGATCGAGGCACTCTCCTCCGACACCGGGCGGTTCCTCGCGCTGGACCGCGACTTCCACATGGCGTCCTATGCCGCGTGCCCGAGCGAGCAGCTGCTCACCACGACGGTGCGGCTGTGGAACTCCACCCAGCACTACCGCCGCGCGTTCATGATGCTCGCCGGGACCGACCGGATGTCGGTGGTCAACGCCGAGCACCACCTCATCCTCGACGCGGTCCGTCGTCGCGACCCCGAGGACGCCGAGCGCTTCCTCGCCGGCCACATCCGCCGGACGCGCGTCGAGCTCACCGACCACCCGGAGCTGTTCGCCGGGGCGTGAGGGCGCATCCCATCTCCCGCGGGGTTGTGCCGACTGGCGCGGGGTTGTGGGGGTGAGTGACCGGTATACCGGTCACTCACCCCCACAGCCCCGCAGGAGATGGCGACAAGCGGCTCTACTTCAGGCTCCCCGCCGCCACGGAGTCGTCGATCTGCCGGTTGAAGACGACATAGATGACGACGAGCGGCAGGGTGATGATCGAGAGAGCGGCGAAGAGCATCGAGTAGTCGGTGATGTACTTGCTCGAGAACGCCAGCAGCCCGGTCGGGATCGTCTTCAGCGAGTCGTCGGAGATGTAGAGCAGCGCGAGCAGGAACTCGTTCCACGTCGACAGCAGCGTGAAGACGCCCACGGCGGCGAGCCCGGGACGCAGCAGCGGCACGGTGATCGACAGCAGCAACCGCACCTCGCCGGCGCCCTCGAGCATGGCGGCCTCGAAGATCTCGTCGGGGATCTCCGAGAGGTAGGCGGTCAGGAGGTAGGTCGCCAGCGGCAGCCCCATCGCCGTGTAGGGGATGATCAGCGCCCAGCGGGTGTCGGTCAGGGCCAGGTCGGTGAACATGTGGCTCTGCGCGATGAAGTAGGACTGCACCGGCAGCAGCAGCCCGAGCCCCAGCACCGCCATCAGCAGCGACCGCCCGGGGAACCGGAAGCGCGCGAACGCGAACGCCGCCATGCTCGACAGCACCAGCACCGCGAGCACCGAGACCCCCGACACGATGACCGAGTTGAGCACGTAGTGCCCCAGCTCGCCGTCGCGCCACGCCTGCCCCCACTTCGCGAGGTCGACGTGCCGGGGCAGCCGGAAGGGCGAGGCGAAGATGTCGTGGTTGGACTTGAAGCTCGACGCCAGCATCCACAGGAGCGGCAGGAAGAAGACCGCCGCGATCACCACCAGCGCGGCCACCACCAGGACGCGGCCCAGCGTCAGCGGACGGTACGCGCGGGGTGGAGTGCTCATCGCACGACCTCCCGGCGCGACCGCAGGCGCCCGAAGGCGAGCCCGAGGGCCACGACGACGACGGTGAGCACGACCGCCATGGCCGAGCCGTAGCCGACGTTGCCGTTGGTGAAGACCTCCCGCACGAGGTAGGTCGTCGGGATCTCCGTGGCGTGGTAGGGACCGCCGTTGGTGAGGACATAGAAGAGGTCGAACCCCTGGAAGCCACCGGTCACGCACAGGAGCACCGCGACCTCGAGCGACCCGCGGATCATCGGCAGCTTGACCCGCCAGAAGAGACGCCACTCGGAGGCCCCGTCGAGCCGCGCGGCCTCGAGCACGTCGTCGGGCAGCGACGCGAGCGCCGCGGCGAAGATCGTCATGTAGAACCCGGCGAACGCCCACCCGGAGACCAGGCAGATAGCGAGCAGCGCCGTGCTCGGCTCGCCCAGCCAGGCGCGCGCGAGCCCGTCGAGGTGGATCGCCTTCAGCCCCGCGTTGGCGAGCCCGAAGTCCGGGTTGTAGATGAAGCCCCACAGCAGCGCCACCACGACCATGGGCAGCATCACGGGGGTGAACACGGCGGTGCGGAACCAGAGCCGGGTGCCCCGGCCGGCGGTCGCCAGCCCGGCCAGGCCGAGCCCGACGCAGACCTCCAGTACCAGCGTCACGCCGATGTAGACGAGCACGTGCAGGAACGAGGAGCGGAAGAGCGTGTCCTGCGCGAGCTCGCGGAAGTTGTCGAGCCCGACGAACGTCTGGGCGCCGTACCCGTTCCAGTCCAGCAGGCTGTAGTAGACCGTCATCGCCATCGGCGCGAGCACGGCGAAGCCGAACACGACGAACGGCGGGAGCAGGAAGAGGTAGGGCACCCAGGGGCGGGTCGGTCTCACCCGGCGGCCTCCCCGGGCGCCGCCACGACACCGAGGGCGCCCGCGGGGACCCCGCCGGCGAGGGTCATGACGTCCGGCACGTCATGACACCTCGTCGGCGAGGTTGCTCGCCGCCTCCTCGGGGGTCGCCTGGCCGCCGACCACGGCCGCGATCGCCTGGTAGAGCGCGGTCGCGGTCTCGATGTCATAGCCCGTGTCAGGCGGGCTGATGACCGTCTGGGCGTTGCCCAGCAGGGCGTTGACCCGGGCGGTGCGCTCGTCGATGGCGGGGTTGTCGGCCGCCGACAGGGCGAGCGGGACGGCGTCGGCCTTGATGAAGGCGTCGACGTTCTCCTTCGAGTTCAGCAGCGCGAGGAAGTCGACCGACTCGTCGATGTGGGCGCTGTGCGCGTTGACGACATAGCCCGTGATCACGCCCATCACGCTGCCCGGGTCGCCCGCGCCACCCGTCACGGCGGGGACGTTGACGAAGTCGAAGTCGAGGTCGGGCGCCTCGTCGATCGCCCAGCTCACGATCCAGGAGCCGATGGGGTGGGTCGCCGCCTTGCCCTGGAAGAACAGCTGGGCGCCCTCGTTGTCGTTGATGGCGTTGACGCCGTCGTTGATGCAGCCGGCGTCGGCGATCTTCTGGATCTCCCCGAACGCGGTCACCCACGCGGGGTCGTCGAAGGAGGACTCGCCCGAGAGCGCGCTGTCATAGACGTCCTCGCCGACCGACCGGGCCGCGACGGCCGCGAAGAAGTTGCCGGCCGGCCACAGGTCCTTGTTGCCGAGGGCGATGGTCGCGACGTCCTCGTCGGAGAAGGTCGCACAGTCGGCGACCAGCTCGTCGAAGGTCGCGGGCGGCTCGAGCCCGGCGTCGCTGAACAGCTGCTTGTTGAACCAGAGCACGGTCGTGACGTCGGCGATGTGCGGCACCATCGACACCTTGCCGTCGACGGTGGCCGAGGTGAACACGCCCTTGTCCCAGAGGCCCGCGAGCGGCCCGTCGACGTACGACGTCAGGTCGGCCGCGAAGCCGTCGGCCGCCCGGGTGCGCAGCCGATCGCCGACCCACTCGAAGTAGATGTCGGGCGCCTGCCGGCCGTTGAGCAGGTTGGGCAGCCCGACGGTCTGGTACTGGTCGTCGTCCATGAAGTTGAGCTCGACCTTCCAGCCGTCGTGCGCCGCTTCGTACTGGTCGGCGACCGACTGCCACACGCGCATCTGCGCCTTGCCGGGTGAGCCCATGGCGATGCGCAGCACCTTCTCGTCGGGGCTGGACGAGGAGCCGCCCCCTCCCCCGCAGGCGGCGAGCAGTCCGGCGCCGAGGGCGGCGACGGCGACCAGGGCGCGGAGCCGAGGGGCGCGGCGGCCCGACGGGTGCTCGGTCTTCATGGTGTTCCTTCCTGCAGGGGGTGCGCGCCGGAGCGCTCCGGCGGGTTCACGAGATCGTCCAGGGTCATGTCCAGCACGTCCCCGAAGACGCGGTAGCGCTGCTCGCGGAGGGTCGCGAGGTGCGGTGCGAGGGCCGCCGCGGCGGCGGCGCCCCCCAGCGCAGCCTCCGGAGGGGCCCCCAGCACCGTGCCCATGGCGACGAGGGCCTCGGCCCCCAGCGCCGTCACCCGCAGCCAGGGCGCCTGCTCGGCCGCGAGGGCCGGGTTGGCGAAGCCGGGGTCGGTGATGCGGCGTACGGCGTCGCAGAGCCGGTGTCCCTCGGCCGCGACGGCCGACGCGGCGTCCGCCCGCTGCTCGGGCGTCCCGACGGCGTGGGCGAACGCGAGGTCCTCGAGCAGCCGGGTGACGACCGGGGCGTCCGAGGGCTCGAGGCAGGACAGCCGGACGTTGTCGGCGTAGGCCGCGAACGCCTCGATGTCGGCCTCCACCTCCGCCGTCCGCTCGGCCCCGCCGGCGACCACGTCGGCGATGGCGCGCGCGCGGCTCTCCTCGGGGTCATAGAAGTCGGGGTCGAAGAGGAAGTCGGCGACCGTGGCCAGCGGGACCTTGGAGGACTCGAACAGCTCCATCGGGTTGGCGATGACCCCGCGCGAGGCACCGGTGAGCCGGGGGTCGCGGCCGCGGTAGGGACCGAGGTGGGCCTCGAAGGTCATCGCGACGTCGTTGACGGGGTAGTTGTCCCAGAACAGCGGGGGACGTCCGGTCGCGGCCGCGAAGACCTCGGCGTCGTGCAGGTCGAGGGTCGCCGAGCAGATGGCCCGACCCGTCCAGCAGAGGTCGACCCAGCCGGGGATGCCCGCCGCGAGCTCGGTGAGGTAGGGCTCGTCGCCATAGCCGCAGTAGACCGTCGGGCAGACGAACACCGACGCTTCGGGATGCTCCTCGCGCAGGCGGCCGGCGACCGCCGTGACGAGGGCGGCGTGTGCCGCGGCCAGCGAGTCGAAGGCCGCGACGTCGGCGGGATGCTGGAGCCGGTCGGGGATGTCGTCGAGCAGCAGGCCGACGCCGTCGGCACCGAGCTCGAGGGCGGCGGCGAGCTTGTCGCCGAGCGCCGCGACGTCGCCGTGGTCGGAATAGCGGATCGTCAGCCCCGGGGACACGCAGACCAGCAGCCGCAGCCCGGCCTCCGTGCACCGCTCGCGCAGCTCCCCCAGTCGTGCCACGTCCGCGTCGGTGAACGGCAGGTGCCAGTCACGGCGCAG
>JAXLSP010000011.1:0-65750 GCA_046330515.1 Nocardioidaceae bacterium | reverse complement strand
GCGGGTCCTTCCTCACGCTGTCGGTGCTGGGGACCTACACCCTCGACATCATCAACGGCCGCGGGTGGGTCTGCATCGCGCTGGTCATCTTCGGGACCTGGCGGGTCGGGCGGGTCGTGGCGGGTGCCCTGCTCTTCGCCGTGACCGACGCCCTCCAGCTCCAGCTGGCGATCACCGACGCGTTCGCCGACGTACCCCGCGAGCTGATGCTCGCTCTTCCCTACCTCGCCGTGATCGCCGCGCTGGCGATCTGGGGCCGCTCCGTGCACTACCCCACGCAGTACCTCAAGGCCTACCGCCGTGGCTGACGTCCGGACGGTCCAGCCGATTCACCTCGAGAGGAGCAACCACCGTGAATGACGCACTCGGAGACAAGGAGCTGCTCGCCTTGGCCATCGCCGACGCGCGCGCCGGCTTGGCCGAGGGAGGCATTCCGATCGGTGCGGCGCTCGCGGCCGACGGGGTGCTCCTCGGGACCGGCCACAACAAGCGCGTCCAGCTCGGCAGCCCGACCCGGCACGGCGAGACCGACTGCCTGGAGAACGTCGGCCGGCTCCCCGCGTCGACCTACGCCCGCTCCACCATGGCCACCACGCTGTCGCCCTGCGACATGTGCACCGGCGCGATCCTGCTCTATGGCATCCCCCGGGTCGTCATCGGCGAGAACCACACGTTCATGGGCGCCGAGGACCTCCTGCGCTCCCGCGGTGTCGAGGTGCTCGTCGTCGACGACGCCGAGTGCCGCGAGCTGATGGAGCAGTTCATCGCGGCCAACCCCGAGCTGTGGAACGAGGACATCGGGGTCTGAGGGCTTGTCGGTTTCCCCGCTCGGGCGGGGAAACCTGCACTGGTTGGCCGAAACTTCGCGCGCCAAGTGCGAGTTTCGGGCAGCCGCTGTGACGCGTGTGGCGACGGTCAGGCGAACACCACGGTTCGGGAGCCGGTGAGGAGCACCCGGTCCTCGGCGTGCAGGCGTACGGCGCGCGACAGCACCCGCCGCTCCACGTCACGACCGATCGCCACCAGGGTCGCGGCGTCGTCGGCATGGCTGACCCGCACCACGTCCTGCTCGATGATCGGCCCTTCGTCCAGGTCCGCGGTCACGAAGTGCGCCGTCGCCCCGATCAGCTTCACCCCCCGCTCGAACGCCTGGTGATAGGGCCTCGCCCCCTTGAACCCCGGCAGGAACGAGTGATGGATGTTGATCACCCGCCCCGACAACCTCCGACACAGGTCGTCCGACAGCACCTGCATATAACGAGCCAGCACCACGAAGTCCACCCCGTGCTCCTCCACCAGACCCAGCAACCCCGCCTCGGCCTCCGCCTTCGTCCCAGGCGTCACCGGCAGGTGCACGAACCGCAGCCCCGCCCGCTCCACGACCTCGCGGCAGTCCTCGTGGTTGGACACCACCACCGCGATCTCGACCGGCAGCTCCCCGATCTGCCACCGATAGAGCAGGTCCACCAGACAGTGGTCGAACCTCGAGACCATGATCAGCGCACGGCGCCGTACCTCCATCGGCCGCAGCGACACCACCGGCTCGAACGGCGCCAGCCGCGCCACCACCGCGGCCCGCACCGACTCCACATCCTCGACCTCGGCCTCGAAGTGCGTGCGCATGCAGAACGTGCCCGTCACCGGGTCGGAGAACTGCGCGCTCTCCACGATGTTGCCCCCCACCGCCACCACACCCTCAGCCAGCGCACGCACGATGCCGGGACGGTCGGGACACGACAGAGTCAGGACATAGTGCATGTCCCGACGCTAACCGGGCCGGGAGGACGCTGCGGCATCGGTCCGTCGTACGTACCCGAACGACCAGTAGGGTCGAGCCCATGCCGGACCAGCACACGCTTGCGGAGACCGAGCGAGCCATGAACGCCCGCGTGGGGCACCTGCCCCTGGACTTCGCGGCGTCGCACGCGATCTCGAGCCTCTACCGCGCCGCCAACGCCGCGCGGCAGCACCTCACCAACACCGTGCTGCGCCCGCACGACCTGACCTGGACCGGCTTCCTGGTGCTCTGGCTACTGTGGATCTGGGACAACATGGAGACCCGCCGGGTGGCCGAGAACGTCGGCATCTCCAAGGCGACGCTGACCGGCGTGACCGACACCCTGGTCAACCGCGGACTGGTCGTCAGGGTCCCGAGTACGACGGACCGGCGACTGGTGGTCCTCACCCTGACCCCGGCGGGGCAGGAGCTGATGACCGAGCTCTACCCCGAGTTCAACACCGCCGAGGCCGAGCTGGTGGCCGACCTCCCCGTCGACGACGTCGAGGCGCTCACCCGGTCGCTGCGGAGCATCGTCACCACCGGCGAGGGCGAGCGCTCCTGACGCCACTCACCGTCGCTCAGTAGTGGACCGAGATCTGCCGCTCGACGGGGTCGATCCGGACCTCCCCGCCGTGCGGCACGACGAGCTGCGGGTCGGTGTGGCCGAGGTCGACGTCGAAGACGATGGGGACGTCGATGCGGTACTCGCGGAACACCTCGAGGACGGCCTCGCGCTGGGTCTCGACGTAGGCGCGCCGCTTGAGCGGCGAGTGCTGGCGCTCCAGCGACCAGCCCTTGGGGCGGCCCATGAGGAGCGCCGAGAACCGCTGCAGCAGGCCCCGCTCGGCCATGCACATCAAGAGACGCCAGATGTACTCCGCCGACGGCAGCTCCTCGGAGGTCTCGAGGAACAGCACCGCGCCGTCGTACTCCTCCTCCGGCAGCAGCCACCGTCCCGCACGCAGCTGGAAGTCGACGATCTCGAGCGAGCCGCCCCAGAGCCGGCCCTCGACGACGCGGTCGTGCGGCCCTTCCCACACCCACCCGGTGCCGGGGAGCATCTCGGGAGGGGCGTCGGCCCAGGTGGGGTCGCTCCAGTCGCGCTCCATGTCGGTGTAGGAGTCGGCGGGGCGCAGG
The DNA here is from genome assembly GCA_046330515.1 of Nocardioidaceae bacterium. Classification (GTDB taxonomy): domain Bacteria; phylum Actinomycetota; class Actinomycetes; order Propionibacteriales; family Nocardioidaceae; genus Nocardioides. Next base: position 62,833 of record JAXLSP010000011.1, on the reverse strand, counting down.
TCATACCACTGCGAGGTGAACATCGCCATGGTGAAGGAGAAGGCGCTGTGGTCGTTGAGCCCGCCCGGCCGGCCGAGGAGCGTCATGACGGTGCCGCCGTAGTAGGACACCATCCCGAGGTTGAACAGGTAGTGGTGCAGGTTGGTGTTGTCGCTGATCCCGAAGAAGGGCTTGGGGTTCTCGCGGATCACGTCGGGGTCGAGGTGCCGCAGCACCTTGAGCTGGTCGCTGCCGCCGATGCTGGTGACGATCGCCTTGATCGCGGGGTCCGCGAACGCCGCCATCACGTCCTCGGCGCGGGCCTCGGGGCTCGACCAGCGGCGCGTGGTGGGGTACTCCACCGGGCGCAGGCCGAAGTCACGCTGGAGCCGGCGCAGACCGAGCTCGTAGGGCGCCGGGAACACCTCGGGCAGCGCGGCACCCGGCGACAGCACGGCCACCTGGTCGCCGGGCTGCGGCTTCGGGGGATAGACCGGCATGACGGAACCGTAGACCCGACGCGGTTCGGCGTGGAAACCGGTCCAGAGGTGTCGGCTGTCACTCGATCACCATGTTTACGTGGTGAGCCGGCACTTCACATGGTGGGTACGCCGTGCAGAGTGCGAGCTCACCACGTTTACATGGTGAACCGTCACCACCTCAGCCACGCGACGAGCGAGCGGCCTCCACGAACGTGCGTACGACGTCGAGCTGCTTGGGGTCGGTCTCCCAGGTGTCCTCGGGGTGCCACTGGATGCCCAGGAACCACGACGGGGAGTCCGGCAGCTCGACGGCCTCGATGACGCCCTCCTCGGAGCGCGCGGTGACCACGAGCCCGGAGCCGAGCTCGGCCAGGCACTGGTGGTGGTAGCACGAGACCTCGACGGACCCGCCCACGATCGAGTCGGCCCGCGATCCGGGGTCGACGGTGATGTGGTGGACGTGGTTGCGGTGGTGGGCGATCTCGCTGTCGTGCTCGTCCATGTCCTGCACCAGGGTGCCGCCCCGGGCGACGTTGACGACCTGGGTGCCGCGGCAGACGGCGAGGACGGGCACGCCCGCCGCGAGGGACACCCGCGCGACCGCGAGGTCGAACGCGTCCTGCTCGACGTCGACGTCATAGAGGCTGTCGTTGGGCTCCTGCCCGTACCACTGCGACGACATGTCGCCGCCACCCGGCAGGAGCACGCCGTCGGCCCAGCGCAGCCGCGCCGCCACCTCGTCGTCGGAGACCACGCCCTCCGGCGCGACGGGGTGCACGAGGAGCGGCTCGCCGCCGGCGGCATAGACGGCGGCGATCAGGTTGCGCGAGCCGACCATGGCACGGTGCCGCAGCGCGGAGGCCTGGTGGGAGAAGCGGGACGGGATCGCGATCAGGGGTCGGTCGACCACGGGATCAGACATGCGGCAGATTCTCTCTCAGATCTCCGAGCCCGGGGGCTTGGGTGCCCGGATCCCGCGGAACTCCCAGTCGCCGCCCTGCGCGGTGGACAGGACCTCCTCGGTCTCGGTCGGCTGGGCGCCGACGTCGTCGCGGATCGGCGTCGGGCCGGACACGATGTGGTTGCGCAGCGTGCCGAGGCCCTCGACCTCGACCTCGACGATGTCGCCCGGATAGACGGTCCGCGAGATCGCGGGTGTCCCCGACAGCAGCAGGTCGCCGGGCTGGAGCGTGATGGTGCGGGCGATGTCGGCGACGAGGTAGTGCATGTCCCACTTCATCTCGTCGGTGTTGCCGTCCTGCTTGACCTCGCCGTTGACGAGGGTGCGGATCCGCTTGCCGCGGAAGTCCCAGCCCTCGACGACGCCGGGCCCGACCGGGCACAGCGTGTCGGCGCCCTTGACGCGCAGCATCGACCCGGAGTCGGTGTCGCGGAAGTCGTGCAGGCCGTAGTCGTTGGCCACGGTGTAGCCGCGGATGTAGTCGCCCGCCTCCCCCGGCGAGATGTTGCGGCAGGTCCGGCCGATGACGATCGCGATCTCGCCCTCGTAGTTGAGCCAGTTGCACCGCTCGGGACGCACGACGGCCGCGTCGTGGGAGTTGAGCGCGGAGACGGGCTTGTGGAAGTACGTCGGCGCCGGCGGCAGCTTCTGCATCATCTCCTCGACGCGCGAGGAGTAGTTGAGGTGGACGCACACGATCTTGGACGGCGTGACCGGCGGCAGGTGCAGGGCGTCGGCGATGGCCACGACGCGGCCGTCACCGGCCACGAGGTCCTCACCGTCGCGCACGACGTCGATCGGGTAGCCGTCCAGCAGGATGCGACGGGTCTCGCGCAGGGTCATGCGGTTCCTCTCGGGGCTTCGGGGATGGGGGAGCTGAGGAGGTACGACGTCAGCCGGCCGCGGGCACGTCGGCCCCGGCCTCGCCCATCTGGCGGACGTAGTCCGGGTCGGTCGGGGTCGTGTGCGGACGGGGGAACCCGCCCTCGGGCCGGTCGAACCAGAGGTGCACCTGGCCCGTGCCGATCGAGTTCTCGTAGTCGCCGTACTGACGAGCCGTCGCCGTGCAGTCACCCTCGCCGAGGATGCCGGCCATCATCAGGTAGTGGGCGAACATCGCCTCGGGCCGGAAGCGCATGAACTCGGGCATGGTGTCGAGGACCCGCTTGTGGTCGCCGGCCTTGAACCACTCGATCCGCTCGAGGTCGGCCTGGTAGGCCTCCTGGGTGAAGATGTGCTCGGTGCCCGCGGCCTCGTGGTCGCGCAGCTGACGCAGCTTCCAGAAGGTGTGCGACAGCGCGCCCGAGGCGATCACCAGCACCTTGCGGTCGGTCTCCGCGATCGCCTGGCCGATCACCCGGCCCACCCGCAGGAAGTCCTCCAGCTCACCCGTCTGGCAGACGCTCATCGAGATCCACTGCTTGTCGAGACCCTCGCCGAGGAACTTCCACATGTTGAGCGACGGGTAGTACATCGGCAGGTAGGGGTCGTCGATCGCGGTGACCCACGTCGAGTGCTGCGAGGCGACGCGCTCCATCGCCCGGGCCAGCTCGGGGTCGCCGCGCCAGTCATAGGGGATCCGGCACATGCCGCGCGGCAGCTCCTCGGCGGTGAACAGCCCGGCCCGCCGGTCCTGCGCGGTCACCACGAACTCGACCGTGGTGAACCAGTGGGAGTCGAGCACCAGGACCGTGTCGTAGTCGAGGGTCTCGAACACCTCCTTGCGGATCACGTCGAGCGCCGGGCCCAGGCTGAAGTCGGAGCCCTGGTTGAGCTCGCGCCGGGTGTCCTCGGGCAGCATGATCGTCGGGACGTGCGCCAGGATCCCGGCGCCGACTACCTCACCCATGGCTATTCCTTCCATCCACCCGGCGCGAAGACCGAGGCTGAATTGTCGTCGCCACCGGGAGGTGGCGCGAAGCGCTCAGGCATGCCGACCTCCCGGCGCGAAGACGGTGTTCTTGATGTTCGTGTAGAAGTCGAACGACCACACACCGCCCTCGCGGCCGATGCCGGACTGACCGTTGCCGCCGAACGGCGCGCCGAGGTCGCGGACGAAGAAGCAGTTGACCCAGACCGTGCCCGCGTCCAGCGCGGCCGAGACCCGCTCGGCGCGCTCCGGGTCGCCGGTGACGAGGGTCGCGGCCAGCCCGAACCGGGTGTCGTTGGCCATCGCCACGGCCTGCTCCTCGGTCTCGAACGTCTCGATGGTGACGACCGGGCCGAAGACCTCCTCGGTGAGGATCTCGGCGCCGGGCTCGGCGTCGACGATGATCGTGGGCCGGAAGAACAGCCCGCCGAGGTCGTCGTTGGGTCCGCCGCCGATGAGCGCCCGCGCACCGCCGTCGAGCGCCCGCTCGACGAAGCCGCTGATCTGGTCGAAGTGCCGCCGGCTGATCAGCGCCGAGACGTCGGTGGTCTCCTCGCGCGGGTCGCCCTGCACGAGCGCCTGCGAGCGCTCGACGACGCGCGCGGTGAACTCCTCGGCGATCGAGGACTCGACCAGCATCCGCGCCGCCTTGAGGCAGACCTGCCCGGCGTTGTCGAACTGCTCGACCGCCAGGTCGACGGCCAGGTCGAGGTCGCTGTCGGCGAACACCACGAGCGGCGACTTGCCGCCCAGCTCGAACGACAGGGGTACGACGTTGCGCGCGGCCGCCGCGGCGATGACCCCGGCGGTCGGGACGGAACCGGTGAAGCAGAGCCGGTTGATCCCCGGGTGGGCCGTGAGCGGTGCCCCGGCGGAGAGCCCGGTCCCCTGCACGACGTTGAAGACCCCGGCGGGCACGCCGGCCTCGGCCATGATGTCGGCGAGCAGGCTCGCGGTCAGCGGTGCCCACTCCGGCGGCTTGAGGACGACGGTGTTGCCCGCCGCGAGCGCCGGGCCGATCCGCCAGGTGGCGAGCATCAGCGGCGCGTTCCAGGGGGTGATGATCGCGACGACGCCGGCGGGGTCGTAGGTCACCCGCTCGCGGTGGCCGCGGCCCGGCACCTCCATGTCGGGGTGACCGAGCTCGTGCTCGGCATAGTCGGCGAAGAACCGGAAGTTCATCGCGACCCGGGGCATCACGCCGCGCCGGTGGGAGCGGATCAGCGAGCCGTTGTCGCGGGTCTCGACGCGCGACAGATCCTCGATCCGGGCCTCCACGCCCTCGGCCACCCGGCGCAGGACGGCCGACCGCTCGGCGACCGGCATCGCGGCCCAGGCGGGGAAGGCGGCCCGGGCGGCGGCGACCGCACGGTCGACCTCCTCGGCGCCCGCCGCGTGGACCTGCGCGATCTCGGTCTCGTCGATCGGCGACACGTCGGCGAACGTCTCAGCCGAGGCGACCCGCTCCCCGCCGATCCAGTGCCGCAGGTCGACGGTGACCCCGTCGACCACGGCCGTCGTCGCGTGCTCGGGCATGCGGTTCCCTTCGCTCGTGGGGGCTCGGCGACGGTCGCCTCGGTTCGTTAGGGGCCAAACGTATTCGGGCACCTGGCGAGGGTCAAGAAATCGTCCACCAGCGGAACGGAGGCTTGGCAACCCTCAGGCCGACCCCTATCGTACGGGGCCAAACGGCTTCGGTTGTGACCTGGCGCACAGCACCACGTGCTCGGTCTCACCCCCTCGGGCGAGGCCACCCCGTGTTCCGCCACCTCCTGGGAGAACCCGCATGACCAACGCCGAGTCCACCCCGGCAACCGACTCGATCGCGCGTCGCGACGAGCACAAGCTGCGCCACGGCCGCCTCGGCGCCCTGGCGATCGCCTTCTTCGTCGTGTCCGCCGTGGCGCCCCTGACCGGCATGGCCGGTGGCGCCCCGTTCGCCATGCTCCTCGGCGCCGGCCACGGCGTCCCGGCGACCTACCTCGTCGTCACCGTCCTGATGCTCGTCTTCTCCGTGGGCTACGTCGCCATGGCGCGGCACCACACGTCGACCGGCGCCTTCTACTCCTACGTCGCCCGCGCGCTCGGCGGCTACGCCGGCGGCGCCGCCGCCTGGATCGCCCTCGTCGGCTACAACACGATGCAGATCGGCCTCTACGGCCTCTGGGGCGTCATCTCGGCGGCCTTCCTGTCCGTCGCCTTCGGCTGGACCGTGCAGTGGTATGTCATGGCGTTCATCGCCATCGCCGTCATCGCGGTCTTCGGCTACCGACAGATCGACCTGTCCCTCAAGGTGCTGTCGGTCCTGGTGGCGTGCGAGTTCCTCATCGTGATGGCCTTCGACCTGCTCGTGCTCATCCAGGGCGGGTCCGGCGGCAAGGGCGGCCTCGACATGAGCTCCTTCAGCTGGGACGCGCTCGCCCACGGCGGCGCCTCGCCGGCCATCGGCCTGCTGTTCGCCGCGGCGTCGTTCGTCGGCTTCGAGGCCACGACCATCTACTCCGAGGAGGCGCACGAGCCGGAGAAGACGGTCCCGCGCGCGACCTACATCGCCGTCCTCACCATCGGCGTCTTCTTCATGATCACGTCGTGGCTGATGGTCAACGCCTACGGCGACAACAAGACCCTGGTGCCGTTCATCGGCGGCGACCCGAGCGTCGGCGGCCTTCCCGCCCCGACCGACTTCCTGTTCGCCATGGCCACGCCCTACCTCGGCGACTTCCTCGTCGGCAAGGTGATGCTGTTCCTGTTCGCGAGCTCGCTGTTCGCCGCGCTGCTGGCCTTCCACAACGCGGTCGCTCGCTACGCCTACGCCCTCGGCCGCGAGGGCCTGGTCCCCGAGCAGCTCGGCAAGACCCACGCCGCCCACCTGTCCCCGCACATGGGCTCGCTGAGCCAGAGCGTGCTCGCCACGCTGGTCGTCGCCTACTTCTGGATCTCCGACAAGTCGCCCGACCTCCAGCTGTTCCCCTGGCTGACCCAGCTGGGGACGCTGGCGATCACCTACCTGATGACGCTGTCGGCCATCGCGGTGCTGGTGTTCTTCCAGCGGCACAAGGACCTCGAGCCCAACCTGTGGAAGTCCACCCTCGCGCCGGCGATCTCGGCCATCGGCCTGGGCTGGCTCTCGGTCTATGCCACCTCGCAGTTCAAGTTCCTCACCGGCGCCAGCACCGCCGTCACCGTCACCCTGGTCGGGCTCATCCCCCTGGCCGTGGTGATCGGCCTGATCTCGGCCGCGGTCCTCAAGGGACGCGAGCCCGCGGCGTTCAAGGCGATGGGCCGCCACCGCGCGCTGCAGCTCCACGAGCCCGGGCTCGACTAGGCCCGGGGCCGTCGGCTTACCCGGAGATCCGGGGAAACTGGCGCTTCTCGACCGAGACTTCGGCCGAGAAGCGCCAGTTTCGGTCGAGCGGTGTGACAGGAGTGACGCAGGAACGCCCCTTTTCCACGAGCCAACCCTCAACATCACGACTCGGACACGACGGAATCCTTGTCCTGCACGGTCGTTGTGTTCGGATTCCGTCACCCTTTAGGGTGCACTAATCCCGAGCCGCCCCCCGAAGGAGCCCGCAGCACATGGCCGCCTCCGCGCCGGAGTCGACGACCCCGGCGATCCGACTCGAGCAGATCACCAAGCACTTCGGCCCCGTCGTCGCCGTCGACGGTGTCGACCTGACCATCGGCGACGGCGAGTTCTTCTCCATGCTGGGCCCGTCCGGCTCGGGGAAGACCACGGTGCTCCGCATGATCGCGGGCTTCGAGGCGCCGACGAGCGGCGTCGTACGCCTCGGCGGCGACGACGTGACCACGCGGCCGCCGCACGCCCGCGACGTCAACACCGTCTTCCAGGACTACGCGCTGTTCCCTCACATGGACGTGCTGCGCAACGTCGAATACGGGCTGCGCGTCAAGAAGGTCGCCCGCGACGAGCGCCGCGAGCGCGCGCTGGCGGCGCTCGAGAGCGTCCGCCTGAGCGGGTACGGCGACCGCCGGCCCGGGCAGCTCTCCGGCGGCCAGCGCCAGCGCGTCGCCCTGGCCCGGGCGCTGGTCAACCGGCCCACCGTGCTGCTCCTCGACGAGCCCCTCGGCGCGCTCGACCTCAAGCTGCGCCGCGAGATGCAGATCGAGCTCAAGCAGATCCAGCGCGAGGTCGGCATCACCTTCGTGTTCGTGACCCACGACCAGGAGGAGGCCCTCACGATGAGCGACCGCATCGCGGTGTTCAACGAGGGTCGCATCGAGCAGATCGCCACGCCCGCCGAGCTCTACGAGCACCCGGCCTCCGACTTCGTCGCCGGCTTCGTCGGCACCAGCAACCTGCTGACCGGGGAGGCGGCGCGGGCCGTCATCGGGCGCGACGGGACGTTCAGCATCCGCCCGGAGAAGATCCACTTCGCCGCCGCGGGCGAGCTGGAGGAGCCGGCCAGGGCCCGCGGCACGGTGTCGGCCGTCGCCTACCTCGGATCGGTCACGCACTACGTCGTCGACCTCGACTCCGGGGGCACGCTCACCGTGCTCCGCCAGAACCTCCACGGCTCCGCCGACCAGGCCCTGTCGCACCGCGGCCAGCAGGTCGAGCTCGGCTGGGCCGACGAGCACATCATCACCCTCGCCTCGGGACCCACCTCAGTGAAGGAGACACCATGACATCCCTGCGACGAGCCCGAGCTGCGGCGGGCAGCGCCGTACTCCTGCTGGCCCTGGCGGCCTGCGGGACCTCCTCGGGAGGCGGCTCCGGCAGCGACGACGGCGACAAGGCCGCGGGCGGCTTCACCCCGCCCGACGTGCCCATGGCCACCGAGCTCGGCGACACCGAGGGCTCGCTGAGCGTGCTCGCCTGGCCGGGCTATGCCGAGGACGGCAGCACCGACAAGTCCGTCGACTGGGTGACCCCCTTCGAGAAGGAGACGGGCTGCCAGGTCGACGTCAAGTACTTCAACACCTCCGACGAGGCCGTCAACCTGATGGCGTCCGGGCAGTACGACGTGGTGTCGGCCTCCGGCGACGCCTCGCTGCGGCTCATCGCCGCCGGCGACGTGGCCCCGGTCAACACCGACCTGATCCCCAACTACGCCGACGTCTTCGACTTCCTCAAGGACCGGGACTGGAACTCCGTCAACGGCCAGATGTACGGCGTCCCGCACGGCTGGGGCGCCAACCTGCTGATGTACAACACCAAGGAGGTCAGCCCCGCGCCGACCAGCTGGGGCGCGGTGTTCGACGGGGCGAGCCAGTACTCGGGCAAGGTCACGGCCTACGACTCGCCGATCTACATCGCCGACGCGGCGCTCTACCTCATGAAGACCCAGCCCGACCTGGGCATCGAGAACCCCTACGCGCTCGACCAGGACCAGCTCAAGGCGGCCGTCGACCTGCTCAAGACCCAGCGCCAGAGCGTCGGTGAGTACTGGTCGGACTACCTCAAGCAGATCCAGGCGTTCACCAACGGCGACTCCGTGATCGGCACGAGCTGGCAGGTCATCGTCAACCTCGCCCAGGGCGAGAAGGTCCCGGTCGAGGCGATCCTGCCCGAGGAGGGCGCGACCGGCTGGTCGGACACCTGGATGATCGGCTCCAAGACCGAGCACCCCAACTGCGCCTATGCGTGGATGGACCACATCATCAGCCCCGAGGCCAACGACGCGGTGGCCGAGTGGTTCGGTGAGGCCCCGGCCAACGCCAAGGCGTGCGACGTCGCGACGGAGGGCTTCTGCGACTCCTACCACGCTGGGGACGCGGCCTACGCCGACCAGATCTGGTACTGGACCACGCCCATCGAGCAGTGCCTGGACGGCCGCACCGACGTGAAGTGCACGACCTACCAGGACTGGACGACCGCCTGGACCGAGATCAAGGGCTGACCCTTTGTCCGACGTACGACACCCCCAGCCGCCGCCGACCCGGGTCCGTGAGCCCCGGTCGCGAGGAGGACGGCTTCCACTGCTGGGCCTGCTCGGGCCGCCGATGCTGTGGCTGGGGGTGTTGTACCTCGGGTCGCTCGCGGCCCTGTTCATCACCTCGCTGTGGACGACCGGACCGTTCGGGACCGGCGTGCAGCGGATCTGGAACCTCGACAACTACCGCGACCTGTTCACCGTCGATGTCTATCGGACCATCACGTTCCGCACGCTCCTCACGGCCGTCGCGGTCACCGTGATCGACGCGCTGCTGGCCTTCCCGATCGCGCTCTACATGGCCAAGGTCGCCTCGCCGCGGATGCAGAAGATCCTGGTGGTGCTGGCGATCACGCCACTGTGGGCGTCCTACCTCGTCAAGGCCTACGCCTGGCGCGGGATGTTCTCCTCCTCGGGGCCGGTCGCCTGGCTGGCGCACCCGTTCGGGCTCGACACCCCGGGCTATGGCCTCGCCGCCACGGTCATCACGCTCGCCTACCTGTGGCTGCCCTACATGATCCTGCCGATGTACGCCGGCCTGGAGCGGCTGCCGAGCTCCCTGCTCGAGGCGTCCGCCGACCTGGGCGCCGGATCCGGTACGACGCTGCGCCGCGTGGTGCTGCCGGTGCTGTTCCCGGCGTTCGTGGCGGGGTCGATCTTCACGTTCTCGCTGACCCTGGGCGACTACATCGCCGTCAAGATCGTGGGCGGGGCCAACCAGATGCTCGGCAACGTGGTCTACGACAGCTTCCTCACCGGCAACAACCTGCCGTTCGCGGCCGCGGTGTCGACGATCCCGGTCGTGATCATGCTCGCCTACCTCGCCGCGGTGCGCCGTACCGGAGCCCTGGAGAACCTGTGAACCTCTCCCGTCCCGCACGCTGGACCCTCGGCCTGCTGAGCCTGCTGACGCTGGGGTTCATCTATGCCCCGCTCGGGCTGGTGCTGCTCAACTCGTTCAACACCTCGCAGACCTTCGCCTGGCCGCCGCCCGGGCTCACCACCAAGTGGTGGGAGGCCGCGTGGTCCTCGGAGGGCGCCCGGTCGGCGATCGTGGTCTCGATCGAGGTCGCCGTGATCGCGACCCTCGTGGCGCTCGTCCTCGGCACGATGGCGGCGCTCGCGCTCGCCCGCTTCCGGTTCTTCGGCCGCGACACCGTGTCCCTGCTGATCATCCTGCCGATCGCGCTGCCCGGCGTGGTCACCGGCATCGCGCTGGCCAACGCGTTCCTGACGATGTTCGGGATCCAGCTGGGCTTCCTCACGCTGGTGGTCTCGCACGCGACGTTCTGCATCGTCACGGTCTTCAACAACGCGATCGCCCGACTGCGGCGGCTCGGCACCAACCTCGAGGAGGCGTCGGCCGACCTGGGCGCCGGGACGTTCCGCACCTTCTGGCTGGTGACGCTCCCCCGGCTGCGGTCCGCCCTGCTCGCCGGCGCGCTGCTGTCCTTCGCGCTGTCCTTCGACGAGATCATCGTGACGACCTTCACCGCCGGTCAGGGGATCGAGACCCTCCCGATCTGGATCCTCCAGAACCTCTTCCGCCCCAACCAGGCGCCCGTGGTCAACGTGGTCGCGGCCGCCCTGATCCTGCTCTCCCTCGCCCCCATCTGGCTGGCCCAGCGGCTCGCCGGCACCGACGAGGGCGTGGCGGCGCCCTAGGGGTCGCCGGTTTCACCGCTTGAGCGGGTAACCCGTCACTGAGCGGCCGAAGTTTCGGCCAACAAGTGCCAACTTCCCCGCTTGAGCGGGGAAACCTGCACGCCCCGAACCCCGCCTCAGTCGACGGCGAGCAGCTCGGTGACGGCGAGCGAGGCCTCGCGGGCGCGGTCGGTGAGGGTGGCGGAGAGGGCGGCGGTGCCGGTGACCCAGAGGACCAGCTGGCCGAGGATCAGGCCCCGCACGGTGAGCATCACGGTCACGAACGGGCCGTGGGCGACGGTCACGACGTCGAGGGGGTGGTCGTCGGCCTTGTCCACGACGTCGGTCACGGCGTCGGCGAGCGACAGGAGCGACGACGTCATCGCCGAGACGCGCGCGATGTCGTCCTCCTCCAGGCCGATGGCGCACAGGTTGAAGCCGTCGGCGGTGCCGATCATGGCCGAGGTGACCTCGGGCGTGGTGTCGACGATCTGGTGCAGGATCGGGAGCAGCGCGCGTCCGATCTGCCCCGACCACAGCTCCCAGTTGGCCGCGATGTCGCGGTCCATCTCGGTGTTGGAGCTCGCACCGGCCGGCATCGTGGGCCGGGGCGGCTCCGGGTGCAGCTGCACGACCTCCGCGAGCTGCTCAGTGGTCGCGGGGGGAACTCCGATCGTCCACGAGGACACCATCAACCGACCTCCCGAGCCGAGGCGTCGGGGACTCTCAGCGACGCCATGAGCACCCGTACGACGTCCTCGTGCTCGCGCGGGTCCGCGAGGACGAGCGGGATCGACGGGTCCACCGCGTCGATCGTGGAGCGGAACTCGGTCAGCGGGATCGTCGACTCCTCGTGCCGGGTGAGCGCGACGGTCAGCTTGCGGGTCGGAACCTCGGCGGCGATGAACTCCAGCCAGAGCTGGGTGTCGAGGACGGCCTGCTCGTGCTGGCCGAACAGCCACAGGACGACCCCCTGGCTGCGCGGCATGGCGGACTTGCGGACGACGTCGAAGCGCTCCTGGCCGGGCGTGCCGACCACGTGCACCGACGTCCCGTCGGGGGCCAGCCACTGCCCGACCTCGAGGCCCACGGTCGTGGTGCTCTTGAGGTGCCGGCCGCCGCGCATGAGCATCGCGGTGCTGGCCACGTCGGTGGTCGCGACCGAGCCCTCGGAGACCGTGCAGACCGCCGTGGTCTTGCCGACTCCGAACGGGCCCACGAAGGCCACCTGCCGGGTACTGGTGCCGCCGATGACTGACTTCACGCGCGTCCCCTCGAGTTTCGGCGCTGGTTCCGATCGACGGTAGGGCGCTGACCACATCGACCGCAGGCAAACGCCCGAGATTTCACCTGCCGCCGGCGAGGTGCGCCTTCAGCGACGGGTGTCGAGCTCGCCGCGCAGCTCGGCCAGCGTCGCGTCGCGCCGGGCCAGGGCCTCCTCGAGGTGGCGAGCGCGCATCGACTCCTCGCCGAGACGCGCGTCGAGGTCGCGGGAGAGGGTGCCGGCCTCGTCCAGCTCGGCCCGGAGATCCTCGACCTGCGTCTCGAACCGCGTGACCGTCCGCTCCAGCGCGGACATCGCGCCCGACTCCAGGCGGCCGAGCTGCTCGTCCTTGCCGCGCAGCATCCGGTCGACGACCTCGGTGGGTACGGCGGGCTCGGGCGCGTCCTCGACGGCCAGGAGCGTCTGACCGGACGCGGGCGCGGGCGCCGGACCGGGCGCCATCGGTGGACGCCGCACGGAGGCACGACCCAGCACGAAGCCCGCGGCCGCCGAGATGAGCAGCGCGCAGAGCAGCGGAACGGCCACGGTCAGTGCGTGCACGCGACCATCCTCGCTCACAGATCCGGTTGCCGCGCGGGTTCGCGCGATTGGGCCACGACGAGGGCGCCCTGCGGGATGGCCCACAGATCTGAGGTTTCCCGAGCCACGAGCGGCGCGCGTTGTTAGTGTCGTTCGACTGGTGACGCCCAGACCTCTCCATCCCCGACGCGGACGACCCGCGCGGGCCGACGAAGGTTGCACCTTGACCCCTGCACCACTGAGCACGAGCGCCGAGCTCGACCGGGTGATCGGCGGCCTGCGTCGCGCGATCCCCGAGCTGCTCGGGGTGATGATCGCCAGCACCGACGGTCTCGCGGTCGCCCACGACCTGCCCGAGACGGAGTCCGACAAGATCGCGGCGATGGCGGCCACCGCGCTGGGGCTGGGCGACCGGATCACCGAGCGGGCCAACCTGGGCGCGCTCCGCGAGACGCTGGTCCGCGGCGAGCACGGCTCCCTCGTGGTGTTCCCCGCCGGCGACGCCGTCCTGGTCGTCTCGGCCCCCGAGAGCGCGAACCTCGGGCTCGTGCGCATCGAGGCGCGCGCGGCCGCGGCCGAGATCGCCCAGCTGCTCGGCGGCTAGCCGGCCGCCGGCGAGGCGCCAGCCGAGCCCCCCGCCGCCGCCACCGCGCCCGGTCGGAGACCGGGGTCGAAGACCGGGTCGGGGAAGCGAGGTAGACCTTTCCTAGACCAGTCCGGAAATCGGCCGTTGCGAGGACCCAATTGCGCCATTGTCCGTCGCCGGGACCGCCCGACATTTTACGCTCGCACCGGCACGTGGACGGGTCCTCGTGCCGCGCATCCATGGACCCGAAGCCTCGAGGAGTCCCATGTCTCGGAACGAGCAGATCACCTACATCCTGCAGACGCTGGTCAACAGCTCCCCCGACGTCGAAGGGGCCGCACTGGTGACGCTCGACGGCCTCCCGCTGGCCTCGGCGCTCCCTCCGGGCACCGACGAGGACCGCGTCGCCGCCATGGGTGCCGCAGCGCTCTCCATGGGCGCTCGTACGGCGAGCGAGCTGCGCCGCGGCGACCTGGAGCAGGTGCTGGTCAAGGGCAAGGGCGGCTACGTCATCCTGGTCCAGGCCGGCGCCGAGACGGTGCTCGAGGCCATCTCGTCGTCCGAGGCCAAGCTGGGCATGCTGCTGTTCGAGATGAAGCATGCAGCCGCGCAGCTCGCCGCCAAGCTGGGGTGAGCGCCGTGCGGGACATGACCTGGGACCAGGTCACCGGGGAGGGTCACGAGCACCAGCTGACCTACTGGGACGGCTCGGTGCGGACCATCATCACGACCGACGTCGAGACGCTGTTCCCCACCGGGGAGCTCATCGTGTCGCAGACCGATCCGGCCGGTGTCATCACCATGGTCAACGAGGCGTTCGTGCGGATGTCCGGCTGGAGCCATGACGAGCTGATCGGGGCCCCGCACTCGATCCTGCGGCACCCCGACATGCCCACCGCCGCATTCGCCGACCTGTGGGCGACCATCTCCGAGGGCCGGCGCTGGAGCGGCTACGTCAAGAACCTGCGTCGGGACGGCGGCTTCTACTGGGTGTTCGCCACGGTCATCCCCAAGGTCCGTGACGGCCGGGTCGTCGGCCACACCTCGGTGCGGCGTCAGCCGTCGCGCAGCAAGGTGCAGGCAGCCGCCGCCCTCTATGCGACCCTGCGCGCCGAGGCCGGGCAGTCGGCATGACCCGCCAGTTCGCCATCAGCCCCGACGTCAACGTCCGGCACATCTCCGACTGGTTCATCCTCAACACGCGGATCCAGCGCCTGACGGGCGAGTCGCTGCACGCGACCACCTATGAGGACTTCGCCGACCTGCACCGCGCCTTCGACGACGGCCATGCGGACCTGGTCTATGCCAACGCGGCCGACACCGCCGTCCTGGTCCGGGACCGCGGCTACGTCCCGATCGCGGCACCGGCGGCGGTCTCCAACGAGGCCGCGGTCGTGGTCTCGGACGCGGGCCCCTTCCGTCGCCTCGAGGACCTGGGCAGCTCGCTGCGGGTGGCGGCCACGGACGCGCCCGACGTCGAGCGGATCTGCCGGATCCTGCTGGAGCCGGCCGACCTCGACAGGTCGTCCCTGCACCTGGTCGTCAAGCCCAACCCGGTGCTCGTCGCCAAGGCCCTCCTGGTCGGCGAGGTCGAGGCGGCCTTCCTGCCCCGCGAGGCGTTCGACGAGCTCTCCAGCCTGATCCGGGCCGAGCTGCGCATCCTCATCTCCAGCCAGATCTACGTCGTCCGCCACTGCCTCCTGGCCAGCCGGGCGCTCGCGCACCAGGTGGACACGATCTGGGCGGGCCTGAGTGCCATGAGCGACTCGACCGACGACGCCGACCTGCTGGTCGGCCTGGGAGCCCCCCACGGCTGGGAGCGGATGACGGTCGACGACACCGACTTCATGATCGACCTGATGGACGCGCTCATCCAGGCCTGAGGTCGGCCCCGCTCGGGTCCGGGCCCTCGGGTCAGACGGCGTACGGCGCCAGCTCGCCGGCCAGGTCGGCGTGCGCGCGACCGCGCACCATGGTGCCCTCGGCGGTGTGCTCCAGCGAGTCGATCTCGGCCTTCTGGTGCAGCCGGTTGACCAGGTCGCCCCGCTCGTAGGGCAGCAGGGCCGAGAACTCCACGCCCGGGCGCGGGAGCTCGCCGTCGACGGTGGTGAGCAGCTCCGGGATGCCGGCGCCGGTGCGGGCCGAGACCACGACGGAGTGCGGCTCGCGCTGACGCAGGCGCGCCAGCACCATGTCGTCGGCCGCGTCGGCCTTGTTGATGACGACGAGCTCGGGCACCTTGTCGGCGCCGATCTCGGCGAACACCTCGCGGACCGCCGCGATCTGTCCCTCGGGGTCGGGGTGCGACCCGTCGACCACGTGCAGGATCAGGTCGGCGTCGGCGACCTCCTCCAGTGTCGAGCGGAACGCCTCGACGAGCTGGTGGGGCAGGTGCCGCACGAAGCCGACGGTGTCGGTGACGGTGAAGACCCGGCCGTCGGCGGTCGTCGTACGGCGCGTCGTCGGGTCCAGGGTGGCGAACAGCGCGTCCTCGATGAGCACGCCCGCGTCGGTGACCCGGTTGAGGAGAGACGACTTGCCGGCGTTGGTGTAGCCCGCGATCGCGACGCTCGGCACGTGGTGGCGACGGCGCTCCTGGCGCTTGGTGTCGCGGGTGCCCTTCATCTCGGCGAGCTCGCGGCGCAGCTTGGCGATCCTGGTGTTGATGCGCCGGCGGTCGGTCTCGATCTTGGTCTCACCGGGGCCACGGCCGCCGATGCCGACGCCGCCCGCCGCGCGACCGCCGACCTGGCGCGACAGGTTGCCGCCCCAGCCGCGGAGCCGCTGCTTGAGATAGCTGAGCTGGGCCAGCTCGACCTGGGCCTGACCCTCCTTGGACTTCGCGTGCTGGGCGAAGATGTCGAGGATCAGCGCGGTGCGGTCGACGACCTTGACCTTGAGCCGGTCCTCCAGGTTGCGCAGCTGGCTCGGGGCGAGCTCGCCGTCGCAGATCACGGTGTCGGCGCCGGAGGCCATCACGATCTCGCGCAGGCCGTCGACCTTGCCGCGGCCGACGTAGGTCGCCGGGTCGGGCTTGTTGCGGCGCTGGTAGATCGCGTCGAGCACCTCGGAGCCGGCCGTCTCGGCGAGCAGCGCGAGCTCGGCCATCGAGTTCTCGGCGTCGGCGACGGTGCCCTCGGTCCAGACGCCGACGAGGACGACGCGCTCCAGCCGCAGCTGGCGGTACTCGACCTCGGTGATGTCGTGGAGCTCGGTGGACAGGCCGGCGACCCGGCGCAGCGCATAGCGCTCGGCCAGGTCCTGCTCACCGGTGGTGAGCTCGGGGTCCTCGTCGGAGGGGTCGGCGTCGGGCTCGTCGGCGTACCCGCTCTCCCAGGACTCCTCGTCCTCGTCCCAGCCGGTCGTCGCCTCGAGCTCGTCGTCGAGGGTGAAGTTCGGTTCGTTCGTCATACCGCCGTCCAGCCTAGGTCGCGCGGGGATGCCGCGCGAACCGATAACGACGCGTCGGTAGGTTGAGGCACGTGACACCCGGCGACGCCGACCACCGCGCGCGGCAGCGCGCCGACCTGCTCCGCTTCATGGCCGGCGCCCGCCGACCGGAGGGCTTCGGCTGGCTGCGCGGCGACGGCACCGTCGACCCCGGCCGACCCGTCGAGCTCTGGATCACCTGCCGGATGACCCACGTCGCGTGCCTCGGCGTCCTCGCGGGCGAGCCGCCGGCGCCCGGCGGTCCCGACGCCGCGGCGCTCGCGGACCTGGCGGCGCACGGCGTGGAGGCGCTGCTCGGCCCGCTGCGCGACGGGGAGTACGACGGGTGGTTCGCCGCCGTCGACGGCAGCGGACCGGTCGACGACGCCAAGCGCGCCTATGCGCACGCCTTCGTCGTGCTCGCGGGCTCGTCGGCGACGGCGGCCGGAGTCCCGGGCGCTCGCGGTCTCCTCGACGCCGCCACGGCGGTCGAGGAGCGGCGCTTCTGGGACGACGGCCCGGGCCTCGTCGTCGAGGACTGGGACCGGGCCTGGACCCGGCTGGAGGACTACCGCGGCCTCAACGCCAACATGCACACCCTCGAGGCGTTCCTGGCGGCGGGCGACGTGACCGGAGATCCCCGCTGGCACGAGCGGGCCGGCCGGGTCGCCGCGCACGTCGTGGCCTGGGCGGCGGCCCACGGCGACCGGCTGCCCGAGCACTTCGACACCTCCTGGGTCCCGCGGCTCGACTTCAACCGGGACCGACCGGCCGACCCGTTCCGCCCGTTCGGTGCCACGGTCGGCCACGGGCTCGAGTGGGCACGGCTGCTGCTGCAGACCGAGGCCACGCTGGGGCCCGGCGCACCTGAGGGGCTGCGGGGCACGGCGGTCGCGCTCTTCGACCGGGCCGTCGCCGACGGCTGGGACGCCGACGGCGCGGACGGGTTCGTCTACACCACCGACTGGGACGGCGCGCCGGTCGTCCGCGAGCGGATGCACTGGGTCGTGGCCGAGGCCGTCAACGCCGCCTCCGCCCTCGCGCGCGTCACCGGCGAGCAGCGCTTCGCCGACGACGCGATCCGGTGGTGGCGCTACGCCGACCGCTTCCTCCTCGACCACGAGCGCGGCTCCTGGCACCACGAGCTCGACCCCGCCAACGGGCCCTCGGACACCGTCTGGCCGGGGAAGCCCGACGTCTACCACGCCTACCAGGCGGCCCTCTTCCCCGACGTACCCCTGGCTCCGTCCTTCGCCGCCGCCCTGGCCGCCGGAGGGGCGGCCCTCCACTAGCGAGCCACCCGCCGCTCGGCAGTAGGTTGAGCGACGTGACCGCAGACCTTCCCGCCCGTGCCCGCGTCGTCGTCATCGGGGGCGGGGTGATCGGCTGCTCGGTGGCCTACCACCTGGCCCATGCCGGCTGGACCGACGTCGTGCTCCTCGAGCGCGACCGCCTCACCTCGGGTACGACGTGGCACGCGGCCGGGCTGATGACCTGCTTCGGCTCCACGTCGGAGACGTCGACGCAGATGCGGCTCTACTCGCGCGACCTCTACGCCCGCCTGGAGGCCGAGACCGGCCAGTCCACGGGCTTCCGCCCGGTCGGTCTCATCGAGGCGGCGGCCGACCAGGACCGCCTGGAGGAGTACCGCCGCGTCGCCGCGTTCCAGCGTCACCTCGGGCTCGAGATCGAGGAGATCGGCCCGCGCGAGATGTCCGAGCTCTTCCCCTGGGCCGAGACGAGCGACCTCGTCGCCGGCTTCCACGTGCCGGGCGACGGCCGGGTCAACCCCGTCGACCTGACCGCGTCGCTGGCCAAGGGCGCGCGACAGCTCGGCGTCCGCATCGTCGAGGGCGTGCGGGTCACCGACGTCGTGACCACGCCGGGCCGCGTCGACACCGTGACCGGCGTCCGCACCACCGCCGGCGACGTCGAGTGCGAGGTCGTCGTCAACTGCACCGGCATGTGGGCCCGCGAGCTCGCGGCCCGCAGCGGCCTGGTGGTGCCCAACCAGGCGGCCGAGCACTACTACCTCATCACCGACACCATCGAGGGCATCGACCCGAACGCGCCGATCTTCGAGGACCCCGCCTCCTACGGCTACTACCGCGAGGAGGGCGGCGGCATGATGGTCGGCCTCTTCGAGCCGCGCGCCGCGGCCTGGAAGGTCGAGGGCATCCCGACCGACTTCTCCTTCGGCACCCTGGCCCCCGACTGGGACCGGATGACCCCCTTCCTGGAGAAGGCGATGGCCCGGGTCCCCGTCACCATGGAGGTCGGGGTCCGCACGTTCTTCTGCGGCCCCGAGTCGTTCACCCCCGACCTGCTGCCCGCCGTCGGCGAGGCGCCGGGCCTGAACGGCTACTTCGTCGCGGCCGGCATGAACTCCGTCGGCATCATCTCCGCCGGCGGCCTGGGCCGGATCCTGGCGCACTGGATCATCGAGGGTCGTCCCGACGTCGACGTCACCGGCTTCGACGTCCGCCGCTTCCAGGGCTGGCAGGCCGACGACGGCTACCGCGCCGCGCGTACGACCGAGATCCTCGGCACCGTCTATGCCGCGCACACGCCGGGCAAGCAGCTGCACACCGCCCGCAACGCGCTGCTCTCCCCCGTGCACGACCGGCTGGTCGCGCAGGGCGGCTATCTGCGCGAGGTGTCGGGCTGGGAGGGCGCCGACTGGTTCGCCGGCGCGGGCGTCGAGCCGACCGCCGAGCCCACCTGGGGCCGGGCGCCGTGGTTCGAGCAGTGGGAGGCAGAGCACCGCGCGGTCCGCGAGGGCGTCGGCCTCATGGACATGAGCTTCATGGCGAAGTTCGAGGTGACCGGCGGCGATGCCGAGCCGATGCTCTCCGAGCTGTGCGCGGGCGCGGTCACGGCGGAGACCGGGCGGATCACCTACACCCAGATCCTCGACGAGGGCGGCCGGATCCTGGCCGACATCACCGTGACCTTCGAGGCGCCGGGCCGCTTCTTCGTGGTCGCCTCCGACACCGCCCACGGTGCCGTCGCCGACCTGCTGCGCCGCGGCCGGCCGGGGTGCGAGGACGTCGGGGTCCGCGACGTCACCGCGGAGTTCGCGCAGCTCAACGTGCAGGGCCCGCTGTCGCGCGACGTCCTGGCCGCGCTCACCGACACCGACCTGTCCACCGACGCCTACCCGTTCCGCACCGCCCGCCGCATCACCGTCGCCGGCGTCGAGCTGCTGTGCGCGCGGATCACCTACCTCGGCGAGCTGGGCTATGAGCTCTATGTGCCGGCCGGCTCCGCCGTCGAGGTGTACGACGCGCTGCTCGCGGCGGGTGCCGCGCACGGGATCCGCCCCGTCGGGCTCAAGTCGCTGGCGTCGCTGCGCATGGAGAAGGCCTACCGCGACTTCGGGCACGACATCGACAACACCGACTGCCCGCTCGAGGTCGGGCTCGGCTTCGCCGTCGACTGGGACAAGTCGTTCGTCGGCAAGGAGGCGCTGGTCGCCCGCAAGGAGGCCAACGCCGCGGCCGGCGGCATGGGCCAGCGGCTGGTGCAGCTCCGACTGACCGGCCCCGAGCCGCTGCTCTACCACGCCGAGGTCGTCCACCGCTCCGGCGTCCCCGTCGGCTATGTCCGTGCGGCGTCCTTCGGCTGGACCCTCGGCTCGGCGGTCGCGCTCGCGTTCGTCGGCGGCGGCGGCGAGCCCGTCACCCCCGACTGGCTCGCGTCGGGCGACTGGGAGGTCGACGTCGCCGGTGTCCGCCACCCGGCGGTGGTCTCGCTGCGCCCGATGTATGACCCGTCCTCGGAGCGGGTGCGCGCCTGAGGACGCTTGTTACTCCGCTACTTGGGGGGCATCCGGATCCCGCCGTCGACGCGGATCGTGGCGGCGTTGAGATAGGAGTTGGTCAGGCACTCGACGACCATCGACGCGAGCTCCTCGGGGCGACCGAGCCTCGGCGGGAAGAGCACGCTCTCGCCGAGCTTGGCCTTGAACGCCTCGGGGTCCTCGGCGAAGTCATAGATCGGAGTGTCGATCAGCCCGGGTGCCACGGTGTTGAGCCGGATGCCGGCCGCGGCGAGGTCGCGGGCCACGGGCAGGGTGAGCCCGACGAGGCCGCCCTTGGACGCGGCGTAGGCCGCCTGGCCGATCTGTCCGTCGAACGCCGCGACGCTCGCAATGTTGACGATGGCGCCGCGCTCGCCGGACTCCGTCGGGTCGAGGCGGCTCATCGCCGAGGCGGCGAGCCGGATCGCGTCGAAGCTCCCGATCAGGTTGATCGCGACGACCCTGGTGAAGGCGGCGAGGTCGTGGGCCGACTCGACGCTCCCGTCGCGGCCGATGGTGCGCTGGGCCCAGCCGATCCCGGCGGAGTTGACGAGGGCGCGGAGCGGGCCGAGCTCGCCGGCGTGCTCGACGGCGCCCTGGAGGTCCTCGGTCCGGGTCACGTCGACGCGCGCGAAGGAACCGCCGATCTCCTCGGCCAGGGCGCGGCCCTTGTCCTCCTGGAGGTCGGCGACGACGACCCGGGCACCGGCCGCGGCCAGCGCTCGCGCGACGCCCGCACCGATCCCCGACGCGGCGCCGGTGACGAGGGCAGAGGCTCCGGTGATGTCCATGCCTCGGAGCATAGGTGAGCACCGCGGACCGGCCAGGTGCGGGCCCGACCGGGTCAGAGGTCGGTCTCGCCCCGGGCCACGATGACGGCCGGGCCGGTCAGCAGCACCCGGTCGTCGTCGGTCCAGGTGACGGCGAGCTCGCCGCCCGGGACGTCGACACGGTAGGTCGACCCACGACCGTTGCCGTCCGCGACGGCCGTGGCGACCATGACGGCGCAGGCGCCGGTGCCGCAGGATCGCGTCTCGCCGGAGCCGCGCTCGTGCACCCGCATGGCGACGTGTCGGTCGCCGCGCCGGGCCACGAACTCGACGTTGACCCCCTCGGGATAGACGTCGCGGTCGAAGGTGGGCTCGTCGAGGAGGGTGCCGGCCTCGGCGAGGTCGCGGACGAACGCGACGGCATGGGGGTTGCCCATGCTGACGTGGGCGGCCTCCCAGGTCTGGTCGCCCAGCGACACCTCGGTCACCCCGAGCAGCTCGGGCCGGCCCAGGTCGGCGGTGATGAGGTCGCCGTCGATGCCGACGACCTTGTCGCCGGCCCGGGAGCCGATCGTGATCGTCGGCCCGGTGGCGAGCCCCTCGTCGACGAGATGGCGGGCCAGGACCCGGATGCCGTTGCCGCACATCTCCGCGAGCGAGCCGTCGGCGTTGCGGTAGTCCATGAACCACTCGGCCTCGCTGGCCACCCCGGCGGCGCGCGCCCGGATCACCCGGATCACGCCGTCGCCGCCGATGCCGGCGCGCCGGTCGCACAGGGCCACGACCCGCTCCGGCTTCAGGTCGCCGTGGACCTCGCCGTCGTGGTCGGGCAGCAGCACGAAGTCGTTCTCCGTGCCGTGGCCCTTGAGGAACGCATAGCTCACGAGGTCGATGGTCCCACGGCATAGCGCGTCACGCAGAAGTCGCGGTTGCGGTCCACCTCCAGCAACCGGAGGTCGAGCCGCCGCGGGAGAAGGGGTGCCCCGCCACCGAGGGTGACGGGGGCGTACTGCACCCACACCTCGTCGAGGAGGCCGGCGTCGGCGAACTGCCCCGCCAGGTCTCCCCCACCGACGACCCAGATCCTCCGCCCGCCGGCCGCCTCGACCATGGCGGCGTGGGCCGAGGCGACGTCGTCGGCCACGAAGCGGATGTCGCCGTCCCTGCGCGGCAGGTCTCGGTGGGTGAAGACCCAGGTCGGCTGGGCATAGCCCCAGCCCTGCTCGTGGTCGAGCAGCCACTGGTAGGTGGTCGCGCCCATCGCGAGGGCGCCCACGTCCTCGACGAAGGCGGGGTAGGCCATCGGGCCCTCCATGTCGAGGTCCTGGACGAAGAGCCACTCCAGGGAGTTGTCGGGGTCGGCGATGAAGCCGTCGAGGCTGCAGGCGGTGTAGAAGACGGTGGCCATCCGGCCAGGGTGTCAGGTCGCGCCGACGCCGCGCACCACCGAGACTGCCTTCTCGACGAGCGCCGGGTCGTCCCAGGCGAGCCAGGTGATCCTCGGGTCCTTGCGGAACCACGACTCCTGGCGCCGTGCGAAGCGCCTCGTCGCCTGCACGGTCTTCTCGTGCGCCTCGTCCAGGGTGAGCTCACCCTCGAGGAACGCGGTCACCTGGCGGTAGCCGATGGCCTCCCGGGCGGTCCGGCCCTCGGCGAGCCCCGCGGCGAGCAGGCGCCGTACCTCCTCGACCAGACCGGCGTCGAACATCCGCTGCACCCGCTGCTCGATGCGGGCGTCGAGTGCGGGCCGGTCGATGTCGACGCCGAGCTGGACAGTGTGCGGGTCGGCGTAGTCCAGGGTCGGCAGCGTCGCGGTGTAGGAGCGCCCGGTGAGCTCACCGACCTCGAGGGCGCGCACGATGCGGCGGCCGTTGTCCGGGCGGATGTCCGCGGCGGCCCGGGGATCCCGCTGCTGGAGCCGGGCGAAGAGCGCCGCGACACCGAGCTGCTCGAGCTCGCCCTCGAGGCGCGCCCGGAGGTCCGGGTCGGTGCCGGGGAACTCGAAGCGGTCGAGGATCGCGCGGGTGTAGAGGGCCGAGCCCCCGACCAGGACCGGGGTCACGCCGCGACCCCGCAGCTCGGCGATCGTGGCCCGGGCGCGCTGCTGGAACTCAGCGACGGTGAGCGGTTCGGTGACGTCGAGGAGGTCCAGCAGGTGGTGCCGGACCCGGGCACGCTCCTCGGCCCCCGGCTTCGCCGTACCGATGTCCATGCCGCGGTAGACCGCCATCGCGTCGGTGTTGACGATCTCGCCGCCGAGCCGCTCGGCCAGGGCCAGCGACAGCGCCGTCTTGCCCGAGGCCGTCGCGCCGACGACGGCGACGATCGGGACGGGCGGCATGCAGGCTAGTCTTCCAAACGTCGCCGGCGGACGGCCGGCACGGACCTCGCACGGACGGAGCAGACGATGGGCTTCCTCGACGACGCCAAGGACAAGATCGGCGACCTGGTCGACGAGCACGGCGACAAGGTGGCCGACGGCCTCGACAAGGCCGCGGACCTGGTCGACGACAAGACCGGCGGCAAGTTCGGCGACAAGATCGACCTGGGCGTCGACAAGGCCAAGGACGCGCTCGACGGGCTCGACGGCAAGAACGACGACATCTCCTGAGCCACGAGCACGGCCGGTTCGTCGTCGTCCCCGCCTCCTATGTCTACTTCCTGCGTGACGGGGACCGGGGCACCGAGGTGCTGCTGCAGCTGCGCCGCGACACCGGCTACATGGACGACCACTGGGCCGCCGCCGCGGCGGGCCACGTCGAGCGCGGCGAGACCGCCTTCGACGCCGCCCGCCGCGAGGCGCTGGAGGAGGTCGGGCTGTCCGACGTCGCGCTCGAGTTCATGACGTCGATGCAGCGCACCCAGCACGCCGCCCCGGTGGACGAGCGGATCGACTTCTTCTTCACCTCCTGGTCGTGGTCCGGGACGCCGTCGATCCTCGAGCCGGCCAAGTGCGCCGAGCTGCGCTGGTGCCCCCTGGACGCACTGCCCGAGCCCGTGGTCCCGCACGAGCGCTATGCCCTGGGACTGTTCCGGCTCGGGCCCGCCGTGCCGCCGTACACGACGTTCGGCTTCTGACCGGCGCGGGGCCCGCCCGGCATGACCCAGTCGCCCGACCGCTGACGCGGTGACGGTTCACCATGGGATGTCGGTCAGTTGACACTTCCCATGGCGTGCACACCATGGGAAGTGACAGTTCGCCTGCATCCCATGGTGAACCGTCACCACCACGGACTCAGCGGCAGGCGGGCGCGTCGGGAAGCGGCGCGGGAGCACCCAGGGACGGCATGCCGAGCCCCACGGTCGAGGAGGGGGCGGCTGAGCGCGCCTCCCAGGCGTCGCCGGCGCGGGTCCGGCGTACGTCGAGCACGGGGCCGTCGGCCACGAGGTGGTGCGGGGCGGCATAGGTGACCTCGACCGTCACCATGTCGCCGGGCCGGACCGATGCGTCGGACGGCGGCGCGAAGTGCACGAGACGGTTGTCGGGGCCCCGGCCGGAGAGCCGTCGGGTGGCGGCGTCCTTGCGGCCCTCGCCCTCGGCCACCATCAGCTCGACACGACGACCGACGAGGCGCTTGTTCTCCTCCCAGGCGATCTCGTCGACGAGGGCGACGAGCCGCTCATAGCGGTCCTGCACCAGCTCGTGCGGCACCTGGTCGTCGAGGACGGCGGCGGGGGTGCCGGGACGCTTGGAGTACTGGAAGGTGAAGGCACCCGAGAAGCGCGCCGCCCGGACGACGTCCATCGTCTCGAGGAAGTCCGCCTCGGTCTCGCCGGGGAAGCCGACGATGATGTCGGTGGTGATCGCGGCGTCGGGCATCGCGGCGCGGACCCGGTCGATGATGCCGAGGTAGCGCTCGCGCCGGTAGGACCGCCGCATCGCCCGCAGCACCCGGTCGGAGCCGGACTGCAGCGGCATGTGCAGCTGGTGCATGACGTTGGGCGTCGCGGCCATCGCCTCGATGACGTCGTCGGTGAACTCGGCGGGATGGGGCGAGGTGAACCGCACCCGCTCCAGCCCCTCGATGTCGCCACAGGCACGCAGCAGCCGCGAGAACGCCTGGCGGTCGCCGAACTCCACGCCATAGGAGTTGACGTTCTGACCCAGCAGCGTCACCTCGGTGACACCCTCGGCCACCAGCGCCTCGACCTCGGCGAGGATCTCGCCCGGCCGCCGGTCCTTCTCCTTGCCGCGCAGGCTCGGCACGATGCAGAACGTGCAGGTGTTGTTGCAGCCGACCGACACCGACACCCAGGCGGCGTACGCCGACTCGCGCCGCGTCGGCAGCGTCGACGGGAAGACCTCGAGCGACTCGAGGATCTCGACCTGCGCCTCCTCCTGCACCCGTGCGCGCTCGAGCAGCACGGGCAGCGACCCGATGTTGTGGGTGCCGAACACGACGTCCACCCACGGCGCCTTGCGCGTGACCTGGTCGCGGTCCTTCTGGGCGAGGCAGCCGCCGACGGCGATCTGCATCCCGGGCGTCTTCGCCTTCACCGGCGCCAGGTGGCCGAGGTTGCCATAGAGCCGGTTGTCGGCGTTCTCCCGCACCGCACAGGTGTTGAACACGACCACGTCGGCCTGCTGGCCGTCGGCCGCCTCGGCATAGCCCGCCTCCTCGAGCACCCCGCTCAGGCGCTCGGAGTCGTGGACGTTCATCTGGCACCCGTAGGTGCGGACCTGGTAGGTGCGTGCGGCGCTCATGACCGGACCAGGGTACGGCGGCCCGCCAGCTCGTGCCTAAGCCTGGAGGTCCCGGGGCCCGAGCCCCGGGGCCTCCACGTCCGGCGTCTCAGCGCCGCACGAAGCGCGCCGTGACGTGGGTGTCGGCGTCCATCGTCACCACGCAGCGTGTCCGGGTCCCGGAGCATCCGCCGCTCCAGCGCGCGAAGCGGAACCCGTGCCGCGCGTCGGCCCGGAGCGTGACCCTGGTTCCGGCCGCATAGGACTGCCGGCAGTCGGCGCCGCACGAGATGCCGTCCCCGACAGACTCCACCTTGCCGCGGCCGCGCACGGTCACGGTCAGGTCGAACGTCGTGGCCGGAACGGCCTGGACGCCCCACGCGGGATCGGAGGCGTTGCCGTCGGCGGTGAGCGGGGTCGAGTCCCCGGTCGCCGCCCTCGCCGCGGCCCTGCCCGCCGGCAGCGGCAGCGACACCGGCGCGGGCATCGTGTAGAGGTCGAAACCGGGGCCGGAAGCGCGGCTGAAGACGATGCTCGCGCCGTCGGGCGACCACGACGGGAACATGTCCCAGGTCGAGTCGTCGGCGGTCAGGTTGGTCAGGCCCGATCCGTCGGCGTTGACCGCCCACAGCTGCCAGGGGCCGCAGCAGGCCGGGACCTGGCCCTGGCTCATGAACACCAGCATCGAGCCGTCCGGCGACCAGGCCGGCGCCCGGTCCTCCTCGAGGAACAGCGCTCGATCGGAGCCGGCCGCCCCCGCCGACACGATGACCTCTCCGGTCCCGTCGGCGTTGACCACGACGATCTCGTGCTGGGCGCCCGTCTGCGGCTCCCCCGAGACCGGGTCGAGGAAGACCTCGTCGCGGATCCCGACGAAGGCGAAGTGACTGCCGTCGGGTGACCAGACGGGCTCCATCGAGGCGGTGTCGGTGATGACGCTCTCGTCGCCGGTCGCGAGGTCGATGACGACGAGCTCCGGGGTGCCGGCCGGACGCTCCTTGAGCACCGACACCCGGGTGCCGTCGGGGCTCCAGCTCGGGTCCGCGGCCCCGGCGGTGACCGTGGTCTGCCCGCTGCCGTCGGCGTTCATCACCATCAGGTTCCGGGCGAAGGAGTCGGAGATGAAGGCGATCCGGGTCCCGTCGGGTGACCAGGCGGGACTGGTGTCGTCGACGGTCGGCGAGTCGGTCAGGTTGACCTTGTTGGTGCCGTCGGGGTTCATCACCCAGATGTCGTCCTGGGTGGGCGGGCCGAACGGGATGTCGGCGGGGCCCTTCGCGACGAAGGCGATCTGCCCGTTGGGGCCGACCGCCGCCTCGGCGCTGCCGGTGGTGAATGGTGCGGCCAGCAGGGTCGCGGCGACCATCAGGGTCGCTGCCGCTGCCGGACGTCTGGCCGATCGAGTCATGAGCACGGCCTCCTTCTGTGTGGGGTGTGTCTGCACCCTCGTGGAGCCGTGAGCCGAGCGGCCATTGGACCAAGGTCGTAGGACGGAGGACCCCCGGCGCCCCGTCGTGGGTCGCTAGCCCTTCCGGGGCGTGACCCAGAGCCGGATGACGCCCTCGACGACGACCGTGCCGTCGGGCTTCACCCCGCGCACGTGGACGGGGAGGTCGTGGTCGTCGGAGGCCCACTGGTCGGGCGTCGTCTCGGCGATGCACGTGATGTCGGCGTCCGCCTTGGCGGTGTAGGAGACCTCCATCCCCTTCGGGATCCAGCGCTTGTCGGCGGGGATGGTCGCCTCGGCGAGCGCGCCCATCGCGGCCTCGAGGCCGTTGCAGAGGGCGATGGCGTGCACGGTGCCGAGGTGGTTGTGGACGCGCCGGCGGTTCCGGATCACCAGCTCGGCGCGGTGGGGCTCGAGCACCGTGAAGCGCGGCCGGATCGAGGCGAAGTACGGCGCCTTGCGGGCGAAGGCCAGGGAGAAGAGCTGCGGCCCGAAGGGCCGGGGCGAGGCCTTGCGCCAGAGGTCCAGGACACGCGTCATGGTCGGGATGCTACCGATGGGTAACCGGACGTTGGGATGATGAGGCGGTGACTTCGCCACCGAAGGGTCCGGTGCGCACCCGGATGACAGGCGCCCAGCGCCGAGAACAGCTGATCGACGTCGCCCGTGAGGTCTTCGCCGAACGCGGCTTCGCCAGCACGGCGATCGAGGAGATCGCGGCTCGCGCCGACGTGTCCAAGCCGGTCGTCTACGAGCACTTCGGCGGCAAGGACGGCCTCTACTCCGTCGTCATCGAGCGCGAGGTCACGGCCCTCCTCACCACGCTGCGAGAGGCCCTCCGCGGCGACTCGTCGCGACAGCTGCTGGAGCAGGCGACGATCGCGTTTCTCCAGCACATAGAGGAGAATCCCGAAGGTTTCCGCATCCTGATCCGCGACCGCGCGGTGGGCTCGCCGTCCCACACCCAGCAGTCGATCATCGGCGACATCGCCACCTCCGTGGAGGGTCTGATCCGCGACGTCTTCGTGCGCCAGCGCATCGACACGGTCAGCGTCCCGCTCTATGCCCAGATGCTCGTCGGCATCGTCGCGCAGACCGGTCGGTGGTGGCTCGACAACGGCATGCCGGACCGCCGTACGGTCGCCACGCACGTGGTCAACTTCGCCTGGAACGGGCTGTCCGGGATGGACCCCGACCCGCTCCTGGTGACCGAGCTGCCGCCCCGCGCACGCCGTGAGATGGAGTCCGCCCAGGCCCGGGAGCAGGACAGGTCTAGACCGGCTCCGCGCTGACCATGCCGAGCCACGCCGTACGGCGGCGGGCCGGCCCAACCGGCGCCCCCCTGATCGGAGGGCGCCGGTCCCTGGAAGAACCCACCAGTTCCTCAGGCTTCGGGGGTTCGTGGGCGGGAGGACGCGGGCCCCGGGTGGGGTCGCTCGCTCAGATGAAGAGCAGCTGGGCCCCATCGGTGAGCTCCATGAAGTCGGTCGCGGAGATGATCCCCTCGACTCCCTCGTAGAGGTCCTCCTCGTGGAGCTTCATCATGTCGGCGGACATGCGGCAGGCCCACAGGTGGCCGCCGGAGGCGGTGATGATGTCGAGGAACTCGGGGACCTCGGGGACGTCGAGGTCGGCGATCTGCTTCTTCATCATCTTGGTGGTCATGGCGGTCACGCCGGGCATGCCCGCCATCCCCTGGGGCATCGCGACGCCGAACATCCCCGGGGGGTGCATGGCCGTGTTGCCGAGGTAGCTGAACTTGAGGTCGTGCATGGTCTTCTTGTTGATCATGTCGAAGCCCCAGAACGTGAAGAACAGGTGGAGCTCGATGCCCTCGCCGAGGGCGGCGTTGCCGAGGATCAGCCCGGGGTAGGCCATGTCGAGGTTGCCCTTGGAGCAGATGATCGCGAGCTTGCGGCCCGTGGCGACATCGTCGTCGAACGACGGGACGATCGGGGTGGTCATGTGGTCCTCCTAGACCGGACGCTGGTGCGCCTGACGCTGCTGGTGGTGGGTGGGTGTCCGACGCGGTCGGACGGGGGGTCAGACGCAGCCCTTGGGCTTGGGCAGCCCGGCGACGTAGGCCATCTTCTTCGCGGGCTTGCCCGGGAAGAGGGTGAAGAGGTCCTTGACCGGGATGCCGGCCTGGGTGCTGACCCGGCGCAGGGTCGGGGTCTCGCCCATGGCGGCGTAGTCCTCGCGGAGGAACCGGATCGCCTTCCAGTGCGCGTCCGTCATGTCGATCCCGATGAGCTTGGCGAGCTCGCTGCCGAGGTCCTCGCTCCAGACGCTGGGGTCGGTGATGAAGCCTTCCTCGTTGACGTCGTACTCGGCGCCGGCGATGGTGGTGGTGGCCACTGCTGTCTCCTTCGAACTGGTGGGTTTTGGGTGGTGCGGAGGGGTGCGAGGATCACTCGCGGTTCTTGCCCGCCATCTTCATTTCCGCGGGCAGGCCGAGCGGACGGCCGGGGAGCAGGGCGTTCCAGTAGACGTGTCGGAACGCGAGCTTGCCGAGGTGGTTGGCCCGGGACTCCTTGAGCAGCGACATCGGCCCGACCTTGGCGAACGGGAAGGTGCCGGTCAGCGGCTCGGTGTCGTAGTTGAAGTCGAGCAGCAGCGCCTTGCGGTTGCCGGTTTCGACGAAGCAGTTGGCGTGTCCGTCGAACATGTGCGTCATCGGCTTGCCGTGTGCGATCTGGACGAAGTTCTCGACGAAGACGTGCACCGAGAAGTGCGCCACGGACCCCGCCTTGGACGTCGGCAGGTTGCCGGCGTCACCGAGGGCGAAGATGTTGGGGTGTTGCGTGGACTGCATCGTGTGCTTGTCGATGGGCACGTAGTTGAGCTCGTCCCCGAGTCCCGACTTGGCGATGTAGTCCGCGCCCATGTTGAGCGGCACGGTCGCGAGGAGGTCGTAGGCGATCTCGCGCTCGTCGTAGGAGCGGATGACCTTGGCCTCCTGGTCGACCGACTCGATCATGAAGTCGGTCTCGAGCGTGATGTTGCGCTCCTTGAGGGCGTTGCCGAGCTCACGACTGGCGACGGGCTTGGTGAACGCGCCGTCCAGCGGCGTCACGTAGACGATCTCGACCTGGTCGCGGATGCCGCGCTTCTTGAAGTAGTCGTCGGCGAGGAACACGAACTCCAAGGGCGCGACCGGGCACTTGATCGGCATCTCGGTGATGTGCATGACGAGCCGGCCGCCCGTGAACTTCTCGAGGGCGTTGCGGGTCGCGATGGAACCGTCGAACGTGTAGAACTCCAGCACGCTCTTGTGCCACTCGGGGCCGAGCATCCCCTCGGTCTGGTCGGGTCGCGGGGTCGTGCCCGTGGCGATGACGAGGTAGTCGTAGGACAGCTTGTCGCCGTTGGCCAGGTGGACCTCGCGCTGCTCGGGGTCGACGAGCTCGATCTCGCTCATCACGATGTCGATGCCGTCGTCGATGTAGGGCCGCTTGGTCTTGCGGATCTCCCGCGGGTGGTTGATCGCGAACGGGATGAAGAGGTAACCGGGCTGGTAGTCGTGGATGTCGTCCTTGTCGACCAGCGTGATGCTCCAGTCGGGAAGCCTCTTGTGGAGCTTGTTGGCGATCATGGTGCCGGCGGTGCCGGCCCCCAGGATGAGCAGGGACTTCGCAACCGGTGGGTTCATGTTTCCGTTGTACCCCCGGGGGTATTTCTCCGCCAACCTTTCCGGCTGTCTCGTCGATCACGGAGGCATGCCTAACTGGTTCAGGCGTCAACCAGTGGCGAGCACCTCCACGCGGTTGCCGTGGCCGTCGCGGGTGTGGAAGCGCTCGTACGGCGGGAGGGTGTGCCGCTCGCGCCAGTCGACGCGGAACCCCAGTCCCGCAAGGCGATCCGCGGCCCGCTCGAGCTCGTTGACACTGTCGAGCACGAACGCAGGGTGGGCCTTCCGCGCCGGGGCGAACGGATCCTCCACGCCCACGTGGACCTCGACCACGACGGCCCCGGAGCCGTCGTACGCGCGGAACCAGGCGCCGCCGCGTGGCGTGAGCGCGTCGGGCTTGTCGACCTCGGTGAGGCCGAGTCCCTCGACATAGAACCGCCGCGTCGGGGCCAGGTCGTCGTCACCGAGACCGGGGGCCGGCATCGCGACCTGCACGTGGTGCAGCCGGATCATCGCCGGTCGCCCGGCTTCTGCGCGACCACGAAGATCCGCCGGAACGGCAGGACGACGCCGTGGCCGGTGTCGGGATAGGCCGCGCGGAGCCGGCGCTTGAACTCCGCCTCGAACCGCGGCCGGAGATCGTCGGGGAGGGCCTGCAGGGTCGGGCGCGCGCCCGTGCCCGAGACCCAGGTGAACACCGGGTCCTCGCCGGTCAGGACGTGGAGGTAGGTCGTCTCCCAGGCGTCGACCCGCAGGCCCAGGGTCGCGAGCGACTCGAGGTAGACCGCCGGGTCGTGGCTCGCCGGGTGGTCGACGCCGCGGGTGTGGTCGGCGTACGGCGCCTCGGCGGCCAGGTCCCGCCGGATCGTGTGGCTGGGCTCCTCGAAGTTGCCGGGCACCTGGAAGGCGAGCCAGCCGCCCGGACGGACGCGGTCGGCCAGCCGGGGCAGGAGCTCGAGGTGGCCCGGCACCCACTGGAGCGTCGCGTTGGAGACCAGGACGTCCACCTCCGCCTCCGAGTCGACCCAGGCCCGCAGGTCGCCGACCTCGAAGCGCAGGCGCTCCCCCGGTGTCGCCCGAGCGACCATCTCGGGGCTCGAGTCGATCCCGAGCACGTCGGCGTCGGGCCACCTGTCGGCGAGGAGGGCGGTCAGGGTGCCGGGGCCGCAGCCGAGGTCGACGACGGCCCGGGGGTCCGCCGCCCCGACCCGCGCGACGAGCTCGACGAAGGGCCTCGAGCGCTCGTCGGCGAAGGTCAGGTAGCGCTCGGGATCCCAGGTGTGTCGGCCGCTCGTCATCGCTCCGCTCCCGTGTTTATCTTGACGTCAAGATATCTCCATGGTGCGCCGACATCATCTTGATGTCAAGATTCTTGACCGGATCGGCTAGCATCGTCACATGCGTGACGAGGTGGACGACCTGGTCGAGGCGTGGGCGCGCGAGCGCGGCGACCTGGACCTGGCCCCCGTGGAGGTGTTCAGCCGCATCACCCGGCTGGCGCGCCATCTCGACCTGGCCCGACGGGAGGCCTTCAGCGCCTACGACATCGAGCCATGGGAGTTCGACGTGCTCGCCGCCCTGCGCCGCGCCGGCGCGCCCTACGAGCTCTCCCCCGGACGCCTGCTGCGCGAGACGCTCGTGACCAGCGGCACGATGACCAACCGCGTCGACCGGCTGACGGCGCGCGGCCTGGTCGAGCGCTACCCCGACCCCGACGACCGGCGCGGGGTGCTCGTCCGCCTCACCCCCGAGGGCAAGCGCGCCGTCGACGGCGCCTTCGAGGCCCTCCTCGGCGCCGAGTCCCAGCTCCTGTCCGGCCTCCCGGCCGACGACCGCCACACCCTGGCCACCCTCCTCCGCCCCCTCCTGGCCCCCTTCGCCTGAGCCCCTCCGCCGAGGTGGGACTCGCGGCTCGCCGAGGTGGGACCTGCGGCTCGCCGAGGTGGGAGTCCCGGCTCGCCGAGGTGGGAGTCGCGGCGGTCAGTCGAGGATCTCCGCGGCCACGAGCCACTCGTCCTCGAGGCGCGAGCGCTCGGCGTGCAGCTCGTCGAGGCGGGCCGAGAGCGTGGCAAGGCGCTCGTAGTCCTGCGCCGCGTCGGCGATCTGGGCGCTGACCACGGCCTCGTCCTCCGAGAGCCGGGCCAGCGCCCGGTCGAGGCGGGCGAGGGTCTTGCGGGCGGCGCGCTCCTCGGCGCTGCCGGCCTTCGCCTTCGTCTGCTCGGGTACGGCGTCGCGCGCGGCCGCCGTACCCGGGGCAGCGGCCGGGGCGGCTACCGGGGCGGCGGACCGGGAGCGGGCGCGGTGCTCGAGATACTCGTCGACCCCGCGCGGCAGCATCGAGACCTGGCCGTCGCCGAGGAGCGCCCAGACGGTGTCGCAGACGCGCTCGAGGAAGTAGCGGTCGTGCGACACGACGACGAGCGTGCCGGGCCAGCCGTCGAGGAAGTCCTCCAGGACGTTGAGCGTCTCGATGTCCAGGTCGTTGGTGGGCTCGTCGAGCAGCAGGACGTTGGGCTCCGCGAGCAGCAGCCGCAGCAGCTGGAAGCGCCGCCGCTCCCCGCCGGACAGGTCCCCGAGCCGGGCGGTGAGCCGGTCGCCGGTGAAGCCGAACCGCTCGAGCATCGAGGTCGCGGTGACCTCGCCGTCGGCGGTGCGGGTGACCCGGCGGATCCCCTCGACGGTCTCGAGCACGCGCGCCTCGGGGTCGAGGTCGTCGAGCTCCTGGGTGAGGTGCTGGAGGGCGACGGTCCGCCCGTGCTTGACCCGGCCGGCCGACGGCGGCAGGGCGCCGGAGAGCAGCGACAGCACCGAGGTCTTGCCCGCCCCGTTGACGCCGACGAGCCCGACCCGGTCGCCGGGCCCGAGCCGCCAGGTCGCGTGCGACAGCAGGTGCCGCTCACCGCGGGAGAGGTCGGCGTCCTCGATGTCGACGACGTCCTTGCCGAGCCGCTGGGTGGCGAAGCGCTGCAGCTCGAGCCGGTCGCGCGGCGGCGGGACGTCCTCGATGAGCGCGTTGGCGGCGTCGATGCGGAACTTGGGCTTGGAGGTCCGGGCCGGGGCGCCGCGGCGCAGCCACGCGAGCTCCTTGCGGACGAGGTTCTGGCGGCGCACCTCGGATGCGGCGGCCTGGCGCTGGCGCTCGGCCTTGGCGAGCACGAACGCGGCGTACCCCCCGTCGTAGGCGTCGACGACCCCGTCGTGCACCTCCCAGGTCTGCTGGCAGACGGCGTCGAGGAACCAGCGGTCATGGGTGACGACGAAGAGGGCCGAGGTCCGGGCGACCAGGTGGCCGGCCAGCCAGGCGACCGCCTCCACGTCGAGGTGGTTGGTCGGCTCGTCGAGCACGATCAGGTCGTGGTCGCCGAGCAGGAGCGCGGCCAGCGAGCAGCGGCGGCGCTCGCCGCCGGAGAGCCCGACGACGGCGCGGTCGAGGGCGACCCCGGCGAGCAGTTCCTCGACCACCTCGCGCGTCGAGGAGTCGGCGGCCCACTCATGGTCGGAGCGGCCGCCGAGCACCGCCTCACGCACGGTGTGGGTGTCGTCGAGCATGTCGCCCTGGTGCAGGAACCCGATGTGCAGGCCGCGCGTCAGGGACACCCGCCCCGTGTCGGGCTCCTGCTGCCCGGTCATCACCTCGAGCAGCGTGGTCTTGCCGTCGCCGTTGCGGCCGACGATCCCGATCCGCTCGCCCGCGGAGATGCCCAGCGAGACGTCGGTCAGCAGGGGACGCACGCCATAGGACTTGGAGACCCGCTCCAGGTTGACCAGGTTGACCATCAGCCGGTCTCCACCACGTGGGCGCCGGCGACGGGTCCGTTGGCGACGAGGACGACGTCGCGCGCGGCCGCCATCAGCCCGCCGGCGACCTCGCGGGCGTGGTCGCCCGACTCGCAGAGGAACACGCAGGTCGGGCCCGACCCCGAGACCATCCCGCGCAGCGCACCGGCGGCCTCCCCGTCGGCGAGCAGCCGGGCCAGGTCGGGGCGCAGGTCGAGGGCCGCCGGCTGGAGGTCGTTGTGCAGCGCCCCCGCGAGCTGTCGGGGGTCGCCCGTGGCGAGCGCCTGGAGCAGCTCGCCGGCCGGCGCCGGCTCGGGGTCGGCGTCGGGGAACATCGCGTCGAAGCGGCGGAACACCTCGGGCGTGGAGAGGCCGCCGGCCGCGGAGGGTACGACGACCCACCACCACGTCGCCTCGTCGGCGATCGGCTCCACGATCTCGCCACGGCCGGTGCCGAGCGCCGCACCTCCGACCAGGGCGAACGGGACGTCGCTGCCGAGCTCGGCGGCCAGCGCGAGCAGGTCCTCGTCGGAGGTGTGTGCCCGCCAGACCCGGTCGAGCGCGACCAGGGCGGCCGCCGCGTCGGCCGACCCGCCGGCCATGCCGCCGGCGACGGGGATGGACTTGTCGACGACAACGGCGCCGGTGAGCTCGCGGCGGTGGTAGTCGGCGAGCCGG
The DNA here is from genome assembly GCA_046330515.1 of Nocardioidaceae bacterium. Classification (GTDB taxonomy): domain Bacteria; phylum Actinomycetota; class Actinomycetes; order Propionibacteriales; family Nocardioidaceae; genus Nocardioides. The sequence goes on along the minus strand of JAXLSP010000011.1, from coordinate 27,392 downwards.
CGGGCGGCCTTGTCGACGAGGTTGTCGCCGTCGGTGGGGACGGCGTCGGCGCTGATGTAGTCGGCCACGCGGGTCTCGACCGACCAGTGCGGGTCGGACGCGACGAGCAGGTCGTCATAGAGCCCGATCGCCTGGTAGACGGTCACCAGCGGGTGGAAGCCGTCGGGTCGCGGCGCGCCGACGCCGAGGTACAGGTTGATCTTGGCCGGGGCGCGGACGGTGAGGTCGGGGATGACGGGGTGCAGGCTCACGAGGCGATGGCCTCCGCGATCCTGACGTAGCCGGCGATGTCGACGGCCTCGCCGCGGGTGTCGGGGTCGATGCCGGCCCGCTCGAGGGCGTGGACCGAGGCCTCGGTGGAGCCGAGGAGCGGCCGCAGGGCGGCCCTGAGGGTCTTGCGGCGCTGGGCGAACGCCGCGTCGACGACCGCGAAGACGTCCTCCCGGGTCACCTCGGTGGTCGGCGGCTCGCGCCGCGTCCACGCGACCAGGCCGGAGTCGACGTTGGGCGCGGGCCAAAACACGGTGCGCCCGATGGCACCGGCGCGCCGTACGTCGGCGAACCAGGCGGCCTTCACCGACGGGATGCCATAGACCTTGGACCCCGGCCGCGCCGCCAGCCGGTCGGCCACCTCGGCCTGCACCATCACCAGGCCGTGCTCGAGGCTGGGCAGCAGCGCCAGCAGGTGGAGCAGCACGGGGACCGAGACGTTGTAGGGCAGGTTCGCGACGAGGGCGGTGGGGGGCGGACCGGGTACGGCGGTCAGCGCGAGCGCGTCGCTCTCCACGAGCTCGAAGCGCTGCGCCGCGGCGGGTGCGTGCTCGGCGATCGTGCCCGGGAGCGCCTCGGCGAGCACCCGGTCGATCTCGACGGCCGTGACCCGCGCACCCGTCTCGAGCAGGGCGAGGGTGAGCGAGCCCAGTCCGGGGCCGACCTCGACCACGACGTCCTCGGGCCCGACGCCCGCCTCACGCACGATGCGGCGGCAGGTGTTGGCGTCGATCACGAAGTTCTGCCCGCGCTGCTTGGTGGGCCGCAGGTCCAGCTCGGCGGCCAGCGCGCGCACCTCGGCGGGTCCGAGGAGTCGCACCGCGTCGCTCCCGCCGCCCCCCGGCGACGGCGACGTCACCGGGGTCGCTGGCATGGCGAAAGCCTAACCGGGGGTCGCCCGCGCCTCGGCCGCCACCTCGGTGCACCGCGAGTCCCACCTCGGTGCACCGCGAGTCCCACCTCGGTGCACCGCGAGTCCCACCTCGGCGGACCGCGAGTCCCACCTCGGCGGGAGGGGCGTCAGCGCGGGAGGCCCAGGCTGGCGGCGCAGGCGGGCCAGGCGCCATAGCCACCGGACGCGTTGCGGAGCTTGGTGGCGATGGCGATCTGGGTGGCGCGGCTGTGCTGGGAGGGGAGGCCGGTGCCGCCGTAGGAGCGCCAGGTGCCGAGGGAGAACTGGAGCCCGCCGTAGTAGCCGTTGCCGGTGTTGGCCGCCCAGTTGCCCCCGGACTCGCACTGCGCGAGCCGGTCCCAGACGGTGCTGCCGCCGGCGAAGTTCGCGACCGGCTGGGGCTTGGTGCCGACCTTGACGATCGCGGAGCGCGGCGCCTTGGTCACGGTCGCGGAGACGACCTTGCGGGCGACGAGCCTGCCGTTGCGGAAGGTGATCCGGTAGGTCGCGTCGCGCAGGCCGGGCACGCCCGCACGGAGGACCGACGTGTCGCCCTCGAACATCGAGGAGTCGTCGCGCTCGACGGTCTGGAAGTCCACGGACTCACCGGAGACGGAGCGGGTGACGATGCGGATCCGGGTCAGCACCAGCGAGTCGCCGTCCGACACGGGCGCGTCGAGGCGGGGCCGGACGATGTCGTGCTTGCCGACGTGGACGCCGAGCGCCTTCAGCGCGTCGCCGACCGTCAGCGCGGGGACCCGGCGGAGGGTGCCGTGGTGGCCGCCGATCGCGACCTTGAGCCGCTTGGTGGTGACCACCTCGAGGTCCAGGCCGCCGCGGCCGATGGTGTCGGAGCGGGACGCCGACATGTCGGCCCCGCGGAACGCGTGGCCGATCTCGCCGAGCGCGCCGTCGACGTCGGTGGAGTGCACCCAGTAGGACGTCTGCTGTCCGTCGACCTCGACCCGCAGCTCGCGGCCGAAGCGCACCGAGATCTGCGTGCCGTCGGTGACCTTCTCGTCCAGGCCGGGCGCGACGAGGTCGTGAGCGCCGACCGTGACGTCCTCGGACGCCAGCACGTCGCCGACCGTGTCACCGAGGGAGGACACCTGCCGGGCCTTGCCGTCGAGGGTCAAGGTCACCGACTTCGCCATCGCGCGGTAGCCGATGAGGCTGACCGCGATGGCGGCCACCACCACCCCGACGAGGGCGATGAGAAGGGTCCTGCTGCCGATGAGGCGGGCGATGCGTGCGCGCACGATGCTCCGAACGTCGAGCTCCCCGGGCCTCGGGGGCCGACGCGCGCGCGGACCCTCGCCGCGGACTGCGGTCCCGGGGCGCGCCACGGATGACGTGCACGGGTGCGAGCGGGGGTTCTCGCGACGGCCCGGAGGCCGCCTGCGCCGACCGATATCGCTCCCGATCCCGGCCAACAATCACAGAACGATAACGGCCGGGCTCCGGTCGACCAACCCGAACGCCGCATTTCGGGCGCGACGTGAGTCATGTCTCGATCGCTGGATTTCGCCCGATCCTGCTCGAAGCGGGGGTGAGGGCGGGCTTACCAGGCGCCGCCGTAGGCCGCGAACGTCGCCGCCTCGACCGCCTCGCAGAAGCCCTCCAGCTCGGCCCCGCGGACCTCGGCCATCGCCCGCACCGTGAGCGGCACGAGGTAGGACGCGTTGGGGCGCCCGCGGTGGGGCATCGGGGTGAGGTAGGGCGCGTCCGTCTCCACCAGGACCCGGTCGGCGGGCGCGACCGCGAGCGCGTCGCGCAGGTGCTGGGCGTTCTTGAAGGTGACCGTGCCGGCGAAGCTCAGGAAGGCGCCGGCGTCGAGGCAGGCCCGCGCGAAGCCGGCGTCCCCGGAGAAGCAGTGCATCACCCAGCGCTCGGGCGCCCCCTCGGAGAGCACCACCCGCAGGACGTCGTCGTGGGCGTCGCGGTCGTGGATGACGAGGGTCTTGCCGAGCCGCTTGGCGAGGTCGATGTGCCGTCGGAAGCTCTCCTCCTGGACGGGCCGGCCCTCCTCGCCGGTGCGGAAGAAGTCGAGACCGGTCTCCCCCACGGCGCGCACCGCGTCGTCGGCGGCCAGCCGCTCGATCTCGGCGAGCGCCTCCTCGAGCCGGCCCTGCGCGGCCAGCCGGGGCGCCTCGTTGGGGTGCAGCGCCACCGCGGCGACGAGCTCGGGGTGCGTGCGGGCGGCCTCGACCGCCCACGCGGCACCGGGCAGGTCGCAGCCGACCTGGACGATCCGGGCGATGCCGACGGCCGCCGCCTCCTCGATCGCCACCGCGGTCTCGAGCCAGTCGCCGTCGGCGATGTCGAGATGGCAGTGGTTGTCGACGACGGGACGCGGGAGCGGCTCGGGGCGCGGCGGTCGCTCCCGGGCGCCTCGGATCTCGCCCCCACGGACGCGGGTCGGCTCGGCGCTCACCCGTCGGCCCCGTCGGCCCCGTCGGAGGACGACGCGTCGCGGTGCACGGCGTCATAGACCTGCCGCTTGGGCAGGCCCGCCAGCCTCGCGACCTCGGCGATCGCCTCCTTGCGGGTCGACCCCGCCGCCTCCAGGCCGGCGACCGCGGAACGCAGCGACGCGCCGTCGGAGGCGACCGCGGCGACGGGCGTCGCGCCCCCGACCACGATGGTCACCTCGCCCAGGACGCCGCTCTCGGCCCAGTCCGCCAGGAAGGCGAGCCCGCCCCGGTGGACCTCCTCGTGCACCTTGGTCAGCTCGCGACACACGGCCGCGGGCCGGTCGGCGCCGAACGCCTCGGCCATCGCCGCGAGCGCGGCCTGGGTCCGGTGCGGCGCCTCGAAGAACACCATCGTGCGCTGCTCGGAGGCGAGCCCGGCGAGCCGGCGCGACCGCTCCCCCGCCTTGCGCGGCAGGAAGCCCTCGAAGCAGAAGCGGTCGACGGGGAGCCCGGAGACGGCGAGCGCGGTGGGTACGGCGGACGGGCCGGGCACCGCGGTGACCCGCACCCCCGCCTCGACGGCGGCCGAGACGAGCCGGTAGCCCGGGTCGGAGACGCTCGGCATCCCCGCGTCGCTCACCAGCACGACCCGCTGCCCGGCCGTCAACGCGTCGAGGAGCAGGGGCGTCTTGGCCGACTCGTTGCCCTCGAAGTAGGACACCACCAACCCCCGCGGCTTGATGCCCAGGTCGCCGCACAGCCGTCGGAGCCGACGGGTGTCCTCGGCGGCGAGAACGTCGGCGCTGGCCAGCTCCTTGGCCAGCCGCAGCGACGCGTCGGCGACGTGCCCGATCGGGGTCGCGGCCAGGACGAGCAGGCCCGGTCCTTGGTCTGGTTCGACGTCCACGCACCGATCATGACAGCCCGGCACAGCCCCCGGAGAGCCCAGGATCGCATCGTAGAGTGGGCGACCATGACCACCACCGAGGCGCCGCCCGAGGAGCGGGTGGAGCCCGGGAAGGAGCCCGGACGGCTCCGTCGGCTCCGACGGCTGCTCAGGCTTCGCCGTGGGTCGACCCCCGAGGCCGCGGAGAAGGGCGAGCCCGCCACGCCCGCGAAGGTGGGCCTGTCGCGGACGGTGTCCGGCCGTGGGGTGCCGACGGCGGCCCTGCGCGCGCTCCGCCGGGTGAACCTCGAGGACCGCTTCACCGGCTGGGTCGCGAGCATCGCGGTCGCGCTGCTGGCCCTGTTCCTGCGCCTGTGGCACCTCGGGTCACCCAAGACGCTGCTCTTCGACGAGACCTACTACGCCAAGGACGCGTGGTCGCTGCTGCACTTCGGCTATGTCCGCAGCTGTGTCGACGGCGCGGACAAGGCGATCGTCGCCGGGAAGACCACAGGTCAGTGGGGCGACGGGCCGTCGATGATCGTGCACCCCGACGTCGGCAAGTGGGTCATCGCCCTCGGCGAGAAGGTGTTCGGGATGAACGCCTTCGGCTGGCGCGTCTCCGCGGCCGTCGTCGGCTCGCTGATGGTGCTGCTGATGTGCCGCTTCGTGCGCCGCATCTCGGGCTCGACGATGCTCGGCGTCATCGGCGGCCTGCTGCTGTCGCTCGACGGCATGCAGCTGGTGCTGTCGCGGATGGCGCTGCTCGACATCTTCGTCGCGTTCTTCATGCTGCTCGGTGTCCACCTGATCGTGATGGACCGCGACTGGTTCCGGCGCCGGCTGGCCCGGCGCCTCGCGAGGCGCGAGACCGAGCGCGAGAAGGACGATCCCGACGGCCGGCGGCTCCGCGTCGGACCCGTGCGGGCGCTGCTGTTCCGGCCCTACCTCGTGCTCGCGGGCGTCAGCTTCGGCCTCGCCATCGGGACCAAGTGGGACGCGGCCTACCCGCTCGCCGCCTTCGGGCTGCTCGCCTGGCTCTGGAGTGCCGGTGCGCGCCGGTCCTTCGGGGTGCGCTGGTCGGTGCTCAAGTCGGCCGTGGTGGACGGCCTGCCCGCGTTCCTCCAGCTCGTGCTCGTCGCGTTCCTCGTCTACGTCGCCACCTGGACCGGGTGGCTGATGCACGCCTCGGAGTACGAGGACCACCTGTCGTCGAGCCAGTACACCAAGTTCGTCTCGTGGGACGGCACCTGCAAGGGCGAGCAGATGCGCAACATCGAGTCCGACAACAACGCGGAGTGGCCGACCGCCAAGGAGCCCGACGCGCAGGGCTTCGGCGAGGTGACCCAGTCGCTGCGGTCGCTCTTCTACTACCACCAGGACGTGCTCACCTTCCACCGCTACTTCCTCAACTGCGCGACCCACACCTACGGCTCGAAGCCGTCGGGCTGGCTGCTGGTCAACCGGCCCGTCGGGGCGGACGCACAGCTCGACATCAAGCCCGGCGAGCAGGGCTGCGACGCGGCGCCCGGCTCCGACTGCCTGCGTCAGGTGCTGATCATCGGCAACCCGATGCTGTGGTGGGGCTCGGTGATCGCGCTGATCGCGTCGGCGGTGTTCTGGGTCGGCACGCGGGACTGGCGCTTCGGTGTCGCGGTCGTGGGGACGCTGGTGACGTGGCTGCCGTGGCTGCTCTATGACGACCGGCCGATCTTCATCTTCTACGCGATCCTGTGCCTGCCGTTCCTCGTGCTCTCGACGACGCTGGTGATCGGCAAGCTGCTCGGGTCCTCCAACGAGCCGTCGGGGCGCCGCACCGCCGGCGTCGTCGTCGCCGGCTCGTTCTTCGTGCTCGTGCTCGTCAACTTCGCCTGGTTCTGGCCCATCTGGACCGACCGCCTCCTCACCCACCGGGAGTGGATGGAGCGGATCTGGTTCGAGCGCTGGATCTGACGATTTGATACCCCCGGGGGTATCCCCTAGACTGGCGTCACCAGCCAGCCACAGCTCACCCAGAGGAGAACCACCAGCATGTGCAGCCCCGTTCGGTGCCGGTCCTGCAGCAAGGTCACCTGGTCCGGGTGCGGTCAGCACGTCGAGGCGGTCCTGAGCCGGTTCCCGGCCGAGGAGCGCTGCGAGTGCCAGACCTCCCAGCAGCCGGTCTTCGACCTGTCCCGCTTCCTCGGACGGTGAGCGCGCCCGACGCCGGCCGCGTCCGGCGCACCGTCATCGTCGGCGGCGTCGCGGGCGGCATGTCCGCGGCGACCCGGCTGCGCCGCCTCGACGAGGCGATGGAGATCGTCGTCCTCGAGCGTGGCGACCACGTGTCGTTCGCCAACTGCGGCCTGCCCTACCACGTCGGCGGGGTCATCGAGGACCGCGAGGCGCTGCTCCTCCAGACCCCCGAGTCGCTCGCCGCGCGCTTCGCGATCGACGTGCGCGTCGGCCACGAGGTGACGGGCATCGACCGTGAGCGCCGCGTGGTGCAGGTGCGCGACCGCCGCACCGGCGCGACCTCCGAGGAGCCCTACGACGCCCTGGTGCTCGCCACGGGCGCGGCGCCGATGCGGCCGCCGATCCCGGGCGTCGAGCTGACTTACGCCCTGCGCGACATCGCCGACATGGACGCCATCAAGGCCCGGCTCGCCGACCTCGACCAGCCCAGGACGGCCGTCATCGTCGGCGGCGGGTTCATCGGCCTCGAGCTCGCCGAGAACCTCACCCACCGCGGCCTGGCCGTCTCCGTCGTCGAGCTGGCCGAGCACGTCCTCCCGCCGCTCGACCTCGAGATCGCCGCCGTCGTGCAGCGGCACCTCGCCGACCACGGCGTGCAGGTGCTCACCGGAGTCGCCGCGAGCGCCGTCTCGTCCGACACCGTCACCCTCAGCGACGGCCGCACGCTGCCCGCCGACCTCGTCGTGATGGCCGCCGGCGTCGTCCCGGAGTCCACCCTGGCCCGCCAGGCCGGGCTCGAGGTCACCGAGCGCGGCGGCGTCGTCGTCGACGACCACCAGCGCACCAGCGACCCCGCGGTCTATGCCGTCGGCGACGTCGCGGTCAAGCGCGACGCGGTCAGCGGCGACGCCGTGATGGTGCCGCTCGCCCAGACCGCCAACCGGCACGGCCGGCTCGTCGCCGACGTCATCGCCGGCCGCGACGTCCACGCCAAGCCCGTCCTCGGCTCGGCGATCGTCGGCGTCTTCGGGCTCACCGTCGCCGCGACCGGCTGGAACGAGAAGCGCGCCCGCGCCGCCGGCCGCGAGATCCGGGTGATCCACTCGCACCCCAACGACCACGCGGGCTACTACCCCGGCGCACAGGGGATGCAGCTCAAGCTCGTCGTCGACGCCGCGACCGACGAGATCCTCGGCGCCCAGGGCGTCGGCGGCTCCGGCGTCGACAAGCGGATCGACGTGATCGCCACCGCGATGCGCGGCGGCCTGCGGGCCAGCGACCTGGCCGACCTCGAGCTGACCTATGCACCTCAGTACGGCTCCGCCAAGGACCCCGTCAACATGCTCGGCATGGTCGCCGACAACATGGTCACCGGCGTCACCCGGACGATCCAGTGGCACGAGGTCGAGGCCGAGGTGATGGGCGGGTCGGTCATCCTCGACGTACGCACGGCCGAGGAGTTCGCCGACGGGACCATCCCCACGGCCCTCAACATCCCCGTCGACGAGCTGCGCGAACGCGTCGCCGAGATCCCGGCCGGCCGGATCGTCGTCACCTGCGCCGCCGGGGTCCGCGGGCACGTCGCCACGCGGGTGATCCGCCAGCTCGGCCACGACGACGTGGTCAACCTGGACGGCGGCTACCAGACGTTCGTGCCCGCTGTGGAGCTCCGCGGCTGCTGCGAGCTGCTCGGCGCCGAGCGACGCTCGCCCGCCGCCGCGAGGTAGCCGGCGGGAAGGGGCGCCTCAGGCGATCGCGAACTCCTCGCCGTCGGCGGCGTCCCCGAGGAGGACCCGGTAGGGGAACACCTTGAGGTGCCGCCGCTGGATCGACGCGAGCACCGACAGCCGGCCCCGCACCGCGACACCGGCAGGGGCCCGGACCATGAGGGTCAGCAGGTGCGCGCCATAGACCGGGGTCGTCGACGTGCGCGTGAACTCCCAGACGGGATCGGCCCGCCGGACGTTGAGCGCCTCCAGCCAGACCTCCTGGCCCTCGGCCGACCGCGACGCGTTGATGCCGACCGAGACGATCTGCAGGTCGGCGCCCACCTCGACGCCACGCGACTGGGTGAGCGGCGTGGCGAGCCGGTCGGGCGTCATCGACCAGGCGATCGGGCTGCCGGACGCGGGCACGCCGGCTCCCGCCGCCGAGCCCTGCCCGCCGTCGGACGAGGACGACGACAGCCGGACCATCAGCCAGGCCTGCCGGATCCGCTCCCCCTCGGCGGGCGAGAACGTCGCCCCGAGCTCCACGAGCGTATAGCCGTGGCCGGGGTCGGACGCCGCCAGCTCCGCGGCGACCTCGCTCATCGGGCGGCAGACCGGGACGCCGAGCAGGACCTGGGTCGCGAGGTCGGCCGCCGGCGGCGCGTCCGGGACGCCCTTGACGGAGCGCTCGTCCAGCGCCAGCTCGGTGGTCCGCCACATCATCGGCGAGGGCTCGACCAGCACCTCAACTCACCCCCAGGAGATAGAAGGCACCCCAGTCACGCCAGGCCGGGTGGGCCTCACGGGTCTCGGTCTGCGCGGCGCGGAAGGCGCGCCGTACGCCCTCCCGCGTCTGGGCCAGCTGTCGGTAGAACGCCGCGAAGAACGTGTGCGCCGCGTCGGCGTCGACCTCCCACAGCGTCCCGACGACGGCACGGGCGCCGCGCAGCAGCACCGAGGCCGGGATGCCCCGCAGGTCGTCCATCAGGTCGAAGCGGCCCAGCGCGCTCTCGCACGCCGACAGCGTGAGGACCTCGAGGCCGGCCAGGTCGAGGTCGAGCAGCTCGAACGCGTGCAGCCGGCCGTCGGAGGCGGTGTCGGGCCAGAGGTAGACGAGCTGGAACGCCGCGCCGGCACTCGTGTTGCGGCCATGGGTCGAGACGTGCACGAACCGGGCGGCGGCCAGGCTGCGGCGCACCTCGCCCTCGGTCGCCGAGGCGTCGAGCGCCGGGTCGAGCCCGAACGCGCCCGCGACGTCGGTCGCCTCGGCCGCCGACCCCGGCAGCGGCGGCAGCCCGAACGGCACCCGCTCGGCGAAGGTCATCCCGAGCGCCGCCACCTCGGCGACCCGTCCCGCCGCCGAGTCGCGACCCGCGGTCAGCAGCTGCCGGTTCGGGAGCAGCGTCACGGTGAAGGCGTCGGCCAGGACGCCGTCCCCGAAGGGCAGCAGGTGGAACGGCACGAAGTGCAACGGTCCGTGCGGCACGACCATCAGGTGCTCGACGCCTCGGTGACCGAGGTCGGCGAGCAGCTCGGCGAACCGGCCCGTGCCCCACAGCCGCCTGCCCAGCGCGGCCAGCTCCTGCTGGGCCTCGCGGCCGACGTCGCGGCCCAGGCCGGGGTGCTCGGTCACGGCGGCGCGGAGCCGCCGTACGTCGTCGGCGAGCGGGTGCCGCAGCACCGTCCCGTCGTCGTCGGCCGGGGTCGCGAAGCCCGGCAGGTCGGCCACGCCCTGCCGGAAGTGCACGGTCTCGGCGCCGGTCGTGACCAGCGTGTGCAGCACGAGCCGGTCGTCGAGGTCCACGCCCGCGACGATGTCGAGCAGCGCGGTCTCGTCGTCGAGGCGGGACCGGAGGTCGTCCAGCTCCTGCCACGGGTGCTCGTCGCGAGCCGTGCCCGCGGTCAGCGCCCGGAACACGCGCTCGTCGAAGGCGCGCTGCATGTTGGCCAGGCGCTCCTGGGCGGTCTGACCGGGCCTGATCTCGGCGCGCGTGGTGAAGGTGGTGAGCAGCGCGTCCTCGGCGAACAGCCCGTCCTCGGACTCGTCGACGGCCGACGGGCCGAGCGTCAGCTCCGCCATGGCCTGCAGGGTGGCGACGTCCTGGGCGTCGGGCGTGAAGCCCGCCCCGTCGGACAGCGCCAGGGCGAAGCCGAGGCCCTTGAGGAGCTGGCGGAGCCGGTCGGCGGTGCGCTCGAGCGGCGCGTCGGACAGGAGTACGTCGGCCAGCGCATGCTGCACGGTCCGGTGCAGGGTGGTGCGGGTCGTGTCGCCGGCGGCATAGAGCGCACGCGCGTGCCGGGTCAGCACCGCGCACACCTCCTCGGCCACCTCGGGCTGCCGGTTGTCGCGGACCAGCAGACCGAGCCGCCGGACCAGGTCGGTCGCCCAGGCGGGCTCGAGGGCGAGCGCGTCGGCGAGGGCCTCGCCATACCAGTAGGCGCTCAGCACGGGAGCCGGCCCGGAGAAGTTGGAGCCGGCGTTGATGCCGAGCCGCATGCTCGCGCGGCGCACCATCTCGGCCGGCGCCGCACGAGTCGTGAGCGTCTCCCAGCTCTCGCGCCAGCCGACCAGGAGAGCGGGACCCTCGTGCTCCCGGTCCTGCGGGATGAGGGCCTCGACCGCGCGCAGCCGGCGGCCGAGGTCGGCGAGCGCGGGGTGCTCCGGGTCCGCGTGGTCGACGACGACCTTCCGCTGGAGCTCCCAGAGCTGGTTGCGCGTGCTGACGCCGAGACCGCGGGCGGCCTCCTGCAGCGCGACGAGCGTGTCGAGGGCGCCCTCCGGGTCGGAGCCGGCCGACTCCACCGCCTCCAGCATGGCGGTCTGGAAGTCCACGGCCGCCGCCGCGGCGTAGCCGCCGGACCCCCCGGCCGTGGACCCCCTTCCCGTGGATCCCGGCCCCAGGGACTCGGTCCGGGGTGCCGTCCGCTGCTGCGGCACCACCAGGCCGAGCTGGCGGACGATGGTCCGCACCGAGGCCAGGTGGTGGCGGTCGCGGTCCGGGTCGAGCCCGACGAGGGCCTCCCCGGCGACGGTCGCGAGCTCGGTGCGGTCGATCTCGACGTCCAGCTGCTCCTGGTTGACCAGGCAGTCGAAGAGCGCCTTGAAGACCCGCGCCCGGAGGTTGCCGGTGGTGAGCTCCGCGGCCACGCGCAGCTGGCCCTCGGACGTCGCCAGCGCCTGGGTGGACGCGGGCAGGTGGACCTCCGGCGGCAGCTGGGGGCCCAGGGCGTGGCGCAGCTTGTTGGCGAGCTGCACCTGCGCGAGCGGCCAGTCCGACGGGAGGCCGGAGTAGGGGTCGATGCCCAGCACGGCCTGCCGGAACAGCAGGCGGCCGGCGGCCTCCCGCTCGCCGGCGGCCAGGAGTCGTTCGGACACGAGCCGTCCCAGCTCCTGGGCGCGGCCATAGACCCGGGCGTCGGGCACCTCGCGCAGATACATGTTGGCGGCGAGCAGCCAGTCGCCGACCGTCTCGTCGAACATGAAGTCGAGGGCGATCCGCAGCATCTCACCGACCTGGCCGGTGTCCTCCACGACCCGGTCCGGGAAGCCGTCGACGGCGGCCAGGGCGAGCTCCTGCATCGACCAGCCGGAGGCGAAGGTGGCCTGGTCCTGCAGGAGCTGGACGCAGTGCCGGTTCACGGCGCGGAGGTAGGCGCCGCCCAGCTCCCACACGAACTCGGGGTCGGCCACCACGGAGCGGGCGCCCGCCGCGCTGATCGTCCCGTTCTCGAGCTCGGCGTGGATCTCCTCGAGCGGCCCGCCCCCGAGCGGGAACTTGTCAGGTTGCTCCTGGAACCCCCTGTTGGCCGTCTCGAGCATCGCCAGCATGTGCCAGTCCCGGTTGTCCTCGGTGCGCCGGTCCTCGGGGATGGACCCGAGCTCGTGGGCGATCACATAGCCGTTGAGCAGCTGTGGGTTGCGCGGCACGACGGCCAGCACGAGGAGGTCGTCGCTCAGCGACCTGGCTTCGTCGAGCAGGAGCCGGTTGGCCGCAGCAGCCACGCTCCCCGAGTAGCGGATTCCCACGCGCCAAGTCTCGGATGTCCGACCCTGATCCGAACTCACCCCTGGGGGTGGGACGTGGCCCGCGCCAGCCGCCGTACGCCCTCGTCGATCTCCTCGGGCTCGAGCACGGCCAGGTTGAGCCGCAGGTGCTGGGCGCCGTCGGCCGGGTCGACGAAGAAGCGGTCACCCGGGGTGAAGGAGACACCCTCGGCGAGGGCGGCGGCGAGCAGGTCGCGGGTCGTCACCCCCGGAGGCAGGTCGGGCAGCCGGACCCAGACGAAGAGCCCTCCGTCGGGGCGGCGCGCCTCGGCCCGCGGCAGGTGATGGTCGAGGGCGGCCATCAGGGCGTCGAGGCGCTGGCGACAGGTCCGGACCGTGCGGCGCAGCCGGGCCTGGTAGCGCCCGACGGTGACGAACCGGTCGACGACGTGCTGGGCGACCGGGGACGTCATGAGGTCCTGGGCCCGCTTGAGCTGGGTGAGCCTCGCGAGCACGGGCCCGTCGGCGACGACATAGCCCAGCCGGAGACCGGGCACCAGCAGCTTGGAGAACGTGCCGAGGTGCACGACGTGGCCGTCCCGGTCGAGGGCCTTGACCGCCGGGAGGGCACGGCCGTCGAGGCGGAGGTCGCCGGCATAGTCGTCCTCGACGAGCGGGACGTCGTGCTCGACGACCAGCTCGAGCAGCCGGCGCCGTCGCGCCACCGACAGGCTCGCGCCGGTGGGGTTGGCGAAGGTGGGGACGGTATAGACGAGCCGCGGTCGGTGCCGCTCCAACAGGGGCCCGAGCTCCTCGACCACCATGCCCCGGTGGTCGGTCGGCACGTCGACCACGCGCAGCCCGAGGGTGTGGAACAGGTCGAGGGCACCGTCATACGTCGGCCGCTCCACCAGCACCGTGTCCCCCCGGGAGGCGAGGGCCTGGCAGGCCAGCGCCAGCCCCTGCTGGGAGCCGTTGGTCACGAGGATCCGCTCGGCGTCGACGTGCAGCCCCTGGCTCGTGAGCAGCCTCGCGATGGTCGCCCGGAGGCCCGGGTGGCCGGCCGGAGGCAGGCCGTAGTCCAGGGCGCCGGCCCGGTCGCGCCGGAGCACGTCACGGTAGGTCGCCGCGAGAGCGCTCGTGTCGACCAGGCGAAGGTCGCCGGCCCCGTTGAACGACAGCAACCCCGGCCGGGGCGAGAGCTCCGGAGGGGCCGGTCGGGCGGCGACGACGGTCGCGGCGACCTGCTGTTGCCAGCCCGGACGGGTGCCGGGGCCCTCCCGGTCGTCCCCCGCTCGCCGGGGGCCGAGCGGCTCGGCGACATAGGTCCCGCTGCCGACGCGGCCGGTGACCAGCCCGTCCCGGCCGAGCTCTGCGTAGGCGCTGTCGACCGTCACCCGGCCGATGCCCAGCTCGCTCGCGAGACCCCGCGAGGACGGCAGCCGGGTGCCCGGGGCGAGGGTGCCGTCGGCGATCGCCGCCCGCAGCCAGGCCTCGAGCTGGCGGTAGACGGGGGTCGCTCCGCCGGGGTCGAGCGGGATCCGCACGGACCCGATCCTAGGCCGCTCTCGACCAATTGGCTCTAGGGAATGTGCCTCGGAATGGATCTGGTGATGCGGCCGGTTGTCTTCCTACTGTGGAGCCATGACGACGCAGACGACACCGACCAGGACCTTGGGCAGCTCCGGGATCGAGGTGAGCGCGCTCGGCCTCGGCTGCTGGGCGATCGGCGGACCCTGGACGTTCTGCGGATCACCCGGCGGCTGGAGCAGCGTCGACGACGCGGAGTCCGAGCGAGCGCTGCGGCGCGCGCTCGACCTGGGCGTGACGTTCTTCGACACGGCGGCCAACTATGGCGCCGGCCACAGCGAGCGCGTGCTCGGCCGGGTGCTGCGCGACCGGCGCTCGGAGGTGGTGCTGGCGACGAAGTTCGGCTATGCCGTCGACGAGGCGGCGGCCGCGGTGTCGACGTACGGCCCCGACTCGAGCGACAGCGACGTCGCCCCGCGCGTGCGCGCCGACCTGGAGGCCAGCCTGCGCAGGCTGGGGACCGACTATGTCGACGTGTTCCAGCTGCACGTCGGCGACCTGTCGGTCGAGCGGGCGCTCGAGGTCCGTGAGGTGCTCGAGGCGCTGGTGACCGAGGGGACCGTCCGGACCTACGGGTGGAGCACCGACCGTGCGGATGCCGCACGGGCGTTCTCGACCGGGCCCGGCTGCGGGGTGCTGCAGCACGCGCTGAGCGTGCTCGACGATGTCGACCCCGACCTGCTGGTGCTCTGTGAGGAGCTCGGGCTCGCGAGCGTCAACCGCGGGCCGCTCGGCATGGGGCTGCTGACCGGGAAGCTCACGCGGGACAGCCGGTTCGCCGACGACGACCAGCGGCACCGGGCCGGCTGGCACCCCGGCTTCCGCGACGGCCGGGTCACCCAGGACTGGCTCGACAAGATCGCCGCGGTCCGCGAGGTGCTGACCAGCGACGGCCGCACGCTCGCCCAGGGCGCGCTCGCCTGGATCTGGGCCCGCAGCCCGGTCACCGTGCCGATCCCGGGCTTCCGGACCGTCGCCCAGGTCGAGGAGAACGCCGGAGCCATCGCACACGGTCCCCTCACCGCCGCCCAGGTCGCCGAGGTGGACCGGATCCTCGGGCGCTGACCCGTCGCGGTCAGGCGGGCGGCCGCCAGGCCGGGTCGCGGCCGATGAAGCCGAGCAGCCGGTCCTGGGCGGGTGCGTCGTCGGGGACGTCGACGCGGGGGCCGTACTGTCCCGAGCCGCGGATCAGGTCCTCCATCGGCGCCATGCCCTCGACGAGCTCGGCGCAGTGGTCGGCGTCGAGGGTGTCGTCCTGGCCGGTGGCCCGGGCGAGGTCCCAGGTGTGCATGAAGACGTCGGTCGTGTAGAACCGGTCGATCGCCACCGGCACCGGCAGCTCGCCGAGGTGCGGGTTGCTGAGGATCCGCTCCTGCGTCGTCGGGTCGTCGAGCAGCGCCTGCACCGCGTCGGCGTGGGCGTGCCAGGCGCCGACCGGGTCGTCGTCGGCGCTCGGTCCCTGCGGGAGCGAGATCCCGGCACCGCCGTGGAGCAGGCCGGGCAGCCACTCCACGAGGTGGCGGACGACGTCGCGCGCCCGCCACGCCTCCACCGGTGACGGGGCATCCCAGTCGCCGGCGCCGTCGACGGCCGCGGAGAAGGCCGCGGCGACGGCTCGGTGACGGGCGGCCGGCTCGGTCGGCAGGGTCATCCGACGGCCCCGTCGGCGAGCAGCCCGTCGAGCTTGGCGTAGCCCTCGTCGACCCCGACCTCCATGCCCGACCGGAGCCAGGCGTCGCGCGCCTCGAAGGAGTCGCAGAGCGAGGAGGTGCGCAGCCGGGTCCGCCCGTCGCCGAGGTCCTCCAGGACCAGCGTCTCGAGGGCGACGCCGTCGGGCTCCTGCTCCCAGGTGAACGTCTGCACGATGCGGTGGTCGGTCACCTGGTGGAAGCAGCCCCGGAACCACGCCTCGAGGTCGTCGCGCACCGACGCGAAGCGCCAGCTGCCGCCGTCACGGGCGTCCCAGTGGTCGATCTTGGTCACCATCGACGCCGGCCCCACCCAGCGGGCGAACAGCTCGGGGTCGGTGTGGGCCCGCATGACCTGCTCGACGGTGGCGTCGAAGTCGCGGGTGATGTGGATGATCGGCAGCGTCGGGTCGGCCTCGATCCTGGCCGCTGCGAAGGTCTCGGTGGTCATGATGCGGTCCCCTCCTCGGGTTGCTCCTGCTCGGTCGTGTCGTCGTTCATCTCGGCGAGGACGGCGTCGAGCCGCTGGAAGCGCTCCTCCGCCTGGCGCTGGTAGCGCTCGATCCACTTGGTCATCAGGTCGAACACCTCCGCCTCGAGGTGCACGGGCCGCCGCTGGGCCTCGCGGCCCTTGGTGACCACGCCGGCCTCCTCGAGCACCTTGAGGTGCTTGGAGACCGCCTGCACGCTCACGTCGTACGGCGCCGCGAGCTGCCCGACGGTCGCGTCCCCGACGGCCAGCCGCGCCACGATGTCGCGACGCGTCGGGTCGGCGAGGGCCGCGAACACCTTCGACAGTGGATCGCTCACCGTTCCTCCTCAACCAGATGGTTGAGGACCCTAGATTGCCGACTCCACCTTGTCAACCATCTGGTTGAGGAAACCTTGGGCCTCGGGCCGCCCGTCCCCCCATCTGGTGCGGGGCTGTGGTGGGTGAGTGAGCGGTATACCTGGCACTGGCCCACCACGCCACCGCGGCAGTTGGCACAAACGCGCACCAGATGGGGAGGCCCGGGGCCGGCAGGAGGACGCCGCCGTACGCGCGGAAGGGAAACCGCGCCCCGGTTGTTGCGAGCACCGTGAAGAGCATCGGATTCCTGTCCTTCGGCCACTGGACGCCGTCCCCCGCAGTCCCAGACGCGCTCGGCGGGCGACGCGCTGCTCCAGTCGATCGACCTGGCCGTGGCGGCCGAGGAGCTGGGCGCGGACGGGGCCTACTTTCGCGTGCACCACTTCGCCCCGCAGCTCGCCTCGCCGTTCCCGCTGCTCGCGGCGATCGGTGCGAGGACGAGCCGGATCGAGATCGGGACCGGCGTGATCGACATGCGCTATGAGAACCCGCTCTACATGGCCGAGGACGCCGGCGCCGCGGACCTCATCGCGGGCGGCCGGCTCCAGCTCGGCATCAGCCGGGGGTCACCGGAGCAGGTCGTCGACGGCTTCCGCTACTTCGGCTACCAGCCCGCCGAGGGCAAGGACCACGCCGAGATGGCCCGCGACCACGCGGCGGTGTTCCTCCAGGTGATCGAGGGCGAGGGCTTCGCCGAGCCCAACCCGCGGCCGATGTTCCCCAACCCACCCGGCCTGCTGCGCATCGAGCCGCACTCCCCCGGCCTGCGCGAGCGCATCTGGTGGGGCGCCGGCACCCGTGCCACCGCCGAGTGGACCGGCACGCAGGGCATGAACCTGATGAGCTCGACGCTGCTCACCGAGGACACCGGCGTCCCGTTCCACCAGCTCCAGGCCGAGCAGATCCAGCGCTTCCGCGACGCGTGGAAGGCCGCCGGCCACGAGCGCGAGCCGCGCGTCTCGGTGAGCCGCAGCATCTTCCCGATCGTGAGCGACCTCGACCGCGCCTACTTCGGGCAGGACCGCAGCAGCGAGGACCAGGTCGGCTTCCTCGACGGGGGCTCGGCGCGGTTCGGGCGTTCCTACGCCGACGAGCCCGACCGCCTCGTGGCCGACCTCAAGGAGGACGAGGCCATCGCTGCCGCCGACACGCTCCTCCTCACGGTGCCCAACCAGCTCGGTGTCGACTACAACGCGCACGTGATCGAGAGCGTGCTCGAGCACCTGGCCCCGGAGCTCGGCTGGCGCTGACGTCGGCCGACCCGCAGCGACGCCGAGGTGACCAGGGCCACGGCCTGACACCACTCTCGCGCGGGCCCGGCCGTGCTCTGATGAGCGATGTGACCACCGCGCTCACGAGGCTGCGCCGCGCGGCCGCCGTACTCCTGCCCGTTGCCCTCCTCACCGCCCTGCCCGCCGCCGCCCAGGCGCAGAGCCGGTCGGCTCGCGACGCCCGGCACGACATCGTCAACATCAAGGGGAGGAACCCCGACATCCGCTACCGGCTGCCGGGCATGCGCCTCGGCGACCTGACCGGCAGCCGGGTCACCTACACGCGACACCGGATCACGGTCGTCACGCGCTTCCGCGAGCTCAACCACCGTCGGCCGGACTTCTACCTCGGACTCCCCATGGCCTATGTCAACCGCGACGGCAGGCTCAAGACGTTCGAGCCGCTGGTCCTGGTCGCCGACCGGGACTGGGGCGGTCAGGTCATGCCCGATGGTCCACGGGACTGCCGGTTCGCACACCGCATCGACTACCGCCGCGACACGATCCGGGTGTCGTTCCCGTCGTCGTGCATCGGGTCTCCCGCGTGGGTCCGCACGGCTGCGATCTCGCTCAGCTTCCACCGGGGCTACGTCGCCGTCGACATGATGCCGCGGCAGAACGTCATGGGCAGCCGGATCGAGTACGGCGTTCGGGTGCACCGCGGCTGAGCAGCATCCAGGGCACTGAGGTTGTCCTCACCAGGGGGCCGACGTGCTCTGACACCTACCCCCCCCCCCGGGCACCGACACCGAGCCTGAGCCGCCTTGGAAACACAAGAGATAGATTCCTATACTATGTGATATGGACCTATCTGATCCGACACGGGCAGTGACCCCGACCCTCGACGGACCGGTGCTGGCAGCGCTGGCCGCGGCAGGACGCCCGCTCACGGTTGGTGAGGTCGCCGTTCGCGCCGCCCGAGGGTCCGAGATCGGCGTACGACGAACGCTCGCGCGCTTGGTCTCACAAGGGATCGTTCGGGCCACGCTCATGGGTCGCAACACCGTGCACGAGCTGAACCGCGAGCACGTGGCGGCGTCCGTGGCGGAGAGCCTTGCAGGTCTGCGACTGGAACTCTGGCGGCGCCTGCGCGCTGAGCTGTCCGCATGGGAGCCGCGTCCCTTGGTCGCCATCGTGTTCGGTTCCGCGGCCCGCCATGACGGAGACCTCGACAGTGACATCGACCTGCTGCTCGTTCACCCCCTCTTTCCGGGCGAGGTCAAGCCACCCGAGGATCTCCAGGCAACGTGGCTGGGCATCGCTGCGACGGTCGCCACGACGGTCGTGGTGGCCGCATCGCCGTCCGCTGCGACGTCACCGTCCAGTCCCGAGGCCTGGCAGTCCCAGGTCGACCGGCTGCGCCGTCTGGTGCTTTCCTGGACCGGCAACGACCTCCAGGTGGTCGACCTCTCGGTGACCGAGTGGGTCTCTCCCGGCTCGGCTCACCGTCCTCTGCTCGAGGAGGTCCGCCGAGACGGCATCGAGATGCTCAGCCGTCCCGGGCCGCCCTCGATGGCGGGCGACAGCTGACATGACCTCACCTCGACAGCACACGACGAGCGCCGGCAGGCCCGAGGCCCGGCAGCGACTCCAGGCCGCGCGCGCCTACCTCGAGGTCGCCGACCTGGTGCGCACCGACGAGCGCCCCGAGTTTCGCACGGTGACCACTGGCCTCGCGGTCCTCGCCGGAATCGCGGCAAGCGACGTGATCACCGCGCTCCGCCTCGGCCGGATCCACCGTGGCGATGAGCACCGCCGGGCCGCCGACCTGCTGCGAACGGCCACGCCGGACGGCGACAAGCTCGCTGCCGTCTTCGCAAGACTGGTCGATCTGAAGGACGAGGCCCACTACGGAGTGACGAGTGTGAGCGCAACGAAGGCGCGCAACGCGACCAGGTGGGCGGCTCAGCTCGTGGGGCGCGCCGCCGAGGAGCTGGAGCGATAGACGAGCGCAGCCTCGAGATCGGTGGAAACGGGCCCAGCCTGGAACCAGGCTCAGGATCAGCCCAGCCCGAGCAGCCGGGACGCCGTACCGCCCAGCACCTCGTCGACGACGCCCGCGTCCAGCCCGGCCGACCTGACGAAGGCGACGGGGTCGCGCTCGGCGAGATCGTAGGGGTGGTCGGTGCCGACGACGACCTGGCCGCCGCCGACGTCCTCGACGAGCCGTCGCAGCGCCACCGGATCGAAGACCGCGGTGTCATAGAAGAGCCGCCCGAGCAGCTCGTCCGGCGGGGCCTGCGTCGTGTGGGCGACGGGCTTGCGGTCCCCAGCCCATGGTGAGGCGTCCCCTCACCGCCGGCAGGCAGCCGCCGCCGTGCGCGAGGACCAGCGGGAACGGGTGCCGCTCGACCACCCCGCCGAACACCAGGCGGGCCGCCGCGATGGCGGTCTCCATCGGGTAGCCGAGCAGCTGCGGGAGCCAGAAGTCGCTCAACCGCTGGGGATCCGGCGCCGCAGACGGGTGCAGGAACACCATCGCCTGACGCTCGGAGACCAACGCCCAGAGGTCGTCGTTGGCCGGGTCGTCGAGCTCGCGACCGGCGCCGCGGCTGCCGATGACGACGCCGCGCATGCCGAGCTCGTCGAGGCAGCGGCGGGCCTCCTCGGCTGCGGAGGGCCAGCCGACCGGGACGTTCCCGAGGGCGAGGAGGTGGCCGGGGTCGTGGGAGCAGTAGGACGCCAGGGCGTCGTTGCCCCGTGCGGTCGTCTCCCGCACGAGCGCCTCGTCGAGGCTGCGGGTCGCGAACAGGAAGGGCGGCAGGGACACGGCCTCGTGGGTCACCCCGGTGGCGGCCATCTCCTCGAGTCGCAGCTCCGGCCGGTGCATCGACGCGGGCAGGGGGAGCGCCGTGCCCGGCGCGACGCCGCTGACCTCCGGGTCGATGACGACCACGCCCCGCTCGGTCCCCGACAGGTCGGCGCGGCCGTGCTGCTCGAGCCAGGTGAGGAGCGGAAGGGGTACGGCGTGCGCGTGCACGTCGACCACGCGGCGAACCCCGACCATGCGCCCATGCTGGCAGAGGCGGACGCAGGTGGCTGTCGGGACCGTCTGACACGCTGGGGCGCATGACCGCCGAGAAGCTGCTCCGCGAGCTCGCCGCGACGATCGACTCGCACCGTTGGGGAGACCTGCCCGGGCTGCTGCACGAGGAGTTCACCTGCACCCTCGTCCACACCGGCGAGGTCTTCGACCGCGACACCTGGGTGAGCTTCAACGCCAACTACCCCGGCTTCCAGGACTTCACCATCGAGGAGTCGGTCGGCAGCGGCGACCACGCGGCGGGCCGCGGCCATGTCACGGGCTACGACGCCGCGGGCGTCCTGCAGCACTTCGGGGTCGCCACGTTCATCACCGCCCACGACGGCCTCATCCACTCCGCCACCGAGGTGTGGTGCGACATCGACGAGGAGCCCCCGCCGGGCACGCGCTGACGGCCCGGCACACCTCCTCTCGACCCGGTCGACGGAGTCAGACGACGGCGGCCCGGGTGCGCATGGCGGACAGGTAGGCGGCATAGCTCCACGTGAGATCACGAACGCTGCGCTCGAAGCCCGTCGTGCCGTCGTACTGCTCGGACAGCTCGAGGTGGTCGCTGTGGAAGACGACGGCGCCGACCATGGCGTCGCCGGCAGCGACCAGGGCGGTGGCCGCCGCGTCGGCGCTCGTCGTGGCATCGACGCCGACCTGGGCGAAGAAGGGCTGCGACAGGTCGTCGAGCGGGATCCGGCCGGTCGACCGCACCGTCGCGGCCAGCGCATAGTGCAGCTCCGCGACGTTGCAGGTCGTCAGCGCCCACGGATGGCCGCCAAGGACCGGGTGGGCGCTGTCACCGTCATAGGTGTCGCCCGGGTAGCGCCCGAACAGCGGGCCGAGGCCGCGCTCGCGGTCGGCGGTGTTGATCGGGTACGCCGCCAGGCCGCCCTCCTCCCACTGCGCCCGCAGCTGTGCCGCCGTCGCCAGCAGCCGCGTGTCGGTGCACGGCACCGCGCCATAGATGCAGGCCTGCACGATGTCGATGTTGGGGTCATAGCCGTCCACAACGGGCTGCGACGGCGAGCTGCCGTCGGACGGCACGGCGAGCACGCTGACATACCTCGTGCCGTCCCAGTGCCCGTCGAGCGCTTGGCGCAGCCAGTCGGCGGCCGCCTGGAGCCCGGCGGGCTTGGCGACGCCGGTGACGGTCGTGGCCAGCACCGTCTCGAAGCAGCGGAGCTGGGCGGACCGGGCAAAGAAACTGAAGCCGACGTGCTCCTCCCACAGGTTCGTCGTGGCGTCCTGGAAGACGCCGAGCAGGAACTCGACGTTGGCGTTGACGAGGCCGACAGCGGCCGACTGCATATCCGACGACAGCCGGTCGAAGGCCGTCAGGAGTGTGACCGTCTGGAGGGCCGGGCCGTCGTTCTGCTCCGACCACGGCCGCGACTCCCCGGCGATGGTGAAGCAGGCATGGCCCTTGGTCGGCACGGCGTTGGCGTGGCAGAGCGCGGCGAAGCGGACGTAGTCGTCGAGCGTCCCGCCCGCGCTCGGCCAGAACGCGATCCGGGCCACCTCCATCGCGGTGATCGCGCCGTCGCGCACCCAGTTGAAGACGTAGTCCTGGTCGACGCCGGGCGTGCCGGCCGGGTAGGACGGCGCAGCGATGACGCAGCCGGGCCGGGAGTCCTTGGAGTGGTCCTGCGGCGCCATCGGGTCGGTGAACGTGAAGCCGGCGGTGGCGATGTTGCGGAACATGAAGGCGAACATCAGCGGCGCCAGCGACGGCAGGTCGATCGCCCCCGCGGCGAGCGAGCTCTGGACGAGCGCCGGCTGTCGCGTGGGGAGCACCGCTCGTTCGGCCTGGCCATGCCTGCGGCTGGCGCGAGTGAACTCCGACATCGGGCGGGCTCCTTCCCCGAGGTGCCTCCAGGCTACGTCCGCCCCGATAGCCGACCAGGTTGCGCGTGATCGCGTCGGCCGTGGCCGACAGCGCCGCGGTGAGCTCGGGCACCCGCTCCTTGCGGTAGCGCACGCTCGGCATCGACACCGACACGGCCGCGATCGTGTCTCCGTGCTGGTCGAGGACGGCACGGCCGAGGGCGACCAGGCCGCGCTCGGAGCGCTCGAGGTTGAGGGCGGCGCCGGTCCGCCGTACGGCGCGCAGGTCGGCGTGCAGCCTGGCCATGTCGGGCCGCTCGCCAGGTGCGTCGGCGAACCGCTCCTCGGCATAGAGGGCGTCGACCTGCTGCGGGCTCAGCGTCGCCAGCATGACGAGCCCACCGGTGACCTGATGAGCGGGGAAGACCATGCCCTCGCGGCTCCCGACGCGCAGCGCCTGGCTGCCCTCGACAGACGCGATGAACCGGAGCGTGGTGCCGGTGCGGATCGACACGTTCGCCGTCTCGTCGAGGGCGTCGACCAGGTCGTGCAGGGGTTGCAGGGCCGCGCTGCGGATGCGCGCCACGTCGGAGGTCGAGCGGGCCGAGAGCTCGAGCACGGGGCCGGCGCGGTAGGTGCGGTCCTCGGCCTGCACCGCGAAGTCGCGATAGACGAGGGTCTGCAGCAGCCGGTGCGCCGTTCTCCTCGCCACCCCCAGCCGCTCCGCCGCCCCGGACACGCTCAGCCGCCCCTCGAGCTCAAGGATCACCGCCAGCCGGAGGGCATGGTCGACCGACGACACGGCATAGGCCGGCGGCTGCTTCATCTGCTTGGCCACCTCACTCCCGTCCTGGCGCCGGTTGAGGTGCGAGCGGAGCGAGCCTCGAGACCCAGCCCGAACCCAGCCGGCGGACGCCGGTTGAGGTGCGAGTGGAGCGAGCCTCGAAACCAAGGCAGAAGTACGACGCCAACCCCGCCCGCCGCTAGTTGAGGCGCGAGCGAAGCCGCCCCGCCGCTGGTTGAGGTGCGAGCGAAGCGAGCCCTTCGAGGCCCTCCTTCGTCGGGCACCTCAGGGACCACCTCGAAACCAAGGCGGAAGTGAACCGCCGCCGCTGATCCTCCTGAGTCAGGGACCAGCGCGGAACCACGCGCGCGGAACAGGGACGAGCGCGGGCACTCGCGCGGCGTAGTCGTCGTACGCCGACCCGAACGCCCTCCGCAGATCCCGTTCCTCGAACCCGACCCCGACGAGCACATAGCCCGTGGCGGCGGCGGCGAAGAGCAGGTGCGACGCGGTCATCGTCGGCGTGACCCAGAACGCCAGCACGAGCCCGGTCATGAGCGGGTGTCGCACGAGCGCATGGAGACCGGTCACCTTGAGCGCGAGGCCCGGGCCGTGTGACCGGGGCGGCAGCCAGCCCGCCTGGCGCAGACCGAAGAGCTCGGCGTGGTCGACGGCGTAGGTCGATGCCACGGCCAGCGCCCACCCGGCGCCGCAGAGGACCCAGAGCCCCACACCCCCACCACCATCGACGCTCCAGACCCGTCCTCCGAACGGCTGCCACAGAGTGAACAGCAGCGCCAGGCAGATGTCCGTGGCGACGACGAAGGCGGTCCGCTCCAGCTCGGGCGGCACCCAGCGGCGCAGCCACGCCTTCGCCGACCTCCGCGCCATCACCGAGTGCTGCACGGCGAAGAGCAGCAGCAACGCCAGGTCGGTCGCGAGGGCGGGCAGCGGGTGCACCCGCGCCGGCGCGTCGACGGTCCGAGGGAGCCAGACCCCGGCGAGGAACAGCACGGCCCAGATCATGACGACGTTGAAGCCGAGCCACCCGAGGGCGGACCAGGCGAGAGCGACGGCGCGGCGAGACATGCGATCCATGATCCGCGGCGGGAGGGCTGCGGGCAGCCGTGGAACTACCTCAGTTGTGCGGTCCGGGGGTGGGCGACCTCAGAGGAGCGCCGGCCCCTCGGCGGGGAACACGCCATACCTCGCGTTGATCTCCAGGATGGTCTCGTGGTCAGGCTCGCCGGCGGTCGCGGCGACGTACTCCGCCATCTCGGCGAAGAACCGGGTGAGACCGGGCGGGTTGATGAGCCCGACGCCGCGGACCGGCTCGTCGTGCAGGTTCGCGAAGGTGTGCGGGAGGCCGCGCGGCATGAAGAGGAAGGCGCCCGGCCCGACCTCGAAGCGCTCCTCCCCCACCTCGGCGGTCAGGACCCCGGAGAACACGAAGAGTCCCTCGTCCTCGCGTGTGTGCACATGGCGGGCGGGGCCCGGGGTGCGCGGCGCGAGCTCCGCCTCCCCCAGGACCATGCCTCCGGTGCGCTCGCCGTCGACCACGACGCGCCACGGCGCCAGGCGTTGCGCGGGAGGCTCGACCAGGAACGGCGCGACGGGGTCCATGGCAACTCCTTAGAAGTGTTCACTAGTGACAGTCACTAGTGAATGAGATCAGCTAGTGTGGCTCCCCAGGAGGTGAGCCGTCAAGGTGGTTGCCGGGCCGAAGCTCTCGCGCCGCGAGCGTGCCGAGCGCACGCGGCTCACGGTGATCCGTGCCGCCCACGCGTCGTTCGTCGAGCGCGGCTACACGGGCACCCGCATGCAGGACGTGGCCGCCGCGGCGGGCGTCGCCGTGCAGACCGTCTACTTCGTGTTCCACACCAAGCCCGAGCTGCTGGCGGCCTGCTATGACCACGCGGTCCTCGGGGAGGACGACCCGCAGCCGCCGCAGCGACAGGCGTGGTACGTCGCGCTGCTGGCCGCCGCGACGGCCGAGGAGTCGACGTCGCACTTCGTCGCGGGGAACACCGCGATCCTCGAGCGGGTGGCCGCCTTGGACGACACCATGCGCGCAGCGGTCCACGAGCCCGACGCCGTCGAGGTGCACCAGCGCAGCCACCGACTCCGGCGCGAGGGCTACCAGGCGATGGTCGAGCACTGGGAGCAGCGGTTCGGGCTCCGGACCGGGCTCAGCGCCGACCACGCCCTCGACCTGCTGCTGATGCTGTCCGGCCCGGCCGGCTTCCGAGAGCTCGTCCTCGAGGACGGGTGGTCGGTCGAGGACTACCGGGCCTGGCTGCACGGCCAGGTCCTCGGGCTGCTGGGCTCCGACCCGCAGGCGGGCTGAGGGGCTCAGCCGGTCCGGGGTGCGCCGGACACCGCACCGGCGCGCGGCCACACCATCACGAACCGCTCGAACACCACCTCGATGTCGCGGGAGAACGCGATCCCGAGCTCCTCGCAGCTGCGCCGGAAGTAGGCGTCGTGCCCGCGCAGCCACGACTCGACCGACCGGTCCCCCTCGCCCTCGTCGAACGCGAAGCGCGGGTGCACCCCGGACATCGGCCCGAGGCGGAGCTCGACGGTGCGCAGCACAGCCGCGGGACGACCCGCGCTGTCGGTGACGACGCAGCGGTCCCCGATGCGGGGCAGCGGCAGCCCGTCGGCGGCGAACCGCGCCACCATCTCGGTGGTCGCGGTCTTCCGGCCCGACAGCACCAGCGCCAGCAGCTCGTCGGCCAGCTCGGGGTTGTCGCCGAACGAGTAGACGTCCGCCGGCTCACCCTCGATGCCGCGCGCGTCGGCGTACTCGGCCCAGAACGCGGCGACCTCGGGCTCGAGCTCGGGCGCTTCCTGCGGCTGGGACGTCATCGCTCCAGTCAAACACGGCCGGTGTCACGCCCCGCGCCGCACGACGGCCATCGTGCATCGCGAGACGCACACCAGCCGGCCGTGGTCGTCGGTGATGCGGACCTCCCAGACCTGCGTACGGCGCCCGAGCGCGACCGGGCTGACCCTCCCGGTCACCCACCCCGACGAGACGGGCCGGACGTGGTTGGCGTTGATCTCCATGCCGAAGCACCGCGCCTCGTCGCCGTCGACGGTGAGCGTGGCGGCCCAGCTGGCGAGCGTCTCCGCGAGCGCCACCGAGGCACCGCCGTGCAGCACGCCGAACGGCTGCCGTGTCCGGTCGTCGACCGGCATCCGCGCCACGAGGAAGTCGTCGCCGATCTCGGTGAACTCGATGCCGAGGCGCCCGATCAGGCTGGTGGCCGACAGCTCGTTGGCCGCCTCGAGCGAGGGCCGCTCGGCGTGCCAGAGGGTGCCGGTCGAGGACGTGGTCGTGGTCATCATGCTTCCAAGGCTGCGTCGGGAAGGGCGGCCGGACAGCGGTGGAACTACCGCACTTGGCCCCGATGGGCTGGGGTGCGAGCGAAGCGGCCCTGAAGCCACCCGGGTCAGGAGACCTCACACAACAGGTGGCACCACGAGTCGGTCAGCGTCTCGAGGGCGACCTTCTCGTCGACGTCCCAGCCCTCGAACTGCCAGCGCCGCGACAGGAACTCCAGCTGGCCGAACGCGAGGACGCCGCGCACGTGTCGCGACTCCGCGTCGAACCGGTCGGCCATGTCGAGTGCCTGGTGGATCTCGCCGACGATCCCCTCGAACCAGCCCTCGATGACCTCGCCGATCTCGGGCTCCGAGGCGGCCGCCTGGTGGGCGGCGGTGATCTTGCGCATCGACTCCGGCCAGAGCTCGAACCGCCGCGCCAGCCAGCCCCGGATGCGCTCGCGCTCCCCGGTGGCCACGACCTCGACCAGGGGCGTGACCTCGGAGCCGACCCGCTGCTCATAGATGTCGACGATCAGCGCCTTGATCAGCTCCGCCTTCGACGGGAAGTGCAGATAGAACGTCGTCCGCGTGGTGCCGGCACCGGACGCGATGTCGTCGACCGTCGCCGCGGCATAGCCCTTGGCCTCGAAGGCCTTGAGCCCCGACTCCAGGAGGAGTCGTCGGGTC
>JAXLSP010000010.1:0-79693 GCA_046330515.1 Nocardioidaceae bacterium | reverse complement strand
CATCAGCTCGCGGGGTACGTCGGCGAACGCGTCGGTGATCGCCAGCTGGAGCTGGAGGGCGTCGGTCACGGCGAAGAGCAGGGCACCCGCCACGACCCGCCAGACCCGCCAGGTCCCGAAGATGACCAGCGCGATGCAGACCCACCCGCGGCCGTTGATGATGTCGAGGGTGTAGGTCCCCAGCACCGACAGCGTGAGGAAGGACCCGCCGACGGCCATCAGGACGGACCCGACGACGAGGGCGAGGTAGCGGGTCGCGTTGACCCGGATGCCCGCGACCTCGGCGGCGTCGAAGCTCTCGCCGACGGCGTGCAGGCGGTAGCCCACGCCCGTCGACCGCAGCACCCACCAGCTGACCGGGGCCAGCACGAGGAACCCGACGTAGGTCATCCAGTGCTGGTCGAGGATCCCGGCGCCGTCGAAGAGGGTGTGGAACTTGTGCGCCAGCCGCGGCCGCTCGCCGCCGTACCCGACCCGGAACGTGAACTCGCAGAGCGCGATCAGCATGAGGGTGATGCCGAGACCGGAGACGTGCTGGTTCTGCCCGAGGGTGACCGCGAGCAGGCCCATCAGCAGGCCGGCGAGGGCGCCGGCCACCATGGCGGCCAGCAGGCCGAGCCAGGGCGAGCCGGTGACGTCGGCGACGACGAAGGCGGTGAACGCCCCGGCGACCATCGTGCCCTCGATGCCGAGGTCGAGGACGCCGGTCTTCTCGATGACCACCTCGCCGATCCCGGCCCACACGAGCGGGGTGGCGATGACGAGCGTCGCGGAGATGAGCGCGATCAGGTTGATGCTCACGACCGTCGCCTCCACTCCAGCCGATAGCGGCGCCAGCTCAGCGCGGCCAGCACCGACAGCAGCAGCAGCGCGCCGAACACCTGGCCGAGCTGCGGCGGCAGCTGCAGGACGAGCGAGGCGTTCTGGGCGCCGACGGAGATGTCGCCGAGCAACAGCGCGACGAGGAGTACGCCGAGCGCCGACAGGCCGCCGAGGGTGGCGATGATGACGCCGGTGTAGCCGTAGTTGTTGCTGATGCCCTGGGTCAGCTGGTGCTGCACGCCCATCACCTGGGAGGCGCCGCCCATGCCGGCGACGGCCCCGGAGACCAGCGCGACGCCGAACTGGAGCCGCTTGACCGGGACGCCGGAGAACTCGGCGGTCTTGGGCGCAAGGCCGGAGGACGTGAGCCGCAGGCCCAGCGGGGTCCGCTGGAGCACCCACCAGGCCACGACCAGCAGCCCGAGCGCGACGACGAGGCCGAGGTGGGCACGGCTGCCGTCGAACAGGATGGGCAGGTCATAGCCGTCGCCCAGCCGGTCGGAGTCGGTGAAGCCGGTCTCGGAGTTGCGCCACGGGCCGTTGAGCAGGCCCTGGACGACGAGCAGCGCGACCGGGTTGAGCAGCAGGGTCGTGACGACCTCGTCGATGCCGGCTCGTCTCTTCAGGAGCGCGGGGACGGTGGCCCAGACGAGCCCGCCGAACGCGCCGGCCACGAAGCCCAGCGGGATGGCCAGCGGACCGGGCAGGTCGGTGAACGTCGTACCGACCCAGGTCACGCAGACGGTGCCGGCGAGGAACTGGCCCTCGGCTCCGATGTTCCAGTAGCCCGCACGGAACGCGATGGCGACCGCGAGGCCGGTGAAGATCAGCGGGGTCGCGGTGAGCAGGACCTCGAAGAGGCCGGTCTGGGTGGAGAGCGGCTTGACGAGGTAGCGCTGGAAGGCCGCGGGCGGGTTGGCGCCGGCCAGCCGGATCGGGATGGCCGTGACGAGCACGGTGAAGACGACGGCGAACGCCATGGCGGCCGGCGTCAGCCAGCGGGGCTGGTGGCCGCGGAGCACGAAGCGCGGCCAGGTGAGCGAGGACCGGCCGGCCATCACGCGGCGACCTGTCCGGTCATGAGCACGCCCAGCCGCTCGTTGGTGGACTCGGCGACGGTCAGCTGGCCGACGATCGCGCCGCGGAACACGACGACGATCCGGTCGGCGAGCGCGCGCAGCTCGTCGAGGTCCTCGGAGACGAGGAGTACGCCGGCGCCCGCGGCGCGGAGCTCGGCCAGCCGGGTGTGGACATAGCGGAACGTGCCGATGTCCAGGCCCCGGGTCGGCTGGGCCGCCAGCAGGATCTGGGGTCGGCGGTGCAGCGCCCGCGCCAGCAGCACCTTCTGGATGTTGCCGCCCGAGAGCTGGCCGACCGGGGTGGTCGGCTCGGCGCGGATCTCGAACTGCTCGATCATGGCGCGGGCGTGCTCGCGGATCGCCTTGCGGTCCAGGGCGCCTCGGCGCGTGTAGAGGGGGAGGTCCTCGATCACGAGGTTCTGCTCGACGGTGAGCTGCGCGACGCAGCTGCCGCGGCGGTCCTCGGTCAGCCGGCCGAGCCCGGCGGCGAGCCGCTCGGCGACCTCGAGCCGGGTGATGTCGCGCCCGTCGACGCGGACGCTGCCCTCGCGGACCGGGGTGACGCCGCTGATCGCCTCGACGAGCTCGGTCTGGCCGTTGCCGCTGATCCCGGCGACGCCGACGATCTCGCCGCGGTGGACGGTCAGCTCGAGGTGGTCGACGACGTCGCGGCCGCCGCGGGTCACCACGAGGCCGGAGAGCTCGAGCACGGGGGTGGCCGGCGCGGGGACCGCCGCCGGCGCCGGGACCGCCGCCGACGCGGTGGCGGACGGTGGGGGCTCCTCCCGAATGGGGTCGGGGTCGCCTCCCACCGCCGCCTCGTCCACCGCGCTGAGCTCCGTGGGGTCGGACGCGGACGTGCCGGGGGCGCCGGCGCCGGAGTCGGCCACCCCCATCATCAGCCGCGCGAGCTCGTCGGGGCCGACCTCCGCCGTACGGCGCTCGGCGACCATGCGGCCCCGGCGGAGGACGACCACGCGGTCGGAGATCTCGGCGACCTCCTTGAGCTTGTGCGACACGAAGAGCACGCCGAGCCCGCTGTCGCGCAGCCGCTGCACGGTGGTGAGCAGCGCCCGGATGTCCTGCGGGGGCAGGACCGCTGTGGGCTCGTCGAGGATCAGCACGCGGCAGTCGTGGAAGAGCGCCTTGACGATCTCCACGCGCTGCCGCTCGCCGATCGCGAGGGTCGAGACCAGCCGGTGCGGGTCGATGTGGACACCGACCCGCTCCATGGCTGCCAGGACGCGGGCCTCGGTGGCCTTGGCGTCCACCCGACCCCAGCCCACCGCGGAGAGCGCGATGTTCTCGGCCACGGTCATGGTCTCCACGAGCGAGAACTCCTGGGTGACCATGCCGATCCCGGCCGCCATCGCGTCCCGCGGTGAGCCGATGTCGAGCCGCTGCCCCTCCATGCTGACGTCGCCGGAGTCGGGACGGAGCAGGCCGTAGACGACCTTCATCAAGGTCGACTTGCCGGCTCCGTTCTCTCCGAGCATGGCCAGGACCTCGCCGGAGGCGACCTCCAGGGAGACGTCCTCGTTGGCGACGAGGTCACCGAACCGCTTGGTGATCCCGGTCAGCGCCAGCAGTGGGGGCAGCGACATCGGTCACTCCGAGACGTCGATCGAGCCCTTGGGGCTGCTCTCGTCGACCGGCGTCGTGAAGGCGCCGCTCTCCATGGACGCCTCGACCTCGGTGACCTGGTCGATCAGGTCCTGCGGGACGCCGCCCACCACGTCGGTGTTGATCGTGGCGATCGACGAGCCGCCGGCCTTGATGAAGGAGAACTCGCCGAGGTCGACACCCTGCGGGGCGCCGCCGACCTGGGCCACGACGGCGTCAATGGTCGGCCGGACGTTCCACACCAGCGAGGTGACGACGTTCTGCGGTGCCTCGGACTGCTGGTCGACCATCATGCCGATCACGGGCAGGTCGGCCTCCTGGGCGGCCTCGATGACGCCCGCGCGCTCGGCGAAGAGCACGTCCGCGCCCGCCGCGATCTGGGCCTCGGCGGCCTGCTTGGCCGCTGCCGGGTCGAAGAAGGAGTTGATGAAGGAGACCTTGACGGTGGCGTCGGGGTTGGTCTTCTTGACGCCCGCGATGTAGCCGTTGACGATCCGGTTGACCTCGGGGATCGGCATGGCGGCGACGACGCCGATGGTGTTGGACTTGGTGAGCCCGCCGGACAGCATGCCCGCCAGGTAGGCCGGGTCCTGCAGCCAGTTGTCGAAGACGCTCAGGTTGGGCGACTGGGCCTTCTCGCCCGAGCCGAACGCGAAGACGATGTCGGGGTAGTCGGCCGCGACCTTGCGGACGGCCTCCTCGGCGGCGAACGCGTCGCCCACGATGGCGGCGGGCTTCTCGTTCTCGCAGATGTCGCGCAGGCCGCGCTCCATCGCGTCGGAGGTGTTCAGGTCGTCGACGTGCTTGTAGGTGATGGTGCCGTCGGCGGCCGCCGACTGCAGCGCGGCATGGATCGCGCCGTCCCAGGGCTCCTCGAGCGGGGTGGCGAACACGCCGTACACGAGCGGCGCGGACGCCTCGCCCGACGACTTGGTGTCGGTGGTCTCGTTGCCGGTGGTCCCGCCGCAGGCGGTGAGGATCCAGAGGAACGCGAGGGCGATGACGACGAACAGGCTGGTCGAGGCCCGGTGACGGGGGGCTCGACGTGTGGGTGTGATGGTGGTGGACGTGCGCATGTGGGCCTCCGAGGCACGGGGTTTCTTAGGTGCCAGTCAAGACCCCGGAGCACCCCGGGTGCCAGAGACGAACCGTCCAGACGTGCGGCGAGTGAGTGGACACTCTGTGCGGGTCGGCGGATGATCCTGGCATGGCCTTCACCGTCGCCGACCTGCTGGAGCTCCCCGTCATGCAGGCGGCCCGGGTCGAGGTGCTGACCGGCAGCGAGCTGGCCGAGCGGCGGGTCCGGTGGGTGCACACCTCGGAGATCTACGAGATCGCGCCGCTGCTGCGGGGCGGCGAGGTGCTGCTGACCACCGGGCTCGGCCTGGTCGGGCACACGGCCGAGGCGATGAGCGACTATGTGCGGGCGCTCGCCCGCCGCGGCGTGGCCGCGCTGATGCTCGAGCTGGGCCGCACCTTCCCGCACCCGCCGGCGCCGATGGTGGCCGCGGCCCGTGACACCGGGCTGCCCCTGATCGTGCTGCACGGCGTGGTGCCGTTCATCCAGGTCACCGAGACCGTGCACCCGCTGCTCCTCGACGACGAGCTGCGCCAGCTGCGGTTCACCGACCGGGCCACCGCCGAGCTGCACCGGGCGATCCTCGCGGAGTCGGGGGTCTCCGACCTGGTGGCCCTGACCCAGTCGCTCTGCGACGCCCCGGCGGGCCTCTTCGACGAGCACGGCAAGCTCGCCGCGGGCTCCGACGTCGATCGCGAGACCGCGCTGACCGTCGAGGTCGCCGGCAGCCCGCGCATGCAGCTCTCGGTGCTCACCGGTCCGGAGCGTCGACGCCTCGTCGAGCTGTGCGCCTCGGCCCTCGCGGTGTGCCTGGCGGCCGAGCGACGCCGGACCGGACACCGCGGCACCGTGGCCGCCGACCTGCTCTCGGACCTGGCCGACGAGTCCTACTACCTCACCTCGGTCGACACCGCCGCCCGCGCGCGGTCGGTCGGCTTCGCGGTGCGCGCCGAGGAACGCGCCCTGGGGCTGGTCGTGGAGACGACCGGGTCGGCGTCGGCGGGCGTACGCGCGGCGACGACCGCGCTCCGCGAGGCGTTCGGCACCTCCCTCGTCGGGGCCGTCGACGGCGAGGTGCTGGCCGCCGTGACGACCCGGCCCGCGCTGCTGCGCGCCCGGCTGGAGCAGGCGGCCGAGTCGCTCAACGCCGAGCTCGCCGCCACGGTGGGAGGGCGGGTCGTGCGGCTCGTCGCCGGACCGCTCGTCGAGGACGCCGCCGGTCTCGCCCGGTCGCTGCCCGCCGCCCGGGAGGCGGCGCGGCTCGCCAACACCCTGGTGATCGAGAGCCGGGTGGTGCTCTCCAACGACCTCGGCGTCTACCGGCTGCTGTCGTCCGTGGTGACCGACCCCGAGCTCGAGCGGTTCGTCAACGACCAGCTCGGCCCGCTGCTGGAGCTCGACGCGCGCACCGGCTCGGAGCTGGTGCCGACGCTCGACGCCTATCTCGACGCCGGCCTGTCCAAGACCGCCGCCGCCGCGGCCCTCGGCATCCGGCGGCAGACGCTCTATGCCCGCCTGGAGCGGATCGGCCACGTCCTCGCCGGTGTTGACCTCTCCGATCGTCGTCGCCGGACGGCCGTCGACCTGGCCCTGGTCAGCTGGCGGCTCCGCACCGCCGCGGCGTCCTACCGCCGCTGAGTGTCGGGGGGGGGTGCCGGTTTCACCGCTCGAGCGGGGAACCCTGCACTGAGCGGCCGAAACTTCGGCCAACAAGTGACAGTTTCCCCGCCTGAGCGGGGAAACCGACAACCCGTCAGACGAGCCGCTCCAGGGACGTCCCGCCGTCCCAGACGACGCCCACCTGGCGGTAGTAGCCGCCGATGATCTCGTCGACGGAGAGGCGGGAGAGCTCCTCGGTGGGGGAGTCGTAGAGGTTGATCTCGACGTCACCGTGCCACGACTGGCCGCCCTCGAACTCGGCGCCGCCGGAGCGGATCAGCTCGGAGTAGGCGTCGCCCTGGCCGGCGATGTCGGGGTAGACCCGGTGGTGGGCCATCGGGTGGCCGTTGACGAAGCCGTTGCCGTCGGACTCCTCGCGCAGGGTGAGGACCGCGTCGGCGAGGCGCCGGTCGCCGGCGGCCAGCGTGGCGCCGAACATCCCGCCGGGGCCGATCACCGGCGAGCCGTGGGGGAAGGCGTGCGGGCGGGTCTGCCACATCGAGCCGAGCTTCTTGGGGTAGCCCTGGTGCATGCCGCGCGCGATCGCGAAGTCCTTGTCCACCCAGATGTAGACGCAGCGCGAATAGGTCTCGCCGCGGTAGGAGCAGCGGACGACCACGAAGCACTCCTTGTACTGCGAGCGCACCGGGTCGAGCAGCTCCTCGCGCGAGGAGGAGCAGGACTGCCAGTCGGCCCAGATCAGCGCCACCGCGCCGGGGTCCTCGGCGGCGAGCTCGAGCGGGGCGGGCAGCAGCTCGGCCACCCGCGCGGGGTCGGTGCGGTACTCGACGGTCAGCAGGTCGCCGGAGTAGAACCACGGCGGCGAGGGGATCAAGGAGGCCTGCCCCGACGCCGTACGGGGGAAGAAGAAGCCTTGCTGCTCGGTCATGGGTGGGCTCCTGGAAGGTGAGGGGCGGACGGGCCGGGCGACAACGTTCGGGTCCGTACGATAGCCGCCACGCGGGGGCCGGGGAACCTCTTGCCCACCCCCGGTGTCGTCGGTACTGTTCGGACCCAAACGACATCAGGGCGTGACCCAGCCCACACGTTCACGAGACGCACGACTGGAAGGACTGCCCCTATGGCGCACTTCGACGTTTCCGGCTTGCAGCCCGCTGCCGACCGGCTCACCGAGCAGGGGATCGACGTGGTCCGGCTCGGCTACGCCGACATCATCGGCACCGACCGCAGCCGCGACGTCCTGGTGAACCACTTCTCCCGCACGGTGGGCAGCGGCGTGGCGTTCTGCCGCTCGGTCTTCGGTACGACGCCGCGCGGCGGCGTGGTCGACATCGAGGGCGGGCTGTCCGACGGCCTGCCCGACATCCTCGCGTTCCCCGACATCGACACGCTGCTCCCCGTCCCGTGGGAGCCCGGCGTCGCCCACTGCATCGCCGACGTCTACAACCCCGACGGCACGCCGTCCCTCGAGAGCCCGCGCGCCGTCCTCAAGGGGGTGCTCGCCCAGTTCGCCGAGCTCGAGATGCTGCCGATGGTCGGGCCCGAGCTCGAGTTCTATGTCCTCGAGGAGTCCAAGAAGTCGCCGTCCGGGTGGCAGCGCTACGGCGAGGGCACCGGCAACGTCTATGTCTCCGGCCTCAAGGGCGACCCGCAGAACGTCCTGCTCAGCTCGCTGCGCCAGCTCGGCAACTACGGCATCCAGGTCGTCGCGGCCAACCACGAGTTCTCCTCGGGCCAGTTCGAGATCAACCTCTGGCACGGCGAGGCGCTCGACGCCGCCGACCGGGCCCACCGGTTCAAGGCGGCCGTCAAGGAGATGGCGCTCATGCAGGGCCGGCTGGCGACGTTCATGCCCAAGCCCTTCAACGACGAGGGCGGCTCGGGCTACCACCTGCACTTCTCGATGTGGGACCCCGAGGGCAAGACCCCGCTGTTCGACGACCCCGACGGCCCCAACGGGCTGTCGCAGCTGGCCCGCCACGCCGTCGCGGGCATCCTCACCCACGCACCCGCGCTGTGCGCCGTCGCCAACCCGACCATCAACTCCTACAAGCGGTTCGGGCCCGACACGCTCGCCCCGTGGCTCATCGACTGGGGCATGGACAACCGCTCCGCGATGATCCGGATCCCACCCGAGCGCGGCTCGGCGGCCCGGATGGAGCTGCGCCTCGGCGACGCCAGCGCCAACTCCTACCTCGCGATCGCGGGCATGCTCGGAGCGGCGCTGCTCGGCATCAAGAACAAGCTGGAGCCCCCGGAGCCGCTGGTGGGCTACGGCTACGACGTCACCAAGTCCGACAAGCTGCCCGGCACGCTCGGCGCGGCGCTCGACGCCCTCGAGGCCGACACCGAGTTCCGCGAGGTGCTCGGCGAGCCGTTCGTGAGGGCCCTGCTGACCTACAAGCGCGACGAGATCGAGCGCTTCCACACGTGGATCACCGACTGGGAGTTCCACGAGTACACCTACCACCTCTGACGCGCCGGCTCCCGAGACCCGGGCCCGACCCAGCCGCAGCACCCACCCGCCGTACCGCACCACCGAAGGAGTTCCCATGCCCCGGCACGAACCCGTTGCCCTCGAGGACGTCGACCTCGCCGACATCGACGGCTTCACCGACCTGCGCGGCTTCGCCCAGCTCGACACCCTGCGCGCCGAGGACCCGGTGCACTGGAACCCCGAGCCGGAGCCCAACAGCGGCTTCTGGGCGGTGACGCGCTATGACGACATCTGGACCGTCGACAAGGACCCGGAGTCCTTCACCTCCGAGCAGTTCGTCAACCTCGAGGAGGTCTCGGCCGAGGACCGCGACATCCGCCGCTCGATGCTCGAGACCGACGGGCCCCGGCACGCCGCGCTGCGCAAGCTCATCCAGCGCGAGTTCACCCCGCGCAACCTGCTCAACAACTACGAGGGCTTCCTGCGCGAGCTGACCCGCAACACCATCTCCGAGGCGTTCGCCAAGGCGGCCGACAACGGGGGCGAGATCGACTTCGTCGAGGAGATCAGCGCCGACTTCCCCATCAACGTGCTGGCGCGGCTGCTCGACGTCCCCCAGGAGGACACCGGTCGGCTGATCGCCTGGGGCAACGAGTTCGTCGGCGCCACCGACCCCGACTTCGCCAAGGTCCGCGCGGACCTGCCGGAGTCGGAGGCCTACAAGCACCTGCCGTTCCGCTCGCCGACGGTCCAGGAGGTCTGGGACTACGGCAAGGACCTCAAGGACGCCCGCTCCGGCGGGGACGGCACCGACCTGGTGAGCATCCTGGCCAACAAGATGCCCGAGGACGGCGTCCCGCTCTCCGAGCAGGACTTCAACATGTACTTCACGCTGCTGGTCATCGCCGGCAACGAGACCACGCGGCACGCGATCTCCAACGCGATGCTCGGCCTGATGGAGCAGCGCGACCAGCTCGCCCGGCTCCAGGCCGACCCGTCGCTGGTCCCCGGGGCGATCGAGGAGCTGCTGCGCTACGCCTCGCCGGTCTACCACTTCCGCCGTACGGCGACCCGCGACGTCGAGCTCGGCGGCAAGACGATCAAGGAGGGCGACAAGGTCGTCATGTGGTTCGCCTCGGGCAACCGCGACGACACGGTCTTCGCCGACCCCTACACCATCGACGTCACGCGGGCCAACGTGGACCACATGACCTTCGGCAAGGGCAGCCCCCACCTCTGCCTGGGCAACAACCTGGCCCGCATGGAGATCCGGCTGATGTTCGAGGAGCTGCTGCCCCAGCTCAAGGACATCCAGCTCGCCGGTGACGTCAAGCGGGTGCGCTCCAACTTCGTCAACGGCATCAAGGGGTTCCCCGTGACGGTGACGCCGGCCTGAGGCGGCGGGGTGCAGGTTTCCCCGCTCGAGCGGGGAAACCTGCACTGAGCGGCCGAAGTTTCGGCCTACCAGTGACAGGTTCGAACGCCCAGTCCGCGCCGGGGGGTGAGCAGGAACCCGTGTGCGTGGCCGCCCACGCTGGCCACGCCCACGACCTGCCCGCGACCGTTCACGTCGTAGGCACCCATCAGCACATAGCCGGCCTCGCGCGCCCACGCTGGGAGCACCCGGTTGAGGTCGTACGCGCGGCCGCGCCACCACACCACGGCCCGGTCGCCGTCGGTGTCGGCGCCGTCGGCATAGCCCACCACCAGGCCACGGTCGTCGACCGCGAACGCGAAGCTCTCGGTGCCGCCTCGCAGGGGCGGCAGTGCGCGCATCGCCCCACGGCCGTCCCACACGAAGGCCCGGTCGCCGACCGCGCTCGTGCTCTGACCGACGACCACGCCGGACCGGTTCACATCGCGCGCCACGCTTCCGTCGCCGCCCGGCAGCACCCCGAGCTCGGTCCAGGTCCCGTGGGTCCCGCCGGGCCGGTCGGGGGTCCAGACCGCCGCGAAGCCGTAGTAGTCGGCGTCCCCCAGCGACCCCGCGACCAACCCGCGGTCGTTGACGGCGTCGGCCGAGCTGCTCACCCAGCCGTCGGGGACGCCGAGGTCGACGACGCGGTAGGACGCGCGGCCAGCGCGCCACGAGGCCGAGGGGGAGCGCCGAGGCAGCCACATCACCGCATGGCCGAAGCCATCCCCCGCGGTCGCGTGACCGACCACCCGGCCGTGGTCGTCCACTGCGGCTGCCTCGGCGGAGCCCCCGAGGCCCGGCAGCTGATGCATCGCGGACCCGGCGACGAACGCCTTGCTCCCACCGTCGTTGGGCAGTGAGACCCCCACGGCGATCCCGCGCCGGTCCACCCCGGTCGCCGAGCTGCGCTCATCCGCGCCCAGCGCGCCCAGGTCCTCCATGCTTCCCACCGGGCTGCCCGGGTGCTCTGGGGTCCACCGGAACGCGTGGAACGCCCGCGACCCGCTCCCGGGAGCGGTGTCGGCGAGCCCCGCGACCACACCGGTCGGGCCGAGGGCGTGGGCGCGGCTGTCGAGCCCGCCCAGCACGCCCAGGTCGGTGAAGACGTACGGCGAGCACCGGGCCCCCACGCCCCCGGGGCGGCCGCCGGGCTCCGCCTGGGACGGCCCCCACGCCGTCCCGGCGGTCAGCGCGACCGCCAGCAGCACCGCGCCGAGACACCTCACGACGCGAGCAGCTCGCATCGCCCTCGCCCCCTCCGAGGGGCTCCCACGCGACGCCCCTCACTCCCCATCCAACGCCGGGGTGCGGGCAGGCGCCAGGGACCAACGTCCCGTCGGACCGGGCCGCTCAGGTGCTCAGCGGGCGCCGGTCTCGTCGGCGACGAGCCGGTCGATGATCCGTCGTACGGCGGTCGCGGCGGCGTCGGCGGCCACGCTCACCTCGGGACGCGGCCCGTCCTCGGTGACGATGCGCTGCATGGTCTCGAGGGCACCGCGAACGGTCCGGTAGTAGCGGCCGAACAGCGGCGCGAGCGTGCCCGTCGACGCGGCCCCGGGCGCGAAGTTGCGGCTGACCCGCCACACGTGCCGGGTGGTCGTCTCGTCGACGGGGGTGAGCGCATGGGTGAAGACGAAGGACCGCGTCGGCTGGCCGTCGCCGTAGACGTGCCACCGGTCGACCCACAGCCCGGGCGAGCAGAACTCGCCCTCCTCGCGCTGGGCGAAGGCGGCGTCCGCAGCGACCCCGGCGAGGTTGGCGTGCCACGGCGCGAGGGGCGCCGGTGGGAAGTCGCGCGAGAACCGCATCGTGGTCTCGCTGACCGTCACCTGGAGCGGCGGCGTCGGGCCCGCGCCGAGCACGGGCGGTGCGATCTCGGGGTCGACGTGCACGACGTGGGTGATGTCGGAGAAGTTGTCGATGAGCAGCCGGACCGCGGCGCCGGTCTCCCACGTCTCCCCGAACGACGACCACGCGGGGTCGCGCAGCCACGTGGTGTCCGGCGGCGGCCGGAGCTTGGCCAGCCGCGGGTCGCCGGTCCAGACCCAGACGAACGAGCCGTCGTCGTGGGTGGGGAAGGAGCGCACCGAGGCGCCGAAGGGGACGTTGTGCTGGGTGGGTACGCCGACGCACCGACCGTCGGGGGCGTAGCGGAAGCCGGTGTAGCCGGCCACGATGTCGTCGCCCTCGACCCGGCCGCCGCTCAGGGGGACGGGCCGGTGGGCGCAGCGGTCCTCCAGGGCCACGGCGGCACTCGAGGTGGAGCGGTAGAGCACGACGGCGGTGCCGAGCACGCGTCGGGCGAGCGGGGC
This sequence comes from Nocardioidaceae bacterium, assembly GCA_046330515.1. GTDB lineage: Bacteria > Actinomycetota > Actinomycetes > Propionibacteriales > Nocardioidaceae > Nocardioides. The sequence goes on along the minus strand of JAXLSP010000010.1, from coordinate 67,305 downwards.
GCGGCCGACCTCGTCGGAGGTGGCGGCGGCATACCAGGCGGCGTGCGGGACGTCGGCGCAGCGGCGGGGAGCGGTGGCGGTCATCGGATCAGCCTTTCCCTCACGCGTCCAGGACCAGGCGCGAGCCACGGCATCGGGACACGCAGACCATCATGGCGTCGTTGGCCTCCTGCTCGTCGGCGTCGAGCACCGAGTCGCGGTGGTCGACCTCGCCCTCGAGGACGCCGGTCTCGCAGGTGCCGCAGATGCCCTCGAGGCAGGACCCGAGCACCGAGACCCCCGCGTCGCGCATCGTGTCGAACACCGACTTGTCGGCGGGCACGGTGACCGTGATGCCGGAGCGCTGGAGGACCAGCTCGAAGGCGGCGTCGTCGCCCTCGCGCTCGATCTCCTTCGCGGCGAACCGCTCGAGGTGGAGTGCGCCGTGCGGCCACGAGGCCGCCTCCCTCTCCACCACGGCGAGCAGCGGCTCGGGCCCGCAGCAGTAGACGAGGGTGTCGGGGTCCGGGTCGGCGAGGAGTCCGGCGATGTCGAGCAGGCCCTCCTCGTCCTGGGGCACCAGGGTGACGCGAGCGCCGTACTTCTGGAGCTCGGCGAGGTAGGCCATCGACGCGCGCGACCGTCCGCCGTAGGCCAGCCGCCAGTCGGCGCCCGCGGCGTCGGCCTCCTCGATCATCGGGAGCATCGGCGTGATGCCGATGCCGCCGGCGATGAAGAGGTAGCGCCGGGAGGACACGAGCGGGAAGTTGTTGCGCGGGCCGCGGATGCGGATCCGCGTGCCCTCCGCGAGCTGGTGGACCGCGCGGGAGCCGCCGCGGCTGTCGGGGGTGAGCAGGACGGCGACCTGGTAGCAGGTGGGGTCGCCGGGGCTGCTGCAGAGGGAGTACTGGCGCAGCAGCCCGCCGTCCAGGAACAGGTCGACGTGGGCGCCGGGGGTCCAGGGGGGCAGTGGCCGCCCGTCGCCCGAGGTCATGGTCAGCTCGACCACGTCCTCGGCGGGACGGCTCACCCGGGAGACGACCACCTCGGTCTCGAACTCGCTGACGACGGTGGGTTGGGTCATGGCGCTCGCTCCGTTGCCTGGGGGCCGAGCCCCGCTCCGAGGTCTGGGTGTTGAGATGGTCGCGTGGTGACCACGCGACCATTAGGCTCCGAACGATAACGGCCGCCGACATGCCCGACAAGGCATCGGCGGCCGTCCTGGACATCGCGGCGAAGGAGGACCCTGCATGCGGGCACTGGTGATCCAGCACGACCACGTCTCACCCCCCGGCCCGATCGGCGACCGGCTCGAGGAACGGCTGGTCGACATGGAGCTGCACCAGGTCGTGCCGCTGGAGGAGTTCCACAGCCCGGGGGTCGAGGCACGGTTCCCCGACGTGACGGGCTTCGACCTCGTGGTGGCGATGGGTGCTCCCTGGTCGGTGTACGACGAGGCGCGCGTCGGGTCGTGGGTGGCTCCGGAGCTCGACCTGCTGCGGGAGGCCGACCGCGAGGGGATCCCGGTGCTCGGCATCTGCTTCGGCGGGCAGCTGCTCTCGGCCGCGCATGGCGGCAGCGTCGAGGCGTCGCCGTACCCCGAGATCGGCTGGGTGACCATCGAGACCGACGACCACGACCTGGTGCCGCCCGGCCCGTGGTTCCAGTGGCACTCCGACCGGTGGGTGCTGCCGCCCGGCGCCGTCGAGGTGGCGCGCAACTCCGCGGCCTCGCAGGCCTATGTGCTGCGGCGCAACCTGGCCGTGCAGTTCCACCCCGAGCTGACCTCCGGGATGCTCCACGGCTGGCTCGACAACGGCGGCGACGCCGAAGCGATCCGCCGGGGCGAGGACCCGCGCGAGCTCTACGAGGCCACCGTGGCCGAGGACCCCGCGTCGCGGGCCCGGGCCTATGTGCTGGTCGACTCGTTCCTCGACCGGGTGGCGCGGCCCTGAGCCCTCGGGGGTCGCTGTTCCCAGGCGTCACACGGAGCGCCCGATCCTGTCACTTGGTGGCCGAAACTTCGGCCGCTCAGTGCCGGTTTCCCCGCTCGAGCGGGGAAACCGACGACCCCTACCGCGTCAGCCGCAGAGCGAGCTGGGGGCAGACCTTGACGGCCTCGCGGGCGTGCTCCATGAGGGGCCGGGTGACGGGGCCCGTGACGACGGGGTAGCCCCACTCATCGAGGTCGATGAGCTCGGGGAGCACCTCGTGGCAGGTGCCGCGGCCCTTGCAGCGGGGCCAGTCCACGCGGAGCTGGGTCTTCTTCACGACGCCACCACCTCGTGGTCGCCGCGGGCGGGGCCGGCCTCGCGCCACGCGCCGCAGTCGCCGCCGGCCAGGTGGGCCTCGACCTCGGCCGGGAAGACGGCCAGCAGCGACGACACGAGCCGGACGGTGCCGTCGGGGTGCGCGCACGCGCCCCGTCGTACGACGACCGAGGACAGCTCCTCGACCCGGGACAGGGGACCCCGGCCGAACGCGACTCCTTGAAGGGCGGCGGCCAGGGCCGGCAGGCCGTTGAAGCAGGGGCCGCAGCGGCCGGCACTCTCGCCGGCCAGGTAGTCGACGATCCGCGAGGTGAACCGCACGGGGCACTCCGGCGCCGAGATGACCACGCCGGCGCCGAGCGGCGAGCCGGCGGCCTTCATCCCGTCGACCGACACCACGGCCGACGACAGCGTCTGCCACGTCGCCCACGAGCCGTGGAAGCCACCGATGACGGCGGGCCGGCCGTGCATCTCCCGGGGGAGGACGTCGAGCAGCCGGGTGCCGAACGGCACCTCGAACACGTCCGGGATGTCCCCGGAGGTGATGGTCAGCAGGGTCGTGCCGGGCTCGGCCTCGGTCCCCTGACGGGCATAGCCCCCCTCGCCGACCAGCGCCAGCCGTCCGACCTGGGCCCAGGTCTCGGCGTTGGACAGCAGGGTCGGTCGACCGCGGTGGCCGGAGACGGCCTCGGGCTGCCAGGCGGTCACCGGCAGGTTGGCCTTGCCGGCGATCAGCTGGAGGACGGCCTGGGCCTGCCCGGCGACGAAGCGGGGGTCGGCGCGGTGGGTGTGCATCGGGATCTTGTCGCGCCGCTCGGCGAGCGCCCGGTGGATCGCGGAGACCACGGCGGGCCGGTCGCCCGGCAGCACGAGGTGGATCTCCGTGGCCCGCAGCGCGCGGGCGGTCACCACGGCTCCGTCCAGGACGAGGTGCGGCCGGGTGACCGCGAGGGCGGAGTCCTTGGCGCTGGCGGGCTCGCCCTCGGAGAGGTTCACGACCACGACGGGCTTGCGGCCGGACGCCGCGGCGCGCAGCTTGATGGCGAAGGGGAACGCGGCGCCGCCGCGCCCGCGCATCCGCAGCCGCTCGGTGCCGTCGACGAGCTCGTCGATGCCCAGCCGGGGCAGGGGGCCGTACTGCTCGCGGTGCGCCTCGAGCCCCGGCCCCTTGTCGATCCCGCTCAGCAGCGCGGGGCCGGGATAGATCGAGAGGTCGGTCGGGATGGCCACCGGCGACGGGGCGCGCGGGACGTGGACGTGGCTCATGCGACGACCTGCGCCAGTCGGGAGCCGCGCCGCAGCTGGGCGAGCCGGAGGACGACGGCCACGAGCACGACCGCGACCGAGCCGCCGACGATGCCGTAGGCCCACGGCTCCGCGGCCTTGACGTCGGTGCCGATGCCGAGCGTGTGCACCAGCGAGGCGACCCAGCCGGCATAGGACGTCAGGTGGACCAGCAGCCACCCGCGGTGGGGGAGCCGGTCGCGCACCAGCGAGGTGAGCGTGACGACGAGGAACAGGTCGACCGCGAGCGTCCCGAAGCCCAGCCAGGTCGGCATGAACGTGGCGCCGACCCACGGCACGAACGCCTGCCACCAGCGCACGTCCACGAACTCGTGGGCGACGGCGGTCCAGACGTGCACGGTGAGCAGCACCACGGACAGCAGCGCGATGTCGCGGTGCACGGCCTGGGTGACGAAGCTCGGCACGCGCTTGCCGGCGCGGGAGCCGCTCGACATCACGCCGAGGAACGTGCTGAGGGTGAACAGTGCGAGGACCACGAAGCCGCTGCTCCGGTTGAGGAACCACAGCGTGGGGACCTCGGCGACCAGACCGGTGATCATGCGCCTCTCCTCTCCGAGTCCGAGGTGTCGTCGACGGGCAGGTCGTCCACGGGCCAGGCGCCGGTGCGCACGACCGACCCGTCGGCCGCGACCAGCCGGGCGTCGACGCCGCGGCTCTCCAGCCACGCGGGTGCGTCGGCGCCGAGCACGATCGCCGCGGTGGACGCGGTGTTGGCGGCGGTCGAGGTGTGGCCCGTCGCTGTCACCGTACGCCAGGTGGTCGGTGCGGGCAGGCCGGTTCGGGGATCCAGCACGTGGTGCAGCTGGACGCCGCGTCGCGCCCAGCGACGCACGCGCGTGCTCGAGGTCGCGAGCCCTCCGCGGTCGAGGCTGACCATGGCCTCCGCGGGCTGTCCGGGGAACGTGCTGATCGCGATGGGCCAGGGCTGCGGCTCGATGACCACGTCGGTGATCGCGATGTCGCCGCCCAGGCTGACGATGGCCTCGATGCCGAGCTCACCGGTCGCGGCGGCGGCGATCACGTCGGCCGCCCAGGCCTTCCCGGTCGCCCCCAGGTCGAGAGCGGTGCCGGCGGGGACCCGGAGGGCGCCGTCCTCGTCGAGCCCGATCTCGCGCCAGGCGTCGAGCGGCGGAGGCGGACCGGCCAGGGCGGGCTCGTCGACATCGACGAGCTCGTGGAAGTCCCGGTCATAGCCGAGCTGCTGGAGCGGGCGACCCAGGAGCGGGTTGACGAGCCCCTCGGTCTGCCGGGCGGCCGACACCGCGGCGGACACGGCCGCGACGAGGACGGGGTCGACCTCGACCCACTCGCCGGCGTGCCGATTGGCCAGGGTCAGGTCGGAGTCCTCACGGAACCGGCTGCAGGCGCGGTCCACGTCGGCGAGGATCTCGGCCGCCAGCCGGTGCAGCGCCGGCAGCCGGTCGTCCTGGCGGGTGGCCAGGTAGACATAGGTGCCGAGCGCCTCGAACGTCGTCGCCTCCACGGCAGGCGCTCGACCGGTCAGGAGCCGCTGCTCGGCGGCGGCGGGGGCGGCGGGGGCGGGGGAGCGGTCGTGCCGCCGCCACCACCGCCGGACGAGCCGCCTGAAGAGCCACCGGACGAGCCGCCCGACGACCCGCCGGACCAGGAGCCACCACCGGACACGGTGCCGCCGCCACCGACGGACGAGCCGCCGCCGACGTACTGGGTGATCACGTGGCTGACGTGCTTGCGCTCGCGCGTGATCACCCGCGGGTGCTCGGCGTTGGAGGCCAACTGCTCGGCGAACTCCTGGTTGGCCTTCACCATGGCACGCTGCTCGCGCTTCCACTGGACCTTGGCCGCGCGCTGCTGGGCGGCCTTCGCGTCCTGGTCGGCCTGGTAGCTCTTCGCGGCCGCGCCGGCGATGAAACCGGTGGCCCCGAGGGCACCGACGGTCGTCAGCCCGGAGACGGCGGCGACGGCCAGGCGGTACCTGTCACGTGTCTTGGCGGTGTAACCCATGCCGAGAAGGATGCCGGAGCGGGAGGCAAGTGATCATCAGTTCCGCGTTAAGTCCACGTCATGGGGTCTCTTGAGGAACTCTTGAGGTTCCCTCGACGCGCCCATAGCCCGCCTTCCAGGAGAGTCCTCCCCATGAAGCTCAAGACCATCGTGGCCATCGTCGCCGCCGTGCTCGGCCTCGGTGCCAGCGCCCAGGCCTACCGCATGGCCTCCGCACCCGCCGGCCCCGACACCAAGCCCGTCGCCGCGCACTCGTCCACGCAGGACAAGGCCGCCGCGAAGCCGCAGGTCAAGGTGCCCAAGATCATCCCCGCCACGCGGTTCGCGTGGGCTCCCTGCAAGCCCCCGGCCGTGCAGAAGGGCGACGACTGCGTGACCGAGGTGGTCCAGACGATCGTCATCCCGAGCACCCCCGCCCCGGCGCAGTCCGGTGGCTCCTCCTCGGGCGGCGGCGAGCACTCGACCGGCGGTCACTCCGGCGGTGGTGGCGACGACTCGGCCGGTGACGACGACAGCACCGGCGGCGACGACGACTCCGAGGACGACGACGAGCCCGAGGACGACGGCAACGACAACGGCGGCGAGGAAGACGACTGACCTGATGTCCCGGCGGACGTCACTCACTCGACAGCGGCAGGCCGAGCTCCACGCGAGCTCCGCCTGCCGTGCCGCTGTGCACCCACAGCTCCCCGCCGCTGCCCTCGGCGACGCGGCGGGCGATGTCGAGGCCCAGGCCGGTGCTTCCCGGCCGGTCAGCGCGGGTCTCCTCGGACATGCCGGGTCCCTCGTCGACGACGGTGAGCGTCACCCGGTCGGCCACGACCGACAGCCGCACCTCGAAGGCGGTGCCGTCGGGGGTGTGGGCGAACACGTTGTCGATCAGCACGTCGACCACGTCGGCCAGGTCGTCCTCGGCGACCGGGACGCGACAGGGCACGGCCGGGACGGCGACGCGCATCTCGCGACCCTGGTCCTCGGCGAGGGCCTGCCAGAACGCGACCCGGTCGCGCACGGTGGCCGTGGCGTCGCAGGCCGCCTTGAGGTCGGCCCGCACGGGGCGGCGCGCCTCGGTGACGATCGCGTCGATGGTGACCTGGAGCGTCGCGATGTGCTCCTGCAGGCGCGAGGCGAGCTCGGGGTCGGTGACCGCCTCGGCGTCCAGCCGCAGGGCGGTCACGGGGGTGCGCAGCCGGTGCGACAGGTCGCCCACGGCCGCCCGCTCCGCGGCGAGCAGCTCGGTGGTCCGGTCGGCCAGCCCGTTGAGGGCGCGCGCCAGCTCGCGGGTCTCCTCGGTGCCACGCACCCGGGCGCGGGCGTCGAGGTCGCCCTCGCGGAGCTGGTGGGCCACGCCGGCCACGTCGCGCAGCGGCTCGCTGATCCGGCGGCCGAAGCGGAACGCCACGACGAGCGACAGGGCCATCAGGGCCGCGCCCAGTCCGATGATGCTGCCGTAGGCCGCCCGGACACCCTGGTGCAGCTCGGCCTCGGTCACGGTGCTGCGGATCACCGCGGTGCCGACGTCGCCGTCATCGCGCTGCACGAGCACGGGGATCAGCACGCTGCCGGTGCGGTGGTCCATGCGCGAGAAGCTCTCGCCCTGGTCCGCCGCTCGTTGCACGTCGGGGTCGGACGCCAGGCCCGGGTCGTCGCCCAGCACCGTCCCGTCGGCCAGCAGCACGCCGGTGTCCGGGGCGCCGCGGGCGTCGATGGCGGCCAGCACGTCGGCCACCTGGTCCGGCTCGCCCTCGCGGCCGGCCATCTCCATGGCCACGTTGCGGGCCTCCTGGTCGGCCGCCGCCATGGCGCGCTCCTCGGCGAGGTTGCGCACCAGCAGACACAGCGGAATGACGAAGGAGACCACCACCGTCGAGGTGGTGGCCACAACCAGCCATGAGATACGCCGACGCATCAAGCCTCGTCCGGGTCGACCAGCCGGACTCCGACGCCGCGCACGCTGATCAGGAAGCGCGGCTCGGCCGCCGTCTCCCCGAGCTTGCGGCGCAGCCACGACAGGTGCACGTCCACGGTCCGGTCGGCGCCGCCGTAGGCCTGCTGCCAGACCTCGCTGAGCAACTCGCGCTTGGTGACGACCTCGCCCTTGCGGTTGGCCAGCGCCAGCAGCAGGTCGAACTCCTTGCGGGCCAGGTCGAGGGACTCCCCGGCGAGGGTCGCCGTGCGGGCGCGCTCGTCGATGACCAGAGCGCCCACGCGGATCGGCTCGGAGCTGTCGGTCGCCCGGCCGCCCCGGCGCAGGACCGCGCGGATGCGGGCCGCCACCTGGTCGGTGCCGAAGGGCTTGACGACATAGTCGTCGGCGCCGGCGTCGAGCGCGGCCACCATGGTCGGGTCGTCGTCCTGGGCGGTGATCACGATGATCGGGACGTCGCTGGCGGCGCGGATCATGGCGATGAGGGTCTGGCCGCCGACGTCCGGCAGGCCGAGGTCCAGCAGCACCACCTGCGGCTGCTCGCCGAGCACGTGCTCGAGGCCGGCCATGCCGGTCGAGGCCGTCGCGACGGCATAGCCCCGGTCCGACAGACCGCGCCGCACCGCCGCGCGGATCGCGTCGTCATCCTCGACGACCAGGACACTGGTCATGGCCGAACGCTAGCCAATCGTCGCTGTGAGCGCGCTGAGAAGAGGCACCCGTGAACGTACGTCGTGCAGCGATCGTCGCCGTGGCCGTCTGGGTCGCGGTCGTCGTCGTGGGCTCCACCATGGTGTGGGCCGTCATCTCGCGGGCGGGCCGCGAGGTCATCACGGTGACCGACGCGCCGCGCTCCACCACGGCCGGCCAGGTCAAGCGGCACCACCCCTCGACGTCCGCGTCGAACCACCCCAGCCACCGGGCGGGACACCACTCCCAGCACCCCTCGGGGTCCTCGTCCGCGGCGGGGGAGCCCGAGGACGACGAGAGCGGGACGCCGTCGGGCACCGACACCCACCAGGGCGGCGGGTCGGGCGGCGGCCACACCAGCAGCCCCCACCCCGGCGGCCAGACCAGCAGCGCCCCGTCGGGTCCCGACCCCGTCCGCGACACCTGGTCGGGCCGCGGCGGCAGCGTGATGCTCGAGTGCACCGGCCCGAAGGTCACCGACCTGAGTGTCTATCCCGACGCGGGGTACCGCTACAAGGTCGAGGACAAGACGGCCACGTCGCTGGAAGTGAAGTTCGTCAGCAGCGACGATGAGCACGAGGTGGAGGTCAAGGCCTACTGCCAGGGTGGAGCGCCGCACTTCCGGGTGGACGACAGCGGCGGTGAGGACGACAGCGGCGGCGAGTCGGGAGACAAGGAACGCGGTGACTGAGCCACACTGAGCCCCACGCGGGCCGGCCGACCCCCCAACTGCCGGCCCGTGCGCGGCGAGACCCCCACTCTCGCCGCATGAGAGGGGGCCCGCTCCGCCCCGGAGCGGGCCCCCTCGACCTTTGTCTGGTGCGCGACGGTCAGGCGACCGTCTTGAACTTCATCCCGATCGTGAGGCTGTCGTCCAGCGACGTCCCCTGGCACGACAGCCCGGTGCCCATGTCGCAGACGTAGTGCGTGCCGGAGTTGACCACCGTGGCCACGATGCCCTGGGTCTTGGCGTTGGCGAACGGGACCTTGACGCTGCCCTGGCCGGAGCCGTTGACCTTGACGATCTTGAACGTGTGCTTGCCCTTCTTGGAGATCCAGTCGACCACGACCGAGGTGTCGGAGTGGTGGCTCGACGGGAGCCAGACCTGCACCTGGAGCTTGCGGCTGCCGGTCACGCGGGACGGGTTGACCCGCACGCTGTAGGACGTCAGGTGGTTCATCGTGAAGTCGCCGCGGTTGGTGAACCCACGCTGCGACAGGGACAGCGTCTGCCCGATCGCGGTCTGGGGGTATCTGCCCTTGGCGCCCTCGGCATAGAACTTGCGCGAGAAGCGGTTCTTGGCCGTGAAGAGCGAGAACTCCTTGCTGAGGTTGGTCTTCTTGCTCGACAGCACCGACTTGATGGCCGTCATGGAGTACTTGTCGGCAGCGCCGGGCGTGGCATCGGCCAGCCGCCACATCGAGCGCACGATGGTCGGCATGCCGCCCGCCTTGGTGGGCCACTTCTCCGACAGGTAGCGGAAGAAGATCCAGTTGCCGTAGTGGACCGATCCGGAGTAGACGTCGAGCGGGATCAGCGGCTGACCGAGCTGGCCCGAGGGGAGGTATTGCCGGTTGTCGTTGACGTCGTCATAGAGCTCGTCCTCGGCCCAGGTGGCGGTCGCCTCCATGAACCAGGCGTCCTCGTTGACGTCGTAGGCGTACTGGACGGCGTGGAAGAACTCGTGGGCCGCCGTCACCTGGAGGTTCTCGACCGGAGTGTTCGTCGGGAACTCCGCGTGCTTGAAGTCGTTGTCGAGCACGCAGTAGGCCCAGCGGTTGGGCGCGCTGCCGGGCTCGTCGGTGGTGCAGTAGCCGTAGAGCCCCTCGTCGCCGATCTGGGCGAGGTAGACGTCGAACTTGGCGCTGCCCCCGAGGGTGCCGTCGGCCTTGGGCGAGCGGTAGCCGGCGCCGGAGTAGGTCGTCCAGACGTGCTCCATCGTGGAGCGGGCCTTCTCGACGTAGTCGGGGATGCCGTTGGTGTTGGCGTCGGTGGGGGAGACGGAGTCAACGTTCGGCGTCACGTCGTTGGTCACGTAGTGGATGCAGACGTGGGTGCCGCACACCGGCGTCTCTTCGGCAACGGTGTAGCCCTCGCCGATCGGGTCGCCGGCGCCGTCGGTCGGCCGGGCCAGGATGCGGTCGGCCTCGGCGCGCTGGGCCGGCGTCAGCGCCGGGCGCAGCACCGCGAGGTCCCGCAGGACGAGCGTGGCCTCACGGCCGGGCCGGGCGGCCTTGCCGCTGCGGCCGGCGAAGAGCGCCTTGGCCTTGGCCAGCGCGGCGGTCGCGCGGTCGGCCTTGGACGGCGTCGCCTTGGCGGCGTAGGACGGCCGGGGCGGCGCCTTGAAGTCGGCGCCGGCCGGGGCGGCGACCAGGCCGGTCGCCACCAGGGCCGCGGCAGCGACCGGGGCGGCGAGACGACTGAGCATGCGGGTCAACTGGACCTCCTCCGTGAGCCGAGGGATCCCGAGCCCCCCGGCGGTTCCTCCGCGCATCCCATCACGAACGACCGACAATGCGAAAGGCCGGTCCGAACGGTTGCCGAACACGGTGCACCGTGCTCTCCGGGACCCGGTCTCCAGGACCGGCGGGGGGAGCCTGGCCGTGTCGGTGGGCGGGGATAGGGTGCCCGGGTGCCCGAGCCCGACGACCGCCCCAGCCGGAGCGAGGTCGCCCGGCTGCTCGGCATCGCGGTCGAGGCGCTCGGCGGCCAGGAGCGGTCCGGTCAGGTCGCCATGGCCGAGGGCGTCGCCACGGCGTTCGCGGACGGCCGGCACCTCCTGGTCCAGGCCGGCACCGGCACGGGCAAGTCGCTGGCCTACCTCGTCCCGGCGCTCCTCCACGACGAGCGGGTCGTGGTCGCCACGGCCACGCTCGCGCTCCAGCACCAGCTGGTCGAGCGCGACATCCCGCGCCTCGTGGAGGCGATCAACGACCAGCCCGACCTCGACACGTCGTTCGCGGTGCTCAAGGGTCGCTCCAACTACGCCTGCCTGCACCGCATCCGCGAGGGCGTGCCCGACGACCAGGGCGTCCTGGTCGACGTCCCCGAGGGCTCGATGGGTGCCGAGGTCCTGGCCCTGCGAGCCTGGGCCGAGGAACAGGCCGAGACCGGCGGGACCGGCGAGCGCGACCACGCGCCCCGCCATACCGACCGGATCTGGCGCCAGGTCAGCGTCACCCACCGTGAGTGCCTCGGCGCGGCCAAGTGCCCGTTCGGCGCCGAGTGCTTCGTGGAGCGCGCACGGGAACAGGCGGTCCGCTCCCACCTGATCGTCACCAACCACTCCCTCCTGGCCATCGACGCCATCGAGGGGGTGCCGATGATCCCTGACTATGACTGCGTGGTCATCGACGAGGCCCACGAGCTGACGGCGCGGGTCACCCAGGCCGCCACCGACGAGCTCGCGGTCGCCGACGTGGAGCGCGCCGCCCGCCGCGCCCAGCGGTGGGTCGAGGGCACCCAGGCCGACGACCTCGACGACGCCGCGGGCGCGCTGGCCGCGGCGATCCAGGAGGCCACGCCCGGTCGCTTCGACCGCGTCCCCGAGCAGCTCTCCGACGCCCTCGTGCTGGTCCGCGACTCCGCACGGGCCTGCCTGTCGGCATTCCCCAAGGAGTCCGACGCGGACGCCGACGCCGCCCGCACCCAGGCCCGCGGCATGGTGCAGGACGTCTTCGTCAACGCCGAGCGGATGGCCGCCGACGAGGAGTCCGACGTGCTCTGGCTCTCCGAGGGGGGCGACCGGATGCCGCCGCGCCTCCACGTCGCGCCGCTCCAGGTGTGGGGCCCGATGCGCGACAAGCTGCTGGCCGACAAGACGGTCGTGTTCACCTCCGCGACGCTCACGCTCGGCGGCGACTTCTCGGCCGTCGCCACGTCGGTCGGGCTCAAGCCCGGCGAGCAGGCCGGTGACCCGCCACCGTCGGCCCGCCAGGGGGACGAGCCGGCGATCCCGTGGCGCGGGCTCGACGTGGGGTCGCCGTTCGACTATGGCAAGCAGGCGATCCTCTACATCGCCCGGCACCTGCCCCCACCGGGGCGCGACGGCCTCGGCGAGGCCCAGCTAGACGAGATCGCCGCGCTGGTCGACGCCGCGGAGGGCCGGACGCTCGGGCTGTTCTCCTCGCGCCGCGCGGCGGAGGTCGCGGCGGCCGCGATCCGCGAGCGGCTCCCACACCTCACCACCCTCGCCCAGGGCGAGGCCCAGCTGCCGGAGCTCGCCCGCCAGTTCGTCGATGACCCCCACACCTGCCTGTTCGGCACCCTCAGCCTCTGGCAGGGGCTCGACGTGCCGGGGGAGACGTGCCAGCTGGTGATCATCGACCGCATCCCGTTCCCGCGGCCCGACGACCCGCTGATGTCGGCGCGGCAGCGGGCGGCCGACAAGGCCGGCGGCAACGGCTTCATGCAGGTCGCCGCCACGCACGCCGCGCTGCTGCTCGCCCAGGGCGCAGGACGGCTGATCCGCACCACCGAGGACCGCGGCGTGGTCGCGGTCCTCGACCCGCGCCTGGCCACGGCGAGATACGGCGGCTTCCTGCGCGCGAGCCTGCCGCCCATGTGGCCCACGACCGACCCCCAGGTCGTCCGCACCGCCCTCGGGCGGCTCGCCTCGGGCTGAGGCCGGGGACCGCGTCGAGCGGTGGCTCAGCGGGTGACGAGGACGGCGACCAGGAGCAACACGCCGAGCAGCGGCAGCATGACGGCCGCCATCCGGCCGTCGAAGACCCGCAGGTCGGGCTCGACCGGCTCGACGGGCTGCGTCGGCCACCCGGCCGGTCCCGTCAGCATGGTCGGTCCGCCGCCGTCCAGCGTGTCGGCCACGAGGTCGAACCACGTGTCGACGTCGCTCATGTCGTAGCCCTGGTTGAGGCGTACGGCGTCGAAGGCCAGCGCCTCGATGTCGGACCGGGTCAGCGGCGGCGCCTCGCCGCGCAGCGACGCGAGCACGCGGTCGACCGCCGCGTCCACCTCCCCGGGGGCATAGCCCTCGCGGAGGGAGGTGAGCCTGAACCTCGGCTCAGCCAGCTCGCTCATGCGCCGACCCTAACGGGACCGGCGCGGCCGCTGGGTCAGACGCGACGCAGGACCGCGGTGACCTTGCCCAGGATCGTGGCGTGGGTGCCGTCGATGGGGTCGTAGCGCTCGTTGTGGGGCATCAGCCACACCTGGCCGTCGCGGCGCTGGAAGGTCTTGACCGTGGCCTCGCCGTCGATCATCGCGGCGACGATGTCGCCGTTGTCGGCGGTGGGCTGCTGGCGGATGACCACGAAGTCGCCGTCGCAGATCGCGGCGTCGATCATCGAGTCGCCGGAGACCTCGAGCAGGAACAGCGTGCCGTCACCGACCAGCTGCCGGGGCAGCGGGAAGACGTCCTCGATGCGCTCCTCGGCGAGGATCGGGCCACCGGCCGCGATCCGGCCGACGACGGGGACATAGGACGCCGCCGGCAGCGCGTCGCCGACGCCGGTGGGGTCGAACGACGAGTCGTCCGCGGCCGAGATCGACCGGCGGGCCGCCATCACCTCGGGCAGGAACACCTCGAGGGCGCGAGGACGGTTGGGGTCGCGCTTGAGGAAGCCCTTCTCCTCGAGCACCTTGAGCTGGTGGGCCACCGACGAGGAGCTGGTCAGCCCCACGGCCTCCCCGATCTCGCGCATGCTGGGCGGGTAGCCGCGCTTCTCGATGGAGTCCTTGATGTGGGCGAGCACGCGCTGCTGGCGCGGGGTGAGCCCGGTCGCGTCGGCGGCGCCGTCGGGCAGCTCGGTCACGTTGTTGCTGCGGTCGCTGGCCCCGTGGGTCGCCATGGCGGGTCGCCTCCTGCTCGGTGGTGGTGGACTCACGCTAGCCCCGTTCGGGCCCGGACTTCAAACAGGTGTTCGAACGGCGTGTCGCGGGCGTCGTCCGGGTCGGGTGGCCGCGGTTTCCCGCCGTTCCGTGGTGGAGTGCGGTCGCTCCGCGTGGACGGCCGCCGTCGCTAGGGTGCCTCGCATGACTGGGACCGCGGCCGAGCTGGCCGTCGTGGTGGGCGCGACCGGCGCCGTCGGCAGCAGGGTCGTGGCGCGGCTGACCGGGCGCGGGCTGCCGGTCGTGGCCGTGGCACGCAGCGCCGCGGCGCTGGAGGCGCTCGCCGCCGCCGACCCGCTGGTGCGGCCGTGCGTGGCCGACATCGGCGGCGACGACGCGGTGGACGCGATCGCCGCGGCCGTGGACGCGCCCGTGCGGCTCGCGCTGTTCTCGGCGGGGCTCGCGGTGACCGGGTCGGCCGACTCGATCCGCCCGTCCGACCTGGCGGTGGCGGCGAGCGTCAAGGTCGCGGGGGTCCTCCGACTCCTGCACGGCTGCCGTGACCGGCTCGTCGAGGGCTCGCGGTTCGTGGCCGTCGCCGGGTCGCTGGGCTTCGAGCCCGGCCCGCTGGACGCCGCCCCCGGCACCGCCAACGCGGCGCTGGCCAACCTCATGCGGCAGCTGAGCCAGCTCTGGGGACCGCGGGGCGTCACCGTCCACACCATCGCGCCGGGGCCGCTCGACACCCCGCGGCTGCGCGCCTTCGCGGCGACCCGGGCGGCCGAGTCCGGGCGGGACGAGGCCGAGGTGCTGGCGGAGTACGCCGCCAAGACGTCGCTGGGGCGGCTGCCGACCGCCGACGAGGTGGCCTGGCTGGTCGAGACGCTGCTGGCCCCCGAGGCGGCGGCCCTGCACGGCAGTGTCCTGGCTCCGGACGGCGGGGCGCACCGGAGCATCTACTAGCGTCAGCAGCGCACGAGAGGGGCCAGCGATGCCTGTCGCCACGATCCACACCGTCGGGTGCACCGATGCGCAGCGGAGGCGGCTGCTGGTCGAGGGCAGCCTGACCTACGCCGCCGTGCTCGGGTCACCGGTCGAGCGGGTGCGGGTCTATGTGACCGACCACGCGGCCGACGCGGTCGCCGTCGGCGGGGTCGTCGTGGCGGAGGGCGCCGCCCCGGCGCCGTACTTCACCGCCGCCGTCCTCACCGGACGCCCGCCCGAGCAGCGGCGTGCCCTGCTCGCCGAGCTCACCGCGCTCGTCGCCGAGGTGCTCGGCGTGGCCCCGGCCGTCGTGCGCGGTCACGTGGTCCAGGTCGACCCCCAGGACTGGGGGATCGGGGGCGTGCCGGCGGCCGACGTGAGGGCCGCCGAGATCCGGGCACGCGAGCGGGACTGACCACACGGGGCGAGCGGAGGAGCGGCACATGGACACCAGCGTCGTCGTGACGGGAGCGGCCCGCGGGATCGGGCGGGGCATCGCCGAGCGGTTGGTCGCCCGGGGACACCGGGTCGTGGTCACCGACATCGACGGCGACGCCGTGCGCCGCACGGCCGAGGAGATCGGCGCCGCCGACGGGCTCGCCCACGACGTGCGCGACCCCGTGGGCCATCGAGCCGTCGCCGAGGTGGCGCGGGCGCACGGGACGCTGGTCGCCTGGTTCAACAACGCCGGCGTGGGCTTCGACGGCAACCTCACCGACCTCAGCGAGGAGTCGGCCCGGGCGCTCGTGGAGGTCAACCTGCTCGGGGTGGTTTGGGGGATGCGCACGGCCATCGCCGCCTTCGGGCCCGACGGTGGCGACATCGTCAACACCGCCTCCCTGTCGGCCCACGGCCCGGTGCCGGGGCTCAGCGTCTATGCGGCGACCAAGGCGGCCGTGGTGTCGCTGACCTCGTCGGTCAGCGCCGAGGTGCCGCGACGGATCCGGGTGCACGCCCTGTGCCCCGACGGGGTGGACACCGCGATGGTCGAGGCGATGGACGACCTCGGCACCGCCAAGGCGCTCGTCTTCTCCGGTGGCCGCATCCTGACGGTCGCCGAGGCCGCCGACGCCGCGGTCGGGCTGCTGGGCAGCCGCCGGGTGGTGCGCACGGTCCCGGCCTGGCGGGGTGCCCTCAGCCGGTCGACCGCGCTCAGCCCCGCGCTGTCGGGGCACACGGTCGACACCTTCACGTGGGTCGGCCGCAAGGTGATGGCCCGCTCGCGGCGCTCCTGAGGGCCCTCCGGCGCCCCGGCGTGAGGGCGACTCGTCGAACATTTGTTCGGCGTGGCTCTTGATTTCGTTCGAACAGGTGCTCTATCGTCGCACACATGTTCGATCGAACGTCTGATCGAGCGGCTCAGCCGGAGCGGTCCGCCAGGACTGTCGGCGGTCGCCGATAGACAGGGATCGAGCAAGGAACCGACAGGCGGCCCCGATGACCGTCACTTCCCCAGGAGGTCCCGATGAGCACCATCGCCATCACCCCGGCCCGCACCGCGCACCGTCCGGTGCGTCACCACTCCGCCACGCGCCCGTCCCGTCCGGCGTCCGCGCGGCCCGTGCGTCGCGCCGCCCAGGGGGAGGTGCGGCTCACCCGCCGCGGGCGGCTCGTGGTCTTCCTGGGTGCCCTGTTCCTGGCGCTCGCGTTCGCCGTATGGTTCGGCGCCGGCTCGGCCGCGACCGACCACCCCGAGCAGACGCGCGTGGTGACCGTCACCGACGGCGACACCCTCTGGGACATCGCCGAGGGCGTCGCGCCCGCGGGCGAGGTGAGCGACATGGTGGTCCACCTCGAGCAGCTCAACCACATGGACTCGGCCGCCCTCCAGGCAGGCCAGAAGCTGCTGGTCCCCGTCGCGCCCCGGTGACGCGCGGGAGGCCAGACTCAGGATTCGCCGGCTGCTTCGACCCCAGCCGGCGGACCGGGGAAGACGAGGGGCGGGGCCACGGTGGCCCCGCCCCTCGCGGTTCCTCGGGCCCGGCGTATGCCGGGAGCGGTCAGGGCTTGACCTTCGCGGTCCTCTTGATGAAGGCGTCGGCGCGCAGGAACGACACGGTCGCCGCTCCCGGTCCGGTCGTGGCGGGCATCGTGGACGCGGTGCCGACGGCGTTGCAGTGCAGCTTGGCGTCGCCCTCGCGGGTGTCGAGGACCCCGCTGCCGTTGTTGGTGAGGAAGTTGTTCCACGCGGCGCTGTAGGTGAAGGCCGTCTCCTGGCTGCCGGCGCCGTGGTCCATCCAGCAGATGAAGCGCCCGGTGGCGTCGGACGCGCCACCGGTGAGCGAGTAGGTCACTGCATAGGGGCCCTGGGGCAGCTTCGGGAAGCTCACCGTGAACGGCGCCGAGCTGATCGTCGGCAGCTTGTAGCGGTAGATGGTGTTCTTGCCGGCCCCGGCCGCCAGGACGGCCGAGTAGTGGGCCACGGTGGTGGTGCGCGCCACGGTGCTCCCGTGGCGGTCCGTGCCGCCCGGCCGGTGGGCTGACTGAGCGGCGCCACCGCCGGTCAGGGTGAGCGCGAGCGCCGCGCCGGCGGCGCCGGCGGTGACGAGGGAGAGTGCGCGGCTGAAGGTGTGACGGGTCATGTGGTGCTCCTCGAGGGTGAACTGATGACCCTCTCCTATCGGTCCGGGCTGATGGTTGTCACCCCCGTGTCTCGGGTTCGCCTCGTCCAAAGAGGTGTCGGACGCGGGCGCTAGGCTGCGCGTCCATGGCGGGCTACTCCGCGGCATCCTTGCCCCAGAAGCTGGGCATCGCCGACCGGCACACGGTCTTCCTCGACCGGCTGCCCGACGATGTCGTCCTCGGCGACCTCGGTGCCGCCCACGTGGTGCGCCGGCTGCCGGCACGTGCCGACGTGACCCTCACGTTCCACACGACCATCGCCTCGCTCGAGCGGCGGCTGCCCGAGCTGTTCGCCCGCACCGTCGTCGACGGGATGGTCTGGGTGTGCTGGCCCAAGAAGGCGGCGGTCAAGGCCCTCGGGCTGAGCGTCGACATCGACGAGAACCGGGTCCGGGCGCTCGGCCTCGAGCTCGGGTTCGTCGACGTCAAGGTCGCGGCCGTCGACGACGTCTGGTCGGGTCTGAAGTTCGTGCGGCGGCTGCGTGACCGTTGACCGCTCACCAGCTGAGCCTCGTCGAACTGGTGTGCGAATAGTGTTGACAGATGGTCGCGGATTGGGTAGCGTTGCTGTCAAGCATTAGTAGTGGACCGGGCCACCCAAGGATGGGTGCGCCTTCCCGGACGTGAACGTGTCAGTCGCGAGGGTGAGTAATAGTCCGGGATCGGGCCTCCAGGAGCGGCGACCAGTCAGTAGTCCTGTCTGCGTCGTTGCCGGAAGGAGGCCCCGCAGATGTGTCATCCGATTCTGGAGGCGACCGCCGTCATCGGTGTCGCGTTGAAGGGCGTGGCGGGGGTGAGCCCGGTGTTCATGTCGACTCCGGAGAAGGCGTCTGCGTTGGTGGAGCTGTCGCGGGTGGAGGCGCAGGTGGCCGAGCTGCGGCTGCGGGTGCTGGCCACCGCGCAGGACGTGGCGGCGTCGCCCGCGGCCCGTGCCGCCGCCGAGGGGCTCGCCCACGCGTGCCGCGGGCGGCTCGAGGACACCCGCCGCGACCTGCGGCTGGCCTACGCGGTCGATGCCCGCTACCCGCTGCTGGGGGCCGCGCTGCGCGACGGGGCGGTCAACCTGGCCCAGGCGCAGGTGATCGCCACCGCCTTGGACCGGCTGCCCGATGAGATCCCGGCCGACCTGGTGGCCGCTGCCGAAGCACGGCTCGTGCGTGAGGCGGCCTGTTTCGGGCCCCGCGACCTGGCCCGGCTGGGCGCGCACGTGATCGAGGTCCTCGCCCCCCACATCGGAGAGACGGCGGAGGCCAAACGACTCGCCGCGCTCGAAGCCCAGGCCCGGGACCACACCACCCTGACCCTGCAGCGCCGGCCCGGCGGGGTGACCCGGATCAACGGCCTGCTCCCCGACCTGGCCGCGACCCGGCTCGCGACCTACCTCGAGGCCTTCACCAGCCCCCGCAAGGACCCCGAGGCACGCGGCGCCCGGCTGGACCGCGACGACCCGGTCACACGGCTCCCCTACGGCCGCCGGCTGGGCGAGGCGTTCTGCCAGCTCCTCGACTGCCTCGACCCCACCCGGCTCCCGCTGCACGCCGGCGCGGCCACCACCATCATGGTCACCCTGTCCCTCGACCAGCTGAGGGCCGATCTGGCCACCGCGGAGGTCATCGGCGCAAGCCACCTCCCCGGCTCCGACGACCCGATGAGGATCACCGCCGGACAAACCCGCCGGCTGGCGTGCACGGCCAACCTCATCCCCGTCGTCCTGGGCGGCGACTCCCACCCCCTCGACCTGGGCCGCACCCGACGCCTGTTCAGCCTGCCCCAACGCCACGCGATGCAGCTGCGCGACCGACACTGCCTCGCCGAGGGCTGCCAAATCCCCGGCACCTGGTGCGAAGCCCACCACTGGAACCCCTGGGCCCTGGGCGGCGAAACCAACCTCAACGACGGCGGACTCCTTTGCCGCCACCACCACACCAAAGCCCACGACCCCACCTACAGGCTCGAACGCCACCCCACCGGAACCGTCAGATTCCACCGACGCAGATAGGAGCAGGCGACGTGCGATCAGGCCTCGTGGCGACCGTGCCGGATGGCCGGGCGCTCGGCGGTGTCGCCCAGCTCGACGACGGGGCCCGGGAGCGGTGGAGGTGCGGCGGCCTCGGGCGCCGGCGCGGCGCCCGGCGGCGGCGCCGCCGGGACGACGTACGGCGGTGCCTCCTCGACGACCGGGGCGACGCGCCGGCCCGCGTGCGCGCTCGTCGCGTGGGAGGAGGTGATGCCCAGGGCGCGGGCGAGCCGGGCGACCAGCATGAGCGCCACGAACAGGCAGGCCACCGCTCCGACGGCCGTGGCGGCCATCAGCCACCACGCCTGCGACTCGCCGCCGCGGGCGCGGGTGCCGAAGTCGATCGCGAACCAGACGAGGAACCCCCAGGCGACCACGGCGAGCGTGAAGAGCACGGCGAGGACGGCCACATCGGCACGGAACGCGACGGGCCGCTTGGCGCCTCGACGCGCCCCGGATCGCTTCCCCGCCCCCGATGCCACGCGCCCATTGTCGCCGACCGTTGGGGCGCTCGTGGCAGGCGCGCCAGCCCGGTTCGGCCGGGTGCGGCGGCGACACGCCGGCAGGGCCCGCGACACGCCGGTGTGGCGACCCGCCACAGGGCCTCTGACCTGCGGGGATGCCGCCGGGCGGCGGCCGCAGCCGAGGAGTTTGGGTCGCCCTCTTGCCAGGGCCGGAGGTCGCGACGTACGGTAACCACTACATCTAGTAGTTACACGGATGTAGTTTTCCACATCTAGTCCACAGACTCGGTCCCGGGGATGCACAGGCAACGCCTGGTTGTTCACAGGGTAGGGACTGTTATCCACCGCGAGAGGAGGCCCACCGGTGCACTGCCCCTACTGCCGCAACACCGACACCCGGGTCCTCGACTCGCGCGTGGCCGACGACGGCGGCTCGATCCGCCGGCGTCGCATCTGCAACCCCGACAACGGCGGCTGCGGCAAGCGCTTCACCACCGTGGAGCTCATGCAGCTGACGGTCGTCAAACGGTCGGGGGCCAGCGAGCCCTTCACCCGCGACAAGGCGATCTCCGGGGTCCGCAAGGCCTGCAAGGGCCGCCCCGTGACCGAGGACCAGCTCGCGCGGCTCGGGCAGGAGGTCGAGGACTCCCTGCGCGCCGAGGGCTGGGCCGAGGTGCCCGCCCACGAGGTGGGGATGGCCATCCTGGGCCCGCTGCGCGAGCTCGACGAGGTGGCCTACCTCCGCTTCGCCAGCGTCTATCGCGCCTTCGAGTCCGTCGACGACTTCGAGTCCGAGATCGCCATGCTGCGGCTGCAGCACGCGGTCGACGGGCACGGGTTCGACCAGCACGGGGTCGACCAGCACGGGGTCGACCACGACGAGGCCGACGACACCACCCAACCAGCCCACTCGGGCTGACCAAGACTGCCCGGGACGTAGTGGGGAAGCTGCGTCCCGGGCGCTCCACTCACCACGCATCAGCACCCCTGAAGAACCCTCCGGAGGAGACCTATGACCGAGACGGCCGCACCCCGCACCACCTCGTCCAAGAAGGGCGCGGGCATGACCATCTCGCGCGTCTTCTCGACCGAGGGCGTCCACCCCTACGACGAGATCACGTGGGAGCGGCGCGACGTCGTCCAGACCAACTGGAAGACCGGTGAGACCGTCTTCGAGCAGAAGGGCGTGGAGTTCCCCGACTTCTGGAGCATCAACGCCTCCACGATCGTCACCACCAAGTACTTCCGCGGCGCCGTCGGCACCGACGCCCGCGAGTGGAGCCTCAAGCAGCTGGTCGACCGCGTGGTGAAGACCTACCGCAAGGCCGGCGAGGACTTCGGCTACTTCGCCACCGCCGGTGACGCGCAGGTCTTCGAGGAGGAGCTGGTCTGGCTGCTGGCCAACCAGTACTTCTCCTTCAACTCCCCGGTCTGGTTCAACGTCGGGACGCCGTCGCCGCAGCAGGTTTCGGCCTGCTTCATCCTGTCGGTCGACGACTCGATGGACTCGATCCTCAACTGGTACAAGGAGGAGGGCTTCATCTTCAAGGGCGGCTCCGGTGCCGGCCTCAACCTCTCCCGGATCCGCTCGTCCAAGGAGCTGCTGTCCTCCGGCGGCACCGCCTCGGGTCCCGTCTCCTTCATGCGCGGGGCCGACGCCTCCGCGGGCACCATCAAGTCCGGCGGCGCCACGCGGCGCGCGGCCAAGATGGTCGTCCTCGACGTCGACCACCCCGACATCGAGGAGTTCGTGATGACCAAGGCGCGCGAGGAGGACAAGATCCGCGCGCTGCGCGACGCCGGGTTCGACATGGACCTGGGCGGCGCCGACATCACCTCGGTGCAATACCAGAACGCCAACAACTCGGTGCGCGTCTCCGACGAGTTCATGCGGGCGGTCGAGGAGGGTCGCGAGTTCGGCCTGCGCGCCCGTCAGACCGGTGAGGTCATCGAGACCGTCGACGCCCGCGAGCTGTTCGAGAAGATCTCCAAGGCCGCCTGGGAGTGCGCCGACCCGGGCCTGCAGTACGACGACACCATCAACGACTGGCACACCAACCCCGAGACCGGCCGGATCACCGCGTCCAACCCGTGCTCGGAATACATGTCGCTCGACAACTCCTCGTGCAACCTGGCGTCGCTCAACCTGCTCAAGTTCCTCAAGGACGACGACTCCTTCGACGCGGCGCGGTTCGCGCAGGCGGTCGAGATCATCATCACCGCGATGGACATCTCGATCTGCTTCGCCGACTTCCCGACCGAGTCGATCGGCACGACCACCGTCGACTACCGCCAGCTCGGCATCGGCTACGCCAACCTCGGCGCGCTGCTGATGGCCATGGGCCTGGGCTACGACTCCGACGGCGGTCGCGCGATGGCCGCGACGATCACCTCGCTGATGACCGGCACCTCCTACCGCCGCTCGGCCGAGCTCGCCTCGGTCGTCGGTCCCTACGCCGGCTACGCCCGCAACGCCGAGGCCCACCAGCGCGTGATGCGCAAGCACCAGGCCGCCAACGACTCGCTGCGCACGCTGACCTCGGTCGACGGCGCGGTGCACAAGCTGGCCACCAAGGCGTGGGCCGACGTGATCAAGCTGGGTGCGTCCAACGGGTTCCGCAACGCCCAGGCGTCGGTGCTCGCGCCGACCGGGACCATCGGCTTCATGATGGACTGCGACACCACCGGCATCGAGCCCGACTTCTCCCTGGTGAAGTTCAAGAAGCTGGTCGGCGGCGGCTCGATGCAGATCGTCAACCAGACGATCGCGCGGGCGCTGACCAAGCTGGGCTACGACAACGAGTTGGTCGAGGCGATCGTCGGCTACATCGCCGAGCACGGCCACGTGATCGACGCCCCGGGCCTCAAGCCCGAGCACTACGAGGTCTTCGACACCGCGATGGGCGCCCGCGCGCTCGCCCCGATGGGCCACGTGCGGATGATGGCGGCCTGCCAGCCGTTCCTGTCCGGCGCGATCTCCAAGACGGTCAACCTGCCCGAGTCGGCGACCGTCGAGGACATCAAGGACGTCTACCTCCAGTCGTGGAAGCTCGGCCTCAAGGCCACCGCGATCTACCGCGACAACTGCAAGGTCGGCCAGCCGCTGGCCGACGCCAAGGCCAAGAAGAAGGACGTCGAGGTCGAGGCGGCGGTCGAGGAGGCCACCACGACGGTCGAGAAGATCGTCTACCGGCCGACCCGCAAGCGGCTGCCCAAGTCGCGGCAGAGCCTGACCACGTCGTTCACCGTCGGTGGCGCCGAGGGCTACATGACCTCCGGCGCGCACGACGACGGCGAGCTCGGCGAGGTGTTCCTCAAGCTGGGCAAGCAGGGCTCAACCCTGGCGGGCGTGATGGACGCCTTCTCGATCGCGGTCTCGATCGGGCTGCAGTACGGCGTCCCGCTCTCGACGTACGTCACGAAGTTCACCAACCTGCGCTTCGAGCCGGCCGGTCTGACCGACGACCCCGACGTGCGGATGGCGCAGTCGATCATGGACTACATCTTCCGTCGCCTCGCGCTGGACTACATGTCCTTCGAGGAGCGGTCGATGCTCGGCATCTACTCCGCCGAGGAGCGTCAGCGGCACCTCGAGACCGGCTCCTACGAGCCGCTCGAGATCAGCGAGGCCGAGGCCCTCAAGGCCGACCACCACGACTCGGTCCCCGAGATCGTCGACGGTCAGGTCGTCGAGGACACCGCCCACGACGCCGAGGCCGTGGTCCCGGTCGTCGAGGCCACCGCCAAGCCCGCCCCGGCCGAGGCGCACACCTCCGCTGAGCTGATGGAGAAGATCACCGGCCACGCCGTCGATAGCCCGCTCTGCTTCACCTGCGGCACCAAGATGCGCCCCGCCGGCTCCTGCTATGTCTGTGAGGGCTGCGGCTCCACCAGCGGCTGCAGCTGAGTCCTGGTCACACGTGACACCGGCCCGGTCCCCTCGTGGGGCCGGGCCGGTGCCCCATCTGCCGCGGGCTTGTGGGGGGTGAGTGACCGGTATTCCCGGCACTCACCTCCCACAACCCCGCAGCAGTTGGGGACGGCTGCCGGACGGCGGACGGCTGGCGGCGACCGGCCTCACGCGTCGCTCGCCGTGTGGGCCGAGACGAGGATGATGCCGAGGTCGCGGAGCCGGGCCAGGAAGCCGTGCAGCGCGGCCTGGTCGGCGACCGGTCCGGCGAGAGTGGTGGTGCCGTCGTCGTGGTGGGTCACGGTCATGTCGCCGAACCACGTCGCCCAGTGCGGGTCGAGGTGACCCTGGACGCGGAAGGCCCAGCGGGCGGGCTCGTCGGTCATGGCCGACCGCCCCGGCGGATGACCCACTCGGCGACGAGCAGGTTGATGACCCAGGCGACGGCCTTGAGTAGGTCGCCGACGAGGACGCCGCGGCCGAAGAGCGCCTCGCCGAAGCCCTCCGTGAACACCTGGGTGCCGGCGCCGAGGCCGAGGGCGTAGGCGCGGACCATCCAGGCGCGGTGGGCGGCGATGTCGCGGCGGCGGACCGCCGAGAAGCCGAGGAACAGAAACGCGGCCATCGTCGGACCGACGACCAGGCGGACCCAGAAGAGCACGGGGCCGGTGCCGGGCTGGGCGTGGTAGGTCAGGGTGATCCAGACGGCCGACCCGCAGACGAGCATCCCTGCGACCACGAGTGCGCGGCCCGCCCGCCGGTGCCAGGTGAGGTGACGGCGCCGGAGCCGGGGCACGAACTGGAAGCAGCCGACGAGAGCGAAGACCGCCGAGCCGGCGACGTGCAGCCCGAGCGCCACGGGGAAGGAGTCGAAGCGGTCGTCGGCCGGCACCAGCGCCGGCCCACCGGCCTGCTGGACCAGGAGCAGCGCGCCCGCGACCAGGGGGATGGTGGACAGCAGGACGAGGGCCACCGGGACCGGCCAGGAGCGCCGGTGGCGCGCCCTGGCCGGCCGGCCCGAGACCGCGGTGGTCATCGCGACGGGACCGCGACGGGCGGCTCGGGGACGGCGACGGCGTCGTCCGACGAGGAGAGGCTGCGCCACAGCGACCAGCCGAGACCGATCATGGCGATGCCGTTGGGGAAGGCGAGCAGGCGGTGGAAGGCGTCGGGCATCAGGGTCAGGGCGGCGCTGACCAGCCCGCCCACGGCGAGCAGGATGGAGGCCCAGCGGGACAGCACGCCGGCGCGGAGGAGGGCGATGCCGAAGACGACGCCCCCGAGCAGGTAGGCGGCTCCCTGCACCTGGAGCACCTGGGCCATGAGGCCGATGTCGCCGACGGCGGACCCGGTGTTGGCCGAGGCCGTCATGTCGTCGACGAAGCCCGGGTTGACGTCCGCGATGGTGGGGAGGACGAACGCGGCGGTGAACACCGTCCCGAGGACCAGCAGGTAGCCGACGCTCATCAGGAGGTAGCCGACCAGTCCGAGGACCCCGGCCTGGCGGACCTGCCGCGCATACATCCCGGTGATGCCGGCGAGCGCGAGCGAGGCCATGACGATCTTGAGGGTGTCGCGCACGACGACCTGGGTGGTGTCGATGGTCTGGGCATCCATGTGCGGGTGTCCGATCTGGATGCCGATGAACAGCGCGCCGGAGGCGGCGGCGGCGAGGCCGGCGGCTCGGATGACGCTGCTGGGGGTGACGGTCATGGCTGGCTCCTCGGGTGGACCCGGGCGGGGTGCCCGGCGATGTCTGCGAACCTAGGAACCGATGTGGTGACCGCACATCACCACGTGTGGTGACCCGGTGGGTGACTGCGGTGGCGAGGGGCTCAGAGCAGGCCGAGCTCGGCGGCCCGGCGTACGGCGCCCTGCCGGGTGTTGACGTCGAGCTTGGTGAAGATGTGCTTGGTGTGGGTGCGCAGCGTGTTGACCGACACGAACAGCCGCCGCGCGATCTCGGGCCCGGTGAGCTCGGTGGCGAGCAGACGCAGCACGTCGAGCTCGCGCTCGCTCAGGGCCTCGGCCGGGAGCGGTACGGCGCTCGTCGGCACCGATGCGGGGGAGGTGGGCCTGGTGAGCATCGCGACCAGCCGGGCGGCGTGGCTTCCCGCCGACGTGCCGGGGCGGGCTGCCAGCTCCCGGAGCAGCGACTCCATGGCCGGGCCCTCGTCGAGGAAGAGCCGGGCATAGCCGACGGGCACGGCCCGGTCGAGCGTGTGGCCCAGCTCGGTCAGCGCACCGGCGCGGTCGCCGGTCGCGTCGGACACGAGCGCGTGCAGCATCCGTGCCTCGAGGGCGCTGCCGTCGCGTCCCGCCGCCGCGGCCGCGGCCGTGACCCGGTCGAGGAGCCGGGTCGCCTCGTTCGGATCGGCTCCGTCGGACCGCGCCCGAAGCCGTCCCAGGGCGAGACGCGCCACGGTGAGCAGCTCGCACTCGTGCAGATAGACCACCGGGTCCGCGGCCGCCGCTCCGTGCCGGCGGGCCCAGCCCTCGGCCTCGTCCAGCCGGCCTTGGGCGATGCGCACCCGTGCCCGGAGCGCGTCGATGGGCCTCACGTCGGGGAAGAAGCCGGGGAGGAACAGCGGCTCGGCCGCGTCGAGCATCTCCGCGGCGCCGTCGAGGTCGCCGCGGGCCCGGAGGAGCCCAGACATCGCCAGGAACCAGCGGTGCCGGTTCTCCAGCAGCGAGGCGCGGTCGCCGAGCTCCTGTGCCACCAGGAGGTGGCGCTCGGCCTCCTCGTCCTCGCCGCCCTCGCGGAGCACGTCGGCGAGCGCGACGTGCAGGTCCCCGAGCGACATCAGCACCGGACCGGGGTGTGCCTCGGCGGTGACGAGCGCTCCCTCGAACAGCCGCCGAGCCTCGTCGGGGCGGCCGCGCGCCAGCCACATGCTCCCGAGGGGGACCATGGCGCCGAGCTCGTCGGTGATGTTGCCCGCTTCGCGCATGCTGCGCACGGCCTCGCCGAAGGTCTCGACGGCGGTGGGGAGGTCGCCGTTCGCCCACGCCGCGAAGCCCAGGAAGCCGGCGCCGCCGGCCCGCGCGCTGTGGTCGTCCGGCCGGGCCAGCTCCAGGGCACGACGGGAGTGCGCCACCGTGGCGTCGGTGTCGCCCCGGGCCTGGGCCAGCGAGGCCCGGTAGATCGCGATCCAGGCGGGCAGCGTCCGCAGCCCCTCCTCGCGGGCCCGGGCGGCGTCGGCCAGCCCACCGTCCGGGCGCGGGTCGGCCACGGCGGGCGAGCCGGCCAGCGCACCCTCGGCGTGGTCGAGCCACGGCCCGACGGCGTCGAGCTCCCCTTCCGAGAGCCGGACCCAGGCGGCCTGAGCGGCGAGCAATGGTCGCGCGCGCAGCACCTCGTCCGGGAGGGCACGCAGCCACTCGCGCAGGATGCGGTCCTGTCGTCGGCTCCGCATGTCGTGGAAGGCCAGCTCCATCAGCCAGCCCGCTCGGTCCTGGTCCCCCGAGGCGAGGGCGTGGGCGACCGCGTCGGCGAGCTCGCCCCGGTCGGCCCACCACCGGCTGGCCGCCAGGTGCAGGGCCCGGAGCCGGTCGGGCTGCTCGGCGAGGAGCCGGGCGCGGAGGGCGTCGGCGAACAGGTGGTGATAGCGGTACCACTGCCGATCGTCGTCGAGCGGGACCAGGAACAGGTTGTCGCGGTCGAGCGCCTCGAGCTGCTCGCGGCCGTCTGCGCGACCGGTGACGGCGTCACAGAGTGGCCCGGTGAGGCGGTCGAGGACCGAGGTGTCGAGCAGGAACGCGCGGACGTCATCCGGCTCGCTCGCGAGCACCTCCTCGACGAGGTAGTCCAGGACGAAGCGGTGGGTGCCGCTGAAGGCATCGACGAACTCGTCCACGGAGTGGCGCCCGCGCGCCGAGAGTGCCGCGAGCTGGAGGCCGGCGGCCCAGCCCTCGGTCCGGGCTTCGAGGGCCGCGACGTGACCGGAGCCGAGGCCCAGCCCCATCACCTCGTTGAGGAAGGCCTCGGCCTCGTCGGCGGTGAAGCGCAGGTCGGCGGCCCGCAGCTCCAGGAGCTCACCGCGGGCCCGCAGTCGGGCGAGCGGGAACGGCGGGTCGGCGCGGGTCGTGACGGCCAGCGTCACCTGCGGGGGCAGGTGGTCGAGCAGCAGGGTCATCGCCTCGTGGATCGCCGGGTCCTCGACCACGTGGTAGTCGTCCAGCACGACCACCGTCGGCCCGGCCAGCAGGTCCAGGTCGTTGACGAGAGTCGTCACCACGTCATCGGCGGCGAACCCGCGGTCGCCGTCCAGGACGGCGGCGGCATCGACGCCGATCTCCGGGTCGAGCCGCTGCAGCGCCTCGACCAAGAAGGCCAGGAACCGTCGGAGGTCTGAGTCCTCGCCATCGAGCGACAGCCAGGCGACCCGACGGTCGGACCCGCTCCCGGGGCCGCCGTCCTGCGACAGCCACTGGCTCAGCAGCGTGGTCTTGCCGAACCCGGCCGGCGCCGAGACGAGGACGAGCCGCGGCAGTGTCGCCGCGTCGCCGCGCAGCCGGTCGGTCAGACGGGCCCGCGCGACCAGCCGACGCCGGGGCACCGGCACGTGCAGCTTGGTGCCCAGGACCGGCATCGGGCCAGCCTAGTGACCAGGCAGGGTCACTTCACCTCGGACCGGCGCAGCCGGACCACGCCCGCGAGAAGCGGCAGGGCCACCCACACGAGGGTGGTCACGGCGAGCTGGGCCCACTGCTGGCCCGTGAGGTCGCCCTGGAGCAGCGCGTCCTGGCCGTACTTCGCGTCCACCCACGGCCGGGCGTCTTCGAACCAGTCCTGGCTGAACGCGAGCAGTGCGAGCAGGCTCGGGGCCACGAAGGCATAGACCATGTAGGCGACGACGGCGCCGGGGCTGTTGCGGATCAGCACGCCGAGGGTGAAGCCGACGAGCAGGAGCAGGGTGTTGCCGAGCACCGAGGTGCCGACGTCGACGAGCTGCTGGTCCCACACCGGGTCGATCCCGGCCAGGCCGGCGCCGGCGAGGTTGCCGACCGCGCCGACACCGAAGGCGACGAGGGTCGAGACGAGGCCGACGAGCGTCATGCCGATCGCCTTGGGCAGCAGCACGCGGCCGCGGTGGGGGACGAGCGTGAACGTGGCGAGGCCGGTCCGCTGGCTCCACTCGGAGGTCACCGACAGGACGGCGATGACGGGCAGGATCACCGACATCGGGATCGCGATGGCGAGCGTGAACTGGCTGGAGGTGAGCTGGTCCTCGGGCGCCCAGGCGATCACGGCGCCGGTCGCGAGCAGCGCCGCGGCACCGATGCCGGCCAGCAGGGCGAGCCCGGCCCGGGTGTCGAAGGACTTGCGGAGCTCGACGGCGACGATGCGGGCCAGGGGGATGGGGCGGGGCGTCCGTCGTACGGCGGGGCGCGCGGCCGTCGCGGTGGCGTGGGGACCGACGGTGCCGGCGGGGTGGGTGGTGGTCATGCGACCGCTCCTTCCGGGTGGGACTCGCGTTGGGTGTCGGCGGTGAGCTCGAGGAACATCTCCTCGAGCCCGGCGCCGTCGGCGTTGCGGAGCTCGATGAGCGCCACGCCCGCCTCGTGGGCGATCCGGCCGACCTGCTCGGGCTCGGCCTCGACGCGGAGCTGTCCCCGCACGGCGGAGCCGGCGCTGGACAGGCCCGCGGCGGTCAGTGCGGAGCGCAGCTCGTGGCACTGGCGGGAGCGGACGAGCGTGCCGGCCGCCTGGAGCAGGTCGGCCTTGCTCCCGGCGCTGACGATCCGGCCGCGGCCGATGACGACGAGGTCGTCGGCGACGACCTCGATCTCGTGCAGCAGGTGCGAGGACAGGAGCACGGTGGCGCCCCGGTCGGCGTGCCCGCGCAGCAGGTCGCGCATCCAGCGGATGCCCGCAGGGTCGAGGCCGTTGGCGGGCTCGTCCAGGATCAGCACCTCGGGGTCGCCGAGCAGGGCGTGCGCGATGCCGAGCCGCTGGCGCATGCCGAGGGAGTAGTCGCCGACCCGGCGCGCCGCCTCCTCGTCGCTCAGGCTGACCAGGTCGAGCATCTCGTCGACCCGGCCGACCGGCAGGCCCATGAGGCGCTGCGCGAGGGTGAGGACCTCCCGGCCGGTGCGGCCCGCGTGCTGGGCCGAGGCGTCGAGCAGGACGCCCACCTCGTGGCCGGGGTTCGGGAGGTCCGCGAACCGTCGCCCCAGGACGAGGGCCGTGCCCGAGGTCGGCCGGGTGAGGCCGACGACGATGCGCATGGTGGTGGACTTGCCGGCCCCGTTGGGGCCGAGGAACCCGGTCACGCGACCGGGCCGTGCCGAGAAGGTGACGTCGTCGACGGCGACGAAGGCGCCGTACCGCTGGGTGACCGCGTCGACGGTGATCATGATGGCTCCGTTCGGGCTGGGGTCGGGGACGTCAGCGGGCGAGGGACTCGACGCCCTCGCGCCGGAAGCCCTTGAAGGTCATGAAGAAGCCGACGGAGAGCTCCCAGGTGGCGATCGGGAGGGTCAGCAGCATCGACCAGCCGGCGCCCTGGGTGCCGACCCCGAACACGTTGAGGACGTCCGCGGTGAGCAGCAGCGGGGCGCCGATGAGGCCGAGGGTGGGGATCCAGCGGGGGACCAGCCGCGAGCGCCACAGCAGACCGGCGAACATGAGGGCGTTGAACCCCGCCATGAAGCCCGGGCCGAACAGGAAGGTCCAGTTGCGAGCCTCCACGAGGGACTGGCCGGTGACCGTCAAGGCGGTCGCGTCGGCGGCCGCGCCGGCGACGTCCTGGCGCAGGGTCACGACGGTGAGCAGAGCGACGACGCCGATCATGATGATCGCTGCCTCCACCATGCGGGTCATGACGAAGCCGAGCGCCCGGGCGTGGCTCACCCGTCGGGCCACGGGATAGATCGCGACCGCGGAGCCGATGCCGGCCAGGGCGTTGACGAAGTCCAGCAGGCACGCGGTGACGACCTGCCCGTCCTGGCCGGGGCCGACGATGTAGCCGGGGTCGGTGAGGATCGGGTCGAGCAGCAACCAGGCGGGGATGGAGGCGGCGAAGGTCAGCAGGTAGAACAGCCCGGACGCCCGGGCGTGGCTGCGGGTCGGGTCGTGCGGGGTGCGGGTGGTGGGCCGGGTGGGTGCGGTCGTGGTCATGGTCGGGCTCCGTTCGGGTCGGGATGGGTCGGGTCGGGGTGGTCGGTGCCGCAGGAGGCGTCGGTCGGGTCGACCGGGGTCACCGAGACCAGGGGCAGCCCGATGTCACGGAGCCGGGCCAGGACGCCGTGCAGCGCGGTCTGGTCCGTGACGCGGCCCCGCAGCACGGTGGTGCCGTCGGGGTCGTGGGCGATGGCCAGTCCGTCGAGCCAGGCCGCCCAGCGGTCGTCGAGGCGCCCCCGGAGACGGATCTCGAAGCAGCCGCTCTCGGCGGGCGGATGGCTCTCGTCGGTGGTCATGCGGGGACGCTAGGAACCGGGGTGATGAGCCGTCGTCATCACTCCTGATGAGCGGCGTGATGATCCTCGGGAGGCGGACGCCCGGTCAGTGACCGGACGCGAAGAGGTTGAGCTGGTGCGCCCGGCGTACGGCGCCTCGCCGGCTGTTGACGCCGAGCTTCGCATAGACGTGCTGGGTGTGCGTGCGCACGGTGCTCAGGGACACCCCCAAGCGCCTCGCGATGTCCGGGCCGTCGAGCTCCGAGGCGAGCAGCCGCAGCACGTCGAGCTCGCGCTCGCTCAGCGAGTCGACCAGCGGCGTCGGCAACGAGGTCGGGGCACCCGTGTCCGTGGCCGCCTGGAGCCGTCCCACGAACGACCGGCCACGTCCCGCCGCCGACCTCAGAAGCCCTCGGAGGCTCGCGTGCTCGTCGGTGAAGACCCGCACCCAGCCCTCCGGCTCCGCCAGCGACAGCGCCCTGTCGAGCGCGTCGAGCGCCTCCGACGTCCGGCCGGCCGACTCGCGCGCCAGGGTCTGCAGCACGAGGACCTCGATCGCGGTCGCGACGCGGCCACCGGCGTCAGCAGCCGCCAGGAGACGGTCCAGCAGGCGGGTCGCCGACGGCAACGCGGTCCCGCTGCCCGCGGCGTGCGCCGCGAGCTGGATCCGGGCGACGGTGACGAGCTCGTACTCCCGCAGGTAGGTCGGCGGGTCGTCGACGTCCAGACCCGACGACTCCCACCAGCGCCGGGCCGGGTCGAGGTCGCCTCCGGCGGCGAGCAGCCGGGCGCGGGTCGCCGCGACCGGGCGGACGGGTGGGGAGAAGTCGCCCACGTGCACCCGCTCGGCCTCCTCCAGCAGGGACAGCGCGACGTCGCGGGCACCCTGCGCCGCACGCAGGGCGGCCATCCCCACCCGCCAGCGGTAGGGGTTCTGGGGCAGACCGGCGCCGTCGCCGAGCTCGGCGGCACGGTCGAGCTGGGCTGCGGCGGCCTCCGAGTCACCGCGCTCCCAGGCCACCCGGGCCAGGCCGACGTGCATGTCGGCCGCGCCCCGGACGGGCTGCCCCTCCCCGGCGGCCGCTGCCAGGTCGAGGGCGCGCCGCAGCGTCGCGTCGGCCTCGGAGAGCCGTCCGAAGGTCATCTCGAGATCGGCGATGGTGATGCAGCAGCCGAGCACGTCGGCGACGTGACCGGCGGCCGCCAGGTGCTCCGCGGCCAGGACATAGCTCCGGTGCGCGCCCTCGAGGTCGCCCGCGGGCCAGGCCGCGAGTCCGCACAGCGCCGACGCCGACGCGATGCTGAGGTGGTCGTCCTCGGCTGCCAGCTCCAGCGCCGACCGGGCGGCCGCGACGGTGGCAGGAAGGTCGCCGTCGACGAGGGCGAGCGCCGACCGGTAGGTGGCGATGAGTGCCGGCAGCCGCGCGTGCTCGGCCCGGTCGACGACGACGAGCTCCTCGTCGGGTCGCGCGAGGGCTGCCTCGACGTCGCGCAGGCGCTGGTCGAGGCCGGCGAAGTCGTTGCTGGCCGACAGTCCGCCGATCAGCTCGACGGCGAGGACGGGACGGTCGGCGACGGCCTCGGGCGGGAGCTCCCTGGCCCACCGTCGGATGACGTCCTCGCGCCGCTGGCGACGCAGGTCGGGGACGGCCAGCTCCACCAGCTCGGCGGCGCGGTCGAGGTCGTCGGCCGCGAGCGCGTGGTCGACCGCGGGCTCGGGCTCTCCCGCCGCGGCGAACCACGCGCTGGCTCGCCGGTGCAGCTCGGGTGGGTCGCCCGGGCGGTCGGCGACGAGGTGGGCGCGGAGCACGTCGGCGAAGAGGTGGTGGTAGCGGAACCAGCGGCGCCGGTCGTCGAGTGGGACCACGAACAGGTTCCGGCGCTCCAGCAGCTCCAGCAGCGCCGTGCCGTCGGCACGCCCGGAGACCGCGTCGCACAGCGGGCCGGTGAGCCTGCCGAGGACCGAGGTGTCGAGCAGGAACCGCCGGATGTCGGGCGGCTGCCTCTGGAGGACCTCGCTGGCCAGGTAGTCCACGACGAACCGGTCGTCGCCGGCGAAGCCCGCGATGAAGGCCGACGGGTCGGCGCGCCCCTGCAAGGACAGCGCAGCGAGCTGGAGGGCCGCCGCCCAGCCCTCGGTCCGGGCGTCGAGCGCGGCCAGGTCCTCGGTCGAGAGCGCCAGCCCGAGGTCGGTGAGGAGCTCGCCGGCCTCGGGCTCGGTGAAGCGCAGGTCGGCGGCCCGGACCTCGACGAGCTCGCCGCGCGCCCGCAGCCGCGCGAGCGGCAGGGCGGGGTCGGCCCGGGTGCTGAGCACGAGCCGCACCTGCGGGGGCAGGTGCTCGACCAGGAACGCCATCCCGGGCTGGAGGTCCGGACCCTCGGCCAGGTGGTAGTCGTCGAGAACGAGGACCAGGTCCTGCGGCTGCACGCTCAGCTCGTTGACCAACGAGGCGAGCACGGGCTCGACCGGCCGGCCCGACCGCAGCTGGGCCAGCGCGGCGCTGGCGACCCCGGGCAGTGCCCGCTCCACCGACTCGAGGACATAGGCCCAGAACCGGGCAGGGTCGGCGTCGCGCTCGTCGAGGGACACCCAGGCCACCGGACGGCCCGCGTCCTCGACCAGCCAGGACGACAGCAGCGTCGTCTTGCCGAAGCCGGCTGGCGCCGCCACCAGCAGGAGCCGCGCGTCGACCCCGGCCCGCAGCCGGTCGAGGAGCCGTCGACGGTGCACCGTGCTCCGCCGCTGGCGCGGCGGGAGCAGCTTGGTCTCCACCAGGGCGTTCGGCTCGTCGGTCGCCATGGATCAGGCCCGGTGCGGGTCGTCGGGCGGCGCGTCGGCGTCGGAGGCGCGCACCATCATGCGCTCACCGGGACGCCCGAAGATGCTCAGCACCTCGGCGGGCCCCTCGCCGGTGCTGCCGAACCAGTGCGGCACCTGGGTGTCGAACTCGGCGGCCTCGCCCTCGCCCAGCACGAGGTCCCGCTCCCCGAGGACCACCCGCAGTCGTCCGGAGAGGACATAGAGCCACTCGAAGCCGTCGTGGCTGCGCGGCCGGGGCGACGTCTGCGTGGGCGGGACGACGATCTTCCAGGCCTGGATGCCGCCGGGACGCGTCAGGGGCAGGACGGTGCGACCGTTCACCCGGCGGGGCTTGAGGCGGATCCGCGGGTCGCCGACCGCCGGGGCGCCGACGAGGTCGTCGATCGGCACGCGGTAGGCCTGCGCCAGCGGCAGCAGCAGCTCGAGACTGGGTCGGCGCTGCCCGGTCTCGAGCCGGGACAGCGTGCTCTTGGAGATCCCGGTCCGCTCGGCCGCCTCGGTCAGCGTGAGCCCGCGCTGCTCGCGGACCCTCCGCAGCCGGGGCGCCACCTGGTCCAGCGCGGACGCGATCGCCCCTGCGCCCTCACCGGTGGCGGGTCGGTCCATGCGCACATTGGAGCGGTGATTCCCGGAATCGGCAACAACCGTTGTCCTGGGAGGGGGTGGCCGGTCACTCTTCTCGACATGAGCGACTTCGACGTCCTGGTGATCGGCGGGGGAGCGGCCGGTCTCTCCGCCGCCCTGGTCCTGACCCGTGCCCGGCGCCGCGTCGCCGTCGTCGACGCGGGCCACCCGCGCAACGAGCCGGCCGCCCACATGCAGGGCTTCCTCGGCTCCGACGGGCTGCCTCCTGCCGAGCTGCTGGCCCGGGGGCGCTCCGAGGTCGAGGGGTACGGCGGCCTGCTGGTCCCGGGCGTGGTCGCCGGGGTCGAGCGGCTGCCAAGTTCCGACGGCCCGGGCGCCACGCGGTTCGCCGTGTTCCTCGAGGACGGCACCTCGCTGCGGGCCCGCCGGGTGCTCGTCACCACCGGCCTGCGCGACGAGATCCCCGATGTCCCGGGGGTCCGCGAGCGCTGGGGCCGCGACCTGCTGCACTGCCCCTACTGCCACGGCTTCGAGGTGCGCGACGAGCCGCTCGGCGTGCTGGGCGGCAGCCCGGAGGCCGTCGACCACGCGCTCATCGTGCGTCAGTGGTCGCCCGACGTCGTCTTCTTCCCCCACACGGCGGTCCTCGAGCCCGACCAGCGGGACCGGCTGACGGCGCGCGGCATCGGGATCGTCGACGGTCCGGTCTCGCGGCTGGTCGTCGAGGATGACCTGCTGACCGGCGTCGAGCTGGCCTCGGGCGAGGTGGTCCGTCGTACGGCGGTCTTCGTGCGACCCCGCCTCGTCCCGCACGACGGGCTGCTCACCGGGCTCGGCTGCGCGACCGGGGCCCAGGGCTGGGTGACCACCGACGTCACCGGGCTCACCACCGTCCCCGGGGTGTGGGCCGCCGGCAACGCCGTCAACCCCCGCGCCCAGGTGATCACCGCGGCCGGCGAGGGCTCGGCCGCGGCCATCGCGATCAACAACGACCTCGTCGAGGACGACACCGCGCTCGCGCTGGCGCGGCTCCCGCGCTAGCGCCTCGGACCGGCCCTGCGGGTCGGCCGCACCACCACCCACCCTTCACGTCTGAGGAGACACCCATGTCGAACACGCCTGCCCCCGTCGGCCCGCCCAGCAAGCACCAGCTCGCCCTGATGATCTGGATCGCGGTCTTCCCCACGCTCACCGTGCTCAACCTGACCATCGGCCCCTGGCTGGCCGACGCCGGCCCGGTGCTGCGCACCTTCGTGCTCGCGACTGTCGCCGTCCCGATCGTGATCTATGGCCTGATGCCACGCCTGCACCGCCTGCGGGCCTCGATCCTGACGCGCCGCGCCGCGTGACACCACGTCGACCGACTGCCATGCTGAGGTAAGGCTCACCTCACCTGAGCCGCCGCGGGGGAGCAGGGAGTCCGCCATGGCGCTGCCTCAGCTGCAGCCGAGCCCGGTCCGCACCGTCGGTCCGGGCTTCGTCGCGGCCTATGCGCTGTCCTATGCCGGTGGGTCGCTGATGTTCCTCGGCCCTCTGCTGGTGTCGCTGGCGCTGAAGGTCCAGGACCTGGTCGGCATCGACCGGGCGCCGCGGAGCCTGGCCCTGGTGACCGGGGTCGGCTCGCTGCTCGCCATGGTGAGCAACCCGCTGTTCGGTCGGCTGAGCGACCGGACGACCTCCCGCTTCGGGATGCGTCGGCCGTGGATGGTGATCGGGCTGGGCGGGGGCGCCGTGGGCACCCTGACCGTGGCCCTGGCGCCCACCATCGGCGTCGTGCTCGTCGGCTGGTGCCTGGCGCAGGTGTTCCTCAATGCGGTGCTGGCCGCCCAGACGGCCGTGCTTCCGGACCAGGTCCCGCCGACCCAGCGCGGGCTGGTGTCGGGGGTTCTCGGGATGTGCCTGCCGGTCGCGTCGGTCGCCGCGACCTACCTGGTGCAGCTCTTCCACGCCGGGTCGCTCGGCATGTTCGTCGCCCCGTGCCTCGTCGGTGCCGTGTGCGTCGTCGGTTTCGTCGCCGTGCTGAGCGACCGACGCCTCGACCCGGCCGACCGGCCGCCCTGGTCCGCCCGCGAGCTCGTCGAGACCTTCTATGTCAACCCGTTCCGGCACGCCGACTTCGGCTGGGCCTTCGCCAGCCGCTTCCTGCTCGTCACCGCCTATGCCTTCCTGGTGACCTACCAGGCCTACTTCCTCATCGAGGAGCTCGGCCGGCCCGCGGGCGACGTACCCCGCCTGATCTACCTGGCCACCCTCGTCCAGTCCGTGGCCCTGGTCGTGGCCTCACCGGTCTCGGGCCGCGTCTCCGACCGCCTCGGGCGCCGCAAGGCCTTCGTGGCCGGTCCCGCAGCCGTCCATGCCGCCGCCCTGGTGGTCGTCGCGGCCTCCGACGGGGTCGGCGGCTATCTGGTCGGGATGGGGCTGAGCGGGATCGGCTTCGGCATCTACATGGCCGTCGACCTCGCACTGGTCGTCGACGTGCTCCCCGACGGTGGCAGCTCCGCCAAGGACCTGGGCGTCCTCAACATCGCCGGGGCGCTGCCCTTCGCGCTGGCCCCGGCCGTGGCGCCGGCGGTCCTCGCCGTCAGCGGCGGCAGCTATGCGGTGCTCTTCGCCGTCGCCGGTGGCTGCGCACTGCTGGGTGCCGCCGCGATCCTTCCCGTCACCCGAGTCACCTGAGCACACCCGAGGAGCGACATGTCTCTCGACCTCAGCGGCGGCTTCATGGCCGCCGCCCAGCTCGAAGGCCGGATCCCGGACTTCATGGTCTCGTCCGCCTTCCTGACCGCCAACACCGTCCGCGACGTGCCCCAGCCCGACGGCTCGATGCTGACGCTCTGGTTCTCCGACCCCGGGCTCGTCCTGCCGCGGGAGGCGCCGGACTCGGCCGACCTCCATGTGGGGATGACCGCCAGGCTGTCCAACCGGATCGACGAGGGCTCGGTCGACGTCGTCGGCCGCGGCAGGATCGTCGACCACACCGTCACCTCGGGAGGCCGGACTTTCAGCGCGCCCGCACTCGACCTCAGCGCGCCGACCCCGGGCGACATCGTCGTCAGCTCGCCGACCGGGTCCCCGTTCGAGGGGCCGGCGCTGGCCGCCGTCACCGACATCCTGCGCAGCCAGTCGCCCTGGGTGCTCGGACCGGCGGCCGTCGGCGCCGGCGGGCGGATCCACCGCAGCTATGTCGCCGACGACGGCTTCCAGAACCATCTCGTGACGTTCCTTCCCGCCACCGGCCAGCCGGCGCCGCCCGGCATCGAGCGTTTCGTGTCGGTGACCCAGGACGCCGCCGTGGTCATCCCCGACGACGTCGTCACCCTGGCGCTCAACGCCGCCAGGGAGCAGGCCGGACTGACATCGTTCCCCGTGCAGAAACCCCAACGTCCGCGCGACCCGCCTCGACGTCTCGCTCCAGCAGAACCACATCCTGGTCGACGCGGCCGGCGTGGTGACCACCGACATCCTCGGCATCGACATCGACACCGACGTCACCTTCAAGGTGTTCATCCAGCCGCTCATCCAGAACGGCCAGGTGGTCGTCAACGTCCTCGGCACCCAGCAGTCCTTCGACGGCGGGGTCGCGAACGTCGCGGACCTGCTGACCGCGGGTGCGATCACCCGCCTCATGGAGGAGATGGTCCCGAAGGCGCTCGACGGGCTCGCTCTCGGCTCGCTCCAGGGCCTCGACTTCTTCGCCACGAGCGTCGGCAGTCGCGACGGGGCGCCGGCCACGGTGGGGCAGATCCCGACGGTGCGGGCCAACGGCCTGGTCATCCCCTACGACGTCGCGGTCGCCTCGGCGCCGCAGCCGGTCACGCCGCCCTACCTCCGAGGCCACACGCAGAGCCACGAGTTCCACGTGACGCCCTGCCCGTTCGGCGACCTGATCAAGACCAAGAACCTGCGCCGGTTCCCGTCGGCGTCCTTCGCCCTGCTCAAGGGGTACGACGGCTGCTCGACCTGTCAGCCCGACTTCAACGTCGCCTCCTTCGCCGACGTCGAGGTCGACCTGGCGCACCCCGAGGGGGTCGAGGAGGGGGCCGAGGCGCGGCTCCAGCTGGACTACAACGACACCCTCGTGCGGTTCGGGATCACCCTCGCGCCGGACCCCGAGGTCCGCGACGCACCGTTCTCGCCGCCCGACGCCACCGGCGTGCCGACCCACCACTTCTTCCTCAACCACGTGGTGCCCGCCAGCTCCACCCTCACCCTCAGCTGCGGCAGCTGGTCGGCCACCGTGCCGGTCATCCTGGCCAAGCGGTTCATCGACGCCCAGGGCAGCCTGCAGGGGCCGGTCACCCGGGCACGCGCGACGGTCGGCCAGCCGGGGATCGAGTTCATCCCGGGCTGACCGACCGTCGGTGCGACCTGCCGAGCCGCCGGGTCGTCACCCGAGGTGGCGACGCGGCGGGGCGACGCGGCTCGCGGCGCTGGACGAGGGTGCCAGCATGAACGCATGAGCGTGCGTGTGCGGGACGTCCTGATGGGGCAGCTGGACCAGCTGCGGCACGAGCCGGTGGGCTACCGCGTGCGGGCGCGCCTCGGTGACCAGGTCGTCGTGGACACCCGGGAGGCGCTGCTCGTCTGGGAGCCGAGGCGGATCGTGCCGGAGTTCGCCGTCCCGGTCGCCGACGTGG
This sequence comes from Nocardioidaceae bacterium, assembly GCA_046330515.1. Taxonomy (GTDB): domain Bacteria; phylum Actinomycetota; class Actinomycetes; order Propionibacteriales; family Nocardioidaceae; genus Nocardioides. The sequence continues at coordinate 27,919 of JAXLSP010000010.1, read as the reverse complement.
TCGGCACCGTCGAACCGGCCCCGGCCGGCGGCGTGGGGGAGGACCCGATGGCCGCGGCACCGATGCTCGGCGAGCGGCGGGTGCTCGACCCGAGCGTCCCGTTCGCGGCGCACACCGCGCCGGGGGAGCGGCTGGAGGTCGTGTCCGGCGCGTCGCGCGCCGCGGCGTACCGCCTCGACGACCCGGACCTGGCCGGCCACGTCCTGCTGGAGTTCGCCGCGTTCGACGAGTGGCGCGGCGAGGACGAGCTGCTGGTCTCGCACCCGCGCGACCCCTTCCACAGGATCGACATCCTCAGCAGCTCGGCGCACGTCCGGGTCGAGCTGGACGGCGTCACGCTGGCCGAGTCCGACCACCCGCTCGTGCTGCTCGAGCCGCCGCTGCCGCCGCGCTTCTACCTCGACCCCGCCGACGTCCGCACCGACCTGCTCACGCCCACGGACACCGAGACCTGGTGCGCCTACAAGGGGAGGGCGTCCTACTGGGCGCGCGACGGGCACGGCGACGTCGCGTGGGTCTATGAGGAGCCCCTGCGGGACGCGGCGGAGGTGCGCGGCCGGATCGCGTTCTTCACCGAGCGCGTCGACGTGGTGGTCGACGGGAGGCGTCCTGACCGCCCGGTCACCCCGTGGAGCAGCTGACGGGATTCGGGGCCGTCGCGTGCCACACTCACGACCATGACGATCCACCGGCGGCCGGGACGACAGGCCGCCACCCTCGAGGAGGTCGCGGCGCGGGCCGGGGTCTCTCGGGCCACCGCCAGCCGGGTGCTGCGCGGCGCGTCCAACGTGAGCGAGCACGCCCGCGAGGCGGTCGCGGCCGCCGCCCACGAGCTCAACTACGCCCCCAACCTGGCGGCCCGGTCGCTGGCGACGGGGCGCAGCGAGTCCATCGCCTTCCTCGTCGACGAGACGGAGGAGCGGATGTTCTCCGACCCGTTCTTCCTCGCCATGCTGCGCAGTGCCCACGAGGCCGTCGGCCAGTCCGGACGTCAGCTGGTGTTCGCGGTGACCTCCACCAGCGGTGACCACGACCGGTTCGTCGAGTACGCCGCCGGCGGCCACGTCGACGGCGTCCTGCTGCTGTCCCTGCACGGCCCGACCAAGCTGCCGCAGCGGCTGGAGGAGCTCGGCGTCCCCACGATGCTGTCGGGGCGGCCCCTCGTCGGTCGGCGGCACCTCTGGTTCGTCGACGCCGACAACGTGGAGGGTGGTCGCCTGGCGACGGCGCACCTCCTCGACGTCGGGCGCCGGGTCGTCGGAACCGTCGCCGGCCCGACGACGATGTGTGCCGGGATCGACCGGCTCGAGGGCTACCGCGCCGCGCTCGAGGCCGCGGGAGTGCCTTTCGACGAGTCGCTCGTGGAGCGCGCCGAGTTCACGGCGGTCTCGGGGCAGGCCGCGATGGCCCGGCTGCTCGAGCGTCGTCCCGACCTGGACGCGGTCTTCGTCGCCTCCGACCTCACCGCCATGGGCGCCATCCGGGCGATCGAGACCTCGGGTCGCAAGGTGCCCGACGACGTCGCGGTGATCGGGTTCGACGACATCCCCGACGCCGCGCTGCAGCAGCCTCCGCTCAGCACCGTCCGGCAGCCCACCGCCGAGATGGCGGCCACCATGGCCCGGCTGCTCCAGGAGCGCATCGACGGGGGCGCACCCCCGCGTCAGACCACGCTCCCGGTCCAGCTGGTGCTCCGCGAGACCGCCTGACGGTCGGGTGTGCGGTCCGACGGGCGACCGGTGGCCGCGGCGCTCGTGGGGGCCCGGGGGACCTGCGGTTTGGACACAATCCGCGCGTTCGGAGGCCCCAAACGTGCGGTTTGCGTCCAATCCGTGCGGTGGGTGGCTCGGCGTTCCCGGCCCGGCGGCGTGGCGCCGCTCGCCGTACGTCGTGGGCAGGCTCGCGGCTCGGGAGACGGCTCGGCACGGGCCGGTCTCCCCACCCGCACCACGGGTCACGCGCACGGGCCGAACCTGGCACTGGGAGGCCGAAACTTCGGCCGCTCAGTGCGGGTTTCCCCGCTCGAGCGGGGAAACCGACACCCCCGCAGCCCACCCTTTGGTCACAGTCCGGTTGCGGTCCTTGACAATATGGGAGCGTTCCCACGAGGATCGGAGTGTGTCGTGAGAGCGCTCTCACAGCCTCGACCAGGAGGCGGCTCTCCGACGAAGGTCGAGGAGGACCCTATGCGTCGAACCCCATGGCGTCGCCGCTCGGCGGCGTCACTGGTGGCGATCGCCACCATCAGCTCCCTGATGCTCGCCGCCTGTGGCGGCAGCGACGACGACGGCGACAGCTCAGCGATCCCGTCGTCCGCCGGACCGTGCGGCACCAACGACGACGTCACGCTGACCGTCGGCCTCTTCGGCACGATGGGCTTCAAGGAGAACGGGCTCTGGGACGCCTACCAGGCGAAGTGCCCGAACATCACGATCCAGGAGGACGTCGTCGAGCAGTCGGCGGACTACTGGACCCGCCTCAAGACCCGCCTCGCCTCCGGCAGCGGTCTGGCTGACGTGCAGGCGATCGAGGTCGGCTTCGTCGCCGACGTCGTGCAGAACCACGCCGACCAGTTCGTGAACTGGAACGACGTGCCCGAGGCCGCCGACCTCAAGGCCGAGTTCTTCCCGTGGAAGTGGTCGCAGGCCACCACGCCCGACGGCTCGGTCACCGTGGGCCTCGGCACCGACATCGGCCCCGAGGCGATCTGCTACCGCAGCGACCTGCTCGAGCAGGCCGGCCTGCCGTCCAAGCCCGACGAGGTCGCCGCGCAGATCGGCACCTGGGAGGACTTCATCGCGTTCGGCGAGAAGTACGAGGCCTCCGCCACCAAGGCCGACGGCTCGCACTTCGTCGACAGCGCGGCCAGCATCTTCTCGACCGCGGTCTACCAGGGTGACCACGCCTACGCCGACGACGACGGCCAGGCCGACGTCGAGAACAGCGACGGCGTCGCGGACGCCTGGAAGTACGCCGTGGACGCGTCGCAGAAGGGCATCACCGCCGGGCTCGAGCAGTTCTCCCCGGACTGGAACAAGGCTTTCTCCTCCGGCAGCTTCGCCGCTCTCGCCTGCCCGACCTGGATGATGGGCTACATCCAGGGCCAGGCCGGTGACGACTACGCCGGCAAGTGGGCCATCGCGCCCGCACTGCCCGGTGGCGCCAACAACTGGGGCGGCTCGTTCCTGGGCGTCCCGACCGCCGCCAAGAACAAGGCAGCGGCCATCGCGCTGGTCGAGTGGCTGTCGGCTCCCGAGCAGCAGGTGACCATGTGGACCTCCCCCAACCAGGGTGGCCACTTCCCGTCCAACTCGGTCGCCGCGGCCGACCCCGCGGTGGCGAGCGCCACGAGTGAGTACTTCGGCAACGCCCCGGTGGGCACGATCTTCGACGACATCGCGTCCAAGATGACCATCCCGCCGATCGGCCTCTACGACACTCAGATCCAGCAGGCGTTCACCACGCAGCTGACCAACGTCGAGCAGGGCACCGACGCCGACAAGGCGTGGAACGACGCCCTGGCCGCGATCGAGCAGGTGACCGGCTGACCGACTGAACGACCAGCAGCATCCCGGGCGCGGGGCGTCAGCCTCGCGGTGACCCCCGCGCCCGGGCCGCCACCTCCGCCCAGCGTCCGCAACGACAGGAGCCCCCCATGTCGCTCGCCCAGCACGCCCCCTCGGGCGAGGTGGAGTCCGCCGCCGGTGCGAGCGACGGGCGGTCTCGGCGGCAGCGACGCCCCCGGCGCACCACGCCGGGGGCGCGCGTCGCCTATCTCTACGTCCTGCCGTTCTTCGTGGTGTTCGCCGCGTTCAGCGTCTATCCCTGGCTCAACACCGCCTGGGTCTCGCTGCACGACACCCGGCTGTCGACCTACCACGAGTCGAGCTTCATCGGGCTCGACAACTACCGGAACTTGTTCACCAACGACTTCTTCTGGAACGCGTTCCGCAACACCCTGACCATCGGGATCATCTCCACCGTCCCGCAGCTGTGCCTCGCGCTCGGGATCGCCCACCTGCTCAACTACCGGATGAAGGGCCGCACGTTCTTCCGGGTGGCGATCCTGATGCCCTACGCGACCAGTCTCGCCGCGGCGACCGTCATCTTCCTCGAGCTGTTCGACCCCAAGCTCGGCCTCGTCAACTGGGCGATGGACCTGGCGCACCTGCCGGCCGTCGACTGGCAGGACTCCAAGTGGCCGGCCCAGGTCGCCGTCTCGGTCATCGTCACCTGGCGCTGGACCGGCTACAACGCGCTGATCTACCTCGCCGCCATGCAGGCCGTGGACTACACGCTCTATGAGTCCGCGGCGATGGACGGCGCCAACAAGTGGAAGCAGTTCTGGTACGTCACGATCCCCGGCATCCGGCCGACCATCCTCTTCACGATCGTGGTCTCGACGATCGGTGCGGCCCAGCTCTTCGGCGAGCCGCTGCTCTACCACCACGGGCTTCCCGACGGGGGCACTCGCGGCCAGTACCAGACGCTCGGGCTCCTGATGTACCAGCAGGGCTGGACCAACGACCGCCTCGGGCTGGCCTCGGCCACGGCGTGGACGATGTTCGTCATCATCCTGCTCGCCGTCGGGCTCAACCTCTTCCTGGCCCGCCGTCGCGAGAGGAGCGGGCGATGACCCTCAACCAGATCCCCGTCACCGTCGACGCGGAGACCGCCGGCGGCCCCGTCACGAGGTGGCACCGCAAGCGCGGCGGGAAGCAGATGGACGCGTCCTGGGTGACCTACCTGCTCGTCGGCCTGGTCACCCTCGTGTCGATCTTCCCGCTCTACTACACGATCGTCATGGCGTCGCACACCAACGCCGAGATGGCGTCGACCGACCGCCCGTGGCTGCCCAACAGCTCGCTGTTCGGCAACCTCAAGAAGGCCCTCGAGCTCGCGCCCCTCAACAAGGGCCTGGTCAACTCGGTGCTGGTCTCGGGCTCGGTCACCCTCGGTACGGTCGCCCTCTGCACGCTCGCCGGCTTCGCCTTCGCCAAGCTGCGGTTCCGCGGCTCCAACCTGCTGCTGGGCATCTGCGTCGGCACGATGATGGTCCCGATGCAGATGGGCGTGATCCCGCTCTACATCATGATGGCCAAGCTCGGCCTGGCCAACCACCTCGGCGCGGTGATCCTGCCCAGCCTGGTGACCGCGTTCGGTGTCTTCTTCATGCGGCAGTACGTCGCGAGCGCCGTACCCGACGAGCTCATCGAGGCCGGCTACATCGACGGCGCCGGCACGTTCCGGATCTTCTGGGCGATCGTCGTGCCCGCCGTCCGCCCCGCCATGGCGGTGCTCGGCATGCTCACGTTCCTCATGTCCTGGAACGACTTCTTCTGGCCGATCATCGTGCTCAGCTCGCAGAACCCCACCGTGCAGGTGTCGTTCCAGAGCCTGGCCACGGGATACGCGCCCCAACAGTCGATCATCATGGCCGGCACGCTCTATGGCACCGTGCCCGTGCTGGTCGTCTTCGCACTTCTCGGCCGCCAGATCGTCGGCGGCATCATGCAAGGAGCGGTCAAGGGATGACAACCGACCAGGCCAGCGCGCGCCCGTTCCCACCCGGCTTCGTGTGGGGGGTCGCCACGGCGTCCTACCAGATCGAGGGCGCCGTCGACGCCGACGGCCGCCTCCCCAGCATCTGGGACACCTTCTCGCACACGCCCGGCGCCGTCGCGAACGGCGACCACGGCGACGTGGCCTGCGACCACTACCACCGGTGGCCCGAGGACCTGGACCTGATGCGGGACCTGGGCGTCCCGGCCTACCGGTTCTCCATCGCCTGGCCACGGGTCATGCCCGACGGGCGCACCGTCAACCAGGCCGGGCTGGACTTCTACAAGCGACTGGCCGACGGGCTGCTCGAGCGGGGCATCAGGCCGCTGGCCACGCTCTACCACTGGGACCTGCCGCAGGCGCTCGACGACGGCGCAGGAGGGGGCTGGCTGGACCGTGACATCGCCGACCGGTTCGCCGACTATGCCGTGGTCGTCGGCAAGGAGCTGGGCGACCGGCTGGGCGCGGTCACCACGCTCAACGAGCCGTGGTGCTCGGCCTACCTCGGCTATGCCACCGGCGAGCACGCGCCCGGGCGGCGGGAGCCGAGCCTGGCCTACCCCGTGGCCCACCACCTCAACCTCGCCCACGGCCGGGCCGCGACCGCGCTGCGCTCGCTGCTGCCGGCGTCCGCCGGCGTCTCGGTGACCCTCAACCCGATGCAGGCCGTCCCGGCGTCCGACGACCCCGCGGACGTTGCCGCCGCCGAGCACGTCGACCTCGTCGCCAACCGGATCTTCTTCGACCCCATGCTGCGGGGCAGCTATCCCGAGGAGCTGATGGAGCAGACCCGGCACCTGACCGACTGGTCCTTCGTCCGCGACGGGGACCTGGCCGAGATCTGCGCGCCGATCGACTTCCTGGGCATCAACTTCTACAACCCGGCCCGCATCGCGGCCTACGACGGCCGGCACGGCTTCCCGGGCACCGACCGGGCGAGCGGGACCGACATCCCCGGCGAGCACACCGTCATGGACTGGCCGATCGTCCCGTCCGGGCTGACCGACCTGCTCGTGCGGGTGCACCGCGACTATGGCGTGCCGACGATGGTGACCGAGAACGGCATCGCGGGCTTCGACGAGGTCGTGTCCGACGGGGCGGGCGGTCGCGCCGTGCACGACCGGCAGCGCATCGACTACCTTCGCAGCCACCTCGGTGCCGTGCTGGACGCGATCGACCGTGGCGCCGACGTCCGCGGCTACTACCTGTGGACCCTCCTCGACAACTTCGAGTGGGCCTGGGGCTACCGCATGCGGTTCGGCGTCGTCCACGTCGACTTCGAGACCCAGCGGCGGACGGTCAAGGACTCCGCGCGGTGGTATGCCGACGTCGTGGGCCAGAACGCCTTGTCCTGACCCACGACGACTCGAGGCGCGGCCGCACGGCGTGCGGCCCGACGGCTCAGGCGACGCCGACCACCTGCGGCTCGCGCACCGGCTCACGCTCGGGCTCGGGGAGCCGGTCGTGGTCGAAGGACGGGAGCAGCCGGTCGAGCCACGCGGGCAGCCACCAGTTGGCCCGGCCCAGCAGCCGCATGGTCGCCGGCACGAGCACCAGGCGGACCACCGTCGCGTCGACCAGGACCGCGGTGGCGAGCCCCAGGCCGAGCATCTTCATCGTCGGGTCGCTGCCGGTGATGAAGCCGCTGAAGACGCAGACCATGATCGCCGCGCCGGCCGAGATCGTCCGTGCCGTCACGCCGATGCCGTGCACGACCGCGTGGTCGCTGTCGCCGGTGCGGAGGAACTCCTCGCGGATGCGCGACAGCAGGAACACCTCGTAGTCCATCGAGAGCCCGAAGAGGATCGCGAACATGAACAGCGGGATGAAGGAGATGATCGGCACGGTCGACTCCAGCCCGATGAGGTCCTTGGCCCATCCCCACTGGAAGACCATGACCAGCACGCCATAGGCCGCTCCGACGCTCAGCAGGTTGAGGACCGCGGCCTTGATGGGCACGGCGATCGAGCGGAACAGCACCACCAGCAGGAGGAACGACAGCAGCACGACGGCGGTCAGGAACACCGGCAGCCGGTCCTGCACGCGGCTGCTCATGTCGGTCATCACCGCGGTGTAGCCGCCGACGTGGGCGGTGACATCGCTGCCCTCGAGCGCGCTCGGCACGACCTCGTCCCGCAGCCGGTCGAGGGTCTGCCGGGTCTGTGCGTCCTGCGGCGTGGTGGTCGCCTGGGCGAGCACCACCGCGACGTCCGAGCCGTCCTCGGCGGGGAGCGCCCGCGCCGAGACGATGCCGGAGTCCTGCGCGACGGCGGTCGCGAGCCGGTCGGGCGCCGACCCGTCGCCCGCGGTGTCGACGGCGATCACGATCGGGCTGATCGCGCCGGGGCCGAAGCCGTCGGCGATGAGGTCATAGGCGCGACGCTCGGTGCGGGCCTCGGGATAGCTGCCCTCGTCGGGCATGCCGAGCCGCAGGGCGGTGGCCGGAGCGGCCATCGCCAGCAGCAGCGCCGTCCCACCGACGAGGTAGGCCACCGGGTGGCGGGTGACGTGCTGGCCCCACCGCGTCCAGCGCTGGGTCGCGCCGGTGCGCGTCCGCGTCCGGGCGGGCCGACGGGCGAAGCGGTGCCGCCGCTCGATGTGCGGCCCGGCCAGTCCGAGCAGGGCCGGCAGCAGGGTGATCGCGGCGAGCACCATCACGAGGACGACGACGGAGATGCCGATCCCGCCGGCCGCCACGAAGGGCAGCCCGGCGAAGGCCAGGCCGAGGATGGCGACGACGACGGTCCCGCCGGCGAAGACGACGGACTGCCCGGCCGTGGCCACGGAGCGGCCCACGGACTCGGTGACGGTCAGGCCGGCGGCGAGGTACTCGCGGTGCCGGGTCACCAGGAACAGGGCGTAGTCGATGCCTGCGCCGAGGCCCACCATCGAGGCCATCACCGGTGCCCACACGGGGATGTCCACGCCGTAGGCGACGAGCGAGAGGGCGCTCGTGCCGACCAGCAGCGCGAACAGGCCGATCACCAGCGGCAGCCCGGCGGCGACGACGGAGCCGAAGGCGACGAGGAGGATCACCAGCGCGGCGACGACGCCGACCGCCTCGTAGGCGCTCATCGGCGCCTCCTCGAAGGTGAAGAAGAGGTCACCTCCCGCCTCGATGCTCAGCGAGGAACCCGACCTGGCGTCGGCGAGGGCGGCCTTGAGGCCGGCCAGCGCCTCCTTGTCGGTCTCGTCGATCGGGGGGTACTGCAGGCGGACCAGCGCGACCCGCCCGTCCGGCGACACCATCTGCGCGTCGACGGCGGCCTGGCGGTCCTGGGCGAGGACCCCGGCGGGGTCGGTCGCGCCGAGCAGGTCGGGCAGCCCGGTGAGGGAGCTCTCGAGGGAGGCGAGGTCGGCGCGCGCGGTCGCGGACGTGAAGAAGCTGTCCCCGGCGTCGCGTGGCGTCGCGACGACGTACGACGTCAGGCCGCCGGCGCCGGTGTCGGCGCTCTCGAGCAGGTCGATCGCGGCCTGTGAGTCGCTGCCCGGCGTGGACATGGTGTCGTCGAGCGCGTGCCCGACGGTCGAGGAGGCCGCGGTGACCGCGACGGCGAGGGCGAGCCAGACGCCGATCGCGACCCAGGGACGGCGGGCCGCCCAGCGGCCCCAACGGTAGAGGAGATGTGACATGACGGGCTCCTGGTTCGGGGGAGCGGGCTTGGTGCCCGCAGCTCCCACGCTCGTCCCGCGGACCCCTCGTCCGGATCGGCGCGGAGGCCGGACCTGGTTCCCCCTCGGGGCGGATCCGGGGTCCTCCTTTCGGCTGGTCCGCCGCGGGTCGCGATTCCCTACGCTGGAGGCGTGAGGAACGACGGCCGGCGCTCGATCTGGCGCGAGCCGCGCGCCGCCGGCGCGCCGGACCGCACCTGGCTGGACTGGGTGCTGCTGTCAGGGTTCGAGGCCGCCGCCGTGTTCGAGGCGGTGGCGCGGCCGGACATCGCCTGGCGTCCCCTCGCCATCGTGATCGGGCTCGGGTTCCCGCTGCTCCTGATGTGGCGCCGCAGCCACCCGCTGGTCTGCGCCGTCATCGCCTTCGGCGTCGCCATGATGCTGTCGACCATCCAGCTGGTCACCGGCGCCGGCGACATCGGCCTCTACTCGATGATCCTGATCGTCCTCCTCCTCTATGCCCTGGTGCGCTGGGGGTCGGGCAGGGAGATCGTGCTCGGGCTCGGCTTCATCACCGTCGCCGTCGCCCTCGGCATGGTCGCCTCCTTCACCGTGTGGGCCGACGTCATCGGCGGCGCGGTCTTCCTGCTCTGCTTCGTCGCGCTCGCCACGGCCTTCCGCGTGCGGGCCGACGTGTGGAACCGGCAGCTCGCCGAGCTCCGCAACGAGGAGCGGGTCGGGCTCGCCCGCGAGCTGCACGACACCGTCGCCCACCACGTCTCGGCCATCGCCGTGCAGGCGCAGGCCGGTCGGGTCGTCGCCGCCGCCAGGCCCGAGGCCTCGGTCGAGGTGCTCGCCGCGATCGAGGCCGAGGCGAGCCGCGCGCTGACCGAGATGCGCGCCATGGTGCGGGTGCTGCGCGAGGGCACCGAGGCCGACTACGCGCCGCAGCCCGGCGTCGCCGACCTGCCGGCGCTCGCGCGCCGGGACGCCGCCCCGGTCGTCGAGGTCCGGCTGGACGGAGACCTCACCGAGCTGCCGCGGACCCTGGACGCCGCCGTCTACCGGCTCGCCCAGGAGTCGCTCACCAACGCCCTGCGGCACGCCCACGACGCGACGCGGGTCGCCATCGACGTACGCCGCGACAACGGCCGCGTGCTGCTCCGCGTCGCCGACGACGGCCGCGCCTCCGGAGCGCTGCCCGCCGCACCGGGCTTCGGGCTGGTCGGCATGGCCGAGCGCGCTCAGCTGCTCGGCGGCACCCTGCACGCCGGGCCCGCCCCCGGCGGTGGCTGGGCCGTCGAGGCCGCCCTGCCGGTCGAGGTGACGGCATGACCATCCGCGTCGTCGTCGCCGACGACCAGGACCTCGTGCGGACCGGGCTCGCGATGATCCTGGACGCACAGCCCGACATCGACGTCGTCGGCCAGGCCGCCGACGGGCTGGCCGCCGTCGACACCGCCCGGAGGCTGCGGCCCGACGTGCTCCTGGTCGACATCCGGATGCCGGGCCTCGACGGCGTCGAGGTCACCCGCCGCCTCGCGGGGCCCGAGGCCGTCGACCCGATGGCCGTCGTCGTGATCACGACCTTCGACCTCGACGAGTACGTCCTCGGCGCCCTGCGCGCCGGCGCCCGCGGCTTCCTGCTCAAGGACGCCGGACCCGACCTGCTGGTCCAGGCGATCCACGCCGCGGCACGCGGCGACGCGCTCATCGCGCCCAACGTGACCCGGCGCCTGCTCGCCACCTTCGCCGAGCAGGGCACCCCCGACGAGCCCGCGCAGCCGATCGAGCCGCTCACCGACCGCGAGGAGCAGGTGCTGGCGCTCGTCGCCCGCGGCCGCACCAACGCGGAGATCGCGGCCGAGCTCTACATCGGCCTGAGCACGGTCAAGACGCACGTGGCGTCGCTGCTCACCAAGCTCGGTGCGCGCAACCGCGTCGAGATCGCGATGTGGGCCTACGACACCCGGCGCGTCTGAGGACGGCTCCGTTTTCAGCGCAATGTGCTGACCGGCTTGGTTTCGAGGCTCGCTTCGCTCGCACCTCAACCAGCGCGGCTGCTCGCACCTCAACCAGCGAGGCGCTCGAGCAGGTAGTAGACGACGAACGCCGGCCAGAAGAAGCCCTCGAGGATGGCGAAGAGGTGCTCCCAGAAGCCCGACGCCTGCGTCCAGAACCAGACCCAGGCCCCGAAGATGCCCAGGCCGTAGATCGCGTTGCCGGCCGTCGCCGGCGCCGAACGGCCGCGGTTCCTGCTGTCTCCCATGTCGCTCGTCCCCTCCTCCCGACCACGCTAGTGGCGCCGCAGGGGGTCGTGGATGTCTGACGGGTCACGCTGGCCCGGGCAGGCGGTGATTTCACTTTCCACGAGCGGTGTGGGGGAGCACACTGGGAGGGTGACGGTACGGCCCCCGGCCGTGGCCGGGTCGTTCTATCCGGGACAGCCCTCGGAGCTGACAAGGACCGTCGGGCAGCTGCTCGACGAGGCCCGCTCCTCGGTCGAGCCCGCCGCCGGGTCACCCAAGGCACTCCTGCTCCCGCACGCCGGCTATGTCTACTCCGGGCCCACCGCCGCGCTCGGCTATGCGCTGCTCGAACGGGCGCGGCCGACCGTCCGCCGGGTGGTGCTGCTCGGCCCGACCCATCGGGTCGCGGTCGCCGGGCTGGCACTGCCCGACGCCGACGCGTTCGAGACTCCGCTGGGGCAGGTCGCGGTGGAGCGGGTCCTGCCGGAGGCCCTGGGCCTGCCCCAGCTGCTCGTGAGCGCCGCCGTCCACGCCCACGAGCACTCCCTCGAGGTGCACGTGCCGTTCCTCCAGACCGTCCTGGACGACCCCGTCCTGGTGCCGCTGGCCGTCGGCACGGTGGGCGCGGCCGAGGTCGCCGACGTGCTCGACGCCCTGTGGGGCGGGCCCGAGACAGTGGTCGTGGTCAGCTCCGACCTGTCGCACTACCTGCCCTACGACGACGCGGAGGCGGTCGACTGCGCGACCGTCGACCAGGTCCTCCGTCTCGACGCGACCCTCAGCCACGAGCAGGCCTGTGGCGCGACCCCGGTCAACGGGCTCCTGGTCGCCGCCCGCCGGCGCGGCATGAAGCCCGTCCTCCTCGGGCGGTGCAGCTCCGGCGACACCGCCGGCGACCGACGAAGGGTGGTGGGCTATGCGGCGATCGCCTTCACCGAGCCCACTGCGGCCTGACCTCCCGGCGGCGGCCGACGGGCTGCCCCCCGACGCGGGCGCCGTCCTGCTGCCGCTGGCACGGGCCGCCATCGCGGAGGCCTTCGGCGACCGGGTGCCGGCCGACGACTCGGCACCCTGGCTGCGCGCGCCCGGCTGCTGCTTCGTCACCCTGACCACGCGGGGACTCCTGCACGGCTGCATCGGGTCCACCGAGCCGCGGCGCCCGCTGCTCGACGACGTCCGCGACAACGCCGTCGCCGCGGCCGTCCGCGACCGCCGCTTCCCGCAGCTGACCCGCGCCGAGCTGGCCGAGACCCGCATCGAGGTGTCGGTGCTCGGGCCCAGCGTCGCGTTCCCCGTCACCGACGAGGCCGACGCCCGCGCGCGGCTCCGTCCCGGTGTGGACGGCGTCGTCCTGCTCTTCGCCGGCCGTCGGGCCACGTTCCTGCCCCAGGTCTGGGAGCGGCTGAGCGACCCCGCCGAGTTCCTCGCGCACCTCAAGGTCAAGCTCGGCCTGCCGCCGACCTTCTGGAGCGACGACCTGTCCCTGCGCCGCTACACCGTGACGGCGTTCCACGAGGAGGAGCGACCATGAGCCACGACGTCCGCCCCACCGACCCGGTCGCCACCACCGGTGGCCCGACGTCACCGCACCCGGCGCGCTACTGGCACCTGCTCGACGACGGACGCATCCAGTGCGACCTGTGTCCGCGCGAGTGCCGGCTGCGTGACGGGCAGCGCGGCTTCTGCTTCGTGCGGCAGCGCCAGGGCGGGCGGATGCTGCTGGCGACCTACGGACGCTCCTCCGGCTTCTGCATCGACCCCATCGAGAAGAAGCCGCTGCACCACTTCTACCCGGGCAGCAGCGTGCTGTCGTTCGGCACCGCCGGCTGCAACCTCGGCTGCAAGTTCTGCCAGAACTGGGACATCTCCAAGTCCCGCGAGATGGACCGGCTCATGGACCGCGCCTCGCCGCATGGCATCGCCAAGGCGGCCGAGGCCTGGCGCTGCCGCAGCGTGGCCTTCACCTACAACGACCCGGTGATCTTCGCGGAGTACGCCCTCGACGTCGCCGAGGAGTGCCACGAGCGCGGGCTGCGGACGGTCGCGGTGACCGCGGGCTATGTCAACCCCGAGGCCCGGCGCGACTTCTTCGCCGCCATCGACGCGGCCAACGTCGACCTCAAGGGCTTCAGCGACAGCTTCTACCAGTTCATCACCGGTGCCCGGCTGCGCCCCGTGCTCGACACCCTCGTCTATCTCCGCCAGGAGACCGACGTCTGGCTGGAGCTCACGACCCTGCTCATCCCCGGGCACAACGACTCCGACGACGAGCTGCGCGCGATGTGCCGCTGGATCGTGGCCGAGCTCGGGCCGGACGTGCCGCACCACTTCACGGCGTTCCACCCCGACCACCGCATGCGCGACGTGCCCCCGACGCCACTGCGCACGTTGGTGCGGGCCCGCGAGATCGCGATCGAGGAGGGCATGCAGTTCGTCTACACCGGCAACCTCACCCACCCGCTGGGCGAGGTGACCCGGTGCCTCGGCTGTGGCAACGCCGTCATCGAGCGCGACCGCTACGAGGTGCTGGCCTACCGGCTCACCGCCGAGGGCGCCTGCCGTCAGTGCGGCACGGTGCTGCCCGGTCGCTTCGACGTGCGTGCCGACGTGTTCGGGGCGCGGCGGATCCCCATCACCGTCGGCGCCTGAGCAGTCCGCTCGTCGGGGGCGACGGCCCCACGGCGCGCCGCTTCGCGGCCGTCGTACGCTCGCGGCATGGACTACACCCACCTCGGCCGCAGCGGGCTGTCGGTCAGCCGCCTCTGCCTCGGCACCATGAACTTCGGGCCCGAGACCTCGGAGGAGGACAGCCACGCGATCATGGACCGTGCCCACGAGCACGGCATCAACTTCTTCGACACCGCCAACGTCTATGGGTGGCAGCAGGGCGAGGGGATCACCGAGCAGATCATCGGCCGGTGGTTCGCGCAGGGCGGTGGCCGGCGCGACAAGACGGTGATCGCGACCAAGCTCTATGGCTCGATGAGCGACTGGCCCAACGACACCTACCTGTCGGCGCTCAACATCCGGCGCGCCTGCGACGCGTCGCTCAAGCGGCTGCAGACCGACTACATCGACCTCTACCAGATGCACCACGTCGACCGGAACACGCCGTGGGACGAGATCTGGGAGGCCATGGAGACCCTGCGGGCGCAGGGCAAGATCCTCTATGTCGGCTCGTCCAACTTCGCGGGCTGGCACATCGCCCAGGCATCCGAGGCCGCGCGGTCGCGGCACTTCCTCGGCCTCGTGAGCGAGCAGTCGATCTACAACCTGCTCACCCGGTGGATCGAGCTCGAGGTCCTGCCGGCGGCCTTGCACTACGGCCTCGGCGTGATCCCGTGGTCGCCGCTGCACGGCGGCCTGCTGTCCGGCGCGCTGCGCAAGGAGCGCGACGGCGGCGGCTCCCGGTCCGGCAAGGGTCGCTCGTCGGAGGGCCTCGAGGAGCACCGCGACACCATCGAGGAGTGGGAGAAGCTCTGCGCCGACCTCGGCGAGGACCCGGCCCACGTCGGGCTGGCCTGGCTGCTCTCCCGCGAGGGCGTGACCGCCCCCATCGTGGGTCCGCGGACCCAGGAGCAGCTCGACGGGACCCTGCGGGCACTGGAGATCGAGCTCTCCGAGGAGACCCTCGAGGCGCTCGACGAGCTGTTCCCGCCGCCGGGCCCACACGGCGCCAAGCCCGCGCCGGAGGCCTACGCCTGGTAGCCCCCCGCGGCGGACCGGAGGTGCCGTCGGCCTCGTGGCGGCGGGACGGCTCCACCGAGCCAATGGCTGTCGGCCTATCCTGACGCGCGTGCCAGCCGCCGAGACGCCCGCGCGTGCGCGGCTGCTGTCGCTCTATGTCGGTGGTTTCCTCGGCCCGTTCGGCGGCGGCGTCGTCACCCCGATGCTGCCCGAGCTGCGCGACGGCCTGGACACGTCGCTCGCGGTCGCGGCCTCGAGCCTGACGGTCTACATGGTGCCGTTCGCGGCGTTCATGGTGTTCTCGGGGACGCTGGCCGAGCGATGGGGGAGGCGCCGCACGGTGCGGTCGGCGTACGTCGCCTATGCGCTCGCGTCGCTCGCCTGCGCGGTCGCGCCCCAGGCGCTGCTCTTCATGGCCGGCCGCGGTGCGCAGGGCATCGCCAACGCGTTCACGACCCCGGTCCTGCTGGCAGCGCTCACCGACCTCACGCCGCCGGAGCGGCTGGGTCGGGCGCTCGGGCTGTTCGGCAGCCTCCAGGCGGCGGGCCTGACCTTCGCCCCCGTGGTCGGCGGCCTCGCCGCGGCCGTGGACTGGCGGTGGGCCTTCGTCGTCAGCGTCGTCGCGTCCCTGGCGCTGGCCACCCAGCCCCCACCGGACGCCGTGCGCGAGAAGGACGGCGCCCCCGGTGGCGGATGGCGGTCGCTGGCCAACCCGCGCCTCGCGTTCGCCTGCGGGATCGCCTTCCTGGCCTACCTGACGACCGTCGGGGTGACACTGCAGGGCGCACTGATCGCTGCCGACCGGTTCGGGCTGAGCCCCGCGTGGCGCGGCGTCGTCGTCGCGACGTTCGGGGCCGCCGGCCTGCTGGCCGGGCGGGTCGTGGGCCGGCAGCTCGACGGGCTGGGGCCACGCCGTTTCGGCGTTCTCGGATATGCGTTGTTGGCGACGGCATCGATATCCATCGGCCTTTCTCCGCGGCTCCCTTTCCTGGTTCTCGCGTTCGCGCTCGGCGGCGTCGCCGGGCTGGCCGCCCGCATCACCGTGAATGCGCTGGCGGTCCGCAGCACGCCGGAGAACCGGGGTGGCGCCGCCTCGCTGATGCTGGCCTGCCAGTTCCTGGGCGGGGCCGTCGCGCCGCTGGTCCTGTTGCCGGTCTATCGCCAGTCGTCGGTGCTCGGGCCGGTGGTCGGTGCCGCGTTTTGCCTGGTGGCGGGCGTTTTTCTCGCTGTCGCGCCGGCCCGTGTGGTGCACGGGACAACGGCCAGGCAACCCTGACTGGTCTAGGACATCTGCATGATTTCACTGATTCCCCTCAAGTAAAAGTAAGGAGTGACAGCGTTCTAGGTGCGCGAGCAAGGAAGCTCAATCTCGGGGCGAGGAGGCCATCGTGCGCCGCTTTGTGTTGCTTATTTTTGCTGTGGGGGTTTCATCTTTCGGGCTGGGGATCTCCCCTGCCCACGCAGCATCCGCCGTTTCCACCACGGCATCGACGTCGTCTCTCACGGCGTCCCAGTCAGAGAAGGGACTCAGCTCCCGCAAGGTGACCCTCGGTCTCGCCTGGCGCGAGACCGGCTCCGGTCTCCGGCGCCTGGAGGCGACCGGCCGGACCACGGTCACCACCGCCCGCAAGGTGCACCTGCAGGTGCGCCGCAACGGTCTGTGGACCGAGGGCGGATTCGTCAAGGTCGTGGACGGCCGGTTCCGCGGGAACGTGGCCCAGCTGCCGACACCCGGCATGGCCGTGCGCGGCCTGGTGGGCTCGGGTGACCAGCAGGTGGTCGCGCTGGCGACGACGCCGGAGGAGCTGCCCTTCGTGGCCGAGCTCAACGACGTCGACGGCCTGCCGATCGACCCGGTCGGCACCCGCGTCACCGTCGAGGTCGCGGCGCACGCCGGCGACTTCGTGAGCGTCACGCTGGCCGCGACCTCCAACGTCGACCGCGACATCAGCCGCGTCACCGTCGTCGACGGCACCGGCGCCAAGGTCGACCTCGCGGACGGGGCGGCGACCGCCGCCAACCAGACCGTGCAGTTCGCGGCGACCGACGACGCGACCTACACCCTGCACCTGGTCGTCGCGAAGCCGACGCCGGTGACGGTGTGGGCCTCGACCCCGGTGCGCCGCAGCGCGGAGATCGGTGCCGTGGTGGACGTGTCCGGCCGGCTGCCCTTCCAGGCGGTCGAGCTGTCCTTCGCCGGCGAGGCCGGCGTCCACGTGTCGCTGCCCGACCTGGCG
Organism: Nocardioidaceae bacterium; assembly: GCA_046330515.1. Taxonomy (GTDB): domain Bacteria; phylum Actinomycetota; class Actinomycetes; order Propionibacteriales; family Nocardioidaceae; genus Nocardioides. The sequence goes on along the minus strand of JAXLSP010000010.1, from coordinate 10,572 downwards.
ACCGGTGGCGAGCTGCTCGGCCCCGACGGCCGGGTCGCTCCGTGGCTGAGCACCCCGCAGGGCACCGACGTGTTCGAGCTGCCGAGCAACGGCGACTACCTGCTGCGGCTCTACCAGCCCGACAACACCGCCGAGGTGCTGACGACCGTCACGGCCGAGGCCGTGCTGGGTGCCGACCTGACGGTGGCCCTGCCGGACCCCCACGCGGTCGCTGTCATCGACATCACCGCGACGCCCGACACGCCGTTCTTCGTCGACCTCGCCCCGCTCGTGGGCCGGGACGCCGCGCTGTTCGCCCCTGGCGGCGGCCCGGCTCTCGCCGGTGCGACGGCCGACGTGCCGGTCGGCGGGACCTACCACCTGGTCGTCACCGGCCTCGTGGGCAGCCCCGAGCTGACCGTCTCGGTCGCCGCGCCGCACGACGAGATCGTCTCCTGACACATCCGCGAGCACGAGTCGGCCCACGTCGCCTCGTGATCGAGCACTGACCTTTCTCCGTCAGCCGAACCGTTGCTGGTGGGTACGCCGTCCCGCGCTGGGGCCGCGTGCCCACCAGTGGCATGTCCGGGGGTCGGCTCAGGCCTGGGAGCGCAGCAGCTCCACGAGCGTCATCGGGGCCTGGCCGGTGACCCGTTCGACGTCGTCGCTGATCGGCGCGACCTCGCCGCTGGCGATGGCGGTGTAGGTCGACACCCAGGCGTCGTACTGCCACTGCTCGGCGGGCCAGCGGCGCCGCGACGCATAGGCCTCCTCGATGGTCTCGTCGTGGAACACGAGGCGCCGACCGGTCTCGACGGTCACCGTCTCGGCGAGCTCGGTGAGGGAGAGGGCCTCCCGGCCGGTCAGGTCGTACGACGCTCCGGCGTGCGCGCCGCGGTCGAGGAGGACGGCGACCGCCACCCGGGTGATGTCGGCACGAGCCACGGCCGAGACGCGCCCGTCGCCGGCCGGCCCGCGGAGCACGCCCTCCTCGTCGGCGAACAGGGGGAGCAGGTCGAGGTAGAAGTTGTCGCGCAGGAACGTGAAGGCCATCCCCGAGGAGCGCAGGTGCTGCTCGGTCGCGAAGTGGTCGCGGCCCAGGGTGAACACGCAGTCGGGCGCGGCTGCGAAGAACGACGTGTAGACGACGTGCCGCACCCCGGCCGCGGCCGCCGCGTCGACCAGCGTGCGGTGCTGGTCGACGCGGTCGGCGGCCTCGGCCGCGGACACCATGAAGAGCGTGTCGGCGCCGACGAGCGCCTCCCGCGCGGCGACCGCGTCGCCGTACGTCATGGACACCGGGACGGCGCCGGGCAGGTCGGGGGCGCGGGCGACGTCCCGCACGAGCAGGCGCTGCTCCAGGCCGAGGTCGGCGAGCGACCGCGCGACGAGGCCGCCGAGTGCACCGGTCGCGCCGGTGACGGCGAGGCGGGGGAGCGATGACATGGGGCCTCCTGGGGCGTGGCGACCGACCCATTGTGACCGGCGGGACGGTTCCACCCGGAAGGGTGTAGCGCACAAACAAGGCAAGCCTTACCTCTGGCGCGCCGCCCGCCGGGCGAGCATGCTCACCTCCAGGAAGGCAAAGTCCCGCGGCCGACCAGGGGCGCGGGCCACCACCCGAGTGGTGTCGATCCCGGAGGTTCTCCATGACCCGAGCGTTGCGCATCCTCAGCTCACTTGCGGCGGCGACGGCCCTCACCGTGGGCGGGGCGCTCCCCGCCGTGGCCGGGGGCCACGGCTCAGGCTCCGCCTCAGGAGCCGTGGGCGATCCCGAGCAGCTCGCCACCGGCCTGGTCGGGCCGCTGCAGCTGGACGTCACCCGTGACGGCCGCGTCGTCGTCGGACAGTCCTTCGCGGCGCTGCTGAGCGTCGTCGACCAGGACGGCGGCGTCACCAACCTGACCCAGGACCCGGTCGGGGTCGACGGTGTGGCGGCCGGCCGCGGCCTCGTCGCCTACACGACCCGCAGCGGTCTCGACGGCGGGCCGCTCGTCGCCCAGGTCAACGTGTGGCGTCCCGACGGCACCACGCGGACGATCGCCGACGTCGCCGCCTGGGAGGCGGCCCACAACCCCGACGCCGGCAACCACTATGGGTTCCAGGGGCTGACCGACGAGTGCATCGCCCAGCTGCCGCCGGACATGCAGCTCGCGCCCTACAGCGGACAGGTCGACGCGCACCCCTACGCACTGCTGCCGACTCGGGGCGGCTGGTTCGTCGCGGACGCGGGGGTCAACGCGATCCTCAAGGTCGCCTGGAACGGCGACATCGAGCCGGTCTACGTCTTCAAGCCGCAGCCGGCCGTCGTCTCGGCCGAGGTGGCCGCGGGGCTGGGCCTGCCCGACTGCGTCGCCGGTGCGACCTTCAACTTCGAGCCGGTCCCGACCGACGTGGAGTACGACGGCCGCGGTGCTCTGGTCGCCAGCCTCCTGCCGGGCGGTCCCGAGGACGCGAGCCTGGGTGCCCGCGGCTCGGTGGTCCGCATCACGCTGCACGGGCACCACGACCGGCGTGCCAGCAAGCACGCGATCGGCTGGGGGCGGGGCCACTGCGGTGTCGTCGCGAGCGGCTTCCTCGGCGCGACCAACGTCGCCGTCGACCCGCGCGGACGCATCTATGTCTCCGAGCTGTTCGGCAACCAGATCTCGGTGATCGGCCGCGGCGGGGCCAGGCCCCTGCTGTCGGTGCCGTCGCCGGCGGGCCTGGAGTACAGCCGTGGCTCGCTGGTCGCCTCCACCGACGTGTTCGCCGCCGGGAACCTCGTGAGGATCCGGCTGTGAGCTGACGTCTCGGCCCGGCACGGGGCGCCCGCGGGAGAGCTGCCTCTCGCGGGCGCCTTTGCCGGCGCGGACAAGGCCGGACTGGACCAGTGGAGGCTTTACCTGCGCACTGCGTGGGTTCTGCCCGGGTGTGCCGTCTGATAAGTAGAACGACCAGCACGACCACAAGGCACCATCCATCTCGGGACTCGGGGGTCCACCTTGTCAACCATGCTTCAGCCGCACCGTCGTCAGCCCGGCGGTCAGCAAGAGCCGGACGGCGACCAGCGCACCGTCGGCGAGGTGATCGACCTCGAGATCTGGCTGGCTCGCGAGCGTCAGCGCCGCGACGCCGACCGCGAGCAGTCCGCGCGGACCATCGCCGCGACGCTCGAGGAGGCGGCCGGCTTCCAGGCCATGTTCCTGCACGACCGCCGCATCAGCCACCGCTGGGGCGACGGCGAGATCCCGCACCTGGCCGTGGCTCCGTCCGGCGTCTGGGTCGTGACCGCCAAGCCCTACGACGGCCACCGCGTCGACGTCGCCTGGGCCACCGGGGTCGACGCGTCCGAGCGCGAGCGGCTGCTCGTCGGCGGGCGCGACAAGACCATCCTGGTCAAGGCCCTGGACACGCAGTTCCACGCCGTCAGCCAGGCACTCTCGCCGTTGGGCGTGCCGGTCGGCGGCATGCTCTGCTTCCTCGGCGCGCGGCTGCCGCGGGTCGTGGCCCCCACCATCCACGGCTACGTCGTCGGCGACGAGGACGTCACCGGCGCCCACCTGCGGGCCGACGGCCCCCTCGACGCCGACGCCCGGCAGCAGGTGCTCGAGGTCCTGGAGCGCACCTTCCCGCCCGCCTGAGCCTGCAGGGGGTTGTCACCCTCGAATGTTAGTGACTAACATTCGGGGCATGGGGCGAGCCGAACGCACGCGGGAGCGGTTGCAGGAGACCGCCGTACGGCTGTTCGCGGAGCGCGGCTTCGACGGCGTGACCGTCGCCGAGATCGCGGAGGCGGCCGGCGTCTCGCACATGACCTTCTTCCGCCACTTCCCGACCAAGGAGTCGGTCGTCCTCGACGACCCCTACGACCCGGCGATCGGGCGCGCCGTGGCCGCGACCGACCCAGCCCTCCCGGCCGTCGCCCGCGTCGTCGAGGGTTTCGGCCGAGCCTGGGCGGCCGTCGAGGGGGAGGACGAGCGGCTGGCCCGGCTGCGGATGCGGATCGCCTCGGAGTCCCCGTCCATCTGGGCCCGGGTCTGGCAGAACACGCTGCGCACCGAGCGGGTCGTGGCGGACGCGCTCGTCGAGACCGGCGTCGACCCCTTCGAGGCGCGGGTCGCCGCCGGCGCGGTCCTGGGCGGGCTGATGTCCGCGCTCATGGACTGGGGAGCCTCCGACGTGGAGGAGCCGCTCGGCGACCGGGTCGCCCGAGCCCTGTCGGTGCTGGAGCCGGCGCCCGCATCGAGGCCACGGACGTGAGCGCGGCCGTCCTCGAGTCGCGCGGGCTGCGCCGCTCCTTCGGCGACGAGCAGGCCGTCCGCGGCGTCGACCTCTCCGTCGACGCTGGCCGGATCCACGCCCTGGTCGGGCTCAACGGCGCGGGGAAGACGACCCTGATGCGCCTGCTGCTCGGCATGGTCCGGCCCGACGCCGGGACGGCCCTGGTCCTCGGCGTCGAGGTCGGGCGCGCCGGGCCCGGCGTGTGGTCGCACGTGGGGGCGCTGATCGAGGCGCCGTTCGCCTACCCCGAGCTCAGCGTCCGCGAGAACCTCACCGCGGCGGCCGTCCTCCACGGGTTGCCCTGGGACGAGGTCGAGGGGGCCGTCGCCGACGTGGCCGACCGGTTCGGCTTGGGCCGGTGGATGGACCGGAGGTCGCGGACGCTCTCGCTGGGCAACCGGCAGCGGCTCGGGCTGGCCTCCGCGGTCGTCCACCGGCCGAGCGTGCTGGTGCTCGACGAGCCCGCGAACGCCCTCGACCCCTCGGGCGTGGTGTTCATCCGGGACCTGCTGCGCGAGTCCGCCGCCGCCGGCGCCGCCGTACTCGTCTCCAGCCATCACCTCGACCAGCTCGCCCGCGTCGCCGACATCATCACCGTCCTGCACCGCGGCCGGGTGGTCGGTGGCCTCGACCCCGACGGCACCGACCTCGAGGTCCAGTTCTTCGACCTCGTCAACGCCGTCGAGCAGGAGCTCGGGGAGGGCGTGGCATGAGGCGCGCGATCTGGGTGGAGTGGCGCAAGGTACGGCGATCGCCGGTCACCCTGGTCACGACCGGGCTGCTCGTGGTGCCGATGCCCCTGCTGGTGCTGGGGTTCCTGGCGGTCGCCGAGAAGGGCGGCGTCGGAGCGGCCTCGGTCAAGGCCCAGGCACTGGTCGTCGACGACGGGTGGCCCGGCTATCTCTTCCTGGCCGGACAGCTGGTGTCGGTCACGATGTTCATCGGTCCCGGCGTGGTGGCGGCCTGGGTCTTCGGGCGCGAGTTCGCCGACCGCACCTTCCCGTCGCTGTTCGCCCTCCCCGTCTCCCGGCGCTCGATCGCCGCGGCCAAGCTGGTCGTGCTCATCGGCTGGGGCGCGCTGGTGTCGCTGCTGGTGGTCCTCGCCGTCGGGCTGATCGGCGTGCTCGCCGACGTGGGTCCGGAGCCGGCCTCCGACGTGCTACCGGGGCTGGGGCGGCTGCTCGCCGCCTGCCTGCTGACGGTGCTGCTGGCCACGACGCTGGGCCTGGTCGCCAGCGTGGGCCGGGGCCACCTCCCGGCGATCGGCGTGATGATCCTGCTCGTCATGGCGGCCCAGGTGTCGGTCCTGTTCGGGACGGGCGGCTGGTTCCCCTATGCCGCGCCCGGGTTGATGGCCGTCGCCGGGGGCGAGGGCGTGCCGCTCCTCGCGCCCGCGCAGGTGCTGCTGGTGCCCGTGACCGGAGCCGTGGCCGGCTGGCTCACCGTGCGCTGGTGGGGACGCGCCGAGGTGTCCTGACCCCGTCGCGCACGGCCGCCGTACCTCCGCGCCTGGCAGGCTGGGCCCATGAGCGAGCGCAACGTCCTCGGCGGGCCGCTGGAGGTGTGCGGCACCGACCCGCTGACCGGGTTCCACCGCGACGGCAGCTGCGCCTGCGGACCCGAGGACGTCGGGCTGCACGCGGTCTGCGCCGTGATGACCGCCGAGTTCCTCCAGCACCAGCGCGAGCTCGGCAACGACCTCCTCACCCCGAGGCCCGAGTGGTCGTTCCCCGGCCTGCGGCCCGGAGACCGGTGGTGCGTGGTCGCCGTGCGGTGGCTGCAGTCCTGGTCGGCCGGCGTCGCCGCACCCGTGGTGCTCGCGTCGACCAGCGAGCGGGCGCTGGAGGTCGTGCCGCTGGAGGCGCTCTCCGCGATGGCGGTCGACGTGCCTCCGGATCCCGGCTCGCTGCTCTGACCGCCCCACGGCCGACGACGGCCGCCGCGGGGCGGGCTCAGGTCGACCGACCCACGGCCGATGGGACAGGTGAGCCAGCCCCGTCCGGTCAGCGCCGTGCCGACCGGGTCTCTCGGCCGGGGTCGGCGAGAGGGGGCACGACCCATGCTGCGACGCCTCATCGCGTCGAGATCGGCGCCGCTGATCGCGGCCATGGCGCTCGTCGCGCTCGCGGCGATCGTCGGGCAGCGGCTCATCGCCAGCAGCGCCTTCAACTCCCTGGAGGCGTCCACCGTCGCCGGTGACGCCCACCGGATCGCCGTGGCGCTGTCCTACGAGACCAAGCTGCTCGAGGGGTACGGCGCCACCAACTCGATCTGGGACGACTCCTACGACGCCGTCGTCGCCGGCAGCGAGCCCGGCTTCGACGCCGCGTTCGCACCCGCCGACGTCCAGTCGATCGGGGACGCCGACGCCGTGGTCGGCATCGACCACAGCGGCAGCGTCCGGGTCGGAGGCCTCATCGACGGGGACCGCTACACCGACCTGCCGAGCGCTCTCAGCGCCGACCGGCTCACCAGCATGGTCGACTTCGACGCCGACGGCGGCACGGGCCAGTGCGGCCTGGTGACCGCGGGCGACGTGCCCTACCTCTACTGCGGCTTCCCCTCGCGCAGGACCGACGCGTCCGGCCGGCACTCCTTCGGCCTGGTCTTCCTGCGGGCGCTCGACGCGGACGCGGTGGCCAAGCTCGCCGAGACCACCGGCCTGGCGCTGCGGCTCGCGCCCGCGGGTGCCCCCGTGCCCGCCACCAGCGGCACGGGTGTCGAGAAGCTGAGCACCGAGCTGGGCACGCTGGCGGCGACCACCGAGGTCACCGGCTCCGACGCGCTCGACCTACGGATGGTGCTGCCGGCACTCGGCGACCAGCAGGTCGTGCTGAGCTCCCCCCACGAGCGGCCCATCCACGCGACCGACTCGCGCACCGCCAACGAGACCTTCCTCCTCATGGCCGGCTGCCTGCTCGTGCTCCTGCTCCTCGTGCACCTCCTCGTGCGGCGCTCGCTGCACAACCAGGTCGAGCCGCTGCGGCGCACCACCGAGGAGATCATCGGGTCCGGCGACCACCACCTGCGCGTCGACGCCGCGGGACGGGGCGAGATCGCCTCCCTCGCGGGCACGATCAACACGCTGCTCGACTCGATCGAGTCCTCGGTGGACGAGCTGTCGAGGGCCCAGGCCGAGCGCGAGCAGAGCCTCCTCGAGGAGCACCGGATGCAGGAGCATGCCGAGGAGTCGGCACGCGCACTGGCCCAGCAGCAGGTCGACGCGACCGTCGCCGCGGTGGTCGACGAGCTGACCGCCGTCCTCGGCCAGGCCACCCGGGTGCTCGACCGGGCCCACGACATCCGGGACCGGAGTGCGGCGACCGACGCGATCACCGCCGACGTGCTCACCGGCACCGCCGCGGCCAACGAGGCTCTCGGCGAGCTCAACGGCACGCTCCAGCAGGTCTACGGCATCGTCGGGATCATCCAGCAGATCACCGAGCAGACCAAGATGCTGGCCCTCAACGCCAACATCGAGGCCGCCCGCGTCGGCGAGCTCGGCGCCGGCTTCCGGGTCGTGGCCCACGAGGTCCGCACCCTGGCCGCCGACACCGCCACCTCCGCCGCCGAGATCGCCTCCACCACCCGGACCGTCACCAGCACCGCCGACCGGGTCGCCCGCACCCTCGAGGACGTCACCACCCGCGCCGTCGCCGTCGGCACCGCCACCAGCGCCGTCCGCTCCGACGTCACCGACCAGACCGACACCGTCGAGGACCTCGCCAAGGTCGTCCGGCTCGCCCTCGAGCGGGTCCAGGCCATGGGGAGCGAGGGGGGCCTGCGCTCGGCCTAGGGGCCGCGCGGTTTCCCCGCTCAGGCGGGGAAACCGTCACTGGTTGGCCGAAGTTTCGGCCAACCAGTGCAGGGATCGGGCAGCCGGTGTGACGGATGGGGCGTGCGCCTCAGCCGACGAGGACCGGGCGAGCCTCGAGGACGCGCAGCTCGACCGGGTCGCCCTCCACGGTGAGGGTCTGCGGGATGACGGTCCACCCGTCGCCGTTCACCCGATAGCGACCCGAGTAGACCGTGTCCACCCACGGGTGCACCGTCACGTCGCCGTCGCGGTAGGTGTGGGTGACCTCGAGGTCGGGGTAGGCCGCACCGGGGCCGTCGGTCTCCAGGCTCCCGGCGTCCTCCCCGTCGCCCACCTCGCCGGCACCGGACCAGTGCCAGACATAGCTCGACGGCGTCGCCTCGATCTCCACCCGCTGCCCGAGCAGGGTGACCACCTGGGTCGTCGGCTCGGTGTTGGTCGTGAAGAAGTTGGTCTCGAGGTTCACCAGGGTCTCGCCGTCCGGCGGCTGGATGGTGAGCTCGGACCGGGGCCAGGTCAGCCGCTGCATCGCCGCGAACACCAGCGCCGGCGTGATCGCCCCCAGCGACCCGGCCTCTCCGGCGGTCAGGCAGGCCACGCCGTAGAGCTCGCGGTCGCCGGCGGGCAGCGGAGTCCGGAACACGTTGTAGAGCGTCCCCGGCGTCCCCGCCTCGGTCACGCAGTCCACGGGGTTGAAGCACACGCCGTCCGGCGACTCGTCCTTGCACCGCTGCTGGATGCTCCAGCGGTAGGTGGCATCGGAGTTGAACGCTGCACGGACCTCGTCGGCGCTGTAGACGCACTCGGTGTAGACGTCCTCGAGACCACTGGACGAATCGCATTCGCCGTCGGCGCTCGCGTGGCCTTGATTCAGCAAGAGAAACGACATGGTCAGCGCGCAGACAACCAGAGGCCGAATCATGACGACACTTCGACGTAGTCCCTGACAAGCCATGACTGTTCGGACTTGATGAGCGTGAACTGAAACTGGGTGCGTCCCCCCGGCAACCTTCTCACTGGTCCATCGGAGGACTCGCGATACTCGGTTGGATGGCCGTCGACTCGCACCAACATCAGTCGAGTTCCCGCTGCCGTGGCTGGCAGCCTTTCGACTGAGAGGATTTCCCAGCCCTGCGTCTTGACGTACCCACCAGCTGCGTAGAACCGGTTCACCGCCTGGGCCAGCTTGCTGCAGGGGCCGCACTTTGAGGTCATAGCGAGGAACTCCACCGTCTCCCCGGAGTTCTGCATCTTGATGTCTTCGTCGACCCACCGCCGGATGAACTCCTCGGCCGACTCCGCCTGCGACGTGGGACTCGACGTGGTGGGCGAGGGAGAGGTCGGCGTGGAGGACGAGGGTGGCGGGGGAGGGGGGTCGTCGTCGCCGCACCCGCCCAGCGACAGGAGGGCGGCGGCGAGCAGCGCGGCCACGGCCGTCGGGCTCGCCCCCATCATGGTCCCCTTCCGAGAGAGACGCGTCGGGGACGAACCTAGCGACTCCGAGCCGTCGGCGGCACCCGTCAGACGCGACCTGTGGACGACCCTCGCACGGCATAGCTGACATAGACCATGCCGTTGCCGAACCGACGCTCGTCGAGCAGCCCGAGGGACAGCCGCAGGTCTGCCGGCAGTGCGGGGAGGCCGCCGCCCACGATCGTGGGGACGAGGATCAGGTGGATCTCGTCGACGAGGTCGGCGCGCAGCATCTCGGCCGCGAGGGTGGGGCCGCCCACGCTGAGGTCGGCCTCGGAGTTGGCCTTGAGCTGGCGGATGACGGTCGGGTCGAAGCGGCGCACCAGCCGGGTCCGGGCTGTCCACACCTCGACGAGCGTCGTCGAGAAGACGAGCTTGTCGGCCGCCTGCCAGATGGCGGCGTAGTCCTGCGACTCCGGGCCGCGGGTGGGGTCGGCGATGTCCCAGCCGGCCATGACGTCATACATCCGCCGGCCATAGAGATAGGTCCCGGTCGGCGCCTCGGCCTCGTTGACGAACCGGTGCACCTCGGCGTCCGGAGCCGCCCAGTCGAAGCGGCCCGAGCGGTCCGCGACGAACCCGTCGAGCGAGCAGATGGCGAAGAATCGCAGGATGGCCATAGGACTTCCCACCCTAGCCAGATGGCCCAGCCGGACAGCCTGTCGACCGGCCGGCCGAGCGCGACCTGCGCGGGCTAGGCTCGCGCCGAGCAGGGTGCTCAGGGGAGGGGAGAGCGATGCCGGACCGAGGCGTGGCGATCGTGACGGGTGGCAGCCGTGGCATCGGGGCGGCGACCGCTCGGGAGGTCGCGGCGGCGGGCTGGAACGTGTGCCTGACCTACCGCACCGAGCGTGAGACGGCCGAGGAGCTGGTCCGCTCGATCCAGGAGAGCGGCGGCAGCGCCTGGGCGACGGCGTGCGACACCGGCAACGAGGCCGACATCGTCCGCGTCTTCGAGGAGGCCGGCGCCCGCGGTCCCATCACGGCGGTCGTCGCCAATGCGGGCATCACCGCCCCCAAGTCGCGGGTGGCGGACATGG
>JAXLSP010000009.1:0-96579 GCA_046330515.1 Nocardioidaceae bacterium | reverse complement strand
TTCCAGGGCACCTGCCCCGACGGGCCGGGCTACTGGCTGCCGCCGACGGTCGTGGAGTCCCGCAGCACCGACGAGCGGGTGTGGCGAGAGGAGATCTTCGGGCCCGTCGTCGCGGTGCTGCCCTTCGACGACGAGGACGAGGCGGTCGCTCTCGCCAACGACACCGAGTACGGCCTCTCCGGGTCGATCTACACCAACGACCTCGGCCGCGCCCTGCGCGTCGCCCGCGGCGTCGAGACCGGGAACCTCTCGGTCAACAGCCACTCCTCGGTGCGCTACTGGACGCCGTTCGGTGGCTACAAGCAGTCCGGCCTCGGCCGCGAGCTCGGGCCGGACGCCCCGCACGCGTTCACCGAGGAGAAGAACGTCTTCATCGCCCACTGACGCCTCCCCGGCGTCGGGCGGACCACCCCACCACCCCGGAACCACCCGTTCGGAAAGGACACTCACGACCATGGCAGGACGACTCGACGGCAAGGTCGCCGTCATCACCGGCGGCTGCTCGGGCATCGGCCTGGCGACCGCGCGCCGCTTCGTCTCCGAGGGCGCGAAGGTCGTCATCGGCGACATCGACGACACCCGGGGCGCGGCCGTCGTCGAGGAGCTCGGCGGCACCGACGTCGCGACCTACTGCCACGTCGACGTCACCTCCAAGGAGGAGGTCGACGCGCTCTTCGCGTGCGCCAAGGACACCTTCGGCTCGGTCGACATCGCGTTCAACAACGCCGGCATCTCGCCGCCGCAGGACGACTCGATCCTCGACACCGACCTGGACGCCTGGCGGCTGGTGCAGGAGGTCAACCTGACCAGCGTCTACCTGTGCTGCAAGGCGGCGCTGCCCTACATGCTCGAGCAGAAGTCGGGCTCGATCATCAACACCGCCTCGTTCGTGGCGGTGATGGGCGCCGCCACCTCCCAGATCTCCTACTCGGCGTCCAAGGGCGGCGTCCTCTCGATGAGCCGTGAGCTCGGCGTGCAGTTCGCCCGCGAGGGCGTCCGCGTCAACGCGCTGTGCCCGGGGCCCGTCAACACACCGCTGCTCCAGGAGCTCTTCGCCAAGGACGAGGAGCGCGCCGCGCGCCGCCTCGTGCACGTGCCGATGGGACGCTTCGGCGAGCCGGAGGAGATGGCCAACGCCGTGCTGTTCCTCGCCTCCGACGAGTCCAGCTTCATCACCGCGAGCACGTTCCTGGTCGACGGCGGCATCTCGGGCGCCTACGTGACGCCGCTGTGACGGTGGCGCTGCCCGTCATCGGGCTGAGCACCTACCGGGAGGAGGCCTCCTGGGGGGTGTGGTCGCAGCGGGCCGACCTGCTGCACCACGAGTACGCCGACAGCGTGGTCACCGCCGGGGGCGTCCCCGTGCTGCTGCCGCCGGCGGCGGCCGACGACGCCCACGCCGACGCCGTGGTCGGCCGGCTGGACGGGCTGGTGATCTGCGGCGGCGCCGACGTGGACCCCGCGCGCTACGGCGAGGACCCGCACCCCCGCACCGCCGGATGGCGGCCGGACCGTGACGCCTGGGAGGTGGCGCTGCTGCGTGCCGCCGAGCGGGCGGCGCTGCCGGTGCTGGGAGTCTGTCGCGGGATGCAGCTGATGGCGGCGGTGGCCGGCGGGCGGCTCGACCAGCACACGCCGGACACCGTCGGGCACACGGGGCACGGCCCCGCACCGGGCGAGTTCGGCTCGACGCGCGTCACCACCCAGCCGGGCTCGCGGGTCGCCGGGCTGGTGGGGGACTCGTTCGACGTGCCCTGCCACCACCACCAGTCGGTCCTCGAGCACCCGGGCTTCGAGGTGACCGCTCGCGCCGACGACGGGACCGTCGAGGCGATGGAGCGTCCGGGCGACCGGTTCTGCCTCGCCATCCAGTGGCACCCCGAGAAGGGCACCGACCTGGCGCTGTTCCACGGTCTCGTCGAGGCCGCGCGCCACCGCATGGCCACGTCGGCCTGAACCGGCCTGGGACACTGGTCGCATGGAGGAGACCGACATCCTGGGTGCGCCCTACACGGTCGAGACGATCGTGCTGCGCCCGGACGCCGAGGGCGCCGTGGAGGCCAACCTGGTGCGGCGCACCCCCGAGCGACCCTCGCGACGGGCCGTGCTGCACGTCCACGGGTTCTGCGACTACTTCTTCCACACCGAGTACGCCGAGTGGTGGGCCGCCCGGGGCGTCGACTTCTATGCCCTCGACCTGCGGAAGTACGGCCGGTCGCTGCGCGAGCACCACACGCCGGGCTATGTCGACGACGTCCGGGAGTACTTCGAGGAGCTCGACGCCGCCTGGGAGCGGATCACCGTCCGCGACGGGCACGACGAGGTCGTCCTCAGCGCGCACTCGACCGGGGGCCTGACCGCAGCCCTGTGGGCGAACGACCGCCGGCACGAGCTCGCCGGGATGTTCCTCAACTCCCCGTGGGTCGACATGCACGGTCCGTTCTGGGTGCGGCTCGGCGCCCGGGTGGCCAGGCAGCTCGGCTCCTACCAGCCGCGCCGGGAGATCCCGCGCAGCCGGTCGGGCGTCTATGGCCAGGGACTGCACCGCGACCTGTCCGGTGAGTGGGCCTATGACCTCGCGTGGAAGCCGCTGGAGTCCTGGCCGGTCTATGCCGGATGGCTCCGCGCCATCCGTGGAGCGCACGCCGAGCTGCACCGGGGCCTGGACGTGCAGGGCCCGGTGCTGGTGCTGACGTCGGGCACCACCGGGCGTCCGCAGGAGCTCGGCGAGGAGGTCTGGAGCACCGACATCGTGCTGGACGTGCGGCAGATGCGCCGCTGGGCCACGGCGGTCGGGCGCCACGTCACGGTGGTCTCGGTCCCCGGCGCCATGCACGACGTCGTGCTGTCGAGACCGGAGCCTCGGGGTCGCGTCTATGCCGAGCTGGACCGCTGGCTTCGCGCGTACGCCGGACGCGACACACCGACGCTCGTCCAGGGCTGAAGGCACGCTGACGGCCGGGTTCGGGGCCATACTCGGGCCATCAGCGGCATCAGCCGCTCGCCCCCGAGGAGCGCTCCATGTCCGACCTGCCCCCGCCTCCCCCGCCCCCGCCCGGCCAGCCGCCGTCCGACCAGCCGCCCGGCTACGGCTACAACGCCCCGCCGCCGCCGCCCTCGCAGCCGGGAGTCCCCCGACCCGCCGAGCTGCTCGACCGGTTCCTCGCCCGCCTCATCGACGGAGTCGTCGTGGGCGTGGCCTACGGGATCCTCGGCGCGGTCCTGTCGCCGATCTTCCTGCACGGCTTCTACCACTCCCGCGGCGAGGTGTTCGTCTATGTCGCGGTGCTGTCGGTCGTCTTCACCGTGCTGACGCTGGGCTACTTCGCGTTCCTGGAGTCCAGCCGGGGCCAGACCGTCGGCAAGATGGTGATGAAGCTGCGCACCGTCGGCCCCACCGGTCAGAACCCGACGCTGGAGCAGGCGGTCCGGCGCAACATCTTCTATGCCATCAACCTGCTGCGCGTCGTCCCTGTGCTCGGGCCGCTCGTGGCGGGCGTCGGTGGCCTGGTCGCGGTGATCATGATCGCGGTCGGCATCAACAACGACACGGTGAACCGACAGGCGTGGCACGACCACTTCGCCGGCGGGACCCGGGTCCTCAAGATCGGCTGACGCGGGCGCGGCCTTCCTGGGCCGGCCGCGGTCTCAGGACCGGACCAGGAAGGTCACCAGGGCCGCGGTCCCGACCACGACGATGACACCGCGGAGCACGGCGGCCGGCAGCCGCCGTGCCACCCGGACGCCCAGCTGACCGCCGACGACCGAGCCGGCAGCGATCAGCCCGGCCACGGTCCAGTCGATGTGCTCGAGGGCGATGAAGAGGACGGCCGCGATGCCGTTGACGAACGTCGCCAGCAGGTTCTTGGTGGCGTTGAGCCGCTGGAGGGTGTCGTCCACCCCGTTGCCGAGGACGGCCATCAGCAGCACGCCCTGGGCCGCGCCGAAGTAGCCGCCATAGACGCCGGCCCCGAACACGGCCGGCTGCACCCACCAGGCGCCCGCCTCGGGCAGCCCGCCGAGCGCCTGGTGACGGCGCGCCACCCACGCGGAGATCCGCGGCTGGAACAGCACGAGCAGCACGCCGAGCGCGATCAGCACGGGCACGACGGCCGCGAAGACCTCCGACGGCAGCACCAGCAGCAGGACGGCGCCCACCGCACCACCCACGAGCGACATCGGCACGAGCCGCAGTGCCCGACGGCGCTGGCCGACCAGCTCGGGTCGGCCGGCGAGCGTGCCGGAGAGCGCCCCGGGGACCAGCCCGACGTTGTTGGAGACGTTGGCCGTCACGGGTGGGACGCCGAACGCCAGGAGGGTCGGGAACGTGATGAGCGTTCCCGACCCCACCAGGGCGTTGATGGTCCCGGCCGCCATCCCCGCGAGGAGAATGGCGACCATCTCCCAGACGGTCACGGTGCCGGTGGCGCCTCCGGCTCGGAGCCCGGCGCGGGCGCCGCGGGCGCGCCGCGGTGCTCGCCGGCGCTGGCGCCCGGGTTGGCGGCGATCCGTGCCTCCGCGATCGCGGCCTCGACGTCGGCCCGGGTGCTGGACAGCTCACGGTCCTCGCCCGCCGTGAGGCTCTGGGGCTCCGTGGGGCCCATGTCGACGCGGACGCGGGGTCCCTCGGAGTCCGTCGGGATGCCGGTGAGCTGGTTCATGGTCGAGCCGAGGCCCTCGAGGGCCTTGCCGAACTCCGACGGGATGATCCAGACCTTGTTGGCGTCGCCGTTGGCGAGCTTGGGCATCATCTGGAGGTACTGGTAGGCCAGCAGCGACTGGTTGGGCTGCCCGTCGTGGATGGCCTGGAAGACCGTCTGGATGGCCTGTCCCTCGCCCTGGGCCCGCAGGATGGCGGCCTCGCGGTCGGCCTGCGCGCGCAGGATCTGGGACTCCCGGGCACCCTCGGCCGACAGGATCGCCGCCTGCTTGTCGCCCTCGGCGGTGAGGATGGCCGACTGCCGCTGGCCCTCGGCGGAGAGGATCGCGGCCCGCTTGTCGCGGTCGGCACGCATCTGCTTCTCCATCGAGTCCTTGATCGAGGGCGGCGGGTCGATGCCCTTGATCTCGACGCGGTTGACCCGGATGCCCCACTTGCCGGTGGCCTCGTCGAGGACACCCCGCAGGCCGCTGTTGATCTGCTCGCGGCTGGTGAGGGTCTGCTCGAGGTCCATGCCGCCGACGATGTTGCGCAGCGTCGTCATGGTCAGCTGCTCGACCGCGGTGATGTAGTTGGCGATCTCGTAGGTCGCGGCGATCGGGTCGGTCACCTGGAAGTAGATGACCGTGTCGATCGACACGACGAGGTTGTCCTCGGTGATCACCGGCTGGGGCGGGAAGCTGACGACCTGCTCGCGCAGGTCGATGAGGTAGCGCACCCGGTCGATGAACGGCACGACCACGTTGAGGCCGGCGGGGAGCGTCTCCTTGTACTTCCCGAAGCGCTCCACGATGCCGGCCCGCGCCTGCGGGATGATCCGCACCGTCCGGCCGAGCAGGACCACCACGAAGAGCAGGACCAGCGCGAGCAGGATCAGAGGGACGATGGTGGTCATGTGACTTCCTCTCGGTTGAGCGTCATCGCATCGCGGTTGACGGTCCCCGGTCAGGGGCCGATGCGCGGTACGGGATGGACGAATGCGGTGGCGCCACGGATCTCGAGCACCTGCACGGTCTCGCCGGGCTCGATCACCAGCGAGTCGTCATAGGGCTCGGCGGTCCAGATCTCGCCCGCGAGCTTGATCCGGCCGGGGTTGTGCGTGGTGATCTGCTGGGTGACCACGCCCTCGCGGCCGACCAGCTTGATGTGACCCGTCTTGAGGTCGGGCCCGTTGTGGAGACGCTTGACGAGGGAGGGTCGGACCAGGGCGAGCGCGGCGACGGAAGCGGCCGCACCGGCGATCACCTGGACCGCGAACGGGAGCCCGATGATGGCCGCCAGCATGCCGACGAGGGCGCCGGCGGCGAGCATCGCGAGGATGAGGTCGAGGCTGAACATCTCCGCGACCCCCAGGACGATGGCCAGGCCCAACCATGCCTCAGGCAGGTGGTCCCTCAACCAGTCCACGAACTCGTTCATGTCCCCGACCCTATCCGTTCGCCATCCCGCGGCGCGGTCTATTGGATGCCCGTCAGTCGCCGCGGTGTCGGGTCTCCCGACGGGCGGTCCAGCGCCCGTCGACCGTGGAGACGACCAGCGGCATGCCGAACGTCCGGGCCAGGTTCTCCTCGGTCAGCACGTGCTCGAGCAGGCCGGCTGCCACCACCTTGCCGTCGCGCAGGAGCAGCCCGTGGCCGAACCCGGGAGGGATCTCCTCGAGGTGGTGGGACACCAGCACGGTGGCCGGTGCGTCGGGGTCCCAGGCCAGGCGCGACAGCGTGGCGACGAGGTCCTCGCGGCCGCCCAGGTCGAGGCCGGCGGCGGGCTCGTCGAGGAGCAGCAGCTCGGGGTCGGTCATCAGGGCCCGGGCGATCTGCACGCGCTTGCGCTCCCCCTCGCTGAGCGTCCCGAAGGTCCGGTCGGCCAGGCCGGCGACACCCAGCTCCACGAGCAGGTCCTCGGCGCGCTCGTGGTCGAGGAGGTCGTACTCCTCGCGCCAGCGGCCGATCACGGCGTACGACGCCGACACCACCAGGTCGGCGACCCGCTCGTGCCGCGGCACCCGGTCGGCGATGGCGGCCGACGCCACGCCGATGCGGGGACGCAGCTCGAAGACGTCGACGGCGCCGAGCGTCTCCTCGAGGATCGTGGCGGTGCCCGCCGAGGGGTGCAGCTGCGCGGCCGCGATCTGGAGCAGGGTGGTCTTGCCGGCGCCGTTGGGGCCGAGGATGACCCAGCGCTCGTCCTCCTCCACCGACCAGCTCACGCTGTCCAGCAGCACGGCGTCACCGCGCCGGATCGTGACGTCGGTGAACTCCAGGGCGAGCGCCATGGGCTCACCCTATCCATCGGGTCAGAGCGCCTTGACGCCTGTCAGCCGCGCGTCGAAGGAGGCGTCCACGAGGCCACCCACCGCCTGGTGCAGCTCCACCGCGACGGTGTTGGTGCCGGGGTGCAGCAGGCCCGGGTCGACCGCGAAGGACCGCAGCCGGTCCTCGCTCGAGGTCCCCCGCCAGGTGGGCGCGTGGGTGTCGTTGTCGATGGTGCCGGCGGGCATGTTGTCGCGGACCACCTCGACCCCGTTGACATAGACGACGGCTCCGTCGTCGGCCGCCACCTGGAGCTCGAGGGCGCTCGGGACGGCGCCGACCTCGAAGGAGGCGCGGTAGTAGGTCGTCCACCAGTAGGAGCTGTCCGTCGGTCCGGAGGCCACGAGGGTCTCCTCGTCGCCGTCGCCGTACCCCAGCTGTGGCAGGCCCACGCCCCAGGTGCTGTCGTCGAAGGCCTCGGTCTCCCAGCCGTCGGGGCGCACGCCCTGGTCGAGGTAGCGCCAGACGGTCAGGCCGCCGACGTACTCCTCGCGCGGCGGCAGGTCGGCGCGGAACAGTGCCAGCCCGCGCGACTTGGCGCCGTTGACCCGCCAGAAGTCCCCGCCGAGGACGACGCCGCGGTCGGTCGCGGCGATGGCCTGGACTCCCCAGAAGCCGGGGATCCGGGGCTGGAAGGCCGGGTCGACCGTGCCGTTGAACGCGTCGGCGGCCAGCAGCTTGACCCGGGTGTCGCCTCCGACGCCCTTGCTGACGCCGGCATAGAGGGTGCCCTGGTGGTAGCGCACGGAACGGACCGGACCGTCCGCCTCGACCCCGAACATCCGGACGCCGGTCCGCGTGCTCCAGGCGGCCGCGGTGTTCAGCTCACCGCCGGTGGCGCCATAGAGCAGCCGCCCGTCCGGCGAGACGTCCAGCCCGCGGGTGGTGGCCGTGAGCTTGAAGTTGGTGTCGCGGACCGCCCCGGTGGCCCCGTCCACGGCGGCCACCGCGTGGTGGTCGGTCGCGTTGACCTTGAAGAAGGCCCCTCCGAGATAGAGGTCGGTGCCGACCGGCGACGGGACGAGCGCATAGACGGTGCCGCTGGCGCGGGCGGTGAACGCGCGGTTGACGGCGCCGCGGGCGGCGCCGAGGCGGGCGACGCGCGAGCGCCACACCTTGTTCACGCGGGTGAACGAGCCCCCGACATAGAGGTCGTTGCCCTCGAGCGCGAGCGCGAAGACCGTCGCGTTGGTGGTGGCGTTGAACTCCGGGCGCACCTGGCCGGTGGCCACGTCGACCTTGAGCACCCGGGTGCCCTTGCCCTGCGGCCCGCGGAGGTCGCCGCCGACCCACACCGACGTCCCGTCGGTGACCATGGCCCGCACCGTGCCACGGACGGTCGGGTGCCAGGACCTGAGAAGCCGTCCGGTGCTGAGCGAGAACGCCGCGAGGCTGCGGCGGGCGGTGGCCCGGCCGTTCGTGTTGAGGGCGTGGGTGAACGGTCCCCCCACGATCACGGTGTCGCCGACGACGACGGTCGCGAGGACGGGGCCGTCCACGTGCCACGACGCCTCGGCGGTGCCGTCGGCCTCGAGATAGGCCGCGGCCCGGGTGGCCGAGGTGCTCCCCACGGCGAGTGCCGTGGCGAGGAGGAGGGTGGCGAGCCCGCGCAGGTGTGCCGACCTGGTGCGCATGGGACCAGTGTGTTGGAGAGCGGCGGTCCTGTCCCCGAAACCGGTAAGCCTGACCTTCGCCGCGCGGGCCGCGACCGGCCGCCATCGCGGACAGGTCCCGGACGGGGACCGCCGGCCGGGGTAGCCTGCCGAACGATGGATCCGCTCACCGATGCCGAGCCGCACACCCTGCTCATCACGCTCACCGGTCGGGACCGGCCGGGCGTCACGTCGGCCGTCTTCCGGGTGCTGGCGGCCTCCGGCGTCGAGGTCGTCGACCTCGAGCAGATCGTCCTGCGGGGCCGCCTGGTCCTCGGCGTGCTCGTGACCGCCCCCCGCGACGTCCGCAAGCTGACCGAGGCGGTGGAGCGCACGGCCGCCGGCCTCGAGATGCTGGTGGAGATCGACAAGGGCATCGGGGACAACACCGCTCGCAAGAGCGGCCGCTGCAAGGTGACGGTGATCGGCAACCCGCTGCGCGCCAAGGCGTTCGCCGCGGTGGCCGGCCGGATCGCCGACGCCGGGGCGAACATCGACCGGATCGAGCGGATGGCGCGCTACCCCGTCACCGCGATCGACCTGCATCTGTCCGGTGCCGACTCGGTGGCGCTGCGCTCGGTGCTCTCGGCCGAGGCCTCCCGTCAGGGCGTCGACATCGCCGTCCAACCGGCCTCGCTGCTGCGCCGGGGCATGCGCCTGATCGTCATGGACGTCGACTCCACCCTCATCCAGGGCGAGGTCATCGAGATGCTCGCCGCCGAGGCCGGCTGCGAGGAGGAGGTCGCCCGTGTCACCGAGGCCGCGATGCGGGGCGAGCTCGACTTCGAGGAGTCGCTGCGCTCGCGCGTGGCGCTCCTCGAGGGCCTCGACGCCGCGGCGATCGACCGGGTCTATGACGCCATCGAGCTCAACCCGGGCGCTCGCACGCTCCTGCGCACGCTGCGGCGGCTCGGCTATCGGTTCGCCATCGTCTCCGGTGGCTTCAGCCAGATCACCGACCGCCTCGCCAAGCGGCTGAAGGTCCACTACTCGCGCGCCAACGAGCTCGAAATCGTGGACGGAAGGCTCACCGGGCGGATCGTCGGCGAGGTGGTCGACCGGGCCGGGAAGGCCGAGGCGCTGCGCCAGTTCGCCGCCGACTTCGGAGTGCCCGAGGACGCCGTCATCGCGATCGGCGACGGCGCCAACGACCTCGACATGCTCTCGGCCGCCGGCCTCGGCATCGCCTACAACGCCAAGGCCGTCGTGCGCGACGCCGCCGACACCTCCGTCTCGGTCCCCTACCTCGACGCGATCATCTACCTGCTCGGCATCACCCGCGAGGAGGTGGAGGCCGCCGACGCCGCCTCCGGCATCGAGACCCCCTCGCCCCCGGTCGAGTAGCCCACCCGCCGCCGGCTCAGGTGCGAGCGGCGAGGCCGGCGCTGGTTGAGGTGCGAGCGAAGGGGCCGGCGCTGGTTGAGGTGCGAGCGAAGCGAGCCTCGAAACCAAGCCCGCGGACCTGGTGACCGGCGCAGCCAGTGAACAGGCCCTGGTTTCGAGGCCCTCCTGCGTCGGGCACCTCAACCGCCGCACGCCCGCGGACCTGGTGAACAGGCTCTGGTTTCGAGGCCCTCCTGCGTCGGGCACCTCAACCGCCGCCCGCCGACGCTGGTGAACAGGCTCTGGTTTCGAGGCCCTCCTGCGTCGGGCACCTCAACCGCCGCACGCCCGCGGACCTGGTGAACAGGCTCTGGTTTCGAGGCCCTCCTGCGTCGGGCACCTCAACCGCCGCACGCCCGCGGAACTAGTGACCGCGCGGGACGAGCCCCTGCTCGAAGGCCTGGCGCTCGAGCTCCTCGCGGAAGTCGGGGTGGGCGATGGAGATGAGGGCCCGCGCGCGCTCGGAGACCGACCTGCCCTTGAGTTTGACCATGCCGAACTCGGTGACGACATACATGACGTCCGACCGCGGGGTGGTGACGATGTTGCCGGGCGTCAGCTCGAGCACGATCCGGCTGCGTCGCTCCCCGTGCTTCTCGAACGTCGACGACAGGCACATGAACGACCGCCCCCCGCGCGAGGCGTAGGCGCCGCGCACGAACTCGAGCTGTCCGCCGGTGCCGCTGAGGTGCCGGCGTCCGTCGGACTCGGAGGCGGCCTGGCCCTGGAGGTCGATCTGCGTGGTGTTGTTGATCGAGACCACGCGGTCGTTCTGGGCGATGACGTGGGGCAGGTTCGTCTGGTCGACCTGGAGGCACGCGAGATCGGGGTTGTCGTCGATCCAGTCATAGAGCCGCTGTGAGCCCAGGGCGAAGGTGTAGACGGCCTTGCCCGGGTGGAGCGTCTTGCGGGCCCCGGTCACCAGGCCCGCCTGGTGGAGGTCCATCAACCCGTCGGTCAGCATCTCGGTGTGGATGCCCAGGTCGTGCGCGCCGGACTCGAGCAGCAGCGAGCAGACGGCGTTGGGCATGCTGCCGATGCCGATCTGGAGGCAGTCGCCGTCCTCGATCTCGGAGGCGACCAGGTGCCCCACGGCGACGTCGACCTCGGTGACGGGAGGGCTCGGCAGCTCGGGTGGCGGGCGGTGGTCACCCTCGATGACGAAGTCGACCTCGTCCTCATGGACGCCGTTCTCGACGCCTCGGGCGACGGGCAGTCCGCGGCACTCCTCGACCACGACGGTCCTGGCCCGCTCGACGAGCGCCCGGTGCCAGAAGCCGGCCGCACCGAAGTTGAAGAACCCGTCGGCGTCCCTGGGGCAGGTCTTGAGGACGACGACGTCGACCGGGTCGATGAAGCGCCGGTAGTAGCCGGGGATCTCCCCGAGGTTGACCGGCAGGTAGGTGCACCGGCCGGCATCGGACTGGCGCCGGTCGTAGGCCGAGAAGTGCAGGCTGAACCACGACAGGTGCTCGCCCCGCGGGTCGGCCTCGAGCACGGCACGGGGACGCGTCGTGAGGCACGAGCGGATCCTCACGTCCTGCAGCTCCTCGACCCGCTCGGCCAGGGCCGCGTCGAAGACGTCGGGCTGGCAGAGCCCGGCACCGTAGTCCAGCCACATGCCCGGCTCGACGAGGGCAGCGACCTCCCGCGCCGAGACCCTGCGGGCTCGCTGGGTGGTGACACGTCGCGACATGGCGTCCTCGGAGGCTGGACCTGGGTCGAGCCTAGGGTCGCCGGCGGACCCTCTGCGGGAGGGTGGCCGGGCCGATGACGCCGGTCACACCACCGTCAGGACAGGTCTAGGGGTCGAACCGCCGCTGCAGGTCGGCATAGGAGATCGCCCCGTCGAGGAAGCCGAGCGTCCCGGTCTCGAGCAGCTCCCTGCCCGCGCGCTCCAGCAGGCTGAATGCCGCCCTGGCCAGGCTGCCTCCCAGGCTGACCCGGCGCACACCCAGCTCGAACAGCGTCGGGGCGTCGATCGTGTTGGCGAGCCCGGCGACGATGTTGAGCGGGGCCGGGACCGCGGCCGAGAGGCGGCGGATCGAGTCGGCGTCGACGACACCGGGCACGAAGACGCAGTCGGCCCCGGCGTCGACATAGCGCGAGGCGCGCGCGACGCTCTCGTCGAACGGGTCTGCGCTGGTGCCCGCGAAGTAGGCATCGGTCCGGGCGTTGAGCACGAACGTGCCGGAGGGGGCGGCGGCTCGAGCCGCGGCGACGCGCCGGGTGGCCGTGTCGGGGTCATAGAGCCCGTTGCGTCCGGCGTCCTCGATGTTCGCCCCGACCGCGCCGGCCTCGACGGCCAGCCGGACGGTGTGGCCCACCTCGTCCACGGTGTCGCCGAAGCCGTCCTCCAGGTCGACGCTGACCGGCACGCTCACCGCCTCGATGATCCGGGCGACGTGCTCGAGCATCGCGTCGCGGCCCATCCGGCCTCCGTCGGGGAGGCCGCAGGCCCAGGCGGTCCCGGCGCTGGTGGTCGCGATGGCCGGGAAACCGGCCTGCTCGAGGATCCGCGCGGACCCGGCGTCCCAGGCGTTGGGCAGCACGAAGCCGGGGCCTTGGTGCAGGGCGAGGAGGACGGCAGCCCTGGCGGCGGCGGGACTCGTGGTCACGCTGTCACGGTACGACGACGGTGGGTGGCGCTCAGTCCGCGAACCACGCCATCAGGACGTCGTCCACAAGCGCCCCGTCGAGCTCGAACTCCCCGCGCAGCGTCCCCTCGACCACGAAGCCGCAGGACTCGTAGAGGGTCCGAGCGGGGGTGTTGGGGGCGAGCACGCGCAGCGTCAGCTTCCGGGCGCCCCGCCTCCGCGTCTCCTCCTGGGCCGCGAGCACCAGGGCGCGACCGAGGCCCCTGCCCTGGTGGGACGGGTCGACCGCCAGTCCGTTGATCTCGAGGACGTGGCCGTGGGACGGCATGCGGCTCCACTGGTGGACCATGACATAGCCGACGACCTCGCCGTCGTCGGCCGCGACCAGCAGGTTCGCAGGCTCGTCGTCCTCGGCGAAGAAGGGCCGGTCGCCCGGCGGCGGGGGCGCCGGGGACACCAGCGGGCTCCAGGTGGCGCGGTCGATGGCGGCCAGCGCCGGTCCGTCGTCGTACGCCGCCCTCCGGATCTCCACCACGGCTCAGGGCGTGTGGAAGGCGAGGAGCTCGGCGGTCGCCCAGCCGAGGTCGGACCACGCGCCGGAGAAGCGGAACACCGCGACCGAGCCGGCGGGGAAGCCGCCGGCCATCGCGACACCCGCGACGGGGTCGCCGTCGCCGTCGTCGAGGAGCTGGGCGAGGGAGGCCACCGTCGGGTTGTGGCCCACCACGACCACGGTGGCGGCGTCGGGCTCGACGAGCCTCACGAGGTCAAGGGCGCTGTCGGGGTCGGCGTGGTAGAGCGCTCGGTCGACGTCCGGCTCGACGTCCCAGCCCGCGCCGGTGCTGACGGCCTCCCAGGTGCGGACGGCCCGCTTGGCGGCCGACACGATCGCGGCGTCGGCGGACACCGCCTGGCCCATCAGCCAACGGCCCGCCGCCAGCGCGTCCCGCTGACCCTCGGGCTCGAGGTCGCGCTCCAGGTCGCTGCCCTCCTGGCTGGCCCGGGCGTGCCGCATGACCACCAGGGTGCGCGTCAGTTCGTCGTTCACGCGCCCACTCTGACAGGGACCCGGTCGCGAGTCATGCACCCCGGCCACGGAATCCGCAGCGCCGGGACCTGACGAGCACTCGGGGTGCGGCCTCAGGCCCCCATGGCGTGGAAGCCGCCGTCGACGTGCACGATCTCGCCCGTAGTCGCCGGGAAGAGGTCGGACATCAGTGCCACCACGGCCTTGGCGGTCGGGATCTGGTCGGTCTCGTCCCAGCCGAGCGGCGCCCGGGTCGACCACATCGACTCGAGCTCCTCGAAGCCCGGGATCGCCTTGGCGGCCAGCGTCTTCAGCGGCCCGGCCGAGACCAGGTTGACCCGGATGCCGTCGGGACCCAGGTCACGGGCGAGGTAGCGCGCGGTCGACTCGAGCCCTGCCTTGGCCACACCCATCCAGTCGTAGGCCGGCCACGCGACCGTCGCGTCGAAGGTCATGCCGACCACGGAGCCGCCCTGCCCCATGAGCGGCCGGCAGGCCACGGCCAGCGACTTGAGCGAGTAGGCCGACACCTGGACGGCCTGCGCGACGTCGTCCCACGGGCCGTCGAGGAACTTGCCGCCGAGGAGGGTCTCGGGGTTGCCGTAGGCGATGGAGTGCACCACGCCGTCCAGCCCGTCGACGTGCTCGCGGACCAGGTCGGGCAGCCGGTCGAGGTGCTCGGGCTCGGTCACGTCCAGCTCCAGGACGGGCGGCTCGCTGGGCAGCCGCTTGGCGATGCGCCGGGTGATGCCGAGCGCGCGCCCGAAGTTGGAGATGAGCACCGTGGCGCCCTGCTCCTGGGCGACCCTGGCCACGGCGAAGCCGATGGAGCTGTCCATCGTGACTCCGGCGACCAGGATCCGCTTGCCGTCGAGGATGCCCATCTGCGTCCTTCCGTTGCTGCTCGTGCGCTCGTGCGCTCTGCGTTGACGTGGTCGGGTGGTCAGTGGCCCATGCCGAGACCGCCGTCGACCGGGATCACGGCCCCGGTGACATAGGCCGCGCCGTCGGAGGCCAGCCACGTCACCGCGGAGGCGACCTCGCCCGGGCTGGCATAGCGACCCAGCGGCACCTGGCCCTTGATCGCGGCCTTCTGCTCGTCGCTGAGGACGTCGGTCATGTCCGTCTCGACGAACCCAGGAGCCACGACGTTGGCAGTGATCGACCGCGAGCCGAGCTCGCGGGCCAGGGAGCGGGCCATGCCGACGAGGCCGGACTTGGAGGCGGCGTAGTTGACCTGGCCGGCCGAGCCGAGCAGCCCGACCACCGACGAGATGAAGACGATCCGGCCGCGCCGCAGCCGGAGCATGCCCTTGGCCGCGCGGCGCGCCACCCGGAACGAGCCGGTGAGGTTGGTGTCCAGCACGTCGGCCCAGTCGTCGTCGGACATCCGCAGGACCAGGGTGTCCTTGGTGATCCCGGCGTTCGCGACCAGCACCTCGACGGGGCCGTGGGCGGCCTCCACCGCGGCGAAGGCCTCCTCCACCGACGCCTGGTCGGTCACGTCGCAGCGGACGTCCAGGCAGCCGTCGGGTGCCCCGCCGGAGCGGGTGGTGACGGCGACCCGGTCACCGGCGTCGCGGAACGCCTCGGCGATGGCACGGCCGATGCCCCGGTTGCCGCCGGTCACCAGCACGGACCGCCCGCCGGGCTCGTTGTCAGGGGTAGCGCTCACGGGGCACGACGCTACTGACTACCCGGCGGTAGGCGAAACAGGCCGGCCCACGACCGGTCACTCGTCCTCGAGGCGGAAGCCGATCTTCATCGACACCTGGAAGTGCTCGACCTCTCCGTCCTTGATCTGGCCGCGGATCTGGGTCACCTCGAACCAGTCGAGGTGGCGCAGCGTCTGCGACGCCCGGGCGAGACCGTTGCGGATGGCCTGGTCGATGCCGTCCTGGGACGTCCCCACGATCTCGGAGAGTCGGTAGGTGCGGTCGCTCATGGTTGACCTCCAGTCGGTACGGCGTGGTGCGCCGATCGTAGCGACGTACAGTGGTCGGCATGGCCGCTCGCGACCGTCGTCGCCGCAGCGATGAGCCGATCCGGATCACCACTGCGCCCCCGAGCCGGGCCGAGGACACCTCGGCCCGCCAGCGGCACTACCTCGTCTCGATGGCGGTCCGCACGGCCTGCTTCGTCGGCGCGGTCGCGGTCGGCGGCGGCTGGCTGCGCTGGGTCCTGATCGCCGGGGCGGTGCTGCTGCCCTACGTCGCGGTCGTCGTCGCCAACACCTCGTCCTCCGGAGGCGAGGTGTTCGACCTCCCCGAGGCACCCTCCGACCTGCGGCACCTGTCGGGGTCCTGGGAGGACCCGCAACGCTGAGCGGACTCGTTGTCCGGCGGCTGAGATCGTGCAACAATCAACTTCGCGAGCCCAGTCTCCCCCGTCTGGGATTCGCACCGAGATGCCGGACGGCTCCCCCCGTGGCTGTCCGGCATCTTCCTTGTCCGGGCGCGGGTGAACGCGACTCCGGTTCGGGGCCGGCTGGAGGCGGGTCAGCCGCCGATCGCCGACATCGGCCGGTCGGGCTGGAGGAACGTCGGGTCGTCGATGCCGTGGCCCGCGCGCTTGCCGGCCATCGCCACGACCCAGCGGTCCGCGAGCTCGTCGTCGCTCGCTCCCGCCCGCATCGCGGAGCGCAGGTCGGACTCCTCGCGCGCGAACAGGCAGTTGCGGACGTGGCCGTCGGCGGTCAGCCGGACCCGGTCGCAGTCGCCGCAGAAGGGACGCGTGACCGAGGCGATGACGCCCACGGTGGCGGGACCGCCGTCCACGAGGAACAGCTCGGCGGGAGCGCTGCCGCGCGGCTCGCGGGCCGGCGAGAGCTCGAACTCCGTCTGGAGCCGCTCGAGGATCTCCTCGGCCACGATCATCTCGGCCCTCCGCCAGTGGTGCTGCGCGTCCAGCGGCATCTGCTCGATGAACCGCAGGTCGTAGCCCTCGGAGACGGCCCAGCGGAGCAGCTCCGGCGCCTGGTCGTCGTTGATGCCGCGCATCAGGACGGCGTTGGCCTTGACCGGCCCCAGTCCGGCCTCGCGGGCGGCTGCCAGGCCGGCCAGCACGTCGTCGAGGCGGTCGCGGCGGGTGATCTCGGCATAGGTCTCGGCACGGATCGTGTCGATGCTGACGTTGACCCGGTCGAGCCCGGCGTCGGCGAGGGCTCCCGCGGTGCGTGCCAGGCCGAGACCGTTGGTGGTCAGCGAGATCTCCAGGTCGGGTCCCGCCTCGCGCGTGCGGCGGACGATGTCGACGAGGCCCCGGCGGACCAGCGGCTCACCACCGGTGAAGCGCACCTCGCGGATGCCGAGCATCCGGACGCCGATGTCGATCAGCCGGACGATCTCGTCGTCGGTGAGGACGGTCTCGTCGGGCAGCCAGTCGAGTCCCTCGGCGGGCATGCAGTAGGTGCACCGCAGGTTGCACCGGTCGGTCAGGGACACCCGCAGGTCGGTGGCCACCCGGCCGAATCGGTCCTCCAGTGCACGCTGGGTCACCCGCCAAGTGTAGGGGGCGACCTCCAGTTCTCCGCCCCGGCGGCGCCCACTCGTGGAGGGCTTGGCTAGCCTCCTCGCCGTGCGCTCGCTCCGGTTCCTGGTGTCCCGGCGCTGGATCCTGCTCTTCGTCGCGGTCGTGCTGCTCGGCTACCTCGCGTGGTGGCTCGGGGAGTGGCAGTTCCACCGCCTGGCCGACCGCAAGGAGCGCAACGCGATCACCGAGCGCAACGAGGTCGCCGACGCGGTCCCGGTGGGCGAGGTGCTGGCGTCGGGGCGACCCGTCGCGAAGACCGACGAGTGGCGCCTGGTGACAGCCACGGGCGCCTACGACGTGGCCGACACCGTGGTCGTGCGCTACCGGACCCGCGACGGGGAGTCCGGCGTGGACGTCGTCGTGCCGTTCCGCACCGACACCGGCACCGTCCTGGTCGACCGCGGCTGGCTCGCCACCGAGGACAGCACGCCCAGCGTGGACGACCTGCCCGCTCCCCCGGCCGGCACCACCACCATCGTGGGCTGGGTGCGCGCCGACGACGACGGCGGCAGCACCGGCGTGAGCGATGGCTCCACCCGCTCGATCTCGAGCGTCGCGATCGGCGACTACCTCGACCAGGACCTCCTCGGCGGCTTCCTCGACCTCAAGTCCGAGGACCCCGCTCCCGACCAGCCGCTCGAGCGCGCCGAGCTGCCCGACCTCGGCAACGGGCCGCACTTCTTCTATGGGCTGCAGTGGTGGTTCTTCGGGCTGCTCGCCGGCGGCGGCTTCCTCTACCTGGCCTGGGACGAGTGGCGCCGCGGCGGTGCGCCGAAGGAGCGCCGGGTCACAGAGTCCGCTGCATCCCGCCGTCCACCGGAAGCATGACGCCGGTCAGATAGGACGCCGCCGGCGAGAGCAGGAACGCCGACACCGCCCCGAACTCGGCGGGTTCGCCGTAGCGACCGAGCGGGATCTGGGCCTCGGCGCGCGCCCGCGACCCGTCGGGGTCGCCGCCGAGCGCGTCCATCTCGGCGAGCCGCTCGGTGGCGATCCGACCCGGGAGCAGCCCGTTGACCCGGATCCCGCGCGGACCGACCTCGTCGGCCAGCGTCTTGGCGGCCATCGCCAGCCCCGGGCGCAGCCCGTTGGAGATGCCGAGGCCGGAGATCGGGGACTTCACGCTTGAGGACAGCACCAGGGCCAGCGACCCACCCTCGGACAGGTGGCCGCACAGCACCCGGCACAGCCGTAGGGCGCCGAGGAACACCGACTCGAAGCTCCGCGTCCACTGCTCGTCGGTCATGTCCAGGATCCCCCCGAACGGAGGGCCCCCGACGCTGACCAGGGCGCCGTCCACGCGGCCCCACCGGGCGAGCGCCGCCTCGACCAACCGGTCGGGCGTGTCCGGGTCGGCGTTGTCCGCGACGACCGAGACCGCCGCGTCCCCGAGGGCAGCGACCGCGGCCGCGAGGCTGGCCTCGCTCCGCCCGGACAGGACGACCCGGGCGCCCTCGGCCACCAGCGCGTCCGCGGCCGATCGCCCCAGCCCGCGGGCGCCTCCCGTGACGACATAGACGCGGTCGCGCAGCCCCAGGTCCATGGAGACGACGCTAGCGCGAGGGACGGGGCGGCCGCGGCTTGAAGCGGCGGACCTCGTGTGCCCAGCCGCAGGCCTCGGCGACCTTGGCGGCCCACATCGTCGCGGTCTCGTCGTCGGGGACGTCCACGATCGCGAACCCGCCGAGGAACTCCTTGGTCTCGACGTAGGGGCCGTCCGTCACGACGACGCTGCCGCTGGTGGGGTCGGCGCTGTAGACGGGGCCGTCCTCCTCCTCGAGGCCCCCGGCGAACACATAGACGCCTGCTTCCCGCATCTCCTCGGTCACCGCCCGGGCCAGCGGCCCGCGTCCGCGGAACCACTCCTCGGAGTGGTCGCCGACCCACTGCTGGTTGAAGTAGAGGAGGTACTCGGGCATGCGCTGCTCCTTCGGCTCGGACGGGCCCGCTGGCCCGCACTCGTCCTGTCCACGAACGGCGGTCGGCGAATACGACAACCTAGCCCGGTCCGCGTGGTCGCCGTACGGGCGCCCCGGGCCGCGGCTCGTCAGACCGAGACGTCCGTGGCGCCGCGGAACTGGGTGGCGTAGAGGTCGGCATAGAGGCCACCCTCGGCCAGCAGTTCGGCGTGTGTGCCGGACTGCACGATGCGGCCGTCGTCGAGCACCAGGATGCGGTCGGCCTCGCGCACCGTCGAGAGCCGGTGCGCGATGACCAGGGAGGTGCGGCCGGCCAGCGCGGCGTCGAGGGCCCGCTGGACGGCGACCTCGGACTCGCTGTCGAGGTGGGCCGTCGCCTCGTCGAGCACCACGATCGAGGGTGCCTTGAGCAGCAGCCGGGCGATGGCGAGGCGCTGGCGCTCCCCGCCGGACAGCCGGTAGCCACGGTCGCCGACCACGGTGTCGAGGCCGTCGGGGAGACTGCTCACCAGCGGCGAGATCTGCGCGGCCTCGAGGGCGGCCCAGATCTGGCTGTCGTCGGCCCCGGGACGCGCATAGAGCAGGTTGGCCCGGATGGTGTCGTGGTAGAGGTGGGCGTCCTGGGTGACGTAGCCGACGGCGTCCTCGAGCGACTGGAGGGTCAGGTCGCGGACGTCGTGACCTCCGACGCGGACGACACCCGTGGTGACGTCATAGAGGCGCGCCACCAGGTGGGTGACCGTGGTCTTGCCCGCGCCGGACGGGCCGACGAGCGCGACCATCTCCCCCGGCTCCGCCCGGAACGACACGTCGGTGAGCACCGGACCCGTGTCGCGCGACTCGGTGCGCGCCACCGCCTCGAGGGACGCCAGCGAGATCTCGTCGGCGCGCGGGTAGGTGAAGCCCACGTGGTCGAACTCGAGCCGCGCGGCCGAGGGGGGCAGCGGCGTCGCGTCGGGCCGCTCGGCGATCATCGACGGCAGGTCGAGCACCTCGAAGACCCGCTCGAAGCTGACCAGCGCGGTCATCACGTCGACGCGCACGTTGGACAGCCCCTGCAGGGGTCCGAGCAGCCGGAGCAGCAGGGTCGCCAGGGCCAGGATGGTGCCGACGCTCAGCGAGCCGGCGATGGCGTAGTGGCCGCCCACGCCATAGACCAGGGCGGTCGCGAGAGCGGGCACGGCCATCATCGCGGCCACGAAGACCCGGGTGGTGAGGGAGATCCGGATCCCCAGGTCACGGACGACGGCGGCCTTGCTCGCGAAGAGCGCGTCCTCCTCGGCACGGCGGCCGAACAGCTTGAGGAGCATGGCGCCGCCGACGTTGAACCGCTCGGTCATCACGTTGCCCATGTCGGCGTTGCCGTCCATCTGCGCACGCGTCAGCCCGGCGAGACGGCCGCTGACCCAGCGCGAGATGAGGAACAGGACCGGGAAGAGCGCCAGGCAGAGCACGGTGACCTGCCAGCTGAGCGCGACCATCGCGATGCCGACCACGACGACCGAGATCGCGTTGGACACGGTGCTGGACAGGGTCGAGGTGAACGCGCGCTGGGCGCCGATCACGTCGTTGTTGAGGCGCGAGACCAGCGCGCCGGTCTGGGTCCTGGTGAAGAACGCGAGGGACTGGCGCTGGACGTGGGCGAAGACCTGGGTGCGCAGGTCGTAGATGAGGCCCTCGCCGATGCGTGAGGAGAGATAGCCCATGCTGACGGCCAGCACCGCGTCGAGCAGGGCCGTGCCCGCCATCGCCAGGGCCAGGACCGTGACCAGACCGCCGTCGTGGCGCAGGATGCCGTCGTCGACGATCCGCTGCACCAGCAGCGGCGTGATGACGACGAGCCCCGCATCGATGACGGTGAGTCCCAGGAAGACCGCGATCAGCCGGCGGTGCGGGACGGCGAAGCGGAGGACACGACGGAGCGTGCTTCGGTCGATGCGGTTGTTGACGACGCTGCGATCGGCCCGAAGGCTTCTCCAGGCGGCGCCGCCCCCACCCCCCATCATCGACACGTCCGAGCCTCCGTCCACGACACGTGGGGCACCCCTCCGGGCACCCCACCGACGCAACCGCGCCCCGCCCAGGTTTGTTCCGTCATGCCAGCGCCACCAGGTCGGCGTAGTCCTCGGCCCAGAGGTCCTCGACACCGTCGGGGAGGATCAGCACCCGGTCGGGCTCGAGGGCGTGCACCGCGCCCTCGTCGTGGGTGACCAGCACGATCGCGCCCTCATAGCGCCGGATGGCCGCCAGCACCTCCTCGCGCGACGCCGGGTCGAGGTTGTTGGTCGGCTCGTCGAGCAGCAGCACGTTGGCGCTCGACACCACGAGGATCGCCAGCGCGAGCCGGGTCTTCTCCCCGCCCGACAGCACACCGGCGGGCTTGTCGGCGTCGTCGCCGGAGAACAGGAACGAGCCGAGCACCGACCGGGCCTCGGTGTCGGTCAGCTGCGGGGCGTTGGAGTGGAGGTTCTCGAGGACCGAGCGGTTGACGTCCAGGGTCTCGTGCTCCTGGGCGTAGTAGCCGAGCTTGAGCCCGTGCCCGGGCTCCACCGAGCCCGTGTCCGGGCGGTCGATGCCACCGAGGATGCGCAGCAGGGTGGTCTTGCCCGCGCCGTTGAGGCCCAGGACCACGACACGGGAGCCACGGTCGATCGCGAGGTCGACGTCGGTGAAGACCTCGAGAGAGCCGTAGGACTTCGACAGCTCCGACGCCGTGAGCGGGGTGCGTCCGCAGGGGGCCGGCTTCGGGAAGGCGATCTTGGCGACGCGGTCGGCGCGCCGCTCGACCTCGACCCCGGCCAGGAGCTTCTCGGCGCGACGCATCATCGACTGCGCCGCCTGGGCCTTGGTCGCCTTGGCGCGCATCTTGGAGGCCTGGTCCATGAGCGAGGACGCCTTGCGCTCGGCGTTGGCGCGCTCGCGCTTGCGGCGCCGCTCGTCGTTCTCGCGCTGGGCGAGGTAGGCCGTCCAGCCCATGTTGTAGACGTCGATCTCGGCCCGGTTGGCGTCGAGGTGAAGCACCTTGTTGACCGTGGCCTCGAGCAGACCGGTGTCGTGGCTGATCACGACCAGCCCACCGTGGTGCGCCTTGAGGAAGTCGCGCAGCCAGACGATCGAGTCGGCGTCGAGGTGGTTGGTCGGCTCGTCGAGCAGCAGCGTCTCGGCTCCCGAGAAGAGGATCCGGGCGAGCTCGACGCGTCGCCGCTGGCCGCCCGACAGGGTCTTGAGCGGCTGCCCGAGCACCCGGTCCTCGATGCCGAGGCTGGCGGCGATCCGGGCCGCCTCGGCCTCGGCGGCATAGCCGCCCCCGGCGTGCAGCTCGGCGTCGGCGCGCTCGTAGCGGCGCATGGCGCGGTCGCGGACCGTCGGGTCGTCGCTGGTCATGCCCTGCTCGGCCTCGCGGAGGCGTCGCAGGACGTCGTCGAGGTTGCGCGCGGACAGGACGCGCTCGCGGGCCAGCTGGTCGGGGTTGCCGGAGCGCGGGTCCTGCGGCAGGTAGCCGACGGTGCCGGTCCGCTGGACGGACCCGCTGGCGGGCAGCGCCTCGCCGGCGAGGATGCGGGTCAAGGTGGTCTTGCCGGCACCGTTGCGGCCGACCAGACCGATCTTGTCCCCCGCCCCGACCCGGAACGTGACGTCGTCCATCAGGAGTCTCGCCCCGGCACGCACCTGGAGGTGTTGGGCGGTCATCATCAGGAGAACTAGTCTACGGGAGGGCAACTGGCCCCAGCTCCACGAAGGGACCGCATCATGCGCTTCAACCCCAAGGCCCGCATCGACACCGGACGCGTCCGGGACTCCGGACGCTCCGGGGGGATGGGTGGTGGGCTCGGCGGCAGCCCGATGCGCATCCCGATGCCGAGCGGCAAGGCCGGCGGCGGCATCGGCGGCGTGATCCTGCTGGTCCTCATCTTCGTGCTGCTCCAGTGCAGCGGTCTCGGCGGCGGCGGAGGCACCACGACGAGCAACGGCGGCTCCCTGGACACCAGCCGGGTGTCCGACGGCACCGACCGCTATGCCGAGTGCAAGACCGGCGACGACGCCAACAAGAGCGCCGACTGCGCCCGGGTCGCCGTCGAGAACTCGATGACCGACTTCTGGGCCGACGAGCTGGGCAGCAAGTTCCAGCCGGAGGCGGCCCTGGTGACGTTCACCGGCCAGACCCAGACCGGCTGCGGCGGGGCCACCTCGCAGGTCGGCCCGTTCTACTGCCCGTCGGACCAGACGATCTATCTCGACACCACGTTCTTCCGCGACGTGCTCCAGCAGCAGCTGGGCGGACCGGCCGGTGACTTCGTCGAGCCCTACGTGCTGGCGCACGAGTACGGCCACCACATCCAGAACCTGCTCGGCACCATGAACCGCGTGCGCACGCAGCAGGGCCCGCGCAGCGACGCCGTACGCCTGGAGCTGCAGGCCGACTGCTATGCCGGCATGTGGACCAAGAACGCCACCTCCACGACCGACTCGGGCGGGGAGGCACTGATCACCGAGCTGAGCCAGGACGACATCCAGACGGCCATCGCGGCCGCCAAGAGCGTCGGCGACGACCGCATCCAGCAGCAGATGCAGGGCCGCGTCTCCCCGGAGTCCTGGACGCACGGGTCGGCGGAGTCGCGGATGAAGTGGTTCTCGGTCGGCTACGACCAGGGCTCGCTCCAGGCGTGCGACACCTGGGCCGTCGACACCCCCTGACCCGGCCCGGGGCCCGTCAGCCCAGCAGGGCCTCGATCTGGGGGAACTGCCGCTGCAGCGCGCGGAGGTGGGGCGCCACGCTCGGATGGCGGTACTTGCCCGCCAGGGCGCCCTCGCCCTGCGCGACGCGTGCCAGCGCCCACTCGGCGCGGCTGAGCACCGTGAAGACCGCGGTCACCTGGGCGCCGAGGCGAGCCTGCTCGACCGAGGCCAGGCCGGCGGGGAGCCCGTCGACGTAGGCCTCGAGGAGGTGCTCGAAGTCCTCGCGCGCCGAGAGGGCGAAGTAGCCCACGTCGGCGCCCACCGGGCCTCGGCCCAGGCCCGACCAGTCGATCGCCACGACGTCGTCGCCGTCGCGACCCGGGAGGTTCCCCGGCACGGGGTCGCCGTGCTGCGTCACCACCGGGAGGGCGTCGAGGGAGTCGAGGAAGCTCGCGCGGTGCAGCCAGAGGTGCGCGGCGACGTCGGCCACGGTCGTGCGCGCCAGCGTCGGCCAGCCACCGCGTCGCGCGACCCGGCCCAGCCGGTCGCGCAGCTGCCCACGGGCCAGCCACCGGTGGTCGGGCAGCTCGGCGCCGGCGAAGCGACCCAGCGCGCGGGCGATGAACAGGCCCGGGTTGTCGACCACCGGCACCCGCTCCTGCACGAGGGTCACGCCCTCGCCGTCCTCCTCGACCCGGACGGGGGCGGGCCCGCGCAGGCCCGGCGTGTGCCGGACCGTCCCGTCGAGGGCCACGTCGGCGGCCCGCCGCCAGTAGGCGAAGTGTCGCTGGTCGCTGAGCTCGGGCGGGTCGTGCTCGTCGGGCGTGCCGAGCCGCTTGACGACGAGCTCCCTGCCGTCCTCGACGGCCAGCCAGACGCCCACGGTCGACGTACCGGAGCCGCCCGGCAAGGGCTCCCAGCCCGGCTCGGGGTGCCACATGCTGCCTCCTGCGCTCGGCAGGGAGGCTAGCCGATGTCGCGCCGGGTGAAGCGCCACCACGCCACGGCGGCGACGGCGAGGCTCAGCAGCGTGAGCACCAGCTCGGGTGCCCAGGCGAACGGCTCGCTGGGCACGAGCGGGACGTGGTGGTAGGGCGAGAGGCCGATGACCCAGCCGGGGAGGTTGAGCAGCTCCCCCACGAGACCGACGGTCACGAAGAACACCAGGACCGCCCAGCCGAGGGTCGCCCACCGGCTGCCGAGCGAGAGGCACAGGACGGCGAGGGCGGCCACGAGCCAGACGGCCGGGGTGGGGGCGAGGGCGGCCCCCAGGGACCGGCCGAACGTGTCCGCCAAGCCACCTCCGGAGACACCGACGCCGATGGCCGTGGCGACGCCGGTCACCAGCAGCAGCCACGTGGCACCGAGCACCGAGACGCCGAGGACCGCCACGAATGAGAGGCTGCGCGGCGTGGCGGTGGCGAGGACCTGCTCGGTGCGTCCGTCGCTCTCGTCGACCCCGCCGTGCACCGCCACGGAGATCGCGAACGCCGACAGGAGCATGGCGACGACCGAGAGGATGCCGGCCAGCATCGCGTCCTCGACGGCGCCTGTGCCGCCGAGCCGGGCGAGCATCTCGCGGCCCTGGGCGGACTCGAAGAGCGATCCCAGGTTGGGGACGATCGAGCCGAAGACCACGCCCATGACGGCCGAGGCGGCGGTCCAGGCGGCCAAGGCGTGGGCGTGCACCCGGAGGGTGAGGGCCACGACGTCGCGCAGGCGTGGGCTGCCCTCGGCCGGGCCCGGTCGCTCGGCCACCAGACCGGAGCCGAGGTCGCGCCGGCCGCGGAGTTCCACCGCCACGGCCACGAGCGCCGCCGCCAGGACGGGGTAGAGCAGCAGGACCCACACGCGGGGCTCGGACCAGGCGCGCAGCCGGGTGTTCCAGCCGAATGGCGAGAGCCAGCTGAGCCAGGACGCGCTGGTGGTGTCACCGACCGCACGGAGCAGGAAGAGCGTCCCTATCGCCGCCGAGCCGACGAGTGCGCTCGTACGGGTGCTGGCGGAGAGCTGGCACGCCACGGCGGCGATGCCGATCCCGACGAGGCCGCTCCCGACCCAGCTGGCTCCGAAGAGCAGGCTGCCGGCGGCCGGCAGCCCGCCGACGATGTCGCCGGCCGCTGCCAGGACACCGAGGGCGACCATCACCACGGTGGCCTCGAGCACCGCCGACGCGAGGGGAGCCGAGCGGCCGACGAGCGTCGCGGCGATGAGCTCCTGGCGGCCGGTCTCCTCCTCGGTGCGGGTGTGCCGCCGCACGAGCACGAGGCCCAGGGCCATCACGAGGATGGCGTAGGTGACGGTCGTCTTGGTCATCGCGAACTCGCCGAGGCTGTGAACGTCGAGGATCGGGCCGTAGAGCGCCACCGTGGCCGGGCTGCTGTTGATGAGCTCGGCGTCACGGACGCGCTCGCTCGCGCTCGCATAGAGCGTCGAGGTCGCCGAGGCCGACGCGTAGCACATGAGGAACAGCAACAGCACCCACACGCTGGCCAGGACCCGGTCGCGGCGGAGCTCGAACCGGGTCAGCCGCAGGGTGCCCGTGAGGGTGCTGCTCGGGGTGCTGCTCACGGGGCGCTCCGGTAGAGGTCGAGGAAGAGCTCCTCGAGCGTGGGCGGGGTGCTGGTCATGCTCCGGACGCCCGCGCTGGTGAGGGCCGTGAGGAGGGGGGCGAGCCCCTCGGGGTCCACGGTGCAGGTGACGGTGTGGTCGGTGGTCGCGAGGTCGTGGATGCCGTCGAGCCCACTCAGGTCGGGCAGGGTGCCGGCGACCTCCGCGTGCACCCGGTTGCGCCTGAGGTGGCGCAGCGCGGCCAGCGTGCCGGTCTCGACCGCGCGGCCGTCGCGGATGATGGTGACCCGGTCGGCGAGCAGCTCCACCTCGCTGAGGATGTGGCTGGAGAGGAGCACCGTGGCCCCGGCCGCCTTGTGCTCGGCGAGGCACTGGTTGAAGACCTGCTCCATGAGGGGGTCGAGGCCCGACGTCGGCTCGTCGAGGATCAGCAGGTCGGCCGGCGCGGCGAAGGCGGCCACGAGCGCGACCTTCTGCCGGTTGCCCTTGGAGTAGGCGCGGCCCTTCTTGGTCGGGTCGAGCTCGAAGCGCTGCAGCAGCTCCTCGCGTCTGGCCTTGTCGGGCGCGGCGTCGCGCATCCGCAGCAGCAGGTCGACCGTCTCGCCGCCGGTGAGGTTGGGCCACAGGCTGACGTCCCCCGGGACGTAGGCCACCCGACGATGGATCTCGACCGCGTCCTGCCAGGGGTCGAGCCCGAAGACGGTCGCGCGTCCGCCGTGGGTGCGGAGCAGCCCGAGCAGGCTGCGGATGGTGGTGGACTTGCCGGCGCCGTTGGGTCCGAGGAACCCGTGCACCTCCCCCGCCGCCACCTCGAGGTCGAGCCCGTCGAGGGCCACGACGCTGCCGAACCGCTTGACGAGTCCGTCGATCTGGATGACCTGCTCCACGGTCCTCCACTCTACACGGTGTTCAAGAGTTCCTGAATCTTGTAATCTATTCGACATGGCGGGTCCTGTGGGCGTGGAGCGGTACGTCGAGCGGATGGGCGGCGCGCTCACCGAGGCGGGGCTCCCGCGACTCCCCTCCCGGGTGTTCGCTGCCCTGACCGCCGACGACGACGGCCGGATGACCGCCGCCGAGCTGGCCGAGTCACTGCGCGTCAGCCCGGCGTCGGTGTCCGGCGCCGTGAAGTTCCTGTCGCAGCTGCACTTCATTCACCGCGAGCGCGAGCCCGGCTCCCGGCGCGACATCTACGCCGTCGACGACGACGCCTGGCTCAACGCCCTCCAGCGCACCGACCAGACCTATGCCCCGATGATCGCCGCGCTCGCGGTGGGCCTCTCGGCCGTCGAGGCGGGCTCGTCGGCGCACCACCGACTCACCCTCGCCCGGGAGTTCCTGCTGTTCGTCACCGAGGAGATGGACGGCATCGCCGAACGCTGGCTCGCCCGACGCGCCGAGCTGGAGCGGGGCCTCGCTGGCTGAGGCTGACTCGCCGAATTGGACCAATCGTCGCGAAATCCGGGTCGCAACCTGCAGTTTGTGACCAATGGACGACGTTCTTCGGCCCCTGGACGACGCTCATCGGCCCCTGGACGCCGGGCACCACCCCGCGGGTCGGGCGTTGGAGCGTCAGGCGTTGGTGACCTCCACCCGCAGCGAGCAGGCCGCCTCGATCGCCGCGTCGAGCTCCTTGCGGCGAGGGTCGGGAACGGCGAGCCACTCGCCGACGACCGCCAACCGGGCGAGCCGCGGGTCCTCGAGCACCGCGTCCACCGCGGACCGGTCACCGCCCACCACCACGGGACCCGCGCGCAGGATCCGGGCGGCGTGGTCGGCGGCCGCCTCGAAGGCCTGACGCGCCTGGTTGTCCCGGCGTCGGGCGAAGCGCTGCTGGCTCTGGCCGCCGGCCTTGGTCCGGCCCTGGACGTGCCGCTGACCTATCTTGTGCTCCTCGAGGGCCGCCGCGGCCAGGCGGGCGACGGCGAAGCCGCCCTTGCGGACCAGCAGCACCCCCCAGGTGGGAGGCGGGGTCGCCGAGGCCACGAGGGCGGCGGCGTCGCCGGCGCCGTCG
Organism: Nocardioidaceae bacterium; assembly: GCA_046330515.1. Taxonomy (GTDB): domain Bacteria; phylum Actinomycetota; class Actinomycetes; order Propionibacteriales; family Nocardioidaceae; genus Nocardioides. The sequence continues at coordinate 68,239 of JAXLSP010000009.1, read as the reverse complement.
TACGCGCGGGAGAAGGGCAGCCGCGCCCGGAAGGCGGACCCGTCCTCGGCGGCCCCCTCGAGCGCTCCCCCGACGACGGTCAACGAGGTCGCGCCATGCCGGCCCTCGAAGTTGGCGACCCAGCGTTCGAAGCGAGCGGGCGGCACCAGGACCTCGGTCACGCGACCGACGCTAGTGGATCTGTGCGGCGGGCACCGTGCGCCACAGGGTCACCATGTCAGCATGGTGAACCTGCACTTCCCATGGTGTGCCCACCGTGGGAAGTGACAACGCACCATGTTCACATGGTGATCGAGGGGCGCCCGGGACTCAGACGTTGAACCCGAGGGCCCGCAGCTGCTCGCGGCCGTCGTCGGTGATCTTGTCCGGACCCCACGGCGGCATCCAGACCCAGTTGATCGCGATGTCCTTGACCATCCCCTCCAGCGCGGAGTGGGTCTGGTCGGTGATCACGTCGGTCAGCGGGCAGGCGGCCGAGGTCAGGGTCATGTCGATCACGACGTTGCTGTCGGCGTCGACGTGCACGCCGTAGACCAGGCCCAGGTCGACCACGTTGATCCCGAGCTCGGGGTCGACGACGTCCTTCATGGCCTCGGTGACGTCGTCGACGGTGGCGACGCCCGCAGCGGCGGCGCCCACCGGCACGGAGCCCACCGACACGGGGTCGACGTGCGGCAGGTCGGCGTGCCGGTGCTCGTGCTCGTGTGCGTGGCCCGCGTGGTCGTGGCCGGCGTGGTCGTGGCCGGCGTGGTCGTGGTCGTGGTGGCTCTCGGTCACGGCTTCTCCTCGGAGACGGGCTCGGGGACGGGCGCGGCGAAGGCGCTGGCGGTGGCGTCCTTCCACGCCATCCACGCCAGCAGCGCGCACTTGACGCGGGCGGGGAACTTGGCGACGCCGGCGAAGGCGATGCCGTCCTCGAGGACCTCCTCGTCGGGCTCGACCTGGCCCTTGCCCTGCATGAGGGCGAGGAACTCCTCGTGGATCGCCATCGCGTCGGTGACGCTCCGGCCGATCACGAGGTCGGTCATCACCGAGGCGGAGGCCTGCGAGATCGAGCAGCCGAGCGAGTCGTAGGACACGTCGCGGACGACGGTGTCGCCGTCCTCCTGCTCCAGGTGCACCCGCAGGGTCACCTCGTCGCCGCACGTCGGGTTGACGTGGTGCACCTCGGCCTCGAAGGGCTCACGCAGTCCCTTGTGGTGGGGGTGCTTGTAGTGGTCCAGGATGATCTCCTGGTAGAGGCTGTCGAGGTCGCCGCTCACGGTCAGCCCACCTTGAAGTAGTCGCGGGTGTAGTGCAGGCCCTCGACGAGCGCGTCGATCTCGCTGGGAGCGGTGTAGAGGTAGGACGACATCCGGGTCGACGCCTGGACGCCGAAGCGCTCGTGGGCCGGGCGCGCGCAGTGGTGTCCCGCGCGTACGGCGATGCCCCGGGTGTCGAGCACCGTGGCCACGTCGTGCGGGTGCACGCCCTCCAGCTCGAAGGCGATCGCGCCGCCCCGCTCGGCCGCGGACAGCGGCCCCAGCACGGTGAGCCCGGGGACGGTCTGGAGCCCCTCGAGGGCATAGGCGGTGATCGCCTGCTCGTGGGCGTGGACGCGGTCCATGCCGACCCCGTCGAGGTAGTCCAGCGCGACCCCGAGGCCGACGGCCTCGACGATCGGCGGGGTCCCGGCCTCGAACTTCGCGGGCACCGGTGCATAGGTCGACCGCTCCATGCGGACCGTCTCGATCATCTCGCCGCCGCCGAGGAAGGGGGGCAGCTGGTCGAGCACGCCGTGCCGGCCCCAGAGGACGCCGATCCCGGTGGGGCCGACGGTCTTGTGGCCGGTGAAGACGAGGATGTCCGCGCCGGACGCGGCGACGTCGACGGGCAGCTGGGGCACGGCCTGCGAGGCGTCGACGACGACCAGGGCCCCGACCTCGTGGGCCCGACGCGCGATCTCCGCGACCGGGTTGATGGTGCCGAGCGCGTTGGACACCCAGGTCAGCGAGACCACGCGGGTGCGCTCGGTGATCAGGTCGTCGACCTGCGACAGGTCGAGGTGGCCGTCCTCGGTGAGCCCGAACCAGCGCAGCGTCGCGCCGGTGCGCTGGGTGAGCAGCTGCCACGGCACGATGTTGGAGTGGTGCTCCATCTCGGTGATGACGACCTCGTCACCGGGACCGACGCGGCCGACACGCGCCGCCCAGTCGCCCTCGGCCCAAGCCAGGGTGTTGGCCACGAGGTTGAGCGCCTCGGAGGCGTTCTTGGTGAACACGATCTCGTCGTTGCGGGCCCCGATGAAGGAGGCGACACGGTCACGCGCCCGCTCGAAGGCGGCCGTCGACTCGGCGCCGAGCTGGTGCATCGCCCGGGCGACGTTGGCGTTGTGACGCTCCAGGTGGTCGACCATCGCGTCGACCACCACCTGCGGCTTCTGCGAGGTGTTGGCGCTGTCGAGATAGACCAACGGCTGCCCGCCCGCCAGGGTGCGCCCGAGGATCGGGAAGTCCTTGCGGATGACCTCGAGGTCGGTCAGCAGGCCGGGCAGGACGGTGGACACGGTCACACCGCTGCCTTGGTGTACTTGTCGTAGCCCTCGGCCTCCAGCCGGTCGGCGAGCTCGGGGCCGCCCTCCTCGACGATCCGGCCGTTGACGAAGACGTGCACGAAGTCGGGCTTGATGTAGCGCAGGATCCGCGTGTAGTGCGTGATGAGCAGGACGCCCTTGTCGCCGTTCTCCCCGAAGCGGTTGACGCCCTCGGACACGACCTTGAGCGCGTCGATGTCGAGGCCGGAGTCGGTCTCGTCGAGCACGGCGACCTTGGGGTCGAGCAGCTCGAGCTGGGCGATCTCGTGGCGCTTCTTCTCGCCACCGGAGAAGCCCTCGTTCACGTTGCGCGAGGAGAACGTCTGGTCGAGCCCGTTGCGGCTCATCGCGGCGTTGACGTCCTTGACCCAGGTGCGCAGCTTGGGCGCCTCGCCGTCGATGGCGGTCTTGGCGGTGCGCAGGAAGTTGGCCACGGAGACGCCGGGGATCTCGACGGGGTACTGCATGGCCAGGAACAGCCCGGCACGGGCACGCTCGTCGACGCTCATCGCGAGCACGTCGGCGCCGTCGAGGGTCACCGAGCCGCTGGTGACGGTGTACTTCGGGTGGCCGGCGATGGAGTAGGCGAGCGTCGACTTCCCGGAGCCGTTGGGGCCCATGATGGCGTGGGTCTCGCCGTCCTTGATGGTCAGCGTGACGCCCTTGAGGATCTCCTTCGGCCCGTCCTCGGTGTCGACCGAGACGTGCAGGTCGGTGATGACCAGGGTGCTCATGGTGTGTCCTTCTCTTCGTTCAGCTCGGGGTGGGTCAGCTCGGGGTGACGCCGTTGAGCGTCCGGGTGGTGTCGACATAGACGGCGCCGTCGCGGACCTCCACCGGGAAGGTGGCGACCGGCTCGGTGGCGGGGAGCACGGTGGGCTTGCCGGTGCGCAGGTCGAAGGTCGACCCGTGCAGCCAGCACTCGACGGTGCAGTCGGCCACCTCTCCCTCACTCAGGGGTACGGCGGCGTGGGAGCACTCGTTCTGGAGGGCGAAGAACTCCTCGCCGTCCCGTGCGATGGCCAGGTCGAGGTCTCCGGCCGTGACGGCCAGCGCCTCGTCGTGGGCGACCTCGTCGGTCGCGCAGACGCGCTCGAAGGCCATCAGTCGTCGTCCTCGGCTCCGGTCAGGGCGCCGATGGTGGCGGCCAGCTCGGCCTCGACGGCGGCGAACAGCTGCTCCTCGAGGACGGGCACGTCGATGCGGCGGATCAGCTCGTTGAAGAAGCCGTGCACGACCAGGCGCCGGGCCTCGGTCTCGTCGATGCCGCGGCTGCGCAGGTAGAACAGCTGCTCGTCGTCGAACCGGCCGGTCGCCGACGCGTGTCCGGCACCCTCGATCTCACCGGTCTCGATCTCGAGGTTTGGCACCGAGTCGGCCTGGCAGCCGTCGGTCAGCACCAGGTTGCGGTTCTCCTCGTAGGTGTCGATGCCCTCGGCCACCTTGCGGATCAAGACGTTGCCGACCCAGACGGTGTGGGCCTTCTCGCCCTGGAGGGCGCCCTTGTAGGACACCCGGCTGCGGGTCTTGGGAGCCGTGTGGTCGACGAACAGCCGGTGCTCGATGTGCTGGCCGGCGTCGGCGAAGTAGAGGCCGAGCAGCTCGGCGTCGCCGCCGGGGCCGGCGTACTCCAGGTTGGTGCTCGTGCGCACCAGGTCGCCGCCGAAGCTGACCTCGGCCACCCGCACCCGGGCGTCGCGGCCCACGCGCACGCCGACCTGGCCGGCGTGCACGGTGTCGTCGGCCCAGTCGTAGAGCGAGACCAGCGCGACGTCGGCGCCGTCGCCGACGAGGACCGACGACGAGGCGCTGTAGCGCGCGCTGCCGGTGTGCTCGAAGACGACGGTGGCCCGTGCGTGGGCGCCGACCCGGACGACGAGCTGGCCCCACACGACGTGGTCGGCCGAGTCGCCGTGCAGCCCGACGCGCACCGGCTCGGCCAGCTGGGCGTCGGCCGGGATGTCGAGCAGCATCGCTCCGCCGGCGTGGGCCACCGCGAGGGCGGCGAGCCGGTCGCTCGGCTCGATCTCGCCGAGCTCGCGCGCCTGCTCGGCGGTGATCTCGGTCAGCGTCACGCCGTCGGGCAGCGCGGTCGTCCACGTGAGGTGCCCGTCCGACGGCGCGTCCTCGAGGAGGCCGCGCAGCCGCTTGAGCGGCGTGAACCGCCAGATCTCCTCACGGCCGGTGGGCGTGGGGTGGTCGGCCAGGTCGTAGGACGGCTGGGGGTGCAGGTGGCTCTCCACCCGGTCCCCTCGGACCATCTCGACGGCCGCGGCCACCGCCTCGACGGGGTCGGCCACGTGGGTCGTTGTCGACATCAGCCGACGGCTCCTTCCATCTGCAGCTCGATGAGGCGGTTCAGCTCGAGGGCGTACTCCATGGGGAGCTCCTTGGCGATGGGCTCGACGAAGCCGCGCACGATCATCGCCATGGCCTCGGTCTCCTCCAGCCCGCGGCTCATGAGGTAGAACAGCTGGTCCTCGCTGACCTTGGACACGCTCGCCTCGTGCCCCATCGACACGTCGTCCTCGCGGATGTCGACGTAGGGGTAGGTGTCGGAGCGGCTGATCTGGTCGACCAGCAGCGCGTCGCACAGGACGTTGGACTTGGACCCGTGGGCACCTTCGTTGATCTGGATCAGCCCGCGGTAGGACGTCCGGCCGCCGCCTCGGGCCACCGACTTGGACAGGATCGAGGACGACGTGTTGGGCGCGGCGTGGACCATCTTGGCGCCGGCGTCCTGGTGCTGGCCCTCGCCCGCGAAGGCGATGGACAGGGTCTCGCCCTTGGCGTGCTCGCCGAGGAGGTAGACCGCGGGGTACTTCATCGTCACCTTGGAGCCGATGTTGCCGTCGACCCACTCCATCGTCGCGCCGGCCTCGCAGGTCGCGCGCTTGGTGACGAGGTTGTAGACGTTGTTGGACCAGTTCTGGATGGTCGTGTAGCGGCAGCGGCCGCCCTTCTTGACGATGATCTCGACGACCGCGGAGTGCAGGGAGTCGGAGGAGTAGATGGGCGCGGTGCAGCCCTCGACGTAGTGCACGTAGGCGCCCTCGTCGACGATGATGAGCGTCCGCTCGAACTGGCCCATGTTCTCGGTGTTGATCCGGAAGTAGGCCTGGAGCGGGATGTCCACGTGGACGCCCGGCGGGACGTAGATGAACGAGCCGCCCGACCACACGCTCGTGTTCAGCGAGGCGAACTTGTTGTCGCCGACCGGGATGACGGTGCCGAAGTAGCTCTTGAAGAGCTCCTCGTGCTCGCGCAGGCCGGTGTCGGTGTCGACGAAGATGACGCCCTGCTGCTCGAGGTCCTCGCGGATCGAGTGGTAGAGCACGGTGGACTCGTACTGCGCCGCGACACCCGCGACCAGGCGCTGCTTCTCCGCCTCGGGGATGCCGAGCCGGTCGTAGGTGTTCTTGATGTCCTCGGGCAGGTCCTCCCAGGAGCTGGCCTGCTTCTCGGCGGACTGCACGAAGTACTTGATGTTGTCGAAGTCGATGGTTCCAAGGTCGGCTCCCCAGGTGGGCATCGGCTTGCGCTCGAAGAGCTTGAGGCCCTTGAGCCGCAGGTCGAGCATCCACTGAGGCTCGTCCTTGCGCCCGGAGATGTCGCGGACGACGGCCTCGGTGAGGCCGCGCTGCGCGGCCGCGCCGGCCGTGTCGGGGTCGTGCCAGCCGAACTCGTAGCGCCCGATGCCCTCCAGCCCCGGGTTGCGCTCGTCGATGCTCGTCATGATGCCGCTCCGTCCTGGTGGGGGTCGGTCGTGGTGTGGTGCTGGGGCTCGGGGATGCACGTCGTGCACACCCCGTCGCCGTGGGCGATGGTGGCCAGCCGGGCGACGTGCGTGCCGAGCACCCGGCTGATCGCCTCGGTCTCGGCCTCGCACAGCTGGGGGAACTCGTGGGCGACGTGGGAGACCGGGCAGTGCTGTTGGCACAGCTGCTCGGCGCCGGTGCCGGTCCCGACGATGGGCAGCTCGCGCACGCTGGCGGCGTAGCCCTCCTGGCTGAGCACCCGGGCGAGCACCTCGGCCGGGCTGAGCCCGGGGTTGGCGCCCGCGACGGCGTGGAAGTCGCGCTCGATGAAGGCCACCCGGCGCCGGGCGAACGCCGACACGGCGTCGTCCCCGCCGGTCTCGGCGAGGAAGCGCAGCGCCTCGGCCGCGAGGTCGTCGTAGCGCTGGTCGAACCGGTCGCGCCCCGAGCCGGTCAGCCGGAAGTGCTTGGCCGGCCGGCCGCGCCCGCGCGAGCCCGCGGGCCGCTGCTCGACCGCCTCGACGGCACCCTGCTCGACCAGCTGGTCGAGGTGCCGTCGGACGGCGGCCGGGGTCAGGCCCAGCCGCTCCGCGAGCGCCGCGGCCGTGGACGGGCCGTTCTCCAGGATGGAGCGGGCCACCCGCGCACGGGTCGTCGCCTCACCCGTGGGCGCAGGGGTCTGGGCCCCTGGCATCGGGGCGGCGGCGAATTCCACAACACCAGTGTGACGTTATTGCCGTGGCCGCTTCAAGTAAGGCCACCCTAACCTCGTGGGTGCGCGGCACCTTCCTAGACTGGCGGGGTGCCGTCCCCTTCCCCCGCCGACGCGGTCGTCGTCAACCGCCTGGTGATGCGGTACGGCGCCAAGACGGCCGTGGACGGCCTTTCCCTGACCGTGCCGACCGGCACGGTCACGGCGGTCCTGGGCCCCAACGGGGCGGGGAAGACCACGACCCTCGAGACCTGCGAGGGCTATCGGCGACCGCAGGAGGGCTCGGTGCGGGTGCTCGGCCTGGACCCGGTCCGCGACCGGGCCGCCCTGCTCCCCCGCATCGGCGTGATGCTGCAGCAGGGCGGCGCCTGGTCGGGCGTCCACGCGATGGAGATGCTCCGGCACCTGGCCCGGCTGCACGCGCGACCGCAGGACCCCGAGATGCTCGCCGACCGGCTCGGCCTGCGCGAGTGCGGCCGGACGCCCTACCGCCGTCTCTCGGGCGGCCAGCAGCAGCGGCTCGGCCTGGCCATGGCGCTGGTCGGCCGCCCGGAGCTCGTCTTCGTCGACGAGCCGACCGCCGGGCTCGACCCGCACGCCCGCCGGGCGACCTGGGAGGTCCTGGAGGAGCTGCGCGCCGACGGCGTGACCGTCGTCCTCACCACCCACCACATGGACGAGGCCGAGCGTCTCGCCGACCTCATCCACATCGTCGACCGGGGCCGGCTCGTCCGCTCCGGCACGCCGGCCGAGCTGACCGACGGCGGCCGGCTCGACCTCGAGGACGTGTTCGTCGACCTGACCGACCCGGGGAGCCTCTCGTGAGCGCGGACCGCCCCGCCACCGGTCGGTTCGCCCCCGACCCGGGCGCGGCCCCGTTCGGCCGCCAGGTGCTGGCTCAGGCGTCGATGGAGACCCGGCTGCTGATGCGCAACGGCGAGCAGCTGCTGCTCGCGGTCGTCATCCCGCTCATCGTGCTGGTCGGCGCCGTCCAGGGCGCCCATCACGTCGGCATCCGCTTCGACGAGCGGCCGGTCGACATCTTCACCCCCGGCGTCTTCGCGCTGGCCGTGATGTCCTCGTCCTTCACGTCGCTGGCGATCATGACCGGCTTCGAGCGCCGCTACGGCGTCCTCAAGCGGCTCGGCGCCTCCCCGCTCCCGCGCCAGGGGCTGCTGCTCGGCAAGGTCGGGGCGCTGGTCACCGTGCTCGCCGTCCAGCTGGTCGTCATCGGGATCGTGGCCGCCCTCCTCGGCTGGGAGCCGCACCCGGGCTGGCCCGCCGCCGCGCTGGCCGTCGTCCTCGGCGTCGCCGCGTTCGCCTCGCTCGGGCTGTTCCTGGCCGGAGTCCTGCGCGCCGAGGCAACGCTCGCGGTCGCGAACCTCGTCTATCTCCTCCTGCTGGCGGGCGGCGGCGTCGTCCTGCCCACGACGTCGTACGGCGGCTTCGGGGCGCTGCTGTCGTGGCTCCCGTCCGGAGCCCTCGGCGACGCGATGCGCTCGGCCCTCCTCGACGGCAGGACCGACTGGACCAACCTCGCGGTGCTGCTCGTGTGGGCGGCGATCGGGACCGCGCTGACGGCAAGGACGTTCACGTGGGAATGAGTGTGTGGGTGCGCCGGTTCGGCTGGGCCACCCTGGTCGCCAACATCGGCATCATCGTGACCGGCGGGGCGGTGCGGCTGACGGGCTCCGGCCTCGGCTGCGACACCTGGCCGCGCTGCACCTCCGAGGGCTTCACGCCGCACGGGGCGCTCGACATCCACTCGGCCATCGAGTTCGGCAACCGGACGCTGACCTTCGTCCTTGTCGCGATCGCCGTCGCGACCTATGTCACGGCCCGCCAGACCGGGCGTGCCGACCTGACCCGGCTCGCCCTCGTCATCGCGCTGGGCATCCCGCTCCAGGCGGTGATCGGCGGCATCACGGTGCTCGTGGAGCTGAACCCGTGGGTGGTGTCTCTCCACATGGTGCCGTCGCTGGGGATCGTCTGCCTGGCGGTCCTCTTCCTGTGGCGCCTCGACCACCCCGCACCCGTCGTGCGACGAGGTCCCCTCGTCCGGCTCGCGTGGCTGGTCTTCGGGGTGGCCTGGGTGGTGTTCTATGTCGGCACCCTGGTCACCGGCGCCGGGCCACACGCAGGTGACGCGGACGCGCCCCGCAACGGCCTCGACACCCTCGAGATGAGCCAGCTCCACGCCGACCTGGTCTTCCTGCTCGTGGGGCTCTCCCTGGGTCTCTTCTATGCCTTGCGCGCCACGGGCGCCTCCCCCGGCGCGCTGCGTGCCGTCCACGCCCTGCTGGGCGTCGAGGTCGCCCAGGGCGCCATCGGGTTCGTGCAGTACTTCACCGACCTGCCGGTCGTCGTCGTCGGGCTGCACATGCTCGGCACCGGCCTCACCGCCGCCGCGGTCACGTGGACGCTCGTGGAGACCCGGGAGCAGCCGGCGGTGGTCGACGAGCGGGAGCCGGCCTACTCGGGCTGACTCGCCGGCTCCGGCAGCGCCCACCACGTGTCCATCCGGGCGACGGCCGCGGCGCCGCGGCCCTGCTCGAGGACGCGGGCGAGCCGGAACAGGTAGGCCGCGATCCCGGCGGCGCCCTGCATCCAGCCCGGTCCCGGTGGCAGCAGCGGGTCCTCGTTGCGGTGCTCCACGAAGCGCCAGAAGGCATGGCCCTCGTCGACGATCGCGCGCTCTACCAAGGCGTCGCCCAGCACCACGGCGAAGTCCTGGTCGCGCGCCGCGCCGTACCTCTGCCAGGCGTTGAGCACGACGTCGCCCGCGCCCGCCGTGCCGCAGCAGCGGCCGTCGTTGTCCCAGAAGCCGGGATAGCGGCGCTCGGGGATGCCGGAGACGCGCAGCGAGTGCAGGCAGGCCTCCTCCCAGTCGTGTGCGGACCGGCCCGCGACCTCGCCCGCACCCGCGCGGTCGAGCGCCGCGAAGGCCAGGGACGTGCCGGTCGGGCCGTGGCACCAGGAGTAGGTGAAGGTGTCGAGGTCCTCGGCGTCCGGGACGACGTGCGGCACCCGCATCCCGCCGTCGCTCGTGTCCGCGAGGGTGACCAGGTGCTCGGCCCCGAGCCGGGCCGTCTCCACCAGGTCGGGCCGGTCCAGGTCGACGGCGGCCGCGGCGAGCGTGCCGACGATCCCGGCCTGCCCGTGCGACCAGTTGGGCATCTGCCCCCGGGACTCGAGCACGAACCTGCTCGGGACGAAGTCCCATCCCAGGCCGGTCGGCAGCTCCTGGCGCTCGGCGAGCAGCACGGCGAGGGCGTGCTCGGCGAGCTCGTCGGCCCGGCGTACGGCGTGCCGGCGGGCCCAGAGCGCGCCGAGGAGGACGGCCGCGGTGCCCAGGGTGGCGTCGTTGACGCGCCCCTCCTTCATCGCCCGCGGGGGCTCCAGGAACGAGGGCTGCCAGCCGTCGGGCGTGGCCAGCTCGAGCAGCCGGGCGACGGCCTCCTCCTCGCCCGGGGCGTCGAGGGCCACCAGGATCCCGAGGGTGGAGGTCAGACCGTCGAAGTAGTCGTACTCCGTCTCGGTCGCGATCCGGCGGCGCAGCGTCTCGGCGATGCCCGCGGCCAGACCGGTCTCGGCGTCCGTGAGGTCGCGGGTCAGCCGGACCTCGGCGAGGGCGTGCGCGAGGCCGCCGACTCCGGAGTGCATGCCGAAGGGGTAGTCCGGCGGCTCCTGCTGCCCGGGGTGCTCCGGCAGCCAGAGCCCCTCGTCGCCCTCCCGCACCTGTGCCCGCGCCCACGTCCAGGCCCGCTCGGCGAGGGCGCGGTAGGTCTCCGGCGGGTGGGGCATCCGGCGATCCTCCCACGAAGGAGGGGTCGCTTCCCCGGGCCGAGAGTCACGTCAGCGGGTGCGCGCGGGAGGCCGTGGGGCGGCCCCGAGAAATTCTTTCGAGAAAGTTGGTCGCCGCAGGCAACCGAATGCCCCCGGGCTGCGTCTATCCCTATGACGACGGTGAGCCTGTTCACGGGGGTGCGGGCGAACCGTCGTCATTTTCGTGTCCGGACGACGCCGCGGAGCCGACCCCTCGGCCGGCGCAGCCGACCCTCGGCTCAGCGCATCAGCAGCGGGTCGATGGCGACGGCGACGAAGAGCAGCGCCAGGTAGAGGTTCGAGATGTGGAACAGCCGCATGGGCTGGATCTCGGCCAGGACCTCCGAGCGGCGGGCGCGGGCCCACATCCGATGCGCCTCGACCAGGAAGACCGCGCCCAGGACGCCCGCCACGAGCGGGTAGAAGACCCCCGTGTCCGCGACCGGCCAGAGGGCGAGCGAGACCAGCACGGTCGCCCAGGTGTAGAGCACGACCTGCCGGCCGACGACGTCCGCCGAGGCGACCACGGGCAGCATCGGCACGTCGACGTTGGCGTAGTCCTCGCGGTAGCGCAGGGCGAGCGCCCAGGTGTGCGGCGGCGTCCAGAAGAAGACGACCAGGAACAGCACCACCGGCGTCCACGCGAGCTCACCGGTGACCGCGGTCCAGCCGATGAGGGCCGGGAAGCAGCCGGCGATGCCCCCCCAGACGATGTTCTGGGTGGTCCGCCGCTTGAGGATCATCGTGTAGACGACGAGGTAGAACGCCTCCGCGCCGAGCGCGAGCAGGGCCGACAGCCAGTTGACCCACACGGCCAGGATGGCCGTCGCCACGATCCCGAGCAGCACGCCGAACACCAGGGCCGAGCCCGGCGAGACGATGTGGCGGGGCAGCGCCCGCCGGCGGGTGCGCCGCATCTGCTCGTCGATGTCGCGGTCATAGACGCAGTTGAGCGCGCTGGCCGATCCCGCCGAGAGCGCCCCGCCCACGACGGTCGCGGCGACGAGCGCGAGGTCGGGGATGCCCCGCGCGGCGAAGAACATCACGGGCACCGTGGTGAGCAGCAGCAGCTCGATGACCCGCGGCTTCATCAGGCCGACGTAGGCCGCCACGACGTCGCGGACGGAGGCCCGTTCGAGGCGTCCCGAGTCGTCGGCAGGCGTGCCGGCGGAGGCCGAATGGCCGACGTGGGTCACGGGTACCTCGGAGCTGTTGGGGACGGTGGCGCGAAGGGGTCCTGCGCACCGGAGTGCGTGCCCGCCGAGTCTATCGCCAGGGATGAGTAGGCTCGGTCGTGCCGTTTGACATCACTCCCTTCGAGAGGACGCCCGTGAGCACGAAGTCCGCCCAGATGAAGTCCGGGCCGCTGGACTGGTCCGAGATCGACGACCGGGCGGTGGACACCGTCCGCGTGCTGGCGATGGACGCGGTCCAGAAGGTCGGCAACGGCCACCCGGGGACGGCGATGAGCCTGGCGCCGGCGGCGTACCTGCTGTTCCAGAAGGTGATGCGTCACAACCCGGCCGACCCGCACTGGCCCGGGCGCGACCGGTTCGTGCTGTCGTGCGGGCACTCGTCGCTGACGCTCTACATCCAGCTGTTCCTGGGCGGGTGGGGTCTGGAGCTGGAGGACATCCAGGCGCTGCGGACCTGGGGCAGCAAGACGCCGGGGCACCCCGAGTACGGCCACACCGCGGGCGTCGAGACCACCACGGGTCCGCTGGGACAGGGCATCGGCAACGGCGTGGGGATGGCGATGGCCGCCCGCCGTGAGCGGGGCCTCCTCGACCCCGACGCGGGCGAGGGAGAGTCGCCGTTCGACCACCAGATCTATGTGCTGGCCAGCGACGGCGACCTGGAGGAGGGTGTGTCGGCCGAGGCGTCGTCCATCGCGGGTGTGCAGGCGCTGGGCAACCTGACGGTGATCTATGACGACAACCAGATCTCGATCGAGGACGACACCAACATCGCCTTCACCGAGGACGTCGCCGCGCGCTACGAGGCCTACGGCTGGCATGTCCAGACCGTCGACTGGACCAACGGCGGGGGCGACTACGTCGAGGACGTGCAGGGGCTCTTCGACGCGATCGAGGCGGCCCGCGCGGTGACCGACCGGCCGAGCTTCATCCGGCTCAAGACGATCATCGCCTGGCCGGCGCCGCACGCGCAGAACACCGGCAAGGCCCACGGCTCCGCGCTGGGGGCCGACGAGGTGGCCGCGACCAAGCAGGTGCTCGGCTTCGACACCGACCGCACCTTCCAGGTCGACGAGGACGTCATCGCCCACACCCGGCTCGCCGTCGAGCGCGGCAAGGCGGCCCAGGCCGCCTGGGACGAGGAGTTCGCCGCCTGGGCGGACAAGAAGTCCTCCGATGTCGCGCTGTTCGAGCGGCTGCAGACCCGGTCGCTGCCCGAGGGCTGGACCTCGGCCCTGCCGAGCTTCCCGGCCGACGCCAAGGGCGTCGCCACCCGGAGCGCGTCGGGCAAGGTCATCAACGCGGTCGCCGGGGTGCTGCCCGAGCTGTGGGGCGGCTCGGCCGACCTCGCGGAGTCCAACAACACGACGATCGCCGACGCACCGTCGTTCATCCCGGCCGATCGCTCGACCACGATGTGGCAGGGCGACCCCTATGCCGGCCGGGTGCTGCACTTCGGCATCCGCGAGCACGGCATGGGCGCCATCCTCAACGGCATCGCCGTGCACGGCGGGACGCGCGTGTTCGGCGGCACGTTCCTGACGTTCTCCGACTACATGCGCGGGTCGGTGCGGCTCGCCGCGCTGATGGGGCTCCCGGTCACCTACGTGTGGACCCACGACTCCATCGGCCTGGGTGAGGACGGCCCGACCCACCAGCCCATCGAGCACCTCGCCGCGCTGCGCGCGATCCCCGGGCTGGACGTCGTACGCCCGGCCGACGCCAACGAGACCGCGGCGTGCTGGGCGGCGATCCTGGGGGCCACCGACCGGCCCGCCGGCCTGTGCCTGACCCGGCAGAACGTGCCCGTCTTCCCCCGCGGCGAGGACGGCTTCAGCGACACCGGCAACGTCCACCGCGGCGGCTACGTCCTGCTCGACGTCGACGGCGGACTGCCCGACGTGGTCCTGGTCGGCACCGGCTCGGAGGTCCAGGTCGCGGTCGCGGCCCGCGACCTGCTGGCCGCCGACGGGATCCGCGCCCGCGTGGTGTCGATGCCGTGCCGCGAGTGGTTCGACGCCCAGGAGGAGTCCTACCGCGAGACCGTCATCCCGCCCACGGTCAAGGCCCGCGTCTCGGTCGAGGCCGGCATCGCCATGGGCTGGCGCGACGTGGTCGGTGACCACGGCCGGATCGTGTCCATCGAGCACTACGGCGCGTCGGCCGACTACGCGCGCCTCTACCAGGAGTTCGGCATCACGGCCGAGAAGGTCGCCGACGCCGCCAGAGACAGCATCCGCTCGGTCACCGGCTGACGCCTCGACCGGGCCCGACGAACAGGAGCACCTGATGTCCGAACGCACCCAGAGGCTCGCGGACGCGGGCGTCTCGATCTGGCTCGACGACCTGTCGCGCGAGCGGATCGAGACCGGCAACCTCGCCGACCTGATGAAGGAGTCCAACGTCGTCGGCGTGACGACCAACCCGTCGATCTTCGCCGCGGCGCTGTCCGACGGCGAGCGCTACGACGACCAGGTCCGCGAGCTGGCGGTCGATGGCTCCGACGTTGATCGGGCGGTCTTCTTCCTGACCACCACCGACGTGCGCAACGCCTGCGACATCATGCGCCCCGCCTTCGACGCCAGCGACGGCGTCGACGGACGGGTCTCGATCGAGGTCGCCCCCGACCTCGCCTACGACACGCAGGCGACCATCGACTCCGCCGTCGCGCTGCGCGACGAGGTCGACCGCCCCAACCTGCTCATCAAGATCCCCGGCACCCAGGAGGGCTGGCCCGCGATCACCGAGGTGCTGGGCCGCGGGATCAGCGTCAACGTCACCCTGATCTTCGGGCTCGAGCAGTACGAACACGTCATGGAGGCCTTCGTCGCCGGCCTGGAGCTGGCCCGCGACAACGGCAAGGACCTGTCCACGATCCACTCCGTCGCGTCGTTCTTCGTCTCGCGCGTCGACACCGAGATCGACAAGCGGCTCGAGGCCTCCGGCGACCACCTCGACCTGCGCGGCAGGGCCGGTGTGGCCAACGCCCGCCTGGCCTACCAGGCCTACGAGCGGTTCTTCGCCACCGACCGATGGGCCGCCCTCGAGGCCGCCGGCGCCCGGCGTCAGCGCCCGCTCTGGGCCTCCACCGGGGTCAAGAACCCCGACTACCGCGACACCATGTATGTCGACGACCTCGTCGTCGACAACACCGTCAACACCATGCCCGAGAAGACCCTCCAGGCCGTCGCCGACCACAGCGACATCCAGGGCGACCAGGTCCGACCCCACTATGCCGACGCCCAGCAGGTCATGGACGACCTCGCCGCGGCCGGCATCGACTACGCCGACGTCATCCGCACCCTCGAGAAGGAGGGCGTCGACAAGTTCGTCACCTCCTGGCACGAGCTGCTCGACACCGTCCGGGCCGCCCTGGACGGAGCGAAGGAGTAACCGCAGTGACCGCCACCCCCGTCGATGCGCCCGCGACGACGGCCTGGAAGCGCCTGGCCGAGCTCGCGGCGTCCCTCTCCCCCGACCTGCGGGGCTGGTTCGCCGACGACCCCGGCCGGGCCGACCGGCTGACCCTCACGGCGGCCGACCTGCACGTCGACCTGTCCAAGAACCTCGTGGACGCCGACGTGCTGGCGGCGCTGCTCGAGCTCGCCGAGCAGGTCGGCCTCGCCGAGCGCCGGGACGCGATGCTCCGCGGCGACCGGATCAACGTCACCGAGGGGCGCTCGGTGCTCCACACGGCCCTCCGGCTGCCGGCCGACGCGTCGCTGGAGGTCGACGGCCAGGACGTGGTCGGCGACGTGCACGACGTGCTGCGGCGGGTCTATGACTTCGCGGAGAAGGTCCGGTCGGGGGCCTGGACAGGGATCACCGGCGACCGGATCCGCACGGTCGTCAACATCGGGATCGGCGGGTCCGACCTCGGCCCGGTGATGGCCTACGAGGCCCTCCAGCCCTTCCACCAGGACGGCCTGGAGTGCCGCTTCATCAGCAACATCGACCCGACCGATGCCGCCACCAAGCTCGCCGGGCTCGATCCCGCGACCACCCTGTTCATCGTCTCGAGCAAGACCTTCGGCACCCTGGAGACGCTCACCAACGCCCGGCTCTGCCGGAGCTGGCTGCTCGAGGGCCTGCGCGCCGCGGGCGCGGTCGGTGAGGACGACGCCGAGGCCGTGGCCAGACACTTCGTCGCGGTCTCGACGGCGCTCGACAAGGTGGCCGCGTTCGGCATCGACCCCGCCAACGCCTTCGGCTTCTGGGACTGGGTGGGCGGCCGCTACTCGATGGACTCGGCGATCGGCACGTCGCTGGTCGTCGCCATCGGGCCCGAGCGCTTCGCCGACCTGCTGGCCGGCATGCACGCCATGGACGAGCACTTCCGGACCACTCCCCTGGAGGGCAACGTCCCGGCGCTGATGGGACTCCTCAACGTCTGGTACACCAACTTCCTCGGCGCCGAGACGCACGCCGTCCTCCCCTACACCCAGCTGCTGCACCGGTTCCCGGCCTACCTCCAGCAGCTCACGATGGAGTCCAACGGCAAGGGCGTGCGGTGGGACGGCTCCGCCGTGACCACGGAGACCGGCGAGGTCTGGTGGGGGGAGCCCGGCACCAACGGGCAGCACGCGTTCTACCAGCTCATCCACCAGGGGACGCGGCTCGTCCCGGCCGACTTCATCGCGGTCGCCAACCCGCCGTACCCTCTCCGCGACGGCGAGGTCGACGTCCACGAGCTGTTCCTCGCCAACTTCTTCGCCCAGACCGCGGCCCTCGCGTTCGGCAAGACCGCCGAGGAGGTACGCGCGGAGGGGACCGACGAGGCGATCGTCCCGGCGCGGGTGTTCCCCGGCAACCGGCCGACGACGTCGATCATGGCGCCGGAGCTCACGCCGTCCGTCCTCGGACAGCTGATCGCCCTCTATGAGCACATCACCTTCACCCAGGGCATCGTCTGGGGCATCGACAGCTTCGACCAGTGGGGCGTCGAGCTCGGCAAGCAGCTCGCCCAGCAGGTCAGCCCGGCCGTGTCGGGCGACCAGGCAGCGCACGACGCGCAGGACCCGTCGACGCGGGCACTGATCGACTACTACCGGGCGCACCGCCGGTGAGCGAGGCGCCCGCGCACGTCAACCCGCTGCGCGACCCCCAGGACCGGCGGCTGCCCCGTATCGCCGGCCCGTGCGGGATGGTGCTGTTCGGGGTCACCGGCGACCTGTCCCGCAAGAAGGTCATGCCGGCGATCTACGACCTCGCCAACCGCGGCCTGCTGCCACCGGGGTTCTCGCTCGTCGGCTATGCCCGGCGCGACTGGGCCGACCAGGACTTCGCCCAGGTCGTGCACGACTCGGTCAAGGAGCATGCCCGCACCGAGTTCCGCGAGGAGGTGTGGCAACAGCTCGCGCAGGGTTTCCGGTTCGTCCCCGGCGACTTCTCCGACGACGTCGCCTTCGACCAGCTGCGCCGCACGATCGAGGAGCTCGACGTCACGCGCGGCACCGGCGGCAACCACGCCTTCTACCTGTCGATCCCCCCGCGGTTCTTCGGCGACGTGGTCCAGCAGCTCCAGGAGCACGGGCTCGTCGACCACCGCGACGGCAGCTGGCGCCGCGTCGTCGTCGAGAAGCCGTTCGGGCACGACCTGCGGTCCGCGCGCGAGCTCAATGACATCCTGGCCGGCGTCTTCCCCAGCGGGTCGGTGTTCCGTATCGACCACTACCTCGGCAAGGAGACGGTCCAGAACATCCTGGCGATGCGCTTCGCCAACGCGATGTTCGAGCCGATCTGGAACTCCAACTATGTCGACCACGTGCAGATCACGATGGCCGAGGACGTCGGCATCGGCGGTCGCGCCGGCTACTACGACGGCATCGGCGCGGCGCGGGACGTCATCCAGAACCACCTGATCCAGCTGATGGCCCTGGTCGCGATGGAGGAGCCGGTCTCGTTCGACGCCGAGAACCTCCGGGTCGAGAAGCTCAAGGTGCTGTCCTCGGTCACGCTTCCCCGCCGGCTCGACCAGGCGACCGCGCGCGGTCAGTACGCCGAGGGGTGGTCCGGTGGCGTCAAGGTCCCGGGCTACCTCCAGGAGGACGGCATCGCGGCCAGCTCGACGACCGAGACCTTCGCCGCGATCAAGGTCAACATCGACAACCGGCGCTGGGCCGGGGTGCCGTTCTACCTGCGCACCGGCAAGCGCCTGGGCCGTCGCGTCACCGAGGTCGCGGTCGTCTTCAAGCAGGCACCGCACCTGCCCTTCGCCAAGTCCGCGACCGAGGACCTCACCCACAACGCGCTGGTCGTCCGCGTCCAGCCCGACGAGGGCCTCACCGTCCGCTTCGGCTCCAAGGTGCCGGGGACGGCCATGGAGATCCGCGACGTCACCATGGACTTCGCCTATGGCGGCTCGTTCACCGAGTCGTCCCCCGAGGCCTACGAGCGGCTCATCCTCGACGTACTCCTCGGCGATCCGCCGCTCTTCCCGCGGCACGAGGAGGTCGAGCTCTCCTGGAAGATCCTCGACCCGGTGCTCGACTACTGGGAGCGCAAGGGCAAGCCGGAGCCCTACGAGTCGGGGGGCTGGGGCCCGGCCTCGGCCGACCGGATGCTCGCCCGCGACGGGCGCGCGTGGAGGAGGCCCTAGATGATCGAGCTCACCGACACCAACGCCTCGGAGATCGCCTCGGAGTTCGTGCGCGCACGCATCCGCGCCGGCAGCCCTGCCATGGGCATGGTCATGACGCTCGTCGTCGTGGTCAGCGAGGAGGGCGCCCCCAGCGCCATGAAGGCCGCCCAGGCCGCCTCCCACGAGCACCCGGCCCGGGTGCTCGGCATGGTCCTCGGCAGCGCCCGCGGCGCGAGCCAGGTCAACGCGCAGGTCGGGATCGGCGACGGGTGGACCGGCGAGACGGCGCTGATCCGGCTGTACGGCGAGGTGGTCAAGCACCCGGAGTCCGTCGTACTCCCCCTGCTTCTGCCCGACTCCCCCGTGGCCGTGTGGTGGCCCTCCGACCACCCCGACGACCCGGCGGCCGACCCGATCGGCCGGCTCGCCCAGCGGCGGATCACCGACGCCGCGTTCGTGACGCGGGGCAAGATCAAGGCGCTGCACGCGCAGTGCGCCGCCTACTGCAAGGGCAACACCGACCTCGCCTGGACCCGCATCACCTCGTGGCGGGCCATGCTGGCCGCGGCGCTCGACCAGCAGCCGCTCAAGGTCACCGACGTCGTGATCGCCGCCGAGCGGATCAGTCCGAGCGCCGACCTGCTGATGGCGTGGATGAACGACCGGCTGCGGGTGCCCGTCGACCGGCGCACCTCGAGCGGACCCGGCATCACCGAGGTGACCATGAACACCAAGCAGGGACCGATCCGCATCACGCGCAGCGACGGCAAGCTCGCCACGTTCTCGTCACCCGGCCAGCCCGACCGCCCGGTCGCGCTGCGCCGCCGCGACCTGCCCGAGCTGCTCGGTGAGGAGCTGCGCCGGCTCGACGAGGACGACATCTATGCCGCCACGGCCCGGCGGCTGGTCACGCTGACCCGGGCCTCGGCGTCGTGACGCCCACCGTCGAGGTCCTCGCCGACCCGTCCGAGGTGGCGACGACCGTGGCCCAGCGGCTGCTCCGGGCGCTGGAGGACGCGCAGGCCGCCGGCAGGGACCCGCAGATCGCCCTGACCGGCGGCACCATCGCCGACCTGATCCACCGCGAGGTCGCGCGGCTCGCGCCCTCCTCGGAGGTGGACTGGTCCCGGGTCGTGGTCTGGTGGGGTGACGAGCGGTTCGTGGCCCCCGACAGCCCTGACCGGAATGCCCGTCAGGCGCGGGAGGCGTTCCTCGACGGCGTCGGCATCCCGGCCGCGCAGGTCCACGAGATGCCGTCGGCCTCCGATGCCACCGACGTCGCGGCGGGAGCGGCGTCCTACGGCGCGGAGCTGCGGCAGCACGGCGTGGGAGAGTTCGACGTCGTCATGCTCGGCATCGGCCCGGACGGCCACGTCGCCTCGCTGTTCCCCGGCTTCGCGCAGCTCGCCGTGGTCGACGAGATCGCCGTCGGCGTCACCGGCTCCCCCAAGCCGCCCCCCGAGCGCATCACCCTCACCCTCCCCGCCCTCAACCGGGCCCGCGAGGTCTGGTTCGTCGCCGCCGGGTCCGACAAGGCCCCCGCCGTCGCGACGGCCATCGCCCAGTCCGCCGAAGTGGGACTTGCGGCTCACCGAAGTGGGACTCAGGGCGCACCGAGGGGGGACTCAGGGTCCAGCGAGGTGGGAGAAGAGGTCGACGAGCGTCTTCCTGCCGCGCGAGTGCAGGGACGTCTGGGCACGATCTGGTTCCTCGATCGCGCGGTCGCCGCAGAGATCGAGGTCTCCTAGCGCGCCGTCAGGCGAGTCCCACCTCGGTGAACCGCGAGTCCCACTTCGCTGAGCCGCGAGTCCCACCTCGGCGAACCGCGAGTCCCCCCTCGGTGAACCGCGAGTCCCACCTCGGCGAACCGCGAGTCCCACTTCGGCGGTCAGAAGATGATTTCGCCGTTCTTGCGACGGGAGCGGAGGAGCTGGAGGGCCTCGTCGAGGATGTCCTTGGCCTCGGCGTCGGAGCGGCGCTCCTTCACATAGGCGAGGTGGGTCTTGTAGGGCTCGATCCGGGGCGCCGGGGGCGGGTTCTCGGAGTCGAGGGAGGCGGGCAGGCCGCACTTGGGGCAGTCCCAGGACTCCGGGATCTGTGCCTCGACCGCGAAGGTCACCAGCGAGCGATGCTCGTTGGAGCAGAAGTAGGCGACCGCCTGGCGAGGCGCGGCCTCGCCGCGCTCGGCCTCGCCCATCGGTCCAGCGCCGACCCGACTGCCGCGGATCGCGTTTCCACCACCAGCCACGAAGTGTTCCTTTCTCGGCGGGCCGACCTGCTCAGCCCTTGTGCGCCATCCACAGCCCGAGGGCGATGATGCTGGCGAACCAAATGATGCCCATCCCCACCGTGAACCGGTCGAGGTTGCGCTCCGCGACCGAGCTGCCGCCCAGCGAGCTCGACATCCCACCGCCGAACATGTCCGACAGACCTCCACCGCGACCCTTGTGGAGCAGCACGAGCAGCACCAGGATCACGCTGGAGATCATGAGGACGACGGTGAGAGCGAGAGTCACGGTCGTGAAGCCTACTTCACGCGTCCGACGAACCCGGGATCGGGATCACAGGACCGGCATGTCGTAGAAGCGGCAGATCCCCCCGAACTCGTCGGCCTGGAGGCTGGCACCGCCGACGAGGCAGCCGTCGATGTCGGCCTTCTCCATGATGCCGGCGACGTTGGACGCCTTGACGGAGCCGCCGTACTGGATGCGCACGCCGTCGGCCGCGACGTCGCCGAGGGTCTCGCGGATCCGCGCGCGGATGGCGCCGCAGACCTCCTGGGCGTCGTCCGGGGTCGCGACCTCGCCGGTGCCGATGGCCCACACGGGCTCGTAGGCGACCACCAGACCGGCGACCTGCTCGGCCGTGAAGCCGGCGAGCGAGCCGTCGACCTGCGTCAGGGTGTAGGGCACGTGCTCCCCCGCCTTGCGGATCTCGAGGCCCTCACCGACGCACACGATCGGCGTCATGCCGGCGGCGAGCGCCTTGTGCGCCTTGGCGTTGACGAGCGCGTCGCTCTCGGCGTGGTACTCACGGCGCTCGGAGTGCCCGACCACGACATAGCTGCAGCCGAGCTTGGCCAGCATCGACGCGGAGATCTCGCCGGTGTAGGCGCCACCGTCCTGGGCGGAGACGTCCTGGGCGGCGTACTTGATCGACAGCCGGTCGCCGTCCACCAGCGTCTGCACGGAGCGGATGTCGGTGAACGGCGGCACGACCACGACCTCGACCCGGCCGTAGTCGTGCCGCTTGTCCGACAGCGTCCAGGCGAGCTTCTGGACCAGCACCACCGCTTCCTGGTGGTTGAGGTTCATCTTCCAGTTCCCCGCCATCAGCGGGGTGCGGGTGGTGCTCATGAGGTCCTTCCCTCGTCTGGCACAGGCTCAGCCTGCGGGGTTTTCGAGTACGGCGATGCCGGGCAGCTCCTTGCCCTCGAGGAACTCGAGGCTGGCGCCACCGCCGGTCGAGATGTGTCCGAACGCCCCCTCGTCGAAGCCGAGCTTCCGGACGGCGGCGGCGGAGTCGCCGCCCCCGACGACCGAGAGGCCGGGCACCTCGGTGAGGGCCTGGGCGACGGCCCGGGTGCCCTCCGCGAACGCGGGCGTCTCGAAGACGCCCATCGGGCCGTTCCAGAACACCGTCTGGGCGTCGGCCAGCGCCGCCGCGAACGCGGCACCCGAGTCGGGCCCGATGTCCAGGCCGAGGGAGTCGGCCGGGATCTCGGAGGCGGGGACGACCACGGGCTCAGGCTCGCGGTCGCCGCTCGGGAACGCCGTGTCGACGACGATGTCGGTCGGCAGCAGGATCTGCACCCCCGACTCCTCGGCACGGGCGAGATAGGCCCGGCAGGTGTCGAGCTGGTCCTCCTCGAGGAGGCTCTTGCCGACCTCGTGGCCCTGGGCCTTGAGGAAGGTGAACACCATGCCGCCGCCGATCAGAAGGCGGTCGGCCTTGCCGAGCAGGTTGTCGATGACGCCGAGCTTGTCGGAGACCTTGGAGCCGCCGAGCACGACGACGTAGGGCCGCTCCGGGTCGACGGTGAGCCGGCGGAGCACGCCGATCTCCTTGGCGACGAGCCCGCCCATGGCGGACGGGAGCCGCTGGGCGACGTCATAGACAGAGGCCTGCTTGCGGTGCACCACGCCGAAGCCGTCGGAGACGAACGCGTCGGCGAGCGCGGCCAGCTGGTCGGCGAAGGCCCCGCGCACGGCGTCGTCCTTGCTGGTCTCGCCCTCGTTGAAGCGGACGTTCTCGAGGACGGCGACGTCGCCGTCCTCGAGCGCGGCCACCGTCGCCTGGGCGCTGTCGCCGACGGTGTCGGAGGCGAACGCCACCGGCTTGCCGAGCAGCTCGCCCAGACGGACGGCGACGGGTGCGAGGGAGTACGCCGGGTCCGGCGCACCCTTGGGACGACCGAGGTGGGCGGTCACGACCACCCGGGCGCCGGCGTCAGCCAGCGCTCGGATGGTCGGGACGCTCGCCCGGATCCGGCCGTCGTCGGTGATGGTCGTGCCGGCGAGCGGCACGTTGAGGTCCGAGCGGACCAGAACGCGCTTGCCCTGCACGTCCCCGAGGGACTCGAAGGCGGCCAACGCCGATCCTCAGAGGGAGGCGCCGACGTGCAGCACGAGGTCGGCGAGGCGGTTGGAGTAGCCCCACTCGTTGTCGTACCAGCCGACGACCTTGACCTGGTTGCCGATCACCTTGGTCAGACCGGAGTCGAAGATGCACGACGACGGGTCGGTGACGATGTCGGCGGACACGATCGGGTCGGCGGTGTACTTGAGGAAGCCCTTGAGCGGACCCTCGGCCGCGGCCTTGACGATCGAGTTGACCTCCTCGACCGAGGTCTCGCGGCCGGCCTCGAAGGTGAGGTCGGTGGCGGAGCCGGTCGGGGTGGGCACGCGCAGGGCGTAGCCGTCGAGCTTGCCCTTGAGCTCGGGCATGACCAGGCCGATGGCCTTCGCGGCACCGGTCGAGGTCGGGATGATCGACAGCGCGGCGGCGCGGGCGCGACGCATGTCGCGGTGCGGGCCGTCCAGGAGGTTCTGGTCGGAGGTGTAGGCGTGCACCGTGGTCATGAGGCCCTTGACGATGCCGAGGCTCTCGTGGAGCGGCTTGGCCATCGGGGCCAGGCAGTTGGTGGTGCACGACGCGTTGGAGATGACGTGGTGGCTGGCCGGGTCGTAGTCGGTGTGGTTGACACCCATGACGAACGTGCCGTCCTCGTTGGACGCCGGCGCGGAGATGATGACCTTCTTGGCGCCGCCGTCGAGGTGGGCCTTGGCCTTGAGGGCGTCGGTGAAGAAGCCGGTGGACTCGATGACGATGTCGGCGCCGGTCTCGCCCCAGGCGATGGCACCCGGGTCGCGCTCCTCGAACACCCGGATCTTCTTGCCGGCGACGGTGATCGACTCGTCGTCATAGCTGACGTCGTCGGCGAGGACGCCGAGGACGGAGTCGTACTTCAGCAGGTGCGCAATGGCCTTGTTGTCCATGAGGTCGTTGGCGGCGACGATCTCGATGTCGGCGCCCGAGGCCGCCACGGCCCGGAAGAAGTTCCGGCCGATGCGACCGAAGCCGTTGATACCTACGCGAACAGTCACGGTGACTCCTCATTCCCAGTGGGTGTGTGGCATGCCGTACCGCTCGTGACGGCCGCTTCCATGCCGGTCACTGAAACCCTATCCCTAGGGATCGGACACAAATCAACGTGTCTCAGGACGCGCGAGCACGGCGCGACCCAGGTCACACCGGGTGCCTGGTCAGGCGTCCTCGGCGAGCATCTCCGGCGTCAGCGAGGCCTCGGTGTCGGGGATCCCGAGCTCCTCGGCCCGCTTGTCGGCCATCGCCAGCAGGCGACGGATGCGGCCGGCGATGGCGTCCTTGGTGAGCACCGGCTCGTGCAGCTGGCCGAGCTCCTCGAGCGAGGCCTGCTTGTGCTCCAGCCGCAGGTCGCCCGCCATGCGGAGGTGGTCGGGCACCTCCTCGCCGAGGATCTCCAGGGCGCGGTGGACACGGGCCCCGGCGGCCACGGCGGCGCGTGCCGAGCGGCGCAGGTTGGCGTCGTCGAAGTTGGCGAGCCGGTTGGCGGTGGCCCGGACCTCGCGGCGCATCCGCCGCTCCTCCCACGCCATCAGGGACTCGTGGGCTCCGAGCCGGGTCAGCAGCGCGCCGATCGCGTCGCCGTCGCGGATCACGACCCGGTCGACGCCGCGCACCTCGCGCGCCTTGGACTGGATCCCGAGCCGACGGGCCACGCCGACGAGTGCCAGGGCGGCCTCGGAGCCGGGACAGGTCACCTCCATGGAGGAGGACCGGCCGGGCTCGGTCAGGGACCCGTGGGCGAGGAACGCGCCGCGCCAGGCGGCCACCGCGTCGCAGCCACCCCCGGAGACGACGGCCGGCGGCAGCCCGCGCACGGGACGGCCGCGGTTGTCGAGCAGGCCGGTCTGCCGGGCGAGCGACTCGCCGTCGCGCACGACCCGGACGAGATAGCGGGTGCCCTTGCGGATGCCGTTGCCCTGGACCACCACGACGTCGGACTGGTGGCCGTAGACCTCGGCTATGTCCTTGCGCAGCCGACGGGCCGCGGCACCGGTGTCGAGCTCGGCCTCGACGACGATCTTGCCGCCGACGATGTGCAGGCTGTTGGCGAAGCGGAGAAGCGATGCCACCTCGGCCTTGCGGCAGCAGGTCTTGGTGATCTGGGTAGCGGCGAGCTCCGCTTTCACCTGAGCCGTCATCGCCATGCGGAGAATCCTCGCATGCTCGTCAATCACCCTTGAGGGGTGCCTCCGGGCGCTCCTCGAACACCTGTTGGTAGGCCGTTCCAAGGCGCCCCGGGTCGTGTCGCGGGGTGCCGTCGCCGCGGGCGACCTCGGCGACGACGAGCCGCGCCCCATGGCCGTCGAGGAACCGTCGGAGCGCGGGGAGGTCGGGCACGGAGCGCGGGTCGGCCAGCACGGTGTGGACGCGCAGGTCGGGTGCGTGCTCCCACAGCGCGGCCAGGTGGTCCTCGGGGCCGTAGCCCACTGTCTCGCCCTCCTGGGGGGCGAGGTTGAGGGTGACCACGATCCGTGCCTGCGTCGACACCAGCGCGTCACGCAGCTCGGGCACGATCAGGTGTGGGATCACGGAGGTGTACCAGGAGCCGGGGCCGAGCACGACCCAGTCGGCGGAGCGCAGCGCGGCCACGGCCTCCTTGCAGGCCACGGGATCGGGCGGGTCGAGGCCGACGGAGGCGATGGTGCCGGTCGTGGTGGCGAGCTCGACCTGGCCGCGGACCGTGGTCGCGGCGGACGGGTCGGCGGGGTCGAGGCCCACGACCTCGGCCCGGATGTCCAGCGGGGTCACCGCCATCGGCAGGACGCGGCCCTGGGCGCCGAGCAGCCGGCCGACCCAGTCGAGCGCCTCGACCGGGTCGCCTCCGAACAGCTCCCAGAGCCCCACGATCAGCAGGTTGCCGACGACGTGGCCGCGCATCTCGCCCTCGCCCGCGAAGCGGTGCTGGACGACCCGCTCCCAGGTGCGCCCCCACTCGTCGTCGCCGCACAGCGCGGCCAGCGCCATGCGCAGGTCGCCGGGGGGCAGCACCCCGAACTCGCCACGCAGCCGACCGGACGAGCCGCCGTTGTCGGCCACGGTGACCACCGCGGTGAGGTCGGTGACGACGCGCCGGAGCGCCGACAGCGAGGCGTGGAGCCCGTGGCCGCCGCCGAGGGCGACGACGCGGGCCGGTGTCACGGCCACGGCCGTCACTCCCGACCGAGGTCGCGGTGCTCGGCGCGGGCGTCGTAGCCGTGGTCGACCAGCCGCGCGACGATCGCCTCGGTCATCGCGACGCTGCGGTGACGCCCGCCGGTGCAGCCGATCGCGACGCGCATGAAGCGCTTGCCCTCGCGCAGGTAGCCGACGGCGACGGTCTCGAGGAGCGCGACGTATTGGTCGAGGAACGTCCGCGCGTCGGGACGGCTGGTGACGTAGTCGGCCACCGGGGCGTCGCAGCCGCTCAGCGGCCGGAGCTCGGGCTCCCAGAACGGGTTGGGCAGGAAGCGCATGTCGGCCACGAAGTCGGCGTCGACCGGGATGCCGTACTTGAAGCCGAAGCTCACCACGGTGACCTTGAGCGCCACCGTCTCGGGGGTGCCGAACGCCTCGGCGATGCGGTCGGTCAGCTGGTGCACGTTGAGGTTGGTGGTGTCGATGACGAGGTCGGCGTCGCTGCGGAGCCGCGCCAGCACGCTCCGCTCGCGCTGGAGCCCGTCGAGCAGCCGTCCGCTGCCCTGCAGGGGGTGGGGCCGACGGGCGGCCTCCTGACGACGGACCAGGGCGTCGTCGTTGGCCTCGAGGAACACCAGGGTGGTCCGGCGGCCCGTCGCGCCGTGGGCGAGGTTGGCCTGGAGGCTGTCGAAGAAGGAGCCCGACCGGACGTCGACCACCACCGCGATGGGCTGCTCGACCCCCCGGCTCTCGTCGACCAGCCGGACCACGTCGCCCAGCAGGCTCGGCGGCATGTTGTCGACGACATAGAAGCCGAGGTCCTCGAGCTCCTTGGCGGCGGTGCTGCGGCCTGCGCCGGTCATGCCGGTGACGACCACCAGCTCGCCGCGCCGGGCGGACCGCTCGCTCTCGGGCGCGTCCATCACTCCTCCTCGATCTCGCCGGTGGCGGTGTTGATGGCGACAGTCTTGCGCCTGTCGGCGGCGAGCTCGACGGCGTCCTTGATCGCCGTGGCCGTGCGGGTGCCGATGCCGGGGACCCGCGCGAGCTCCTCGACCTCGGCGGCTCGCAGCTTCTTGAGCGAGCCGAAGTGCTTGAGCAGGGTCTTGCGGCGGACCTCGCCGAGCCCGGGGACGTCGTCGAGGATGCTCTCGACCATCGTCTTGGAGCGCCGCGAGCGATGGTGGGTGATGGCGAACCGGTGGGCCTCGTCGCGGATCCGCTGGAGGAGGTAGAGACCCTCGGAGGACCGGGGCAGGATCACCGGGTCGGGCTCGCTCGGCAGCCAGACCTCCTCGAGCCGCTTGGCCAGCCCGCACACCGGGATGTCGTCGATGCCGAGCTCGTCGAGCGCCCGCTGGGCGGCCGCCACCTGCGGCGGTCCGCCGTCGACGACCACGAGGCCGGGGGCGTAGGCGAACTTGCGGGGCCGGCCCGTCTCGGGGTCGACGAGCATCGGGCGGGCGTCGCCGCCGTCGCTCCCCTCGACCAGCGCCTCCTCGCTGCGGGACTGCTCGTCGAGCAGCCGTCGGAAGCGGCGGGTGATCACCTCGTGCATCGAGGCGACGTCGTTCTGCCCGGAGACGCCCTTGATGACGAACTTGCGGTATTCGCCCTTGCGGGCCAGGCCGTCCTCGAAGACGACCATCGAGGCGACGACCTCGGTGCCCTGCAGGTTGGAGACGTCATAGCACTCGATGCGCAGGGGCGCCTCGTCGAGCTCGAGCGCCTGCTGGATCTCCTCCAGCGCCTGGTTGCGCGTGGTGAGGTCGCTGGCGCGCCTGGTCTTGTGGAGCGCCAGGGACTGCCCCGCGTTGCGCGCCACGGTCTCCTGGAGGGCCCGCTTGTCGCCGCGCTGCGGCACCCGGATCCGGACCCGGCTGCCGCGCAGGTCGCCGAGCAGCTGCTCCAGGGTGGCGGCGTCGGGGGGCAGGGCGGGCACCAGCACCTCGCGGGGGATGCTGTCGGACTCGGAGGAGTAGAGCTGCAGGAGGAAGTCCTCGACCAGCTCGGGGGTGCCGCCCTCGTCGACCCTGTCGGCGACCCAGCCGCGCTGCCCGCGGATGCGGCCGCCCCGGACATAGAAGATCTGGACGGCGACCTCCAACGGGTCCTCGGCCAGGGCGATGACGTCGGCGTCGGTGCCGTCGCCGAACACGACCGCCTGCTTCTCCAGCGCACGGTTGAGGGCGCCGAGGTCGTCGCGGAGCCGGGCGGCCCGCTCGAAGTCGAGCTCGTCGGAGGCGGCGTACATCTCCCGCTCCACGCGCTTGACGAAGGCCGCCGTGTCGCCGTCCATGAAGTTGCAGAAGTCGTCGACGATCGCGCGGTGCTCCTCGGCCGTGACCGTGCCCACGCAGGGCGCCGAGCACTTGTCGATGTAGCCGAGGAGGCAGGGCCGGCCGATCTGGCCCGACCGCTTGAAGACGCCGTTGCTGCACGAGCGCATCGGGAACACGCGCAGCAGCAGGTCGACGGTCTCGCGGATGGCCCAGGCGTGGCTGTAGGGGCCGTAGTAGCGGGTGCCTTTGCGCTTGGTGCCGCGGCCGACCATGACCCTCGGGAACTCGTCGGACACCGTCACGGCGAGCCAGGGGTAGGACTTGTCGTCGCGGTACTTCAGGTTGAAGCGGGGGTCGAACTCCTTGATCCAGGAGTACTCCAGCTGGAGCGCCTCGACCTCGGTGGCCACGACGGTCCAGTCGACGCCGGCCGCCGTCGTCACCATCGTCGCGGTGCGCGGGTGCAGGCCGCCGATGTCCTGGAAGTAGGACGACAGGCGGGCCCGGAGGTTCTTGGCCTTGCCGACGTAGATCACGCGCCCGCGGCCGTCACGGAACCGGTAGACCCCGGGCTGGGTCGGGATCGACCCCGGCTCGGGACGGTAGGACGCCGGGCCGCGCGTCGCGCGAGCAGCTGGTCGTCCGGGCACCGAACCAGCCTACGGTCCGGTGGGGACAGTCCTCGCGAGGACCGGCCGGGTCAGCGGGCGGCGGTCACCGTCGAGGTCACCGTGGCGTCGGCATAGCCGGCCAGGCGTCCGGTGACCAGGACGTCGATCTTCTGCCCCGCCACCGTCGGGGTGAACGAGTCGGTCGTCGCCCCGGCGACGGGCGTGCCGTTGGCACGCCACTGGTAGGTGAACGTGGTCCCGGTGGTCCAGGTGCCGGGCGACACCTTGAGGATGGTCCCGACCTTGGCGCTGCTGGGGAGCTTGGGCACCGAGGTCTTGAGCGTTGCCGGGGCCACCACAGCCGCTGCCGAGGGCACGGTGATCGGGTCGAACCCCGCCGCGGAGACGGTGACCTCGCAGGTGAGCGAGCCGCCGACCATGGCGGGCGCCACGGTCAGGGACGGCGAGGTGGCTCCGGTGAGCACGGTGTCGTCCAGCTTCCACTTGGTCGTGCTGACGAGCGACGACAGGCTGTCGGTGAACGTCGGAGGCGCGCACTTCACCGTCGCGTTGACGACCGGTGCCGGTGCGATCGCCGCCGGCGTGGCGACGACGAGCGCGCCGGTCCCCACCGTCCGCGCCGCCGTGGTCACGGTCACCGGCGCGTAGCCGTCATAGCTGACGACCGCGGTCACGCTGAGGGACTTGCCGGTCAGCGAGGAGGTCGGCGTGAACATGCTGGAGGTGCCGGCGCTGTAGGGCGACCCGTCGACGTTCCACGTGTATCTCACGTTGGTGGGCGGAAGCCGCCACCCGCTGAAGAGCACGCTCACCTGCTGCCCCACGACCGGCGGCTGCGAGAGCGCGATCGTGCCGGGCGAGGGGTAGGCGGGCAGGCCCTTGACGGTGATCGACAGGGTCGCGGAGCTGCTGCTGGTCGACTTGACGGTGACCGAGACGTTGCCGCCGACGAACGACCGGGTCTCCCCGGCGACCATCGCGTTGCGTCCCGACTCGGGCACCAGGGCGATGCCGTTGGTGCCGTTGAACTCCTCGACCACGACGCCGCGGCGGTAGGTGCCGATGGTGCCGTTGGCCGCGTAGTAGGAGCCGGCGTCGGTGCCCGTCCCGGAGCGGTAGTCGAGGTAGTAGGTCTTGCCGGTCGCGGTGTCGGGGATGGCGATGCTGCGCAGCCCGCTCGTGGCACCGCGCGCCTGCAGGGTCCTGGTGTAGGTCGTGGTGGCCGACCCGCCGGCGACCGTCTCGATCTCGGTCGGGTCGGCGATGCCCTGGAGGACGCGGTAGGGCGTGTCGAGAGCGCTCGGCTGGAGGTAGGTGAGGACGGCGCCGCCCATGGGGCTGTAGAGGTCGCCGTACTCGCTCGCGCAGCTGCTGCCGCACGGGCCGAGCCGGGCGTGGCCGAAGCCGTAGTTGTGGCCGACCTCGTGCGCGAGCGTGGGCTCGAAGAAGCGGGGGTCGGTCATGGAGATGCTGTAGCCGCCGGCACCGAAGCTCATCTGCCCGACCGTGCCCCGGCCGGTGACGCCGCCGGCCACGCAGCTGGTCGGCATCAGCACCATCAGCTGGTCGGTGCCCGCGAAGTTCGCGTCGGGGAAGTTGACCGAGGCCTCCTGCACGACGGCCCAGAAGTCGGAGCCGGTCAGGCCGCAGCCCCCACCGGTGGTGGTGGCGTCGGCTTCATAGCGCGTGATCGAGGTCGGCAGCGAGATGCTCGCGATCCGCTTGCTCGACTGGTTGGCCCAGTAGGTCTTGACGACGCCCATCTGAGCGAGGATGTCGGCGTCGGTCATGCCCTGGGAGCCGAGGTTGTTGGGAGCGGCGACGAACCAGCGGTGCGTCACGCCGGCCTTGGCGAGCGCCGGCGCGGTGGTCCGCGTGAAGGACCCGGACAGCAGGCGCATCCGGGTGTGCGACGCCTCGGCGCGGCCGAGGAGCGCCTCGGTGCCCGCCTGACCGTCTCGCCCGCCGCGTGCCGAGCCCATGCTGAGGCCGGCCGGGACGGCGATGCGGCCGGAGAACCTGGCACCCGCAGCGGCGTCGTAGGCCGACAGCCCGGTCACCTCGACGATGGTGCCGCGGTCGGTCCGCAGTGCGTACGACGGAGGGTCGCCCGCGCGCTCGGCGGGGGCGACGAGAAGGGTGCCGCTGACGTCGACGGTCGGTTCACCGACTCCGGTGGCGACGCCGACGCTGCCCGCGAGGGCAAGCGACCCGGAGGCCACCGAGGCAAGCAAACATGCGGCGACCGTCCGTTTGGTCGCGGTGCGCAGCCGAGCCATGGCACCACCTCCTGCTTCGGGTCAGGCTATGAGAGTTATCGGCTCTCCATGCGCTAAACCTGAGCAACTCGGCCAGTGGACCAGTCCGGTTGGAAACGACCACCAACCGCCGATCCGGCGGTGGTGGGGGGTCGTGCTCAGCCGGGGACGATCTCGCCGCCCTGCACCGTGATCGCGACGGTCTTGAGCGGCGACGGGGCGGGCCCGCTGACCGGTGACCCGTCGGTCATCGAGAACATGCTGTTGTGGCACGGGCAGTGGATGTTGCCGTCCACGATGTCGGCCACCGGGCAGCCCGCGTGCGTGCACGTGCGGTCGAAGGCGTGGAAGTCGCCCTTGGTCGGCTGGGTGATGACGACGTTGGGGTCCTCGAGGAACACCGCTCCCCCGACCTCGATGTCGGAGGTCGCCGCCAGGCCCCCGGCCGACCCACCGCCGGAGCTCGACGCCGGTCCCGACGCGGGCGACGAGCTCTCCGGCGCACCCGAGTCGGTGGCCGAGGAGCCCCCTGCGTCGCTCGAGCAGGCGGCGAGGAGCGGGAGTCCGATGCCGGCGACGGCCGCTCCGGCGAGGGCCTGGCGGCGGCTGATGGCTTCGTGGGTCACGGGATCGTCCTCACTGCTCGGTGCGTCGACACGGTCGTGGTGCCGAGAACCTAGCGACGAGCCCGTGCCTTGCCGGAGTGGACCTTGGTACTACGACCACCTGTGAGGAGGCTGTCAAGGAAGCGGCCGGTGTGGCTGTCGGGGTGCTGTGCCACCTCCTCCGGGGTGCCTTCGGCCACGACCACCCCGCCGCGGGAGCCACCCTCGGGCCCCATGTCGACGATCCAGTCGGCGGTCTTGATCACGTCGAGGTTGTGCTCGATGACCAGCACCGTGTTGCCCTGGTCGACGAGCCGCCCCAGCACGAGGAGCAGCTTGCGGATGTCCTCGAAGTGCAGCCCGGTCGTGGGCTCGTCGAGGACATAGACCGTGCGACCGGTCGAGCGCTTCTGCAGCTCCGACGACAGCTTGACGCGCTGCGCCTCGCCGCCGGACAGGGTCGTGGCCGGCTGTCCCAGCCGGACATAGCCGAGCCCGACCTCGCACAGCGTCTTCATGTGGCGCGAGATGGCCGGCACGGCAGCGAAGAAGTCGGCGGCCTCCTCGATCGGCATGTCGAGGACCTCGGCGATGGTCTTGCCCTTGTAGTGGACCTCGAGCGTCTCGCGGTTGTAGCGGGCCCCGTGGCAGACCTCGCACGGGACGTAGACGTCGGGGAGGAAGTTCATCTCGATCTTGATCGTGCCGTCGCCGGCGCAGGCCTCGCATCGCCCGCCCTTGACGTTGAACGAGAACCGGCCCTGGAGGTAGCCGCGCATCTTGGCCTCGGCGGTCGAGGCGAACAGCTTGCGGATGTGGTCGAACACCCCGGTGTAGGTGGCCGGGTTGGACCGCGGGGTCCGGCCGATCGGCGACTGGTCGACGTGGATCACCTTGTCGACGTGCTCGACGCCCGTGATCGTCGTGTGCCGGCCGGGGACGGCCCGGGCGTTGTAGATCTGCTTGGCCAGCGAGGTGTAGAGGATGTCGTTGACCAGCGTCGACTTGCCGGAGCCGGAGACCCCCGTGACGGCGACGAACAGCCCGAGGGGGAAGCTCACGTCGATGTCCCGGAGGTTGTGCTCGCGCGCCCCCTTGACCACGAGCTGGCGTCCCTTGGTGCGTGGCCTCCGGACGTCGGGCACGGGGATCTCGCGGCGCCCGGAGAGGTAGAGCCCGGTCAGCGAGTCACGGTGCTTGAGCAGCTGGGCGACCTTGCCGCTGTGGACGACCTGCCCGCCGTGTTCGCCGGCGCCGGGGCCGATGTCCACGACCCAGTCGGCGGTGCGGATGGTGTCCTCGTCGTGCTCGACGACGATGAGGGTGTTGCCGAGGTCGCGCAGCCGGATCAGGGTCTCGATCAGGCGCTGGTTGTCGCGCTGGTGGAGGCCGATCGACGGCTCGTCGAGGACATAGAGGACTCCCACGAGGCCGGCACCGATCTGGGTCGCCAGCCGGATGCGCTGGGCCTCGCCACCCGAGAGCGACCCGGAGGGCCGGTCCAGGGAGAGGTAGTCGAGGCCGACGTCGAGCAGGAAGTTGAGGCGCTCCTGGATCTCCTTGAGCACCCGCTCGGCGATCTGACGCTCACGGGTGCTCAGCTCGATGGTGCGGAGGAACTCGGACGCCTCGTTGATCGGCAGCGCGCACACCTCGGCGATGTTCTTGCCACCGAGGGTGACCGCCATCGAGACGGGCTTGAGCCGGCTGCCCTGGCAGACCGGGCAGGGGACCTCGCGCATGAAGCCCTCGAACCGCTCGCGGCTCGTGTCGGACTCGGCCTCGCGGTGCCGGCGCTCGATGTAGGTGCGGACACCCTCGAACTGGGCGTAGTAGGCCCGCTGTCGGCCGTAGCGGTTGGTGCTGACGACGTGGACCTTGGTCGGGTGGCCCTCGATGATCGACTTGCGCGCCTTGGCCGGCAGCGCCTGCCACGGGGTGTTGAGATCGAAGCCCAGCTCCTCGCCGAGAGCGTGCATCAGCTTGAGGAAGTAGTCGGCCACGTGGGCGCCGCTCCACGGCTGGATCGCTCCCTCGCCGAGCGTCGCGCCGGGGTTGGGTACGACGAGCTCCGGGTCGACCTCCATCCGCGTCCCGAGGCCGTGGCACTCGGGGCAGGCGCCGAACGGGCTGTTGAAGGAGAAGGAGCGGGGCTCGAGCTCGTCGGTGTCGAGCTGGTGCTCGTTGGGGCAGGCCATGCGCTCGGAGAACCGCATCTCGCGGTGGGGGTCCTTGGCGTCGGCGTCGACGAAGTCGACGAGGACCAGTCCCCCGGCCAGCCCGAGGGCGGTCTCGACGGAGTCGGTGAGCCGGCGCTTGGCCGACGCCTTGACCGCCAGCCGGTCGACGACGACCTCGATCGTGTGCTTCTGTTGCTTGTTGAGCTGGGGCGGGTTGTCGAGGCTGTGGGTCTCGCCGTTGACCCGGGCCCGCGAGAACCCCTGGGTCTGGAGCTGCCGGAAGAGCTCGACGTACTCCCCCTTGCGGCCCCGGATGACCGGCGCGAGCACCTGGAAGCGGCGCCCCTCCTCGAGGGCCAGGATGCGGTCGACGATCTGCTGGGGCGTCTGCCGCTCGATCGGCGAGCCGCAGACGGGGCAGTGCGGGCGGCCGGCGCGGGCGTAGAGCAGGCGGAGGTAGTCGTAGACCTCGGTGATGGTGCCGACGGTCGACCGGGGGTTCTTGGAGGTCGACTTCTGGTCGATCGAGACGGCCGGCGACAGCCCCTCGATGAAGTCGACGTCCGGCTTGTCCATCTGGCCCAGGAACTGGCGGGCGTAGGCGGACAGCGACTCGACATAGCGACGCTGCCCCTCGGCGAAGATGGTGTCGAACGCCAGCGAGGACTTGCCGGACCCGGAGAGCCCGGTGAAGACGATCAGTGCGTCGCGCG
Organism: Nocardioidaceae bacterium; assembly: GCA_046330515.1. Lineage (GTDB taxonomy): Bacteria > Actinomycetota > Actinomycetes > Propionibacteriales > Nocardioidaceae > Nocardioides. The sequence goes on along the minus strand of JAXLSP010000009.1, from coordinate 33,204 downwards.
GCAGGTCGAGCGAGATGTCCTTGAGGTTGTGCTCCCGGGCGCCCCGGATGACGAGCTGGTCGGCCACAGATGCCCCTCGACTGTCGCTGATCGGTTCGAACAGGTGTTCGTGGATCCTACATCACGCGCGGTTGACACCCTGCGCCACGATGGGGCCATGAGCGAACCCATCGACGAGCAGCTGGAACACCTGCACGAGGCGACCCAGCGGCTCGTCCGCGGCGTCGACGCGCTCCCCGACGCGGCCTACGCGGAGCCGTCGCTGCTGCCCGGCTGGTCGAGGTCGCACGTGGTGGCACACCTCGCGCTCAACGCCGAGGGGCTGACCGGCGTCCTCGAGGGGGTCCGGCACGGCGAGGGGGTGCCGATGTATGCCTCCTCGGAGGCCCGGGGCCGCGACATCGAGGCCCTGGCCGCGGCGGCGCCCGGCGTCGTCCGCGACCGGCTGCTGGCGGCGACCACGACGTTCGCCGACGCCGCGCACGGCGTGCCCGACGACGCCTGGTCGACCCGGTTCGAGCGGACGCCCGGAGGGCCGAGCTTCTCGGCGGCGGCCGCCGTGGGCATGCGCTGGCGGGAGGTCGAGATCCACCACGTGGACCTCGGCGCGTCCTATGACCGTGGCCAGTGGACGGTCCCGTTCCGGGTGCACGTCATCGAGCGGATGGGCGCCCGGCTGTCGGACGGCACCGCGCTGACCGTCCACGCGACGGACCTGGAACGATCCTGGTCGTTCGGCGACGGGGGCCCTACGGTGTCCGGGAGCGCTGCTGACCTGGCCTGGTGGCTCACCGGACGGGGCGACGGCGACGGGCTGACCAGCGACGGCGGCGTGCTGCCGGGAATCGAGGCGTGGTGACCGACTACACCGGCAAGGTCACCGCGGGCGGTCCCGCGGACACCCGCGAGCTGTCGGCGCTCACGATCCGCAAGCTGGCGGTGGACCCCCAGATGTCGAACAACTGCTATCTCCTCACCTGCCGCTCCACGGGCGAGAGCCTCCTCGTCGACGCCTCCGACGAGCCCGCACTGCTGCTCGACTTCGTCGGCTCCGACCTGCGGACGGTGGTCACCACCCACCAGCACTGGGACCACCACCGCGCCCTGAGGGACGTCGTCCTCGCGACGGACGCCGCCACCGTGGCCGGTGCCCCCGACGCCGAGGCGATCACCGAGCAGACGGGGGTCAGCATCGACGTCCCGGTCGAGGACGGCGACACCGTCCCGGTCGGCGACTGCTCGCTCAGCGTCATCCGGCTCACCGGACACACGCCGGGTTCGATCGCGCTGCTCTATGACGACCCCGACGGCACGCACCACCTCTTCACCGGCGACTCGCTGTTCCCCGGAGGCGTCGGCAACACGTTCGGCGACTCGAGCGCCTTCGCGACACTGGTCGACGACGTCGAGGCCAAGATCTTCGGTCGGCTCCCCGACGAGACCTGGTTCTATCCCGGCCACGGCGACGACTCGACGCTCGGCGCCGAGCGGCCGCACCTCGCGGAGTGGCGGCAGCGCGGCTGGTAGGTCCCGAAACTCCCCCGCCCGCACCGCCGGTCTGCTACCAAGAGCGCATGCACCCGCGTCGTCCGGCTCTCGCCGTCTGCCTCGCCTCGGTGCTGCTGCTGACGGCATGCGGGCACGGCGAGGTGGTCGACAGCGGCGGCTTCCAGGTGCTCGTGGGACACGACGACGGCAGCGACCGCGCTGGCATCGGCTTCTTCGGCGACGTCACGGTGGTCGGGACCTGCCTGGGAGTCGAGGACACGGTGGTCATCTGGCCGCCGGGGACCGAGGTCGCCAACGACGACCCGCTGACCGTCGACGTCCCGGGCCTCGGCGAGGTGGGCGTCGGCGACCGGATCCAGGGGGGCGCCGTCGAGCGCGACCCCGAGGAGCCCCCCGACGGGCTGGAGATCCCGGAGGGGTGCACCGGCCACGGCCTGGTCAGCTTCTGGGCCGGCTGACACTCACTCGAAGCGCACGCCCACCCGGCCGCTGAGCGGTGTGGCCTGACAGGCCAGGCGCAGGCCACCGCGGAGGTCCTCCTCGTCGAGGATCTCGTTGTGCGCGACGCCGAGGTCTCCCGAGGTGAGGCGCACGACGCACGCCGAGCACTCCCCCTTGCGACAGGAGTACGGCGGCCGGAGGCCCCGCGCCTCGAGGAAGTCGAGGAGCCGGACGTCCGGCGACCAGTCGTCGAACGTGTGCGACTCCCCCGCCAGCGCGACGGACAGCGCCACCGGGCCGACCGGGCCGACCGGGGCGTCGCCGAACGGGTTGCCGCCCAGCGAGACGAACTTCTCCTGGTGCCGCCGGGACCGCGGGAGGCCGAGACCGCGGAGCACCTCCGCGACGGCCGCCATGAACGGCGGTGGGCCGCAGCAGAACGAGTCCCACGCGTCGTACGGCGTCGCGAGCTCGCGCAGTGCCTCCACCGTCGGCAGACCCCGCTCGGTCTCCAGCCAGTGCTCCACCTCCAGGCGCCCCGCGGACCCCGCGGCCAGCGCGTCGAGCTCGGCGGAGAAGATCACCGACGCGGCGTCCCGGTTGGCATAGAGCAGCACGACCCGGCCGCGGCCGTGCGCCAGCACCGTCCTGACGATGGACATGACGGGCGTGATCCCGGACCCCGCGGCGAACATCAGCAGATCGGTGTCCAGCGAGGCCGGCGTGAAGATGCCACTCGGTGGGAGGACGCGCAGGCGGTCGCCCGGGCGGAGGTTGTCGGCCAGCCAGTGGGAGGCGTAGCCCCCGGGAGTGCGCTTGGTCGTCACGACGAGCGGTCCCGGCTCGCGGGGGCTCGGACCGTCTTCCGACCAGGACGGGCTCGACGACAGGGAGTAGCAGCGCGCGACCGGGCCGGTCAGCGCCGACGGCACGGCCACGGTGAGGAACTGCCCCGGCCGGTAGGCGAAGGCCTCCTCCAGGCCCGCCGGCACACCCAGGACGAGAGACCGGGCGTCCGCCGTCTCCTCGACGATGTCGAGCACGGGCAGCAGGTGGGACTCCTCGCTCACCGGCAGAGCATCCCACGCGGTGGGAGGCCCTCTTCGCGGACCAATTCGGCCCAGCGTGCTGACACGATTCAGCCTGGTCACCCATACTGGTCCGCGTGGCCCGCCCGGAACTCCTCCAAGAGCGCATCGCGCGCAGCCACCCCGACCTGCTGCGCGCCCTGACCCGGCTCTATGCGCAGCCGGAGGCCATCGCCGAGCGCCTGGTCGCGCTCGCCGAGAAGGCCTACGCCGAACGGCCGGCCGAGTTGCAGGAGCTCGATCTGCGACGGCTCGCGGAGCCCGACTGGTTCCAGCGACCCGACGCTCTCGGCTACGCGGCCTACGCCGACCGCTTCGCCGGCACCCTTCGCGGCGTGGGCGAGCACGCCGACCACCTCGCCGACCTGGGCGTGACCTACCTCCATCTGATGCCGCTGCTGCTGCCGCGCCCGAGGCCCAACGACGGCGGCTACGCCGTGCAGGACTACCGGCAGGTGCGTCCCGACCTCGGCACCACGGACGACCTCGCGGAGCTCGCGTCGACGCTCCGGGGGCGCGGGATCAGCCTGTGCCTGGACCTGGTGGTCAACCACGTCGCGCGCGAGCACGAGTGGGCCGAGGCCGCTCGCCGAGGTGACGCCGCGAAGCGCGCCTACTTCCTGGTGTTCCCGGACCGCGAGGTCCCGGACGCCTACGAGCGGACCCTCCCGGAGGTGTTCCCCGACTTCGCGCCCGGCAACTTCACCTGGGACCACGAGCTCGGGTCCTGGGTCTGGACCACGTTCAACGACTACCAGTGGGACCTCAACTGGGCGAACCCCGACGTGCTGTGCGAGTTCGCCGACATCATCTTGAGCCTCGCCAACGCGGGCGTGGAGGTGTTCCGGCTCGACGCCATCGCCTTCCTGTGGAAGCGGATGGGCACCGCGTGCCAGAACCAGCCCGAGGTCCACGACATCACCCAGGTGCTGCGCTGCGTCGCGGAGATGGCGGCTCCCGCGGTGATCTTCAAGGCCGAGGCGATCGTCGGTCCCGCCGACCTCCCCCCCTACCTGGGCGTGGGCGAGCATGCCGGCAAGGTGAGCCACCTGGCCTACCACAACAGCCTGATGGTGCAGATCTGGTCGATGCTCGCGAGCCGCGACGTGCACCTCGCCACCCACGCCCTCCAGGGGCTGCCGCAGCCACCGTCCACCACGGCGTGGATCACCTATGTCCGCTGTCACGACGACATCGGCTGGGCGATCGACGACGCCGACGCGGCGGCCGCCGGGGTGACCGGCGCCGGGCATCGGCGGTTCCTGTCCGACTGGTACTCCGGGGACTTCCCGGGCTCCTGGGCCCGCGGCCTCGTGTTCCAGGAGAACCCCGCCACCGGCGACCGTCGGATCTCCGGCTCGCTCGCGTCCCTGGCCGGCCTCGAGGCCGGGGACCCGGACGCCGTCGAGCGCATCCTGCTCGCGCACGCGGTCACGCTGGGCTTCGGCGGGCTCCCCGTGATCTGGATGGGCGACGAGCTCGGCCTCCTCAACGACGCCGACTGGGCCGTGGACCCGGCCCACGCCGCCGACAACCGGTGGGTGCACCGACAGCGCATGCCGTGGCCGCTCCCGGCCGACGGCCACGGCATCCTCGCCGGTCTCCGGCACCTCGTGTCCGTCCGGCGGCGACTGCCCCAGCTGCACGCAGCAGTCCCGACCGAGATCTGGGACCCGCGCGATCCCGGCGTCCTGCTCGTCGTCCGCCGCCACCCCGACGGGCCGCTGCTCGGGGCCTACAACGTCACCGACGAAGCCCGGACGGTGCCCGGCGAGGTCTTCTTCTGGCTCGGGCTCGACGCCCGGACCGCGGTCGACCGGATCGCCGGGGAGTCCCCGACGCTCACCCCCGACCTCGGCGTCGAGGTGCCTCCCTACGCCGCGATGTGGCTGACCCCGGGAGACGACTCGCACCTCGCCGGCTGACCCGGTCTCGATGCGCGGTCGCGACCTCGCGAGCTCGGGTCGCGCGCGTGCTCGACCTGCCGACCCACGCCGGACGCCCGTACCCCGCGTCCGGCTAGGGTCAGCGCATGGCATTCGGGGGAATCGTGATCCTGATGTTCGGGGGCTTCCTGGCGCTCGTCATCCTCATCGGGGTCCTGGGCTATCTGTCCGCGAAGAAGCGACGTGAGGCGTTCGGCGCACTGGCCGCGCAGCGGGGCTGGAGCTATGTCGAGCGGGACGACCGCTGGGTCGACGGGTTCGTCGGGGCGCCGTTCGGGCTCGGGCACAGCCGTCGCTCGGAGAACGTCCTCAGCGGCCAGTACGACGGCCGCCCCTTCGTCGCCTTCGACTACACCTACTACACGACCGAGCACTCCACCGACAGCGAGGGTCGCAGCACCAGCCGGGAGGTGAGCCACAGCTTCTTCGTCGCGGCCATCGACGTCGGCGCGTCGTTCCCCGCACTGGAGGTCAACCCCGAGGGCTTCTTCTCCCGGGTCATCGGCCGGCTGACCAACCGCGACATCGAGCTGGAGTCCGAGGACTTCAACCGCGCGTTCACGGTCACCTGCCCGGACCGCAAGTTCGCCTCCGACGTGCTGCACCCGCGGATGATGGAGTTCCTGCTCCAGCACCGCGACTCGGCGTTCCGCTTCGACCGGCGCTACATCCTCACCGTGCGCGCCGGGCAGGCATCGATCCCCGAGGTCGACGCCTCGCTCGTGCTCATCGACGCGATCCTCGACCAGGTGCCCGAGTTCGTCTGGCGGCAGGCCGAGGGCCGGTAGGTTCGGCGCCGTGTCCACCTCGACCCTCGCGGCGCTCGTCGTCGTCGCCGTGCTGCTCGCCGTCGTCCTCTTCGTCGTGCTGCCGCCGATCGTCATGTACAACCGCTTCGTCCGGCAGCGCACTCTCATCGACGAGTCCTGGGGCCAGACCGACGTCGAGCTCACCCGTCGCTACGAGCTGATCCCCAACCTCGTCTCGACCGTCCAGGGCTACGCCGCCCACGAGGCCGCGGTCCTGGAGGCCCTCACCCGGGCCCGCGAGGACGCGGCGGCCCACAAGTCCGGGGCGCCCAAGGACCGCGAGCCGTTCGAGGAGCGGCTCGGCGGCGCCGTGCACGACGTCCTCGTCCGCGCCGAGGCCTATCCCGACCTCAAGGCCAGCGCCAACTTCCTCCAGCTCCAGGACGAGCTGACCAACACCGAGGACCGCATCGCCGCGGCGCGGCGGTTTTACAACGGCAACGTCCGCGCCTACAACACCCGCGTGGCCACGTTCCCCTCCAACGTCATCGCCTCGATGTTCCACTTCGAGGCGCGTCAGTTCTTCGAGCTCCGGGACGCGGCCGCCCGGACCGCGCCGCGGGTCGACCTGGAGCCGCCCACCTCCGGATGACGGCCACCGACACCGGGGCACCTATCCTGGCCCGGTGATCGAGCTCCGCACCCCGACCCAGATCGAGCAGATGCGTCCCGCCGGGCGCTTCGTGGCCGAGGTGCTGACCCGGCTCTCCGAGGTCGCCGACGTCGGGGTCAACCTGCTCGAGCTGGACCGCCTGGCCCACGACATGATCACGGCGCGCGGCGCCGAGTCGTGCTACATCGACTACCACCCCTCGTTCGGGGCGATGCCGTTCGGGCACGTGCTCTGCACGTCGGTCAACGACGCCGTCCTGCACGGACTCCCCCACGACTACACGCTCGCCGACGGCGACCTGCTCTCCCTCGACTTCGCCGCCAGCGTCGACGGATGGGTCTCCGACTCCGCGGTCAGCATGGTCGTCGGCACGCCGCGGGAGGAGGACCTGCGCCTCATCGACGTCGCGGAGAGGGCCCTCGAGGCCGGCATCGCCGCCGCCGTGGTCGGCAACCGGCTCGGCGACATCTCCTTCGCCATCGGGTCGGTCGCCCACGCAGCCGGACTGTCGGTGAACCTCCAGTTCGGTGGCCACGGCGTCGGGCGCACCATGCACGGCGACCCCCACGTCTCCAACGACGGCCGGCCCGGCCGCGGCTTCCCCCTGAAGCCCGGGCTCGTCATCGCCATCGAGCCCTGGTTCCTGCACACCACGGACGAGATCTTCATCGACAAGGACGGCTGGACCATCAAGTCGTCCGACGGCTCCCGGGGTGCCCACGCCGAGCACACGGTGGCGATCACCGACAGCGGGCCGATCATCCTCACCGCACGTGACTGACGACCTCCCCACCGGCACGAGACCCCGGCCCCGGCGGCGCGGCCCGGGGTGGGTCCCCAACCAGCACGGCGCCTGGGCGATGCTCGCGTCGCCGCTGCTCGTCGGCGTCATCGCGGGGGGCTGGGCGTGGGTCGACCTCCCGCTCGCCGCGTTCTGGTTCGTCGGCTACTTCGCGTTCTTCGCCACCGGCCTCTGGCTGAAGGCCGGCCGGCGGACCAAGTGGCTGCCGCCGGTCCGGGCGTACGGCGTCGCGGCGGTGCTGCTCGGCGGGCTCGTGGCCGTGCTGCGTCCCGACCTGCTCCCCTGGGCACCGGCCTTCGTCCTGCCGCTGGGTGTGGGGCTCCGGGCCGCGGCGCACCGGCGCGAGCGCGACCTGCTCGCCGGCCTGGCCACGGTCGCCGGCTCCTCGCTGATGACGGTGGTCGCCTTCGACGCCGGCGCCGACAGTGCCGACCTCACCCGGGGGTGGCTGCTCGGTCTGGTCCAGCTGCTCTACTTCGCGGGCACGGTCTTCTATGTCAAGACCGTGATCCGCGAGCGCGACAACCCGGTCTTCCTGCGCCTCAGCATCGGGCTCCATGCCGTCGCGGCGCTCGCTCTGTGGCCGGTGTCGCCGTGGCTCACGGCCGTCTTCGCGCTCCTGACGCTGCGCGCCGCCGCCGTACCTCCGCGTCGCCCGACGCCCCGGCAGGTCGGCATCGGCGAGATCCTGTCCACGGTTGTCGTCGCCGTGGTGTCGCTTCTGGTCATCTGACCGCGACAAATTGGTTACGGTCGGTCAACCAGTCTCACGCGGGCCGTTGCCACGGCCGATGGTCTGCGTGATGGTTAGGTGTCCCTAACCAGGAGTCCACGACGGAGAGGACCTCGTGACCAGATCACACCCACGGCGCAAGCTCGCGACCATCGTCCTGGTGAGCGCGACCGCGCTCGCCACCACGACCGGCACGGTCGCGCTGGCCGCCTCCAGCTCACCGCACACCACGGCCCCGGGCTCCGCCCGCGCCGAGCAGTCCACCCGCAGCTCCGGGGGTCACCTGGACCTCCGCCAGGGCGCGGGCGACCACGGCCGGGCCACGCTCCTGCGCGCCGCCGACAAGGCGGCTTCGCGCCGCGCGACCGCGCGGCTGGCCCGGTCGATCGGCAGCGACGCGGTCGTCGACATCGACGGCAACACCGGCACCCCCCGACGCGTCGCCGCGGTCAGCGGCTTCCTGACCGGGCCCAGCCGGGCGTCCGCGGCACACGTCGCACTCGGCTATGTCCGCACGCACGCGTCGGCCCTCGGGCTGGCGGACGGCGACCTGGCGACGTTCTCTCTCCGCCGCGACTACGTCGACGTCGACGGCATCCACCACCTGTCGTTCACCCAGCGCATCAACGGCTACGACGTGTTCGGCAACGGCCTCCAGGCCGCGGTCACGCGGGACGGCCGGCTGCTGACGCTGGGCGGCTCGCCCGTCCCGTCGGCCCTGGTGTCGACCCCGGCTCCGGCCAGGCTGACGGCCGGTCAGGCCCTGGCCAAGGCCGCGGGCCCGTCGGTCCGGCAAGGCCCGCGCGACGTGGTGACCCAGGTCCTGTTCGTGACGCGCAAGACGACCTTCGTCGGCTGGAGCGCCCTCAGCATGTCGGCCGCCCAGCCGGCGCTGACGGTGGTCGACGCCGCCTCCGGTCGCACGCTCTACCGCAACCCGCTGGTGACCCACGAGAACGCCGAGCCGTCGAAGGGCAAGGCGAAGGCCACCGGTGTCGCGTTCCGCTACCACCCCGAGGCCGCGCACGGCGGCAAGTACGAGACCTTCAACTTCAGCAAACTCGGCTGGCTGTCGCCGAAGGCGACGATCCTCAAGGGCAACAACTCCCACGCCTACTCCGACGTCAACGACAGCAACTCGGCTCAGAAGGGCGAGGAGGTGCACCCCCGGAAGGGCACGCACTCCTGGAACTACAAGATCGTCCCGTTCCACCTGGGCTCGATCTCGTGGTGCGACAACCCCTACCCCTGCACGTGGAACCCCAACAAGCCCTTCTCGTGGAAGACCAACCGGGCGCAGAACACCACGCAGGTCTTCTGGTTCGTCAACAACTTCCACGACTACCTCAAGGCCCAGCCCGTCGGCTTCACCGAGGCCGCCGGCAACTTCCAGGCCAAGAACTTCTCGGGCAAGGGCCGGGGCCGCGACGCGGTCCAGACCCAGACGCTCGACGGCGCCAACACCGACAACGGCCTGCCCGACGGCGGCCACCTCGACAACGCCAACATGTCGACGCCGCCGGACGGCATCGCCCCGACCATGCAGATGTACCTCCAGCACGCGCCCGGCACGTCCTACCCCGACGGCGACCCGTTCCCGCCCAACAACACCGGTGACGAGGGCGACACGGTCTACCACGAGTACACCCACGGCCTGTCCAACCGGCTCGTCGTCGACGTCAACGGCAACTCGACGCTCGGCGCCATCCAGGGCGGCGCGATGGGCGAGGCCTGGAGCGACTGGTACGCCTTCGACTACCTCGTCGCCAAGGGTCTGCAGATCGACAAGCCCGTCGCCGGCGACGTCCGGCTCGGGGTCTACGACGGCGCCGGCGCGGCCCTGGTCCGCACCGAGGCCCTGGACTGCAAGCCCGCGTCGACGACCGCCAACTGCACCAACCAGGACACCGGCCACGTCGGCGGCTACACCTACGCCGACTACGCCCAGGTGATCGGGATCCCCGAGGTGCACGCCGACGGCGAGATCTGGGCCCAGACGCTCTGGGACCTGCGCGGTGCGCTCGGCCACTTCAAGGCGGCCAAGCTCGTGACCCGCGCCATGGAGCTGGCTCCCGAGAACCCGTCCTACCTCGACATGCGCGACTCGATCCTGCTCGCCGACTCCGCTGTCTACAGCAGCGCCGACGAGGCCGCGATCTGGCAGGTGTTCGCCGCCCGAGGCATGGGCTACTTCGCCGGATCGCTCGGTGGTGACGACGCCGCCCCGGCGGCCGACTTCGCGACGCCGCCGGCCACGCTGGAGTTCGCCGACATCACCGGCACCGTGACCGACACCGACACCGGTGACCCGGTGGAGGGTGCCACGGTCACCCTGCCCTTCCAGGGCGGCGGTGCGGCCACCAACCCCTCGACCACGACCGCCGCGGACGGGACCTACACGCTGTCCAACGTGGTGGTCGGCAGCTACAGCAAGCTGAGTGTGTCGGGGCCGGGCTACGAGCCGGACGCCATGACGGTCGACGTGGCCGCCACGACGGGAGCCACGGCGGACTTCGCGATCCGGCGCGACTGGGCCGCGGACAGCGGTGGCGGGTCGGTGAGCGACTTCACCGGGCTCGACTTCACCCTCTATGGCTGCGGTCCGGGCGGCGCGATCGACCTGAGCCAGGCGACCGGCTGGGGAACCACGACCGGCGACGACGAGGTGCCGTCCGACGTGTTCACCGAGAAGTCGATCACCATCCAGCTGCCTCAGGCGGTCGACGTGGACGCCATCGGCGTGGACCCGTCGGCGACCTGCGGTGACGGCGGCAGCGCGTCCCTCGGCAAGTTCAAGATCGAGACGTCCACCAACGGCTCGGCCTGGACCGAGGTCGCGCTCGGCACGTTCACCGAGAACGACCGGGGGCGGATCAACGAGCTCCCGATCTCGACGGGCGACGTGGGCGTCAACTTCGTGAAGCTGACGATGCAGGGCAACCAGACGCCCAGTTTCGAACTCAACTGCCCCAACGGCGCCTTCTCCGGCTGCACCTACACCGACCTCAGCGAGATCGCGGTCTACGGCACACCCACGCCGGGCTAGGTCGTCCCCGCACGAGGTCACCGGCCCCGTCGTCCGGCGCCCCGTCGTCACCCCAGGTGACGGCGCGGCGTCGGGTGCGGCGGGGCCGGAGCCTGCCCTCCCCGGACCCGCCGATCAGAGGCGGCGCTGGTAGCCCGGACAGCTGCCCATGACGCGGTAGCCCAGCCGCTCGTTGACGGCGATCATGTGGTCGTTGGAGGCGGCGTTCCAGGTGTCCACGGTGGCCACCTGCGGCTCCGCGCCGGCCAGCCACCGCATCACGTCGGCCTTGAGCAGCAGCCCCAGCCGGTGGCCGCGGTGTGCGGCCGCCACCGCGGTGTCGTGCTGGAACGCGACGGTCGGGTCGTCGCCGTCGACCAGCACCACCGTGTTCCCGGCCAGCTCGCCGGTGGCGCGGTGCCGGGCGACGACGCGGTAGGCCGCCCCCGACTCGAGCAGCACCTGCTCATAGCGTCGGAGGCGCTCGGGCGTGACGATCTCGTCCTCGAACTCGAGGTCGTCGGTCGGCGCGTCGTTGACGGCCATCGAGATGCCCACGATCCGCTCGAGCAGGTCCTCCGGTGTCGGGGGTCGGAGCCGGACCAGCTCATAGTCGACGGCGTGGGGCGCGGCCTCGGCGACGACCTCGTCGGCCAGTCCGGGGTCGAGCTCGCGCAGGTGCTGGCGCCGCAGGACGCCGACCGTGCGCTGCTCGAAGCCCAGCGCGCGGGTGAAGCCCGCGAGAGCCGGCGACTCCCAGTAGTCGGCGCCGACGAGAGGCCGGCCCAGCCGCCGGCACTCATCGAGGACCAGCTCCGCGAGCTCGCTCCCGACGCGTCGCCGCCGGTGGTCGGGATGCACCCAGACCTTCACCCAGGCCAGCTCCAGGTTGTCGTAGTCGCTGGTGTTCACGGTGGCCGCCCCGACCGTCCGGCCGTCCCGACGCGCCAGGAAGGTGCGCGGCGCCTCGCCGTCCCAGCCGAGACGCAGGTGCAGCTGGAGCCGGCGCAGGGTCTCGGGGTGCTCCCAGGGCTCGTCGGCCGCGTGCTCGACCAGCCGCAGGTCGAGCAGGCGGGTGACCGCCTCGAGGTCGTCGGGGTCGACGCGCACCAGCTCCACGCACCGAGCATGACCCAGGGAGGGCGGCTCGTGCATCAAGGTTTTCAGTCGGCCAGGCCGTGCTCCACGATGTAGCCCTCGAGCCGCCGATCCGGGACCAGCCACCACAGCGCCACGGCGACGTAGGGCACGAGGGCCAGCCACGGGGCGACGAACGCCAGCCCGATGCCGACGGCATAGAGCACGATCGAGCCGCGCTCCTTGACGTCGCTGGTGATGGCGCGGGCGACGTGGCCGTCGGGGCCCTCCGCCGCGAGGATCGAGCGGTAGAGCACGTAGTAGGACAGGGCCGGCAGCAGCAGGTTGACGCCGTAGACCACGACCGGAGTCCTGGCCAGGCTCGACTCGTCCATCCACGCGGTCGAGAACGGCATGAGCGACAGGCTGAACAGGAGCAGCAGGTTGGCCCACAGCACCCGACCGGTCACGCGCCGGACGAGCTGGAACAGATGATGGTGGTTGTTCCAGTAGATGCCGACGTAGACGAAGCTCAGCAGATAGGTCAGCAGCCCCGTCGCCGACCCGGCCAGGCCGTGCTCACCGCCGATCGTCGGCTCCTCGGGCACCTTCACCTCGAGCACCATGATGGTGATGATGATCGCGAGCACGCCGTCGCTGAAGGCCTCGAGTCGTCCTGTTCGCATCCGCGCAGTCTGCCACCACGCGCGGCCCCGTCTCCTGCGCTGTTGTCGGGACTGGTGCGCGTCCGTGGTGGGTGCGTGACCGGTATACCGGTCACTTACCCACTGCAGACCCGCAGGAGATGGCCGCGGGCCGCCTCAGTCGCCCGTGCTGCCGTAGCGCCCGCGGTAGAAGAGCAGGGGGCGCGACTCCTCGGTGCTGTCCAGGTCGAGGACGCGACCGATGACGACGTAGTGGTCCCCGGCCGGGTGGACGGCCTCGACCGCGCAGTCGACGTGGCCGAGGATGCCGTCGAGGCGGGGGGACCCTGTCACCGGCGAGGGCGCCCAGGTGACGCCCGCGAACTTGTCGGCGCCGCGGGTGGCCATGATCCGGGAGAGCTCCTCCTGGTCGTGGGCCAGCAGGTTGACGCAGAAGTGGCCCGAGGCCTCGATGACCGGCCAGGCGCGCGACGTCCTGGCGGGGCAGAACATCACCAGCGGCGGGTCCAGGGACACCGAGGCGAACGACTGCGCCGTGAGGCCGACGGGGTGGCCGTCGGGGGCGGTGCCGGTGACGACGGTGACGCCGGTGGCGAACCGGCCGAGCACGTCGCGAAAGCGGCTCGCGGCCTCGGCGGCGACGGGATCCTCGACCTGGAGGTGCTCCCCCGGTCGCAGCTCGAAGTCGAAGGACACCCCGAGGAACGACTCGACGAGCTTACGGGTGGGCCACGACGCCGCGTGGCCGGCTCCGCGCCCCGAGGGGGCGGCGCCGGCGGAGTCGTGGTCGGGCCTGGGCACCCGACGAGTCTGTCACCCCTGCCCAACAGGCGGTGGTGCCTGACAGGATGCGGGCATGACGGCTGACGGAGCGGGTCTGGAGAGCTGGGCGCGCGGGGAGCACACCCACGAGGGCGTCACGCATCAGACGTTCCGCAAGGGGGCGGGCCCGGGCGTCGTCGTCATCTCGGAGATCCCCGGGATCACCCCGTCGGTGCTCGAGTTCGCCGAGGAGGTCGTGGCCCAGGGTCACACCGTCGTGCTGCCGTGGCTCTTCGGGACGCCCGGGGCGGCACCGAGCGTGTCGGCCATGGTCAGGTCCATCGCCCAGGTGTGCATCAGCCGCGAGTTCACCCTCCTGGCCACCGGCCGCACCTCCCCCGTCGCCGGCTGGCTGCGGTCACTCGCCCGCACCCTCCACCAGGAGTGTGGGGGCCCGGGCGTCGGCGCCGTCGGCATGTGCCTCACCGGCGGCTTCGCCCTCGGCATGATGGTCGACCCCTCGGTCACGGCACCGGTCCTGGCGCAGCCGTCCCTCCCTGCCTGCCTGGGACGCCGACGCGCCGAGGACCTGGGCCTGAGCCCCGAGGACCTGGCGGTGGTCAAGCGGCGGGCCGCCGAGGGGCAGGAGGTGCTGGGGCTCCGCTTCACCGAGGACCCCGCGGTCGGGAAGTACCGCTTCGACACCCTCCGCCGCGAGCTCGGTGACGCCTTCGTCGCCGTGGAGTTCCCGGGCAAGCAGCACTCCACCCTGACCGAGCACCGACAGCAGGAGGGCGTCGACCGGGTGCTCGCGTTCTTCCGGGAGAAGCTCCAGGTGAGCTGAGTCACCCAGTCACCCCGGTCACACCCGGGCCGGAACGGGCATTCGTTCAGGTAGTCCTCAGATCCGGAACCTACGGTGCTGCGCGTGACCCACCCTGATCCCGCGGTGGCCAGGATCGAGACGGCCTTCGCGGTCGCCCGACGCTGGGCCGTGCGGTTGCTCCTCGCCCTCGCCGTCGTGGCGGTGCTCGCCCTGCTCGTCAACACCGCCGTCACCGTGGAGACGAACCGGCTCTGGTTCGGAGCCCTGCACCACAGCGGCGTCTATGACACGATCCTCGGCAGCCAGATCCTGCTGTTGGTGGGGTTCGGTCTCGTGGCGGGTGGCGCCTCGGCCGGGGCCCTGGCCGCCGTACGACGTGGCGCGCCGCGCGCCCGCTTCGACCTGGAGACGCAGCGGCGGCGGGCGCGGTTCCGCCGGGTCGAGCCCCGCTGGCGCCGGGCGCTCCTCGCGGCCGCGGGCGTCATCCCGGGCGTGTGGCTCGGCGCCCAGGCCGCCGGCGGCTGGCAGACGTTCCTGCTGTGGCGGCACGCGGTCCCGTGGCACCGCACCGACCCCCAGTTCCACCGCGACATCTCCTACTTCGTCGACGTCTACCCCTTCCACCGGATGGTTCTCGGCCTGCTCCTGCAGGCGGTCGTCGTCGCCGTCGTCGTGACCGTGGTCGCGGGCTACCTCTACGGCGCCTGGCGGCTCCGGGGCCGTGGTCCCCGGATCACGCGACCGTTCAAGGCCCAGCTCTCCCTGCTCGCCGGCGTCTGGCTCCTGCTCCGGGCCGGCGGGTTCTGGCTCGACCGGTTCGCCCTCGCCACGAGCCACCACGGGGCGGTGACCGGCCTCAGCTATACCGACATCCACGCGGCCCTCCCGGCCCGCACCGTGCTCACGGTGGTCGCGGCCCTGCTCGGCGTTGCGCTGCTCGCCAACGTGGTCGTCCAGAGGCTGCGCGTGATGGCCGGCGCCGTCGCCGCCATGGTCGTCGCCTCGCTGCTGCTCGGGACGGCCTGGCCCGCCCTCGTGCACCGCTTCCGCGAGCAGCCCAGCGCCTCGAGCGTCGAGCTCACCTCGATCGCGCGGAACCAGGAGGCGACTCTCGAGGCGTTCGGGCTGGCCGGCAAGGTCACCACCCGGCCGTTCGGCGCCGACGACGCGCTCCACGGCGCCGACCTGCAGGACCAGGCCACGCGCACGGCGCAGATCCGGCTCCTGGACCCCAACCGGGTGTCCCCCACCTTCAACGTCAAGCAGCAGCTCCAGGCCTACTACGGCTTCAAGTCCACCCTCGACGTGGACCGCTACGACCTCGGCGACGGCACCCCGCGTGACGTCGCCATCGCCGTGCGCGAGCTGCGCACCAGCCAGATCTCGCGGCAGAGCTGGACCAACGCGCACCTCGTCTACACCCACGGGTACGGCGTCGTGGCGGCCCCGACGGACGCCGTCGACGGGACGACCGAGATCCCGGACTTCCTCGACGGCGGCATGCCGCCGGCCGACGACATCAGCGTCACCCGCCCACAGGTCTACTTCGGCCAGAGCTCGCCCTCCTACTCCATCGTCGGCCAGCCGAGCGACAGCTCCAAGCAGCTCGAGTTCGACCACCCCGCCGGCGACGGCGGCGCCGCGCCCGCGCACACGACGTACGAGGGAGGAGGCGGCGTGTCGATCGGGTCGCCGATGCGCCGGCTGCTCTACGCCATCAAGCTGCACAGTCCCGACGTGCTCTTCAGCGACGAGCTCAACAGCGCCAGCCGGCTGCTCACGGTGCGAGACCCCCGCGCCCGGGTGTCGGCCGTGGCACCGTGGCTGACGCTGGACGGGGACGTCTATCCCACGGTGGTCGACGGCGACATCGTCTGGGTGGTGGACGGCTACACCTCGTCCAACGCCTACCCCGACTCCGAGCAGGTCAACCTGCGCAGCGCCACCACGAGCACCCTGACGACCAGCGGCTCCACGGTGAAGCAGCCGAACGCGTCGGTGAGCTACCTCGACAACTCGGTCAAGGCGACCGTGGACGCCTACACCGGCGAGGTGCACCTCTATGAGTGGAACCAGAGCGCCCAGCCCGACCCGCTCCTGCAGACGTGGGAGGCGGCGTTCCCGGGGCTCGTCGAGAAGCAGTCCGACATCCCGGCCGCGCTCGTCCCGCACCTGCGCTATCCCCAGGGCCTCTTCGACGTCCAGCGGACGCTGCTGACCCGCTACCACGTCACCAGCCCCGCGGACTTCTACAGCGGCAACGACTTCTGGAAGGTGCCCACCGACCCGACCGTCGCGGCCACCAAGCAGCTCAACGCGGGAGCGACCTCGACCTCGACCTCGTCGCCCGCGCAGGCGTCGACCTACATGACGATCTCGGCGGACGGCACCGGGCCGGCGACGTTCGCCCTGTCCACCCCGCTGGTGACCCTCAACCGCAGGAACCTGGCGGCCTTCCTGTCCGTCGACTCCGAGCCGGGGCCGGACTATGGACGGTTCACCCTGTTGGAGCTGCCGTCGGGGTCGGCGACGGAGTCGCCGGCGCAGGTCCAGAACGACATCGAGTCGAGCACCACGATCTCCGAGGCGCTCACCCTCCAGCGGGGCGGCAACTCCAAGGTGGTCCTCGGCAACCTGCTCGCGATCCCGCTGGGCGGCCGGATGCTCTATGTCGAGCCGGTCTACACCCAGGCCGCGGGGGGCAGCTCCTTCCCGATCCTGCGGCACGTCATCGCGACGTACGGCGACGGCGAGCCGGCGTTCGAGACCACGCTGTCCGCCGCGCTCCGCCGGGCCGTCGCCAACGGCGACACGCCCTGAGCCTGGGAACACCCGGGCGTCGGCACGCTGCGGCGTCCGGGCTGCCCGCGCAGGGTACTGATCGGTAGCCTGGGCGCGTGGGCTACCTCCGACGTCGCATCGTGACCGCCGCGCTCACCGCCAACGCGGTGCGACCCGTCCCCGGGCACTGGCCCGGCGCCTGGGCCTTCCCCGCTGGATGGATGGTGGGTGAGCTCGCCCCCCAGATCCTCGCGGCGACGGTGGCCGACACCGTGGTCAGTGCCGCTCGGCGCAAGGTGACGCTGCCCGGCCTGGCGGTCGCAGCGGCCACGTCCTACGCCCTGGTCCGGATGATCCGGCAGAGCAGCCAGGTCCGGGTCCTCGTCGACGGCTCCATCGACCGCGACCTGGGCGCCGAGCTCGCCGCCGACCTCGACCCGGTGACGCCCGAGGAGCTCGCGACGCCGTGGAACAGGCTAGCCACGCCGTTCCGCAAGGACGACCCGCGGGTCAGGGTCGAGCGCGACGTCCGCTACAGCGACGCGGGCAAGCGCGGGCTGCTCGACATCTACCGGCCGGCCGGACGCGAGCTGTCCGGGGCGCCGGTGCTGCTGCAGATCCACGGCGGCGGCTGGACCCTGGGCAGCAAGAACGAGCAGGGCATCCCCCTGATGAACGAGATGGCCGCCGACGGCTGGGTCTGCGTGGCCATCAACTACCGCCTCGCGCCCCGCGACCCCTTCCCTGCCCAGATCATCGACGTCAAGCGGGCCATCGCCTGGGTCAAGGAGCACATCGCCGACTATGGCGGCGACCCGTCCTATGTCGTGGTGACCGGCGGCTCCGCGGGCGGTCACCTGACCGCGCTGGCGGCGCTGACGCCCAACGACCCGGAGTACCAGCCCGGCTTCGAGGACGCCGACACGACCGTGCAGGCCGCGGTGCCGCACTACGGCGTCTACGACATCGCCGGGTCGACCGGGCTGGCCAGCGCCCTGATCATCCGCGACAGCTTCTTCGCCCCGCGGATCATGCAGCGCACATGGGCGGAGGCGCCCGAGCTCTATGAGCACGGCTCGCCGATCCTGAGGATCACGCCGGACGCCCCCGACTTCTTCGTCATCCACGGGCAGCGCGACTCCCTCGTCGACGTCGAGCAGGCGCGGCTGTTCGTGTCCGGGCTGCGCGAGGCGTCCCGCAACACGGTCGTCTATGCCGAGATCCCCGGTGCCCAGCACGCGTTCGACGTGTTCACGTCGATCCGCTCGGCCCACGTGGTCCGCGCGATCCACCGCTACCTGCGCTGGCACCACACCTTCCGCAGGGTCGGCCACCCGTCCGCAGCGGCGGGCTGAGCGTCGTGACGGAGGAGATGCCGGCCGACCTGCTCGCCCACGCCCGGGCGGCCAAGGGGTTCATGCCGGAGGCGGAGGGGCTGCTGCTGCACCGCGTCGCCCGGCGCCGCCTGCCGCTGGGACCGGTGCTGGAGATCGGGACCTACTGCGGCAAGTCGGCCGTCTTCCTCGGCGCCGCCGCCCGGGAGGTCGGCGGCACGGTCTTCACCGTCGACCACCACCGCGGCTCCGAGGAGAACCAGGCGGGGTGGGAGCACCACGACACGGAGGTCGTCGACACCGACCTGGGCCTGATGGACACGCTGCCGTTCTTCCGGCGCACCATCGCCCAGGCCGGGCTCGAGGACCAGGTGGTCGCGGTCGTCGGCCGGTCCACGACGGTCTCGCGGTGGTGGCGCACGCCGCTCTCGATGGTGTTCGTCGACGGCGGACATGCCGAGGTCCACGCCCAGGCCGACTATGTCGGCTGGGCGCCGTGGCTGATGGAGGGTGGCGTGCTGGCCATCCACGACGTGTTCCCCGACCCGGCCGACGGCGGCCGGCCGCCCTACGACGTGTTCCGGCGGGCCGTGGACGGCGGGGACTTCGCCGAGGACGAGGTCGAGGGCTCCCTGCGGGTGCTACGGCGCGTGCGGGGCGGACCCGGCGACCCGGTCCGCTGACCCCGCGGCGGCACCGGAGTCGGACCCCGGGCACCCGCACTCGAGGGCGAGCTCGGGGAAGTGTGGCGCCAGCCGGTCACCGCGCATGACGTCGGCCGCCGGGGTGGTGTCCGACAGGGCGTCGGCGGCGAGCACGACGGCCGCGGCGGTGTAGGTCGTGTGCTCCACGGGCCAGTTGACGTCGTCGGGATAGACGAAGCCCGTCCAGTAGCGGCCGCCGCTGTCGCGCAGGTGCTGCATGTCGGCGAAGACCCGCAGCGCCCGCGCGTGGTCGCCCAGCGAGTCCAGGGCCATGGCCAGCTCGCAGGTCTCGGCCCCGGTCACCCAGGGGTTGGTGTCGATGCAGAGGATTCCCAGCCCCGGGCGGACGAAGTGGTCCCAGCCCTCGTCGATCAGCCGGAGCCCGTCGTCCCCGCGGACGGCACCGCCGAGGACGGGGTAGTACCAGTCCATCGAGAACTCCGACTTGTCCAGGAACAGGTCGCGGTGCTCGCGCAGCGCGTGACCGAGCCGCCCGCCGGCCAGCTCCCAGTGGGGCTGCGGGTCGTCGACCAGGTGCCCGAGCGCCACCCCGGCGCGCAGCGAGTGGTAGATGCTCGACGACCCGGCGAGCAGGGCCTCGCGGTTGACCTTCGCCGGACCGTGGTCGTCCCACTCCTGCGACCAGGCGATGCCGCCGAAGGGCAGCTGCATCCCCGCCACGAAGTCCAGCCCGGCGCGGACGGAGGGCCAGAGGCGCCGTACGACGGCCAGGTCCTGGCGGATCTGCCAGTGGTGCCACAGCCCGACCGCCAGGTAGGCCGATACGTTGGTCTCGCCGCTGTCGTCCTCCACGGCCCCCTCGACGATCTTGAGGGGCCAGGAGCCGTCGGCGCGCTGGAGGGTCGGCGCCCAGGCCAGTGCCCGCTCGGCCGCGTCGGTCTGCCCTCCGACGAGCAGCGCCATCGCGCCCTCGACGTGGTTCCAGATGTCGGTGTGCTCCCCCGGCGTCCAGGGGATCGCTCCCGAGGGCTCCTGCATCGCGGCGATCGAGGCGGCCGTCTCGGCCACCTCGGCGGCGGTCAGGATCCCCGGGACCTCGGGGACTCCGGTCGGTGTCACGTCAGGCGGCCCCGGTGTCGGCGTCCCCGTCGAGCGCTGCCTGGCCGGCCTCCGGCTTGCGGAAGTAGAGCACGATCGACTTGCCGATGACCGGGTTCAGCACCCGGTCGGCCAGCTGGGTGGCGCGCGGACGCTTCATGATGTCCCAGACCAGCAGCCGGTGGTAGCCGCGCACGAGCGGGTGGTCGTCGTTCGCGACGCCGACGGCGCACTTGAGCCACCAGTAGGGCGCGTGCAGGGCGTGGGCATAGTCCACGCCCTCGTGGACGAGGCCCGCGTTCTGGGCCTTGGTCACGAGCTCCTTGTCGGTGTAGATGCGGATGTGGCCGCCGGGGACGTTGTGGTAGTCGGCCGACAGCTTCCAGCAGATCACCTCGGGCAGCCAGCGCGGCACCGTCAGCGCGATGGTGCCGCCGGGGCGGAGGACCCGCACCAGCTCGTCGAGCGCCTGGATGTCTGCGGGGATGTGCTCGAGCACCTCCGCGGCGACGATCCGGTCGAACTCGCCGTCGGCGAAGGGCAGGGCGAGCGCGTCGCCCTCCTTGACGTCGGCCTCGGCCCCGGCGGGCACCTCGCCCGCCTCGCGCATGGCGGCGAAGAGCTCGCCCACGCCGGCCAGCTCGTCGGCGTCCTGGTCGAAGGCGATCACGTCGGCACCCCGGCGGAACATCTCGAAGGCGTGCCGGCCGGCGCCGCACCCCATGTCGAGGACCCGCTCCCCCGGCCGCAGCCCGAGGCGGTCGAAGTCAACGGTCAGCACGGACGGCCCCCTCGCGCTCCGCGCGGAAGTCGGCGATCACCTGCTCGTAGGCCTCGGCCACCGTCTGGGCGACGGCGCGCCAGCTGAACTTCTCCTGGGCCCGGCGGCGGCCGGCCTCGCCCATCCGAGCGCGCCGGTCGGGGTCGTCGAGCAGGGCCGCGATCGCGTGCTCGAGCTCGCCCACGTCACCCGGGGTGACCAGGTCGGCGCACTCGCCGTCCGGCCCGACGACCTCGGGGATGGCGCCGGCGCGGGACACCACGAGGGGGGTCGCACACGCCATCAGCTCGGCGGTGGGCAGCGAGAAGCCCTCATAGAGGGACGGCACGCACGCGATCTCGGCGGAGCCCATGAGCGCGACGAGCTCCTCGTCGCTGACGCCGTGCACGAAGTGGACGTGCTCGCGGATCCCGAGCCGCTCGACCAGCTGCTCGGTGCGGCCGCCCGGCACCGGCTTGGTGACGAGGTAGAGCTCGAGGTCGCGCTCGGTGCGGAGCTTGGCGAACGCCTCGAGCAGGGTGGCGATGCCCTTCATCGGGGCGTCGGCGCTGGCCATCGCCAGCAGACGGCCGGGCGTCCGGGGGACGCTGGGCGGCACGAAGACGTCGTCGACACCGAGCAGGACCACCTGGACGCGGGAGGCGTCGACGCCGAAGTCCTTGACGATGTCGCGCTTGGACGCCTCGGACGGGGTGAGGACCCAGCGCGCGGCCCGGGCCACCTTGGCCTGCATGCGCAGGAAGCCGTACCACCGGCGCAGCGTCAGCCGCCGGCGCCAGCTGGTGGCCGCGGCGAGGTCGATCCGCCGGTCGAACGTGATCGGGTGGTGGATCGTGGTGACGAGCGGCAGGCCGAGCTTCTCGATGTCGAGCATGCCCCAGCCGAGGACCTGGTTGTCCTGGACGACGTCGAAGTCGTCGACCCGCTCGGCGAGCAGCCGCGCGACGCGCGTGCTGAACGTCTTGGGCTCCGGGAAGCCCGCGGTGCACATGGTGAGGAACTCCTCGACGTCCACCCGGTCGCGGAACTCGCGCAGCTTGGGCACCCGGAAGGGGTCGGGCTCGCGGTAGAGGTCGAGGCTCTCGACCTTCGTCAGCCGCACGCCCTCGTCGAGGATGGGGTAGGGCGGCCCGGAGAACACCTCGACCTCGTGACCGAGTGCGACCAGCTCACGGCTGAGGTGCCGGACGTAGATGCCCTGACCCCCGCAGTGCGGCTTGCTCCGGTAGGACAGCAACGCGACCCGCAAGGCTGATCCCTTCTCGCCGACAGGTCACGAATGACCGACCCACGCCACCCGGTCCCGGGCGACGGAAGCCCAGTATGACCGACCCCCTCCAACGCCGAGGCTGTCAGTCCTCCTCGAGGGTGATGGCGCTCATGGGGCAGGAGTGCACGGCCCGTCGCACGGCGTCGACGTCCTCGGGTCCGATCTCCTCCTTCTTGAGCTGGAGGTAGTCGTCGTCGTCGATCTCGAAGACCTGGGGCGCCAGCCCCTCGCAGACGGCGTTGGACTCGCACCGGTCGAAGTCGACCTTGACCCTCATGACTGCTCCTCCCTGGCGCCGCCGAACGGCGACCCGAGCTTCCGATGGTCCCAGGTGGCGACCTTCTCGGGGACGACCACCACGCCGACCCGCTTCCCGGCCTGGCGTTCCACCTCGGCCCGTCCGAGCTCGCCGAGCTCCGCGAGCGAGGACACCCCGAACATCCGCGCGACCACCTGGGCACCGATGGCGGCGACCTGGGTCCGGTCCCGGACGAGCTCCGCACGCCCGCGGACGGAGACGCCGCGGAGCTGGGAGTACTCCTCCCCCGCCTCCACGAGGCAGCCGATCCGCGGGTCGCGCTCGAGGTTGCGCACCTTCTGGGAGGACGCATAGGTCCAGAACGCGAGCCGGCCCAGGTCGTCGACCACGAAGAACAGCGTGGTCAGGTGCGGGGCGCCGTCGCGGCCGAGCGTCGCCACCTGCAGCTTGCGCTGCGAGCCGAGGAAGTCCAGGGTCTCGGCCTCGGTCATCGCCACCGCGGCCCGCCCCGAGGACACCACTCAGCCGCCCTCGGACGAGTGGCCGGGGAAGACGTGTGCGGACGGGTCGATCACTACGGCCGCGTTGTTGACGGCGGTCGCGGCCTCGCCGAACCCGACCGCGATGAGCCGGACCTTGCCGGGGTACTCGGTGATGTCGCCCGCGGCGAAGACCCGCGGCAGGCTGGTGCGCATCGAGGAGTCGACCACGACGTGCCGCTTGTCGGTCTCGAGGCCCCAGGTCTGGAGCGGTCCCAGGTCGGCGACGAAGCCGAGCGCGGCGACCACGGCCTGCGCCGGCCGCTCGACGGGGTCCTCGCCGTCGACCGTGATCTGGACGCCGGTCAGCTCGCCGTCTCCGAGGAAGCCGGTCACCTGGGCCTTGGTCACGATCTCCACCGAGCTCTCGCGGACGGCGTCCACGGTCCGCTGGTGTGCCCGGAAGGCGTCGCGCCGGTGCACCAGGACCACCGACCGGGCCACCGGCTCCAGGTGCAGGGCCCAGTCGAACGCGCTGTCCCCGCCGCCGACGATGACGACGTCCTTGCCGACGTAGGGGTCGAAGCTCGGCACGAAGAACTCCATGCCGCGACCCAGCCACCCGTCGCCGACCGGGAGGGGTCGCGGGCTGAACTTGCCGATGCCGGCCGTGATGATCATGGCCTTGGCCGTCAGGGTGGTGCCGTCGCTCAGGCCCAGGGTGATCGAGTCATCACCGCACTCCAGCGTCTGGGCGGTGCGCTCGAGGAAGTACGACGGCTTGGCCGTCGCGGCCTGTTCGACGAGACCGGCTACCAGGTCGCGCCCCTTGACCGTGGGGAAGCCGGCGACGTCGAGGATCGCCTTCTCGGGGTACATCGCCGTGATCTGGCCGCCGAGCTCGGGCAGCGAGTCGACGACGGCGACGCGCAGCCCGCGGAACCCCGCGTAGTAGGTGGCGTAGAGGCCGGTCGGGCCGGCGCCGATGATCACGAGGTCGACGGAGGTGCTTCCGCTGGCGTCCACGCTGCACTGTCTACCAGAACCACGCGGGTGTCGAGCGCCGACCGGCGGCGGGGGGCCGCGCCCGACGGCGTGGCCCTAGGATTCGGAGCATGCCCGCCCAGCCACCGGTCCCCCTCGGCGGGGACCTCTGGGGCCGCTTCACGCTCGACCCTCGACTGCCCGCGCACGCCGGGCTGCGCGCCTCCGACGCCGACCGGGACCTGATCCACCAAGCGCTCGCGACGGCCTATGCCGAGGGCCGCATCGACCGCTCCGAGCTCGACGAGCGGACCGACGGCGTGGCTCACGCCAAGACCCTCGGCGAGCTCCCGACCTTCGTCGTCGACCTGCTCCCCGTGACCGCCGGTCCGCTCGTCGTGGCCGGGCCCGACCTGGTCGCCCAGGCCGAGGCCAAGTTCCGTCGCGACCGCAACGAGGCGCTGTGGGGCCTGCTCTCCTCCTCCGCGGTGGTCTGGGTGATCTGGGCGGTGGTCATGTTCGGCGCCTTCCCGTGGCCCATCTTCGTGACCGTCGCGGCCGGCATGAACTATCTGCGCGTCGTGACCAACCACCGCGACATCGTGGCCGACGAGGTGCGCCGGCTCGAGAAGAAGCAGCGCCGGCAGCTCCCTCCGGGCGGCTCCGCGTGACAGGCTCGGCGCCCGCCGGGTGGGTCGGCCGCGTGCGCGACCACCCGTCGGCGGTCCTGCTGGTCGCACAGCTGCTCGGCATCCTGACCTACCCGTTCCTGGGCACCTCCACGGCCGGCCGGCTCCTCCTGGGCGTCGTCGGCCTCGGCATCGTCGTCGTGGCGCTGTGGGCGGTCCACGAGAGTCCCGCGCTGACGTGGGTGGCCCTGCTCCTGGGCGGGCCGGCGATGGTCTTCACGGTGTGGGAGGCCTTCGCACCGCACACCGACAGCGTCGTGCTCGTGTCGTCGGTCCTGCACGCGCTCTTCTACTTCTATGTGTCCTGGGCGATGGTCCGCTACCTGTTCGCGGACCGCTCCGTCACCCACGACGAGCTCTATGCCGTGGGGGCGGCGTTCACCGTGGTCGCGTGGGGGTTCACCTATGTCTTCGTGGCCGTCCAGGTGGTCTGGCCGGGCTCGTTCACGGGCGCGGGCACTGCCGGCGACCGGACGTGGTTCGAGCTGCTCTTCTCCTCGTTCGCCAACCTCACCGGAGTGGGCCTCTCCGACGTGCTGCCGGCCCTGCCGCAGGCGCGGTCGGTGGTGATGGTCGAGCAGATCACCGGCGTCATGTACGTCGCGCTCGTGATCTCGCGGCTCGTCGGTCTGACGACCGTCCGCGCGGCCGCCGAGGACCGCGAGCACCCGCCGGGCTGACCACTCCGCCGGCCGGAGTCAGCCCTCCCAGCCGGGCGGCCGGTGCTTGCGGGGCAGCTTCTCGACCACCAGCCGGTAGGACTCGTCGACGGCGTCGAGCAGCTCGTCGTCGGGGATCTCCCCGGACAGGTCGAGGTCGTTCCACCCGGACCTGCCGAGGTAGGCCATCACCCGCGCGGCACCGGGATGGCGCTCGAGCCACGCGTCGGCGACCTCCCGACCGTGCCCCGCCTTGACGCCGACCGAGTCGGCGCCGAGGAACGCGAAGATCCTGGCGTGTGCCCCGTCGGCGACCTTGATCACCGGGTGCTCGTGGTCCCACGGGTTGTCCGGCCACGCCCCGGGCTTGGCCAGGCAGTGGTCCTGCAGCTCGTGGACGTCCATCCGGCGAGGCTAGCCCCGACCGCGCGACTCCGGGAGCGGGCGATACGCTGCCGCCACCATCGACCGGGGGTGCCCGATGCCTGCCACCAGCCTGCGCAGAACCGTCCTGGTGGCTTCCGTGTTCCTGCTGGCGCTGTCGGGGTGCGCGTCGACGGCCGACCAGGAGCCGGCCACCGGGCCGTCCGCGCCCGCGGCGACGGGAACGCGCTCCCCGGACTCGGAGTCCTCCGACACCGCGCAGGCGGCGGCCCCACCCCTGACCCCCGCCCAGGTGCGCGCCGCCGTCCGAGCGCTCGTCCGCGCAGACACGGGCACCTTCACCGTGTCCCCGACGCGGCTGCCACCCGCCGCGGAGCTCGCCGCCGTGGTGCCCAGGGTCACCGGTGCCTGGAGCTTCTCCGCGCGGTCCGGCAGGTCGGTGGCCGTGTCCCAGACCACCGACGTCGGGGAGCTCACCCTCACGGTGGTCACGACGCCTCGGGCGGCGTTCGCCCAGGCGCTCTTCGACGGATCGGTGTTCGCGCCGTCGTGCTGGGCGCGGACACCGAGCCCCGGCCCCGGGCTGCAGCTGCCGGGAGCGGTCGTCAGCCTCCTCGATGTCAGGGCGGCACGGGCCGCCGGGCCGGTCAACGCGACCGTCCCGCTCACCGACGCCCTCGGCGCTCTGGGCTTCCAGAAGCTCGCCACCTCCGCCCGCGCACAGCTCGGGGACGCCCGGGTCGGCATCTGGCTCCGGATCTCGGACGGCGTGGCCTCGGGGTGGGCCGTCGGCGCACCCCAGATCACCCAGGCGCTCGTGCAGGCCGGGATCGACCCTGCGGGCGGCGTCGATGTCGCCGGCTTCTTCGGTGCCATGGAGGACACCCAGTGGGCCGTCGACCTCGGCGGCCTCGGCAGGCCGGTCTCGATCAAGGCGCCGCCGGCATCGGCGGTCATCGATCCCGGCCAGGAGGCCTGTCGGGGCTGACCCGACGTCCCTCAGCCGTCGAGCTGGTCGTCGGGGACCACCACGACCTTGCCGGTCGCATGGCCCTGCTCGACGAGCGCCACCGCCTCGCCCGCCCGGCTGAGCGGGATCACCGCGGTCACGGGAATGTCGAGCACGCCGTCGGCGGCGAGCGCCGCGACCTCGGCGAACGCCTGCGTGGTGCGCCGGCGGGTCACTCCTCTGCCGCCCAGCTCGCCGGCCAGACCCGGGTCGGCGATGCTCAGCGGAGTGCCGCCCTCGACGAGCAGCCCGGCCGCCGCCCTGAGCACGTCGCCGCCGACCATGTCGAGGAGGCCGTCGGCTCCGGTGGGGGCGAGCTCGCGGACGCGGTCGGCCCACCCCTCTCCCGAGGTGACGTGCTCACCACCGAGCCGCTCGACCGTGCCGCGCTTTCCGGCGGAGGCGACACCGACGACGCGCAGCCCTCGGGCCCGAGCGAGCTGGAGCAGCGAGGTCCCGACGCCTCCTCCGGCGCCGGTCACCAGCAGCACCGACCCGATGGGAAGGGCCAGCTGGTCTAGGGCGTCGTGGGCCGTGCCTGCCGACACCGGGATGCAGGCGGCCTGCCCCCAGTCGAGCCCGGCCGGGACCCGTGCGAGGGAGGCGGCGTCGAGCAGGACACGCTCGGCGAGCCCACCCGTGCCGGCGGAGGTCGCGCCGAACACCGGGTCGCCCGGCACGACCCCGGCGACGTCCGCACCGAGCGCGAGGACGACACCGGCCGCCTCGCGGCCCATGGCCATCGGGAAGCGGACCTCGATGGTGCCGGCCCGGGCCCCCTGGCGGACCTTGACGTCCGCCGGGTTGACGCCCGAGGCGCGCGTCTCGACGAGCACCTCGCCCGGACCCGGCACCGGGTCGGGGACGTCGAGCAGCCCGGTGACCTCGGGGCCGCCATAGCTCGTGAAACCGAAGATCCGCACCGCTAGCTCGCTCCTCGCTCAGCTCGTTCCTCGCTCAGCTCTGTCGCTCACTTGGTCGCTTCCACCATCTGCCGGAGCTCCTTCTTGAGGTCGGAGATCTCGTCGCGCAGCCGGGCGGCGACCTCGAACTGGAGCTCGGCGGCCGCGGCCTTCATCTGCTCGGTGAGCTGCTGGATCAGCTCGGCGAGGTCGCTGCTGGGCAGACCGGCCAGGTCGGGCGCGTGGCCGGAGGTCTTCATCTTCGAGAGGCCGGGGACCGGAGCCTTCTTGGACCTCGGGTCGAGGTGCTGCCAGGTGGCCAGCAGCTCCTGGGTGTTCTCATCCTCCCGGGCGAGCATCTCGGTGATGTCGGCGATCTTCTTGCGCAGCGGCTGGGGGTCGATGCCCCGCTCGGTGTTGTAGGCGACCTGCTTGGCGCGGCGACGGTTGGTCTCGTCGATCGCCGACTCCATCGACGGGGTGATCTTGTCGGCATACATGTGCACCTGACCCGACACGTTGCGAGCCGCGCGGCCGATCGTCTGGATCAGCGACTTGTCGGAGCGCAGGAAGCCCTCCTTGTCGGCGTCGAGGATCGACACGAGCGAGACCTCCGGCAGGTCGAGGCCCTCGCGCAGCAGGTTGATGCCGACGAGGACGTCGTAGTCACCCAGCCGCAGGTCGCGCAGCAGCTCGATGCGCTTGAGGGTGTCGACCTCGGAGTGGAGATAGCGGGTGCGGATCCCGGCGTCGAGGAGGTAGTCGGTCAGGTCCTCGGACATCTTCTTGGTCAGCGTGGTGACGAGCACCCGTTCGTTGCGCTCGGTGCGGAGCCGGATCTCGTGGATGAGGTCGTCGATCTGTCCCTTGGTCGGCTTGACGACGACCTCGGGGTCGACCAGACCGGTCGGCCGGATCAGCTGCTCGACGGCGTTGTCGGCGCCACCGATCTTGTCGAGCTCGTAGTTGCCCGGGGTCGCCGAGAGGTAGATCGTCTGGCCGATCCGGTCGAGGAACTCCTCCCACTTGAGCGGGCGGTTGTCCATGGCACTCGGCAGCCGGAACCCGTGGTCGACCAGGTTGCGCTTGCGGGACATGTCGCCTTCGTACATCCCGCCGATCTGGGGCACCGCGACGTGGGACTCGTCGACCACGAGCACGAAGTCCTCAGGGAAGTAGTCGAGGAGACAGTTGGGCGCGCTGCCGGGCGAGCGGCCGTCGATGTGCATGGAGTAGTTCTCGATGCCGGCGCAGGAGCCGACCTGGCGCATCATCTCGATGTCGTAGGTGGTGCGCATCCGGAGCCGCTGGGCCTCGAGCAGCTTGCCGTGCCGCTCGAACCACGACAGGCGGTCGGCCAGCTCCTCCTCGATCCCGGTGATGGCGCGCTCCATGCGCTCGGGTCCGGCGACATAGTGCGTGGCCGGGAAGACGTGGAGCTCCTCGTCCTCGGTCAGCACCTCGCCGGTCACCGGATGGAGGGTCATCAGCCGCTCGATCTCGTCTCCGAAGAACTCGACGCGGACCGCGAGCTCCTCATAGACGGGGAAGATCTCGAGGGTGTCGCCGCGGACCCGGAACGTGCCGCGGGTGAACGACATGTCGTTGCGGGTGTATTGGATCTCGACGAGCCGGCGCAGCACCGAGTCGCGGTCGTGCTCGTCACCGACCTTGAGCCGGACCATCCGGTCGACGTATTCCTGAGGGGTGCCGAGGCCGTAGATGCAGGACACCGTCGCCACCACGATCACGTCGCGGCGGGTGAGGAGCGAGTTGGTGGCCGAGTGGCGCAGCCGCTCGACCTCCTCGTTGATGGAGGAGTCCTTCTCGATGTAGGTGTCGGTCTGGGGGACGTAGGCCTCGGGCTGGTAGTAGTCGTAGTAGGAGACGAAGTACTCCACCGCGTTGTGGGGGAACAGCTGGCGCAGCTCGTTGGCGAACTGGGCGGCCAGGGTCTTGTTGGGCTGCATCACCAGCACCGGGCGTTGGAGCCTCTCGGCGACCCAGGCCACGGTGGCGGTCTTGCCGGTGCCGGTGGCGCCGAGGAGGACGACGTCCTTCTCGCCCGCCCGGATGCGCTCGGCGATCTCCTCGATCGCGGCCGGCTGGTCGCCGGCGGCCTGGAAGTCGGAGACGACCTCGAAGGGGGCGACGCGGCGCTCGAGGTCGGTGATCGGTCGCATGACGACGAGCGTACGACGGCCCACCGACAGAGCTGTCGGGCCGAGGCCCGGGCGCGCTCAGCCCCCGCGCGCCCACTCCCGGAGCGTCTCCGCGCCCGGCCCCTCGAGCTCGTCGAGCCGGACCGGGCGCCGGGTGACCGCCAGCGCGAGGGCCTCGGCGGGACCCTCGACCCGGGGACCCGCACCGGAGGACCAGCCGACGTCGGGTGCGACGAGCGTCAGCCCCGGCAGCCCCGGCGCCACGAACCCCCGCCGCGCTCGCCGGCTCACGAGGAAGCCGAGCACCTCACTCCACGACTCGGGGTCTCCCCCGCCGTCGAGACCGAGGGGATGGGTGAGGTCGAGGCGGTGCACCAGGAGGTCGGCGAGCGGGGCGTGCCAGTCCATCGTCGGCGGGGTGAACCGGTGGTCGGCGAACTCGCGCAGGTCGGCCGCGATGGCCGAGCGCGGTCGGTCCATGCGGCGGCGCACCAGGATCTGGTTGGCGTCCGCGAAGCGGCCGCGGGCCTCGCCCATGGCCGTGACGAACTGCCACAGGGACCCCGTGGGCCCGACCATCAGGTGCGTCGCGACCTCGGCGACCGTCCACGCCCCGCACAGGCTGGGCGTGTCCCACTGCTCGGGCGTGAGGTCGTCGAGGAGGTCCGCGAGGTCGAGGCGCTCGGCCTCGATGGTCTGCCAGGGGTCCACGCCGACAGTGTGGCGCACGGCGCGGACAGCGTCGCCGTGGTGGGCGTCGGTCGCGCTGGGGACCGGCACTAGATTGAGGCCGTGAGCCGTACCCCGTCGCGCGCCCAGCGGGTGCTGACCGCCGTACGGCGCACCCTGCTCGGGCTGTTCGGGGTGCAGCTGGCCACCGCGATCGGCCTGACCCTCGTCGACTCCTACCGCCACCGGGGCAAGAAGGCGGGGCCCTTCCCGACCGCGCCGCCGGCGAGCGTCGAGATCGGCGGGGCCACGGTGACGACCTACACCTTCGGCCAGGACCTCTACGACGCCATGCTGGCCGCGATCGACGGGGCGCAGCGGCAGGTGCTGCTCGAGACCTACATCTGGAAGGGTGACGAGGTCGGCGAGCGCTTCAAGGCGGCCCTGGTCGCCGCCGCCCGCCGCGGCGTCGAGGTCTATGTCATCTACGACACCTTCGCCAACCTCGTGGTGCCGCCGCTGTTCAAGCGGTTCCCTCCCGAGGTCAAGGTGCTGCGCTACCCGGTCTATGCCGCGGGGCTGCGCTTCTGGGACCTGGGTCGCTACGGCCGCGACCACCGCAAGATCCTCGTGGTCGACGACGAGGTGGGCTTCGTGGGCGGCTACAACATCGGCACCCCCTATGCCACCGAGTGGCGCGACACGCACGTCCGGGTGACCGGTCCGGACGTCTGGGACCTCAAGCGCGCCTTCGCCGACTTCTGGAACCTCCACCACCGGCGCTCGGGCCCGGACGCGCGCCCGCTGCTGCTCGAGACCGCCTCCCAGTGGGAGCCGCGGATGCGGGTGCACCGCAACGTGCCGCGGCTGTGGATGTTCCCCATCCGCGCGATGTACCTCGAGGCGATCAACCGCGCGACCCGCAACGTGTGGCTGACCCAGGCCTACTTCATCCCCGACCAGGACTTCGTCGACGCGCTCAAGGAGGCCGCGCGCCGCGGGGTCGACGTCCGCCTGCTGCTCCCGCTGAAGTCCAACCACATCGTGGCCGACTGGATCTCGCGCGGCTACTTCTCCCAGATGCTCGACGCGGGCGTCCGCATCTTCCGGTTCAAGGACGCGATGGTGCACGCCAAGACGGCGACCATCGACGGCAGCTGGACCACCGTCGGCACGGCCAACGTCGACCGGGCCTCGCTGCAGGGCAACTACGAGATCAACCTGGAGATCATCGACGCCGCCATGGCCCGGGTGATGGAGCAGGTCTTCGAGCTCGACCTCACCAACTGCCTGGAGCTCACGAGCGACGAGTGGGAGGCGCGCGACCTCCACCGCAAGTTCACCGAGAGCTTCCTCCACCCGCTGCGGCCGCTGCTGTGAGCGACCGGTCGGAGCGTACGACGACGACCCGGAGCGCGGTCGTCTGGGACATCGGGGCCGTCATCCTGCGCTGGGAGCCGACCGTGCTCGTCACCGACACGATCCTCCCCCTCCATCCGGCGCTGGACGCCGGCGAGCTGTCCTCGGTGATCTTCAGCCACGAGGTGTGGGGCGACTTCGACGGGGGCCGGATCGACCGCGCCGAGCTGGCCGCGCGGGCGGCCGCCGCGGTGGGGCTCGACGCCGCCGATCTGCACGGGCTGCTCGACGGGATCTCGGCGCACCTGGTCGAGATGCCCGGCACCCGGGACCTCGTCGCGCGGGTCCGGGCCGCCGGGCACCGTGTCGCCTTCCTGTCGAACATGCCGCACATGATGACGTCCGAGGTGCTGCAGCGGCTCGACGGCGTCTTCGACGACGGCGTCTTCTCCTGCGACGCCGGGTGGGCCAAGCCCGAGCCCGAGGTCTTCCGTGTCGCCGAGGAGCGGCTCAGCCTCGACCGGGCGCGCACGCTCTTCCTCGACGACCGGCTCGTCAACGTCGAGGCGGCGCGCGCCGCCGGCTGGTCCGCCGAGGTCTTCACCGACGCGGGCGCCGCGGCCGTCATGCTCGAGGCGGCCGGCTGGCTCTGAGCCCGGCGGTCACCGGCCGAGCGCGGCCGGCAGCAGCATCACGACGATGGTGGAGTCGGCGACGATGTGGGCGGCGTACGTCGCCAGCATGCCTCCGGTGCGCAGGCGGAGAGCCGCCAGCATCACCGCCCACGAGCCCGCCATGAGCACGCCCACCGGACCGTTGGGGATGCCGTGCAGGTGGGCCAGGCCGAACACGGCCGCCGACAGGGTGAGCGCCGCCGCCGGGGCGAGGGCGCGCTGCGCCGCCCCGAGGAGGACGCCGAAGAAGAGGCTGTCCTCGACCAGGCCGTTGACGACCAGGAACAGCAGGCCGCCCACAGCGGCGGGCACCGCTCCGGCATCCCGGGCCGCGTCGGCGTAGACGTCGGGGAGCACGCCGTCGAAGAGCCGCGTCCACACTAGGAGGGCCACGACCGACACCACCTGCACGCCGAGCACGATCGCGAGGGTCGTCCGGTCCACCCGACCGAGGCGCAGCCACGACCGCCACCGGCCGAGGTCGCCACGTCGCGCGAGGAGCCCGGCCGTGAGACCGAGCGCCAGGAGCGGCGCCAGGGGCCAGACCCGCACGCCGGGGACCAGCAGGAGCACGAACAGGGCTCCCGGCACGAGCGCCGCGTCGAGCAACTCCGGCACCCGCTCGCGCGCCCCGACCCGGCCGGCCCAGGCGAGCACCGGCAGCGCCACCACGACGAGCGGCCACGGCCCGAGGGCCACGCAGCCGGCGGTCAGGAGCGAGCAGCCGACCGCCGCTGCGGCGACGGCGCG
>JAXLSP010000008.1:0-115072 GCA_046330515.1 Nocardioidaceae bacterium | reverse complement strand
ACGTCGTTGCCGGCGTCAGCCCGGGTGAGAAGTCACGACGAGGCGGGCCTGTAATGAGCCACACCACGGAGACGGCAATCGCCGTGGTGGACATGCTTCTGATCAAGCCCTCGTTGTGGGCCAGGGTCGGCGCCGGCACCCCGCGCCCGCTGGACAGATCCCGGGCATGACACCCCAAAGGGGTCAGGCGATTCAGGAGTCACAACACGCACCGGGTGACCGGCGCCAACCCTGCCAGTCAGCCCCAGGCCGACCGCCACCAAGACTTACAGGCGGTTCAGATCGCCAGCAGGGCGTTGAGCTCGGCGATGGTGGTGGGTTGGACGGGCTGGGCGCGCAGCCATTTCTTCATGGTCTGTTGGAACCGTTCGGCCTTTCCGCAAGTGGTGGGGTGGTTGGGCCGGGAGTTCTTCTGGACGATGCCCAGGCGGCGTAGCTCGTTCTCGAGCAGGGTGCGTCCGCCGCGTCCGCCTGCGAACCGGACGGTGTAGACCATGCCGTTGTCGGTCAGCGTGGACGCGGGGTAGCCGTGCTGAGCTGCGGTGGTGGTGAAGGTGTCGAGCACGATCGGGGCGGTGGTCCGCGGGTGGGCACTGGTGTGCAGGGCGTAGCGGGAGCAGTCGTCGAGCCAGGTGATGATCTCGGCGTCAGCGCCGGGGCGGCCGTCGGGGCGGGTCAGCCGGTAGTGGGTGAAGTCGGACTGCCAGCAGCCGTTGGGCTGGTCGGCCTCGAATCGGATGTAGGAGTTCTTGGGTCGTTTGGACGGGTCGGGGGTCACGGAGCCGGCGCGGACCAGGATCCGGTTGATCGTGGCACGGGAGAGCCTGGTGTCGTGGTGGTGGCGTAAGTGCCAGTCGATGGTGTCCGCGCCGGCGTCCAGGCCGGCCTCGGTCAGCTGTTTGCGCAGTCTCAGCACCAGGTCGACCGTGGCGGGCGGGGTGGCGTTGGGGCTGGTCTTCGGTGCTCGGGACCGGGGCGTGAGCGCGGTGTCGCCCTCGGCTTCGTAGCGGGCCTTGAGCTTGTAGACCCAGGCTCGGTGCACGCCGTAGCGGGCAGCGACCTCAGCGGGGGTCTGTCCCTCCACGAACAGGGCGGTGATGACCAGACGAGCCTTTGACATGACCGAGCATCAAGCCCGCTACGACTGTCGCCGATGACCTGCGACTCGTGTCGCCTATGTCGTGAGACACCTGTCGCCGATGTCCTGAGCCAGGACACTGTCAGCCCGACCAGAAAATCGCTGGTCAGAGGCTGTCCTCGCTCACGCGGGGACGGCCTCTCGTCTTTCCCGGGTGACGTGGCGCGTCACCCCAGCAGGGCGCCGGCGTTCGCCAGCAGGCCGAGCAGGGCGCAGAGGCCGATGGTGCGCAGGGGGCTCCAGCCCCGCCCGAGCATCACGCCCAGGGCGACGGCGGTGATGCCGAAGGCCGTCGGGTCCCAGGACGAGAGCACCGGCAGCTGCAGGTGGAACGGGCCGCGGTGCAGCTCGCGGACGCCGTCGAAGAGGTTGTGGAGGGCGAAGAACACGGCGAGGTTGGCGATCACGCCGACGACGGCGGCGGTGATGCCGGTCAGCGCCGCCGAGAGGGCCGCGTTGTCGCGGAGGCGCTCGACGTAGGGCGCGCCCAGCAGCACCCACAGGAAGCACGGCACGAAGGTCACCCAGGTGACGAGGAGGGACGCGGCGACGGCCGCCACCCAGGGGTCGAACGAGCCGGGGTGACGGTAGGCGCCGACGAAGGCGACGAACTGGACCACCATGATCAACGGCCCCGGGGTGGTCTCCGCCAGCGCGAGGCCCCGCACCATCTCGCCGGGGGCCAGCCAGCCGTAGACGCTGACCGCCTGGTGGGCGACATAGGCGAGGACGGCATAGGCGCCGCCGAAGGTGACGACAGCGGCCCCGGAGAAGAAGAGTCCCTGGTCGAGGAAGACGCTCGTGGAGTCCACGAAGGTCGCGACCAGGACGACGGGTGCGAACCAGAGCACGAGCCCGGTGACCAGCACGAGGACCGAGCGACGCCGCGACGGCAGCTCGTGGTGGAGCATCGAGTCGCTGATGAGAGGCTCGGGCCCGGCGTCCTCCGCGCCGTGCCCCAGGGGACGCGTCAGTGCGGGGAGCCGTCGACCCAGCAGCCAGCCCAGCACGCCCGCGAGCAGGACGACCACGGGGAAGGGGATCGCGAGCAGCGTGAGGGCGAGGAAGGCCCCGACGGCGATCGCCGCCAGAGCGGGGTGGTGCAGCGCGCGTCGGGCCACCCGGTGCACGGCCTGGACCACGATCGCGATCACCGCCGGTGCCACGCCGGCGAACAGCGCCGTGACGAGGGCCGTGTCGCCGAACCCGACATAGACGGCGGAGAGGGCCAGGAGGGCGACGACGCCCGGGAGGACGAACAGGGTGCCCGCGACCAGTCCGCCGACGCTTCCGTTGAGCAGCCACCCCGTGTAGATCGCGAGCTGCTGCGCCTCCGGCCCGGGAAGGAGCATGCAGTAGTTGAGCGCGTGCAGGAAGCGCTGCTGGCCGATCCAGCGCTTGTCGTCGACGAGCTTGTGCTGCATCACCGCGATCTGGCCGGCCGGGCCACCGAAGGTCTGGAGCGCGATGTGGAGCCAGGCTCGTGTGGCGTCGCGCAGGGGGATGACGTCCCGGTGGCCGGCCACGGCGGCAATGCAAGCACACCAGTCCAGGAGCGGGGCGCCGCGACCCGTGCATCACCGACGCCGCTACGGGGCACCATGGACACCATGCGCCGCATCACCGTGTCCGTGCTGACCGCGTTCACCATGCTCTCGGGTGCGTGGGCCGCCCCCGCGGACGCCGCTCCCGACTGGTCCGGTGTCACCCGCGCCTGCCGGGTCAAGGACACCAGGATCCTCGAGAACAGTGGGATGTCACGCAGCACCTACGAGCGTCGCGTGCTGTTCACGCACAACGACTCGGGGGACAGCGCGCGGTTCTTCGCGCTGGGACGGCGCTGCGGGACCCGGGCCGTGTTCAAGGTCCCTGGTGCTCCCGTGTCGGACTGGGAGGACATGGCGGCTGGACCCCACCACACCCTGTGGTTCGGGGACATCGGCGGCAACAACCCGCGCAGCCGGGTCGACGTGGTCCGGGTGACGGAGCCACGCAGGATCCGCAGCGCCAGCCTCGCCCACACGGCCTACCGCTTGGCCTACCCGGACGGTGCCCACAACGCCGAGGGCCTGATGGTGCGGCCCGGCAGCGGCCGGGTCTTCGTCGTGACCAAGGCCTCCAGCGGTGCGGCGATCTACCGCGCGCCGAGGCGCCTGCGGATCGACCGGGTGAACCGGCTCACGAGGGTCGCCTCCGCGCCCGCGATCGTGACGGGGGCGGACTTCTCGCCGACGGGTCGTCTGTTCGTGCTGCGGACCTACACCCACGCCTACGTGTACGACGGCCTCGGGGACGCCGACCCCGTCGACATCGACCTCCCGTCGGCGCACACCTTCGGTGAGTCCGTCGCGTTCGCCCGCGGCAACGCGATCTGGTTCGGGGCCGAGGGTCGGCGCCAGTGGGTCTGGAAGGCCGTGCCCTGACCGGCCCTGCCCGGGCTGATGCGCGTCAGTGGCGACCGCAGCGCGGACACGGCCACGAATCAGCGCGACCGTCCGCCGGTCGGTCCTCGATGCCGTGGTGCCCGCGCACGAAGCGGATCATGCCCTGACCGTCGCAGACGGGGCAGCGGGTAGCCCTGCTCAGGGAGAAGTCGTTCGTCTCCATGTCCTACTCATCGGTAGATCCCGGCGCAAACCGAGGCTTTTGACAGCATAGGGAGACGACGACGTCCGCGCCGTGAGCGGGGCCACATCCGCCGGGACGCCCGGGGTCAGCGGTACCCGCCCTGCGTCGGCCAGCCCTTCGCGCCGACGTACCACAGCGCCGACGTCAGCAGCGCCGCGACCAGGAGCGCGAAGAGCAGGCCGCCGGCGACGGGCAGGAACCAGCCCGGCGCGCGCCGAGACCGGACGGCGGTCACCTTGACCACGACGGCGCCGAAGACGGCGCAGCCGAGGACGCCGTGGACGACGGCGCGCGGCGGCACCTTCTCGCCGTCGGGCAGGTGACCGACCTCGAGTCCGAGCGCCCACAGGCAGTGGTAGCCGACGAAGGTCGCCAGCAGCAGGGCCAGGGCGCCGGTCGACCGGTGGACGGTGCCCAGCCACGACGGCACCCGGAGGCCGAGCCGGCCATGGAGCCAGAACGCGCCGAGCAGCTGCAGCAGCGCGAGCACCCCGACGACAACGCCGACGACGACCTTCATGGCCAGCACCGTCCGGAAGCCCAGCGTCGTCGTCCCGTTCAGGGTGGGGTCGTGGAGCCGTCCGAACACGCCGAGCAGGACCGCGACCACGGCCCCGGCCGTGAAGGCGGTCAGGGGGACCCCCATGCCTCGTTGCGTGGTGGTGTGAGCCATCGGACCAGCATCCTCCGCGCCGGGTGCTGGGGGAACGACCCGGCCGGAGGTCCGGGCCGGGTCCCGGTCCGTCGCCGAGCAGCATCTGCAGACATCCCCCGGTATGGGAACCGCAGATACGGAGCTAGGATGTCATTCATGTCGCAGATGAGGATTCGTGACGCGGCCGCCTACCTCGGTGTCAGCGACGACACGGTGCGCCGCTGGGTGGATCGCGGCCTGCTCGGCTCGAGCCTGGACGACGCCGGCCGCAAGGTCGTCGACGGGCTGGAGGTCGCCCAGGTGGCTCGCCAGCACGCCCACCCGCCGGGCCCGCCCGGGGGTGTCGTCAGCTCGGCGCGCAACCGCTTCGTCGGGCTGGTCACCGAGGTCAGGGTCGACGACGTGATGGCCCAGGTCGAGCTGCAGTGCGGTCCGTTCCGCGTCGTGTCCCTGATGAGCAGCGAGGCGGTTCGAGACCTCGACCTCCGGCCGGGGGCCGCGGCCGTCGCGGTGATCAAGTCGACCAACGTCATCGTCGAGACCCTCCGAGGAGAGTCGTGAAGCGCATCCTGTCCGGCCTGGCCCTGCTCGCTGCCCTGTCCACGCTGGCGGCGTGCGGCTCCGGCGGCTCCACCTCGGACGACGCCGACGGCACCACGATCACCGTCTATGCCGCGTCCTCGCTGACCGCCGTGTTCCAGCAGCTCGGCCAGGACTTCGAGGCCGAGCACGACGGGGTCACCGTCGAGTTCAGCTTCGGCGGCTCCTCCGACCTGGTCGCCCAGATCCAGGAGGGTGCTCCCGCCGACGTCTTCGCGTCGGCCGACGAGGCCAACATGGCCAAGCTCACCGACGCCGACCTGCAGGGGGCCGACCCCAGGACCTTCGCGTCCAACACCCTCGAGATCGCCGTGCCCCCCGACAACCCGGCGGGCATCGCCTCGTTCCAGGACCTGGCGAAGCCCGGTCTCGCCCTGGTGCTCTGCGCGCCGGAGGTGCCGTGCGGTGCGGCGGTGCAGACGGTCGCCGACGCCGTCGGCGTGACCCTGAAGCCGGTCAGCGAGGAGGAGAAGGTCACCGACGTGCTCGCCAAGGTCGAGTCGGGCGAGGCCGACGCCGGCGTCGTCTATGTCACCGACGTCGAGGCCGCCGGGGACCAGGTCACGGGCATCGACTTCCCCGAGGCGTCCCAGGCGGTGAACGTCTACCCGATCGCGACCGTCAAGGACAGCGACCAGGCGGACCTGGCCCAGCAGTTCGTCGACCTGGTGCTGTCCGACGCGGGGCAGAAGGTGCTCCACGACGCCGGGTTCGCGCCCGCTCCGTGAGCGTCCCGGCCGCGCGGGTGGGGGTGCCTCGCTGGATCTATGTCCCGGCC
Source organism: Nocardioidaceae bacterium (assembly GCA_046330515.1). GTDB lineage: Bacteria > Actinomycetota > Actinomycetes > Propionibacteriales > Nocardioidaceae > Nocardioides. The sequence continues at coordinate 109,273 of JAXLSP010000008.1, read as the reverse complement.
CTGGCCGGAGCGGTCTTCGTCCTGCTGCCGCTGGTGGCGATCCTGCTGCGGACGCCATGGGACCGGTTCGCCGCGCTGGTCACCTCGGAGTCCTCCCGGGAGGCGCTGCTCCTCAGCCTGAGGACCTCGACGGCGTCCACCGTGCTGTGCGTGCTCGTCGGGGTCCCGATGGCGGTCGTCCTCGCCAGGACCAGCTTCCGCGGTCAGGGTGTGCTCCGGTCGCTCGTCCTGCTTCCCCTGGTCCTTCCTCCGGTCGTCGGCGGCATCGCCCTGCTCTACACCTTCGGCCGGCGCGGTCTCCTCGGCCACACGATGGAGGTGCTCGGCATCCAGGTGGCCTTCTCGACCGCCGCCGTCGTCATGGCGCAGACTTTCGTCGCGCTGCCGTTCCTGGTGGTCAGCCTGGAGGGCGCGCTGCGCACGGCCGGCCAGCGCTTCGAGGTGGTCGCGGCCTCGCTCGGGGCGCGGCCCACCACCGTGTTCCGTCGGGTGACGCTTCCGCTCGTGCTTCCGGGGCTGGTCTCGGGTGCGGTCCTGGCCTTCGCCCGGTCGCTGGGGGAGTTCGGGGCGACGATCACGTTCGCGGGCAGCCTGCAGGGCACCACCCGGACGCTGCCGCTGGAGATCTACCTGCGCCGGGAGACCGATGCCCAGGGAGCGGTGGCGCTGTCGCTCGTGCTGGTCCTGGTGGCGGTGCTGGTGATCGGCGTGGCCCGACAGGGACGGAGCGGGCTGTGAGCCTTCGGCTGCAGGCGACCCGCGCGGACCGGGGGCTCGACGTCTCGTTGGAGGTGGCGAGCGGGGAGACGCTGGCCCTGCTCGGTCCCAACGGGGCCGGCAAGTCCACGGTGCTGGCGGTGGTCGCCGGGCTCCTGCTGCCGGACCGCGGCCGGGTGACCCTGGACGACCGGGTGCTGACCAGCCGGGGCCTCGACGGCCACGACGTGCACGTCGCCCCCCATCAGCGCCAGGTGGGGCTGCTCTCCCAGGAGGCCGCGCTCTTCCCCCACCTCAGCGTCCGCGACAACGTCGCCTTCGGGCCACGCAGCCGGGGGGCCTCGCGCGCCGACGCGGTCCGGGTCGCGGACGGCTGGCTCGAGGAGGTCGGCCTGCACGGGCTGGCCGAGCGGCGCCCCGGGCAGCTGTCCGGAGGCCAGGCCCAGCGCGCCGCCGTCGCGCGGGCGCTGGCCGCCGACCCGCGGCTGCTGCTGCTCGACGAGCCGCTCGCCGCGCTGGACGTCGCCGTGACCCCCGCCCTGCGCCAGACGTTGCGGCGGGTCCTGGCCCGGCGAACCGCCGTCGTGGTGACCCACGACGTCCTCGACGCGCTGTTGTTGGCCGACCGGGTCGTGGTCCTCGACGACGGGATGGTCGTCGAGGAGGGGGCCTGCGCGGACGTGCTGTCCAAGCCGCGCAGCCCCTTCACCGCGCGGATCGCCGGGCTCAACCTGGTCCGCGGGACCTGGCGCGACGGCGCGGTCGAGGCGGCCGCGGGGCTGCGCATCGTGGGGGAGGCGCTCGACGGCGTCCCCGCGGTCGGCGCCCCGGCCGTCGCTGTCTTCCCACCGACCGCCGTGTCGGTGTTCCTGACGGCGCCGGGCGGCAGCCCGCGCAACGCCCTGGAGGTCATGGTCACCGACGTGGAGCCGCACGGCGGCCACGTGCGGGTGCGCGCCGCCGAGCTCAGCGCGGACGTCACACCGCGAGCCGTGGCCGACCTCGACCTGGTCCCCGGTGCCCGGGTCTCCTTCGTCGTGAAGGCCACCGAGGTGGCCGTCTACGCCATCTGACGGGTGCGGCCTACCAGCGCACGCGGCAGCTCTTGAACAGCACCCATGTGGAGCCGTCCGCCGCGGCCTGCAGCAGCCGGTCCAGCATCGTCGCGCCTGATCGCCTCATCGCAGCCCCCTCACCAGGGAGGAGCGGGTAAGCGGCGCCGACGGACGTCCGGACTACGGTGGGACGGTGCCCGGCCATGACGAGACACCGCGCGTCACCGACGTCCCCGAGCCGTTCAGCGAGCGGCAGCGACGGCGGATGCGACGCTACTTCGTGCTCATGGGTGTCTGCCTCACCCTGATCGTGCTGGCCTGGACCGTGGTCCGCCTGTGGTCGACGGGACTCGCCGTCGCAATGTCGTTCGTGGCGGCCTTCCTGCCGCCGATCGCTGCCTTCGTGGGCAACCGCGACAGCGGCGGCTGAGCGCGGTCTCGCGGCACCCGGTCACCGGCGAGCGCGCTTGGCGGCGGCGTCGACCACGACGAGCAGCGCGGCGCCGGCCGCTGCGGACAGCCACCCGATCGGCGGCGGCCAGCCCCCGCCGAGGGTGTCGGCCACCGCAGGGAGCCCGACGAAGGCCAGCAGCATGGCTGCCTCGGCGCCGACGGCCCCGAGCAGCAGCCGGTTGGTCGCCCAGGGCACCCTCCACGCGGGTCGGGTCTCGCTGCGGCACGCGAACGCGTTGGCCATCTGGCTGACGGAGATGGTGGCGAAGGCCGTCCCCGACGCCGCGAGCAGGGCCGCTGCCGTGGGCGTCGCACCCCACGTCCAGCCCTGCAGGAGCAGCACGACGACGAACGCCGTCATGGAGGTGACGGCCTCGGTGAGGCCGAGGACGCCGAAGGCCCTGCCCAGCAGGCCCCGGTCCAGCACCGAGTGCTCCTGGCGGCCGTCCATGATCCGCGGGTCGGGGGGCTCCGCGCCCAGGGCGAGCGCCGGCAGCATGTCGGTCCCGATGTCCAGGGCGAGGACCTGGAGGACTCCGATGGCCAGGGGCAGGTTGCCGCCGGTGAGGGCCCAGGCGACGAAGGGCATCAGCTCGGACACGTTGTCGGTGAGGTGGTAGGTCAGGAACCGCCTGACGTTCCTGAAGGTCGCCCGTCCCAGTCGCACCGCGGTGACGATCGTCTCGAAGTGGTCGTCCAGCAGGACCAGGTCCGCGGCCTCCCGCGCCACGTCGCTGCCGGACGCGCCCATGGCCACCCCGACATCGGCCTCGCGCAGCGCCGGGGCGTCGTTGACGCCGTCGCCGGTCATGGCGACGGTGTGCCCGCGCAGGCGCAGGGCCTGGGCGATCCGGAACTTGTCCGCCGGGGTCACGCGGGCCACCACGACGCCCCCCGGCCGGTCGAGGAGCGCACCCAGCGCTGAGGGGTCGGAGGGCAGGTCGGGACCGGCGACGACGAGCCCGTCCGGACCGAGCAGGCCGATCTCGCGGCCGATCGCCTCGGCGGTCCTGGGGTGGTCACCGGTGAGCATCGCGACGAGCAGGTCGGCACGTCGGCACGCCGCGAGGGCGTCGCCCACACCCGGCCGCGGCGGGTCCTGGACGGCGAGGAGGCCGAGCGGCTCGAGGCCGGTCTCGACCGTGGCTTCGTCGTCGCTCGGGGCCCAGCCCCGACGCGCGACGGCGAGCACGCGACGGCCCTGCTCGGTGAGGCGGGTGAGCTCGCCTCGCAGCTCCACCGGGACGGAGCGGCAGCGGGCGAAGACCTCCTCGGGAGCCCCGAGCACCGACACCACCTCGCCGATCACCACGGAGCTGACCATCCGGTCGGGCGAGAACGGTCGCCGCTGGCGGGGTCGCCGCTCCCGGCCGTCCACACCGCAGCGGGCGGCGAGGCAGGCGACCGCCGCCTCCATCGGGTCGCCCTCGGGGCCCCACCGCCCCGGCTCCACCTCCGCGATGTGGCCGGTCACGCAGTCGGCCGCGTGCCGGGCCACGACCCCGACCAGGGACCGCGCCTCCTCGTCACCGGCCAGCTCCGCATCGGGGGCGTAGCCCTCGCCCCTGACGAGGACCGGACCGGCGGTGGTCACCACCTCGACGACCGACATCCGGTTCTGGGTGAGGGTCCCCGTCTTGTCGGTGCAGATGTAGGTCGTCGCACCGAGCGTCTCGACCGCGTCCAGCCGGCGGACCAGCGCCCGCCGGTCCGCCATCAGCCGCGCGCCCCTGGCCAGGGACAGGGTGACGGTCGGCAGCAGGCCCTCCGGGACGAGAGCCACCGCGACGCCCACGGCGAAGAGGAACGACTGGGTGGCGCTCAGCCCGAGCAGCGAGCCGACCACCCCCAGGAGGGCCCCGGTGAGGACGGCCACGACGGCCACCACGCGCACGACGCGGCCGAGCTGCACCGAGAGCGGGCTGGGCGGTCGGTCGGCCGACGCGGTCAGGGCCGCGATCCCCGCGAGCGTGGTCGCCGCCCCGGTCGCCGTCACGACGGCGCGCGCGTCGCCCTGCACGACGAACGTGCCCGCCACCAGCGCGTCGCCCTCGGTGTGAGCGACCGGAGCGCTCTCGCCGGTCACGAGCGACTCGTCCACCCGGAGGGACGCGGCGGAGACCACGCGGAGGTCGGCGGCGATGCGGTCGCCGGGCTCGAGGACCACGAGGTCGCCGACGACCAGGGCCACCGCGTCCACCAGGGTCTCGGCGCCGTCGCGGACCACCCGGCAGCGGACGGGCAGCAGGCGCTCGAGCTCGCGCGTCGACCGGTCGGCGCGGTACTCCTGCCAGAACGCGAAGACCGCGTTGAGCACCACGATGACGACGATCGCGACGGCCAGCGCCGGCAGCCCGGCGAGGAGGGCGAACCCGGCCGCCACCCAGAGCAGCAGCGCCAGCAGGTGGGTCAGCTGCGCGAGCAGCGCGTGGAGCAGACCCGCGCGTCGCGGCTCGGGTACGGCGTTCGCCCCGTCGCGGCGGAGCCGTTCCTCCGCCTCGACGGTCGTGAGGCCCGCACGCTCCGCCACGCCGTTCGCTCCCGTGGTCCGACGCTCCAGTCTGCGCGCACCGCGGCGTCCGGCGCTGTTCTGTGCGTCACCCGACGCGCGGCGCGATCAGCCCTTCGTCACGCAGAGGGCGGACGCCGTGACCGTCTTCGCGGCGCCACCGTGGTTGTAGCCGACGACGCGCCAGCCGTCGTCGGGCACGTGGTCGCGGTCCTTGCCGTCCACGGGCCGGCTCTCCGCGAGCGCGCCCTGGCTGACCGTGCCGGAGATGCGGCCACCGCCCCCGATCACGTGCCGGGAGGCGGGGCACATGACCGTCGCCCGGCCGGCCGTGTCCGCGGCGACGCCGGTCGTCCGACTGCTGACGTGTGAGACCTTGCCCGCCTTCCGGCACACGGCATAGCCGTTCATGCCTCCAGCGCCGCCGATGGAGTCGAAGACCCGGATCTTCCAGGTCCTGTCGTCGACGGGGAAGCTCGAGACCAGGCGGCTGTCGGTCGTCGCGATGAACCCGCCGCCGCCCACGAGATGCCGGTTCGCCGGGCAGGTGACCGTGGCGGACCGGTCGGTCGTCATGTCGGCCGGCACGTCGTTCCGGACATAGGTGAGCGTCGTCTTGGTGCACAGCGCGTAGCCCGTCAGCGTCCGGCCGACGACCGACCTGACGGTCGCGTCCCACCAGTCGTCCGGGACGTCGTCGTCGGGCGACTCGAACATCGCGTCGAGGTCCAGGGGCCGCAGCGTGGTGATCGAGTTGGAGGCGGCCCCCCCGCTCATGCGGGCCCCTCCCACGCTGACGTGCCAGCCGGAGGCGTGCCCGCCGCAGGCGATGCTCGCCTGCTCGGCAGGCGGGGCGTGGGTGCCGCCCGTGCCGACGGCCAGCGACTCCGCGACGTACTTGATGCCGGCGACCTTGCCCAGCACGACCTCGCCACCGAGCGGGTCCTCGGCGCCGCCCGCCACGGCGGGGACCCCGGGTCCGGCCAGCATCAGGACCGAGACGGCGAGGACGGGCAGACGGAGGAGCCGGGCGGAGAGGTCCATGCGCGGACACTAGGGGACGCGGGTGCGCCGACAGAAGGGGGCGAACGGCCCTACGCTGAGGCCATGCGTCGCCTGCTCGTCGTCCCGCTCTCGCTGATCCCCGTCGGGCTCCTGGCCGCTCCCGCGTCGGCCGACGAGTTCACGGACCCGATGAACGACGGGGGCGGGGGCGGTGGGGCGTTCGCCGCGATCTTCCTGCTGTTCGCCATGATCGGGGTGGGGATCTTCGTCGCCCGGATCACGCTCACCCGCAAGGTCGCCGAGGACGCGGGGCTGGACCCCGACCGGGCGACCCAGGTCGAGCTGCTCGGCAGCGACGGACTCGAGGCCACCTACCTGGCCGCGAGCCTCACGGCGCATCCGCCGACGGCCGCGCCGCAGCCGCCGGCCGACGAGCGCCCGGCCGCCGACCGGCTGCGGGAGCTGAGCGGCCTGCTCGAGCAGGGGCTCATCACCCAGGAGGAGCACGACGCGCGCCGCCGCCGGATCATCGACGACGTCTGATCCGCCGCGTCCGTCCCGCTAGGGTTGTCCCCGTCATGGACGGCTCCGACAGATGTGATCCCCGGTGACGGCCGCCCTGCTGGTCGTCGTCTCCCTGCTGCTGGTCCTGGCGTCGGGACTCTTCGTGGCGGCCGAGTTCGCCTTCGTCACCGTCGACCGCGCCACCGTGGAGCGCGAGGCACAGGCCGGCGACCCCACGGCCCGCGGGCTGCTCGTCGCCCTGCGGTCGCTGTCGACCCAGCTCTCCGGGGCCCAGGTCGGCATCACGGTCACCAACCTCGCCATCGGGTTCCTCGCCGAGCCGGCGATCGCCGACCTGGTCGACGGGCCGCTGGAGGCGGCCGGCCTCCCGGCCGGTGCCGTGCACCCGGCGGCCCTGGCGACGGGCCTGGTGCTGAGCAGCCTCGCGACGATCCTGTTCGGCGAGCTGGTCCCCAAGAACCTCGCGATTGCCCGGCCGATGCAGACAGCCAGGGCGACGCAACGCTTCCAGCGGACGTTCACGACGGTGACCGCGTGGCCGATCCGCGTGCTCAACGGCTCCGCCAACGCGATCGTCCGCCGGCTGGGCATCGAGCCTCAGGAGGAGCTGCGGTCGGCCCGCAGCTCCACCGAGCTGGCGAGCCTGATCGCCAGGTCCGCGGACAAGGGCACCCTCGACGCCGAGACCGCCGAGCTCTTCGAGCGGTCGGTCGAGTTCGGCACCCGGACGGCGGGGGAGATCATGACGCCCCGGGTGCGGACCCACACCATCGAGGACGGCGACCGCGCGAGTGCCGTCATCGACCTCGCCCGGGAGACCGGCCACTCCCGGTTCCCCGTGCTCGACGTGGAGGACACCGTGGTCGGGACGGTGCACGTCAAGCACGCGGTCGCGCTGCCGCCGTCGGAGCGGGCGACGACCCGCGTCAAGCACATCATGGTCAAGCCGATCCTGGTCCCCGACTCGCTGCGGCTCGACCCGCTGCTGGCCCTGCTCCGCGAGGACGGCTTCCAGATGGCCATCGTCCTGGACGAGTACGGCGGTCAGGCGGGCATCGTGACCATGGAGGACGTGGTCGAGGAGATCGTCGGCGACATCGCCGACGAGCACGACCCGCTGGGCTCGCGGTCCCGCCAGCACCGAGACGGCTCGTGGTCGCTATCGGGCCTGCTCCGCCCCGACGAGGTCGAGGACCTGACCGGGACCGCGCTGCCGGAGCACGAGGACTACGACACCATCGCGGGCCTCGTCCTCCAGGCGCTCGGCCGGCTGCCCGACGTGGGCGACATCGCCGAGGTGCCTCTGGCGCCCGAGCCGGTCGAGGACGACGACGAGGAGGAGGAGCCGGAGCGCCGGACCGCCGTGCTCCGCGTCGACAGCATGGACGGGCGCCGCATCGACCGCGTCCGGCTGTCGGTCCGGGTCGAGCCCTGGGAGGCGCCGTGAGCGGCCTCGGCGCGATCCTGCTCTCGGCCGGGCTGCTGCTCGGCAACGCGTTCTTCGTGGGCGCGGAGTTCGCCCTGATCTCGGCACGGCGCAGTCAGATCGAGCCCCGCGCCGCGGCCGGCTCGGGACTCGCCCGGTCGACGCTCAAGGCCATGGAGAACATCTCCCTCGTCATCGGCGTCAACCAGGTGGGCATCACCGTGTGCAGCCTGGTCCTCGGCGCGGTCGGCGAGCCGGCCGTGTCCCACCTGCTCGAGCCGCTCTTCGAGGCCGTGCACCTGCCCGAGGGCGCCGTCCACCCCGTGTCGTTCGTGGTGGCGCTGCTCATCGTCGTCTACCTGCACGTCGTCACCGGCGAGATGGTCCCCAAGAACATCGCCCTCGCCGGCCCCGAGCGGGCCGCCCTGGTCCTGGGTCCGCCGATCTGGGCGATCGCGACGGTGCTGCGGCCGCTGGTCGCGGTCATCAACGGGACCGCGCGCGGCATCCTGCGGCTGGTGGGCGTCGAGCTCCAGGACGAGGTCAGCTCGACCTACACGCGCGAGGAGGTCGCCGCCCTGGTGGAGGAGTCGCGCGGCGAGGGCCTGCTCGCCCAGCACGAGTACGACAGGCTGTCCGGCGCACTCGACTTCACCGAGAAGACCGTGGCGTCCGTCGTGATGCCGGCCACCGGGCTGACCACCGTGCCGCGCGGCGCGACGGCGGCCGAGGTGGAGGAGGTGTGCGCCGCGACGGGCTACAGCCGCTTCCCGGTCACGGGGGAGACCGGCGAGCTGGTCGGCTACCTGCACATCAAGGACGTCCTGGAGTACGACGAGGACCGGCGAGACGACCCGATCGCGGACCGCTGGATCCGCCCCTTCGCCGTGCTCGGCTCCGAGGACACCTTGCGCGTCGGGCTGGCGACCCTCCAGCGTCGCGGGGCCCACATGGCGCGTGTCGTGGACGCCGGCGGGGCGATGCTCGGCCTGGTCGCGCTCGAGGACGTGATCGAGGAGCTGGTCGGGCAGATCAAGGACGCGGCCCACCACGAGGACCCCGCCTGAGTCTCCACTGGATAAGGTGAGACACCCAACCCCCACCAGCGGAAATGGCAGGTTCACCGTGCGGGAAGCGCCGCCACGCTCCACCCGGGTCTGGACCCTGCCCAACACCCTGAGCATGGCCCGCCTGGCCGGCGTCCCCGTCTTCCTCTGGCTGGTGCTCGGCCCCGAGGCCGACGGCTGGGCACTGGGGCTGCTCATGGTCTCGGGCGTCACCGACTTCCTCGACGGCTACCTCGCTCGACGGCTCAACCAGCGTTCGGCACTGGGGGAGATCCTCGACCCGGTCGCCGACCGGCTCTATATCCTCGCCGTCGTCGTCGGCCTGGCGCTGCGGTCGGTGATCCCGTGGTGGTTCGCGGTCGTCCTCCCGCTGCGCGACCTGCTGCTGTGGGTCCTGGTGCCCTTCCTGCGCACCCGCGGCTACAGCGCGCTCCCGGTCCACTTCCTCGGCAAGGCCGCGACGTTCAACCTGCTCTATGCGTTCCCGCTGCTGCTGCTGGGCGACGGCCACGGTGCGGTCGCCGTCCTGGCCCGGGTCTTCGGGTGGGCGTTCGCCGTCTGGGGCGTCGCCCTCTACTGGTGGGCCGGCATCCTCTATGCCTGGCAGGTCTACAAGCTCCTGAGGGACGACGACCGCAGGGCCCCGGAGCCGCATGCCTGACTCCTACGACCGCTCCTTGCCCGACCACGTCACGATGCCGCTGCTGACGCTGGTCACGCGGCAGTCGCTCGACCAGGACTACGCCTTCGTCGCCCAGCGCCGTGCTGCCGGTGGCGAGCCGCCGCCGAGCCGTTCCTCGGTCGCGGGCCTGGTGGCCGTGCTCGTGGCGTTCGGGCTGCTGGTGGGCATCGCTTTCGTCCAGCGCTCCCGCGACGCGAGCGTCGACGAGACCAGCCGGGCCGCCCTCATCGCGCAGGTGGAGGCCAAGCGGGACGCGCTGCGCCGCGAGCAGAACCGCATCGCGGACCTCCAGGCGGCGGTCACCGCCGCCCAGGACCGTCTGGACGGGGCCGCGGCCGCCGACACCGCGGCGTCCACGCGGCTGCGACGCCTGCAGTCGCGCACGGGCTATGGCGACCTCCAGGGCGCGGGGGTCCGCATCGTCGTCGACGACTCGCCCACGGGCGGCGACACCGCCGTCGTCCGCGACACCGACCTCGCCCTCCTGGTCGACGGGCTCTGGGGCGTGGGCGCCGAGGCGATCTCCATCAACGGTCAGCGGCTGACCAGCCTGACCGCGATCCGCAACGCCAACATCGCGATCCACGTCAACGGCCGGCCTCTGGCGCCGCCCTACGTCGTCGAGGCCATCGGCGACCCCCGCACCCTTCAGGCCAGCCTGGTCGACAGCGAGCGCGGGCAGCAGTTCTTCGCCCTGGCACAGGGGGTCGGGCTCCAGGTGTCCATGACCAACGAGGACCGGCTCGACCTGCCCAGCGCGCGGCTGCCCGTGCTGCGCTTCGCCACGACGGGCGCCGACGTGGACAATGAGGGCGCCAACAAGGAGGAGGCTCCGTGATCGCCATTCTCGGCCTGATCGGGGGCGTCGTGCTGGGCCTGCTGTTCCAGCCCGACATCCCGGTCTGGTTCCAGCCCTACCTGCCGATCGCGGTCGTGGCCGCGCTCGACGCGGTGCTGGGCGGACTGCGCGCGCTGCTCGACGGGATCTTCGACGACAAGGTGTTCGTCGTGTCGTTCCTCAGCAACGTCGTCATCGCGGCGGCGATCGTGTTCCTGGGCGACAAGCTCGGTGTCGGAGGCCAGCTCTCCACCGGCGTCATCGTGGTGCTCGGGATCCGGATCTTCTCCAACGTGGCCGCGATCAGGAGGCACCTGCTCCGTGCCTGACCAGCCCACCCCTCCCGACGAGGCGACCCCCTCCGGCCGCCAACGCCTCCGCGAGGCCATGCTGCGCCCGTCCCGGGGCCAGGTGGCCGTCGGCGTGCTGCTGGCCGGTCTCGGCTTCGCGGGCGTGACCCAGGTGCGCGCCACCGAGGTCGACAACACCTATGCCGGCTACCGCGAGCAGGACCTCATCGACGTCTTCAACACCATGACCGACGCGACCCAGCGGGCCCAGGCCGAGATCGCCCGGCTGGAGAAGCAGAAGCGCGACCTGACCAACAGCGCCCTCCAGCACGACGCCGCGGTCGCGCAGGCCCAGCAGGACGCCGACACCCTCAACATCCTCGCCGGCGGCGTCCCGGTGCACGGACCGGGCATCCGGATCACGATCACGGCGGGCAGCGGGTCGGACGTGCGCCTGGACTCGATGCTCGACACCCTCCAAGAGCTCCGCGCCGCGGGAGCCGAGGCGATGGAGTTCAACGACGACGTACGCGCGGTCGCCCAGACGTCCTTCGCCGAGGGCGACGGGGGCATCCTCGTCGGGGGCACCCTGCTGCGCTCGCCCTTCGTCATCGACGTGATCGGCGAGCCCAGCACCCTCGAGTCGGCGCTGAGCTTCCCCCAGGGCCCGACCGAGCAGCTGGAGGGCGACGGGGCCACCGTGGAGGTCCAGCAGGTCGCCGACGTCCGCATCGACAGCATCCGACCGTCGGCCGACTGAGCCTCCAGGTCGGACCGTGGCTCCTCCGATCCGGCGCCTGCCACGCGGTTCGGTGGAGCCATACCGAGCCGGGGCGCTAGGGTCCGACGCAGGACACTAGAGTCGGCCCGAAGGCCGCTCACACGAAGGAGACGTACGTGTATCCCGATGACCTGAAGTACACCGCCGAGCACGAGTGGGTCCGGACGCCGGGGGATGCCGCGGGGTCGGTGCGGGTCGGCATCACCCACTTCGCCCAGGACGCCCTCGGCGACATCGTCTATGTGTCCCTGCCGAGCGTCGGCGACTCCGTGCAGGCCGGGGGCGCGTGCGGTGAGCTGGAGTCGACCAAGTCGGTGAGCGACGTCTATGCGCCGCTGTCGGGCGAGGTCGTGGCGGTCAACGACGCGCTCGACGCGACCCCCGAGCTCGTCAACAACGACCCCTACGGCGGCGGCTGGCTCTTCGAGGTCGTCCCGAGCGACGCCGACGCGGTGGACGCACTCATGGACTCCGCGGCGTACCAGGCGACCCTGCAGGGGTGACTGGTAGGTTCGGAGCCTGAGCATCACCCTCAGCCTGAGAGTCGGGGCCCCGAGCCGGGGAGGCAGGGCCGACCGGGGTGACGGGTGGCGTCCGACCTCCTGAGGAGTGACCACACATGCCCTTCTGCACCAACTGCGGGCGGCAGAACCCCGACGACGCCCGGTTCTGCTCGCAGTGCGGGACCCAGCTCGTGCAGCCGATGGACGAGACGACCAGCCAGCCGCCGGTCGACGTCCCGCCGGACGCCACGGCGACGATCACGTTCGGCGCGCCGGAGAAGGTCGAGACCTCCGACCGCGCGCTGAGCCCGGTCGACGCCGCTGCCGTCGACGCGCTCCCCGCCGGGCACGCCCTGCTCGTGGTGCAGCGTGGCCCGGGGGCCGGCAACCGGTTCCTGCTCGACCTCGACCTGGTGAGCGCCGGTCGGCACCCCGAGAGCGAGATCTTCCTCGACGACGTGACGGTCTCGCGCCGGCACGCCGAGTTCCACCGCAGCGGCACCGAGTTCTCGGTGCGCGACGTCGGCAGCCTCAACGGCACCTATGTCAACCGCGACCGGATCGACCAGGTGTCGCTCAAGGACGGGGACGAGGTCCAGATCGGGAAGTACCGCCTGGTCTTCTACTCCGGGCACGTGAACGGCTGACCGTGCCGGCGACCGCTTCGCACTCGTCCCGGGCGCGCATGAACATCGGGCAGGTGCTCGACCTCCTCCGCGCCGACTATCCCGGGGTGACCATCCCCAAGATCCGGTTCCTCGAGGACAAGGGGCTGATCAAGCCGGAGCGCACCCCGGCGGGCTACCGCAAGTTCTCCTCCGAGGACGTCGACCGGCTCCGCTACATCCTGCGGATGCAGCGCGACCACTACCTGCCGCTGCGGGTCATCGGAGAGCACCTCGACGCCATCGACCGGGGCCTGGAGCCGCCGCCGATCGAGCCGGTGGTCCCGACCGTGCCCCAGGTCGCGCTGTCCGCGGACGGCACGCCCAGCCCGGAGTCCTTCGGGCGCCGCAGCGACGTGCGGGTCTCGCGGCGCGAGCTGCTCAAGATCACCGAGGTCGGCGAGGACCTGCTCGCCGACCTCGAGCGCTTCGGCCTGGTCGCGCCCATCACCGGCACCAGCCACTTCGACACCGATGCGCTGGTGATCGTCCAGACCGCGCGCGAGCTCGCCGGCTTCGGCCTCGAGCCCCGGCACCTGCGCGCGTTCAAGACCGCCGCCGACCGCGAGGTCGGCCTGGTCGAGCAGGTGGTGTCGCCGGTCCGGCACGGGCACGACCCGGCGGCTCGCGGCCGCGCCGAGGAGGCCGCCAACGAGATCGCGGCCCTGTCCGTGCGGCTGCACGCCACCCTGGTCAAGTCGGGCCTGCGCCGCGGCTGAGCGGGCCGGCGCCGCCCGTCACCGACGCCCGGACCGGCCTCGGCAGGCCGGGGTAGGGTGGAGCGGTGCACGAAGTCGACGTGATCGGCGTCCGGGTGGAGATGCCCTCGCAGCAGCCGATCGTGCTGCTCCGGGAGGTCTCCGGCGACCGCTACCTGCCCATCTGGATCGGTGCCGTCGAGGCGACCGCCATCGCGTTCGCGCAGCAGGGGGTCGTGCCGCCCCGGCCGCTGACCCACGATCTCCTCAAGGACATGCTCGAGGCCACCGGCAACAGCCTCGAAGAGGTCCAGATCACCGACGTCAAGGACGGCGTGTTCTATGCCACGCTCGTGCTGGCCTCGGGGGTGGAGGTGGGGGCCCGGCCCTCCGACTCGATCGCCCTGGCGCTGCGCACGGGCTCGCCGATCCGGTGCTCGGAGGACGTCCTCGCCGAGGCCGGCCTGAGCGTGCCCGACGAGCAGGAGGACGAGGTCGAGCGCTTCCGCGAGTTCCTCGACCAGGTCACGCCCGAGGACTTCGACGCAGGGTGAAGCCGAACCTGAGGGCGGGAAAGTCTCACCCTCAAGGTGAGGTTGAGGGTTGCGACACGCCGACCGACCGCGTTGACCAGGGCCGTCGCGGCGCCTACCTTGAACTGTCTCTGTTGTAACTCCACCGTTGTGGTTGTGTCCGTTAGCGGAAGCCGCCCGACGACCCTTCCCCCGGGGGTTACGCACAACGGAGTAGTCGACGAAAGGGTCGATGCGGGCGTGAACGAGAACGAGCACACAGCCGACCTGACCGCAGGGACCGAGGCCAGCGAGCGCGCCGAGGAGCAGGGCCTGCTCTTCACCGACGACGTCTCGCCGCTGCCCAGCGACACCGGCTACCGCGGCCCGACCGCGTGCAACGCCGCCGGCATCACCTACCGCCAGCTCGACTACTGGGCCCGCACCGGCCTGGTCGAGCCCACCGTGCGCGGCGCCAAGGGCTCCGGCTCGCAGCGGCTCTACTCCTTCCGCGACATCCTGATCCTCAAGGTCATCAAGCGGCTGCTCGACGCCGGCATCTCCCTGCAGCAGATCCGCACCGCGGTGCAGTTCCTGCGTGAGCGCGGCACCGACGACCTCACCCGCGTGACCCTGATGAGCGACGGCGCCTCGGTCTACGAGTGCACCAGCAACGACGAGGTCATCGACCTGCTCCAGGGCGGTCAGGGCGTGTTCGGCATCGCCATCGGGGGCGTGTGGCGCGAGATCGAGGGCACCCTGGCCGAGCTGCCGTCCGAGCGTGCCGAGGAGGAGCCGCAGGCGGCGACCCCCGGTGACGAGCTGGCTGCCCGTCGTGCGGCCCGCCAGACCGGCTAGGACGGTCGCCGCCCGATCCGGCTCGACGCCGGTGGTAGATTCGACCCGCTGACGATCCCGCGCGGGAGAGTCTTCGCGCCGTCCGCGAGGTCGGTGGCGGAGCGCCGAAGGGGCAATTCCTCCCCGGAACCTCTCAGGCGCCAAGGACCGCGTGGGTCAGGCAACTCTGGAGGCGGCGGCCGACAGAGGGGGAGGCGATCACCCGCCACCCTCAGGAGCCCTCGTGACCGACACGTCCACCGTTCCCGTCTCCGCCAACAACGACGAGGCACCGTTCGTGCGGCGCCACGTCGGGCTGACGTCCTCCGACATCGAGACCATGCTGGCCCGGGTGGGCCACGACAGCCTCGCGTCGCTGATGGCGGCGGCGGTGCCGGCGGCGATCAGGTCCTCGGAGGCGATGGCCCTGCCGGCCGCGCTGTCGGAGAGCGCCGCGATGCGGGAGCTGAGGGCACTGGCCGCGGCCAACCGCCCGGCGGAGGCGATGATCGGGCTGGGCTACCACGCCACCATCACGCCCGGCGTCATCCGGCGCAACGTGCTCGAGGACCCGAGCTGGTACACCGCCTACACGCCCTACCAGCCGGAGATCTCCCAGGGCCGCCTCGAGGCGATGCTCAACTTCCAGACGGTGGTCGGCGACCTGACCGGCCTGGCCACCGCCAACGCGTCCCTCCTGGACGAGGCCACCGCGGCCGCGGAGGCGATGACGCTCGTACGCCGGGCCAACCGCAAGGCCGCGGGTCCCTTCGTGGTCGACGCCGACACCCTGCCCCAGACCATCGACGTGGTCCGCACCCGCGCCGTGGCGCTCGGGATCGAGGTCGTCGTCGCCGACCTGTCGGCCGGGCTGCCCGACGGTGAGCTCAGCGGTGTGCTCGTGCAGTACCCCGGCACCTCCGGCCGGGTCAGCGACCCCCGCGCCGTCATCGAGGCCGCCCACGAGCGCAACGCCCTCGCGGTCGTCGCGACCGACCTGCTCGCGCTCACGCTGCTGGAGTCGCCCGGCGCG
Source organism: Nocardioidaceae bacterium (assembly GCA_046330515.1). Taxonomy (GTDB): domain Bacteria; phylum Actinomycetota; class Actinomycetes; order Propionibacteriales; family Nocardioidaceae; genus Nocardioides. The sequence continues at coordinate 93,677 of JAXLSP010000008.1, read as the reverse complement.
CTCGGCGCCGACGTGGCCGTGGGGTCCTCGCAGCGCTTCGGCGTGCCGCTGTTCTATGGCGGCCCGCACGCCGGCTTCATGGCCGTGGGGGAGGGCCTCGAGCGGCACCTGCCCGGACGTCTCGTCGGCGTCTCCGTCGACGCCGAGGGCCGGCCGGCCTACCGGCTCGCTCTCCAGACGCGTGAGCAGCACATCCGCCGCGACAAGGCGACCTCCAACATCTGCACCGCACAGGTCCTGCTCGCCGTCACGGCGTCCATGTATGCCGTCTACCACGGCCCGGTCGGTCTCCAGGGCATCGCGACCCGGGTGCACTCCTATGCCACCCAGATCGCCCGGGCGCTGAGCGTCGCCGGAGTGAAGGTCGAGAACGACACCTGGTTCGACACGCTCACCGTCTCGGTCCCGGGCAGCGCCGCCGATGTCGTCGCCGCGGCTCGCGGCCTCGGCCTGCAGCTGCGCCTCGTCGACGCCGACCGGGTCGCCCTCTCCACCTCCGAGGTGACCACCGACTCGACGGTGACGGCGGTGCTGCGTGCCTTCGGGGTCGCCGTCGAGAGCCCCCGTGGCGAGGACGGGAGCCACCTGCCGCCCGAGCTCGTGCGGAGCACGCCGTACCTCACGCATGAGGTCTTCAACAGCCACCACAGCGAGACCCGGATGCTGCGCTACCTGCGCCGCCTCTCGGCCCGCGACTATGCCCTCGACCGCGGCATGATCCCGCTCGGGTCCTGCACGATGAAGCTGAACGCGACGGCCGAGATGGAGCCGATCAGCCTGCCCGGCTTCGCCGACCTCCACCCCTTCGCCCCGGCCGAGGACGCTGCGGGCTACCGCCAGCTGGTGACCAGCCTCGAGGAGTGGCTGGCCGTCGTCACGGGCTACGACAAGGTGTCGATCCAGCCCAACGCCGGCTCGCAGGGCGAGCTGTCCGGCCTGCTGGCGATCCGCGCGTTCCATCGCGCCAACGGCGACGACCAGCGCGACGTCTGCCTGATCCCCAGCTCGGCCCACGGCACCAACGCCGCCTCGGCCGTGATGGCGGGGATGCGGGTCGTGGTCGTGGCCGCCACCGACGACGGCTCGGTCGACCTCGACGACCTGCGCGCCAAGTGCGAGGAGCACGGGGAGCGCCTGGCCGCGATCATGGTCACCTACCCGTCGACGCACGGTGTCTACGAGGACACGATCACCGAGCTGTGCCGGGTCGTGCACGACCACGGCGGCCAGGTCTATGTCGACGGCGCCAACCTCAACGCGCTGCTCGGGTTCGCCCGCCCGGGCCGGTTCGGCGGCGACGTCTCGCACCTCAACCTGCACAAGACCTTCGCGATCCCCCACGGGGGCGGCGGACCCGGCGTGGGCCCGGTGGCGGTGCGTGCCCATCTGGCGCCCTACCTGCCGTCGCACCCGATGCACCCCGAGGCCGACAAGCGCAGCGGCATCGGCGCGGTCGCGGCGGCGCCCTACGGCTCGGCCGGCGTGCTGCCGATCTCGTGGGCCTACATCCGGATGATGGGTGCCGAGGGGCTGACCCACGCGACGGCGACCGCCGTGCTGGCGGCCAACTATGTCGCGGCGCGTCTCGACGAGCACTTCCCGGTGCTCTACCGCGGCGACAACGGCCTGGTCGCGCACGAGTGCATCCTCGACGTCCGCGGGCTCACCAAGGACACCGGGGTCACCGTCGACGACGTCGCCAAGCGGCTGGTCGACTATGGCTTCCACGCACCGACGATGTCGTTCCCGGTCGCCGGGACGCTCATGGTGGAGCCGACCGAGAGCGAGGACCTGGGCGAGCTCGACCGGTTCTGCGACGCGATGGTCGCGATCCGCCGCGAGATCGACCGGGTGGCGGCAGGGGAGTGGAGCCCCGAGGACTCGCCCCTGCGGCACGCGCCCCACACCTCGCGCGCGCTCGTCGGCGACTGGGACCGTCCCTACACGCGCACCGAGGGGGTCTTCCCCTCGGGCATCGACCCCGACAAGTACTGGCCGCCGGTGGCCCGCATCGACCAGGCCTACGGCGACCGTCACCTCGTGTGTGCCTGCCCGCCGCTCGAGGCGTTCGCGGAGTGACGGCTCGCGTGCACGACGGCCGCCGGCTGGACGTCCGGCTGGCTCGCGCGCAGGCCGCCGGACGGCTGCCCTCGGTGGTCGGGGCGCTGGTGCGCGACGGGGCGGTGGCCTGGTGGGGTGCCGCGGGGGAGGCGTCCACCGAGCCGCTGGACCGTCAGTACCGCATCGGCTCCATCACCAAGACCGTGACCGCGGTCCTGGTCCTGCAGCTGGTGCGGGACGGGCGGCTCGGGCTCGACCACCCGGCGTCCGCGGTCCTGGACGATCCGGCTCTCCGCGGCAGCCTGCTGGGGTCCACGACCGTGCGCGGCCTGCTGTCCCACCACGGTGGGCTGCCCTCGGAGCCGGTCGGGGACTGGTGGGAGCGCTCGGACGGCGTGACCTGGGACGAGCTGGTCGAGGCCAACTCCGCGGCCGTCCCGAGGTTCCCGGCGCGCCAGCAGTTCCACTACTCCAACCTGTCCTATGCGTTGCTCGGCGAGATCGTCGCGCGGCTGCACGGTCGCCCGTGGTGGGACTGCGCGCGGGACCTGGTGCTGCGGCCGCTCGGGATGACACGCACCTCCTACCTGCCCGAGGCTCCGTCCGCTCCGGGACTCAGCGTGCATCCCTACCTGGGAACGCTGTCGCCGGAGCCGGCGACCGACACCCGGGCGATGGCGCCCGCCGGCCAGCTCTGGTCGACGGCGACCGACCTGGCGTCCTACGCCGCGTTCCTGGTCGACGGCCACCCGGACGTCCTCGGCCTCGACGAGCTGAGCCTGGCCGCCCACCCGCAGTCGGGCGACCGGGACGACGCGCTCGGCTATGCCCACGGCCTCGGCTTCATGCTGAACGCCGGTGGGTCGGGCATGGTCGTCGGCCACACCGGCTCGATGCCGGGTTTCCTGGCGTCCTGCCTGGTCGACCGGGAGCGCCGCACCGGTGCCGTCCTGCTCGCCAACGCCACCACGGGGATGGATGCCTCCGGCCTCGCGGTCGAGCTCCTGGAGCTGCTCGAGGAGCTCGAGCCCACGATGCCGACGCCCTGGGTCCCGACCGTGAGCGTCCCGGACGCGCTGCTCGGTGTCCCCGGGATGTGGCACTGGGGCAACACCGCCCACGTGTTCGAGCTCGTCGACGGCCGGCTGGTCGCGCGGCTGCTGGACGGCACCGAGAAGCACGTGTTCGAGGTCCGGGAGGGGCGCGTGGTCGGGGTGTCGGGCTACCACGCCGGCGAGGAGCTGCACGTGCTCCGGGACGCCCACGGCACGGTCGACCATCTCGAGGTGGCGACGTTCGTGCTCACGCGCAGCCCGAGCGGCGACGCCCGGTAGTCTCCCGCCCATGGACTCCCCGGCCTGGCTCGGCATCGGCGCCCAGCGTTCGGGGACCACGTGGTTCACCACGCTGCTGTGCCAGCACCCGCGCGTGGGGCTCGGCACCAACGACAAGAAGGAGCAGCACCTGCTCCACAAGGTCGGCGACGGCTTCCGGACCCCGGAGGAGTACCTCGGGCTGTTCCCCGGGGACGGCGTGCTGCGTGGCGAGTGGACGCCACAGTACCTCCGGCACTCCTCGGCCCCACCGACGGCCGCGCGCATCCTGCCCGACGACGTGCCGGTGCTCGTCCTGCTGCGCGACCCGGTCGAGCGCTTCCTCTCGGCGATGCGGCTGGCGGCCACCCGCGGTACGTCGCCATGGCCCTACCCGGTGCCCATCACGGTCCAGACCTGGAGCGGCTTCTATGCCGACCAGCTGGCGATGTGGCGGCACTTCGTGGGGGCCGACCGGATGGTCGTCATGGCCTATGAGAAGGTCCGGAGCGACCCGCAGGCGGCGGTGGACGCCGTCTGGCGGCGCCTCGGGCTCGACCCGGTGGGGCTGAGCGGGACCGACCGCCCGTCACGGTCCAGCAGCCACGCCACCTGGGAGCCACCCGAGGGGCTGGTCGAGTCGCTGCGGGTGCTCTACCAGCCGCAGGTCGCGCGGCTGGCAGCCGAGTGGGGCCTGGACGTCGCGGCCTGGACCACGGTGAACGGCTGACCGGTCCGGGGCCGACCCGGTCGCCGGTCGACCCACCCGGCCATCGGCGTCAGGCGCGGACCAGCGCGAGGGTGGAGCCGCGACGGCGCTTGCGCACGGCCAGCTGCGTGGGGATGCGGTCCTGCATCTCGGCGACATGGCTCACCACTCCCACGACGCGGCCACCGTCGCGCAGCGAGTCGAGGGTGTCCATGACGTCGTCGAGGGTGTCGGCGTCCAGCGACCCGAAGCCCTCGTCGACGAAGAGCGTCTCGAGGTCGGCACGGCCGACCTCGTGGATGATCACGTCGGCCAGTCCGAGGGCCAGTGCCAGCGACACGACGAAGGTCTCGCCGCCCGACAGCGTGGCGGGGTCGCGAGCCTCGCCCGACCAGTCGTCGCGCACCAGCAGGCTGAGCCCGCCGCGCGTCTCGCCCGCGCCCTTCCGGCCGGTGTGCTCGAGGGTGTAGCGCCGGTCGCTCATCGTGGCCAGCCGGGCGTTGGCGGCGGCCACGACCTGCGCGAGCCGGTGGGCCAGGACATAGGCCGACAGCCGCATCTGCAACCGGTTGTCGGGCGACCTGCCCTCGGCGAACGACGCCATGCCGGTGGCGAGGTCGAGCTCGTCACGCACGGGCTCCCATCGGGCCAGCGCCGCGTCGAGCGCCTCGACGAGCCCGTCGACGCGACCCGCCCGACGCCCGGAGAGCTCCGCGGCCGCGGCCGCCTCGGTCAGACGTGCGCCCGTCGCCAGCGCGTGCGCCTCGAGAGCCGGGACGTCCGGAGCGGGCTCGTGGGCCAGCCGGGCCAGCTCGGGATCCTCGACGAGGGCACGGGCGGCCGCGAGGGCGGCGTCGTGGTCGCCGACCGACCGAGTGGCGTCGACGAGCGCGCGGTCGCCCATGGCGTGGGAGCGCGCCGAGGCGACGTCGTCGAATCCGGCCTCGAGTGCGGCTGTCGAGGCGTGCCGAGCGGCGACCCGATGGGCGGTGTCGGCCGCCTGCCGGACCCGCAGCGAGTCGGCCAGCTCCCCGACGGTCGCGGCCTCGGCGCTGGCTCGGCGCGCGACCGACGCGACGTCCCCGCCGGCGCCGACCGCAGCGTCGAGCTCGGCCTCGATCGTGGTGATCTCGACGTCGCGCGCCTCCGAGGCCGACCGGAGGGCCGCGAGGCGGGTCACCAGCGCGGTGCGTTGCGCCCCGAGGTCGTTGGCGTGCTGCTCGAGGTCGGCGAGCGTCGCGGCCGCGTCGTCCGCGCTCGCGGCGGTGGAGGCCAGGGAGGACTGCTCCTCGGCGGCCCGCTGCCGCTCGGCCTCGAGGGCGGCCACCTCGGCACCCTCGGCGCGCTCCGTGGTCACCGCGATGCGCGTCGCCAGGTCGCGGACCCGCTCGTCGTGCAGGTGCAGTGCCGTCTCGGCGTCATCGAGCCGGCTGCGGGCGATCTTCTCGGCTGTCGCATCGGCCGCGCCGGCCCGCGTCTCGGCGGGGTGGGGATGGTCGTCGGAGCCGCACACGGGGCAGGACGCACCGACCGCGAGGCGCCCGGCCAGCTCGGCGGCCATGCCGGTGATGCGCTCCTCCTGGACGGCGAGCCAGTGCTCCTTGAGGCTGAGGACGACGTCCTTGGCCGAGCGCTGCTCGTCCTCGGCGAGGACCAGCTGGGCCAGGAGGCCCGCGTGCTCCCGCGCCGCTGCGAGCCTCGTGTCGATGCGGGCCACCGTCTCGTCGACGGCGCGACGGCGGTCGCCGGCCAGCAGCGCGTCGTGATGGCGCGTGCGGGCCGCCGCCAGGAGGCGGGGGAGCCCGGCCTCGTCCTCCGCGAGGCGCGCCACCTGGTCGATGAGGGCGTCGATGGTCTGCGCGTCGTCGGTCGCCTGTCGGCGAAGCCCCTCCAGTCGCCTGGCTCGGGGGAGCAGGGCCGTCACCTCGGCCGCCCGCCGGGTCAGCTCGTCCCGGGCCGCGACCAGCTCGTCCACGGTCTCGAGGGCCGCGAGGTGACGCGGGGCGGACCGGCGCGCGGTCACGACCGCCGACTCGGCGGCCGCCCACGCGTCGCGCGCCTCGGCCTCGAGAGCGGCCACGGGCAGCACCGCGGCCGCGCGACGGGCCGCCTCCACTCGGTCGCGGAGGGCCTGCACCTGCGGCGCCCGGCCCTCGAGGTCCGCGAGGACGGAGGTGGCGCGGGCGTGCTCGGCCTGGAGCCGGGCCAGCTCCCGCCCGGACTGGAGGGCCGTCGTGCCGGCCTCGGCGTCGCGAGCGGCCACCGCGGCCGCCTCCCGGGCGCGGGTGGCGGTGTGGCGCGACTGGCCGGCGATCCGGGCGGCCCAGGCGGCCACCTCGCCGGACTCGGCCACGGGGGCGAGGTCGTGTGGGTCCCACGGCTCGGGGCACGGGACGTCGGCCGCCTCGCTCAGCCGGCTCACGACGTCGGCGACCTCGCGCTGATGGATCCGCGAGGTGGCCGTCAGCGCCAGGCGGTGGTCGCGCAGCCAGCGCTCGACCTGCTCGAAGCGGCCCGTGCGGAACAGCTGTTGAAGGAGCTTGTGACGCTCCTCGGAGCGGGCTCTCAGGAAGGTCTGGAACCGGCCCTGGGGCAGCATCGCGACCTGGGTGAACTGGGTCATCGTCATCCCGACGAGCTCCGAGACCAGGTGGCCGGCCTCGTCGAGCCGAGAGGAGAGCGGCACCCAGGTGCCGTCGACGCGCTCGGTGACCGTCACGGAGGCCTGCTGCTGCGTGGTGCCGGCGCCTCGCTTCTTGGGGCGCTGCCAGGCGGGGGACCGGGTGACGGTGAACCGGCGACCCGCGAGGGTGCAGTCGAGCACGACCCGGGGCGGCGTGTCCGCCGCGGCCTGGTCGGAGCGCAGCCGTCGCGCGGTGGAGCGGTCGCCGGGCACGTCGCCGTAGAGCGCGAAGCAGACGGCGTCGAGCACGCTGGTCTTGCCGGCACCGGTCGCGCCGGTGAGCAGGAAGAGGCCGGAGGCGGACAGCGCGTCGAAGTCGACCGTCACGGTGTCGGCGAAGGGGCCGAAGGCGGTGATCTCGAGCCGGTGGAGACGCATCAGGCCTCCGTGAGCAGCAGGTCGACGTCGGCGTCGTCGACGCAGGAGTCGCAGGCGCGCAGGAGCAGGGCCGACTCCGCCTCGGTCGCGGGGACCCCGCGCAGGTCGGCGACGAAGTCGAGCGCGACGTCGTGGTCGGAGCGGCCACGCATCCGGGCGACGGGAGCGTGGTCGGGGGTGGGAGCCGTGGGCTCGAAGGCGAGGACGAGCGCATGGGGGAACCGGGAACGCACCCGCTCCATGGGATGGCTCGGGCGCAGGTCGTCGGTGAGCGTGACCTGCACCCAGGCGTCCTCGGCATCGGCCAGCGACCGGTCGGTGAGCAGCTCGTCGAGCGTCCCGCGCAGGCGTCGGAGCCGTCGCGGCACCGGCGACGGGACGAACGTCGCCTCCCGGAGGCCGTCGGCGTCGAGGTCGACCAGCCAGGAGCCCTTCTCGTGGTCGGCCTCGGAGAAGGAGTAGGCGAGAGGGGACCCGCTGTAGCGCACCGCGTCGGTCAGCGTCTGCCTGCCGTGCAGGTGGCCCAGGGCGGCGTAGTCGATGCCGTCGAACAGCCGGGTGGGCACCAGGGAGACGCCGCCGACGCTGATGTCGCGCTCGGAGTCGCTGGGCTCGGCCCCGGCGACGAAGGCGTGCGCGAGCACGACCGAGCGGGTGCCGGCGGGACGCCCGTCGAGGTCGGCACGGACGCGCCGCATCGCCTCGGCGACGGCCGCCTCGTGGGAGCGGACGCGAAGTCCCCAGGGCTCCCGCACCGCGTCGGGGTCGAGGTAGGGGAGGGCATAGACCGCGACGGCTCCGTGCGCGTCGTCGAGCAGGACCGGTCGGTCGACCCGGCCGGCGTCGGTGCGCAGGAAGACCCCCGCCGCGTCGATGAGCCGCGACCCGAAGCCGAGCCGCTGCGCGGAGTCGTGGTTGCCCGAGATGGCGACCACGCGTGCCCGGCTGCCGGCCAGCCTGGCGAACGCCTCGTCGGCCAGACGCACCGCGTCGACCTGGGGGAGCGCACGGTCGTAGACGTCGCCTGACACCACGACGAGGTCGACCGCCTCCGCCTCGACGACCTCGACGAGGTGGTCGACGAACGCCGCCTGGTGGGTCAGCATCCCCTCACGGTGGAACGACCGGCCGAGGTGCCAGTCGGAGGTGTGGAGGATGCGCACAGGACGAACCTAGGAGGCGCCACCGACACTGCTGCGGACCCACGCCGCCGGGCACCGGAGTCCCGAGGACGTCAGACGGGCCGAGCATCCGTTTCCACGAGACGCCCGACGTCCCGACGTCCCGACGGGCAGCGGCCAGGTCCGGGGCGTCAGGTCGACGGGATCGGACGGACCAGGGCAGCGACCATCAGGGCCGAGACGGCGAACAGGGCGCTGCTCGCGACCAGCATCGGTCGGAAGCCGGCACCGTCGGCGAGAAGCCCGGTGACCGGCGAGACCACGACGACCACCGCCCGGTTGAGCGACCGGAGGGTGGTGTTGGTGCGTGCCTGGAGCTCGTCGGGCGTGGCCCGTTGGCGATAGCTCATCTCGTGCGAGTTGCTCAGGCCCATCGCCCAGCCGTGGCACAGCTGGCCCAGGGCGAGGACGGCGACCGCTGCCCCGGCGGCGCTCGGCCACATCGCGGTGAGGACGACGGCCACCCCGAGCGCTGAGACGGCGTAGGAGCAGGCGATGGCTCCGACCGTGCCCAGCCGCCGGCCCACCCAGGTGCTGACGGACGATCCCAGCAGCGCTCCGACCCCGCCGACGGCGAACGTCAGGCCCAGCTGCAGGGGAGTGAGCCCCAACCCGAGGAGGGCGAAGGGAGCGACGAGCACCTGCAGCACCGCCTGGCCGGCGAACCACACGTGGGTGGACACCGCCAGCGGTCGGAGCCCCGAGCGCCCGTAGGCCCACCGTGTCCCTTCCCTGACCTCGCGCATCAGCCGACGCGCGCCGCCGCCGTCGCGCACGGGCGGCGCAGGCTCGCGGACATCCTGCAGGGACGTCACGGTCGCGACCGAGAAGAGATAGGTGGCGGCGTCGACGAGGACTGCCAGGGGAGCGCCCACCACGCGGATCAGGAGGCCGGCCAGCGCCGGGCCCGCCGTCTGAGCCACCGCGTCGGCCTGGTCGAGCCGCGCATGGGCCCGCTGCAGGCCGTCCCGGTCGACCAGCCGCGGGACGAACGAGAACGAGGCGGCGTCGTTGACGACCGACGCCGTGCCGAACAGCAGGACGACGACCAGCAGCACCGGGAGCGACAGCAGGTCGAGCGCCCAGGCCAGCGGGACCAGCCCCAGGAGGAGGGCGCGCACGAGGTCCGACACCACCATCACCGGTCTCCGGCGCACGCGGTCGACGAGCGCGCCGACCACCAGGCCGAGTGCCAGGTAGGGCAGCCACCGCGCCGTGTTGAGCCAGCCGACCTCGGTGGCGCCACCCTCCATCGTGACGACCACCAGCGTCTGCAGGGAGAGCGTCGTCACGGCCGTCCCCATGCCCGAGACCGCCTCGCCCCACCAGAACCGGGCGAACCCCGGCGGCAGGCCGCCGTGTCGCCCGTCCCCGCTCATGGGGACGACCCTGACGGAGCGCCCAAGGCTCGCGACCCGACCTCGGCTCACCCCGTGGGGGCAGACTGGACGCGGCGGCCCGAGTCCCTGGGTCGTCAGTCGACGTGCCAGGAGCCGTGCCATGACCGACGAGAGAGACCGCGACGAGGCCGGTCGCCCCCGCCAGGCACGTCCGCGCGACGCGCTCGGCCGCCCGCTGCCCTACGGGGCCGTCGGCGTCGAGCCCGTGCCCGAGGAGGCGCTGCCGCCCGCCGAGACCCTGTCGAGGGCGCGCGCCCTGGTCGACGAGGGCAGGCCCTTCGCGGCGCACGAGGTGCTGGAGGCGCGCTGGAAGGCGGGTCCGGACGAGGAGCGCGACCTCTGGCAGGGACTGGCCCAGCTGTGCGTCGGCCTCACGCACGCGGCGCGCGGGAACGCGACCGGGGCGGTGCGGCTGCTCGAGCGCGGAGCCTCCCGGCTCGAGGAGTACGACGCGGCGCGCGGCGCGGCGACCCACGGCCTCGACCTCCCGGCGATCGTCGCCTGCGCGCGTGACCGGGCCTTCGGGCTCAGGGAGCCAGGGTCGCCCGCACCCGGGCGGTGAGCGTCGCCCAGGGCAGGCACGTCACGACGGGGAGCCCGAGCGCGCGTGCCTGACGGCACACCTGCACGCCGTACTGCCAGATCCGCCGGTCCGCCACCTCGTGCCGCTCGCTCCGAGGCCGGCTGCCCAGGCGCGGGGCCAGCGCGGCAGTGACCGCCTCGGCGTCGGCGTGCTCGAGGAAGACGCCGCGCACCTCGGTGCCGGGCAGCCGCAGCCCGGCCACGAACGACGGCAGCAGCCAGGCGCCGTCGGCGACCAGGACCTCGTGGGCCTGGAGCTCGAACCCGAGGACCTCGGGGAGGACCTCGCACACGGCGTGCGAGACCCGCACGTGCGCGGTCAGCGCGTCGTCGTCGCCGACGGCCGGGTCACCGACCGTCGCGGGGACGTCGAGCAGCGCCGCGGCCGGCGAGCCGGGGTCGGCCGCGGCACGGAGGGCGGTCCACACGGTGTCCACCTGCAGCCAGCCGCCGCCCAGCTCGGCCGCCAGGGCGCGCGCGAGCGTCGTCTTCCCCGTGCCCGCGGTGCCGCCGACGAGGACGAGGCGCCTGCTCATCCACCTATCGGGGCAGGCGCTCGTGTCGCGGCCGGCTCCTTCTCCCGGCCCGCGCCGGGTGGCACTCTTGTCGACACGGCTTCCCGAGGAGGCGACGTGGACCCGGTCGACGACGTGGTGGCCCTGGTTCGAGGTGCCTGGGTGGCGCTCTCCATCCGGGCCGCGTGCGAGCTCGGCGTCATGGACGCCCTGGAGGGACCGCTCGACATCGACGAGCTGGCGGAGCGGACGGGCTCGGACCCGGCTGCCCTGGCCCGGCTGCTGCGTGTGCTGGTCGACCTCGGGCTGCTGGAGCGCGACGACGCGTGCTGGAGAGCGACCTCCCACGGTGAGGTCCTCCGCAGGGACCACCCAGCCGGTCTCCGCAGCCTCGCCCTCATGCAGACGGTGGTGCCGAACCTGAGGGCGTGGAGGCACCTGGCCGACGGCGTACGTCGAGGCGGCGCGGTCTTCGAGGACGTTCACGGCGTGACCTACTGGGACTGGCTGTCCGCTCACCCCGACGACGAGGCCATGTTCAACGCCGCCATGGCGCGTCGCAGCCTGCTCCAGGTCGCAGCGATCGAGGCCGGCCACGACCTGACCCGCGCTCGCCTTCTCGTCGACGTCGGCGGAGGCCAGGGCGCGACGGTCGGAAGGCTGCTCGCAGCCCACCCCGCCCTGCACGCCGTCGTCGCGGACCGGCCCGAGGTGGCGGCCGCGGCCGCCGCGGCCCTGGCGGCTGCGGGGGTCGGGGCACGCGCCCGCGGCGTGCCGACGGACTTCTTCGTAGAGGTGCCGACGGGTGGTGACGTCTACCTGCTGTCCAACGTCCTGCACGACTGGTCCGACGAGGAGTGCGTGACGATCCTGCGCACCGTCCGCGCGGCCATGCCCCCCGACGCTCAGCTGCTCGTCGTGGAGAGCGTCCTCGACACCACCGACCGATCCGCGTCCGCGCAGCGCGACCTGCACCTGGTCGACCTGCACATGCTCGTCATGTTCGGCGCCCGCGAGCGGACGCTGGAGGAGTACGACGCCCTGCTCCTCCAGGCGGGCTTCGCCGCCGCGGAGGTCCCGCCCTCGCCGAACCAGTGGAACGTCCTCACGACCCGTCCCCGACCCTGACCCCCGCCTGGCAGCCGCGGTCTCGTGAGGGTCCGGCTAGCGTTGCGGCCAGCACCCGAGAAGCGGAGGTCCCTGTGTCCTACGTCGTCGACTTCGTCAACGTGTCCACCATCGGTCTCGAGTCGTCGCCCGTGGCCGACGCGCTCGCCGGCCTGCGCGCCAACGAGGCTCGCTACTTCAAGAACAAGTACGACGCCGAGTTCGCCGTGCGGCCGGCCGCCGAGGCTCGGGAGATCGTCGACTACGTCGCCCGGATCCTGGAGGAGGAGCGCGGTCTCGTGATCTCCTCACCGGCGCTCGAGGCGACCGAGCTCGAGGTCGACGGGATCCGCTGGAGCCACGTCTTCTATGAGTCCGGCCTGGCGGTCAACGTGCTCTACACGCTGGCGGACTCCGGCAAACGGGCCGTCGGCTTCAAGCTGTCCGACGGCATGGAGGTGCCGGAGGAGCTCGCCTCGCGCTTCAAGTTCGCACGTCAGCGGTCCAAGCTCGCGGGCACCATCCGCGGGACCTTCTTCGTGATCAAGGGGGAGTACTGACCATGCCCGGCCGACGCGTCCGCAACACCCTCGGCGCGGCCCTGGCCGTCGCGGCGGCGGCCGCGACCGGCTCGGTCGCGACCGACCCCACCGGTGACTGGTACGTCGGCCTGCGCAAGCCCTCCTGGCAACCGCCCGGCTGGGCGTTCCCTGTGGTGTGGACGGCGCTCTATGCCGACATCGCCGCCACCTCCGGCGCCGTGCTCGCCGAGCTCGAGGAGGACGGGCGGGGCGACGAGGCCCGATCCTTCCGCCGGGCCCTGGCCGCCAACCTCGTGCTCAACGCGGGCTGGAGCGTGGTGTTCTTCGGGCGCCGGCGGCTGCGGACGGCGGTTCCGGTCGCCGTCGCGCTCACCGCCAGCTCCGCCGACCTGGCGCGGCGGGCGGGCCGGGTGGAGCGGTCGCGGGGGATGGCGCTGGCGCCGTACGCCTCGTGGACGGCCTTCGCCACCGTCCTCAACGCCGAGGTGGCCCGGCTCAACCCGCGGGGTGCCGCGCGCTGACGCGCACGGCTGTCAGGCGTAGCGCACGCACCGCTCGGCGGTCGTGAAGCCGAAGAGGGCGAGGCCGGACTCCTGGGCCAGGCGCACCGACAACGTCGTGGGTGCCCCGACGGCGACGAGCGCGCCGATGCCGGCGGCCACGGCCTTCTGGGCGAGCTCGAAGCCGGCCCGGCCGCTCACCACGAGACACGCTGCCGCCGGGTCCACACCCGACAGGGCCCGGGCACCCACCGCCTTGTCGACGGCGTTGTGCCGGCCCACGTCCTCGCGGGCCACGAGCAGGTCGCCCTCGGCGGTGAACAGCCCCGCGGCGTGCACGCCGCCGGTGCGCGCGAAGGTGGTCTGCTGCTCGCGGAGCAGCCGCGGCAGTCGTCGTACGACGTCGGGGTCCGGCAGGGCTCCCGCCCACGGCGCCGAACGGGGCACGTCGAGGACGGCGGCGATGCTGTCCTTGCCGCAGACGCCGCACGCCGACCCGGCGCCGAAGCCGCCGTGCCGGTGCCCCGGGTCGCGCAGCGGCTGCGCCGCGAGCGTGATCGTGACGACGTTGAGCTCCTGCTCCGGCTCGAGGTCGACGTCCGTGCAGTAGGCAACCGTGCGCAGGTCGGCGGGGCGGGTGAGGCCCTCGTTGAGCACATAGCCCGCGCCGAGCTCGAAGTCGCTGCCGGGGGTCCTCATGGTGACCCAGATCCGCTGGGCCGCGGACCCGGGCCAGGCCAGGCGCAGCTCGAGCGGCTCCTCCGTCGCGAGCCGGTCCTCCCGGCTGGTCTCCGATCCGGGTCGCAGCTCCTGGACCTTGGTGCGCTGGGTCGGCCCGGGTCGCCGGACGCTCATCGGGCGGCCCCGAAGGCGCGCGCCGTGGCGATGCGGCGCTCCAGCTCGTCGGTGCGGTCGACGAGCTGGCGCCGGATCCCGGCGTCGATGGTCGTGTCGGTCACCAGGGCCCGGGCCGCCGCGACGGTCGACTCGGTCAGGCAGGTGATCGGGAAGAAGTCTCCTGCCGACTCGGCCAGCACCCAGCCCGAGCGGACGGCGGCCGTGCCGGCGACCTCGGCGAAGTAGCGACCCGCGTAGGGGTCGGTCAGTCCGCGCTGTCGGGGCCGCCACAGACCGATCGCCGCGGCCTCGAGGTCATAGTTCGCGGCGTCCCGCTCCCCGGTGAAATGGGCCCAGGCGAACGCCTTGGCGTCGGCATCGGGGAGCGACGCGACGGCCTTGACGTGCTCGACGTGGGAGACCGTGGTCCGGTCGGCGTCGAGGTGATGCTGGAGCTCCTCCCGGTCGGTGCCGCCGAGCTCGGCAAGGCGGCACAGCAGCAGCCAGCGCAGGTCGAGGTCGAGCTCGAGGCCGTCGGGGAGCGAGGATCCCTCGAGCCACTGGCGCAGCCGGTCGGGCTCGACGGCGGCCCGCCCGGCCAGCTGGGCGGCCGCCAGCTGGAGCTCGGAGCCGGGTGGCGCGGCATGGGCGCAGGCGACCGCGACGGTGTGCAGCCGCCGCGCCACCGCGTCGGGGTCGACCGCCACGGACTCGAGGAGCCCCACCCGCGAGCCGAGCACCAGGAAGGCCTCGTCGCTCGTCTCCGACGGGAGCGCGGCCTCGGCGACCGAGACGAGCACGGCCGGGTCGAGCAGGCCGTCGTGCAGCGACCCGAGCAGGGCGTTCCAGGCGCCCGAACGGATGCCCTGGTCGGAGGTGTGCGGCAGCAGCTCGGCCAGCCGGGCGACCGTCTGGTCGTCCACCCGGGGCACGGCCCAGGTGTCCTCGAAGGGGTCGAGCAGGACGGCGGAGCCCTCGGGTGCCGCGAGGGTCGCGGGGGAGCTCCCGACCACGACCGGGTGCGCGACCCAGCCGTCCGAGGTGCCGACCAGGGCCCGGAAGGCGTGGGTGCGCTCGGCGGGGTGCGCCTCCGGGGGCACCCTCCGAACGTCTCCAGTGCCGCGGTCCCAGGCCAGGCCGTCCACGCCGGCGACGCCGAGCCAGCCGGCGACGAAGTCCGACAGGTCGCTCCCGGACGCCCGCTCCCAGCTGCCGACGAGGTCGGCCATGGTGGCGTTGCCGAACAGGTGGGACTCGAAGTGGTCGACGGTGCCGCGCAGGAAGGCCTCGTCGCCGATCCGGGCCGCGAGCTGCTTGAGCACCGCCGAGCCCTTGGTGTAGGAGATGCCGTCGAAGTCCTGGAGCGCCGTCGCGGCGTCGGCGGCGCCGTTGCCGGCGACGGGGTGCGTGCTCGGGCGCCGGTCGGCGATGAGGCCCCACTGCCGACGGACGTAGGCGTTGCTGACCCAGGCGTCGTCATAGGTCGTCGCGTCCGCGGTCACCCGGACGCCGAGGTACTCCGCGAAGGACTCGTTGAGCCAGAGGTCGTCCCACCACACCGGGGTGGTGAGGTTGCCGAACCACTGGTGGGCCATCTCGTGGGCGACCGTCGTGGCGCGCTGGATGCGCACCCCGCGGGTGACCCGGCTGGTGAAGACGAGGGTGTCGCGGAAGGTCACGCACCCGGGGTTCTCCATGGCGCCGGCGTTGAACTCGGGGACGAAGGCCTGGTGGTAGGACCCGAACTGGTAGCGGATCCCGAAGAGCCGGTGGAACTCGTCGAAGCACTGTCGGGTGATCGTGAACAGGTCCTCCGCGTCCGCCTCGAGGTCCTTGGCGATGCTCGACCGCGCCGAGAGGCCGAGCGGGATGCCGTCGTGGACGTCGGTGAGCACGTGGTAGGGCCCGGCGACCAGGGTGACGAAGTAGGTCGACAGCGGCTGGGTCGTGGCGAGCTCCCAGACCCCGGGCTCGACCTGGTCGGCCGGGGTGTTGCCGACCACCGTCCAGTCCAGCGGCGCCCGCACGTGCAGGGTGAACGTCGCCTTGAGGTCCGGCTGGTCGAAGCAGGCGAACACGAACGGGGCGGCGTCCATGAACGACATGCCGTAGACATAGGCGCGGCCGTCGGCCGGGTCGACGCTGCGGTGCAGGCCCTCGCCGTCGTTGCGATAGGCCATGACCGCCTCGACGACCAGCTCGTGCGCGCCGGCGCCGGTCTCGATCGGGAGCCGGCCGCGGTCCAGGGTGCCGGTGTCGAGCGGGCTCCCGTCGAGGGTCACCCGCGTCACCGCCTGCGCCTTGACGTCGACGAACGTCGGCCCGCCGAGCGACGAGAAGGAGATGACGGTCGTCGACCCGAACTCGCTCTCGCCGCGGTCCAGGTCCAGGCTCACGTCGTAGGACTCCACCTGCAGGAGGGCCGCGCGCTGCCGCGCCTCTTCGCGGTGCAGGCTGCGGTAGGAGGTCATCGGGCAACTGTAGTGCCGGGTCGGGCACCGGTGGATCGGTCGGTTCGCCCGGTTCCGGTGCCGCCGGACGGTCGTCTCGGGGCAGTGACGCCCGCCGGTCAGCCCGCCGGGTGCTGCAGCTGCGGCGGGAGCGCCACCTGGCAGGTGGCCGCGCGACAGGCCCGCAGCTCCCGGAGCACGCCGGCCAGCAGCGTGCGGGTCTCCGCATAGGCCGGGTCCGCGACGAGGTTGGTGTACTCCCGCGGGTCGGCCTGGATGTCGTAGAGCTCGTCGGTCTGGTGGGCGACGTCGATGTAGAGGTACTGCCACGTCCTGACGCCGATGAGGAACCTGATGTCCGCCTCCTCTCCCTCGGTGAGCGGGTCCCCGGCCATGTCGGTGTCACGCGCGGGGTGGTCCAGCGCGCCCGTCTCGGTCAGGATCGCGCGGGTCCAGCCGACGTCGCCGTTCCGGGCGACGTCCCACAGCGAGATGCCGTCCGTTGCGTGCTCCGGGGTGGTGCCGGCCGCGTCCGCGATCGTGGCCAGGTAGTCGATCGAGGTGAACGGGTCCGTGCGTGTGGACCCGGCGGGGATGCCGGGCCCGCGCATGAGGAGCGGCACGCGCAGCGAGGGCTCGTGCGGGAAGACCTTGCCCTCGCGCATCCGCTGCTCGCCGAGGAAGAAGCCGTTGTCGGAGGTGAAGATCACCAGGGTCTGGTCGAGCTCGCCGGTGTCGGCGAGGGCCTGCATCACGCGCGCGACCTGCTGGTCCACGATCGTGAGCGCCTCGGCGCGCTGCCGTGCCACCTCGAGCAGGTCGGTCCGGTCGACCTTGCGCAGGGCGGGCAGGTCCTGGAGGTACTTCGGCTTGTCGCTGAAGTCGGGGTCGCGCCACGAGGCGCCGGGTGCCTTGGTCACCACGGAGTCCAGCGTGTTGCGGACCCAGGCGGGCCGGGCGGGCGTGTTCCAGACATAGGTGGAGCCGTCGCTGAGCACCGTGTCCTTCGGGTCGTCCGGCTCATGGGGCCAGCCGCTGTGGGGTGCGGTGAAGGAGAGGTAGAACAGGAACGGCTGGTCGGACGCGGCACGGGTCGACACGATGTCGCTGGCGATCTGGCCGTAGGCGACCGTCTGGTAGCGGCCCTCGAGACTCTCGAAGCCGTCGCCGTTGAAGCTCAGCGTGGTGTCGAAGTAGCTGTAGGTCGAGCTGCCGAACAAGGGGCTGGTCCTGGCGAACCCGCCGTCCAGCGACGCGCGCCACATGTCCCACCCGGGTGGGACGTAGTGCAGCGAGTTCCCGGTCGTGAGCTGGTGGGGCGGGTCGTAGCCGTAGCGGTTGAGGTACTTCCCGAGGTAGACCGTCGCGTAGCCGGCACCGTGCATCATCGTGGCCAGGGTCTCGCGGTCGTCGAAGGCGTGGAACCCGTAGTCGGCATAGACCGTGTAGACACCGTGGTTGTGCGTGTAGAGACCGCTGAAGACCGAGGACCGGGCGGGGCAGCACAGCGGGTAGGGCGAGAACGAGTTCGTGAAGCGAACGCCCTGGTCCCGGATGAGCGCCCGCACCTGGGGGAGGTACTTCAGGTCGTCGTTGCGCATGTCGTCGACCATGATGAACAGCACGTTGGGCTGGGCGTCACGCGCCGCCGTGACGGGCGGTGCGGCACTCGCCCCGCTTCCGGCCGTGGGGTACGGCGCCAGGGCGAGGCTGACCACCAGGACGACGGATCCGACGACGGTCCACGCACGCGACATGGCGACTCCCGCTCAGCTCAGCACACCTTCCGTCACTCTGCTCGTCGCGAGCGGCGCGGCGGCAGCGGCGAAGGTCGGGGCCCGGGTGGACCTAGGTCCCGGTCACGGCGACGGGCGCAGGCTCGGACGCGGATGCGGGCTCCGGTGCGGGGGCCGGACGGCCGTGGCCCCAGCGCTCCCACCAGCGCCGCAGCGGGCCCGGTGCCCACCAGTTGAGGCCGCCGAGCAGGCGCATGGTCGCGGGCACCAGCAGCGCCCGGACGATGGTGGCGTCGAGGAGGACCGCGACCAGCATGCCCAGGCCCAACATCTTGATGAACACGATGCCGGACGTCGCGAAGCCGCCGATGACGACGGCCAGGAGCAGGGCCGCGCTCGTGATGATCCGGCCGGTGTGCTGGAGGCCCGCCGCGACCGCCTGGGTGTTGTCGCCGGTCGCGTCCCAGTCCTCGCGGATGCGCGACAGCAGGAACACCTCGTAGTCCATCGACAGGCCGAACAGCACGGCGAGCATGAGGATCGGCTGCGTCGCGTCGAGATAGCCCTGCGCGGTGAACCCGAGCGGGCCCGAGAGGTGCCCGTCCTGGAAGACCCATGTGACGACCCCGAAGGAGGCGGCGATCGACACGGTGTTCATGACGATCGCCTTGGCGGGCAGCACGAGCGACCCGAAGGCCACGAAGAGCAGCACGAACATCACCACCGCTACCAGAAGCCCCATCCACGGCAGGGTGCTCACGATGGCGTGCACGAGGTCGACGGTGTCGGCGGTGCTGCCGCCCACCTCGGCGGTCACCCCGGCCGGGGCGGCGACCTCGCGCAGGTCGCGGACGACCTGCTGGGACGACTCCAGCTGGGAGTTGCCGGACCACGCGGCCTGGACCAGGGCGGACAGCTCGCCGTGGATGGTGCGCGACGTCAGCGGCACGACGTAGTCGACTCCTGGCGTGGAGGCCAGGTCGGACAGGAAGGCCGCCTGGTCCGCGGCCGAGCCCCCGCGGACGACGATCTCGGCCGTGGACTGCTCGCCCCCGAACCACTCGGTCTGGAGGTCGGCGGCCACCCGGCTGGGGGCCGAGGCCGGCAGCACGGTCTCGTCCACGCCGCCCCAGCGCGCCGTGAGCATCGGGCCGCCGAGGACCAGGAGCAGCGCCGAGATCGCGACCAGGAAGACCACCGGTCGCCGCATCACGGCGCGGGCGATGCCGGCCCAGCGCTGCCGACCGGCCGTGTGCCGCCCCACCCGGCGGCGCCGGATCCGGCCCAGGTCGATCCTGCGCCCCAGGACCCCCAGCACCGCCGGGAGCACCGTCAGCGAGGCGGTCATGGCCACCAGCACCGCGGCCATCCCGCCCAGGCCCATCGACCGCAGGAACGTCATGGGGAACAGGAGCAGGGAGGACAGGGAGGCCGCGACGATGACGCCGGAGAAGAACACCGTGCGACCGGCCGTCGCCATCGTCCGCTCGAGCGCGGCGCCGACGGCCTCGCGGGAGCTCTCTCCCCCCAGCTCCTCCCGGAACCGGCTCACCACGAACAGGGCGTAGTCGATCGCCAGTCCCATCCCCATGAGGGTGATCACGTTGATCGCGAAGACCGACACGTCGGTGACCAGGGTGAGCAGCCGCACGACCGCGAAGGCGCCGACCACCGCGACGCCGCCCACCATCGTCGGCATCAGGGCCGCGACGAGGCTGCCGAAGATGAGCAGGCTGAGCAGGAAGACGAACGGCATGGAGATGCTCTCCGCCCGGGCGATGTCCTCCGAGACCTGGGCGTCGACGTCGTCGTAGACCGCATACATCCCGCCGACGGCGGTGTCCAGGCCGTCGGCATGGAGCAGGGGCTTGATGCGACGGAAGGCGTCGACGCGCGCCTCCTCGCCGTCCCCGGGCAGGGTGATCAGCACGCGGGTGGCGTGCCCGTCGTTCCCCACGAGCGACGGCTGCTGGTCGTCGTACCAGGTCGTGGTCTGGATCCGCAGCTCCTCCCGCACGGTCGCCAGCGCCTGCTCGACGCTCGTGCGGAAGGCCGGGTCGGTGACCAGGAGGTCGGGGGAGGAGTAGACGGCGACGAGGTCGACGGCCTGTCGGGGGAAGTCCGCGCGGATCGCGGACTCGACGCGGGCCGACTCCGAGCCGGGGTCGGAGAAGCCGCCGTTGCTCAGCGGACCGAAGACGCCGATGGCATAGCCGGCCGCGGCCACCACGACCGCCAGGGCGGCCAGGAGCACGCGCCAGGGATGGCCCCCGACGATCCGGCCCCATGACTCCATCACGTCGCGGATTCTGCCGGATGAGACCGCTTGCCGTGGCCCGGTCCGCGATTAGGCTGTCGGCATGATCTGGCTCGCGCTCGCGGCGATGTGCGCCCTGGTCGCGCTCGTGGTCGTGCAGACCCGCCGAGGGCGGCTGGACGACCGGGCCTGCTGCCCGGCCGACCCGGCGCGTGACCTGCGGATGCGCGCCGCCTTCGAGGACCAGTCTCCCGACCGCGGCGCCTGAGCCGGACCGGCCCGCTCCGCGTCAGAGAGCCGCCGCGGCGCGGACCACCAGGGGGTCGAGGTCGGCGGACCCGGACCGGGCGAGGGCGACCAGCCCGGCACGCATGGCGGGCGTCCAGAACGACCTCAGGTGCGTCACCAGCCGTTCGACCGCCTCGGCCTCGGGGAGGTGCGCGAGCTGACGGGCGATGTCGTTGGACATCCGGGCCTCCGCGGGAAGCGTGCTCATGGTGCTGATCGTGCCTTCTGGTTCGTGTCGGTCGGTTCGGCGGGGTGCGTCGTCAGGCCCGGCCTGCCGCCTCGCGCATCGCTGTCTCGGCGGCGGTCTCGCCGAGGGCGTTCGCGACCTCGACCTGGACGGCCGTCACCTTGTACTCCGGGCAGTTGGTCGCCCAGTCGGAGTTCTCGGTGGTGACGACGTTGGCGCCCGTGACCGGGTGGTGGAAGGTCGTGTAGACGACGCCGGGTGGCATCCGCTCGGACACCTCGGCACGCAGGCTGGTGCTGCCCACGCGGCTCGAGAGCAGCACGAGGTCGCCGGTGGAGACGCCTCGCAGCTCGGCGTCGGAGGGGTGGATCTCGAGGACGTCCTCGGGGTGCCAGGCGTTGTTGGACGTGCGCCGCGTCTGGGCGCCCACGTTGTACTGGCTGAGGATCCGGCCGGTCGTCAGGATGAGCGGGTAGCGGCGGGTGGACCGCTCGGTCGTCGGGACATAGACCGTCTCCACGAGCCTGCCCAGACCGCGGACGAAGCTGCCCACGTGCATGGTCGGCGTGCCGTGCGGAGCGGACTCGTTGACCGGCCACTGCAGCGACCCCTCGGCGTCGAGGGCGGCGAACGAGACCCCGGCGAAGGTCGGGGTGGTCGCCGCGATCTCGTCCATGATGGCGGCGGCCGAGGAGTAGGACATCGGATAGCCGAGGGCGGTGGCGATGTCGCAGGTGATCTGCCACTCGTCCTTGCCCTGGCGCGGCGAGATGACCGGGCGGACGCGGTTGATGCGCCGCTCGGCGTTCGTGAAGGTCCCGTCCTTCTCCAGGAACGACGTGCCGGGCAGGAAGACGTGGGCGAACCTCGCCGTCTCGTTGAGGAACAGGTCCTGCACCACCACCAGGTCCATCGCGCGGAGGGCGGCCTCGACGTGCTGGGTGTTGGGGTCGGACTGGGCGATGTCCTCACCCTGGACATAGAGCCCCCGGAACGCACCCGCGACCGCCGCGTCGAACATGTTGGGGATGCGCAGCCCCGGCTCCGGGTCGAGGGTCCTGCCCCACAGCTGCTCGTAGATGCCGCGGACGTCGTCGCGCGACACGTGGCGATAGCCGGGGAACTCGTGGGGGAACGACCCCATGTCGCAGGAGCCCTGGACGTTGTTCTGGCCGCGGAGCGGGTTGACGCCCACGCCCTCGCGACCGAGGTTGCCGGTGACCATGGCCAGGTTGGCCATGCCCATCACCATGGTCGACCCCTGGCTGTGCTCGGTCACGCCGAGGCCGTAGTAGATCGCGCCGTTGGGGGCGGCCGCGAAGAGCCGGGCCGCGGCACGGAGCTGGTCGGCGGGGATGCCGGTGATGTCGGCCGTCGCCTCGGGGGAGTGCTGCGGGTCGGCGATGAACGCGAGGTAGCCGTCGACGTTCTCGCAGCGCTCCCGCAGGAACGCCTCGTCGTGCAGCCCCTCGGCCACGATCACGTGGGCCATCGCGTTGACGAAGGCGACGTTGGCCCCCGGCAGGACGGGCAGGTGGAACGCGGCCTCGATGTGGGGGCTGCGGACCAGGGCGATCTTCCGTGGGTCCGCCACGATGATCCGGGCTCCCTCGCGCAGCCGCTTCTTGAGCCGCGAGGCGAACACCGGGTGCGCGTCGGTGGGGTTGGCGCCGATCAGCAGCACCACGTCGGCCTGCTCGACCGAGCGGAAGTCCTGCGTGCCGGCCGACGTACCGAACGTCTGGCTCAGGCCGAAGCCGGTGGGCGAGTGACAGACCCGCGCGCAGGTGTCGACGTTGTTGTTGCCGAAGGCCGCGCGCACCATCTTCTGGACGACATAGACCTCCTCGTTGGTGCACCGGGAGGAGGAGATGCCGCCGATCGCGCCGACGCCGTGCTCGGCCTGGATCGCTCGGAAGCCGTCGGCGACCTTGGCGATCGCCTCGTCCCAGCTGACGCGCCGCCACTCGTGGTCGATCGAGTCGCGCACCATCGGGTGCAGCTGGCGGTCGTCGTGGCTGGCGTAGCCGTAGGCGAAGCGGCCCTTGACGCAGCTGTGGCCCTCGTTGGCGCCACCGGCCTTGCTCGGGACCATCCGCACCACGCGGGTGGCGTCGCCCTCGCCGGACACCTCGGCCCGGAAGGAGCACCCGACGCCGCAATAGGCGCAGGTGGTGTCGACCGAGCGGGTCGGCATGCCGAGCTCGACGACGCTCTTCTCCTGCAGCGCGGACGTCGGGCAGGCCTGGACGCAGGCGCCGCAGGACACGCACTCGGAGGAGAGGAAGTCGGTGCCGCCCGCGGAGATGGTCGAGTCGAGGCCGCGACCGTCGACGGTGAGGGCGAAGGTGCCCTGGATCTCGCCGCAGGCGCGCACGCACCGCGAGCAGACGATGCAGGCGGCGGGGTCGTAGTCGAAGTAGGGGTTGGAGTCGTCGACCACGCGGGACCGAGCGGGCTCGGGCAGGCCGTAGCGGACCTCGGCGCTGCCGACCGTGCGTGCCAGGTCCTGCATCTCGCAGTTGCCGCGCGCGCAGCCCTCGCAGTCGGCGGGGTGGTCGGACAGGTAGAGCTCCATCACGTTGCGGCGCAGCGTCTGCACCTGCTCGGTGTCGGTGCGCACGACCATGCCGTCGGCGCACGGTGTCGTGCACGAGGCGGGCGTCCCCTTGGCGCCGTCGACCTCGACGAGGCACATCCGGCAGGAGCCGAACGCCTTGAGCGAGTCGGTGGCGCAGAGCTTGGGTACGGCGACGCCGGCCTCGGCCGCTGCGCGCATGACCGACGTGCCGGCCGGCACGTCGACGCCGTGCCCGTCGATGGTGACGTGCACCTGCTCGGTGGACGTGCCGCGCGGGGTGCCGAGGTCCGGCTCGGGGAGATAGGTCGTCATCGACTGGCTCCTTCGGTGGTCGACCGTGGGGAGGTGAAGTCCTCCGGCCAGTGCCGGAGGGCGCTCTGGACGGGCATCGGGGTCAGCCCGCCCATCGCGCACAGCGAGCCC
Organism: Nocardioidaceae bacterium; assembly: GCA_046330515.1. Lineage (GTDB taxonomy): Bacteria > Actinomycetota > Actinomycetes > Propionibacteriales > Nocardioidaceae > Nocardioides. Next base: position 69,947 of record JAXLSP010000008.1, on the reverse strand, counting down.
TTGGTCATGGTCTCGCAGAGGTCCTGGAGGAGGACCAGGTTGGCGTCCACGTCGCGCCCGGCCACGATCCGGTCGATCGTCTCGACGCCACGGGTGGAGCCGACCCGGCACGGCGTGCACTTGCCGCACGACTCGACCGAGCAGAACTCCATGGCGAAGCGGGCCATCCTGGCCATGTCGACGGTGTCGTCGAAGACCACGATGCCGCCGTGGCCGACCATCGCGTCGGCCTCGGCGAACGCCTCGTAGTCCATGGGCAGGTCGAAGCGCTCCGGGGGCAGGTAGGCGCCGAGCGGCCCGCCCACCTGGACCGCCCTGACCGGCCGGCCCGAGCGCGTGCCGCCGCCGTAGTCCTCGACGAGCTCGCCGAGCGTGACACCGAAGGGCAGCTCGACGATCCCGCCGCGGGCGATGTTGCCGGCCAGCTGGAAGACCTGGGTGCCCCGCGAGCGGCCGGTGCCGAGGTCGGCGTAGGCCTGGCCACCGTCCGAGAGGATCATCGGGACGGCGCACAGGGTCAGCATGTTGTTGACGACGGTCGGCCGCCCGAAGAGCCCGGAGATCGCGGGGATCGGCGGCTTGGCGCGGACCTCGCCGCGCTTGCCCTCGAGGCTCTCGAGCATCGCGGACTCCTCGCCGCAGATGTAGGCGCCGGCGCCCATCCGCACGTGCAGGTCGAACCGGAAGCCGCTGCCCAGGATGTCGGCGCCGAGGAAGCCGAGGGAGTAGGCGGTGTCGACCGCGTGCTCCAGGGCCGTCACGGCGTGGGGGTACTCCGAACGGAGGTAGATGTAGCCCTCGCTCGCCCCGACGGCGTAGCCGGTGACGACCATGCCCTCGATGAGCGTGAACGGGTCGCCCTCGGCGATCATCCGGTCGGCAAAGGTGCCGGAGTCGCCCTCGTCGGCGTTGCAGCAGACGAACTTCTGGTCGGCCTGGGCCTGCAGGACGGTGCGCCACTTGATGCCCGCGGGGAAGCCCGCGCCGCCGCGGCCGCGCAGCCCCGAGACGACGACCTCCTCGACGACCTCGGCGGGGGAGAGGGTCAGCGCCCGCCGGAGCCCGGCCCAGCCGCCGTGGGCCTCGTAGTCGTCGGAGGAGCGTGGGTCGACGACGCCGACCCGGGCGAACGAGACCCGCTGCTGCGAGGCCAGCCACGGATGGTCGTCGACGACGCCGATGCAGCGGTCGTTGGGCAGGCCTCCGTCGAGGACGGCGGCCGCCTCGGAGGGCCGTACGTTGGCGTAGCCCACGCGGCCCCGGTCGGTCACGACCTCGACCAGCGGCTCCAGCCACAGCATGCCGCGCGAGCCGTTGCGGACGACCGTGACTCCGGGGAGGGCGGCGAGGGCGTCGGCCACCTCGTCGGCTCCGACGGACTCGGCGGCGGCGTCGATCGGGACGAAGACCGTGGTCACGCGCGCCACCCCTCGGTGAGCGCGGTCAGCCGGTCGGTGTCGAGCCGCCCGTGCAGGACGCCGTCGACGGTGCCGGAGGGGCCGAGGGCGCAGTTGCCGAGGCAGAACACCTCGCTGAGCGACACATCGTGGCCCAGGGCGCCCGTGGCCGCGTCGGTGGTGGCCTGCGCGAACAGCGTCTCGGCGCCCACGGCCTGGCATGCCTCGCCCCGGCACAGCCGCACCTCGTGCGCGCTCGGCGGCGTCGTGCGGAAGTCGTGGTAGAAGGACACCACCCCGTGGACCTCGGCGACCGACACGTTGAGGACGTCGGCGATCGCGACGACGTCGTCGCGGTGGATGTAGCCGAGCCGGTCGACGACCTCGTGGAGGATCGGCAGCAGCGGGCCCCGGTCGGCGGTGAGGCAGCGCTCGGCGATGGCGCGGACGGTCGAGGCGCGGTCGACGTCGGCAGCAGCGGAGGACATAGGACCCTGTCGTTCGAGGGGTGTGACGTAGGTCGCAAGTCTAGGCATCTCGCCGACGTTTTCGCGCGCCCCGCCGGGGGCTGGGAATGCGCGATACCCAGGTCTGGTTGTAAACGTGTAATCATGTAAACAAGGAGGCATCACATGAACGCACGCAGCGCAACAGCACGCTATGGACGCCGCGGCTGGCAGGCGGAGGAGCCGCCCGCCGCCGACGACGTCACCGACTGGCTGAACGGCCGCCTTCCGGCGGACTGGTTCACCGAGGTCGAGACCACCGTGGACCGTGAGGAGATCACGGTCGTCGGCACGCTCGCCGACGAGGACGCGTCCGAGGGCGCCGCCGCCGAGGGCCGGATCGGGCGGTTCCGCGCCGAGACCCGCGACCGCCGGATCGAGATCGCCCGCGAGGCGGAGGCCCGCTATGGCCGCAAGGTCTCGTGGGGGGTGCGGCACGGCGACGTCCAGGCCCTCTTCACCCACCTCGCCGTCCCGGTGATGACCCGGCTCCGCCAGCCCGAGCGGCAGGTGCTCGACACCCTCGTCGACGCCGGCGTCGCCCGGTCCCGCTCCGACGCCCTCGCCTGGTCCGTGCGCCTCGTCGGCGAGCACGCCGAGGAGTGGCTCGACCAGCTCCGCTCCGCCATGGCCGAGGTCGACAAGGTCCGCTCCGAGGGCCCGGGGCTCTCGGGCTGAGGGGGTGCCGGTTTCCCCGCTCAGGCGGGGAAGCTGGCACTGAGCGGCCGAAGTTTCGGCCACCAAGTGCAGGGATCCCCGCTCAAGCGGTGAAACCAGCAGGCCGGCCCTCAGCACTCAGCCGTCGTACGGCGGCGCGTCCACCGCGCCGAGGGGGGCGCCGCGGCGACGCAGCTCGGCCTCGGCGCGGGCGAGGCCGCCGTGCTCCAGGCCGGCGAGCCGTGAGGTGTCGCGCCACACGACCCGGCCACCCCGCGAGACCGTGACCGAGAGCTCAGCCGTCAGGTGCTCCAGTGCACCTGCGACGTTGCGTCGCTCGCGGGGGAGCGGCACGGGGAGCACGTGGGCCTCGCCGAGGGGAGCGGAGCCCTCGACCTCGACCCGCCAGCCCAGGCCCCGGCCGCGCAGCGACCACCGGTCGTCGGTCACCCGGGCGGCGACGGGAGACACGACCGGGTCGCCGAGCCGCAGCACCCGCCCGTCGGGCAGCCGCACGACCAGGGCCGTCACGGTGGTGCGGAGCGGTCCGGCCGTCACCTCGCCGCCCGCGAACGCCACGCAGGCGGCCGGGTCGGCGAACCCGTGTGCCTGACCCCACCACCACGAGTCGGGGAAACCGCCCTTGCCCCAGTTCTTCTCCGCATAGACCTGGGCGCCGTCCAGCTCCCAGACCTCGTCTCCCAGCACCGCGCGGCCGGAGGCGCGGCCGCCGAGCAGCCAGGGATGCCAGTACTGGTTGAGCCCCGGCACGGCCTGGAACACGCTGGAGCCGCCCAGCGACCGGCGCGGCCACGCCACCGGGTCACGCACCTCGACGTCCAGCCGTGCGTGGGGACCGAGGTCCACGAGCACCCGGGACACATCGGCACCGAAGGCGTCCCCTGCGCTCGCGCCGAGCCGGTCGGGGTCGGCACTGCCGACGGGATGGGCCACCGTGCGCACGAACCGGGTCGGCCCGCCCGCGAGCCCGAGCGTCGCCCAGTGACCCGCACCATCGCGGTTGACCCCGTTGAGGGCGATCAGCGCGCGCCCGTGCTCGACGTCGGTGAACCTCCAGAAGTAGCCCTCCATGGCCAGGTCGTGCGCCCGCAGCGGGTCGCCGTACGGCAGGTCGGCGCCCGAGCGCCGGTAGGCCGCGTGCAGGCGTGCGAGGGGTCCGTCAGGCATGGTCGGACACTCCCACGAAGGCGTCGCGACGGGCGTCGCCGGCGGCCTGGAGGACGCCGTCGGCGAGGTAGGCCGCCCCCACACCGCCGAAGTACATGTGCGGCTCGGGATAGACGTGCCCCTCCAGGCCGGACGCCCGGACGGCGGCCTCGATGCCCGGGTCGGCCTCGTGCTCCACCCGGAAGGTCCCGTCGGCCACCAGTCGCAGGTGCAGCCGCGGCCCGGCGATCGCGTGGACGAGGTCGGCGTCGTGGAGACAGCCCTGGCCCAGCACGAGCATCAGGGCGGTCGTGATCCGGTCGGCACCCGGCGACCCGATCGCCAGAGCCCGCCCGTCGCCGGTGCGTCCGGTCGTCGGCGCCATGTTGGAGGCGAGCCGGGTGCCGGGCTCGATCGCGTGCAGGCCGAGCCGGTTGAGCTCGACCTCCCCGAGCGCGTTGTTGAGCAGGATCCCGGTCCCGGGAGCGGACATCCCGGCGCCGTACCCGCAGCTCATCGTGACGGCGCAGGCGTTGCCCGCCTGGTCGACCGCCGAGATGTGCGCGGTCGAGGACGAGCCTCGCAGGGCGCTCAGCCCGTGCTCGCCGACCGAGGCGAGGAGGTCGAGCCCGTCGGCCTCCAGGTCGCGGGAGAGGTCGTGGACCGAGGTCCGGTAGGCGATCACCGCCCGCTGGATCTCGATCGCGTCGGCCCAGGTCCAGTCGCCGCGCCGCGCCAGCTCGCCGAGCATGACCGCGAGCATGGGTCCGCCGACCGCCGGCGGCGGGTTGGTCGCGATCCGCCAGGGCCCGACCTCGAGCACGTGGGCGTCCCGGACGACCGGGTCGTAGGCCGCGAGGTCCTCGGCGGTGACGAGGCCCCCGTGGGCCGCCATGTCGGAGACGAGGGAGCGCCCCACCGCACCGGTCCGGAACAGCTCGGCCCCGTCGACGGCCAGCTGCTCGAGGACGTCGGCGAGCAGGGGGTTGGACGTCGGCTCGCCGCCGTCGAGGAGGCTGCCGTCCGGCCGGGTGACCAGGGCGTGCGCCTCGGGGTCCTCGCCGAACAAGGAGTCGGCGGTGAACGAGAGGTAGCGCGAGGCCGCGGGGCTCATCGGGTAGCGCCGCGCCGCTTCGACGGCCGGTGCCACGAGCCGCGCCCAGGGCAGACGCGCGAACCGGTCGTGGGCCACCTCGAAGCCGGGCACGATGCCGGGGGTGGCCACCGAGCCGTGCCCGGCATAGAGCGTCACGCCGCCGCCGTAGGTCGTCACGATCTCGCGCAGGCCGGTGCCGAACACGTGGTCGGGCAGACCGCGTCCCGGCATCTCGACGTTGCCGTCCACGACCACCGGCTCACCGGCGGCGGGCCACACCGAGACATAGGCGCCGCCCCCGAAGCTGACCATCCCGGGCTCGGTGGCCAGAGCCACGAACGCGGCGGCGAGCGCGGCGTCCACGGCGTTGCCGCCCTCGGCCGCGACCCCGAGGCCCGCTGAGAGGGCCTGCTCGCCGGTGGCGGCCACGGCCACCCGGGTGCTCGTCATGCCCCCATGATCGGACACGCCGTGACCAACCAGACAACGTGTCTGAGTACGTGGGCCGCAGACGTCGGGTTCCGCGAGGAGCAGGATGCCTGGGAGGTGGCAACCATTCGGATGTTCCGGACGTCCATTCGAGTAACGGGGGACGCGCCACCGTGACTGCCAGAAATGGAGAGATCGCTCATGACCGTTCGTGTTCGGAGGGGATGGAAGCCCCTTGCCGCGGCGACCGCCACCGCCATGGTCGCCCTGACCGGCGCCGTGCTCGGGGGCACGCCGACGGGATCCGCCGCACCGGCCCTGGCCTGTGACACACCGACATCGATCGCCGACCTGGCGGCCCACGACCCCGTGCACGGTCTGACCGTGTCCTCGGGCGTCACCCCCGACCCGTTCACGGGCGAGGTCCTGGGCGTGCTCAAGGACGGCATCGCACCCGGCGTCGACATGGTGATGGTCCGGCTGACCTCGACCGAGATCGACCGCGTGGGCGGCATCTGGGCGGGCATGTCCGGGTCGCCGGTCTATGCCGAGGACGGCACGCTCATCGGCGCCGTGGCCTACGGTCTCGCCTACGGGCCCTCGCCGGTCGCCGGCGTCACGCCCTACGAGCTCATGGACGACTACCTCACCCCGGCCCCGCGGGTCGCGGTCGGTGAGCGCCAGGCGCAGCGGATCGCGGCCGCGACGGGCGTGACCGCCGCGCAGGCCGAGCAGGGCTTCCGTCAGCTGCCGATGGCCGGCGGTGTCGGCGGGCTCTCCCAGTCCCAGCTCGACAAGCTGACGTCGATCCACAACCGCCGCTACCTGGCCAAGACAGCCAAGGCGGCGCCGGTCGGCACCTCCAAGGCAGCCACGTCGGCGGACATCGTGGCCGGCGGCAACCTCGTCTACGCCGCTTCCTACGGCGACGTGAACATCGCGGCGGTCGGCACGGTCACCTCCGTCTGCGGCACCGAGGTCGTCGGCTTCGGGCACCCCGCGACCTACACGGGCCACGTGACGGCGGCGCTGACGCCCGCCGACGCGGTCTACATCCAGGAGGACCCGGCCTGGACGCCCTTCAAGGTCGCCAACATCGCCCCGCCCGTGGGCACCATCAGTGAGGACCACCGCACCGGCGTGACCGGCGAGGTCGGCCCGGTCCCGGACGCCTTCAGCGTCGAGGCGACGGCGACGTACGGCGCGCGGACGCGCACCGGCTCGACCGACGTCTTCATGCAGGACTACGCGCCCAACGCGACGCTCTACCAGATCTACTACAACCAGGACCGCGTCGTGGACCAGTACCTCCCCGGCTCCGAGGACGCGTCGTGGACGATCACGGGCACCAAGCCCGACAGCACGCCGTTCAGCCTCCAGATCGGCGACCGCTACCGGTCGACCTACGACATCACCGACTACGCGGTCTGGGACCCGGCCGACCTGGTCTACCTGCTGAGCCAGATCGAGGGCGTCTCGATCGACTCGGTGGTCTGGAACGGCACGGTCTCCGACAGCGTGACCGAGTGGAAGGTCAAGGGCATGGAGGCCAAGGTCGGCGGCGCCTGGGTGAAGATCCCGGCCAACGGCAAGGTCACCGCCAAGGCAGGCACGACGCTCAAGCTGCGGGCGCTGCTCACCTCGACCATGGGGGACACCACCACCGCTCCCATCGACGTCCCGGTCCCGGCGAAGCTCGCCGGGGGCAGCGGACGGCTGCGGGTCATCGGCGGCGGTGACACCTACATGTCCTTCTGGGGCGACGACACCATCGACGAGATCCTGGCCACCGCGGACGGCTATGTCCGCAACGACCAGGTCGTGGTGGAGCTGGACGCCGGCGCCAAGGGCGGCGAGGTCCACAAGGAGTTCTCCTCGGCCGCGCAGGACATGGTCGTCGAGGGTCACAAGAACTTCCGCATCGTCGTGAAGTGACCCGCTCGTCCGGCCGGTTCTGAGACCGTCCGGATGCCAGCGACCCGGGTGCCCCGGGGTCCTCGGACCCCGGGGCACCTGCCTGTCAGGGGTGGGGGAGATCACGTCGACGCCGATGCGGAGCCCGATTAATTGTCGTCCTACTATGTAATAGTCGTAACCGACAGTCACCAGTTACATCGAAAGCCCGGAGGATCCGGGTCGAAGGGACGAGAGACACCGATGAACACGCAGCTGCACCTGGCCTTCGGGATCGTCGCCGGGCGTGCCTGGAGCGACCAGGACCGAGCCCTGCTGCGCACGGTGGAGCTCGGCCGCGCGGCGGCCCGTCGCAGCCGTCGCCGCCAGCGTCGCGCCCGCTGACCCGACCCCGCCACCGCCCCCAGGGGAGTGGGGCGGCGCCTCGGCCCGTTAGCGTTCGGCCATGACCGACGATCTTCGCGTGCGCCGACTGCCCGAGAAGCAGGTCACCGACCGGGCGGTGCTGCACGAGCTGCTGGACGAGGCCGTGGTCGCCCATGTCGGCGTCGTGCGCGGCGGTCGTCCGGTGGTCCTGCCGTTCGCGTGCGCCCGCGACGGCGACCACCTGCTGCTGCACGGCTCGACCGGTGCCGGCGCCTTCCGACTCGCCGCGGGCCAGCCGGTCTGCGTGACCGTGACGCACCTGGACGGGCTCGTCTTCGCGCGGTCGCTCTTCGAGAGCTCGATGCACTACCGCAGTGCGGTGATCTTCGGCGACGCCGAGGTGCTGCACGGTGCCTCCAAGCAGCGGGCGCTGGACCGGCTCTCCGACCACCTGATGCCCGGACGGGCCGCCGAGGTGCGGGCCAACAGCCGCAAGGAGCTGGCCGCCACGCTGGTGCTGCGCGTCCCGCTGGACCGGGTCAGCGTCAAGGTGAGCGACGGACCTGCCGACGACCCCGACGACGGCGAGTCGCGGGAGGTGTGGGCGGGCGTGCTGCCGCTGGCGGTGACGCCCGGTGCCGCCGTGCCGGCCTCCGACGTACCCGACGGGATGCCCGTGCCCGAGTCGGTCGGGCGTGCCGCCGCGCGTGGCAGGCTGGCCCGATGACCGACCCGACCCCGGCCGACCCGACCCCGGCCGACCCGTCCCGCTGGATCGAGCTCGAGCGGATCGGGCGTGGTCGCTACCGGGCGACCAACCGACGTGGGGGAGTGCTGCCCATCGGGTCCGGGGACGACCCGGACTTCACGCCCGTCGAGCTGCTGCTGGCCGCGCTCGCCGGCTGCGGCGCCATCGACGTCGACCTGATCACCGGCAAGCGCGCCGACGCCGTCTCCCTGCGGGTGCGGTCCGAGGGCGCCAAGACCCGCGACGACCTGGGCAACCGCCTGACGGACCTGCGGCTGGTCTTCGACGTCCGCTTCCCCGAGGGGGAGGGCGGTGACGCCGCGCGCGCGGTGCTGCCGCGCGCCCTGGCCCAGACCCGAGACCGGCTCTGCACCGTCGGGCGGACCGTGAAGGTCGGGACCGAGGTCGACTACGTCGAGGGCGACCTCAGCCCGTCGTGACCGACTCGATGGTGACCGGCGTCGCGGGTGCGCCGTCGCCACTCCCGTTGTCGGTGCCCGCGGACGCGACGCCCCGGACGACCTCGAGGCCCTGGTCGTCGATGCGGCCGAAGACGGTGTAGGCGGGCGGCAGCTGCGAGTCGTCGTACACGATGAAGAACTGCGACCCGTTGGTGTCCGGACCCGCGTTGGCCATCGCCAGCGTGCCCGCGCCGTAGGTCTCCTTGCCCGACAGCTCGTCCTTGAAGGAGTAGCCCGGACCGCCCGCCCCCGTGCCCGTCGGGTCGCCGCACTGGAGGACGAAGATGCCCTGGGTCGTCAGCCGGTGGCACCGGGTGTCGTCGAAGTAGCCCTGGTCGGCGAGGGAGAGGAACGAGTTGACGGTGCACGGGGTGGCGCCGGCGTCGAGCTGGACACCGATGTCACCCGCGCTGGTCGCGATGGTGGCCGCGACCGTGCCCGCCGAGCTCGCCTCCGCGGGGGGCTTGGCGACGTCCTTGGCGGCGTCGCCGTCGGCCGGGTAGTCGCAGGTCACCGTCGGCCCGCTGGGCACGTCGCTCGCGGTCGTGTCGTCCTCGCCACTGCACGAGGCGGCGCCCAGGGCGAGGGCGGCGACGAGGGGGAGCGGGGCCAGCGAGCGCGCCAGCCGTCGGGCGCGGGGGTGGGTCGACATGGCGACGATGGTAGGTGAGGGCGTACGCCCCTGCGGAACGCCCTCTCCGCCGGCCGGCGTGGGGCCCCAAGATGACGGCCATGGCGGAGAACCCCGAGATCGGCACCCCGGTCCTGGCCAACGGGATCGTCACCAACTACCACGTGGCGGGGCAGGGGCCTCCGGTCGTCCTCATCCACGGCTCGGGCCCGGGCGTCTCCGCCTGGGCCAACTGGCGGCTCAACATCGGCCCGCTGTCGGAGCGCAACACCGTCTATGCCCTCGACATGGTGGGCTTCGGCTTCACCGAGCGACCGCAGGACATCGAGTACGGCCTGGACACCTGGCGCGACCACTTCCTCGGGTTCGTCGACGCCGTGGACCTCGACCGGTTCAGCCTGGTGGGCAACAGCTTCGGGGGAGCGCTGGCCCTGGCGGTGGCGACCGCCGCGCCCGAGCGGGTCGACAAGCTGGTGCTCATGGGCGCCGTCGGGGTGCCCTTCGAGATCACCGACGGCCTGGACCGGGTCTGGGGCTATGAGCCGTCGCTCGAGACCATGCGCGGGCTGCTCGACATCTTCGCCTACGACCGGGCGCTGGTGACCGACGAGCTGGCCCGGATGCGCTTCGAGGCCTCCGTCCGTCCCGGCTTCCAGGAGTCCTTCTCGGCGATGTTCCCGGCGCCGCGTCAGCGCTGGGTCGACGCGATGACCGTCGACGAGGGCCTGGTCAAGGCGCTGCCGCACGAGACCCTGATCCTGCACGGCCGCGACGACCGGGTCATCCCGCTCGCCAACGCCCTGAGGCTCCTGGAGCTCATCGAGCGCAGCGAGGCGCACCTCTTCGGTCGGTGCGGCCACTGGACCCAGATCGAGCACGCCGACACCTTCAACCGGCTGGTGGGCGACTTCCTGAACCGGTAGGGGCGGTCGCGAGCGCGCGGCGTCAGTCTCGAGGGGCGCTGTCCCGCTCGGCGTACAGATGCACCAGGAGTACGGCGGCCAGCGCCCAGACGACCCAGACGCCGTCGAGGGACTCGGCCCAGAGCCCCAGGGCGGCGGGCACCGCGATCCCCGTGCCGACCCAGAGCGCGCTCGCGGCCGGCCGGAAGCCGCGCGTGGCGACGGACGCGAGGAGCCCCAGGGCGAAGTAGGCCGCGACCGCGCCGCAGAGCAGCCACCGGTCGGGCCCCGGCAGTGGCTCGGCGCCACGCTGGACCACGACGGCCAGGACGACCGCGATGGTGGCGATGTCGCCGGTGACCAGGCAGTGCATCCCCATCTCCGCGCGGGTGCTCAGGCGACCGGGCAGCAGGTGGGGGAGACCGGCGTGTCCGTGGAGCAGCGACAGCCCGAACATCGCGGAGAGCAGCGCGAACGCGCCGACACCCGCACCGAAGGTGTGTTGACCCGCCGACGCCCCCGACGCGGCCTGCACGACCTGGACCACGCTCTCGCCGAGCACGATGATCACGAAGAGCCCGAGCCGCTCGGCCAGGTGCAGGGGATCGACGGACAGGCCGCGCAGCCGGGGACCCTCGCCGGCATCGGGTCGCCCACGGCGCCGCCGGCGGCTCGACGCCACCGCCTCGTCGAAGCGCGCCTGGTAGCGCTCGAGCATCTCGTCGCCCGAGACCAGCAGCATCAGGACGAGGTCGAGGGCGACGCCGCCGGCCCACAGCCACGCGACCGTCGGGCCGTGCGCCCACAGCGACACGATCCAGGGGATGGTGCCCGCCAGGTGCTGGGCGACGGGGAAGTCCAGGAGGATCTCGCCGCGCTGCCAGGACTGGGAGCCCAGCCAGCGGGTGGCCACATAGGCGATCGCATAGACATGCAGGGGCCGCCCGGCGTGCCCGTCCTCGAGCAGGGCGTGCGCGACGCCCGGGACGGACGCCGCCATCACGCCGAGGCCGAACATCCCGACGAGCAGCCGTGCGACGTGGGTGCCGCCGCCGGCGATGTTGCCGTAGAGCATGAACGTCGTCCAGGTCAGCCAGAACGAGAGGAACAGCACGGCATAGAGCCCGAGCGACCTCGCGTCGAGCTGGACCGCGAGGACGTGCGACAGCATGGCGACGCCCGCGACGGCGACGAGGTCGAAGAACAGCTCGAGCCAGGTGGCGTGTCGCTCCTCGGCGTCGGAGTCGGCAGGGGCATCGAGCGGAGCGTCGGCCATGCGACCATCGTGCCGGACGCCGTACGGCGACCGGGGCGTCCGGGACCGATGACTCTCGACGGCCGTGCCGGTCTGACCAGACCGAGGACCGACACGAGGAGGCTGGACGTGCGACGACTGACCTACGCGATGAACGTGAGCCTGGACGGCTACATCGCGGCACCCGGCGGCGACCTGGGGTGGGGCGTGCCGAGCGACGAGCTGTTCCAGTTCTGGTCCGACCGGGTGGCTGAGACGGGCGTCGCGCTCTATGGACGCAGGCTCTGGGACACGATGAGCTCCCACTGGCCGACCGCCGCCGAGCAGCCCGGTGTGACCCCGGCGCAGGTCGAGTTCGCGCAGCGCTGGCGGAGGATGCCGAAGGTGGTGTTCTCCTCGACGGCCGTCGAGGCCGATGCCGACCTCCATGTCCGCCCGGGCAGCACCGACGCGGTCGGCGAGATCGCGCGGCTCAAGGCCGAGGACGGCGGCCCGATGGAGATCGGCGGCGCGGGGCTGGCGGCCGCGGCGATGCGGGCGGGGTTGGTGGACGAGTACGTCCTGGTCACCGCGCCGGTGCTGGTCGGCGGCGGCACGCCGTTCTTCACCGCCCTGGACAGGCCGGTGGGTCTGGAGCTCGTGGAGACGCGCAGCTTCCCCGGCGGCGTTCTCCTCACGAGGTACGACGTCACGAGCTGAGGTCTCGCCCCGCACGGGGCAGCGGTCCCGCCTCCGCGTCCTGACATAATGTCAGTTATCGGCGATATGGTCCCGCGTGCAACGTGGCTCGGAAGGGGCTCTTCTCCTGGGTCAGCGACGTCCGGCCACGGCAGGTCGCCCCGCCCTCAGGCGCCGACATAGGCCGCCAGGTGCTCACCGGTCAGCGTCGCCCGGCCGGCGACGAGGTCGGCGGGCGTGCCCTCGAACACGACGCGTCCGCCGTCGTGGCCGGCGCCGGGTCCCAGGTCGATGATCCAGTCCGCGTGCGCCATCACGGCCTGGTGGTGCTCGATGACGATCACCGACCGGCCGGCGTCCACCAGCCGGTCCAGCAGGCCCAGCAGCTGTTCGATGTCGGCCAGGTGCAGGCCCGTGGTCGGCTCGTCGAGGACATAGACCTCGCCCTTGTCGGCCATCTGGGTGGCCAGCTTGAGGCGCTGCCGCTCGCCCCCGGAGAGGGTGGTGAGCGGCTGTCCCAGGCTGACATAACCGAGACCGACGTCCGCGAGCCGCTCGAGGACCCGGTGTGCCGCCGGCAGCTTGGCGTCCCCCGACCCGAAGAACCCGAGCGCCTCGGCGACCGGCATCGCGAGAACCTCGCTGATGTCCTTGCCCCCGAACCGGTAGTCGAGCACCTCGGCCATGAAGCGCCGGCCCTCGCAGACCTCGCACGGTGCGGAGACGCCGGCCATCATCGCCAGGTCGGTGTAGACGACGCCCGCGCCGTTGCAGGTGGGACAGGCGCCCTCCGAGTTGGCGCTGAAGAGCGCCGGCTTGACGCCGTTGGCCTTGGCGAACGCCTTGCGGATCGGCTCGAGCAGCCCGGTGTAGGTCGCCGGGTTGCTGCGACGCGAGCCCTTGATCGCGCCCTGGTCGACGACCACGACGCCCTCGCGCCGGGCCACCGAGCCGTGGATCAGCGAGCTCTTGCCGGAGCCGGCGACACCGGTGACGACCACCAGCTGGCCGAGCGGGATGTCGACGTCGACGTCGCGGAGGTTGTTGGTGGAGGCGCCGCGCACCTCCAGCACGCCCGTGGGGGCGCGGAGGGAGGACTTGAGGGCCGCCCGGTCGTCGAGGTGCCGTCCCGTCAGGGTCCCGCTGGCGCGGAGCCCGTCGAGCCCGCCCTCATAGACCACCTCTCCCCCGGCTGCTCCCGCGCCGGGGCCGAGGTCGACGACGTGGTCGGCGATCGCGATGGCCTCCGGCTTGTGCTCGACGACGAGCACCGTGTTGCCCTTGTCGCGCAGCTGCAGCAGCAGCCGGTTCATCCGCTCGATGTCGTGCGGGTGCATGCCGATCGTCGGCTCGTCGAAGACGTAGGTGACGTCGGTCAGCGACGAGCCCAGGTGACGGATCATCTTGGTGCGCTGGGCCTCGCCACCGGAGAGGGTGCCCGAGGAGCGCTCCAGGGACAGGTAGCCGAGCCCGATCTCGACGAACGAGTCGAGGGTCCCCCGCAGCGCGGCGAGCAGCGGCGCGACCGAAGGCTCGTCGAGCTCGCGGACCCACGCGGCCAGGTCGCTGATCTGCATCGCGCACGCGTCGGCGATGCTGATGCCCTGGATCCTGGAGGACCGGGCGCCCTCGTTGAGCCGGGTCCCGTCGCAGTCGGGGCAGGTGGTGAAGGTGACGGCCCGCTCGACGAACGCACGGATGTGCGGCTGCATCGCCTCGGGGTCCTTGGAGAGCATCGACTTGGTGATCTTGGGGATCAGTCCCTCGTAGGTCAGGTTGATCCCGTCGACCTTGATCTTGGTCGGCTCCTTGTGGAGCAGGTCGCGCAGCTCCTTCTGGGTGAAGTCGCGGATCGGCTTGGCGGGGTCGAAGAAGCCGCTCCCGCGGTAGATGCGGCCATACCAGCCGTCCATGCTGTAGCCCGGGATCGTGAGCGCTCCCTCGTCGAGCGACTTCGCGTCGTCGAAGAGCGCCGACAGGTCGAAGTCCTGGACGGTGCCGCGCCCCTCGCAGCGTGGGCACATGCCGCCGGTGATGCTGAAGGAGCGCCGCTCCTTGACCTTCTCCCCGCCGCGCTCGAAGGTGACCGCGCCGGCTCCGCTGACGGACGCGACGTTGAACGAGAAGGCCTGGGCCGAGCCGAGGTGGGGCTGTCCCAGCCGGCTGAACAGGATGCGGAGCATCGCGCCCGCGTCGGTGACGGTGCCGACGGTCGAGCGGGGGTTGGCGCCCATCCGCTCCTGGTCGACGATGATCGCGGTCGTCAGGCCGTCGAGGACGTCGACGTCGGGCCGGGCCAGCGTCGGCATGAAGCCCTGGATGAACGTGCTGTAGGTCTCGTCGATGAGTCGACGCGACTCGGCCGCGATGGTGTCGAACACCAGGGAGCTCTTCCCGGAGCCGGACACCCCGGTGAACACGGTGAGCCGTCGCTTGGGGATCTCGAGCGAGACGTCCTTGAGGTTGTTCTCACGCGCCCCGTGGACGCGGATGAGGTCGTGGCTGTCGGCTGCGTGGGTGCTCAAGGGCGCTCGTTGATCCTGATCAGGTTGCCGGCGGGGTCGCGGACGGCGCAGTCGCGCAGTCCGTAGGGCTGGTCCATGGGCTCCTGGACGACCTCGACGTCCGCGGCCTGGATCTGCTCGAAGGTCGCGTCGAGGTCGGGGGTCGACAGCAGGAGCATGGCGTAGGTGCCCTTGGCCATCATCTCGGCGATGGTCCGGCGCTCGTCGTCGGTGATGCCCGGGTTGGCGCCCGGCGGGTCCAGCACGATCGAGGTCTGGGGCTGGCCGGGCGGGCCGACGGTGATCCAGCGCATCGCCCCCTGGCCGACGTCGAGGCGGACCTCGAAGCCGAGCACGTCGCGATAGAAGGCCAGCGAGGCCTCGGGGTCGGTGTGCGGGAGGAAGCTGGAGTGGATGGTCAGGTCCATGGCGTCACCCTAGGTCCGCCACGCGCACGACGGCTTCTCGATTCCTGACCGGTCGGGTGACCTGCTTGGCCACGCAGGGCAGCAGACCCGCGCCGCCGCCCGCGGCCTGGTCGCGGTAGGCGCTGGGCGGCATCCCCACCAGCTCGGTGAAGCGCGTGCTGAACGTGCCCAGCGAGGAGCAGCCCACCGCGAAGCAGACGTCGGTGACGCTGAGGTCGCCGCGGCGCAGCAAGGTCATGGCGCGCTCGATCCGGCGGGTCATCAGATAGGAGTACGGCGACTCGCCGTACGCCTGCTTGAAGCGGCGGCTGAGGTGCCCGGCGGACATGTTCACCCCGCGGGCGAGCGCCTCGACGTCGAGCGGCTGGGCGTAGTCGCGGTCCATCCGGTCGCGCACCCGCCGCAAGAGGACCAGGTCGCGCAGCTGCTGCTCCTCCGCGGGTCGGCCGGTCACCCCCGCGATCGTGCCACGTCGCCTCGGGGAATCCCAGCGACCACGGCGGAGCCGGGCAGCGAGGCGACCGGCAGCAGGAACCAGTGCCGGTCGGCGCAGCGGACCTTGGCGTGCTCCACCGGACCGTCGGTGCTCTCGAGGACCTCGCGCCAGACCACCTCGGCGACCAGGCCACACGCGGGGCAGTGCGTCATGTCCATGTGTCCAGGAGGCCTGGACCGGGCACCGGGATACGCCCTGTGAGACACCACCCGTGCGGAGGGTTCACACGACGATCCGCGCCGATATAGTCCGAATCGAGGCCTTTGACAGCACTTTCGGGGGTGCGGCCTTCTCAACGACTAAGGGGCTGTGATGAGTGGATTTGGCAGGGTTTCCTTGCGTAGGCGGTTGGCGGTGGTGGTCGCTGCAGGGGCCCTCGCAACGATGGGCGCGTCGGCACCGGCATCGGCCGACGACACCGGTGGGACCAACAACGCGACCGTGCTGGCGGCCAAGGCCTATCCGGGGCTCCAGATGATCGCCACGACCTACACGGCCACCGTGTCGGTGCCGTCGCCGCAGATCAACCAGACGGCGCTGTCGAACCTGATCGACCGCCTCATCCTCCAGGCGACGACCGGCGTGATCGGCACCAGCGAGCAGGAGATCACCGCCGCGATGGTCGACGCCATCGTCAAGTCCCCCGACCTCTACTTCCGCCCCAGCGCGCAGATCTACTCCGAGTCCACGAGCCTCACCGGCCTCGGCACGGGCTGGGTCATCACGCCCGACGGCTACATCGTCACCGCGGCACACGTCGTGGACGCCGATCCCGCCGTGCTCAACCCGGCCTTCGCCGAGAAGGCCCTCACCAAGCTCAGCAACGCGTTCGTGCGCGGCCTGCAGCGGGGCGGCACCAACTTCACGCGCGACGAGGTCAGCCGCCTCGACGACGTCGTCACGACCTGGTTCGCCGACCACATGACCGTCTCGGACCTCACCTCGGACGTGACCGCCCTGGTCGCGCAGGAGAGCCAGGTCCAGGGCAAGAAGCAGAAGCCCGTCCCGGCCGAGGTCATCGACCAGGGCGTGCCCTACCCCGGCAACGACGTGGCGCTGCTCAAGATCGACGGTGTCGACAACATGCCGACGATGGAGCTCGGCGCGGACGACGACGTGTCCGAGGGCTCGACGCTGCACGTCGCGGGCTACCCCGCCGCCTCGACCTTCAGCCGTGGCTTCTCCGCGGGCTCCCAGGTGCAGGCGACCGTGACCGAGGGACCGGTCACCGCGATCAAGGTGACCGCCGACGACATGCCGGTCTTCCAGACCCAGGCGCCGGCGAGCCCGGGCAACTCCGGCGGGCCCGTCCTCGACGACGAGGCCAAGGTCGTCGGCGTCCTGGTCGCCTCCGCGGTCGGGGACGACGGCGTGGCGCTGGAGGGCCAGGAGTTCGTGATCCCGGTCAGCGTGGTCAACGACATGCTGGACGCCAACAGCGTCGAGCCCGAGACCAGCGAGACCTCCTCGTCCTACAACGAGGCGCTCGACGAGTTCTACCAGAAGCACTACAAGGCCGCGCTGCCGCTGTTCCAGGACGTCCAGGACCTCTACCCGGACCACCCCTACGTCGGGAAGTTCATCGACCAGACCAACGCCGGCATCGCCAACGGCGAGGACGAGACACCGGCCGCCGCCAAGAAGGACGAGGGCGGTCTGCCGGGCTGGCTGATCCCGGTCGTCGGGGTCGTGGTGCTGCTCGCGCTGCTCAGTGCCGTGGTGCTCATGCTGCTCAAGCGCCGCTCGAAGGGCGCCGCCGCGGCCTCGTCCGCGGGCTACCCGACGACCTACGGCCAGCAGCCGCAGCAGGGTGTCCAGCAGCCCACCCCGTCGGCCTACGAGCAGCCCGCGCAGCCGACCGCGCCCTACCCGCAGCAGCCGCAGCAGGGCTACCCGCAGCAGCCGCCGGCCTACCCGTCGCAGCCTGCGGCCCCGGCCGGCTACCCGCAGCAGCCGCAGCAGGGCTACCCGCAGCAGCCGCCGGCCTACGCTCCGCCCCCGGCGCCGCCGGCCGCCGAGCCGCCGGCCTACGCTCCGCCCCCGGCCGAGCCCCCGGCGCCGCCGGCCGCCGAGCCGCCCGCCTACGCTCCGCCCCCGGCGCCGCCGGTCGCCGAGCCGCCGGCCTACGCTCCGCCCCCGGCGGAGCCGCCGGCCGCTGCGCCGCCGGCCCCACCGGCGCCGCCGACCGCCGCTCCCGATGAGGGGCTGCCGCCCGCGCCGTTCTCCCAGGGAGGCGACGCCACGCCGCCGCCCCCGCCGCCCCCGCCGCCGGCGCAGCCGTAGCCTCGCGGCGCCCGCACCCGCGGGCACGACGGCCCCGGGCCGACCGGACGACCGGATCCGCACGATCCGCTCGTTCCGGCCCGGGGCTGGAGGCGCCTGCCTAGGCTGGTCGCCATGTCTTTCGCGCTCTCGTCAGGGCGGCTCCTCGGTGCCGTCGCTCTCGTGCTGACGGTGACCGCCTCGCCCGCCACGGCACTTGCCGAGGCCGGGCCGCGGGCACCCGGCGCCGTCGCGGCCTCGTCGTCGCGGTCGGGGCCGGGCAAAGCGGCCCTCTCGCCCGCCCTCAAGCGCGAGCTGGCACGGGTCAACGAGGCGCGGGCCGCTCACGACCGCAAGCCGCTGCGCGTCAGCGGCTGCCTGACCACCAAGGTCGCCCAGCCCTGGGCGGTGCACCTCGCCGACATCCAGGATCTCGTGCACCGCGACCTCGACAAGGTCTTCGAGATGTGCCCCGGGTTCTCCCGGCTCGGTGAGAACATCGCCTACGGCTACGCCACCCCGGCGGCCGTCGTCCGCGCCTGGATGCACTCGCCGGGGCACCGCAAGAACCTCCTCAACCGCCGCTACAAGCGCATCGGGCTGGGCCTCGCCACCACTCCCGACGGCACGAAGTACTGGGTGCAGAACTTCGGCGGCTGAGGCGACCGCGCTCCCCCGAGGATCCGACAAACGCCGGGCCACGGCGGTTGCACGGTTATCTCATATCTGAGATACCGTGGGTGACATGAGCGGGGACTACAAGAATCGCATCGGGAACCTCATCCGCGACGCTCGCAAGCACCGGGGGCTCACCCAGCACCAGCTCGCCGAGCTGCTGGCCACCAGCCAGAGCGCGATCAACCGCATCGAGAAGGGTCACCAGAACCTCTCCCTGGAGATGCTCGCCCGCATCGGCGCCGCACTCGACTCCGAGATCGTCGCGCTGGGCGCGGGTCCGACGCACCTGCGGGTGACCGGTCCCACGACCCTGTCCGGGTCGATCGACGTCAAGACCTCCAAGAACGCCGGCGTCGCCCTGCTGTGCGCCTCCCTGCTCAACCGGGGTCGGACCCGGCTGCGCAAGGTCGCCCGGATCGAGGAGGTCAACCGGCTGCTCGAGGTGCTCGGCAGCCTCGGCGTCCAGACCCGATGGCTCAACACCGACAACGACCTCGAGATCATCCCCCCGGCGGAGCTGGACCTGGAGCACATCGACGAGGAGGCGGCCCGCCGCACCCGCTCGGTCATCATGTTCCTCGGCCCGCTCATGCACCGGTCCGACTCCTTCGAGCTGCCCTATGCCGGTGGCTGCAACCTCGGCACCCGCACCGTCGAGCCGCACATGTCGGCCCTGCGCCCCTTCGGCCTGGAGGTCAAGGCCAGCGAGGGGTTCTACCACGCCAACGTCAACCGCTCGGCCGGGCCTCAGCGGCCGATCGTGCTCACCGAGCGCGGCGACACGGTCACCGAGAACGCCCTGATGGCGGCCGCCCTGCACCCGGGCACCACGATCATCCGCAACGCGTCGTCCAACTACATGGTGCAGGACCTGTGCTTCTTCCTGCAGAAGCTCGGCGTGGACGTCGAGGGCATCGGCACCACCACGCTCCGGGTGACCGGCCGCGAGCGCATCGACGTCGACGTCGACTACGCGCCCAGCGAGGACCCGATCGAGGCCATGTCGCTCCTGGCCGCGGCGATCGTCACCGACTCCGAGATCACCATCAAGCGGGTGCCGATCGAGTTCCTCGAGATCGAGCTGGCCCTCCTCGAGGAGATGGGCTTCCAGTACTCCCGCTCCGAGGAGTACCTCGCCCTCAACGGGCAGACCCGGCTGGTCGACCTGACCACGCGGCACAGCCACCTGCACGCGCCGCTGGACAAGATCCACCCGATGCCGTTCCCGGGCCTCAATATCGACAACCTGCCGTTCTTCGCGGTGATCGCGGCCGTGGCCGAGGGCCAGACCCTGCTGCACGACTGGGTCTACGAGAACCGCGCGATCTACCTCGTCGAGCTCAACAAGCTCGGCGGTCAGGTCAAGCTGCTCGACCCGCACCGGGTGATGATCGAGGGCCCGACCCACTGGTCCGGCACCGAGATCGTCTGCCCTCCCGCGCTGCGTCCGGCGGTCGTGATCCTGCTGGCGATGCTGGCCTCCAAGGGCACCTCCGTGCTCCGGTCGACCTACGTGATCCACCGGGGCTACGAGGACCTCGCCGAGCGGCTCAACCAGCTCGGCGCCAACATCGAGCCGTTCCGCGACATCTGACTCCCGCCCCGGCATACTCTGCACCGGGTCCGAGCGGGCCGGTGAAGGGATGGGGACATGGCGAGCGACGGCGCTGACAAGGGCGGGGTCGCCGACCTGCAGCCGGTGTTCGAGGGCATGCAGCGCGAGCAGCGGGCCTGGTACTGGTACGACTGGGCCAACTCCGCCTACGTCACCACGATCGCCACGGTGCTCTTCGCGCCCTACCTCACCTCCGTCGCCGAGATGGACGCCTGCGGCAAGGTCAGCGACGACACGTTCACGTGCGAGACCAACCTGCACGTCCTGGGCGTGTCGATCTCGCCCGGCTCGCTGGTCTTCTATGTCGTCACCCTCGCCACCATCGCGTCCGCGCTGCTGCTGCCGATCGTCGGGGCGGCCGCCGACCGCTCGGCCAAGAAGCGCAGCATCATGGCGGGGTTCGCCTGGGCCGGCAGCGTCGCCGCGGCCGGCATGTTCTTCGTGACGACCGATGCCGCCAACTGGCAGCTCGGGGTCCTGCTCCTGTTCGTCGCGAACATCTGTCTCGGCTCGTCGCTGGTCGTCTATGACGCGATCCTGTGCCAGATCGCCCTCCCCGACGAGCGCGACCGCGTGTCGTCACGCGGCTGGGCGCTGGGCTACCTCGGCGGCGGACTGCTCCTCGCGGTGAACCTGGCCTTCGTGACCATGCACGACACGTTCGGCGTCGGCACGGCGATGGCGGTGCGCATCAGCATGCTGTCGGCCGCGATCTGGTGGGCCGCCTTCACGATCATCCCCTACCGCGGCATCCGCGACCGCGAGCCGCTGGCGGTCGAGCGGGAGCCCGGCGGTCTGGTGCGCCAGAGCTTCGGCCAGCTGGCGGCGACGCTCAAGGACATGCGTCACTACCCGATGACGATGACCTTCCTGGTCGCCTACCTGTTCTACAACGACGGCATCCAGACGGTGATCGCGTCGGCGTCGGTCTATGGCGAGAAGCAGCTCGGCTTCGAGACGACCGTCCTCATCGCGACGATCCTGCTGGTGCAGTTCGTCGCGTTCGGCGGCGCGCTGCTGTTCGGTCGGCTCGCCCGGACGATGGGCACCCACAAGGTCATCCTGGTCGGACTCGGGATCTGGATGCTCGTGGTGGTGGCGGGCTACTTCGTGCCCGAGAAGAACGTCGCGCTGTTCCTCGCCCTGGCCGTCGGCATCGGTCTGGTGATGGGCGGAACCCAGGCGCTCTCGCGCTCGTTCTTCAGCCAGCTCATCCCCCGGGGACGGGAGGCGGAGTACTTCTCCCTCTACCAGGCCTGTGAGCGAGGGACGAGCTGGCTCGGCACCCTGGTCTTCGGCCTGGTCCACCAGTGGACCCACAGCTACCGCCCCGCCATCTTCGCGCTGATCATCTTCTTCGTGGTCGGCATGGCGCTCCTGTCCCGGGTCGATCCCCGACGCGGGGTCGAGGAGGCCGGGAACACGGTGCCCCAGCTCATCTGACCCACCCAGGCCCCTCACGTGGCGCACGCCACGGCCGAAGGGGAATCTTGGGTGGCTCGCTACCGTTGAAAGATCGACGAACTGGCGCGCAACCCGCGTCATAGGTTCTTTACTCGCCCGTCTCATCCAGGACAGGTGGGGAACGTTCAACGGGAGGTAGCTCATGGCGGAGCGCACACTGCGTGGCGCGAGGCTTGGCGGACAGAGTTTCGAGGACGAGCGCGGCATCGAGTTCGCGGCTCGCCAGCAGGTCGAGTTCGCGTGCCCCAACGGGCACTCGTTCGAGATCACGATGTCCATGGAGGCCGAGGTCCCGCCGGTGTGGGAGTGCGCGCGCTGCGGCGCCGAGGCACTCAACACCTCGGGGATCCGTCCCGAGCTCAAGGCCGAGAAGCCTGCCCGCACGCACTGGGACATGCTCCTCGAGCGTCGCTCGGTCAAGGAGCTCGAGGACATCCTGCAGGAGCGGCTCGAGCTGCTCCGCGGCGGAGAGATCGGGCCGGCGCACCTGCACCGCGCCAACGCCAAGAAGCGCGTCAGCTGACGACGGCGGTCTGACCTGGTGGGGGGTCACTCCCCCGCGTCGTCGACGACCTCGCCCCGGACCACGGGCCCCTGCGGCCCGGGTCCGGGGCGACGTACGTCGTGGGACACCCCGGCGACGACCAGGCGCCGGGTGACGACCTGGGTCAGCAGCCGGCGGGCCAGCGGGCGCGTGACCGGCAGGATCAGGAACATCCCGAACACGTCGGTGACGAACCCCGGCGTGAGCATCAGGGTGCCGCCGACCAGGATGAGGGCACCGTCGGCCAGCTCCTTGGCCGGCATCGCGCCGCTCGACAGGGCGGTGCTGAGCGCTCGCCAGGCCTTGGCGCCCTCGCGCCGGATGAGCCATCCACCGATGATGCTGTCGACGACGAGCAGCAGGATGGTCCACCAGGGGCCGATCAGGTTGCCGACCAGGATCAGGGCCGAGATCTCCACCAGCGGCACCACGACGAACAGGGTGACCAGCACCCACCCCGCGACGCGACGGCGGGTCACCGGCGCGCCTCGGTGAGCCGTCGGGCCGCCCGCCGCGCCTGGGCGCGTCGCTCGCGCAGGCCCCAGGCCGTGATCCGCTTGAGCGACTCGGTCGCCACCGCGCCGCTCATCTTGGAGTCTCCCCGGACCCGCTCGACGAACTCGATGGGGACCTCCGCCACGCGGAGGCCGGCGGCGACGACGCGGAAGGCCAGGTCGGTCTGGAACACATAGCCGGTGGACTGCACCGAGCCGAGGTCGATCGCCTCGAGCGTCGAGCGCCGGAACAGCCGGAAGCCCGCCGTCGCATCCCGGACGCGGAGCCCGAGGAGCAGCCGGACATAGAGGTTGCCGCCCCGGGACAGCAGCTCGCGCGACCTCGGCCAGTTGACGACCGAGCCTCCGGGCACCCAGCGCGACCCGATCACCAGGTCGGCGTCACGCAGGCGGTCGAGCAGCCGGACGAGCTGCTCGGGCTGGTGGGAGCCGTCGGCGTCCATCTCGCCGACGACGTCGTAGCCGCGCTCCAGCGCCACCGCGAAGCCGTGCAGGTAGGCGGCGCCCAGGCCGGCCTTCTCCGTGCGGTGCAGGACGGTGACCTGCGGGTCGGCGGCGGCGATGTCGTCGGCCAGGGCCCCGGTGCCGTCCGGCGAGCCGTCGTCCACGACGAGCACGTCGACGCCCGGCTGGGCGGCACGCAGACGCTCCACGATCCAGCTGATGTTGCCGGCCTCGTTGTAGGTCGGGATGACCATCACGACGCGCCCCAGTCCCTCGACGCTCACTTCACCCTCCCGCACCTACCGAGGCAGCCCGGACAGCACGGGCTGGTCGACCTCGGGGGCGGCCGCGGCCTGTCCGCTCCGCCGGTTCCGACGATACGTGACCGCCCCGAAGGCCAGCGCCAGCAGTGTCGTCACGACCGCACCCCGGCCGATCCAGATGCCCAGCCGGATGCCGGGGGTCACGGTGGTGTCGAGGGGCAGCTCGTGGGTGAGGACCGCCTGGGTGCGCGGGTCCGCCTGGTCGAGCACCCGACCGTCGGGGCCGATCAGGCCGGTGATGCCGTTGGTGGCCGCCACGGCGACGGCCCGGTGCGACTCGATGGCGCGCAGCCTGGTGATCGCGAACTGCTGCTGGATCTGGTCGGTGTAGACGAACATCGCGTTGCTCGTCTGGACGACCATCAGGTCCGCGCCGGCGAGCACCTGGGCGCGGATGCCGTCGTCGTAGCCGACGTCGAAGCAGATGGAGTCCGCGACCCGGGTGCCGGCGATCGACAGGGGCTCGGTCCGGTTGCCGCTCAGCATGTCGCGTGGGATCAGCCGCAGCTTGCCGAACGTGCCGGAGAAGACGGTGTCGCGCCAGGGGATGTACTCCCCGAACGGCACCGGGTGGCGCTTGCTGTAGCGGTCGCCGGCCCCGACCCCGGGCGTCCAGACGATGCCCTGGTTGAGCACGTCGCGGGGGTCGGTGGCGTCGACCATGGCGCCCACGAGCATCGGCACGCCGATGGCGTCGGACGCCTCGACGATGTCGCGGTTGATGTCGAGGTTGTTGAACGGGTCGACGGTGGTCGAGTTCTCGGGCCAGACGACCAGGTCGGGTCGCGGCACCCGCCCGGCCTGCACGTCGGCGGCCAGGTCGAGGGTCGCGTCGCGGTGGTTGCGGGTCACCTGGGGCCCGTCCAGGAGGATGTCGGTGCCGTCGCCGGGGATGTTGCCCTGCACGACGGCGACCCGGACACTGCCGTCGCTCGCCGACCCGAAGGGGACCAGCGCCGGGAGGCAGACGGCCGCCAGCACGACGACCGGCACCAGCACGGAGCCGCGCCACCGGCGCCGGTCGCGGAGCACCGCCCAGGCGATCAGCGTGCCGAGCAGTCCGACGAGGAGCGAGACCCCGGGGATGCCGACGTAGGCCGCGGCCGGGGCGAACGGGGTGTCGACCGTCGCGAACCCCAGGCGACCCCAGGGCATGCCGCTGAAGGGCCAGGAGGCCCTCCACACATCGACGGCCAGCCAGGCCACGGCCACCAGGACCGGCCAGGCCCGCAGCCGCAGGAGCGCCGCGGTCGCGGAGCCGAGGGCGGCATAGAACACCGACTCGATCGCCGAGAGGGCGACCCACGCGTCCGGCCCGACCGCGCGCATCCAGCCGAGCAGCACGAACTGGAACCCGATGCCGTAGGCCCACCCGGGCAGCCAGGCCGACCGAGGGCGCAGGCCGCGCATGCACAGGACGAAGCCGGCGACCGAGAACGGCAGGACATAGGCCGCCGGCCCGGGCGTGAACGCGAACGCGCCGCAGACCCCGAGCAGGAAGGCGACCAGGACGCGGGCGATCACCCGGCCAAAGGTACCGGTTGGCCCGGCAGCTGCACGGAAGGAGCCAGGGGCTTCGGACCTGCCCGACACCGGCTGGCTGCCGACGCCGTGCAGTTGTCTAAGGCCGCCCGGCTCCTTCCGTGTCCGCCCTCGCGGGCCGGCTGACATCCCGAGGCGTCCGAACAGGTGACTGGTCCCCCACCCTTCGGCCCGTCGCGATGGACGTCCTGCCGTCGTCCGCGCACTGCTGAGACGAAACGTAGGAACCCTCACCCGATCCGCCGCCCGTGTCAACCGTCCCGTGACCTGCGACAACGCGCGTTGCCGCAGGTCAGCGGCGCGTGCGGGCGAGGGAGAATTTCACCACTCGGACCGGACCCGACGGCGTGTCTGCGCGACACGCCGAACGCGGTCCCTGTGGCGCGGGTCGCAGCGCTCAGGTGGCGGGCGGCGGGGGTACGACGACGGTGCCGGTGGCGGTCGTCGCCAGCACCGGCTCGACCAGCATCGCGGCGGCGCCGGGGCTCTCCTCGGTCGCGGCGCCGCGCGCCACGACGTACACGGCGAACTCCATCACGCGTGACCGGGTGCCGACCTTGACGAGCTCCGCGGTGATCTCCAGGACGTCGCCCGCGCGGACCGGCTGGCGGAACTGGACATCGGAGTAGGACGCGAACAGCCCCTCGTCACCGTCGGTGAGGATGCACATCTCCGTGGCGACGTCGCCGAACAGCCCCAGGGAGTAGGCGCCGTCCACGAGGTTGCCCGCATAGTGGGCGTGGGAGTAGGGGACGTAGCGTCGGTGGACGACCTTGGTGCCTGCGGTGGCGGTCATGACGCCTTCCTTCCGTTGGTGGCGAGCCGGTGCACGAGGAAGCTCGCCACGTCCGCGGGCGTCGTCCCGCGGGTGAACACCCGGTCCACGCCGAGCTCGTCGGCCATGGCCTCGTCGAAGCGTGGGCCCCCGACGACCAGCAGGGGCCGTTTGCCCGCGGGGTAGGACTCGCGGAAGGCCGCGGACATCTCGCGGGTGTTGAGCAGGTGGGCGTCGCGCTGGGTGACGACCTGGGAGACGAGGACGGCGTCGGCCTTCTCGGTGCGGGCCCGGTCGACCAGCTGCGGGACGGACACCTGGGCGCCGAGGTTGACGACCTTGATCTCGCGGTAGTACTCCAGGCCCTTCTCGCCGGCGTAGCCCTTGATGTTGAGGATCGCGTCGATGCCGACGGTGTGGGCGTCGGTGCCGATGCAGGCGCCGACGACGACGAGCCGGCGCCGCAGGGCGGTCTTGATCTGGGCGTTGGCCTCCTTGGGCGAGAGCAGCGGGAAGTCGCGCTCCACGACCTCGACCTTGGCGAGGTCGACGAGGTGGTTGGCGCGCCCGTAGACGACGAAGAAGCTGAAGCCCTCGCCCATGCCCTTGCTGTGCACGACGAGCGCCGGGTCGATGCCCATCTTGTTGGCGAGCTGGACCGCGGCTCCGTCGGCGAGCTTGGAGTGCGGGATCGGCAGCGTGAAGGAGAGCTGCACCATCCCGTCACCGGTGGTGTCGCCGTAGGGACGGATCACGGTGGCCCGGTCGTGGAGCGCGGCCGCCTTGGCGGCCACCTCCTCGAGCTCGTGGGGCTGGTGCTTGGTCACGAGTCGCCCTCCAGGATCTCCGAGGCGGGGTTGTAGTAGACGTCGGACTTGGCCGCGACGCCGTCGAGGCCGCGACCGCCGTCGGCGGGACGCTTCATCAGGCCGAAGGTCCCGTTGGCGATGGCGGCCAGCAGCGGCGGGTCGCCCTCGTCGTCGGAGTCGTGGGCGATGTCGCCCAGCAGCTCGATGGTCTCGGCCAGCACCTCGCGGGCCCGGCGCTCGATGAAGCCGTCCTTGGCCGGGCGGAAGTCCTCGTGCAGGTTGCCGGCGGCGTTCATGACGTAGCGGACGTTCTGCAGGGCCAGGTCGCGGTCGGAGATCCACGGGGTCACGACGGCCTCGGTCATCATGCCGACGAGCAGGATGCCCTGACCGGTGAGTGTCCCGACCAGGTTGAAGAACCCGTCGAGGAGGTAGCCGCGGAAGACGTCGCCGGTCATGTGCCGGGTCGGCGGCATCCACTTGAGCGGGGCCTCGGGGAACAGGTCGCGGGCCAGCATGGCGTGGGCCAGCTCGAGCCGGAACGACTCGGGCCGGTCGGGGTTGATCTCGAACGCGTGGCCGAGGCCGAGCTGCCAGTCCTCGAGCCCGGCCTCCTTGGCGAAGTACTCGTTGAGCAGCTGGCTGGTCGTGACCGTGTGCGCGGCGTCCACGGCGTCGGCCGTGGTGAGGTAGTTGTCCTCACCGGTGTTGATGATGATCCCGGCCCGGGCATGGACCTGGCGGCTGAAGCGCTGGTCGACGAACGTGCGGACCGGGTTGATGTCGCGGAAGAGGATGCCGTACATCGAGTCGTTCAGCATCATGTCGAGGCGCTCGAGACCGGCGAGGACCGCCATCTCGGGCATGCACAGACCCGAGGCGTAGTTGGTGAGCCGGATGTAGCGGCCGAGCTCCTTGCCGGTCTCGTCCAGGGCGGCCCGCATCAGGCGGAAGTTCTCCTGGGTGGCGTAGGTGCCGGCGAAGCCCTCGCGCGTGGCGCCCTCGGGCACGAAGTCGAGCAGCGACTGGCCGGTCGAGCGGATGACGGCGATGATGTCGGCGCCGGCCCGGGCTGCCGCCTGGGCCTGCGGGATGTCCTCGTAGATGTCGCCGGTGGCGACGATGAGGTAGATCCACGGCGTGGAGGCTGGGTCGCCGAGGCGGTGGATGAGCCGCTGGCGCTCCCGGCGGCGCGCGTCGATGCTGCGGATGCCCGCGTGCACCGCCTTGCGGGACTCGCCCCGGGCCCGCTTGGCGTCGCGGCCCTCCGGCACCTCGAAGCGGACGTCGCCGGCCGCGGCGCGGGCGGCCAGCTCGTGCAGGTTGCTCGCCTCGTCGCGACGCAGGGCGTCCCAGACCGGGAGGGCGACACCGTGCTCGAGACCGACGTCGGCGCGGACGGCGTCGACGAGTCGGTTGGACCACGGCGTGCCCTCGGTGTCGGCGCCGGAGAGGCCGGCCAGTCGCAGGGTCGCCCGCTCGACCGAGACGGTGGTGTGCTGCTGCGCCAGCTTGACGATGGGCCTGCCGACCTTGCGGGCCAGGTCGCGGGCCTGCTTGACCGTGCGCTGGTCGAGCTTGAGCTTGCCGACGGTCTTGGACATCAGCCCTGCCCTCCGTGCGCGGCCAGACGGCGTTCGAAGAGCTCCTTGACGGCCGCGTTGTCGCGGAGCAGGTCCATGGCGTAGGCGGCGTGCCCGGGGGTGTAGCCGTTGCCGACGAGCATGGTCACGTCGGCGGCCACGCCCTCGGCCCCCAGGGCGGCCGCGGTGAACGAGGTGGCCATCGAGAAGAAGACGACGGTGCCGCGCTCGGCCGTGGCGAGGATGGCGCCACCCTCGCAGCCGGGGACGTCGACGCACACGACGGTGACGTCGGCGGGTCCGCCCGCCGTCGCGACCGCGTCGCGCAGCGCGATCGGGTCGCGGGCGTCGGCGACGACGACCTCGTCGGCCAGCCCGGTCGCGCGGAGCAGCTCGGCCTCCCGGTCGTGGGGTACGACGCCGATGGTGCGACGCGCGCCGGCGCGGCAGGCCGCCGCGAGGCTCAGGGAGCCGGACTTGCCGGCGCCGCCGACGACGGCGACCACCGGGGCGTCGTACGCCTCGACGACGCGAGCCGTGAGAGCGGGTGCCCCGCAGACGTCCATGACCGACAGCGACAGGTCGGGGTCGAGGTCGGCGGGGATGACCGCGGCGATCGAGCGCCCGAAGAGCACGGCGTAGCCGTCGCAGGGGACCTGCTCGCCCAGGCCGTCCCAGCGCGCGAGGCCGTCCTCGATCGCGAGCGGCGTGAGCGACAGCGAGACGAGGGTCGCGACGTGGTCGCCCACGGCGAGGCCGAGCGGGGACTCCTCCCCCACCTCCTCGACCGTGCCGACCAGCATCCCGCCGGATCCGGTGACCGGGTTCTGCATCTTCCCGCGGGTGGCAACGATGTCGAGGACCTCGGCGCGGAGGGCGGCGCCGTCGACGACTCCGGCGGCGTCGGTGTGCTTCTGCTCGAGCTGGCGGTAGGACGCCGCGTCGAGGTTGAGCTTCTCCACGCGGATCCGCACTTCGTCGGGCCACAGCTCGCGCCGGGCGTCCAGCCGCTGGGCGGCCTGCGGGAGGACGACGCGGTCGTCGAGCACCCGGTGCAGGCCGGTCGGGTCACCCGGGGTGTCGGGTTTGGGTCGCCTGTCCGTGATCACGCGTTCGTCCTCCATGCAATTTCCCGTTTCACCGCAAATCCTACGGTCTAGTATTGGACTTGCAGGATGTTCTCCGCCTACTCTGTCATGTGCGGCTGATGTCACACAACCGACCGGCCGAGACGCTCAGCGCCCGCCCCGATCACCACTGGAGCCGACATGACCGTGACCACTGCGACGGACTCCCTGCAGCCCTACGCCTACTCGCGCGTGGAGCTCGTCGAGCCCGACTGGACGAGGTTCCCCGGCTGGCGTGACGTGACCGCCGCCGACTGGGAGTCGGTGCAGTGGCAGCGCGCCCACTGCGTCAAGAACGTCAAGCAGCTGCGAGAGCTCATGGGCGACCTCCTCGACGATCGCTTCTATGCCGACCTCGAGAAGGACCAGGCCGAGCGCGCCACCATGTCGATGCTGGTGCCGCCGCAGATGATGAACACGATGGTGCCCGACGTGCCCCCCGCCGGCGCCGGCTCGCTGACCGAGGCGTTCTATGCCGACCCGGTCCGCCGCTACATGATCCCGGTGTTCTCGGACCGTCGCACCGACTGGCCGTCGCACCCGCAGGCCACCCGCGACTCCCTGCACGAGCACGACATGTGGGTCGCCGAGGGGCTGACCCACCGCTACCCCACCAAGGTGCTGGCCGAGCTGCTGCCGACCTGCCCGCAGTACTGCGGCCACTGCACCCGCATGGACCTCGTCGGCAACTCGACCCCGGTCATCGACAAGCTCAAGTTCGCCGGCAAGCCGGCCGACCGCCTGGGCGACATGCTCGCCTACCTGCGCCGTACGCCGTCCGTGCGCGACGTCGTGGTCTCCGGCGGCGACGTCGCCAACATGCCGTGGCCACGCCTCGAGGCATTCCTCACCGACCTGCTCGAGATCGAGAACATCCGCGACATCCGGCTCGCCACCAAGGCGCTGATGGCGCTGCCGCAGCACTGGCTCCAGTCCGAGGTCGTCGACGGCATGGGCCGCGTCGCCGGCACCGCCGCCGAGCGCGGCGTGTCGATCGCGATCCACACCCACGTCAACCACGCCAACTCGGTGACCCCGCTCGTCGCGAAGGCGACCCGGGCGATGCTCGACACCGGCATCCGCGACGTCCGCAACCAGGGCGTGCTGATGCACGGCGTCAACGCCGACCCGCACGCGCTGCTGGACCTCTGCTTCGCGCTCCTCGACGGGGCGCAGATCATGCCCTACTACTTCTACATGTGCGACATGATCCCGTTCTCGGAGCACTGGCGGGTCTCGGTCGGTGAGGCCCAGCGCCTCCAGCACCACATCATGGGCTACCTCCCCGGCTTCGCCACCCCGCGCATCGTCTGCGACGTCCCCTTCGTCGGGAAGCGCTGGGTGCACCAGCTGGCGTCCTACGACACCGAGCGGGGCGTGTCCTACTGGACAAAGAACTACCGCACCTCCATCGAGGCCGAGGACGCCGACGCCCTGTCGCGCACCTACGAGTACTACGACCCGATCCACACCCTCCCCGAGGCCGGCCAGGCCTGGTGGAAGGAGCACGGCCGCCTCGACGAGTCCGCCCTCAAGGCCGCCGAGGTCGCCGAGGCCTCCCGGCGGACCGCCGCGCTGCAGGCCTTCTGAGGCTCGCGGGGTTGACGGTTTCCCCGCCTGAGCGGGGAAACCGTCACTCAGTGGCCGAAGTTTCGCTCCACCAGTGCCGGCATCGGTCATCTGGTGTGACACGAGTGACCGATCCGGCCTCCCGTCGTCCACAAGACGTCCCAAGCCGGGACTGTCCACAGGCGGTCCGGCGGGCTCGAGCGTTCCGACCCTCGGTCCCCCACACTCGCGCCATGGCTGCTGATGTGTGGATCCCGAACGCCAATGACGTCTTCCTGCGGCGCGAGCTGCTGGACTTGGGGTACGACGACCGTGCCATCGCCCGTGAGGTGAGGTCGGGCCGCTGGACCAAGGTGAGGCACGGGGCCTACGCCACCTCGGAGGTCTGGAAAGGGCTGAGCCCACAGCGTCGGCATCGCCTCCTCTGCCGGGCCGTCCTCAGAACCGCTCACCCGGCCGCGGCGCTGTCCCACATCTCCGCGGCGGTCGAGCTCGATGCGCCGACCTGGGGAGTGGACCTCGGCTGGGTCCATCTCACCCGTGAGGACGGGGTCGCAGGCCGCAAGCAGGCGGGCGTGGTCCGTCACCACGGCGAGATCGCGGAACAGGAGATCGTGGAGCGGGACGGAGTCCGGCTCGTCACCGCGACCCGGGCAGCCTTGGAGGTGACGACCGTGGCCGGGGTCGAGCAGTCCCTGGTCATCGTCAACGGTCTTCTGCACAGCAATGCGACCTCGGCCGACGAGCTGTGGGACACCGCGTCTGCTCTTCGCCACTGGCCCAACTCGTTGCGCACCGAGCTGGTCCTGCGCCTGGCCGACCCCCGGATCGAGTCGGCCGGCGAGTCACGGACCTACTTCCTCTGCTGGCACGAGGGCCTCCCCCTCCCCGAGCCTCAGGTCCCGGTCTATGACGAAGAGGGCTGGCTGGTCGGCACGGTCGACTTCGCCTGGCGACAGCTGGGGGTGTTCTTGGAGTTCGACGGACGCGAGAAGTACCTCAAGTTCCGTCGTGACGGCGAGTCCCTCGAGGAGTTCTTGATGCGTGAGCGGAAACGGGAGGAGCTGATCTGCGCTCTGACGGGCTGGGTCTGCATCCGCATCACGTGGGCGGATCTCGAGCGGCCCGCTCAGACGGCGCGACGCATCCGCCAGCTGCTGAGCTCGCGTCGACGTCGCGTTGCCTGAGTCCCGCTCGTCTCAGCCGTCACAAGGCCGGGGCGATCCCCGCACTTGTTGGCCGAAATTTCGGCCGCTGAGTGCGGGATTCACCGCTCGAGCGGTGAAACCAGCAACCCCTACTCCAGCGGACGGTTCTCGAAAGGCGTCGACAACACGATCGTCGTGCGGGTCGACACGTTGGCGGCGGAGCGGATCCGGGCGAGCAGGTCCTCGAGGGCGCCGGGGGTGGGGACGCGCACCTTGAGGATGTAGGACTCGTCGCCGGCGACCGACCAGCAGGACTCGATCTCGACGATGTCGCGCAGCCGCTGGGGGTAGTCGTCGGGCTCGGAGGGGTCGATCGGCGTGATCGAGACGAAGGCCGTCAACGGGCGGCCCATCTGGTCGTGGTCGATCGTCGCGGTGTAGCCGCGGATCAGGCCGCGCTGCTCGAGGCGCTTGACCCGCTGATGCACGGCCGAGGTCGACAGGCCGGTGGCCTTCCCGAGGTCGGTGAACGACATCCGGCCGTCGTCGGCCAGCAGCGACACGATGCGTCGGTCGGTCTCTTCCACGCGCTCACCCTAAGCCCCCGTACGGCGAATTCCTCCGACCCGTGCCGTGCAAGGATTCCGGTCATGCCGACCGAGCCCGCGCAGCGTCTGATGCTCCTCGACACCGCCTCGATGTACTTCCGTGCCTTCTATGGCGTCCCCGACAGCTTCCGGGCGCCGGACGGGACACCGGTCAACGCCGTGCGCGGCCTGCTCGACTTCATCGCGCGGATGGTGTCGGAGTACGCCCCCAGCCACCTGGTCTGCGCCTGGGACAACGACTGGCGCCCGCAGTGGCGCGTCGACCTCATCCCGTCCTACAAGGCGCATCGGGTGGAGTACGTCGTGCCCGGCGCCGCCCCCGACGTGGAGCAGGTGCCCGACCCCCTCGAGGCGCAGATCCCGGTCATCCGCGACGTCCTCGCGGCGTTCGGCATCTGCGTCGCCGGAGCCGACGGCTATGAGGCGGACGACGTGATCGGCACGCTCGCCACGGGAGCCGGCATGCCCGTCGACGTCGTGACCGGCGACCGCGACCTCTTCCAGCTCGTCGACGACGCGGCGGGCGTCCGGGTGCTCTACATCGCCCGAGGCGTCAGCAGGCACGAGCGCATCACGGACGCGGTGGTCCGCGACAAGTACGGCGTCGCGCCCGGCCAGTACGCCGACCTCGCGACCCTCCGCGGCGACGCCTCCGACGGTCTCCCCGGGGTTGCGGGCATCGGCGAGAAGACGGCGGCGAGCCTGCTCCGCAAGTTCGGCGACCTCCCCGGCATCATCGCCGCGGCGGAGGACCCGGACTCCGACCTCACCGCCGGACCCCGGGCCAGAATCACGGCGGCGGCCGACTACCTCGAGGTCGCGCCGCGCGTCGTCGCGGTGGCGCGCGACCTGGAGCTCGGCGACCTCGACACGGCCCTCCCCCACACCCCGGATGACCACACGCGCCTCATCAGCCTCAGCGAGCAGTGGGGGCTGGAGTCGCCTCTGGCCCGGCTCGTGACGGCCGTGACCGAGTCGCGCGGCTGACGCTGACCGACCGACCCCTTGTCAAGGTCGCTGAGGCGGTCCTAAGTTGCCTTCAGTTCCTCGTGGGGAGGAGCCACGCGCGCACGGTCTGCGCCGAACCGGAGGCCATGGCATGCAACGACGCACACGCCTGTTCCAGCTCCTGTCACTCACCTCGGCCGCGGCGTTGACCGTGGCCGGACTCGCCGCCACGGCGGGCCCCTCCTCCGCCGACCCCGGCGGTGACAAGCACGGCCTGTCCCTGGCCGCGCAGCAGCCGCACCTCGTCGGCTCGGTCGACGGGGACAAGGCGGCGAGCAGCGCCCTCGCCAAGACTCCCGCCTCGCTTCGCAACCTCAGCAGCGCCAAGCGGATCCCCGTGATGATCAAGTACGACTACGACGGGGCCGCCAGCTATGCGGGCGGCATCTCCGGGTTCAAGGCGACGAGCCCGAGCGTCACCGACAAGAGGCTCAAGACCTCGCGCCCCGCCACCAGCCGCTACCTCGGCTACGTCCGTGGCCAGGAGCGCTCGATCACGCGCTCGGCGCGTGCCGCCGTACCCGGCCTCAGGGTCACCGGCAACTTCCGCATCGTCTACGGCGGAGTGAGCGCGACCGTCCCGGGCAACCGGATCAAGGACCTCCTCCGGGTGCCCGGCGTCGTCGCCGTCCAGCCGGACTCCCTCAACAAGGTGCTGACCGACTCCAGCATCGACTTCATCCACGCTCCCGCGGCCTACTCCGCGCTGCGCACCCGGGCCAACGCGGGCAAGGGCCTGCTGCTCGGCAACCTGGACACCGGCGTCTGGCCGGAGCACCCGTCGTTCGCCGACAAGGGCAACCTGCCGGCCTACTCCGGTCCGGCGCTCCCCTGCCAGTTCGGCGACAACCCGCTCACGCCGGCCAACGACCCCTTCACGTGCAACAACAAGCTGGTCGGCGGGCGCGCCTTCCTGGCGACCTACGACGCCATCAACGGCACCACCTACATGTACCCCGACCTCGCGCGTGACGGCGAGGGCCACGGGTCGCACACCGCCTCCACGTCGGCGGGCAACATCGTCGACAACGTGCAGACCGTCGGCCCGACCATCGCCCGGATCAACGGCGTGGCCCCGGGCGCGCAGGTCATGGAGTACCGCGTCTGCTCGGTGCAGGGCTGCTACTCCTCCGACTCGGCGGCGGCCGTGCAGCAGGCCATCCTCGACGGCGTCGACGTCATCAACTTCTCCATCAGCGGCGGCAACGACCCGACGACCGACCCGGTCGAGCTGAGCTTCCTCGACGCCTACGCCGCCGGCGTGTTCGTCGCGGCCTCGGCGGGCAACGCCGGTCCAGGGGCCGGCACGGCCAACCACGGCGGCCCCTGGGTGACCACGGTCGCGGCGTCCACGCAGACGCGGGAGTTCTTCTCCCACCTGACGCTGACCGCCGACAACGGCGACACCTACGAGGTCGACGGCGCCAGCCTCACCCACGGCGCCGGCCCGCTGCCGGTCGTCTCCGCGGCGGCCCCGCCCTACAACAACGCCCTCTGCACGAGCGCGGCCTCCCCGGGGATCTTCGCGGGCAAGATCGTGGTCTGCCAGCGCGGCGGCAACGGCCGCGTCGAGAAGGGCTTCAACGTCTCCCAGGGCGGCGCGCAGGGGATGATCCTCTTCAACCCGGCACTGGCCGACGTCGAGACCGACAACCACTGGCTCCCCACGGTGCACGTGGCCGACGGCACCGACCTGGTCGCCTTCCTCGGGAGCCACACCGGGATCACCGGCCAGTTCACCGACGGCGCCGCGCGCGCCGGACAGGGCGACGTGATGGCCGCGTTCTCCTCGCGCGGCCCGCTCGGCTCGGTCATCAAGCCCGACATCACCGCACCCGGAGTGCAGATCCTGGCGGCCATGACCCCGACGCCCGGCGAGGTCGTCGACGGCCCGCCCGGCCAGTACTACCAGGCGATCGCCGGCACCTCGATGTCCTCACCGCACATCGCGGGCGTGGCGCTGCTGCTCAAGGCGCTGCACCCGGCGTGGACCCCGGGCCAGATCAAGTCCGCGATGATGACCCAGGCGGTCACCAGCGTGGTCAAGGAGGACCTCACGACCCCGGCCGACCCGTTCGACTTCGGCGCGGGCCGGGTCGACGTGGCCCGGGCGATGCGGGCGCCGGTCACCATCTCGGAGACGGCGAGCAACTTCGCCGCTCTCACGGGTGACCCCATCCACTCCATCGACATGAACCTCCCGTCGATCGACGCCCCCGTGATGCCGGGCCGCATCACGACCACCCGGACGCTCAAGAACGTCACCAGCGGCACGCTCTATGTCACCGCGCGGTCGACGACCGGGCCGGGCACGTCGATCAGCTTCTCGCCGAGGACCTTCAGCATCGCGCCGGGCGGCAGCCGCACGGTGTCGATCACGATCTCCTCGGAGGCCACGGTCGACGTCCAGCAGTTCGCCGCCGTGCGGTTCGACACCAACCGTGGCAGTGCGCGGCTGCCGGTCGCCTTCATCCCGCGGCAGGGCTCGGTCGGCCTCGACCAGACCTGCTCGGCGCCCTCGGTGGCGCGGGGGACCACGGCGACCTGCACCGTGACGGCGACGAACAACTCCTTCGACAGCCAGTCGGTCACCTCGAAGACCTCGGTGTCCTCGAGGCTGCGCATCACCGGTGCGTCCGGCGCCACCGTGTCCAACGGTGTCGCGTCGGCGTCGGGGACCCTCGGGCCCGCCCAGCTGGGCGTTCCGTCGGTCGACCCCGGAGGCCTGTTCGGCTACATCCCGCTGGACGCCTTCGGGACGTCGCCGACGCCGATCGGTGACGAGCAGATGCTCAACTTCAACGTGCCGGAGTTCGTCTTCAACGGCGTGAAGTCGAGCGCTGTCGGGATCGACTCGAACGGCTACCTCGTCGTCGGTGGGGGGACCTCGGCCGACAACAACTGCTGCAACCTGCCGTCCGGCGCCGACCCGGCTCCGCCCAACAACGTCCTGGCGCCGTTCTGGACGGACCTGGACGGGACCGGCACCACGGGCATCCTGGTGAACGTCCTCACCGACGGTGTCAGCAGCTGGCTCGTGGTCGAGTGGCGGGTCAACGTGTTCGGCACCTCCGACACGCGCACCTTCCAGACCTGGATCGGCGTCAACGGGGTCCAGGACATCTCCTTCGCCTACGCGTCGCCCCCGGCCTCCCCGTTCGGCCAGCCGTTCCTGGTCGGCGCCGAGAACGCCAACGGCGAGGGCGACATGGAGGCCGTCCTCCCGAGCACCGACCTGACGGTCACCTCGACGGATCCGGCACCGGGCGACTCGCTCACCTACACGGTGACGGTGCGCGGCCTGCAGGTGGGTCAGGCCAGGGTGCACTCGGAGATGACCGCCGACGGAGTCGCCGGGGTGACGGTGGTCAACACGCCGCTGCCCGTGACGAGTCCCTAGCGGAGACGGTGGGGTCGGGCCCCAGGGCCTGAGGCCAGACTTCTCGCTGCGCGGCGTCAGTCGCGCAGCGAGGAGTCGGCCACCACGCCGCGTCGCATCGCGCGTACGGCGTCGCGCGCGACCGCCCGCACGGGCGAGTCGCCCGCCGCGTCGGCCACCTGACCGGCCAGGTCGACGACCTGCTTGACCCAGCGCACGAAGTCGCCGGCCGACAGCCGGGTGCCACCGAGCACCTCGTCGAGGTCGTCGCCCGAAGCCCAGCGCCACGCCGCCCAGGCGAAGCCGGGGTCGGGCTCGCGCAGGAAGTCGAGCCGGTGGTCGCGCTCGAGCTCGACCAGGTCTCGCCACTCGCGACGCATCGTGTCGAGCACCGCCCCGATCCGGCCGCCCGGGATCCTGGGCTCGGCGTCGTCGGTGCGGCGCGCCTCGAAGACCAGCACCGAGAGCACCGAGGCGAGCTCGGCGGCGTCCAGGCCCTCCCAGTGACCCCTCCGCAGGCACTCGGCCGCCACGAGGTCGAGGTCGCTGTAGAGCCGCATCAGCGGTCGGCCCCGGTCGGTGACGGCGTCGCCCTCGAGGTAGCCGAGCCGGGTCAGCACCTCGCACACCCGGTCGAAGGTCCGCGCCACCGTGTTGGTGCGCTGCTCCACGCGGCGCTTCAGCGTGGCGGAGTCCCGGTCGAGCTTGAACCAGCGCTCGGCCCAGCGGGCGTGGTCCTCCCGGTCGGGACAGCCGTGGCACGGGTGTGCCTTGAGCGCGGCGCGCAGCTCGGCGACGTCGCGTTCGGTGGCCTCGTCGAGCGGCGTCGTACGGCGTCCGCCCCGCGGCTGCGCGGGCGGGTCGAGCAGGTGCGTGCGCTCTCGCAGGGCGGAGGCGAGGTCGCGCCGGGCCTGGGGGCTGCGACCGTTGAAGTGCTTGGGCACCCGCAGACGGGCCAGAGCCGCCACCGGCGTCGGGAAGTCGGGAAGCGCCAGCCGGCGTGCCTGCCGCTCGGTGGTGACGACATAGGGTCGCGGCTCGTCGCCCGACGTGCCCGGGTCCACGACGACGGCATAGCCGCTGAACTTGCCCGCGGGCACGAGGATCACGTCACCGGGCCGCAGGGCGCGCAGGGACGCCAGCACCTCGTCGCGGCGGTCGGCACGCCGGGACTTGGCGGCTCCCTTCTCGACGTCGGAGATCCGGCGCCGGAGCGCCGCATAGGCCATGAAGTCGCCACGGTCGCAGGCCGCCGCGTCGGCATAGCCGGCGAGCGCCTCCTGGGCCTGGTGCAGCTGGCGGGCGAGACCCACGACGGCCTTGTCGGCCTGGAACTGCGCGAACGACATCTCCAGGAGTTCGCGGGCGCGGTGTCGGCCGACCTGGTGCACCAGGTTGACGGCCATGTTGTAGGACGGGCGGAACGACGAACGGAGCGGGTAGGTGCGGGTCGAGGCGAGGCCGGCGAGCTGGCGCGGGTCCATGCCGGGCTGCCACAGGACGACGGCGTGTCCCTCGACGTCGAGCCCGCGCCGCCCGGCGCGGCCGGTGAGCTGGGTGTACTCCCCCGCCGTGATGTCGGCGTGGGTCTCGCCGTTGAACTTGGTGAGCTTCTCGATCACCACCGTGCGCGCGGGCATGTTGATGCCGAGGGCGAGGGTCTCGGTGGCGAACACGACCTTGACCAGCCCGCGGGTGAAGAGCTGCTCGACAACCTGCTTGAACGCCGGCAGCAGCCCGGCGTGGTGGGCGGCGACGCCGCGGGTCAGGCCGTTGAGGAACTCGTGGTAGCCGAGCACCTGGAGGTCCTCGTCGGGGAGGTGGCGGCACTCCTGCTCGACGAAGGAATAGATCTCGTCCCGCTCCTCGGCGGTGGTGAGCCGCAGGTTGGCCTGGAGGCACTGCTGGACGGCCGCGTCGCAGCCCGCTCGGCTGAAGATGAACACGATGGCGGGGAGCAGGGCCTCCCGGTCGAGGCGGTCAACGACGTCGACGCGGCTGGGGATCCAGACGCGGCGGCCGTTGCCGACGCTGCGGGGGTTCTTGGAGGACCCGGGTCTGCCCTTGCGGGGTGAGCGCCGGTCGCGCATCAGCCGGCTGCTGGCCCAGTCGTCGCGGGCGACCCGCACGAGCTGGTCGTTGACCGGGGCGCCCTCGCGGACGAAGCCGGCGGCGGCGTCGACGTCGGAGGAGGCGAACAGGTCCATCAGCCGGCGCCCGACCATCACGTGCTGGAAGAGCGGCACGGGCCTGCGCTCCTCCACGATCGTCGTCGTGTCGCCGCGCACGGTCTCGAGCCACTCGCCGAACTCCTCGGCGTTGGAGACGGTCGCGGACAGCGAGACGAGGGTGACCGACTCGGGGAGGTGGATGATGACCTCCTCCCAGACCGCGCCGCGCATCCGGTCGGCGAGGTAGTGCACCTCGTCCATCACGACGAAGCCCAGCCCGAGCAGGGTGCGGGACCCGGAGTAGAGCATGTTGCGGAGCACCTCGGTGGTCATCACCACCACCGGCGCCTCGCCGTTGACGGTGTTGTCCCCGGTCAGCAGGCCGACCTTGTCGGCGCCGTAGGCCGCCACCAGGTCGTTGTACTTCTGGTTGGAGAGGGCCTTGATGGGCGTCGTGTAGAAGCACTTGCGGCCGGTGGCGAGGGCCAGGTGCACGGCGAACTCCCCGACCACCGTCTTGCCGGAGCCCGTCGGGGCGGCGACGAGGACCCCTCGCCCGTCCTCGATCTCGAGGCAGGCACGGGTCTGGAAGCCGTCGAGGGTGAAGGGGTAGCGCCCCGCGAACTCGTGGTAGACCGGGTGACGGCGGGAGGCCTGGAACCGTGCGTACTGCTCGGAGGGGGACGGCTGGTCGCTCATGAGATCGCCGTCAGCGCTCCGGGAACGCACTCGACGGTGAGCGGCAGGGGCCCGAACCGCTCTCCGTCGGCGTAGGCCACGATGCCGGGCGCCGCGACGGTCACGCAGCGGACCCGATGGTGCTCGTACTGAGGGTGCGTCGTGTGGGTGCCCTTGAACAGCTTCGGGTAGGTCCGGACCAGCCCCAGCCGACCGATCGGCTTGAAGATCACGACGTCGAGCAGCCCGTCGTCGAGGATCGCGCCCTCGGTGATGCGCAGGCCACCGCCGAACGACGGTCCGTTGCCGACGGCCACGAGCATGGCGTCGAGCTGGAGGGTGCGGTCGTCGAGCTGGAGGGTGTAGGGCAGCGGCTCGAAGGTGCGCAGCTCGGCCAGCGTCGCCAGGTTGTAGCGCATCTGGCCCCTCGGCCAGGTCATCGCGTTGGCACG
Source organism: Nocardioidaceae bacterium (assembly GCA_046330515.1). Taxonomy (GTDB): domain Bacteria; phylum Actinomycetota; class Actinomycetes; order Propionibacteriales; family Nocardioidaceae; genus Nocardioides. The sequence goes on along the minus strand of JAXLSP010000008.1, from coordinate 29,618 downwards.
CTCGTTGACGATCGCGTCGAAGCCGGCCGCGAGCACGGTGACGAAGTACTTCGACCCGCTCCGGGCCAGGTCGAGGGTGCGGGTGCGCCCGGCGATGATCCGGTCCGCGGCCGCGAGCGGGTCCTTGCGCGGGATGCCGAGGTAGCGCGCCACGTCGTTGCCGGTGCCGGCGGGCAGGACCCCCAGCCGGGTCGGTGTCCCGGCCACGGCCTGGATGCCGAGGTGGGCGATGCCGTCGCCTCCGCAGACGACCAGCGCCTCGACCCCGTCGGCCACGCACTGGTGGGCCAGGTCGAGGGCCTCGTCGGCGTCGCGTCCGGCGATCGAGCGTACGACGAAGCCCGCGGCGCGCAGCCGGGGCAGGGCGGCATCACGCACCCGGACGGCACGGCCCTTGCCGGCGGTCGGGTTGGTGAGGAGCGCGATCTCGCGGGTCACGGGGCGAGACTAGCGACCCGACCCACCGGACGGGGTCGTGTCGCGGCCGACGTTGAGCAGTGCGGCCATCCGCTCGGGCCTGGCGCCGACGGCGGCGGCCAGCCGGCCGAGGACCTCCAGCACCCGGTCGGCGGTGAACGACTGTCCCGGGACCGCCAGGGTCAGCCGGCCCCCGAACGACACCAGGTGGACCTGGCCGTGCCGCCACAGCTGGTGGGCGAGCGTGCGTACGTCGTCGGTGGCGACCGGCGCGGGGTAGGCCTCGTCGACCGCCAGCAGGTCGCAGGGCAGGTCTTCCTCACCCTCGGTGGTGAGGCGACCCGCGAGGTGCGCGTCGCGTCGGATCCCCCGCTCGGGCGACCAGGTCACCACGGCCTCGCCGACCCAGGCGGGCAGGTCGAACGGGTCGATGGCCTCGGGATGCTCGGTCATGACTCGAGCCAGTCGGCCTGCTTGGCGGCCCGCCTCCGGTCGGAGATCCGCGCGATGACCTCGGAGACCAGGAACAAGGCGACCATGGGGAACGCCATGAAGCACATGGTGAACGGGTCGGTGGACGGGGTGGCGACCGCGGCGAAGACGAAGACCAGGATGATGATCCAGGAGCGGTGCTCGCCGAGCCAGCGGCCGGTCACGACGCCGGCCAGGTTGAGCAGCACGATGAAGACCGGGATCTCGAACGCGATGCCGAAGACCAGCAGCGTGCGCGTCAGGAACGACAGGTAGTCGTCGAACTCCACCAGGTTGGTGAGGTCGCTGGGCGTGAACCCGATCAGCACCTCGAGACCCTTGGGCAGCGTGACGTAGCCGAGCCAGACGCCCACGATGAACAGGGGGCCGGCGATGGCGGCGAACACTCGCGACCACTTGCGCTCGTTGGCGTGCAGGCCCGGGAGGATGAACCCCCAGATCTGGTAGAGCCAGTAGGGGCTCGTGCCGACAACGGCCGCGAGACCGCTCAGCTTGAAGTAGAGCAGGAACGGCCCGCCCGCGCCGTTGATGGTCGGGAACGTGTTGGTGCCGGCACCCAGGGAGTCGCGCGCGTGGTTGTAGGGGCCGAGGACGGCCTGGAAGATCTGGTCGTAGAACAGGATCGCGACGAGGAACCCCACGGTCAGCACCAGCACCGAGCGCATCAGCCGGGCGCGCAGCTCCCGGAGATGGTCGGAGAGCGCCATCCGGCCGTCGTCACCGACGGGATGGACGGGCTTGCCGGAGAAGAGCCGGAACAGCCCGGAGAAGGCCACGACCTGAGGATGTGTGAAGGATCAGACCTGCGGGCCCTCGTTGCGCCGCTCGATCTCGCGCTCCTCGGGGGTCTTCTGGTCGTCGTCGGTGCGGATGCCCTTGGTCTCGTCCTTGAAGATGCGCAGCGCCTGGCCGGTGCCCTTGGCGAGCTCGGGCAGCTTCTTGGCGCCGAACAGCAGGATGATGACGAGCACGACGACGATGAGCTCCCACCCACCGGGGATGGCAACGAGCGGAGTGGTCATGTCTTCCTCATCTCGAACGACTGGGCTCTGGTCATCTTAGCCGGGCTAACCGTACAGGCGGAGCGCGGCGGCCGCCGCGTCGCGGTGCGAGTCGGCGAGCTCCGGCGGGTCGACGACGGTGGCGGAGGGTGCGAGGCGCAGGAGGAGCCGGTCCAGCCAACGCGGGTCGGCGACCCGCATCGTCACCTCGAGCACGCCGCCCCGGCGCCGTCGTACGGACTCGACCGGGTAGTAGTCGGGCACCCAGTGGGCCTGCGGCTGGAGCCGCAGGACCACCCGCTGGGCGTCGTCGCCCTGGAGGAACATCCCGTCGCCCAGCGGCCGCCGCGGCTGGGGCTCGGTGCGCACGGGCTCGTCGGTGACCTCGGCGGAGTGGATCCGGTCGAGCCGGAAGAGCCGGGGTGCCTCGGCCACGTGGCACCAGGCGTCGAGGTAGTCGAAGCCGTTGGCGGACACGAGGGCGTGCGGGTCGACGACCCGCTCGGACTCCTCGTCGCGGGCGGGCACGTAGTAGGTGAGCCGGACCTGTCGCCGAGCGCTGACGGCGCCGGCCAGCTGCGCGCGCAGTCGGGCGAGCTCGTCGACGCGGTCGCCCACGTCGACGAGCGAGGCCGCGCCCTCGGCGGCCGCCGTCTCGAGCTTGGCCAGGACGCGGTCGACCACCTCGCGGGTGTCGTCGTCGCAGCCGTCGCGCAGCGCGCGCAGGGCCACGATCAGCGCACTCGCCTCGGTCGGGGTCAGCCGGAGCGGGCGGGCGAGGTAGTCGGCGTTGGACACCCGGATCACGCCATCGCCGTCGGGGTCCTCGAGGGCGTCGAGGTCGACGTCGATGAGGTCGCCGGGGTAGCCGCCCGGCAGCCCGCACATCAGCAGCACACGGAGGTCGCGGACCAGCTGGGCGGCCGAGACGTCGAGGTCGCGGGCGGCGTCGTCGATGCGGACCTGGCCGCGCGAGTGGAGGTAGGGCACCAGGGCGAGCAGCCGGGCGACCTGCTCCTTGGCGCCGCCGGCGGTGGGGGCGGTCATGATGCCTCCCCCGCCTCGACGACGGCGCGGAGGCGGCGTACGACGGCCTCGCGAAGCTCGGCGGGCCCCTCCACGAAGGCGTCCGCGCCGTAGGTCAGGATCTCGTCGTCGACGTCGCCCCGCTCGACGGTGAGCCGGTCCCAGGCCGTCTCGGCGTCGGGTCCCGGGACGCCGTGCTCGACGGTGGCGGCCTTGCGCCGCAGCCCGTGGCCGGCGCCCTCCCGGACCAGCACCACGGCGGGCTGCGACGGGGTCGACGGCGCCAGCCGCCGCGCGACGTCGCGGACGTCGGTCCCCTCGGGGACCTGGAACGCGCCGGGATGCCCGTCGAGGCGCGGCTCGCCGTCGACCCGCGAGAGGCGGAAGACCCGCTCCTCGCCGCGGTCGGTGTCGAGGCCGACGACGTACCACCGTCCGGAGTAGCGCACGACGCCCCACGGCTGGAGGTGGCGGGTGGTCGCGGGCTGGCCGGCCCGGTGGTAGCCGAACGAGACCGGGGTGCGGGTGTGCGTCGCCTCCCAGAAGACCTCGAACGCGGGCTCGTGCGCCGCGAGGCGGGGCTGGACGAGGTCGAGGGCCGACACGTCGACGGGCACGCCGGCCGCGGTCAGCTTGCGCACGGCGTCGGTGGTGACCTCGGCGAGCCGGGCGTGCTCCCAGACCTTGGCGGCCACCCCGATGACCGACGCCTCGTCGGCCTCCAGGTCGATCTCGGGCAGGGCGAACTCGTCGGGGCGGATGCGGTAGCCGGGCTCGTCGTCGAAGAACGCGTCCATGCTGCCGACCTCGATGGGCACGCCGAGGCTGCGCAGCTCCTCCTTGTCGCGCTCGAACATCTTCTCGAAGGCGTCGGTCCCCTGGTCGGGGTAGAGGATCTCGCGGATCCGGTCCTTGCTGACGTAGCGACGCTGGACCAGCAGCATGATCAGCAGGTTGAGCAGGCGTTCGCTCTTCCGGACGGGCATGGCTCAGGTGGCGCCGAGGATGTCCACGACGAAGTAGAGCGTGTCGGTGGGCCCGATGCCGACCGACGGGGCGCCGTCCTTGCCGTAGCCCCAGTCCGGCGGGATCTGGAGGATCACCCGGCTGCCGACCTTGACCCCGACGAGGCCCTGGTCCCAGCCCTTGATGACGCTGCCGCCACCCAGGTCGAAGTCGAACGGCTGGCCCTTGCTGTAGGAGTCGTCGAACGGCTTCTTGCCGTTGTAGACCTGCCCGAGGTAGTTGACGAAGACGTGGTCACCGGCCTTGAGCGTGGCGCCCTCCCCCGCGACCAGGGTCGTGCGGAGGAACTTGCCGGTCGGCTCGGGCGCCCCGCTGAAGTCGAGGCTGATCGGCAGGTCGCCGGAGGCGTCGATGGCGGGCGCCCACTTGGCGGGGGTCTTGTCGGCTCCCTGGGGACCGTCGAGCAGCGCGCCCACGACGTCGACCAGGAAGACGGCCGTGTCCTTGGCGCCGAGCTTGAGGTCGGGGCTGCCGGTCGGGTCGCCGAAGGCGCCACTGGCCGACTGGGCGACGAGGAGGCGCGACCCGACCTTCTGGCCCTCGAGCGCGTTGGCCAGGATCGGCAGCGTCTGGGAGGTGTTGACCGAGATCACGCTCGGCTTGCCCGTGAAGCTGGTGTAGGCCTGCTTCTTGGTGGTGCCGTTGCCGACCCAGATCTGGACGAAGACCTTGTCGCCCTTCGCGATCGTGTCCCCGTCGCCCTGGGTGACGACCTGGCGGACCGGCTCGGACTGGCTGACGCCGCCATCGGCCCAGGAGACCTTCGGCGCCGCACCGACGTCGCCGGTGACGGTGATCCCGTCGATGGTGCCGTCGGTCAGGTCGGCACTGGTCGAGGCGCTGGTGGACTCCGACGGGCTCGCGGAGTCGGAGGCCTTGGCCTTGTCGCCGGAGTCGTCACCACAGGCGGCGAGGGCTCCCAGGAGGGCCAGGGCCGCCAGCGGTGCGAGCAGGCGGGTCTTGCGTCGAAGCATCAGGGTCACCTTCTGGTGTCGAGGTCAGCGCGCACACCCTATCCGGGCAGCCCAGCGACCGGGGAAACCCCTGCCGCTCACATGCCGTCGATCAGCCGCTGCACCCGCTCGTCGGCCGACCGGAACGGGTCCTTGCAGAGCACGGTGCGCTGCGCCTGGTCGTTGAGCTTGAGGTGCACCCAGTCGACGGTGAAGTCGCGTCGGCGCTCCTGGGCCTTGCGGATGAAGTCGCCGCGGAGCCGCGCCCGGGTGGTCTGCGGCGGCACCGACTTGGCCTCGAAGATCTTGAGGTCGGTGGCCACGCGCGCCACGGCCCCGCGCTTCTCGAGGAGGTAGTAGAGGCCGCGCTGGCGGTGGATGTCGTGGTAGGCCAGGTCGAGCTGCGCGACCCGCGGATGGCCGAGCGGCAGGCCGTGCTTGGCGCGGTAGCGGTCGATCAGCTTCCACTTGATGACCCAGTCGATCTCGCGGTCGACCAGCCCCCAGTCGTCGCTCTCGACCGCCTTGAGGCTGCGTTCCCACAGGTCCAGCGCACGCTCGATCACCGGCGTCGCGATGCCGCGGCGGTCGACGAAGTCGTGGGCCTTGGCGAGGTACTCCTGCTGGATGGACAGGGCGCTGGCCTCCCGGCCGTTCACCAGGCGGACCAGCCGGCGGCCACTGACGTCGTGGGCGATCTCGCGGATGGCCCGGATCGGGTTCTCCAGGGAGAGGTCGCGCATCACGACGCCCTCCTCGATCATCCGGAGCACGAGGTCGCAGCTGGCGACCTTGAGCATCGTCGTCGTCTCGCTCATGTTGGAGTCGCCGACGATGACGTGGAGGCGGCGGTACTTCTCGGCGTCCGCGTGCGGCTCGTCGCGCGTGTTGATGATCGGCCGGCTCCGGGTGGTGGCGCTCGAGACGCCCTCCCAGATGTGCTCGGCGCGCTGGCTGACGGCGTACGACGCCCCTCGCGGCGTCTGGGTGACCTTGCCGGCGCCCACGATGATCTGGCGCGTGACGAGGAACGGGATGAGCACGTCGGCCAGCCGGCCGAACTCACCCGCGCGGCTGACGAGGTAGTTCTCGTGGCAGCCATAGGAGTTGCCGGCCGAGTCGGTGTTGTTCTTGAACAGGTAGACGTCGCCGGAGATGCCCTCGTCGTGGAGCCGCTGCTCGGCGTCGACCAGCAGGCCCTCGAGGATCCGCTCCCCCGCCTTGTCGTGGGTCACCAGCTCGGTGATGTCGTCGCACTCCGGGGTGGCGTACTCCGGGTGGCTGCCGACGTCGAGATAGAGCCGCGCGCCGTTCCTGAGGAAGACGTTGGAGCTCCTCCCCCACGACACGACCTTGCGGAACAGGTAGCGCGCCACCTCGTCGGGGCTCAGCCGGCGCTGCCCGCGGAACGTGCACGTCACGCCGTACTCGTTCTCGATCCCGAAGATCCGCCGGTCCATGCAGAGAACCTACCCGTCGGGCGTGTGGCTGGCGGGGGCAATCACTTGCCGATTTGGACCAATCGGTGAGGAAATGCCCGAGAACTATGCAGTTTGTGACCAATCGTTGACGCCCATCTCGCGGACCCATCGACTGAGAAGGCGGTGTCGCCCCTCTGTCGAGTGCGACGATGACGCGATCATGCGACGCCACCGGTCGAGCTGCGCGGCACTCGTCCTGCGCCCGAGGGCGCGGTCGATCTCAGCAGCGACGACGGCAGGATGGTTGATGAGCTCGTCGGCGGTGAACGCCCGTCGTACGTAGGGTGTGCCCGCCAGCCGCCGCTCTCGTCGAAGGTCGCGGGCTTGGCCTGCCCGGTCCCGATGGTGAGCCCCGTCGTACTCGTGGATGGAGTTCGTTCCCAGGACCAGGAGGTCAGCCCTCGCCAACTCACGTCCCTCCTCGTCCCTGACCACGAACTGCGGTTCGACCTGGACGCCGATGCAGACGTGGAAGATGCGCAGCTTGGTCTCCCAAGCAGACTCCGACTTCGCGTCGGCGAGGTCGATGGCCTGTCGAAGGGGCCGGCAGCCCGGACGGCTCGTCAGACAGATCTCTCGGAGGACGCTGCGCGTCACGTGCTCTGCTCTGAGGGCTGAGTCGACAAGAGGGACCAGATCGAGCAACCCTAGGTCTCGGGCGCATCTCAACAGGACTTCCTCCGGGGCGGCAAGAGGCAAGCCACCGACGCTCCAGTGCTGCTCTGCCAGCGGCATTCGTGAGACGACGAGCCCGGAGCGTCGCGGGCCTCGCGCGTGGGGGCCGATCGCGGCGAATGCCGGCGCCCACCTCAGGTTGTCGGGAGTCCACCATCCTGCGAGCACGGCTGCCGTGAGATGGGTGAAGACGGCGTCGTCGGGAAGGACCAACCGCCAAGCCTCGAGATCTCGCAGCCAGCGGCGCCGAGGAGACTCAGCCGGCTGCGAGGGGTTGAAGAGCCCGAAGCTCACCCGGCGGAATCCTGCTGATCTGATGTGCCCCCTGATCGGGGCGCTGGGATCTTGCATGACGCCAGGCTCCCGGCAAGAACCCTTCTCCACGAGAGGACCGTCACCGGTCTGTGGATGGCGCTGGGTCGAGTGACGTTGTGCACCGAACGTGGCCGCAATTGGTCACAAACTGCAGCCTCGGCCGGCATTTCCTCACTTATTGGTCCAATTCGGCGAGTGAGACCCGGCTACAGCAGGCCCAGGAGGTCCAGGGCGAGATACGTCTGAGCCGTGGCGCCCAACCGGCCGGAGCGGAGCTCGGTGCGCAGCGCCGGGAGGTCGAGGAGGACCACCTCGCAGTCCTCGTAGTCGTCGAGGCGCTGCTCGGAGGTGGGGACGCAGCCGCGGGCGACGGCGGCCCAGGAGGGGTGGGTGAAGCTGTTGCCCGCGTTGCTCACCAGCACCTCGACGGAGTCGGCCTCATAGCCGGTCTCCTCGCGCAGCTCGCGGGCGGCGGCGTCGGCGATCGACTCGCCCTCGTCCACCAGGCCGCCGGGCAGGGACAGCACGCGGCGCTCCGGGCCGACCCGCCACTGGCGGACCATCACCACCTGGTCGGAGGGTGTGAGGGCCAGCACCGCGACCGTGGGTGGGACGTCGAGCATGTCCCAGACCGCCTCGCGGCCGTCGGGCAGCCGCACGGTGCGCGCGAGCACCCGCAGGAACCCCTGGTAGGCGACCCGGTCCTCCCCGACCCGCTCCCAGCGCGCCGCCTCCCCCTCGGCGGTCGTCACGACTCGCTGCCGTCGCCCTCCGGCGCGGCGCCGCCGTCCCCAGCGCCCCCGTCCGCCGTCGCGTCGCCGACCCCGTCGGCAGCGGCGTCGGCAGCTCCGTCGGCGGCAGCTCCGTCGGTGGCGTCGGGCTCGGCAGGCGTCTCGGGGCCGCGGTCGCCGAGCAGGTCGGCCAGTCGCGCACCCAGGATCCGAGCGAACTTGCGTGGCTGGGTCCGGGTCCGGTCGAGTACGGCGACCTCGAGGTGACCCGCCGGGATGACCCGGTCTCCCCCGTCGGAGTGGCCGAGCGCCGTCACCGCGGCCTGCAGCGCATCCCGCAGGGACGCCCCCTCCCGGTGGTCCGACCGCAGCGAGGCCACGACCGGCTCGGTCGCGCCGCCCATCACCGCGAAGCCGTGCTCGTCGGCGACCTGCCCGTCATAGGTGAGCCGGTAGATCTGGTCGTCGGCGGCGGAGTCGCCGATCTCGGCCACGAACAGCTCGACCTCGTAGGGCTTCTCGCCCCCGGAGGAGAAGATCGTCCCGAGCGTCTGGGCATAGGCGTTGGCCAGCCCGCGGCCGGTCACGTCACGCCGGTCGTAGGAGTAGCCACGGATGTCGGCGAGCCGCACGCCGGCGATCCGCAGGTTCTCGAACTCGTTGTAGCGCCCGACCGCCGCGAAGGCGATCCGGTCGTAGATCTCGGAGACCTTGTGCAGCGCCTGGGACGGGTTCTCGGAGACGAACAGCACGCCGTCGGCGTACTGCACCGCCACCACCGACCGGCCGCGCGCGATGCCCTTGCGGGCGAAGTCGGCGCGGTCCTTCATCAGCTGCTCGGGCGAGACATAGAACGGCATGCTCATGGCTGGTCCTCGGGACGTCGAAGAGGAAGGGAGGGTACGGCGCTCACGCGGCGCCTCAGGTCAGCGCGGCCGCGGGACCGTCGGGCCGCTCCATGCGCCCGGCGATGACCCGGTCGGCGATCGCGGCCACCTCGGAGTCGGGCAGCCGCCGGCCCCCGTCGGTGGTGATCACGTGCACGACGGGGAAGATCCGCCGGGTCAGGTCGGGCCCGCCCGTCGCGGAGTCGTCGTCGGCGGCGTCATAGAGCGCCTGCACCGTGGCGGTGACGCACTCCTCGGCGGTCATGCCCTCGCGGTAGAGCTTCTTGAGCGAGCCACGGGCGAACAGCGAGCCGGAGCCGACCGAGTGGAACGCGGTCTCCTCATAGCGGCCGCCCGTCACGTCGTAGGAGAAGATCCGTCCCTGCCCCGCCACCAGGTCGAACCCGGCGAAGAGCGGCACGACGGCGAGGCCCTGCATGGCCATCCCGAGGTTGGCGCGGATCAGTGCCGCGAGCCTGTTGGCCTTGCCGTCGATCGAGAGCGTGGTGCCCTCGATCTTCTCGTAGTGCTCGAGCTCGGTCTGGAAGAGCCGGACCAGCTCGACCGCGAGCCCGGCGGTGCCGGCGATGCCGACGGCGGAGAACTCGTCGGCCGGGAACACCTTCTCGATGTCGCGCTGGGCGATGATGTTGCCCATCGTGGCCCGCCGGTCACCGGCCATCACCACGCCGCCGGCGAAGGTCGCCGCCACGATCGTGGTGCCGTGCGGTGCCAGCTCGCCGGCCTGTCCCTGCGGCAGCCCGCGCCGCGTGGGCAGCAGGTCGGGCGCGTGCTGGGCCAGGAAGTCGGAGAACGAGGACGTGCCGGGGCTGAGGTAGGCCGCGGGCAGGCGAGGCGCGTCGGCCACTACTGGCCGCCCTTCTGGATGAAGGACTTCACGAAGTCCTCGGCGTTCTGCTCGAGGACGTCGTCGATCTCGTCGAGGATCGCGTCGACGTCGTCGTCGAGGGCCTCCTTGCGCTCGGCGAGGTCGGACTCGGTCGTCGTCTCGGTCGTCTCCTCGTCCGAGGTCGACTTGCGAGGCTGCTTCTGCTCCTGTGCCATGGCTCGACCCTATCCCGCAGCACACGTCACCGCGGGAGGGAATCAGCGGGTGAGTGCCGCGACCAGCTCCTCGGCCGTGGTGCAGCGGTCGAGCAGCCCGCCGACGTGGGCCCGGGTCCCCCGGAGGGGGTCGGCGGTCGGCACCCGCTGGAGCGAGTCGCGTCCGGCCAGGTCGAAGATCACCGAGTCCCACGAGGCGGCCGCGACCTGGTCGGGATACTGCTCCAGGCACCGGCCCCGGAAGTAGGCCCGGGTGTCCTCCGGAGGGTCGTGCATCGCCGACTCCACCGAGGCGTCGTCGAGCAGGCGGGTGATCCGGCCGGCGTGGACGAGCCGGTGGTAGAGCCCCTTCTCGGGGCGGATGTCGGAGTACTGCAGGTCGATCGCGTGCAGCTTGGCGTCGTCCCAGTCGAGCCCGTCGCGCTCGCGGTACTGCGTGAGGAGGCGCAGCTTGGCCACCCAGTCGAGCTCGGCCGCACACAGCATCGGGTCGCGTTCGAGGCGGTCGAGCACCGACTCCCAGCGCTCCAGCACGTCGACGGTCTCGGCGTCCGCGTCGCTGCCGAACCGGTCCTCGACGTACTTGCGGGCGAGCTCGAGGTATTCCAGCTGCAGCTGTACGGCGGTCAGCCGGCGCCCGTCGTGCAGGGTGAGGAGGTGCCGCAGCGACGGGTCGTGGGAGACGGCTCGCAGCCCCGCCACGGGTCCCTCGACCGACAGGTCGCGGGTGATGAAGCCCTCCTCGATCATGGCCAGCACGAGCGAGGTCGTCCCGACCTTGAGGTAGGTCGAGATCTCGGCGAGGTTGGCGTCCCCGATGATCACGTGGAGGCGGCGGTAGAGGTCGGGGTCGGCGTGCGGCTCGTCGCGAGTGTTGATGATCGGCCGCTTGAGCGTGGTCTCGAGGCCCACCTCGACCTCGAAGAAGTCGGCACGCTGGGTCAGCTGGAAACCGTGCTCACGGCCGTCCTGGCCGATCCCGACCCGGCCGGCACCCGCCACCACCTGGCGGCTCACGAAGAACGGGGTGAGGTGCCGCACGATGTCGCCGAACGGCGTCGAGCGGTGCATGAGGTAGTTCTCGTGGGCGCCGTAGGAGGCGCCCTTGTTGTCGGTGTTGTTCTTGTAGAGCACGATCGGCGCCGTGCCGGGCACGGTCGCCGCCCGCCGGCAGGCGTCGAGCATGACCAGCTCCCCCGCCTTGTCCCAGCGCACGATGTCGAGCGCCGAGGTGACCTCGGGGGTGGAGTACTCCGGGTGGGCGTGGTCGACATAGAGCCGGGCCCCGTTGGTCAGGATGACGTTGGCCAGCCCCAGGTCCTCGTCGGTGAGCTGCGAGGCGTCGGCGACGTGGCGGGACATGTCGAAGCCTCGCGCGTCGCGCAGTGGCGACTCCTCCTCGAAGTCCCAGCGCGCCCGGCGGGCCTTGATGGTGGCCGAGGCATAGGCGTTGACGACCTGCGACGAGGCCACCATGGGGTTGGCCAGCGGCTGGCCCTGCACGGCGATGCCGTACTCGACCTCGGTGCCCATCACCCGTCGCACAGCCATGGCCAGCAGCCTACGCCGGGACACCGATCCTGGACGGCAGCCGTACCCTGACGGCATGGGCCTGTGGGGCGACCAGGTGCTGCCGCGCCTGACCGACGCCACCCTCAAGGGTCACGAGGTCGGCGAGATCCGGGCCGAGGCGTGTGCGGGGCTGCGCGGGCGGGTCCTCGAGATCGGGTTCGGCAGCGGCCTCAACGTCCGCTTCTATCCCTCCGCGGTCGACGCCGTGCACGCCGTGGAGCCCTCGGACGTCGCCTGGCGGCTCTCCGAGCGCCGGCGAGCCGGCAGCCCGGTGCCGGTCGAGCGCACCGGGCTGGACGGCCAGCTCCTCGCGGCCCAGGACGAGGCGTACGACGCCGTCCTCAGCACGTTCACCCTGTGCACCATCCCCGACCCCGAGCTGGCGATGCGCGAGATCACCCGCGTGCTCCGCCCGGGCGGCAGCCTGCACTTCCTCGAGCACGGGCTCGCCCCCGAGGAGGGAGTGCAGCGCTGGCAGCGCCGGCTCGAGCCCCTCCAGCGCCGGATGGCCGGCGGCTGCCACCTCACCCGTGAGCCGGTCGCGCTGGCCGAGGACGCCGGTCTGCGGGTCGAGGGCGTGCGCAACGCCTACCTGTCCGGGCCGCGCAGCAGCCGGCCCTGGGGCTACCTCACCTGGGCGCGCGCATCGACGATCTGAGTCTCCCGGGTCAGATCGACCAGCCGCCGCCCCCGTGGCGAGCTTGGGAGTCGATGGCTCCGTAGTTAGCCTCACGGTTGGTGGTGATGGCGTCGCGGGTCATGCCGGTGCGCCGCCGTCCGAGCCAGGCGAGCGCGCCGATGACCACCACGCTCCCGATGATCCAGGCCATGTGCCCTCCTGACGCGTCCCGGCGTCCCGACTAGAGATACTGCCCCGTGCTGGCGACCGTGTCGATGGACCGCCCCGGCTCGGTGCCCTGCTTGCCGGTGATGAGGGTGCGGATGAAGACGATCCGCTCGCCCTTCTTGCCGGAGATCCGCGCCCAGTCGTCGGGGTTGGTCGTGTTGGGCAGGTCCTCGTTCTCCTTGAACTCGTCGATGCACGCCTGGAGCATGTGCTGGATCCGCAGACCCTTCTGCTGGTGGTCCAGGAAGTCCTTGATCGCCATCTTCTTGGCGCGGTCGACGATGTTCTGGATCATGGCGCCGGAGTTGAAGTCCTTGAAGTAGAGGACCTCCTTGTCGCCGTTGGCGTAGGTCACCTCGAGGAAGCGGTTCTCCTCCGACTCGGTGTACATCCGCTCGACCGTCGCCTGGATCATGCCGCCGACGCAGGCCTGCGGGTCGCCGCCGAACTCGGTGAGGTCGTCGCCGTGCAGGGGCAGGTCGGGGGTGAGGTACTTGCTGAAGATGTCGCGCGCCGACTCGGCGTCGGGCCGCTCGATCTTGATCTTCACGTCGAGCCGGCCGGGACGCAGGATGGCCGGGTCGATCATGTCCTCGCGATTGGAGGCGCCGATGACGAGCACGTTCTCGAGCGCCTCGACGCCGTCGATCTCGCTGAGCAGCTGCGGGACGATGGTGTTCTCGACGTCGGAGGAGACGCCCGAGCCGCGGGTGCGGAACAGCGAGTCCATCTCGTCGAAGAACACGATCACCGGCGTGCCGTGGCTGGCCTTCTCACGCGCCCGCTGGAACACGAGCCGGATGTGACGCTCGGTCTCGCCGACGTACTTGTTGAGCAGCTCGGGGCCCTTGATGTTGAGGAAGTAGGACTTCCCCTCCTGGCCCGTCTTGGCGGCGACCTTCTTGGCGAGCGAGTTGGCGACGGCCTTGGCGATCAGGGTCTTGCCGCAGCCGGGCGGGCCATAGAGCAGGACGCCCTTGGGCGGCTTGAGCTGGTGCTCGCGGAAGAGGTCGGGGTGGAGGTAGGGCAGCTCGACGGCGTCGCGGATCTGGTCGATCTGGTTGGCGAGCCCGCCGATCGAGTCGTACTCGATGTCCGGGACCTCCTCGAGGACGAGCTCCTCGACCTCGGACTTGGGGACGCGCTCATAGACATAGCCGGCCCGGGAGTCGAGCAGCAGGGAGTCGCCGGCGCGCAGCGTGATCTCGCGCAGCGGAGCGGCCAGGCGCACGACGCGCTCCTCGTCGGCGTTGGCGATGACCAGCGCCCGGAAGCCGTCGGCGAGCAGCTCCTTGAACATCACGACCTCGCCGACCTCCTCGAACTCGAGGGCGGCGACGACGTTGAGGGCCTCGTTGAGCATGACCTCCTGGCCGCGCTGGAGTCCGTCGAGGTCGACGGCCGGGCTCACGGTCACCCGCAGCTTGCGGCCGCCGGTGAACACGTCGATGGTGTCGTCGTCGTTGCGCGCGAGGAACGTGCCGAAGCCGGCCGGCGGCTGGGCGAGCCGGTCGACCTCCTCCTTGAGCTTGGTGATCTGGTCGCGGGCCTCGCGCAGGGTCAGCGCGAGCCGCTCGTTCTGGCCGGTGACGGCCGCGAGGGACCGCTGGGTGTCCGCCAGGCGGAGCTCCAGGCCGCGCGAGTGGGCGGGCGCGTCGTGCAGCCGCCGACGCAGCTCGGTCACCTCGGCCTCGAGGTAGGTGATCTGGTCCGCGAGCTGTTCGGCGTTGCGCTCCTCCGACGAGGACATCGACATCACCTCCTTGGTGGATTTGTGACACTACCCGCGTCACCCGTGCAGGGAAGAGCATCGTGGCCGAGAAAGGTCACGATTTGGACGCCGTACGACGGGTGTCTCGCGGCGGCGACCGGGGCTTGACCCGGTCGCTGCTCAGGAGTCGAAGGACTCCTCGGCGGCCTGCGGCGGCAGGCCGTCGGGGCGTGGTCCGCTGTAGTCGACGCCGTAGGCACCCGGGGCCGGCCGGCGCTTCTTCAGGGGCGCGCGCTGCCCCGGCGCCATCCGACGAGCGGTCACGAGGAAGGCCGTGTGACCCTGCATCGAGTGACCCGGGCGGACCGCCAGACCCTCGACGTGCCAGTCGCGGACGAGCGACTCCCAGGCATGCGGCTCGGTGAACCCGCCGTGGGCCCGCAGGGTCTCGACGACCCGGCTGAGCTGGGTGGTCGTGGCGACGTAGACGCACACGATCCCGCCCGGGGTGAGGGCGTCGGCGACGGCGTCGACGCACTCCCAGGGCGCCAGCATGTCGAGGATGACGCGGTCGGCCCGCTCCCCCGAGGCGGGCAGCGCCTCGGCCAGGTCGCCGACGGTCAGGGACCAGGCCGGGTGGTGGCCGCCGAAGAACTGGGTCACGTTGCGGGTCGCGACGTCGGCGAACTCCTGGCGGCGCTCGAAGGACGAGACCCGTCCGTCGGGGCCGACGGCGCGCAGCAGCGAGCAGGTCAGCGCCCCGGACCCGACGCCGGCCTCGACGACACGGGCCCCCGGGAAGATGTCGGCCAGGGCGACGATCTGGGCGGAGTCCTTGGGGTAGATCACCGCGGCACCGCGGGGCATCGACACCACGAACTCCGACAGCAGCGGTCGGAAGACCAGGTAGGTGCCGCCGGACGACGAGGAGACGGTGAAGCCCTCCTCCCGCCCGATCAGCTCGTCGTGCTCGAGGTGGCCCTTGTTGGAGAAGAACCGCTTGCCCGGCACCAGCTCGAAGTTGTGGCGGCGGCCCTTCTGGTCGGTGAGCCGGACCCACTCGCCCGCGCGCAGGGGGCCGCGGTGCACGCCCGACCACGCGGCCGGAGGGACGTCGGGCAGCGTCGCGGACTCGTCGGGCTCGGACATGGCGCCGACCCTAGTGCCTGGCCGGGAGGGGTCAGCGCGCGGCCCGGAACGCCTGGTCGACGTCGGCGGTGGTCAGCACGCCGAAGATGGACCCGTCGTTCTCGACGAGGAGGTACTCGTCGGCCGGGCGGCGGCTGATCGCCACGATCAGCTCCTCCCCGGCGATGTCCGCGGGCAGCGACAGCCCCTCGACCAGGGTCCGCGAGACGCTCGAGACCGGCACCCAGGGACGGCGGTCCTCGGGCGTCGCGAGCAGGGCCGCCTCCGACACGACGCCGGCGGGACGCCCGTCGGTGGTCACGGTCACCAGCCCGCCCGCGTGCGCCTCCTGGGCGCGGCGTACGGCCTCGGCGAGCGGCAGGTCGGCGGGGACGGAGAGGGTACGGCGTGCCAGCTGCCGGCCGACCAGGTGGGGCAGCTTGCGCCTCAGCCGTGCCGACGCCATGGCCGCCGTGGCACCGGACCACAGGAAGAGGCCCACCACGAAGGCGAGCACGAAGTCCATAACGGTCGGGACCGCGCCGGTGACCGACTCCTGGAAGAACGGCCAGGCGACCGCCGCCATCGCCGCCAGCCGGCCGCACCAGCCGGCCACGAGCGTGCCGGTGTGCACGTTGCCCGACACGGCCCAGACGGCCGACTTCATGACCCGTCCCCCGTCGAGCGGCAGCCCGGGGACGAGGTTGAGGATGCCGACCAGCAGGTTGGTCCACACCAGCCCGGACACGGCCACCGACAGCACACCGTCGGGCACGACCTGCGCCAGCGCGAGACCCACGAGGCCGACGAGCAGCGAGGTGACCGGGCCGACGAAGGCGACGAAGAACTCCTCCCGGGGCGACCGCGCCTCGCCCTCGACCGCGGTCATGCCGCCCAGGAAGTGCAGGGTGATCGACTGCACCGGATGGCCGTAGCGACGCGCCATGAAGGCGTGGGAGACCTCGTGCAGGAGCACCGACAGATAGAGGAGCACGGCGAACGCGAAGCCTCCGACGTACTTCCAGCCGCCGATGCCCGGCTGCGCGGCCTCGATCGGCTCGGCCATCACCAGGGTCAGCAGCGCGGCGATCAGGAACCACGAGGAGGTGACATAGATGTCGGCTCCCGCCAGCCGCCCGATCCGGAACGCGCCGGGCGGCCGCATGCCGCGGACGTCGTCGGGTCCCGGGTCGGAGGAGGCCACATCAGGAGGCTACTGGAATGCGGCCAACCCGACGTGACACACCGCCAGCACTGTCGGCGGGCGGCCGTAGGGTGAGACGCATGGCCAGCCCGTCGGATCCGCCGGTCGCGACGGACGCGTCGCCCGCCGAGGTGCTGTCGACGGTCGTCGACGGGGTGACGGTGCTCGGCGCGCTGTCGCCGAGCCGGGCGAGCGACTTCATGGCCTGTCCGCTGCTCTACCGCTTCCGCACGGTCGACCGGCTCCCCGAGCCGCCCTCCCCCGACGCCGTCCGCGGCACCCTGGTCCACAAGGTGCTCGAGGTGCTCTTCGACCTGCCTGCGGCGGAGCGGACGCCCGACCGGGCCCGCGAGATGCTGCTGCCGTCGTGGTCGGCGCTGCTGGAGGAGGAGCCGTCGGTCGCCGAGATGTTCACCGGCGACGGGCCCGAGCTCGACCCGTGGCTGGCCGGCTGCCGGGAGGTGCTGGACCGCTACTTCACCCTCGAGGACCCGACCCGGCTCGAGCCCGCCGAGCGCGAGCTCTATGTCGAGTCGCTGCTCGACTCCAAGCTGCTGCTGCGCGGCTTCGTCGACCGGCTCGACGAGAGCCCCGACGGGCTGCTGCGGGTGGTCGACTACAAGACCGGACGGTCGCCGGGGCCACTGTTCGAGGCCAAGGCGCTGTTCCAGATGAAGTTCTATGCCCTGGTCATCTGGCGCACCCGGGGCGTCGTGCCCGCGATGCTCCAGCTCGTCTATCTCGGCAACGCCGAGCTGCTGCGCTATGTGCCCGACGAGGCCGACCTGCTGGCCACCGAGCGCAAGGTCAACGCGATCTGGCAGGCGATCCGGCTCGCCGAGGACACCGGCGACTGGCGACCGAGCCGCGGCCGCATGTGCGACTGGTGCAGCCACCAGGCCATCTGCCCGGCGTGGGGAGGCACCCCTCCCCCGCTGCCCGAGCGTCCCGCCGCGGTCCCGGACCCGTCGGGTGACCTCGACACCGACGAGGGCGTCGACGCCCTCCTCTGAGGCGCTCCCGACCCCACGATTGGTCACAAACTGCAGCCCCGACCCGGGTTTTCGCGCCGATTGGTCCAATTCGGCGAGTGGAACGAGACCCTCAGATCCCCTGCCGCTCGGCCCACAGCGCGGCCTGGGTCCGGTCGGTGACGCCGATCCGGGCGAAGACGGAGGTGAGGTGCGCCTTGACGGTGCGCTCGCTGATCCCCAGCCGGCGGGCGATCTGCTTGTTGGCGAGGCCCTGGCGGACCAGGCGGAGCACCTCGGTCTCGCGCGGGGTCAGGTCCGCGCTCACGCTGGACCCACCGCCGGACACCCGGGCGCTGAGCAGCTCACGGGCCGCTCGCGGGTGGAGCGGCGACTCACCGCGGCTGACCGCGCGGATGCCGGTGAGCACCTCGTCGGGGTCGGCGTCCTTGAGGAGATAGCCGACCGCCCCGGCGTCGAGGGCGCCGACGATCCGCTCGCCGTCGGAGAACGACGTGAGGACGAGCACCTGGGCCAGCTCCTCCTCCACGATCTGGCGGGTCGCGCTCACACCGTCGGTGCCGGGCATCTGCAGGTCCATGAGCACCACGTCGGGACGCAGCGACCGAGCCTGGGTGACGGCCTCGGCGCCGTCGGACGCCGTGCCGACCACGGCGATGTCCTCGGCGCCGGCGAGCAGCTGCTCCAGCCCGGCCCGCACGACCGCATGGTCGTCCACCACGAGCACGTTGATCACGGCTCCGCCACCTCCAGACGCACCGTGGTCCCTTCTCCCGGAGCCGAGGTCACGGTCAGCCTCGCGCCGGCGTCGGCCACCAGGCTCGACAGTCCACGCAAACCGTAGTGCACCGGGTCGGTGACCGACGCGGGGTCGAAGCCACTGCCGTCGTCGATGACCTCCAGCGAGACCGCCAACGGGTCGCCGTCGACGACCACGGACAGCGTCGAGGCGCCCGAGTGCCGGATCGCGTTGCGGACCGCCTCCTGGGCGACCCGCCAGACCAGGGCCGCGGTCGAGTCGTCGATGTCGTCGACGCCGTTGACGGCGACGGTGACGGCCATCCCTGCGGTCGTCGCCGGGGCCGTCAGGTCGGCCAGGGCCCCCGCGAGCCCCCGCGCGCCCAGGTCGGAGGGATGGATCTCCACGAGCAGGGAGCGCAGCGCCCGCAGGCTGTCGCGGATCGTCCGGCCGGCCCTCTCGAGCCCGGTGCGCACCTCCGGCGTCACCCCGGGGTCGCGGGCGGCGGCGGACAGCGAGAAGCCGGTGCCCGCGAGGTCCTGGACGACGCCGTCGTGCAGGTCGCGGGCGATCCGGCGCCGCTCGGCGTCGGAGGCCTCGATCGCCGACAGCAGCAGCCGCTCGCGCTCGTGGGCGGCCACCGTGAGCCGCCTGGTCAGCACCCAGATCATCGGGCCGGCGACCGCCAGCAGCGCGACCAGGGCCCCCAGCGTGATCCGCTGGAAGGGCGCGAACACCTCGCGCTGGCGCTGGTCGATGTCGTCGGCGTTGTAGTAGGCCTCGAAGAGCAGCGGGTCGCCCTCGGGCGACCAGATCCGGGTGTAGACCTCGACGAGCCCGCCGGAGTCGCGTTCGAACCGGTTCTCGGGCTTGCTCAGGTCGGAGACCTCGGCCTCGATCCCGCCGTTCTCGACGATCTCCTGCTCCTCCTCGCCGAGGTCGTAGCGGCTCCCGATCAGCTCGGTCTTGTCGGAGTAGACGATCGTCCCGTCGCCCGCCCAGATCTTGATGCGCGCCACCTGGCGGCCGAGGTCCTCGGAGTCCCGGACCAGCAGCCGCCCCAGGACCTCGCGGTCGAAGCGGTCCAGCGCCCCCGCGTCGCCGTCGACCAGCCCGCGCGGGATGGCGGGCTCCGCCACCGAGCGCGCCAGGATCGCCGTCGTTCCGCGGGCGTCGGCGAGCGCCTCGCTGTTGGCTGCCTGCCGCGACAGCACCGTGGTGGTCAGCGCGATGCCGCCGACGAGCACGACCGAGATGGCGAGGAACTGCGCCAGCGGGTGCCTGAGAAACCGCACCTGGACTCCTCTCGAACCGGGCCCAGGATAGTCCCGACTCAGAGGTTCACCGTGCCCTTGCACACCTCGCCGCTCCGCGTGTTCTCCGCGCGGAAGGACAGCGTGTCGGTGCCGCTGAGATCCACCAGCCGTCGCTCCACGCTGAACGAGCCGCTGGGGGCGCGCGTCGTCGACCGGCCCCGCGCCGAGACCGAGCCGTCGTGCTTCAGCTTCCAGGCCCAGACCTGGCCGTTGCGGCTGCTGTCGACCTCGAACTCGACCTCGATGCGGCCGTCGTCCGGCTTGGCCTTGAGCTTCCAGTCCGAGGACCGGCTGCACGACCCCGAGCTCTCGACGCGTCCGTCGCCTCCGCCTCCACGGGCCGAAGCGGGTGCCGCTGCGCCAGCCACGACGATGCAGGTGGCGAGTGCGGTGGCGAGGGTCGAACGGACCGTCGCGGGGCGGGCGGGCATGGGTCCTCCTGGACAGGGTGCGGCTGACGCTGTCCAGGGTGCGGCACGCGAGGTCGCAGACGGTATCGGCCGGTGGTACTAGGACCTCAGCCCCGCCAGCGACCCGGGCGTCATGTCGCGCAGCGTCGGGGCGAAGACGCGCCCCGGCGTCGGTGGCACCTCCACGTGGTGCGGGACGACCAGCACCGTGCAGCCGGCCGCCTCCGCGCTGGTGGCGCCGGTGTCGGAGTCCTCGATCGCGACGCAGTCGGCGGGAGACACGCCGAGGAGCTCGGCGGCCGTGAGGTAGGCCTCCGGGTGCGGCTTGCCCCGGTCGACCGCGTCGCCGGTCACGACGGCGGCGAAGCTGTCGGGAGGCAGCGCCGCGAGCACCGGTTCGACGAAGCGCAGGTAGGACATCGTGACCAGCGCGCAGGGCACGCCGGTGCGGTTGAGCTCGGCGAGCAGCTCCACTGCGCCCGGACGCCACGGCACGCGGCGCGACACGCGGCTCACGACGCCGTCGAGGAGCCGGTCGACGATCTCCTCCGGCTCCAGCGGCAGCGACATCACGTCGCGGATGTAGTGGCCGGAGTCGAGGAGGTTGTGGCCCACGAGGAAGAGCGCGTGCTGCTCGCTCCAGGGGGCGTCGAAGGCCGCCGCCAGCTCGAACTCGGCCTCGTGCCAGTAGGGCTCGGTGTCGACGAGCGTCCCGTCCATGTCCCAGAGCACGGCGGCCGGCCAGGCCTCCGGGATCGCCGGGGGTAGGTCGGTCACCCGTCAGTCCTCGGGGTCGTAGGAGAGGTACGCCGACAGCCAGCGCTCGGCCTCGCGGACCGTCCAGCCGCGCCGCTCGGCATAGTCCAGCACCTGGTCGCGACCCAGCCGTCCGACGACGAAGTACTGCGACTCCGGGTGGGAGAAGTACCAGCCCGACACGCTGGCTCCCGGCC
The DNA here is from genome assembly GCA_046330515.1 of Nocardioidaceae bacterium. Lineage (GTDB taxonomy): Bacteria > Actinomycetota > Actinomycetes > Propionibacteriales > Nocardioidaceae > Nocardioides. The sequence continues at coordinate 8,677 of JAXLSP010000008.1, read as the reverse complement.
ACATCGCCATCGACTCGGTCAGCTCGATGCCGGTCGTCTCCTCGACGTCGAGCAGGGACCAGAGCCCGAGCTTGCCCGTGTGGTCGGGGCAGGCCGGGTAGCCCGGTGCGGGCCGGATGCCCGTGTAGCGCTCGCGCAGGAGGTCCTCGGCGGAGCTGTCCTCGTGGGGGGCATAGCCCCAGAGGTCGGTCCGGACGCGCTGGTGCAGACGCTCGGCGAACGCCTCGGCGAGCCGGTCGGCCAGCGCCTCGAGCATGATCGCCGAGTAGTCGTCGAGCTCCTCCTTGAACCTGAGGACGCGCTCGCGCATGCCGAGCCCGGCGGTCACGGCGAAGGCGCCGACGTGGTCCGGCACCCCGGAGTCGGCGGGCGCGACGAAGTCGGCGAGGGCCTTGTTGGGGACCCCGTCGCGGTGCTCTCCCTGCTGGCGCAGCGAGTGGATGACGGTGAGGACCTCGGTCCGGGCGTCGTCGGCGTAGACGACGATGTCGTCGCCGTCGGACGCGGCCGGGAAGAAGCCCGCCACCCCGGCGGCGGTCAGCCACTTCTCCTCGACAATGCGGTCGAGCATCGCCTGCGCGTCGTCATAGAGCCTGCGCGCGGCCTCGGAGGTGACGGGGTTGTTGAGGATGTCGGGGAACTTGCCCTTCATCTCCCAGGCGTTGAAGAAGGGCTGCCAGTCGATGTAGGCGCGGAGCTCGGTGAGGTCGTAGTCGGAGAAGACGTGCCGCCCGGGCTGCTGGGGGGCCGGGGCCACGGCGCTCCAGTCGGCGCGGGGCCGGTTGGCGCGGGCGGTCGCGAGGTCCACGAGCGGTCGGTCGTGCTTGGCCGCGTGCCGGGCCCGGAGCGCGTCGTAGTCCTCCTTGACGTCGACGAGGAGCCCGCGACGCTGGGCGTCGTTGAGCAGCGCCGCCACGACCGGCACCGACCGGGAGGCGTCCTTGACCCAGATGACCGGGCCCTCGTAGCGCGGGTCGACCTTGACCGCGGTGTGTGCCCGGCTGGTCGTGGCGCCACCGACGAGCAGCGGGATGGTCATGCCCTGGCGCTGCATCTCCGACGCCACGTTGACCATCTCGTCCAGCGAGGGCGTGATCAGGCCGGAGAGACCGATCAGGTCGGCGCCGAGCTCGCGGGCCGTGTCGAGGATCTTCTGCGCGGGCACCATCACCCCGAGGTCGACGACCTCGTAGTTGTTGCACTGGAGGACGACGCCCACGATGTTCTTGCCGATGTCGTGGACGTCGCCCTTGACCGTCGCCATCACGATGAGGCCGTTGCCCGATGACGTGCTCGCGGCGGCGTCGGCGGGGTCGTTGGCCTTGTCCTCCTCGATGAAGGGGATCAGGTAGGCGACAGCCTTCTTCATCACGCGCGCCGACTTCACGACCTGCGGGAGGAACATCTTGCCGGCGCCGAACAGGTCGCCGACGACGTTCATCCCGTCCATCAGCGGCCCCTCGATCACCTCGATCGGGCGGCCACCCCGCTCGGCGATCTCGCTGCGCAGGAGCTCGGTGTCGGCCTCGATGTGGGCGTCGATGCCCTTGACCAGCGAGTGCGTGATCCGCTGCCCCAGCGGGAGGGCGCGCCACTCGTCCTCGGTCATCGTGTCCTCGGCGGCGGCCACGTTGTGCCGCTCGGCGATCTCGAGCAGCCGCTCGGTCGAGTCGGCACGCCGGTTGAGGATGACGTCCTCGATCCGCTCCCGCAGCTCGGGGTCGATCTCGTCATAGACGGCCAGGGCGCCGGCGTTGACGATCGCCATGTCCAGGCCCGCCCGGATCGCGTGGTAGAGGAAGACCGCGTGGATCGCCTCCCGCACCGGGTTGTTGCCGCGGAAGGAGAAGCTGACGTTGGAGATGCCGCCGGAGACCAGGGCACCGGGCAGGTTCTGCTTGATCCAGCGGGTCGCCTCGATGAAGTCGAGGCCGTAGGTCGCGTGCTCCTCGATGCCGGTGGCGACGGCGAAGACGTTGGGGTCGAAGATGACGTCCTCGGCCGGGAAGCCCACCTCGTCGACGAGCAGCCGGTAGGCGCGACGGCAGACCGCCGTACGGCGCTCGAGGCTGTCCGCCTGGCCGCTCTCGTCGAAGGCCATGACGACCACCGCGGCGCCGTACTTGCGACACAGGCGCGCCTCGGCGAGGAACTTCTCCTCGCCCTCCTTCAGGGAGATCGAGTTGACGATGGCCTTGCCCTGGACGCACTTGAGGCCCGCCTCGATGACGTCCCACTTGGAGGAGTCGATCATCACCGGCACCCGGGAGATGTCGGGCTCGGCGGCGACCAGCTTGAGGAAGCGGTCCATGGCGGCGACGCCGTCGATCATGCCCTCGTCCATGTTGACGTCGATGACCTGGGCGCCGCTCTCGACCTGCTGGGCGGCGACCGACAGTGCGGTGTCGTAGTCGCCGTTCTTGATGAGGTTGCGGAAGCGCGCCGAGCCGGTGATATTGGTCCGCTCGCCGACGTTGACGAACAGGCTCTCCTCGGTGATGTTGAGGGGCTCGAGACCCGACAGCCGCATGGCGGGCTCGGGCGTCGCGACCGAGCGCGGTGCGGCGCCGGTCGTGGCCTTGGCCAGGGCCTCGATGTGGGCCGGCGTCGTGCCGCAGCAGCCCCCGACGATGTTGACGAGCCCGCTCGAGGCGAACTCTCCCAGCATGTCGGCGAACTGCTCGGCCGTGTCGTCGTACTCGCCGAACTCGTTGGGCAGGCCGTTGTTGGGGTGAGCCGAGACGAAGCAGTCGGCCAGGCGGTGCAGCTCGGCGACGTAGGGACGCAGGTCGGCGGCGCCCAGCGCGCAGTTGAGCCCGATCGCGAGCGGGTGGACGTGCCGCACGGAGTTCCAGAACGCCTCGGTCACCTGGCCCGAGAGCGTGCGTCCGGACGCGTCGGTGATGGTGCCCGAGATGATGACCGGCCAGCGTCGCCCGCGCTGCTCGAAGAGCGTCTCCAGCGCGAAGATCGCGGCCTTGGCGTTGAGGGTGTCGAAGACGGTCTCCACCATGAGCAGGTCGGCCCCACCGTCGACCAGGCCCTCGGCCTCCTCGAGGTAGGCCGCCGCCAGCTCGTCGAAGGAGACGTTGCGCGCCCCGGGGTCGTTGACGTCGGGGCTGATCGACGCGGTCCTGTTGGTGGGGCCGAGGGCACCGGCGACGAAGCGCGGCCGGTCCGGGGTCAGCGCCGTGACCTCGTCGGCCACCTCGCGGGCGAGCGCCGCGGCCGCCCGGTTGATGTCGTAGGCGCGGTCGGCCAGCTCGTAGTCGGCCTGGGAGATGCTCGTGGCGGTGAAGGAGTTGGTCGTCACCACGTCGGCGCCGGCGTCGAGGTAGGCACGATGCACGCCGCGGACGACGTCGGGGCGCGTCAGGTTGAGGACGTCGGTGTCGCCCTTGAGGTCCACCCGGGACTCGGCGAAGAGCTCCCCGCGAAAGTCGGCCTCGCCCAGCTGCTGCTGCTGGACGAGGGTGCCCATGGCTCCGTCGAGCAGGAGGATCCGCTCGTGGAGCAGCTCGGTGAGCTGCGCGGTGGCATCGGGCCGGGTCGCGTCGGGCACTCGTTCCTCTCTTCCGCACACTCGGTGCGTCGTCCGGGCACGTCGCTGGGTCCGTCTCAGCCTAGGAAGGCGTTCCCAACCCGTGGACATGGATTTCACATCGTGACATCCCGGACGACCGCCCACCGAATCCGCGCCGCACCCGCCGCTTCGCCGAACCCGACGCCGCGCCGGGGCGTCACTAGACTGTGGGAGTGATGGAGTTCGACGAGGTGCCCGACCTGGTGAGCCCGGTCGTCATCGCCGCCTTCGAGGGCTGGAACGACGCGGCCGACGCGGCCACCGGCGTGATCGACCACCTGATGGACGTCTGGGGCGCCCGGGTGGTCGCCGCGATCGACCCCGAGGAGTTCTACGACTTCCAGGTCAACCGGCCCTCGGTCGGCTCCGACGAGATGGGACACCGCCGGATCACGTGGCCGACGACCCGCATCGCGGTGGCCTCCCCGCCCGACCTCGAGCGCGACGTCATCCTGGTGCGCGGCATCGAGCCCAACATGCGCTGGCGTCAGTTCACCGCCGAGATCCTCGCCGCCTGCGACGAGCTCGGGGCCGAGCTGGTGGTCACGCTGGGGGCGCTGCTCGCCGACACGCCGCACACCCGGCCGATCCCGGTCTCGGGCACCGCGACCGAGCCCGACATCGTCGACCGGCTCAAGCTCGAGGCTTCGACCTATGAGGGTCCCACCGGGATCGTGGGCGTGCTGGCCGACGCGTGCACACGCCTGGACATCCCACACGTGTCCTACTGGGCGGCCATCCCCCACTATGTCGCCCAGCCTCCGTGTCCCAAGGGGACGCTGGCGCTGGTCGGAGCGCTCGAGGAGCTGCTGGAGACCAACCTGCCGCTCGGCGAGCTCGCCGAGGACGCCCGGGCCTGGGAGCGCGGGGTCGACGAGCTGGCCGAGGAGGACTCCGACGTCGCCGACTATGTCCGCGCCCTGGAGGAGACCCGCGACACCACGGACCTGCCGGAGGCCTCGGGCGAGGCGATCGCGCGCGAGTTCCAGCGCTATCTCAAGCGCACCCAGAACGAGGACTAGAGACCGACGCCCAGCGCGGCGTCCACGACGGCGCGCACGGCCGCGGGCGACGTGGCGTCACCGCGGTCGCCGGCCAGCGTGGCCGCGCACCAGGCGTCGACCGCCTCCAGCGCGGCCGGTGCGTCCAGGTCGGACGCGAGGGCGAGAAGCACGGCGTCGGTGGGAGCCGGGGCGCCGGCCTCCGCGGCCACCGCCTCCCGCCACCGCGTGAGGGTCTCCTCGGCCGCACCGAGCTCGTCGTCGTGCCACTCCCAGTCGCTGCGGTAGTGGTGGCGCAGCAGCGCGAGCCGGATGGCCATGGGGTCGGTGCCGGCCGCCCGCAGCCGGGACACGAAGACCAGGTTGCCGAGGGACTTCGACATCTTCTCGCCCTGGTAGGCCACCAGGCCCGCGTGGACATAGGCGCGGGCGAAGGCGATGTCCGGGTGTGAGGCCTGCGTGTGTCCGGCGCTCATCTCGTGGTGCGGGAACACGAGGTCGCTGCCGCCGCCCTGCACGTCGAAGCCGGGGCCGAGGTACTCCTGCGCGATCGCGCTGCACTCGATGTGCCAGCCGGGCCGGCCCGGTCCGAACGGGCTGTCCCAGGAGGGCTCCCCCGGCCGCTCACCACGCCAGAGCAGCGCGTCGAGCGGGTCCCGCTTGCCGGGCCGGTCGGGGTCGCCGCCACGCTCGGGGAACAGGTGCATCATCTCCTCGCGCAGCATCCCGGAGACGGCACCGAACCCGGGGTCCGCCGAGACCGAGTAGTAGAGGTCGGTGTCCACCGTGTAGGTCGCGCCCGCGGCGACCAGCTGCTCGATCTCCTTGACCACGAGCGGGATGGACTCGACGACCCCGACGTAGTCGTCGGGCGGGAGCACGCGCAGCGCGGTCATGTCCGTGCGGAACAGCTCGGTCTCGCGCTCGGCGAGGGCCTTCCAGTCGACGCCGTCGCGGGTGGCGCGCTCCAGCAGCGGGTCGTCGACGTCGGTCACGTTCTGGGCATAGCGGACCTCGAGCCCGGCGCTGCGCCAGGCCCGGTTGAGGAGGTCGAAGGCGACGTAGGTCGCGGCGTGCCCGAGGTGCGTCGCGTCGTAGGGCGTGATGCCGCAGACATAGAGCCGCGCCTGGCCGTCCGGTGTCGTGGTCACCAGCTCGCCGGAGGCGGAGTCGAAGACCTGCACGGGCGGGCCGGCCACCGGGAGGCGCGGGACGTCGGGGGCGGGCCAGGAACGCATGGCGGGAAGCCTAACGGGGGGTCGTGAGCGGCTCAGAAGGGTGGCCAGGGGATCGAGGGCCAGTCCCCCGTCGGCGCCGGCAGGGTGCCCCTGCGCAGCAGCCGCTCGCAGCGGCGCGTCAGCGCGGTGACCTCGGGAGCGGACAGCAGCCGCCCGAGCAGCTCACCCAGGGCTCCGTCCAGGTCCGCGCGCAGGGCGGCGAGCGCGCCGGTCTCCTCCTCGGTCAGCGGCTCCCCGAGCCATCCCCAGAGCACCGTGCGGAGCTTGTTGTCGACGTGGAAGGTGACCCCGTGGTCCACGCCGAAGCGGTGCCCGTCGGTCATCGGCAGGACGTGGCCGCCCTTGCGGTCGGCGTTGTTGACGATGACGTCGAAGACGGCCATCCGGCGCAGCGCGTCGGAGTCCTCGTGGATGAGCGACACGTCCCGGTCGTGGCCGTCGACCCCGTCGAAGACGTGGCGCCAGCCGTCGGGGACCCGTCCGGCGGGCACGATGTCGACCGCGACCTGCTCGTCGTCCGGCTCCTGCCACACCTGCACCATGCCCTCGCCATGGGGCCCGTCGCGCAGGAAGGTGAGGGGCACGACGTCCCAGCCGAGCGCCTCCGAGACCGCCCACGCGGCGACCTCGCGGTCGGCGAGGTTGCCGTCGGGGAAGTCCCAGAGCGGGCGCTCGCCGGAGCGCGGCTTGTAGACCACCTTCACCCCGTCGACCTCGCCGAGGAACGTCGCGTTGGACGCCGGCATGATCCGCCCGTGCAGGGTCAGCTCGCCCTGGAGCAGCGGGGTGGCGCGCTCGGTCACGGCTCGCGACGGCGGAAGCCGTTGGCCCGCACACACAGGTGCCCGTCCGGCGAGATGGGCTGACCGCAGAAGGGGCAGCTCGGCCGGCCGGCGTCCACGACGCGTGCGGCGCGCTTGACGAACGCGCGCGCGGCCGCGGGCGGCAGCCGCACCAGGAAGATCTCCTCGGGCTCCGGCTCGACCGGGTCCTCGGACTCGAGGTCGCTCTCGGTGATCTCCACGAACGGGAAGACCTCGATGACGACCCGCTGGTCGTCGGGGTCCCAGGAGAGGGTGATCGTGCCGGCCCGGAACTCCTCCTCGATCGGCTGCTCGAGCGGTGCGGAGTCGTCAGTGCCCTCCGGCGCCAGGGCGGGGACGGAGGTCTGGTTGGCCGGGTCGGCGAGCAGCGAGTCGAGGAGCTCGTCCATGCGCTCGGCCAGCACCGCCACCTGCTGTTTCTCCAAGGCGACGCTCACCAGCCGGCTCTCGGCCCGCGCCTGGAGGAAGAACGTCCGCGACCCCGGCTCGCCCACGGTGCCGACGACGAAGCGCTCGGGCGGGTCGAAGCTGTGCAGCACGGGCATGGGCTCCACCTTATGTCGCGGTCGACAACGACCGGGTCAGCCGCGGCTGCGCCGGGACGGGGCCTTCTCGGGGCCGGCTCCCCCGCCCACCTCCGCGCCCCGGCGGCGCCGGGCGGGCGGCTTGGCGGCGGTCCAGTCGAGGGCGCCCTCGTGGGTGTTCATGCCCAGCACATAGGGCCGGTCGGGCGTGTAGCGCACCACCGACACCGACGCCGGGTCGACCTGGATCCGCTGGAACAGGTCGAGGTGCAGACCGAGGGCGTCGGCCAGCACGGCCTTGATGACGTCTCCGTGGCTGACGGCCACCCACACGGCGTGCGGCCCGTGCTCGGCCACGACGGCGGCCTCGTGGCGACGTACGGCGGACACGGCCCGGGCCTGCATGTCGGGCAGGGTCTCCCCGCCCGGGAAGCCGGCCGCGGACGGCTGCACCTGCACGGTGTGCCAGAGCTTCTCCTTGGCGAGCTCGCGCAGGGGCCGGCCCTGCCAGTCGCCGTAGTCGCACTCGGTCAGCGCCCGCTCGACGGTCGGCGCCGGCGGGCTCTGCTGCGCCGCGAGGATCGCCTCGCCGGTCTGCCGGCAGCGCACGAGCGGGCTGGACACCAGGGCCGCCAGGGGCACGCCGCCCAGCCGGGCTCCGACCCGCTGTGCCTGCGCGCGGCCCAGGTCGTCCAGCCGCACGCCGCCGGTGCGGCCCGCGAGCACGCCGGCCGTGTTGGCCTGGGTGCGCCCGTGGCGCACGAGCAGGAGCGTCGCCATGGTGCTCGACTCTAGCCGCGTCGACCGGCCACGTGCGTGACGCAGGCACTAGCCTCGGCTTGTGATCGTGGACAGTGCGCTCTACCGCCAGGGCAGGCGCGTCCCGCTGACCTGCTCGGTCAGCGACCTGCACGAGGTCCGTGCGGGGCTCAGCGGCGAGGGTGACTTCGTCTGGGTCGGCCTGCACGACCCGACCGAGGTCGAGATCGAGGACGTGGCGGTCGCGTTCGGGCTGCACCCGCTCGCCGTCGAGGACGCCGTCAACGCCCACCAGCGACCCAAGCTCGAGCACTATGAGGACTCGCTGTTCTTCACGGTCAAGACGCTGTGGTACGTCGACGAGTACGACGCCGTCGAGACCGGCGAGATCAACATCTTCGTCGGCGACGACTTCGTCATCACCGTGCGGCACGGCCAGGGCTCGGAGCTGCACGGCACCCGTCGCTATCTCGAGGACCGCTCCGAGGTGCTGCGCTATGGGCCGTCGGCGGTGGTCTATGCCGTGTGCGACCTCGTGGTCGACGGCTACGAGGGCGTCGCCGCGTCGCTGGAGGTCGACGTCGACGAGGTCGAGGGCTCGGTGTTCTCGGAGCGGCGCACGCGCGACTCGGAGCGGATCTACACCCTCAAGCGCGAGATCGCGGAGGTGCGCCGCGCCGTGCTCCCGCTCCGTGACCCGATGCGCCGGCTGGCCGCCGGACAGGTGCCGATGATCAGCTCCGACGCC
>JAXLSP010000007.1:0-160437 GCA_046330515.1 Nocardioidaceae bacterium | reverse complement strand
GGCTGACCGCCCAGGAGGAGGGCGACGTCGACCCCGACGACGAGGAGTTCGCCGACGCCGTCTGGGGAGCGATCGAGCTGCACCGCACCGACCTGGTGCGACCGCTGCTCGGCCTCTGGACCGACCTGCGCCCCGACTCGTCGGCGGCGTGGACCATGACCGGCTGGGCACACCAGGTCGAGGGCGACCCCGTCGAGGCGAGGCGCCTCCTCGAGCGTGCGCTGGAGCTCGACCCCGACAACGAGGACGCCGCGCTGATCCTGAGCGGGGTGCCGGCCGCAGGACGGGAGGGGTGACCGTGGCGGTGGTCGACGACGTGAGTCCCTTGGGCGCCGAGCTGGAGCGGTCCTACCGGGTCTATGTGCGCGGGCGGCTGAAGTTCCGCGTCGGCCAGATCGTCTATGTCGCGTTCTCCCTCGACGAGACCATGATGGGGTTCGCCTTCCCCAAGGACGAGCGCGAGGCGCTGGTCGCGAGCGAGCCCGACAAGTTCGTCATGCCGATCGCCTCCGACCTGCGCTTCCACTGGGTCGAGTCGAACCTCGCGGCGCTCGACCCGACCGAGGCGCGCGAGCTCGTCGTCGACGCGTGGCGGATGGTGGTGCCACAGAAGCTCTCCCGCGCGTACGACCTGGCCCACCCGCTCGGCCCGGGCTGACCCGCGCCGGGGAGCCGGCGTTTCGCCCGGGGCGGATGATGGTCGCGACGGCCAGCCTCCGCCCCGCGAAGGAGACCCCCATGGCAACCACCCGCTTCACCGTCCACACGACCCTGTCGCCCAGCGACACGTTGGCCGTGATCACCGACTTCGGGCCCGACCGCTCGCGCTGGTGGCCCAACGTCGACGAGGCGCACTTCACCGTCCACGACCAGGGCGACAACTGGGCGGAGGTGACCGAGGGGACGAGCATGGGATGGGAGCGCGAGCGCTACTCGTGGGAGCCCGAGGCGGGCACCGTGACCATCGAGACGCTCGACTCCAACCTCTGGGCGGTCGGCAGCGGCTGGCACTACCGCCTCGTGCCCGCGGGCGACGGCACCGACCTCCACGTCACCCTCAACCGCGTCCCCAAGTCGCTGCTGGCCCGGGCGCTCGCCTTCCTGATCCCGCTCGTCGGCGCACGGACCCTCGGCAAGCAGTTCGAGACCGTGCTGCGGCGGGTCGAGGAGCGCTGAGGCCCGCGTGGTCGAGACGGTCGCGGCCTCGGACCCCGGCGGGCTGGAGGCCGCGGCGCAGCTCCTGCACGACTTCAACGTCGAGTACGACGAGCCGTCGCCGCCACCGGCCGAGCTCGCGGCCCGGCTCGAGGAGCTGGTGGGCGGCGGGGACCTGGTCGTGTTCCTCGCCCAGGATCCCGACTCCGGCGTGGCCGTCGGCGTCGCCGTGGTCCGACTGGCCCCGTCCCTGTGGAGCGGTGGCTCCGAGGCCTACCTGGCCGAGCTCTACGTCGTGCCCGACCGGCGTGGCCAGGGATTCGGACGCGCGCTCATCACCGAGGCCATCCGCGGTTCTCGGGACCGGGGCGCCGACTATGCGTTCCTGGTCACCAGCGAGGAGGACGTGCTCGCCCAGCGGCTCTATGCGGCCGCCGGTTTCCGTCGCACCGAGGGCGACGGCGGCCCGTTGATGCTCGCCTACGAGCGGGAGCTGTGATCGTGGGGTGCTCGTCTCCTGATGCGTACGGCGCACCTGCTGCGTCGTACGCACCAGGAGACTGACTCCCGGCCGGTCAGCTCCCCTGGGCCGGGATCGACGTCACGCGCGCGGCCAGGGCCAGCAGCGGTCTGACGTCCTCCCGCAGGATGAAGCCGTCCGCCAGGAGGTCGAGCGTGGCCCGGCGGTAGCTGCGCAGATAGTCGGCCCGCGTCGGGTAGAGCGAGGCGAGCGTGGTGGCGTCGAACGGCTTGATCTGGTCGGCGCAGTCGCCGGTGAGTGCATACTGCCCAGGGCCGAAGCTCGCGACCGGCACCTCGACCATGGGGAACCGGATGCCGCCCTGGGCGTTGCCGAGACCGTCGTAGAGCGTCGTGTCGATGGTGCCCGTGTCGTGGGTGAGGATGCGCGGCGCCCGCGCCGGCGGCGGGCCGCCGGCCGCCCAGCGCTTCAGCTGCTCGTAGGCGGCCTTCTCGGCCATCCAGAACGGCACCTCCGGGTTGTTCGGTCCACACGACCAGTCATAGGTCGCGGGGTCCCAGAATCCCGCCTTGAGCAGGTCGGTGGCGTTGGCGTCGCCGTAGAGGTACTGCCACTCCCAGCCGTGGTTGCTCCCCGCCAGCTCCCAGAAGCGGACCTTGTTGGTCCGGGTGTTGGAGTCCGGCGGCGCGGTCCAGCCGCGGACGCCCGGATAGTCCCAGCCGGAGTTGATCCCGATCCACGGCACGCTCCGCTGCGGGAAGGTCGTGTCCTGGGGGTCGTCGTCCGGCAGGGCCTGGGCGCACTGGTTGATCCGGTCACCGGGGATGAGCCCGCCGAGGTCGGAGTGGATGCCGACCTGGGTCTCGGCGAAGTAGGCGTCGAAGAACGGCCGGCCCGACGGCAGCACCGCGCTGCGGCTGAAGTAGCGGTAGTAGGTCAGCAGGAAGCTCGAGCTCTGCGACTCCCCCGACAGGATCACCTGGCGCGCCGGCCGGCCCAGGGGGTTGTCCGGGCGCGTGCTCTTCAGCAGCCGGCCCGCCTGGCTGAGCACGTCCCAGACCAGCCCGTTCTCATAGAGCCTGGACAGGTTGGGGTCATAGCCGGGGTCGCCGGGCAGGGAGCCGCAGGTCTGCTGGTCCGCGGGCAGCGGGTTGGCCCACGAGAGCCGGTTGTAGCGCGCTGCGTCGAAGGCCTCGAGCCCCGGCAGCACGTTGGGCTTGGAGGTGATGCCGACATAGATGTCCTTGTCGTGCAGGACCCGCTGCCACAGCGAGGACCAGATCGCCGTCCAGTCATAGCCGGCGCTCATGTTGATGACCTCGACGACGACCGTGCCCGACCAGTCGTGCATGTTCCTCGGCCGACGCACGTCCAGGCGCGTCGTGTAGTCGCCGCTGGCCAGCACCCGGGTGGCGTAGTCGCTGCCGGGGATCCAGTCGTAGACGTGGGAGGTGCCCGAGAGGTAGTACTCCTCCTCGACATAGCCCCAGCGGCTCAGGTCGATCGGCTTGTTCTGCCAGGCGGCGCCGTTCCACGGATGCGACGTCGCCGTGGTGGGGATGAGCTCCGTGGTCGGCAGTGCCTGCGCGAGCAGGAGCTGTCGGAGGGCGGGCGGCGTCAGCACCGGCCCCTGCTGCGGGCTGCCCGCCCGCGCGCCGGGGCTCTCGGCGGTGGCCGGGACGCTCAGCGTCAGCGACGCCGCGAGTGCGGCGACGGCCACCGTGCGAGCGAAGGGGCGGAGACGGATCTTCATGGGCCACTCCTGGTCACGAGGAGGCCGCTCATACCGGTCCGGCGAGCGAGGTCTCGGTGCAGGGCCCACCGTGGCCGGGACTCTAGCCACGTCCGCGCCCGTCGTACACCGGTCGCACGCTGGACCTCGGTGGAGTCACTCCCTCTCGAGCGCGGCGAGCCCGTCGAGGACGCGGCCGATGCCGAACTCCCAGGCGTGGTCCGGGCTGTAGGCCGCGTCCATCGCCTCGCCCGCGCTGGCTCCCACGCGTTGGGCCAGGGGGTGGTCGTCGCCGAGGTAGGCCGCCAGCCGCGCGCCGGACTCGGCCCAGACGGCGGCCATCTGGTCCCGCCGGGGGTCCGGTCGCTGGGCCCGGGCGGCGGCGCGGACGAAGTCCAGGACGAAGGTGAGCGCCGCGTCGCGGTTGACGTCGTCGAGCCCCATCGGGTCGAAGGCGTGCAGCTCGTGGTCGTACTTCGCGATCGTGCCCGGCCCGAGCACCACGCGGTCGTCCGAGACGTCCAGCAGCCACGGCCGGCGCCGCAGCAGCGCGAGGTTGGCGTCCGCCACCCGTCGTACGCGCGTCCGCCAGCCCGCCCGCCCCAGCGCGGGCAGCGCCATCCGTGCGTGGGCCGCGTCGACCATCAGCACGAGGAGGTCGTCGCGGCTGCCGACGTGGGTGTAGACCGACATCGTCGACACTCCGAGCGCCTCTCCCAGGGCGCGGATCGTCACCGCCGACAGGCCCTCGTCGTCGGCGAGCCCGAGCGCCGTGTCCACCACGGCGCCGGTCGAGACGCGCGACCGAGGCCCACGCCTGCCCCGCTGCGGGGCGTCGGGGTGGTCGCGCCAGAGGAGGTCGATCAACGGGCTCGACAAGGCTGGGTCCTCCTCCGGGAACTCGAAGTCATCCTATTACGTTGTACGCCGTACATAGTTTCTCTGAGGAGGTCCCATGCAGGTCACCGCCACCGCACTCTCGCTCAACGTCCCCGACGTCGAGGCCTCGGCCGCCTTCGCCCAGGAGCACTTCGGCTTCACCGAGGCGATGTCGGCCGACGGCTTCGCGTCACTGGAGCACCCCTCTGCCGGGGTCAACGTCATCTTCCTGCGCACGGGGCTGGCGTCGTTCAAGCCGGCCGAGGTCGCGGGCTCCGCCGGTCAGGGCCTGCTCATCGCGCTGGTGGTCGACGACCTGGACGCCGAGTTCGCCCGGATCAGCGCGGCGGGCGCGCGGGTGCTGACGCCGCCCGAGACCGAGCCATGGGGCGAGCGGTTCTGCCAGCTGGCCGACCCCAACGGGATCGTGTGGCAGCTCGTGCAGTGGGTCGCGCCGCCGGAGTGACCCGCTCGGCGTGACCCACCCGGAGTGACCCCAGGGTCGTCCCGGCCCCGCCCCCAACTGCCGCGCGGTTGTGGGGACTGGTGCGCTGTTGCGGTGGGTGAGTGCCCGGTATACCGGTCACACACCCACCACAACCCAGCAGGAGTTGGGGGAACGCCGCCCGTGGCCTCGACCCCGGCTCCGCCGCTTCTCGACCCCCCGGCACGAGAAGGCACACGATCCGCCCTGCGGCGGACGTCTGGGAACGTCTAGAGGCGCCGACCGCGGCCTCGAGCCAGCATCATGACGACACCGACCACGACGAGCACGACGATGATGATCAGCAGCAGCCTCATGGACGACCCGTACCCCCAGGGGGCGGACGGCATTCACCCCTGCGGGTTCACACCTCCTGCTGGCTCGCGGCGACCAGGGTCCCGGCTGCGTCGAAGCCCTCGACCCTGACCAGGTCACCTGCCCCGGCCGGGACGGTCAGCTGGGTGGTGCCGTCGGACGTGGCCGTCGTCGCGACCGGGCGGCCCTTGACATAGACGTCGATGCTCGCGACCGACGCGGTCGTGACGGTGAGCTTGCGCTTCGCGGCGCCGGCCGCCGCGGCCGTGAAGCGCAGCGTCCGCGACTGGCGCGCGGCCAGCAGGGCGCCGGCGGCGGCCATCAGGTCGGCGTTCTCCTCCAGCAGGTCGCGCTTGGTCAGCTCGTGCAGCGAGTCTGGCACCACGCCGAGGTCCTCGACCGGCTGGCCCATCCGGGTGCCGACCCGGAGGCAGCGGCGCAGGGCGACCCGCATCTGCGTGCCCTTGGGCAGCTGCTTGAGGGCGCTGCCGGTCCACTCCGTGCGCAGGTCCTCGTGCGTGACGACGTTGGCCCCGCCGGCACCGGTGTTGCCCTCGACGCCGAGCACGGGCCCGATCTCGTGGTCCTGGAAGCCGGCCGCAAAGATGTCGCACGCGCTGTAGCACTGCGCGTCGGTCACCAGCACGACCGGTCCCTGATAGACCTGCCCGACGCTGTTGACGACGTCGGCGCCATAGAGCGGGAACGCGGTCGAGTAGGCCGCCCCCGTGGTCACCGCCTCCTCCAGCGACGCCTTCCACTCGCCATAGTCCGCCACCCGCGTCGCCATGTCGGTCGTGCCGGGCGTCGTGACGAACTGGAACGGCTCCGGCGTGACCCGCCGCGGGCCGAGCAGCTGCAGCAGGAACTCGGCCGCGATGACATAGCCGCCGCCGTTGCCGCGCACGTCGAGCACGAGCCCGTCCGGCGGCAGCACGCCGAGCAGCCGGATCACCTCGTCGATGAAGCCGTTGATGTTCTGGTCGGCCATGTGGAAGCTGAAGATCCGCAGGTGGCCGAACGTGCCGCTCGGGGTGTCGACGATGCGGGCCTTGAGCTCGTCGGGCCGGTTGGTCGGCACCGGCCCGGCCCCCTGCGGTGCGGCAGCGCGCGCCCGGCGTCCGCCCTTGGCGGCCTGCTTGGCGCCCGCGGCGCCGGGCCCCGGCCTCAGCGACGCCGGCGCGAACAGCCGGCGCTTGACCCGCCGGGTGAGCTCGGTGCGCAGGTCCATGCCCACCAGGTGCCGGGCGCCGACCTCGACGCCGCTCGGCAGCGCGGGCAGGGAGCCCGGCGTGGTCACCTCGGTGGCGGACTCGAAGACCCGCCACGGGACCCGGGTCTCGTGCGTCGCCCCGTCGACCTTGTAGGTCACGTCGACCCAGTCCTCGTCGGGCGGCAGCGACATGTTGATCGAGCGGAGGGTCATGTTCTGCAGGCCCTGGGACAGCTGCGCGGCCTTGTTGCTGCCGGCCTCGCGCGCGGCGTTGGCCTCGACGGCGAGCTGGATGGGCGTGCCGTTCCAGTGCGTCACCTCGACACCCGCCTTGAGCTGCGGGTCGCCCGTGATGTGGTCGAAGGTCTTGGTGACGAGGTACGCCGTACGGCCGTTGTCGACGCAGCGCTCGAGGAAGATCCCGAGGAACGCGAAGCCGGCATAGCGCGACGGCAGGATGTAGTTGGTGTGCAGGTCGTGGAGGCCCAGGAAGATGCGCTGCATCTGGACGTGGAACTCGGTCTCGGTGAGGTCGCCGAGCCGGTGCCGCAGCAGGCGGAGCGCCTGGAGCGGGTCGACCGCGTGCATGGCGCGCTTCAGCGGGAGGTGGGCATAGACCTCGCCGAGCAGGATCTCGGCCTGGTCGAGCACGAGGCTGCGCTGCGCGTCGGTCAGCGGGCCCTGCGCGATGTGGGTGCGGAACTGGGGCATGGTGCGGACGGTGCCGAGGCCGTGGTCGGCGGCGAGGGCGACGGTGTCGGGTCGGGACATGGTGACTCCTCGGGAGAGTGCTGCTCTTCCTGTTGAGGATCCGCCTGATCGCCGCCACGGACATCGGTAGTCGGCCGGTCATCTGGACCCTGGCTAGGTTGTCGGGATGGCCCTCCTCCACGAAGCGACCCTGACGCCCCGCAAGGACGAGCTCATCGAGCCCTGGCTCCCGCCCCGGCCGTGGTCGGAGCAGGTCGGCGAGCGAGGACCCGTCGGCAGCTTCCGGCTCGACGACCCGGCCGGGGAGGTCGGCATCGAGTGCTTCCTGTTCGGCTCGGCCGGCGGGTCGACGCTCTTCGTCCCGGTGACCTACCGTGGCGCGCCGCTCGACGACGCCGACGACGCGCTCGTCGGCACCATGGAGCACTCGGTCCTGGGCAAGCGGTGGGTCTATGACGCCTGCGCCGACCCGGTCTTCCTCGCCACCGTCCTCGACACCATCCGCACGGGTGGGGAGCAGGCCGCCCTCACGCTGCGGCACGCCGACGGCTCCGAGGTGGTGCGCGAGCCGGTCGTGACGGCCCGGGGCGAGGGCGCCGCCGCCACCCCTGCTCACGACCCGTCGTCCCCGGTCCGGGCCGTCGACTCCTCCGACCGCACCACCGTCTCCGGGGACGGGGTCGAGCTGACCGTCATGCGTCGGCTCGGCGACGCCCCGGACGGTCCGGCACTCGTCGGCGGCTTCGCCGGAGGCGCCCAGCTCCGGCTCGCCGTGGTCACCGGCTGAGCCGCCTCCGTCGGGGAACGGACATGGCCACCTGGGCCTACACTCGCGCGATGCGTGGTCTCTCCGTCACCCGAGAGTCCTCATCGTGACGTCCTGCTGCGGGGGTGGTCTCGTCTGGCCGGAACCGGGGCGTGCTCGGCGCACGGTGTCCTTCGACGGTGTCCGCCGCACGGACGGCCAGGTGCTCGTGCCGGGAGGCACGTTCGCGATGGGCGACCCCTTCGGTGAGGGCTACCGGGGCGACGGCGAGTGGCCGGTGCACGAGGTGCGGCTCGACGACTTCTGGCTCGACGAGACCGCGGTGACCAACGAGCAGTTCGCGGCCTTCGTGGACGCCACCGGGCACGTCACGGAGGCCGAGCAGCTCGGCGTCGGCGCCGTCTTCCACCTGGCCGTGCGTGCCGAGGCCCGGCATGTCCTGCACCGGCTCGACGCCGCACCCTGGTGGGTCGCGGTGCGCGGCGCGGACTGGCGCCACCCCGGCGGCCGGCGGTCCGGGATCGACGACCACCCCGACCACCCGGTCGTGCACGTCACGTGGAACGACGCCCGCGCCTATGCCGGCTGGGCGGGCAAGCGGCTGCCGACGGAGGCCGAGTGGGAGTACGCCGCCCGAGGGGGGCTGCCCGGCGCCCGCTATCCGTGGGGCGACACCCTCAAGCCCGACGGCGAGTGGCGCCTCAACATCTTCCAAGGGCACTTCCCGGTGGCGAACACCTGCGAGGACGGCTGGCTCACCACCGCGCCGGTGCGCTCGTTCGAGCCCAACGGCTATGGGCTCTGGAACGTCGTCGGCAACGTGTGGGAGTGGTGCGAGGACTGGTTCTCCGCGACCTACTACGACGAGTCGCCGGAGCACGCCCCTCGTGGTCCCGACGACGGGGAGCGCCGGGTGATGCGCGGCGGGTCCTATCTGTGCCACAGCTCCTACTGCCACCGCTACCGCGTCGCGGCCCGCAGCGGGAACACGCCCGACTCGACGTCGGCCAACGTCGGCTTCCGCTGCGCCAACGACGCCGAGCCCGCCGACCGCTGACCCGCTGAGTCGCTCGCGGGGGTGGCGAGACTCAGCCGGTCAGCGCCCGCTGGTGGACGCGCATCGTGGCGCGAGCCACCTGGGTGACGGGGACGCGGCCGTCGAGGCCGAGCCGGTTGCCGACCATCACCGAGGTGAAGCGGCCGGCGCTGCAGGTCTGGCCGCTGACCGCCTGCGGGTCCTTGCGTGTGGGGATCAGGTTGACCGTCCGCGTGGTGCCGGGCGGACGTCCCTGGAGCTCGAGGAGCTCGGAGAACAGGGCACACGCCTTGGTCGACGAGAGCACCTTGCCGGCCTCGATCATCGCGCCGGCCTTGCGCAGGCGTGCCAGGGTCGGGGTGCCGGCGAAGTCGCCCGACTCCTGGACGATGCGGACGATCTCGGGAAGGGCCAGGGCCCACTCGGGCGAGGGAGCGGTCTGCACCTGGACGAACAGTCCGTCCTCGGCGAGCCACTGACACACCAGCAGCGACGCCGACATCGTGGGCCTCGCGTCGCCCACCGTCCGACCGGCGAGTCCCTCGGCCTCGTCGTGCGAGAGCAGCGAGCACGGGTCCGGCTCCCCGTTCTCGTCGACCTCGACGCCACCGGAGGACGCGGACTCGCCGGACGACGCGGTCGACCCCGACGTCGCCGGCGTCGACCCGGGGGCCGCGTCCGGCGACCCGTCGCCCGAGGAGCAGCCAGCCAGGAGCAGGCACAGGGCCGCCGCGGCCGCGATCGTCGTACGCATGCCGCCATTCTCGCAGCCCGGCGGGGAGCGGGTCCGACGCGGTGGTCCGTGCGGTGCGCCGAGGCTGACGACCGTCGGACCTCAGCAGCAGCCGGGCTCCGGGCCGTCGCCGGCGGAGAGCCGGGTGACCACCGCGCCGCGCGGCACGTGGGTCGGGTCCTGGAAGTTCCACGTGCCGGACAGCCGCCAGGCGGCGACGCCGTCGGAGATGCCGTCCCACGGGAGGTCCTGGACGCCGAGGGACGCACCCTCGGCGCCGTGCACGGCGATGTCCGGGTAGGCCGTGCGCAGCTGCTTCCAGCCGGCGCCGAGCCCGATGCCGGTGTCCGCCAGGCGTACGTCGGCCAGCTCGTCGGCGCCGAGCGCGTCGAACCCGGGCCAGCGCTGGTAGCTCGACAGCTCCCAGCCGCGCAGCCGGAGGCTGCTCGCGTCGTCACCGCCGAACACCAGGCACAGGGCGCCCGGCCGCTCGGCGCCCTGGACCGCCCAGCAGGCGAGCGAGGTCATCGGGAACTGCCAGCTCGGGGAGATCGGGTCGTCCTGCACCTCGAACCAGTCGTCGCTGCCCTCGATCCGGAAGTAGTGCTCCGGCCCCGCGGTGAAGTCCGGTCCGCCGAAGCGGCCCGCGACCGCGTTGAGCACCTCGTCGACGTCGGCGCCGAACGGGAGGTCCTCGACCCCCGAGCCCGAGACCGTCAGCGGCGTGGCCTCCTGCCCCGCCGGGCTCGCCGTGGCTCCCCCCGCCGGCTCCGACCCCGCCGCCGGCCGGTCGTCGGCCACCTGCTGCTCGCACGCGGTCGTCCCGGCCAGCGCCAGGACCGCGGTCGCGACCAGCGCCACCAGCCTCGTGTGCCTCTGCCCCGTCAGACGACGTCTCATCCCGTCCACCCCCTTGCCCTGGAGACGCCCGCAGCGCCGATCCGGTTGCGCGCCGGCGCGGGTGGGTCGCGGACGTCCAGACCGCCGCTAGGCTGCAGCGGTCGCCGGTCCGGGCCCCGAGTGCCCCCTCGGGTCAGCCGATCCGGACGAGCCGGATGGTGGCGGTGCCCGTGGCCGAGGGGTCGGTGGACGCCAGCGACAGGTAGAGCCCGCCGGGCTCTGTGGTCCCGACGAAGGCCGTCGGCTCGAGGACGCTGAACGAGCGGAGCCGGTCTCCCGACGCCGTGGCGATGGTGGCGACCCCTCCGGAGAGGGTGCCGGGGTCGAAGTAGGCGCGGTAGTTCTGCCCCGCGGGGACGGCCAGGTGGGCCAGGAGGTGGCCCCCCGCGGTCCCGAGGGTCACCGGCACGACCTTGCCGACCGCGTCGACCTCGACGACGGCCGGAGTCACGGCGGAGAAGCTGCCGGTCCACGCCTCCCCCGGGTCCGAGCCCCGGGGGGCGAACCGCACCGAGTAGGTGCCGTCGGCCGGGAGCCGCCAGGTGTGCCAGCCGACGGGGAGCAGCTCGAACCCGGTGTGGTCGAACAGCGCGGGTGTGAAGTCGCCGGGCGTCGAGCCCAGCCGGACGAGCTGCCCGGCCGTCCCGGTCAGGGTCGCGCGGTAGGCCGCACAGCCCAGGTCGGCCGTGGACCGCGAGACGGCAGAGCCGTCCGCGCCCAGGGCGAATGTCGGGGTCGAGACGAAGCCGAGGGCGTCGGTGCCGGGGTGCTCGGGTGTGACATAGAAGAGGAAGTCACCGTCCGCCCGGGGCATCAGGTCGGGCCGCAGCTGGTCGGTCTCGCCGTCCGGGGGAAGGAGCGTCCAGGCATAGCTGACCTGCCGGCACGAGGCGCGGTCCGGCATGAACGCGTGCCCGGCCGTCGCGGGCACGACGACGAAGCTCGGGACGCCGAAGCCCACGTGCACCTGCGGCCCGTCGATCGTGGCCGTCTGCTGCGGCACCTCCGCCAGGTCGAACACCGGGGCGTCGCCGGAGTCGTCGTAGTCGAGCCAGGTGTAGTCGCCGTCCCTGGGCAGGCGGTAGACGAAGCGCGCGGCCGAGGGGGACATGGTCTCCGCGAGGCTCGAGCCGTCCGGGGCGAAGAGCAAGGAGGGCGTGCCGGCGACGAACTCGCCGGCGACGCCAGCGAAGAGGACCCGGAGGTACTGACCCGGCACGTCGCGGGTCGGGCTCAGCGGGGTGCCGACCTGGCCACGGACGACCTTCGGCGTCGACGCATAGACGGTCCCCCCGCTGGCGTTGCGGTCGATCAGGTAGCGGCCGGCCGACCTCGTGGTGACGTCGACGAAGTCCAGGCCCTCCGGGTCGCGCACCGTGAGGGCCGTCCCGGACGGTGCGCGGACGGCGTCGACCATCTCGGAGGTGAGCCCCTTCAGCGTGACGACCTGGTGCGCCGGGAGGTCGATGACCAGGTCCTGGAAGGCGGTGGCGTCGGGGTCCCCGGAGCCGGCCGCGTCGTCGAGGACGAGCGTCGCCGGCGGCAGGTCCGGCACGCGTACGGCGTCCGCGGCGCCCCGGCGAGCGACCTGGTCGCCGGGCAGGCGGACCCGCGCGGACGTCCCCGGCCACACCGCCACGTCGCCCTCGAAGTGGCCCCTGCGCACCGGGAGCAGCGAGTCGACAGTCCAGCCGCGGCCGTCGTCGGTCTGCCACTGCACCGACAGCCGGTCACTGCCTCGGTAGGACGTGTCCCCCTCGACGTGCAGGATGCGGACACCGCCCGTGGTGCGCGTCCAGTGCGCGGTGGCGGAGAGCGTGGGGGTCCAGAGCGCGTCGACGGTCGTCTCGGCCCCGGCGGACCAGGAGTGCGCGCGGTCCTGGACCACGACGCGGTAGCGCTGGTGACCCTTCGGTGGCGTGACGACGAACCGGAACCCGAGGTCCCGGTCCAGGCGGGTCTGCTGCGTGGTCGACCATCCTCCGACGAGGTGGCGCCGCAGCAGCACGGGGCTGCCCGCGTCGTACCCCTCGGCGGTGCCGCGGACCACGGCGCTCTCGCCGGCCTCGACCCGCGCCGGCCGGGCGCTGACGTCGACGGAGCCGTGCTGCTGCCAGCCGGATGCGGTGGCGGCGGGTGCCGCCATCAGCGGCAGCATCGCGGCCGTCAGCAGGAGGCCGGTCCACGCCGGTAGGCGCCGGCGCAGGGCGCCGGTCGTCGTCGCAAGCCCAGTCATCACACGGCATTGTCCCGGCTGTCGGTCGTGCCCAACGGGCAGTACGCGCGGGCGACGGAGTGGTCTAGACCACCCCGGATCGCGGCCCGGTCGGGGCAACCAGGGCCGGGCTAACGTCGCTGACGTGGACGCCGACCGGGTGGGCAGGCTCGTCGATGAGGCCATCATGCCGATGGTCGCCTCCCTCGGCTCGTGGGGTGTCGAGGCTGGGCACTGGTTGCCCGACCGCGACGGCAGGCCGGTCGTGTGGCTGTGCACCCGGACGGCGTCCGAGCGGGCCGCGCTGGAGCGCCAGGTCTGGCTGCTCCCCCAGGTCCAGGTGACGCTGACGAGGCTCGGTGTCCCGCACGAGGTGGTCTGGCCGCTCCGGCTGGAGGTCACGTCGACGGAGGACCAACGGCGTCTGTTCCGGGAGGCGGCCGGTCCCTAGGGTGGGTGGATGGGTGGTCTCGAGCTCCGCATCTCCTCGACCGTGCTCGGCAGTCCCGAGCCGCAGGCACTGGGGGCGTTCTACACACAGCTGCTCGGGTGGGAGGTCATCGACGACGAACCGGGCTGGGTCAAGATCAAGCCGCCCGGGGGCGGCCACGGCCTGGCCTTCCAGCTCGAGCGACACCACGTCCGCCCGGCCTGGCCCGCGAGCGTCGGGGAGCAGCAGATGCAGGCCCACCTCGACATCGGCGTGAGCGACCTGGACCGCGGCGTCGCCCGGGCGGAGGCTCTCGGCGGCCGCCTCGCGGCCTACCAGCCCCAGGAGGACGTCCGCGTCATGCTCGACCCCGACGGCCACCCGTTCTGCCTGTTCGAGCTGGGCTGACGGCGGCGAAGGGGATTTGTTACTCCCTAGCTCAGGGAGGCGATGAGCTCCTCCACGCGGAGGCGGATGGCGTCGCGGATCGGGCGTACGGCGTCGATGCCCTGGCCGGCCGGGTCGTCCAGGGCCCAGTCCTCATAGCGCTTCCCGGGGAAGAACGGGCAGGCGTCGCCGCAGCCCATCGTGACCACGACGTCGGAGGCCCTGACCGCCTCGGTCGACAGGAGCTGCGGGACGGCCTCGGTGATGTCGATGCCGACCTCGGCCATCGCCTGCACGGCGACGGGGTTGATCGTCTCGGCGGGCGCGGACCCGGCCGAGCGCACGTCGACCGCGTCGCCGGCCAGGTGGCGCAGCCAGCCGGCGGCCATCTGGCTGCGGCCGGCGTTGTGCACGCAGACGAACAGCACCGTGGGCCGCTCCCGGCCCGGCGAGGTCTCCGTCATCGGGTGGCTCCCTTCTGGTGGGGGTAGCGGTCGCGCAGCGCGAGGGAGACATAGACGAGCCCGACCAGCACGGGCACCTCGATGAGCGGGCCGACGACACCGGCCAGCGCCTGGCCGGAGGTGACCCCGAAGGTGGCGATGGCCACCGCGATCGCGAGCTCGAAGTTGTTGCCGGCCGCGGTGAACGCGAGGGTCGTCGTGCGCTCATAGCTCATGCCCAGTGCCTTGCCGAGCAGGTAGCCGCCGCCCCACATGACCGCGAAGTAGACGAGCAACGGCAGCGCGATCCGGGCCACGTCCCAGGGCCGGTTGGTGATCTGCTCGCCCTGGAGCGCGAAGAGCACCACGATGGTGAAGAGCAGGCCGATGAGCGCCCACGGGCCGACCCGGGGCAGGAAGCGGGACTCATACCAGTCGCGGCCGCGGTGGCGCTCGCCGTACTGCCGGGACAGGTAGCCGAGCAGCAGCGGGATGCCGAGGAAGATCAGCACCGACCGGGCGATGGCCCAGGCGGACACGTCGAGGTGGGCGGTGTCGAGGCCCAGCCAGCCGGGTAGCACCTGGAGGTAGAACCAGCCCAGGGCCGCGAACGCGATCACCTGGAAGATCGAGTTGAGGGCGACGAGGACGGCGGCGGCCTCGCGGTCGCCGCAGGCGAGGTCGTTCCAGATGATCACCATCGCGATGCAGCGGGCCAGCCCGACGATGATCAGGCCGGTGCGGAAGGCCGGCAGGTCGGGCAGCATCAGCCACGCCAGGGTGAACATGAGTGCCGGTCCGACCAGCCAGTTGAGCACCAGCGAGGACACCAGCATCCGCCGGTCGGCGGTGACCGTGTCGAGCCGGTCGTAGCGAACCTTGGCGAGGACGGGATACATCATCACGAGCAGCCCGAGCGCGATCGGCAGCGAGATGCCGTCGACCTCGACCGCCGACAGCGCCGAGCCCAGACCCGGCACGACCCGGCCGAGCACCAGTCCGGCGACCATGGCGAGGCCGATCCACAGCGGGAGCAGGCGGTCGAGGGTCGAGAGCCGCCCTGCGACGTGGTCGGCGGGGTCGGCGGCGTGCGCCTGACGGGGTGCGGTGTCACTCATGGGGCGCCCCGATCAGCGCGGCGAGGTCGGCGAGCACGTCTCCGCGGACCCGGTAGAAGACCCAGACCCCGCGTTTGCTGCGCTCGAGCAGCCCGGCGCCGTGCAGGAGCTTGAGGTGGTGGCTGATGGTCGGCTGCGAGAGCTCGAAGGCGTCGTTGAGCTCGCAGACGCAGGCCTCGCCACCCTCGTGAGCGGCCACCAGAGACAGCAGGCGCAGCCGCACCGGGTCGGCCAGCGCCTTGAGCAGCGGCGTGACGCGGTCGGCCCGCTCGGCCGTGATCGGCGCATGGAGCAGGGGCGGCGCACAGGCGGCCAGCTCGAGGCTGGTGTCCGTCGCCACCGGAGGAGACATCGACATGCTTCGATATTGACAGACGTCGATGAACGGCGGGTGAACGGGGTCCCAACGTCGCGGTCGATCGCCGTACAACGGCGCGCGCGACCCCCACGATTGGTCACAAACTGCAGTCCGCGGGCGCGAAAACGCACCGATTGGTCCAATTCGGCGGGTGACCCCGGCTCGTGACGCGCGGCCGGCAGCTCAGGCGAGGGTGAGGAAGAGCTTCTCCATCTTCTTCACGTCGACCCCGCCGGTCTCGTCGGGGTTGACCATGCAGTGCTGGATGCCGGTGGCGACGATGGCGAAGCCGGCCTTGTCGAGGGCCTTGGAGACGGCGGCGAGCTGCGTGACCACCGCCTCGCAGTCGCGGCCCTCCTCGAGCATGCGCAGGACGCCACCGAGCTGGCCCTGGGCGCGCTTGATGCGGTTGATGACGTGCGTCATCTCGTCGGGGTCGAGCTGCATCAGGCCTCCTGAGGGCTTGTTGTCAAGGATGCTAGTGCAGCCGTGAGCCGCTGTTTGGCATCTGCCGCAACCTCGCGGAGCACCGGGTGGTCGGCGAGCGCCATCATGGCGTCGGGGTCGACGGCCTCGACGACGGTGGCGTCGCCCGCCGCGCGGACCACGACGTTGCACGGCAGCAGGGCTGCGATGGAGGGGTCGGCCTCGAGCGCCGCGTGGGCCAGCGGGGGCCGGCAGGCGCCGAGGATGACCTGCGGCACCACGTCGACGTCGAGCTTGGCCTTCAGCGTCGCCTTGAGGTCGATCTCGGTGAGCACGCCGAAGCCCTGGTCGGCCAGCGCGGCGCGCACGGCGGCCACCGTGTCGTCATAGGACGTCGACACGGTGGTCGACAGCGTGAAGGTCATCGTGGCGTCTCCCCATCGGTTGGCTCCGGCTGCGCCGGAGTCAGCTGGTGGCGGCTTCCTGGTCGGCCGACTCCCTGTCCGAGGCGGCCTGGCGGGCGGCCTCGATGTCGAGGTCGCGGACCGCCTGGACGAGCTCGGCGAGCGCCGGAGCCGGCAGGGCGCCCGGCTGGGCGAAGACCAGCGAGCCGTCCTTGAAGGCCATCAGCGTCGGGATCGACGTGATGCCGGCGGCCGCGGAGAGCCCGCGCTCGGCCTCGGTGTCGATCTTGCCGAAGACGATGTCGGGGTTGTCCTCCGCCGCCCTCTCGAAGATGGGCGCGAACATCCGGCACGGTCCGCACCACGAGGCCCACCAGTCGACGAGGACGATGTCGTTCTCGTTGATCGTGGTCTCGAAGTTGTCCTGACCGAGCGTGGTCGTGGCCATGGATGACACCTTTCATGACGGGTGGCGTGTCAAAGATACCCCAGGGGGTGTTACCGTGACCAACGAACAATACCCCCCTAGGTATTCCCGAGGAGCCGTCGAGCATGTGCCACACCGTTCGTTGCCGCAGGTGCGGCAAGACCACCTGGGCCGGCTGCGGCCGCCACGTCGACCAGGTGATGAAGCGGGTGCCCTCCGCCCAGCGCTGCCCGGGCCACCCCAAGGAGCCCAGCGAGGGTGGCTTCTTCAGCCGCCTCCTCGGTCGGAGCTGACGCCTCCCGTCCGGGCCTCGGCCCACCGGGTCGAGGCTCAACGCTCGCGCGGGAGCACCACCCCGGTGGGCGCCGACCAGGCCTCGGCGGAGGTGTAGCCGCCCTTGGACCCGGTCACCCGGACGCTGATCGTGTGGCCCACCTCGGCGTCGGTCAGCGTCAGGGACGCCTCGGTCGCGCCGGGGATCTCGACCCCGTCGCTGAACCAGGCGAAGGCGAGGTCGACCGCGCCGGGGCCCCAGTCGCCGCCGTCGACGGTGAGCGTCTGGAAGACGATCGCGAAGCCGTCGATGGTCGGCAGGCCCGGGGTGAGGGTGCCGGGCGCGATGACCCCGGTCCAACCCGACATCTCGCTGGCGGGGCGATAGCCGTGCCGGGTCCCGGTCACCCGGACCCGCAGCCGCCTCCCCTCGTCGTCGGGCTTGACGACGTACTGGGCCTTGGTCGCGCCCTTGATCGCGTCCTTCCCGCGGAACCACTGGTAGCCGAGCCGCACCTCGCCGGGGCCCCACTCCTTGGGCAGCGCGGTGATGGTCCGGCCGACCTGCGCGACGCCGGAGTAGAGCGGGGTCGGGGTGCGGGTGAGCAGGCCGGGCTGGACCTTGGCCGTGGCGGTGGCAGCGCGTGTGCGGTCCTGGAAGTACGTCGCCCGGCCGACCGTGCGGACGCTGATCGGCCGGCCGAGGTCCTCCACGGTCAGGCGGTAGCTCGTGTCCGTGGCGCCCGCGATCGGGTCCTTGCCGCGGTACCACTGCCAGCTCAGGCTGACCGGCGACGGGCCCCAGGAGGCGATCGTCGTCGACAGATAGCGGTCGACCTCGGGCGTGCCGACGATGACCGGCGCGGGGCTCGGGTCGAGCACGCCCTCCTTGACCGGCCCTCGGGGGACCGTGAGCTGCTGGACGGGGGTGAAGCCGTCGCGGGTGCCGGTCACCCGGACCGTGATCCGGTGGTCGATGTCGCGGCCGTGGAGCTGGTAGGACGTCCCGGTGACGCCACGCATCGCGGTGCCGTCGCGGAACCACTGGTAGGACATGGCGGTGGGCCGCGGCTTCCACCCCGGGTCGGGCACGGTGAGGAACTCGTAGTAGCGCGGCGTGCCGGTCAGCCGGGGCTTGGTGGTCGTCACGAAGGGCGCGGTGCGGGCCGGGCCGGCCGGGGCGGACCGCTCGACGGCCGGGTCGAAGCCGGCGAGGCGCCCGGTGACCTCGACCGAGATCTGCCGGTCGAGGTCGTCGAGCCCGATGCGGTAGGTGGGTCGGGTCGCGCCCGCCACGGGGACGCCGTCGCGCAGCCACTGGTAGCGGAAGCGGACCTCGTCGGAGCCCCAGTCGAGGGGCTGGACGCCGACGCGCTGACCGAAGACCGGGTCGCCGTCGACCACCGGGTCGGCGCTGCGCAGCACCGCCCGCTGGACCGGTCCGACGGCCTGGGAGGTCTGGTCGACCGACGGGAAGCCGGGCTTGGTGCCCGTGACCTGCACCGAGATCCGGTGGTCGACGTCGGCGGTCGTGAGCTCATAGGTGCGCTCGACGGCACCGTTGATCGGCGACCCGTCACGCAGCCACCGCCAGGACAGGGTGACCGGGCCGGGGCCCCAGGTGCCCGCGTGACCCGTGAGTGGCTCGCCGTTGCGGGCCTCTCCGGTGATCTCGGGGGCGGGGGTCGGGCCGAGGACGGCCGGTGCGGCCGAGGTGGTGCCACCCGGGGACGGGTCAGCGTCACCGTCGGAGCCTCCGGAGCAGCCGGTGGCCAGCAGTGCCAGCGAGAGGGCGGTCGCGAGCAGGGCCCTCGCGGCCCGGGGTGTGGGGCGCACGTCGTACCTCCAGGTTCACCTGGAGGCTAGTGGACGACGGCTACCGGGTGCTCTCCCTCAGGGTCGCGCCGCGCGCGCCCCGCACGATCAGCGCGGCGCTGACCAGCCCGACGGTCCCCAGGGCGAGGGCGAGCCCGGCCGCCCACGCGGCCACCGCCGTCGTGTCGACGCGGGTCGACAGCGGCGGCGTGCTGATGGTGTCGACGACGCCGATCGTGACCGTCCGCAGCACGATGTCCTGGGCGAGCAGGCCCGCCGAGATCCCGGCGAGCGCCGCCGCGCCGAGCACGACGAGGAACTCCCAGGCGGCCGCCTTGACGACCTGGCCGCGCCGCACGCCGACCACCCGGAGCGCGGCGGCGTCGCGGCGGCGCTCGGGCAGCTGCACGGCGGTCCCGACGGCCAGCCCCGCGAACGCCATGAGCAGCACGAGCACCGCGACGATGAGGTAGAGGCGCAGGGCGAGGGCATAGGCGCTGTTGTCCAGGGTGCGCCGCTCGCCGGCGAGGGTGTCGACGAGGACGAGCCCCCGACTGGCCAGCCCCTGCCGGAGCTCGGCCGGGGCGTCGGCGCGGGCGAAGACATAGGGCTTGAACATGTCGTCATAGACGGTCCGGCCCGACGCGAACATCGTGAAGTCGACGAGCATCCCCTCGGGCCCGAAGAAGGGCGTGCTGCGGGTGAGCCCGACCGACCGGACCGGGAAGACCTCCTCGGTGAGGTCGAACGCGAGACCGTCCCCCTTGCCCGGCCTGAGGTTGTTGCGCCCGTCGAGCCCGACCAGCACCGGGCGCAGCTCGGGGATGCCGCCCGCCATCATCCGGGCGCGCCCGGGCCGCCCCTGGCTGTCGACGGTGACCTCGAGGGCGTCCCCGGCGACCGCGACGTCGCGCGGACGGGAGTCGCCCGACGAGCCCGGGGACGTGGCCCACTGCGAGTCGGCGAGGACACCGTCGAGGACCTCGCCGTCGACGGTCACGTCGCGCAGCGTCGCGGTGCCGGCCATGTCGACCGGGAGGCCGGCGCCGCCGGCGAGCGTCATCGACTCCCAGCGGCAGCCGTCGCGGCACTGGGGGGCCCTGGTCGTCCGGGTGCTCGTGCCGGGCGGGAACGGGCCGAGATAGAGGCGGCTGCCGACGGTCGCCTCGTCGGGATAGACCCCGAGCTCCAACCACAGCGGCTTGGCCGCGTCCACGTCGCGGTCCATGGTGATCGAGAGCCTCGTGCCGGTGAGGGTCGGCTGGACGCCGGGGGGCGCCAACAGGTCGGCGGCGGCCTGGGCGTCCAGGCCGGGCGTCCACTGGTCCGGCCATGCGGCGACCGACGGGAGCCGGGCCGCGTCGACGACGGTCGCGCGGCCGCCGGAGGCATACATCTGGCCCGCGGCCATCAGCCACTGCCCGTCGGGGTCGAGCCGATGGGTCAGGTCGAAGGTGGTCCGGATCGGCAGGGACGACCTCCACACCTCCCCGGCCGGGGCCTTGGTCGCGGCCACGCTCAGCCGCCAGGCGGCCGCGGCGTCGTACACCCCGAGGGAGAAGACGCCCACCGCGATCGCCACGGTCACCGGCAGGACGGCGAGCGTCCCCTCACGCCGCCGCGACAGCGCGCGGGCGGCGACGAACCGGGCCAGCGCCGGGGAGTCGGGGCGCCGTCGCGCCCACCAGCCGGCCGCCGCGGTGACCGCTCGCGCCGCACCGAGCCCGGCCACCACTCCGAGGAGGACGGGGAGGACCAGGTCGGTCAGGTCGGGACCCGAGCCCGTGCCGGCGACCTTGGTCGCGACGACGGTGACCGCGGCGGCCAGCAGCAGGAGCTGGGCGACGACCACGACACGACGGGTGGCGACGGGGCGGTGGATGCCGGACAGCTGCCCCGCGAGCGACACCCGCAGCACGGTGCCGACGGAGAGCGCCGCGACCACGACGGCGCTGACGGTGACGAGCGCGGCGGCGGCGAGGCTCAGCCACGGCACGGGCAGGGGCAGGTCCGAGACGAGCCACAGCCGGGCCAGCCCGACGGCCGACCCGATGCCCAGCCCGACCCCGAGCGGCACGGCGATCGCCAGCAGGAGCAGGGGCTCGGCCATGCCGAGCGCCCAGATGCGCTTGGTCGGCGTGCCGCGCAGGGACGCGAGCGCGAGCTCCGGCGCGCGCAGCTGGCTGGCCGACAGCAGCAGCCGGGAGAGCAGGGCCAGGGCGACCAGGATCAGCGAGAGCATCGCGGGCGCGATCGAGGCGCGGGCCGTGCGCTGCTGCACCTCGAACTCGGCCGAGATCTGGCTGAGGTCGTCGCGGCCGTCGGCGAGGATCGAGCCGCCGTCGACCGCGTGGCTGTCGTCGTCGAGCGCCGCGCTGGCGGCGACGGCGGCGTCCAGGGCGGGTCGCTCGAGGTCGTGGGGTACGTCGACCAGGGTCTCGACGACGACCCCCCACGAGTCGGGCCCCCAGGTCGCCACCGCCTCCGGCACCGTGATGAGCGGGGCCGGGGCATAGGGGATCTGCACGCCGGTGTTCTCGTTCGCCGACGGCTTGACGCTGCCGAGCCGGTTGGGGCGGGGCCAGAAGGAGGTCGGGCTGGTGGGCGTGCGATAGCCGCCGACCACCGTGACGGCCGGGAACCCGTGCCCGAGCTCGAGGGTGTCGCCGACGTCGGTGCCGGTCATCGCCAGGTCGGCGACGTTCATCAGCACCTCGCCCGGGTTGTCGGGGCACCGGCCCGAGTCGAGCGGGACGTGGGTGCAGGCATCCGCGCGGGCGAGGAGGGCGGCCTTGCCACCGAGCGCGTCGAACCGGTCGGTCTGCCAGTAGAACTGATCGCGGGCAAGCGGGTTGGGATAGAGCTTCCGTACGGCCGCCACGGCGTCCTCGGCGGCCGCGTCCTGCTCGGGGGCGGGGACGCCGAGCCGGTCGGGTGTGAAGAACCACGCGGTGGAGGTGAGGCCGGCCGGCGCGTCCTCGAGGCGGGAGACGAGGTAGGAGCGGGTCACGCCGCTGGCGAACATCGGACCCAGCATCGCCGACGCCACCGCCAGCGCGGTCAGGACCACCGAGCCGACCGACAGCAGGGCACGGGACCGCAGCCCGCGGAGCATGGTCGCGAGGATGGTCACTCCGCCACCCCCTCGCGCAGGGTCGCCGGCGCGGTGCTGGCGCCGGGTCCGGTCCGGGCGATGCGCTGCACGGAGGCCAGCGCGGCCACGGTCACGCCCGCGGCGACGAGCACGGCCCACCACGGCGTCGCCGTCCCGAGGGCGAGGGCGTGCTCGGGCAGGCGGACGACCGGCAGGGAGCCGAGCAGGAGCCGGACCGCGAGCACGCCGCCCACGACGCCGGTGCCGACCGCGGCGACGGCCAGCAGCGTGGTCTCGACGGCACCGGCGCGCCGGATCTGGCGGGCCGGGATGCCGAGCAGGCGGAGGGCGGCGACCTCGCGGCGCCAGGACGCCCGCAGCCGTGCCGCCGACGCGGCAAGCGCGAGCACCGCGACCCCGAGGCAGAACACCGCCATCAGCGCGAACGCGCGGGCCTGTCCGGCCCCGGTGCGGGCGACGAGCTCGCTGCGCGTCGCCGCCAGCGGGGTGGGCGCGCTGCCGCCGGCGGCGGCGAGGGCGTCGAGCATCGCGGCGGGGGTGCCCTCGCGGGCCAGGACCATCACCTCCGCGCCGGGGATGGTCGGGAGGTCGGCGGTGAGTGCCCGGGCCAGGTCGGCCACCACGCCGTCGGCCTGGACGAACGGCGCCGCGTCGACCTCGCCGACGACCGTCGCCTCCCGCTCCACGCCCCCAGGGGTGTCGACGACCCTGCCCTCGTCCGGCCAGCCGAGACCCGGCGTCGTCAGCACCGGCAGGGGCTCCGGAGCCGGCTCGAGCGCGATCTGCCCGTCCCGCTGGGACGGGCTGGCGGTCAGTCCCGCTCCACCCTGGACCACCGCGGCTCCCCCGCCCTGCCCGTCGCTCACCCGCCACGGCTGGTCGACGAGGTCGACCTCGCCGAGCTGGATCCTTGTGAACAGCACGGGGAGGTCGCCCGGCTCGGGCCGGCCGCCGGGCTCGCGGACGACCCGCTCGGTGAAGGTCAGGCCGGTGGCGGCGCAGCCGACCTCACAGTCCCTCAGCTCGATGCTGTGCATGCGCGGCAGGCCGGCCGGGCCGAGGGTCGTGCGCACCGTGGTCGAGGCGACCACGCCCGCGTCGTTGAGATAGTCGAGCGTGGCGGCGACGTGCAGCAGCTCGACGCCGCGCCGGTCGCCGGCGATCGACATCGCCAGGTCCCACGAGCGGGCCCGGGTCACGCCCGACTGGGCACCGCGACGGAGCGCGGTCGTGGCATCGGCCATCGAGGTGCCGGTGCTGTCGTCGAGACGGTCGCCGACCACGGCGTCATAGCGCTCGGTGTCGAGGAACGCCCGCCGCGCGGCGCCGCCCTCGCGGCCGGGGACGAAGACGCCGGCCATCAGCCAGTTGCCCTGGGGGTCGATGGTCCGGGTGAGCTGGAGCACCGCGGTCGCGCCCTGGTCGAAGCGCACGACGGTCGAGGCGCCGGACTCCAGGCGGGCCGTGTCCTCGGTCCACGTCGAGACCCGGCCGGCGCCGGCCAGGGCCAGGGTCGCGAGCACGGTCGCGGCCACGAGGAGACGGACCGGGCCGGCCATGCCGGCGGTGCCGCGGAGCCGGCGGACGGCGAGGTAGAGGGGGACGCCGCTCGACACGCTGCGTGCCACCAGCAGCCGGGTCAGCAGGCGCAGCACCCAGACGGCCACCTGACCCGAGGCCAGGGCGACGAGCGCCGGGCCGAGCAGGACGACCCAGTCGGGGTCGTGGGCACCGGTCACCCGAGCGCGGTAGGTCGCGACGGCGGCCGCCATCACGACCAGCAGGCTGACGAACGTGGCGGCCGTGGTCATCGCACGGGGTCGCTCGGCGAGCGCGACCTGCTCGGAGAGCGGCTCACGGACCGCGCGGGCCATGCCGAGCAGCACCGCCGCCAGGGTGGCCAGGACAAGCACCCCGGCCGCGGCGGTCGCCCGCCAGCCCGGCCAGACGCTGGTGTGCTCGAGCCAGGACCGGGTGGTCAGCCAGACGCCGACGGTGCCGAGGGCCAAGCCGGCCAGGCCTCCGGCCGCCACCGCCAGCCCCGGCTCGACCGCGAGCATCCGCACCAGGCGGGCGCCCTGCAGCCCACGCAGGCGGGCCACGGCGATCTCGTCACGTCGGGCCGACCCGAGCTCCTGTCCCGTCGAGGGCACCGCCACCAGCCCCAGGAGGACCAGGGGTCCGGCCAGCATGAGCGACGCGCCCGCGTGGTCGGCGTACCCCACCACCGTCACAGCGCCCGCCACCACGACACCGCTCATCGCCGCCAGCGTGGCCAGCCCAGCCCGGCGCGCCCACGCTCCCCGCCAGGTCCGCCTCATCCGCCGTCGGCCGCCCTCTCCTCCGACCGCGCGGCATGCCGTCCGCCCGCGTGGCCCTCGTCCTCGAGGGGCCGGGCGAACGGCGACCTCGCCGCCAGGTCGCCCTCACGACTCGGGGGTTGTTCGGTCGTGCTCGCCGGAGACGGCTCCCCGGTCGGCACGACCGGCTCCTCGACCCGGGCGAGCGGCTCCTCGACCGACGGGACCGGCTCCTGGGCCGGGGAAGCCGGCTCCTCGGCGGCGGCCACGGCCTCGGCCAGGACGAGCCGGCCCTCGTCGAGGGCATAGTGCCGGTCGCAGGCGGCGACGACTGCGGGGTCGTGGGTGGCGACCACGACGACGGCGCCACGCTCTGCCTCGGCGCGCAACTCGGCCAGGACCAGGCCGCGGTTGGCCTCGTCGAGCTCGCTGGTGGGCTCGTCGGCGAGGAGTACGTCGGCGCCCACGACGAAGCCGCGGGCACAGGCCACGCGCTGCATCTGCCCACCGGAGAGCTCCTCGACCTGGCGGTCGCCCAGGTCGGCGATGTGGAACCGCGCGAGGGCGGCCTCGGCCCGCTCGTCGGCGTCGGCCGGCGCGACCCCGCGGGCCCGCAGGGCGATCGACACGTTCTCGCGCGCCGACAGGATCGGCACGAGGCCATAGACCTGGAGGACGAACGCCACCTCGGGACGCGGGTCGCCCGTGCCCTGCCACATCGAGCCGCCGGAGTAGGACGCCGTCCCCTCCGTCGGCTCCACGAGTCCGCCGGCGATCGAGAGCAGCGTCGTCTTGCCGGAGCCGCTCGGCCCGGACAGCGCGGTCAGCTCGCCGGGATGGAAGTCGAGGTCGATGTCGTCGAGGAGCACCCGCGAGCGGGTGAAGGTGACCCCACGCACCTCGAGCGCGCTCATCGGTCGCTCCCGTCGTCGGGCCGGGACAGCAACAGGCTGTCGAGGTCGGCGGGCTCGATCCGCACCAGCGTGCCCGGTGGCCACTCGGCCGCGACGTGGGAGGGGAGATGCAGCACGCCCTCCTCGCCGATCACGACGTACTCCGACCCGTCGCGGCCCTCCGCCCCGACCCGGCCGCCCTTCATCGTGATGGTCCTCGGGAACGTCGCCGCCACCTCCGGCTGATGGGTGACGACGACGATCGTGGTGCCGAGGTCGTCGCCGAGCCGGTGGATGAGGCCGAGCACGTGGTCGCGGTCCTCGTGGCTGAGCTGGCTGGTCGGCTCGTCGGCCAGCAGCAGGTCGGGCCCCGTCGACACCGCGCACGCGAGGGCGAGGCGCTGCCGCTGCCCACCCGACATGGTGGCGACCGTCTGGTCGGCCTGGGCGCCGAGGTCGACGCGGGCGAGCAGCTCGTCCTCGGGCAGCAGCCCGTCGCGCACGTCGGAGTCCGTCGCCAGCCGCGCGAAGGCGATGTTCTGGCGGGCGGTGGCATAGGAGAGCAGGTTGCGGCCGGCGCCCTGGAGCATCGTGCTGACGCGGCGCGCCCGCAGCCGAGCCAGGTAGCGCTCGCCCATCCGCGAGATCTCCTCGTCGCCGACGAAGATCCGGCCCGCGCTGGGCCGCTGGATCCCCCCGAGCAGCGTGAGGAGCGTCGACTTGCCGGAGCCCGACGGGCCGAGGAACGCGACCCGCTCGCTCGGGCGGATCAGCAGGTCGACGCCGCGGAGGGCGACGACGTCGTGGCCCTCGAAGGTGCGGTAGAGGTGCACGACGCCCTCGCAGCGGACCTCCACGCCCCGGGCGTGCGTCGACCCGCCGACGACGTACTCCTCGATCACCACGCGGCCCCCTCACCACCTGAAGACTGACTCGTCAGGCAACCCTGCCATGCGGGCGGACGGCAACCACCGGCACCCGATTGTTAGCACCCCGCAACCTGCCCGAGACGGGTCCGACCAGGGCTCCCTAGAGTGGGGAGGACGACCCGAAGGAGGCCGCCCATGAGGGCACTGGTGAAGACCGCTCCGGGGCCCGGGCTGGAGCTGCTCGACGTGCCCGAGCCGGTGCCCGGACCCACCGACGTCAAGATCCGCGTGCTGCGGACAGGGCTGTGCGGCACCGACCTGCACCTGTTCGAGTGGGACGACTGGGCCGCGTCGGTGGTCCGGACGCCGATGACGATCGGGCACGAGTTCTATGGCGAGGTGGCCGAGGTCGGGGAGGACGTCACCACCATCTCGGTCGGTCAGCGCGTGTCCGGCGAGGGCCACATCGTCTGCGGGATGTGCCGCAACTGCCGGGCCGGCCGACGGCACCTGTGCATCCACACGGTCGGCATCGGGGTCAACCGCGACGGGGCGTTCGCCGACTACGTCGTGATCCCGGCGACCAACGTGTGGGTGCAGCCCGACGACCTCGACCCCGAGCTGGGCGCCCTGTTCGACCCCTTCGGCAACGCCACCCACACGGCCCTGTCCTTCCCCATCGCGGGCGAGGACGTCGTCATCACGGGCGCCGGGCCGATCGGTGTCATGGCCACGGCGATCACCCGCCACGTCGGGGCTCGCTTCATCGTGGTGACCGACGTCAGCGACGTGCGCCTCGAGCTCGCCCGTGCGGCCGGGGCCGACCTCGCCATCAACGCGACGACGACGTCGCTGCGCGACGCGATGGCCGAGCTCGGCATGAAGGAGGGCTTCGACATCGGCCTGGAGATGTCGGGCGCCCCCTCGGCCGTCGCTGACATGCTCGGCACGATGAACCACGGCGGCCGGGTGGCGATGCTCGGGCTGCCGCACGACGACTACGTCATCGACTGGGGTCGCGTCATCACCCACATGCTGACGATCAAGGGCATCTATGGCCGCGAGATGTATGACACCTGGTATGCCATGAGCGCGATGCTCCAGTCCTCCGCCGACCTGCGCGACGCGCTGCGGTCGGTGATCACCCACCGGGTCCCCGCCGAGCAGTGGCCCGACGCCTTCGCCGCGATCCGCTCCGGCAGGTGCGGCAAGGTGATCATGGACTGGAGCTGAGCCGAGAACCGAGGAGGACAGCCATGTACGGCGCCGTACGCGACCAGCTGCGAGCGACCCTCGACGAGATCGAGGCGGCCGGACTGACCAAGCACGAGCGTGAGCTCGCCTCACCCCAGGCCTCCCACATCCGGGTGTCCGCCGGGGGTGCCGGCGGAGGCGAGGCGCTGAACTTCTGCGCCAACAACTACCTCGGGCTGGCCGACCATCCCGACGTCATCGCCGCGGCCGCGGAAGCCTTGCAGGAGTGGGGTTTCGGGATGGCCAGCGTGCGCTTCATCTGCGGGACCCAGGAGCTGCACAAGCGGCTCGAGCAGGCGCTCTCGGACTTCCTCGGCACCGAGGACACGATCCTGTTCTCGTCCTGCTTCGACGCCAACGGCGGCGTCTTCGAGGTGCTCTTCGACGAGCAGGACGCGATCATCTCCGACGAGCTCAACCACGCCTCGCTCATCGACGGGATCCGGCTGTCCAAGGCCGCTCGCTTCCGCTACCGCAACGCCGACCTGGCCGACCTGGAGGAGCAGCTCCGGGCCGCCTCCGGGGCACGGCGTCGGTGCATCGTCACCGACGGCGTCTTCTCGATGGACGGCTACCTCGCGCCGCTGCCCGGCATCTGCGACCTGGCCGAGAAGTACGACGCGCTGGTGCTCGTCGACGACTCGCACGCCGTCGGCTTCGTCGGCGAGCACGGCCGCGGGACACCCGAGCACTTCGGCGTGGCCGACCGCGTCGACATCCTCACCGGCACCCTCGGCAAGGCGCTCGGCGGCGCCTCGGGGGGCTATGTCAGCGCGCGACGCGAGGTCGTCGAGCTGTTGCGCCAGCGCGCCCGGCCCTACCTCTTCTCCAACGCGGTCGCCCCCTCGGTCGCCGCCGGGTCGCTCAAGGCCCTCGAGCTGGTCGCGACGTCATCGGACGCCCGGGCCGCCCTGCGCCGCAACACGGCCCTCTTCCGGGAGCTGATGACGCAGGCGGGCTTCGCCCTGCTGCCCGGCGAGCACCCCATCACCCCGGTGATGTTCCCCGGCGAGGACGGCGCCCGGCAGGCGGCCCAGGTGGCCGACCGGATGCTCGCCGACGGCGTCTATGTCATCGCCTTCTCGTTCCCGGTCGTCCCCCGCGGCAAGGCCCGGATCCGCGTCCAGCTCTCCGCCGCCCACTCCGAGGCCGACGTACGCCGCTGCGTCGAGGCGTTCGTCGCCGCCCGCGCCGCCGACTGACGTCCCGCCGGGTCGTCACAGCCTCTGACGGCTCGACGCACGCTCGGACCACGGGTTCGGGCTGACAGGGAACTCACAGGTTCAGCAGAGGGTCGACCCAGGACGGCGGTCGATGCTGATGCCATGAACGAGGAGCAGAAGCCCGCGGTGCCCGGCGACGAGCCCACGGTGTCCCCCGCCGACCAGACCCCGCAGCCGGACCAGGTGGCCAGCGGCTCCCGCTGGGAGCCCGACCGGTCGCCGGAGCCGGAGGCCGGGACGGCCGAGCCGTTGTCGGTGCACCTGGGTGGGGACGGCGCGCCGGCGCCGGGCCAGCCGGACACCGCGGGCTTCCTCGGGGCGACGGCCGAGCCGATCGCCTATGTGCCGCCGTTGGCGGCGAGCGGACCCGAGCGCTCGCCCCGGCGACGGTTCCCGACCGGCATCGCGGCCGCCGCCGCGGTCGGGGCGCTGGTGCTGGGTGGTGCGGGCGGCTATGCCATCTCCACCCTCGGCGGTGACGAGCGCGGCCAGTTCATCGAGCAGCGCGACGGCGGCTTCGGCGACCGGGAAGGCTTCGGACCCGGCCAGGGCGTCCCCCCGGGCGCTCCGGGTGACGACGGCAACCGTGGCTCGTCCACAGATCAGGACTCCGGTGCCGACACATGACGTCGAGCCTGCTTGACTCTCCCGTGTCCCTGGCTCGCCCGTCGGCCCGCGTCACCGCGTCCTTCGGCCGCGCGCGCCTCGACGCAGCCGTGCGACACCTCTCCCTCGTCACGCTCTGGAGCTCCCTGCTGCTGGTGGCCTACTGGTGGGCGGCCGGCGGCGGCATCCAGGCGCTGGGCGGCTGGGAGACCGGCCTCACCTCGGCCGGTCGGCTGACCGGCCTGGCGGCCTCCGTCCTGCTGCTGGCGCAGGTGCTGCTGATGGCGCGCGTCCCGCTGCTCGAGCACGCCTACGGCCAGGACCGGCTGGCCTCGCTCCACCGCTGGGTGGGCCTGTCGTCGTTCAACCTCATGCTGGTGCACGTCGTGCTGATCACCTGGGGGTACGCCGCCGGGTCGGTCGCCGAGATCCCCACCATGTTCTGGCAGCTCACCCGGGACTACTCCGGCATGCTCCTCGCGGTCGCCGGCACCATCGCCCTCATCGGGGTGGCGGTCACGAGCTTCAAGGTCGCGCGGCGCCGGCTGCGCTATGAGTCCTGGCACCTGCTCCACCTCTATGCCTACCTCGGCGTCGGGCTCGCCCTGCCCCACCAGCTCTGGACCGGCCAGGAGTTCCTGACCTCCCCCGGCGCCACGGTGTTCTGGTGGACCGCCTGGGCGACGGCCGCCGGCGCCGTACTCCTCTTCCGCGTGGCCCTGCCCCTCTGGCGCAGCAACCGTCACGCGCTGCGCGTGACCTCGGTCATCGACGAGGGCGACGGGGTCGTGTCGGTCTACCTGACGGGGCGCAACCTGCACCTCCTCGACGCGGAGGGCGGCCAGTTCTTCAACTGGCGGTTCCTCGCCGGGCGGGGCTGGACCCGCGCCCATCCCTACTCCCTGTCCGCCGCGCCCGACGGCCGCAGCCTGCGGATCAGTGTGAAGAGCCTCGGCGACGACAGCGCCCTCGTGCGCGGCCTGAGGCCCGGCACCCGTGCCCTGGTCGAGGGCCCCTACGGGCGGCTCAGCGCCCGCGCGCGCACGCGGTCCAAGGTCGCCCTGATCGGCGCCGGCGTCGGCATCACCCCGTTGCGCGCCCTCGCCGAGGGGCTGCGCTACACCCCGGGCGACGCCGTGCTGCTCTACCGCTTCCGCGAGCGCCCGCTGTTCGAGCGCGAGTTCCACGTCCTGGCCCGCGAGCGGGGCCTCCAGGTCCTCTGGCTCCCCGGCCGGCGCCGGTCGCCGTCCTCGTGGCTCGGCCCCGACGCCGGCGCCGTCGACGACGCGACCGCGCTGCGCTACTGGGTGCCCGACATCGCCGACCGGGACGTCTTCGTCTGCGGACCGGAGCCCTGGGCCGAGCAGGTGCGACGCAGCGCCCTCGCGGCCGGCGTCCCTGCCGACCGCTTCCACGTCGAGAGCTTCGGATGGTGACGCGATGAGACGCATCGTGCTCTGGTTCATGTCCACCGTGACCATGGTGGTGCTGCTGTTCGGCTACCACACCTCCACCGCGGGGGCGATGAAGGCGACGTCCTCGGCCGTCGCGCCCATCGACGCCTCGTCGGGGACGTCGGGGACGTCGGGCTCGTCGGGCTCGTCCGGCTCGTCCAACTCGTCGGGCTCGGGATCCGGGTCGTCGGGATCCGGGTCGTCGGGATCGGACTCGAGCGGCCAGTCCGGCACGTTCACGGGTGACCTCACGCAGACGCAGTGGGGACCGATCCAGGTCGAGATCACGGTCGAGAACGGGAAGATCACCGACGTCGGGGTGCCGACGTACCCCGCCAGCAACGGCCGCGACCTCGAGATCAACAGCTATGCGCTGCCGATCCTGGTCCAGGAGACCGTCGACGCCCAGAACGCGCAGATCGACATGGTCTCCGGCGCGACGGTGACCAGCGTCGGCTATCTCCAGTCGCTCCAGTCCGCGCTCGACCAGGCCGGGCTGTGAGCACCGCGACGGTGAGCCGCCCCGAGCCCGGCCGGGTGGACCGGAGGTTCGTCGAGCACGTGATGGGCATGCCGGTCAGCCTGGCCGTGCGGGGCCGGCGCGCCGACTCGGGTGCGGCCGAGGCCGCGTGGGCCGAGGTGATGACCGAGCTGCGCTGGGTGGACCACGTCTTCTCGATGTGGAAGCCCGACTCCTATGTCTCGCGCCTCGGCCGCGGCGAGATCGACCTGGTCGACTGCCCGCCCGAGGTCGCCGAGGTGCTCGCCCTGGGCGAGCAGGCCGAGCGCGAGTCCGGCGGCGCCTTCTCGTGCTTCCTGCCCACCCGCGGCGGCGACCTGCTGTTCGACCCGACCGGCGTGGTCAAGGGCTGGGCGGTCGAGCGGGCCTCTCGCCACCTGCGCGGGCTGGAGGGCACCGACTTCTCGCTGTCCGCCGGCGGCGACCTCGTCTGCCGGACCTGGCGGCCCGACGGCGAGCCCTGGCGCATCGGCATCGAGGACCCCCACGACATCACCCGCCTCGTCGCGACCGTCCCGGTCCACAACGGCGCCGTCGCCACGTCCGGAACCGTGCACCGCGGCGCCCACCTCCTCGACGCCCGCACCGGCCTCGCCCCCGAGGGCGTCGCGTCGGTCACCGTCGTCGCCGACTCACTGACCTGGGCCGACATCGACGCCACCGCCGCCTTCGCCCAGGGCCCCGACGCCGCCGCCTGGCTGCGCACCCGGCCCGGCCGGATGGGCGTCGTCGTCTGGTCCGACGGCCGCGCCGAGGTCGTCGCCCCCTGACCCCCGCCGAAGTGGGACTCGCGGTCCGCCGAGGTGGGACTCGCGGTCCACCGACGTGGGACTCGCGGTCCACCGACGTGGGACTCGCGGTCCACCGACGTGGGACTCGCGGTCCACCGACGTGGGACCCACTCCTGTCACGCCGACCAGATTTCGACCCAGCCCCCGGGCGGCGTACCGTGTCCGGGCCGCCCCACGACGTCACCGGCGGCACCACGAAGCGGGTCAGGAGAGGGAGCGCCGGGTGAGACTGCGCGGGGTGCTGGCCGACACCAGGCCCCTGACCGTGCCCGCCTTCCGCCGACTGTGGCTGTCGTCGATCGTGACGGTGATCGGCGCCCAGCTGACGGTGGTCGCCGTACCCGCGCAGATCTATGCGATGACCGGGTCCTCGGCCTACGTCGGCCTCACCGGCGTGTTCGGCCTGGTCCCCCTTATCGTCTTCGGCCTCTGGGGCGGGGCGCTCGCCGACGCCATGGACCGTCGGACCATCCTCATCGCCACCACCCTCGGCCTCGTCGCCTCGAGCGCCCTGTTCTGGCTCCAGGCGGCGCTCGGCAACGGCAACGTCTGGCTGCTTCTCGGGCTCTTCTCGGTCCAGCAGGCGTTCTTCGCCGTCAACTGGCCCACGCGCAACGCGATCCTGCCACGGCTGCTGGACGACGAGCTGCTGCCGGCGGCCAACTCCCTGTCGATGACGGTGTCCCAGGTCGGCGCCATCGCCGGCCCGATGGTGGGCGGGGTGCTGATCCCGGTGCTGGGCTTCAGCTGGCTCTACCTCATCGACACGCTCACGCTCTTCGCAACGCTCAGCGCGGCCCTGGCCCTGCCGGCGCTGCCGATCCAGGGCATCGCCGGGACCCCCGGCCTCCGCTCGGTGATCGACGGCCTCGCCTACCTCCGCGACCACCCCGTCCTGCTCATGTCGTTCCTCGTCGACATCATCGCGATGCTCTTCGGGATGCCCCGCGCGCTCTTCCCCGAGATGGCCCACGTGAGCTTCGGCGGCCCCGACGAGGGCGGCCTCGCGTTCGCCCTCCTGTTCGCCGCCATCCCCGCCGGCGCCGTGCTGGGCGGGGTCTTCTCGGGCTGGGTCTCACGCGTCGAGCGGCAGGGCTACGCCGTGCTGGTCGCCATCGTCGTCTGGGGCGCGGCGATGGCGGGGTTCGGCATCGCCGCCGGGCTCGCGGGCGGCCACGGCGGGTTCTTCCTCGGGCTCGCCGTCCTGATGCTCGCCGCCGGCGGTGCTGCCGACATGGCCTCGGCCGCCTTCCGCACGAGCATGCTCCAGAGCGCGGCCTCCGACGACGTGCGCGGCCGGCTGCAGGGGATCTTCATCGTCGTCGTGGCCGGCGGCCCCCGCATCGCCGATGTCGTCCACGGTGGCGCTGCCGCCTTGGTCGGTACGACGGCGGCTGCCGCCGGGGGCGGCGCACTCGTGATCGTGCTGACCGTGGCGGCCGCCCTCGCCGTACCCGCCTTCGTCCGCTACCGGATCAACCGGCCCTGACCAGAGCCCCCACCTCGGCGCACCCCGACTCCCACCTCGGCGCACCCCGACTCCCACCTCGGCGGACCGCAAGTCCCACCTCGGCGGATCCAGGCGCCTGACGCGAGCCCGGCACGACGTCCGGCGTGGGCCCCCCGCGCTGTGGCGGCCCATCTCCTGCGCGGTTGTCGGGTCTGGTGCGCTGGTGTGGTGGGTGAGAGACCGGTATACCGGTCACTCACCCCCCACTACCGCGCAGGAGTTGGGGCGGGCGGACCCGGAGGGTGCCGTCGGGGGACCAGGTGACGGGCATGGGGTCGGTGAGGGTGCCGCCGAAGGCGCCGGGGGGGCCGTCGGGCGAGCCCTCGGGGAGGCGGTTGACGAACGCGAGGACCTGCCAGGCGCCGGAGCGGTCGCGGACGAGTCGGCCGACATAGAACGAGTCGTCGAGCAGCAGCCGCGCCGAGGACAGGTCATAGGGCGGGTCCGGCGACGCCTGCGGCGCGGCCCACACCCCGCCGGCGACACCGGCCGCGCGCCGGGCGTCCGACAGCTCCGGGGACAGACAGGAGAACACGAGCACGGGACGGCCCTCGACCTCCGCGAGCTGGAGCACCTCGAGCTGCCCGAACCCCGACCCGGACGGGGAGGCGGGCGGGTGCACGGTCCAGTGGCGCAGGTCGGGCGAGGTGGCCAGCCCCACGACGCCCCGGTCCCACGCGTCGCCCGACGAGGCGCGGGCGGTGAGGAGCATGCGCCACCCACCCCGGCCGTCGCGACACACGAACGGGTCGCGCCAGGCCTGGTGGTCCCAGAGCGAGGTCTCCTTGGTCTCATAGGAGCCGGGGTCGGGCTCGACCAGCACGTCGGTGCGGGTCCACACGAGCAGGTCCGGCGACGTCGCGGCGAGCACCCGCTGCGTGTTGGCCTCGCCGCTGGACGACGACGAGGCCCGTTCGATGCCCGTGTAGAACATCCACCACGTCCCGTCGTCCCCACGCACCACCGACCCCGTCCAGATCGCCTGGTCGTCCAGGGCCGGCGAGTCGGAGGCCACGAGCGCATCGGGCAGCTCGGTCCAGTGGACGAGGTCGTCGGAGACGGCGTGCCCGACCGACGCACGGCCGTGCCGCCGGTCGGGGTCTTGCAGCGCCCGCGACGCCTTGAGGAAGAAGACGTGGAACCGCTCGCCGTCGTCGGCGAACCACATGTCCCAGACCCAGGAGGAGGCGAGGCGCAGCACGCCCCCTTCCTACCTCACGTGCGTCACGAGACCCGCACGCGCGTCCCGGCGTTGCCGCCGACGATCTTGGCGATGTCCGCGAGGGAGCCGATGACGGCCTCCTTGCCCGTACGGCGCGCGAAGCGGCAGGCCGCCTCCACCTTGGGGCCCATCGACCCGGCCGGCAGCGAGAGGCCCTCGAGCTCGTCGGGCGACACCGACCCGAGGCGCCGCTGGTCGGGCGTGCCCCAGTCGAGGTAGACCCCGTCGACGTCGGTCGCGATCACGAGCAGGTCGGCCTCGAGCTCGCTGGCCAGCAGCGAGGACGCGAGGTCCTTGTCGATGACCGCCTCGATGCCGTGCAGCTTGCCGTCGGCGTCATACATCGTCGGGATGCCGCCACCACCCGCGCAGATCACGATGGTGCCCTGGTCGAGCA
This sequence comes from Nocardioidaceae bacterium, assembly GCA_046330515.1. Taxonomy (GTDB): domain Bacteria; phylum Actinomycetota; class Actinomycetes; order Propionibacteriales; family Nocardioidaceae; genus Nocardioides. The sequence continues at coordinate 125,582 of JAXLSP010000007.1, read as the reverse complement.
GGCTCCGGATCGGCCGGATCTCGAAGATCCGCTGCGGCTTGGGGCTCGCCACGACGCGGCGGTACTTGTCGCCGTCCTGCGCGATCGTCCAGCCGCCCTCGGCCGCCAGCGTCTCGGCGGTCTCCTTGTCATAGACCGGCCCGATCGGCTTGGTCGGGTTCTCGAACGCGGGGTCGCGCGGGTCGACCTCGACCATGGTCAGCAGGGTGGCGAAGGGCTGCTCGAAGGGCAGCAGGTTGCCGAGCTCCTGCTCGATGACATAGCCGATCATCGCCTCGGTCTGGGCGCCCAGGACGTCGAGCGGGTAGGGCTTGACGTCGGCATAGGCGGCCGCCTGCAGCGCGAGCAGCCCGACCTGGGGCCCGTTGCCGTGGGCGATGACGATCTCGTTGCCGGGCGCGATCTCGGCGATCCGCTCGGAGGCGAGCCGGATGTTGGCGCGCTGGTTGTCCGCGGTCATCGGCTCCCCGCGCTGGAGCAGGGCGTTGCCGCCCAGGGCGATCACGATCCGCATGGTGTCTGTTCTCCTGATGCTTACGTTCGAAGGGGGCGGCGTCAGCCGAGGGCGGCGACCATGACCGCCTTGATGGTGTGCATGCGGTTCTCGGCCTGGTCGAAGGCGACGTTGACCGGGGACTCGAACACGTCCTCGGTGACCTCGACGCCGTTGGCGAGGACGGGGTAGGCCGCCGCGACCTCGGCGCCGACCTTGGTCTCGGAGTTGTGGAACGCCGGGAGGCAGTGCATGAACTTCACGTCGGAGTTGCCGGTGGCGGCGAGCAGGTCGGCGTTGACCTGGAACGGCAGCAGCCGGTCGACCCGCTCGGCCCAGCTCTCGACGGGCTCGCCCATCGACACCCAGACGTCGGTGTGCACGAAGTCGACGCCCGCCACGGCCTCCCGGGGGTCCTCGGTCAGGGTGACCGTGGCGCCCGACTCGGCGGCGAGCTCGCGGCAGAGGGCGATGTGCTCGTCGGTCGGCCAGAGCTCGCGGGGGGCGCCGATGCGGACGTCCATGCCGAGCTTGGCACCGACGAGGAGCAGGGAGTTGCCCATGTTGTTGCGGCCGTCGCCGACGTAGGCGAACGACACCTCGGACAGCGGCTTGGTCGAGTGCTCGCGCATGGTGAGCAGGTCGGCCAGCATCTGGGTCGGGTGGAAGTCGTCGGTCAGCCCGTTGAACACCGGGACGCCGGAGAACTCGGCGAGCTCCTCGACGTGCTGCTGGAGCTTGCCGCGGAACTCGATGCCGTCGTAGTAGCGGCCGAGCACCCGCGCGGTGTCCTTCATCGACTCCTTGTGCCCGATCTGCGAGGAGGTCGGGTCGATGTAGGTGACGTGGCCACCCTGGTCGAAGGCCGCCACCTCGAACGCGCACCGGGTGCGGGTCGAGGTCTTCTCGAAGATGAGGGCGATGTTCTTGCCGCGCAGGCGCTGCTGCTCGGTGCCCTCGGCCTTGGCCTTCTTGAGCTCGGCGGACAGGTCCAGCAGCATGTGGATGTCCTCGGCGGAGTGGTGAACGAGGCTGAGCAGGCTGCGGTTGCGGTAGGTCTGGCTCTCGGTCTGGGACATGACGGTTTCTTCTCTCGTCGGTGGTGCGGGGTGGCAGGGGGAAGGGAAGGAGGGGCGGGTCAGGTGTAGAGCGGCTCGCGCAGGATCGGGCAGGTCATGCAGCGGCCGCCGCCGCGGCCGCGGCCCAGCTCGCTGGCGGTGATGGTGACGACCTCGACGCCGGCCTTGCGCAGGGCGGTGTTGGTGAGCGTGTTGCGGTCATAGCCGATGACCACGCCCGGCTCGAGCGCGACGACGTTGTTGCCGTCGTCCCACTGCTCGCGCTGGATGCCGTAGAGGTCGCCCTTGGTGGTGACCACCCGGTAGTTGACGCCCATGGCCTCGCCGATCGTCTCGACCAGGCCTCGCGGCTCGCGCCGGATGTCGAGCCCGGAGGGGCCGTCGTCGGGCCGGATGCTGAAGGCGACGATGCCGTCGACCACCGGCGGGAACGACGTGACCAGGTCGTAGTCGGCGAAGGTGAACACCGTGTCGAGGTGCATCGCCGCGCGTGACTTGGGCAGGCTCGCGACGATGACCCGCTCGGCCGCGTCGGCCTTGAACAGGTTGCGGGCCAGCTGGCCGATCGCCTGCTGCGAGGTGCGCTCGCCCATGCCGATCACGACGACGCCCTTGCCGATCGGCATGACGTCGCCACCCTCGAGGTAGGCGAAGCCCGAGTCGTCGGGGTGGCCGTCGAGGTCGCCCAGCCACACGTCGTAGGGCTCGGCCTGGAAGGCCGGGTGGAACTTGTAGACGGCCGTGGTCAGCAGGGTCTCGTCGCGCCGGGCCGGCCAGAACATCGTGTTGAGCGTGACACCGTGGAAGATCCACGAGGAGTTGTCGCGCATGAACTGGGTGTTGGGCAGCGGCCGGGTCACGAAGCCGCGGGGGTCGATCTCCCGGAACGCGCGGACGAAGCCGCCACCCATGTCGTCGGGCAGGTCCTGGTAGGCCACGCCCCCGATGAGGTACTCCGACAGCCGGTCGGCCGGGAGCTCGGCGAGCCAGGCCCGGACGTCGCCGCTCAGCCCGGGGCCGACCCGGTCATCGGTGATCTTGTGGTCGAGCACCCAGTCGCGTCCCTCGGGCGTCGCGACCACGTCGGAGAGCAGGTCGTGGAGCTCGAGCACCTCGACGTCGCGCTCGGCCATCTTGGCCACGAAGTCGAAGTGGTCGCGCCGGGCCTGCTGCACCCAGATCACGTCGTCGAAGAGCAGCTCGTTGCAGTTGTCCGGCGTGAGCCGCTGGTGCGCCAGCCCCGGCGCGCACACCAGCACGCGTCGCAGCTTGCCCGCCTCGGACCAGACGCCGACGCGGGCGTCCGGCTGGTGCACGTCAGTCATGTCCTCATCCTTCGGTGGTGGGAGTGGTCAAGCGTCTCAGACCTCGAGCCAGCCGGCCATGACGCCGTACAGCGCGACCACGGAGGTCACGGTGACGACACCCACGGCCAGCCACTCGAGCTGGGTGAACAGCTGCTGTCTGGCCTCGCGCCGGGCCCACACATAGAAGACCGTGCCGACGAGGTAGAACAGCGCCGCGATGAGGACGTACTGCCAGCCACCGGCATAGACGAGCCAGACGGAGTAGGCCGTCGCGACCAGACCGACGAGCAGGTCCTTGCCGCGACCCGCGCCGGTGTAGGTCTCGCCGCGTGCGGCGAGGAGCACCTGGTAGCCGGCCGACCACAGGTAGGGCAGCAGGATCAGGGAGGTGGCGAGGTAGAGCAGGTCGAGGTAGGTGCTGCCGTTCTTGAGCGTCCACAGGAGCAGCGCCTGCACGCACGCGTTGGTCAGCCACAGGGCGTTGGCCGGGGAGCCGTGCTTGTTCTGGGTGCCGAGCCAGCCGGGCATCACGTGGTCCTGGGCCGGCAGTCGCAGGATCTCGACGCAGAGCAGGACCCACGAGAGCAGCGCGCCCAGCAGGGAGACGACCAGGCCGATGGAGATGAAGGTCGAGCCCCAGCCGCCGACCTGGTCCTCGAGCAGGTCCGCCATGGAGGCGTCGGAGAGACCGGCCAGCTGGGCCTGGGTCATCAGGCCGTAGGACAGCAGGTTGACCATGAGCAGCAGGGCGAGCACGCCCACGAAGCCGAGGATGGTGGCGCGGCCGACGTCGCGGCGGTTGCGGGCCTGCTGGGAGTAGACCGCGGCGCCCTCGATGCCGATGAAGACCCAGACGGTCACGAGCATCATGTTCTTGACCTGGTCCATGGTGCTGCCGAGGCCGGCGCCGTCGATCTGGGTGTTGGTGCCCCAGAAGTCGGTGGTGAAGATGCCGGCCTTGAAGCCGACCAGCGCGACCGCGACGAAGGTGACGATCGGGACGACCTTGGCGACGGTGACGACGGTGTTGACGAACGCCGCGCTGCGGACACCGCTGATGGCCAGCCAGTGGAGCAGCCAGAGGACGATCGACGCGCCGATGACGGCGGGGACGGTGTTGCCGCCCTCGAACGCGGGGAAGAAGGTGCCGAGCGTGGAGAAGAGCAGCACGAGGTAGGACACGTTGCCGACCCAGGCGCTGACCCAGTAGCCCCAGGCCGAGCTGAAGCCGATGTAGTTGCCGAAGCCGGCCCGGGCGTAGCCGTAGACACCGCCGTCGACGTCCGGCTTGCGCTGGGCGAGGTTCTGGAAGACGAAGGCCAGCATGAGCATGCCGACGCCGGTGACGGTCCAGCCGATGAGCAGCGGGCCGGGGGCGGCGCTGAAGGCCATGTTGGCCGGGAGCGCGAAGATGCCGCTGCCGATCATGGAGCCGACCACGAGGGCCGTCAGTGCCGACAGGGTGAGTCCGGCGGTCAGGCCGGTCGAACGGTTCTCGGGGGGTGTCGGTGTCTCCGATCGCCCGGCGAGCTGCTGCGTCATCGCACGCCTCCTTGGGGCCGTCGGGCCACGGGTGAGGACCCGACTCCCCTCACGCTAGACCGTTGTCAGACAATCGGACAGCGTTTGACTCGCAGGTCACACTCCCGGGGACCCGTCATAGGTCACACCGACCTGCGGGAGCACGATGGCGACGGAAGTCGAGCAGGTCCCGGCAGGTCGAGGCAGTCCCGACCGCCCGGGGACCGGGAGGAGGCGTCCTCATGACGCCCATCGGGCAAGCGGCCCAGGAGTTCCTGGCCGGCAGGCGGATCGCGGTCACCGGGGTGTCCCACGCCCCCAAGGGTCACGGCAGCAACGCCGTCTATGGCTGGCTGAAGAAGAACGGCTACGAGGCGTTCGCGGTCAACCCCACCGTCGAGACGGTCGAGGGCGACCGCGCGTACCCCTCCCTGGCGGCGATCGACGGCGGCGTCGACGGCGTCGTCATCGGCACCCGGCCGGAGCACGCGCTCGACACGGTGCGCGAGGCGGCCGAGCTGGGCATCACCCGGATCTGGATGCACCGCGCCATGGGCGCCGGGAGCGTCTCCGCCGAGGCCACGGCCTGGGGCCGGGAGCACGGCATGACCGTCATCGACGGCGGCTGCCCGCTGATGTTCGCCGACAACGCCGACGGCGGTCACCGGTTCATGTGCAAGGTGCTCACCTGGACCAAGAAGGTCCCCAAGCAGGTCTGACGGCCCGCGTCACGGACTGGTCGGCCACGCTGAGCGCGAGGCGGCGTGTGCGAGCATTGCCCGCATGCAGATCGCAGCCAGCGTCACGGACCTGATCGGCAACACGCCCCTGGTCTGGGTCAACCGCCTCACCGAGGGCGCCGACGGCAAGGTCGCCGCCAAGCTCGAGTACTTCAACCCCGCCCACTCCGTGAAGGACCGGATCGGCGTCGCGATGATCGACGCCGCCCAGGAGGCCGGCCTGATCGGCCCCGACACGGTGGTCGTCGAGCCGACCAGCGGCAACACCGGCATCGCCCTGGCGATGGTGTGCGCGGCCCGCGGGATCAAGCTGGTCCTCACCATGCCCGAGACCATGAGCGTCGAGCGGCGCACCCTGCTCAAGGCCTACGGCGCCGAGCTCGTGCTCACACCCGGACCCGACGGCATGGGCGGCGCCATCGCCAAGGCGACCGAGATCGCCAAGGACAACCCGTCGGCGTTCATCCCCCAGCAGTTCGAGAACCCCGCCAACCCGGCCATCCACCGGCGCACCACCGCCGAGGAGATCTGGGCCGACACCGACGGCCAGGTCGACATCGTCATCGCGGGCGTGGGCACGGGCGGCACCATCACCGGCGTGGGCCAGGTGCTCAAGGAGCGCCGTCCCGAGGTGCAGATCATCGCGGTCGAGCCCGACGCCTCGCCCGTCCTGTCCGGTGGGGCCAAGGGCCCGCACCCGATCCAGGGCATCGGCGCCGGCTTCGTCCCCGGCAACCTCGACACCGAGATCTATGACGAGGTCGTCCGCGTGACCGCCGACGACGCCATGGCGACGGCCCGACGGGCCGCCCGCGAGGAGGGGCTGCTCGTCGGCATCTCCTCCGGTGCCGCGCTCTGGGCGGCGGTCGAGGTGGCCAAGCGGCCGGAGAACGCCGGGAAGCTCATCGTCGTGATCATCCCGAGCTTCGGGGAGCGCTACCTCAGCACCGCGCTGTACGCCGACCTCGCGGACTGATGGCCGGCAGCAGGGCCCTCCCCTCGTCGACCCGCCGGTCGCGCGTCGCCCGGGTGCTCGGCACCGCCCGGGCCGCGGCGGCCGAGGTGCGGCGCGACGTCCGCAGCGTGCGTGACCGCGACCCGGCGGCCAAGTCGGACGCCGAGGTGCTGCTGCTCTACTCGGGCCTGCACGCCGTCTGGGCGCACCGGGTGGGCCACGCCCTGTGGCGGCGCGGGATGCGCACCCCGGCCCGCGCGGTCTCCCAGCTCTCGCGCTTCATGACCGGCGTCGAGATCCACCCCGGCGCCCAGCTCGGGCAGGGCGTGTTCATCGACCACGGCATGGGCGTCGTGATCGGCGAGACCGCGGTGGTCGGCGACGACGTCACGATCTACCACGGCGTGACCCTCGGCGGCGTCTCCCTCGACGAAGGCAAGCGCCACCCGACCGTCGGCGACGGGGTCACCATCGGGGCCGGCGCCAAGGTGCTCGGCAACATCGTGGTCGGTGACGGCTCGCGCATCGGCGCCAACTCGGTGCTCGTCAGGTCCGTGGACGCGGGATCGGTCGTGGTCGGCGTCCCCGGCCAGGTCGTCAGCGGTCACGCGACGCCCGAGGCCCCGATGCCGCACCGCACACTGCACGTCAGCGGCGACCCGGACCCCGTCGGCCGCGCGGTCAAGGGGCTCCTCGAGCGCGTCGAGCACCTCGAGCGCCAGGTCGGCGAGCCCGTCTCCGAGGCCGCCTACCGGCGCGAGACCGACAGCTGGGTCGTCGAGGAGGACTTCTCCATCTAGCGGCCGGCGGCCCAGGCCGCGAGCAGCTCCTCCTCCCGGGCGGGCGTCAGGCCCACCCCGGCGACCAGGTGGTCGTCGGTCGCCCAGGCGGCGGTGTCGGCGACGGTCTCGGCGAGCGGCCGGTGCCGCAGCCCCGCGGCCTCCGCCCGCGCCGGCGACATCGCGGACTGCCACTCGACCACACCCTCGCTCCACAACGGGAGGTCCGCTCCCGTCACGCCCTGCTCCTGGAGCCACGCGGCGTCCACCCAGGTGAGCGCGGTGCCGGCCGGCGCCACCGCGGCGGTGGCCTCCACGAGCTCGGCCCAGGACTGAGCCGGGCGTACGGCGTTGAACACGCCGGCCACCTGCCCGACGGCCAGAGCGAGCTGGAAGTCGGCGAGGTCGCGGACGTCGACGACCTGCGCGGGGTCGGACGGTGACCCGGGGGCCAGGACGTCCCCGCCCCGGACCATGCGCCGGACCCACCAGGGGTATCTGCCGGTGGGGTCGTGCGGACCGACGACATAGGTCGGGCGGACGACCGCCAGCCGGTCGCCGTACGCCGTCGCGGCCTCCGCCTCGCACGACACCTTGAGCGGGCCGTAGGTCTCGCCGGTCACCTCGACGACCTCGTCCCCGGCAGCGGGCAGCAGGGCGCTGTCCTCGTCGCCGTCCGGCCCGGGCGGGTCGGCATAGACCGAGACGGTCGAGACGAGCACGTGGTGCCCGCCGCGACCGTCCAGGGCGGCAGCCAGCGAGCGCACCTGGGCCGGCAGGTAGGCGCACACGTCCACCGTCGCGTCCCAGGTGCCGTCGGCCAGCGCCGACGCCAGGTCGCCGTTGCGGTCGGCGAGCACGTGCCGAGCCTCGGGGAACAACGCCGTCGCGGAGCGGTGCACCAGGGTGACGTCGTGTCCCGCCGCCAGGGCGGCCCCGACGAGGTGCCTGCCGACGAACCGGGTGCCGCCGATGACCAGGAGTCGCATCCCGTCATCCAAGCACGCTCATCCCCGCTCCCCAGCAGTCGTGCGGGGTCCGTTGTCGGTGGACGGTGCCACCATGGTCACGTGGCATCGGACTCTCGCATGGTGGCCCTCGGCTTCGGCAAGTTCGCCCGGGCGGACCGGATCTTCGCGCTCGAGCGCATCAGCGGCGACGAGCGCGGCGACGGACGCCGCACCCGCGTGTGGATCGACGGGGTCGCGGGACCCCTGATCGCCTCGCGGACCGAGGCGACGATCCTGCGCGACATGGGCCAGGAGACCGCTCTCGCCGGACCCGACCTCGACGAGGCGCTGGACCTCGCCGCGCGGCTGGCGGCGGCCGCCGACGCCGGTCGGGTCGACCTGGGAGATCTCGGTCGTCGGGCGCGGCACCTGCTCGACTCGACGACGTTGTCGACCTAGCCGGCTCAGACGTTGTCGGGGTCGGGGGTGCGCTCCTTGCGACGGCTGACGATGTGCTCGTCGTCGACGTCGGGCTCCTCCACGAGGTCCTCGGGGACATAGGGGGACGCCTTCTTCGCCGCCTTGACCCCCGCCGAGATGGAGTGCCACATGCGGTCCTCGCCGAGCTCGTCGAAGAAGCCCGACGACCGCAGCACGGTCTTGACGTTGTCGAAGACCCGCACGAGGTAGAGGTCGCAGCCGCCCTCCCTCAGGTCGCACAGCAGCTTGAAGAGCCGGTCGGCCGTCGTCGAGTCCATCTGGTTGCTGGCCTCGAGGTCGAGGAGCACGACGTGGGTGTCGGGATAGCGGTGGACCTTGCGCCGGATCGAGGCGAAGACCTGGTCGGCGTTGGCCCAGAAGATCGGGCTGTCCGGGCGCAGCACCAGGACGCCGGGGACCTGCACCCGCGAGGGGTCGTGCTCGATGGCGCCCCAGGCGGCCTTCTCGTCGAGGACCTTGCCCATGATGTCGATGTGCACCTGCATGGACCGGTAGACGAGGCCCAGCAGCGACTGGCCGATGGCGACCAGCAGCCCGTTGAGCGGGCCGAGGAACAGCACGCCCAGGAACGCGACCATGGACGCGACGAAGTCGTTGCGGCGCACCTTGAGGAAGCGCCGGAACTCCGAGGGCTGCACGAGGTTCCAGACCGCGTTGACGACGATCGCCGACAGGACCGCCCGCGGCAGGGGCGACAGCAGGCCGGTGGCGAGCAGCAGCACGACCATCACGATGACCGCCGCCGCGACGCCGCTCATCTGGGTGCGTGCGCCGGCGCGGGCGTTGGCCGCCGTCTTGGACAGGCTGCCACCGACACCCATCCCGCCGAAGACGCCGGAGACGATGTCGGCGACGCCGTTGGCGATGAGCTCGGTGTCGTCGCGGAGGTCCTCCTTGGCGTGCGCGAAGGTGCGCGCGGCGGCCAGCCCCTCGGCGATGCCGACGGCCGCGATCGCGATGCCGCCGGTGACGAGCGGTCCGATCGCGGAGACGCCGAGCCAGTGCAGGCTCGGGACCGGCAGGCCGGACGGGACGTCGCCGACCACGCGCACGTCGTAGGACGCCGCCAGGTGACCGAGGTGCGACACCAGGATGCCGCCGACCAGCACGATCAGGGCCCACGGGACCTTGGGCGCCCAGACCTGGCCCGCGAACAGGATGACCAGGGCGCACGACGACACCGCGAAGGCGGGCAGCCGCACCTGGTCGAGGTCGCGCGCCAGCGCGAGCAGCCGGTCGAGCAGGGCGCCACTGGGCGGGTCGAGGCCGAGGAGACCGGGGATCTCGCCCACGACGATCAGCACGACGAGTCCGGTGACGAACCCGGTGATGATCGGCTCGCTGAGGAAGCGGGCGACCCAGCCGACCTTGACCACGCCGGCGAGCAGCAGGAACAGTCCCGCCACGACCGCCAGCGCGGAGGTCAGGCGGACGGCCTCACCGGGGTCGCCGCCGGACAGGTTGCGGACGATCGAGCCGGACAGCACCGAGACCGTCGAGACGGGCCCCATGAAGAGCAGGCGAGACGACCCGAAGAGCGCATAGGCGAGGAGGGCCGGCGGGAGGGTGTAGAGGCCGACCTGGACGGGCACCCCGGCGACGGCCGCATAGCCGAGCGACTGGGGGACGGCGAGCGCCGCGACGAGGAGCCCCGCGCCGAGGTCCGGGAGGGCGTACTTGGGCTTGTAGTGCCGCAGCCGGCCCCACCCGACGGGCGTGGGGGCTGCGAACGACACCCAGCCATTCTCGCGCGATCGCGTCTCGGGCGCAGCGTTTGGATCCACCTGTGACTCACCCGTCGCTCACCGCGCGGCCACCCGGTCAGGGCTGCGGCTGGTCGTCGTCGCGCGGCCCGAAGACCGGGATCGCGTCGAGCTGCTCGTCGGTCGGGACCGGGCCGGCCCACGCCCTGACCTGGGCGCGCGAGCGGCGCGAGAACAGCGCCCGGAAGAGCTCATAGGGCGGCACCGTCACCTCGTCGCCACCCGCTCCCCACGTGTCGTCGCCGGACCTGACCGAGACCGGCAGCTCGGCGAGCCGCCAGCCGGCCACGCCCGACAGGACGTCGCGCCAGGTCTCCTCCGGCGGGGCGCCGAGTCCCAGCGCCTCGTGGAGGTCGGCCAGGTGGACGGCCTTGTCCCACACCAGTGCCGGCCGCGGGTTGTCGCGCACCGACTCCACGGCCGCCGCCTGGGTGCTGCGCAGCTCGGCCACCAGGTCGGCGACCGACGCGTCCTTCCGCTCCGCCACGTGCCGCGCCGTCCAGGCGGGCGACGGCGCACCGTCCATGCGTCCTGCGAGGGCATCAGCCGGCGCCCCGGCCGAGTGGGCCAGCACGTCGTGGACCGTCCACTCGGGCGTCGCCGGCACCCGCTCGGCGAGCTGGTCGGCGGTCAGACCCTCGGCAGCCGCCACGATCGCCGCGACGCAGTCGCCGTACACCCGTCCCCAGTCGCTCATGTCCGGACGCTAGTGCACCGGTGACGCCCCGGACAGCCCGAGCCGCTGGTCCCGGCCGCGACCCGCGCTGAGAGCACGCTGAGACCGCTGCATCCCCGAGGTCTCGACCTCGGCGGGCGGGCTCACTAGCGTCCGAGGCCTGCGGGGCCCCGGCCCCGCCCCCACACCCCAGGAAGGTCCCCCCATGCGCCGCTCCCTGCACCTCGTGGCCGCCGCCGTGTGCGGCGTCCTCGCCACCGCTGCGACGGTCGTCCCTGCCCAGGCCGCGACCACGCCGTCCTACTCCTTCAGCTGCACCCATCAGCTCGCGGCCGGCCGGCCCTACACCAAGCAGACGGTCACTGGCACGGTGACCGGGTCGACGCCGACCAAGGTCTCGGTGGTCAACTACCGGAACACCGTCCTCGTCTCCAACCCGGCGCCGCCGCTGGACAACGCCTTCTGGGGCGGCTACTGGAAGACGACCTACCACGACAACCAGTGGCGGGTGGGCACGGACGCCTCCAACAACACCTACTACCTGATGTTCCCGGAGACGGCGCCCGGGTCGACCTTCACGGTCACCCTGGTCTCGCTGTTCAACGGCGGCAGCTGGGGCAACTGGCAGAACTGGATGCCCTGCACGCTGTCCTGAGCCCGCGGTGGACCGCGGCCCGTCAGGCCGTGACCTGCTCCGGCGTGAGGTGCGGGACGGTGTTGAGGCCCAGCGCGAGCATCCCGAGCTCGGTCACCCGGAAGTGGCTGACGGCGGTGTTGTCGACCTGGATCCACCCGTCCATCTCGGAGATGCCGAGGAGCGCCCGGAACAGGAACTGGCTGAAGTAGCCGTGGGTGACCAGCGCGACGCACGATCCGGGACGCGGCTCGCGGACGCCGCCGAGCACGCCCTCCACCACCCGCCGGGCGCGGGCCGACGCGGCACCGTCCTCCTCCACGGGGCCCGACCACCAGGGGTCGTCGGAGGCGTGCTCGAGCCGGCTCGACACCGCACGCAGCGCCTCGATCGGCGAGCCGGGGTGCCAGCTCCGCTCGCCGGTCGCCTCGTCCTCCTCATAGGGCCCGCCCACCTCGAAGAGCTCGCGGTGCGCCCTCAGGGGCAGGTCCAGCGCCTCGGCGAGCGGTGCGGCCGTCTGGACGGCGCGATACATCAGGCTGGTGTGCAGCTCGGTGACTCGCGGCGCCGACGGGTCCTCGGCGAACCAGCGCGCGAGCGCCCGGGCCTGCTCGAGCCCGAGGTCGGTCAGCGGGGTGTCGGGGTCCCGCCCGGCGGAGCCGCCGGTCTGCTCCCAGATCAGGTTGTTGCCGGACTGGCCATGCCTGATGAGTACGACGTCCACGCGGGCCAACCTATGCGCCGCCCCCAGCGAGCGCTCCGGCGGTGCCGGACACCCGCCCGACGCACGGGGCGACCAGCCCGCGAACAGGACATACCCGCGGGCTTGTCCTACCTGGCAGGATCGGGCGCAGTGCGCAAGGGTGACATCAGCGCCCCCAACTCATGACGCCCTTGCGCACCTCGCCCAACGGAGGTGGCAGTGGGGATCCTCGACCGGCGCTCCCGGGACGACGCGCCGCGCCCGGCGCGCGAAGCCGCCGCGGACCTCCCCTCCGACGAGGGCGTGGTCACCCGACTGGTCCAGCAGATGCTCGACATCGGCCTCGACGGGCTGGGTCCGTTCGAGTCTGCGCGCGAGGTGGCCGACCGGGCCCGGGCCGCCACGGCGACCACCGACGCCGCGCTCAAGAAGGTGATGCGCCGACACATCGGCGGCGGCAGCCTCGGCGGCTTCGCCACCGGTCTGGGTGGCTTCGTGACCATGCCCGTCGCGCTGCCCGCCAACGTGGCGGAGTTCTATGTCCAGGCGACGCGCATGGTGGGGGCGATCGCCACGCTCCGGGGCTATGACGTGCGTGAGCCGCGGATCCGCTCCGCCGTGCTCCTCACCCTCGTCGGCTCGCACGCCGACGACGTGCTGGCCCGGGCGGGCCTGGCCGGCCCGGCCGGCGGGCTGACGGCCCTCGCGACCCGGCAGCTGCCCCCGGCCGGCCTGCTGATCGTCAACAAGGCGGTCGGGTTCCGGCTGCTGCGCACGGTCGGCGAGAAGGCCCTGCCCAAGCTGGGCAAGGGCGTTCCCGTGCTCGGCGGAGCCGTGGGAGCCGGCCTGGACGGCTACCTCATGAAGAAGATCGCCGACCACGCGCTCGAGGAGTTCCCCCCGGTCGGCTGACTCGGGCCACCCCTCGGGCTTGAGTCACTCCTCGAGCTCGGCGGGGTCCTCGGCGTCGGTGGTCTCGGCCGCCGACCGCTGGTCGGCGAGCATGCCCCACAGCGACGTGACGTGTCCGGAGACCTTGGTCCAGGCGTCGGACCACCGGCCGTCGGTCTTGTCGTCGATGGCGGAGCCGGCCCGCGCGAGCAGCTGCTCGAGGTCGGCGGTGTGCGCGTGCGCGAACTCCCCGGCCTTGGTGATCGCGTCGCGGGCGGCCTTCTCGGCCGTCTCGCTCATCTCGGCGACGTGCTTCTCGATCTCGAGCTCGTCGACCATCTGCTTGAGGGTGTCGGTGATCGTGGTCATGGCGGGGGTCCCCCTGGTGCTGCGTGCTGCGCCGGCGAGGTCTCGCCCGGCGTCTGCTTCAACATCGCACGCGCTCCGGAAGTTCCCGACCACCCGGTGCCGGCCTGTCGCCCGCGTCACAGGGATCCGGCCGTCCGCTGTTCACCGGGGCTTCCCCCACGCCTGGTCCGCCCGCCATCCGCGCTGCCTAGCGTCGCCGGCGACGACGACGAAAGGGACGGATGACATGACGAGGACCCACACGACAGTCCTGGCCGGGGTCTCGGCCCTGCTGCTCTACGGCGGCGCGGCCTGGGCGACCGGCCCGGTCGACGGAGCCGAGCGCCGAGGTCCGTCGAGCTCGCAGTCCCCCTATCTGGTCGGCACGGAACGCGGTGTGAGCGCGACGTCCGTGCTGACCGTGGGGGACGAGGTCGACGGCTACCGGATGGCCGGCCTCGCCGACGGGCTCGGTGCCTTCGACAACCACGACGGCACCTTCACGCTGGTCATGAACCACGAGGTCAGCGCGGGCTCCGGGGCCACCCGGGCGCACGGCGCCACGGGCGCGTTCGTGTCCAGGTGGACCGTCGACAAGAGCTCGCTGTGGGTCAGCGACGGCGCCGACCTCATCCAGCGGGTCCGGCAGTGGGACGGCGCCGCGTGGGGCGACGTGGTCACCGAGTTCTCGCGGTTCTGCTCCGCGACGCTCGCCGACCAGTCGGCGTTCCTGGACCGGCGCAGCCGCACCGGGACGGAGCACCACCTGTTCACCGCCGGCGAGGAGAGCGGCGCCGAGGGTCGTGCCGTCGCGACGGTGGTCGACGGCCCCGACGCGGGCAGCACCTATGTCCTGCCGTGGCTGGGTCGCGCCAGCTGGGAGAACGTCGTGCCCCAGCCGCGCACCGGCCGGTCCACCGTCGTCGTCGGCCTCGACGACTCCGGGGGTGGTCAGGTCTATGTCTACGTCGGCCGCAAGCAGCGCACCGGGAACGACGTGGAGCGTGCGGGCCTGACCGGCGGCTCCCTCTTCGGCCTGCGGATCGAGGGCGTGGACGCCGAGTCCGACGCGACCGCCGTCCCTGCCGACGGCGTCCGCTTCGACCTGGTCGAGATCCCCGACGCGGCCTCGATGACCGGCGCCGAGCTGGAGACCGCCAGCACGGCGCTCGGCATCACCCGTCTCAACCGGCCGGAGGACGGTTCGTTCGACCCGAGCGACGACGCGGGCTTCTGGTTCGCGACCACCGCGAGCTTCACCGGCATCAGCCGGCTGTGGCACCTGGAGTTCGACGACGCGCGGGACCCGCTCGCGGGCGGCACGGCACGGGTGGTCACCCAGAGCCCGCCCTACGACGCCACGGTGTCGGCCGCCGAGCAGGCGGGCCCGCGGATGATGGACAACCTGACCGTCGACGGCCGTGGACGGGTGCTGGTCCAGGAGGACCCGGGCAACCAGCCCTATGTCGCCGGCGTCTTCTCGGTCGACCCCCGGAGCGGTACGGCGACCGAGATCGCTGCGCACCGGCCGTCACTGTTCGCCCCGGGCAGCCCGGCCCTGCTCACCCAGGACGAGGAGAGCTCGGGCGTCGTCTGGCTCCCGTTCCTCGGCCGCGACTCCTTCCTGCTCACCGTGCAGGCGCACGCCCCGACGGGCGACCCCGAGACCGTCGAGGGTGGGCAGCTGGTCCTGCTCACCCTCCGCGGCCACCGCCGCTAGCGGCCCTCGGGGGCTGGTGCGGTCCCCACCGAACCCGCAGACGGCGTCTCGGTGTTCGGCGGGGACCGTACTAACTTGACCTGCGTGAACCTCCGGTCGCTCGTCCTCGCTCCGCTCGCCGGGGCGCTCCTCGCCGTCCCCGTTCAGGCGGACCCGACGGCACCGTCGGTGACGGGCGAGGTCGCCCGGGCGTCGACGGTGCCGTTCGTGTGCGACACGCCCGGGCCCGGCGAGCCGCCGACGGGGCTGGTCGTGGGCGCCCTGACCGCACCCGTGCCGACCCAGCGCGGGATCACGCTGGAGTGGGCGGTGCAGAGCGGCTCCGACACCAACGACAACGCGACGGCGGCCGTGCGCTACCGGGTCACCGGCGCGGCGGACTGGACCGAGGGGATGCCGCTGCGTCGGATCCCCGCGGACTCCAACGAGGGCTTCTCCTGGGAGGACCGGCTGTCCGGCAGCCTCTTCGACACGCGCCCGGGGACGTCGTACGACGTCGAGGTCCAGGCCGAGGACCCCGACGGCGGCTGCGCGGTCGAGTCGCTCACCGTGCAGACCCCGGAGATCCCGACCGTGCCCGCCGACGCCGTCGTCCGGCGCACCGGGCCGGGCCGGCTCGACTCCGTCCTCGCGAGCGCGGCGCCCGGCCAGGTGATCGAGCTCCGCGCGGGCACCTACGCCGGGTTCTCCGTCCCCGTCGACGGGACGGCGTCCCAGCCGCTCGTCATCCGTGCCGACGGGCGCGTGGTCGTCAACGGCGAGATCGGGCTCTATGACCGCAGGTGGGTCCAGGTCCGGGGCCTCGTCGTCCACGGCCGGATCCGCGCCAACGGCTCGGCCAACGTGGCGATCGTGGGCAACAGGGTCAGCGGCGACCCCGAGGGCGGCATCCAGGCCGTGCTCGACAGCCGGCGGGCCTACATCGCGAAGAACGTCGTGACCGGGCCGACGGTCTGGCGCAACCGCTCGGTGGGCGCCGACGGCGACAACACCGGCGAGGGCATCGTGGTCACCGGGCCGGGGCACGTCATCGAGCGCAACACCGCGAGCGGGTGGCGCGACTGCCTGTCGATGATGGAGGACTCCGAGGCGATCGACCAGTACTCGATCGACATCCGCGCCAACCGGCTCGTCCACTGCGCCGACGACGCCATCGAGGCCGACTTCTGCTTCCACAACTGCCGGGTCACCGACAACCTGATCATGAGCTCGTTCGTGGCGATGAGCTCCCAGCCCGGCCTGGGCGGACCGACGTACTTCATCCGCAACCGCGCCTACGGCATCCTCTACGCGCCCTTCAAGCTCTACCGCGGCAGCATCGGCGACGTCATCCTCAACAACACGATGGTCAAGCACGGCGACGCGTTCAACATCTACTCCGGGGTCGTGCACCGGCGCCAGCTCGTCCGCAACAACATCTTCCTCGGCGGACCGGGCGGGACCTACGGCGGCTACTCCGGCGACTCGGGCTACACGATGTCGCTCGCCTACGACCGGGGCGGCAGCTATGACTACGACGGCTACGGCACCACCCGGAAGGTCCTCAAGGGCGTCTTCCGCGACGTGCACTGGACCGGGATGGACGAGCTGCACGCGACGACCACCGAGCAGCATGCGGTCCATCTCAGCCTCGGGGTGTTCTCCACCCGGATGGCCTATCCCGCCAGGGCGTTCGGGCACTATGCGGTGCCGGTGTTCACGCTGCGGCCGGGCAGCGCCGCGGTCGACCACGGCGTCTATCTCCCCGGCCTCGGGCTGCCGACCGACACCCGGCCGGACCTCGGCGCGATCCAGCTGGGCGAGAGGCCCACGCCGGTCGGGGCGCCCTGAACGAGCTGGGGCTCAGGCGACCGCGCGGACCTCGCGCACCAGCGGGCAGGCGCGGCGCAGCCGGCCCTCGAGACGCCGTCCGACGGTGAACCCCAGGGCGGGGCAGCCGACACAGGACCCTGAGAGCCGCAGCGAGACCACGCCGTCGCAGACCTCGACGAGCTCAACGTCGCCGCCGTGCGAGCGGACGAAGTCGCCTGCGTCGCCGGCGAGCGCCTCGCGGACGACCCGGGCGACGACGAGGTCGACGGGCTCGGCGACGGGGTCGTCACCGGCGGCCACCCAGCCGTCGGGGTCCAGGAGTGCCTCGTGCAGCGCCGTGCGTACGTCGGGGCCCGCGACGCGCCAGCCGGGCGCGGGGGACCCCAGCACCGTCAGGACCGACCCGGCCTCCAGCACGACCGAGGCGAGCGTCGCGTCGGCGAGCAGCCGGGCCAGCGCGTCGGGGACCGCGGCCGCGGCACCCACGAACGGCAGCCCCGGGCTGGCCACGACCCAGCGCACCGCGGTCGGGTCTCCCGCCACCGCCTCGGGGTGCATCACGACCTGCGCGTCGGCCATCACGTCATCGCCCCGACCACGGTCCGCGCGACCCAGGAGAGGGTCCAGGCGAGCACGAACATGTAGCCGAACGCGATCGCCGGCCAGCGCCAGCTCCCGCTCTCCCGCCGCATGATGGCGATCGTGGAGGTGCACTGGAGGGCATAGACGAAGAACACGAGCAGCGCCGCCAGGGTCGGTGCGGTGAAGACCCGCTGGCCCTCGCGCGGCCCGTCGGCATAGCGCCACTGGGGGAGCGCCGCCCCCGGGTCCGACGGGTCCTCGGCGGAGGCCATCTGCCCCA
This sequence comes from Nocardioidaceae bacterium, assembly GCA_046330515.1. Taxonomy (GTDB): domain Bacteria; phylum Actinomycetota; class Actinomycetes; order Propionibacteriales; family Nocardioidaceae; genus Nocardioides. Next base: position 107,848 of record JAXLSP010000007.1, on the reverse strand, counting down.
CGGTCGCGACGAACGTCTCGCGCGCCGACAGTGACGCGAGCACGCCGACGTCGACCCGCCAGTCGAAGCCGAGCGGCGCGAACACGGGCTCCACGGCACGACCCAGGTCGGCGGCATAGCTGTGGTCGAGCGTGTAGGACGACACCGCGGCGTGGTCGGCGGGGTCGACGCCCGCGGCGGCGATGTCGGAGGAGGAGTGGACGGGCACGTTGAGGAGGATCCACAGCGCGGCGGTCGTCAGCAGGATGATGCGGGTGACCTTGCGCAGGAAGGTCAGCGCCGACTCCCACATGGTGAGCAGCACCGAGCGCAGGGACGGCAGCCGGTAGGGCGGCATCTCGAGGTAGAACGGCAGCGACGCGTGGTCGCCCCGGTCGGTCACCCGGCGGAAGACCCAGGCGGCGAGCATCGCCGACACGGCCCCGAGCAGATAGAGCCCGAACATCACGACGCCCTGCGCGCCGAAGGGCCCGACCCGCGACGAGGACGGGACCAGCAGGCCGATGAGCAGGACATAGACGGGCAGCCGCGCCGAGCACGTCATCAGCGGGGCCGCCATCATCGTGGCGATCCGCTCCTTGGCCGACGGCATGGTGCGCGTGGCCATGATGCCCGGCACGGCGCAGGCGAACGACGACAGCAGGGCCACGAACGCCCGCCCCTCGAGCCCGAACCGGGCGAGCAGCCGGTCCATGAGGAACGCCGCGCGGGAGAGGTAGCCGACACTCTCCATGACCGAGATCAGCAGGAACAGCAGCATGATCTGCGGGACGAAGACCACGACCCCGCCCACGCCTCCGATGAGCGCGTCGCCGATCAGCCCCGACCAGAGCGGGCTGTCGATGTGCTGGTGCACGAGCTCGGCGAGCCAGCCGAAGGCCGAGGAGACCCAGCCCTGCAGAGGGGCGGCGACGGTGAAGATGGTCTGGAAGAACGCGAACATCACGCCGAGGAACACCACGGCTCCCCAGACCGGGTGCAGCAGCACCCGGTCGACGGCGCGGGTCGCGGCGTGCTGGTGGGGCGCGCGGTAGCCGGCCGTGAGGAGCACCGACTCGATCCAGGCGTCGAGCTCGTGAGGCTGCGAGGGCGGAGGCAGCGGCGGCCGGGTCCAGGCGTCGTACGACGAGAGCAGCTCGCGCAGCTGTGTGAGCCGGCCGGTCCGGTTGGCCACGACGGCGACCGCCGGGACGCCGACCGCGCGGCCCAGCGCCTCCACGTCGAGCGCCCCCTGCCGGGCGGCGAGCTCGTCGGTGAACGTGACGACCAGGCAGATCGGCTGGTCGAGCTGGAGCACCTGCGAGACGAGCACGAGGCCGCGTCGCAGCGTCGTCGAGTCGACCACGGCGAGCACCGCGTCGGGGCGCGGGATGTCGTGGACCCGGCCCTCGAGGACGTCGATGACGATCTCCTCGTCGGGGCTGATCGGCTCGAGGCTGTAGCAGCCCGGAAGGTCCTCGACGGCGTAGTGGTCGCCGCCCACCGAGACGCTGCCGACATAGCGGGCCACCGTGACGCCGGGATAGTTGCCGGTCTTGGCGCGGAGCCCGGTGAGCCGGTTGAACAGCGAGCTCTTGCCGGAGTTGGGGTTGCCGACGAGCGCCACCTGCGGGGTGCCGGCCAGCACCGTGGACCGACCTCCGCCGTGGTGGTGCTCGTGCATCAGCCCTCGACCTCCGCAGGAGGCACGGGCCCGACGACGGGCTCCACGCGGATCGCGCCGGCCTGGGCTCGCCGCAGGCAGATCTCGAAGCCGCGGAGCCGGTAGACCACGGGGTCGCCGAGCGGCGCGCGGCGCACCACCTCGACCTCGGTCCCGGGCGCGAAGCCGAGGTCGCAGAGCCGGCGGACCAGCAGGGGGTCGCCGTTGCTCAGCGCGAGGACGCGGGCGCGGGCGCCGGGATCGAGCGCAGCCAGCAGGACGACCGGTGCTCCGTCTGCTTCGGCCACCGGACGGATCGTGCGCTCCCGGAGGAGGTCGCTGATGCCCGCCATCGCTCGTCCTGACAACGTGAGTACTGCGCTTAGGCTGACCTTAATTGCGCCCGCCGGGCCGCGCCGAATCGAGCCCGTCCTCCGGAACGTGACGGTGCTCACACTTGGTCCCGTGCGAGAGGATCGGCCCGTGATCGTCTGCGTTCCCGTCGCCCCCAACGACGAGGTCGGCCATGGCTGGGGCCGGGCCGCCCGCGTCGCCGTCACCGAGGTCTCCGGCGGCGAGCTGGTCAGCTGGGACGAGTACGACGTGCGGTGGGACGAGCTGCACGACGCCGGGGGCGAGGGGTCCCACCACGCCCGGATCGTGCGCTTCCTCAAGGACCACGCCGTCGAGGCCGTCGTGGCGGGGCACATGGGGCCGCCCATGCACCACACGCTCGACAAGCTGGGCGTCGCGGTGCACACCGGGGCCGTGGGCGACGCGCGCGACGCGGTCCTCGCCGCCGTGGGCTGACCTTGCTCAGGGCACCAGCACTGTCGCGCCGCGGACGTCGCCGGCGGCCAGGTGCGCCAGGGCCTCGTCGGCCTCGGCCAGCGGCCGCACCGTCACCGTCGGACGGATGCCCAGCCGGGCGGCGAGCAGCAGCAGCTCCTCACCGTCCCTCCGCGTGTTGGACGTGACGCTCGTCAGGGTGCGCTCGCGGAACAGGTGGCGCTGGTAGTCGAGCACGGGGACGTCGCTCAGATGGATGCCCGCGACGGCCAGCGTCCCTCCGTCGGCCAGCGCCTCGAGCGCGACGGGCACCAGGTCGCCGACCGGCGCGAAGAGGATCGCGGCGTCCAGGGGGACCGGTGGCGCGTCCCGCGCGGCGCCCACCGACGCCGCGCCCAGCTCGGTCGCCAGGCGGCGCGCGCCCTCGCCGCGGGTGAGCACGTGCACCTCGACGCCCTGCGCGATCGCGACCTGGGCGGTCAGGTGGGCGCTGCCGCCGAAGCCATAGATCCCGAGCCGACCGCCGGGCGGCAGCTGGGCCCTCACGAGCGCGCGCCAGCCGATGATGCCGGCGCAGAGCAGCGGGGCCGCGGTCTCGTCGTCGAAGGCATCGGGGATGTCGTAGGCGAAGGCCTCGGGCACGACGGCGTACTCCGCATAGCCCCCGTCGGCGTCCCAGCCGGTGTAGCGCGAGTCGCGGCACAGGTTCTCCGACCCGCGCCGGCATGCGCCGCAGGTGCCGCAGGTGTGTCGCAGCCACGCGACCCCGACCCGGTCCCCCACGGCGAACCGTCGCGCGCCGGAGCCGAGGCCGACGACCTCCGCCGCGACCTCGTGGCCCGGGACCACCGGAGAGCGGTGGGCCCGCAGGTCGCCCTCGGCGACGTGGAGGTCGGTCCGACAGACACCGCAGGCGCGCACCCGGACGAGGAGCTCGCCGGCCGCCGGCTCGGGCACGGGCAGGTCGACCAACGACAGCGGGCCACTCGCGAGTGGTCCGGGCCGGTCGACGACCCAGGCCCTCACGACGAGGCGACCTGCCCCGTGACGATCTCGTCGATGCGGGCCAGCGTCTCGGTCATGTTGCGACGCGTCGAGCTCGCCATCAGCGCGCGCACCACGGGACGCGAGGTGAACCGCTCGGTGCTGATGTCCCAGGTCTCGCGGACCAGGGTGCCGTCGTCGCGGGGCTCGAGCTCATAGCGCCACGTCCGACCCGCCAGCACCAGGCCGAGGGGGCCGCCGGCCTCGGTGCGCCACGCGATCCGCCGGTTCTCCTCGAGCTCGACGACGGTGTTGCGGGTGGCGTAGGGGACGCCCAGGTGCATGTTCATCCCGAACCGGTCACCCAGGGCCAGCCTCCGGCTGCCCCCGCGCGACTCGCGCACCGACCCCGACCCGTCGATCTGGGCGTGCCGCCCGGGGTCGGCCAGGAGGTCGAAGATCGGCTCCGCGGGTGCGTGGATGAGCCGCTCGACCGTGATCCGGTTCGTCAGGATGCCCATGCTGCGGACGCTAGCAGCAGCCTCCCCGTCCGCCGAGGTGGGACTCCGGGCTCGCCGAGGTGGGAGTCCGGGCTCGCCGAGGTGGGACTCCGGGCTCGCCGAGGTGGGAGTCGCGGTGCGACGCCGTACGGCTGGCGTGGCCACCCACCGCAAGCCCCACCTCGGCGGACCGCAAGTCCCACCTCGGCGGGTTGGGGGGAGACGGTTAGCGTGGGGCGCATGGCGACCCCGACACTCACGCTCAACGACGGCCGCACGCTTCCCGCGATCGGCTTCGGCACCTACCCGTTGCGTGGGGAGGACGGCATCGCGGCGATGGTCTCCGCGCTCGAGACGGGCTACCGGCTCATCGACACGGCGGTGAACTACGAGAACGAGCGCGAGGTCGGCGAGGCGCTGCGGCGCTCCGGGCTGCCGCGCGACCAGGTGCAGGTGACCAGCAAGATCCCCGGGCGCCACCACGGCTACGACGACGCCGTCGAGTCGACGCACCAGTCGCTGGAGCGGCTCGGTCTCGACTACCTCGACCTGCACCTGATCCACTGGCCCAACCCGAGCCAGCACCGCTACGTCGAGGCGTGGCAGGCGCTGGTGGACCTGCAGCGGCAGGGCCTCGTCCGGTCGATCGGCGTCTCGAACTTCACCCCCGAGCACCTCGGGCGGATCATCACCGAGACGGGCGTGACCCCCGCCGTCAACCAGGTCGAGATGCACCCGCTGTTCCCGCAGGAGCACCAGCGCGACGTCCACCGCGACCTCGGCATCGTCACCGAGGCGTGGAGCCCGCTGGGCAAGCGCAGCGCGCCCTACGACGACAGCGCGGTCGCCGACGCCGCCGCGACCCACGGCGTCTCGCCCGGCCGGGTGATCCTGCGCTGGCACGTGCAGCAGGGCGTGCTGCCCATCCCCAAGTCGGCCACGCCCTCGCGTCAGGCGGAGAACCTCGACGTGTTCGGCTTCGAGCTCAGCGACGACGAGATGGCGGCCATCACCGCGCTGGGGAGGCCGGACGGACGACTGTTCGGCGGCGACCCCGACACCCACGAGGAGATGTAGGGACCGCCGCCGAACCTGCCGCCCGGCAGACAGGGAGCCCGGCAGATCAGGCAGACATCAGGCTGCCTGGAGCTCCCTGGTGTCGGTGAGCCCGTCGCGCAGCTCACCGAGGATGCGGGCCAGGATGCGTGAGACCTGCATCTGGGTGACGCCGATCTCCTCCCCGACCTCCCGCTGGGTCAGGCCCTCCACGAACCGCAGCCGCAGCACCTGGCGGTCGCGCTCGCCGAGAGCGGCCACGAGCGGCGCGAGCACCACGCGGGACTCGACCCGGTCGAAGCCGTCGTCGGCGGTGCCCAGACGCTCTCCGAGGCTGGCGGACCCGCCGTCGGCGGCGGGCAGGGACTTGTCCAGCGAGTCCGGCGTGAAGCAGCCGTCGAGGGCGAGCACCTCGGCGACGGTGTCCTCGTCGAGGCCCACCTCGGCGGCGATCTCGTCGGCTCTGGGCTCGCGTCCGAGGAGCTGCGCCAGGTCGGCGCGACCGCCGTTGACGCGGTACTCCGCCTCCTGGACCCGGCGCGGCGGGCGCACCATCCACCCCGCGTCGCGGAAGTGGCGGCGGATCTCGCCCCGGATGCTGGGCACGGCATAGGAGAGGAAGTCTCCCCCCAGCTCGGGCCGGAAGTTGTGGGCCACCTTGACCAGAGCGAGGCGAGCCACTTGGACCAGGTCGTCCGCGGCAATGCCGCGGGCGACATACCGGGAGGCCAACGAGTCGGCGACCGGGATGTTGACCTCGACGACCTCGTCCACGAGACGAGCGCGCGCGGCGCCCTTCTCGTGCAGGATCCGGTCGAAGAGATCGTGGGTGCGTTGAGAACGAGCAGCCGCCGAACGACGCGTGCGGACAGACTGCTGCCGGTGGATCGTCGTCATGACAGATCGCTTCCAGGCAGTGAGTCCTGCAAGGGCCGACTGTGTGACCGAGGACTCGTCACCGACCCTAGCACTGGATGGTGAGCCTTGCCTCAGTCGGTAGGTCACCCCAGGACGTCGTACGGCGGCCGCCCGTTCTCAGGCGTCTCAGGTGAAGATGCTGACGCCACCCGGGCCGACCAGCAGCCCGACGACGATGAGCACGATTCCCATGAGCAGCTCCCCACGGACCAGGGACACGATGCCCCAGATCACGAGGGCGACCGCGAGGATCCACAGGAGAAGAGCCATTGTTGCTTCCTTTCGGTTGGGGGTGTGCCGGTCCCGAGTCGGCGCTCAGCGCCCGACGGCGCGCAGCAGCTGCGCCTTGGTCATCGAGGAGCGTCCGCGGATGTTCTTCCGCTTCGCCTCCTCATAGAGCTGGGCCTTGGTGCGCCCGCCCGCTCCGCGGTGCGAACGCAGCCCTCCTCGTCGACCGGAGGAGATGTCCTGCGTGGAGGTGCGGCTGGCCTGCCGGGACTCGCCCGATCGGGCCCGCTCCTTGTTGACCGTGCGCGCGGCGATCTCCTCCGCCACGTCACTGTCGCGACCGCGTTCCTCCAACCCCTCCTTGATGTGCTCGTACTGCCGCTCGCGCTTGTTGCTCCACGCTTGTTGCGGCATGCTGCCTCCTTCGTCGGGTCGAGACAGCCGTACCCCGCTCAACCGCGCGCATGCGCCGACCGACGGCCACTCGGGCGCGCGCCGGCGGCCCCGTGCGGAGGGGTCAGTCGACCTCGAGCCGGCAGGCGCCCGGCTCCTCGAAGGGCAGCAGCCGCACCCCGGACTCGGCGAACCCGCCGGCGCGCAGCGCACCACGGACCATGCCCAGGTGGATGCCGCACACGATCTCGGAGTCGGAGCGGGCCACGTCGAGCAGCGGACAGCGGGTCACCCGCAGGCACGTGGTGTCGGCGTCGTCGGTGAGGGCCAGCTCAGGCTCGAAGCCCAGGTCGTCGAGCACGCCGGTGATCCACTCGCAGCGGGTGGTCTCGGGCGAGGAGGGCGGGCTGGCCGCACCGACCCGCTGGCCCCAGCCGCGTCCGGCGGCCACGGCGGCGCGGCGCGGGGACGGCGACTCGCGCCGCAGCGCTTCGACCAGCGCCTGGGCGAAGCCCATCAGCTCGGACTCCTCGCGGTCCCGGCTCGCGGAGTAGAGCCAGGCCGGGCGCCCCCGCGCGTGGGTCGGCGCCAGCTGACGGGAGACGGCGCCGATGCGCTCGAGGGCGTCGAGGTGGCTGCGCACGGTGTTCTCGTGCAGGTGGGTCACCGACGCGATCCGGGTCACGGTGACCGGCTCGTCGAGCTCGTCGAGCACCTCGAGAACGCGCGCCTGAGCCGGGGTCCACGGATCCGCAGTCCCGAGTGTTCGTCCCGGTCGTGGTCCCCGTCGAGCAGGGGACTCCTGTCGCACGGTCCTCACCCTACTGACCCGCTCGTCGCCACGGGGCGCCGGGACCACTCATCCGCCCGGGTGTGACCGACGGCACGCCCATGCCGCCTCGGGTCGTCGGGCGGGTGGTCAGGGCGTCGGGGCGGTCGCCGTGTCGAGGAGCTCGGCGGTCAGCCGGGGTGAGGCGAGGGTCTCGACCTCGACGGCGGTGGCGCCGGCGACCGTGCCGGCGCGCACCGACCGCTCGAGCGGCCAGCCCTGGTGCAGACCGTGCAGCAGCCCCGCGCAGAACGCGTCGCCGGCGCCGTTGGTGTCGACGACCGCGGTCGCCGGGGCGGCGGGCACGGCGACCTCGCGCGCCCCGTCGTACGCCGTCGCGCCGCGGGCGCCGTGCGTGCAGACCACCAGCCGGTCCTGACCGGCGAGCCGCCGCGCCAGGCCGTCGGGGTCGTCGGTGCCGCCGTCGCTGAGCACCACCCATCGGGCTGCGTCGGCGAAGTCCCGCGCATGGGTGGACGACCCGTCCCAGTCGTGCAGGTCGGTCCCGAAGCCGATCCCGGCCGCGGCGAGCGGCGCGACGAGGCGCCGGGCATAGTCGGCGATGTCGAGGACGACGGCGTCGCACTCCGCGGCGAGCTCGGCCAGCGGCGCCAGGTCGAGGTCGGCGTCCGGAGCGCAGACGCTGCGGTAGATCGACAGCCGCCCGCCGTCGGCCGCCATCAGGTTCACGTGCTGCTCGGTCCCGGTCACGGACGCGGCGACGTGGAGCGTCACGCCGGGGCGCTCGAGCCCGGCGCGGACGCGCTCACCGGCGTCGTCCGCGCCGAGGAGCGTGTGCAGGTGCACCTCGTGGCCGAGGGCCGCGAGGTTGAGCGCCTTGCCGGCCGCGGTCCCGCCGACGGTGTCATAGGCGCGGTCCGCGAACGCGGTGTGCGGCCGCGGCTGCGGCAGCTCGCCCACGTGGGACGATCGTGTTCCAGCTGGCTGCGCCGACGACCAGGACCCGCACGCGTCCGAGGCTACTGACGAGGCCCCTCCCACCACTACGATCGCCGGATGCTCATCCTCGCCACGGTGCTCGTGGCCCTGGTCGCCCTCATCCACGCCTGGATCGTGGTCCTCGAGATGGTGCTGTGGACCACCCCCCGCGGTCGGGCCGCCTTCGGCACGACGCCGGCACAGGCCGAGGAGACCAAGGTGCTCGCGGCCAACCAGGGTCTCTACAACGGCTTCCTCGCCGCCGGGCTGCTCTGGAGCCTCGTCGGGCCCGACCACCTGCGCTTCGGCTTCGGGGTGTTCTTCCTGCTCTGCGTCGTCGTCGCCGGGCTGTACGGCGCCGCGACCGTCAGCACGCGGATCCTGCTCGTGCAGACGGTCCCCGCGGCGGTGGCCCTGGCGGCCTGGGTGCTCGCACACCGCTGACCGCGCCGCGTGGAGCGAGGCGTCTCAGGAGGACGTGCGCCGGCGGAACGCGCGGATCGCGAGCGGCGCCAGGACGGCCGTGAGACCGACGGTCCAGATCAGCGTCGCGACGACGGGATGCTGCAGCGGCAGGGCCGCGTCGGCCGGAGCGGCCGTGGTGTTGCCCCAGAGCTCGCGGACGCCCTGGACCAGCGCGGAGATGGGGTTCCACTCGGCGAGCGTGCGCAGCACCGGGGTCATCCGCTCGGTCGGCGCGAACGCGTTGGACAGGAAGGTCAGCGGGAAGATCGTGGTGAACATGACGCCCTGCACGGCCTCGACGGACCGCATCGCGGAGCCGACCAGGATGCCGAGCCAGATCATCGCGACCCCCCAGAGCAGCAGCAGGGCATAGCCCCCGAGCGCCTCCACGACCGAGCCGTGGATGCGCCAGCCGATGAACAGGCCGGTCACCGACATCACCACGATGCCGATGCTCGAGTGGATGAGGCTGGAGATGCTGCGGCCCACGAGGACGGCCGCGGAGTTGATCGGCAGCGACCGCATCCGGTCGACGATGCCCTTGTCGATGTCGGCGGTGAGCCCCACGGCCACGATGAACGACGCGAACGCGATCGTCTGGCCCATGATCCCGCCGAGCAGCCACTCGCGGTAGCCGGAGGCGGCACCGGCGACGCGGATCGAGCCGCCGAAGACGAACGCGAACAGGACCACGAACATCACCGGCTGGATCGTGACGTCCATCAGCATCTCGGGCATCCGCTTGATGTGGATGAGGTTGCGCCGCACGATCGCCAGCGACTGGGTCAGCAGGCTGGTCTGGCGGATCTCCGGCCGCTCGATGTGGGGGTCGCGGTCGAGGTGCAGCTCGGTCATGCGGTCACCGCCTCGTGCTCGGGGGACTCGTCGGGCAGCTCCTCGGCCCGGTGTCCGGTCAGGTGGAGGAAGACGTCGTCGAGGCTGGGCCGCTTGAGGCCGAGGTCGTCGAGCTCGATGTCGCTGTCGGCGAAGACCTGGGCCGCCCGTCCGACCTCGCTCAGCCCCTCGGCGGGAGCGGTCAGGCTGCGTCCGGAGTGGTCGAGGTGCACCTCGGAGACCAGCGGCCGCAGCAGGGCGGCGGCGCGCTCGAGGTCCTCGGCGCGCGAGACGGTCACGACCAGCGCCGCCCGGCCGGACTGGTCCTTGAGCTGGAGCGGGGTGCCCTGCGCGATCAGCTTCCCCTTGTCGACGACCACGATCGTGTCGGCGAGCTGGTCGGCCTCCTCGAGGTATTGCGTGGTGAGGAGCAAGGTCGTGCCGTCGCGCACCAGCTCGCGCAGCACGTCCCACAGCTCGACCCGGCTGCGCGGGTCGAGGCCGGTGGTCGGCTCGTCGAGGAACAGCACCGGCGGTGTGGCCACCAGGCTGACGGCCAGGTCGAGCCGCCGCCGCATGCCGCCGGAGTAGGTCTTGACCACCCGGTTGGCCGCGTCGGACAGCGAGAACCGCTCGAGCAGGTCGTCCCCGACGCGGGCCACGGTCCGGCGGTCGAGGCCATAGAGCGAGCCGATCAGGCGGAGGTTCTCGCGACCGGTGAGCAGCTCGTCGACGGTGGCCGCCTGACCGGTGAGCCCCATGGCTCGGCGTACGGCGTCGGGCTCGCGCGCGACGTCGTGACCGGCCACCAGCGCGGTCCCGCTGGTCGGCCGGGTCAGGGTCGTCATCATCCGCACGGTCGTCGTCTTGCCGGCACCGTTGGGGCCCAGCATGCCCAGCACCGAGCCCTGGGGCACCGCGAAGCTCACGTCGTCGACGGCGACGGTGTCGCCGAAGTGCTTGACCAGGTGCACCGCCTCGATCGCGGCAGAGGAAGCAGTCATGAGGGGACCCTAACTTCGTCCGCCGACAGTCCTCGACCGCTTTCCGGCCGGGTTGTCCTGTCGGGGCCGCGTGCGATCCTTGCCGGTATGCCGGGTCGCCGCCCCCTCCTCGTCGTCGTCGCCGTCCTCACCCTGCTCGCCGGAGCCCTCACCGCCGCCGCGCCGGGGGCCCTCGCGGCGGCTGTGCCCTTCGAGGTGCACCCGAGCGTCAACCAGCTCGCGGTCGAGGGGGCCACGCCCGGGGACACCCTCGAGCTCGTCGGGCCGGGCGGCGCGGTCACGCCGGGCACCGTCGACGCGGCCGGCAGCCTGCTGTGGCGCGAGCTCGCCGCGGGCTCCTACGCCGTACGCACGACCGCCGACCCCGCCGTCGAGTCCGACCCGGTGACCGTCACGGACTTCGCCGACCCACCGCCGGACCAGTCGCTCTACACCGGCCAGACCCTCACGAAGGGCTTCCACTACATCGAGACCCGCGACGGCACGACCCTGTCGGTCGACGTCGTCTGGCCGGGGTTCCTCAACATCGGAGGGCCCTACCCCGTGGTCGTGGAGTACTCCGGCTACGACCCGAGCAACCCCGCCAACACCACGATGGCCCGGCTCTACAACAACCTCGGCTTCGTCTACGTCGGCGTCAACATCCGTGGCACGGGCTGCTCCGGCGGCTCGTTCCTCTCGTTCGAGCCGATCCAGAGCCTCGACGGCTACGACGTCATCGAGACGGTCGCGGCCCAGTCGTGGGCCAAGGACCACCAGGTCGGGATGGTCGGCATCTCCTACCCCGGCATCTCCCAGCTCTATGTCGCCCGCACCCAGCCGCCCAGCCTCGCCGCGATCACGCCGCTGTCGGTCATCGACGACACCTACAAGTCGACGCTCTACCCCGGCGGCATCCTCAACACCGGCTTCGCCGTCCCCTGGGCGACCGAGCGGGCCCAGCAGGCCGCACCCTATGGCCAGGGCTGGGAGCAGGGCCGGGTCGACGGCGGCGACACGACGTGCGCCGCCAACCAGCTGCTGCGCCTGCAGAACCCCGACCCGCTCCAGCTGATCGAGGACAACCCGTTCTATGTCCCCGCGCTCCACGACCAGGTCGCGCCCCACCTCTTCGCCGGCGACATCGACGTGCCGGTGTTCATCGCCGGCGCGTGGCAGGACGAGCAGACCGGCGGCCACTTCCCGGCGATGCTCGACGACCTCACCGGCTCGCCCCACGTCTATGCCACGATGACCAACGGGTCGCACACCGAGGCGCTGAGCCCGGGGGTCTTCGGGCGCTACGCCGACTTCCTCGACCTCTACGTCGCGGGGCGGGTGCCCACCGGCAAGGCCGCCGTGGTGGCGCCCGTGGTGGCCCAGGAGCTGACCGGCGTCGGTGGCCTCTCGCTGCCGCCCGGCATCGACTACACCGGCCTCGACTATGCCCAGGCTCTCTCCCGGTTCGAGGAGCAGAAGCCGGTGCGCATCCTGTTCGAGGAGGGTGCGGCCGACGGAGAGCCAGCCGGGGCTCCGCTGCCCAGGTTCGAGGCGTCCTTCGACTCCTGGCCGATCCCCTCGGCAGCGACCCAGAGGTGGTTCCTGACCCCCGGCGGCAAGCTGGCGGGCAAGGCCCCGACCGTCCGCCCCGCGCGCACCACGCCACGCAGCTACCGCGCCCGCCCCGGCGCCCTGCCCGCCACCGACTACACCGGCAGCAGCAGCGACCTCTGGCGCGCGTCGGTCGACTACGACTGGCGGCAGATCCCCCGCGGCACCGGCCTCGGGTGGGTCAGCGCCCCGCTCCCGCGCACGCGCGTCGTCGCCGGCTCGGGCTCGGTCGACCTGTGGGTCCGGTCGGCCACCCCCGACACCGACCTGGAGGTGACCGTCAGCGAGGTGCGTCCCGACGGCACCGAGGTCTATGTCCAGTCCGGCTGGCTCCGCGCGAGCCATCGAGCGCTCGACGCCACGGCATCCACGGCGACGCTCCCGGTGCACACCGACCTCGCCTCCGACGCGCGTCCGATGCCACGGGGCACGTTCCAGCGGCTGCGGGTCGAGCTGTTCCCGTTCGCCCACCCCTTCCGCAAGGGGTCGCGGATCCGCGTCACCGTCGACGCCCCCGGCAACGCCCGCCCGCTGTGGGCCTTCGACACGATCTCCCACGGGGAGAAGGTCGAGATCGCCACCGACCGCGCGCACCGCTCCCAGCTCGTGCTCGCCGTCGTGCCGGGCGTGACGGTCCCGGCCCCGGCACCGGCCTGCGCGTCGCTGCGCAGCCAGCCCTGCCGCCACTACTCCGGATGAGATGACGCGATGACCACGCCCGCCACCTCCGCCGACCGCGCCCGCCAGGTCGCGGTCACGCTCGCCGAGCTCTTCTGCATCGTCGGGACGCTCGTCGGCACCGGCGTCCTCGGCACCCGCGTCGCCGAGTCCTCGGGGGGTGCGCTGGCCGCCGACGCGACCCGGCTCGCCCCCGCCGGACCCGCGTTCTCGATCTGGTCGGTCATCTACCTCGGGCTGGCCGCCTACACCGTGCACCAGTGGCTGCCCGGGCAGGCCGCGCGACCCCGTCAGCGTGCGACCGGGTGGCTGGCCGCGGCGTCCATGGTCCTCAACGCGGTGTGGCTGCTGGTGACCCAGCAGGACTGGATCTGGGCGAGTGTCGTGGTCATCGCGCTGCTCGTGGTGACCCTGGGGGTCCTCGTGCGCCGCCTCACGGAGCTGGCTGCCGACGGCCCGCGGGACCGGCTCGTGATGGACGGGACGTTCGGGCTCTACCTCGGCTGGGTCACGGTGGCGACCTGCGCCAACGTCACCGCGGCCCTGGTCGACAGCGGGGTCGACCCCGGGCCGCCGGTCGCCGACGTCGCCGCGGTGCTGGTGGTGACCGCCGCCGCGGCCATCGGGGTGCTGCTGGCGCGGCGGCTCGGTGGCCGCTGGGCGGTCGCGGCGGCGGCGTCGTGGGGGCTCGCCTGGATCGCGGTCGGACGGCTGGCCGACGAGCCCCGCTCGGTCGCCACCGCGGTGGCCGCCCTGCTCGCCGTGCTCGTCGTCGTGGCCGCGACCCTGCGCGAGCGGCTGCCCGAGGTCGCCCGATGACCCCGCGCGGCATCACTCCCGAGCCGGCCGGGCCTGGACAGGAGTCGGTCTGGGACTACCCCCGGCCGCCGCGGGTCGAGCCCAGCGACGAGGTCGTCGAGGTCTGGCTGGGGGACATGTGCGTGGCCCGGACGCAGACCTCGCTGCGGGTGCTCGAGACCAGCCATCCGCCGACCTACTACCTCCCTCGCTCCGCCTGGGTGCCCGGTGCGCTGCGCCTCGTGCCCGACCGGCACTCGGTCTGCGAGTGGAAGGGGTCGGCCGACTACTTCGACGTCGTCGGCGGCGGTCGCACGGCCCCGGCCGCGGCGTGGTCCTATCCCAGCCCGCGGCCCGGCTTCGCGGCGCTCGTCGACACGGTGGCCGTGATGCCGGGCGCCGTGGACCGGTGCCTCGTCGACGGGGAGGAGGTCGTGCCGCAGGAGGGCGGCTTCTATGGCGGCTGGATCACCAGCCGCGTGGTCGGGCCGTTCAAGGGCATCCCCGGCTCGTGGGGCTGGTGACCGCGCCCCCGGAGGATCAGGGCTCGGCGACCTCAGCGGCGGCCCGCGGCGACGGCGACGGAGACCACAGGGTGAGAGCCGCCCCGGCCAGGAGGACGAGCCCGCCCAGCAGCTCCAACGGCCCCGGATAGGTCCCCTGCACGAGCCACGCGGCGGCGATGCCGAAGACGGGCACGAGCAGCGCGAAGGGGACCACGCGCGAGGCCGGGTGCCGGGCCAGCAGGCTGTTCCAGACGCCGTACCCGAAGAGCGTCGAGAGCACCACGGTGTAGGCCGTCGACGCCGACTGCCGCCAGCCCCAGGCGTGCCAGGCGTCCACCCACGACGCGGGCCCCTCGACCACGAGCGAGACGAGGAGCAGGGGCAGCGGCACGACCAGCGCGCTCCAGACCACGAGCGGCAGGCCGCTGCGCAGGCCGAGGGTGCGGGTCCGGATGTTGCCGAGCGCCCACGAGGTGGCGGCCACCACCGTCAGCGCGACGCCGAGCACGGGCGTGCTGGCCGACCGGCCGAGGCCCACGACGACCAGGCCCGCGACCCCGACGGTGAGGCCGACCACCTGGCGGCGGCCCACGTGCTCGCGCAGGAGCAGCGCGGCCAGCGCGACGGTGACGACGACCTGCGACTGCAGCACGAGGGAGGCGAGACCCGGCGGCATGCCGACCTTGAGGGCCAGGTAGAGGAACGCGAACTGACCCGCCGACATGGTCAGCCCCACCGCGGTCACCGCCTGCCACGAGGCCTGGGGCCGCGGAACCAGGAAGACAGCGGGGATGGCGACCAGGACGAACCGGACCGCCGCGAACAGCACGGGCGGGATGCCGCGCAGTCCCTCGTCGATGACCACGAAGTTGACGCCCCACACCACGACGACGGAGAGCGCCAGCGCCGCCGACCGGATCGGCATCCGGCCGGTCACAGGTGGTCGAGCAGCCAGGACGGCGACATGACCCCGGCACCCACGCCGGCCACCCGGGCGGCCAGCGCGCGGTCGGCCGTCACGACGGTGACCTCGGCCCCGTCCTCGGCCGCAGCCTTGGCGGCCTTCACGATCGCGGCATCGCCGTCGCGCGGCGCGTGCACCGTCTGGACGTGGGCGTCCTTGCCGGGGCGGACACCGGACTTGGCCTGGCCCTCCAGCACCAGCACGATCGTGTCGTGGACGACGTCGGCGACCAGGAGCCGCTCGTGGAGGCGGGCGGCCGCACCGCCCCGGTCCTTCCACCAGCCGTCGGGCGTGGCGCCCACGACGTTGGCGGCGTCGACGACGAGGACCCGGTGCACGCGGGCCAGCCTAGACCGGTCGGGTGGCGCTGCGGTCAGCCCCAGTTGGCGGCCAGGGTGAGGCAGAAGGGGTGGCCGCTCGGGTCGAGCAGGACCCGCCAGGTCTCTCCGGGCTGCTCGTCGGGCTGGGTGGCACCGAGCTCGACGCAGCGGGCCGCGGCCTCGTCGAGGTCGTCCACGGCGAGGTCGAAGTGGAACTGCTTGCTGCCGTGCTCGTTGGGCCAGCCCGGCGCCTGGTGGTCCGGCAGCGTGCCGAACCCGAGCGCGTGCTCGGGGCCGGTCAGCATGGCGTAGGCCTGCTCGGCGTGTGCGACCGGCCAGTCCAGCACCGCCGACCAGAAGCGGGCGTCGCGCTCCGCGTCGGAGCTGTCGAGGGTGAACATCTTGAGCTGGGCGATGGCCACGGGGCCTCCTGGTCTCGCATCGTCGACGGGTTGTCGGACCAGCCTCCTAGGCTGACCCCGATGCGTCCTTGGACAAACGCGCCAACCTCCACCGGAGCCGGGGTGCTGCGCCCCGAGCAGTTCCGCGAGCACGTCGAGATGCGCCGCCACCCCGCCGGTGAGGACCTCGCGCCCTGGATCGAGAACGTCTGGACGCTGCGCTGGGACCTGCCCGACGGCGTCGTCTTCCCCAGCCAGACCCTGCCCCACCCGTCGTGCACGGTCTCGGTCGAGCGGGCCAGCCATCCGCGGCCGGAGGTGGGCAGCGATCCCGTCGTGGTCACGGGCGTCGTGACCCGGCGCTTCGACGTGGAGGCGCGCGGCCACGCACGGGTCCTGGGCGTGAAGTTCCGCCCGGGCGGCCTGGTCGCCTTCGCCGGCGGACGGGCGCGCGAGTGGACCGACCGGACCGTCCCGGCGCGGTCGCTGCTGCCGGCTGCTGTCTGCGACGGGCTGGCATCGGTGGATCTCGACGGTGACCCGGCCGCCGCGGCCGGCGCCGCCCTGGAGGCGCTGGCGTCGGTGCGTCCCGAGGCGGTGGACCCACGCTATGAGCGACTCCTGACGATCGTCGCCGACATGCTCGAGGACCGGTCGCTGGTCAGCGTGGCGCAGGTCGAGGCGCGGCACGCCGTGTCGGCCCGGTCGCTCCAGCGCTGGTGCACCGACCTCGTGGGGGTCGGCCCCAAGTGGGTGCTCGCGCGCTACCGGATGCACGACGCGGTCGCCGAGCTCGACGCCGGCTTCGACGGCCCGCTCACGGACCTGGCCCACCGGTTCGGCTGGTTCGACCAGGCCCACTTCACCCGGGACTTCGTCGACCTCGTCGGCGTCACACCCGGCCACTACCGCCGCCGCGGCTGACCCGAGGGGCCGCTTCCGGCACCGGCGTCAGTAGCCCGCCTCGTCCAGGGCCTGGCCGGTGAGCTCCCGGCCGAGCTCGATCAGCTCGGCGGCCCGGTGGAAGTCGAGGCTGCGGGCCGCGCTCACCGGCACCGTGACGAGGACGTCGGGCGGGAGCCCGGCCATCCGGTAGCGCGTGATCAGCCCCTGCATCGCGTCGAACGACAGCGCCGTCACGTCGGAGATCTTGAGGCCGGGGGGCAGCTCCTGGAACGCCGCCTGAGCGGCGGCCTCGACCTCCCTGACCTCCTTGCTCCGGGCCCGACGCGAGCGCGACCGCTGCTCGGCATCCTCGGGCTCGTCGTCCGGCCCGCCGGTGACGCTGGCGAGCGTACGGCGCAGCCGGTCGCGCCAGACCTCGAGCCGCTGGGGCGCCGTGGACTCCTTGGACGGCGAGGCGGGCTCGAGCGGAGCCCGGGGACCGGCCAGGCTGATGGCCACGGTCAGGTCGGCGTCGACACCCGCCAACGGCTCGATCGGGACGGGGTTCATCAGGCCGCCGTCGACCAGCAGCCGGCCGTTGATGAGGACCGGGGTGATGATCCCCGGGATCGCGATCGACGCCCGGATGGCGGCGTGGAGAGGTCCGCGCTGGAACCACACCTCGCGCCGGGCCGCCAGGTCGGTGGCCACCGCGGTGAACGGGACCTTCAGGTCCTCGATGGCCGTGTCGCCGATCAGCTCGGCGACCTCGCCGAGGACCCGCTCGGCCGAGATGGCCCCCGGGGCGGACCAGCTGGGGTCGACCAGACGGAGGAGGTCGCTGCGCCGCAGCCCCGACACCCACGTGGCGTAGTCCTCGAGCCGGCCGGCGGCCGCCAGGCCACCGACGAGCGCGCCCATCGACGCCCCCGACAGGGCCACGACCTTGAGACCGCGCTCGCGGATCACCTGGATCGCCCCGATGTGGGCATAGCCGCGAGCGCCGCCCGATCCCAGGGCCAGCGCCACCCGCGTCTTCGCCACGGGTCGAGGTTAGTGGCCCGAGGACCGACGGCGCCCCGGACCTGCGGCATGCTGGCGTCGTGAAGTGGCTGCCCGTCGACCTGGTGCTCGTGTCCGTCTTCGCCGTGATCGGTCGGCTGAGCCACGGCGAGGCGATCTCGCCCGGCGGGTGGTGGCGCACCGCCTGGCCGTTCCTGACCGGCGTCCTCGTCGGCTGGGTGCTCGTCCTGGTGGCTCGTCGCGCCGGCGGCGCCGTGAGCGCGGGCGCGATCGTGTGGGCGTGCACCCTGGTGGGCGGGATGCTCCTGCGCCGGGCCAGCGAGCAGGGCACCGCGACCCCGTTCGTCATCGTGGCGGCCGTCGTGCTGGGGCTGTTCCTCGTCGGCTCGCGGTTCTCCGTCGGTCGACTCTCCTAGAGGTCGGTCAGCCGAGGACCCAGCGCAGCAGGAACCACAGGGCAACCAGCCCCAGGACGAGGGCGAGCACGAGGGGCAGGACGACCAGCGCGACCGCGGCGAGGACATAGCCGACCGTCGGCGGACCGGGATCGGGGTTCGCGGCGACCGCCCGCTCCAGCAGCCGCAGGTTCTTGCGGTTGGCCCGGTGGGCCACGTCGAGCAGGTCGCCCGCGAACGGGACGAGGCCGAGCACCGCGTCGAGGAGCAGGTTCGCTCCCATGCGGGCGAGCGTCGGCACGGGCACGCGGCAGCGCACGGCGTCGTACACGATGGCCCCCGAGAGCGTCGACCCGACCAGGTCGCCGATGCCGGGGACGAGCCCGATGAGCGCGTCGAGTCCCAGACCGACCCGGGTCCCGGGCACGGTGACCAGGTCGTCCATCAGCCGGGCCAGCTGCCGGCTCAGCCGCAGGTCGACCAGGCGGCCCGTGGTCCTGTCGTCGTCGGGCGTGGGGCCGGTCATGGCGCCACCCTACGGGCGGCTCCGCGGCCCCGGCCGCCGTCGGTCGCCGTCGGTCGGCGCCGGTCGGCCCGGGTCAGGCGGTCCAGAGCACGCGGTCGCCGAGCTGGTCGGCGAGCAGGGACACCCCTCGCAGGTCCTCCCTCCCGGTGAGCAGCCGAACCAGCCCCTCGGCGTGGCGCGCCTCGAGCCGCTCGCGCATCGCCTGGAGCTCGTCCTGCCTGTCGTCGTCGGTCATCGTGTCCCCCTCGGGTCCCCGTGCGGTCGTTCGGACACCCACTGTGGCCGGGCCACTTGTCGCGGTCGTTGACGGTGGGTTACACGCAGGTGATTTACGCGTCCAACCGCCGTGGCGCCCGTCTCAGAAGGTGCGCCGGGAGATGTTGACGGTGCCGCAGTCGGCGAGGGGCACCGTCCGCTCCGGGTCGAGGGCGTCGACGAGGTGCCAGCCGTCGTCGCGCAGGACGAGGCCGACGGGGTGCACGGTCCGCGGGCTCGGGTCGCGAGCCTGGATCCGCACCACGGCTCGGCGCCGTACGGCGTCCGCGAGGGCCGCGACCCGCGGGTCGTCCTGCGACGTCTCGGGCGCGAGGACACGGAAGCGGGCCCCGGCCTCCTGCGCCGTCGCGCGGACGGGGTCGGGCAGCGACTCGAGGAGCTTGGTCCTCGCCCGGGCGCCGGCCTCTCCCAGGCCGAGTGGGGTGAGGGCGGCGGTCCCGGACGAGCCCAGCAGCACGCCGAGGGCCTCGGCCTCGTCGGCCGCCAGCCCGGTGAGCCGGGTGCGGTAGCTGAAGCCGAGCTCGATGCCGCCCCCGCGTCCCGGGGACACCACGACCGGCAGTCCGGCCTCGCCCAGCGCGTCGACGTCGCGCAGGATGGTCCGCCGGCTCACCTCGAGCTCCCGGGCGAGCTGGGAGCTGGTCATCCGGCCCCGGTTCTGCAGCAGGAGCAGCATCAGGAGCAGGCGGGAGGCGCGCATCTCGACCCTCGACGCAGACGGGGTGCTGTCGGGAAAGGTGACACAAGGCGGCACCTTATCGCTGCTACGGTCCGCGGAACCTCGCACGCGGAAGGACGGCCCGATGAACCAGGTGACCTATGGGGACGGCTCCCCCGACGACCCGTGGCAGCTGCAGACCCCGCCCCTGTCCTCGCAGTTCTCGGCCTGGCGCGACGAGGCCGCCTCGCCGCCGTCGCTGGTCGTGCAGGTCGGGACCACCCGGCTGTCCTATGACCTGCGGTGCCTCGACGACCTGGCCGCGATGCTGACCGAGCACGGTGACTGGATGGCGCTCGGCAACGCCGACGAGGGCAAGCCCGTCAAGGACGGCACGGTCGAGGCGTGGGCGCGCGACCCGGGGAACCCGGTGGGTGGCTACTACGGCCTGCGCAGGGGCTACCGCGGTCGCTTCGCCAACTACGTCACCCCCGTCCTCGAGCTGCTGGGCAAGGTCGAGCTGGAGCACGGCGCGCGCAACAACCGGGTGCGGGCGCTCTAGGGCTGTCGGATTCCCCGCTCAGGCGGGGAAACCAGCACTGAGCGGCCGAAGCTTCGCGCGCCATGTGCGGGTTTCGGGCGGTCCGTGTGACGCCTGGGACCACGATCGTCGTACGACGAGGCGCGCGGCCGTCACTCCCAGTGCCGGCGGATGACCGTGGTGACGTCGAAGGGGTCGGCCCCCGCCTGGGCGGCGAGCACGCCCGCCCCCTCGGGGGACCCGGTGTAGACGGGCTCGCCGCCGCCGACCCAGTGCTGCCAGGCCCGCCCGAAGTGTCGGGCCCGGTCGGCGTTGACCCCGAGCAGCGACGGCACCGGGTGCCAGACCTCGCCGGTGAGGCGCACCCGACCGAAGGAGGCCTGCACGGCCGGCCACCACCCGGTCGGCACCGAGGTGAGGGTCCAGCGCGGGACGACATAGCGCGGCTTCAGGATCGGGGACAACGCCTCGTCGAGCGCGGTGGCGAACAGCTCGGACTCGACCTCCGGGACGTCGGTGAGCGTGCACCTGTACTCCCCGTCCGGCTCGACGTCGACCCGCACCGCGTCGGCACCGCGGGACACGAGCCCGGAGACGCGCAGGGCGTCGGCCACAGCCCGCGCCACCTGTCCGATGCCGGGCGGCCGCGCGGCCTCCTCGAGGAGCAGCCGGCCGTGCTCCGCGAGCCCCCGACCGCGCAGCCCCGCCGCCCCGGCGAAGGCGACGGCGGAGCCGGCGAGCAGCAGCCCCGGCACGGGTGCCGCCGCGAGCCCGCCCAGACCGGTGGCCACCCCCGCGGCCGACCCGACGAGGCCGGCGGTCGACAACAGCCCGGTGCCGGCGCCCAGCGGCGGTCGGCCACCGCCGGCGAGCACGAGCCGGCCGGGACGGACGACCAGCGCCGGCGCGGCCACGCCCGGCCCGAGGCGGCGCTCCGGGTCCGGCAGCAGCCGGACCGTGCGCGAGACCCGGTCGTCGTAGGGCGTGCCCACCCGCCACCGCTCGGCGATCGCGACCCGGTCCTCGCTCCGCACGACCATCCGGGCGTTCACCGCGTCGAAGCCCTCGGCCTCCGGGGGCGCGAACGGGGAGAACGCCGCGTCGAGGTGGCCGACCCCGTCCACCACGTCACCGGCGTCGTCGACGCCGTAGAAGCCGGTGTGCTTGCGGACCAGGCGGTCCCAGTCGTTCCCACCGCGCGGATGAGCCGGGGCGACGCAGACCACCGACCAGGTGAGGGCGACCTTGTCCGGCCAGGTGGGGTCGACCCGCAGGGCCCGCCCTCGGGTCTGCACGACGGCGGTCGAGGTCGTCGCCGCGGTGAGGTCGACGAGGCCGCTGACCGAGCGCGCGTCCCATCCCTCGCCGAGGAGGCCGCGGGTGCCGACGAGCACGCGACAGCCTCCGCCCTCGAAGAACGCCGTCACGTGCGGCACCCACTCGCGGCTCGTCCAGCCGCCGGTCAGGACGCTGAGCCCGTCCTCGCCCGCGGCGACGCTCAGCATGGCCGCCCGCGCGGCGTCGCGCGACGCGACGAAGGCGAGCAGACGGTCGAGTACGGCGGGCTCCGCCGCGACCGTCCGGCCCGTCACGAGCACCGGGTCCAGACCCGCCGTGTCGGGTGAGCCCCGCAGCGCGGCGAGGACCGCACGCGCGGACCCCGACTGCGCGTCGATCACCCCGGTCAGGTCCACGGGCAGCGTCGCGGACGCCTGCTCGTGGTCGCAGAGGACCAGCAGCCGCAGGCGGTCACCGAGGTTGCGGTGCTCGGTCGCCGCGATCTGGACGGCGGCCACCGTCTTGGCCGCGGAGCGCGCCAGCACGCGGTCGACCGGGGAGCGGCCGCGCCGGATGCCGCGCCGCGTCCACTGGAACCCGACCGCCGGGAGGGCACGCCGTACGGCGGCCACCACCTCGTCGTCCACCGGCGCCCCCGTCCGGTCCAGCCCTCGGCGCAGCCAGTCGTCGACGAGCAGCACCCAGTCGTCTGCTGAGGGGTCGGCCCGCGTCTCCTCGGTGAGCCGGGCGCCGGCGGGCAGCGCCAGCAGGCCGGCGTGGTGCAGCCGCAGCGCAGCCCGGGCCAGGTCGGGGTCGTCGCGGACGACCTCGCCCCAGCCGACCTCGGGTGCGAGGAAGCGCCGGTCCACCCAGGAGAGGAAGGGGGTCGACCCGAAGGCCGGGTCCGTGAGCTGGGTGACGAGCTCCTGGAACCGGGCGGCCGAGCCGGCCAGCCACTCCTCCTCACTGGCGGTCGGCGTGACCAGCCAGGCGAGCTCGGCGAAGGGTGCGAGGTCGCCCTCGCGCACGACGGCCGGGATCGACGCCTCGAACACGGTGCGCCCGAAGAGCTCGTCGACGAGGGTGGCCTGGTCCGGGGTGAGCGCCTCGGGCGGGGTGGCGGTGAGGCCGAGCACGCGCGCCTGCGGCAGCTGGTCGAGGACCTCGCCGAGGAGGCGTCCCCACACCTCGAGCAGGTGGTGGCACTCGTCGAGCACGAGCAGCAGGGGGCCGACCCCCCGCATCGCCGCAACGAGCGCGGTCCCGTTGTCGTGCAGGCGCGACAGCAGGTCCTGCTCGGCGGCGTCCTCGTCGACCTCCAGCTCGGCGTCGAAGACGGCGAGCGACTGGTAGGTCAGCGCCGTCAGCTCCCGCTCCAGCGACCGGTCGTCGCCCGCGTCGAGCCCGACCGTCGCGGCCGCGGCCGCCCACTGCCCCTGGATGGCGGTGTTGGGGCCGAGGACGACGACGCGGGCGACCCGCCCGTCGCCGAGCAGGCGACGCCCCGTCTCGAGCCCGACCAGCGTCTTGCCGGCCCCCGGCGGGAGCTCCACCCAGGCCCGGGTCCGGCCCGCAGCCCAGGCCGCGTCGAGCGCCTCGAGCGCCAGCGCCTGGTGTCGCCGCAGCCGCATCTCACCGGGGGGCGCGGCCATGTGCGGCAACGTACCGCGCGGCGGCTCGGGGGGTGTCGGATTCCCCGCTCGAGCGGGGAAACCAGCACTGAGCGGCCGAAACTTCGCCCCACCAGCGCAAGCTTCGGTCGTGCCGCGTGACGCATGGGACGACCGCGCCACCGGCGCTAGGCTGCCAGCACCGAGGAAGGCCACCCTTGGTCGGTGCCCAGCACCACGCCGAGAGACGAGGACGGAGGCCCGGGTGAGAGCCACCTTCATCACGACGCGCGTCGTCGTCGCACTCGCCGTCGTCGCGGCCATCCTCGCCCAGCTCGCCCGCTCGGTCGACGTCGCCAACCGCGGAGGCGAGCACCACACCGGCACGGTCCTGGTGAACTTCTTCAGCTACTTCACCATCGACTCCAACACCCTGACGGTGGTCGTGCTGCTCGTCGGCGCGGTCCGGCTGGCGCGACGTGAGACCGGCGACTCCCACGCCCTGACCGTCGCACGGGCCGCGGTCACGACGTTCATGGTGATCACGGGCGTCGTCTACAACCTCCTGCTGCGGCACATCGACCTTCCGCAGGGCGCGACCGTCGGCTGGTCCAACGAGATCCTGCACGTCGTCGCGCCGGCCTACGTCGTCCTCGACTGGCTGCTCGCTCCCGGACGCTCGCGGCTGCACACCAAGGACGCGCTCCTCGTGCTCGCGTTCCCCCTCGCGTGGACGGCCTACACCCTGCTTCGCGGGCCGTTCGCCTCCGACCCGTTCAACGGCACCGACTTCTGGTACCCCTACCCCTTCCTCAACCCGGTGACCGCCTCGGGCGGCTACGCCGAGGTGGCGGCCTACGTCGCGGGCATCACCGTCGTGTTCGTGGCCGTCGCCCTCGGCCTCGGCCGGACCACCCGCCGGGACAGCCCCGCTCGCGCCGACCGGTCGCCCCTCGCCGGACAGCAGGGCTGAGGCCACGACGATGCGGCGGATCGGTGTCCTCGGCGGGATGAGCTGGGAGTCGACGGCGGAGTACTACCGCCTCCTCAACACCGAGGTCGCCGCCCGCCTCGGCGGGCTGCACTCGGCGGACCTGCTGCTCCGCTCGGTCGACTTCGCCACGGTCGAGGAGCTCCAGGTGGCCGGCGCGTGGGACCGCGCCGGCGAGCTGCTCGGCGACGCGGCCGCCGAGCTCGAGGCCGGTGGCGCCGAGCTCCTCGTCCTCGCCACCAACACCATGCACAAGGTCGCGGACGCCATCCAGGCCCGGACCCGCATCCCGCTGCTGCACCTCGGCGACACCACGGCGTCGGCCGTACGCGCGGCGCAGGTGCACCGGGTGGGCCTGCTCGGCACGGCGTTCACCATGGAGCAGGACTTCTATGTCGACAGGCTGCGCTCCCACGGGCTCGACGTGGTCGTGCCTCCGGCGGAGGACCGTGCCGAGGTGCACCGGGTCATCTACGACGAGCTCTGCCGGGGCCAGGTCCTGGACTCCTCCAGGGATGCCTATCTCGAGGTCATCGGGCGGCTGGCCGATCGAGGCTGCACGGGCGTCATCCTGGGCTGCACCGAGATCGAGCTGCTGCTGCCGATGGCCGCGGCCCACGGCACGCCCCTGTTCCCCACCACCCGGCTGCACGTCGCCGCCGCCGTCGACGCCGCGCTCGCGCCCTGAGCCGGCCGCCGGCCCGAACGGGCCGGAGGCAGGAGACAGGGGCAGGAGGCGGCTCAGGTGTGCATCGTCAGCCAGGCGATGACGTCGGCCATCACCTCGTCGCGGTTGGTCTCGTTGAAGATCTCGTGCCGGGCACCGTCATAGACGGCGAGCGTGACGTCGGCGATCCCGGCCTCGCGGTAGCGCTGCGCGAGCACCTCGACGAGCTGCCCGCCACCGGCCAGGGGGTCGTCGCTCCCCGATGCCACGAGGAGCGGCAGGTCCTTGCGGATGCCGGCGAGCGCCTCGGGCGAGGCCAGCCGGGCCGCCTGGCCGAAGAGCATCGGGATCGTCTCCGGCGGGGTGTCGAAGCCGCACCACGGGTCGGCGACGTACTTGTCGACCTCCGCCTCGTCGCGCGACAGCCACTCATAGCCGGTGCGCGGCTCGAAGCCGGCGTTGAACGCCTCGAGCCCGACGGGTCCCTCGGCCTGCGCCAGCCCGGCCGCCATCACGTCGAGGGCGGTGGACCCGGACAGCACCACACCCGCATAGAGCTCGGAGTGGTCGAGGATCACCGACTGTGCCGCGAACGAGCCCATCGAGTGGGCGACGAGGAACAGCGGCAGCGTGGCGTGGTCCCCGCGGATGCGCTCGCCGAACTCCGCGACATCGGCGATGAGCCCGTCGAAGCCGGGCTCGCCGAAGTCGCCGAGTCGGTCGCGGCCGGTCCGGCCGTGCCCGCGATGGTCGGTGGCGAAGGCCAGGAAGCCCGCGGCGTTGAGGGCGCGGGCGAGCCGGTCATAGCGGGCGGCGTGCTCGGCCAGCCCGTGGGCGATCTGGACGCAGCCGTGCGGGGACTCGCAGGTGTCGGTCCAGGCGTACGTCGCGATCTCGAGCCCGTCCGCGGAGGACACGAAGGACGATTGGGTGGCAGCCATGAGCCGATCGTGGCACCGCCGGCGCGAGCCGCACAGGGCGGGGGGTCAGGATGGGGGCATGAGCGTCGTGAAGATCAACGCGATCACCGTCCCCGCCGACAGCGGCGACGAGCTGGCCCGCCGGTTCGCCGGTCGCGCCGGGCAGGTCCAGGACCAGGACGGCTTCGAGGGCTTCGAGCTCCTCCGCCCCACCGACGGACGCAGCGTGTGGCTGGTCGTCACCCGCTGGCGCGACGAGGACGCCTTCGCGGCCTGGACCGCCGGCCAGGACTTCCAGCGCGCCCACGCCCGCCGCGAGGGGGAGGCGCAGGACGGTGAGGAGCCGCGCCGTCCGGTGGGCATCTCCGCGGAGCTCTGGTCCTACGACGTCGCCGGGGGTCGCTGAGCCGGCGACCGGCGGCTCCCCCGGGAGAGGCGGCTGTGGCGCACCTCACACCCGCCGCGCCGCGGGAGCGGCGTGCATCACGTCCCGCGGCCGACGACACGGCGACCCGGCGGAACTAGCGTGCCCGGTATGGACACCACGCCCGCCCACCTGGTCTATGACGAGGCCGACGACCCCCACGACATGGCGTGCGACTGCGCGTGCGCCTGCGACAACCTGCACATCACGCCCGGCACGCCCGAGCACCTGACCCACCTGGTCGACTGCGAGGCCGAGCCCGAGATCTGCCACCTGCACATCGACGACTCCACGGTCGCGCTGGCCAACTCGATCCACCTGCACCTCGACTGACGCCACCGGCGGCTCAGCCTCGAGGCTCAGCCGAGTGGCCGCCGCCAGACCGAGACGGCCGACTCGCTGTCGTCGGTGAAGGGCTCCCGGCGCCAGCCGGCGAACCGTGCCTCGAGCTCCAGCCCCGCGGCGCGCGCCATCAGGTCGAGCTCGGCGGGCCACACGATCCGGTGCCGCGACGCCCCACGCCGCCAGCGACCGTCGTCCTCGCGGGTGAAGTGGTGGGAGACCAGCAGCTGGTCGACCAGGTCGTAGGTGTCGAAACCGACGTGGGTCTCGCTGATGTCGAACGGCACGGCCAGCTGCCCCGGCGGCAGCCTCCGCAACGACGGGACGCCGTTCTCGACCACGAACCGCCCACCGGGCACGAGGTGTGCCGCGGCGTTGCGGAAGCAGGCGACCTGCTCCTCCTGGGTGAGCAGGTTGGAGATGGTGTTGTAGACGAGGTAGACGAGCGCGAACTCGCCGGGCGCTCGCGTGGTGGCCATGTCGCCGATGAGCACCGGCAACGTCGCCTCGTCGACCTTGGCGCGCAGCCGCGCGGCCATCGGCTCGGAGAGCTCGATCCCCACGACCGGGACCCCGCGCCCCGCGAGCGCGACGCCCACGCGGCCGGTGCCGATGGCGAGCTCCAGGGCCCGGCCCTCCCCCGCGAGGTCGGCCAGGAGCTCCACCGTCGGACCGAGCACCTCGGGGGCGAACATGGCGGCGTCCTCGGCGTCGTAGCGCCTCGCCGTCTCCTCGCCCCACACCTCGCTGCTGGTCATCGCCCCCGACCTTCCCCCCTCGGCCACCTGGTTGTCGAGCCGATATCCGCACGCCACGAGCCGACGCCGAGGGGCGCGCCGTCACGACCGCCGACCGGCGTCAGGACTCCGAGGCGCCGAGCTCCCGGCGGACCAGCTCGTAGATCTCCGCGCTGGCGTGGTTGACGTTGGCGGTCATGGCGAGCGTGGTGTCGGTGGCCCGACGATGCCAGCCCTCGCACTCGAAGCCGGGGTCGAAACCCGAGTGCCCGATCCACCCCTCGGGGGCGTCGCCGAGGATCCACACGCCATAGCCGTAGTGGTCGCCGTCCGCGTCGGTGCCGGCCGGGGCGACCATGCGGTCGCGAAGGCCGGGCACGACCTCGTCCCGGGCGTAGGCGTGCAGGAAGGTCGTGATCTCGGTGGCGGTGAGGAAGGCGCCGCCGTCCGGTCCGCCGAGCGGCGGCAGGCTGAAGACGTTGCTCCGCCAGGGCCGGCCGGGCCCCAACGGCGGCAGGTAGCCGACGGCCACGTCGTCCCACACCTCGTCGAGGGCGGGGAACGCCGGTCCGATGCCGAGCGGGTCCAGGACGCGATCCTGGACGACAGTGCGGTAGGGCGCTCCCGCGAGATGCTCGACGACCAGCCCGAGCAGGATGTAGCCCGTGCTGCTGTAGGCGAAGTGCGCCGGCGCCGGGCGCACGTGCACCCGGTCCAGCAGCGGCAGGAAGTCGGCGGTGTCGCGCAGCGACTGCACGGACCGGCCGTCCATCACCCGCGCGAACATGTCGGCCTCGTCGCCCTCGAAGGTGTCCTCCTCGAGGTAGTCGCTGAGGCCCGAGGTGTGCGAGAGGGCGTGGTGGACCGTGACGTCGGCGGGCAGCCAGCGGGGTCGCTGGGCCGACGGCAGCGCCTCGGTGAGTGGGGTGTCGAAGGTGAGCTCGCCCGCGGTCACCAGACCCGCCACCGCGCAGGCGGTGAACATCTTGGTGAACGACGCGACCCCGAACCTCGTGTTCTCGCGGACCGGCACGCGGTGGGCCCGGTCGGCGAGACCGAAGCACCCGGAGTAGACGAGATCGTCTCCGGTGCGCACCACGACCTGCCCGGAGAACCCGTTCCGCTCGGCGAGCTCGGCGAGCTCCTCGTGCGGGATCGTGCCTCCCATGCCGGTGCCTTCCGTGTCGGCCGCCCGGCCCGGGTGGGAGCCCGTCAGCCCAGCAGCGAGGCCATCTTCTTGGCGACCATATCGGTGGCCCGTTGCGGTGCCAGCCGGGAGATCCGGTCCAGCATCGTGGCGTCGCTCCCGATCAGGACGCGATAGCTCCCGTCGCGGACCGCCTCGATGATCGCGTCGGCGGCCACGGTCGGCGACGTCGTCCTGGCCTGGGCGGCGGCCGCCTCCGCCGCGGCCTCGCCGCCGGGGATGCCGACGCCGGAGTTGCGGGCGATGTCGGTGCCGATGGCTCCGGGGAAGACGACGGTCACGGCCACGTTGGTGCCGCGCATCTCGGCATAGAGCCCCTCGGTGAACAGCTTGACGGCCGCCTTGCTGGCGCCATAGATCGTCTGGCCGGGCACCGGCACGAAGCCGCCCATGCTCGACACGTTGACGACGCAGGCCTCCGGGCGCTCGAGGAGCCGCGGCAGGAACGCCTTGGTCGTGTGCAGCACGCCCCACAGGTTGACCGCCAGCACCTTCTCGATCTCGGCCCAGTCGAGGTCGTTGAACGGCACGAACTGCTGGATGATGCCGGCGACGTTGAGCAGCCCGTCCACCTGGCCGTGCGCCGACTCGACCTCCTCCGGCAGCGCCTCCACGGCGCCGCGGTCGGAGAGGTCCAGCACGTGCGTGCTGAGTCGCTCGGGCGTGGCCGTCGCCAGCCGGGCGGTCTCGTCCAGCGACTCCGCGCGTACGTCGACCGCGGCGACCCGCGCCCCCCGAGCGAGCAGCCCGCGGACCACCTCGCGCCCGATGCCGTTGCCCGCGCCGGTCACGACGAACGCCCTGTCCCTGATCTCCACCGCCGGTCCTCCTGTCGTGCGTGCTGCCGTGCGTGGCTGCCCTCTCGCAGCCTCGCACACCGGACGACCCCGGCCTGTGACGGACGAGACACAGGAGAACGGCAGCAAGGCCTTCAAATCGGAGTTTCCGACTCCTAATTTGCTGCTGTGGGCTCCCACGCGCGAAGCCCCCATC
This sequence comes from Nocardioidaceae bacterium, assembly GCA_046330515.1. GTDB lineage: Bacteria > Actinomycetota > Actinomycetes > Propionibacteriales > Nocardioidaceae > Nocardioides. Next base: position 78,537 of record JAXLSP010000007.1, on the reverse strand, counting down.
GAGGAGCGGTCCCCATGACGATTCACGTCATCGACTCCAGCGTTGTTCTCTGGGGTCAGACCATCATGTACACGGCGTACTGCCTCGCGATCATCAGTGTGGTCGCGTGGTTCGCCCGAGGCATCACCCGGACACCGGGCGCACCCTCGCGGATCACCAACAAGGTGTTCTACGGCTGGGTGGGCTTCCTGGTGGCACTGGGGGTGAGCATCCACCTCACGACCTACAACACGATCCCCTGGGTCAAGGACGACATCCACGGCACCCACGACTACGTGGCGTCCTACGACATCGGCGTCGGCGACCACCAGTGGAGGCTGCCCACGAAGCAGCTCGACGTGCCGTGCGGCGAGCTGGTGCGCTTCTCGGTCACCAGTGACGACCTGACCTACGGCTTCGGCCTCTTCCGCAGCGACAACTCCATGGTCGCCCAGATGCAGGTGGTGCCCGGCCGCGCCAACAACCTGGTCTGGAGGTTCGAGGCCAACGGCGTCTACAGCATCCGCTCGACCGAGTACTCCGGTCCCAAGGGCGCCCACATGGTCGCGACCGACTCCGTCTCCGTGACGGGCTGCTCGACCGACGACGACGCCACCACCAAGGTCGAGGAGGCCTCGCGATGAGCACGTTCACTGACACCCTCATGAACGGCAACGAGCACGCCTTCAAGCCGACGACGCTCACCCCGATGCAGAAGCTGACCCTGAAGTACGTCGTCTTCGGGCTGGTCTACTACGCCTTCGCCGCCATCGAGGGCATGCTCATGCGGATCAACGCGGTCTCCCCGCAGGACCTGCTCTACCCCAAGCGCTACTTCGCGATGCTGACCGCGCACCCGCTCGTCGGCATCTTCGGCTCGACCTACCTGCTGGTCTTCGGCGCCTTCACCTTCCTCGTCCCCTTCCTGATGAAGAAGCCGCTCTGGTCGTTCAAGATGGCCACGTGGACGCTGTGGCTGATCGTGGTCGGCGTCTTCACGTTCTGGCTGGACGGGTTCCTCACCCACTACGCCCCGCTCTACACGCTCTACTGGCCGCTGCCCGCGGACTTCGACCAGTTCGAGCCCGTCGCCGGGGCCCTGTTCATCACCGGCATCGCGCTGGTGATGGTCGGGACCCTGTTCTTCGTCATCAACGTCTTCAAGACCATCACCTACACCCCGGAGGGCTGGACCAAGCAGCCCGGCCGCCGGCTGCTCGGCGACGCGCTCGGCATCACCACGCTGGGCAAGTTCTTCACCGGCAAGCTCAGCAAGAACAGCGAGCAGGAGCACCTGGTGTCCCTGCCGGTCGCGGCGATCGCCCGCGGCACCGTCGACGTCCTCTTCAACGTCGGGATCATCCTGTTCACCGGCGTCCTGATCCTCGTCTACATGGTGGCCGAGATCTCCGGGCACTCGCTCAAGACCACGTCGGTCGACGCGCTGCTCTACAAGAACTGGTTCTGGTGGGGCCTGGACCTGGTGGCCGACGGCCTGGTGCTCGTCTTCACCGCGGGCACGTGGTACCTCCTCACCCAGCTGATCACCGGGCGTGAGGTCTTCATGGCCCGCTGGGCCCGGTTCGCGCTGGGCCTCGAGCTGGTCGTCTCCTGGACGGTGTGGAGCCACCACCTGCTCTCCGACCAGGGTCAGCCCGCCGTCCTCAAGATGGGCTCCGGCGAGGGCGTCACCGCCTTCGAGCTGATCACCCAGGGGCTCGCCTTCTTCATCACCCTCGTCACCCTCTGGCAGGCGCGCCCGCTCAAGATGACCAACGAGCTGAAGTTCCTGCTCGGTGGCCTGCTCGGGTTCGCCCTCGCCGTACCCGCCGGGATCATGCAGGCCGACCTCGGCCTCAACCGGATCCTGCACAACACCCAGTGGGTCGTCGGTCCGCACGTGCACGTCGCGGTGCTCATCGGCCTGACCATGACGCTCTACTCGGCCGTCTACCTGCTGCTGCCGATCCTCACCAACGGCGCCAAGCTGTGGAGCCAGAAGCTGGCCAACCTGCACTTCTGGTGCCACCTCGTCGGCGGGATCGGGATGGGCGCCTTCATGGGCATGGCGGGTCTGCACGGCATGCTGCGCCGGACCATCTACTACGACGGTGAGTACCGGCCCTACATGATCCTCGCGGCCCTGAGCGGCTCGCTGCTGCTCATCGCCCTGGGGGCGTTCCTGCTCAACATCGTGATGACGCTCGGGCTCAACGGTGCGATCGGGCTGTTCAAGCGGTCCGAGCTGCCCCCGTCGGTGCTGATCCCCGGCACCGACCTCTCGGTGCAGCCCGAACCGGCCGGCGACGGCGCCACCGGCTGACAGGGGCACCCGGCAGCGGGTGGTCCGACGTGGGGGGTCGGATCACCCGCCACCTCGCGCCGTGGATCCGACCTAGGCTGGTGGGACCATGCAGATCACCAGGGCCACCGACGCCGCGCTGCGCGTGCTGATGGTGCTCGCCGTCGACGCCGAACGGCAGGTCACCGTCCGCGAGCTGGCCGACGAGCTGTCGGTACCTCGACAGCACCTCGCCAAGGTGGTGCAGAGCCTGGCCCGCGAGGGCTGGGTCTCGACCACGCGCGGTCGCGCCGGCGGCCTGCGCATCACCGAGTCCGGCGCGGCGGTCACGGCCGGCCAGGTGGTCCGCACCCTCGGTGGCGTCGTCGCCTCGGTCGACTGCTTCGACCCGCCCTGCCCGCTGGTGACCGCGGGCTGCCGGCTGCAGCACGCCCTGTCCGAGGCCCAGGACGCCTTCCTGGCGTCGCTCGACGCGCGCACCATGCACGAGCTCGCCACCGCCGCGCCCACGGGCGCCTGACCTCCGACCGAGGGGAATGAGCCCCTCGGCCCCTGGGCACCCTTCACCCGGGCGGGTAGCGTCATGATCCTCCCCACGTGACGCGTACAGCCGACGCCGAGGAGTGAGCATGAAGATCACCGTGAACGCCTTCCTGAGCCTGGACGGCGTGATGCAGGCGCCGGGCGGCCGCGGAGAGGACCCCTCGGGTGGGTTCGAGCGCGGCGGCTGGGTGATCCCCTACACGACCGACGACGACTTCGGTCAGATCGTCAGCGGCTGGTTCGAGGAGGCCGACGCGTTCCTGCTCGGCCGCCGCACCTTCGAGATCTTCCGCGCCTACTGGCCGCGGGTCACCGACCCCGACGACCGGGTCGCCCGCGACCTCAACGCCAAGCCCAAGTTCGTCGTCTCCCGCACCCTCACGGACTCGACCGCCGGCTGGGCGGACACCACGGTCATCGACTCCCTCGGCGGGGTCGCACGGCTCAAGGGCCAGCTGACCGGCGAGCTCCAGGTGCACGGCAGCCGCGCGCTGGCCCATGCCCTGCACGACGCCGGGCTCGTCGACGAATACCGGCTGATCGTGTTCCCGACCGTCGTGGGCGACGGCAAGCGGCTCTTCGAGCACCCGTCGCGACCGTCCGGCTTCACGGTCGTCGAGGCGGTCAGCACGGCCTCCGGCGCCACGGGTCTGACGCTGCGGCCCGAGGGCTTCCGGCTCGGCGACGTCGAGGTCAGCGAAGGCCGGGACACCGCCGTCCTCTGACGGGCTCGCCGCACCTCGTCACCCGCGAGTTGGCGAGGTCGGGGAGGGGGTGCCGGCGGACAGGTGCCCTGCGAGCGAGCCCAGGTGCCCGACCGACCGGGCGCGGCCGGGTCAGGTGCCGGGGCGCAGACCCGGGTCGACCGGGGCGAGCCGTTGCTCGAGCGCGCTCAGCGCGTCGTCGAGGGTCGTCGCGACGACCAGGTCGTCGAGGGACGGGTCGGCGAGGAAGCCCGCCGTTCCGATGCCGCGGAGGGCGTCGAGGAGGGGCGTCCAGAAGCCGTGGGCGTCGAGGAAGCCGACGGGCTTGTCGTGGAAGCCGACCGCCCGCCAGGTCCAGACCTCGAAGATCTCCTCCAGCGTGCCGAGCCCGCCGGGCAGCGCGAGGAACGCGTCGGCGCGCTGCGCCATCATCGCCTTGCGCTCGTGCATCGAGTCCACGACGTGCAGCTCGGTGAGGTCGCTGCGCCCCCACTCCCGGCGCACCATCTCGTGCGGGATGACGCCGACCACGCGGCCACCCTCGCTCAGCGCCCCGTCGGCGAGCCGCCCCATCAGGCCCTGCCCACCCGCGCCGTAGACGACCTGGATGCCGCGGCGCGCGAGCTCCGCGCCCACGTCGTGCGCCAGGGCGCCGTACGCCGGGTCGACGCCGTCGCTCGAGGCGAGGAACACGGCGAGGCTGCGGATCGGCATGTGCCCACTATGCCCGCTCGCCGGCCTCGGGGCTCCGGCCTCGGTCAGGGCCAGTCGGTGATGTCGGCATAGTCCGGGTGCCGGTTCACCCAGCGGGCGACATAGGGGCAGTGCGGGATGATCCGGCGGCCGGACGCACGCACGTCGGCGAGCGCGAAGCCGACCAGCCGCGACGCCAGCCCCTGGCCCGCGTAGGCGTCGTCGACCTCGGTGTGCAGGAAGTCGACGTGCTCGTCGTCGGGCAGCCGATAGGTCGCGAAGCCGACGACCTCCTCGCCGTCGGAGATCTCGTAGCGATGCCGCCGGGCGTTGTGCACCACGTGCATCGGGTGGTCGTCGCGCTCGTCGGGGTCGCTCATGGCCGTCTCCGTCCGTCGCTCGGCTGCCCTCCAGTGTGCCGGACCGACGAGCGGCTACCGTCGGTTCCGGACGCAACGCTGCCGGAACGGCAGCCCCCGGGAAGGAGCGCGATGGAGCCCGCCGCCAACCCCACGGCCCGCGCGCTGCTCGCGCTCGAGCGCATCCAGGCGAGTCCGGGCATCACGGCCGAGCGGCTGGCCGAGCGGCTCGGCGTCTCCGACCGGGCGGCGCGACGCTATGTGTCGACGCTGCGCGAAGCCGGGATCCCGATCGACTCGGTGCGGGGGCCCTACGGCGGATACCGCGTCGGCCGGGGCGTCCGGCTGCCCCCGCTGATGTTCGACGCGGACGAGGCGCTGGGCCTCGTCATGGCGGTCCTCGACGGCCACCACGACGCCGCCGACCCGGCCGGGCCGGTCGGGAGCGCGCTCGCCAAGCTCGTCCGCGTGCTGCCCGAGCCGGTCGCCCAGCAGGCCGAGGCCCTCCGCCAGGGCGCGGCGGCGGCACCCGACCGGTCGGCCGCGCGACCCGACCCGGAGCGCACCTCCGTCCTGGTCCGCGCGAGCGCCGCTCGGCGCCGGGTGCTGCTGGGCTATCGCTCCGAGGCCGGCAACGACTGGTCGGCCGAGGTCGACCCGTGGGGGCTGGTCGTCCGGCACGGCCGCTGGTATCTCCTCTGTTGGTCCCACTCCTCCGAGGCCCGCCGGGCCTACCGCGTCGACCGCGTGACCGGGGTCGAGCTGCTGGACGACACCTTCGCGGCTCCCGACGACCTCGACCCCGTCGCCGCGCTCGAGGAGCATCTGGCCGAGGGCTGGGAGTACGACGTCGAGGTCGTCATCTCGGCGCCGCTCTCGTCGGTCCTCCTGCCCCGCACGCTCGGCCGGCTCGAGTCCGTCGACGACACCACCACGCGGCTGGTCGGCAGCACGAGCAACCCGCGGATGTATGCCGAGGAGCTGACCCGGCTGTCCTCGCCGTTCACGGTCGTGCGCGGGCCCGAGCTCCAGGCGGCCGTGCGAGCCCTCGGGCGGCGCCTCCTGGCCGCGGCGGGCGAGGACGGCCGCGCATGAGCCGACGACCCAGGACCCGACGCACGAGGACCGGCGCGGCCCTGGTCGGGGCCGTGCTGGCGCTCGCGTCGTCGACGGCCTGCAGCGGCGACGCCTCCGACGGCGGCGGGTCGGCGAGCTGCGCCTCCGTGCTGCGCTGGGACGGGAGGGACTATGCCGGCCACGGCGAGCAGGTGCGCCAGCCCGCCGACACCCCGGAGCTCGGCACCGGCGTCTTCCCGGGGTGCGACGACGGCAACGGGGCGTCGGGCGACGAGTCGGGTTCGGTGTTCCGCCTGCCCGGCGTCCCGCCCGAACGAGCGGTGCTCACCGCACGCGGCGTCTTCGTGGCGGGTGACCTCGACGCCGAGCCGCTGCGCCTGCTCTTCGAGGAGCTCCCGTGCACCCTCGCCGACGACACGACGGTCGCGGGCCGCGCCACCGGGATCCTGCCCGCGGGCTCGACCGGGCACCTGCCCGAGCCGCCCTACCGCCTGCGCTTCGAGGTCGACGGCGACGAGCGGGTCCTCGGCGACGAGTGGGCGTGGGTGTCCGTGCTGCTGCGGGTCACCCCGGACACCGACCGGGGCACCGACGAGGGCCTAGTGGTCGCCTCGGTGCAGCAGGGCCGGCTCCTCCGGGTCACGGTGCGGTGCGCCGGCGACGGCTGGGTGGCCACCGCGCTGAGCGGGTGATCGGGGATCATCTCACCCCTGCTCGGCGGCAAGCCAGGCGAGCACGGCGAGGATGCGGCGGTTGTCGTCGGCGGAGGCGGGCAGGTCGAGCTTCGTCATGATCGCCGCGATGTGCTTCTCGACGACGCCGTCGGTGATGAAGAGCGCGCGGGAGATGCCGCCGTTGCTGCGGCCTTCGGCCATCAGCGCCAGCACCTCCCGCTCGCGCGGGGTCAGGTCGGAGATCCGGTCACGCTGCCGACGGGAGGTGAACAGCACCGAGACGACCTCGGGGTCGAGCACCGTCTCGCCGGCGCGCAGCCGCTCCAGCGTGGTGGCGAGGTCGTCGAGCGAGGTGACGTGGTCCTTGAGGAGGTAGCCGATGCCGCCGCCGTGGCTCAGCAGGCGGCCGGCCTGCTCGGCCTCGACGTACTGCGAGAGCACGAGGATCGCCACGGCCGGCCACTGCTCGCGGATGGCGAGCGCGGCGACGAGCCCCTCGTCGGTGTGGGTCGGTGGCATGCGGACGTCGAGGACGACGAGGTCGGGGCGGTGCTCGGTGACGGCGGGCAGGACGTCGGGCCCGGTCCCGACCGCGGCGACCACCTCGGCGCCGTACTCGGTCAGCAACCGGACCAGCCCCTCACGGAGGAGCGTCGAGTCCTCCGCGATGACCACCCGCATCCGCCACCTCCAGCTCTCGGCCAGCTCAGGCTAGAGGAATGCTCGCGGTGACGACCGTGGGGCCGCCGGGCGGGCTGTCGACACGCAGCCTGCCGCCGAGGGAGGCCAGCCGGGCCTCGAGGCCGGCCAGGCCGTGACCCTTGCCGACGTGGGCGCCGCCCTGACCGTCGTCCTCCACCCGGAGGCCGAGGTGTCCGCCGTGCCGGACCAGCGTGACGCTGGCCTCGGTGGCGCCGGAGTGCTTGGCGACGTTGGTCAGCGACTCGGCGACCACGAAGTAGGCGGCGGCCTCGACGTCCTCGTCCCACCGGGCCTGCGGCTCGAGGTCGGAGTCGACCACCGTGTCGACGGGGTTGCGGGCGGCCGCGGCGGTCACCGCGGCCACCAGGCCGCGGTCGCGCAGCACCGGCGGGGCGATCCCGCGAGCGACGGCCCGCAGCTCCTGGAGGACCTCGCGGCTCTGGCCGAGCGCCTGGTCGAGGTAATCGCCCGCCGCCGCCGGGTCGTCCTGGAGCCGGCGGCGCGCCGACTCCAGGTCCATCTGGAGCCGGACCAGTCGCTGCTGGGGGCCGTCGTGGATGCTGCGCTCGATCATGCTCAAGGTGTGCGACTCGGCGCGGACCGCGTCGCGGCGGGCGCGCTGGGCCTCGGCCGCCTCGACCCGCAGGATCGCCGAGGGGTTGGTGAGCAGGGCCCGCGCGACGACGTACCGCAGCCCGAACATCGCGTGGGTCACGGCCGGGGCCACCAGCAGCATGGCCAGACCGGCCGCGGTGGTGAGCAGGAGGTCGCCCGTGCGGGAGGGCTCGCCCGCGATCAGCTCCCAGGGGCCGTGGACGTCGTCGCCCCCGCGCGGCAGGGACCACTCCCAGAGCACGGCGGTCGCGCAGCCGGCGGCGACGACGGTCCAGATGAGGCCCACCAGCGAGGTGGCCAGCTGGACCCAGCAGCCCAGGATCGCGTGCACCATGTCGCGCCACGACTGCGGGTCGCGCAGCCGGTCGAACCAGGTGCCCTCTCGGTAGACGTGCGGCGGGATGCTGCCCCACGCCCACGCCATCTGCGCGCGCTCGGCGTCCGCGAGCCCCTTGGCGACCAGCGCCGTCACCGACAGGATCGGCAGCCCGATCCACACCATGGTGAGCACCGCGCCGCCCACGACGCCGGTGAAGACGACGGAGAACGCGAGGGCACACATCGGGATCCCGCCCGCCAGGACGGCGAGCTCGCGGCCCCAGCGCGCCAACCAGCCCACCGGCCGGGCCGGCGCCATCGTGGTGGTCATCGGGATGCTCATGACCTCATCGTCGTCGCTGCGCGCGCGTGCCACCACCCTGCTGGCCGCCAGGTCCTGCGGGGGATTTCCCCCGGCCCGCAGGACCATCGCGCGGTCAGCCCTCGATGTCGGGACCGTCCTCGACCAGCGGCTCGCCGTCGCGCCACACGAGTCGGATCATCCGGGTGTCCCGAGGCGTGTGGCCGACGTAGTAGTAGACGTTGCGGTTCTCCCCGGACGCGCTGTCGAGGCGGCACAGCCGGACGGGGAGGGGGGCGGCCGAGCTGGGCACGGGTTCGGACCACGTGGTGTCGCCGTCGCCGGCCAGACGTACGACGAGCCGGCAGCCGCCCGCCTCGGGCTCCAGGTGGCCCAGCACGAACCCGCGGTCCGCGACCGGCGTGACCACATCGCCCGCGGCGACGGGCAGCCCGAGCTCGCGCAGCCCTGCCTCCGGGGTCCACACATGGCTGGGTGACCCGGCGAAGAACAGGTCCCGTCCGGTGCGGATCCCCTCGCCCGTCGCGAGGAAGCTCTCCCACGTCCGGCCGTCCTCGGTGACGGCGGTGGGCAGGACATAGGTCCACGGGTCGTGCGGCGAGGTGCGGCTGCGGCAGGTCAGGTGCACATAGAACGGGTCCTCCTCGTCCCAGGTGTAGGTCGGCTTGGGCGCGATGTCGACGCACTCGCTCCCCGGCGGCGCCTCGCCCACGATCTGCGGCTCGCTCCAGGTCTCGGCACCCGGAAAGTGCACCTGCACCAGGAGGCGGCGACCGTCGGGCGAGGTCGCGACGACCTGGCGCCAGTGCCAGAAGCCGCTCAGCTCGAAGGCGCCGGCCAGTCGTGGCTCGCCGGTGCGGGGATAGCGGACCTGGCCGCTCGGGTCCTCCGTCACCCTGCTCCAGGCTCCCCCGGATCGGGCCAGGAACCACACGTCGTACTCGTCGTCCTCGCTGACCACGACCCAGTCGGGCGAGAACGTCTGGAGGGTGGTCGAGCATCGGGGGCGACGGTCCCCGGTGTCGAGAAAGCGGGCGGCCTCGGTGAAGTCGGCGCCGCCCGGGTCGCTGGTGAAGAGCCGGTAGTCGCAGCCGCGCGGCCGGGAGGTGCCGCGCACGACGCGCAGCGAGCCGTCGGGTGCCATCAGGGGCTGCTCCTCGCCGTCGCCGTCGGCGGGCAGGCCCCGGGGACGCTCCGACTCGATGCCACCGTCGTGCCAGGAGACGAACGTCCCGTCGACGGCGGCCAGGAAGACCCGGCGGCCGTCCACCGCCACCTGCGGTGCCTCGTCGAGCGCGCCGTCGAAGGTGTCGCTGGTGGTGCAGGAGCCCGACCGGCACACCACGAACACCGTCTTCGACGGGACCCAGGAGGGGTCGTCGCCGCTGTCCGGGGTGCCGGTCGTCCTCAGCGTCGCCCGCAGGGCGAGCGTCGGGCCACCCACGCGGACGCGCACGTTCGAGACCTCGAGGCCGAGCTCGCTGAAGACCGTCTCGGGCTCGCTCCATGTCCTCCCGTCCGGATCGCGCCACTGCACGTCGATGAACTCGCCATGGCGGGTGCTGACCGCGATCTGGGCCCTGCCGTCGGGCAGGTTGAACACGCGGGCGTCCTCGGGTGGGTGCGGGCCCGAGGTCGGACGGCGTACGACGTCGGCCACCGCCCACCCGGCGGCCGCGACCAGCAGCAGCGCGGCGCAGCCGAGGACCCAGACGCGCCGACGACGAGCTCCCCCTCGGTCGGCCATGCCCGAGGGTAGCGCCGGTGTCCCGGCACCCGCTCCCGAGCAGGACAAATGCCACGGAAAGACCCATTCCGAGGACCCGGACACCCCGGGTCCGAGACGCTGGGGGCGCTCCCGGCTCGCCGACCGGCGGCGGGAGCGGCACCGGCCGCAGTCCCCGACAACCGCGCATCTCACGGTGCGCATGTCGGGACGCGCCGGCAATCGGCTCAGGTCGGACCGAGGCGAACCGATACGAGGGAGGTAAACGGATTTACAGACACGCCCATGGATGGGAGCGCCAAGTGCCTGCGACAGATCAGTGCGAGGTCATGTCCGGTGAGCTGATCACCGTCGACCGGGTGGTCGGACGACAGCCGATCATCGGACACGGGGACCGCGTGCTCGGTTTCCAGCTGATGGAGCGCACCTCGACCGAGGTCCCCCGGCCCGCGACCGAGGGCGACCAGGCCATCACGATCTCGGGACTCCTCGGCGAGCTGTCCTTCGACATCGACGTCCTCTTCGACGACATCCAGCTGTTCTGCCGCCCCAGCCTCGACCTCCTGACCAGCGCGACGCACGTGGCGCGGCCGGTCCGCCGGACCGTGCTCGAGGTGCCCGCGGAGCTCGGCGCCGAGCCCGCGATCGTGGCTCGCTGCGCGCATCTGTGGGCCACCGGCTACTCGATCGCCGCCGAGGTCACGACCTGGGACCCGGCGATCGAGCCCCTCCTCAAGGTCTCCGACGTCGTCATCATCGACCTCTCCGCAGCCTCGCGCGACGAGGTGGCCGACCTCGTGCAGCGGTGCGCGCGCTTCGAGGTGGCCCTCCTCGCCACCCGGTGCCAGACCGAGGACGACCTCGCCTGGGCCCGCGCAGCGGGCTTCCAGCTCTTCCAGGGCCGGGCCGTCGTGCACCCGGTCGACCTCGACGAGCGCACGCTCGCTCCCTCGGTGCTGGCCCAGGTGCAGCTGGCCGGCGAGCTGCTGGACGAGCGGCTCGACTTCGGGCGGGTCGAGGAGATCCTGCACCACGAGCCCGGACTCGTCGTGCAGATCCTGCACCTGGCGTCCCTCGGTGCCCGGTCGGGTCTGCGTCGCGAGGTGCACAGCATCCGCGAGGCCCTGGTCGTGCTCGGCACGCAGAAGCTGCGGCAGTGGGCTGCCCTCACCATCCTCGGCCGGCAGGTCGGTAACGCCCGGACCGACGCGCTCGCCGCCGCGCTGGTGCGGGCGCGCATGTGCGAGCTGCTCGCCGAGCGGGCCGGCGTCGACCACGGCTTCGCCTTCACCGCGGGCCTGCTGTCCTCCCTCGACCACCTGCTCGGCGTGTCACTGGCCGAGGTCGAGGCCAAGGTCGACCTCGACCGAGAGCTGGCCGACGCCGCGTTCCGCCGCGAGGGCCCGGTGGGCCAGCTGGTCCGCCTGGTCACCGAGTTCAACGAGGCAGTCGCGGACGACGAGCCCGTCGACGCCGAGGTCGAGCAGATCGAGATGGTGGGCGCGATGGCCTTCGCCTGGGCCCTGTCCCACATCCACGCCATGGAGCAGACGCCCCGCGCGCACTGAGCGTGGGTGCAGGCTGAGCGTGGGTGCACGCCGAGCCTGGTTGCGGGTCGGCGCGCGGCCGCGACCCCGCTCGGGTCAGCCCCGGGTGTCGTCGATGTCGAAGCCCGACCGCTGCGCACGCTGCCGCGCGGTCTCGGTCTCCTGGAACAGCGTGATCTGGAGGTCGGCCGGTGCGTCCAGGCGAGCGTTGAGCGAGCGCCAGGGCGTGAGCACCGGCTCGGCGACCACCCCCGCTCCCGCCCGGCGCGCCCGGTCGGTCATCGCCGCGGAGTCGTCGACCTCGAAGGCCAGCCGGATCCGAGTGCTGGGCCGCCCGCCCGCCTCCACCTCGTCGATGGCCCGCCGGTGCGCGGGGCTGGCGATCTCGAGGGTCGCCCGACCGGCGTCGAGGATCGCCACGCGGTCGTCGCCCCCGTCGGCGAAGGCTGCCTCCTCGGTCATGCCGAGGACATCGCGGAAGAAGCGCACCGCGTCGTCATAGTCGGTCGCCTCGACGACCACCCGCAGCTGACGGACCCGCTGGGTCGGCTGGTTCTCCACCCGCCCAGCGTGCCCGATGCCGTCAACTCGGCCTCGACCCGGGCTCGGCCCGCGTCCACCCTCAGGGCCCGGTGATCCTCCCCTCGACGACGGGCGCGACGGGCGAGTGGTCGGCGACATAGTCGATCGCGACCTGGAGCAGGTCGTCACCGGGCTGGAGGACGTCGGTGCCGCCGGTGAGGGCGGTGTAGCCGTCCCCGCCGGTGAACATGAAGTCGTTGGTGACGATCCGCACCGAGTCGCCCGGCCCGATCGCCGTCTCGGGCCCGCCGATGCCGTCGGGCGTCAGCCACATCCCGGTGACCACGGGGGTCGTGCCGTTGCAGGTGAAGGTCGCCCGCAGGCCCGACAGCTGCGGGAAGCGTCCGGTCGCGATGGCCGAGCTGCACACCGGCGAGAAGCCGTTGAGGAACGCCTGCTCGAGCTGCGCCCCGGTGACGGTCTCGATCACGGTGCGGTTGCCGAACGGCAGCACCGAGAACATCTCGCCCCAGGTGATCTCGCAGGCCGCCTCGCCCGCCGTCGGTGGCGAGCACACGAGGTCCTGCCGCAGCCCACCGGAGTTGGTGTAGGCCGCGTCGACGCCGGGATACTTCTCCCGCATCGCGTCGGCCACCATGTTGCCCATCGCGGACTCGTGCAGCCGGGTCGGGTCGCGGCGGATGTCGAACTGCTGGGTGCCGATGACCTGGTTGCGGAGCACGGCCGTCTGGGCGTTGGCGTCGTCGATGATCGCCTGCACATCGGGCCGAGCCGCGACGCCGACCGTCTTGGCCACCCGTGTCGCCCCACCGGCCCACGCCACGTCGCCGCCGCTGACCATGAGCTGGAGGACGGAGTAGGTCGCGCCGGCGTTGACGCCCTCGGTGACGAGGATGTGCCCGCGCATCAGGTTGGAGACCCGGTGCGTGTGGCCGACGACCATCGCGTCGACGGTCGTGTCCTGCAGCTCGTCGGCGATGGTGAGGATCGGGCCGTCCCAGGGCACGGCCGCCGTGGTGCCGGCGGCGTTCTGCCCGGACGCGGTCCCCTGGTGGATCACCACGATCTGCACCCGCACGCCGCTGCGGCGCAGCCGCTCGGACTCGGCCTTGATGCGCGGCGCCTCGTCGAGGAACGACAGCCCCTCGGTCGCACCCGCCGAGACGAGCTCGGGCGTCTCCTTGAGCTCGGCGCCGATCACGCCGACCCGCACTCCGTTGACGTTGAAGACCCGCGACGGGATCACCCAGGGTGGTCGCCGACCGGTCGTCGAGTCGACGATGTTGGTGGCCAGGAACGGGAAGTCGGCCCGCGCCTGCTGGGCCTGGAGCCGGGCCACGCCGTAGTCGAACTCGTGGTTGCCGTAGGACGTGGCGTCCAGGCCCCACGCGTTCTCGACGTCGATCGCCGGCATGTCGTCGAGCAGGGACGAGTTGGCGGGCGAGGCGCCGACGTTGTCGCCGCCGGCCAGGATCAGCTCGCGCCCGGGGAGGTCCGCCGCCTCCTCGTCGAACATCGTGGCCAGGAACGCACCGCCTCCGACGCGCGCGTTGATGGCGTTGTCATAGGCGCGCGTCGTCGGCTCGAGCTGGCCGTGGAAGTCGTTGAGCCCCACGATCGAGACCGGCGTATAGCGGCCACCGCCGGCCAGTGCCTCGCGCAGCACCCGGCCCTGGCTCTGCTGCGGCTCGGCGATCCCGAGCAGGAACGCCAGCGTGGGTGCCAGGTCGATCGAGCGGGTCCGCACCTGGCCACGACCGATGCCCTGACCGCCCGCGATGAAGGTCGCGCGCATGCTGACGTTGTCGCGCAGGTCGATGACGTCGGGGACATAGCCGTGCTGCCCGAAGAAGTGCGACGGGGCCACCAGCGTGCCCGGTGTCTCGGCGTCGAACTGGTAGGGCGGCGCCGCGAACACCACGAGGTCGCCCGTGCGGGTCGGGTGGGCCATGTCGGCCGTGGAGCCCGGGCCGTTGGGGATGTAGCGCGCCTCGGCCTTGGTGTAGGCGCGGTCCATCATCTGCCAGCCCTCGGGCTGGCCGTCGTGCGTCCAGTCGTTGGGGTCGGTGAGGCCGAGGAACGCGGCCTTGATGGTCGCGACCGTCGCGGCCTCGTCGGCCGCGGCCACCTGGTGGAGGCTGGCGTCGACCGGGTCGCGGCCCGCGAGGTTGAGGTAGATCTGCACGGCGCCGCCGGCCCAGCAGGCCTTGGCCATGCCGATGGTCTCGCCCGCCGCGAGGCGGCAGTTGGAGGTCTGGGGCTTGGACAGCAGCCCGAGGTTCACCAGCACCTGGCTGGCGTCGACGGCCAGGAACTGCGGGGCGAAGCCGTGGTCGGAGGCCACGAAGGTCGCGGGGTCGGTGCCGACCAGCGAGCGCGCGAGCTGCAGGGTCTGGTCGGACTCCTGGTAGGCCTCCCGGATGAAGCCCTCGCGCTGCGCGACCCTGCGGTCACGCACGCCGTCGAGGGTGGCGTCGTCGTAGGCCGGGTTGGGCTGGCCGTTGGGCAGGGTCCGGGTGACCAGTCCGAGGAACTGGTGCTGGAACTCGTCGGTCGTCGGCATCCCCACCATGAGCAGGTCGGGCTGGTAGGTCTCGGCGACGTAGCGGAGCATCGGCCAGTGCCCGGTCGACCAGTAGAGGCCCTGCTCGGCGTAGGTCTCCTCGGAGGTGATCCCGGACTCGAGGATCGCGAAGTCGGCCGCGGTGGACGTGGGGAACTCGGCGGCGAGGAACTCGTCGAAGTCGGTGTAGCCGGGCTCGCCGGGCCAGCTGGGCCAGGAGGCGATCGCGCGGGTCACCGAGGTGTGGAAGAGCCGCACCCGGAGAGGTCCGGCGCCAGCGTCTCGACCTTGACCAGCATGCCGGCCGTCTTGCCGTCGAGGGTCCCGCCCTGGATCGTGACCTTGACGTCCGCCCACTCGCCCTCGGCGAGGTCGCCGACGGCGTCGTCGCCGTCCTTGGTCGGCGAGAAGAGCACCCGGTCGTAGTCGACGACGTCGTTGTCGGTGCTGTCGTAGATGTAGGCGTTGAGACCGTACTTGTCGACGCCGGCGTCGAGGACGCGCAGGCGCATCTCCTGCGCGGGGCTGTGCGAGGGCGGCACGTCGACCCAGTCGGGGCTGGCCGGGCTCGGCGCCGCCTGGGGGTACGGCGCCTGGCCGGCGTAGCCCGCCGGGTGGTCGAACTGCAGCCCGAAAGACCGGATGAACCCCGCGTCGTCGAACAGCGCGTCGTTGGGGCCACCGGTGAAGTTGGTGGCCACGCCTCGCCCGGAGAAGAAGCTCTGGAAGTCGATCGTCGGGCCGCTGATGGCGGCGTTGCGTCCGCCCGCCCATTCCATCTGGGCGACCTTGAGGCCGCTGCGCTCGGCCGACTGCGCGATCGTCTCGGCCTGGAGGACGCCCGGGTCGAAGGCCGCGGTGCGGGTGCCGGTGAAGGCGTCGCCGTTCTTGTGGAAGGTGTTGTTGGTCGAGCCGTGCACGCCGGCCCACGCGCCGGTCGCGAGGGTGTACCAACCGGCGCCGGTGTTGGGCGGCGCCTGGGGCATCATGCCGTTGCCGGAGGCGCGCACGCCGGTGCGCAGCAGCCGCCCCATCGTCGGCATCAGCCCGCGGTCGGCGTAGCGCTGCACGAGGTCCTGCCGCAGGCCGTCGGAGGCGAAGAACACCGCCGCCCCGACTCCCGTCGGGCCCGCCACCGCCGGCAGTGGGGCGGAGGACGGTCGCTGCACCGCGCCGGCCGGGGCACCGCCCCCGAGGGCGAGACCTCCCAGGGCG
The DNA here is from genome assembly GCA_046330515.1 of Nocardioidaceae bacterium. Taxonomy (GTDB): domain Bacteria; phylum Actinomycetota; class Actinomycetes; order Propionibacteriales; family Nocardioidaceae; genus Nocardioides. Next base: position 62,655 of record JAXLSP010000007.1, on the reverse strand, counting down.
ACGACGAGGGCGGACACGCTCGCGACATGGCGACGGACAGGTGACACGACAGCCTCCCCATGGCCGGGAGCCGCACGGCCCCCGAAGCCGAATGGTCTTTACCTTGGCCCTGTCGGAGCCTTCAGGCAAGGCTTACCTTGTTCGACGTGACCCTTCTCGAGCGCGACGAGCAGCTGCGCGCCTGCGCCGGCTACCTCGCCGACGCGGCCCGCGGCCACGGCCGGCTCGTCTTCGTCGCGGGTGAGGCCGGCGTCGGCAAGACCTCCTTCGTGACGCGCTTCGCCGCCGACGCCGCAGGCTCGGCCCGGGCGGCTGTGGGAGGCTGCGACGGGTCGGCGACCCCGCCCCCGCTGGGGCCCTTGACCGAGATGCTGCCCGCGCTCCCGGACGGGATCTGGCCGGACGGGGCCTCCCGGCCGGAGGTGTCCGCGCGCCTCCTCGAGGTGCTGCGCGAGCCGGCCGCGGCGCCGTACCTCCTCGTGGTCGAGGACGCCCACTGGGCCGACGAGGCGACGCTCAACCTGCTGCGCCACCTCGCCCGACGCATCCACGACTGCCACGCCCTGGTGCTGGTGACCTTCCGCCCCGAGGACGCGGCCACCGGCCGTGGGCTGCGGATCCTGCTCGGCGACACCGCGACGGCCACCGGCACCCGGCGGATCGACCTGTCGCCGCTCTCCGCGGACGCCGTGGGACGGCTCGTCGCCGAGCACCTGCACGAGCACCCGGCGGCCGGCGACACCGCCGCCGACCCGCGCGAGCTGCACCGGGTCACCGGCGGCAACGCCTTCTTCGTCACCGAGGCCCTGTCCGCGGGCACCGCGACGGTGCCCGCCACCGTCCGCGACGCCGTGCTGGCCCGCGTCGCCCGGCTGGACGATGCGGCGCAGCGCGCGCTGGAGGTCGTGGCGCTCGCCGGGGCGCACGCCGAGACCGACCTGCTGGTCGACCTGCTGGCCCTGGGTCTCACCGCCATCGACGAGCCGCTGGCCCGCGGGCTGCTCCGGGAGGTGGACGGCAGCGTGGTGTTCCGCCACGAGCTCGCCCGGCTCGCGGTCGCCGAGGAGATCCCCGCCGGACGGGCACTGCACCTGCACCGGCGGCTGCTCGCCGCCCTCCGCGCCCGGGGTGCGGACCCCGCCCGGTTGGCCCACCACGCCGACCAGGCGAGCGACGCCGACGCCGTCGTGGAGATCGCCCCGGTCGCCGCGACCCGCGCCGCGGCGCTGGGGGCGCACCAGGAGGCGGTCCGGCAGTATCGCCGCGCCCTGCGCTTCGCCGACCGCCTCGACGAGGCAGACCGCGCCGAGCTGTTCTGGTCGCTGGGCTATGAGTGCTACCTCACCGTCCGCATCGACGAGGCGATCGAGTGGACCCGGCGTGCGCTGGAGATCTGGGAGGCCGCCGGCGAGCCGGTCCGCGTGGGCGACGCGTGGCGCTGCCTGTCCCGGCTCAGCTGGTTCGCCGGTCAGCGCGCGGACGCCGAGGCCCAGGCCGTGGAGGCCGTCCAGCTGCTCGAGGGGAGCGAGACCGTCGAGCAGGCGCTGGCCTTCAGCAACCAGGCCCAGCTCCGCATGCTCGCCAGCGACCTCGCCGGGACCCAGGAGTGGGGTCGCCGCACCCTCGAGCTCGTGGACCGGCTCCCGGAGGGCACCAAGCGCGACGAGGTGCGGGTGCACGCCCTCAACAACCTCGGCACGATGGAGATCACCGCGGGCGACCTCGACGTCGGGCGCTCCCTGCTGGAGGAGAGCCTGGCCGGCGCCCGCTCCGAGGGGCTCCACGAGCACGCCGCCCGCGCCTACTGCAACCTGGCCTCGTCGGCCGTCGTGCAGCGTCGGCAGGACGAGGCCCGCCGCTGGCTCGAGGAGGGCATCGACTACTGCATCGACCGCGACCTCGACTCCTGGACGTTCTATCTCGAGGGGGCACGCGCCCGGCCGCTGCTCGACCAGGGCCGGGTCGCCGAGGCCCGCGCCCAGGCCCGGTCGGTGCTCCAGCGTGGCGACGCGTCGGCCATCACCGTGATCGAGCCGGTCCTGGTCCTGGCGCACCTGCACGCGCGCAGCGGGGACCCGCAGGCGACGGAGCTCCTGGGCCGGGCGGCGGACCTGGCCACCGACATGGCCGAGGTGCAACGGGTGGCGCCGACCGTCCTGGCCCGCGGCGAGGCGGCGTGGATCGCCGGCGACCTCGACGCCGCCGCCGGGCTCGCGCTCGCCGCGTGGCCGACCGCCGAGTCGGCCGACTGTCCCTGGAACAGGGGCATGGTCGCGACCTGGCTGCCCGCCGACGTCCCCGTCGACCTCGGGTCGCTCGCGCCGCCGTACGCCGCCGAGCGTGCCGGCGACTGGGACCGCGCGGCCGGCCTCTGGGACGCCCTCGGCTCCCCGTTCGAGCGCGGGCTGGCCCTGGCGCGGGGCCTCACGCACGAGGGGCTCGGCGAGGCCGTGCGGGTCTTCGAGCGGCTCGGCTCCGACGCCGCCGCCTCCCGTGCCCGGTCGCTCCTGCGCGAGCGCGGATGGCAGGCCCCGCGGACCCGCCGCACTGCCGCCCGGCCCGACGGGCTGACCGCCCGCGAGGTCGAGGTGCTCGGCCTGCTCCACGAGGGGCTCTCCGACGCCTCGATCGCCGAGCGGCTGGTGATCTCGCGGCGCACGGCCGAGCACCACGTCGCCTCGATCCTCGGCAAGCTCGGCGCCAGCAGCCGTCGCCAGCTGGTCGGCATGGGTAGCCCCGTCGCCCAAGATGGGTAGCCGGCACCGATGAGCGGCCCCCGCTCCGGCGGATAGACCTGGGTGCACACCAACTCAGGAAGGAACACCGCAATGCCGCTCTTCATGGACGTTCACTCGCTCGGTGACGGCGTCACCATGGACGACGTCGCCAAGGCCTATCAGGCCGACCTGGCCACCCAGGAGGACTTCGGGGTGAGCTACCTGCGCTACTGGGTCGACGAGGCGAGGGGTCAGATCTTCTGCCTCGCCGAGGCTCCCGACGCGGAGGCCGCCCACGCGGTGCACCGCAAGGCGCACGGGCTCGTGGCCGACGACATCTACCTGGTGCAGGAGGGGGTCTGACCCCTCCGGGGGTCACCGGCACCCGACCCCTCGACCGCCGACGCCGGCGTCGGTCAGGATGGGCGGGTGCTGGTGCCCCGACCCGTCCTAGACCGCGTCGTCGCCGGTGAGGTCGACCTCGTGTTCAGGCTGTGGAAGCGCCCGACGGTCAAGGCCGGCGGGCGCTTGCGCACGTCGGTCGGCGAGCTGGCGATCCACGAGGTCGACGTGGTCGACCCCGAGTCCCTCGGCGTCGAGGACGCCCGGAGGGCGGGGTACGACGACCTGGCCGCGCTGCTGGCCAGCGTGGCGCCCGACCGTCGTACCTCCTCCGCGCGGGCGCGGGTCGCCCGCCCCGACGAGACCAGCCGCGTGTTCCGGGTGCGGGTGTCCTATGCCGGCGCCGACGCTCGGGCCGCACTGCGTGAGGAGCTGCCGACCCGCGCCGAGGTCGCTCCGCTGGTCGCCCGCCTCGAGGCGATGGACGCCCGCGCCGACCGGCCCTGGGCCGTCGCGTCGCTCGACCTGATCTCCCGCTGGCCCGGGCGCCGCGCCCCCGAGCTCGCCGCCATGCTCGACCGCGAGACGCTGCCCTGGAAGGCCCAGGTCCGCCGCCTCAAGGAGCTCGGCCTCACCGAGAGCCTGCCCGTCGGCTACCGCCTCTCCCCCCGCGGCAAGCGCGTCCTCGCCGCGGTCCGCCGCCGGCGGTGAGGGGTCCTCGGAGGTCGTTGCCGGGATAGTCCGCTACGTAAAGCACCTCCAGAGGGCTCCCTAAGGTGCTTTACGTAGCGGACTATCCCGGCGAAAGCCTCAGAGCACCTTCGACAGGAAGGCCTGGGTGCGCTCGTGCTGGGGGTTGGCGATCATCTCGCGGGGCTCGCCCTCCTCGACGATGAGGCCGTCGTCCATGAAGACGAGGGTGTCGGCGACCTCGCGGGCGAAGCCCATCTCGTGGGTCACGACGATCATCGTCATGCCGGACTGGGCCAGCCCCTTCATCACGTCGAGCACCTCGCCGACGAGCTCGGGGTCGAGCGCGGAGGTCGGCTCGTCGAAGAGCATCAGCTTGGGCTCCATGGCGAGCGACCGGGCGATGGCGACACGCTGCTGCTGGCCGCCCGACAGCGAGGACGGGTAGGCCTTGGCCTTCTCGGCCAGCCCGACGCGGGCCAGCAGCTCCATCGCCTTGGCGTCCGCGTCGCTGCGGTTCTTGCGCTTGACCCGGCGCGGCGCCTCGGTGATGTTCTCGAGCACCGTGAGGTGGGGGAAGAGGTTGAACCGCTGGAACACCATGCCGATGTCGCGGCGCTGGGCCGCGGCCTCCCGCGGCTTGAGCTCGAAGACCTTGTCGCCGTGCTGGCGGTAGCCGATGAGCGAGCCGTCGACGAACAGCCGCCCGCCGTCGATCTTCTCCAGGTGGTTGATGCAGCGCAGGAACGTCGACTTGCCCGAGCCGGACGGCCCGATGATGCACATGACCTCGCCGCGCTTGACGGTGGCGCTGCAGCCCTTGAGGACGGTGTGGTTGCCGAACTTCTTGATCACCCGGTCGGCCCGGACCATCGGGGTGATGGCGGTCTGCTCGCTCAATGCCCGCTCCCTTCGATCATCTCGGGGACGACCACGCCGCCGCCCTCGCCGAGGTCGACATAGCGGGTGCCGCGGGCATAGTGCCGCTCGAGGAAGTACTGCCCGATCATCAGGATCGAGGTGAAGAAGACATACCAGGCCGAGGCCACGATGAGCAGCGGGATCGGGTTGAAGGTCTCCGAGGAGATGTCGCGACTGCGGGTGTAGAGCTCGAAGGAGTAGGGCACCGCGGTGGCCAGCGACGTGGTCTTGAGCATCGAGATCACCTCGTTGCCCGTGGGCGGGATGATCACCCGCATGGCCTGCGGCAGGATGATCCGCCGCATCGTCTGCCACCAGGAGAGACCGAGGGCGGTGGCCGCCTCGTCCTGCCCGGGGTCGACCGACAGCAGGCCGGCCCGCACGATCTCGGCCATGTAGGCCGCCTCGTTGAGGGCCAGGCCGATGACCGCCCACCAGTAGAGGCTGATCGCGCTCTGCGGCGAGATGCTCCAGCCGACGTCGGTGAGGGGGATGCCCAGGAACAGGGTCTTGTAGATCGTGGGGAACAGGCCCCAGAAGACCAGCTGGACATAGACCGGGGTCCCGCGGAACACCCACAGATAGACCCACGCGACCGACTTGAGGATCGGGTTCGGCGAGATCCGCATGACCGCGAGCACGATGCCGAGCACGATCGCGCCGGCCATCGAGAGCACGGTGATCGTCAGGGTGTTGACCGCGGCCGCCGAGATGCGGCGGTCGAAGATGTACTTGCCGACGGCGGCCCAGTCGTACGCCGGCCGGTTGGTGGCGGCGTCGTAGAGGAAGATCGCCACGCCCGCGAGCACCAGGATCCCGAGCAGGTTGCGGACCGGGTGGCGCAGCGGGATCGCCTTGATGACGTCGCCGCTGTCGAGGGTCGACCCCGAGGGCCCGGAGGCCCCCGAGGTCGTCACCGACGAGCTCATCGTTACCGCTCGGCGCCGTTGATCTCGAAGGACGGCAGGGCGCCGTCCTGGACGCCGTACTTCTCGAGGATCTTGGTGTAGGTGCCGTCGGCCTTCAGCGAGTCGAGCGCCGCGACCAGGGCGTCGGCCAGGCCCGTCTTGTCCTTGGCGACCGGCATGCCGTAGAGGAACACGTCGTAGACGTCGCCGGACAGCTCGAGCTTGCCGCTGGACTGCTTGACGGCGTACTGGATGACCGGGGAGTCGGCCACGACGGCGTCGGCGCGGCCCAGCGTCACCGCGGCGGTGGCGTCGTCCTGGGTGTCGAAGCCGAGCAGCGTGATCTTCTTGTTGCCGGCGTCGGTGCAGGCCTTGGACTTGGCGGGGCCGTCGTCGAGCTGCTGGGTGGTGCCGTTCTGCACCGCCAGGGTGATGCCGCAGACCGTGTTGGGGTCGACGGTCTTGCCCGCGAGCGTCGCCCACTGGCTGCCGGCGGTGTAGTAGTCGACCATGTCGACCTGCTGCTCGCGCTCCTGGGTGTCGAAGAACGAGGAGAGCCCCATGTCGTACTTGCCGCCGGTGATGCCCGGGATGATGTTGTCGAACTTGGCGACGGTGTACTCCGTCTTGACGCCGAGCTTGGCCGCGACGGCGTCCATCAGCTCGACCTCCCAGCCGATGGGCTTGCCGTTGGCGTCCTTGTACTCGTTCGGCGGGTAGGTCGGGTCGATGCCGATCTTGATCACGCCCGCGTCGGCGATGTCGGCCGGCAGCTTGTCGGCGACCGAGGTGTCCTCGCTGACGTTCTCCGTCGGCTTGTCGGTGGCGTTGGTGGGCTCGTTGTTGGCGCAGCCGGACAGGACCAGGGCTGCAGTGGCGAGGATGACGGCGGGCCTCAGGAGAGCCGACCGCATAGACGTGGTGCGCATGATCTTCTTTCTGCTGGTGTGAGGATCCCGAGCGGCTGATCCCGGAATGGGGGTGATGCTAACTGCTGAACACCTCCCGACCGGCGACGAATGTAGCGGCGTTGTGTGTCAGCCCTATTTCGATTTCGTGACGGCGGAACGGGTTCCGGTCCGAAATCGCAAGGTCAGCGGGCTCTCCGACGGCGATCCGGCCACCTCGCCGGTTGGTCCACCCGGAGCCTGAGGTGTAGGCCGCGAGCCCCTGCGCGAGGGTGAGGCGCTGGCCCGGCACGAACGGCGTGGGGTTGAAGTCGTGGTCGTCGGGACGCAGGGTGCGGTTGACCGCGACGTGCACCGCCTCCCACGGGTTGGCCGTGGTGACCGGCCAGTCGCTGCCCGCGCTGAGGTGGGCGCCGGAGGCGAGCAGGTCGGCGAAGGGGTACTGCCACTCCACCCGCTCCGGCCCGAGGAGCGGCACGTTGAGCTCCACCATCTGCGGCTCGAAGGTGGCCCAGAGGGCCTGGATGTTGGCCGCCACCCCGAGGGCTGCGAAGCGGAGCACGTCGGCGGGGTGGACCACCTGCACGTGGGCGATGTGGTGCCGGGCGTCGTTGGCGCCGTTGGCCGCGCGAGCGGCGGCGAACGCGTCCAGCGCCTCGCGGATGGCGCGGTCTCCGATCGCGTGGACGTGCACCTGGAAGCCTGCGGCGTCGAGCTCGGCCACGTGCCCGGGCAGGAGCGCGGGGTCGACGAAGGAGATGCCGCGCTCGTCCGTGCCGCAGCGGCATCCGCCCGGATGCTCGGGGGTGAGGTAGGGGTCGATCATCGCGGCCGTCCGGTTCTCCGGGATGCCGTCCTGCATGATCTTGACGCTCGTCGGCGCGAACCGCTCGGTCGCGAACACCCGCCGCCGCTCGACGAGCTCCGGGATCTGCTCCCGGCCGCGCTCACGGTCCCACCACAGGGCACCGACGACGTGGCCGGTCAGCCACCCCTCACGGTCGGCCCGCTGGTAGGTCACGCAGGTGTCGGCGTGGTTGCCGTAGTCCCCGACGATCGCGTCCTGCCAGCCGGTGACCCCGACGGAGTGCAGGTAGCGCTGCCCCTCGGCCAGGCCGGCGAGCAGGTCGTCCTCGGTGTCGCGCGGCACGTGCCGGTAGACGAGGTTGCGGGCGCCCTCCTGGAGCATCCCGGTCGGGTTGCCCTCGGCGTCCCGCTCGACGCGCCCGTCGGGCGGGTCCGGCACGGAGGCGTCCAGGCCGGCGATCCGCAGGGCGGCCGAGCTGACCCACGAGCCGTGGTGGTCACGGTTGGAGAGGAACACCGGGCGGTCCCCGACGATCGCGTCGAGCTCACCCGCCGACGGGGTGCCGCCCGGGAACGCCGCGAGGTGCCAGCCGCCGCCCAGGACCCATCCGTCGCCCGGGTTGGCGTCGACGTACTGCTTGACCAGGTCGAGGTAGTCCTCCCGGGTGTCGGCCGCGGACAGGTCGCAGCGCATCCGCTCGATGCCGCCCTCGACGGGGTGGACGTGGGCGTCGACGAAGCCGGGCGTGATGAGCCCGCCGGCGGCATCGACCTCGCGCGCGCCCGTCGGCGCCGCCGCGCGCAGCTCGCTCGTCGTCCCGACCGCGGCGATGCGGCCGTCCTCGACCGCCACCGCCTCGGCGCCCTCGACCAGACGGTGGCCGTCGAACACGGCCCCGTTGAGCAGCAGCGTCACGGTCACGGGCGGGAGCATAGGCCCCGCGATCGTCGGGGCGCACCCGTCGGCGTCAGCCGGTGCGCCTCGGGGTCGAGGAAGTAGCCCTGCCACCGACCGCGGACGGGCGAACCGGTCGCCCTGGACATCATGCGGTCCGAGCGGCAGGGTGGGGCGGCATGCGACGACACGGAGCCCTGACCCTGTCCCTCGTCTCCCTCCTCGGCGCCGCCGCCCTGGCCGCGGCGCCGGCGGCCTCGGCCGGAGGCGGTCACGCGGGATCGGGGGATCCCGGTCAGGGACGCGGTGGGCTGGCGTGGCGGGAGAGCGTGGTCGACGCCGACCAGAGCTTCCGGGGGCTCGACGCGGTCGACCGGCGTACGGCGTGGGTGACCGGCGGCAGCGCCACCGAGGGCGCACCGGGGCGGGTGTTCCGCACCACCGACGGCGGCCGGTCGTGGGCCGACGTGACGCCGCCGGGGACCGACGGCCTGCTGCTCCGTGACGTGGAGGCGAGCGGCCGGCACACCGCGCTGGTGCTGGCGATCGGGCCCGGCGAGGACTCGCGCATCTTCCGCACCTCCGACGGAGGTCGGACCTGGGCCGAGGCGTTCGTCAACGACGACCCGAACGCCTTCTATGACTGCATGGCGATGTATGGCGACGGCCGCCACGGCCTGGCGATGAGCGACCCGGTCGACGGGAAGTTCCGGATCCTGGCCACCCGGGACGGTGGCCGCTCCTGGGCCGTCCTGCCGAACGACGGGATGCCGGACACCTCCACGGAGTACGGCTTCGCCGCCAGTGGCGACTGCCTGGTGACCGTGGGCCGCTCGGCCTACTTCGGCTCCGGCGGCGGCCTGGCCCGCGTGTTCCGGTCCGACGACTTCGGCCTGACCTGGACGGCCAGCGACTCGACGATCCCGCCCGGGGAGGCTGCCGGCGTGTTCGCGCTGGCCTTCCAGAGCCGGTCCTTCGGCGTGGCCGTCGGCGGCGACTTCAGCGACCCCGCCGACGGGGTCGACGCCGTGGCCGTCTCGGTCGGGGGTCACGCCTGGACCAGCGTCGGGGACCCGGCCCACCTCGCCGAGGACGCGGCGTTCCTGCCCGGCCGGCACGGGGCGCTCCTGGTCACCGGCGAGTCGGGCGACGTCGGCGGGACGAGCATCAGCGCGGACCGCGGTCGGACCTGGACCCAGCTGTCGCCGACCGGCTACCACGCCCTCGACTGCACCGCCGACGGCTCCTGCTGGGGTGCCGGCAGTGGCGGCCGGGTCGCGAGCGTCAGCCGGCGTTGAGCCGCTCGAGCTCCTCGGGACCGAGCTGAAGGTCCGCGGCCGCCGCCGAGTCGCGGACCGACTCGGGGCGCTTGGCGCCGGGGATCGGGATCACGACGGGTGCCTGCGCGAGCTCCCAGGCCAGGGCGACCTGCTGGGCGCTCACGCCGCGGTCCCGGGCGATCTCGGCGAACGCCGGGTGCCGGGTCGCGAGCTCCTTGGCGTCGGACAGGCCACCCAGCGGGCTCCACGGCAGGAAGGCCAGCCCGAGCTCGGCACAGACGTCGATCTCCGGGCGGCTGCTGCGGAACTTGGGACTGAACTGGTTCTGCACGCTCACGAGCGCGTCGCCGAGCTGCTGGTGCGCCGCCCGGATCTGGCCGGGGTCGGCGTTCGAGAGCCCGACCATCGCGACCTTGCCGGACGCGGCGATCTCACCGAGCGTCCCGATCACCTCGTCGTAGGGCACCTTCGGGTCGGGCCGGTGGTGCTGCCAGAGCGCGAGCTGCTCGACCCCCAGCCGGCGCAGGCTGTCGTCGACGGCCCGGCGCAGGTGGTCGGCCGACGAGTCGGTGTCCCAGCCGCCTCCCTCGGTGCGCACGTGGCCGCCCTTGGTGGCCAGCAGCACCCGGTCGCGGACCCCCAGCTCGTCGAGGATCGAGGCGATCAGGAGCTCGTTCTGGCCCTGGGCGTCGGCACCCTTCTCGTCGCCGGGGCCGTAGGCGTCCGCAGTGTCGAAGAGCGTGACGCCCGCGTCCAGCGCCGCGCGTACGGTCGCGACCAGCTGCTCACGCGGCTGCGTGCCGGTCTGGTCGAACGTCATCAGCCCCAGGCCGATCGCTCCGACCTGGTGGGTGCCGACGGTGTCGTTGCCGAGTGCTCGGGTGTGCATGCCGTCGACCCTACGGGGGCCGCGGAAGCCGTCCGCCTCGCCGTTTGTCCCGTCTGAGCACACTGGACGCCAACTCAGTTCCGAGCGTCAGGGGGTCGGCGGATGGCGGGAGAGTCCAACGCGGAGCGGCACGGTCGCGACGTCTACTTCATCGAGGGGGAGGGCTTCGTCGGCGGGGACGCCAGGTTGAAGGCCGACGCCGTCCCGGACAAGGCGGGCGAGCGGCGGCGGTTCCGGTTCACCCGGATCGGGCCCGAGGGCGCCAAGCTGGGCCGGCCCATCAACATCAAGGTCGCCCAGGAGATGTCGAGGGGTACGGCGCTCCAGGAGGGCTCGATCCCCGCGGGCTACACCTATCTCGGGCAGCTCGTCGACCACGACCTCACCTTCGACAAGACCACCGTCTCCCTGGGCGACAACGTCTCGCCCGCCGACATGCTCTCGGGGCGGTCGCCCAAGCTCGACCTCGACTGCCTCTATGGCAACGGGCCGACCGACCCGAGGTCGGCGGAGTTCTACAAGGACGACCGGCACCTCAAGACCGGGGGGACCGTCAAGGCCGGACCGGGGCGGCTCAAGGCGCGCCCCGGCTATGACCTGCCCCGCGAGGGCGACGACTCGCGTGGCAACCCGCGCCGGGCGCTGATCCCCGACCACCGCAACGACGAGAACCTCGCCGTGGCGCAGACGCACTGCGCTCTCATCCGCTTCCACAACCGGGTCGTCGACACGCTGGACGCCTCGGTCCCGGCCGCCCAGCGGTTCGCCGAGGCTCGCCGTACCGTCGTGCTCCACTACCAGTGGCTGCTCAAGAACGACTACCTCCCGCGGATCGTCGAGCGCAGCGTCGTCACCGACGTGTTCACCAACGGCCGCAAGATCTTCGACGTCGGGGCCGCGCCCACGTCGATGCCGGCGATGCCGATCGAGTTCTCGGTCGGCGCGTTCCGGCTGGGGCACTCGATGGTCCGGCCGCTCTATGACTGGAACTCCGAGTTCAGCGACGGCGGCGGGACGCTGGACCTGCTGTTCAGCTTCTCGGGCACCTCGGGCTTCCTCGGCGGCGGCGACGCCGCGCTGCCGAGCAACTGGATCGTCGACTGGCGGCGCCTCTATCCCTTCAAGCAGATCGGCCGCAACGACCTCAAGCCGCCGCCGGGTGAGTTCAACACCGCGATGATCCTGGACACCAAGGTGGCGCGGGCGCTCGACGAGCTGCCGCCCGGGGCGTTCGGCGGCACCGACGCCGACCTCGGCACGCTGCGCACGCACCTCGCGTTCCGCAACCTGGTGCGCTCGGGGATGGTCCACCTCGCCACCGGTCAGCAGATGGCCGAGCTGCTCGCCTCCGCCGGCGTTGCCGTGACGCCGCTGACGACCGACGAGATCCTGTTCGGCGCCGGCAAGGGCGCCTCCCTGGACTCGCTGACCGCGCGCGAGCGCGACGCCTTCGTGGCCCGCACGCCGCTGTGGTTCTACGTCCTGCGGGAGGCCGAGCTCAACGGCGGCAAGATGACCGGCGTGGGCGCCCGGATCGTCGTCGAGACGATGCACCGGGCCATGGAGGCCGCCGGCGCCTCGATCGTCCGGCAGCCCGCGTGGCGTCCGTCGCTGGGGCCGGTGGCCACCCGGTTCACGATGATGGACCTGCTGCTGTTCGCCTTCGAGGACGACCCGGTCAAGCTGAACCCGCTGGGGGACTGACCGGGGCTCCGCCGAAAGGAGGAGGCGGGTCCGGCCTCCGGCCGGAGGTGCCGCGACGGTCTCCCGGCGCACGCTGGTGGTGTCGTCAGCCACCCTCGTGCGAAGGAGAGCCGTCATGAACGCCCAGCAGCTGCAGGACTCGCCCGTCGACCGCAAGGTCGTGCTGAGCGGGCTGTGGGTCACCACGATGCTCGTGTTCGCCTATGTCGACATCTTCGGGTTCTGGCGTGCCGACGTCATCCGCGGTGCGCTCGAGGGGGAGGTCCCCGGGCCCGGGTTCACGATCGGGCAGCCCTTCCTGGTGTTCACGACGCTCTATGTCCTCGTGCCGGCGCTGATGGTGGTCGTGTCGCTGGTGGCCCCCGCGCGGGTCAACCGGATCGTGCAGCTGGTCGTGGCCCCGCTCTATGTGCTCACGATCGTCGCTGCGTGCGTCGGGGAGACCTGGGTCTACTTCCTGCTCGGGAGCGCGGTCGAGGTCGTGCTGCTCGCGGTCATCGCGTGGGTGGCGTGGGCCTGGCCGCGGCTGGCGCCGTACGCCGATGAACGCGAGGCCGTGCCCGGGTCGCTCGTCCAGGGCTGAGCTCGCGTCCCCTCCGTCACACGGAGGGTGCGTTCCTGTCACTGGTGGTGCGAAACTTCGGCCGCCCAGTGCTGGTTTCCCCGCTCGAGCGGGGAAACCGACAGGCCCCGGCCTACTGCCCGGCGTACTTCGACGCCACGAAGTGCACGAAGTCGTAGACGCCGTCCTCGGCGGGGGCGAGCGGGCCGGGCACATAGCCGGGGGTGGACATGCCGCGCTGGACCGACTCGCAGGCGGCCCAGTCCTGGCGGTTGGTGAGGTCCCAGAAGTCCACGGCGTAGGCGGGGCTGAAGCCCTCCTGCTCGGTGACCGACCGGGGGAAGGCCCACGAGCAGCGGATCCGGGTCTTGCCGGGCGTGATCGGCGTGAGCAGGTGGGTCATCACATAGTCGGGGTGCAGCGAGATGAGCATGTTGGGCAGGACGGCGATGTACATGACGGTCCGCTGCTCGACCTCGTCGAGGCGGGTGATCACGGTGCCGTCGCTGTGGCCGTCCAGCGACATGGTGGCCATCCCGTCGCGCAGGTCCATGCCGCCGCCCATCCAGCCGCCCCGCGGAGGCAGGTTGTCGCCGGAGTCGGGCGGGCTGACCCGGCACAGCTCGGGGTGGATCGAGGAGCAGTGGTAGCACTCCTGGTAGTTCTCGACGATGACCTTCCAGTTGGCCTCGACGTCGTACTCGTGGGTCTCGGCGGTCACCAGGTCGGCGCCGTCGTAGTGCGCGACGATCGTGTCGAGCCCCTCCACGTGCTGCTCGAACGGCACGTCGGCGCCCCGGTCGGCGAACAGCCAGCCGTGCCACTCGCGCACGTCGACGCCGTGCAGCGGGTAGTCGTCGGTGTCGAAGTGCTCGGCCTCCTTGTGACCCGGAGCGCCGATCAGCGACCCGTCGAGGCGATAGCTCCAGGCGTGGTAGGGACACACGATCGCGCGGTGCTCGGCGGTGCCGTCGCAGGGCAGCAGCTCGTGGCCGCGGTGCCGGCAGGCGTTCTGGAAGCCGCGCACGACGCCGTCGTCCCCGCGCACGACGAGCACGCCCGCCGCCCCCGCGGCGAACGCCTTCATCTGGCGCGGCCTGGCCACCTCCTCGGCGCGGCCGAGCGCGACCCAGCCGGAGAAGAGGTGCTCGCGTTCCCACGCGAGCACGGCGTCGTCGAGATAGGAGCCCGCCGGGAGCATGCGGCTCTGCCCGAAGGGCTTGAGCGCGTCGGCGAGCTGGGACTGGTCCACCGGTGCGGGTTTGAACACCCGTTCAGTCTAGGCGTCAGCCCACGAACGCGTCGACCCCCCGATCGCCCTCGCCGCGGGTCATCCGCCGCCACAGGAGGTAGCCGACGTTCACGGCGAGCAGCGAGGCGACCAGCACGATCGTCGCCGCGGCGTTGAGCGCGGGCGTCGGCGCGGCCCGCGCGGTGTTGTAGATCTTCACCGACACCGGCTCGGTCGTCGACCCGCCCGACAGGTAGCGCGCGAGCACGAAGTCATCGATCACGTCGGCGAACACGAGCACCGCCGAGGCGATCACCGCGGGGGTGATCATCGGCAGCAGCACCCGGCGTACGGCGCCCCAGGGCGACGCGCCCAGGTCGATCGCGGCCTGCTCGTAGTGCCGCCCGATCGTCAGCAGCCGCGCCCGCACGATGACCACCGGGTAGGAGAGCTGGAAGGTGACCAGGCCGATCACCTGCCCGACCGCGCCCAGCCGGACCGGGGTCCAGGCGTAGGCGTTGAGCGTGGTCGCGACGAACAGCAGGCTCACCGCGAGCAGCACCTCGGGCAGCACGAACGACAGCAGCACGAGGAAGTTGGCGCCCGACGGCAGCGGTCCGCGCCAGCGGTCGAGGCCGACGGCGAGCAGCGTGCCGAGAGGGATCGTGATCAGCGTGACGACCACCCCGAGGCGGAACGTGTGCAGCACGGCCTGCTGGAGCGCGGGGTCGTGCCAGACCGAGCGGAGCGGGTCGCCGGTGTACCAGCGCAGGGAGAAGCCCTGCCAGCTGGTGCGCGAGCGCCCGTCGTTGAACGAGAAGACGACCGCGATCAGCACCGGCGCGAGCGACCACAGCAGGTAGAGGCCGGTCAGGGCCGCCAGGAACGGGGCCGTACGGCGTCCGCCCGACCCGCGGCTCACGAGCGGATCCCGTCGGACTCGCGCGACACCCGGACATAGAGGGCCATCGGCACCAGGGACACCAGGAGCACCAGCAGCACGAAGGCCGCCGCCTGACCGGTCTGACCGGGGGTGAGGACCGCCGAGTTGATCAGGTTGCCGACCATCGACGTGCGCGGGTTGCCCGACAGCAGGTCGGAGGTGAAGTAGTCGCCGAGCATCGGCAGGCAGGTCAGGATCACGGCCGCGATCACCGCCGGCCGCGACATCGGCCAGGTCACGCGCCACCAGGTCTGGAACCGCCCGGCCCCGAGGTCGCGACCGGCGTCGAGCAGCGACGCGGGGATCCGGTCGAGACCGGCATAGAGCGGCAGGATCATGTAGGGCACATAGCCATAGACGAGGCCGAGGACGACGGTCGCCGAGTGCCCGCCGAGCCACTCCACCCTGGTGTCCCACAGCCCGCCGAGGGTGATCACCTTGTTGACCAGGCCGTCGTTCTGGAGCAGGTTGACCCAGGCCAGCATCCGCATCATGTAGGAGATCCAGAAGGGTGCGATGAGGGCGGCGAGCAGCATCCCCTTGCGGCGCCCGGCGATCCGCGCCGCATAGTAGGCGACCGGGTAGGCGATGAGCAGGCAGCAGACGCTGGCGATGCCGACGTAGGCCGCCGTGCGCAGCAGCGCCGGGCCGAAGATCGCGTCGGCGCCGACCAGGCGGGTCAAGACGTAGTGGAGCTGGCTCGGGTCCCAGTCGACCGGGTTCCACACCGGCACAGGGCGGCGCAGGATCGGGTCGATCGTCCCGAACAGGATGGCCAGGACGACATAGAGCGGCGCGACGAGGAACGCCAGCAGCCACAGGGATCCGGGCAGCGCGAGGACGCGCCAGATGAGGCCCTCGCCGGGCTGCTCCTCGCGTCGGCGGCGCCGCCGCGTGGCCGCCGGAGCGGCGGGCTCAGGCACCGGCCTTGAACTCCTGCCACACGGCGAGCCACTTCTGCTCAACCTCGATCGGCATGCCCAGCAGCCGGTCGCCGGAGTCGAACCACTCGGGCAGCACCGTCGCGGGGCGCAGGTTGTCGGGGATGAAGCCGTCCTCGACGAGCCGGCTCGGGTTGATGGACTTCTGCGGGGGCTGGTAGCCGGTGTAGCCGAAGTTGGCGATCGCCACGTCCTTGTCGAGCAGGTAGTCCATGAAGGCGTGGGCGGCGACCGGGTTGTCCCCCTGCCTGAGCACCATCATCAGGTCGTTGTCGACCTGTCCCTTGCCGTCCTGCGGGAACCAGTAGCGCAGGATGCCCGGGTCGCCGCCCTTGGGCAGGTAGTAGACGGCGTTGACGATGTCGCCGGACCACATCTGGCTCAGCCCCAGCTGCCCGGCGGGCAGGTCGTTGTACATGTTGACGGTGACCTTGGGGTCGGTCGCCTGCGTGAGGTCCTGGAGGCCGGTGCGGATCTTCTCGATGTCCGCGTCCTTCTCGGAGTTGATCTCGTGGCTGCCGTCGCGCAGCAGCACCATCGCCATCGCGGTGTGCCAGTCGTCGATGACCGCGGTCTTGCCGCGGTAGTGCGGGTCCCACAGCGAGTCGTAGGGGTTGTCGAGACCCGCGATGTCGGCGGGCACCTGGTCGGTCCGCCAGCCCACGCCGGTGGTGTAGGTCGTGTAGGGGACCGAGTAGTGCCAGCCCTTGTCATACCAAGGGTCGGTGAACTGGTCCCAGCAGTTGGCGATGTTGGGCAGGTAGTCCTGGTTGAGCGGTCGGGCCAGTCCCGCGGTGACGAGCTTGCCGATCTGGTCGTAGGACGGGTAGTAGAGGTCGTACTTCAGCGACCCCGAGGCGATCTTGCTGAGCGCCTCCTCGGTGTCGTTGAACGTGGAGAGCTCGACCGAGACGCCGGTCTGCTTCTCGAAGTCCTTGATCACCTTGGGGGACAGGTAGTCGGCGTAGTTGTAGATCTTGAGGGTGCTCCCGCGCTCGGGGGTGAGCCCGGACTCGATCATGAGGCTGTCGTCCACGGGCCACTCGACCGGGTGTGACGGGCTCGCGATCTGGAGGGTCGCGCCCGACGAGGCGCCCCCGCCCTTGCCGCCGCAGGCGCTCAGCAGCGTGGCGGCCCCCGCGGTCGCCAGCCCGGCCTGGAGGAACGAACGACGGCTCACGGACGGACGAGGGCTCACGCGGTTAGCCTCCCCTTGGTCGTCGGGTGCTGGTCAGCGTCACACACCCTGAACGGCGAGTCAACGAACCGCTGCGGGAGGCTGGACTGAACTGCTGTTCAATGCTTCACTGACCGGCATGGATCTCGACGCGCTCATCGAGGAACAGTCCGAGATCTTCCTGCGCCGGCAGCCCCGGTCGCGGGCCCTGATCGAGCGGTCCCGACGCGTGCTGGCCGGCGGAGCGACCTCCAACTGGCAGATCGCGAACCCGCAGGCGGTGTGGATCAGCCACGGGGTGGGGTCCCAGATCTACGACGTCGACGGCACGGCCTACTCCGACTTCCACGGCGGGTACGGCGTGGGGCTCGCCGGTCACGCCCACCCCGCGATCGTCCGCGCGGTCGCCGAGCGGATGCCGCGCGGGACCCACTTCGCCCAGCCCACCCAGGACGCGATCGTGGTGGCCGAGGAGCTGCAGCGGCGCTGGGGACTGCCGCTGTGGCGGTTCGCCAACTCCGGCACCGAGGCGACGATGGACGCGGTCCACCTCATGCGGGTGGCCACCGGGCGGGAGCGGATCATCAAGGTCGAGGGCTGCTACCACGGCCATCACGACTCGGTGGAGGTCTCGGTCCTGCCCGACCCCGAGGACATGGGGCCGGTCGAGCGGCCGGCGAGCGTGCCCGAGGGCACCGCCGTACCCCAGGCCATGGTCGACCTCGTGGACGTGGTCCCCTTCAACGACCTGGACACCGTGCGCCGGGTGCTCGAGTCCCGGCCCGGCGAGATCGCCGGCATGATCCTCGAGCCGCTGATGATGAACGCCGGCGTCATCCCGCCCGACCCCGGCTATCTCGCCGGGCTGGTCGAGCTGCTCCACGAGCACGACGCCCTGGTCGCCTTCGACGAGGTCAAGACCGGGCTCACCGTCGGGCCCGGCGGCGTCACCGCCCGGGAGGGCGTGACGCCCGACCTGGTGTGCCTGGCCAAGGCGATCGGCGGCGGGGTGTCGACGGCCGCGATCGGCGGCTCCGAGGAGCTGATGGCCCTCATCGCGGACGGGACCTACGAGCAGGTCGGCACCTTCAACGGCAACCCGCTGGCGATGGCCGCGGCGCGCGCCATGCTGACCGAGGTGGCGACGGACGAGGCCTACGAGCACCTCACCCGGCTGGCGGGGCGGATGCGCGAGGGCATCGAGGCGATCATCGCCGTCCGCGACCTGCCCTGGCACGTCGTCACCGCCGGGGCCAAGGGCTGCATCGCCTTCCGTGCCGACCCGATCCGCAGCTACCGCGACTTCCTCGGCGTCGACGACCGGCTCGGCGAGGCGCACTGGCTCGTCCAGCACAACGGGGGCGTCTTCCTCCCGCCCTGGGGCAAGATCGAGCAATGGCTGATCTCCGTGCAGCACACCGACGCCGACGTGGACCGCTTCGTGGCCAACGTCTCCACCCTCGCCGACGCCGTGGGCCGGTAGCCGCGTGACCGTCGGCGGCACGGGCGGCAGCGGCGGCGTCCTCAGCCTCCAGGGCCTCGTGCGCAGCTTCGACGACGTGCGCGCCGTCGACGGCCTGGACCTCGAGATCCGCGGCGGGGAGTTCTTCTCGCTGCTCGGCGAGTCCGGCTGCGGCAAGACCACGACCCTGCGGATGATCGCCGGCTTCGAGCACCCCGACGAGGGCGCGATCCTGCTGGACGGCTCCGACCTGGTGACCGTGCCCGCGCACCGCCGCCCCGTCAACACCGTCTTCCAGTCCTATGCCCTCTTCCCGTTCATGTCGGTGCGCGACAACGTCGCGTTCGGGCTGCGCTACCTCAAGCTCAGCCGCGCCGAGGAGCAGCGCCGCATCGCCGCGACCCTCGAGCTCGTCGAGATGGGTCACCTCGGCGGCCGCAAGCCGCACCAGCTGTCGGGTGGCCAGCAGCAGCGCGTCGCGCTGGCCCGGGCGCTGGTGCTCGAGCCCCGGGTGCTGCTGCTCGACGAGCCGCTCGGCGCGCTCGACGCGCGGCTGCGCAAGTCGCTGCAGCGCGAGCTCCGCGCGCTGCACGACCGGGTCGGGACGACGTTCGTCTATGTCACCCACGACCAGGAGGAGGCGCTCACGATGAGCGACCGGCTGGCCGTGATCGTGGCCGGCCGGGCCGAGCAGGTCGGGACCCCGAGCGAGGTCTATGCCGCCCCCGAGAGCGCCTATGTCGCCACGTTCCTCGGCAGCGCCAACCTGTTCGACGCGGTCGTCGCCGGGACCGCGGCCGAGCCTGGGCTCACGGCCTTCCGGGTCGGGTCGGAGACCCTCTTCGTCGACGGCGACCCTCCTGCGGGCTCGCCCGAGCTCCGGCTGATGGTCCGCCCGGAGCGGGTCGAGGTGGCCGACCCCCGGCCGGGGCTCGACGGCGTCAACGTCTTCTCCGCGGTCGTCCGCGTCCTGACCTACCAGGGCGCCCACACCGCCGTACGCGCGGAGGCCGGAGGCCTCACCGTCGAGGCGCTCGTCCCCAACCTGCACGGCGCCGCCCCTCCGTGGCTCCACGTCGACGCCCCCGTCAGCCTCCGCATCTCCTCCGCGGCCCTGCGTCCCCTCCCGGCGTGACCCCGCCCGACGACTCAGGAGAGGCGGAGCTCGCGGTGGGCGAAGGCGAGGGCGATGGACTCGGCGCGCTCGCCGGGGACCAGGGGGTCGTCGAGGGCGACCTGGACGGCGAGGCCGTCGAGGAGGGCGGCCCAGGTGACCGCGAAGGTCTCGACGTCGATGTCGTCGGGGACCTCGCCCGCGTCGATCCCGGCCTGCACCATGCGCATGATCAGGCCGCGCCACTGCTCGTCGAGGCCGCGCCGGTCACGGGCGACCTCCGGGTGCCGGAAGGCCTCGTTCCACAGGTCGAACCACAGGCCCCACTGGCCCTTGACCTCGCCCTGGGAGTCCTCGGCGAAGGTGAGCCGGACCAGCGCCTCGAGCCGACCGCGCAGCGAGGCCCGGCTCTCGAGCAGCGCCTCGGCCGAGGCATAGAAGCCGGTCTCGGACTCGCGGAGCGCCGCGATCAGCAGGTTCTCCTTGGTCTCGAAGTAGTAGACGACGAGCGCCGGGCTGATCCCCACCCGCGCCGCGACGTCCGCGATCCGCGTCCGCGCCAGCCCGCGCTCGGCGATCAGCTGCGCCGCCGCCTCGAGCATCTGCCCGCGGCGCGAGTCGACCGGAGCGGTGCCGGAGGGCCGGGCGGGCTTGGGCATGCGGAGTCCTGGTGTCCTGCGGAGACGGGGTCGTGGCGCTACGGTACTCGGCAGGCAGACTGAACCGTCAGTCAGGATCCCGATGACCCGCTCCCCGATCGACCGGCTGCTCACCCCGACCACCGTCGCGGTCGTGGGCGCCTCCGCACGCCCCGGCTCCTTCGGGGAGCGGCTGGCGCTCGAGGCCCTGCGCAGCACGGGCGTCGCCCGCGTGCACCTCGTCCACCCCGAGCACCGCGAGGTGCACGGCCGCGCCACCGTGCCCACCCTCGCCGACCTCGACACGTCACCCGACCTGGTGCTCCTGGGGGTGCCCGACCGCCTCGTCCCCGAGCAGCTCGCCGCGGCGGGGGCCGTCGGAGCGGGCGGCGCCGTCGTGTTCGGCAGCGTGCCCGGCCAGGCCGACGCCGTACGCGCGGCGGCGCGCGACCTCGCCCTGTGCGGTGGCGGCTGCATGGGGTTCGTCAACCCGCCGGCCGGCGTCCGTGCCCTCGGCTACCTCGAGCGCGACCGGCTCGACCCCGGGCCCATCGCCCTGGTCACGCACTCGGGATCGCTCTTCTCGGCGATGCTGCGCACCCGTCGTCAGCTGGACTACGCGCTCGCCGTGTCGTCCGGGCAGGAGCTCGGGCTCACGGCCGGCGACTATGTCAGCTGGGCACTCCAGCGGCCCGAGACCCGCGTCGTCGGCCTGTTCCTCGAGACCGTCCGCGACGTCGGGTCGCTGCGGCACGGGCTGGCCCTCGCACTGGAGCGCGACGTGCCGGTCGTCGCGCTGACCGTCGGCTCGTCCGCCGCAGGCAGGTCGCTGGTCACCGCCCACTCGGGCGCGGTCGCCGGGGAGGACGCCGGCTGGGAGGCGCTGTTCGCGTCCTACGGCGTGCACCGCGTCCGCGACGTCGAGGAGCTCGTCGACACCCTGGAGCTGTTCGCCGTCGGCCGCCGCGTCCGCCGGCGCGGCTCCGGCATCGCCACCGTCCACGACTCGGGCGCCGAGCGCACGCTGGTGGCCGACGTCGCCGACGCGGAGGCCGTCCCGTTCGCGCCACTGACCGACGAGACCCGCGCGCGCGTCGGCGCGCTGCTCGACCCCGGGCTCGTGGTCGCCAACCCGCTCGACGTCTGGGGCCGCGGCTCCGGCACGGAGGGGCTGTTCACGGCCTGCCTCGACGCCGTCGCCGCCGACCCGGGGGTCGACGTGGTGGCGCTCGCGGTCGACCTGGTCGAGGAGTTCGACGGCGACGACTCCTACCCCCTGGCCGTCCTGCGCTCCGCCGCCGCGACCGACAAGCCGGTCGTCGTGCTCTCGACCGTGCCGGCCGCCCTCGACCCCGTGCAGGCGGCCGAGCTGCGCGACGCCGGGATCCCCGTGCTCGAGGGTGCCCGCTCGGGGCTGCGGGCGCTCCAGCACCTGCGCGACCACGCCGACCCACCCCCGACGCCCCTGCCCGACGACGCCGCCCCCTCCGGGGCGGCCCTCGCCGACGGGTGGCTGGACGCGGCGGCGACGCTCGCCGTGGTCGCGGCCCGTGGACTGGCCACCGTCCCCACCCGCGGCGTCGCCTCCGCCGACGACGCCGTGGCGGCCGCTGCCGAGCTGGGCCTCCCGGTGGTGCTCAAGACCGATGAGCCCGGCATCGCGCACCGCGCCCGGGTCGGCGGGGTCGTCCTTGGCCTCTCCGACGACGCGTCCGTACGCGCGGCCTACGCACACCTGGCGTCCACCCTCGGACCCCGCGTCGCCGTCCAGCACCAGCTCGCCGGGGAGGCCGAGCTCGCCCTCGGGGTCGTCGCCGACCCGCAGGTCGGATCCCTCGTCCTCGTCGCCCACGGCGGCTCCCGGATCGAGGAGACGGCCGCCCGTGCCGTCGCCCTGCCCGGAGCCGTGCTCGCCGACCCCGGGCGGTTCGTCGACCGGCTGCCCGGCGTCCCACCCCGCGCCAGGGACGAGCTCGCCCTGGCCGCGGCCGCCGTGGCCCGGCTCGCCCTCGACCTCGGCGACGCGCTGACCGCCCTGGACGTCAACCCGCTCCTGCTGACCGCCGACGGCCGACTGGTCGCCGTGGACGCACTCGTCGAGCGCAGCGCAGGCCCTGCCACCTGAACCGGCGCCGGGCCGGTCGGGCCTCGGCCGGGTGCGCCTCGGCCGGGTGCGGGTCAGGCCTGCTCGGGGAACGGCAGCGCGATCGGGTCGGGCGCCAGCCGTGACCGGCCGGCCGCGTCGAAGCGGTCCATGCCCAGCGGGGCCGTGTCGAGCACCTCGGAGGTCCCGTGCAGCGCCAGGTCCGCCGCGGCTCGGGAGACGCCGGGCCCCCACATCATCCCGTGGCCGCCGGCGGACGCGACCCACGCGCCCTCGACGGGCGACCCGTCGGGACGCAGCATCGGGCCCAGGATCGGCAGGTGGTCGGGGGTGTAGTCGATCGTCGCCGCCCAGCTCCGCCGCAGCCCGAGGCCGGCCGTCACCGGCACCAGCTCGGCCATCCGGGCGCGCATCCGCGCGAAGTAGGCCTCGTCGAAGGTCGCGGCCTCGCCGGGCGCCTCGTCCGGGTTGGACATGCCCCAGAGCAGGCCGCCGTCCTCGGGCCGCCAGTAGATCCCGGACGCGACGTCGAAGACCATGGGCACCCGCTCGGCGGCCAGGTCGGGGTGCGGCTCGGTGACGACGACCTGGTGCCGCGTTCCGCCCGCCCAGATCCGCGCCGCACCGGCCGCCTCGCCCACCGCCGCCAGCGACGGACCCCCGGTGAGCAGCACCGTCGAGCAGGGCACGGTGCCCCTCGTCGTCCGCACGCCGGTCACCCGCGGCGAGCCGCCCCCCGTCGTCGTCAGCCCGGTGAACTCGGTGCGCTCCCACAGCCCGACGCCCATCTCGCCCAGCACCACGGCATAGGCGAGCACGTTGCGCGGCGGGTCGAGATAGCCGTCCCCCGCGAAGTAGGACGCCCCGAGCGTCAGCCCCGGAGCCATGACCGGGTTGCGGCGGTCGACCTCGTCGGGCGCGAGCCACTGCGCACCGAGCCCCAGCGACTGCTGCATCGCGATCCGCGCATGCGCCGCCTCCACCTCCCGAGGCGTGAAGCACGGCATGGAGTAGCCCGTCGCCACGAAGCCCGAGTCGACGCCGTACCGCTCCGCCTGACCTCGGTAGAACGCCTGCGACCACACGCCCAGCCGCACCGCGGCCTCGGTGCCGCCCTGCGCCCGCACCATCCCGGCCGCCCTCGAGCTGGCGCCGACGCCCAGGGTGCGGCGCTCGACGAGCAGCACGGAGAGACCGGCCTCGGCCAGGAAGCACGCCGCCCAGCCGCCGATGGTGCCCCCGCCCACGACCACCACGTCGACGCTCGTCACGAGCGTGACGGTTGCATAGACTGAACGGCGAGTCAAACATCGTGAGGAGCCCCAGGATGTTCGGTCTGAGCCCCGTCGATCTCGACCTGCAGGCCCGCGCGCGGGCGTTCGCCGACGACCTGGTCCCGCTGGAGGAGTACGCCGAGGCGCACGGCGGCCACCTGCCCGACGGCGTGGCCGAGCAGCATCGCCAGCGGGCGCTGGCCGACGGGCTGTTCGCGACCAACATCCCGCGGGAGCACGGTGGCCAGGGCTGCACGACCCTCCAGCAGGTGCTCGTCCAGGAGCAGGGCGGTCGCGTCACCAACGCGCTGGCCTGGGTGCTCGCGACGCCGCCGGCGTGGTGGCCGGAGGTGGCGTCGCCCTTCGCGCGGGAGCGTTGGCTGCTGCCGACCGTGCGGGGCGAGCGGGCCGAGTGCTATGCGATCACCGAGGAGCACGCCGGCTCCGACGTCTCCGACCTGCGGGCGACCGCCCGGCGCGACGGCGACGACTATGTCGTCGACGGGGTCAAGTGGCACGTGACGTCCTACAACGAGGCCGACTACGTCTTCGTCCAGGCGGTGCTCGAGGGCGGCGACAACGCGGGCGAGCACGTGCTGCTCGTGGTCGACAAGCCGACGCCCGGGATGGAGGTCGTGCGCACGCCGGCCTACTCCCACACCTTCGCCCACGAGCACCCCATCGTGTCGTTCACCGGCGTGCGGGTGCCGGTCACCCACCTCGTCGGTGCCGAGGGCGACGGGATGCGCTTCAGCTATGAGTGGTTCCGCTTCGAGCGGCTGATGGTGGCCGCGCGCTGCCTCGGGGCCGCCGAGCGGCTGGTCGACGAGGTGACCGCGTTCGCGTCGTCCCGGGTCGTCGGCGGGTCGCCGCTGACCTCGCGCCAGCTCGTGCAGGGCATGCTCGCCGACTCGCTGACCGAGCTGTTCGCGGCCCGGTCGATGGTCTATGCCGTCGCCCGCGAGATGGACGCCGCGGGCTCGTCCGAGGAGGCCCGCAAGCTGGCGCACGGCCGCTGCTCGATGGCCAAGCTCTATGCCTCCGAGATGGCCGGCCGTGTCGCCGACCGGGCCGTCCAGATCTTCGGGGGCCGTGGCTACATGCGCGAGAACGTCGCCGAGCGCTTCTCCCGCGAGCTGCGCGTCGAGCGCATCTGGGAGGGCGCGAGCGAGCTCCAGCGGGTCATCGTGGCCGACCAGCTGGTCAAGCGCGGCCGGGGGGCGCTGATCGGCTGAGCGTCCTTGCCGCTGTCCCGCCCCCATCTCCTGCGCGTCTGTGGTGGGTGAGTGCCGGGTAGACCGGTCACTCACCCACCACAGACGCGCGGCAGATGGCACAGCCGCGCGGCAGTTGGGAGCAGCTGGGAGCAGCCGACGCGTCGGTGGCGAGCAGCATCCGGCGCCCGGTCGGTCAGCGCCAGCGGGTCCCGTCGTACGACGACCACGGCGGAGGCGGCCTCACGCGCGTCGGACGCCGAGCGCCCCGGGGGCGAGGCCCAGCTCGGTCTCGGCATAGGCGGCGCCCCACTCGTGGACGACCCGGCGGTCCAGGGCGTCACCGTGCGCGACGACCTGGAGCGACAGCCCGTCCAGCAGCGAGACCACCCGCCAGGCCGTCGACTCGGGGTCGGCGCAGGTCATCGAGCCGTCGGAGACGCCCGCCCGGATCGTGTCGGCGAGCAGCTGCTGCCAGGCGACGTTGAGCCGGATCGAGGTCTCGCGCAGGACGGGCCGGCGGGCGGCCTCGGCCCAGGCGTCCAGCCACATCTGGAAGGCGTCGTCGTTGTCGGCGCGGGAGTAGGACGCCACGAAGCGCGCGAGCCGCGCCACGGGTCCCGAGGCCTCGTCCATGTCCGACACCGTCGCCCGCAGGTCGGCGTCGGCGACCTGCTCGAAGGCGGTGGCCACCAGCTCGTCCATCGACGCGACGTAGTGGTGGATCAGTCCCGACGAGGTGCCCATCTCGGCGGCCACGTCGCGCACCGTGGTCCCCGCGATCCCCTTGCGCGCCATCACGGCGAGCGTCGCGGCGAGGATCGTCGCACGACGCTGCTCAGGGGTCATCCGGGCCACGAGGTCACCTTAAGCCACCCTATTGCGCATCTGTCCAACTGAGCCTAGCCTCACCTGCATGGTCAAACGCACGCCGTTCCACGAGCGGTTGAGCGAGCTGAACACGACCGGCCTCTTCGGCCACTGGTCGGGGTTCCTCTCGCCCCTGCGCTACGACACGTCGGCGAAGCACGAGTACTTCGGCGTCCGCAACTCCGCCGGCTTCTTCGACTCCTCGCCGCTCTACAAGCACCGGATCACCGGCCCGGACGCCGAGCGGTTCCTCGGCGGGGTGATGGCCCGTGACGTCCGGGTCTGCACGCCCGGCCGCGCGCAGTACACCGTGTGGTGCGACGGCGAGGGCTACCTCCTCGAGGACGGCGTGCTCTTCCGGCACGCTCCCGACGAGTTCGTGCTCACCTGCGCCGAGCCCAACGTCGGCTACCTCGGCGACCTCGCCACCGGCCACGACGTGCGCATCGAGGACGTGTCCGAGCAGTTCGCCGTGCTGGCGGTCCAGGGCCCGCGCTCCCGCGAGATCCTCGCGACCCTCAGCCCCGACGTGGCGCGGCTGCGCTTCTTCGGCCTCACCCCGACCACCATCGCGGGCGTCCCGGTCACGGTCTCGCGCACGGGCTTCACCGGCGACCTGGGCTATGAGCTGATGATCCCCGCCGACGACGCGCTCACCGTGCTCGACGCCGTGATCGCCGCGGGCACGCCGTACGGCATGCGCCCGTTCGGCGAGGAGGCCCTCCTCATGTGCCGCATCGAGGCCGGTCTGGTGCTGATCGGCGTCGACTTCACCTCGGCGCGCTATGCCTACAACGACAGCGAGCGGCTCACCCCCATCGAGCTCGGCCTCGGCTGGCTGCTCAGGACGATCGACGACGACAGCCGGCCGTTCATCGGACGCGACGCGCTGCGCCGCGAGCTGGAGGACAAGACCTCGCGCTGGAACACCGTGGGCCTGGTCCTCGACTGGGCGGCCTACGACGGGCTCTACCGCGACGCCGGCCTGACCCCGCCCAAGGACGAGACGCCGCTCCCCTGGGAGTCGATGTTGTACGACGACGCGGGCGAGCGCATCGGCTACGCCCCCTCGATGATGTACTCCCCGGTCCTCCAGCGACACGTCGCGATCGCGCTGGTCAAGCCCGAGCACGCCGCCCTCGGCGGCACCGTGCACGTCGAGCAGACGATCCAGCACGAATACACGTCGTGCCCCGCGACCGTGACCACGCTGCCCCTGTTCAACCCGGCCCGAAAGACGGCGAACATCTGATGGCGACCACCAAGAAGGCCCCCGCCAAGAAGGCCGCCTCCGCCAAGGCGGCACCGCGCAAGGCGACCGGGAAGGGCGGGCCGCGCAGCCGCGAGTACGACGTCATCGTGGTCGGCGGGGGCCACAACGGCCTCACCCACGGGGCCTACCTCGCCAAGGCCGGCCTCAAGACCCTCGTGCTCGAGCGCCGTCACCTCGTCGGTGGCGCGGCGATCACCGAGGAGCTGCTGCCGGGCTTCAACTTCACCACGTTCTCCTACGCGCTGAGCCTGCTGCGGCCCGACATCATCCACGAGCTCAACCTGGTGGAGCACGGCTTCATGCCGCTGCTGATGCCCAACTCCTTCGCGCCCAAGGAGGACGGCGACTACCTCCTGCTGACCATGGACCGCGACGAGAACCTCCGCGAGATCATGCGGCACTCGGCCCACGACGCCGACGCGATGGACCGCTACGAGTACGACATGGAGCGGGTCTGCCAGCTCGTCAAGCCGCTGTTCGACCGGGTGCCACCCAACCCCTGGGGCACGTCGGCCGAAGACGCCGACAACGTCGCGTGGCTGCTCAAGCACCTCGGCAGCGCACCCCGGAAGGTCGCGCACGACCTGGTCCGGCTGCTGACGGGCAGCGCGGCCGACTTCCTCGACGACTACTTCGAGTCCGACATCCTCAAGGGCTACCTCGCCTCGTCGGGGATCATCGGCACCAAGGTCGGCCCGATGTCGCAGGGGTCCGGGCTGGTGCTGCTGTTCCACTCGCTCGGCGAGCACGACAGCCATTTCGGCGCGTGGGCGTTCCACAAGGGTGGCAATGGCGGGTTCACCCAGGTGCTGTCGCGGGCGGCGCAGGCGTTCGGCGCCGAGGTCGTCCTCGACGCCGAGGTCGACCGGGTCATCACCAAGAACGGCCGGGCCGTGGGCGTCGCGCTCGCCGACGGGACCGAGCTCAAGGCCAAGGCGGTCTCGTCCGCGCTGGACCCGCGCCGCACCTTCACCCAGCTCGTCGACCCGCGCGAGCTGCCCTCCGAGCTCGTCGAGGCGATCAACCGCTATCGCTTCCAGGGCACCTCGTCGAAGGTCAACTTCGCGCTGGACGCCGTGCCGCCATTCCCGGCGCTGGGCGACCGGTTCGACCAGTACCGCGGCTTCACCAACCTCGGGCCGTCGATCGACTACCTCGAGCGCGCCTTCGACGACGCGAAGTACGGCTGGTTCTCCCAGCGCCCCTACCTCGACTGCGCCGTGCAGTCGGTGGTCGACCCCGACATGGCCCCACCCGGCAAGCACGTCATGTCGTGCTTCGTGCAGTACACGCCCTACCACCTGGTCAAGCCGGACGGCACCCCCGGCAGCTGGGACGACGAGCGGCAGAACCTCGGCGACACCGTGCAGCGCACCCTCGAGTCGTTCTTCCCCGGGTTCTCCGACCTGGTGATCCACCGCGAGGTCGTCACGCCGCTCGACATCGAGCGGGTCGCCGGGCTCACCGAGGGCAACATCTTCCACGGTGAGTTCCTCGCCCCGCAGATGTACTTCTTCCGGCCCGCCCCGGGCTACAGCGACTACCGGACCCCGCTCGACGGCTACTACCAGTGCGGCTCCGGCACCCACCCCGGCGGCTGCGTGATGGGCGCCCCCGGCAAGCTCGCCAGCCAGCAGGTGCTCGCCGACCTGGCGGTGCGGAAGCGCTGAGGGACTGGGATGGGGGCGTCGCCTACCCTCGGACGATGGGCGTGCGCCGAGGTCTGCGGGCAGTCTCGCCGTCGCCGGCGGAGCGGCGGGCGGCGATGCCCGGCGACGAGCTGCTGCCGGACGCGGGCATCAGGATGGACCGGGCGTTCTCCCTGCCCGCGCGTCCCGAGGTCGTCTGGCCGTGGCTGGTGCAGCTCGGCAAGCGTCGGGCGGGGTGGTATCTGCCCCGCCCGGCCGAACGGCTCGTCCCGCGGGAGCGGCGGGCCGCCCGGCGGCTCGACGAGCGCTGGCTGGGGCTCACCGTCGGCGACGTGATCCCCGACTACGGCGGCGCCGACGAGACCTTCACCGTGGCCCGGATCGAGCCGCCGTCCACGCTCGTCTACACCTCCCAGCGCGGCCACGTCGACGTCACCTGGGCGATGCACGTGACCCCGGAGGGACCGGCCGGCAGCCGGGTGCGGCTCCGGCTGCGCCTGGCCGGCGTACGTCATCCCCACCTGATGGGGACGGCGGGCGACGGGTTCGACCTCCTCACGATCGCCGGGATGGCGGCGGGTCTGCGCGAGCGGCTCGAGGACTCCGCCGGCCACCGGACCTGAGTCCCTCGACGTATCTCGGCAGCACCCCGTCGCCTCATCACTGCCATGAACCCGATCCGCCGCACCGGACGAGCGCTCGGCCTCGTCGCCTCGCTCGCCACGGCCGCCGCGCTCACCGCGACCGGTCCCACCGCGCACGCCGAGCCCGATGCGCTCCCGACGCTGCTGCTGCCCAACATGGTCGTGCCTGAAGGCAACGCCGGCGTGGGGCGGTTCGTCGTCAACGTCGGCCTCTCGGCGCCGAACCCGCTCGACCGACCGGTCTCGGTCGAGGTCGTCGACTTCAGCGCCGTCCCTGTGCCCGGAGGCGGGGGCGCGACCTACGGCACCGCGACGCCCGGCCAGGACTACGTCGCGTTCGCTCCGTTCCGGCTCACCTTCCAGCCCGGCCAGCAGGTCGCCCGGTTCACCGTGAAGGTCAAGGGCGACCACCATCCCGAGTCCGGCGAGGAGATCGACGTCCGCTTCGACGACACCGAGCTCACCGTCGGCGACAACGACATCGACCTCGTGCTGGCCGACGACGACGCGACACCGCCGACCACGCGGCGCCCGCGGCTGCTGCTGCCCAACCAGGTGATGCCCGAGCCCGACAGCGGCTGCTTCGCCTACCGGGTGTCGGTCCTGCTCGACAAGCCCGCCCCGGCACGGCGGACCGTCGACGCCGTCGACTTCACGACGGTGCCGCTCCCGGCACCCGCGACGGGGACCTACGGCACCGCCACCCCGGGCTCGGACTATGTCGGCTTCCCGACCCGCACCCTGTCCTTCGGTCCCGGCTCACGCAGCACCCGGCTGCCGGTCACGATCTGCGGCGACACCGACCCGGAGGCCGAGGAGGAGATCGACGTGCGCTTCGACAACGCCCCCCGGCTGGCGGTCGGCGACAACGACATCGACCTCGTGCTGAGCAACGACGACTGACGGCGCAGGGTCGCTCAGCGGGCCACGTGGGCGCGCGCGACCCGCTCGACGAGCGGCCACGGGATGCCGGCACGGTAGGGCAGCTTGAGCGTGCTCGCCCCCGAGATGTGCGGCGCGAGGTCGTCGGCGAGACCCGGGTCGTCGGTCGTCGGCTCGGGGACCGGATAGACCGACAGGTGCTGCTTCCAGCAGGCCGCGAGGAAGAGGCGGCGCCCGTCGAGTGCGAACGTCGGCATGTCGTAGGAGATGACCTCCTCGACCCCGGGGACGACCGCGGCGACCCGGGAGCGCAGCTCGGCCAGGACCGAGCGCGCGGGCTCCCCCAGCGCGGTCTGGTAGTCGTCGACGGTCTCGAAGGTCGGCATCCCTCCACCCTGCCGGACCGCACCCCACCTCACCAGTCGCCCCGCGGCACCTCCTCCCAGTGGTCGCAAGGGCGGGTGGAGCCGCGTCGCACCCCGGCGCACGGAGGGGTCTCGCGGCGCGGGCGGACGTGAGGCATCACCGAGCCGTCGACGTCGGGTGGCGGCGGACGCAGCCGATGGCAGACGTGGAAGGCGTTGAGGAAGATCTCGCAGTCGCAGAAGCCGCCTCGTCGGCCGACCCGCCGCTCGAGCGCGGTCGCCCGCGGCGCCCGGCGGTCGCGGAAGCGCCGGGCGAAGCGCAGGGTGCCGTCGCAGCCGAACTCGTCGAGCATCCGGGCCACGAAGCACAGGAAGCACTCGCCCGCCCGCGGCGCGGTGAGGCCCTCGGCCAGCTCGCGCACGAGCTGCTCGGCCACCTCGTCGGCTCCCCCGTTGCGCATGCCACCTGTTCTACGACCGACCACCGACATCGGCGGCCGGCCCGGGTTCATGCCTGTGGATCCCGGCTAGGGTCGGCGGATGACCTCGCTGACCGTCGACACCGAGCTGAGCGCCCAGGGCCCCGCGGCCGCGATCGAGCTGACCGACGAGCAGGTCGGCGAGCTCGGCGGCGGCAAGCGCGCCGCGGTCCGCGTCACCATCGGCGACCGCTCCGCACGACTGAGGCTGGCCGTGATGGGCGGGCGGACCCTCATCGGACTCAGCAAGGCCGCCCGTGCCGAGCTCGGGGTCGAGATCGGCCAGCGGGTGACCGCCACGATCGCGCTCGACGAGACGCCGCGCGAGGTCGAGGTGCCGGAGGCGCTCGCCGCGGCGCTGGCCGCCGACCCCGCGGCCGCGCAGGCCTTCGCGGGCCTCGCCTTCACCCACCGCAAGGAGTACGCCGTGTGGGTCGCCGACGCCAAGCGCGAGGAGACCCGCGACCGACGCGTCGCCCAGGCGGTCGAGATGCTCCGCGAGGGCCGCACCCGCTCCTGACCCCGGAGCCTCAGCGGTCCCGGTGAGCTGCGGTCGGGGGGCCGAAGCCGTCGGTCGACGGCGCGAGCGGCGGGTCCTCGAGCAGGGACGGCGGTGGGACGGGAGGAGGCCCACCCTCGTGCGCGCCCGCGTCGTCGTACGGCGAGATGCCCTGCCGCACCAGGAAGCGCTGCGCGACCCGGGCGGTGCGGTGCAGGCCCACCGTCGCACCGACCACGATCGCCGCGATCACCAGCCAGCCGGCCGCGCCCCAGGTCATCGCCAGGAACGTGTAGACCGCCGGCGCCCAGACCCGGCCGAGCGTGCCGCTCAGCTCGGCGGCCCCCTGGTAGTCACCGCGGCGACGCGGGTCCATGAGCTCGGCCTCGAACGACCACGAGGCCGCGGAGAGATAGAGCTCCGCGCCCGTCACGGTGACGTGGCCGAGCCACACCAGCGCGATGGTGACCCAGCCGACGGTGTCGTGGGTGGCCAAGGTGATCAGGCACGAGACCACGAAGAACGACGCCGAGACCCGGATCGCGCGCAGTGCGGTCGAGACGTCCTTGACCCCGCGGGCGGCCGCCATCGGCAGGAAGATGCACATGACCGTGTTGGTGCCGAAGAGGAAGGCCAGCAGCACCCGTGGAGCATCGGTCTCCTCGACCAGCCACAACGGGATGACGATGTTGAGCAGCACCTGGTTGGTCCACAGCACGCCGACGAAGAAGGTCGAGGCCAGCCAACCCGGGTTGCGCATGGCCCCCGGTCCGGGGACCTTGACCCGCCGCTCCTCGGGCGTGCGCTCGTCGTGGGAGGCGTTGGGCAGCCGCAGGATCGCGCTCGCGTTGACCAGGAACGCGACCGCGGTGAACCACGGCAGCGCGTGCAGCACGTCGTTGGACTCGAAGGCGAGGGCGATGCCACCGACCAGCGAGCCGAGCGTGAAGCCGACGTTGAGGGCGGAGTACATGTAGGCGCGCGACCGCACCCGCTCGTCGGCTGGGAGCACGTCGATCGTGTAGGCGCCGTGGGCGGCCCCACCCAACGAGCCCATCACCTCCATGGCGATCGCCATCGCGAGGTAGCCGCCGAAGCCGTCGATCAGCGGCCACAGCGCGAACAGCGAGGCCTGCGAGACGGCGCTGAGCGCCCACATCTTCTTGGGCCCGAACCGGTCGACCAGCTGCCCCATCGGCCAGGCGGCGAGGAACGCGGCGACCCCGGCCAGGGTCAGCCCGAGACCCACCTGCGCGGCTCTCAGCCCCACGATCTGGGTGAAGAAGACCGCCGACCCGGTCATGAAGGTGCCCTCGCCGAGCGCGAACAGCAACGACTGCTTGGCCAGCCTCCCCGCGAGCGGAGAGGGCGGCCGGAGTTGGTTCATGGTCGCCGTCGGCACAGTCGTCGAGTCTGACAAACCCCGCCGACAACCTCGACCGATTAACCGACGGCCGACTCCCGCGGACGGACCCGCAGCTCGCCGGCGCGCACCGGCACGGAGACCACGTTGCCGTCGATCGGGGCCGGGCAGGTGGCGAAGTCGGTGAAGGCGAACCACATGTTCTGGGACCGGTTGAAGTCGAGCACGACCTCGACGCCCGCCGCGTCGACAGGCGCGTCGAAGTGCAGCTGCCGCCACGCCTCGGTCTCGTCGCCGTTGGTGGGGTCGCGGAACTCCACGCCCCAGCCGTACTTGCCCTTCGTGACCACGAGCCGCTGCGCGACCCCGGCCAGCTCGAAGACCACCTCACCGATGGGATGCATGACCTGACGCAGGTCGGGGCGGATGGTGCCGACCTCGACGTCGGGCACCACGGCGTACGGCGTGAAGCGGCCGGGCACCCGCCACGCGGGGTCGTAGGGGAACGTCGGCACGTGGGTGAACGACTCGCGGTCCCGTGACGTCTCCGCCCGCACCCGGACGGCGAGCCGGCCGCCGCGGCGCAGCAGCTCGACGCGCCGCTCACCGTGGTCGACCCACGGGACGCGGCCGTACTCCCCGACGTCGAGGACGCACTCGCCGTCCAGCGGGACGCCCTCGCGCGTCAGACCCTCAGCGGCAGCGGCGGCGACGTGGGCCGACGACTGGTCCGCGTCGGCCCACCACCGGCCCGGGAGCCCCGGCAGCGCGCCGGCGTCCTCGGGCAGCCAGAAGAAGCCGCTCAGCGTCAGCCAGCCGAAGGGCTCCACGAGCTCCGCCTCGCGGGCGGCCCGGAACGCGAGGAAGTCGTCGGGAGGCGCGGTCACGGCGACCACCCTAGGCCTGGACCCGCCGGATCGAGGCTAGGAGCCGGTCCCGTCCAGCCAGGCATGGGCGGCCAGCAGCTCGCCGACGAGCGTCTCGCTGAGCAGTCGGACGTCGTCCATCACGTCGTAGGCGTAGCGCAGCGTGAAGTCGGTGCCGGAGATGTCGGCGCCGACCCCGACGACCGTCGAGCCGCGCTGGCCGGTCCATTCGAGGAGCTGCGGCTCCCAGCGCGAGCCGCCGAAGAGCAGCATCCGGTAGTCGGTGGTCTTGGTGAGGTAGACGTCGACGTGGCTCCAGTCCGCGGTCTCGCACCCGACGGCCGGCAGCCGGGGACCCTCGCGCAGCATCAGGGCCGACTGCAGGGCCGAGGACAGCCGCCGGGCGGGGGCGACCACGTGCGTGCCCTGAGGGCCCAGCAGCAGCTCGGTCAGCCGCGGCCGCCAGCGGTCGGCGGACTCGAGGAGGTCGGCGCTCGCCCGGGCGGCCAGGTCCACGGGCGGCAGTGCCGAGCCCACCAACCGCGCCTGCAGCGTCATCAGCAGGGCCAGGGTGTGCTGGAACGAGCGGCAGGCGACCCCGCCGCGCTCCTCACCGGCCTCCATCCAGACCACGTGCTCGGCGCGCTCGGTCAGCGGTCCGGGCCTGTTGGCCAGCGCGACGAACGGGACCCCGATCCGCTCCACCGCGGCGACGGTCTCCGCGGAGGACGCCGACGCCGAGACGGCCACGACGAGGGTCTCCGAGGTCACCACGGGCAGCAGGTCGGTGCTCGCCAGCTCCGCGACGGCGGCGACCCCCGCGTTGCGCATCCGGGCGGCGACGACGAGGTTGGCGTAGTGCGAGGAGCCCATCCCCAGCAGCAGCACCAGCCTCGGCCGGCCCACGAAGTGCCACGCGTCGCGCACGGAGAGGTCGCGCAGCCGGGACGGCTTCTCCTCGAGGTCGGCGAGGAACAGGTCCGGCTTCATGACAGGCCCCTTCGGCGCAGCGCGGCCTCGGGGACATAGCGCCACCGAGGCAGGTGCGAGTCCGCGTAGGCGAGCTCGCGGTGGATCTGGTCCATCATGAAGGGATCGAGCAGGGTCTCGTCGAGGAGTCCACGGGCGGTGGCCCGGTAGGCGTCGAGAAACTCGGCCTGGACCGCGCCGGTCCACGCGACCACGTCGGCCTCGGCCACCTGCGGGTCGTGGTGGGCCACCACGTGGCCGACGTTCTCGAGCGAGACGAGCATCCCGGCGACGTCGTAGGCCGCCGGCCGGTGCCGCACCCGCTCGCTCGGCGGCAGCGTCGGGTTGCCGTCGAAGTCGATGACGAACAGGTCACCGGCGGGCGTGCGCAGGACCTGGCCCACGTGCAGGTCGCCGTGGTCGGCGACGGGACCTGCCGGCGTGTCGGCCAGCGCCAGGTGCATCGCGGCCGTCAGCCCGCCGAGCGCCCCTGCGAACGGTCTGGCGCTCCCGGGCCGCAGCCCCAGCGCGATGCGGGCCTCGTCCAGGCACCAGGTCCAGCCGTCGGTCGCGTCCCGGACCAGGTCGGCCACCACGGCGACGGGGACCCAGTCGCCGTCGGGGGTGCGCCACTCGACGATCCCGTGCAGGGCCGGCGTGGCGGTGAAGCCCGCCTCGGCCAGCCGCCGCAGCCGCTCGGGGGCGGGGTGCGGGCCGCGCAGCGGGTCGGTCACCCACTTCACGACGACGGCGTCTCCGACCACCACTGACTCGTTGGTCTGGTCGACGTCGATCGCGCGCACGTCGGCGTGCGCGGCCAGGACCGCGTCGGGGAGCGGCAGCGCGCGGGTGAGCCGGAAGCCCTCCGGCACGGGGAGGTCGCCGGCGAGCAGCGCGAGCAGGGCCCGGGTGGGGTCGGAGCCCTGCCTCGTCGCTCGCCACTCGCCGGCGACGTCGGAGACGCGGACGGGGAACGGGTGTCCCACCGTCCGGTCAGCCTCGGCGAGCGAGGTGGTCCAGGCCCACCCGCTCGATGACCTCGGCGCCGCGGCGCAGCCCGTCGCGGGCGCGGATCGCCTCGCCCGTCCGGGCCGCGCGCTCGCGCAGCTCGGCGTCGGCGAGCAGCTCCTCGACCGCGCCCAGCAGTTCCTCGTCGGCGAAGCCATAGGTCGACAGCCGCCGGCCGAAGCCCCGCTCGTGCACGCGCTGGGCGTTGTCGTACTGGTCCCAGAACAGCGGCAGCAGCACCATCGGCTTGCCGAAGTGCATGGCCTCGGTCGTGGTGTTGTTGCCGCCGTGGGTGATGACCAGGTCGACCTGCGGGATGATCCGCGTCTGGGGGACGATCGCGGCGCCGGTCATGGTGTCGGCCAGCCGGATCTCGTCGGCGCGCGGGCCCATGCTGACGATGACGCGGTGGGACGTCGTCGCCAGCACGTCGACCAGCCGCTGGAGCAGCGCGATGTCGGCCCCGCCGAGCGACCCGAGCGAGAGGTAGATCAGCGCCGAGCCCTCGGGCCGGTCGCGCAGCTCGGCCGGGAGCTCCCAGTCCTCGTCGGTCTCGCGGACGCTCGAGTCCATGCGGTGCCAGGTGTCGTCGAGCGGACGCGCCTCGACATAGTCGAGCTCGGCCGGGTAGACGTAGAGGTTGGCGACGTCGGAGGTGTGCACGAAGTCGCGCGCGGGCAGCGCGGGCGCGCCCTGCTCCTGGACCCATGCGTTGAAGGTCGCCCAGGTCTCGGCGTGGGTGCGGTCGAACTCCTCGAGGAACGCGGCCCACGCCCCGGGGTCGTCGGCGGCATAGCCGGAGAAGGTCGGGGCGACGCCCTCGCCGCGGACCTCGAGCGGGTTGCAGGACACGATGCGGACGAAGGGCGCCCCGGAGGTCATCAGCGCGGGGAAGGACACGACGTTGTCCTCGACGATCACGTCGGGCCGGTGCTCGGCGATGATCGCGCGCAGCTGCGGCTCGCAGAACCGGGCCCCGTCGATGAGCGCCTGGTAGGTCGGCTGGATGAAGGAGGCCAGCTGCTCGACGGTGGGCTTGCGGAACTCGGGCGCCGTCTCGTTGATGAAGTCGATCCAGAACTGCCCGGCCGCGTCGTCGGAGGCGTCGGGGTCGGGCTCGGCGAGGTCGACCAGCGCCTCGACGAAGCCGAGTGGCGCGAGCTTGCCCTCCCAGGACCGCTCGGCGGCGAACACCACGGTGTGCCCGCGGTCCAGCAGGACCTTGCCGATGCCGATGCACTGGTTGGTGGGGCCGTAGGCCGACTCCGGCATGAAGAGCACGGTGAGCTGGTCGGTCATCGGGAGGTTCCTTCCGGGAGGGACAGCGGATGTCCGGTGGCGAGGCGGGCATAGTCGAGGATGAGCTCGGCGGCGATCTCGTGGTCGATGCTGGGGTGGCCGGCGACGATGCGGTAGCCGTAGGCGTCCTCGAGGGCGACGAGGTTCCTGGCGACGGTCAGCGAGGGCTGGGTGAGGCTGAAGATGCCGCGGGCGACGCCGGACTCCAGGATCATCTGGTACATCGCCACCTGGCGGTCATAGAGCGTGGTCAGCAGCGCGGCATAGACGGGCTGCCGGCCGGCCGCCCCGCCGAGCTCGCAGAGCAGGCGTACGGCGTCGTCCTGGCCGTCGACCGGGAGTCCGGTGCGGATCGTCACGACGAGCCGCTCGACCGGGTCGTCGACGGTCGCGATCGCCGCGACCCGCTCGTCATAGAAGCGCTCCATGCCCGCCCGGTTGGCCTCCAGCAGAAGGGCCTGGACGTCGGGGAAGTGGTAGAGGACGGCCCCCGACGTGAGGCCCGCGGCCTCCGCCACGTGGCGCAGCTTGGTGTCCGCACCGTGCTCGAGCATCGCCCGTTGCGCGGCGCCGACCAGGGCGTCCCGACGCGCGCGCCCGGCCTTGGATCGACTCATGCGCAGACTCTGGCACGGATGGGCGATTTGTTGAAGACGTCTTCAAAATTCTGCGTAACAACGAGATTTCAGGCGGCCGCAACCCTTGCCGAACTTTGAACGCATCTGCAATCTTGTGCGGCTATACGCAGCCGGGTCACGCCGAGCACCCGACCGAGGAGGCACCATGACCAGCCGCCCATCCCCCCGCCCCACCCGTGCACGACGCATCCTCGGGGGAGCCGCCGCGCTCGCCCTCGCCACCGTTCTCGGGGCCTGCGGAGGGGGCGACGACTCCTCCTCGGACTCGGGGTCGAAGCTCGACCCGAAGGCCGACCTCACCCAGCAGTCCGTCACCGTGTCCAACTGGGCGGGCTACATGCCCGAGGACATCGACAAGCAGTTCGCCACCAAGACCGGGTCCTCGCTGGAGGTCGCGGAGCACGCGACCAACGAGGAGATCATGGCCAAGCTCACCGCCGGCGGCGACTCCGGCATCGACGTGGCCTTCGTGTCCGGGCAGTACGCCCAGGCTCTCAACGAGGCGGGCCTGCTGGAGCCGATCTCGACCGAGCTCGTGCCGAACCTCGAGAACCTCTTCCCGCAGGCGAGCGAGCTCAGCTATGACAAGGGCAACGCCTACTCCGTGCCCTACACCTGGGGCACCACCGGCATCTGCTACCGCTCCGACCTGGTGAAGACCCCACCGACGTCGTGGAACGACATCCTCGACCCGGACCCGGCCTACGACGGCAAGATCACGATGCTCTCCACCGAGCGCTGGCTGGCGCTGCCCGCCGCCAAGGCACTGGGCTTCTCGGTCAACACCACCGACGACGACGAGCTCGCGGCCATGAAGGACGTGCTGATCTCGGCCAAGAGCCATCTGCTCGGCTACGACGACACCACCTTCTATGAGAAGCTCATCTCCGGCGAGGCCGTGATGACCGAGGCCTGGGACGGCTGGTGCGGCTACGGCATGGCCGAGAACCCCGACATCAAGTTCGTGGTGCCCGACGAGGGCAGCGACCTGTGGGTCGACACGATGGTCGTGCTCAAGAGCTCGGAGAACAAGGAGGCCGCGATGGCCTTCGTCAACATGATGCTCGAGCCCGAGACGCACGCCTGGGTGACCGAGAACGTCTACTACAACGTCCCCAACCAGGCCGCGGCCGCACTGGTGCCCGCCGAGCTCAAGCAGCAGTTCCCGCAGCTCGACGTGACGCCCGACCAGCTTGCCGAGGGCGAGAGCCTCGTCGACCTGGGTGAGGACTCCACGAAGTACACCGACCTGACCACCGAGGTCACCGCGTCCTCGTGACGGTCACCCACGGGACCCGCCCCCGGACCGGCCGCCTCGTCGAGAAGGCGGCGTTCCTGGGGCCGGGTCTCCTCTTCACCGTGGTCCTCGTCGCGGTGCCCCTGGTCCTGGTGCTGAGCTACACGCTCTTCGACCGGGGGCGCTTCGGCGGGGTGGTCCATGACCTGAACCTGGACAACTTCCGGCGGGCGCTGGAGCCGACCTACCGCAAGGTGCTCGTCAGCTCCCTCTGGATCGCCGGCGCCGCCACCGTCATCGCGCTGGTGCTCGGCTACCCCGTCGCCTACGCCATCGCCAAGATGCCGACCCGGATGCGCACCGTCGCCCTGGTGCTGGTCGTCGTGCCGTTCTGGACCAACTTCCTGATCCGGACCTACGCCTGGATCATGCTGCTCAACACCCAGGGCATGCTCAACGACCTGCTCGTCGGCTGGGGGGTGGTGGACGAGCCCGTCACGCTGCTCTACACCAAGGGCGCGGTGGTCACGGGGCTCGTCTACGCCTACCTGCCGCTGATGATCCTGCCCATCTATGCCTCGGTCGCCCGGCTGGACCCCGAGCTGCGCGAGGCGTCGGCCAACCTCGGCGCCAACCGGCTCACGACGTTCCTGCGGGTGACGCTGCCCCTGTCCCTGCCGGGGGTCATCACCGGCTGCATCTTCGTGTTCGTGCCGAGCATGGGGAACTTCGTCATCCCCGAGCTGCTCGGCGGCGGAAAGACCGTGATGGTCGGCAACCTGATCCGCGACCAGTTCCTCAAGGCCCGGGACTGGCCGTTCGGGGCGACCCTCGCCCTGATCATGGTGGTCTTCCTGGTCGCGCTGTTCGCCGTGCAGTCGCTGGTCAGCCGGCGCTTCGCGACGGAGGTGGACCGATGAGCCGCCGGCAGCGCACCGGGCTCGGCTGGCTGTGGCTGCCCCTCGGCGTCGTCTTCGCGTTCCTCTACGTGCCCATCGCGGCCCTGGTCGTGATGTCGTTCAACAGCGGCCGGTCCGCGCTCAACTTCAAGGGCCTGTCCCTGCGCTGGTATCCCGAGCTGTTCTCCGACCCCGACATGGGCCAGGCGCTGCTCAACTCGCTGCTGGTCGGCGTCGGCTGCATGCTCATCTCGACGGTGCTCGGCACGATGCTCGCCGTGGGCCTGGTGCGCTTCACGCGGTCCACAGCGCTGGACTCGCTCGTGATGGCGCCGGCGATCCTGCCCGACCTGATGCTGGCGATCGGGCTGCTCGCGTTCTTCACCGCCGTCGGGCTGCCCCTGGGCCTCGGGACGGTGGTGCTGGCCCACGCCGCGTTCGGCACGGCGTTCGTGGTCGCCGTGGTGCGCGCCCGGATGCTGCAGCTCGACCGCTCGCTGGAGGAGGCGTCCCGGGACCTCGGCGCCGGCTGGTTCACGACCTTCCTCCGGGTCACGCTGCCGTCGATCGCGCCCGCCGTGGTGGC
Organism: Nocardioidaceae bacterium; assembly: GCA_046330515.1. Lineage (GTDB taxonomy): Bacteria > Actinomycetota > Actinomycetes > Propionibacteriales > Nocardioidaceae > Nocardioides. The sequence goes on along the minus strand of JAXLSP010000007.1, from coordinate 22,408 downwards.
CGGGGCGCTCCTCAGCTTCACGCTGTCGATCGACGAGTTCGTCATCGCCTTCTTCACCAACGGGCCCACCAGCCCGACCCTGCCCATCGAGATCTACTCGCGGGTGCGCTTCGGTGTCACCCCCGAGATCAACGCCCTGGCGACGATCCTGCTCCTGGTCAGCATGAGCGCGGTGGTCGTCGTCGCCTGGGCCGTCGGACGGACGGAGACCTCCCGTGACTGACCCCGCCACCGTGCCGGCCGAGCCGCTGGTGACCATCCGCGGCCTGGGCGCGTCGTACGGCGACGTCCGCGCGCTCGACGACGTCTCCCTCGACATCGGCGACCAGGAGTTCTTCGCGCTGCTCGGACCGTCCGGCTGCGGCAAGACCACGCTGCTGCGTGCACTGGCCGGCTTCGAGACCCCGACCGAGGGGTCGATCCTGCTCGGCGGCGCCGACCTGCTCGCGATCCCCGCGCACCACCGGCCCGTCAACATGATGTTCCAGTCCTACGCGCTGTTCCCGCACCTGACCGTCGCCAGGAACGTCGGCTACGGGCCGGCGCGGGCCGGCGTCGCGCGCGCCGACATCGCGCAGCGGGTCGACGAGGTGCTCGAGATCGTCGGGCTCGCCGGGATGGGCCACCGCCGCCCGAGCCAGCTGTCCGGCGGGCAGCGGCAGCGCGTCGCGCTGGCTCGGGCGATCATCAACCGGCCGCGCCTGCTGCTGCTCGACGAGCCGCTGTCGGCCCTCGACCGCAACGTCCGGTCGCAGATGCAGCTGGAGCTCAAGCGGCTCCAGCACGAGGTCGGCATCGCCTTCGTGATGGTCACCCACGACCAGGAGGAGGCCCTCTCGATGGCCGACCGGGTCGCGGTGATGAGCCACGGACGGGTCCAGCAGGTCGCGGACCCCGGCGAGCTCTACCAGCGGCCCGCCAACCGCTTCGTCGCGGAGTTCATCGGCCGCAGCAACCTCTTCGAGGGCGCCGCGACGGCCGGCGGGCTGCGGGTGGGCGAGCGGACCCTGCCGGGACACGGCGACGGCCGGTTCCTCGTCGTCCGCCCCGAGCAGGTGCGGATCGCCCCCGGGGGCGGCGGCGTGCTGTCGGGGACGGTCCTGGAGACCCAGTTCACCGGCGGCACCTCGACGATCGCGGTGCAGCCCCGCGAGGTGGCCACCGCGTCCGGGCAGCCGGTCCTGGTCACCCAACCGGGCTTCGCCTCCGTCGACCGCGGCGCGGAGGTGTCGCTGACGTGGGAGCCGGCCATGGGGGTGCTGGTGCCATGACGAGGCTCGGTTCGGACCCCCTCGCCGACGCCGAGCCCCGCTCCTTCTGGCACGACCTGCACGGGGTCGCCGCCACGGCCGCGCCGCTGTCCGGCCCGACGTCCGCCGACCTCGTGGTCCTCGGCGGCGGATTCACCGGGCTGTGGACCGCGGTCGAGGCCAAGCGGCGCGAGCCCGGACGCGACGTGCTCCTCCTCGAGGCCGAGCACGTCGGTCACGGTGCGACCGGACGCAACGGCGGCTTCGTCTCCGAGAGCCTGACGCACGGGCTGTCGCACGGGCTCGCGCTCTGGCCCGACCAGATCCACGCGCTGACGGCGCTCGGCCGGGAGAACCTGCGCGGCCTGGCCGACGACGTCGCCGAGCAGGGCATCGACGCCGACCTGCGGCTGACCGGCAAGAGCCTGATGGCCACCTCGGCCCACCAGGTCGACGCGCTGCCGGGCCTCGCCGAGCGGATGCGCTCCTTCGGCGAGGACGTCACGCTGCTGGACGCCACCTCGGCCCGGGCCGACGTGGCGTCGCCGAGCTTCCTCGGCGGCCTGCGCATCCGCTCGGGCGGCGGGCTCCTCGACCCCGTGGCGCTCGCGACCGGCCTGCGCGACTGGGCGCTGCGCCTTGGGGTCCGGATCCACGAGCAGACCCCCGCCCGGTCCCTGCGGCCGGGCGTGGTGCACACGCCGTACGGCCAGGTCGGCGCGCGCCAGGTCGTCGTCGCCACCAACGCCTACCCCGCCCCGGTGCGGCGGCTGCGCAAGTACGTCGTGCCGGTCTATGACCACGTGCTCGTCACCGAGCCGCTGACCGCGGCGCAGTGGGACAGCCTCGGGTGGGCGGAGCGGCAGGGGGTGACCGACGCGGGCAACCAGTTCCACTACTACCGGCCCCTGGCCGACGGCCGGATCCTGTGGGGCGGCTACGACGCGATCTACTACTACGGCTCCTCGACGTCCGCCGCGCGCGAGCAGCGGGAGTCCTCCCACCGGCTCCTGGCCCGCCACTTCACCGAGACGTTCCCGCAGCTCGAAGGGGTCCGCTTCACCCACCGGTGGGCCGGGCTGATCGACACGTCGTCACGGTTCGTGCCCTATGTCGGCGTCGACCGCGGCGGGTCGGTGGCGCACGCCCTCGGCTTCACCGGGCTGGGGGTGGGCTTCAGCCGCTATGCCGCCGGCGTGCTCGTCGACCTGCTCGACGGGCGTCCCGCACCGGCGTTCCTCACCGACGCGCCGATGCCGTTCCCCCCGGAGCCGCTGCGCTGGCTCGCGGTGCAGGCCACCCGGTCGGCCCTGGCCCGTGAGGACGTCAGCGGGAGGCGCGGCGCGTGGCTGCGGCTGCTCGACCACTTCGGCGTCGGCTTCAACTCCTAGGAAGGACCTGCTCGTGGTCACTGCTGCCATCGACGGCGTGTTCCTCGACGGCGCCTGCCGGCCGGGTGCCGGTCCGGCGCTCGAGCTGGTCGACCCCGCGACCGGCCGCCCCACCGGCGTCGTCTCCCAGGCCTCTCCGGCCGACGTCGAGGCCGCCGTCGCGTCGGCCGCTCGCGCCCTCCCGGACTGGTCGTCACGCACTCCCGGTGACCGGGCGACCGTGCTCGGACGGGTGGCCGAGGCGCTCGCGGAGGCGACCGATCTCGTCGACCTGGAGGTCCGCGAGACCGGCAAGCCGCGCGCGGTCTTCGCCGAGGGCGAGCTGCCGTTCGGCGTCGACAACCTGCGCTTCTTCGCCGGCGCCGCCCGCTCGCTCGACGGCAGCGGTGCGGGGTTGCTGTCGTCCGGCTACACCTCGATGCTGGTGCGCCGTCCCGTCGGGGTGGTCGCCGGGATCGCGCCCTGGAACTTCCCGTTCATCATGGCGATCTGGAAGCTGGGGCCGGCGCTCGCCGCCGGCAACACCGTCGTCCTCAAGCCCGCCCCCCAGTCGCCGTCCTCGACGCTGCGGCTGGCCGAGATCGCGGTGGCGGCGGGACTCCCGCCGGGCGTCCTCAACGTGGTGACCGGGGACGCCGCGGTCGGGACCGCGCTCGTCGAGCATCCGTCGGTGGCGATGGTGTCGATCACGGGGTCGTCCCGGGCCGGGCGCGCCGTCATGTCGGCGGCCGCCCCGTCGACCAAGCGGCTGCACCTGGAGCTGGGCGGCAAGGCGCCGGCGCTCGTGTTCGCCGACGCCGACCTCGAGGCCGCGGCCCAGGGGCTCGCGATGGGAGCGACCTACAACTCCGGCCAGGACTGCACCGCCGTCACCCGGGTCTATGTCGAGCGACCGGTCCTCGACGAGGCCGTGGCCGCCCTGGCGTCCCGTCTCGAGGCCATCCGGGTCGGGCCGCCCGAGGACCCCGCCAGCGACATCGGGCCGCTGATCGGGGTCGCACACCGGGAGCGGGTGCACGGGTTCGTCACCCGGGCCGTCGACGCCGGGGCCGTCGTCGTCACCGGGGGCGTGGTGCCCGAGGGTGTCGGCGCCTACTACCCGCCGACGCTGGTCACCGGCGCCGCCCAGGACTCCGAGATCGTGCAGGACGAGGTGTTCGGGCCGGTGCTCGTCGTGCTCCCCTTCGACGACGAGGACGAGGCGGTCCGGCTGGCCAACGACAGCGCCTACGGCCTCGCGTCGTCGGTGTGGACCCGCGACGTGCAGCGCGCCCTGCGGGTCGCGCACCGGATCGAGGCGGGCGTCACCTGGGTCAACGACCACCTGCCCATCGCCTCCGAGGCGCCGCACGGCGGCGTCAAGGCCTCCGGGTTCGGCAAGGACATGAGCCACGAGGCGCTGCTGGACTACACCGTCACCCACCACGTGATGCTGCGCCACGACCCGCCGCCGGCGCACGACTCGTTCCGGCCGGCGTGAGCCTGGATCCACCGATCGGCGCAGCAGGCGCACGATCGGTGGTTCCAGGCTGAGCCGTCCGGGTCCACCCGGGGGCCGGGTAGCGTGCCCGGCATGCCCAGCGCCGTTCGGCTCATCCGGTCCAGCAGCCTCGCCCCGACGCCCTACGCCTATGCCGCGACGGCGCCCGCCGAGGCGCGGCTGGTCTTCCTGGCCGGGTCCTGCCCGCTGGAGGACGACGGCCGTACGGCGGCCGTGGGCGACCTGCGCGGCCAGGCCGCGGCGTGCGTCGCGACCCTCACCCGGGCGCTGGCCGAGGCCGGCTGCACGCTCGAGGACGTGATCTCGACGCGGGTGCTGGTCGCCTCGTCGGACCGGTCCGACCTCGTCGCGGTGTGGGAGGTGGTGGCCTCGGCGTTCGGCGAGCACGACGTGCCGAGCACCCTGCACGGCGTGACGGTGCTCGGCTATCCCGACCAGCTCGTCGAGATCGAGGCCGTCGCGGCCGTCGTCGACTGACGGTCGCCCGTCGCTCCTCGGACGCCGCACATGGACCCGCGCAGCCTCAGCCACCGGTGGATCCCCGGGCTGGTGGCCGGCATGGACCGGTTCAACGCGCGCCACCCGTGGGTCCACAACGACCACTTCCACGGCTGGGTGCTGCGTCACCTGCCCGAGCGCCGTCGCCGCGCGCTCGACGTGGGCTGCGGACGGGGCGGCCTGCTGCTCCGGCTGGCGCCGCGCTTCGACGACGTGCTCGGGACGGACGTGGACGACGAGATGCGCTCGGTCGCGGCCGGCCGGCTCGCCCGGCATCCGCACGCGCGGGTCTCGGCCGAGCAGCTGAGCGACCTCGCCGGACCGTTCGACCTCGTCACGATGGTCGCGTCCCTGCACCACCTCGACACCGCGGCCGCCCTCCGGGAGGTGTCGCGGCTGCTCGCCCCGGGCGGTCGGCTGCTCGTCGTCGGTCTCGTGCGCTGCGAGACGCCCCTCGACTGGGCCTGGGACGCCGCCTGCCTGGTGAGCAACCCGGTCATCGGGCTGGTCAAGCACCCGCGGGCCGCCCGCGGCGCCGCCGCCGGTCCCGCCGTACCGGTGCAGGATCCGGAGGAGACCCTCGCCGAGCTCCGCGCGCTGTTCGAGGACTCGTTGCCCGGAGCCCGGCTGCGGAGGCGGATCGGCTTCCGCTACACCGCTGCGTGGACCAAGCCGTCGTCGTGACCGGCCCGGTCAGGCCGGCTTGCGGGTGAACGTCAGGTGCGTCACGCCGCTGGGCGACGACACCGCCTCGACGTCATAGCCGCTCTCGAGGCCCTCCAGCCCGTCCCAGATCCGCACCCCGCGCCCGAGCACGATCGGCGCCTGCACCAGGTGCATCAGGTCGACGAGCCCGGCGGCGAGGAAGTCGCGGACGACGGTCGCGCCGCCCCCGATGCGGACGTCCAGGTCACCGGCCGCCTCCTGCGCGATGGCGAGCGCCTCGGCCGGCGAGGCGTCGAGGAAGTGGAAGGTGGTGCCGCCCTCCATCTCGACCGAGGCGCGCGGGTGGTGGGTCAGGACATAGGTCGGCGTGTGGAATGGCGGGTTCGGACCCCACCAGCCCTGCCACTCCTGGTCGTCCTGCCACCCGGGCGGGCCGAACTTGTTGGCCCCCATGATCTCGGCGCCGATGCCCTGGCTGTGCTGCTGGGCGAACGCGTCGTCGATGCCGGCGCTGCCCTCCTCGGGCGACCAGAACCTGGTCTTGAACATCCAGGTGTGCAGCCGCTGCCCCGCGTGGCCGAACGGCTCCTCGAGCGACTGTGGCTCCCCCGTGGCGAAGCCGTCGAGGGAGATGGACAGGTTGTGGATCCGGGTGAGGGACATGCTCGCTCCTCGGTCGGTGGGTGCGGACTGCTGGGAGTGGTGACCGGGTTCGCGCGGGTTTCTCATCGCCGTACGGCGCACCCGGCTCCGACAACGTCGTGTGGAGCGAGCACCCGCCTGCTCGGAGCCTAGGACCACCTGCGACGCGCAGCCCCGTGTCAGTGAGCCATGTCGACGAACCGCGAGTAGTGACCCTGGAACGCGACCGTGATGTCGCGGGTGGGGCCGTTGCGGTGCTTGGCGATGATGAGGTCGGCCTCGCCGGGACGGGTCGACTCCTTCTCGTAGACGTCGTCGCGGTGCAGCAGGATCACCATGTCGGCGTCCTGCTCGAGGCTGTTGTGGAGCGCGATGCCGTTGGCCACGAAGTTGTGCAGGCCCAGCACGGTGGCGTCGAAGACCTCCTGCTCGCCGCGCGCCTCGATCGAGGTGATGGTGTCCCACAGGACGTCGTTGGTGGCCACCACGTCGAGGTCGGCGTCGTCGAGGACGGCCGCGATCTGGGCCATCCGCTCGGTGTGCGGGCGGACGGAGTCGACCAGCTCGTCGAGGGTGGTCTCGGCGAGCACCGAGCCGATGGTGGCGGGCTCCCGGCTCGCGCGGCCGGTGTCGAGCACGTCACGCACCCGCGTCACGACCTGCTCGGGCACCGAGTCGACGACCGCCTTGCGGCTGGCGGCGACGTGGGCGGCCAGCCCGCGGGCGGCCTGCTCGTGGGCGGCCGGCACGCCGACCCGGTCGACGAACCGCAGCTGGTCCTCGGCCCGGGCGACCTCGACCCGCCACGACGTGCGGAAGCCGGGGGTGCGCACGCGGCGGACCTGGCTGAACACGTTGAAGCGCAGCAGCAGTGCCGCCACGTCGTCGGCCAGCTGGCGCGAGGAGGCGGAGTAGGCGATCCGGCCGCGCTCGCGGTCGGCGTCCCACGTCACCACGCCGGCGACGGCCCACAGCTGCTGGAGGAACGACGCGAGCAGGACCTTGGGCAGCGCCGGCACCCAGGTCGGGATGCCGTCGGCCCCCAGGTCGCGGACGGCGAGGGCCGCGTCATGGATGTCCTCGTCGGTGTGCGGCACGACCTCGATCGGCGGCGGCACGTGGCGCAGGGCGCCGATGCGCGAGCCGACCCGGAGCTCGCCGAGCGGCATCCAGCCGTCGTAGGTCAGCAGCGGGTGGTTGGCCGTCGCCTGCACCCGGCGACCCGACGCCAAGGTGACCTCGAAGACCTCCTTGGTGCCGCTGGGGAACGCGTGGGTGAGCGTGCGCGGGACCAGCTTGAGCCGGTCGTCGAACGCCCACACCGGCACGTCGGTCGCACCGCTGTCGAGCAGCTGCCCGATCGTGACCTCGGCGTTGGTGTCGGCGCGGAGCAGCCGGGTGTCGCGGGTGACGCAGCCCGACTCGCGCAGGTCGGAGAGCATCGGGCGCTTGTCGGAGCGCTGCTCGGGACCACGGTTGAGCTGGGAGAGCGCGATGATCGGAACCTCGAGCTCCTTGGCCAGCAGCTTGATCTGTCGGGAGAACTCCGAGACCTCCAGCTGGCGGGACTCGACCTTCTTGCCCGACGTCATCAGCTGCATGTAGTCGATGACCACCAGCCGCAGGTCGTGACGCTGCTTGAGCCGCCGCGCCTTCGACCGGATCTCCATCATCGTCATGTTGGGCGAGTCGTCGATGAACATCGGCGCCGACGAGACCTCGCCCATCTTGCGGGCCATCTTGGTCCAGTCGTCGTCGCTCATCTGGCCGTTGCGGATGTGGTTGAGCGGCACCTTGGCCTCGGCCGAGAGCAGGCGCATCGTGATCTCGGAGCGCGTCATCTCCAGGCTGAAGAAGACACTCGCCAGGTTGTTGTGGATCGACGCCGCCCGGCACAGGTCGAGGGCGAGCGTCGAGTTGTGGGTCGGGATCCCGCTGGGTCCGGCGAGGTAGAGCGCCATGGGGTTGTCGACCTGGACGCAGCGCACCGGCACCGAGGGGACCGGGCGGACCGACTCCACCTTCACGACACCGCCGTCGGGCATCGGGATGGTGTGGACCCGGCCCACGGTCGCCGCGAGCTCGCGAGTGGTCAGCAGCTCAAGCTCCAGCACGGCACCACCGGAGGAGCGCCGGCCGGGACGTGCTCCCGAGGTCGTGGGCCGGCGGGCGTCGAGGTCGCGCTGGGTCTGCCAGTAGAGCGGGGTCGCTGCCAGCTCGGGAGCCGGCACGGGTGTCGCGGCGTGCAGCGGCGCGGTGACCCACTGGTGCTCAGCATCGGCGACGATCACCGACCCGTCCGAGAAGGTGAGCTCGAAGCAGGGGCGGTCGACCATGACCTCCGTGGCTGCAACCACGCGGGTGGGGCGTCCCTGCGCGTCGTAGAGCTCGTCTCCCACTCGGACCTCGCCCATGGTGGTCCAGCCGGACGGGGTGGGGAGCGGGGTGTCCAGCGCGAGCGCCTTGCCCATGGCGGGACGCGCCGCGACGATGATCATCTGCCCGGCGTGGAGGCCGTTGGTGAGGTCGTCGAGGTCGGCGAAGCCGGTGGGCACGCCATAGAGGCCGGCCTCCCGGTTGCCGATCGCCTCGATCTCGTCGAGGACGCCGTCCATGATGTCGGAGAGCGGGGCGTAGTCCTCGGAGGTGCGGCGGTCGGTGACCTTGTAGACCTCGGCCTGCGCCTGGTCGACGACGTCGTCGACCTGGCCCTCGCCGGCGTAGCCGATCTGCACGATCTTGGTGCCGGCCTCGACGAGGCGGCGGAGGATGGCCTTCTCGCGGACGATCTCGGCGTAGTAGCCGGCGTTCTGGGCGATCGGGACGTTGGCCGAGAGCGTGTGGAGGTAGGGGGCGCCGCCGACCCGCTCGAGCTCGCCGCGCCGGCCGAGCTCGGCGGCCACGGTGACGGGGTCGGCCGGCTCGCCGCGGCCGTAGAGGTCGATGATCGCGTCGTGGATGATCTCGTGCGACGGGCGGTAGAAGTCGACGCCGCGCAGCACCTCGCCGACGTCGGCGATGGCGTCCTTGGAGATCAGCATCGACCCCAGGACGGACTGCTCGGCGGCCATGTCCTGGGGCGGCGTGCGGTCGCCCGGGCGGAACGGCGCCTCGCCCGGTGCATAGGGAGCCGGGCCGTCGCCGAACCCGTCGAACGGAGGCTCCGGGAAGCCCCTCGCGTCGCTCTCGATGATGCTCAACGGACCCCCTCCACGTCCGGCCACCGTCTCGGAGCCGACGCTAACGACGACCACCGACAGGCCGGGGACCAGCGCTGGCTCACGAGGAGCACAGCGATGACCTCCAGAAGTCGAGGCGGGCTGACGGCGGCGCCCGAGCGCGGTTCAACGAGGTGACCGTACGTCCTCGGAGGCCGGATCCGACAGAGGCTTATCCACAGGTCGTGTGGATAACCCGGCCGAGCCCGTGGACGACACGCGTGGCGCTGTGCACGACCTGGTGACAGTGCTGTGGACATCCTCGCGTCTCAGCCGCCGACACCCCCTCTGACCTGGGCAAACGCGTGTGTGACACTGTGCAACCGAGATTTTGCCGGTGAATCTCCGTTCACCTGCTCGTCATCTGGACGCCGGAGGTGGTTTGTCGACATGGCACCTGGTCCAGACCGGCTATCTACAGGTGAACCAGGTTTACCCACAGGCCACACCTGTCCACTACTGTCATGGACGTCGACCTCCTATGATCCTTACCATGCCCGCAGGTGAGCAGCGCGCGGAGGCCCGCCGCCACGACCGGGAGATCGTCCGCCTCGCCTGGCCCGCGTTCCTGGCCCTGGTCGCCGAGCCGCTCTTCCTGCTCGCCGACTCCGCCATCGTCGGTCACCTCGGGACCCCGCAGCTCGCCGGCCTCGGCATCGCCGCGGTCGTCCTCCAGACCGCCGTCGGGCTCTGCGTCTTCCTGGCCTATGGCACGACGGCCTCGGTGGCGCGCCACGTCGGGGCGGGCGACCTGCGTCGGGCGCTGGCCCAGGGGGTCGACGGCCTCTGGCTCGCCGTGGCGATCGGGCTCGTCGCGACCGGGCTCGGGGTCGCGCTCACCGGCCCCCTCGTGTCGGCGTTCGGGGCGGCCCCGGCCGTGACCGACCACGCGGCGACCTACCTCCGCATCGCCTTCCTCGGCACCACCCCGCTGCTGCTCATGCTGGCCGCGACGGGGGTGCTGCGCGGGCTCCAGGACACCCGGACGCCGCTGGTCGTCGCGGTGGGGGGCAACGCGCTCAACGTCGTGCTCAACCTGGCGCTCGTGTTCGGCGCGGGACCGCTGCCGCGGCTCGGGATCGCCGGCTCGGCGCTCGGGTCGGTGCTGGCCCAGGTCCTCTCGGCCGCCTCCCTGATCGTCGTCGTCGTCCGCGGCGCGCGCCGCGAGGGTGCCTCGCTCCGGCCGGACCTGCCGGGCATCCGCGCGGCCGCGCACGCCGCGGTGGCGCTCGTGATCCGGACCCTCACCCTGCGGGCGGCGCTCATCGTCACGACGTACGCCGTCGTGCTGGCGACCGCCGGGAGCGACGAGTCCATCGCCGCGCACCAGCTGGCGTTCACGATCTGGGGGTTCCTGGCGTTCGTGCTCGACGCGATCGCCATCGCGGCGCAGGCGCTGACCGGGCGCTTCCTGGGGGCCGGTGACCCCGCGACGGCCCGGGCGGTCACGCGGCGGATGATCCGCTGGGGTGCGGTGAGCGGGGTCGTGACGGGCCTGCTGCTCGCCGCGGCGAGCCCCTGGCTGGGGCGGCTGTTCTCGGACGATGCCGGCGTGGTGTCGCTGCTGATGCCGGTGCTGCTCGTGGCCGCGGTCGGCCAGCCGGTCGCCGGCGTGGTGTTCGTGCTCGACGGGGTGCTGATCGGCGCCGGCGACGGGACCTACCTCGCCTGGGCCGGTCTCGTCGTGCTGCTCGTCTATGCACCGGTGGTGCTGCTGGTCGCCGGGCTCGTCGGGGCCCATGGCCTGCTGTGGGTCTGGGTCGTCTTCTCCGCGCTCTTCATGGGGGCGCGGGCGGTCGTCCTGCTGCGTCGCGAGCGCGGCGACGGGTGGCTGGTGCTCGGGGCCCGCTGAGCAGCGGGTCCTCCTCCGGGCCGGCCGCGCAAGTCGCGCGCCCCGTCGTACGACGTCCCAGCCGTCACACGACCGTCCCGAAGCCGGCACATAGCGGCCGAAACTTCGGCCAACCAGTGCGCGTTTCCCCGCTCGAGCGGGGAAACCGCGCGCCCTTCAGCCCTCCGGCAGGGGCTCGGAGATGTAGTGCTCGAACACCGGTGCCAGGGCGGCGGCGAGCTGCTCGGGGGAGGCGGCGGCGAGGGCGGGGAGGGCGACGACGTGGCGCGCCATGGCGAGACCGGCGACCTGGGAGCCCATGAGGGAGGCGCGCAGCTCGGGCTGGTCGGTGCCGAGCCGCTGGGCGAGCGGGCCGAGCATCCGCTCGACCAGGAGCCGGCGGACCATGCCCGCGGCCTCCTCCTCCGAGGCCGCGGCGCGCAGCAGGCCGGTCATCGTCTGCCGCCCGGCCTCGGTGTCCAGCACCGCGAGGATGAAGCGGGCCAGCCGCTCGCCGACCCCCTCGAGCCCGGGTCCGAGCACCACGTCGAAGGCCACCTCGGGCTCGAAGGGCAGCTCCACGCTCTCGATGAACAGCTCCTGCTTGGAGCCGAAGTAGTGCGTCACCAGCCGGACGTCCACCCCGGCGTCCCGCGCCACGGCCCGCAGCGTCGTGCGCGGGTAGCCGACGGTCGCGAACCGCTCCTTGGCCGCGGCCAGGATCGCCTCGCGGGTGCCGCTGCCCGAGGGCCGCCGCCCACGCGGCTCGGCCATGCCGACCCCCTCGCTCGCCGTGACGCCGCGGGCGGTCCGCCCGACGACTATTTCATCGTACGTTGAAATCAGCGGGGAGCGGTACGGCGTCGCGCGCGGACCGCGCGCCGGGCGGATGCGAGAGCCCGGACCCCTCGACAGGGCCGGGGCGGCCGTTCACGGCCGAGCCACCCCACGTGGCCCGGCCGCGCGCCAGCAACGGCGGGACGAGAGGGCGCTCGAATCCCCCAGGTCCGAGACGACCCCCGTCGACGGCGAGCAGAGGTTCCGGCGAGCTCGCCACCTCCAGCCTCAGGCGTCACACCCGTTCGTGTCGCGCACTCCGAACGATCCCGAACAGATCAGTTACGCTCCCGTTACTTGGAGGGGGCACATGAACGCGCAGGGTGTCCCCACGCCACCGCTCGGGGGGCCGCGTGGGAGGGCAACAGCCCGAACGGGGGAGGGCCGCGAGTCTCCCCCTGAGCCGTCGGGCCTGACCGGGCTGGACGACCTGGCCGCCCGCCTGGTCGAGCTGCGCGAGTGGGCGGGCACCCCGTCGTACTCCCGGATCGCCCGCCGCGTCGCCGACCTCCGCACGTCCCGGGGGCTGCCGGCGGGCGAGGCCACCCCCGGGCGGGTGACCGTCTATGACTGCTTCCGGCCGGGCCGCGCCCGCATCGACCCCGAGCTGCTCGCCGACATTGTGGCGGCGCTCGGCGCCGAGGATCGCGTGCCCGCCTGGCGGCTGGCCCATGCCGAGCTGGAGCGGGGTCGGATCTCGGCCGACGTCGTCCAGCTCGAGAGCCCGCCGGCGCCCGCCGCCGCGCACTTCGTCGGCCGCGACCGCGAGCTCGCGTGGCTCACCGGAGCCGACGCCGCCCGGGTCACCGTCCTGGTGGGGATGCCGGGCGTGGGCAAGTCGCAGCTCGCGCGCCGCGTCGCCGAGCGCTGGGTCGCGGGGGGCCTAGCACGCGTGCTGTGGGTCGACCTGCACGGGTACGGCGAGGACCAGCCCCCCGCCGCTCCGCACACCGTCCTGGGCGCCCTGCTGCGGCAGCTGGGCGTGCCCGGTCCGGAGCTGCTCCGCCTCGACCTCGAGGGTCGGGTCGCTCGCACCCGCGAGCTGGTCGGCTCCGACCCCGCGCCGACGACGGGCGTCGTGCTCGACAACGCCCGCGGACCCGCCCAGACCGGCCCGCTGCTGCGGGCCCTCGCCGGCGCGCGCGTCCTCCTCACGAGCCGGGCCAGCTATCCCCGGCCGACGGGCACCGACCACCACGACTGGAGCCAGCTCGAGGTGAGCCCGATGCCGATGGCCGACTCGCTGGCGCTGCTGCGAGCGCTCGCCCCCGGCGCGCCGCTGGACGCCGAGCCCGACCAGGGCCGCCGGCTGGTCGACCTGTGCGGCGGGCTGCCGCTCCAGCTGGCGATCACCGGCTCGCGGCTCGCCGAGACACCCGCATGGTCGCTCGCCGACCAGGTCCGCCGGCTGGAGGCGGTCGACGCCGTCGACAGCGTCCGCCGCGCGCTCGCGTCGTCCTATGCCGGCCTGCCCGAGGAGACCGCCTGGGTCCTGCGCGCGATCGCGCTGCACCCGGGCGAGACCGTGTCGCTGTGGGCGGGTGCCGCCCTGGCCGGAGTCGGCGTCGAGCAGGTCGAGGCCCATCTCGAGCTGCTCCGCGCCGAGCACCTCGTGCGCACCGACCCGCACGGGCGGGTGCGCCTGCACGACCTGGTGCGCCGCTATGCCTGGGATCTCGGCCGCGACGTCGACCCCCACAGCACGCAGGTCGACGCCGGGCTGCGGCTGCTGCGGCACTACCGGACGGCCGCCGGGCTCGCCTGCCACCGGCTGCGCACCACCGAGGAGCCCGCGCCGCCGCCGGCCGGCATCCCGATCCCACCGCTCGACGACCTCGCCCGGGCCCGGGAGTGGCTGACCCTCGAGACGCCCAACCTGTTGGCCGCGACCCTGCGCGCCGGCGAACGCGGCTATGTCGACGAGCTCGCGGGCATCGCCGAGGCCGTCGCCCCCTGGCTCGAGGCCGACGGCGCCCTGGCCGAGGCGACCCGGCTCCACGAGGCGGCCCGCCGGGCTCACGACCGCGACCTGCGGGCGGCCGCCGCCACCAACCTGGCCCGGATCCACGACGTGGCCGGGGACGCCCAGACCGCGCTGGGCTGGGCCGAGATCGCGGTCGCCGAGGCGCAGGGGCGTCGCGAGGCGGCAGCGCTGCTCGGGCTCGGCAGCGTGCAGCTCCGGATGGCCCGGCTCGCGGCCGGCCACCGCACCCTGACGCGGGCCGTGGAGGCGGCCCGGCACGAGGGCTCGCGGATGCTCGAGGGCCGCGCGCTGGAGGCGCTCGCCCTCGCGACCCAGTTCCTCGGCCGCTTCGAGGAGGCGCTCCAGCTCTTCCGCGACGCGGCCGTCGTGTCCGAGGAGGTCGGCGACCAGGTCAACCTCGCCGTCGTGGACGCGGACGCCGCCTACCTGTTCATCCTCTCCGAGCGCTGGGAGGACGCCGAGCGGGTGCTGCGCCGCAGCCTCCGGCTCCTCGACGAGCTCGGCCTGCGGACCCGGACGCCGTTCACGCTCGCCGCTCTCGGCGAGGTGCTGTCCCGGCAGGGCGACCACGAGGCCGGCCTCGTGCTGGTCCACGAGGGGATCGACCGAGCCCGCGAGCTCGACCTGGACACCCACCTGGGTGCCTGCTGGGTCCGACGTGCCGAGATCGAGGCCCGGGTCGGCCGCCTCGAGGACGCGACGTCGTCCTATGCGCGCGGGCTCGAGGTCGCCGACCGCTGGAACGCCACCTGGATCCGCACCGATGCGCTCAACGGCCTCGGGGAGGTGGCGCTGCTGCGCGGTGACCACGCCGAGGCCCGCTCCCGGTTCGGTCACGGCCTGGAGCTGGCGATGGCGATGGGCGACCCGTTCGAGACCGCCCGGGCGCACCGCGGACTGGGCGACTGCTCCTTCGCGCAGGGCGAGCCGCGCGCCGCGGCCGAGGCCTGGGAGCGGGCTCGGCAGTCCTATGCCTCCCTGGGCAACCCGCAGGCCGAGCGGCTCGCGTCCCGGATCGCCGAGGCGCGCAGGCTCGCGAGCGCGCGCGGCTGAGCCGTCCTGCCGAGCAACCGCCTGCCGTGACGACCCGGCACGGCAGGCCGAGGACGCACCACGGCCCGCCCCCACGCGGGGAGGCGGGCCGTGGTGCGTGCAGCAGACCTCGGTCGGGTCAGGCGGGGACGACGTTGAGGGCCACCTTGGCGGACACCTCGTCGTGCAGCTTGACCGACACCTGGTGGGCGCCGAGGGTCTTGATCGGGTTGGTGACGGCGATGGTCCGCTTGTCGACGGACTCGCCGGAGGCCTCCGAGAGCGCCTCGGCGATCTCGGTCACGGTGACGGCGCCGAAGAGGCGGCCGGCAGCACCGGCACGCACCTTGACGTTGACCGGGCCGCCCTCGAGCTTGGCCTTGATCTCCTCGGCGTGGTCGAGACCGCGCACGGCGCGCGAGGCGCGGGCGGCCTTGATCGAGTCGATGGTCTTCTGGCCGCCGCGGGTCCACGCGGTCGCGAGACCACGGGGCACGAGGTAGTTGCGGGCGTAGCCGGCCTTGACCTCCACCACGTCACCGGGGGAGCCGAGGCCGTCGACCTCCTGGGTCAGGATGAGCTTCATCGTCAGGGCTCCTCTCAGCGACCGGTCGACGTGTAGGGGAGCAGGGCGACCTCGCGGGCGTTCTTGACCGCGATGGCCACGTCGCGCTGGTGCTGGACGCAGTTGCCGGTCACGCGCCGGGCGCGGATCTTGCCCCGGTCGGAGATGAACTTGCGAAGCAGGGTGGCGTCCTTGTAGTCGACGCCGGTCGCCTTCTCCTTGCAGAACTGGCAGACCTTCTTCTTCGGCTTGCGAATCACTGGCTTGGCCATTGTGGTGCTTCCTTCCTGAAGCCCGGCGCCGAGTGATCGGCGGCGCCGGAATGGTTGACGTTGGTGCTGGTGTGGATCAGAAGGGGGGCTCGTCCGAGCCGACCCCGGGGGCTCCCCAGGGGTCGTTGGCCGGGGCCGAGGGCGCCTGCTGCTGGCCGCCGTAGGACGGACCGCCCTGCGGAGCCTGGCTGGCCCACGGGTCGTCGCCGCCGCCGGCCTGACCGCCACCGCCGGAGTAGCCACCGCCGCCGCCCTGACGGGTGGTGCGGGTGACCTTGGCCGTGGCGTACTTCAGCGACGGACCGACCTCTTCGACGTCGATCTCGAAGACGGTGCGCTTCTCGCCCTCACGGGTTTCGTACTGCCGGGACTTGAGCCGCCCCTGCACGACGACGCGCATGCCGCGCTGCAGGGACTCGGCGACGTTCTCCGCGGCCTGCCGCCAGACCGAGCAGGACAGGAACAGCGCGTCGCCGTCCTTCCACTCGTTGGTCTGCCGGTCGAAGGTGCGCGGCGTCGAGGCGATCCGGAAGTTGGCGACGGCCGCGCCGGACGGCGTGAACCGCAGCTCGGGGTCGTCGACCAGGTTGCCGACCACGGTGATGATGGTTTCGCCTGCCATGTCAGGCCTCCCTTGTTGGAACCGGTGAACACGTCGGGCTCATCGTCGCGGATTCCGCCGACAGCCCTCGGAGTCTCTCCACAGGCACGGGCGGTCCCGCCGCGGGGCGGGCCATGGACCTGCGGAGAAGGGGGTCAGTGGGCGTCGGGCCGGATGACCTTGGTGCGCAGGATCGACTCGTTGAGGGTGAGCTGGCGGTCGAGCTCCTTGACCGTGGCCGGCTCGGCCTGCAGCGTGATGACGGCGTAGATGCCCTCGGCGTTCTTGCGGATCTCGTAGGCCATCCGACGACGGCCCCAGACGTCGACGTTGTCGACGCTGCCACCGTCCTTGCGGACGACGTTGAGGTACTTGTCGAGCGACGGGGCGACAGTGCGCTCGTCGAGACTCGGGTCGAGGATGACCATCACTTCATAGGCACGCACAGCGGTCTCCACCTCCTCTGGACTCGGCGGCCACGGACGATCCGTGGCAGGAGGGCTTGCGTTGCGGACGGCCGGGCCGCCCGGATCCCCGTGGCACTCCGATCGCGGAGCGCTCCGAGGAACGCCCCAGGCTAACAGCGGCTATCCACAGGGCGCGAATCGCGGCTGGCGCCGACGCTGCTCGGTGGCCAAGGTGGCGCATGGCCATCTCCAGGAGGGCGCGACCGGTCGCCGGACGCTACCTGCTGGTCGACGAGATCGCCCGGGGCGGCATGAGCGCGGTCTGGCGCGCCTGGGACCTGCGGGAGCGGCGGTACGTCGCCGCCAAGGTGCTGCTGCCTGAGCACGGCTCGCTCCTGCTCCGCTTCGTCCAGGAGCAGGCGATCCGGGTCGACCACCCGCACGTCGTGATGCCGCGGGCCTGGGCCGCCGAGGACGGGCGGGTGCTGTTCGCCATGGAGCTGGTGCGCGGCGGGACCGTCGAGACGCTGCTGCGCGAGCACGGCCGGGGCCTGCCCTCCGCGCTCGTGGCCGAGCTGCTCGGCCAGCTGCTCGAGGCGCTCGCCGCGGTGCATGCGGCCGGCGTCGTGCATCGCGACGTCAAGCCCGGCAACCTGCTCCTCGAGGCCACCGGCCGCGGCCGCCCCCACCTGCGGCTCGCGGACTTCGGGGTCGCGACCCTCGTCGACGGGCCGAGGCTCACGCGGGCGCCGGGGCAGGTGGGGACGGAGGGGTACGTCGCCCCCGAGCTCGCCGCCGGCGCCTCTCCGGTCCCGGGCCAGGACCTCTTCTCCGCCGGGGTGGTCGCGGCCGTCCTGCTCACGGGGCGCGGGGCGGCCGAGGCGCTCGCCGTACTCCCGGAGGGTCCGCTCGAGGACCTCGTCCGCCGCCTCGCCGACCCCGACCCCGCACGCCGCCCCGCCGGCGCCTGCGCCGCGCGGGACCTGCTGGCCGCCACCGGGCACGCCGCCGCGTGGCCCGGACTCGTCGTCCCCGACCGGCTCGGTCCCGACCCGCCCCGCCGCCGCGACTGGGTGCCGATCGCCGCCGCGTGCTGTGTCGCGCTGGCGCTGCTGCTGGCCGGGGCCGCGGCCGGGCTGGCCTGGGGGTGACCTTGGCTAGGGTCGGGGGACCAGCAGCAGGAGGAGCCACCCGTGACCATCCGCATCGGCGCCCACGTCGACCAGACCGACCCGATCGCCGAGGCCCAGGCGCGCGAGGCGCCGCTGGTGCAGTTCTTCCTCGGCGACCCGCAGGGCTACCACGGACCCGAGATCCGCTATGCCGGCGGCGCCGAGGGGCTGCGCGCCGACGCGGAGGCGGCGGGCGTCGACCTCTATGTGCACGCGCCCTACATCGTCAACGTCGCGACGACCAACAACCGGATCCGGATCCCGTCGCGCAAGCTGCTCCAGCAGCACGTCGACGCCGCGGCGGCGATCGGCGCCAAGGGCCTGATCGTGCACGGGGGTCACGTCAACAAGTCCGACGACCCGGCGGTCGGGTTCGACAACTGGCGCAAGGCCGTCGAGGCCACCGACCTCAAGCTGCCGGTCCTCATCGAGAACACCGCCGGCGGCGACAACGCGATGACGCGCTACCTCGACCGGATCGCCGGCGTGTGGGACGCGATCTCGTCCGCCGAGGGCGCGGAGATGGTGGGCTTCTGCCTCGACACCTGCCACGCCCACGCGGGCGGCAACCCGTTGGAGACCGTGGTGGCCGACGTGCTGGCCATCACCGGACGCATCGACCTGGTGCACTGCAACGACTCGCGCGACGCCTTCGACTCCGGGGCCGACCGGCACGCCAACGTCGGCGCCGGCCAGATCGACCCGGCCCTGCTGGCCGCGGTCATCCGCGACGCCGGAGCGCCCGTCCTGGTGGAGACGCCCGGGGGCCCCGACGAGCACCGGGCCGACTTCGCGGCCCTGCGCGAGCACCTCACCGACGCATCGTGACCGTGCGGCCCTGGGTGACGAACCCGCAGGCCTCATAGAGCCGGCGCGGCCCCGGATAGCCGGCGTCCCCGCGCGGCCAGACGACGGCCTGCTGCGCGCCCTCGGCGCGGAGGGCCCACAGCGCACCGATGACGGCCACCCGAGCCAGACCCTTGCCGCGGGCGTCGGGCCGCACCCCCACCGGCTCGACCAGGCCGGTTCCCGAGCCCGGGTCCCACCAGATCAGCGCCGTCGCGAGCAGCCGGCCGTCGGGGCCTGCGACGACGACGTCGAGCTGGGGCCTGTAGTAGGGCGAGCGCCGGAGCATGGCATAGGAGACCTCGTCGAACCCCGACCGGTGCTGGCTGGTCGTCCAGGCCGCCACGTGCAGCTTGACCCGGGCGTCGAGCTCGACGGAGGACGAGCCGACCGGACGGACGACGTGGCCCGGCGGCGGTGCCGGGTCGGGCAGCCCGCGCAGGGTGTGTGTCTGGCGCACCATGAACTCCGGCCGGTCGGCCTCCCGGAGACGGGCCCTGCTCCAGGCGGCCACGACCTCACGGTCGGACTCGAGCACGTCGGTGGACAGCGACCGGTCGCCGTGCCTGCGCGCCCAGGCGGCCGCGTCGACGAGGAGCTGCGGCCGCTGGGCGTGCGGGTGCGCAGCGACGACCGTCGCGGTCGAGCGGCCCTCGAGCCACGCCGCGGCCACGGGCGTCCC
Source organism: Nocardioidaceae bacterium (assembly GCA_046330515.1). Classification (GTDB taxonomy): domain Bacteria; phylum Actinomycetota; class Actinomycetes; order Propionibacteriales; family Nocardioidaceae; genus Nocardioides. The sequence continues at coordinate 3,013 of JAXLSP010000007.1, read as the reverse complement.
CGCCCCGTCGGACCACACCGCGGCGCGCCAGTCGTCGACGTTGCCGTGATGAGGCGAGGCGCTCCACCACACGAGTCCGGGGTGCAGCACCGACCGTTCGCCCCAGCAGGCCGAGGCCGCCTCACAGAGGGGCGCGATCACCTCGGCGCCGGCGTACTCGATCACGGGTCGAACCTAGGAACTGCGGGTCGTCGGGTTCAAGCGGGAATCGCGGCGGGTTGGCGCTCAGGGGTCACATGATCACCATGTTCACCTGGTGATCTGTCACTTCCCACGGTCTGCCCACCATGGGAAGTGCTGGCGCACCATGTGAACATGGTGATCGAGTGGCTCCCGGGGCGACCGGGGTCGGCCACCCATGGCATCGGCCGGTGGGCGCGGCGTTTTCCGGCGAAACCGCGCCCACCAGCCGACCGTTCAAGCCGGGAGCCTCCCCCGCAGGCCCCCGGCGAGTCTTCAGGTGGTGACCACCACGTTGAGCTTGCGGACCTCGGCGGGCTGGTCGAGGTCCTCGCGGGTGAGCTCGAGTCGCAGCGGCGTCTTGCCCCCGTCGTTCGCGAAGACCAGGAAGCGCAGCGCCCAGGTGCTCTCCTCGGCGGTCGCCTGGGTCGGGACCTCACCCGGCTCGACGAGCGGGACCAGGTTGCCGGGCAGGTCGGCGACCTGCCAGCGGTTGCGGCTCATCGTGCGGCGGAACCGGAGCTCGAGCCCCGAACCGGCCGGCACGCGGACGGTCTTCCCCGAGGGCGGGTCCGTGAGGACGTGGTGCATGACGCCTCCCTGACGTGAACGGGTCCAGATACCCCTCAAGAGCAGGCGTCGGCGGCGCTGATACGTCCGCGCCGAAGAATTTCTCGGCGATCCTCAGCAGAAGGCGACGAACGGCGCCGGCGGTGCGTCGGGACCGGCAGGCGGCAGGGCGGCGGCGAGCGCCGCGGCGGGGTCGAGCCCGGTCGCGAGACCCCGGTGGACGTCGACCAGCACGTCGTGGGCGACGTCGTCGTTGACCGCCGCCGCGGACGCGATCACCCACCGGACCCCGGCGTGCTGCCAGGCGGCGGTCATCCCGATCAGCTCCTCGCCGAAGCGCACCTGCGACCGGCCGACCTCGCACGCCGAGAGCAGCACGACGTCGGGTACGGCGGCCAGCTGGTCGATGTCATAGCCGAACCACGGTCCGTCCACCAGCTCCACACCCGAGAACAGCGGGTTCTCCGCCGAGTGCCGGCCGTGTGCCGACACGTGGAGGACGTCGACCCGGGAGGCGAGCGCCGTCACCGCCTCGGCGGTGGCGGCCTCACCCACGAGGCGGTCCGACCCGGGCCAGAGCGAGGAGGCCGCGGCCACCTCCGGCTCGGCCCGCGCCACCCGCGGGCCGGCGACGAAGCCGGCCGTGCCGAGCCGCAACGGGGTCGGCTGCTTGGCGAGCCAGGACGTCGCCGACGGTGCCACCGTGACGGAGCGACCGCCGTTGCCCGGGAGCAGCCCCCACGGGATGCCGGCGAGCACGGCCGACGGCGTCAGCACCAGCGACCGGTCGCCGACCGCGTCGAGGAGCGGCGCGACCAGCACGTCGGCCACGTCGGAGAGCCGCGCCACCAGCTCCCCACGGACGGTGGTCCCGAACGGTGGTGGCAGGTCGCTGGCGGCCATGTCCAGGTCGGGGAACAGCCCACCGAGCAGGCCGTCGAGCCGGTCGCGAGGTCCGAGGTCGTGCACCTTCGCCGAGTCGGCGACAGCGACCAGCGCCACGACGCGCTCCGGCGTGGTCACATAGGCCACCAGGGCACGCTCGGGAGTCAGCGCGGCCTGGAGCTCGGTCAGCGAGATCGGCTCGGTCACCTCGCCGGAGCCACCGCCATACCAGGAGTGCTGGCGGATCGAGTCCTGGAGCTCGACGAGCCGTCGGCCCTCGGCCGAGCGGGGGTCGGGGTTCATCGCGTGCAGCCACCGTGCCTCGGAGAGCTCGGCCCGCACCCGCTCGTCGGCCGGCGGCCGGACGGGGATGATCCGGCTGGCCAGGGCGCGAGCGCGCTCCGACCACTCGAAGAGGACCTCGGGGCGCCCGTCGGCCACGGCCATCCGCAGCCCGTCGACGGCGAGCTGGCGCCCGTGCCCCACGACGCCGCTCTGGAGGTCGAGGCTCCCGAACGACGACTGCCAGGCGTGCAGCTCGGAGAGTCCGGCGCGAAGCCGCGCGAAGGACCGCGCCCGCTGTCCCCGGGCCCGCTCGAGGTCGGCGTGCACCTCGTGGTGCAGCAGGCGCAGGCCGATCGGCGCCGAGTCCGCGAGCCGCACCCTGCGCAGCCGCGCCCGGGCCGCGTCGAGCTCGCCACGGCGGATGAGGACCCGACACGCGTGCAGCTGCACGAGGGCCTCGTCGACGAACAGCCGCTCCCGCCTCAGCCCCGGCAGCAGCGCGTCCGCCTCCTCGACCAAGCGGGCCGACCGGCCCCCTCGACGTACGGCGGCCAGCGTCGCGATCGCCTCCGCCCGCAGGGCCCACACCTCGCTGCCCCGGGCCCGGAACCGTCGGGCCGCCTGCCTGGCGACCACGCGGGCGGTGCGGGGGTCGTTGGCGAGCAGGGCTCGGGCACGCACCACCTCGGTCTCGCCCTGGAAGAGGGCGAGCCGCCGTGACCCATAGGCACGAGCGGCCTCCGCGAGCTGTTGCTCGCCGCGACGCAGCAGGCCGGCGCCGATGAGGATCTCGCCGCGCGTGTGCTGCATCGTGGCCTGGTAGATCGGACCGAGGAGCGAGAGCCTCGGCTCCACCTCGTCGATCCCGCGCATGGCGGCGACCAGGTCGCCCGAGAGCTGGTCGACGTAGGCGAGGTTGAAGCGGGCCTTGTCATAGTTGGGGTCCACCTCCGGCGAGCCCAACAGGTCGAGGACGGCGTCGAAGTCGCTGCGTGCCCGGGCGAGGTCGCCGTTCTGCATGTGCAGGTTGCCGCGGTTGTTGTGCGCTCGGGCGCCGAGGATCTGGTCCTCCCCGATCGCCGACAGTGCCTCG
>JAXLSP010000006.1:0-163139 GCA_046330515.1 Nocardioidaceae bacterium | reverse complement strand
TGCCGGTCATCGGGGAGCACGCGGGGCCGATGTCACCGGTGATGAAGTCGAGCTCGATCAGCAGGTGGTCGTAGTGGATCGACCGGTCGACGTCGTTGGTCGAGTCGGCAAGTGCGGCGAGGCATGAGCGGGCTTCGCCGAGGGCAACAGCGTAGGCGTAGGTCATCTCGGTCAGGGTTCGAGGCTGGATCGACGAACGCCCGTCCACCACTGTGACCGCCCGCGCTGTGGACAAGTCGTCGTGCTCGTGACCTATGGACTTGCTCCACTCCGCACGTCCATACGACCGGCTTCTCAACCGGCCCCTCGACACTCGTCAACGGTCACTTACGGCACCCGAATCCGGCCTCCCGATCGGCCTTCTCAACCCCCTCAGGAACCGGCACGCATGCTACGAAACTCAGTAGCGGGAAGGGCGCTGTTGTACCCCCTGACCTGCGGTTTCGTGGTCATCGACGGTTGCTGATGGAGGTGGTTTGGGTGCATGGCGGGATGAAGATCTACCGCGGCGCGGCAGCCGCCGCCCGGCACTACGTCGAGGCCGACCGCTCCCGGTCTGACGACTACTACCTCGCGGAGGGCAGCGGCGTCGCCCTGTGCATGGTCGCGACCCCCGAGGGCATCGAGCACCGGCCCGACATGGACGGGGAGACCTACGAGCGCTGGGTCGCCGGCTACGACGTCGGGACCGGCACCGCGAAGGGGCGCTTGCGGACGGACGACAAGGGCGTGCGGTTCGTCGAGGTCACCGTCAACGGGCCGAAGACGTGGTCGCTCGCGGCCTCGCTTCACCCCGAGATCGCGGAGGCCTACGACGTCGGGCAGATGGCGGCGGCCGCGGAGATCATCGGCTGGCTGGGCTCGCACGCAACGACCCGCGTGGGTCCGCGTGGTCGTCAGGCGCAGGTGCCGGTCGAGCAGATCGAGGCGGCCGTCGTACGCCACTTCACCTCTCGGGCCGGCGACCCGCACCGGCACCTGCATCTCCAGATCAACGCGCGGGTCTTCGCTGAAGGGAAGTGGCGCGGGCTGCACACCGTCGGCGTCCGAGACAGCCTGGAGGCGATCAATGGGATCGGGCACGCGGCGGTGATGACCCACCCTGCGTTCCGCGAGGCGCTGGCACGGCACGGGTTCACACTCGACGCCGAGACGGGCGAGGTCGTCCAGTTGGCGGCGTACTCCGGATCGTTCAGCGCCCGCGCCAAGCAGATCGAGGCGAACCTCGACACTTACGAGGCGGAGTGGCGGGCCGACCATCCCGGCGAAGAGCCGGGGCCGGCGATGCGGCAGGCGTGGGATCGGCGGGCGTGGGCCGACGCCCGACCCGACAAGGTCGTGCCGACCAGCGGTGAGGAGCTGCGACAGCGTTGGATCGAGGAGCTGCACGAGCTCGGCTATCAGCCGCCAGCGTCGAACGCACCGCTCTTCTCGCTGCGCGCAGGTGCGATTGATCGCGACGGTGTGGTCGAGTTGGCCCTCGTCCGCCTCGGCTCCCGTCGCTCGGCGTGGAACGCGGCCGACGCCCGTGGCGAAGTCGAGCGCATCATCGCAGCGAGCGGTGGAGTCGTGGACGCCTCCGTACGCCGCGAACTCGCCGAGGATCTGACCGCTCGCGTCATCGTCGCCTCACGCCAGCTACTCGCCCGATCGGACGTGCCCGAGCACGTTCGTTCGTTCACATCGGTCGACGTACTGGCCGTCGAGCACGAGATCGTCGACCGCCTTGCGAATCGTGCCGAGGCCAAGGCGATCACCGTGATCGAGGGCGCGGCCGGGGCTGGCAAGACAGCCCGCCTCGCGGCAACCCGCGAGCGCGCGATCGCGGCCGGGCGTCGGATGGTCGTGGTGACACCCACTCTCAAGGCGGCCCACGTCGCAGAGGGCGCAATCGGCGCGGCGTCGTACTCCGCAGCCTGGCTGCTCCACCAGCACGGCTTCCGCTGGGACGAGGACGGTCGGTGGAGTCGAGTCGACTCCGCGCCCGACGTCAGCGCCCGACTACGTCGAGGCGACCTGCTCGTCGTCGACGAGGCGGGCATGGTCGACCAGGACACTGCCCGCGCGCTACTCCGCCTGGCCGACGAGACCCAGGCGCTCGTGATGCTGGTCGGCGATCGCCACCAACTCCCGGCCATCGGCCGTGGCGGGGTCCTGGATCTGGCGATCAGGTACGCACCCGATCGGGTGCAACAGCTCGACGGCGTACGCCGGTTTGTCGATCCGGAGTATGCGCAGTTGTCGGTGCAGATGCGCGCCGGGTCTCGGCCCGGCGAGGTCTTCGATCAGCTGGTGGCTCGCGGGGGGATCGTCATCCACGCGAGCGATGTCGAGCGGACGCGCCGACTCGCTGCCGAAGCCAGCGTCGGCAAGCTCGTCGTCGCCGACACCCGCGAACAGGTTGGACGGGTCAACGCCTTCGCGCACCGGATCCGCAAGGCCACCGGTGAGGCCGACGAGCAGGTGCTCACCTCGGCCGGTGAACGGCTCGGCGTCGGCGACACCATCGCGACCCGGCGCAACGACCGCGATGCCGACGTCGCGAACCGCGAGCTGTGGACCGTCGTCTCGTGCGATCGCGGCGCGCTCACCATCAGGGGCGAGGCGGGGACTCGTGTGTTGCCGCCCGACTACGTACGCCGCGATGTGGAGCTCGCCTACGCCACGACCGCCTACGGCGCGCAAGGCGCCACTGTCACCGAGAGCCATGTGTTAGTCGGCGAGCACAGCGGAGCCGCGTCGGCGTACGTCGGGATGACACGCGGCCGCGAGCGAAACGTCGCGCACCTCGTCGCCGAATCCGTCGAGCATGCGCGCAAGCAGTGGTGCGACGTGTTCAGCCGGGACCGTGCCGACCTCGGGCCGGCCCACGCACGGGAGGCAGCGGCCGAGGCGATCGAGCGCTACGGGCCGAAGGCACCAAGGCGGCGTCAGCCGCCGCGAACTCCTGCCGAGATCGACTACCGGCCCGCAGCATCACCCTCGGCACCCATCATCGGATTCTGAAGGGCGGTCGAGGCACCGGATCGGGTTCAGCCCGTTCGCCACAGCCTGATCAGCTGCTCGCCGACCTCGAGCCTGTCGTCGTACGGCTCCACCGTGACGCCGACGACGCAGCCGAGTCCGCTCGGAGCAAGCACGACGGTGTGGCCGTGGCCCAAGTCCGCCCACCTCCGCGCGAACGCGACTCCAGCGTTCCACGTGGCCGGGGCGGCCGGGTGCCGCGACGTTGCCAGCTGAGTGGCGAGCCGTTCGGCGATCTCGGCGACGGTCGCTGCCGGCCTCGGCCCGTCGTCGTCCGCCGTCGGCTCGGGCGGACGCGGGTCGAACCGCGTCCGGATGAACCGGACCCGCGGCTCCTTCGAACCCGGCGCCCTCACCGGCACCACTTCGCGCTCGCGGACCCACGCCTCAGCCGTGAACGAGTCGTCTCCTCGGCCAAGGATCCGCGCGGTGTCCGGGTGAGTCGGCCCACGCGCGATCACAATCGGCCACTTCCACGCCTCGCGGACGGCGTCCGGGAGTTCGAGCTCCTCCCACACGTCGACCAGGAGGGGGCCGTCGATCCAGCGGATCATCTCCTCGGGCGAGCCACCTTGGAGCAACTGCTCGTACACGCCCTTGCGCTGTGCGCGGTCGTGCATGTCCCACTCGCGCATCGGTCCGTCGCCGACGAGGTCGGGGAACGCCAGGATCGCGAAACAATCGGGCGTCTCGACATGCCACAGAGTGCTCGGCACCCAGAAGTGCCCGACTCCCGGCGCTTCATGCTCGACCCAGTCGATGAGGCGGCGCAGGTTGAGGTCGTATCCCGCGGCCTCCAGGATCCGCCCGGCGACCTTGAGGGTCGGCGACTTCAGACCTCGCTCGTACGCCGACACCGTCGCCTGCGACGTACCGGATTTGGCGGCGAGGTCAGCCTGCGTCAGGCCGCTGGCGCGACGTGCGACTTCGAGCAGATACGCCCGATCCATCCCTCGACGATATCCGATCGAACGTATTGGGACCTTCCGGCGGCACGGCCCGCACACCTACCTGTCGCCCACGATCCTCGCGGGCCCTCGACAAGCAGGAGGAACCATGAACAACAACAACACCCACGACGTCCCGTTCCACGCCCGCCACGACGACGAACTGCTCACGCTCGACGACGTCGCCGAGATCCTGCGGACCCCGGTGAACACCGTGCGCTGGTGGCGCCAGGAGGGCACCGGTCCGGAGTTCTTCAAGATCGGCCGGCGCCTCTACACGACCGTCGGCGACCTGCGGACCTTCATCCGGATGCAGCGCCTCGCCTCTCAGCCGGTGCTCGGCAAGCCCAAGGCGGTGTGAGACCCATGGACGACCCGCGCCACGTGTTCCTCAGCGCGAGCGAGGTGATGGCTCGCTATGGCTGGGGCAAGACGAAGGGCTACCAGAACCTCAAGGACCGAGAGCTGGTGCCGCCGCCCGTGATGACGCATCCCGATCGGTGGCGGCTCGACCAGCTGCTGGCTTGGGAGGAGAAGCGCATCGCGCTGGCTGAGGCGGCGCTGGAAGCCCTGGTAGCCCCCGCTCGAGAGGAGGTGAACGTCCGAGACCTGCTCCCCCAATCCAAGCGAAAGCGTCGGACCGCTTGAGTAGATTCTCGACCGTGGACAACGACCTCTGGCGGTTCGTGGCAGCCGACGCTGCCGATGCCGCGCGCGAGGTCGTTCATCACGATCCGGACACGCCGTGGGAACGGATCCCAGTGCCAGCGGACGCCGATGCAGCATCGGCCAGCCTTGCTGCACTGGCGGAGGAGTTCCAGAAACTGCCCCCGAGCATCCGCGGTGCGCTCGGACGCGCAACGGGCAACGCGGCACAGCTGTCCGACGACCGGCTGCAAGGTCTCGCAGAGTTGCTGCAGAACGCCGACGACGAGGGTGCTGACGAGGCTTACTTCTTGGTCGATGACGATCGGCTGCTCTTCGGGCACAACGGAAGCGACTTCACGCTGCCTGACGTGTGGGGTCTCACGATCCCCTGGCTCAGCGAGAAGACGAGCCAGGCCGAGAAGCTCGGCCGATTCGGCATCGGCCTCAAGACTCTGCAGGCGCTCTCGGAGACGCTGGAGGGCCACAACGGCCACTTCCATCTCAGCCTTGGCCGAAGCTCGCTGCGGGCGGCCGACGCGGATCCAGGCTGGCCGAACAAGCCAAAGTCTGCGTCGACTGTGTTCGTCGTTCCCTTCCAACATGGGGCGACCACGGAATCAGAAGTGGCCGACTGGCTCCAGTCGTGGAGCGATGCCGGACTCCTCTTCCTGAGTTCTCTCCGCTCGGTGATCCTCTTGGACGTGCACGGGGCTCCTGTGACACGCGTATGCGTCTCGGTGGGCGATGAAGAAGTGATCGAACTTGCTGGAGGCAGCGCTGTCCGGGCGTCCGTGACGGCCGGTGATGGCCGCACCTGGGTGCGCTACTCACGAAACGCCAAGAGTCCTGCGGGTCACCGCGCAGGAAAGTCCCACCACGACACCACTCCCGTGGCTATCGCATTCCCGCGATTCGACGGCGACATGGGGCACGTCCACGTCGGCCTTCCGCTGCGATCAGTCGGCGTGCCCTTTCGATTCGCCGCACAGTTCGATCCGCTCGCCAACCGCCGGGACCTCGCCGACAGCCAGTGGAACATCGATCTCATCGGGCTCGTATCCGACCTGTGGCTCGACGCCACGCTGGATCTGTTTTCCATCAATCCCCAACTCGCCTGGGCGGCAGTTCCGCTCGCCGACGAGTACGCGGCCGACACCTTCACGGCGCCTCCACTCGACGAGGCGGTGATCGAGCGACTCTTGACCGCCTCGCGACTCGGGTTCACAGCCGGTCTCCGCCTCGAAGGGCGGGACGGAAACCAACACCTGTTGTACGACTTGTCCTACGAAACACCGGACCTCACTGACGTCCTGACCGCCGACGACATCCGCGACTTGGCCGACGCTGCCGACGTCCTCACGAAGCGCAACCGCTCCGACGACGACCGGTGGCGCTCTGTCATCGCCGACTTGGGAGAGCTCGGGGCGGCGACGCCCACGCTGGTGGACGTTCACAGCGCCGTTCGGCTGTTCGATGCCGAGCACCGGCCGATCGAGTTCGTCGCTGACCTGACGGCAGCCGTCGTCGCGGTTACAACTCGCCCCGAGGACGAGGACGAAGCTCTCGAAGCCGAGCTCTACACATCGGCATGCCTCGTTCTCGCAGACGGTCGCCGCATCAGCCCCGAGGCCGCGACCAGTCTAGACGTTCTGATCCCGCGCGATGCGTCCCAGCTCTGGTCATCGCTAGGCATCGGGAACCGACTGCATCCGACCTACATCGAGCGACCGGGGTGGCCCGAAGTCGCCCAGTGGCTTCACGACTCAAATGCCCTGCGCAGGTCTGCATCGGACGAGGACGCACTCCGGGTGCTATCCGATGCGGGGCGGATGGACGTCGAGTTGGCCGAGCCGCTCACGGATGATCAAGCGAATGCCATCCGCGCGGCACTCGAGTTGGTAGACGAGTCGGTGCGCGCTCGACTCGCTGCCGGGATCGGCCACGCCGTCAGACTCGAAGCAACCGTGTACGACGCCGCAGGCAAGAGAACTCGAGTATTCGCGCGGCCGGCAGACGCCTACTTCATCGAGAAGGAGCGGAACAGCTGGTCGAACGCCGCAAAGAAGACGCCCGGGCTTGTGTGGCTACATCGCCGCTACTCGGATGTCTTGCGGGCGCCCACCGGCCGCGCCGGAATCGGCACACAACGGCTCTTCCGGCTCCTGGGCGCAGAGAACCTTCCACGGCTAGAACGCTTCCCCGAGACCGGCGACTTCTACAAGCAGTTCACGTATCACGGGTCTGGACTGTGGAAGGACGCTCCGGACTCGCCCTCCCGTCGCGTGCGGCAGATGCACGAGGTCGGGGCACAGTGCACCCTCGACGACCACGCCGCACCCGACTTTGCGAGGGTGCTCGCCGACATCGCTGCCGAGAAGAACGGCCAGCAGCGACGCGAAAGGGCGAGGGCTCTGATCGGCTGCCTTGCTCGCAACTGGGACCGCCTCGAACCGCACGCGAGGGTCACCGCTGCCAACCCGTACAACGGTTGGATCCACAAGGGCGAGGTTGACGCGTGGTGGATCAGCCAGGCTGCTTCGGTCCCGTGGCTCGGCAACGGTCGAGGACGTCCGGCTGCTCCCGGCGAGTTGCGGGTGAGAACCCCCACCAACGAGGCGATGCACGGCACCGACCCGGCACTGTACCTCTCCGACGCCTACGACGCGCCCCCACATCGCGAGGTGTTGTCGGCGTTCGGAGTAGAGGGCAACCCGACCGTAGCTGCGCTCATTGGGCGTATCGAGGAGATCCAGACGCTGCACCAGTCCGGGCGGCCCTTGAACCCGGAAGGGCCAGACTTCCACCCGATGACAACACAGGAAGCTGCCGACTTCGCCGCACCGTTCTACCAAGCGTTGGCTGCCGAGGCCCGCGGCGGAGTCACCCAGCGCGTCGGCAACATGCAAGCGAACGTGCTTCGCAGCCATTTCGATCGCGGCGACGGGCTCATCATCACGAATCACGGCTGGAGACGCACTGCTCTTGTGCGATCAGGCCCTCCGATCTTCGGAGACCTGGCCGCGTTCGTCCCGGCTGTCTTGGGCGCGGAGCCGTTGTGGGCCGCGCTGGGCGTGCGGAGCCCGACGGTCGATGACGCGAAGGCCGTCATCAAGAAACTCGCAGGAACGCGCGCACTGAGTCCCGACGAGCAGCAGATCATGCTCGAAGCACTACGGATCATGGCTCGGACGCCACCGGAACGCCTCGGCCAACTGCGCCGTCAGCCGGTCTACGTCAGTAGCGGCTGGATCAGCAAGCGACCCGTCTATGCGGTCGAGAACCCACTTCTCGCCGAGGCACTCAAGACGAGGGTCGCGATCTGGCAACCAGGCGGGCAACTGACCCAGCTCAAGTCGCTTGTCGAACCACTGGCCCTCACCACGGTCGACGGTGCAGACACGCACGTCCTGCACGAGAGTTCGGCCATCTACGACGCCGATCTCACCGACGTCTTCAGACGTGCTGTCCGAAACCTCCAGACTGACTTGACGCAGAGCGCGCCCAAGTCTGCGGAGTCCATCAAATTCACCTGGGAGGAGCTCGCAGGCTTTCAGGTCGCGGTGCTGCCCGAGCTTCGAGCGCAGGTCGCGGTGCCGGACGCCGCGGCTCATCAGGTGGCGCTGTCGGCTTGGCTGGATCTCGAGCGAGCGACGCTCTTCGTCGATTCGCCCGAAGATGTCAGCCGCGCACGGAGTGGCGGGTATGCAATTGCGTCCGTCTTCGAGACGAGTCCGCGGGAAATCGCACACGCGTGGCTCGCGGCCTGGGCTGACGCCGAAGCGGGCGCGCAGGCCGATCTTGTCGTTTCCGCAGCCGCCCGCGAAGCCGAGGAGAAGCTCCGACGAGAGAAGAGCCAAACTGCACTGAACTCTCTGCCGACGTCGAAGGAGCAGGCACCTCGCACTACCCGGAAGGCAAGAAAGGGAGCGACCAGCCAAGGCGCCACAAACAAGCGCCCGCCACCGCCAAAGGCCCGCGTTCTCGTCGACCCCGCCACCTTGGTCATGCAAGACACCGCCGGAGAACTCGTCGCCGGCACGCCTCGGGGCGACGGAGACACCGGGCCGTCGGGCGGATCGGGCGCAGCCGGATCTGGGAAGCCGAAGTTGAGGGACCCGAACCGAGACAAGCCGAAGCAGCCGAGCGGCGGCGGTCGAGGGCCACTCAACTACACGGCTCAGGAGCGCGAGGACGCGGGGCTGGAGCTTCTTCGTATGGTCCTCGCTGGCGCCGACTGCACATTGACCGACGTTCGACACCAACCGAACGTGGGTGCCGACGCAGTTGATGATCACGGTCGGTACTACGAACTCAAGGTCCATCAGGGGGCGATTCCCGACACCGTGAAGCTTGAGGACAGCCAGATCCAGCGAGCGATGGCTGCGCCCGACGACTTCTTCCTCGTCATAGTGGGCAACGTGGAGGACGGCAACGGCAACCCGGAGGTCAGGATCATCCACGACCCACTCCACCACCTCACGGTCCAACCACAGGGCGCTGTCCACCTCACCGGCATTCTGAGTGCGGAAGTCGCCAAGTCCTGGACGTTCGAGGTCGTCGCAGCACAGGAAGCAGATGGCGCGCCGGGACTAAGCGGCTTGGAGTAGGTGCTTCATCGTCGCAGCCGGATCCACGGCAGACGCGTCCCCATGGGCGCGGGAGTGATCGAGTGGTTTCGCAACTTTCGTAATTCTGCTAGAGTGGGAGCCGTTCGACGAAGACAGAAGGGATGTGAAACCCATGAGCACCGCTGCCGCCGAGGTCGTCAACCCGGTCCCCACCGACGCCGACGAGCTGGCCAAGGTCCTCAGTTTCATCGAGGCGCACGAGTCGCGCCACGGCGCCCTTGAGCCTGCCTTCTTCCTGTCCGGCACAGGTGAGCACGACCGCGTCGAGCTGACCGAACAACTCCACGAGATCCTTAAGCGAGTCGTACACGCACTGAGCCACGGCCAGTCGATCAGCATCCTGACCCGGGACCAGGAGATCTCCACCCAGCAGGCTGCGGAGATCCTCGGCCTGAGCCGTCCGACCGTCGTGCGCCTCATTGAGGACGGCGAGCTTCACGCCCACGTTCCGGGGACAGTTCGCCGCAAGCTTCGTCTTGCCGACGTGCTGGCCTACCGCGAAGAGCTTCGTGCTCGGCGCAACCAGTTCATCACCGAGAGTTCTGCCGAGTTCGAAGACATCGACGAGTCCGAGGTTGCCGAGCTCCTCGACGAGGCACGCCGCGAGGCCTGACCCGTCGGCGACGTCTGAAAGACTCGTCGCATGTATCGCGCTGTTCTCGACACCTGTGTCTTGGTGCCGAGCCTCCAGCGCGACTTCCTCCTCCAGCTCGCTGCCGAGGAAGCCTTCTCCCCGCTGTGGGGCTCCGGCATCGTGACCGAGCTCGACTACACCCTCGCCAAGTTGTACAGGGCCAAGGGCATCGCCGACAGTGAGGACCGGAGACGCCACTTGCTCGCCCAGATGAAGCGCGCCTTTCCCGGCTCGGAGGTCAACGCGCCGAAGGGCCGGGCATACGACTACGGGCTCAGGGACGTCAACGACGGCCACGTCGCTCACGCCGCCCTGATCGGCAAGGCCGATGCAATCGTCACCGACGACAAGCGCGCCGGCTTCAAGACCGCTGATGTCCTCATCGAGGCCAACGTCGAGATCGTGTTCGCCGACGAGTTCGCAGCCAACACCGTGGCCGCACATCCCGCAGCCGGGGTCAGAGCGTTGGTCGCTATGTCCGAACGCCGCCGGAACCCGCCGCGGACGCCTGCACAGATCCTCGACCTGCTGGTCGAGCGGTACGGGATGGACGAGGTCTCCGACATCCTCCGACCACTGTTGGCCGAGTCACCCTGAGCGGACACTCCGCGGTCCGTTTCAACGAACTTGTCGGACCTGATCCGTAGGCTTCGCGGGTGGACTACGAGGCGATCGACGCTCTGCGGACGAGGCATCCTGCCTGGCGCCTGCTGCGCGCCAACAACGCGAGTCTGATCCTCTCGTTCCTCGGTGACTTCTTCGTCGAGAACAACCGCGGCGCGTCCTCGGCGAGCGTCGTCGCAGCGGCCCTGGACGACCATCTCTACGCGCTCAATCGCGAGGCTGGCGGCGACGAGGGCGAGGCCCGCTTTCCGAAGGAGCCTCGCGCGTATTTGGAGGACTGGTCGGCCACCGAAGCCGGTTTCCTTCGTCGGTTCTATCCGGCCGGCGACGATGAGGTCCACTACGAGGCGACGCCAGCGTTCGAGCGGGCGTACGCCTGGGTCGAGTCGCTGAAGGCGCGGAACTTCGTAGGCACCGAGTCACGTCTCCACACCGTCGTGGAACTCCTACGGCAGATCGTGCACGGCTCCGAGTCCGACCCCGATGTGCGGCTGGCGGAGCTGTGGCGCCGCCGCGATGAGCTCGACGCGCAGATCGCCGCGGTCGAAGCCGGCAACGTCGCCGTGATGGACGAGACCGGCGTGAGAGATCGCTACCAGCAGTTCTCCGCGACCGCTCGGGACCTGTTGAGCGACTTCCGCGAGGTGGAGGAGAACTTCCGCGGCCTGGACAGGGCCGCGCGAGAGCGGATCGCCGCATGGGACGGCAGCAAGGGCGAGCTGCTCGCTGACCTGATGGGTTCACGCTCCGACATCGCCGGATCTGACCAAGGTCGGACCTTCCAGTCGTTCTACGACTTCCTTCTCTCCGAGTCGCGCCAAGATGAGCTCTCCGATCTGCTGTCGAAGGTCAGCAACTTGGCAGCGGTGGAGCACGATCACCGCCTGCGGTCGATCCACCACGATTGGGCGGAGGCCGCCGAGCGAGCGCAGGGCACCGTGCGGCAGATCTCGGAACAGCTGCGTCGCTTTCTGGACGACCAGGTCTGGCTTGAGAATCGACGCGTTCTCGAACTGGTTCGTGCCGTCGAGGCAAGGGCCCTCGAACTACGCGCAGACCCGCCCGAGATTGGCATGGAGGTGGACGAACCTGGCGTCGAGATCTCGCTGCCCTTCGAGCGACCGCTGTACTCGCCGCCACCCGCCTCCGAGGTCGAGAGCCTGATCCCGCCAGCAGAGGACGCTGACCTGGAGGCTGACCTGCTCTTCAACCAGACCTACATCGACTCAGCGCGCTTGGCTGCCAACATCCGGTCTCTCCTTCCCGAACACAGCACTGCCCTTCTGAGCGACATCATCGCGATGTACCCGATCGAACAGGGCGCGGCCGAGCTGGTCGGATATCTCGCACTCGCCGACGACGACATCGAGGTCGAGATGGACGACAGTGACGAGACCCTGCTCGAGATCAACGATCCTGAGGACCCGGACCACGCCCGACGCATCAGGCTTGCGAAGGTGACGGTGAAGCGAACATGAGCGATGCACACGCGATCGGGTCGGCGATCATCCGGCTGATGCAAGGCGTCGTCTACCGCGAGCTCGACGAGGACACCTGGTTGACACTGGAACGCTCCGGCGCAGGCGTCCGCGATCACTTCGCGACCATCGGCGTTGAGATCGTGGTCGACGACTCCGAGGGCTACGCCTACCTCCGATCACGTCCCGAGGGTGAGGACGAAGAGGCGCTGCCACGGCTGGTCAGGCGCCGGACGCTGACGTACAACGTCTCTCTGCTGTTGGTGCTGCTGCGCAAGCGTCTGCTCGAGTTCGAGACCGCCGGTAGCGAAGGACGACTGGTCCTCACGCGCGACCAGATCCTGGAGATGCTCCGAGTCTTCCAAGCCGACTCCTCCAACGAAGCACGCGTCACCGACCACGCAGAGCGCACGATCGCGAAGGCAGTCGAGCTCGGTTTCCTGCGGCCGTTGCGCGGACAGCCCGACCATTGGGAAGTGCGCCGCATCCTCAAGGCATACGTAGATGCCCAGACCCTTTCGGACTTCGCAGGCAAGTTGAAGCAGTACGCCGGAACCGGAGCCTCCGATGAGTGAAGGGCTGTTCTCTGCCGTCGAGCTCAGCAACAACGGTCGCGCGGGCTACCGCCTCGATCACGTCGAGGTCTTCAACTGGGGCACCTTCGACAGGCAGGTGTGGCGGTTGACTCCGGGGGCGGAGACATCGCTGCTGACCGGAGACATCGGCTCTGGCAAGTCCACGATCGTCGACGCCATCACGACATTGCTGATGCCCGCGAACCGGATCGCCTACAACAAGGCAGCAGGGGCAGAGGCCAAGGAGCGGACCCTGCGCTCGTACGTCGAAGGGCACTACAAGTCCGAGCGCGTCGAGGCATCAGGTCACTCACGGGCGATCGGGCTCCGCACCAACGCCAAGACCTACTCGGTGATCCTCGGGGTCTTCGTCAACGACGGACACGGCGAGAGCGTGACCCTGGCCCAGGTCTTCCAACAACGTGAACAGACGGGCCAGCCGTACCGGTTCTTCGTCACGGCCGGCAAGGCCCTCGCGATCGCGACGGATTTCGCTGACTTCGGCTCCGACCTTCGCGATCTCCGCAAGCGCCTCCGGGCCAGCGGCGCCGAGATCTTCGACGAGTTCCCGAAGTACGGCACCTCGCTGCGCCGACTGCTCGGTATCCGTTCTGAGCAGGCGCTCGACCTCTTCCATCAGACGGTGTCGATGAAGTCGGTCGGCAATCTCAATGAGTTCGTCCGCGATCACATGCTTGAGCCGTCAGATGCCAGCGGTCGGGTGCGCGACATCATCGCCCACTTCGAGGATCTGACGAAGGCCCATGACGCGGTCAAGAGGGCGCGCGAGCAGCTGGAAGCCCTCGACCCCATCGTCGCAACAGCCGAGAAGTACGACGCAGCGCTCACCGAGCGCGCGGATCAGGAACGACAGCGAGACGCAGTCCGACTCTTCGTCGCTGAGTCACGCTCCCGAATGCTCGGCGAGGAGATTGCTGCCCAGAAGCGCGAGGCCGAGCGCCTCTTCACCGAGAAGTCCGAGCTCGAGGTGTCGGCCAAACGCCTCGAGTCCGAGCGGGACGAACTGATCGCCGAACGCGCACGAGCCGGCGGAGACCGGATCGGCGAACTCGAGCGCCTTTCCCGCGCAGCACATGAACAGGCCGAAGAACGCGCCAAACGGCGCGCGCTGTTCGACGCCGCTGTCAAGCAGGCTGGTTACACAGCGGTTGAGGACCCTAGCGACTTCAGCTCTCTCACCACCAACATCGCGGACAAGCGCGCTGAGCTCGAATCGCGGCGGAGCCAGATCGGCCATGAGGCAGCCGGCCTGCTGGGCGAGATCTCGCGCATCGATCGCGAAGCCGGGGTCCTCACCGACGAGCTCGACAGCTTGACCAAGCGGACCAGCAACCTGCCTGCCTCCCACACCGACCTGAGGGAGCAGCTCTGCAGTGACCTTGGGCTGACGCCGGAGGAACTTCCGTACGCAGGCGAACTGCTCGACGTCGTCGAGGGTCAAAGCGAATGGCGTGGGGCCGCCGAGCGGGTGCTTCGCGGATTCGCGCTTTCCTTGCTGGTCCCGCAGGCCCACTATGACGAGGTTGCGAGATGGGTCAACGGGCGACGACTCAGCTTCCGCGGCCGGGACGGTCGCCAGGTCGGCACGAAGTTGGTCTACGAGCGCGTGCCGGATCGCCGTGTCCCTCTCAGGCCGACGGCGCATGACCACCTGATTCTCGCCGCCTGCCTGGAGACCAAGGCCGGAGCTTTCGCCGATTACCTCGCCGATGAGCTGATCAAACGGGCCGACTACCGATGTGTCGACACGCTCGCTCAGTTCGGACAGGAACGACGCGCTGTCACCCGTGAGGGGCAGGTCCGCTCGGGTGAGCGACACGAGAAGGACGACCGCACGCGCGTCGATGATCCGCGCACCTGGGTGCTCGGATGGGCCAACGAGCGCAAGATCGCCGCCCTGCACTACGAGTTGCAGCAGCTGAAGCAAGCAAAGGACGCCGCGGAGAAGTCGTGGCGCGAGGTCGAGGCCGAGCGTGAAGAGGCCCAGCATCGCCTCGATGCGTTCACCTCGATTGCCGGATTCCCGTCGTGGAGTGACCTGGACGTCGCGGAGGCACGAGGACGCGCTTTTCAGCACGAAGAAGAGAAGGCGCGGCTCGAGGCCGGCTCCTCGCGGCTCGCCGAGCTCAAGCTCGCCCTCGGCCGCGTAGAGAAGCAACAAGGCGAGTTGAAGGCGCGCGCGAATGAGCTGATCGGTCGACTCGCCAAGCTGCAGGCCTCCGTCCAGGCAGCCGAGACCGAGAAGGCTCGCGACGACTCTCTGGTCGCCGAACAGTCCACGAACGACCTGTCAGTCGCTCGAGCGGCGTACGAGGCTCTCGACGCACGGCTCGGAAAGAAGCGGCCAGCACACTCTGGCGAGTGGCCTGACATCGACAAGAGCCTCACTGAGCAGCTCACCAAGAGGATCGAGCAGATCGGCCGGGAACTCGGCGGGTATAGCCAGAGCCTCGGGCAGTACATGGCGGAGGTGCTGCGGCGCTGGCCAGAGTTGCGCAGCGAAATGGACGCGACCGCCGAAGCACGCGCTGACTACGTGGCCCTGCACGCTTCGGTCCGCGACGATGACCTGCCCCGATTCGAGTCGGAGTTCAAGCGACAGCTCAATACCGAGACGATCCGCGAGCTGGCGCAGTTCAATTCCTGGCTGCGTCGTCAGGCCGAGGAGATCGACGAGCGCGTCTCGAAGATCAACGAAGCACTCGGCGCGATCCCTTACAACCCCGGCCATTACATCCGCCTGGAGAAGCAACCGACGGTCAACCAGGACGTGTCGAGCTTCCGGTCCGACCTTCGTAGCGCCACCGACGACGCGTTGTCAGGCGACGACGACCACTACTCCGAGCAGCGGTTCCTCGACGTCAAGCGCATCATCGAGCGCTTCCGCGGCCGCGAGGGCTATGCGGACTCCGACAAGGCATGGACACGTCGGGTCACCGACGTACGCAACTGGTTCGTGTTCTCCGCCTCCGAGCGGATCCTCGAGACCGACGAGGAGTGGGAGCACTACTCAGACTCGGACGGCAAGTCCGGCGGCCAGAAGGAGAAGCTGGCCTACACGATCCTGGCCGCTTCGCTCGCCTACCAGTTCGGGCTCGAGTGGGGCGCCGAGAAATCCCGTGACTTCCGTTTCGCCGTGATCGACGAGGCGTTCGGCCGCGGCTCGGACGTGTCCACGCGATACGCCCTGGAGCTCTTCGCCAAGCTCGGCTTGCAGTTGCTTATCGTGACCCCCCTCCAGAAGGTCCACGTGATCGAGCCCTACGTGAAGGCCATCGGGTTCGTCGACAATCCGGGCGGCACCTTCTCCCGACTCCAGACCATGACGATCGAGGAGTACCGGGCACGTCGTGACGGGCGGGCATCGTGACCCAACATTGGACCACTCGGCGCGACGTCGAGGAGAGAGTCCGGCGGCGCTGGGAAGACGGCTCGCTCCTGCGTGCCCATGCCGGAGCATCGGAGTTCTCTCCGATAGAGATTCCCGTGCGCGGCCCCAAGGCGTCAGAGATCGGCGACGAGCTCGTTGCGGTTCGGGAGTGGATCTCCGCACTCACCGCCGGAAGCGACACCGGACGCCGATACGACGTTGTGCTCGGTCAGGTCGGCGGACGGCACATCGGGCGCAACGCAATGCCATCACGAGTGGTTGTTTCGACCACCGACCAAGCTTGGTCGCTTCTGGGCGTCAGGCGAGAGGTGGAGCGGTTCAGCGAGCTGCTCGAGCTCACTGACACGACGCCGGCCGTGCGCACGTGGGTGCTCGCGCATCCCCATCGCGCGCTCGAACTCGCTGAGGCGATGCCCCGGCTCCTCGCTGCCTTCGAGTGGTTCGACACCCACCGCGACTCCGAGCGGTACTTGCGTGAGATCAGCGCCCCCGGCGTCGACACCAAGTTCGCCGAGAAGCATCGGCCCGTGCTCGCCGCGATGCTCGGGGTGTCCTCGACGGCCGCAGGGTTCCTCACCGACCTAGGCCTTCGCGCCAAGCCAGAGCTGGTGCGAATCCGTGTCTCGTCGTCACTCGGGTTGCCAACACCCATCTCCGAGCTGGCTCTCCGAGCGACAGAGCTGCGGGAGCTGGCGATCGCACCTCGCTCGGCAGTCGTCATCGAGAACGAGGTCACCTATCTGAGCGTCGACGTGCCCGACGACGGAATCGTCATTTGGGGCAAGGGCTTCGAGGTGGACCGCGTCGGCCGCCTCCCCTGGCTCGCCGGCATCCCGGTGATCTACTGGGGCGACATCGATACCCACGGCTTCGCGATCCTCGACCGTTTACGCGCCTGGCTCCCCGCTGCCCGCTCGATCTTGATGGACCGAGAGACTCTGCTCGCGCACCGCGAGCGTTGGGTCAGCGAGGACCGTCCGGCGACGTCATCGCTGACACGCCTGACCACGGCCGAACTCGACCTCTACACCGATCTGGTCACCGACCGACTGGGCCGACGGGTTCGCCTCGAGCAGGAGCGAGTCGACTGGGCGGCTGCGACAACCGCCCTCGAGAAGGCTCAGCAAGACGCGCCCGAGTGATGCACGAAAGTGATGCACGAAGCCCCGGAATCGGTGTCCAACGGCGGTCTCCGCTGAACCGACGCGAACCGCCACACCCCGCCTGACCTGCGGTTTCGTCAGAATCCGCTGACAGCCGCCAACCGAGGAACCTCGTGGCACCCGTGGCAGGCGGCGTAGCCCACGCTCAGCAGGACCGGCACGTTGCGGCGTCTTGCCTCCTCGAACGCCGCCGGCTCCCACTCCTACCAGTCGACGGGGTTGTCGGCGTGCTGGAGGAGGTACGGCGAGGTGGCGCTCGCGAGCCGGTTCATCGGACCAGCCTGCCAGGCGTCACCAGGTGGGCCGCACCGGCGGAAGGGTGCCGTCGGGCTGGGTGAGCACGGTGACGAGGTCGGCTCGGAGGCGGTCGACGGCCTCCTCCCCGATCGCGGCGGACCAGCGGGCCTCGATCTCGTCATAGATGGCCTCCACCTCCTCGAGCAGCCGCCGGCCCCGCGCGGAGAGGGCGACCGGTCGGAGGCGGGCGTCCTCGGCGCTCTGGTCGCGCGTGACGAGGCCGGCCGCCTCCATCGAGTCGACGAGCTTGGACGCCGCCTGCTTCGTCGTCCCCATGAGCGCGGCCAGGTCCGTCGAGGTCGTGGGGGCCGAGCGTGCGGCGAGCAGCACGAAGCCGTAGGCCGGGCGTACGTCGTCCCAGCCCCGCTCGCGCAGCAGCCCGTGCATCTGGTCCACGAGGGACCGGTAGGCGATCGCGAAGAGCCGGGCGAGCGCCGGAGGCCGGTCGGTCACTGGGCCCACGGCGGTGTGAAGACCGAACCGTCGTCGGTGCGCGCCTGGCCACCGACGGGCAGCCAGCACAGCATCCGCAGGGTGTCGTCACCGAGCGGCGCGATCTCGAACCGGGTGTCGGGCGGGACGACCACGGCGTCGCCCGGCGACGCCACCTCGGTCTCGCCGCGGCCGAGCCGGACCCCGGCGGTGCCCTCGAGGACGACGAAGACCTCCTCGCGGGTCAGCGAGTGCGGCGTGGCGGGAGTGCCGGGCTCGATCTCGACCCTCCAGACCGATGCCTCGCCGCTGCCCGTGGACGGCGTGGCGAGGGACGTGAAGTGGGTGGTGTCGAGGTCGTGGGTGGGGGCGGCGGGCGCGGGGATGACGGGCATGGTCGGCGGCTCCTGGGTCCGTGGCGGCGTCAGGTGGTCAACGACGTTGACCATCTGGAGCAGCGTGGCACACTCTCGCCGCAATGGTCAACTGGGTTGACCATCGGGCCAGGTCACCGCATGCGCCTCGAAGTCCGCCTGCTCGGACTGCACCGGGACGACGCAGAAGACGAGCCCGCCGGGGTCCTCGAGCACTGCCCACCCGTCGTGCTGGGTGAGGACCCGCGCTCCCAGCGCGACGACCCGGGCGGTCTCCGCGTGCGCGTCGTCGGTCTCGATGTCGAGGTGGACGCGCGGCGGCGTGCATGGTCCCGTGCGCTGGAGGCTGAGGTCGACCCCGCCGGGGAGCGGGCCGAGCGACTCGTAGGGGTCGTCGTCCGGCGGCCCCTGCTCCGAGGCGCGGGTGGCGCCGTGGGCCGCGGCCCAGAACGCCGCGGCCGCGTCGTACGACTCCTCGGGATGGTCGATCAGGACGACGGCGATCCGGCTGCGGTGCATGGCTCGACGGTACGACGGTCTCGGTCCGCCGGCGCCCCACCAGTCACACGGCAGGGCCGAACCTGTCACTTGGCGGCCGAAGCTTCGGCCAACCAGTGCGCGTTTCCCCGCCCGAGCGGGGAAACCGTCACCCCTAGGAAGCCCGCCCGTCGCGCTCCCGGAGCAGGTCGAGCGCGACGTCGACGATCATGTCCTCCTGGCCGCCCACCATCCGGCGCCGACCGACCTCGAGCAGCAGGGTGCGGGCGTCGATGCCATAGCGCTCGGCGGCGATCTCGGCGTGCCGGAGGAACGAGGAGTAGACCCCGGCATAGCCCAGCGTCAGCGTCTCGCGGTCCACCCGGACCGGGCGGTCCTGCAACGGCCGGACGAGGTCGTCGGCGGCGTCCTGAAGCTTGAACACGTCGGAGCGGTGGTTCCAGCCGAGCAGGTCGGCGACGGCGATGAACGCCTCGATCGGGGTGTTACCCGCACCGGCGCCCTGGCCGGCCAGCGAGGCGTCGACGCGGTAGACGCCCTCCTCGACGGCGACGACCGAGTTGGCCACCGACAGCGAGAGGTTCTCGTGGGCGTGGATGCCGATCTGGGTCCCGGGGTCCAGCACGTCGCGGTAGGCCCGGACGCGGTCGCGCACGCCGTCCATGGTGAGCCGGCCACCGGAGTCGGTGACATAGACGCACTGCGCGCCATAGGACTCCATCAGCTTGGCCTGCTGCGACAGCGACGCCGGGTCGCTCATGTGCGACATCATCAGGAAGCCCGAGACGTCCATGCCGATCTCGCGTGCGGTCGAGATGTGCTGCGCGGCCACGTCGGCCTCGGTGCAGTGGGTCGCGACGCGGACCGAGCGGACGCCGCGCGAGTAGGCCTCCTTGAGGCCCTCGATGGTGCCGATGCCGGGCACCAGCAGCGAGGTCAGCTTGGCGTTCTGGATGACCGACGCGGCGGCCTCGATCCACTCCCAGTCGGTGTTGGAGCCGGGGCCGTAGTTGAGGGTCCCGCCCGCGATCCCGTCGCCGTGGGTCACCTCGATGGCGTCCACGCCGGCCTCGTCGAGCGCCTTGACGATCGCCGCGACCTGCTCGGGCGCGATCCGGTGGCGGATCGCGTGCATGCCGTCACGCAGCGTGACGTCCTGGATGTAGAGCTCGGTCACGAGAGGGCTCCTTCGGTCTGGTTCTCGGGCAGGTTCTGCGCGATGTGCTCGGCCGTCCGCAGCGCCGCCGAGGTCATGATGTCGAGGTTGCCGGCATAGGCCGGGAGGTAGTGCGCGGCGCCCTCGACCTCGAGGAACACCGACACTTTGTGGGTCACCTTGACCTCGCCCACGCCCTTGCCGAGCAGCGTGTGCACGGGCTCGCCCTCGGGGACGCGGGTGAACTGGATCTCCTGCTTGAGGCGGTAGCCGGGGACGTACTTCGCCACGTCGGCCACCATGTCGAGGATCGATTGCCGGATCGCGTCCTGCTTGGTCTCGTCGGGGTCGTCGATCAGCGTGAAGACGGTGTCGCGCATGATCAGCGGCGGCTCGGCGGGGTTGAGGATGATGATCGCGCGGCCCTTCCACGCGCCGCCGACCGCCTCGACCGCCGCCGCGGTGGTCTCGGTGAACTCGTCGATGTTGGCCCGGGTGCCGGGGCCGGCCGACTTGGAGGCGACGGAGGCGACGATCTCGGCGTAGGGCACGTCGGTGACCCGCGAGACGGCGTAGACGATCGGGATCGTGGCCTGCCCGCCGCAGGTGACCATGTTGACGTTCTCGGCCATCTCGTGGGTCTCGAGGTTGATCGCCGGCACGACGTAGGGGCCGATGGCCGCGGGCGTGAGGTCGACCAGCTTCTTGCCGTACGGCGCCAGCTTGGCCGCGTTGACCCGGTGCGCCCCGGCCGACGTGGCGTCCAGGACGATCTTGATGTCGTCGAAGTCGTCCATCTTCATCAGGCCGTCGACGCCCTCGTGGGTCGTCGGCACCTTGAGGCGGGCCGCGCGGGCGAGGCCGTCGGACTCGGGGTCGATGCCGACCATCGCGGCGATCTCCAGCGTCGTGGAGATGCGCAGGATCTTGATCATCAGGTCGGTCCCGATGTTGCCGGACCCGATCACCGCGACTTTGGTCTTCTGCTGCTCGCTCATGAGCTCACTCACCTTCCTGGGAGAACGTGGCGGTCACCGTGCCGAGGCCGGTGATCTCGGCGGTCACCACGGCGCCGTACGGCACCACCGCCATGGGGCCGAGGGCCCCGGAGAGGACGACCTGGCCGGCGCGCAGGGGCTCGCCGAACTCGCGCGCCTTGAGCGCGAGCCAGGACAGGGCGTTCAGCGGGTCGCCGAGGCAGGCGGCGCCGTTGCCGCTGGAGACCTGCTCGCCGTTGACCGACATCGTCATCTCGACCTCGATGGGCTCGACCTCGTCGAGCGTCCGGTGGTCGGCGCCGAGGACATAGAGGGCGCTGGAGCCGTTGTCGGCGACGGTGTCACCGAACGTGATGTTCCAGGCGGCGATGCGGCTGTCGACGATCTCCAGCGCCGCGACGGCGTAGTCGACCGCCTGCCGGCACTGGGCAGCGTCCAGCGGCCCGTCGACGAGGTCCTCCTTGAGCACGAAGGCGACCTCGGCCTCGGCCTTGGGCTGGATCAGCCGCGACATCGGGATGGTCTCGGACTCGCCATAGCCCATGTCGTCGAAGAGCATCCCGAGGTCGGGCTGGTCGACGCCGAGCTGCTCCTGGACGGCCTTGGAGGTCAGGCCGATCTTGCGGCCGACGACGACGGCACCATCGGCGAGCCGCTGCGCGTTGACGCGGGTCTGCACGGCGTAGGCCTTGACGATGTCGGCCTCCCCGATCAGGTCGCGGACCGGCTCACACGGGACGCCGCTCTCGATCGCCTTCAGCAGGCGATCCGCGGCCGCGACGACGCTGGCGTCGCTGCTCGGGTCGGGAGTGCTCATGCGGGTGCTCCTCGGAGGTCGTGGGGTGACGGCACTCACGATGCTGGCCCGCGCCGTTCGGCGAGAAGCGGACGGTTCCGGTGACCGGAACTCCCACCTCGGCGAGCCCCCAGTCCCACCTCGGCGAGCCCCACGTCCCACCTCGGCGAGCCCCCAGTCCCACCTCGGCGAGCCGCACGTCCCACCTCGGCGAGCCGCAAGTCCCACCTCGACGTACCGGAGCGCCACCTCGACGTCAGCGGCGGAGCTCCTCGCGGCGGGCGAGGGTGGCGGCGATGCCGGCGGCGGCGGCGCGGACCGAGGCGGTGTGCGCGGGCGGGCGGAAGCGGGTGGCCGGGCCGGTGACGGAGACGGCGGCGATCGGGTGGTCGGCGGCGTCGAGGATCGGGGCGGCGACGCAGACCACGCCGGGGGCCGACTCCTCGAACTCGAAGGCCACACCCGCCTCGACGATGCCGTCGAGCTGCTGGCGGAGCCGGCCGGGCGCGGTGATGGTGCGCGGCGTACGGCGCTCCAGCGGCGCGGTCAGCACGGCGACCCGGACGGACTCGTCGGCGAAGGCGAGCAGCGCCTTGCCGACCGCGGTGGAGTGCAACGGCATCCGGCCGCCGATGCGCGACGGCGTCCGGATCTGACGGTGGCCGGTCACCTTGGCCACATAGACGACCTCCGAGCCCTCGCGCACCCCGAGGTGGACGGTCTCGTGGGTGCGCTCATAGAGGTCCTCGAGGAACGGCGTGGCCACCTCGAGCAGCGTCCGCTCCAGCGAGGCGAGCATCCCGAGCTCGAAGAGCCGGCCGCCGAGGTGGTAGTCGCCGTCGCGCCGCTCCAGCAGCCGGGCGGTCACCAGGTCACCGGCGATCCGGTGCAGGGTCGCCTTGGGGAGACCGGTCCGGCGCTGCAGCTCCGCGAAGCCCACCCCGTTGTCCTCGGCGGTGAACGCGTGCAGCACGGCCATCGCCTTGCCCAGCACGCTGGCCGGGTCCAGCCCGCCCTCGGTCACGTTCGCACCCTAGACTCAGCGGCCATGCGGGTCTTCGTGCTGTCCACGGGACGCTGCGGGTCGACCACCTTCGAGCGGGCCTGCCGGCACGCGACCAACTTCACGGCGGGTCACGAGACCAACCGCAGGTTCGCCGGCGACCGCCGGTTCGACTACCCCGACCAGCACATCGAGTCCGACAACCGGCTGTCCTGGTTCCTCGGCACGATGGCCCGCCGGTTCGACCCGGACGAGACGTTCTGGGTCCACCTGACCCGCGAGCCCGACGAGGTGGCCACGTCGTTCACGACCCGGTGGGACGCGCCGTTCCACTCCAGCATGATCCGGGCCTTCGCCCACGGCATCCTGATCCGCCAGCGCTGGCGTCCCGAGGAGCGCCACGACGTCGCGCGCTTCTATGTCGACACGGTCAACGACAACATCCGGGCGTTCCTGGCGGGACAGCCGCGGACGATGGACTTCCCCCTGGAGCGCGCGGTCGAGCTGTTCCCGGACTTCTGGTCGCGCATCGGCGCGGAGGGCGACCTCGACGCGGCGCTCGCGGAGTTCGGCGTCCGCCACAACGCGTCCTGACCGGGCCCACCGCGGCGGCGCGCCGCGCCGTACGCTGGCGCCCATGGACTCCAGGGCCTGGGACGAGCGCTATGCCGCCAGCGAGCTGGTGTGGTCCGCCGCGCCCAACCAGTTCGTCGCCCGCGAGTGCGCGGACCTGGCCCCGGGTCGCGCCGTCGACCTGGCCGCGGGTGAGGGCCGCAACGCGATCTGGCTGGCCCGCGCGGGCTGGGACGTCACGGCGGTCGACTTCTCCCAGGCCGGGCTCGACAAGGGTCGCGTCCTCGCCGGCGACACGGCCGTCGACTGGGTGTGCGCCGACGCCACCCGCTGGCAGGCCGACCGACCCTTCGACCTGGCGGTCGTGGCCTACCTCCAGCTCGCGGCCGAGCCTCGACGGGCCGCCGTGCGCAACGCGTTCGACGCGCTGGCCCCGGGCGGCACGTTCCTGCTCGTGGCCCACGACTCCACCAACCTGGCCGAGGGCACCGGCGGGCCGCAGGACCCGAGCGTGCTGATGACCGCCCAGGACGTCCTCGCCGACCTGGAGGGTCGGTCGTTCGACGTCGTCACCGCCGAGCGGGTCGCCCGGGTGGTCGCCGCCCCGGTCCCCGCCGAGGCGGACCCCAGCCACCGGCACGCCGGGGAGCCCGAGCGGGTCGCCTGGGACTGCCTGGTCCGGCTGGTGCGCCGCTAGCCGCCCGAGGGGGCGCTCGGCCGGTCCTCGCCCTCGACGTCATCCTCGGCGTCGGGGTCGACCGGCTCGTCACCGAACACCCCGGCGTCCTTGGCGGCCTGGGCCTTGCGCAACTGCTTGACGAAGCTGAACGCGAGGAACGTCGCCGACGCCAGGAGCGCCACGAAGATCACCGCGCCCCAGGGTCCGGCGACCACGTCGTTGTTGTCGGGCACCGGGTCGTCGGCGAGGACGAGTCCGGCGCGGGTCACCGTGGTGAGGACTCCCGTGAGCATGGGCCCAGTCTGTCAGGAGGGGTCGGTGATGCCGGCGAAGAGGTCGTCCTCGGGCGTCTCGGAGGCCACGTGCGTGACGGCCAGCTCATAGTCCTCGTGCGGCCAGACCAGCTTCTGGATCTTGCGCGGCACGGCGAACCACGGCCCGTCCGGGTCGATCTGGGTCGCGTGGGCCATGAGCGCCTGGTCCCGCACACCGAAGTAGTCGGCGCACGGCACCCGCGTCGTGATCCGGGCGTCCCACTCGGGGTCGGGCTTCCAGTCCTTGAGGCGGTCCTCGTAGGGCGACACGAGACCGTGCTCGATCATCGCCTCGTGCAGCGCGACGGTGCGCGGCCGGTTGAAGGTGTGGTGGTAATAGAGCTTGAGCGGCTGCCAGGGCTCCCCCGCCTCGGGGTAGCGGTCCGTGTCACCGGCCGCGTGGAACGCCTCCCAGCTGACCTTGTGGCACATGATGTGGTCGGGGTGCGGGTAGCCGCCGCGCTCGTCGTAGGTTGTCACGACGTGCGGCCGCAGCCGGCGGATCAGCCGCACCAGCGGCTCCGCCGCCTCCTCGACCGGCAGCGCCGCGAAGCACCCGTCGGGCAGCGGAGGCTTGGGGTCCCCCTCGGGCCAGCCGGAGTCCTCGAAGCCCAGCCAGTCCTGGCTGACGCCCAGGATGTCGCGCGCCCGGTCCATCTCCTGGCGCCGCACCTCGGTGATGTTCTCGAGGATGTCGGGCCGGTCCATCTTGGGGTTGAGGATCGAGCCGCGCTCGCCGCCCGTGCAGGTGACGACGTGGACGTCGACGCCCTCGGCGACGTACTTGGCGGTCGTCGCCGCGCCCTTGCTCGACTCGTCGTCGGGGTGGGCGTGCACGTGCATCAGGCGCAGGCCGGAGCGCGGCCCCTCGCCGAGCGCGTGCCTGCTCTGGGGGTGATCGGGCATCCGCCCATCGTAGATGCGAGCATGGAGCGGTGAGCGCACGGGACGACATGCTGGTCGAACGCTACGGCGGCGCGCGCCGAGGACGCCGGGTGGCCCTGCTCGTCGGTCTCGCGCCGGTCGTGGTGGCGTTCCTCGCCTGGGTCGTCTGGGCGGCCTGGTTGCACTCCACGCCGCAGGTCGACTCCGAGCTGGTCGGCTGGGACGTGGTCGACGAGCACTCCGTCACCGCCGAGGTCGAGGTGCAGCTGGACGAGGGCGCGACCGCGCGCTGCCTGGTCCAGGCGCTGGCCGACGACCACACGCCGGTCGGCGAGCTCTCGTGGGTGCCCGAGCAGGGCCGTCACGAGGTCTCCATCCGCACCGAGCGGCTCGCCGACGCGGTCAACCTGGTGGGCTGCACGACGCCCGACCAGAAGCGCCCGCGCTGAGCGTCGCCGATCGCGCGGCGACGGCGCGGCCCTCCCCAGGCGGGAGCTGCAAACACCCCGCCCATTGGGGTGAATTGCTAGACTGACCGGTCACTGGTCCCGCAGGGCTGAACCACCAGCCGAGTCATGACGACCTCAGGAAGCCATCCTCGCTTCGGACGGGACCCGACCACAGACCACGAGGCACAGACACGTCTGCGCCACACAGCAGGAGAGCAGGACGATGACGCAGTCCAGCGAGCACGAGACCATCTGGCTGACCCAGGAGGCCCACGACAAGCTGCAGGCCGAGCTGGACAACCTCCGCGGCCCGGTGCGCCAGGAGATCATCGACCGCATCAGCGCGGCGCGCGACGAGGGCGACCTCAAGGAGAACGGCGGCTACCACGCCGCGAAGGACGAGCAGGGCAAGATCGAGGCCCGGATCCGCCAGCTCGAGGAGATGCTGCGCCGCGCCGAGGTCGGCGACACCCCGGCTGACGACGGCGTCGTCGACCAGGGCATGAAGGTCACCTACCGCTTCGTCGGCGACACCGAGACCGAGACGTTCCTGCTCGGCCACCGCGAGATGGACGACGGCACCATCGCCGTCTTCTCGCCGCAGTCCCCCCTCGGCTCGGCCATCATGGGCGCCCACCGTGGCGACACGGTCAGCTATGAGGCCCCCAACGGCAAGATGCTCCAGGTGGAGATCGTCGACGCCGTGCCGTTCACCGGCTGAGCCTGGGGCCGCGGGGGTGACGGTTCACCATGGGATGTCGACGAGCTGTCACTTCCCATGGTGTGCACACCGTGGGAAGTGCGAATTCACCTGCATCCCATGGTGAACCGTCACCACCTCAGCCGACGACCTTGTAACCCAGCTCGGTCAGCCGTGACCGCAGCAGGTCGGCGTGCTCGGGGCCGCGGGTCTCGAGCTGGAGACCGATCTCGACCTGGTGGAGGGCGAGGTCCGGCGAGATCCGCTCGTGGACCAGGTCGATGACGCTCGCCCCGAGGGCGGCGACCTCGGCCAGGAGTCCGGCCAGCCCGCCGGGGAGGTCGGAGATGACGATCCCGAGGTAGAGGAACCGCCCGGCGGCCGCGAGGCCGTGGGTGATGACCTTGTTGAGCAGCAGCGGGTCGATGTTGCCGCCGGAGACGACCGCGACGACGGGCGCCTCGAAGGCCGACGGGTTCATCGCGAGGGCCGCGACGGCGGCGGCGCCGGCGGGCTCGACGACCTGCTTGCTGCGCTCGAGCAGCGCGACGAGGGCGCGGGCGAGCGCGTCCTCGGGCACGGTGATGATGTCGTCGACCAGCTCCTGAACGGCCTGGAACGTGATGTCGCCCGGGCGGCCGACCGCGATGCCGTCGGCCATGGTGCGCATCGTCTCGAGCTGCACCGGGTGGCCGGCGGCCAGCGACACGGGGAACGCGGCCGCGGTCTCGGCCTGCACACCGACGACGCGGACGTCGGGTCGCAGCGCCTTGACCGCGATGGCGATCCCGGCCAGCAGCCCACCGCCGCCGGTGGGCACGATCAGGGTGCGCAGCTCGGGCGCCTGCTCGAGGATCTCGAGCCCGCAGGTGCCCTGGCCCGCGACGATGTCGACGTGGTCGAACGGGGAGATGAAGACCGCTCCGGTCTCCTCGGCGAACTCCTTGGCCTTCACGATCGCCTGGTCGAGGTAGGGGCCGTGGAAGACCACCTCGGCGCCATAGCCCTTGGTCGCGTTGACCTTGGGGATCGGCGCACCCTCGGGCATGAAGATCGTGGACCTGATCCCGAGCCGCTGAGCGGACATCGCGACGCCCTGGGCGTGGTTGCCGGCCGAGGCCGCGACGACACCGGCCGCCCGCTCCTCCTCCGTCAGCCGTGACAGCCGGACATAGGCGCCGCGCGGCTTGAAGGAGCCCGTGCGCTGGAGGTTCTCGAGCTTGAGCCGCACCGGCCCGCCGACGAGGTCGGCGAGCCAGCGGGCGTGGCGCGTGGGGGTCTTGGTGGCGATGCCGTCGATCAGCTCGGCGGCGGCCTGGATGTCGGCCAGGCCGACACGGGAGATGTCGGTCACGGGGTGGGCTCCTCGCGTACGTCGTGGGCGACGTCGTCCGCGAGGGGTGCCTCCTCGGGGACTTCGGTCGGCGCCCCATAGCCGGCGAGGTGGTTGACGACGGCGTTGAGCGCTGCCGCGAAGGGTACGGCGATCAGCGCTCCGGCGACACCCGCCACGAGGACCCCGCACCCGATCGCGATGATGATGCCGAGCGGATGGATGGAGACGAAGCGCCCCATGAGGAACGGCTGGAGCACGTGTCCCTCGAACTGCTGGACCGCGATGACGCCGAGCAGCATGAACAACGCGACATAGGGCCCCTGGTCGACCAGGGCCACGAGGATCGCGACCGTCCCGGCCACGGTGGCGCCGACCATCGGCACGAAGGCGCCGAGGAACACGAGCACGCCGATCGCCAGCACGAACGGGACGCCCAGGATCGCGGCCACGGCCATCACGCCGAGGGCGTCGGTCAGCGCCACGATGACCGTGGCCCGCACGAACTGGGTCAGCGACACCCAGGCGACCCGGCCGGAGGAGTCGACGCGCTCGCGGGCGGCCCGCGGAGCGAGCCGCACGGCCCAGGCCCAGATGCGGTCGCCGTCGGCCAGGAAGAAGTAGGTCGAGAACAGCACGATGAAGAAGCCGGCCAGCACGTGGCTCAGGGTGACGCCCAGCTCGGTCACCCGGGTGAGCAGCGAGCCGCCCTGCGACCAGTTCTTCAATGAGGTCTGTGCCTGGTCGATGTAGCTGTTGATCTGGCTGTCGCTCGCATGGAGCGGTCCGTCCTTGAGCCAGTTCTTGACCTCGTCGAGCCCCTGCACGACCTGGTCGGCCAGGTCGGACGCGCCGTTGGCGACCTGCTGGCCGGCGAAGGTGAGCAGCGCCGCGACCCCGGCGATGCCACCCGCGACCACGAGAATCGACGACACCCCGCGGGGGATGCCGAGCTCGCTCATCCAGCGCACGAGCGGCGTCATCAGGGCGGCGATCAGGAGGGCGACCACGACGGGCATGGTGATGACCGCGAAGTGCCGCAGCGTCCAGAACACGGCATAGCCGGCCGCCACGATGACCAGGAAGCGCCACGCCCAGGCCGCGGCGAGGTCGACGCCCCAGGGGACCTGCGCCCTGCTGAAGTTGGACGTCCCGGCCCGCACCGGCTCGACGCGCTCGGCACGGCGCTCGGCCCGCAGCACGGCCCACTGGTGGGCCAGCTGCTGGGTGAGGCGCCGACCGTCCTCGCGGTCGTCCGAGCTGGGCGGTTCGGGCGCGCCGCCCGGCTCCTCGGGCAGCTCTGGGACCTCGGGCTCGGCGCTCACCCCGGCTACGTTACCGAGCGGGCCGCGGCACCAGGGTCGAGGCGAGCCGGTAGGCGGCCTGCGGATGTGGTCGCGCCAGCAGTCCGGCGGCGGCGAGCACATAGTCGTGGTCCACGACCACGACGGCGCGGCGGGGCAGCTGCCAGCCTCCCTCGATGTCGGCCCCGAGGCTGCCGTCGAACACCCGGCCGGCCACCCCGGGTCGCCCGTTGCGCAGGACCCCGCCGGAGCCGACGAGCAGGTCGACCTCCCGCAGATCCTTGCCGGTCCGCTCCACGACCCGCCCCTCGGGGCTGACGACGACGCGGCTGCGTCCGGCGTGCCGGCGCAGCGCCAGGCCGACCGCGGCGCGCGCGATCGCCTCGTCGACGTCGCGCTCGCGGTCGAAGTCCGGGAGGAAGGCCGGGTCGTCATGACGTCGTACGGCGGCCTCCGCGAGCTCGTCGAGCTCCGCGGCCTGGACCGTGGACACCGCGGACCAGCGCATGCCGAGGTCGCCCTCGACGGTCCGGGTCACCGGCGTCGTCGCGACCACCTCGCGGCCCAGGCCGTCCTCGACCGACGAGTCCTCGGGGTCGAGCTCGACGACCGAGTGCACGTCGGTGGTCGCTCCCCCGACGTCGACGACCACGACGTCCCCGGCGCCCGGGTGCTGCTCGTCGAGTCCGCGCGCGAGCAGCTCGACGCCGGTGAGCACGATGTCGGGGGTCGCGCCCGTGACCATCGCGGTGAAGTCGGACCGCGCGCTGAGGTGCTTGCCCCCGATCACGTGGGCGAGGAACATCTCCCGGATCGCGGCCCGGGCACCGTCGGGCCGGAGCACGCCGATCTTGGGCACCACGTTGTCGGTGACGACCGCAGGGACGCCCGCCCCGGCGAGGATCGCCCCCACCTCGTCGCGCGCGTCGGCGTTGCCGGCCACGACCACCGGGCCGCGCCACCCGACGTCCACCAGCTCGCGGGCACACGCCAGGAGCGCCTCGCTGTTGCCGCCGTCGGTGCCGCCGGTCAGCAGGACCACGTCGGGGGCCACGTCGGCCAGCCCGTCGAGCGGGTCGTGCCGACTGGCCGCGAAGACGCCGACCACCCGGCCGCCGCTCGAGAGCGCGACCCGGCGTCCGGCCTCCGCGGTGACGAGCTCCTCGTTGCCGACGACCGCGATCCGCAGCCCTCCCCCGGCACTGGAGCAGGCGAGCACGCCCGCCTCGGCGGCCCGGGCGTCCTGCTCGGTGAGAGCCGCCAGGCAGGCGTCGTAGCCGTCCAGCACGTCGGTCTCGATCGTGGTCGGGTGGGACGCGGCCGCCGCGATCGTGCCGGTGACCAGGTCGACCAGGGTGGCCTTGGTGAACGTCGAGCCGAAGTCGACGCAGATGACCGCCTCAGGCGCTGCCGAGGGCACGGTCCAGGTCCGCGATCAGGTCGTCGACGGTCTCGATGCCGACAGACAGCCGCACCAGGTCCGAGGGCACCTCGAGCGCCGTGCCGGCGACCGAGGCGTGGGTCATCCGGCCGGGGTGCTCGATGAGGCTCTCGACGCCGCCGAGCGACTCGCCGAGGGTGAACACCTCGGCGCGCCCGCAGATGTCGAGAGCCTGCTGCTCGCCCCCGGCGACCCGGAAGCTGACGATGCCGCCGAACCGCTTCATCTGCCGCGCGGCCACCTCGTGGCCCGGGTGCTCGGGCAGGCCGGGGTAGAACACCTGCGTCACGGCCGGGTGCCCGGTCAGGAACTCGACCGCCTTCTCGGCGTTGTCGCAGTGCCGGTCCATGCGGACGCCGAGCGTCTTGAGCCCGCGCAGCACCAGCCAGGCGTCGAACGGACCCGCCACCGCGCCCATCGCGTTCTGGTGGAACTCGATCTGCTCGGCGAGGTCCAGGTCGCGCACGACGAGGGCTCCCCCCACGACGTCGGAGTGGCCGCCGCAGTACTTCGTCGTCGAGTGCAACACCACGTCGGCGCCGAGCGTGAGCGGCTGCTGGAGGTAGGGCGAGGCGAAGGTGTTGTCGACGACCAGCAGCGCCCCGGCCTCGTGGGCGATCCCGGCGAGCGCCTCGATGTCGCCGATGTTGAGCAGCGGGTTGGTGGGCGTCTCGACCCAGACGAGCCTGGTCTCCCCCGGCCGTACGGCGCGACGCACGGCGTCGAGGTCGGCGGCCGGAGCGGGGTCGTGGACGAGACCCCAGCTCCGCTCGACCTTGTCGAAGAGCCGGAACGTGCCGCCGTAGGCGTCGTCGGGCAGCACCACGTGGTCGCCGGGGCGGCACACCGTGCGCACGAGGGTGTCCTCGGCCGCCAGCCCCGAGGCGAAGGCGAACCCGCGCTCCCCCTCCTCGAGCGCCGCGAGGTTGCCCTCGAGCGCCGTACGGGTGGGGTTGGCCGAGCGGCTGTACTCGTAGCCGCCGCGCAGCCCGCCCACGCCGTCCTGCTTGTAGGTCGACGTGGCATAGATCGGCGGGATCACCGCGCCGGTCATCGGGTCGGGCTCATAGCCCGCATGGATCGCTCGG
Organism: Nocardioidaceae bacterium; assembly: GCA_046330515.1. Taxonomy (GTDB): domain Bacteria; phylum Actinomycetota; class Actinomycetes; order Propionibacteriales; family Nocardioidaceae; genus Nocardioides. The sequence goes on along the minus strand of JAXLSP010000006.1, from coordinate 131,686 downwards.
GTCTCGAAGCCGGACTTGCTCCGGTGCTGCTGCTCGCTCACCCGGCCGACCCTAGCCGTCGGGTCAGCCCAGCTCGTAGTCGAAGGACATCCGGTGGGTGCCGTCATCGTCGATGACCAGGTCGCCGGTCCCCGAGATGCCGGCCAGCTCGCCGGTGCCGCTGCGAGGGACGATCACGAACAGCGGGTGCAGCCGCTCGCCGCCGCCGAGGGTGGTCGCGGAGTGGATGAAGTTGAACGTGCCGCGGCGGCCGTCGACGGTGCCCTCGAACGACTCGGTGGCGACATAGCTGCCGACCCCGGAGTCGTTGTCGAAGCAGAAGCTGAACTGGGTCACCGCACGGCCCTCGACGCCGCCGGTGAACGTCTTGACCATGCGGGCGTTGCCCGTGCCGAGCGCGGTCGGAACCTCCGGCTCCCACTCCCCGGGCACGAACTCATCGACCGTGAACACGCAGCTGGTCTCCATGGCCGCAGCGTAACCGCGTGGCCGCCCAACCGGGTCGATGGGACAATCGACGCATGACCGAGCTGCCCCGCAGAGCCATCACGCGTACGGCGCGGCTCGCGGCGCTCCCGGTCGGCTACGCCGGCCGCACGGCCCTGGGGCTGGGCAAGCGGCTGGGCGGCAAGTCGGCGGAGGCGGTGCTCACCGACGTCCAGCAGCGGACCGCCGAGCAGCTGTTCCGGACCCTCGGCGAGCTCAAGGGCGGGGCGATGAAGTTCGGCCAGGCGCTCTCGGTGCTCGAGGCCGCGCTGCCCGACGAGATCGCGGCCCCCTACCGCGAGCACCTCGTGGCACTGCAGGACTCGGCTCCCCCGATGCCGACGCAGACGGTGCGCGACGAGATCGCCAAGGAGCTCGGTCCCGACTGGCGCGAGCGGCTCGTGCGGCTGAGCGGCGGCCCGACCGCGGCCGCGTCCATCGGCCAGGTCCACCGCGGCACCTGGCACGACGGGCGCGAGGTCGCGGTGAAGGTGCAGTACCCCGGCGCCGGCGACGCCTTGCTCGGCGACCTGCGGCAGCTGGCGCGGCTCGCCCGCACGGTCGGACCGGTCTTCCCGGGCATGGACATCAAGCCGCTGATCGCCGAGATCCAGGCCCGCGCGGGCGAGGAGCTCGACTACCACCTCGAGGCCGAGGCCCAGCAGGCCTTCGCCGACGCGTTCGCCGACGACCCGGACATCGTCGTCCCCTCCGTCGTCGAGACCGGCCGCACCGTGCTCGTCACGGAGTGGATGGAGAGCCCGGCGTCCCTGGCGACGGTGATCGCCGACGGCAGCCAGGAGGAGCGCGACCACTACGGCGAGCTGCTCGTGCGGTTCCTGTTCGCCGGTCCCGCGCGCACCGGCATGCTGCACGCCGACCCGCACCCCGGGAACTTCCGGGTGCTGCCCCTCGAGGACGGGTCTCCCGGCCGCCTCGGGGTGCTCGACTTCGGCGCCGTCGCGCGGCTGCCCGACCGCGCCCTCCCGGCCGCGATGGGCCGGCTGCTGCGCGTCGCGAGCCACGAGGACCCCGACGAGCTCGTCGAGGGCCTGCGCCGCGAGGGGTTCATCCGCGACAACATCAAGGTCGACCCGCAGCTGGTGCTCGACTATCTCGCCCCGTTCGTCGAGCCGACCCGCACCGAGCGGTTCCGCTTCAACCGGGAGTGGATGCGCGGCCAGTTCGAGCGCCTCAACGACCCGCGCAACCCGACGTTCACGGTGGCGACCAAGCTCAACCTGCCGCCCTCCTACGTGCTCATCCACCGCACCTGGCTGGGCGGCATCGGCCTGCTCAGCCAGCTCGGCGCCGAGGCCCCGTTCCGGGCCATCCTCGAGGAGCTGCTCCCCGGGTTCGCGTGAGCAGCCGAGCGCGCGTCAGCGCGCTCGGCGTGGCTCACGCGGGTTGAGCAAGGCTGCGACCGCTGCACCCTTGCGCGACCGCTACTCAGTGTTACTATCTACTAGTAGTCAGCAACACTGAGTAGTCGCGACCGAGGGAGGTGCTCCGTGGGCAAGCAGCTGACGGAGATGCTCAAGGGGACGCTCGAGGGCATCGTCCTCGCGCTCCTGGCCGGGCGGCCCGCCTACGGCTACGAGATCACCGCGTGGCTGCGCGACAAGGGGTTCGCCGACATCGCCGAGGGCACCGTCTACGCCCTGCTCGTGCGTGTCGAGCAGCGCGGCCTGGTGGACGTGGAGAAGGTCCCGTCCGAGAAGGGGCCGCCGCGCAAGGTCTACTCCCTCAACGCGCAGGGACACAGCCAGCTCGACGAGTTCTGGAGGACCTGGAGCTTCCTCTCGGAACGTCTCGACCAGCTCCGCGAAGGAGGCAGATGACCATGGCCGCGAAGTGGATCGAGCTGGTCACCGGACCGCTCGAGCAGAAGAAGCAGTGGCGGCACTACACCGCACGCGTCGACCGGCTGCCTGAGCCCTACCGGGCTGTCGCCAAGGCGGTCCAGCGCTACCTGATGTATGCCGGTGGCGTCACCGACGGCGACACCATCGTCACGATGTTCAACGACCTCGGCGACCTCTGGGAGCGCGCCGCGGCCGACGGCACCCCGGTGCGCGCGGTCGTCGGCGACGACCCGGTCGACTTCGCGGAGACGTTCGCGGCGGCCTACACGGGCAAGCGGTGGATCGACAAGGAGCGGACGCGGCTGGCCCAGGCCGTCGAGGACGCGGAGCGGGGCGAGGGGTCGTGACCACCGACACCGCGGTCCGGGTGCGCGGGCTCGAGAAGTCGTACGGCGACCTGACGGTGCTGCGCGGGGTCGACCTCGACCTGGCTCGCGGCAGCATCGTCGCGCTGCTCGGCTCCAACGGTGCCGGCAAGACCACCGTCGTCAGGATCCTGTCGACCCTGCTCCGCGCCGACGCCGGCACCGCCGAGGTCAACGGCTTCGACGTCGCCGGCGAGGCGGCCCGGGTGCGCGGCTCCATCAGCCTGACCGGGCAGTTCGCTGCCGTCGACGAGGTCCTGACCGGTCGCGAGAACCTCGTGCTCGTCGCGCGGCTGCGGCACCTGCCCGACCCGGACCGCGTCGCCGACGAGCTCCTCGAGCGGTTCGCCCTGAGCGGCGCCGGCGCCCGGCGCGTGGCGACCTACTCCGGCGGCATGCGGCGTCGCCTCGACATCGCCATGAGCCTCATCGGCGACCCGCCCGTGGTCTTCCTCGACGAGCCGACCACCGGGCTGGACCCGCAGGCACGGCTCGAGGTGTGGCAGGCCGTCAGGGAGCTCGCCGGTCGCGGCACCACGGTGCTGCTGACCACGCAGTCCCTCGACGAGGCCGAGCAGCTCGCCGACCGGGTCGCGATCCTGCACGAGGGCCGCATCATCGTCGACGGCACCCTGGCCGAGCTCAAGGCGCTGCTGCCTCCGGCCGAGGTCGAGTACGTCGAGAGGCAGCCCAGCCTCGAGGACGTCTTCTTCGCGATCGTCGGCGCCGACACCCACCCAGGAGCCACGCGATGACCACTCTGTCCCCCGTGTCCCCCGTGTCGCCCGCACGCCCCGTCGTCGCGGGTCACGTCCTCGGCGACACCGCCGTCCTGCTCGGGCGGTCGCTGCGCCACATCGCGCGCAGCGTCGACACCGTGATCACGACCACGGTGATGCCGATCGCGTTCATGCTGCTGTTCGTCTATGTCTTCGGCGGCGCGATCGACACGGGCACCGGGTCCTACGTCGCCTACCTGCTCCCCGGCATCCTGGTCATCACCATCGCCTCGGGGATCTCCTACACCGCGTTCCGGATCTTCCTGGACATGCAGAGCGGCATCTTCGAGCGGTTCCAGTCCATGCCGATCGCCAGGTCCTCCGTGCTGTGGGCCCACGTGCTGACCTCGCTCGTCGCCAACGCGATCTCGATCGTGGTGGTCGTCCTGGTCGCGCTGCTGATGGGCTTCCGCTCGTCCGCCGGCGTGCTCGCCTGGCTCGGGGTCGCGGGCATCCTGGCCCTCCTCACGCTGGCGCTGACCTGGATCGCGGTCATCCCCGGCCTGACCGCCAGCAGCATCGACGGGGCCAGCGCGTTCTCCTACCCGCTCATCCTGCTGCCGTTCGTCAGCTCGGCGTTCGTGCCCACCGACACGATGCCCGGGCCCGTGCGGGCGTTCGCCGAGCACCAGCCGGTGACCGCGATCGTCGACACGGTCCGCGACCTGCTCACGGGACAGCCGGTCGGGTCGGGCATCTGGGGTGCGCTCGGCTGGTGCGTCGGGATCCTGGTGGTCGCCTATGCCCTGGCGATGGCGGCCTACCGGCGGCGTACGACCTGATGGGTTTCGACGCGCGGTCTCGACCTCGCGAGCTCGGTCGCGCGCTTGCTCAACCTTCGTGAGCAACGCCGAACTCGCCGAGACGGTCCCAGTGGTCGCCCTCCATGACCACGTTGCGGATCAGCGGGGTCTCCTGGACATACTGCGGCAGCTCGGCCTGGGCCCGGGCGAAGTGCGCGGAGGTCACGTGGGCCTCGGCGGCGTCGTCCTTGAAGGCCTCGACGAGGACGAAGAGGTTCGGGTCGTCCACGCTGCGCGACCAGTCGAAGAAGAGGTTGCCGGGCTCGGCGCGGGTCGCCTCGGTGAACTCACGGGTGAGCTCCACCCACTGGTCGGCGTACTCCGGCTTGACCTTCCACTTCACGCAGATGAAGATCACGGCTCCTCCTCGGCTCGTCGGCGCTTCCGCCCCATCCTGACAGGGGCCTGAGAGTCCGCGCGGGTGGGAACGATCGGGCGGCCGGCGGTGTTGAACGAGGCACCACCCGAACGAGGAGGTCCCCGTGTTCTTCACCCGCGACAAGTCGACGCTGCCCACCACCGAGCAGGCCCTGCCCGGACGCCCGACGAGCCCGTTCCGGCTCGCCGACCGGCACCTGGTCCTCGACGCGCCGCTGGTCACCGACGAGGTCCCGCCGGGCCTCGAGGTCGCCGTGTTCGGGCTCGGGTGCTTCTGGGGCGCCGAGGAGGTCTTCTGGCAGCTGCCCGGCGTGTGGTCCACCTCGGTGGGCTATGCCGGCGGCATCACGCCGCACCCGTCCTACGAGGAGGTCTGCTCCGGACGGACCGGGCACACCGAGGCCGTCCGCGTGGTCTTCGACCCGTCGGTCGTCTCCTTCGCCGAGCTCGTCAAGACGTTCTTCGAGGTGCACGACCCGACCCAGGGCATGCGCCAGGGCAACGACGTCGGCACGCAGTACCGCTCGGCGATCTACTTCACCACCCCCGGGCAGGAGCAGGTCGCGCGCGACCTGACCGCGCGCTACGGCGCCGTCCTGGCCGAGCGGGGCTTCGACCCGGTCACCACCGAGATCGCACCCGCCCAGGAGCTCGGCGGCGCGCCCTACTTCTATGCCGAGGACTACCACCAGCAGTACCTCCACAAGAACCCCCACGGCTACCGCTGCCACGCCAAGACCGGCGTCCCCTTCCCGGCCGACGCCTGACCCAGGGGCCTCGGGCCGCGCCCGTGCTCGGACCGGTCCGGGGCGCCACCGGTGCTGCGCGCCGACCTCCGTCAGCGCGCGGCGAGGAGCACGTCGAGGGCCTCGCCGACGAGCTGGCTGGGTGACGTCCCGCGCGCTGCGGCGAGCTGGACGAGGCGGGCCTCGACCTCCGGGCTGAGCACCGGCACGACGGCGGGCCCCTGAGGGGCGCGGCGGAACACCCCGGTCGCGGCCAGCACGACGGTGCCGAGGACGTCGAGGATCGCGACGACCCCGAGGGTCCGCCAGTAGCCGTCGTCGAAGCCGGACTCCTGGGCGATCGGGATGACGACCATCACCGCAACGACCGCGATGGCGAGCAGGGTCCCGCCCAGCGCCGGGGAGACCCGGTCGCGGCCCACCAGGGCCAGCAGCAGGGACGCCTGCGCCAGGGACCCCGCGATGGTGGCGAAGATCCAGAAGCTCTTCCAGGCGTCGGAGCTGGCCATGTCCCCCCATGTCAGCCACAGAGCGAGTGCGGTCGCCACGACCGACGCGAGCCCACCGACCACGCCGACGGCGGCGAACCGGTGGCCGGCGAGCGAGAGGTAGCACAGGGCGGCGACCGACTCGACGCCCACGATCACGGTCGTGAGGAGGACCCGCACCTCGTTCTCCCCGAAGTCACCACCACCGAGGAGGGCGACGATGCCGAGCAGCGCCGCGATGGAGAAGGACACGATGACGAGGCCGCTGACCAGCCTGCGCAGATCTCTCATGGGCTGATCGTGACACGGCTCGAGACCCCTGCCATGGGCTTCGGTGCTCAGTGGCCTCAGTCCGCGGGCCCGCAGGCGACGTGGGCGTTGCGCAGGGCCGTGCGGAACTGGTCGAGGTGCTCCTGGGTGTCGCTGACCTCATAGCGGCCGGTGGCCCCGGTGGACTCCGGAGACGTGTCGAACCAGACGAACCCGTCGACGTCGGGGTAGCGGTCGAAGAACTCACCGAGGTCGTCGAGGTAGGCGTCGCGGACGGCCTCGTCAGCGCCGGTCTCGGCGATGATGGCCGGCTTGTCGGTGAACCTGCGGACCTCGTGGTGCCAGGCCGCGAAGGTGTCGCTCATGGTCGACGCGAGGTCCCGGCGGCCGTAGCCGCTGGCCGCCACCACGTCCACCTCGTCGTCGCCCGGGTAGAGGTCGCGCAGCGGTACGGCGTCCGGCCACCACGCGGCCACGGGTGACCAGACCCACGACACGTCGGCACCGGTCCTCTCGATGAGCGCGTGCACGTGGTCCCAGGCCGCGACATAGCGGTCGGGCGTGTTCTCGTTGACGCCCATCCCCCACGGATACCAGTTGGCGTTCATCTCGTGGGCGAAGCGGAGCATCACCGGGCCGCCGTACTGCTCGATGACCGAGCCGATCCGCCACAGGTCCTCGTCGTGTCGCCCCTCGACGATGCTCTGCAGCGAGAAGCGTGGCTCGACCGAGCCCGGACGGCTGCGCCACGACCAGGGCTCGAGGGTGAGCAGGGGCATCCGACCCTGCGCGGCCATCTGCTGGAGGTCGGAGACCTGGAGGTTGCTGTCCAGCTTGACGAAGCGGCTCATGACGGCCGGCCGGCACCCCAGCCGGTCCGCGAGGTCGTCGACCTTGGCCACTTCGGCGCCCGGCACCTCAAATCCGAACCACGGCCCCGACGGCCCCCTGCCAGAGGGGTCGCCGGGGCGGAGGTGCTGGCGCCAGAGCAGGGCTCCGGCCACCAGCACCACCACGATCGTCACCGCGACCACGGCGACGACGGCCCGGGGCGACCTCATCAGCCGCCGGTCGCCGCGCCCGCCGACGGCTGGAACAGGAACTGGAGCATCGGGGCGAGCCACCTGCTGTAGGTCGCCGTGATGTGTCCCATGTCCCGGTAGACGAGCATGTTCTCGACGACCATCGGACACACCTTGCTTCCACAGATCAGGTCCTGCGTGTCGACCGTCGGGATGCCGACCTGATGGAGGGCGTCGTAGAGCCGAGCCCGCCGGTTCTCGAACACGTCGGTGTCCTCGACCGGGACGTTGCAGGCACCCACGTCGTCGAGGTGCGTGGCCACGCACTCGGGACCCTGTCCGTACGGCAGCGGTGGGGTGTCCTTGATGTACTCGATGTCGAGTCCCGAGCCACGCAGCCTCGCCACGGCCTGGGCCGTCCCGTCGGCCCAGTCGACGTCGGTGACCTGGTCGCCGATCACCGCGTCGGACTGCGACACGATCACCTTGTCCGGGGACAGGTTCTCGATCCGCTCGGCCGTCAGCTGGCGCCACTCCTCGCACTCGGTGAACTCGCGTCCGAGGGTGTCGTTGTAGACGGTCACGTCGGCGATCGGACACGCAGCCTTGGTCCACGCCACGACCTTCCAGTGCAGGCGCTTGCCCAGCAGATCCAGGGCAGGCAGCCACTGTTGGGCGTGCGAGTCGCCGAACAGGACCAGCGTCTTCATGCCCTCGGGATCGCCGTAGACGCAGTCGGGCTGTTCCACCTTGGTGTAGTCCGCATGACACCCGTCACGACTGGACTCCGGCTGGTCCGAGACCGCGTCATCGACCCCGGGTTTGAGGTTCTCGGGCGCGGCCTTCATCGCCGCCGCCTTGGCGAGGGTCAGCTGAAGCTGCCGAGCGTCGCCGGAGCGAAGCGTGCTCGCGGCCACCGACGCCCCGGTCCCGACGAACGCCGGGATCGTCACCGTCAGCGCCACGACCAGGGCGGCCGTCACGGCCGAGCTCACCGTGCCGACGCCCAGCCACCGGCGCAGCCGCAGACGGGAGCGGCGGGTGGGGTTCTCCACGAGGTGCTGGGTGAGGACGGCGAACCAGAGCGCGATCGCGCTCACCTCGAGCAGGAGCACCCAGCTCAGCTCGTTGTCCATCGCCAGGGGCACGAGCACGACCATGGGCCAGTGCCAGAGATACCAGCCGTAGGAGTAGAGCCCGATGGCCTGGGCCGGCCGGACGTCGAGCAGCCGCTCGGCGCCGAGGCGCGTCTGCCGGCAGCCCGCCGCGATGACGAGCGCGGTCGCCAGCGTCGGCACGAGGGCGGCCGTTCCTGGGAACGGCGTGTGCGAGTCATAGGCGAACACGCCGACCAGGACGCCCGCGAGACCCAGCCACGAGGCCGGCACCGCGACCCACGCGGGCATCCGCGAGAGACGGGCGGCGACCAGGGCGACCATCGCGCCGACCGCGAACTGCCACAGCCGCGTGTGCAGCGAGAAGTAGGCCAGGATCGGGTTGGACTCGGTGTCGGTCACCGAGAACCAGAGCGACCCGGCGATGCCCGCGACGAGGAGCACCGCGACGAGCTTGCGGACGTGCCGCCGGCCGAGCCACGCGGCGAGGCCGAGCAGCAGGGGCCACACGATGTAGAACTGCTCCTCGACCGCCAGCGACCACATGTGCTGGAGCGGTGAGACCGGCCCGTCGGCGTTCTGGTAGTCGGCGCCGACCGCGGCGAGACGGTAGTTCATCCCATAGACGAGGGTGAACAGCGCGTCGGTGAGCACGCTGCGGACGTGGAAGATCGAGTCCCACAGCCGGGCCGCCAGGGCGGTGGCCAGCACCACGATCACGAGCGGCGGCAGCAGCCGTCGCATGCGACCGGCATAGAAGCCGACGAGGTCGATGCGCCCGGTCCGCTCCACCTGCCGCAGCAGCTGTCCGGAGATGAGGAACCCGGAGATCACGAAGAAGACGTCGACGCCGACATAGCCGCCCGTGATGAACGGGACGTTCGCGTGGTAGAGCACCACCGAGAGGATCGCGACCGCGCGCAGGCCCTGGATGTCGGGCCGGAACCCCCGCGGTCCGGGAGCGGCCTCGGCGCGCGGCGCGGCCGCGGCGGTCCGCGTCGGCTCCGGCGCGCGCTGCGCGGGCACGGCCACGGCCGCACGGGCATCGGCGGAGCGCCGGGAGGACCGGCGCGCGCTGCGCGGGCGCCGGACGCCGGTCCGCAGGAACATGAGCGGCACCTGGACATAGGCCGCGACGACCGCCAGCGCGATCATCACCCAGTACTCGTCCAGGCCGTAGGCCGCGGCGCCGCGTGCGAGGCCGACCCACAGCAGGACCTGGGTGGCCGCGACGTACCACCGCACGGTCCGCCCGATCGACTGCGCGAGCGGGGTGCCGGAGGAAACCGCGCCGGTCGCGACCCACTCACGGGTGCCGTTGGTGAGGATGTGCCGGATCGCCGTGAGGTGTGCGAACGAGTAGAGGTGCTGCACGCGCAGGACCTGCAGGCGCCACTTGCCCCGCATGACCAGGGGCAGGACGACGAACCAGAGGCTCAGCGCGCCGACCAGCCAGATCGAGTTCATCGGCTCGACCCAGGAGGGCAGCAGCCACACCATGGCGAGAGCGGGCAGCGGCGCGACGACCGCGTTGACGGCGGTCGAGATGTAGTAGAGGAACCCGGCCCAGAAGCAGAGCCGCTGGCGCGTGGTCAGGGCGGAGGTCTCGTGGAACTCCTTGTCGCGCAGCAGCGCCATGCTGCCCGAGCACCAGCGGTACTGCTGGTTGAGGAAGGCCGCCACGCCGTCGGGGCACAGGCCCTTGGTGAGGAGCACGGGGACGTACTGCACCCGGAAGCCGACCTTCATCAGCTTGACGCCGGTGTGCACGTCCTCGGAGTGGCCGATCTGGGCGAAGCCGCCGGCCTGCTCCAGCGCGGCGCGCCGGTAGAGCGCGCAGGTGCCCACGCAGATCGCCGCGCCGACGCGGTCCCGCGACGGCTGGATCATGCGGTAGAAGAGCTCCTGCGTCGCACCGGCCGAGCGCTCGAGCCAGCCCATGCCCTTGCGTCGGGTGTCATAGAACTGCGGGGACTGCACGATGCCCACGGCCGGGTCGTCGAAGTACGGCGCCAGCTCGCGCAGGAAGTCCGGACGCGGGCAGAAGTCGGCGTCCAGGATCGCGATCAGGTCGTGGGTGCTGTTCTCGTAGCCGAAGCGCAGGTTGCCGGCCTTCTTGAGGAAGCCGCGGTCGGGACGCACGAGGTAGCGGAAGCCGAACTCCGCGGCCATCGCGGCCACCTCGGGCCGGTCGGAGTCGTCGAGGACGAGGACCTCCAGGTCACCGTCCCACTCGAGCCGGCGGACGTGGCCGTAGGTGTTGCGCAGGATGTCGAGGGGCTCGCCGGCGCTGGGGAGCATCACCGTCACCGACGGCATCACCGCGGGCGCCCAGCCGTGCACCGTGATCAGGTGGTCGACCCGGTCGAAGCGCCGGCGACGCGAGCCGCTGAACAGCGAGATCACCAGCGTGACGGCATAGAGGGTCATCGGGACGAGGAAGAGGAGCAGCCGCACGTCCGCGGTCGCGAACCGCGCCACGCTGTAGGCGATCAGCGCGAACGAGACGGCCTGGAGCGCGAGCAGCCAACGGTGCTGGCGCCCGAGATACCACCACTTCTCGGCGTCGGTGGGCGGCGACGGCAGCGCGGAGCCGGTCTCCGGGACGGACGTGGGCGCCGGCGCCGGCAGGGTCGCCAGCCCGCCCGATCGTCGTTGGTCGGGGACGACCGGTGCTTCCCGGTCGGTGCTGATGGACATGGGGCTCCTTGGTTCTCGGGGCGCACGAAGGCGCACGACAGGGAGGCGATGCGGGTGGGCTGGGCGCGCCGGTGCGCTGCACCGGGACGGCTCGTCGAGGACGGCGCTGTCGTCGACGGGGATGAGGGGGCGGCCGTCGCCGCCGGGGTCAGGGTCGGCCGAGGGCCCGGTAGCTCCAGTCGGCGAACCGCCAGCGCTCGGGGTCGAGGGCGTTGCGGCCGTCGAGGATGCGCCGGTCGGCGACCAGCTTGCCCAGGGCCAGCGGGTCGAGGGCGACATACTCCGGCCACTCGGTCAGCAGCATCACCAGGTCCGCGTCCTGGGCCGCCTCCTCGGCGGTCGCCGCATAGCGGAGCTCGGGATGGAGGCGCTCGGCGGTCGGCACCGCCTGCGGGTCGGTGACCACGACGTCGGCTCCCTGCAGCTGCATCTGCCGGGCGACGTTGAGTGCCGGCGAGTCGCGGACGTCGTCGCTGTGCGGCTTGAAGGCCGCACCGAGCACGGCGATCCGGCGACCGGCGATCGATCCGCCCGACTCCTCCCGCGCCAGGTCGACCATGCGGACGCGCCGGCGCATGTTGATCTGGTCGACCTCGTGGAGGAACGTCAGGGCCTGGTCGACCCCGAGCTCGCCGGCACGAGCCATGAACGCCCGGATGTCCTTGGGCAGGCAACCGCCCCCGAACCCGAGGCCGGCGTTGAGGAAGCGCCGGCCGATCCGGTCGTCGTGGCCGATCGCGTCGGCCAGCTGGGTCACGTCGGCGCCGGTGGCCTCGCACATCTCCGCCATCGCGTTGATGAAGGAGATCTTGGTGGCCAGGAACGAGTTGGCGGCGACCTTGACCAGCTGGGCGGTGGCGAAGTCGGTGACGATGCGCGGGGTGCCCTCGGCCATGGGCTGCGCATAGACCGCGTCCAGCACCGGGACCACCGCGTCGCGGTCGGCGGAGCTCGTGCCATAGACGAGGCGGTCGGGGCGCAGCGTGTCCTCGACGGCATAGCCCTCGCGGAGGAACTCCGGGTTCCACACCAGCGTCACGTCGGGCCGCTCCGTCGCGAGCCGGTCCGCGAGCCGCTCCGCCGTTCCCACCGGGACGGTCGACTTGCCCACGACCAGGTCGCCCGGCCGCGCGATCTCCAGGATCGTCTCGAAGGCCCGCTCGACGAAGCTGACGTCGGCGGCGAGCTCTCCGCGCCGTTGCGGCGTCCCCACGCAGATGAAGTGCACCGAGGCGCCGCGAGCCTGGGAGGGGTCAGTGGTGAACACCAGCCGACCCGTGCCCTGGGCGTCGGCGAGCAGCTCCGGCAGGCCGGGCTCGAAGAACGGCACCCGGCCCTGCGCCAGGGAGCTCACCTTGGCGTCGTCGACGTCGACGCCGACGACGGTGTGGCCGATGCTGGCCATGCACGCGGCGTGCACGGCACCGAGGTAGCCGCAGCCGAAGACCGACAGCGTGGTTCCGGTCGGGAGGGTCGATGGCATGGCAGGGCCATGCATCCGAGATGTGATCGACAAGAGGGGGCCTCTGGGGTGTGTGAGAGGACGGCCGTGAGCCAGGACGACGCCGGAGGTGCAGCGGAGAGGACGACTCCCCTTCCGAGGAGGACGGGGAGATCTTGCGGGTCGTCGACGACGCTACCCAGGCGAGGTTACGAGCCCGTTTCAAGGCTGTTCCGGGCGAGAATCCTCAATGAAACAAGGGCTTCTCTCAAACCGTGAGGGTGATCACGCCGCTGACGCCCACCCTCGTCCGTAGTCGTCTCATGCCGACCCGGCCCGGGCGGGTCCTGCCACATCCGTCCGTTTGCATGCCGGTGGACGGGACGCGAGGCGGTCGAAGTCACGCCGGCACGAAATCCCTGTTTGCCTGCGGAGCCCGTGTGTCCCGCCCAAGAATGGTCGACATGCGCCTCACTGTCTCGGGGCGTAGCGCCCTGTGCGCCGTGCCCCTCCTGCTTGCCCTGTCCGCCGTGTCGGCTCCCGCACACGCCGGAGTGATCGACGACACCCCGGAGACCTCGTGGCAGGTCAACGGTCCCGTCTATGCCTCCACTGTGATCGGCGACACGGTCTATGTCGGTGGACGGTTCACCGAGGTCGTCGACCCCAAGGGCCAGACCCAGATGCGGCCGCACCTCGCGGCCTTCTCGGCGTCCACGGGTGCCCTGCTGCCGTGGAGCCCCAACGCCGACGGTGTCGTCTGGGCTCTCGAGGCGCAGGGCGACACCGTGTGGGCGGGTGGCGAGTTCACCTCGGTCGGCGGCCGGGACGAGGAGCGGCTCGTCAAGCTGTCGGCGAGCACGGGAGCCGTGGACAAGAAGTTCGACGTCCACCTGAACAACACCGTGCGAGCCCTCGAGGTCGACCACGGCATGCTCTATGTCGGCGGGACCTTCACCTGCGTGAACGGCAAGCGCCAGGCCTACCTGACCAAGGTCGCTGCCACGTCGGGCGCCGTACCCGGCGGTTTCAAGCCGGTCCTGGAGGACATGGTCAGGGCGATCGTCGCGCCCCCCGCCGGCAGCGGCAACGACCTCTATGTCGCCGGCAACTTCGTCGCCTACGACGGCGTGGCCCAGCCCAAGGTGGCGCTCGTCAACGCGGCCAACGGCAACCTCAAGCCCTTCAGGGTCGAGAAGCCCGCGACCACCCGCGCGCTGGACATCAGCCCCGACGGGACGGTGCTCTTCGGGGCCATCGGCGGCGACATCAACAGCGCCGTCGCCTGGTCGACGGCGACCGGTCAGCGGCTGTGGCGGCACAAGGTCGTCGGCGACGTCCACGAGGTCACCTACGCCGGCGGCAAGGTCTGGACGGGGTTCGCCGAGGGCGCGCTCGACTCCTCGACCTCGCGCCTGCAGGTCCTCGACGCCGCCACCGGTGTCGCCGACCCGACCTTCGCGCCGGTCGTCAACAGCGTGTGGGGCGTGCGCACCATCGCGGTCACCGCCACGGGGGTGGTGGTCGGTGGGAACTTCTCCACGATGGAGGGCCACCGGCAGCGCTACCTCGCGTTCTTCCGCTGACCGCCCACGCCCGGCAGGGTGAGGGCAGCCTCGCCTCGGAAGGGACTAGGCTCGCTGCCGTGTGGAGCCGCATCACGCGCCGCCTGGCCCGCAGCCACCTCCGTCCGCGCGACGAGCTGATCGCCCGACTGACCGCCGAGCGTGACCAGGCGCGCGCCCGGATCGCGGAGTTCGAGCGCGACCGACAGCTCGGCTACGTCTTCGTGGTGACCTACGGCCGCTCGGGCTCGACGCTGGTGCAGGGCATCCTCAACAGCATCCCGGGCTACCTCATCCGGGGTGAGAACCGGCAGATCCTGCGGCACGTGTGGGCCTACGACGCCACCGGCGTCGCCGAGCGCCGGGTGCAGCGCCGCAAGCAGCGACTGCGGGGCGCCGAGGAGGGCACCTCCGACACGACGTCGCCCCTGTTCGGGATGGACAACTACGCCCACCGCGCCGCGCTGCGCTTCGCCCGCAAGCTGGCGGTCGCCACCATCCTGAGGCCCGAGCCCGACACCCGGGTGACCGGCTTCAAGGAGATCCTCTGGGGCGAGCCCGACACGCCGGAGTTCGTGGCCTGGCTGCGGGAGGTGTTCCCCGAGGCCCGGTTCGTCGTCAACACCCGGGACCTGAGCTCGGTCTCGCGAAGCGCCTGGTGGGGCGACGACCCGGCGGCCCTCATGGAGCTCCGGGAGCGCGAGGCCATGCTGCTTCGCCTGCGCGACGAGCTCGGGGACGCGGCCTACCACATCGTCTACGACGAGTTCATCGCCGACCCGACCGTCCTCCGTGGGCTGTTCGCGTGGCTCGGTGAGCCGTTCGACGAGGAGGCCGTGCGGGGCGTCCTCGGGGTGCACCACTCGTTCCGACCCCGTCGCGAGCGTGGCGGCGCCCGGGAGGACGGATCCGAGGACGGCGAGGACCCCGACGAGGACGACGCAGCCGCGGAGATTGCAAACTGATCTTTGCAAAGGTTTCTTTGTGATCTAGCCTGGGGACATGGACTCCTCCGCCGTCTCCCCCGACCCCAGCGGCCTCAAGGCCCTGGCACACCCGGTCCGGCTGCGGATGCTCGGGATGCTGCGCATCGAGGGCCCCGCGACGGCCACCACCCTCGCCGAGCGGCTCGGGCTCAACACGGGCGCCACGTCCTACCACCTGCGTCAGCTCGCCCAGCACGGCTTCATCGCCGACGACCCCGGGCTCGGCAACGGCCGTGAGCGCTGGTGGCGGGCGGCTCACCAGAGCACCCGCACCCAGGGCGACGGCGGCGACCCCGAGGCCATGTCGGCCTATGTGCGAGCGGTCGCCGTCATGTATGCCGAGCAGCAGCACCGGGCGCTCGACGAACGACCCTTCCTTCCCGAGGACTGGAGCCGGGCGAGCACGATCAGCGACTGGGCGGTGCGCCTGACACCGCAGCGTGCCCGGGCGCTCCTCAAGGCGCTGGTCGCCGTCGTCGAGGCCGAGCCCGACGAGCCGGAGGACACCGAGGGCGCGGCCCCGTTCGTCGTCCAGCTCTCGACGTTCCCGCTGCCCGGGCAGGCGCTGTCGTGACCCGAGCGGGGACGGCGACGTCGTCGAGGCTGCCGCTGCGCGGCCTGCTGACCGCCGAGGCGATCTCGATGACCGGCACCCGGGTGTCGATGATCGCGCTGCCTTGGTTCGTCCTCACCACCACCGGCTCGGCGACCCAGACGGGTCTCGTCGCGTTCGCCGAGATGACCCCGCTGGTCCTGGTCAAGGCGCTCGGCGGCCCGTCATCGACCGGGTCGGCGGACGACGCGTGGCCATCGTGTGCGACGCGGCCAGCGTGGTGGCCGTCGGGCTCGTGCCGTTGCTGCACGCGGTCGGCCTGCTCACCCTCCCGGTCCTCCTCGGGCTCGTCGCCCTGGGCGGCGCTCTGCGCGGGCCGGGCGACGCCGCGAAATACACCCTCGTGCCGGCCGTCTCGGCCGAGGCCGGCGTCCCGCTGGAGCGGACCACCGGTCTCACCAGTGGGGTCGAGCGCACGGCGTCGATGCTCGGCGCCGCGTTCGCCGGCGGGCTCGTGGCCCTGATCGGCCCGGCCCCGGCACTGCTGGTCGACGCGGCGTCCTTCGGCCTCAGCGCGCTGGTGCTCGGCTGGACGACTCGGCGGCTGGTCGCGCGGCCGCCCGCCGACCGCGACGAGGGTACAGCGGAGGGCTACTGGGCGCAGCTGCGCACCGGGTGGCGGTTCCTGCGCCAGGAGAGCGTGGTGCTGGCGCTCTCGCTCATGGTCGCGGTCACCAACCTGCTCGACCTCGCCTACAGCGCGGTCCTGGTGCCGGTCTGGGCCCACGACTCCGGGCGCGGCGCGGGCACCGTCGGCCTGGTGTTCTCGGTGTTCGCCGGCGCCTCCATCGTCGGCGCGCTCGCGGCGGCGGCGTACGGCGAGCGCCTGCCGCGCTTCAAGCTCTATGTGCTCGCCTTCCTCGTCACCGGACTGCCGCGCTTCGTCGTGCTCGCCGTCGGCGCCCCGCTCGGCGCCGTGCTGGCCGTCTGTGTCGTCGGGGGCTTCGCCTCGGGCTTCCTCAACCCGATCCTGGGTGCGGTGTTCTATGAGCGGATCCCCGCCCACGTCTATGGCCGGGTGAGCTCCTTGGCGTCGTCCCTCGCCTGGGGGCTGATGCCGCTCGGCGGCCTCACGGGCGGCCTGGTCGTGGCGGGCATCGGCCTCTCCCCCGGCCTGCTGGTCATCGGCATCGCCTACTTCGCCGCGACGATGGCCCCGCTCGTGCTGCCGTCCTTCCGTGCGATGGACCGTGCGCGCGAGCCGGACAGCACTGTCGGAGCACCCGTCTAGGGTGGCCGGATGGCGATCGCACGTTATCCCTCGTTCGTGTTCGACTGCCCCGACCCGGGCACGCTGGCGGCGTTCTATGGCGCCCTCCTCGGCTGGCAGGTCAGTGTCGACGACGACGGCGGCTGGGCCGACATCCGGCCCGAGGACCAGAGCTCCTGCATCTGCTTCCAGCGGGTCGAGGGCTACCAGCCCCCGGTCTGGCCGGGGCAGGAGCGGCCCCAGCAGCTGCACCTCGACGTCATGGTCCTCGACTTCGAGTCCAGCGAGCCGGAGGTCCTCGAGCTGGGCGCGACGAAGGCCGACCACCAGCCCGGCACGACCTTCCGGGTCTTCCTCGACCCGGCCGGTCACCCGTTCTGCCTCTGCGTGAGCTGACCCGGCCGGACGGCTCGGCTCAGTCGCCGACCCAGAAGCCGCGCGAGCCGAACCATCCGCCGAACTGCTCGCGATAGGCCGATGCCGGGCCGCGCGACCCGAGGTAGGACCCGACCACGGCCGCGCCGAGGTCGTCGAGTTCGGGGGAGACGACCCGGCCGTCGACGCGCTTGGCCATCTGGTCGATGAACCGGGCGAGACCGGGGTCCTCGCCCAGCCGGAAGAACGTCGCCTGGGCGCCGAGCCGGCCCGCCGCGTCGAGCTCGCGCACGGCATAGGCCACCGTCAGGGGATGCGGCGGGTAGGAGAAGAACACCTCACCGTCCGGCTCCAGGTGGGACGTCGGCTCGCCGTCGGTGACCACGAGGAGCACCGGCTGCGCCGAGGGGTGCTTGCGGAAGTGTCGGTTGGCCAGGAGCAGCGCGTGGTGCAGGTTGGTGCCCTTGTCCCACATCGCGTCGAGCGCGGTCAGCTCCTCGATGTCCATCACCTGGGCGTGCCGGCCGAAGCCGATGAGCTGGAGGTGGTCGCCACGGAAGCGCGAGCGGATGAGGGTGTGCAGCGCCAGGGCGGTGCGCTTCATCGGCACCCAGCGGCCGTCCATCGCCATCGAGAACGACGTGTCCACGAGCAGCGCGACGGCGGCCTGCGTGCGGGCCTCGGTCTCCTGCACCTCCACGTCGCGGACGTCGAGACGGAGGTCGCGCGGGTCGCGACCCTCGGCGGCGGAGCGCCGTACGGCGTTGGTCATCGTCCGCGTCACGTCCCACGGCTCGGTGTCGCCGAACGCCCACTCGCGGGTCGCACCGGAGCGCTCCCCGGCCGCGCCGGCCTGCCGCATGTCGCGCTGGCCCGTGCGACCCGACATCCGCGCGGCGACGTCGCGCAGCAGCGCCTTGCCGAGCTGTCGCATCGCCTTGGGCGACAGCCGCAGCTGGCCGTCGCTGCCGCGCTTGAGGTAGCCCGAGTCGCGCAGCGCGCGCTCGAGCTCGGCCAGCGTCCGTGCGTCGACGGCCGCCTCGTCACCGAGCTGGCGGGCCAGCAGGTCGAGGTCGACGTCGTCCATCCGGGCGCCGGGGTAGGACTGTGCGAGCTGCTCGGCCAGGGCGTCGAGGTCGGCGAGGTCCTGGAGGACGCCGGTGCCGTCGCCGAGGCCCATGCCCTGCTCGCCGTCGAACCGTTCCGAGCCGGACCAGTCCTCGCCCGGCCGCAGGCCGCGCAGGTTGGCGTCCAGCTGGGACAGCGACTGCATGAGCTCGGGCGACCCGAACGCCTGCTCCGACAGAGCCATCAGCTCCGCGCGCTGCGCTGCCGTCATCGAGTTGAGCATCCGCTGGGCGGCCGCCGCACGCGAGGCGAGCGCGTCGACGAGCTCCTCGACGTTCTGGGGGTTCTCCGGGAAGAAGGCGCCGTGCTTGTCCATGAAGTCCTGGAACTGCTCGGCGGTGTCCTCGCCCCGCCCGTGTGCCTCGAGGAGCTCGTTGAGGTCCTGGAGCATCGCGTTGACGGCGGCCCGGTCCTCGTCCGTCGCGTTCTCGAGGGCCTGCTTCATCCCGGCGAAGCGCTGGTCGAGCAGCTCACGGCCGAGCAGGTCCTTGATGCGCTCGAAGTCCTCACGGGCCTCGCTGCTCTGCCAGTCGTACGTCGACAGCTCGTTGACCGCCGCGGCCGTGCTCGGAGGCAGCGCGTCCATCTGCATCTCGCGCAGGGCCCGGTCGCCCTCGTCCATGGTGACGTCCCGCGCCAGCTGCTTGCGCTCGTTGAGGACGGCTCGGTCGAGCAGCTCGCGCACCTCCTGCAGCGTGCCGTCCATCCGGTGCTCGCGCAGCAGCTCGCGCCGCTTGGCGGCGACGCGGGCGGCCAGGTCGTCGAGGCCGTCCTGCCCGGCTCCTCCGCGGCGGAGGAACTCGCGCATCGCCCGCTCGGGGCTGTAGCCCGCCATCACGTCCTGGCCGATCGCGTCCAGGGCCTCGGCGAGGTCGACCGGCGGCGCGAGCGGGTCGCCGCCGAGATAGCGGCCGTAGCGGGAGCGGTGCAGGTCGCGACCTGTCATCCGTAGACCGTCTCCCCGCCGTCGGACTCCTTGCCGATCTTGCGCGCGAGGTAGAGCCCCTCCAGAGCGAGCTCGATGGCGCCCGCACGCTCACCGTCGTTGCCCGCCTGGAGCCGGTCGCAGACCTGGTCGTAGAGCTCGGACTCCCCCAGCACGGGCAGCCCGGCCAGGAAGTCCCGGGCCCGCACCCGGTCGCCCGTCACGACCATCGAGCCGCTCTCGATCGCGTCGACGAGCAGCCGGAAGTCGAGGCCGCGGAAGTGCTCGCGGACCGCCTCGGCGGTGGCCGTCCGGAGCAGGTGGGTGAGGATCTCGCGCTCGCGGCCCTCCTCCCCCGTCTCGAACTCGACCTTGCCGCCGAGCACCTCGACGGCCGTCTCGAGGTCGACGACCCTCGCCACCGCCTCGTCCTCACCGGTCGACGTGGCGCGACGCAGCGCGGCGGCCGCGATCGTCTCGGCACCGGCGATGGCGAAGCGCGCGCTCACGCCGGACCGCTGGTCGACCGCGTTGGACTCGCGCAGCGCGCGGGTGAACCGGGCGAGGATCTCGATCAGGTGGTCGGGCACCCGGGCCACCAGGTGCGCCTCCTGCCGGATCACCGCGAGCTCGTCGTCGAGCTCGACGGGGTAGTGGGTGCGGATCTCCGCGCCGAACCGGTCCTTGAGGGGGGTGATGATGCGGCCGCGGTTGGTGTAGTCCTCGGGGTTGGCCGAGGCCACGACCAGCACGTCGAGCGGCAGCCGCAGGACATAGCCGCGGATCTGGATGTCGCGCTCCTCCATCACGTTGAGCATCGCGACCTGGATCCGCTCGGCGAGATCGGGCAGCTCGTTGATGGCCACGATGCCGCGGTGCGAGCGTGGGATGAGCCCGAAATGGATGGTCTCCGGGTCGCCCAGGCTACGCCCCTCGGCGACCTTGATCGGGTCGACGTCACCGATCAGGTCGGCCACCGAGGTGTCCGGGGTGGCGAGCTTCTCGGCGTAGCGCTCGTCCCGGTGCCGCCACGCCACCGGCAGCTCGTCGCCGAGCTCCTCGGCGCGGCGTCGGGACTCCACGGTGATCGGCTCGAAGGGGTGCTCGGCGATCTCGCTGCCGCCGATGACCGGGGTCCACTCGTCCAGGAGCCCCACCAGCGTGCGCAGCAGCCGGGTCTTGCCCTGGCCGCGCTCGCCCAGCAGCACGACGTCGTGGCCGGCGATCAGCGCCCGCTCGAGCTGCGGGATGACGGTCCCCTCGAAGCCGTGCAGGCCCGGCCACGGGTCCTCGCCGGTGCGCAGCTTGGCCAGCAGGTTGTCGCGGATCTCCTGGCGGAGGTGCTTCTGGACGTGTCCCGACGCGCGCAGCTCGCCGAGCGTTCCGATCGTGGGTGCCGTGAGGGAGCCTTCAAGGGTCACCCGATCACGCTAGCCCCGCGCGCAACCCCTTTCCGCACGGCACAATCGGCGCATGCGCAGACTGCCGTCGTACGACGACGTGTCGGACCTCCCGTCCGCTCCCCCGGTGACCGTCCCGCCCGAGTACGGCGACCTCAACGGTCACATGAACGTCCGCAGCTATCTCGGCATCTACGACGACGCCGAGTGGGCGATCTATGGCGGCATGGGGATCGGGGCCGCCGAGGCCGAGGCGGGCATCGGTGGCGTGTTCGCGCTCGAGCAGCACATCACCTACCGGCGCGAGGTGCTGGTCGGGGACCGCGTCACCGTGCGGCTGCGGGTCGTCGGGCGCGCAGGAGCCCTGCTGCACCTCGTCAGCTATCTGGCCAACGACACGCGCTCCGAGGTCGCCGGCTGCATGGAGGCGCTCGAGGGCTGGGTCGACTTCGGCACCCGTCGGCTCGCGCCCTTCCCCGAGTCCGCCGCCCGCGCACTCGACGACCTGGCAGCCGAGGCCGCAGCGCTGACCTGGGCGCCCGAGCTGTCCGGCTCGATGAGGGTCTGAGCGCTGGTCGACGTCAGTCGGCAGCGGTGGCCGGCCGGATCGTCCCGCTCACGAGGAGGTCCTCACAGGTCGGTGGCGCCGTCGATCGACTCCCGGATGAGGTCGGCGTGGCCCGCGTGCCGCGCGTACTCCTCGATCAGGTGGACGAGGATCCAGCGCAGCGAGAAGCGCTCGTCGGGGCGCCGCCGGCTGTGCTTGACCGACAGGCTGTCGAGCCCTTCCCCGCCGAGGGCGTCGTCGACCCGTCGGTCGACCTCGGCGGCGGCGCGCGCATGCAGGTCGAGGAGGGAGGAGGCGTCGTCGTCGGCCGCCGAGTGCCAGTCCCAGTCCGGGTCGGCCTCCCAGTCGACGTCGGCCCAGGGCGCGCCGAGCTGCTCCCCGCCGAAGGTCTCGACGAGCCAGCTCTCCTCGACGAGCGCCAGGTGCTTGAGCATGCCGCCCAACGTCATCGTGGACGGGGCCAGGGCGATCGCCAGCTGCTCACGGGTCAGCCCCTCGGCCTGGCGGCGCAGGGTGGCGCGGTAGAAGTCGAGGAACGAGCGGAGCATCGTCACCTCGTCGGCGGCGAGCGGTGGGTCGGTGCGGGGAGTCGACATGCCCCGCAACCTAGCCGGGTGAGAGCGTCGGCGTCGCTCGAGTTTCGGGCGGCCTCGCCGGGGCCTCGGGCAGCGGAACCCGCCAGGTCAGGACGGTCCCGCGCGGGTCGTTGTCGACGGCCGTCAGGGTGCCGCCCAGCCGCACGGCCTGGTTGAGCATCACACCGAGGCTGCGGGCGGCGGCGGGGCTGTCCCCGGCCAGCCGGATGCTGTGCCCCAGGCCGACCCCGTTGTCGGCCACGGTGAGCACCACCTCCCCCCCCTCGGCGACCAGGGTCACCGCCAGCTCGGTCGCGTTCGCGTGGCACACCACGTTGTCGAGCGCTTCGGCGAGCACCGTCAGCAGCTGCTCGGTGAGGTGGTCCGGCATCGTGTCGAAAGACCCGCGGTGCTCCACGGTCGGCTCGATTCCGAGCGGCTGAGCCACGTTGCTCACCAGGGTGTCCACAGCGCCCAGAGGCGACGCGGGCCCTCCCCCGCGCGACAGCTCCTTGATGGTCAGGCGCAGTCCCTCGATGCAGTCCTGGAGCGCTGCGCGCGCGGCCTCCACCCGGCGGTCCGCCTCGTCGGGCAGTCCGGTCACGAGCTCCAGGTCCAGCCCGACGGCGAAGAGCCGCTGGAGGACGTCGTCGTGCATCGCGATCGCCATCCTGGCCCGCTCCTCGAGGAGCGTGGTGCGGATCAGGGCCCGGGCCCGCGTCGACTCGCCCTCCGCCCGCCGCGAGGTGTCGGCCACCACCACGAAGAAGCCGTCGGGTCCGTCCGGACCCACGCGGGGGAGGTAGGTCGTCTCGCTGCGCCGTTCGTCGCCGCTGGAGGACACGATGGTCCGCTCGAACGACTGGGTCTCGCCGGCCACGGCACCGTCGACGTAGCGCTCCACGGCCGCGAAGTGCGACGGTCCCAGCAGCTCTGGCAGTGGGACGCCCTGCCGGTCGTCCTCCGGGCGACCCAGGAATTGCTGCATCGCACGGTTGCGGTAGCGGCTCACCCGGTGCCGGTCGACATAGCCCACGCGGTCCGGGATCGCGTCGAGCAGCTCGGCGAGCAGCCGCACCTCGGCGGCCGCGTCACCGGGGAGCGGCCATCCTGGCTGGGGCTGTGCGCGCCGACTCATCTCGCCATCCGTTCGCCCGCGGACCCACCGCGCCTCGAGCATCGACGGGTCATCGCCTCCACCCTCCCCTCATCGGGTCGCCGACGGATGAGCACTCGTCCCGTCGGACTCGGGACTTTGGTCCCGTGGATGTGACCCGAGTAACCGCGGGGAAGGCCCCGGCGCGCGTAGCATCACGCCCAGAAGATCTCAGGAGTAGGTCCCCGTGAATGACACGAAGCGACCAGATCCGCTCACGGTCTATCTGGTCGACGACCACGAGCTGGTCCGCCGCGGGCTGCGCCAGCTGCTCGAGAACGAGCCCGACATGACGGTTGTCGGAGAGTCGGGCACGGCAGGCGAGGCCGTCGCGCGCATCCCCGCCGTGCTCCCCGACATCGCCATCCTGGACACCCGGCTCCCCGACGGCTCGGGCATCGACGTGTGCCGAGAGGTGCGGTCGCACTGTCCGTCGGTCACCGCGCTGATCCTCACGTCCTACGACGACGACGAGGCCCTCTTCGAGGCCATCATGGCCGGCGCAGCGGGCTACCTGCTCAAGCAGGTCCGGGGCGACGACCTGGTCGAGGCCGTCCGCCGGGTGGCCTCCGGGCAGTCGCTCATCGACCCGGCGCTCACCGGCCAGGTGCTCGAACGCCTGCGCCGCGGGCCCGACGCCGACCCGGCGCTGGCCACGCTGACCCCCCAGGAGCGCCGGATCCTCGAGCTGATCGGACAGGGCCTGACCAACCGGCAGATCGCCCAGGAGATCTTCCTCGCGGAGAAGACCGTCAAGAACTACGTCTCCTCGATCCTGGCCAAGCTGGGCCTCGAGCGGCGGACGCAGGCCGCCGTCTTCTCGGTGACGCACCGGGAGTGACGCGGCTCAGCTCGGACGCGGCCCCGGGACCCAGGGCTCGAGGCGTCGGCCGAGCATGTCTCGGGCCAGCCTTTCGGCCAGCTCCGGCACCTCGTCGGGGGCACACGCCTTGGCACGGGCGGCGCCGACCGCACGGGAGAGGCAGCGCAGCACCGATCCGGTCGGGACGTCGTCGTACTCGGTGACGAGCTGCTCCGCGATGACGAGAAGCCGGCGGTTGGCCCGCTCGGTCGCGGTCATCACATCGGTCCTGCTCACCTGCCAGGAGGCTGTCATGTGTTCTCCCGTCCACGGTTGCCCGTCCCCCTGCAGGCGTTCAGTCTGCCCCTGCCGTCCCCCGCCGCGAAGGGTCTTTGGTCCCGGTCTGGACCGTCTCCCGGGACGTTCGACCCGTCAGGCAGGGGCCTCCCGACCGTGGCGCGGCACCGGCGCTCAGCGGTTGGCTGAGGCAGCCGGTGAGGGCGGCAGACCCACACCGCGCGGCGGGTGTCCTCGGGTTGACGCTGCTGAGGGACGCTTGCTGGGGGCGTCGCGTGTCCGGCCTGCCGCCCTCACCGCCGGAGACCGGGCCGCGGCCGGCCCTTCGGCGGCGACGTAGCGTCGACCCGTGGGACCACGGCTGGGCATCGACATCGCGGGGGGCGCGGAGCGCGCCTGGCTGGAGCTGGTCGACCTCGACCGCTGGCCGGCGTGGGGTCCGAGCGTGCGGGCGGCGAGACTCGACGACGGCACCCGGCGCCTCAAGGCCGGGGCGACCGGCTCGGTGCGGACGCCGGTGGGAGCCTGGGTCGGCTTCCGAGTCACCGACTGGCACGACACGGGTTCGCGCCGCTCCTGGTCGTGGGAGGTCCTCGGCGTCCCGGCGACCGCGCACACGGTGACGGCCACGGGACCCGGCCGGTGCCGCGTGGAGATCGCGGTGCCGTGGTGGGCGCCCGCCTACCTGCCCGTGGTCGGCGTGGGCCTCCGGCGCATCCGCGCCCGCGTCGAGACCGGTGACGCCGAGGTCGGCTGAGGTTCGAGACCGAGCCTCGCTCAGCAGTCGAAGACCGACCAGCAGATCTCGTTGCGCAGCCGCTGGTCGTCGAGCACCAGCTCACGGATCTCCGGCGGGAGCTGCTCACGTTGCCACGCGCACTCCCGCTGCCCCGCCACGTGACTCTGCCCGGTCGGTACGGCGGCGCGCGCGGCCTTGATCGCGTAGGCCGCCGCGCCGAGCTCGTGGGCCGCGACATGCGCGACCGCACCGGCCTGACCGGCGGCGAACGCCGCATGCCGCGCCGCACCCGTCAGGTCCCGAGCCGCCGCCATCGCGTGACCACCGGCGGCCCGCGCCCGCATCATCGGCAGCTCGCCGCGCACCCAGGCCCGGGCCGCCTCGATCGCCTCCCGCGGCCGGGGGTCCTCGGGCCGCTCCGCCTCGAAGAGCGGCAGCACGTGCTCGGCGCTGGTCGCCGCCCAGAGCGCCAGCCGACGGTGGTCGTCGTCGGTGAGGGTGCCGCCGCGGCGGATGGTCACGAAACGCGGGTCGCGGACCTTGGGGAGGATCACGTCACGTCCCCGGGCTCCCGGCCCCTGGGCCTCGGCGTGCGCTCGTGGTCCGGGTCGGCGGCGACGACCTCGTCGGTCATGGGCCAACCCTAGGCTCAGGCCTTCTTCGGCTTCTTGCGCCAGACGGGCGGCATCAGCAGGATCCCCACGAACATGAGGGCGTCGGCCGCCGCCAGGAGCCCGTTGGCGGCCCACTCGGGCGGATGCTGGCCGATCCAGGTGGAGAGGGCACGGGCCGCGAGCAGCGCCACCCCGAGGAACCAGACCATCCGGCCGGCCCGGTGACGGCGCGCACGGTCGGGGCCGGCCACGGTCGCTTCGCTCATGCACCTGCTATCGGCAGCAGTCGGGCCTCGGCCAGAGATTTGGCGCGCCGTCCTACATCCGCTCGGGCGACTCCAGGCCCAGCAGGTCGAGACCCGTCTCGAGGACCCGCAGCGTCAGACCGCACAGCGCGAGCCGGGAGGCGCGGACCTCGGGCTCGGCCTTGAGCACCGAGCAGGCCTCATAGAACGCCGAGAACGCCTGGGCCAGCTGGAAGAGGTAGGCGCACAGCCGGTGGGGCTCGAGGTGGTCTCCGACCTGCTCGACGACCGTCGCGAACTCGGTGAGGAGCAGGGCGAGCGCCCGTTCTTCGGGAGCGGCCACGACGATCCCGTCCGCCACCTCGCCGGCCCGCAGCCCGGCCGTCCGGAAGATCGACCGGATCCGGGCGGCGGCGTACTGCAGGTAGGGGCCGGTGTTGCCGGTCAGCGCCACCATGCGGTCGAGGTCGAAGACGTACTCGCTGTCGTGGGCCACCGAGAGGTCGGCGTACTTCACCGCCCCGATGCCCACCTGCGGCGCGATCGCGGCGCGCGTCCGCTCGTCGAGGTCCGGCCGCGCCTCGTCGATGACCGCGCGGGCCGTCGACTCCGCCTCGTCCAGGAGGGTCATGAGGCGCAGCGGCGCACCCGAGCGGGTGCGGAGCAGCTTGCGGTCGTCGCCCAGCACGTTGCCGATCTGCACGTGGACGACGGTCGTGGTGTCGGGCAGCCAGCCGGCGCGACGGGCGGTCTCCCAGACCATGGTGAGGTGCAGCGCCTGGGGCGCCCCGATCACATAGAGGATGCGGTCCGCGTGCAGCCTCTCGACCCGGTGGCGGACGGTGGCCAGGTCGGTCGTCGCATAGCCGTAGCCGCCGTCGGACTTGCGGATGATCAGGGGCACCGGCCTGCCCTCACGGCCGGTGTAGCCGTCGAGGAACACACAGAGCGCCCCGTCGCTGACCGTCGCGAGCCCGGCGGCCTCGAGCTCGTCGCAGATGCCGGCCAGGTCGGCGTTGTAGGACGACTCACCGGCGAGGTCGTCGTCGGTCAGGGTCACCCCGAGCCGGCCGTAGATGCGGTTGAAGTAGTGCTTGGACAGCTCGACGAGCTCGCCCCAGAGCCGCAGCGTCTCCGGGTCGCCTCCCTGCAGCAGGACCACGCGCGCTCGTGCGCGCCGGGCGAACTCCTCGTCGGCGTCGAAGGCCGTGCGGGCCGCCTGGTAGAACGCGTTGGGGTCGGACTCCACCAGCCGCGCCTCGTCGCTGTCCTCGCCGGCGTCCAGGAGGTGCTCGATGAGCATCCCGAAGGGGGTGCCCCAGTCGCCGATGTGGTTCTGCCGGACCACGTGGTGGCCGAGGTGCTCGAGCACCCGCGCGAGCGCGTCACCGACCACGGTGGTCCGGAGGTGACCGACGTGCATCTCCTTGGCGACGTTGGGGGCGGAGTAGTCGATGGGGATGTGCTGGCGGTCCTGCACCGGGACGCCCAGGCGAGGGTCGGCAGCCTGGGCCGACACGAGCCGCGAGATCCAGGAGTCGCTCAGCACCAGGTTGACGAAGCCGGGACCGCTGACCTCGACCGTGTCGCACAGGCCGTCGAGGTCCAGCTCGCGCACGATGCTGGCGGCCAGGTCACGCGGGGACCGGCCGACGCGCTTGGCCAGCGCCAGCGCGGCGTTGGCCTGGACGTCGCCGAACTGGCTGGGACGCAGCACCGGGTCCTGCCCGCCGAACTCCGGGCCGAGCGCGCGCTCGATGGCCTCGGACACCCGGGGCGTCAGCTCGGCAAAGATCGACATGCGCCCACCCTAGGCGGCAGCGTCGTAGGCGAGCTCGAGCCTCAGGGGAGATGTGACGACCTCGACCTCCGGAGAGGACCGGAGCCGCGGTGGTGGTCGCCCGGGCGGGTCGGGGGTGTGGGAGGTGTAGCAGTGACCGGTGGGGGTGCGCGTCACCACGGTGCCTCCGGCACCGGGCCGGCAGCGCCACCCTCGTGCTTGCTTGGCATAGGAGCAGGCCTCGCAGAGCCCCTGGGCGTTGACCGCGGTCGTGGGGCCGCCGCGGGCATGGTCCTCGACGTGGTCACGGTGCCGGATCGGTGCGTCGCACCAGGGTGTGCGGCACGTCTGGTCCCGCAGCGTCACGAACTCGGCGAGCGCGGCGGGGAAGAGCCGGGACCGCGACTCCATGGCGACCAGCCGCCCGGTCCCGGGATGTGTGTAGAGGCGCCTCAGCGTCGCCAGCGCCGGGTCGCGCAGCGTCAGGTCACGGGCGACCGCCGCGGGGATGGGTCCGAAGCCGGGGACCAGGCCGGGCTCGGGAGAGCCGGCGAGCAGCGTGGTGTCGGTCATGACCAGGTTGACGCGCACCCGCACGTCGGAGGCCTTCGCCTGTCCGGTGACGCGCTCGACCAGGGTGTCGGCCATCGCCTGGCCACGCCCGCGCGGGTCGCCCTCGGCGCGGAGGCCGTCCGCGGCGCGGGTGAGGGCCGCGTAGGTGGCGACGCCCTCGGCGACCGGCAGCAGCGCGGTCAGGTAGGTCATGGTGTCCGGTGCCGGCCGCAGGGTGACCGTCCGCTCCGAGGCGGCTCGGGCGGCGCGGTCGACCACGGAGTGCGGGTCGAGCCGGTAGGCCATCGCCCGCACGTGGGCGGCGAGCGCCTTGTCACCGAGGGTCGCGACGGCGGTCGGGTCCGTCCACAGCTCGGTGTCGATGGCGACCCGGTCCTCCAGGGCCAGGCATGCCGTCTCGCGGACGACGAGGGTGGCGCGCCACTCGTTGAGCAGGCCGGCGTCGAGGGCGGCCAGGGTCTCGGGCATCTCGCGGACCAGGGCCCTGGCGAGCCCGAGGAGCCGGCCACCGCGGTGGGGGGACTCCCGCCGGGCGAGCGCGACCTGGGCGGCGATCCCGGCCCCGCGTCGCCGCGCGGGGACGCCGGCGTCCGCCTCGGCCCGCTCGCAGGACTCCGCGAACGCGACGGCGGCCCGCGCCTGGGCCGCACAGGCGGCGGACTTGAGGTCCTCCAACGCCGACAGCAGGTCGACCAGGACCGCGGGGTCACCGGTGCCGGGCGTCTGCTCGATCGCGGCCAGGGCAGCCCCCCAGGCGGCCACGTCTGCGACCCCGGCGACCCGGCCGGGGCTTGCAGATGACAGATAGTCGAACATACTACCGATTATAGTAGGAGAGCGAACGCGCGCCAAGGCCTCCGGCCGATCTGTGCACGACCGGGAGGGCTCAGACGAGCCGGCCGGTGGCGGGGTCGCGGTCGGTGATGCAGTAGGTCGTCCCGACCGGGTCGCGCATCACGGTCCAGAACTCCTCGACCACCGAGGCCTCCGCCCCGAGCGCCACGTGCCGCGCCACCTCCCGCTCCCGGACGTCCGTGCCCAGGTCGAGGTGCAGCCCCGCAGGCCCCGAGACGCGGTCCAGCCGCTGCATCAGGACGTCGAGGGCCAGCTGCCGTCCCGGACGCAGCCAGGAGAACTCGGGCCGGCGCGGCAGCACCTCCGGGTCGGCCGCCAGCACGGCGGCCCAGAAGCGGGCCTCGGCGTCATAGGACGCGCGGGGCAGGTCGAGGCACACCTGGTAGACCATCGACCGGTGCCCGCCGGGCCACGCCACCGGCGTCGGCCGCGACGACGACGGGTGCGTCACGAAGCAGAACGTCACGCCGCCCGGCGAGCGCAGGACGACGTGCCCGACGTCGCAGACCTCCTCCGCGCCCAGCGACACCGCTCGGTCGGCGGCCGCCCGCGGGTCGGTGACGTGCACGTCCAGGTGGAGGCGCGACCGGCCGGTGCCCAGACGCTGCACCCGCAGGTAGTCGTCCCCGTCCGGCGGCACCAGCGTCGCGAACTCGGAGGACCCACCGCGCGGCGCTGACACGGTGAAGCCGGTGACATCGCGCCAGAAGCGCACCCCGCGCTCGAAGTCGGCGTCCGCGAAGTCGAGGAAGGCGGTCAGCCAGAACGGCGTCATGCCGGGCAAATCTACGGCCAGGACACTACGGTGGCGCCATGGCAACCCCCGAGCAGCGCGAGGCGTTCGTCCGTGCCCTGTGCGACCCCGGCCTGGCCGACATCGTGGACCTGGTCTGCTGGGTCGAGGGCGACGCCGCGAGCGGCAGGACGGCGTACGCCGCCAACAGCGTCGGACGCGTCCGCCTGCACGTCGACGGGCCGGCCGAGGTGATCGACGGCGACAACCCCCTCGGCAGCGAGGACCCCCTCGCGTTCCTGCCCTATGACAAGGAGGTCGCCACCCCCTCCCCGGCGCGGTCGACCGAGAACGCCTACCCCTTGGCGGCCACCCGGCTGCTGTCGTTCTTCGCCAACCCCGACCGCAGCCCGGACCTCGCGATCGTGCACACGCCGCGGCACTTCTTCCCCGACGAGGGCGGCCACGTCGGGGAGCACGGCAGCCTCGACGTCATCCAGTCGCGCGCGCCGTTCATCCTGAGCGGTGCCGGCGTCCGGCGCAGCGGCTTCGTCGAGGAGTACGCGCGGCTGGTGGACGTCGGCCCGACCCTGGCCCACCTCGTGGGGGTCGCCGACGAGGAGCTCCGCGACGCCGACGGGCTCCCCCTCGACGGCAGCCCGCAGACCGGCCACCTCGAGGCGGGGGCGAGCCGGACCCACGTCATCGGCATCCTGTGGGACGGCGGCCACTGCGGCGACCTGCTCCACCTCGCCGAGACCGGCGAGCTGCCGGGCATCGCCCGGCTCGTCGAGCGCGGCGTGGCCTTCCGGGGCGGCGCGGTCGCGGAGTTCCCGAGCATCACGCTGACCAACCACACCGCGATCCTGACCGGCGTCGGACCGGGCCGGCACGGCGTGATGGGCAACGTCTACTTCGACCGCCGCACGGGCGAGCGGGTCGTGCCCAACGACGAGAGCACCTGGCACCGCAGCGCGGAGTGGCTGCTGCCCGGCGCCCGGACGGTCTTCGAGATGGTGGCCGACCACCTGGGCGACACCGGCGGGCTGCGCACCGCGAGCGTCGACGAGGCGATCGACCGGGGCGCCGACTACTCCACCATGGCACTCATCCGCGCCAGTGGCGAGAGCGGGGCGGACGCCCTCGACGACGCCCTGCCCGATCCCCACACCTCTCCGTTCCTGCGCAACCCTGACTACCTCGAGGACAGCTACTTCCGCTGGGGTGTCCGCGTCGACGACCTCGGGCTCCAGCAGGTCAAGGACCTCTTCGCCGACCCGTCGGCCGCACCGGTGCTGACGTGGTGGGCCAACGTGGTCACCGACTGCGGCCACCACGGTGGCGGACCTCGCTCCGACATGGCGCGCGACGCGCTGCGCCAGGCCGACGCCCGTCTGTCGGCCTTCCTCGACCACCTCGAGTCGTTGGGGGTCCTCGACGACGTCACGATCCTGCTGACCGCCGACCACGGCTTCGAGGGCTCGGCCCCCGACTGCACGGGCTCCTGGCGCGAGGCGCTCGACGCGGTCGGGATCCCCTACCGCGACGAGGGACCCGGGCTCGTCTACATCACGGGCTGAGCGTGAAGGCGGGCTGCGGTGGTCCGTCGGCATGCGCCGAGGGACGGTGCAGGATCGCCGACGCCGGCGTCACGACGAAGTCCTCGCCGCGCGACGCGCCGGTCCCGTCGACGATCAGCGTGAAGCCGTGCGCCTCCGCGGGCGGGAACACCAGGGTCACCGCCGGGTTCGCCTCGAGGTTGCGGGCCGAGCCCGAGCTCGGCCCGGTGACACGCAGGCGACCGTCCTCGACCACCGCGTCCACCGTCAGCACCTTGGTCCGCGCCTCGGGAGTCACCGTCAGGAGATAGCCGGCGCCGAAGTGCGCCAGGGCCTCGTCGAGCCGCGCGACGTCCACCGGGATGCTCATGAGCCGAGGCTACGCCCCAACGCTCCTGGCCTGTCGCCCGTCACTCCGGAACGTCGACCCACCGCTCACCGGCGGCAACGGGGATGGCCCGACCACCGGTCAGCTCGGCCACGAGAGCGTGCAGTTCCTCCTCGCCGCCCGAGGGGACGACGACGCGCAGCGCGACCCGCGCCGCATGGTCGACGTCGACGATCCCGACGCCTCGGGACCTCAGCTCGCTCTCCAGCCGGGCGGCGTCCGCGTGGTGCAGCGACATCGACCACTCCCCCATGAGCTGACGGCGCTGCAGCCCGACCTCGTCGAGCCCCGCCCGCACGGCGTCGCCGTACGCACGGACCAGGCCGCCGGCGCCGAGCAGGACCCCGCCGAACCACCGCGTCACCACGGCGACGACGTCGCTCACCTCGCGTCCGTGCAGGGCCGCGAGCATCGGGCCGCCGGCGGTCCCGGCCGGCTCGCCGTCGTCGCTGGACCGCATGACCGACGCGTCCGGGCCGAGCACGAAGGCCGAGCAGTGGTGCCGCGCGTCCCAGAACCGCCGCCGGGCGTCGTCGACGACGGCGCGGGCCGCGGCCTCGTCCTGGACCCGGGCCAGCGTGCACCGGAACCGCGAGCGCTTGACCTCGATCTCGGCCTCGCCGCGCCGGGCCACGGTGAGATAGCTGGTCACCACAGCCCGGCCACCTGCCCTCCGATGCGCACGACGAACGCCGCCACCACGACGATGAAGAAGCCTCGCACGAACCTGGACCCGCGGGCCACCGCCGTGCGGGCACCCAGGTAGCCGCCGACCAGGTTGGCGGCACCCATCACCAGGCCCACCCGCCAGAGCACGGCTCCGTGCGGGACGAAGACGCACAGCGCCGCGAGGTTGGTGGCCCAGTTGGCGAGCCGGGCCTTGGCGGAGGCCTCGACGAAGCCATAGCCGAGCAGGCCGACCAGGGAGATCACGAAGAACGAGCCGGTGCCCGGGCCGAGTGCACCGTCCCAGCAGCCGACGACGGCACCGGTCGCCATCGCCGCCGCGAGGTGCCGGCGGCCCTCGAAGCGCAGCGCCGTGAGCTCGCCCAGCTGCGGGCGCAGGAGCACCCAGCCGCCCACCAGGACGAGCACCGCCAGCACGAGCGGGTCGAACGCCGACTTCGGGATGCGGGTGGCCAGCAGCGCCCCGCCCAGGGACCCGAGGAACGCGAGCGCCATCAGCGGCCCGAAGGTGCGCGGATCGGGGCGCACCAGGCGCAGATAGGTGGTCGCCGCGGCCGACGTGCCGCAGATCGAGGCGAGCTTGTTGGTCGCCAGCACCTGCACCGGCGCGGCCCCCGGAAGACCCACGAGGAGCGCCGGGAGCTGGATGAGCCCTCCTCCGCCGACGACGGCGTCGACGAAGCCGGCGCACAGCGCCGCGAGCGCCAGCAGGAGGGTCACGGAGACCCCGGGATCGGCCAGGTCGCTGCCCACCGCCGCGACCCAGGTCATGGTGCCGATCCTAGGCAGCGTGTATCTGACGGCCCGGCCGAGGCCTCATGTCCCCGTCAGCACCCCGAGTCCAGGGGTACACCACTCCGGCGGAGTGCCGGAGCCACGAGAGGACCACCTCATGCTCACCAAGGTTCGCCGCACCACCATCGCCGCCGCCGCCGTCGTGGCCGCCGGCGCTCTCGCCTTCACCACGCCGACCATGGCCAACGGCCTCTTCGACGCGCACAACGCCGAGAAGCTCGGCGGCATGAAGGCCGGGCAGCTCACCAAGATCCAGTCCTTCGCCGACGACACCGTCTTCGACGACTTCGACACCTGCGCCTACACCACCGTGCTGAGCCGCACCTTCAAGGCGCCCCGCACCGGCGTCGTCTCGGTCGTCGGTCAGGTCGGCGCCGCCCGCGACACCGACAACGCCAACGAGGGCACCCTCACCGGTCACGTCGAGATCGACGGCCTCCGCGCCGGCACCGACACCAGCACCAACCTGGAGAACGACGGCACCAAGGACAGCGCCATCAACCCGATCGGCGCCCGCGTCGTCGGCCGGGGAGTGCACACCCTCGAGCTGAAGGTCGAGGAGTGCGGTCCCGGCATGGCGTTCATCCACGCCGAGTCCATGGTCGCCACCTTCTCGCCGTTCGGCGCCGCGCCCGCGACCCCGCCGGTCGGCAAGGCGAAGGTCTCGGTCAACCGCTGAGCCAGGAGCAGCCGGGCCGCGTCCGCGGGTCCAGCCGCCGAGGCACCAACGACACCAGGGTGGGCACCTTCGGGCGCCCACCCTGGTGCTGGTAGCTGCCCGATCCCGACTCGCTGACCGCCCACAGCCGGCGGCCGCGGAACGCGATCCCCTCGGCGCCCGGGATGAAGGCGAGGGTCCGGCCACCCGGCTCGTGCAGCACCCCGCAGTAAGTCGTGCTGCTGGCGAACCACAGCCCGCCCGGACCCCAGGTCGCGCCCTGGACCAGGAACGGGGCCTTGCGCACAGCGTAGGGCGACGCGCTGGCCGGCGCGGCCTCGCGCCGCACGTCGGTGACGCCGGGAGCCAGCAGGTCCGCGACCCGCAGCCAGTCGACGTGCATCGGGCGGCGCGCCGACCAGCCCACCAGCCCCACGGAGGCTCCCCTGCTGACCAGGGCCGAGCCGCGCACCGGGGCCTGGATGCGCCAGCCCCGGAGCACCACCGACCGGCCGTCGAGCAGCGCGTCCTCGTCGACGAGCCACAGGTGCCGCGAGTGCGCGATCCAGAGACCGTCGGACGTGCGGGCGAGGCCACCTCCGTGCCGGCAGCCGATCGGGGCCGCGGTCCCGACCGACCCGCGCAGTTCGCGGACCCGGTGCAGCGTCCGGCCGGTGCGCGGGTCCACGACCAGCACCTCGCAGAGCCGGGTGCCCGGGCGACCGCGGTGGTAGCCGGAGACGAAGGCGACGCCGCCGGGCCCGAACGCCAGTCCCTGGGGGACGAACACGCGCCTCGCCGCGTGCACCCACACCCCGCGGCAGACGGCACGCTGTCGCACGTCGTCGGGCAGCGGGTCGCACGCCCGCGGCACGACGGACGCGTCGACATAGGCGGGCGAGCGCCCGCCGGGACGCGGCAGGTGCAGGCGGTCGCCGAGCGCCAGCCCCATCACCGCGGTGACGACGACGGCCGAGATCAGCGCACCCAGGGCGGCCCGCCGCAGCCGCGGCGCGCTCCCCCGGAGGCCCGGCACGGTCAGCTCCGGGCCACGTAGGCCAGGAGGTCCTGCCGGGTCAGCACGCCGACCGGCTTGCCGTCGTCGTGCACGAGGACGGCGTCGGCGCTCTCGAGCAGGTCGACGGCCGCGCTCGCCGGCTCCGTGGCGCCGATCGTCGGCAGCGGCGCGGACATGTGGGACTCGACCGGGTCGGTCAGCCGCGCGTCGCCGGTGAACAGCGCCTCGAGGAGCGTGCGCTCGGACACCGAGCCGGCCACCTCGGCCGCCACGATCGGCGGCTCCGCGCGGACGACCGGCATCTGGGAGACGCCGTACTCCTGGAGGATGGCGACCGCCTCGGCGATCGTCTCGTTGGGGTGGGTGTGCACCAGGTCGGGCAGACCGCCGGACTTGCCGCGGAGCACCTCGCCGACGGTCTGCGCGGCGCGGGCGGCACCGTTGACGTCGAAGCCGTACTGCGCCAGCCAGGCGTCGCTGAAGACCTTCGACAGGTAGCCCCGTCCGCCGTCGGGCAGGAGCACGACGATCACGGCCCCCTCCCCCTCGGGAGTGCCGGCGAGCTCGTGTGCCAGCTGGACCGCGGCGTGCACCGCCATGCCGGAGGAGCCGCCGACCAGCAGTCCCTCCTCGCGCGCGAGCCGCCGGGTCATGGCGAAGGAGTCGGCGTCGCTGACCTCGATGATCCGGTCGGCGACCTCGCGGTCGTAGGTGGTCGGCCAGAAGTCCTCGCCGACGCCCTCGACGAGATAGGGGCGACCGGTGCCGCCGGAGTAGACCGACCCGGCGGGGTCGGCGCCGACCACCTGGACGCCGGGGTTCTGCTCCTTGAGGAAGCGGCCGGTGCCGCTGATCGTGCCGCCGGTGCCGACGCCGGACACGAAGTGCGTCACGCGGCCCTCGGTCTGCCGCCAGATCTCGGGGCCGGTGGACTCGTAGTGGGAGCGGGGGTTCTGCTGGTTGGAGTACTGGTCGGGCTTCCAGGCGCCCGGCGTCTCGCGGACGAGCCGGTCGCTGACGCTGTAGTAGGAGTCGGGGTGCTCGGGCGCGACGGCGGTCGGGCAGACCACGACCTCGGCGCCGTAGGCCTTGAGGACGCTGCGCTTGTCCTCGCTCACCTTGTCGGGGCACACGAAGACGCAGTGGTAGCCGCGCTCCTGGGCGACCAGCGCGAGGCCGATGCCGGTGTTGCCCGACGTGGGCTCGACGATCGTGCCTCCCGGCTGGAGCTCCCCGGACTCCTCGGCGGCCTCGACCATGCGCAGCGCGATGCGGTCCTTCACCGACCCGCCGGGGTTGAGGTACTCCAGCTTGGCCAGCACGACCGGGCCGACGGCCGTGCCGAGGCCCTCGTGGCCCGGGCCCTCGAGCACGGGCGCGAGCCGCAGCAGGGGGGTGTCACCGATGAGCTCGAGCAGCGAGTCGACGTACTCCATCGGGTCAACCTAACGCGTGCGACCGATGCTGGCCGCATCCGTAGAGTGTCGACATGAGCAAGGCCTCCGCCGCCCGCAGGCTGGCCTCCGCCGCGGCCTACGGCGGTGGCGGCGTCTCGCTGCTCGGCGGCGCGCTCTATGGCCTGCTCCGCGCCGAGGCCAAGCTGGCCCGCCGCACGATCGGCGAGCCGGGCGGGCGACGGCCGCCCGACGCCACCGGCTGGTATGGCCGCGGCCGCCCCGGTCCCGGCGTCAAGATCGCGCTGCTCGGGGACTCCAGCGCCGCCGGCTATGGCGTCGACCGCGTCGAGGCGACCCCGGGTGCGCTGCTCGCCTCCGGCGTGGCCACCAACGGGGACCGGCGTGTCTATCTCCGCTCGTTCGGCGTCATCGGGGCCCAGACCTCCGACCTCGACGCACAGATCGACCGGGCGCTGCCGACCGACCCCGACGTCGCGGTGGTCCTCATCGGCGCCAACGACGTGACCCACACGGTGCTGCCCTCGCAGTCGGTGCAGCGGCTGGGTGAGGGCGTACGCCGCCTCCGCGAGGCCGGTGTGGCGGTGGTGGTCGGCACCTGCCCCGATCTGGGGACCATCAAGCCGATCGCCCCACCGCTCAAGCAGGTCGCGCGGTCCTGGTCGCGCCGGCTGGCCGCGGCCCAGGCGATCGCGGTCGTCGAGGCCGGCGGGCGGAGCGTCTCGCTCGGCTCGATCCTGGGCCCCGAGTTCGCCGCCGCCCCGGCCCTGCTGTTCGGGCCCGACCAGTTCCACCCGTCGGCCGACGGCTACCACCAGCTCGCGTCCGTGCTGCTGCCCTCGGTGCTCGCGGCGCTCGACATGCTGCCGGCCGAGACCGATGCGCTCGCGATCCGTCGCGGCGACGTCGTGCTGCCCGTGGCCGCCGCCGCCGTCGAGGCGGCCCGGCTGCCGGGCACCGAGCTGGACGGCACCGAGGTGGCCGGCGCGCAGCGTGGGCTCCGGGGCCGCTGGGTGCAGCTGCGGCGCCGTTCGAGCAGCCCGCAGGGCGACGTGGAGAGCCCCGAGAGCGACCCGGACGCCGCGGTGGACCTGACCGCCCAGGCCTGAGGGCCGCGCATCACGTCCGGGCATGACGGAGCCCCCGGAGCGCGAGGTCTCCGAGGGCTCCAGGTCGAGGGTCAGTCGCGCTGCAGGATCGCCAGCAGGCGCAGCAGGTTGGTGTAGATCCAGACCAGGCTGACGGTCAGCGCGAACGCGGCCCGCCAGGACTCCTGCTCCGGCAGCCGTGCGGCGATGCCGCGCTCGACGAAGTCGAAGTCGAGCACCAGCATGAAGACACCGAGCACCAGGCCGGCGACGGCGGTCAGCAGGCCGAGGCCGCCGAAGCCGAAGAGGCCGGTCTCGATGCCGAACAGGCTGAGCACCAGGCTCAGCAGGCTGAGGCCCACCATGCCGAAGACCGCGGCCATCACCATCATCCGGAACTTGTTGCCGACCTTGATGTCGAAGAAGCGGTAGGCGGCCAGGGTGCCGGCGCACGCGGCGAAGGTGCCGAGGACGGCCGTGGTGACGATGCCGCCACCGAACTGGGCGTCGAACAGCTTGCTGATGGCGCCCAGGGCCACGCCCTCGAGGGCCGCGAACGCGAGCACCAGCGGGGCGCTCACCACGCGCTTGAAGGAGTTGACGAGGGACAGGACGAACGCGCCGCCCGAACCGACGAGCGCCGCCATCCCGAGCTGGCCGAGGTTCTTCTGGTTGGCGATGCCCTCGCCGTAGGTGATGTCACCGATCCACCACCAGGTGACTGCGGCCATCACCATCACGAGACCCAGGGTCATCGCGGACTTCTGGACCACCGAGTCGATGGTCATGGGGGCACTCGCCACCGTCGAGGGGCTGCCGACGCTCCAGGTGGAGGGGTCGCTGTAGCCCTGCTGCGGAGCGCCGTACCCCGGGTAGGTCGCACCGGAGCCCGGGTGGACCTGGGTGTCGGTGTACTGACCGTTGAACTGCGGCGACCGGTTGAACACCGGGTTGTTGCTGCGCATGGCTGGTCTCCCTCCTCGGAGGCCTGGGACGGTTCCCACCCTGGGAACGCGTCTGAGCCTCAGATCCTACCGAGGCTCACCTTCCACAACGAGCGACCGCGGGGCGGTGTTCCCGGACGGGCGTCGCGCGGGCTCGGCTGGACGCGGAGGTGCGAGGTGCCCCCGGTGGGGGTCGAACCCACACTCAGTCGCTTTTAAGGCGACTTCCTCTGCCGGTTGGGATACGGGGGCGTCGGTCACCGCGGGACGTCGTACGACCTGGTCACCCGGACCACCGCATCGTATGACGTCTCGCGGGAGACGCCCGGATGGCCGGCGCGGCCGCGTCCAGACCGGATCGGGCCATTGTGCTCGGGGAAGCCGAGCCTTACCTTGCCAAGTGTCCGGGCACCCGAGACCCGGCTCACCCCTGGAGTGCAGATGACCCGTTCCTCCTCGCGCAAGACCGTGCTCACCGTCGCCGGCTGCGCGCTCGCCCTCGCAGCCGTCGGCGGCACCAGCTATGCCGCCGGACAGATCACCGGTGGAGACATCAAGGACAAGACCCTCGGGCCCAACGACCTCCTGGTCCGCGTCGCCTCGGCCCAGGTGGACGACGACGCCGTCTCCGGCGTGACCGGCCAGACCGTCGCGCTGAAGGTCAAGATCGTCGCACCGACCAAGGGCTATCTGGTGACCGTCGCGTCGTCCGACGTCTTCGACTCGTCGAGCGCGACGTTCGCCAACTGCAGCATCAACCTCGGCCCCGCCTACGTGTTCGGGACCGAGCGCTCGATCGAGCTGGACCCGGGCACCAATCAGGAGGAGAACTGCGACACCAACGTGTCCATCCCCGTCAAGGCCGGTCCGCACGTCGTCAAGTTCATGGCAGACCCGGGCGAGACCACGACGATCTTCGACGAGACGACCCTCCAGGTCGAGTTCGTGCCCTTCAACGGAGTCGGCAAGCCGCCCACGAACGCCGAGATCAACGGCGCGATCCAGCCGGTCGTGAAGGCGTCGCGTCCCGGGAACCGCTGACCGACCTCCCGGCCCGGTCGGGTCGCGCCCTCAGTGGGCCGCGGCCCGGCCGAGCACGTCGTCGAGCATCGCCGGCGTGAGCCGGCCGGTGAACGTGTTGTGCTGGCTGGGGTGGTAGCAGCCCAGGAGGCTCACCTCGGCACCCTCCCGGACGAGGGCGACCTCGGCGCCGTGGCCGAACCGGGCCTTGGGCCGCGGGACCGCGAACCCCACGGCGGCGAAGGCGCGCAGCGCGGCGTCCCAGCCGTAGGCGCCGAGCGCCACGACGGCCCGAAGGGTCGGGGCGACGAGCTCGATCTCCCGCAGCAGCCACGGCGCGCAGGTGTCGCGCTCCTCCGGGGTCGGCTTGTTCTCCGGCGGGGCGCAGCGCACCGTGGCGACCATCCGGGCTCCCAGCAGGGCCTGCCCGTCCCCCGCGTGCACGCTGGTGGGCAGGGTGGCGAGGCCGACGCGGTGCAGGCTGGCGAAGAGCCAGTCGCCCGAGGAGTCACCGGTGAAGACCCGCCCGGTCCGGTTGCCGCCGTTGGCGGCCGGCGCCAGGCCCACGATGAGCACCCGCGGCGCGTCGTCGCCCCACCCGGAGATCGGGCGGCCCCAGTAGGGCTGGTCGGCGAAGGACGCACGCTTGGCCACCGCCACGTCCTCGCGCCACCGCACGAGGCGCGGACAGGCGCGGCACACCGAGACGCGGGCGTCGAGCTCGGCCAGGTCGGCCGTGCGCGCCAGGCGACGTACGGCGGCCGCGGTCGCGGCGACGGGCGTTCCCGGAGCCGCCGGGTCGTCCGGCCACCCCGTCCCCGGCGCCACCGGGCTCCCGAACTCCTGCCCCGTCAGCGGGTGCGGGAGCACGCTCGCCTCCCCCCTCGGCGGGATAGTCCGCTACGTAAAGCACCTCGATCGGGGCCGCCGAGGTGCTTTACGTAGCGGACTATCCCGGCACCGCGTCTCATGCGATCGACCAGGCGATGCCGTCGAGGATGTCGGCCTCGGACACGGTCATCGACGCCAGGGTCGTCCGGCGGAGCACCCGGTCGAGGATCAGGGCGCCGGCGACGATGACGTCGGCACGGCCGGGGTGCATGTAGGGAAGGGCGAGGCGCTCGGCGTGCGTCATCCGGCCGAGCCGCTCGACATAGGCGTGCACCTCGTCGACGGCGACGACCGCCTGGTCGGTCCGCCGGGGGTCATAGGCGGGGAGGTCGAGGACCCCGGCGCCCACGGTGATGATCGAGCCGGCCACGCCGACCACGGTGCGTGCCGCGGCGAGCGGGACCTCGGTCGTGTCGAGGGCGGCGTCGACGTCGGCGACGCACGCCCGCAGCTCATCCGGGGAGGGCGGGTCCGAGTGGAGGTGGCGCTCGAAGAGGCGCACCGAGCCGATGTCGAGCGACACCGCCGCCTCGACGAGGGTGCGGTCGTCGGCCCTCCTGCCGAGCACGAGCTCGGTGGAGCCGCCGCCGATGTCGACGACCAGGACGGGCTCGGCCGGGTCCTCGCGCAGGTTGCGGACCGCGCCGTCGAAGGTCAGCCGCGCCTCCTCGTCGCCCGAGACGACCTCGGGGTCGACGCCCAGTCGCGCACGGACCCCGGCGGCGAACACCGCGGCGTTGGAGGCGTCGCGGGTCGCCGAGGTGGCGCAGAACCGGATCCGCTCCACCGGGTGGGCCGCCACCAGCTCGGCATAGTCGTCGATGGCCGCGAACGCCCGGTCGAGGGCCTCGTCCGCGAGCCGGCCGGAGCGGTCGACGCCCTGGCCCAGCCGGACCGTCCGCGACTCGCGGACGAACACCTCGGGCAACCGGCCGATGAGCAGCTTGATGGTGTTGGTCCCGCAGTCGACCGCGGCGATCACGGGCCGCTCCCGGCCTTCGCCCGCGGCGCCGGTCACACGCACGGCCCGTCGGCCCACCACGCGCCCAGGAGGTCGAGCACCTCGTCGCCGAGCGGGTTGACGCCGCGTCCCTGGGCCAGCGCCTGGCCCGCGAGCACGTGGAGGCACTTGACCCGGTCGGGCATCCCCCCGGCCGAGATGCCCTCGATCTCGGGGACCTCGCCCAGCGCCGCGCGGGCGGCGAGGTAGGCGTCGTGCGCCGCGGCGTAGGCGCTGGCCAGCTCGGCGTCCTCGCCCAGGCGGTCCTGCATCTCGCGCATCAGCCCGGACCCCTCGAGGCTGCCGATGCGCGAGGCGGCGCGCGGGCAGGTGAGATAGAACGTCGTGGGGAACGGCGTGCCGTCGGGCAGCCGTGGCTCGGTGACGACCACGTCCGGTCGACCGCAGGGGCACCGGTGGCCCACATCGTGGATCGCCCGCGGCGACCGACCGAGCTGCGCGGCGACCGCCGCCTCGTCGGCCTCCTCGATCACCGCGACCCCGAGGTGATCTTGTCGGCGGGCTGGCGGATCCGGGTGGCCGGCGGGTCCTCGACCGGCGGCGGGTGACCGGCCAGCTCGACCGAGCCCCAGGCCTTGTCCCACCAGGCCGTGGGCTCCTGGGGCGCGATGTCCGCGGGGTCGCTCAGTCCGGCGCCGTCGTCGAGGGGCTTGCCGTCGGCCCCGACGACGACCCAGGCCGTCTCGCCGGGCTCCATGTAGCCGAAGCGCTTGCGCGCCTGCTCGCGCACGAACGCCGGGTCGTCCCAGCGGGCCTTCTCGCGCTCCAGGTCGGCGATGCTCGACTCCTTGGCGGCGATCTGCGCCTTGAGGTCGGTGATGTGCGAGCGCTGCTGCAGGTAGGCGCGCATGGACGAGGCATAGGAGATCGTCAGCACGGCGAGCACGAGCCCGAGGATGACCGCGCGTCCGGTCACCCGCGAGCGCGGGCGTGCGCCGTCGCCCGACACGGCCGCCGTCGGCTGCGCGACCGGGCGCTGGCCGCCCCGGTCGCCGGGCCGCCTGCTGCGGCCCGGCCCGGAGTGCGGTCGGCGGGGACGGGTCACCGCCCCATCATGACAAGGATCAGCGGGAGTACCGCGGGAACGCGCCGATGCCGGCGTACCTCGCGGCGTCGCCGAGCTCACCTTCGATGCGCAGGAGCTGGTTGTACTTCGCGACGCGCTCGGAGCGAGCCGGCGCACCGGTCTTGATCTGGCCGCAGTTCGTGGCGACGGCGAGGTCGGCGATCGTGGTGTCCTCGGTCTCGCCCGAACGGTGGCTCATCATGCAGCGGTAGCCGCTGCGGTGCGCGAGCTCGACGGAGTCGAGGGTCTCGGTGAGCGAGCCGATCTGGTTGACCTTGACCAGCAGGGCGTTGGCCTGCCCCCCGGTGATGCCGCGCTGCAGCCGCTCGACGTTGGTGACGAACAGGTCGTCGCCGACCAGCTGGACCTTGGCGCCGAGCTCGTCGGTGATCGCCTTCCAGCCCTTCCAGTCCTCCTCGTTGAGGGGGTCCTCGATGGAGACGATGGGGTAGGACGCCACCAGGTCGGCGTAGTAGGCGATCATCTCGTCGCTGGACTTCTTCTGGCCCTCGAAGGCGTACTTGCCGCGGCTGTGGAACTCCGAGGCCGCGACGTCGAGCGCGAGCACGATGTCCTTGCCGGGCTTGAGGCCGGCAGCCTTGACCGCGGTGGTGATCAGGTCGAGCGCCGCGCGGTTGCTCTCGAGGTTGGGCGCGAAGCCGCCCTCGTCGCCGAGCCCGGTGGCGAGGCCCTTCTTCTTCAGCACCGCCTTGAGCGCGTGGTAGACCTCGGCGCCCATCCGCAGCGCCTCGGCGAAGGTGGCCGCGCCGACGGGCGCGATCATGAACTCCTGGACGTCGACGTTGGAGTCGGCGTGCGAGCCGCCGTTGAGGATGTTCATCATCGGCACGGGCAGCAGGTGGGCGTTGGGGCCGCCGACGTAGCGGTAGAGCGGCAGGCCGGCCGAGTCGGCGGCGGCGCGGGCGACGGCGAGCGAGACGCCGAGGATGGCGTTGGCGCCGACCTTGGCCTTGTTGGGCGTCGCGTCGAGCTGGATCATCGTCTGGTCGATGAGCCGCTGGTCGTCGGCCTCGAGACCCACGATCGCGGGGGCCAGGTCGTCGAGCACCGCGTTGACGGCCTTCTGGACGCCCTTGCCGCCATAGCGCTTGGCGCCGTCGCGCAGCTCCACCGCCTCGAAGGCACCGGTGGAGGCGCCGCTGGGCACGGCGGCGCGGCCGAACGCGCCGTCCTCCAGTGCGATCTCGACCTCGACGGTGGGGTTGCCACGCGAGTCGAGGATCTCGCGGGCGCCGACTGCTGCGATGGAAGCCACGATGGGTGCTCCTGACCTGGAAGGAAGTCTTGTCTCGCCCAGGGTATCCACGCCCTGGCCTCGCGAGGAGTGGGGTCCGTGGGGCGGCCCCGACGTGTGAGCACGCGCACTCGGTTGCCGGCATTCCGCCCCCGAGGGGGTGCCCATGCCATCAGACTCGCCGCATGAAGCATCGCCCGGCCACGTCGCGCGTGGTCACCACGTTGGCCACCTTCGTGGTCGGGCTCGGGGCGCTTGCGGGCTGTGCGGTCGACCGCGCGGCCGACAAGGCCGGACGATGGCTGGCCGAGCAACCGCACATCGCCCACGTGAGGGACGGGCATGCGGTCCGCAGCGGCGAGCTGAGTGCCGCTCTGGGCTCCAGCGGCGCACTCGTCGAGGCGGATCTCGAGCCCGGGACCTCACCGGACCAGCTCGTCGGCCTCTCCGGGGGCGTGCGCGAGCTCGTCGACTCCTCGCGAGCGCTCACCGCGCTCACGCTGCTGCTGCACGGCGACCACTTCGATGTGGTGCTCCGCGGGGACTCCGACCTCGACGGTCGGCGGCTGCGCGCCGCGAGCACGATCCTGGCGGTTCCCGGCGTCGCCTTCGTCGACCTCACCGAGTACGGCGAGGGAGGTGGACCGCTGGTCCGTCTCGAGGCAGGGGAACCCGCTGATGTCGCACCCCAGGTCTTCTCCGCGGCCGCGACGCTGGTGGACGGCGCCGGCGCCCGACGGGCAGCCGCTGTCACGGCCCCCGGTCGGCCCACGGTGCGGATGGAGATCGCCCGGCCGCTGACGGGACCCACCGCGCGACTGCTGCGGGGTGCCGCCGGCTGGCCGGGAGTCCGGGAGGTCGTGGTGGGACCGACCGCCCTGCAGGCCGCCGCACGCTGGGACCGGCCGATCGGGGCTCGCGAGACGGTCGAGGTGCCCGGCCTTCCCACGGACGCGGACGTCATGACGGTCGTCGCGGACTCACCCTCCGCGGCGGCGCGCCTGCTCCCCCTCGCCTCGACCGCCACGCGCGGCACGGGCACGGAGATCTTCGTCGAGGGAGGGCCGCTGCGCCTGTCGACAAGGACCGAGCCCGCCCTCGCGCGCCGTCTCGTGGCACTGTCCGAGAATGTCGACGCGGTCGCCGTCGAATACACCGACGACCGGCTCGACGTCGAGTTGCGGCAGACGACCGACGAGGCGGTCGACGGGCTCCCGGAGCTCCCCCAGGTGCGCCTCCGCACCACGTTCGGCTGGCCCGTGGAGCTGCTCGGCTCCACGACCGAGGTACGTCGAGAGCTGGCCTGGCTCGAGGCGGCCGGACACGGCGCGGCCGAGGACGACCTGTGGGGCCTGCGCGCCGACCCCGAGACCATCGAGGT
Source organism: Nocardioidaceae bacterium (assembly GCA_046330515.1). Lineage (GTDB taxonomy): Bacteria > Actinomycetota > Actinomycetes > Propionibacteriales > Nocardioidaceae > Nocardioides. The sequence goes on along the minus strand of JAXLSP010000006.1, from coordinate 86,903 downwards.
GCTGCTGGGTGCGGACTACGCCGGGCCGTTCGACCGGTTCGTCCGGGCCGTTCACGTCGACGGGTCGCCGTCCCTGGTCGTCGTCCAGGCGAGGCTCAGCGCCGACACCATGCTGGGGCTGCGCTTCCGGGTGGATGCGCGGGGGCGGGCCGCCGACCCCACGTGGGATCTCGCCAACTTCCCCGACGGCGACCGGGCGCTCGTCGATCGGGCCGCCCACGACCTGCTGGCTGTGTGGGACGGCGCGGCTCAGCCGCGCTGACAGGCGCGCGAGCTCATGTAAGGAGCTCCGGCGGTTGATCACCGTCGCGGGTCCCGGGATGGTGAGTGTCCCGGCTGGTCCGGTGAGTGGCGTCGAGACGGGCTCTGGGGTGTCGGCCTGCGGGTCGGTGGCCCCGTTCGGCTGATTGCCATCGCTGGTCTGGCCACGGATGCCCCGGATGAGGGAAGTGGACCGGCCCAGCGAGGTCGGGTCCGGTTTCAGCGCATGAGTGGGAGCCGTCGTCAGATCGCTCGCCCGCTCTTGGGACCGTGGCCGTGAGGTAGCCCGCTCGGCGGACCTGTCGGAGTCGATATCGAGGACACGACAAGAAGGTGAGCAATGGGGTCCAGGAGGCTGGTCGGGATCGACCTGGGTATCGCCAGCGACCACACGGTGCGGGTGCTGGCCGAGGACGGGCGCGAGGTGTGTCGACGACGATGCCGCCCGACGGTGGAGAGCCTGACGCTGATCGAGCAGGCGGCGTTGGCCGGCGCGGATCCGGGCACGCGGTTGGAGGTGGTCTTCGAGCCGACCGGGCCGGCCTGGCTGCCGATCGCGGTGTTCTTCACCGCTCGGGGCCATCTGGTGTTCCGGGTGTCCTCGGCCAAGGCCGCGGACCTGCGCCGGTTCTTGTCCCGGCACGCGAAGAGCAACGGCATCGACGCCGACACTCTGGCCCGGCTTCCGCTGGTCGCGCCGGACTCGGTGCGCCCGCTGCAGCTGCCTGATGTCGAGGTTGCTGCGCTGGACCGACGGGTCCGTGCCGTCGACCGGCTCACCCGGCTCGCGTCCGAGCACAAGGTCCGGATCAAGGACCTGGTCCGGCAGCTGATGCCGATGACGCCGCTGACCGGCGACTTGGGCGCAGCCGATCTGGCGGTCTTGGAACGGTGGGCCGACCCACGCGCACTGCTCAGGGCCGGGCGGGCCCGGTTGACGGCGGTCATCGTGAAGGCGTCCCACAACCACCTGGGCGCCGCTCGTGCCGAGCAGTGGCGCGAAGCTGCGGCTGCCGCGGTCGAGCTCTACGGCGACCATCCCGCGATCGCATGGTCCGACCTGGCCGCCGAGATCGTCACCGAGGTCGCCCTGCTGCGCGCGGTTCAGGCCCAGCTCGTCCAGCACGCGGCCGCCCGCGAGGAGGCCTACCGATGGGTCGACGTCGGACAGCTCGCCCGCACCCTGCCCGGTGTCGCCGACGTCAGCGGTCCCGTGTTGGCCGCAGCGATCGGGGACCCGCGGCGGTTCCCCAGCGGCAGGCACTTCAAGTCCTTCGCCGGGCTTGCCCCCAGGGCGAGTGAGACCGGAGAGACCGACCGCAAGGGCCAGCCGATGAGCAAGGCCGGGTCGAGCCTGCTGCGCGTCACCTTGATCCGGGCCGCCGATCACGCCCGCAAACACGACCCCCAGTTGGCGCGGGTCTACTACCAGCAGATGGTCGAACGCGGCGCGGACCACCTCAAGGCCAACTGCGTCGTTGCCGGCCACCTCGCCGAACGCTTCTGGGCCGTCATGCGCCGCGGCATGCCCTACGTCATCTGCGACACCGACGGCACCCCGGTGACCCCAGAGCAGGCAAAACGGATCATCGCCCAGCAGTGGACCGTGCCGCCCGAGGTCCGCTCGCGCCGCCGCAGCAAGAAGGCGGGGAAGGCCCCTCACCAAGCCCCAGCGGGGCATGCAAAGCCAGACACCCAACGGCGTCGGCAACACGAGGCGACCTTCCCCACCAACGATCCTGACAACCGGCATCGGCGACGTCAAACAACCGCCACTTGACGCCCGATCCCCAATAGGGAATCAGCCGAGGAGGCGTCGTACGGCGTCGCGGAGCGCCTGCTCGGGGTCCACCCCCGCCTCCCGCGCCTCGGCGACCACGCCGAGCAGCCGGTCCCCGACCTCCGCCGGGGTGGGAGGGGTCCGCTCCGAGCCGGGAGGAGTCCCGGGTCGGGGCGCCCCGACGGGTTCGCCGCGCTCGCGGCTCAGCCGGTCGAGCACCTTGTCGGCATAGAGCAGCGCCGGGAGCGAGGTCGGCAGCCCATCGGTCGGCGACGTCCGCTCCTTCTCCGTCGCCTTGATGGACTCCCAGACCTCGTTGATGGTCGCGGGGTCGAGGGTGTCACCGGAGGCGTCCGCGCCGAACACGTGCGGGTTGCGGCGGTGCATCTTGGCGATGATCTCGGCCGCCACGTCGTCGAGGGTGAACTCACCGGCCTCCTCGGCGATGACCGCGTGGAACCAGATCTGGAGCAGCAGGTCGCCGAGCTCCTCGCGCAGGTGCGCCGGATCGCCGGACTCGATCGCCTCGGCGGTCTCGTGGGCCTCCTCGAGGAGGTAGCGCACGAGGGACCGATGGGTCTGCGCGGACTTCCACCCGCACTCGACCCGCAGGCGCCGCATCACCTGGAGGAACTCCAGGAGGCGGTCGCCAGCGGGGTCGGTCACTTCTCGCAGCGCAGGGACGCCGGCAGCGACTGGGCGTAGGCCTCGTCGTCGTCCGCCGACTTCTCGCCTCCGGTGGCGACCTTGCTCACCGCGAAGGAGACGCTGCCGTCCTTGGCCTGGAGGTCGGACCCCATGCCGAAGCGGGGGTCGATCTCGATGTCGGCCTTGTCGAGGTAGGCCGCGAACATCTCGGACGCGTGGTCGCTGATCTGCTGCTGGGTCGGGTTCGCCGTCCCCGAGGCGACCAGGTCCTTCTGCGCGGCCTGGGTGACGATGTCGCTGATGTAGTCGCCGGTCGTCTGCACGTCGACGAAGTCGTCGCGCACGGCCTCGGGCACGGCCGCCGCCGCGGCCCGTGCGCTCTGCACGGCGCGCTTGTAGGTGACGCCGGGGGTGACGTCGAAGTCGCGGCCGACCTCGTCGGCGACCTCGCGCGCGACCAGCTGCTGGAGCACGCCGACGCGCAGCGAGCTCAGCGACAGGGCGCCGGGCACCTGGCCGCTCGCGCCCGTGCTGCCGAGCTGCGGCTTGTAGCCGGTGCAGAAGCTGTCGGCCAGCTGGTCGACCTCGGACACCGAGATCGTGGTGCCGTTGACATCGGCCGCCACGCCCGGGTGCCACCCGGAGCAGCCGGTCAGCATCAGCAACGACGCGGCGCCGACGACGCCGAGCGAGCGGAGTCGCGCGGCGGGGGTCGAGGTCAGGCGGCGGCGAGTGGTGGTCACGAATGCTCCTCGGGGTCGATGACGGAGTCGAGAACCGTCCGGGCCCATTCAAGCAGGGCGATGCCCGCGACCGGATGCCCCCCGACCCCTCCGGTGTGGGGGCGGGGCACCAGGATGGTGCGCACGGGCGCCTTGACGACGCTCTTGGGATAGAGCCGCTGGAGGCGTACGACGCGCGAGTCGGGCAGCTCGACGGGCGCGAACCGCACGAACTTCCCGGAGATCGTGACCTCGCCGACGCCTGCGCGGCGGGCCCGGGCCCGGAACCGCGCGACGAGGAGCAGCGAGGCCACCTCCTGCGGCGGCTCGCCATAGCGGTCGACGAGCTCCTCGCGGATCTGGTCGACGTCCTCGTCGGTCCGGACCTCGGCGAGCCGCTTGTAGATCTCCAGCCGCAGCCGCTCGGAGGGGATGTAGTCGTGCGGGAGGTGCGCGTCGACGGGCAGCTCGATCCGCACCTCGGCGAGCTCCTCCTCCTTGTCGCCGCGGAACTCCGAGACGGCCTCCCCGACGAGGCGGACATAGAGGTCGAAGCCGACGTCGGCGATGTGGCCCGACTGCTCGCCGCCGAGCAGGTTGCCGGCGCCGCGGATCTCGAGGTCCTTCATGGCGATCGCCATGCCGCCGCCGAGGTCGGAGTGCTGGGCCAGCGTGGCCAGGCGCTCGTGCGCCGTCTCGGTGAGCGGCTTCTCCGCCGGGTAGAGAAAGTAGGCGTAGGCCCGCTCGCGGGACCGGCCGACCCGGCCGCGGAGCTGGTGCAGCTGGGACAGGCCGAGCATGTCGGCCCGCTCGATGATCATCGTGTTGGCGTTGGACACGTCGAGGCCCGACTCGACGATGGTGGTGCACACCAGGACGTCGAAGCGCTTCTCCCAGAAGTCGAGCATCACCTGCTCGAGCTGGTGCTCGCTCATCTGGCCGTGGCCCACGGCGACCCTCGCCTCCGGGACCAGCTCGCGGATCCGCGCGGCGGCCTTCTCGATGGAGTTCACCCGGTTGTGGATGAAGAACACCTGGCCGTCGCGGAGCAGCTCGCGCCGGATGGCGGCGACGACCTGCCGGTCCTCGTAGGCGCCGACGTAGGTCAGCACCGGGTGACGCTCCTCGGGCGGCGTGGTGATCGTCGACATCTCCCGGATGCCGGTGATCGCCATCTCGAGCGTGCGCGGGATCGGGGTGGCCGACATCGACAGCACGTCGACGGAGGTGCGCAGCCGCTTCATCTGCTCCTTGTGCTCGACGCCGAAGCGCTGCTCCTCGTCCACGACGATGAGCCCGAGGTTCTTGAACCGCACGTCGGGGTTGAGCAGCCGGTGGGTGCCGATGACGATGTCGACCGAGCCGTCGGCCATCCCCTCCATGACCTCGCGCGCCTCCTTGTCGGTCTGGAAGCGCGAGAGGGCCTGGAGGGTGACGGGGAACGCGCCCATCCGCTCGGCGAAGGTCGAGAAGTGCTGCTGCACGAGCAGGGTGGTGGGCACGAGGACCGCGACCTGCTTGCCGTCCTGGACGGCCTTGAACGCCGCGCGTACGGCGATCTCGGTCTTGCCGTAGCCCACGTCGCCGCACACGAGCCGGTCCATCGGCACGGTCCGGCGCATGTCGGCCTTGACCTCGTCGACGGTCGTGAGCTGGTCGGGCGTCTCGGTGAACGGGAAGGCGTCCTCGAGCTCGCGCTGCCACGGTGTGTCCGGCCCGAAGGCGAACCCTTGCGTGGCCTGCCGGGCTGCGTAGAGCTTGATCAGCTCCGCCGCGATCTGGCGTACGGCGCGGCGCGCCCGGCCCTTGCGCTTGGCCCAGTCGGCGCCTCCCAGACGGTCGAGGGACGGCTGCTCGCCGCCGACATAGCGGGTGACCTGGTCCAGCGAGTCGGCGGGCACGAACAACCGGTCGGGCGGCCCGCCGCGCTTGGAGGCGCCGTACTCCAGCACGAGGTACTCGCGGGTAGCTCCGTGCACCTCGCGCTGCCGCATCTCCACGAACCTGCCCACGCCATGCTGCTCGTGGACCACGTAGTCGCCGGCCTTGAGCTCCAGCGGGTCGATCTGCCGCTTGCGCCGCGCCGGCATCTTGCGCATGTCGCGCGTCGAGGACGACTGGCCCGAGAGGTCGTCGCCGGTCAGCACGACCAGGCGGCGCTCGGCGTCGACCAGACCGTGCTGGAGGCAGCCGGTCGTCACGGTCACGACTCCCACGGCCGGCTCGTCGGCGACCGCGTCGACGAGCCGCGCCGCCACGTCGCGCTCCCCCAGCGCCTCGACGGTGCGCTGGGCCGTGCCGTGCCCCTGCTGGACGACGACGACGCGGAAGCCGTCGGCGAGCCAGCCCTTCATGTCCCGGACCGCGGCCTCGAGGTCGCCGCGGTACTCCTCGGTCGGCGTCGCCGCGAGCGGCCGGCTGGGCGCGCCCTCGTCGAGGATCGTCGTGGCGGGCGCGTCGTCGGCGATGCCGAACGGGCTGACCGACCACCACGGCTTGCCGTGGGCGAGGCTGTGGGCCCGGACCTCGCCGAGGCCGCGGTAGGACGCCGCCCCCAGGTCGATCGGCGCCTTGCCGCCGCCGGCCGCCGCGGCCCAGCTCGCTCCGAGGAACTCCTCGCTCGTGGCGACCAGGTCGTGGGCACGCGTGCGGGCCCGCTCGGGGTCGAGCACGACGACCGTGGTGTCCTCGGGCATGACGTCGACGAGCAGCTCCATGTGGTCCACGAGCACCGGCGACAGCGACTCCATGCCCTCGACGGCCACCCCGGCCGCGATCCGGTCGGTGAGCTCGAGCAGCTGCGGATGCGCCTGGCCGAGGGCGGCGGCCCGGCGGCGGACGTCGTCGGTGAGCAGCAGCTCGCGACAGGGCGGTGCCCAGAGGCGCTCGACCGACTCGAGGGTGCGCTGGTCGGCCACGGCGAAGCTGCGGATCTCCTCGACGTCGTCGCCCCAGAACTCCACGCGCAGCGGGTGCTCCTCGGTGGGCGGGAAGACGTCGACGATGCCGCCCCGCACCGCGAACTCGCCGCGCTTCTCGACCAGGTCGACGCGGGTGTAGGCCGCGGCGGCGAGGCGCCGTACGACGTCCTCCAGCGGGGCGGTGTCGCCCGGCTCGAGCTCGACGGGCTCGAGGTCGCCGAGGCCCGCGACCTGGGGCTGGAGCACCGATCGGACCGGCGCCACGACCACGCTGACCGGGCCGTTCGTGGCGTCGGACCCGGGGTGCCGCAGCCGGCGGAGCACGGCCAGCCGCCGGCCGACCGTGTCGGACCTCGGGCTCAGCCGCTCGTGCGGCAGCGTCTCCCAGCTCGGGTAGTAGGCGACCGCCGTGGGATCCACCAGGTCCGCGAGCGACTCGACCAGGTCCTCGGCCTCACGGGCGGTGGCGGTGACGGCGAGGACCGTCCGGCCGGCCTCGACCAGGCCCGCGACCACGAACGGCCGGACGGCCGAGGGCCCGGTCAGGTCGAGCTCGGGCAGCAGGCCGGAGCGGGCGTCGGCCATCGCCTCGGCGAGGACGGGGTCGGTGAGGACGGCGGCGGTGAGGCCGGTCAGGGTCACGGTGGCTCCTGGTGAGGGGGACAGCACGACAGCCCCCTGCCGGCGTCGGCCAGGGGGTGACGTGCGACTCCCGAGTCTACGTGGCGCTGGGGTCGAGCACCCGTCCGAGGAAGTACGGCGTCCCGTGCGCGGTGTCGTGGACCACGAACAGGAACGGCCGGTCCACGACGAGCCGGTCGGAGACCAGGACCGCCGAGTCCTGCATCACCACGGCGGTAGCCGCCGCCGCCTCGGTGCCGTCCTCGTCGACGGCGATGAAGGTCTGGTGGAGGACGGCCGAGACGAACAGCCCGTTGGGATCCTCGGTCATGGGGTCGAAGTCGGCCGCCTCGGCGTCGAAGGCGTCGGTCATGCCCAGGGCGACCAGCACGTCCCCGAGCGGCGTGTCGGACCGGAAGGTCCAGGACGGCAGCGTCAGCTGCACCTCACCGGCGGCCCCGTCGGCGAGGAAGCCGGCCACGCCCTGCTCGCGCAGGAGGGTCTCGACAGCGGGGAGCCGCCCACGGTCGGGCAGCACGACGGTCATCGCGAGCGCGCCGCCGGCGTAGGGGATCCGGAGCGCCTGCCAGCCGTCCGCGACCAGCAGCGAGCCACCCACCGCCCCCTGCATCAGGTCGGTCCGCACGACCGACCCGTCGAGCCGGTGGAAGTCGCCGGGACGGGTCGAGCCCTTCTCGAACGGCGTCTCCCACGGCGCCTTGAGATAGAGCGCGTTGACCAGCACCAGCCGAGTGAGGGCGTCGAGGACTCCCGGAGGGATGATCTGCGGGATCCGGTCGTGGGTCTGCTCGGCGGTCCACGCGTTGACGAGCCCGCGCGCCGCCTCGGTGTCCTCGGCGAAGTCGACGACGCGCATGCCGGCGCCGTACTGCGTCGCGAGCACGTCGAGGAACGGCTTGGCCCAGGCCAGGGAGCGGTCGCCGAACAGCTGGTTGGCGGCGGCCAGGTCCACGGTCGCGGCGCTGCCGTCGGCGCGGCGCACCGGCCCGGCGAGCGACTCCGCGGACGCGGTGAGGGCGTTGAGCCCGGCGTTGAAGGCGGCCAGGTCCAGCCGGTCCCCCAGGCCGAGGACCTCGCTCATCTGCTGGGCCGTGCGCCCACCGGCGCCGTTGAGCGTCATCCCCAGCGCGGCGGTGACGGAGTACGGCGACAGCGCCAGGTTGCCGTCGCCGGCCGCCAGCCGGCCGTAGAGGTCACCCGCGAACGCCGACATCGCCGCCACCACGGCACCGACGGCGGCCGGGTCGCCGTCCTCGCGCCGGGCGCCGGAGACGACGAGGTCCAGGTCCCCCGAGCCGCTGACGGCCGGGTCGGACCCGCAGGCGGCGAGGAGCGGGGCCAGTCCCCCGGCGGCGGCCGTGGCGACGAGGAGGCGGAGCAGGTCGCGTCGGGCGAGAGGGTGGAGCCGTGCGGTCATGCCGGTGGGACGGCCCCGACGCCGAGCCGGTTCCGGGTGGCGAGCGTGACCCCGGTCAGGCGGCGAACCCGGGCGGACCGGGCAGCTCGGGCCGGCAGTCGCAGGTGTCCGAGCACGGCAGGAACAGGTGCAGGGCATGGCCGCAGGCGACGCACGGGCGGTCGCGGGTGAGCTGCGTGTGCCGCTCGTCGACGTGGTCCCACATGGTCGGGCCTCCCTTCTGCTCATTCCGTTCGGCAGCCGATGCCGTCACTTGAGTGACGGGCGTCTCATCGGGTGATGACGCAGAAGAGGAGGGTCGTCGCGCGTTCGTGATACGCGACGGCCGCGCCGAGGGCCGGGCCGAGGGCCGGACGGGGCCGGGACCGGGTCAGCCGGGCGGGTTCGCGGCCAGCTCGTCCGGTGACCGGAGGACGCAGAACTCGTTGCCCTCGGGGTCGGCGAGCTGGACCCAGCCGGTGCCGGGGCCGAACTCGCCACGCATGTCGAGCACCTGTCTCGCACCGAGGGCGAGCAGGCGCTCGACCTCGTCGTCGCGGGTGCCGGTGCGAGGGCGCAGGTCGAAGTGCAGCCGGTTCTTGACCGACTTGGTGTCGGGCACCTCGATGAACAGGATCTGGTGGTCGGTCTCGGGGTCCCGGATCATGCACTCCTCGTGCCCCGGCTCGTTGGGGTCGCCCTCGAGGTCGGCGTAGCCGAGCACCTGCTTCCACCACTCCGACAGCTCGAAGGCGTTCGCGCAGTCGACGGTCGTGTGCGAGACGAGGCTGGTCATGCGTCGGTCCCGTGCCGACGGACGAAGTCGAGGATGGCCTCGGACAGCTCCGGTCGGCAGACGACGAGGTCGGGCAGGGACACGTCCTCCTGGTTGTAGACCAGCTCGGATCCGTCGACGCGCGAGCAGAAGAGGCCGGCGGCCCGGGCGACGGCCACGGGAGCAGCGTTGTCCCACTCGTACTGTCCGCCCGCGTGGACGTAGGCGTCGGTGACGTCGCGCGTCACCGAGATGACCTTGACGCCGGCGGAGCCCATCGGCACGAGCTCGGCGTCGATCTCCGCGGCGAGGGCCTCGACGAAGGCCGGCGGCCGCGTGCGCGAGACCGCGATGCGCGGTCGGGCCGACGTGCGCGGGGGCAGGGTGGGCGGCGAGGCGGTGCTGAAGGTCTCGCCGAGGGCTGGCTGCGCCACCGCGCCTGCGACCAGCTCACCGCGCTCCCACAGGGCGACGTGCACCGCCCAGTCGTCGCGGGGCGGCTCGGAGAACTCCCGGGTCCCGTCGAGCGGGTCGACGATCCACACCCGGTCGGCCGTCAGGCGGGCCTTGTCGTCCTTGCCCTCCTCGGACAGGACGGCGTCACCGGGACGATGCTCGGCGAGCAGGTCCATGAGCAGCTCGTGGGCCGCCAGGTCCCCGGCGTCCTTGAGCTCTCGCCCGACCAGCCCCTCCTCCCGCACCTCCAGCAGGCGGTGGCCGGCGCTCGTCGCGAGCCAGGCGGCGAGGACGTGGTCGTCCGTCGCGGCAGCAGCAGGTGGGGCATCGTGGTTGGTCGTCACGATGCCCCACCCTAGCTGGAGCGATCCGTCAGCCGGTCATCCCGGAGGCGTACATGCCCTGCACCTGGTCGGCCGTCAGGGCCGTCGGGTAGAAGGCGACCTCGTCGATGTTGCCGGTGAAGTAGTCGCTGGTCGGCCAGTGCCGGTTGTAGTAGTTGCGACCGAACACCAGCTGGATGCCGGCCAGGTCGGCGTAGCCCACCCGGAGGTAGCCGTCGGCCGCCAACGGCAGCGCCTGGGTCAGCACGGGGCTGCCCTGGAGCTTGCCGTCGACATAGAGGTTGGCGGTCAGGTTGCCGTCATAGGTGAGGACGACCTGGTGCCACTGGCCGTCGTTCCAGATCGGGCCCTGGTTGCGGAACAGGATGGCCCGCCGGCCCGAGCGGATGCCGAACGCGATGCCGCCGTTGTTGTCCATCGCGATGAGCCGGTCGGTGGTGCCACCGGGGCCGGTCTGCAGCGTGGACTGGGCGACGATCGTGCCGCCCCGGATCGACGACGTCTTGAACCATGCCGACATCGAGAACACCGACGGGGCGACGATCGGCGTCGACGAGGCGACATAGCCGGTCGAACCGTCGAACTCCGGTGCCGCGTTGCCGGCGATGCCGGGCTGGCCCAGCGTCACGCCGCCCTGGTAGGAGCCGGGGTTGCCGCCCGAGCCACTGTCGGCAGCGGTGCCGTCGCTGTCGTCGAGCCGCCACCACAGGCTGGGCGTGAGGCCGGACATCGAGTCGGCGAAGGCCGGCGGTGCCACCGTGGCCACCGTCCCGGACACGGCCGTGGACAGCGCACTGGTCCGGACGCCGTCGCTGGCGCTCACCCGGTAGGAGTGGGTCGACCCCGGCGCCAGGCCGGTGTTGTTCCAGCGGATGACCGGGCGGCTCCACGGGTAGGACTCCACCGTCGTGGTGAAGGCCGCCGTCGAGCTGCCGTCCCGGAAGATCCGGTAGGTCAGCGTGCCGCTGTCGACGTCCTCGACGGTCGGCACCTCGACCGAGAGCGTCCCGGGTGCGGTCGGCTGCACGGTGATGGCCAGGTTCGACACGATGATCGGCGTCGCGTTCTCGAAGGGGTCGCCGAGGTAGGACACGCCCGGACGCTTGGGCGTCGCGGTGCTGCCGTTCGGAGCGAAGCGCGCCAGACCCTGCTGGTTGACGCCCTCGACCTGGCGGAAGTCGCCGCCCACGAAGATCTGCGAGCCGTCGGTGCCCATCGCGAGCGGGCCGACCTTGCCACCGTTGGTGTCGGGGGTCCAGTGCAGGAACGAGCCGTCGGACACGTCCTGCGCGACCATGTGCCAGTGCTGGAACGTCTCGCGCGACAGACCGCCGACGAACCCGCCGCGGGCGTCGCCGGGGTTGAACGCGCAGTCGTGCTCGTGCGAGCCCTTGTAGAGGACGTTGCCGATGAGCGCGATGCCCTGCGAGGCGCCGAGGCACGAGCTGTTCCAGTTCATGTGCCCGTCGCTGATGCGCGCGGAGTAGGTGCCCTCGTAGCAGCCCGGCGGGTCGCCCTCGCCGGTCACGTAGGCGGTGTCGCCGCCGACCACTAGGTCGGAGACCCGGCCAGAGCAGTTGGTGTTGATCGGCTGGTCGGTGTTGGCGTCCCACTGCTCCAGCGCCCCGGTGTCGGGGTCGAGCGAGGACATGCCGCCGATGAACGTGCCGTTGACGGTGGTGAAGTTGCCGCCCATCAGCACCCTCGAGCCGTCCGGCGCCATCTTGATGATGTTGGCACGCGCGTCGATGTCGGCCACGAAGCCGGGCAGCACGGCACCGGTCGTCGCGTCGAGCATGGCGGTGCGCATCTTCGAGACCCCACCGATGGTGAGGAAGTCACCCGAGACATAGACCCGGTTGCCGTAGGCGGCGATGGCCGTGCCGACCGCACCGGAGTTCGGGTTGAACTGGGTGTTGAGGGTGCCGCTGGGCAGGTTGATGGCGGCGAACCGGCGGCGCGACACGCCGTTGACGGTCGTGAAGGCGCCGGCGATGTAGAGCTTGGAGCCGTCCGGCGAGAACGCCATCCGGTTGACGGCTCCGTTGAGGGTGACGTTGAACCCCGTGACGAGAGCACCGGTGTTGGCGTTGAACGCCGCGAGATAGGTGCGCGTGGTCTGGTTGGTGCCTGCGGCGGCACCCGGCGGGCGGACCGCGGTGAAGAGGCCGCCGGCATAGACGATGCCGTTGCGGGACTCGATGGTCTTGACGCTGTTGTTGGTCTGCCACATGGGCGACGCGGTGCCGCTCATGACCGGGTCGAACGGTCCGGCGGCCATCGCCGCCGGAGCCGCGCCCGAGGCGGGCAGAGTGATGAACCCCGTGACGGCCGTTGCCACGGCCAGAAGGAGCGTGCCGAGGGCACGGGACGACGAAAAGCGAGCTGACATGCGTGGCTCCCCACAAGCGTGACGCATACGAACATGACGATCGCCCCGAGGCGAGTGGATCGATCGTAAGTCACCCCGGCGTGGAAGTCAGCGCCCCTAGGGGTCTGTTCTTGCCGGGCAAAGTGGGGTAATGCGGGTCACGTAGGCAAGCCTGCGTTTACCTGGGGGGAGCCACGCTCGGTCCAGCCGGTCACGGCTGGTCCAGACCGGTCAGGACTGCACCAGCTTGCGGTAGGCGCGGATCGACGGGCTGTCGCGCAGCTCGAAGTCCCCCTTGTTCGTCGACTGGAAGTAGCTCACGAACAGCGGGTCCTTGCGCATGAGGTAGCGGCCCGACCGGGCGATCCACCTGGCGCGTCCCGCGCCGCCGTCGCCCGACACCCGCGCGGTGCCGGTCTCGGCGAGTCCCCAGGGCTTGCCGGACCGGTGCGAGGCGCGCACGACCGCGCCGAACACATCGCGCGGCGCGCGATAGGTGCGCGGGGTGCCGACGGCCTGGTTGTAGGGGTCCCACCCGAGCACCGACACGAAGCGGTCGCCCGCGTAGTAGTCGCGCCAGCTGCGCCCGGACGCACTCTCGGCGGTCCATCCGGTGAGGATGAGCGTCGGGTAGAGGCGGGGCCGGCACAGCGAGCCGGCGATGGTGGCGATGTGCCGCCAGGCCCGGCGGTACTGGCGCGCGGTGAACTGGCCGGCGTCGATGTTGGGCTCGGGCTCGTGGAAGTAGCTCCAGAACACGTCGCGCTTGCGCGGCGCGGTGGCGAAGAACTGGCGCAGCTGGGAGTCGTAGCGTCCGGCCAGCACCTCCTGGGGCGCCATCCGGAAGGAGGTGATGACGCTCATCCCCTTCAGCTGGGGCTTGCGTCGCTCCCAGGCGTTCGACGGCGGGATGGACGGGTCGTAGATGCGGGCGATCGGCAGCCTGCCGAACCTCCGCTGCTCGGTGGCGCGGTCGTCGGCGAGCGTGGGGTTCGCCGAGAGGCTGACGCCGAAGTGCGGGTCGGCGAGCTTGGCCGGCGTGGGTGCCAGACAGGCGGCCGACAGTCGCGCCGAGGGCGTGGGCGCCGCCGCGGACGCCACGGGAGCTGCCCCGGTGCCCAGCAGGGGCACCACGAGGGAGGCAGCCGTGGTGGCCGCGATGGCCAACGAGGCGCGCAGGGATCTGTTGTGGGGGGGTGTTGCCACGAGAATCACCTTCGGGGGTTAGGTGACGGCTCTCCTGGGACGTCCGCGGATGTCTACGCGGTTCAGCTCTGGGGAACGTAGGTATGCACGTAGTCGACCAGCATCGAGGTCGTGTCCGGGCTCCAGTCCGTCGTCGAGTCCGGTAGACCCTGGTTGCCGCCTACCTGCAGCGACATGCGCAGGCTCCACCGCTTACCGGCCTCATAGTAGGAGCCGAACCACGGAGTGGTCGAATCATCGAAGGTCGCCGTCGGCACGCCGTCGACCCACATCCGGATCGCTCCGGGGGTCTTCTCCACCACGTAGGTGTGCCAGTCGGTGGCCGAACCGCCCACCGCTGCGAACGGTGTCTGGAGGTGTGTCAGCTGCCCCGGCACGGCATAGTCCCCGTGGATCGTCTGGTGGATGATGGGCCGGTCCCGCTCGCTGCCGTAGGTCTCGACGAGGTCGATCTCGCCCGCCGATCCGTCGGCCGGCCGGATCCAGAGCGGGGCCGCCCACATGCCCTGCTGGAAGGGCACCTTGGCCCTCACCTCGATCCGGAAGTAGTTCGGCAGCGAGTAGGTCCCGAACGTGTCCAGGTCGCCGGAGGTGAAGCTGCGGCCGTCGACGGCCTGCTGCCTGGCCTGGATCCGGATCGCCCCGTCCTGCGTGGCGACGTTGGCGGCGAGCACCTCGGCGTCGTCGCGCTCGTAGTGCTGACGGTTCCGGACGTTCCACACCGACGGGTCGAGCGAGGTGAAGTCCTCGGTCAGGTCGGGCTCCCAGCCGGTGAGCCCGGGCAGCGGCTGGCCCGAGCCGGGTCCCGCGGCGGCCGGCCGGGAGCCCGGCTGGCGCAGGGTGGCGAACACGACTCCGAGGAGGACCGCGACCACCACGGCCCCGAGGACGAGCGGGAGCACGCGAGCGCGGGCGGACCCGCCGCCGTCCCGGGACTGCCTGCCGTCCGCCATGTCAGCGCAGCGCGGTGACCGCCACCGTCGCCTTGAAGGAGAGGTCGGCGGTCGTCCGCGTGTTGACGTGGGTCTCGGCCGTGATCACGTTGGCGCCCTGGACCAGCAGTGCCACGGGGATCGTGAAGGTCACCGGGTTGTTGTTGGCGGTCGTCGTGGATCGCGCCGAGCTGGCCGAGATCGTGCTCGTCAGCGTCCCGGCGGGCAGGTTGGACCGGCCGACCTCGACCCCGTTGACATAGACGGCGACACCGTCGTCGGCCACGGTGGTGACCGTGACCTGCTGCACCTTGGCGAGGTCCGCGATGTCGAACCCGTGCCGGAAGTAGGCGGTCTTGGGTCGCGTCGCCGGGTCGGCGAACGTGTCGACGTTGGTCGCGATGGTCGCCGAGCCGAACCCGAGCGGCGCGGCGCCGCTCCCCCAGGTGCTGTCGTCGAACCCGGCCTGGTTCCACCCGGCCGGAGGCTCGCCCGTGGCATAGCGCCACGACCACGTCGCGTTGGCCGCCACGGCGGTCGTGGTCACCGTCGGCGACTGGACCAGCTGGGACTGCACCACCGTGCCGTGGGCGCCGCCGTTGTCGGCGACGCGCAGGGTCACGGTGTAGGTGCCCTCCGCGGCGTAGGTGTGGTCGACCGTGGCGCCGGTCCCGGTGCTGCCGTCACCGAAGTCCCAGTGCCAGTCGGTCACCGCGCCGTCGGTGTCGGTCGACGCGGTGCCGTCGTAGGAGATGGTGTAGCCCGCCGCCGCGGACGTGAACGACGCTGTCGGCGGGTCGTTGGACGGAGGCACGACGATGCCGACGAGGCTGCCGTCGAAGGTCAGGTCCGTTGAGGTCGGGGTGTCCTGGTGGACCTCCACCGCGAGCGTGTTGGTGCCGGGGTGCAGCACCGCGGGGTTGACCGCGAACTGCCGGAGCGCGTTCTCGCCGCCGCCGGAGCGGCCGGTGCTCGCCCGGGTGGTGTTGGTGATCGTGCCGGCGGGCATGTTGTCCCGCACCACCTCGGTGCCGTTGACATAGGCCACCGCGCCGTCGTCGGCGGCGAGGTAGAGGTTCAGCTGGTCGGGGACCGTCGTGACGTCGAACGTGGCCCGGAAGTAGGTGGTGATGTACTTCGCCGAGGCCGACGGGCCGTAGGACACGACCGTGGACTCGTCGCCGTCGCCGTAGCCCAGCTGCGCGAGGCCGGTGGCCCAGGAGCTCGCGTCGAAGCCCTCGGTGCTCCACCCCGCCGGCATGGTGCCCTTGTCCCAGTAGCTCCAGCCGGTGGAGGTGCCGAGGTACTCCGTCTGGACGGGCGGCGGCGGAGGCAGGTCGCCCGACCGCGGGAACCGGGCCCAGCCCTGGGCGGGGATGCCGGCCACCGTGGTGAAGTCGCCGCCGATGGCCATGCCCTCGTCGGTGATGTCGAGGGCCCAGAGTCCCCAGAAGCCGATGACCGAGGGCCAGAAGCTGGTGTCGATCGCCCCGGTCTTGGCGTCGACGGCCATGACGTGCACGTGCGGGTCGAGCTGGTAGCCGTCGTGGAAGCCGAAGTAGGCCGTGCCACCGAAGTACTTGATGACCTGGATGTCGCCGTCCGCCACGACGCGCCACGTGCGCGTTCCGGTGGCGGCGTTCCAGGCCGCCGCGGCGTTGGTGGGCCCGCCGCCGGCACCGAACAGCTGGGTGCCGTCGGGCGAGACGTCGAGGCCGAACGTCGGCTTCGCCGAGGAGGCGAAGGCAGGGCCGGTGATCGCTCCGGTCGACTTGGTCACGGCGGCCACGCCGTTGCGGGTCACCGAGTTGACCGTGCCGAAGTTGCCGGCGATGTAGACGGCGTCCGACACCGGCGACGCCTTGACGGCGTAGACGGCACTGCTGGCCGACGTCGTGAACGACGTGACCAGGCTCCCGGTGGTCGCGTTGAGCTTGGCGATCCGGTTCTTGGCGACACCGTTGACGTTCAGGAACTGGCCACCCGCATAGATCGAGCCGTTGTCGAGTGCGACCGCGCGGATCGAGTTGTCGAAGGTGGGCGCGAAGGCGGGGTCCACCACACCCGAGGCGACGTCGACCTTGGCGAGCCGCGAGCGGTTGAGCCCGCCGAGCTTCAGGAAGTTGCCGGCCACCCAGAGCGAGGTGCCGTCGGACACCAGGCCACGCACGACGTTGCCCGCGTCGGCCTTCCAGGTCGTGATGAGCGCACCGGTGGCCATCGAGAAGGCCGCGAGGTTCTTGCGGGCCACCAGCTGGCCGGTCGGGCTCACCGCGTTGGAGAACTCGCCTCCCACGAAGACCGTGTCACCCACGATCAGCGTCGTGTAGACCGTCCCGTCGACCTGCCAGCTCGGGCTGGGCGTCGAGTCGACGAAGACCTGGGCGTCCGCGGACGCCGGGCTCGCCGGCATGACCATCATCAACGTGGCGCACAGCAGCGCCACCACCGTCCCCATCCGGCGCATGAAACGTCCCCACTGCTCAAGGGGGTCCCCACCACCCCGTTGGGGAGGAGTATCACACGCCACCGAGGGTCCGGAGAAGAGCCGACCACGCCAGCCGGACAACCGGCTGGCGTGGTCGCGGTGCTGCGTGCTGCTGTCTAGACCGGGTATCGCTCCGGGTTGTGGCCCGGGGCCTAGCCCTGGGTGTAGGTGCGGATGTAGTCGACCAGCATGGCGGTCTTGTCCGGAGCCCAGTCGGTGGTGGAGTCGGGCAGGCCCTGACCGCCGCCGATCTGCAGCGACGCCCGGAGGCTCCAGCGCTTGCCGACCTCGTAGTAGGTGTTGAACCACGGCGTGTTGCTGGTGTTGAAGAGCGCCGTCTGGGTGCCGTCGACCCACATCCGGATCTCACCCTTGGTCTTCTCCACCACGTAGGTGTGCCAGTCCGTGGCCGGGAGCGTGCTCACCTTGGAGTACGGCGTCTGGAGGTGCGTCTGCTGGTGGGTCGTGCCGTAGGCCGAGTGGATCGTCTGGTGGATGATCGGGCGCGCGGCCTCGCTGCCGTAGGTCTCGATGAGGTCGATCTCGCCGGACGAGCCGTCGCTGGGGCGGATCCACAGCGGGGCCGCCCACATGCCCTGTTCGAACGGCACCTTGGCGCGCACCTCGATGCGGAAGTAGTTCGGCAGCGAGTAGGTGCCGTAGGTGTCGAGGTCGCCGCTGGTGTAGCTGCGGCCGTCGCTGGACTCCAGCTTGCCCTGGACGCGCAGCGAGCCGTCGGACACGGTGTCGTTGCGGGCCAGCACCGCGGCGCTGTCGCGGGCGTAGCACTGGTGGTCGCGCAGCTTCCACCGCGTGGTGTCGAGCGAGCCGAACTCCTCGGCGAGGTTCAGCGTCCAGCCGGTCGGCGGGGTGGTGGTGGGCGGCGGGGACGACGGGGGCGTCGTGGTCGGGTCCGTCGGGGTCGGCGAGGGCGACGGCTTCGGGTGGCGGTGCCACCGGAGCGCGCCGATCACCCGGCGGGCGGGGGCGCCGTTGACGAGCACGGTGTCGCCCGTGCGCGAGAACTCCGCGTTGGCCGCGCCGAAGCCGTCCGGCACCGCGATGGCGTCCGGCTGTGCCGTCAGCGAGGAGCCGACGAGGATCTTGCGCGGGCTGCTGAGCACGACGCGCAGACCGGCCGCCGAGAAGCCGCCGCCGGTCACCTGGTCGGGGGCGTCCGCGACGCGCACGAGGTCGTTGACGGCCGAGGAGGACAGGGCGTCCGGGGCCTGGTAGATCCCGCCGCCGGAGGCGTCGCGCGTCACGACGTAGACGTCGCTGGTCGCGGGGTTGACGAGCAGGGCCGACGCGGGGTGTGCACCGTCGGGGTAGCGCAGGTCATAGCGGACCGGGGTGACCCGCCGGTTGCCGCGGAGGTTGCGCGGCTCGCGGAAGCGGAAGAGCTGGATGGTGCTGCGGGTGCGCTGCGGGTCGCCGATGTCGGCGATCCACAGGCCGTGAGACCCGCCGGCCGCGACCGAGCGCCAGGCGCGGGTCTGGGCGCCGGCGACGTCGATGCTGCCGACCACGCGGCCCTTGGGGCCGATGGCGACGAGCCGGGACCGACCGTGGACGCGGTCGGTGACGAAGACGATGTTGCGGTCATAGGTGCTGCGCGCCAGGTCGCCCGGCCTCCGCACGCGGTGCGGGATGACCCGGTCGCGGACGGACTTGGACAGGCTGACCGTGGTCACGGCCGCATGGCTCGTGACCGCCGGCGTAGCAGTTTGCGCCGCGGCAAGAGAAACGCCGGGGATGATTCCCCCGGCGAAGGTCAAAGCAGCGACGGTCATCCCCCAGGACAGACGTTCTGACCTGCGGGGACGCGTGCCTTCTGTGGGCATGGACGACCTCCGAAAAGCTCCCGAGATAGCTGAGTGGTGCGTCCCAAACGCTTCCAGAAAGGTCCCGGCAAGGGCATCGATAGGCCTTGCCATTTCCCGCTGGTCATGGTGGACTAGGCGGTTGCCCGATCGGGCAGATCTCCTCAGTTACCGGGTTCATTCGGGTCGTTCGCCGGACAGACGGCGCGGCCGGGTGTAAAGGAGGTCGGGCCGGTCAGCGGTCCCGCACCTGCGAGGCGGGACCACCGACCGGCCCGAACGTGCTACTGGTTCACATAGGCCGTGGCGTCCAGGTCGAACGTCACGTCGGGGGTGTTGCGGTAGTTGAGGTGGGTCTCGACGCTCACCGTGTTGGTCCCGTCGACCAGCAGGTTCAGCGGGATGTCCACCACGATGGGGTTGGCGTTCGCCGTGGCGGCGCTGCGCGCCGTCGAGGCGAAGGTGTCGAAGGTGATCGTGCCGGCCGGCATGTTCTGCCGGGCCACCTCGACCCCGTTGACATAGACCACCGCACCGTCGTTGGCGACGGCCGTGATGGCCAGCCTCGTCACCTTGGACACGTCGGCCACCTGGAACGTCTTGCGGAAGTAGGCCGTCTTGGCCCGCAGCGACGTCGTGGCGAAGGTGTCGATGTTGGTCGCCACCGCGGTGGACGGGAACCCGAGCACGGCGTTGCCCGTCGACCAGGCGGAGTCGTCGAAGCCGTTGGTGTTCCAGCCGGCCGGCGGCGCCGTCCCGGCGTAGTACCAGGCCCAGCCGGACAGGCGCGCGATCTTGACCTGCGTCTGGATCCCGGAGCTGATGACGACCGGGTTGGTGACCGACGCCGTCGCGCCGAGGTTGTCCAGCACCGTCAGGGTGACCTGGTAGGTGCCCGGCGCGGCGTAGACGTGGTCAACGTTCTGACCGGAGCCCGTGCCGCCGTCGCCGAAGCTCCACGACCAGTTGACGACGCTGCCGTCCGGGTCGCTGGAGCCGGACCCGTCGAAGTGCGCCCCCGTCGCGTCCACGGTCGAGCTGAACGCGGCCGTCGGCTTGGTGTTGGCCGGCAGCGCCGTGACCGACGTCGTGGCCGACGCGTTGCCGTCGGTGTCGATCGAGCGGACGAAGTAGCGGTCGGACCCGCCTCGAGGCACCGTGATCGACGTGGCCGACGTGGTGGCGATCGGACGGTCGTCGCGGAGCACCAGGTAGCGCGTGCTGCCGCCGGCGCCGTTGGCACCCCAGGCCAGCGACACCGAGGTGTCGTCATAGGAGCTCACCCGCAGGTTGGTCGGCACCGGCGGCGGCTCGGTGTCCGTGCGGGCGAACCGCGCGAACCCACCGGCCCAGGCCGCGGCCTTGGTGCCGGTCCTGACCGCCTCGATGTCGCCGCCGGCCCACAGCGTGCCCGTCGTGTCGGCCTGCAGGGCCCAGATGCCCGATCCCAGCCGCATCCGGAACGACGGGGTGAACTGCTGGATCACCTGGCCGGTGTTGGCGTCCCAGGCCCCGAACCAGTTGAGGGCGTCGGCCTGGGTCCAGCCGGCGGGCACCGGCGTCGTCCACCGGAAGGCGTTGGAGTAGTTGAAGTTGTTGCAGTGGCAGCCGGCGTAGACGACACCGCGGTCGTCGGTGATCCCCTGGATGTCACCGTTCTTCTGGAAGATGTTCCCGGACAGGCGGTTGAGCGTCGGGGTGTCGTAGGAGAACAGGTTGTGCTCCGACCCGCCGACCCAGAGCCGACCGCCGACCTCGTCGATGGCCTGCTGGTAGGTCTTCGACGCGCTCCAGACCGGCGCCCACGGCGTGACCGCCGCACCGGAGGAGGTCGAGATCACCGCAGCGCTGACCGCGGAGACGCCGGTCACGATGGTGAAGTGGCCGGCGGCGTAGAGCCGGGTGCCGTCGTCGGACGCGTCCAGAGCCTCGACGCCCGCGTTGGGCTTGGGCAGCCACGTCGTGTCGGGGGTGAACGTCGCGCTGTCCATGCGGCCGAGGTTCTTCGCGGCGACCTGCACGTTGGGCTTGGTCCCACCCTGGAGGTGGGTGAAGGTCCCGCCGACATAGATCCAGCCGTGCGCGGCCTGGAGCGTCCAGACGCGCAGCGGGTTGGTGGTGCCGTTCTGGAGGACCTTGGTGTTCCAGCCCGGCACGGTCGCCCCCGTGGTCGGGTCGAGCACGACCATCGCACCGACGGCGACGCCGTTGGCCTGCGTGAAGTCACCACCGGCGACGACGTTGCCGTTGGGCAGCGTGGTCAGGGCGCGGACCTGCTCGTTGAGCACCGGCCGGAAGCTCTGCACGAGCTCGCCGGTCGTGACGTCGAACGCGGCCAGGAACGGCTGGTCGACCCGGTCGGTGCCGGCCTCGTCACGCTGGACATAACCGAAGTTGCCGCCGACGTACATGTTGTTGCCGGACTGCGTGAAGGCCTGCACCTCGACGCTGCCCTCGATGCTGACGGCACCGGCCATGCCGGCCACGCCCCAGGGCGGGCTGATCGCGTTGTTCTTGGCGACGCTGATGTTGACCTTCTGGCCGAGGCCCCCGTCGGGGATGGCCGTGAAGCCGGCATCGGTGGAGAGGACGCGGGGCCGCAGGTAGACCATCGTGTAGGGCAGCGCGCCGCCACCACCGTTGGTGGCCGACCAGAGGTAGGTCGTGTCGGAGTTGGAGCCGCTGACCTGGGAGCCGAAGGCGAAGCCGAGCTTGTAGGTCTGCGCCTGCGCCGTCGTGTTCACGACGCGCCGCGTGCTGTTGTTGGAGCCGAAGGACGGCGTGGTGCCGCCGGAGCCGGTGGAGTTGTCGAAGGACCAGGTGCCCAGCGTGTGCTCGGCGCCGAAGGTCCACGCCCAGCGGTCGCGGCTGGACAGCTTGAAGCGCACCTCCTGCCAGCTGGTGCCCGTGGTGTTGGTGGCCCGGCGCAGGCGGATGCCCTCGGACAGCGCGTCGACGCGGCCGCCGTTGAGCAGCGCGTTGATCGTGTCGCCCCCGAGCTGGGTGGTCACCGAGGACATCGGGCTGAGCGTCGGCGTCAGCAGGTCGCTGGCGCTGCCCTTGCCTTGGTACTCGTTGGTCCAGCCCTCGCGCCCCTTGCCGACCAGCACCCAGCCGCCACCGTCGGTGGTCATGTCGCAGTAGAACTGCTGCGGCTCGACCATCTTGGGCGTCAGGAGCCAGTAGGCGCCGTCGGTCGCCGACGGCCGCAGCTGCTTGATCTCCCAGCAGGAGCCGGCAGCGGTCGCGGCGCTCGTCCCGATGACGCTCGGGTTGATCGCGGCGGTCGCGCTCGGGCTCGTCGCCACGAGGGCGGTCAGAATCATCGCGCCGGCGGCAAGCGCCGACGTCACCCCACGTCGAATCATGTTGTCGTGCTCCCCCACTGAGCATTGGACGCAAAGGCATGACCCGAGCCGCACGCCATCAGACGGCCTCAGGGTAACCCGCGGACCTGTGTCCACCAAGAGTCGTCCGAGTCATTCCAGACATTTGGGTGTCGGTGCTTGACCACCTGTGGTAGGCGCTCCGCGCGACGACCGGTTCGGCGGGTGCTGGGTAGGGTGCTCGCGTGCCAGACTCCAGCGGTTCGCCCGGGCTCGACATCCTGCGCCGCCAGCTGTGGGCGGCCACCGAGGCGGCGGGGAGCTCGCGGCTGGTGCCGGGGCGCCCCGGTCGGACCGGCGAGCCCGACGAGGGCTGGGAGACCCGGGAGCGCTACTGGGCCGTGCCCTCGCTCGCGCGGCTGCGGCTGCTGGTGCCGGCGGGCGACCCCCACGTGACCGCCGCGGCCCTCGACGGCTACCGCCGGCTGCGGCCGAGCAGGGAGCGCGCCGTACGACGCGCACTGGGTGTCGCCGCTCGGGCGGGACTGCCGCCCGGAGCGGCCCGCGTCGACCTGCAGGTCCGACGCGGAGCGCACCCGGAGCTCCCCCTGACGGTGATCGCAGGCGCCCTCGACGACGAGACCCTCGTCGCCGCCATCGGGGTCCGTCCCGGCCCCAACGGCAAGCCCACGCTGCA
Organism: Nocardioidaceae bacterium; assembly: GCA_046330515.1. Lineage (GTDB taxonomy): Bacteria > Actinomycetota > Actinomycetes > Propionibacteriales > Nocardioidaceae > Nocardioides. The sequence goes on along the minus strand of JAXLSP010000006.1, from coordinate 64,115 downwards.
GCTGCTCGACGGCGAGGGCAGGCACCGTGGCTACGCGAAGCTCGGGTGGAACGCGCACACCGACGCCTACGTCGCGACCGAGACGTCGGTGCTGACCGAGCTGGAGGGGGGCGGCTCGGGCATGCGCGTGCCGCGCGCCCTCGCCGCCGGCACGGTCGCCGGCCACCCGTGGGTGGTGACCGAGCCGCTCCCCGAGGGTGCCCGGGCCCTCCGCGGGCGGGACGACACGGTGACCTCGACGGAGCTGATGGCGCTCACCCCGGTCGTGCGACGTGACACTCCCGCGGGCACCCAGCAGCTGGGTGGCGTCCTGGCCCGGCTCCGCGGCCTCGACGGCGCGGGGCCCACGGACCTGGTCGACACTGTCGCGTCCCTGGCACGGAGCGTGGCCGCGGTGGAACTCGAGCTCCCGGTGGTGGCCCGTTGGCACGGCGACCTGACCCCGTGGAACTGCGCGCGGGACGAGGCGGGCGGCCTGTGGTGCTGGGACTGGGAGACCTGTGAGCCCGACGCGCTCGCCGGGCTGGACGCGCTGCACTGGGCGCTCAGCGTGCGCCGCGAGCGCGCGGGCGGGATCGCGGGGGTCGCCCTGGCCGACTGCGTCGCCGACGCGCGCCACCACCTCCGCGCCGCCGGTGTCGGCGCGCGCGCCGACGGTGCGGTCGCCGGCGCCTATGCCCTCACGGTCGCCGAGCGGGCGCTCACGCTCGCTGCCCGGTCGGGCTGGGAGCGCGCCTGGATCTCCCCCGCCGAGGTGTCGCGGGTCGTCGACGAGGGCCGCCGGCTCCTCGGTCCGTGACGGGCTGACCGGTCAGGGCTTCGACCAGTCGAGCGGACGCCCGAGCCACTCCTCCAGGGCCGCGTTGTGCGGCGCATAGAAGGCCGTCAGCTCCGCCCGGTCGGCGTCGGGCATGTCCGACTGCCGGTGGCGGGCGTTGAAGGGCCCCCGCCGGGCCAGCTGGTGCTCGGGCAGTCCCAGGAAGCGGCAGGTCTCGGCGAAGACGCCGTTGACGTCGGCGTACATGTCCTCGCTGCGCAGCACCAGGAGCTGGTCACGTCCCAGGGCGTCGGCCCACTGCTGCAGCTGCGGGAGATAGAGGCCGCGTGCCCGGTAGGTGTAGAAGTCGTGGGCCGAGCTGTAGTAGCGGGAGTCGGCCATCATCGCGTCGACCTCGCCGGCGGTGCGCTCCTCCTCGGCGGCCAGCGCCTCGGTGAAGGTGAGCGGCTCGACGCCGTTCTGCTTGCGCTCCTGGTAGTGCGAGTAGGCCCGCTCGACGGGGTCGCGCACGAGGGCGATCGCCTTGACCTGGGGGGCGGCGTGCGCCACGAGGGGCGCGATCCGCGGGTCCCACATGTAGTAGGGCGAGGCCTCGCCCCCGACGGGGGTGTAGCCCAGGCGCTTGCGCAGCGTGGCGCGGTAGGTGCGGCTGTGGAAGTGCGAGCGATACCAGGCGTCGCCGCGCGGGAGCTCCTTGAAGAAGTAGTCGGTGCTCTTCTTGCCGCGGTTCTGCGGGTAGAGCCCGAGGATGCCCGGGTGCTGCAGCAGGTAGTTGAACAGCGAGGTGGTCCCGCCGCGCTTGGTCCCGATGATGAGGAAGTCGGGCGCGGGCCGGTCGGCGACCGTGGCCATCGCGTAGCGACGCGTCAGCTGGTCGGCGCCCGACTTCAGCCAGCGCGGGGAACGGTCCTTCAAGGAAGCTGCCACGGCGAGACTCTACGCGACCTGACGCGACCGGCCGCGGATGCCGCGGAGCTCCGAGAGCTGCAGCCTGTCCCGGTCCAGGTAGGCCATCGTGAGCAGCCCCGTCACGCTCAGGACCGCCGCCACCAGCAGGGACACGGTGCCCTGGCCGAGCAGCCAGGCGACCGCTCCGGCGGGGACCATGACGGAGACCGCGACGAGGGCGCCCGTGCGCAGCACCTCGCGCACCTCGACGGCCACCTGGGTCGCGCGATGCGTCTGCCAGGCGGCCAGGACCGTGTCGACCAGCATGCTCGCCGCCCAGACGATCGCCGCGCCCGTGATGCCGATGCGCGGGATGAGGATCAGGTTCCCCACCACGTTGAAGGCCAGCACGATCGACTTGTTCACCGCGGCCCAGGAGCTGCGTCCGCTCATCAGCAGCAGCGACTGCACGTTGCCCGCCGCGAGCACCACGACCGAGCCCAGGCACAGGATGACCATCGCCGGGACACCGCTGGAGAAGCCGGGGCCCAGCCAGGACAGCACGGTGGGCGCATAGATCGCCAGCCCGAGATAGATGGGGGCTCCGAAGACGAGGATCCACCGCGCGGTGACGGAGTAGAGCTGGCGCAGCTCGGGCAGCCGTCCCTGGGCGAGCAGCGCGCTGAACCGCGGGGCGACGACGATGCGGACGGCCGTGGAGACGATGATCCCGGCGGCGACGAACCGGCTCGCCGCACCATAGACACCCGCCGGCCCGTTGCCGGCGATGAGGCCGACCAGCAGGACGTCGAACCAGATCACCGACTGCTCGAGCGCCGACGACACCGCCCGCGGGAGGGAGAACCGCAGCACCTCGCGGTAGGGAGGCCGGTCGCCCCAGCCGGGCGGCGTGGCCGCGCGCATCTGGCGGACCAGCACCGCGAGCGCGGCGACGGCTCCCGCCACCCAGACGAGGCCCCAGGTGAGGCTGACGGTGACGACGCCACCACCGGCCAGCACGACCACCACGACGAGGACGACGCGGAGCCCGGGGGTCAGCATGTTGGTGATCAGGTTGAAGGGCAGCACCCCGCCGAACGCCCGGGTCGCCGCCAGGGCGACCACCATGACCGCGGCCGCGGGCAGGAACGGGGCGGTCGCCGTCATCGCGGAGACCACGGCCGCGCGCCCGCTCGACTCGGGGGTCCCCGCCAGCCGTTGCACGACCCACCACCCGAGGGCGAGCACCCCGGTCCCGGCGACGGCCATCGCCAGCAGGAGGGCCGTGGTCGACCGCACCCGTCGCGGCTCGCTGCCGACCATCGGCGGCAGGATCCAGACCGCGCAGGTGTCGGCACCGATCCGTCCGATGCTCAGCGCGATGGTGAAGGCCGCGATCGCCTGGACGACGACGCCGGAGTCGTGGGCGCCGAGCAGGCGCGCGAGCACGATGCCGAAGGTGAAGCCCAGGGCCGCGCTGAGCGCGGAACCGACCAGGGTCAGCGCCCCGCCGCGAGCGGCGGCGCGCAGCTCTCGCGAGCCGCTGGGTTCGGGGTCCATGCCCCTAGCTCCGGGCGCGCTGCTTGGAGGAGCGCTCCGCCAGCCTCCGGGCCGCCTCATAGACACGCGCCATCTCACGCCCGGCCGACTGCCCGACCTCGGTGTCCTCGACCGCCGGCCCGCCCTCGCCCCCGTGCGGCTCGACGGGCTCGGCGGCGTCGTGGTCGTCGACAGGACGTGCGTCGACGTCGGCAGCGTCGTCGGTGTCCACGTGGGTGGGCTGCTGGAGGTCCGGCTCGAGCTCGTCGTCGCCGGGCTCGTGGTCGACGGGCTCGGTCGCCTGGTGCTGACCGCGCACCTCGCGCTCCTGGTGCTCCTCGCGCTCCTGGTGCTCCTCGTGCTCGTGGTGCTCCTCGTGCTCGAACGGCTCGGGCGCGAGGACATACTCCGTCGACCTGCGGTGGCCGACCAGGATGGTGCCGCTGACGTCGGAGTGCACGGCCTGCAGGTCGGTCGCCTGCTGGGCGAGGTCGCCGATGCGGGTGGCCGACAGCTCGGCGACCAGCAGCGTCGCGTCCGCGAGCCGGGCGGCCGCCAGCCGCACCGCGCGCGACGCCTTGGGCGGAACGGCGATCACCAGGCAGCGGGTCGGGTCGTTCTCGGCGATGCTGTCGCGCAGCACGTTCATCCAGCCGCCGCTGAGCGAGTGGTCGATGTCGGGCCGCGTGATGACCCGCATGTCCAGCTCGTCGATGAAGGCGGGGCGGTCGCTGCGGACCTCGTCGACGCCCAGCGCCGCCAGCAGCTGCTCGAGGTGCTCGACCGGCCACTCCGGGAGCATGAGGTCGCAGCCGGCGTGGGACTCGGCGATGGCGAGGGCCAGGTTGACCGGCGCGTCGGAGGGGCCGTGCCCGCGGCTCAGGTCGAGGATCGCCAGCACGCCGCCGTTGGGGTCGAAGTCGGCCAGCAGGCGCTCGCGCGCCGCGGCGACGGAGTCGCGGTCGTCGCCCTGGGCCGGCAGCAGCGCGTGGCGACCGTGGAGCGTCAGGATCACCCGGCCGGCCTGGGCGCCGGCGACGTCGTAGTCGTCGCGGACCCGGCGGTCGATGACGTTGACCAGGAAGGCGAGCGAGAGGCCGAGGAGGAGGCCCGCGCCCAGCCCCGAGGCGAGGGTCAGCACGCGGCGCGGGCTGGTGGTGACCGGGTTGTCAGCGGCGGACGCATAGACGTTTCCGCCGTTGGTGTCGAGGCTGTAGAGGCTGTTGAGAGACGTCGAGATCGAGTTGATCTCAGCCAGTGCCGCCTGCTGGTCGGACTCGGCGTCGATCCGGGCGCTCGACCCGGGGGTCGTGCTGCTGACCTTCTTGTTGGCCTCGGTCAGCGCGGCGATCGCATCGGTCTTCTGAGCCTCGAGCTGACCCACGATGGTGTCGGCACGCTTGGCGGCCTGGGCACCGCGGTAGACGAGGTAGGACTCCGCGATCGCGTCCGCGCCCTCACGTGCGGCGCGGGGTGTGTCGGCCTGGTAGGTCACGCGGACGACGGTGCCGTTCTGGAGCAGGCTGACGTCGAGGTTGGCCCGCATGTCGAGGATCGGCTGGTCGGTGCCGAGCGTCGTGGCCGCCGCCTTGAGGACGTCGGAGGAGCGCGCGGACTGGATCTCGTTCTGCGAGTCGAGCAGCTCCGACGGCGACTTCACGAAGGTGAACGGGTCGCTGGAGATGACGTTGATGTTGACCAGGGTGTAGGCCGTGCTGTGCGTCTGCTTCGCCTGGAGGTAGAGCACCCCCGCCGCGAGGCCGAGGAGGACACCCAGGAGCACGACGTAGCGGCGCCGCTTGAGCACGGTGACGTAACGGCCGAGACCCAGAGACTGGCTCTCGGCGATCTGGTCGGACACCGGCTACCCCCCATGGCGCACGCTGCCCCGACGGGTGGCGAGGCAGCGGCCAGGATACCGGCTCCGGCTTTGGGGACCGGCCACAACTGTCACACTGGTGCGCGTGACCTCCCAGGTGGACCGCCCAGCGCCGGCGCACGCTCCGGCACTGCAGGTCGACACGGCCGTCGAGCAGGCGCTGCCCGCGGCGCCGCTGCCACGCTGGCCGATGGTCGGGATGTTCGGCCTGTTCCCCCTGTGGTGGGCGCTCGGCTGCGTCGACATGATGCTGTTCCCGATGGCCGTGGTCATGCTGCTCTACCTGCGGCGGCGCTCGGCACTGCGCGCCCCTCGGGGCTTCGGGCTCTGGCTGTTCTTCCTGGCCTGGTCGGCGGTCTCGGTGATCGAGCTCGACTCGGCGCTGCGCATCGTGGGCTTCGGCTACCGGCTGGCGATCTACCTGTCCTGCACCGTGCTCTTCCTCTATGTGCACAACGGCAGGGACCGGCTCTCGGCGCGCTTCGTGGCGGGGCTCGCGGTGGTCTTCTGGGCGACCACGATCGTGGGCGGCTTCCTGGGCCTGTTCTTCCCCAAGACCGTGATCCGCACCCCGCTGTCCTATGTCCTGCCGGGGGCGCTGACCAACAACGAGCTGGTCAACCAGATGGTGATCCGGCGGTTCGCCCAGTACAACCCCGACTCCTACTTCCAGATCGCGCCCCGGCCCAGCGCGCCGTTCCTCTACACCAACAACTGGGGCAACGTCTTCTCGCTGCTGTTCCCCCTCGTCATCGCCTACCTGGTCCTGGTGCGCCGGGAGCGGCGGTTCCTGGTGCTCGCGCTGGCGGTCCCGATCGGGTTCGTCCCCGCCGTCCTCACCCTCAACCGCGGCATGTTCCTCGGGCTCGCCGTCTCGCTGGCCTACATCTCGCTCCGCCTCGCCCTCCTGCGCCACGCCCGCGCCATCCTCGGGGTCACCCTCATCGGCGTCCTGGCCGTGGTGGCGGTGCTGGTCCTGCCGGTCGGCGACCGCCTGGACAACCGGCTCGAGAACAGCGCGACCAACGAGAGCCGGACCACGCTCTATGGCGAGGTGCTCAAGTCGACCGCCGACTCACCGCTGTTCGGCATGGGCGCGCCACGCCCGGCGGAGTCGGCCGGGAACCCTCCGGTGGGCACCCAGGGGCAGCTCTGGCTGGTGCTCTACTCCCACGGTCCGGCCGCGGTCGTCGGCTTCTTCGGCTGGTTCCTGGTGGCCTTCATCGGCTCGCTCCGGCGCCGCGACGCGATCGGGCTGGCCGTGAGCTGCATGCTGCTCGTCGGGCTGGTCGAGTTCATCTACTACGGCCTGCTGCCCTATGGGCTGCCGCTCCTGATGATCGCCGCCGGGCTGGCCCTGCGCAGCGAGGAGCCGACGCCCCACGCCGGGCTCAGTCGCGCTCTCTGATCGTGGGGCGCGGTCCGAGCACCACCGCTCCGGCCGGCACGTCCTGGGACACCACGGCCCCCGCACCCACGAGGGCGCCACGGCCGATGGTGATGGCACCGATCAGGATCGCCCCGGCGCCGACCTCGACGTCGTCCTCGATCACCGGGCAGTCGGTCTCGGTGAGCCGGTTGCCGATCGTGACACCGTGCCGCAGCATGACGTTGGCCCCGATCCGGGCGTGCGGGTTGACCACGAGCCCGACCCCGTGGCGCAGCCGGAGTCCCGGCCCCACGGGCGTGCTCGGCGGGAGCTCGACGCCGAGCACCCACTCGGCCAGCAGCTTGTAGAGAGTGCCGGCGAGGAGGTAGGCGACCCGGCCGACCGGACCCCCACGGGCGCGGGCGGCCTGGGCCACGCGGAAGCCGAGGAGCACCACGACGCTCTTGGGGTAGCCGCGGTTGGCGCGCAGGTCGGCGCGGACGAGCTCCCCCAGCGCCAGGCCCGCGGCGGGGTTGGCCGGTGCCTGCTCGTCGGTCATATGCCCCTCCCGTGCTTGTGGAGCCTCGTCATCACCAGGTCGGGCGACAGCCCGAGGGCCACGGCGACCGCCAGGGGCACCCGCGGCTCGACCGGGCTGCGGCGGACGGCGGTGGCCGCCCAGCGCAGGGCCTCCCGTCGGTGGCCCATGGCCGCGTGCGCGAAGGCGATCTGGCCACGGATGCGCGCCGAGCCACGCGGCGACGAGGCGAACTCGGGATGCCGGGCGAGCATCCAGGTCAGGCCCTCGGCCATCATCGGCCAGCGCCGGAAGAAGAACGACTGGGCGCCCCACCGGACCCGCGTGAGCGGCTCGGTGACGTTGAGGATCGGGTGCACCTTGGCCGCCCGCAGCAACAGGTCGTAGTCCTCCCCGAAGCCGCCCGGCACCTCCTGGTCGACCAGACCCACCGGGCCGAGCAGCGCGGAGCGGCGCGCGACGAACGTCGAGGGGTGCAGCTCGGTGTGCCGGTCGCGCAGCAGGTCGGCGAGGCCGACGGTCGGCTGCGGCAGCACCCGGGGGTGCCGCTCGCCGTCGTAGTCCACGACGATCCCGGTGGTCGCCAGCACGGCCTCGGGGTCGGCATCCAGCAGCGCGACCTGGGCGCCGAGCTTGCCCGGGAGCCACAGGTCGTCGTCGTCGAGGAAGGCGACGTAGTCGGACTGCGACGCCGTGATGCCGGTGTTGCGAGCCCCGGCCAGCCCGGGCGAGCGGCCGTTGGTCGTGACCACCACCCGGCGGAGCGGGTCGGCCTCGGTGGCCAGGTCGAGCTCGGGCTCGGCCTGGTCGAAGACGAGGATCACCTCGACGGGACCGGCATAGTCCTGCTCGAGGACCGACGCCAGGGCCTCCCGCATCATCTCGGGGCGGTCCCGGGTGGCGATGACCACGGTCACCGAGCTCGTCATCGCTTCCTCCGGAGGTAGCCGGCGGAGGCGAGCGCCGGCAGGGTCAGGGCCGTCACCAGCCGACGGTCATGCGCGGACATGTTGTCCCTCCAGGCCGTGTCGGGCCGCAGGGTCGTGACGCCGTGCCGGAACCTGCTCGGGTTGCCGGCGACGGAGTGGGTGGGCTCGAGCTCCAGGGTGTGCCGGTCGATCATCGGGAGCTCCCCGTCGCCGGGCAGGTCCAGGGCCCGCCAGGCGGTGCGTACGACGGACGCCGGGTCCTCCATGAGGTCCTCGTAGCGCAGCCGCGCGACGGGCACGTGCCGGTAGCGCAGCAGGCCGATGCTGTAGTTGTGGCTCAGCCAGAGCGCCGTCGACTCCCGCGCCGACAGCTGGGGCATGAGCTCCTCGGAGCCGGTCTCGGGCCGCGCGACGGCCTTGGACCAGCTGTAGGCGACGCCACGGCTGTCCCGGATGATGTGCATGACCCGCAGGTCGATGTGCCGGTCGTGGCTGTAGGCCAGCGCGGTCGGGGCCACCTTGCTCGAGTCGACCACGACGTCGGCGCCGGCCACGTCGCGCGCGGCCGCGAAGAGGCGGCGGTAGTGGGCGGCGTACTCCAGGAGCTCGGCCCGAAGGTCGCTGCCGGGGTGTCGGCGTGCCGTCTGCGGCATCCGGCGCTGCCGGTCGACGGCGTCCTTGAGCCACAGGACGCGCTCGACGTCGACCTGGTCCCAGCCACCGAAGGCACGCTCGCCGACCTGCGTCCAGAACGCGCACTCGCTGAACGGCCGCTCGCAGGCGCACAGCTCGTCGTTGCGGATCCCGCGCTCCCAGAGATGGGCGACCTCCCCGAGGACGACCACGCCGGGCAGCAGGGCGAGCATGCTCTCGAGCAGCGTGGAGCCCGAGCGGCCCGAGCCACCCACATAGAGGACGAGGGGGGCCCCGGGCCCGGGGACCCGGTCCTGGCGGTCGGCGCTCACGAGCGCCCGGACGCGGGCGACGGCCTCCGCGGCCTCGTCGCCGCCGGAGGCCTGGGTGCGGGTGCCCGGTGCTCCGAGCCCCTCGATGACCCGGTCGAGGTCGGTGGTCTCCCGCACGAGCGTGACCAGACCCCGCTCCCCCGCCCAGGCGGCGAAGCGCTGCTGGTGGTCGTCGACGTGCTCTCCGCGCGTCGGGTCACGCGGCAGGACCAGCGGCTGGTGGCCCGCCGACCGCCCGTCGGTGATGGTGCCCGGCCCCCCGTGGGTGATGACGACGTCGGCGGCGCGAACGCGCTCCGCCAGCTCGGCCGGCGACAGCAGCTCGGCGCCCGCAGCCGTCGTCGGCGGGCCGCTGCGGCCGTGCTGGATGAACACCTCGTCGTCGGGGTGACGGCGCTGACGGTCGTCGGCCCAGGCCACGAGGCGGTCGAACGGATGGTGATCCGTCCCGACGAGGATCACGATGCGACGCGAGCTGATCACAGAAGCGGCCCCACCACGATGGACTCGTCGTACAGCGACTGCTGCTCCGGCCACTGGACGAGCATCAGCGACGAGAAGCGGCGGCACAGGCGGCCGGTCAGGGTCGGGGTCTGCACGCGGTCGTAGACCTCGATGTAGACCGTCTTGACCCGGCGCAGGCGCCCGAGCACGAAGAAGGGGAAGGCGACCGCGGCACCGGTGGACACGATGACGGTCGGCCGGGTGCGGCGCACCACACGGACGGCGAGCCAGGCGTTGCGCAGGAGGTTGCGGACGTTGCGCGTCGTCGGGTGGTAGCACCACACCACGTCGGGCTCGTCGGCCAGGGCGTGCTGGGCGTCCGCGGTGTCGAAGGTGACCCAGGTGCGTTGCGTCTGCGACCACCAGGCGCGCAGCGCGAGCAGCTGCGCCAGGTGGCCCCCGCTGGAGCCGACCAGCAGCACGCGCTCTTCGGGACTCTCGGCCACGGCGCTCAGTATGCCCTGCTCGTCCTCATCGCGTGAGGGTTCCGGGTCCCGCCCCTGCGGGCGGGACCCGGAACTGCTCAAGCTCAGTAGGCGCCCTTCGACGCGACGACCGCGCGGGCCGTCCGGACTCCGATGCCCAGGTCGTCGACCAGGCGCCAGTTGTCGACGTAGCGCAGGTCGAGCTCGACCGAGCGCTCCCACGACAGGTTGGAGCGGCCGCTGACCTGCCAGAGCCCGGTCATCCCGGGCCGGACCGCCAGCCGCCGGCGCTCGACCGGCGAATAGCGGGCGACCTCGTCCGGAAGCGCCGGCCGCGGGCCGACCAGGGACATCTGGCCGAGCACGACGTTGACCAGCTGGGGCAGCTCGTCGAGCGAGGTCTTGCGGAGGATCCGCCCGACCCGGGTGACCCGGGGGTCGTTGTGGATCTTGAAGAGGACACCGTTGCCCTCGTCGAGGCCGGCCAGCTGAGCCTTGACCGCCTCGGCGTCGGAGCGCATGGTGCGCATCTTGAACATCGTGAAGGTCTTGCCGTCGACGCCGACCCGGGTCTGCTTGAAGATCGCGGGTCCGCGCGAGTCGAGCCGGACCATCGCCATCATCGTCAGCAGGAGGGGCGACGCCACCAGCAGCAGGGCGACGCCCGCCACGCGGTCGACGGCGTACTTGACGCTGCGGACCAGGCCGGAGCGCCGGCTCGACCGCACGTGCAGCAGCGTGGCGTCGGCGAAGCGAGCCGTGTCGATGCGGTGCGGGGCGACGCTGTCGAGGACGCCCATGACCGCGATGGAGGCCGAGGAGCCCTCGAGGTCCCAGGCGAGCTGGCGCACGACGTCGTTGCCGATGGCCGGGCTGGGCACCAGCACGACCATGTCGGCGTCCCAGGTGCTGACCCACTCCGACACCTGGTCGAGGCGGTGGATCGTCTGCACGCCGAAGGAGTCGAACTCGGCCACCGGGCCGTCACCCTCGCGCAGGGCGAGTGCGCCGACGACCTTGGCGCGGCGGTCGCCCGCCCAGCGGGTGGCCGACTTGACGATGTCGGCCGGCGAGCCGACGACGACGAGACGGACCTGGCCACCGAGATAGCGGCGCGCCAGGGTGCCGGCGATGGCGATCGCGGCGACCGCGCTCACCAGCAGGAAGGCGTCGACGAGGAAGGCCTCAGGGAGGGCTCCGACGGTGACGCCGGCCGCGACCCCGACCACGGGCACGCCCTGGTCCTTGGCGATGCGGCCGATGTGCGGAAGGCCGGGCCGCATGGTCTCGCGGCCGGCGTGGTAGTTGACGACCAGTGCCATCGACACCACCGCCAGCGCGAACAGGACCGGCACGTCGCGGATCACGGTGATCGCGATCGCAGCGGTCGTGCCGAGCGCCAGCTCCAGCGGTAGGTAGTAGTCACGCAGGCGCCGACCGCCCAGGTGTCGGACGGACGCCACGGCAGCCGGAACACTCACGGCTGACGGAACGCTCGCCACGGCCTGGCCGGCGGTCGCCACCTGGACCGTGTCGTCGCTCATGCCACGCGGCATGGGCACGACAAGGTCATGCGACGTCGCTCGACTCATTCTCTCTTTCCCCCCACTCAACTCGTTTCCCCATTTCAACGAGAGAGCTCTGCGAGTCGCCGAGATCGACTTGCGTTTGCCCCTGTGTCCCTAGAGCAGGAGCCAGGTATGTGCACGCTGATACGCAGCGAGCGAGCGGCGACGCGAGCGGAAGAGACGGCGTCCGAGACCGGACACCTGAACCGAGATGTTCTCCCCCGAGGTGCGTTGCGTCGCCACGACCTGGACCTCCTCGGGACCGCCTGAGACCCCACGACTCAGACGCAGGCTTAGTCTCCCCTTCGCAGGAGACAAGGTCAACACCAAGTCACGTCACGTTGGCAAAATGTTCAAGATTCAGCAGGCGACGGCACGGAATCGGGTGTACAGGCGGTCTAGATGTGTCCAAACCGTGACTTCATGAGTTGAAACGCTGCTGAGTTGCCGCGAGGCCCTCCGTCAGCAGGCACTCGACCGCGTCCGCGGCATCCCCCACCTGGAACGGGAGCTCCTTGCGCTCGGTCGAGGAGTAGCTCGACAGCACGAAGTCGGCCGGGTCCTGCCGGCCCGGTGGGCGCCCGACGCCCACGCGCACGCGGTAGAAGTCGCCCGTGCCCAGGGCCGAGCGGATCGAGCGCAGCCCGTTGTGCCCGTTGTCGCCGCCGCCGAACTTGATCCGCAGCCGCCCGAACGGGATGTCGAGCTCGTCGTGCACGACGACGACCCGGTGCGGACCGACCTTGTAGAACGCCCCGAGGGACGCCACCGGACCACCGGTCTGGTTCATGAAGCTGCGCGGTCGCGCCAGGACCACCCGAGGACCGGGGGTCCCGGGGACGCCCAGTCGGCCCTCGACGATGTCCGCGCGCCCGCTCTTGTGAGCGCGCAGCGGCGAGCCCAGCCGGCTCGCCAGCTCGTCGACGACCAGATAGCCGGCGTTGTGCCGGTGTCCGGCGTAGGACGGCCCGGGGTTGCCCAGGCCGACGACCAGCCAGACGTCGGACCCGCCCTCGGCCGTGCCCATCGTGTCGTCCCGCGTCCGGCCCAGCAGTGCCCTGAGCCGGTCGAGGATCACTCGGAGGCGGCCTCGTCGGCGGCGGGCGCCTCGGCGGTCTCGCCACCCTCGGCGGCCTCGCCCTCCGCGGCCTCGCCCTCAACCTCGCCGAGCTCCTGCTCCTGCGCCTGGGTGACGTTGACGATCAGCGTCTCGGGGTCGGTGAGCAGTGTCGTGCCCTGCGGCAGGACCAGGTCGGAGGCGTGGATCTGGGTTCCGATCTCGGCGCCCTCGATGTCGACCTCGATGGCCTCGGGGATGTGGGTGGCCTCGGCCTCGACCGAGACGGTGGCGTGCTCGGTCACGACGAGCGAGTCGCGCACGGCCTCGCCGGCCAGGTGGACCGGGACGTCGACGGTGACCTTCTCGCCGCGCTTGACCGCGACGAAGTCGATGTGCTCGAGCACGCGGCGGATCGGGTCGACCTGGACCTGCTTGGTCAGCGCCAGCTGGGACTTGCCGTCGATGTCGAGCTCGAGCAGCGCGTTGGCGCCCCCGTGCTTGATGGCCATCATCGTCTCGTGGCCGGGCAGGGTCACGTGGACCGGGTCGTTGCCGTGGCCGTAGATCACCGCGGGGATCTTGTGCTCGCGGCGGATCCGGCGGGCGGCGCCCTTGCCGAACTCGGTGCGCTGCTCGGCGGTGATCTTCTCGGACATCTGCTGGCTCCCTGCGTCTGGCTGCTGTCGGTCGGTGCTCTGGTGTCGGTGGCTGCGTCGGTGGGCGGCAGGCGTCGGACATGACGAACGCCGCGCGTCGACGAGGAGGCGCGGCGTCTGCTGCTGGCCTGCCCTGTCGATCACGGAGCACCGGGGTGCTCCCTCGCCGAGGCAACCCGGGAAGTCTACCGACCCCTGGTCGCCCACCGCCAATCGGCCCGGCCCGGCCGATATCGGGTTGTCCCGACGCGGACCGGCCCGTTGGATGGTCGGCATGTCGCTCACGCTCGTCGAGGCCCGGGCCCGTGCGGCCACCATCTCCGAGGTGTCCTACGACATCGCCCTCGACCTCACCGACCGGGAGTCGTTCCGCTGCCGCACGGTGGTCTCCTTCAGCTCGACGGCAGCCGACAGCTTCCTCGAGCTGCACGCCGCACGCGACCTGCGGGTCGAGGGGGCGTCCTGGAGCTATGACGGCGCCCGGATCTCGCTGACCGGGCTGGGCGGGCGGCACCGGGTGGTCGTGGAGGCCCGGCTGCCCTATGTGACCGACGGCGAGGGCATGCACACCTTCACCGACCCGGCCGACGCCGAGACCTATGTCGGGGCCTACTGCGGGATGGACCTGGCGCAGCGGGTCTTCCCCTGCTTCGACCAGAACGACCTCAAGGCGCCGCTCGCGCTCGAGGTCGTGGCGCCGCCGGCCTGGACGGTGCTGGCCAACGGCCGGGTCACCGAGCGGGACGGGGGGCGGTGGGTGTTCGCGGCCACGCCGCCGGTGCCCGTGGCGCTGTTCATCGTGGCCGGAGGCCCCTTCGCCTCGGTCACCTGGGAGCACGCGGGGCTTCCGTTCGGCTGGCATGCGCGGGCCTCGCTGGCACCGTCGCTCGAGCGGGACGCCGCCTGGCTGCGCCGTACGACCGAGGCGTGCTTCGACCACTACGCCCGGATCTTCGACGAGCCCTACCCCTTCGACTCCTACGACCAGGCGTTCGTCCCCGGGCTGAACTGGGGAGCGCAGGAGATGCCGGGCTGCATCAGCTACCGCGACGAGTTCCTCCCCCTCGGCGAGCCGACGGAGCCGGAGCGTCGCGACCTCGCCATGGTCATCGCCCACGAGATGGCGCACATGTGGTTCGGCGACCTCGTGACCATGACCTGGTGGGAGGACACCTGGCTCCAGGAGTCCTTCGCCGAGTACCTCGGCTTCCGCGTCGCCGAGGACGCGGTGGGACTGCCCGACACGATGACCGACTTCACGATCGGCTGGGAGCCACGGGCCTACCAGGCCGACGAGCGGCGCTCGACGCATCCGGTGGCGCCGCGCCCCGAGGACGTCCCGGACGTCGAGGTGGCCGACGGCAACTTCGACTCGCTGTCCTATGCCAAGGGGAGCGCCGTGCTGCGCCAGCTCGTCACCTGGCTCGGTGACGACACGTTCCTGGCGGGCGTCAACGCCTATCTGACCCGGCACCGCTTCGCGAACGCGTCGCTGGCCGACTTCGTCGGTGCGCTCGACGAGGTGAGCGACCGCGACGTCCACGCCTGGAGCGAGCAGTGGCTGCGGACGACCGGCTTCGACACCCTGCGGGTCACGCGCTCCGACGCGGGCCTCACCGTCGCCCGGGACGGCTTCCGGTCCCACCGCCTGCGACTGACGTCCCTGGACGACTCGATGGCCGAGGTGGGCTCCCAGCTCGTGGACCTCGCCGACCGGCCCGTGACCGTGCCGGCCGTGGCCGCGCTGCTCCCGAACGCGCTCGGCGAGACCTATGCGCGGGTGCGTCCCGACCCGGCGTCGTGGGCGCTGCTCACGGCCCGGCTGTCCGGGCTGGCGCGGCCCGGGGAGCGGGCCATCGTGTGGACGACCGGGTTCGACCTGGCGCTGTCCGGAGAGCTCGCTCCCGTCGGGCTGCTCGACCTGGTGGTCGACCAGCTCCCCCTGGAGACCCACCCGAGCACCGTGGCCGAGGTCGTCGACTGGGTGCGGACGGTGCTGCTCCCGCGCTTCGTCGTGGCCGCGGACGCCTCGACCGTCGTCGCCCGCCTCGCGGAGGCCTGCCGGTCGGCACTGTCGCGGGAACCGTCGCCGGAGATCGCGGTGCAGTGGGCGCGAGCGCTGGCCGCGACGTCGGCGGACACCGGGGAGCTCCGGACCTGGCTGTCCTCGGGGCTCGCCGCGGGCGGTGTCGTCGTGGACCCGACGCTGCGCTGGCTGGCGCTCCACCGGCTGGCGGCCCTCGGTGGCGCGGAGGCCGACGAGCTCGCCGCCGCCCGGGCGGCGGACGGCACCGTGGTGGGCGCCCTCGGCGAGGCGCGGGCGCTCGCCGCGCGTCCGTCCCTCGAGGCGAAGGAGGCGGCCTGGTCGGTGCTGGTGGACGACCCGTCGGTGTCCAACCGCACCTTCTCCGCCACGGCCGAGGGCCTGTGGGACGTCGAGCAGTCGGACCTGGTCGAGCCGTGGGTGCGGCGCTATGCGGCGGCCACGGTCGACCTCGCCCGCGACCGCGGACCGTCGTTCGCCGCGCTCGCCGGACGAGCCTTCCCCCGGCTGCACCTGCGAGCCGACCAGGTGGCGCTGTTCGAGGAGCAGCTGTTGCGCGACGACGTCCCCACGGTCCTGCGGCGGACGTGGGAGGACGCGGTCGACGACTGTCGACGCGCGGTGCAGAGCTAGCGGGGCTTGGACACCCCGTCGAACATCGAGGTGACCGAGCCGTCCTCGAAGACCTCGCGGATGGCGCGGGCCAGGAGCGGGGCCACCGACAGGCAGGTGAGCTTGTCGAACTGCTTGTCGGTGCCGATCGGCAGCGTGTTGGTGACCACCACCTCGGTGATCGAGCTGTTCTTGAGCCGGTCGACGGCCGGGTCGGAGAGGATCGGGTGGGTCGCGGCGACGATGACGCCGGTGGCCCCCTCGGCCATGATCGCCTCGGCCGCCTTCACGATGGTGCCGCCCGTGTCGATCATGTCGTCGACCAGGACGCACATCCGGCCTCGGACGTCGCCGACGACCCGGTTGGCGACCGTCTCGTTGGGCCGGTCGATGTCGCGGGTCTTGTGGATGAACGCCAGGGGGGCGCCGCCGAGCCGGCTCGACCACTGCTCCGCCACCTTGATGCGACCGGCGTCGGGCGAGACCACGGCGAGCCGGTGCTGGCCGTACTTCTCGCGCACGTAGTCGGCGAGGATCGGCAGCGCCATGAGGTGGTCGACCGGTCCGTCGAAGAAGCCCTGCACCTGGTCGGCGTGCAGGTCCATGACGATGAGGCGGTTGGCGCCGGCCGTCTTGAACAGGTCGGCCATCAGCCGGGCCGAGATGGGCTCGCGACCACGGTGCTTCTTGTCCTGACGGGCATAGCCATAGAACGGCATGACCACGGTGATCCGCTTGGCCGACGCCCGCTTGAGGGCGTCGACCATGATCAGGTGCTCCATGATCCACTCGTTGATCGGAGCCGTGTGGCTCTGGATCACGAAGGCGTCGCAGCCACGGACGGACTCCTCGTAGCGGACGTAGATCTCGGAGTTGGCGAACTCGTAGGCCGACGTCGGCACCAGGCCGGTGCCCAGCCCCGCGGCCACCTCCTCGGCGAGCTCCGGATGGGCCCGCCCGCTGAAGACCATGAGGTTCTTTTCGGTGGCCCGCTTCATCCCGCTCACGAGTGCGTCTCCCTGATCGGCGGCCGGTGGAGGAGTGCTTCAGGTCGATTGTCGCGCACGTCGGGTCGGCGACCCAAGCCCCGGTCGCCTCCGCTCCCCGTGCGGGCCTCCGCCTCCCCGTGGGGTCAGCCCCCGGGCCGGTCCTCGGTGTCGGTCGACGGCCGGTCGAGGGCCGCCTGGGCGGCCTCGGCCTGGGGGGTGCCGGCGCGCTTGCTCAGCGCCCAGCCCTCGAGGTTGCGCTGGGGCCCGCCCGACACCGCGAGCGCACCCGGCGGGACGTTGCGCCGGATGATGGCGCCGGCGCCGGTGGAGGCACCGTCGCCGATCTCGACCGGCGCCACGAACACGTTGTCGGAGCCCGTGCGGGCGTGGCGCCCGACCTTGGTGCGATGCTTCTCGACCCCGTCGTAGTTGGCGAAGATCGTGGCAGCGCCGATGTTGGTGGCCTCGCCGATCTCGGCGTCGCCGACATAGGACAGGTGGGGCACCTTGGCGCCGTCGCCGATCTCGGCGTTCTTGGTCTCCACGAAGGTGCCGACCTTGGCACCGATGCCGAGATTGGTGCCGGGGCGCAGGTAGGCGAAGGGGCCGACGGTCGCCCGGTCGCCGACGACGGCCAGCTCGGCGTGCGTGCGGACCACCCGGGCGCCGGAGCCGACCTCGCAGTCCTTGAGGGTGCAGTCGGGCCCGATCACGGCGTCCTCGGCGACGATCGTCGCGCCCAGGAGCTGGGTGCCGGGGAGGATCGTCACGTCGGGAGCGAGCGTCACGTCGGCGTCGATCCAGGTGGTCGCCGGGTCCATGACCGTGACCCCGTCGCGCATCCACTGGGTGACGATCCGCCGGTTGAGCTCCTTGCCGAGCTCCGCCAGCTGGGCGCGGTCGTTGGCGCCCTCGGTCTGCATCACGTCGTCGATGACGTGGGCGCCGACGGTCAGGCCCGCCTCGCGGGCGAGCCCGACGACGTCGGTGAGATAGAACTCGCCCTTGGCGTTGTCGTTGCCGAGCCGCGGCAGCGCGTCGAGCAGGAACTCCGCGTCGAAGGCCAGGATCCCGCTGCTGATCTCGCGGATGTCCCGCTGCGCCGGGGTGGCGTCCTTCTCCTCGACGATCGCCTCGACGTCGCCGTCCGCGTTGCGGACGATGCGGCCATAGCCGAACGGGTCGGGGACGACGCCGGTCAGGATGCTCACGGCCCGCTCGGCCGCGTCGTGCTCGGCCGCGAAGGCGCGCAGGCTCTCGCCCTGGATGAGCGGGACGTCGCCCCCGGTCACCACGACGGTGCCGGCCGTCGTCCCGCACGACTCCATCGCCACGCGCACCGCCCCACCCGTGCCGTCGAGACGCTCCTGCACCGCGACCACGCACTCGGGGAGGTACTCCAGGATGTGCGGCGTGACCTGGTCGCGCTGGGTGCCGACCACGGCCACGACCTGCGCCGGCTCCATCGCCTGGACGGCGGTGAGCACGTGGCCGATCATGCTGCGGCCGCCCACCTCGTGCAGGACCTTCATGGTCTTGGACTTCATCCGGGTGCCGCCGCCGGCGGCCAGCACGATGACGGTGAGGTGGTCGGCCATGAGGTTGATTCTCCTGCCCTGGGGCGTCGACTGGCTCCCCGGGTAGGAGTCGAACCTACGTCGCTAGTCCTGATTCAAAGTCAGGCGGGCCCTGCCGACAGACCAACCGGGGATCGGCCTGTGAGTCTAGGTGCGCCGCGGGACGTCGTACGAACCGGCTGTCGCGACGGCCGCTTCGCCTGACGTCCGCCTACGCTTCGGGGATGGACCTCCCCGTCATGCCGCCCGTGCCGCCGATGCTGGCCAAGTCGGTCAAGGGCATCCCGGACCCGGCGAAGTTCGGGGGGCTCTCCTTCGAGCCGAAGTGGGACGGGTTCCGCTGCGTGGTGTTCCGCGACGGCGACGAGATCGAGCTCGCGTCCCGCAACACCAAGCCGCTGACGCGCTACTTCCCCGAGGTGGTGGCCGCCATGCGCGACCAGCTGCCGCAGCGGTGTGTCCTCGACGGTGAGATCTTCGTGGCGGTCGGCGACCGGCTCGAGTTCGAGGTGCTCCAGAACCGGCTGCACCCGGCCGCGTCCCGCGTGAACCTGCTGGCCGAGGAGACGCCGGCCGGGTTCGTGGCCTTCGACCTGCTCGCGCTCGGCGACGAGTCCTTCATGGACCGGCCGTTCGCCGACCGACGCGCCGCCCTGGAAGGTGCGCTCGCCGGCGCGCGCGGACCGGTCTTCCTGACCCGGACGACCACGGACACCGAGGTGGCCGAGCAGTGGTTCCACCAGTTCGAGGGAGCCGGGCTGGACGGCGTCGTGGCCAAGCCGCTCGGGGCGCCGTACCAACCGAACGCCCGGACCATGCTCAAGATCAAGCACGAGCGCACGGCGGACGTGGTGGTGGCCGGCTACCGCGAGCACAAGACGTCGACGCCGGAGCGACCGCTGCTCGGCTCCCTGCTGCTCGGGCTGTTCGCCGACGGCAAGCTGCAGCACGTCGGTGTCTCGGCGTCCTTCACCGAGAAGCGCCGCGCCGAGCTCATCGAGGAGCTCCAGCCGCTGGTCTGCGACTTCGCCGACCATCCCTGGGGCGAGTGGCAGGAGTGGGCGATCGCCAACCCCGACCGGGTGCCCGGCACCCAGAGCCGGTGGAGCGTCGGCAAGGACCTGAGCTTCGTGCCGCTGCGGCCCGAGCGGGTCCTCGAGGTCGCCTACGACCACATGGAGGGTCGGAGGTTCCGGCACACCGCCCAGTTCCGCCGCTGGCGCACCGACCGCGACCCCGAGTCGTGCGGATATGACCAACTCGACGAGCCGGTGAGCTATGACCTCGCTAGGATTTTGGGTGTGGAGTGAGGTCACTCCGCACCGACGACACCATCACCAAGGGGCGATGACCATGAGCGAGTCGTACAACGTCGTGCTGTTGGTCGAGCAGGAGCTCACCCCCGGAGACGCGGCACAGGTCCGGTCCCTGCACGAGGGGATCGACCAGCCCGTCACCTATGTCGTGCTGCTGCCCATCGAGGACGCCTCCGCGAGGATCGAGGCCGCCATGGGGTCGCTCGCCGCGGGCGAGGTGATGGCCTCCCCCGCCATGGTGATGAGCGACGTCGACCTCGAGGCGCTGCGCAAGGACTGCGAGGAGCGCTCGACCGAGGAGCTGACCCGCACCGTGGAGGCGCTGCGCGCGACCGGGGCGGAGGCCTCGGGCTGCGTGGTCAGCGAGCCGCCCATCGACGCGCTGGCCGCCAAGGTCGCGGAGGTCGACGGCCGGGAGGCGATCATCCTCACGCGCCCGCACGTGGTGGCCGAGTTCTTCCACGTGGACTGGACCTCGCGGGCGCGGCGCAAGATCGGCGTCCCCGTGCTGCACCTCCTCGAGCACGAGAACTTCGACGAGCAGGCCGGCGGAGGCGAGGGGATCAGCGGCTTCTGAGCCGCGCCCGCGCCGGGCGGCGCGGCACGTCGTCAGGTGGCGGAGCTGAACACCGCCAGCCGGCGAGCCGACACGGTGCCCTGGTTCATGGTCGTGAACGCGCCACCCGCCATCAGCAGGTGGGCGGGACCGAAGCCGTGGACCGCGAAGACACCCGAGGAGGAGTTGCCCTCGGGGTCCCAGCCGGTGAGGCTGCCCGACGGGTCGAACGCAGCGAGGCGCCGCCGGACGGCCGGGTCGGCCTCGCAGTCGGTCAGGCCGGTGGTGCCGACCGCGCAGACGCGGTTGAAGTGGCCGCCGAGGTAGATCCGTCCGTCGAGGATGCCGATGGCCTGGCCGTCGCCGTCGAGACCACGGCTCCAGACCGTGCGACCGGTGTCGGCCCGGACGGCCAGGAGCTGGCCGCCGTCGGGTCCCCCGACCGCGGCATAGACGACGCCTCCGCTCTGCACGACGCCGAAGACGATGATCGGCAGGGCCGGGTTGAACGTGGCGTTGAGCTTGCCCGTCTTGGCGTTGACGAGCACGAGGCGCTGGTAGTGGGGCTTGCCGCCGAACTTGCGGAAGTCGCCGGCGAGGTAGATGCCGCGGCTGGTCGACAGGATGTCGCGCACCCCGCCCGTCTGCACCTTGGGTGCCCAGGCCGTCACCTGGTAGGGAGCCTTGAGCCGCACGGCGGCCGCGCGGTAGCGCGGCTTGCCGCCGAGCTTCATGAAGTCGCCGCCGACGAGCAGCCGGCCCTTGCTGACCGCGAGCGCGCGGACCGGGGCCCCGGCGCCGCGCTTGAATCCGGCGGTCAGGGTGCCGGCGCCGCCGGCACTGACGCGGGCGAGGTTGCGACGCGGCTGTCCGCGGACCGAGGAGAACTGGCCGCCGAGGAAGACGGCCCTCTTGTTGACCTGGATGGCGCTGACGGTGGCCCCGCCGACGTTGGGGTTCCACGGCAGCACGAGGCCGGTTGTCGCGTCGAACGCCGCGACGTGGTTGCGGTCGTGGGTGCCGTTGGCGTCGGTGACCCGCGTGAAGTCGCCGCCGACATAGACGGTGTTGCCCTGGTGGACGATGACCCTGACGGTCAGGTTGAACCCGGGGTAGCCCGAGGTCGGGACGCTGCTGACGTCGGCCTGGCTGGGTGCCGCCTGACCAAGCGCAAGCACGATCCCCACGAGGCCGACCAGCAGGATGCGGTGCGCTGACTTCACCGGGTCTCCTAGGTCGACAATCTGGCAAAACGGTAGGCGACTTTGCATGGCCGCTCAAACCGAACGCGATTTCTGTCACGCATCGGTCATGCGCGCCGGTCGCCGCGGCGGCCACCCCGCGCGCGGCCCGTCAGGCGTCGGCGATCCGGTTGCCGTGCTCGTCCCAGTGCGCCGCGACCTTCTTGCTCGGCTGCACGCGCGGCGGCTCGCCGGGCATCTTGGGGTAGTCGGGCGGGTAGTTGAGCTCGACGGCGCCCTGCTCCTCCCACAGCGCCAGCAGCGGCTCGAGGGAGTGCTGGGTGCCGTCGATGCCGTCCCAGGGGTCGCCGTCGGCCAGCCGGTCGGGGACCGTGAACAGGTTGAACAGCGCCGGGTCCGTGACGGTCGCGAGCTCCGTCCAGCTCATCGGCGTGGACACCGGAGCGCCGCGCAGGGGGCGCAGGGAGTAGGCCGAGGCGATGGTGCGGTCGCGGTTGTTCTGGTTGAAGTCGACGAAGATCCGCTCCCCCCGCTCCTCCTTCCACCAGGCCGTGGTGACACCGTCGTCCCTGCGCTCGAGCTCACGGCCGAAGGCGATCGCGGCGTGCCGGACGTCGACGAACTCCCAGCGCGGCTCGATCCGGACATAGACGTGGACCCCCCGGTTGCCCGACGTCTTGGGATAGCCGGTGATGCCGAGCTCCTCGAGGAGCTCGCGAGCCACTCCGGCCACCCGGACCGCGTCGGAGAAGGTCGTCCCGGGCTGGGGGTCGAGGTCGATCCGCAGCTCGTCGGGGCGGTCGACGTCGGAGCGCCGTACGGGCCACGGATGGAAGGTCAGCGTGCCCATGTGGGCGCACCACACCGGGACGGCGACCTCGGTGGGACAGATCTCCTCGGCGGTGCGGCCCGACGGGAACGTGACCTCGACCGTCTCGAGGTAGTCGGGGGCGCCCTGGGGGACGCGCTTCTGGTAGAACGCCTCGGCCTTGCGGTCCTGGGGGCCGGTGGCGAGCCGCATCCCCTCGCGCACGCCGCTCGGCCAGCGCTCCAGGGCGGTCGGCCGGTCGCGCAGGGCGCGCATCAGGCCCTCACCGACGCGGGCGAAGTAGTCGGCCACCATCAGCTTGGTGACCTCGGGGGTGGTCTCCGTCGCCTCGTAGATGACACGGTCCGGGCTGCTGACCCGGACCGTCCGGTCTCCTGCCTGGACCTCGGCGGCGGGGGTGGCCATGGTGATCATCCTGACGTGTCGTCGCCGGGTTCCCAAGGACGCTCGTCCCGCTGCGGGTTCACGGCGAGTCGTCGGTGACCGGTGGCTGGGTAGTCTTCCCGGCATGGGCTACGAGGTCGAGAAGACCGACGAGGAGTGGCGTCGGGAGCTGTCGCCGGAGGAGTACGCCGTGCTCCGGAAGGCCGGCACCGAGCGCGCCTTCACCGGTGAGTACACCGACACCGAGACGCGGGGGGTCTACTCCTGCAAGGCCTGTGGGACCGACCTGTTCGAGTCCGACACCAAGTTCCACTCCGGCTGCGGCTGGCCGAGCTTCTACCAGCCGATCACCGATACGCTGGAGTACCTCGAGGACAGCTCCCACGGCATGCGGCGGGTCGAGGTCCGCTGCGCGAGCTGCGGGTCGCACCTCGGCCACGTCTTCCCCGACGGCTACGGCACGCCCACCGGCGACCGCTACTGCATCAACTCGATCTCGCTGCGGCTGAAGGCTGCGGACGAGGCCTAAGCGCGGCGCCGGCCCCTCTAGACGAGTCATTCCAAGGGGCGCGCTGGCGAGCGGCGCTCGGCGCCGCGCGGGCAAGGCGCCCGAGCGAAGGCGTGCCAGCGGCACGGCGAGCGATGGGCAACGCAGCCAGCGTGGATGCTGAGCGTCGCGCAGCGCGCGATCCCTGGGAATGAGTCGTCTAGGGCAGGCGGTGGACAAGGTCGCCGACGTCGACGCGCGGGCCGGTGAAGAACGGCGTCTCCTCGCGGACGTGGAGGCGGGCCTCGGAGGCACGCAGGTGGCGCATCAGGTCGACGATCCGGTGCAGCTCGTCGGCCTCGAAGGCGAGGATCCACTCATAGTCGCCCAGCGCGAACGAGGCGACGGTGTTGGCACGGACGTCGGGGTAGCCGCGGCCCATCTGGCCGTGCTCGGCGAGCATCCGGCGCCGGTCGGCGTCGTCCATGACATACCAGTCGTAGGAGCGCACGAAGGGGTAGACGCACACATAGCCCCGTGCCTCCTCCTCGGCGAGGAACGCCGGCACGTGCGACTTGTTGAACTCGGCCGGCCGGTGCATCGCGAGCTGGCTCCAGACCGGGGCGAGGCGGCGGCCGAACGCCGTACGGCGGAAGCGGTTGTAGGCGTCCTGGAGCTGCTCGGAGGTGGCGGCGTGCCACCAGACCATCAGGTCGGCGTCGGCGCGGACGCCGGACAGGTCGTAGGTCCCGCGGACGACCACGTCGTCGGTGCCGAGCTTGGCGAACAGCTCGGCGACCTCGGCCGCCTCGGCGGCCCGGTCGCCGTCGGCGACGAGGCCGGTCTCGAGCCGGAACACCGACCACATCGTGAAGCGGATGGTCTGGTTGATCTCGCGGGCCTTCGACGCCTTGCTCATGGGGCACATTGTGCCCCGGGCCTCAATCGGACAACGAACCCACGGCGGCCGCGGCCGAGGCGATGACGGCCGGGATGCCGACGCCGTCGAAGGTCGCCCCGCAGACCGCGAGACCCGGGACCTGGGACACGGCCGCCCGGATCCGGGCCACCCGGTCGACATGACCGACGGCATACTGGGGCAGCCCGTCGGCCCAGCGCTGCACGTGGACGGCGACCGGCTCGGCGCTCAGGCCGACGGCGTCGGCGAGGTCCGAGCGCGACACGGCGACGAGGTCGTCGTCGGCCAGGTCGAAGGTGCCCACCTCGCGGTGCCGGCCGAGCGACGTCCGCAGGAACAGCAGGTCCTCGCCGGCCGGCCCGGCGCCCCGGCCGGCCTCGCGCACCCACTCCCACTTGGCGAACGAGAACGTCGACGCCTTGACGGCGCGGCCCTCCAGCGGCGGCACGAGGAACCCCGAGCCGGGCAGGTCGGGCACGTCCGCGGCCCGGAAGGCGAAGGTCACGACCGCCGTCGAGGCGCACTCGACCTCCGCCAGCTCGACGGCGGCGGCCGGCGCGACCGCCGACAGCAGGGTGGCGGCCGGCCCGGGCGGTACGGCGAGGACCACCCGGTCGGCCGCGATCTCCTCGGCACCGGCGACCACGACGAAGCCGCCGTCGCGGCCGGGGCGGAGCGCGGAGACGGCGGAGTCGACCCGGATCTCGAAGGTCCCCGTCTCGCCCAGCGCGGCCGCGAGCCGGCCCATGCCACCGGGGACGCAGGCGAACACGGGCGCGTCGTAGGTCCGCGGGATCGCCGCGCCCTGCTCCAGCAGCGAGCCGCGCGCGACGAGCGGCAGCAGCATGGGGACGGCCGCCCGCGTCGACAGCTCCCGCGCCAAGCCGGAGTAGACGCCGCCGAGGAGCGGCTCGACCAGCCGGTCGACCACCTCGTCACCGAAGCGCGCGGCCACCAGGTCCCCGACGGAGATGTCGCCGTCGACGACGGTGGGCGGCAGCCCCGGCTCGCGGCGTACGGCGTCCAGCCCCTCGGCCGACAGCACCCCGGAGGCCGCGAGCTCGTCGACGTCCAGCGGGATGCCCATCAGGGTCCGGGGCAGGGGACGCAGCGCACCGCGGGTCCAGATCTGCGACTCGGCGCTGGTCGGGTGGACGATGTCCAGCCCCAGCTCGCGAGCGAGGTCGACGCCCTCGGGACGCCGGTTGAGCATGGCCTCGGCGCCGACGTCGACGGGGACGCCGGCCACCTCCTCGGTGCGCAGCTTGCCCCCGACACGGGACCCGGACTCCAGCAGCAGCACGGCGCCGTCCTCGCGGCGGGCGAGCAGATGCGCGGCCGCGAGGCCGCCGATGCCGCCACCGACGACGACGGTGCGCGGGCGGGACGAGGTCACCGGGACACTGTGCCACCCGGCCCCGGGAACCGGATCCGCGCCCCCGCCGTCCCACTGGCATGTCGAGCCACCACCGCCGCCTCCGCCGCACCGCCCTGCTCCTGCCCGCGCTCGTCGCGGCCCTCGCCCTCGGCGGATGCGCCGGGTCCTCCGACTCCAGCGACTCCGGGTCGGCGTCGGCGCCCGAGCCGGCGGCGGCGGCCGACATGCCCGACGCCCAGGCCCAGGACGGCGCGGACATGAGCCTCCAGGACAACACCTTCTCCGCCGCCGGCGGCTCGGCCAGCCGGGTCCGCGCCAGCGAGGTGAAGACCCAGCCGGACGGCTACGCGGCCAAGGCGGTCATCTCCACCGGCTCCATCTCGCTGCGGAGCAAGGACGTGGCGCAGGCGAAGTTCGACGTCCAGGCGATCATCGACGACCACGGGGGCGAGGCCTCGGACGAGAAGACCGAGACCGGTGACGACGGCCGGGTGGTCCGCTCGCGCCTGGTCTTCCGGGTGCCCGTCGCCGAGTTCGACGACACGATGGTCGCCCTCGAGAAGGCCGCCACGCTGCAGTCGTCCAACCGCAGCAGCGAGGACGTGACCACCCAGGTGATCGACACCGACGTCCGGGTCCGCGCCCAGGAGAAGAGCATCGAGCGCATCGAGGTGCTCTACTCCCGCGCCCAGAGCATCCGCGACATCATGGCGATCGAGGCCCAGCTGCAGCGCCGCCAGGCCGACCTCGACTCCCTCAAACAGCAGCAGGCGTGGCTCAAGGACCAGACCTCGATGAGCACGATCACGGTCAACCTCCAGCTCACCCCGGACAAGAAGGCGACGACCGAGAAGGACGACGACAAGGGCTTCCTGGCCGGTCTGTCCGCCGGCTGGCACGGCCTCGTGAAGGTCACCGTCGGTGCCGCGACCGCCGTCGGCGCCCTGCTCCCCTTCGCCGTGGTCCTGCTGGTCCTGGGCGTCCCGGTCTGGCTGCTCGTCCGCCGGGTGCTGGTGCACCGCGGCACCACCCCGGTCACCGAGCCGGCCCCCGCGGAGTCCTGACCGACCGTCCACCTCCACCGAAGCGTCACCCCGGTCGCGTAGCCTCCCCGGGGTGACGTCCTCATCCTCGGACCAGCCCCGGCTCGCCGTCCTCATCGACGCCGACAACGTCTCGGGTGACCATGCGGTCGCGCTGCTCGCCGAGGTCGCCGAGCACGGCATCGCGACCGTCAAACGCGCCTACGGCGACTGGGCGTCGGGCCGCCTCGACAAGTGGCAGAAGCAGCTCCACAGCAACGCCATCCAGCCGATCCAGCAGTTCGCCTACACCCAGGGCAAGAACGCCACAGACTCCGCGCTGATCATCGACGCCATGGACCTGCTCTATGCCGGCAACGTGGACGGGTTCGTGCTGGTGTCGAGCGACAGCGACTTCACGCCACTGGCGATGCGCCTGCGCGAAAGCGGCCGCGTGGTCTTCGGAATCGGCAAGAGGTCGACTCCGCGCGCATTCACCGAAGCCTGCGACCGGTTCATCTTCCTCGAGGTCCTGGGTGTCGAGGAACGCGAGGCAGCGCCGCCGAGCAGCACTCCCGTGGAGCTTCCGAACCTGCAGTCCATCCTGACGCGCGCCATCAATGCCACTGCCCAGGACGACGGGTGGGCGAGCCTGTCCGCGGTGGGCACTCAGCTGGTCCGCATCGAGTCGTCCTTCGACGTCCGGCTCTACAACCACGCCAAGCTGGTCGACCTCGCCGAGGCGCAGAACTACGTCGACGTCGAGCGGAAGGGCAACCAGCCCGTCCGGGTCAGGCTGCGGTCAGCGCGGCCTCCGAAGAAGGCTCCGGCCAAGAAGACCGCCGCCAAGAAGGCTCAGCCCAGCGGATAGCTCTGCACGAACTCCGTCAACCGCTTGAGCTGGTCGGGGTCGGTGCTCGGGATGACGCCGTGGCCGAGGTTGAACACGTGGCCCCGGGCGGCGCGGCCGGCCTCGATGACCTCGGCGGCGCGCGCGGTCATCACCTCGGTCGGCGCGAAGACCAGGGTCGGGTCGAGGTTGCCCTGGACCGCACGGTCCCCGACGAGCGGGACGGCGCGGTCGAGCGGCGTGCGCCAGTCGACGCCGACCACGTCGGCGCCCGCCTCGCCCATGAGCGGCAGCAGGCTGCCGGTGCCGACGCCGAAGTGGATGCGCGGCACGCCCAGGGCACCGGCCCGCGCGAGGACGGCGGCGGAGTGCGGCATCACGAAGCGCTCGTAGTCCGTGGGGGTCAGCGCCCCCGCCCACGAGTCGAAGAGCTGGACGGCCGAGGCGCCGGCGGCGACCTGCACCTCGAGGTAGGTCGCGGCGATGCCCGCGATCTTGCGCATCAGCGCGTCCCAGACGTCGGGAGCGCCGAACATCATCGCCTTGGTCCGGGCGTGCTCCTTGGAGGGCCCTCCCTCGACGAGGTAGGACGCCACGGTGAACGGCGCGCCGGCGAAGCCGATCAGCGGCGTGGCGCCCAGCTCGGCGACGAGCGTCCGCACCGACTCGGTGATGAACGGGACGTGCTCGGCGGTGAGGTCGGGGATGGCCTCGACATCGGCCAGGGTGCGCACGGGCGAGGCCACGACCGGTCCGACGCCCGGCACGATGTCGAGGTCGACGCCGACCGCCTTGAGAGGCAGCACGATGTCGGAGAAGAAGATCGCGGCGTCGACGCCATAGCGCCGTACGGGCTGCAGGGTGATCTCGACGACCAGCTCCGGCGTCATGCACGACTGGAGCATGTCGACGCCCTCGCGGACGGCGCGGTACTCCGGCAGCGAGCGTCCCGCCTGGCGCATGAACCACACCGGGGTGTGCGACGGCGTGTCACCGCGGACCGCCCTGAGGAACGGGCTGTCGACGAGGGTCGCTGGGGTGGGAGCGGGCATGGGCGGAATCCTCCCAGGTCAGGCGGCGTGTTGGCACATCGCCGTTCGGCGCCCCGACCTACTGTGATTGCCATGGTCGTCGGTCGGGAGAAAGAGCCTGGGACGGGCGCGGACAGCCCGCCCGAGTTCCGGGCCGCCGTCGAGGGCCTGCACGCCGCACGGCTGCGGCCGGAGATCTTCTGCGAGGAGATGCCGGCGCCCCAGCGCATCGCGCCCTTCGCCGCCGCCCTGACCGCCGACGTCACCGTCGAGGGCACCGACCTCGGCACCGGCCGGATCATCGTGCTGCACGACCCTGCGGGCAACGACGCCTGGTCGGGCACGTTCCGCTGCGTGGCCTACTGCCGCGCCGACCTCGATCCCGAGCTCATCACCGACCCGATGCTGGCGGCGGTGGGCTGGTCCTGGCTGACCGAGGCGCTCGACGCCCACGGCGCCTCCTTCGTGGCGGCCTCGGGCACCGTCACCCGGGTGGCCACCGAGAGCTTCGGCGGGATGGCCGACGAGGAGGCCACCGCGCAGATCGAGATCCGCGCGTCGTGGACCCCCTGCGACGCCGACGGCGCCGCCTATGACGTCGTGCCCGACATCGCCGCCCACGTCGAGGCGTGGGGCGAGCTGCTCTGCACCGCGGCCGGCCTCCCGCCGGTCCCCGACGGGGTGGCGGCGATGCCGAGCAGGCGCGGGCAGCGCGGGGGCGGGCGACGAGGAGCCGGACGCTGACCCTCATGCCCGACGCACCCGACAGCACCCCCGTCCCGGCCCCCGACGAGGCGCCCCCCGCACCTCAGGCGCCCCTGCTCGAGCTCCGCGACGGCCTGCCGCCCGTCACCGACACCGCCGAGGGCCTGGTCGCCGTGGCCGAGGCGATCGCGGGCGGCACCGGACCGGTGGCGATCGACGCCGAGCGGGCCTCGGGCTACCGCTACTTCCCGCGGGCCTACCTCATCCAGCTGCGCCGCGAGGGCGCCGGCACCGCCCTCGTCGACCCCGTCGCCTTCGACGGCCTCGAGCCGCTCGCCGAGGCGCTGGCCGGCACCGAGTGGGTGCTGCACGCGGCGACCCAGGACCTGCCCTGCCTGACCGAGCTCGGTCTGCGGCCGAGCGCCCTGTTCGACACCGAGCTGGCCGGACGCCTGCTCGGCTATCCCCGGGTCGGGCTCGCGACGCTCGTCGAGGAGCTGCTCGGCCGCCGGATGCGCAAGGAGCACTCGGCCGTCGACTGGTCGACCCGGCCGCTGCCCGAGCCATGGCTCGACTATGCCGCCCTGGACGTCGAGGTGCTCGTGGAGCTGCGCGACGTGCTCCACGAGGAGCTCGAGCGGGCGGGCAAGCGCGCCTGGGCGGCGCAGGAGTTCGACGCGCTGCTGGGCTTCGAGCCGGCCGTCCGCATCGACGCCTGGCGCCGCACGTCGGGAGCGCACCGGCTGCGCGGCCGACGGGCCATGGCCGCCGTCCGGTCCCTGTGGGAGACCCGCGACCGGATCGCCCGGGAGCGCGACGTCGCGCCGGGCCGGCTGATCCCCGACGCCTCGATCGTGGTGGCCGCACAGGCCATGCCGACCACGACCGGCCAGCTCCTCGGCACCGACGGCTTCCACGGCCGCGGTGCCCGCCGGCACGCCCGCGACTGGGTCAAGGCGCTCGACGAGGCCCGGGCACTGCCCGAGGACCAGCTCCCCGGCCGGGCCCCCCGGACCGAGGGCCCTCCGCAGGCGCGCGCCTGGGCCGACAAGGACCCGGTCGCCGCGGCCCGGCTGGCCCACGCCCGCGCCGCCGTCACCGAGCTGTCCGAGCGGCTGTCGGTGCCGGTCGAGAACCTGCTCACCCCCGACCACCTGCGCCGCGTGCTCTGGACGCCTCCGCGGACCCGCGACCGGGACGGCCTGGCCGCCGCGGTCGCCGAGCAGCTGGCGTCCTACGGCGCGCGCGCGTGGCAGGTCGAGCTCACCGGCCCACTGCTCGTCGACGCGATCCTGGCGGCCGACGAGGGCCCGGGCTGACGGCGACCCTGCCTCGGGTCAGCCCGACGGGGACGCCGAGTTCGACCCCGACGGGGAGGGGGACTCGGTCGGCGGGCTCAGGATCGGCTGCGACTCGAGGTCGATCTGGGTCGTCAGGTCGTCGAGGGTCTCCTCGTCGAGCGGCTCGGTGACCAGCTGCTGGAGCAGCCCGTCCACGGCGTTCTCGAGCCGGCTCCAGGAGTCGAGCAGCGGGAGCACCTCGATGTCGCGGACGCTCTGGTTGAAGACCACGGCGTTCTCGGGCTGACGGCCCGGCTGGAGGAAGCTGTCGGAGGTCGAGACCTTGACGTTGGCGGGCACGAGGTAGCCCTGCTCGGAGACGGTGGCGACCGCGTCCTCCGAGAGCAGGTGGACCAGGAAGTCCGCCGCCGCGTCGGGGTTCTCGGTGGCCGCCGAGATGCACAGCCCGGTCACGTCACCCACGGTCGCCGACCCACCGAGCTTGGGCATCGGCATCACGTCGAAGCTGAGCCCGATGGCGCGACGCAGCTCGGGCACGAGGTTGCGGTAGCCCGCGATCATCCCGAGCTTGCCCTCCTCGAACAGGGTCAGCGGGTCGGAGCGCTCGAGCTGGCTCGCCGTCGGCGTGACCTGGGCGTTGCGCAGCAGGGTGAGCGCCGACTCGAGCGCCGCACGGGTGTCGCCGTCGGAGAAGGCCAGCGACGTCGGTGCGCGCTCGTCGTCGAAGAGCTTGCCGCCACCGGAGTAGATGAAGGGGGCCAGGCCCAGGAGGGACGGCTCGATGTAGACACCCCGCGTGTGCCGGCCCGGCTTGGTGGCGAACTGCGCGGCCGCCGAGAACTGCTCGAAGTCCCAGCTGTCGGGGTGGTCGGCCCCGTCGGCGTTCTCGGGCGCGTCGAGGCCGCGGCGCCGCATCTTGTCGAAGTCGACGAGGTCGGTGTTGTAGTAGATGACCATCGGCGAGATCGAGTAGGGCATGCAGGCCAGCGAGCTCTCGGTGGAGAACGCGCTGATCGAGTCGCGGGCGTAGTCGTCGCCGAAGGAGACCCCGCGCTCGTCGAGCGGCTCGTCGACCGGCAGCGTCAGCTTGCGCTCGGTGAACCACGCCAGGTCGCGCTGGGACAGCATGAACACGTCGGGCAGGGTGCCGGTCTTGTAGGCCCGAGCGGCCTCGTCACGGTCGGCGTACGACGTCACCTTGACCGTCGCCTCGACGCCGGGCTCGACGAAGTTCTGCGCCTGCTGGGTGAACGCGTCGACCTCACCCTGGGCGCCGAACACCCCCAGCCGCAGCGTGACCGGCCGCGGGGCGGCCGTCGTCGACGGCGACGGGGTCGGCTGGCTGCCGGGGTCGTCCGAGCAGCCGGCCAGGAACAGGGACAGCACGGCAACGGTGCCGAGCACACGCCCCGGCCACCCCGTACGACGGCACACCACGGTCAGACCTCTCCGGCCCCCTCCTCGTCCGGGGGAGCAGACCTCACCCTATCGACCTCGCCCAGGACGACCGCCAGCCGTCAGCCGAGACGGTGGTGGGCCCGGGCGCCGGCGAGGACCCGCTCGAAGGTCGCCTGGTCGAGCGCCGCCCCCTCACGGCGGATCAGGCGGGGATCGAGCTCCAGGAGCCGGTCCAGGCGCACCTCGCTCGGGCGCCGGCGTGCGTCCCACGGGCCCGAGCCGATGTCCATCCAGTGTCGGCCGAACCGAGCCTCCTGGGCGGCGTCGACGTCGTGGTCCTTGCTCGTGAGCATCAGGCCGAGCCAGCGGCCCTGGTGCTTGGCCAGCAGGAGGACCGGGCGGTCCTTGCCCTGGCGGGGGTCGTCCTCGAAGGGCACCCAGGCCCAGACGATCTCCCCGGGGTCGGGGCGCCCGTTGCGACGAGGGCGGTAGCGCACACGGGGCAGGCTCGGCGCGGGCGTGCTGCGCCCGAGGCGCGCCCGGAGTCGGCCGAGGAGGGACATGGGCGGGAGCCTAGACGAGCCTCTCCGGGCCGGTGAGGTGGAGTACGCCGGACCGGGAGCGCCTCACGGCGCGTGGCCGCTCGCAGCGGCTGAAGTTGGGACCCGGGGCTGCCGCGGCCCGGCGTACTCCGTCCACGATTGTAGGGGGCAGGGGCGCCGGACCGAAGCCGGAACGCGGAACATCGTGCAGCCGCGTGCCCAGTCAGCCCAGCCCGCGCTCGAGCTCCAGGTGCCCGGCGCCCTCGAGCTGCTCGGCAAGGGCGAGCATGCGAGCCGCGTCCCGGCCGTGCGGGTGGGTGTCCAGCGCGGGGTCGCCCTCGGGCAGGCTCGCCCGGCCGAAGGCGATGACGCGGGCGAACGCCGCAGCCCGGAACAGCACGTCGGCGAAGTCGCCCGCGGCGATGCCGCGGAGCACCTGGTCGACCATGGCCTTGAGCTCCTCGGGACCCGGCGGCTCGGCCACCCCCGCGACGACGCGCGCCACCGGGGCGCGGACCCGCCCGGCCTCGAACTGGGCCGCGGCGCCGACCGGGTCGGCATAGACCCACGAGCGCAGCAGGTAGAGCCGCCACAGGCACCCCGCGAGCGAGTCGGCGGGCGCCCCCGACCAGAGCTCGGCCAAGGTCTCCAGCCCCTCGGAGTCGGCGAGATGGACCACCCGCTCGGCGACCTCGCCGTCCCCGGTCCCGTGCGCCCCTCGGACCAGCAGCGTCGCCGCGCGGTCGGCCGCCTCGGACAGCCGGAAGGGGTCGGTGCCGCCCTCGATGGCTCCGAAGAACCCGTCGCCGGGTGTCATCGGCCGGTGGTACTCGCGGTCGGGCATCCCGCCAGCCTACGAGGTTGCGGCTAGCCCGACAGCGCCTTCCGGATCCGCTGGTCGCTGACCGGGACGGCGGTGCCGAGCTGCTGGGCCCAGAGCGAGACGCGGTACTCCTCCAGGAGCCAGCGGACGCGGCGCAGGTCGGCACTCGGCGGCACGCCCGGCGCGAGCGCCGCGACCCGGTGCAGGTAGCCCTCCTGGAGCTCCGCCAGCTGGTCCATCAGCTGCCGGTCGCGGGCGACCTGGTCGGGGAGCCGCTCGCGGCGCAGCGCGATCGCGCGGAGGTA
The DNA here is from genome assembly GCA_046330515.1 of Nocardioidaceae bacterium. Lineage (GTDB taxonomy): Bacteria > Actinomycetota > Actinomycetes > Propionibacteriales > Nocardioidaceae > Nocardioides. Next base: position 30,747 of record JAXLSP010000006.1, on the reverse strand, counting down.
GCGGCGGTACTCGTGCAGCTGCGCGGCGCCCGCCTCCCCCAGGAACCCGTCGTGCACCAGCCGCGCGAGCTGGCCGCGCATGTCGGTCAGGGCCGGGAGCAGCGAGAGCTCGGCGCGCCCGGAGAGCGCCCGGTCGACGCTCCGCCACGCGTCGAGGACTGCGATCACCTCGCGCACCGCCGCCGCGACGCGGGCGTCGCGCTCGGCCCGGGCGGCGGTCAGCAGCGCCTCGACGGCCGCCTTCGTCCGCGTCGGCGGCGCGGCGTCGACCAGGTCGAGCACCAGCCCGGCCTCGAGGTCGGCGAGCAGGTCGGCGACCGAGGGGTAGGGCGACCCGGCCAGCGCCAGCTTGTCGGCGTTGCTCAGCTCGGCCACGGCGCGGGGAGCCGGGTCGGCGGCCAGCCCGAGAATCACCAGACGCCGTACGCCGAGCCGGTGGCGGGCCTGCGCCTCGGCCTCGGACCCGAACACGCCCAGCCCGACGGTGTCGCCCTCGTCGACGAGCGCCGGGAACGCCACCACCTCGTGGCCGGCCCGCTTGTGCACCAGGGTCGGCTCGAGGTCGCCGAAGGTCCAGGAGCGCTGGCCGGTGCTCGTGTGCCCCGCCTCGGTCGCGACCTCCGCCATCGCCTCGGCGAAGCTCGGCCGCAGCGGCTCCTTGAGGGCCTCGAGGTCCTTGCCGCGCGCGGCCTCCCGGCCGTCCTCGCCGACGACACGGAAGGTCGGGCGCAGGTGCTCGGGCACCTTGGTCCAGTCCCACGCGTCGCGCGGCACGACCACGCCCGTGGTGGAGCGCAGGTGCCGCTCGAGGGCGGTGAGCAGCGGCTCCTCGCCCGGCGGCGTGGACGCGAGGAACTCGCGCGCCGTGTTGGGAGCCGGGACGAAGCTGACCCGAAGGTTCTTGGGAAGGCTGCGGATCAGCGAGGTCACGAGCTCCTCGCGCAGCCCCGGCACGTTCCAGGAGAAGTCCTCGGCCTCGACCCGGTTGATGGTCGCGACCGGGAGGTCGATGGTCAGGCCGTCGTCGACCGAGCCGGGCTCGAAGTGGTAGCTGATGGGGAAGGTCAGCCCCTCGTCCTCCCAGGTCGTGGGGAAGTCGGCCTCGCGGATCTCGTCGGCGGTGTCGTGGGTGAGCATCGCCGGGTCGAAGGTGAGGAGCCTGGGCCGCCGCTGGCGGGTGCGCTTCCACCACTGGTCGAAGTGGGCGCCGCTGACGACGTCCCTGCCGACCCGGGCGTCGTAGAAGTCGAAGAGCGTGTGCTCGTCCACGACGATGTCGCGTCGCCGTGCCCGGTGCTCGAGCTCCTCGGCCTCGGCGAGGAGCCGGAGGTTCTCGGTGTAGAAGCGGTGCCGGGTCGCCCACTCGCCATAGACCAGCGCGTGCCGGATGAAGAGCTCGCGCGCGAGGGCGGGGTCGACCGAGCCGTAGGACACCAGGCGGTCGGCGACGAGCGGGACGCCGTACAGCGTGACCCGCTCGTAGGCCATGACCGCCGCGCGCTTCGTGGACCAGTGCGGCTCGCTGTAGGTGCGCTTGACGAGGTGCGCGCCCAGCCGCTCGGCCCACTCGGGGCTGATGGCGGCGTTCTGGCGGGCCCACAGTCGCGAGGTCTCGACGAGCTCGGCCGCCATGAGGAGCTGGGGGTTCTTGCCGCGCAGCGCGCTCCCGGGGAAGATCGCGAACCGGGCGCCACGGGCGCCGAGGTACTCCCGCGGGCCGCGCGGCCCCTTGGCGTGGGGATCCTTGACCCGCTCCTCCAGCAGCCCGATGTGCGAGAGCAGCCCGGCCAGCAGGGACTGGTGGATGCCGTCGGTGTCGGGCGCGTCGGCCGGTCCTCCCTTGCCGAGGTCGACCTTCATCTCCTTGCAGACCTGGCGGAGCTGCGACTCGAAGTCCTGCCACTCCCGGACCCGCAGGTAGTTGAGGAACTCGCGGCGGCACATCCGCCGGAAGGCGCTCGAGGAGAGCTCGCGCTGCTGGGAGCGCAGGTAGCGCCAGAGGTTGAGCCAGGTGACGAAGTCCGACGACTCGTCCTTGAACCGCGCGTGCTGCTGGTCGGCCTGCGCCTGGAGCTCGACCGGGCGTTCCCGAGGGTCCTGGAGCGACAGCGCGGCGGCGATGACGATGACCTCGCGGACGCAGCCCAGACGCTCGGCCTCGAGGATCATCCGGCCCAAGCGGGGGTCGATCGGCAGCCGGGCCAGCCGTCGGCCGAGGCGGGTCAGGCGCCTCCCGCCGGCGTCGCGCGCGTCCTCGAGCGCTCCGAGCTCCTCGAGGAGCTGGACGCCGGCGGTGACGTTGCGCCGGTCGGGCGGGTCGACGAACGGGAAGCGGCCGACGTCGCCGAGGCCGAGCGAGGTCATCTGGAGGATGACCGAGGCCAGGTTGGTGCGCAGGATCTCGGGGTCGGTGAACTCGGGGCGGGCCTCGAAGTCCTCCTCGGAGTAGAGCCGGATCGCGATGCCCGCCTCGACGCGGCCGCAGCGGCCCGACCGCTGGTTGGCCGATGCCTGGCTCACCGGCTCGATCGGCAGCCGCTGCACCTTGGTGCGGACGGAGTAGCGGCTGATGCGGGCGACGCCGCTGTCGACGACGTACCTGATCCCGGGCACGGTCAGCGACGTCTCGGCGACGTTGGTGGCGAGGACGACCCGACGGCCGCTGTGCCGCTCGAAGACCCGGTGCTGCTCGGCGGCCGAGAGCCGGGAGTAGAGCGGCACGATCTCGAGCGGACGGCCACGCTCGGCTTGCGCCAGCTCGCGCAGGGCGTCGGCGGTGTCGCGGATCTCGCGCTCGCCGGGCAGGAAGACCAGGATGTCGCCGGGACCCTCGGCGGTGAGCTCGCGGACGGCGTCGAGGATCGCCTCGGTCTGGTCGCGGACGACCGCCTCGCCCTCCTCGTCGTGCTCGGGCAGCTCGATGAGCGGCCGGTAGCGCACCTCCACCGGGTAGGTCCGCCCGGACACCTCGATGATCGGCGCGGGCCGCCCGCGGCGGTCGGAGAAGTGCTGGGCGAACCGCTCGGGGTCGATCGTGGCCGAGGTGATGACCAGCTTGAGGTCGGGGCGCCGCGGCAGCAGCCGCCTGAGGTAGCCCAGCAGGAAGTCGACGTTGAGGCTCCGCTCGTGGGCCTCGTCGATGATGATCGTGTCGTACTTGCGCAGCTGCCGGTCGCGCTGCAGCTCCGCGAGCAGGATGCCGTCGGTCATCAGCTTGACCCGGCTGCTGCGCGAGGTCCTGTCGGTGAAGCGGACCTGGTAGCCCACCACGTCGCCCAGCCCGCTGCCGATCCCGTCGCCGGCGAGCTCCTCGGCGATGCGCTCGGCCACCGACCGCGCCGCGATCCGCCGGGGCTGGGTGTGCCCGATCAGCCCCTTGCTCCCCCGGCCGAGCTCCAGGCAGATCTTGGGCAGCTGGGTGGTCTTCCCACTGCCCGTCTCCCCCGCCACGATGACCACCTGGTGGTCCCTGATCGCCCGCGCGATGTCCTCGCGCCGCTGGCTGACCGGCAGCTCGGCGGGGTAGGAGATCTGCGGGTCGGACATGGTGCCGCCCATTGTGCCGGGTGGGCGTGGCGCGCGGCGCGGGGGTTTCCGGGGGTGGCGGTTTCCCCGCTCAAGCGGGGAAACCCGCACTGAGCGGCCGAAGTTTCGGCCACCAAGTGCAGGCTTCGGCCCGCCGGTGTGACAGGAGTGACGGCCGGCCGCCTCAGCGCGCGGAGGCGGGGCCCACCGCCGGCCCCAGGGCGTCGGTCGACCGCGGTGCCTTCCCGGGCGTGGTGCGCGAGCGGGGCGCGACCCAGGTCCCGTCCGGTTCGACGATGACCATCCCGTTCACGGTCAAGCGGAAGGCCTTGATGTCGTAGCGCGAGCCGGCTGTCAGGCCGTTGCTCCAGACGAAGTACGGGCGCCCGTCCTGAACGTGCAGCCAGCGGCCCAGATCGCGCTTCACCGTCTTGGCCGAGTGCCACCCAAGGCCGCCGTTGAACTGGACCCGCTCGTCGAACTTCCCCTGCTTGGTGATGTAGCCCATCACCATGTAGCTGCCCTTGGCGTGCCCCTTGGCCGGTCCGCCGTACTGCTCGACCTGGATCCGGTGGTAGTTGAAGGCCCTGGTGCCGAACGGCAGCCACCAGGCGTGTTGGGCCACGACGACCCCAGCGCTGCCCTTCTGGGTCTTGCACTTGGTCCCCGAGTAGTAGCCCAGCGAGTCGCGCCATCGATGCGACGACGGGCTGACCAGCGACGAGCAACGGCCGACGTATTTGTTGTAGATGACCTTCGCCGCCGGGAGGACGCTGCGGGAAGTCACCTCTTTGTACTCACCGAGATCGACCCGGAAAGCCTGCGTGAGAGCCTTGGCCTCATTGCCTGCCGAATCCGTGAGGGAGATGCGGAATCGGTAGAGCCCGGGCGCGACGGGGGAGCCGTCGATCCGGCCGTCCCACTCCGCGCGGTCCTCACCGTAGTCGTTGTTGACCAGGTTTCCGACGAACGCGCCCCCGTCGGACACGATGTCGACCGTGAGGTAGCCGGGCTCCGACCTCTCGAGGGTCAGAGTGATCCAGTCGTAGTACTCGTCCGTCACGGGAAAGAGCACGGAGTTGGACAGGCGCTTGCGCCAGATCTCCGGTGCTGTGGCGTCGATGTAGGCCAGGGCCCAGTCCTCGCGACTGACCACAGGTCCGCCCGAGAACTCTCCATACGCGGTGATGATCAGCCAGTAACCGCCGTCCGTCAGGCCGGACGGCGCCTCGACCGTGAGCGTCCCCGACGGCCCCAGGCTCGCGGAGCCGGAGCTGAGCTCGACATCGGAGAAGTTCCTCAACGACCAGTCATAGGTGACGTTCGTGAGCCCCGGAAAGCTGACGACCGAAACAGGAAACGACCATGCTCCAGGGGACGAGGTCGTCCCAGGGAAGTTCCCTCTCGAGAATCCAAGGTTGGCATGGACAGACAGCTCGGGAGAGACCGCGACCGCAACGCAGGAGTCCAGGCACCGCCGGATCTCGAAGTGCCCGGCGCCGTCCCTCCGCAGGCTGAGATCCACCGTGCCGGTGTGAGGAATCGCCTGGGAGAGATCACCCCAGGAAGGGTCTGCCCACACGGCGAACAGGTCTCCAGGGCCCGAGTCCGTGACAGTGATGGTGTAGGTGTCCACCGTCGGGTTGATGTCGGTCTCGACCGGCCAGGTGACCTGGAGGTCGAAGTCGGCGTGGGCGGGCGTCGCGACGGTGAGCGAGGCGAGCGCGAGAGAACAGCCGGCCGCAAGGCGGCCGAGGAGCTGCAGCGGTGCCATGAGATTTCCCCGATCCGATCGGACCGAGCATAGGGCGGCGTCACCGACCGTCAGCGAGGAACCTCAGGGACACCGGGAAGGTGTGACCGACCTAACCGTTGGACCCCGACGAGTCGGGCGTCGGCGGGGCACTCGGCGCCACCTGGGTGCCACCCTGGTCGCCGTCGTTCCACCGCCACCCCGGACCCATCTGACCGGGTCCCATCTGGCCCGGACCGAACTGACCGGGACCGCCCTGGTCGCGTCCCCAGCCTCCCGGGCCCATCATGTGCCGGCCGTCGAAGCCGTCGTGGCGGTCGCGCCAGTGCGTGGCGATCGCGCCGACGCCGAGGCCACCGAAGCCGCCCATGACGAGGGTGGCGAGCGCGACGCCGATCACCGCCGGGAGCCGGAGCACCCGGTCCTGCCAGCGGACCCGGGGAGCGGCGGCCGCCATCGGCAGCGCAGGTGCGACAGCGGCGGGCGCCGTCGCGTCGACAGCAGGTGGAACCGGAGCCTCGTCGGACCCAGGGGAAGGCGCGGGGGCCTCCTCCGGCACGGACTTCTCGTCGGTCATGCCGCCAGTCTGCACCGGCGAACTGTGCTGCGGCTGTGAATCGGCTCTGAGGTCCAGACCGCCGACACACCGAGCCCGGAAACAGGGTCCTCACAGGAAACTCACAGCGGACAGGAGCAGAGTGACGACCATGGATCTGCTCCGTGCCGATGGCTCCCCGCTCCGTGTGCTCGTGGTCGACGACGAGGTCAACATCGCCGAGCTGATCGCAATGGCCCTCCGCTACGAGGGCTGGGACGTCAAGCAGGCCCACACGGGCAGCAAGGCCGTCTCCGCGGCCAAGGAGTACTCCCCCGACGCCGTCGTCCTCGACATGATGCTGCCCGACTTCGACGGCCTCGAGGTCATGCGGCGCATGCGTGGCAGCGACCCCGACGTGCCCGTCCTGTTCCTCACCGCGCGCGACTCCGTGGAGGACCGGGTCGCCGGGCTGACCGCGGGCGGCGACGACTATGTCACCAAGCCGTTCTCGCTCGAGGAGGTCGTCGCCCGGCTGCGCGGCCTGATGAGGCGCGCGGGCGCGATGACGCCGGTCCAGCAGAACGTCCTCGTCGTCGGCGACCTGTCCCTCGACGAGGACAGCCACGAGGTCTTCCGGGACGGCGAGGAGATCTCGCTGACCGCCACCGAGTTCGAGCTGCTCCGCTATCTCATGCGCAACCCGCGGCGGGTGCTGAGCAAGGCGCAGATCCTCGACCGGGTCTGGAACTACGACTTCGGTGGGCAGGCCAACGTCGTCGAGCTCTACATCTCCTACCTGCGCAAGAAGATCGACGCGGGCCGCGAGCCGATGATCCACACGATGCGCGGGGCCGGCTATGTCCTCAAGCCGCCGAACGGCAACGCATGAGGTCGCTCACCGGCCGCCTCGTCGCGACGGCCGTCCTCCTGGTCGCGGTGGTCAGCCTGCTCGTCGTGGGCCTGACCACCTTCGCCATGCGCGGCTATCTCACGAGCCGCCTCGACGAGCAGGTGCTGCAGACCCGCGTGGCGCCCTGCGGCACGCCCGTCCGGCCGCCGGGCGGCCGGTTCGACGGTGACGACGACCGCAAGAACCTGGGACAGGCGGGCACGCTGTCCGCCGCGCTGCCCGCGTCCGGCACCTCGGGCGGCTGCGGCTCGATCCTGACAGGGGACGAGGACGACGACACCGGGCGCACGCTCACCGACGCTGAGCTCGCCCCCCTCGACGACGTGCCGTCGGACGGCAAGGTCCACGTGGTCGACCTGGGCTCGCTCGGCAGCTACCACGTGGCCGTGCAGCACGCCTCGATCGCCACCAGCAGCGGAGTGGTCGAGGCACGGCTGATCACCGGGCTGCCGACGAGCGACATCAACCGGACCCTGATGAGCCTCCTGACCTGGGGTCTCGCGCTGGCCGGAGCGGGAGTGGTGCTGGCGGCGCTGGCCGGCCTGGCGCTCGTACGGCGTCAGCTGCGGCCGCTGCGCGAGGTGGCGGCGACCGCGCACGCCGTGGCCGAGCTGCCGCTCGCCGAGGGCGAGATCAACCTGAGCCCACGCGTCCCCGAGCACCTCACCGACGAGCGCACCGAGGTGGGCCAGGTCGGGTCCGCCCTCAACACCCTGCTGAGCCACGTCGAGTCGTCCCTGGAGGCGCGGCACCGCAGCGAGCAGCAGGTCCGCCAGTTCGTGGCCGACGCCTCCCACGAGCTGCGCACCCCGCTGGCGACGATCAAGGGCTACACCGAGCTCGCGCGCCGGCGTCCCGAGGACACCACCGGGATGCACACCGCGCTCGACAAGGTCGGGTCGGAGTCCGAGCGCATGACCTCGCTCGTCGAGGACCTGCTGCTGCTCGCCCGGCTCGACTCCGGGCGGCCGCTCGAGCGCGAGCCCGTCGACGTGTCGCGGCTGCTGGTCGAGGCGGTCTCCGACGCACGCGTGCTGTCGCCCCAGCATCACTGGCGGCTCGACCTGCCCGAGGACGCCGTCGAGGTCACCGGCGACGAGCAGCGGCTGCACCAGGTCGTGACCAACCTGCTGACCAACGCGCGGCGCTACACGCCCGCGGGAACCACCGTCACGGTGACGGCGCGACCGGGCACGATCACGGTCCACGACGACGGTCCGGGCTTCCCGGCCGAGCTGGTGCCCACCGCGTTCGAGCGCTTCGCGCGCGGGGACGTCGCGCGCGCGAGGTCGGGCGAGGGCGGTGTCGGTCTCGGGCTGTCACTGGTCAAGGCGATCGTGACCGCCCACGGGGGACGCGTGTCCCTCGAGAGCGCGCCCGGCGACACGACCATCGTGATCACCCTGCCTCCCCGCGGACCGGTCGCCACGGCCCCACCGGTGCCGGAGCTGGACCCGGTGGGGTGACGCTCAGCCGGACCGGGTGATGGGCGTCGACAGCGGCTGCACACCCGGGGTGCGGGCGCGGAAGGTCGCCGCGGGCCGCCCGCGGCCGACGGGCGAGGGCCGGGTGTTGCCGGTCTCGACCACGAAGTCCTCGGTGCGACGCATCTTGCGCTGGAAGTTCCCGGCGTCGAACTCCGCCCCCCAGACGACCTCATAGACGTGCCGCAGCTCCGAGAGCGTGAACTCGTCTCCGACGAACGCGGTGGCGAGCGTCGTGTACTCCAGCTTGGAGCGCACGCGCTCGACGGCGTCGGCCAGGATGCGGCGGTGGTCGAAGGCGACCTTGCGGCGTCCGGCCAGGAGCGCCACCACCGGGACCCACATCGCCTCGGTCGCATCGCTGCCGGCGCGGGGCTCGACACGCTCGGGCAGCACCGCCACGTGGGCCACGCTGACCACGCGTCCGCGCGGGTCGCGACCGGGCGCGCCGTACGTCGCCAGCTGCTCGAGCACCACGTCGGTCACACCGGTCTCCTCGCCGAGCTCGCGGCGCGCGGCGTCGATGACGTCCTCCTCGGGCATCACGAACCCGCCGGGCAGCGCGAGGGCGCCGCCGTAGGGGTCGCGCCTGCGGCGCACGAGCAGCACGCAGAGCTCGTCGTCGTGGACGGTGAAGATCGCGATGTCCACGGTGACGTAGAAGATGGGGTACTCGCTGGTGTACGCCATGACCCGACGCTAGTTGTCCCGATGACAAGTAGCAAAGGCCGAAGGTCCCGGCTTGTCAGGCGTGAGACGGTGACGCCATGAGGACGCTGGACGGCAAGGTCGTGGCCATCACCGGAGCTGCGTCGGGCATCGGTCGCGCGCTCGCGGTCGACGTCGGCGGACGCGGCGCCCTGCTCGCGCTGTCCGACGTCGACGGGGACGGGCTCGCCGAGACCGCCGGCCTCGCCGCGGCCGCCGGCGCCCGCGAGGTGCGCACCGACTGGCTCGACGTCGCGGACCGACGGGCCTTCGGCGCCTATGCCGACGCGGTCGCCGACCACTTCGGGCGCGTCAACGTCGTGGTCAACAACGCGGGAGTCTCGCTGTCGGGCGACCTGCTGGAGCTGGAGTACGACGACCTGGACTGGATCGTCGGCATCAACTTCTGGGGCGTCGTCCACGGGACCAAGGCGTTCCTCCCTCACCTCATCGCGAGCGGCGACGGACATGTCGTCAACCTGTCGAGCCTCTTCGGGCTGATCTCGGTGGGCGGGCAGAGCGCCTACAACGCCACGAAGTTCGCCGTCCGCGGCATGAGTGAGGCACTGCGCCAGGAGATGATCGCGGCGGGCCACCCGGTCGGGGTGACAGTCGTCCACCCCGGAGGGATCAAGACGGGGATCGCGCGCAACGGCCGGGTCGCCGCGGGCATCGACAAGGCCGAGACCGCGGCGCTGTTCGACGAGAAGCTCGCCACGATGGAGCCGTCCCGGGCGGCGGCGATCATCGTGAAGGGCGTGCTCGCGGGCAAGCCGCGCGTGCTGGTCGGGCTCGACGCGCACGCGCTGCACCACTTCGCACGCCTTTCCGGGGCGCGCTACCAGGACGTCCTCGCAAGGGTGTCGAGCCGGACCCGGCCGGCTCGGGTCTGACGAGGTGCGCCTGCCCGAGGGCACGCCCGTGCGCTGCGTGATGAGCAAGTGGGGCGGCCTCCCGCACTGGGAGTTCCCGGCGCGCTACCTCGGCGCCGACGAGCACGGGGACTGGGTGCACATCCCCACCGGGACTCACTTCTCGCGTCCCGGCGCCGACTATGTCGCGCCGGTCGATCAGGTGACCCTCCTCCCCGCCGACGGTGCCGGGTGGGTCGCCACGTTCCACGCCGCGGGCGGCAAGGTGCGGGTCTATGTCGACGTGACGACGCCCCCCGCGTGGGACGGACGCTCGGTGGGCTGCGTGGACCTCGACCTCGACGTCGTCGAGCTGCCGGGAGGCGACGTCTATGTCGATGACGAGGAGGAGTTCGCCGAGCACACGGTGGAGCTCGGCTATCCGTCCGAGGTCGTGACCACGGCCGAGGGGACGTGCCGCGAGGTGCTCGACGCCGTGGTCGCCCGTCGGGTGCCGTTCGACCTCGCCACGCCGGCGGCGTGGCTCGAGCGCGCGGGCGCGGCGCCACCGCGCGTCAGCTAGCGGCCAGGCTCTCCGCCAGGCGGTGCGCCCGGGTCGGCCATCTCCAGCCGCACACCCAGCAGCCGCACCGGCCTGATCCCGCCGGGGCGCTCGGGGTCGAGGTCCTCGAGCCGCGCGAGCAGCGACACGGCCGCGTCGGCCAGGAGCGCCGGGTCGTTGGTCGGCGCCCTGAGGGTCAGGCTGCGGGTGAAGGTCACGAACGGGCGCAGGCGCACCTTGAGCCCGACCCGCACCGCGAGGCGACCTTCCCGGTCGATGTCCTGGACGACGCGCCCGGTGAGTCGGCGTACGGCATCCTCGACGGCCGCCGGGTCGGTCAGGTCGGTCTGGAAGGTCTCCTCGCGGCCGTGCCCGCGGGCGACGTAGGGCGTCGGGTCGACCGTCGTGTCGCCCACACCCCGACCGAGGCGATGGAACCACGGCCCCATCGTCGGCCCGAGCTCCGCGGCCAGCGCCCGAGCGTCCGAGGCGGCCAGCTGGGCCACGGTGTCGATGCCGAGCGCGCTCAGCTTGCGTGCGGTCTTGGCGCCGATGCCCCACAGCGCCCCGGTGGGCCGCTCCCCCATGACCTCGAACCAGGTGTCCGAGGTGAGTCGACCGACGCCGCGCGGCTTGCCGAAGTCGGTCGCGATCTTGGCGCGCAGTTTGTTGTCGCCGATCCCGACCGAGCAGTGCAGCCGGGTCGCGACAAGCACGTCGGCCCGGATCCGCTCGGCGACGTCGTGGGGGTCGCCGAGCTCGCCGTGACCCGGCCCGGGGCCGACGAACGCCTCGTCCCAGCCGAGCACCTCGACCAGGACCGGCACTCCGCCCCACTCGACTGACCGCAGGGTGTCCATCACCTCGACCGACGCGGCGTCGTACGCCGGCTTGTCGACGGGCAGGAAGACCGCGTCGGGGCACTTGCGGGCGGCGATGCGCAACGGCATGCCCGAGCCGACCCCGAACTCGCGGGCGGCGTAGGACGCCGTCGACACGACCCCGCGCTCGGTCGGGTCGCCGCGGCCACCGACCACCACGGGGCGCCCCTCGAGCTCGGGGTGGCGCAGGATCTCGACCGCCGCGATGAACTGGTCGAGGTCGACGTGCAGGACCCAGGTCGGCTCCGCCGCGCTCACCACGCCGTCACTCCCGGGGCGGGGGCAGCGCGTCGGTCGACTCGAGCTGACCCATGCCGGTGAGCAGCAGCAGGTCCACGACCACCGAGCGCAGCTGGGCGAGCACCACCTCCGAGGAGAGGTCGTTGGTCCGGTCCACCAGGCTGCTGGCGTGCCCGACGGCGAGCAGCGCCGGGCGGGCCGCCTCGGCGAGCCGATTGGCCTCCAGCTCCTCGGCGACGAGGTCGGCGGCGGTGGCGAGGTCGTTGGCCAGCAGGGCGTAGGGCATCGGCACCGGGCGGCGGTGGTAGGCCGCCACGGCCGTGCGCCGCACCAGCACGCGCGTGCTCCGGAGGGCCCGGTCGAGCGGCTCGACCAGGTCGGCCATCTGGCGGACACCGGGGCGGTGGCGGACGCGGAACGGCGACGACGCCACCACCGAGAGCCCCTCGTCGGCGGCGGCCTGGAGCTCGCGGATGAGGTCGTCGGTGTCCCGGGCGTCGGCGAGCAGCTCGAACGCGGAGTCCACTTCGGCGTCGACCATGACGTGGGACGCCGTGCGCAGCAGCTCGGCGATCTTGCGCATCACCCGGCCGGCCTGCTCGCGCGGCCTGCGGAGCGGGGCGCTCGGGACGACGGTCGCGGCCGCGAGCGCGACCGCGCCGCCGACGAGGGCGTCGGTGAACCGGAACACCGCGAGACCCGTGGTCGGCACCAGCGTGCCGACGAGGATCGACTGCACCGCCGCCTGAGACACGAAGATCTGCGCCCCGTCGACGATGAACGCCGAGGACATGGCGATCGTGACGATCAGCATCAGTTGCCACCAGCCGCTGCCGATCCACGAGACCACGAGGTCGCCGACGAAGACGCCCAGCGCGACACCGACCGTCACCTCGGCGACCCGACGGAGTCGTTGGCCGTAGGTCGTCCCGAGGCTCACCACCGCCGCGACCGGCGCGAAGAACGGGCTCGGATGGTCGAGCACGTCCGCGGCGAGCCACCACGCCACCCCCGCCGCAGCGGCGCTCTGCCCGATCTGCCACCACTTGTCCTGCCACCGCCGCAGCCGCACCCGCAGCGAGCTCCGGCCGCGGGCGATCGCCCGGTCCAGCGGCGAGGCGTCCATCCCGCGATCCTGCCACGCGCCCGGTGCACCGAGGTGGCGCTCAGGTACGTCGAGGTGGCGCTCAGGTACGTCGAGGTGGCGCTCCGGTACGTCGAGGTGGCGCTCCGGTACGCCGAGGTGGCGCTCCGGTACGCCGAGGTGGGGCTCAGGTACGTCGAGGTGGCGCTCGCGCGCGCCGTCGTACTCCTGCTCCCTTGTGACCGGGCGACCGAGACGCAAGGATCACCGGATGGTCACCCCCATGGATCCGACGGCGCTCGGCTTCCTGCTCGCGGAGAACCGGCGGATGCCGATGCACGTGGGCGGGCTGCAGCTCTACCGCAAGCCGGCGGATGCCGGGCGCAGCTATGTGCGCGACCTGTTCGACCACCTGCGCAGCCAGGACGACGTGGCGCCACTGTTCCGCAAGCACCCCTACCGGTCGGTGCGGACAGGCGGGCAGTTCGTGTGGGTGGACGACGACCAGTTCGACATCGAGTACCACGTGCGCCACTCCGCGCTGCCCAAGCCCGGCCGGGTCCGCGAGCTGCTGGAGCTGGTCTCCCGGCTGCACTCGACCCGGATGGCGCGCGAGCGGCCGCTGTGGGAGTGGCACCTCATCGAGGGGCTGCGCGACGGACGGGTGGCGATGTATGCCAAGCTCCACCACTCGCTCGTCGACGGCGTCTCGGCCAACCGGCTCCTGCAGAGCGTCCTGACCACCGACCCCGACGCGCGTGACCTGCCGGCACCGTGGGCGGCGAAGCCGCGGGTGCGCACGACGCGCGCCCAGGAGGCGGCCGAGCACGGGCAGGAGCAGGTGTCGGTGTCGACCCTGCAGCAGGCGCTGGCCATCGCCGCCGAGGCCGCAGGGATGCCGAAGGCCCTCATCTCGACGCTCAACCGCAGCATCCGCAACGAGACCTCGACACTGTCGCTCTATGCGCCGCGCACGATCCTCAACCAGAAGATCACGGGGTCGCGACGGTTCGCGGCCCAGGACTGGCCGGTCGAGCGGATCCGCGCGGTCGGCAAGGCGACCGGAACGACGATCAACGACGTGGTGCTGGCGATGTGCAGCGGCGCGATGCGCACCTACCTGCTCGAGCAGGACGCGCTGCCCGAGACCACCCTGGTGGCGATGGTTCCGGTGGGGCTCAACGCCAAGCAGTCGGCGATCGCGTCGGCCGAGGGCGGCAACGCCGTCGGCTCGGTCATGGTCAAGCTCGGGACCGATGTCGCGGACCCGGCCGGACGGCTGCGCGCGGTCCACGAGTCGATGCGGGACGGCAAGGAGGCTCTGTCGGCGATGACGCCGCTCCAGATCCAGGCGATGAGCGCGGTCGGCCAGGTCCCGGCGATCCTGCCGAGCATGCTGCGGATGCAGGGCATCACGCGCCCGCCCTACAACCTGGTGATCTCCAATGTGCCGGGCCCGAGGACCACCCACTACTTCAACGGGGCGCAGCTGGTCGGCAACTACCCCCTGTCGATCCCGATCGACGGGATGGCCCTCAACATCACGTGCACGTCGTACGACGGCAGCATGGACTTCGGGCTGACCGGGTGCCGCCGGACCGTGCCCCATCTGCAGCGGATCCTGACCCACCTCGACGACGAGCTCGCTGCGCTCGAGGTGGCTGCGGGGGTCTGACCGCTCCGCGAGTCCCACCTCGGCGAACCGCGAGTCCCACCTCGACGAACCGCGAGTCCCACCTCGACGAACCGCGAGTCCCACCTCGACGAACCGCGAGTCCCACCTCGACGAACCGCGAGTCCCACCTCCGCGTCAGGTGCGGAAGGACGGCGGGGGGACGCGCTCCTCGAGGCCGCCGCCCAGGGTGGCGGCGACGGCGCGGAGGCGCGCCCGGGTGACGTCGGCGACGGTGGCGAGTCCGGCGACCTGGGCGTTGGAGCCGGGCCGCGTGGGCTCGGCGAGGTTGACCGAGACGCACTGGCGGGTGCCGCCGTCGGCGGCGTTGAGCAGGGCGGTCGCGTGCCCCGTCGTACCGCTGCCGGCGAAGAAGTCCATGACCACACAGTCGGACGGCATCGTCGCGATGACGCGGCGGAGCAGGCCGGTCGGCTTGGGCGACTCGAAGACGTGGCCGACCGTCGCCTTGAGCTCGGCGACCGCGGTGTCGGTCGAGCCGATCTCCTCGGAGAGCCAGATCGTGCGCAGCTTCTTGCGTCGCCCCGCGTGCAGCCAGTCCTTCTGGAAGATGTCGACGCGCTCGCCGCGGCGGCCGCGGATCAGCTTGCAGACGACGTCGTCCGGCTGTCGCTCGACCTTGGCGGCCGACCAGCGCCAGACGGCGGGACGGCCGTCGCCGAAGACGGGCAGCACCTCGACGGACCCCGGGAACGGCGCGACCGAGACCCGGCCGGTGCCGGGGTCGCCCCACAGCGGGTAGTGCAGGGTCCGCGCGGTCACGGGGTTGAACTTCTTGTTGGTGTTGCGCAGCGGCAGGTGCCGCAGGCGGCGCCCGTCCGGCTCGACGAGCGGGAAGTCGGCGGGGTCCACGAGGTCGGCGCTGGTCGGGTCGAGCGCGCAGACGGCGAGGTCGCGGGCATAGACGAGGACGTACTCGTGGCTGGTCGCGAACCCCCAGCCGAGCTGCCGGCCCTTGGGGTTGAGGTTGACGACGACCTGCGCGACGAAGCAGTCCTCCCCGAAGACCTCGTCGAGCAGCAGCCGCAGGTGGGCCACCTCGTTGTCGTCGATGCTCACGAAGATCGCCGCCGACGGCTTCATGACGGCCCGCGCCGCGACCAGCCGAGGGCGCATCATCGCGACCCAGGCGTCGTGCCGGGTCGCGCGGCTGCCGTGGCCGTCGCCGTGGCGGAAGTCGTCGGAATAGGCGAAGTCGTTGCCGGTGTTGTAGGGCGGGTCGATGTAGACCAGGTCGACGCTCTCGCCCGGCCACGACCTCAGCACGTCGAGGTTGTCGCCCTCGACGAACACGTTCCACGGCCGCGGCTGCACGCTCGGCACCCTACCGATCGTGCGCCGTCACGCGGGTGCTCGCGAGGCGGCTCGGCGTGGATCCTGGCTCAGTGGAGCTCGCGCGGACGCGTCCGCGGCTTGGGCGGGCGCGGCATCCGCCTGGACAGCCTGGCGTCCTCGGGTCGGACCCGCTTGTCGAGGTCGGCGTGCTGGAGCAGGACGGCGAACGACGTCGACTGCTCGGGGTAGGTCGCGATCGGCTGGTCGCCGGTGAACACGACGTAGACCGTGGTCCCCTGCGGGGCGATCTTGAGGATCGCGCCGTCGATGACGCCGCTCGCATGCGCCAACGCCTTGCGTCGTGCGTTGAGGCTGAGCGCCCGCTTGGCGGCCGCCTGGCTCGCCTGCTTGCCGCCCTTGTCCCACACGATCTTGGCCTGCGGGCCGTACTTGACCGCGAGCTTCGCCCCCGTGGCGGCCGCCTTGGCCACCCGTCCTGCCTTCGGCATCGGACCACTCCCTGAACTCGTGACACGGTGCGCGTCGACCTCCGCGACCGCGACCATCTCATCAAACGACGGCAAGCCCGGCGACGTTCCCGGCCCGCTCCCCGGCCCGCTCCCCGGCCCGGATGTCCGATCGGACATTCCTCGGCCATTCCCGTCCGCGGTCACGGCCGCGCGGTCATGATGACGCCATGGCCGCTGAGTTCCGCCCCCAAGCAGCGTCCGTCCTGGAGGACGACGCCGGCTCGCCGCGCCTGCGTCCCGTGGTCCTGGGCGTCGCTTCGGGCCTGCTCGTGGTCGCCGCGGGCATCACGCTCGGCCAGGGCGTCAACGGGATGGTCGGCGTGCCGCACCAGGGCTCGTCCACGATGTTCGTGCCGGCCCACGACGGCCACGCGGGCCGCTGACCGCTAGGACACCAGCGACGACGGTACGGCGACCAGCGCGACCGACGTCATCGGGGCCAGGCACTCCGGCGGGCTGTCCTCGATCGGACCCGCCGCGATCCTGACGCGCCCGTCGACGCTGGTGACCTCGAGCGTGTCGGGTGCCGCGCAGCCGATGGTGACGACCGCTCCCATCACGGTGAGGTCGTCGGCGAGCTCCGCGCTCCTGACGGCGGCTCGCATCCGGTTGCCGAGCCCCGGGTGGGTGAACTGGCGGGCGAAGCCGGTGATGTCGGGCGGGGAGTCCAGCCGGACGGCCCGCGACGACACGCGACCGCCCGCTGCCGTGGCGGTGAGGATGGCGACCTGCTGCCACCCCTCGACCGGGGTCGGCTCCGCCTGCGGGTGCGACGACGACGGGGCGGACGAGCCGGCCGGCGACGAGGGCGTGGCGTCGGAGGCGGAGTCGTCGCCCTGCCCGCAGCCGGCGAGCAGCAGCGCCGTGACGGCCGCCAGGATCCCGAGACGTGTCCTCATGACCTCTAGGACGATCGGCACCCGGCCTGGGTTCCGCGCCGGGCGGGCACCGAGGTCAGCCATCGGCCGGGTGCTCCTCGAGCACCTTCCCGGCGAGCGTGGTCACGAAGTAGCCGTAGGAGTCCACGTCGTTGCCGGCATAGATCTGGAACCGAGCGGGGGACCCGGGGTCGCGCCGGGTGAGCAGGGCATAGACCGTCGTGGGCTTCCGGACGCGCAGCCGGTCGCCCGCCGTGCGCAGGTTGCGACCGAGGGCCGCCCGGTCGACCCGAGCGAGGTCGACGACCGGGTCGCGGCGGCCGGTGCGGTCGCCGTCGGTGGTGAACTCGCCGTCGCGGTAGACCCACATCTGCTGGCGCTGGCCGGCCACCGGCACGTCGACGACGACGTAGCCGCGGTAGAACGTGGCGCCCACGACCCGCGTCGAGCCGAAGCGCAGCCGGTAGTCGTCGAGGAACCGGCCGAGGCCCGCCGCGGTCAGCGCGTAGGGCTCGTCGGGGGCCGCGATGACCTGCTCGGCCGACTGGCTGCCGGTCGCCACGTGCGGACCGCCACCGCGGATGGCCGCTAGCGCCCCGCCCAGGATCGAGACCAGCACGAGGCCGGCGACGACGACACCCAGGATCCCGAACGGGCTGACCTCCCGGGACCGCGACCGGAGCTGCGGCAGCCGGAACCCGGATCCGGCCTCGGCGATGCCGTAGGGCGGCTGCTGGGGCAGCGGCTGCGGCACCGGCCCCGGCGCCCCGACGCCGCCGGCGTAGCCGTGCGCCTCGATGTCGCGGATCAGCGCGTCCAGCTCGCCGACGGTGCGGGCGGTCCCCGCCTGACCGACGCGCAGGTCGCGGTCGGGGCCGGTGAGCCAGCCGTTGCGGTGCGCCGCCTCGATCATCGCGACCGCCGCCCTCCGGTGGGCCGAGCGGGCGTTCTGGTGCGGGTCACCCAGGGTCACGCGAGCAGGGTACCGACCCCGGGCCGCCCTTCTGCGCGTCGTCGCCGCGGCAGCGGTGCTGGGACACTGACGCCGTGCCGCACTTCACCCGCGCCGAGCTCGAGTCGTTCCGCGACGCCGAGGTGCCCGACCTGATCGGCCCCGGTCTGCGGCTGCTGTTCGTGGGCATCAACCCGGGGCTGTGGACGGCCGCCACGCAGACCCACTTCGCCCACTCGGCCAACCGCTTCTATCCCGCGCTGCTCCGGGCGGGGATCATCGAGCAGCCCATCGACCCGGCGGCGGGCATGACCGACGACGACCGCGCCACGCTGGTCGCCCGCGGCATCGGCATCACCAACCTGGTGCGCCGGGCGACGGCCAAGGCGTCGGAGCTGACCGCCGCCGAGCTGCGCGAGGGGGGCGCCCGGCTGCTGGAGACCGTACGGCGCCACGAGCCGGCCGTGGTGGCCGTCGCGGGGATCACGGCCTACCGCGACGCGTTCGGCCGGCGCGGCGCCGTACTCGGAGAGCAGACCCACGACCTGCCGACGGGCTGGAGCGAGCGGGCACGACTGTGGGTCGTGCCCAACCCCAGCGGCCTCAACGCCCACGAGACCGTGGCGTCGCTGGCCGTTGCCTACCGAGAGTCAGCCCGGGCGGCGCGCCTGCTGCGTTGAGGGGCACGCTGCCTGGGCACGGTCACGGGAACGGCTGCTCCTTGCCGAGGACGGTCAGGCCGTCCTCCACCATGAACCCGTTGGCCAGGTCCTCCTCGGGGTCGACGCCCACGCGCGCCCCCGGCGGGATGACCACGTTCTTGTCGATGATGGCTCTCCGGACGATCGCCCCCGGGCCGACGTGGACGCCGTTGAGGATCACCGAGTCGGAGACCTCGGCCCCCGACTCGACCCACACGGCCGGCGACAGCACCGACCGGAAGACCTGGCCGCCGGTGACCACGACACCGGGCGAGAGCACGGTGTCCTCGGCGACGGGGATCTTGTGGTCCTCACCGCGCACCAGCTTGGCGGGCGGCTGCGGTCCGTAGGACGTGAAGATCGGCCACTGGAAGTTGTAGAGGTTGAACACGGGCAGCGGCGCGACCACGTCCATGTGCGCGGCGTAGTAGGACCCCATCGTCCCGACGTCGCGCCAGTAGCCGCGGTCGCGGTCGGTCGAGCCGGGCACCTCGTTGTCCTTGAAGTCATAGACGCCCGCGTCGCCCTGGCGGACGAACGCCGGCACGATGTCGCCACCCATGTCGTGGGCCGAGCCGCTCATCACCGCGTCGTCGGTGACGGCAGCGACGAGCGCGTCGGCGTCGAAGACGTAGTTGCCCATCGACGCCAGCACCTCGTGGGGACTGTCGGGCAGGCCAACCGGGTCCTTGGGCTTCTCGAGGAACTCACGGATCCGGCTGGGCTCCTTGGGGTCGACGTCGATGACGCCGAACTGGTCGGCGAGCCCGATGGGCTGCCGGATCGCGGCCACGGTGCAGGCGGCGCCCGAGGCGACGTGCTGCTCGACCATCTGCGCGAAGTCCATGCGGTAGACGTGGTCGGCGCCGACCACCACGACGATGTCGGGCTTCTCGTCCCTGATCAGGTTGAGGGACTGGAAGATCGCGTCGGCGCTGCCGAGGTACCAGTGCTTGCCGACGCGCTGCTGGGCCGGCACCGGGGTGACGTAGTTGCCGAGCATCGTCGACATGCGCCACGTCTGGGTCACGTGCCGGTCGAGGCTGTGCGACTTGTACTGCGTCAGCACGACGACCTGGAGGTAGCCCGCGTTGACCACGTTGGAGAGGGCGAAGTCGATGAGCCGGTAGATGCCCGCGAACGGGACCGCCGGTTTGGCTCGGTCGGCCGTCAACGGCATCAGCCGCTTGCCCTCGCCGCCGGCCAGCACGATCGCCAGCACCTTCTTGCGGGACATCTGACGGCGCCGGACCCGGTCCGGCGCGGACTTCGTGGTCATGGTCTGCAGGCTAGCCCCTGACGCGGCACGGCGGGCAGGGGTAGTTTCACGAGCATGCGAGTCGACGTGCTGAGCAAGGAGTACCCACCCGAGATCTACGGCGGCGCCGGCGTGCACGTCGCGGAGCTGGTCAGGGCCCTGCGGGCCCGCGACGACGTCGAGGCGCGGGTGCACGCGTTCGGCGCGCCACGCTCGGAGGACGGCACGTCCTCCTACCCCGACCTGGCCGAGCTCGGCTCCGCCAACGGTGCCGTCAAGACGCTCGGCGTCGACCTGACCATCGCCGACGCGTGCGCCGGGACCGACCTGGTGCACTCCCACACCTGGTATGCCAACTTCGCCGGCCACCTCTCGTCGCTGCTCTTCGACGTGCCGCACGTGATCACGGCCCACTCCCTCGAGCCGATGCGCCCGTGGAAGGCCGAGCAGCTCGGCGGCGGCTACCGCGTGTCGTCCTGGGTCGAGCGCACGTCCTACCTCGCCGCGAGCGCGGTGATCGCCGTGTCGTCGGCGATGCGCGACGACGTGATCCGGTCCTACCCCGACATCGACCCCGACAAGGTCCGCGTGGTGCTCAACGGCATCGACACCGACGACTGGAAGCCCACGCCGAACCCGGACCGCGTGCGGGAGCTGGGCGTCGACCCCGACCGGCCCTCCGTGGTGTTCGTCGGGCGGATCACCCGCCAGAAGGGTCTGCCGCTGTTCCTCCAGGCCGCGGCCGAGCTGCCTCCCGAGGTCCAGATCGTGCTCTGCGCCGGCGCGCCGGACACTCCCGAGATCGAGGCCGAGGTGGTCGGGCTGGTCGACCGGCTCGCCGCGAACCGGACCGGTGTGGTCTGGATCCGCGAGATGCTGCCACGCCGCGACGTGGTCGCCCTGCTGACGGGCGCGACGACCTTCGTGTGCCCGTCGATCTACGAGCCCCTCGGCATCGTCAACCTCGAGGCGATGGCCTGCGAGACGGCCGTCGTCGCCACCGCCACCGGCGGCATCCCCGAGGTCGTGGTGCACGGCGACACCGGCCTGCTCGTGCCCATCGAGCAGGCGACCGACGGCACCGGCACCCCGCTGGACCCGCAGCAGTACGTCGCCGACTTCGCCGCCGCGCTCAACGAGATGGTGGCCGACCCCGACCGCGCCCGCGCGATGGGCCGGGCCGGGCGGCAGCGCGCGATCGACGCCTTCAGCTGGGCCAGCATCGCCGAGCAGACGATGGCCGTCTACCGCTCGGTCGTCTAGTCAGGTCGCATCGTGGACGGCGTCGCGGTCCGCGCGGCGGACCTGGTCAAGAGCTATGGGCGCGCCCGAGGTCTGGCGGGCCTGGACCTCGAGGTGCGCCGGGGCGAGGTGTTCGGCTTCGTCGGTCCCAACGGAGCGGGCAAGACGACCACGATCCGGCTGATGCTGGACCTGCTCCGGCCGACCTCGGGGGAGCTGACGGTGCTGGGCGAGACCCCTCGTCGCGGCGGGCCGGGTCTGCGCCGGCGGGTCGGCTACCTCGCCGGCGACTTCGTCGTGGACGGGCGGCAGTCCGGTGCCGAGCTGCTGTCCCACCTCGGACAGCTGCGCGGCGGCGTGCCGGCCGCGCGCATCACCGAGCTCGCCGAACGGCTCGACCTGGACCTCGACCGTCGGATCCGCGGGCTCTCCAAGGGCAACCGGCAGAAGCTCGGCGTCATCCAGGCCTTCATGCACGCCCCCGAGCTGCTCATCCTCGACGAACCCACCAGCGGCCTCGACCCGCTGCTCCAACAGGAGTTCGTCGCCATGGTCCGCGAGGCCCGTGACTCGGGCCAGACGGTCTTCATGTCGTCGCACGTGCTGAGCGAGGTGCAGCGCACCTGCGACCGCGTCGGCTTCGTGCGGGAGGGTCGGACCGTCGGCGTCGAGCCCGTCGAGGCGCTGCGCGAACGGGCCGTGCGCCGGGTGGAGGTCCAGTTCGAGGACCCGGTGACCGCCGAGCAGTTCGCCGGGCTCCCGGGCGTCACTGACGTCGTCGTCGATGGGGGTCTGCTCCGGTGCCGGCTCCAGGGAAGCGCGGACGCGCTCCTCAAGGCCGCGGCCCGGCACACGGCGGTGACGGTGCTCGCGGAGGAGTCGGACCTCGAGGAGCTCTTCCTCACCTACTACCAGCAGCCGGGAGGCCCCGATGGCGCCTGACGCGCTGGCCCTGCGGCGCACCCCCGACGGGGTGACGCGCAGCATCTTCACGAAGACCCTGTGGGACGGGCGCAGGTCGCTGGTCGTGTGGTGCGTGGCCATCGCCGCCGTCGGCGCCGTCTATGGCGGGTTCTGGCCGAGCATGAACTCGCCGGAGATGCAGAAGGCGATCGCGGCCTACCCCCGGGCGCTCATGGAGGCGCTCAACTATGACGACGTGGCGACGGCGGCGGGCTATGTCGGCAGTGCGGTGTTCGGCCTGCTGGCGGCGGTCCTGCTGCTCGTCTTCGGGCTCGGCGCCGGAGCCCGCCTGGTGGCCGGCGACGAGGAGGCCGGCACGCTCGACCTGGTCCTCAGCCACCCGGTCTCCCGCACCCGGGTCGCCCTCGAGCGGTTCGGGGCGGTCGCGCTCCAGATGGCGCTGATGGCGACCTGCCTGGGCATCGCGCTGGTGCTGCTCATCGGGCCCGCGGACCTCGAAGGCGTCTCCGCCGGGCATGTCGCCGCGGCCTGCGTCCAGCTCGTGCTCTTCGGGCTGGCGCTCACCTCGGTCGCCTTCGCGGTGGGCGCGGCGACCGGCCGCCGCGGGTGGGCACTCGGTGCCGGCGCAGCCGTGGCCGTGGTGGGCTACCTCGCCAACGGCGTCCTGCCGCAGGTCCACGCGCTGGAGTGGACCCGCCAGGTCTCCCCCTGGCACTGGTATGTCGGCGGCGAGCCGCTGCGCCACGGCCTCCAGCCCGGCGACTGCGCCCTCCTGGTCGCGCTGACCGTCGTGCTCGTCGCTCTCGGCACCTGGGCCTTCAGCCGCCGCGACGTCGGCGTCTGAGTCCCGTCCGGAGCCCGAGCCTCCCCCGCTCCCGGCGTGTCCACATCGTGGATGCACTGTCCACATCGTGAGCAAAGCGGACCGGATCGGTGCACTTCTCCCCTACCGTGAGTCCCCTCGCCCACCGAGAGGAACCCACCGCAATGACGCTGCACCCCGAGACCCTCGCGGTCCACGCCGGCCAGGAGGAGGCCGACCCGGCCACCAACGCGCGGGCCGTGCCGATCTACCAGACGACGTCCTACGTGTTCGACGACACCGACCACGCGGCCGACCTGTTCGCCCTCCGGGTGCCCGGCAACATCTACACGCGGATCATGAACCCGACCCAGTCGGTCTTCGAGACCCGCGTCAACGCCCTCGAGGGCGGCGTCGGCGCGCTGGCGACCGCGTCGGGCTCGGCGGCGGTGACCTACGCGGTGCTCAACCTCTGCTATGCCGGCGACAACATCGTCGCGCTGTCGACGCTCTACGGCGGCACCTACGCCTTGTTCGCCCACACCCTCCCGCAGTTCGGCATCGAGGTGCGGTTCGTCGACCCGGACAAGCCCGAGGAGCTCGCCCAGCACGTCGACGACAAGACCCGGCTGGTCTTCGGCGAGACGATCGGCAACCCCAAGATCAACGTGATCGACCTCGACGCCTGGTCGGCCGCCTCCCACGAGCAGGGGCTGCCCTTCATCGTGGACAACACCGCGCCGACGCCGTACCTCTGCCGCGCCTTCGAGCACGGCGTCGACGTCGTCGTGCACTCGGCCACCAAGTACATCGGCGGTCACGGCACCTCGATCGGCGGCATCATCGTCGACTCCGGCAACTTCGACTGGACCGCGCACGCCGACCGCTTCCCGGGGCTCACCCAGCCCGACGCGGCCTACCACGGCGTGGTGTGGAGCGAGGCCGTCGGCAACCTGGCCTACATCATCCGTGCCCGCACCGTGCTGCTGCGCAACACCGGCGCGGCCGTCACGCCGATGAACTCCTGGCTGTTCCTCCAAGGCCTCGAGACCTTGCACCTGCGCCTCGAGCGGCACAGCGAGAACGCCCTCAAGGTCGCCCAGCACCTCGAGGGCCACCCCGCCGTCGCCTGGGTCAACTACCCCGGCCTCGACTCCTCGCCCAGCAAGGAGATCGCCGACCGCGTCTTCACCGGGAAGGGCTACGGCGGCCTGGTGTCCTTCGGGATCAAGACCGGCCGCGAGGGCGGCAAGAAGTTCGTCGAGGCGCTGGAGCTCTTCAGCCACCTCGCCAACATCGGCGACGCCAAGTCGCTGGCGATCCACAACGCCACGACGACCCACAGCCAGCTGACGCCCGAGGAGCTCGAGGCGGCCGGCGTGCCCGAGGACATGATCCGGCTCTCGGTGGGCATCGAGAACGCCGACGACATCATCGCCGACATCGACCAGGCGCTGGCCAAGGCCGGTGCCTGACCAAGCCGAACCGCAGCGGGTCGTCCTCTTCACCGCGGACGACCCGCTGCTCCTCGACGGCGGTGGCACGCTCACCGAGGTCGAGGTGGCCTACGAGACCTGGGGGACGCTCAACGCGGACGCCTCCAACGCGGTCTTCGTCTGCCATGCCCTGACCGGCGACTCGCACGCCTGCGGGACCGACGAGCACCCGGGCTGGTGGGACACGATGGTCGGCCCGGGTCGACCCGTCGACACCGACCGGTTCTTCGTGATCTGCCCCAACCTGCTCGGCGGCTGCCGCGGGACGACCGGTCCGACCTCGGTCGACCCGGCCACCGGGGCGCCGTACGCCCTCGACTTCCCCCTGCTCTCGATCCGAGACTTCGTCACCGTGCACCGCCGGCTGATGCGCCACCTCGGCATCGAGCGGCTGCTGGCGTGCATCGGCGGGTCGCTCGGCGGGATGCAGGCGCTGCAGTGGGCGCTGGACGCGCCCGAGGAGCTCGGCAACGCGGTGGCGGTCGCGGCCAGCAGCCGGCTGTCCGCCCAGAACATCGCCTTCTCGGCCGTTGCCCGGTCGGCCATCATGCGCGACCCGGAGTTCGACGAGGGGCGCTATGCGTCGTCCGAGGACCCGGCGGCCGGCCCACGCACCGGGCTGGCCATCGCGCGGATGATGGCGCACATCACCTACCTCTCCGAGCAGGCGATGGCCGAGAAGTTCGGCCGCCGGATCCAGGACGGCGACGAGCCGCGGCGCCGGTTCGGCGTCGACTTCGCCGTCGAGTCCTACCTCGAGCACCAGGGCCAGACGTTCCTCGACCGGTTCGACCCGCTGTCCTACCTCTACCTCACCCGGTCGCTGGACTACTTCGACCCGTTCGCCGAGCCCGACTCGACCGACCGGCTCGCCGAGGCGGTCGCGGCCGGGGACGGCACGCGCTTCCTGGTGCTCTCCTTCGACTCCGACTGGCGGTTCGCG
The DNA here is from genome assembly GCA_046330515.1 of Nocardioidaceae bacterium. Classification (GTDB taxonomy): domain Bacteria; phylum Actinomycetota; class Actinomycetes; order Propionibacteriales; family Nocardioidaceae; genus Nocardioides. Next base: position 5,517 of record JAXLSP010000006.1, on the reverse strand, counting down.
ACCGCCCACTCCCGCCGCATCGTCCGCGTCCTCGAGCGCGCCCGGGTGCCGGTGTCCTTCCGGGAGATCTCGGCGCCGCACGGGCACGACTCCTTCCTGCTCGACGTGCCCGACTATCTCGCGACCGTGCGCGCGTTCCTCGACCACGCCTCGGAGGTCGCGTGCGCCTCCGGCCCCTCGTCCCCGGTCCGAGCGGGGAGGTGAGGCGCGTGCGTCCCGACCTCGAGGTCGTCGCCCGACTGGTGGAGCGCGGTGCCCGCGTGCTCGACCTGGGCTGCGGCGACGGCCAGCTGCTCGCGCACCTGGCGGCCGAGCTGGGCTGCAGCGGCACCGGCGTCGACCGCGACCCCGAGTCGCTGCTGGCCGCCATCCGCCGCGGCGTGCCCGTCGTCGAGCTCGACCTCGACGCGCAGCTCGGCGAGTTCGCCGACGACTCCTACGACCTCGTCGTCGTCTCCCAGACCCTGCAGGCCACCCGGCACCCCGACCGCGTCCTCGCCGAGGTCGCCCGGATCGCCGGACTCGGCGTGGTGTCGGTGCCCAACTTCGGGCTGTGGAAGCACCGCGCCAGCCTGCTCACCCGCGGCCGCATGCCGGTCTCGGTCGAGCTGCCGCACCCGTGGTACGACACCCCCAACATCCACCTGGGCACCCTGGCCGACCTGGAGGACCTGTTCGCCGCGCAGCGGCTGGTGGTCCGGCAGCGGGTGCTGCTGGACGCGCACGGCCGGGCCGCCCGTGGACTCCGGGCACGCGGTCCGGCCAACCTGATGGCCTCCGCGGCCGTCTATCTCGTGGCCACCGACCCGTCCCTGGGGTGATCGACCGGTGGGATGCACACGGGCGGGCCGCCACTGGCGACCCGCCCGCAGGGCGTCTCCCAGTCCGGAGAGCTGGGAGACCTCCCTCTGACGCCCGCCGGATGGCGCCAGGCATCGCGGATGCTTCGGGTCCGACGGTAGACCCAGTCGTTCGGGACCGAACGACCGGGTCCCGCTTGCCGGAACGCCGGGTTGCCGGCGGTGGCTAGGGTCGGCCGCATGCTGCTCAGCTCGCTGGTGGACACGGTCCTTGACCGCACCGTGGCGCCCGGCTTCTCGCAGGTCGGGCTGGCCGTGCGCCGACGCCTCCCGGACTGGCCGGCCGACCCGGCGCCCCGGTGCCTGCGCGGCAGGACGGCACTGGTCACCGGGGCCACCTCGGGACTCGGGCTCGCGACGGCCCGCGGCCTGGCCGAGCTGGGCGCGCACGTGCATCTCGTCGTCCGCGACGTCGACAAGGGTGACCGGGTGGCCGAGGAGCTGCGCGGGGAGGTGCCGGGCTGCCACCTCACCGTGTGGCGCTGCGACGTCGCGGACCTCGAGGACGTGGCCCGGTTCGCCGCGGAGATGTCGGCCTCGGTCGAGGCGCTGGACGTCGTGGTGCACAACGCCGGCGCGATGCCGTCCAGGCGCAGCGAGTCCCCCCAGGGTCACGAGCTCACCATGGCCCTGCACGTGCTCGGGCCGGTGGCGATGACCGAGGCGCTGCTGCCGCTCCTCACCGGCCGGGACGCGCGCGTGCTGCTGGTGACCTCGGGCGGGATGTATGCCCAGCGGCTGCGCGACGACGACCCGGAGTACGTCGACGGGGACTATGTGCCGACCACGGCCTATGCCCGGTCCAAGCGGGTCCAGGTCGAGCTCCTCGAGACGCTCGGCGACCGCTGGGCGCCGTACGGCGTCCGCGTCTATGCGACCCACCCCGGCTGGGCCGACACCCCCGGCGTGCAGACCTCGCTGCCCACCTTCCGGCTGCTCACCCGACCCGTGCTGCGCGACGCCGACGGCGGCGCCGACACGACCGTCTGGCTGGCCGCGACGTCACCGGCGCGACCCGGCGGCGGTCTGTGGCACGACCGTCACGAGCGCCCGCTGCACTTCCGCAACGCGACCAGGCCCACACCCGAGCAGGTCGCGCGGATGTGGGCCTGGGTCGAGGAGCGGGCCGGCCTCGCGAGCGGCTGAGCCGCCCGTCGCCGCCAGCCGCCGTCGACCGGCGTCGGCCGGCGTCGGTCAGGAGGCGGGCTCCGACGTCTCGACCGCGGTGGGCGCGGCCGGCGTGGTGATGGCGATCCGCTGGCCCTCGAGCGCGGCGTAGGCGCCCTTGATCCGGACGGTCAGCACCCCGGCGTCGTAGGACGCCGTGACGCTGTCACCGGTCACCGGCCGGCCGAGGCCGAAGACCCGGCGGAACGAGCCGTAGCGGATCTCCTGCAGGCGACGGCCCTCGGTCTCCTCGGAGCGCTCGTCGCGGCGCTCGCCGCTGATGACGAGGTCGCGACCGACGACCTCGACGCTGACGTCGTTGGCCACGTCGACGCCGGGCAGCTCGAGCCGGACGACGGCGTCGTCGCCGTCGCGGTGGGTCTCGGCGGCCGGGCTGAAGGCGGTGTCCATCTGCTCGACGGGAGCGAAGGCCTGGCGGAACAGGGACTCGAACTCGCGGAACGGGTCGCGGACGAGCAGGGTGTTGCTGCGCATGGTGGTCACCTCCGGTGGTGCGGTCCGGGCCTTCCCGGACGGTCTCTGGATCTCTGACTTGAGTCTAACCGACTCAAGTCCCTTGAGGGAAGACCTGTCATTGACAGGTCGGCCCGCGGGTGCGTGCGAACGGTCACGCCGGGCGCGTTCGCGGCCCGGCCGACGTGGTCAGGGCCTAGGCTGAGTGAACGTGGTCGACGTGCTCGTGGAGAACCCTCTGCTCCTGCTCTTCGTCGTGCTGGGCGTCGGCACGGCGATCGGCAACCTGCGCTGGCGGGGGCTCGGCCTCGGTCCCGCCGCCGTGCTCTTCGTGGCGCTGGCGCTGTCGGCGACCGACGAGCGGCTCGCGCTCCCCGAGGTGCTCGGCAGCTTCGGCCTGGCCGTGTTCGCCTATGCCGTCGGCGTGACCGCGGGACCGTCGTTCTTCTCCTCGCTGCGCACCGGTGCCGGCCCGGTCGGGACGGTCTTCGTGACGCTCGTCGGCGTCGGGGCCCTGACCTGGGTGATCGCCCGGGTGCTCGGCTTCGACAAGGGCACAGCCGCCGGCCTGTTCGCCGGCGCCAACACCAACACCCCGGGCCTCGCGGCCGCGCTGGTCCGGCTCGACGGCGCCCCCGAGCCGACGGTGGCCTACTCGCTGACCTACATCGGTGGCGTCCTGGTCATGCTCGCCGCCTCGGCCTTCGTGCTGCGCCGGGCCGTGGGCCACCCGACGGCCGACGACGCCGTCGCCCCTCCGGCCGTCGTGAACGCGACCATCAAGGTCACCCACGACAACGCCCTCGCGGTGCACGAGCTGACCTACACGCCCCACGGCCGCGTCGTGTTCTCGCGGCTCCAGACCGCGGACGGCGCGACCCGCATGGCCGACGGGGCGACGGTGCTCCAGCCCGGTGACCGCGTGCTGGCGATCGGCCCGGACGACGCCGTACGTCACCTCACCAAGCAGCTCGGCCGGCGCAGCAAGATCCAGCTCGAGCAGGACCGGTCCGAGCTCGACTTCCGCCGGGTGTTCCTGTCGCAGAGGCGCTTCTATGGCCGGACCATCGCCGACCTGGACCTGTGGGAGAAGCTCGGCGCCCGCGCGACGCGGGTGCGCCGTGGCGACCAGGACTTCCTGGCGACCGACGACTTCGTGCTCCAGGCGGGTGACCGGATCCGGGTGGCGGCGCCGCGTGCCCAGATGCCCAAGGTGGCGGCCTACCTCGGCGACTCCGAGCACGGTGGCTCCGACATCAACCCGCTGGGCCTCGCCCTCGGGCTCGCGGCCGGCCTGGCCGTCGGCATCATCCCGATCATGGTCCCGGGGCTGGGCACGTTCTCGCTCGGCTCCGCCGCCGGCCCGCTGATCGTCGGTCTCGTGCTGGGCCGGCTGGCGCGCACCGGCCCCGTCGTGTGGACGCTCCCGCACCAGGCCGCCGAGACCCTCACCCAGATCGGGCTGCTGCTGTTCCTCGCCTATGCCGGCGGGCGCTCGGGCTCGGCGTTCGTCGACGCCGTGAAGTCGCCGGTCGGCCTCAAGATCGTGCTCGCCGGGCTGCTGGTCACCCTCGTCCACGCCGTCGCGCTCGTCGTCGTCGGCCGCCGGGTGCTCCAGACGGCGGGTCCGCGGATCGCGGGCATCATCGCCGGCTCGCAGACCCAGCCGGCAGTGCTCGCCTATGCCAACGAGTCGTCCGGCTTCGACCAGAAGGTGGCGCTCGGCTATGCGCTGGTCTACCCCGTCGCCATGGTCACCAAGATCCTGGTCGCGCAGCTGCTGACGATGATCTGAGCCGCTTCCCGTCCACAGGCCGCCCTCGTCCTCGGGTGGCGGGCGGGCCTGTGGAGGGCGCGCTGCGCCGTACGGCGTGCTCGGGCACGGTGGGGCGATGAGCTATCGACCCGTGATCACCACGCAGGCCGACGTCGAGGAGATGTGGCGCTTCCTCATGGGCCCGCTCGGCTTCGGCCGGCAGAGCCTGTGGTTCGTCCTCGTCGCCGGCGACGGCGCGCTGGTCCCCCACGTGAGCCAGATCGACGACGTGCCCGCGTCGGCCACCGACGAGGAGGTCGGGGCCGTCGTCGACTTCATCCACGAGCTCGTCAGCGACCTCGGCGACCCGAGCTGGCGGGTGGCGTTCCTGCGCTCGAGACCCGGCGGCCGCGGGCCGACGCCGCAGGACCGGGAGTGGGCGTCGGCGCTGGTCCGCGCCTGCCGCAAGGTCGGCCAGCGCTGCGAGGTCGTCCACCTCGCCACCGACCACGACGTCGTCCCCCTGCCCGAGGACGACCTCATGGCGGTCCCGGCCTGAGCCGTCGACTCAGCGGCCGCCGGTCACGTCGAGGACCGCGCCCGTGGTGTAGCTCGCCGCGTCCGACAGCAGCCAGGCGATGGCGGCGGCGATCTCCTCGGCGCTGCCCGGACGCTTCAGGGGCACCGTCGGGGCCAGCGCGTCGAGCCGGCCGGGTTCGTGGATGTCGGTGGCGATGAGGCCCGGGACCACGACGTTGACCCGGATCCCCTCGTCGGCGACCTCGCGCGCGAGCCCGACTCCCAGCGTGTTGACGGCACCCTTGGAGGCCGCGTAGTCGACGTACTCCCCCGGCGCCCCGAGCCGCCCCGCCGCCGACGACACCAGGACGATGGCCCCGCCGCTGCCGCCCTGGCGGTTCGACATGCGGCGCACCGCCTCGCGGCAGCACAGCAGCGTGCCGAGCACGTTGACCTCGAGGACCCGCCGGACCCGGTCGGACTCCATGTCCGCCACCCGCGACTTGGGGGCGGTGATGCCCGCGTTGGCGACGACCGCTGTGATGGGACCGCGGGCGCCGGCCTCCTCGAAGACGCGGACGATGTCGGCCTCGTCGCCGGTGTCGCACGCCGTCGCCCAGGCGCTGCCGCCGCTCTCCTGGATCGAGCGGACCAGCTCCTCGGCCGTCTCACGCTCGGTGCGGTAGGTCAGGCACACGTCCCAGCCCGCCGCCGCGACCTCCCGGGCGGTCGCCGCCCCGA
>JAXLSP010000005.1:0-665698 GCA_046330515.1 Nocardioidaceae bacterium | reverse complement strand
TCGGGGTGGGCCACGACCGTGCCGCCGGCCGTGTAGAGGGCCGCATAACCGGTGTCGTAGGGCTTGATCTGGGCGATGGCCTCACTGAGGTTGGTCAGCGCGATGTCGGCGGTCGCGACGCCGAGGACCTTGTCGCCGTCGAGGATCGGGACGGCGACCGTCGTCATCAGCACGTCCTCGCTGCCCACCACGTAGTGGTAGGGGTCGACGACGGTCTCCTTGCCGGTCTGCTGGGGCACGATGTACCAGTCGCCCTCGCCGGGGGTCGTGTAGCCCGTGAGCGGGGCCGAGGAGACGCCGTCGCCGTCGTGGAACCAGTAAGGGATCAGGCGGCCGGTCTTGTCATAGCCGGGCTTGCCCGTGAACAGCGCGTCCTTGCCGTCGAAGGCGTTGGGCTCCCAGCCCGACGAGAAGCCGACGAGCTCGGGGTGCTTGAGCGCGAGGTCGCGCAGGACCGCATTGACGTCGGCACGGTCGGCGTGGCCGCTCTTCTGCATGGTGGCCAGCACCGAGGCGAGGGTCCGCACCACGTTGAGACCGCTCACGACGGGCTGACGCACCTCGGCCGCCTCATAGTCCGCCAGTGAGCCGGTGTAGGCACGGGCGTCGTCCTCGGCGAGCGCGGAGGTGCGCACCTGGACCAGGGCCACGAGTGCGACGAGCACCGCGGAGATGATGGCCACCACGGTGACCACGAGGCGGAAGCGCAGCGAGCGCGACCTGTCGCGCAGGGCGGCCAGCGGCGAGGAGTGGCGAGAGGACGTGTCTTGGCTCACGAGGTCCGGTTCGGCAGGATCCGTCCGGACTCAATGGTTTCCCAGCGCTGACTCGATTCAGCCGCTCGAAATCGACCCCTCGGGCCGTCGTGGCCGCGCTCCGCGGCTCCCCGCCGAGGGATGTCGGCTCAGCCGGGGTCCAGGTCGGGCCGCAGCGGCGTCGCGGCGGTGAGCCCGCCGTCGACGGTGAAGCACTGTCCCGTCACGAAGGCCGCCCGGTCAGACGCGAGCCAGGCGACCGCGTCGGCGATGTCCTCCGGTCGGCCGAGCCGTCGCGAGGCGTGCCGTCGCTCGGCGGCGGCGCGGGCGGCGGACGGGTCCTCGGCCATCGCGAACCCGTCGTCGGCCATGTCGGTCTCGACCCAGCCGGGCTGGACGGCGTTGCATCGCACCCGCGGGCCGTGGTCGACGGCGATGGACCGGGTCAGGCCGGCGACGAACGCCTTGGACGCGTTGTAGAGCGCGCTCGCCGGATCGGCCACCACGGCGGAGATGGAGCCGATGTTGACGATGACGCCGCCGTGCTCGGTCATGGTCGGCAGCACCGCCCGGCACATGGTGAAGACGCCCCGGCAGTTGGTCCCGACCACCAGGTCCCAGTCGTCGTCGGTCGAGTCGAGCACGGTCCGCGTCACGAGCACGCCCGCGTTGTTGACCAGCAGGGTCACCCCGCCCAGCAGGTCCCGGGCGGCCTCCACGACGCGTACGGCGTCCGCGGTGCGCGCGACGTCGGCCTGCACCCAGGCGATCGCGTCCGGCAGGTCCTCGGGCCGCGGGCCGCGCCCGCAGGTCAGGACCTGCGCACCGTCGGCGTGCAGCCGGTCGACGATCCCGCGGCCGATGCCCCGGCTGCCGCCGGTGACGATGGCGCGGTGAGCGGGCATGGGGGTCAGCGTGCCACGCGGCGCGCCCCGTGTCCCCCTCCGTGGGTCGCGGCCACGACCTCGGTCAGGACGGCGTCGCGGGCGGCGGCGAGCTCGGCCACGCTGCGCTCCCCCGTCGCCTCGTCGACGCCGTCGGCCAGGCGGGCCGCCGTGGCCCCGTCGAGGTGCGGGCTGCCCAGGTCGTCCCACCAGCGGTTGAACGAGTCGGCATAGCGCTCGCAGAACGCGGCCAGGCCGCCGTCGTCGCCCCCGAGGTGGAAGAGCGTGGTGGGGCCCATGACCGCCCAGCGCAGCCCCGGTCCCGAGGCGACGGCGATGTCGACGTCCTCGACGCTCGCGACGCCCTCATTGACGAGGTGGATCGCCTCGCGCCACAGCGCGGCCTGGAGCCGGTTGGCGACGTGCCCCGGCACCTCGCGACGGACCTCGATCGTCACCTTGCCGACCGACTCATAGAAGCGCCGCGCCGCGTCGACCACCCCCGGGTCGGTGCGCTCGTTGCCCATCACCTCCACCAGCGGGATCAGGTGGGGCGGGTTGAACGGATGCCCGAGGACCAGCCGGCCCGGGTCGCTCCAGCCCGGCTGGAGCTCGCTGAGGGTGAGCCCCGAGGCCGACGACGCGACGATGGCGTCCGGCGCGAGTGCCGGCTCGATCGCGGCATAGAGCTCGTGCTTGAGCACCACCCGCTCGGGGATGCTCTCCTGGACGAACGCCGCGCCCTCGACGGCCGCTCGCGGGTCGGCACAGACCACGAGCTCGCCCGTGGGGGCCTCGGTCGTCGCCAGCCCCAGACGGGTGAGCACGGGCCACGCGGCGTCGACCGCCTCGCGCACCCGGGCCTCGGTCGCCGGGTCGGGGTCGAAGACGGTCACGGAGCGACCGGCGGCGAGGAACAGCGCGGTCCAGCTGCGGCCGATGAGCCCGCCGCCGAGCGCGGCGACGTGACCGTCGACGGATGCCTCAGACGCCGACACGGTCCGCCCCCTTGAGCCCGAGGCGCTCGCGCGCCTGCGCCGGCGTGGCGACGTCGAAGCCCAGCGACTCGATGATCCCGCGGATCTTGGTGACCTGGTGGGCGTTGGACGGGGTCAGCTGCCCAGGCCCGAGATAGAGGCTGTCCTCCATCCCCACCCGCAGGTTGCCGCCGAGCATCGCGGCCTGGGTGGCGAAGGACATCTGGTGGCGGCCCGCGGCGAGCACGGACCACTCATAGCTGTCGCCGAAGAGCCGGTCGGCGATGGTGTGCATGTGGACCAGGTTGTCGAGGTCGGCGCCGACGCCGCCGAGGATGCCGAAGACCATCTGCACGAAGTAGGGCGGCTCCAGCCACCCCTGGTCGATCAGCCAGGCCAGGTTGTAGAGGTGGCCGAGGTCGTAGCACTCGAACTCGAAGCGCGTCCCGTGGCCCTGCCACAGCTCCTTCACGACGTACTCGAGGTCGGCGAAGGTGTTCTTGAAGATGAAGTCGCGCGTCATCTCCAGGAACGAGGGCTCCCAGTCGTGCTTCCACTCGGAGTACTTCGCGGCCATCGGGAAGATGCCGAAGTTGAGCGAGCCGACGTTGAGCGAGGCCATCTCGGGCGAGGTGGCGACGGCGGCGCGCAGCCGCTCCTCGCGGGTCATCCCGAGCCCGCCGCCGGTCGAGACGTTCATGACCGCGTCGGTGCGCGCCTTGATCTCGGACATGAACTCGGTGAACAGCTCGGGGCGCGGGTCGGGCTGGCCCGTCTCCGGGTTGCGGGCGTGCAGGTGGATGACCGCAGCGCCCGCCTCGGCGGCCTCGACGGAGGCCTGGGCGATCTCCGCAGGGGTCACCGGCAGGTGCGGCGACATCGTCGGGGTGTGGATGCCGCCCGTCGGGGCGCAGGTGATGATGACCGGCTTCGGCATGCGCAGCGCCCTCAGCCGCCGGTGACCAGCGACCGGTAGGCGTCGAGCACCAGGCCGTGGAAGTGGTGGACGCCGTGCTCGGACAGGCCGCTGCCCTCGGGGTCGAAGACGATCCGGCCCTGGTCGAAGGCGGGGGTGCTCATTCCGCGCTGGACGCTCTCGACGATGGCGATGTCCTGGACCTGGAGCACCTCGTCGACGAACCGGACGGCCTCGGTCTCGGCCTCGGTCGGCTCGGCCGTCTCGAGGTAGAAGTCCCAGGTCTCGACGGTGCGGTCGGGCCCGTCGGGGAGGACCTGGAGCACCATGAAGTTGCCGCGTCCGGGATAGCGGAGCAGGCAGGTGTTGGGCCACAGCCACCAGACGGCATGGTCCTGCACGGTCGCGTCGGCCACGTCGTAGGCCTTGTTCTCGTGCTTGCCGGCCTCGGCGAAGTGGCTCGACCAGATGCCGTGCGTCTTGACCTCGTAGGTCCCCATGTCGACCAGGTCGACGAACTCGGGGTGGGCGATGTGGCAGTGGTAGCACTCGAGGAAGTTGTCGACGACGTTCTTCCAGTTCGACCGGATGGTGTAGGTCATCCGCTTGGCGAGCGTCAGCTCCGCGACGTCGGGCGCCCAGTGACGGATCTCCTCGGCGAGGTCGCCGGCCTGCTCGGCGAGCGGGGCCGCGGCCGGGTCGAGGTTGACATAGACGAACCCGCAGAACTCCTCGACCGCGATGGCGTCGAGGCAGATCTTCGAGGTGTCGAAGTCCTGCATCCGGTCGGCCTTGCGGGCGCCCCTCAGCTGGCCGGTCAGGTCATAGCTCCAGGCGTGGTAGGGGCACACCAGGTTGCGGGTCTTGCCCGAGCCGCTCACGAGCTCGTGGGCGCGGTGCTTGCAGACGTTGTAGAACGCGCGCAGGTCTCCCGCCCTGTCCCGGACCACCACGATGGGCATGCCCGCGACCGTGGCGGAGACATAGCTGCCGGACTCGGCCAGCTTCTCGACGTGGCAGATCCACTGCCAGGTCCGGGCGAAGATCGCCTTGAGGTCGGCCTCGCCCCAGTGCGGGTCGGTGTAGGCCTCGGCGCGGAGCGACATGGACCGGCCGGGGTCGGCGTCGAACCCGGCGGAGATGCGCTCGACATCGGCGTGGGAGAGCAGCGTCATGCGCCGGATCGTAGACGAGGTTTGGACATTTGTTCAAGCCTGGTTTGGACGATTGTCCAAATTGTGGCCGAGGGTCAGGCGAGCGCGATCTCCTCGCAGTGCTCCACCGCCCGCTTGATCGACGCCCGGTCCAGACCCAGCAGCGCGGTGAGCCAGAGACCGTTCTGCACGACGTTGATGTCCGCGGCCCTGCGGGTGCACTCGGCCCGCGACAGGTCGGGGCGGGCGGCCCGGACCAGATCGGCGAGGCCCTTGCGGTAGCGGCTCTGCGCCTCGGTGTTGATCTGGTCGAACTCCGGGTCGGCCTTGGCGAGGGACCACAGCTGCAGGCGCAGGCTGAGGTACTCCGTGGTCAGGAACTCCTTGTCCGCGACCCGGCGCAGCGCCAGTCGCAGCCGAGCCTCCGCAGGCAGGCCGGGGTCCGGGACGACCAGCGCGACGTCGTCCTCCTCGATGCGGCGCAGCGCGGCCCTGATCAGGCCGACCTTGTCGGCGTAGTAGTAGCCGACCAGCCCGTGGGCGACGCCCGCCTCCCGGGCCACCGAGCGGATGCTGACGCCGGCGATGCCGTGCTCCGCGAGCAGGCGCAGCACGGCATCGAGGATCAGCTCCTGCCGATCGCCTCGGGACTCGCTCTCCGGCGCCGTGACCACGGCGCCAGCCTAGAGCGCGCCCTCGAGGCACGGTCGCGCGGTCAGCCCAGCGCGTCGTACCGCTTCAGCCTGGCGGCCAGCCGGTCCTCGTCGTCCTGGCGCACCAGCGTCGCGATCTCGTACTGCAGCACGTGCGCGATCCGCCGGCAGAACTCGACCGGCTCGTCGGCGGGGTCGACCGGCTCGGAGACCAGCCGGTCCACGATGCCGAGCTCGAGCAGGTCGCGCGACGAGACCCGCTGGTCCTCGGCGATCTGCGGGGCGTGCGAGGTGTCCCGGAACAGGATCGCGGAGGCGCCCTCGGGCGGCAGCGGCGCGAGCCACGAGTGCTCGGCCGAGATGACCCGGTCGGCCGGGAGCAGCGCCAGCGCGCCTCCCCCGGTGCCCTCGCCGATCATCAGGCACAGGGTCGGCGCCTTGAGCATCACCAGGTCCGACAGCGACCTCGCGATCTCGGCGGCGAGGCCGCCCTCCTCCGCCTCACGGCTGAGGGACGCGCCCGCCGTGTCGATGACGCTGACGAAGGGCAGCCGCAGCTCCTCGGCGAGGCGCATGCCGCGGCGGGCCTGGCGCAGCCCGGCGGGGCCGAGCGCCGAGGTGGGGCTCTGGTAGCGGCGGTCGTGGCCGATCACGACGCACGAGGTGTCGCCGAAACGGGCGAGGCACATGAGGATCGTGTCGTCGTGCTCGCCCGCGGCCGTGCCGCGCAGCGGGATCACGACGTCCGCGCTGTTGCGGAGGAGGTCACGCAGCCCGGGCCGGTTGGGCCGGCGGGAGCGGGTGATCGACTCCCAGGCGGGGACCACGGCCAGCTCGTCACGAGGCAGCTCGACGAGCTCGGGCAGGTCCTCGCGCCGCCACATCAGCACGTCGAGGGCGCGCGACGCGACCTCCTTGAGGTCCTCGATCGGGACGACGGCGTCGATGAGGCCCTGGCGGTAGAGGTTCTCCGCGACCTGCACGCCCTCGGGGAACTTCTCGCCATAGAGCGCCTCGAAGACGCGGGGGCCCAGGAAGCCCAGCAGCGCACCGGGCTCGGCGACCGTGAAGTGGCCGAGGGACCCCCACGAGGCCATGACGCCGCCGGTGGTGGGGTGGCGCAGGTAGACGACGTAGGGCAGGCCGGCGGCCTTGTGCTCGGTGACGGCGGCGGCGACCTTGACCATGCCGAGGAAGGCCGGGGTGCCCTCCTGCATGCGGGTGCCACCCGAGGTCGGGGCCGCGAAGAGCGGCAGCTTCTCGCGCGTCGCACGCCGTATGGCGCTCACCAGCCGGGTGGTCGCCGCGTGGCCGATCGAGCCGGCCAGGAAGCCGAACTCGCCCACGACGAGCGCGACGGGACGTCCCGAGATCGTCCCGCGCCCGGTGACCACGGACTCGTCGGTGCCGGCCCGCTCGCGCGCCTTCTCGAGCTCGGCGGCATAGGCGCTGCCGGGCGCGGCGGGCTGCTCGGGCTCGCAGTCCCAGGACTCCCAGGAGCCCTCGTCGATGACCAGGTCGAGCAGCTCGCGGGAGGAGTGCCGGGTGGTCATGCCTGCGCGTCCGACGGCTCGATGACCGTGCCGAAGCCGTCCTCGACGGCGGCGGCGAGCCGGGAGAGCGAGGTGATGCAGGATCGCCCGCGGCCGGTCTCGACGAAGCGGACCGCGGCCTCGACCTTGGGCCCCATGGAGCCGCTGGGGAAGTGGCCGGCCGCCGCGAGGGCGCGCATCTCGGTGGCGGTGACGTGCTCGACGTTCGCCGCCTCGGGGGTGCCGAAGCCGGCGACCACGTGGTCGACGTCGGTGGCGATGACCAGCAGGTCCGCGTCGAGAGCGGCCGCGAGCAGGGCCGCCGTGAGGTCCTTGTCGATGACCGCCTCGACCCCGTGGTAATCGCCGTCGGGACCGACCACGACCGGGATGCCGCCGCCGCCGGCCGTCACGACGACGTAGCCGGCCTGCATGAGGGCGCGGACGGCCTCGAGGTCGACGACCTCGACCGGCTCGGGCGAGGCGACGACGCGACGCCAGCCCTTCTCGCCGCGGTCCTCCCATGTCTGGCCGTAGGCGATCATCGGGGCGGCCTCCTCGTGGGGGAGGAAGCGACCGACCGGCTTGGTCGGGTGCTGGAAGCCCGGGTCCTGGGAGTCCACGAGCGTGCGGGTCACGACCGCCGCGACGGGCCGCGGGGCCCCGGCCGCACGCAGGCTGTGGCCGAGCGTGTTCATGATCGTGAAGCCGATCGTCCCCTGGGTCTGGGCCCCGCACCAGTCGAGGGTGACCGGGGGCACGACCTGGGCCGCGAGCTCGTTCTTGACCAGCAGGTTGCCCACCTGGGGGCCGTTGCCGTGGGTGATCACGACCTCGTGACCCAGCGCCACGAGCTCGGCGACCCGGTCCATCGCCTCGGCGAGGGCCTCGGTCTGGCCGACCTGGGTCGCGGACCCGTCGGCTGCGGTCATGGCGTTTCCGCCGAGAGCGACGACGATGCGCATGGGCACTCCCTGGGACGAAGAGGCGTCAGGGACCGGCGCGAGACCCGCGGCGGCCCACTCGCAACGCTAGGCGCGCCGCACGTCCGGGGCCTTGTCAGATCCTGCCGAGAGGTGCGGCCGTCCACTGGCGCGGAGATGCCCGTGCACGACCGGGCGTGACGGGATTCACCAAAGCCAGGACAAATGTCCCTCCTTGTCCTAGCCTTGATCTACTAGCCCCCGGTGAACCCGAGACGCCGAGGGCTAGTCACATGAGCGATGGCCCCCGGTCAGGGAGCGGCCCGCGACCCCCTCGAAGACGCTGGACCGGCCCGCGTCCACCCACGCCGTTCGGCGGCGGTTCGGCGGCCGCACGGCGGCCGTACGGCGGCCGGCCGCGACGACGCCCCGCGCCGTGCGCAGCCCTCCCGCCGGTCGCGTATTTGCACATTTGTGATTTTCACATACACATATGTGATCTGATCGTGACCGCAAACCATTCCCCCGGCCATGCTCGTGGCTTTAGCGTGTGGGACGTACCACCACCCCCGCAGGGGAGCCGCCTGACATCTCGGGACTCAGGCGGCTTCGCTGCATTTCGGGGAGAGTTCGGATCCTGATCGGGTGCACGGCCCACGACGGGTCCGGGGCCGGGGCGCCGGCTGAGGCTCGACTCACGGTCCCGAATGTGGAGTAAAGGCCGCTCCGCGCCCCGATCTACTGTTAAATCGTCGGAAGGCGCGGGGCAGCTCGAGGCACTCAGGCGCGCCGAGGCCCTCACCGGCCTCCCCGTAGCCTGGCCCCCGGACCGTCCACACTCCACCCCCGACATCGCGAGGCACAGCACATGAGCCGAGAGGCACGCACCAAGACCCAGCAAATGCGTGTAGCCCAGCTCGAGGCAGCCGCTCGGCAGGCCCGGCAGCGCAGGATCCTGACGATCGTCGGCACGGCGGTGATCGTGGCCCTCATCGCCGCGATCGGGTTCGTGGTCGTCAAGGCCATGGGCGGCGACGACGGCAAGCAGGGCAACCCGGTGACCGGCGACGTCGTACCCCCCAAGAACCTCGACGACTCGGGTGCGTTCATCGTCGGCCAGGCCGACGCCCCCGTCACCGTGGAGGTCTACTACGACTACATGTGCCCCGCCTGCGGCGCCATGGAGCAGGCCAACGGCGACGAGCTCGACCGCCTCATGAACGACGGAACCATCCGCATCGCGATGCGTCCGATCTCCTTCCTCGACCGGCAGTCCCAGGGCACCCAGTACTCCACGCGCGCCGCCAACGCGTTCGCGACCGTCGTCAACGACGACCCCGACCACGCCTGGGCCTTCCACATGGCGCTCTACGCCTCCCAGCCCGAGGAGGGCAGCGAGGGGCTCAGCGACGGCGAGATCAAGGACATCGCGACCAGCGCCGGGGTTCCCAGCGACGTCGCGGACACGTTCACCGACAACACCTACGAGCAGTGGGTCGCTGACACGACCAAGAAGGCGTTCGACAGCGGCATCCAGGGCACCCCGACCGTCAAGATCGACGGCGAGGTCTTCGACGGCGATGTCTACTCCAAGGGCCCGCTCACCGCGGCCATCGAGTCGGCGGCCGCAGGCAAATGACCATGCTCGCCGAACGACCGGTCGCCGTCCTCGCCGGTCCGTCACGCCTCAGCCAGCTCCGCCACAGCAGCGTCACCGTCTGGGTGACCATGCTGATCGCCTCCATCGCGAGCCTCGTCGCGTCGCTCGTCCTGTCGATCGACGCGATCACCCTCGCCAAGGACCCCAACGCCGCCCTCAGCTGCAACATCAACTCGGTCATCAGCTGCGGGACCGTCGGCACCTCCTGGCAGGCCTCGCTGCTGGGGTTCCCCAACGCGTTCCTCGGTCTCATCTGCGAGCCGGTCGTCATCACGATCGCGATCGCCAGCCTCGGAGGCGTCCGCTTCCCCCGCTGGTTCATGGTGGCCGCCCAGGTCGTCTACACGATCGGCCTGCTCTTCGCCTACTGGCTGTTCTACGAGGCCATGTTCCACATCCACGCCCTGTGCCCCTGGTGCCTGCTCATCACGCTGGCGACGACGCTGGTCTTCTTCGAGATGACCTATGTCAACATCCGGGAGAACAACCTGTTCCTGCCGCCGCGGCTGCAGTCCGCGGCCGTGGCCATGGTGCGCTCCAACCTCGACCTGATCGCGGTCATCGCCTGGCTGCTCCTCGTGGTGCTCGCGGTCGTGCTGAGGTACGGCGAGGCACTCTTCGCCTGACCGCCGCGTCCCGGCGAGCCCCTTCCGGGACGGGTCGCCACGACCCAGAATGACCGGGTGACCCGCATCGTCGGATGGCTGCTCCTGCTGGTGGCCGGCATGGCCTGCCTGCCCGCCGCGGCCTTCCTCCTCGACGGCCAGGGCACCGAGAACTGGATCCTGCCCGTCGACCTGCTGGTGATGGCCGGCGTGGGCGCGCTCGTCGGTCTCGGCCTGCCCGGCTTCCTCGCCGGGAGCACCCGTCGCCGGCTCCTGCTCGGAGCCGCGTGCGGCGGGGCGGCGGCCGTGGTCGGCGTCCTCGTGTTCTTCCTGCTGCTCAGCGGCCTACGCGGAGCCTGACCGCCGGGTCCCCGGCCGTCACCGGGACGCCGGGACCACGATCACGGGCACCGGCGAGTGCCGCACGATCCTGGTGGCCGACGAGCCGAGGAAGACCTGCGCCAGCCGGTGCGTCGCGCTCGAGCCCACGACCAGCACGTCGCCGTCCCGCCACGACACGGCGTCGACGGCCCGCGTCCACGACGTGCCCACGACGACCTCGGCCTCCACCTGGTCGGGGCGGAACCCCAGCGAGCCGAGGTGCCCGGCAGCCTCGGCCAGGCCCTCCTCGGACTGGCGTCGCCACTGCCGGTACACCTGGTCCTCGGCGCGGCTGACCCGGGGCGGGACCGTCGAGGGAGCCCGCACGGCGAACGTCACCAGGCGGATCGCGGCGTCGACCCGCCGGACGATCTCGGCCACCCGGTCCAGGAGCGCCCACGTCTCGTCGTCGCCCCGGAACGCGACCGTCACCCGCGTGACGCGGTCCTCCGGCGCGGCCGCATAGTCGCGCGGCGCGATCGCCACCGGAAGGGGCGACGAGTGCAGCAGCCGGTCGACCTTCGACGTCAGCGAGACCCGGCCGGGCGCGCCGGCGTCGCCCGAGCCGACGACGACCAGGTCCGCCGCCAGCACCTCCGCCCGGTCCAGGAGGGCCTGGGGCACCGAGCGGCCGGCCACCCAGGTGGCCACGCCGGCGACGTCCGGGTGCTCGGCCAGGAGGGCCGACGCCTCCCGCGACGCCTCGGCGCCCTGCTCGGCCGCCCACGCCTCGAACTCGCGGTCGGTGTCGCCGGCGACGGCCGTCGGCCAGCCCTGGGGTACGACGGTCACGGCGTGCACGTCGTCGGCGTCCGAGCGCGCCAACCGGCAGGCCAGGGCGATGGCACCGTGGTCGTCCTTGTGGGGGCTGAACCCCACGACGTGGGTCACCGCTCGTCCTCGTCCCGGTCGGCGAACCGGCCCTGCGGCTCGGCGATCTCCTCGAGGTCGACATAGCGGTTGAGCACCGCGTGGTGGCGACCATAGACGAGGTAGGCGGCGACCACGATCGCGATCCAGACGCCGAAGATCGCCCAGGTGATCGGGGCCAGGCCCCACATGATGTAGACGCACGCCGCGATCGTCAGGACCGGGGTGACCGGATAGCCCGGGATCTTGAAGGGCCGTTCGAGGTCGGGGTCGGTCCGCCGCAGCACCATGATCCCGATCGCGACGACCGAGAACGCCATGAGCGTGCCGATCGAGACGGTGTCCCACAGATAGTCCGCGGGCACGAACCCGCCGATGAGGGAGACCAGCACCGCCACGACGACGGTGTTGTAGACCGGCGTCATGGTCCGGGGGCTCACCTTCGTGAACCGGTGGGAGACCATGCCGTCGCGGCTGATGGAGAACAGGATGCGGGTCTGGCCATAGAGGGACACCAGGGTCACCGAGAAGATCGAGATGACCGCCCCCGCGGCGAGGATCGTGCTCCAGACCTCGTTGCCGGTGATGTCCTTGAGGATCTGCGCGAGGCCGGCGTCGGCGGCCTCGGGGGAGGAGAAGAAGCTGATCGGCTTGGCCGCGATGCCCGCCATCGCGACCAGGATGTAGATCCCCGACACGATGCAGAGCGCCGCGATGATGGCGCGGGGCAGCGCCTTCTGGGGGTCCTTGACCTCCTCCCCCGCCGTGGCGACGGCGTCCAGGCCGATGAAGGAGAAGAAGATCGTGCCGGCGGCGGCGCTGATGCCGCTGAAGCCCGACTCCCAGAAGTTCCCGAAGTGGTCGGCCTCGAACGCGGAGAAGGCGATGACGGAGAACAGCGCGAGCACGCCGAGCTTGACCAGCACCATGATCGTGTTGATCCGGGCGGACTCGGTGGCGCCGCGGATCAGCAGCAGGGCGCAGAGCCCGACCAGGATCACGGCGGGCAGGTTGATGATGCCGCCGGTCGCGACGCCGTCGCTGCCCGGGATGGGCGAGACGGAGAGCGCGGTCGGCAGCTGGAACCCGAAGAGGGCGTGCAGGAGCTCGTTGAAGTAGCTGCTCCACCCGACCGCCACGGCACCGGTCGCGACGCCGTACTCGAGGAGGACGCAGCCGGCGATCACGACGGCCACGCCCTCGCCGAGCGCGTGGTAGGCATAGGAGTAGGTCGAGCCGCTGACCGGGATGGCGCTGGCCATCTCGGCGTAGGCCAGGGCCGAGAGGCCGGCCGCGATGCCGGCGACGAGGAAGCTGACGAGGACCGCCGGGCCGGCCTTGGGCACCGCCTCGCCGAGCACGAAGAAGATGCCGGTGCCGACCGTCGCCCCGACGCCGAACATCGTGAGCTGGAAGGTGCTGAGGTTGCGCGCCAGCTCCTCGCCCGGGTGGTGCTGCTGGGCGAACACGATGGGCTTGCGCCGCCGCAGCTGCTCGCCGAGGGAGCGCGGGGTGGAGCCGGAGGTTGCCGTGCGGGTCAGGGCCATGTCTGCCTCCTCGTGCCCGGCGGCCACGATCCCCCGAGCGTGTCCGGTCAATCTAGACGAGCCGGGACCGGGCGGCCACGCCTCAGCGTGGATCCACCGGGCTCAGCGCGGGTCCCCTCAGTCGTGGTGCAGGTGCAGCACGCAGGCACCCGGCTCGGCGAACGCCTCCAGCCGGGTGCGGTCGGGCTCGCCGCCGAACTCGGCGAGCGCACCGCGGACGATGCCGAGGTGGACACCGCACACCACGTCGCGCTGACGCAGGGCGGTGCTGAGCAGGGGGCACTCCCTGAGCCGGACGACGGAGCCGGCCGCGTCGGGCACCGGCGCGAAGCCGAGCTGCGCCATGAGGCCGATCACCTCGCGTCGCGCACCGGTCGCGCTGTCCGGCGCCGCCCGTCGCTCGAGGGCCAGGTCCGAGCCCCAGCCCTCGCCGGCGACCAGCGCGTCACCGGACGGGTCGGTGCTCAGGCGGTCGATCGACGCGGCCAGGCTGACGGCGAGACCGGCATAGGTGGAGCGCTCCTCGGCGACCGACCAACGCTGGTCGTCCGAGTCTCCGTCGGGAGGTGGCGCATGGCCGACCACCAGGCCGTCCTCCACGAGCTCGTCGAGGTGCTCGCGCACCGTCTCGTGCAGGAGGCCCGAGGCCTCCGCCAGCTCGTCCAGCGACGCCGGCCGGGTCAGCTCCCGCAGCACCGCCCACACGGTCGCCGCCACTCCGGGCAGCGTCCGCCCCGGCGTCACCGAGGTGTGCCGCGGGCCGAGGACGGCCTCACCGGGATTTCCCACCAACGGATTGTAATAAATCGGTGGCCGCGTCCGCCATCGACCCCACGGCTCGCGGCGTGAGCGTGATGGCGCATCGCCGTACGACGGGCGACGGCGCCGTCACGGGCCGCCGGCCAGTCCGCGACGACGGCTACGTCGCGCCGGCGTGGGTGCTCGGGCCGTTCAGGCGACCGCGTCGAGACAGGTCGGGCAACCGTGCCCGGGAGCCTCGAACGGGAAGTCGGTGGCCTCGTCGAAGGTGTGGAACGCCGACACCGGAAGGCCGCACACGGTGGTGGCCTCACCGCGGAGGTAGGCGTGCTGGACACCACCGGGCACCGCGGTGGACCGATGACCATCGGCCTCCGCGGAGAACGCGTCGCCACCGCGGGCGCGCCGCGCCGTGGAGGCAACCCGGTAGATCGACATGACACCAGGCTAGGCGCGATCGGCCTCTCGGACGGGCCGAACGCCGGATCCCGTGGGGTCTGGTCAGGCCGCCTGCTGCCCCTCGTGGCGACGCAGACCGTGGAACGGGCCCTCGAGCACCTGCTCGTGGTCGAAGGTGGCGAAGGTGAGCCGCGTGCCACCGTCGCGCAGCAGCCGCGCGAAGTCGGCGTCGGTGCGCTCGGGGAAGGCGTTCTTGCCCGGCACGCAGTCGGCCACCGGCAGGGCCTTGCCCGACCTGGCCGACAGCACGCTGCCGTCCTCGGCATAGTGCACGACGTGCAGCTCCCCGGCGTCCTTGTAGACGTGGACGGTGCGGACCGGGAAGAGGGCGTCGCCCAGCACCAGCGTGCGGTCGGGGCCGTCGACCTCGTCGACGTGGACGGTCTGCCGGGGAGCGGCGTAGGTCTCGGCGCGGTAGTGGTCGTAGTCGCGCGTCTTCATGGCGGGTTACTCCTTCGTGGGGGGTGTGGAGGGAGCGGGGCGGTGCGACGTGTCGGCGCGGTCGGCGCCGACCGGTGAGCGGCGGTCGCGACAGGTGGGCCGGCCGCCTCCGTCGTGCTCGGCGACCTGCGCCTCGCGGCAGGTCCGGGCGTCACGCGAGCGAGGAACGAGACGACCGGCGGCGGGCGGACCGGCCACGGCCTGCGTCATCGAAGCTCACCACTTGGATCGTTCCAACTCTCGGGACAGGACCATCTTCCAACCCTCGTCCCCGCGGGGGTCGGGACCGCTCGACAGGCGTTGCGTGGGTCACGTTCCCGGGCATCCGCCCGGCCGGCACGGCGCTCGACGCGAGCGGGAGGGACCCGTCCCTCAGCCGCGCCGGGACGCGTCGTCCAGCCCCGGAGCGCCCGCGGCTGCCTCGGCCCCGGACGCAGTGTCGGCCGCCTCGAGGGCGAGGCCGTCCATCGACCAGACCACGTCGGCCTTGCCGCGGAGTCCGTGGACGCGCACCGAGTTCCTCTCGTCCACCTCGTCCACCCAGGCGGCGGCCGCGGTCGGGGACTTGCCGAACCGCACGTGGCGGGCGACCAGCCGCGCTCGGCGTACGTCGTCGTCGAGCTCGCAGAACCACACCTCGTCCAGCTCGTCCGCGACCCGGCACCAGGGCTCGGTGTCGTCGAGGAGGTAGTTGCCCTCGGTCACCACGAGGCGCGTCCCCGGCAGCACCGGCAGGCCTCCCGCGATCGGCTGCTCGATGACCCGGTCGAACTCGGGGACGTGGACGGGGTTGTCGAGCTCGGCACGGATCCGACGCAGCAGGGCGAGGTAGCCGTAGCCGTCGAAGGTGTCCAGCGCTCCCTTGCGGTCTCGCCTTCCCAGCCGCTCGAGCTCGCGGTCGGAGAGGTGGAAGCCGTCCATGGGCACCCACGCCGTGGGGACCCCGGCCTGCGTGAAGTGCCTGACGACCCAGCTCGCCAGCGTCGACTTGCCCGCGCCGGGACAGCCGGTGATGCCGAGCAGCACCCGATCGGGGCCGGCGTCGAGCAACCGCTGGACGCGGTCGGCGATCTCACGCGGCATGGATGTGCCCGCTCGCCGCCAGCTGAGCGGTCAGGAACAGGTGGGCGTGTCGGGCCAGGTCCTCCCCGTCGTCCCACAGGTCACGCCAGATCGCCAGGTCGTTGGAGAGCTTGCGGGCGACGACCGCGGACGAGAACGACTCGAAGGTGACCGGCCCGGCATAGCCGATGTCGGCGAGGGCGTGGAAGAAGCCGGCGAAGTCGAGGTGGCCGGAGCCGAGGTAGCCGCGGTGGTTCTCGCCGATGTGCACATAGCCGAGCCGCTCGCCGACGTCGAGCACCGGGCGCCGGAGGTCGTCCTCCTCGATGTTCATGTGGTAGGTGTCGAGGTGGATCATGATGTTGGGCTCGTCGACGTCGTCGGCGAGACGCAGCGCCTCCCGCGCGGTGTTGACCACGTTGGTCTCATAGCGGTTGCAGATCTCCAGGCCCAGCGTGACCCCGAGCGGTGCCGCGGCCCGCGCCAGCTCGCGCAGGACGCCGACCGCGTTGGCGCGGCCGGTGGGCGTGAGGGCGGAGGGGTACTTGCCCAGCGCGCTGTAGAGCGCGCCGGTGAAGACCCGGCCGCCCAGCGCCGCGGTCGCCTCCAGCGACCGGTGGAGCAGGTCGGCGCCGCGCGCGACGACCGCGGTGTCGTCGCTGGAGACATCGGCGTCGAAGGCCAGCCCCCGCGAGCAGGCGACCTGGAGACCGTGCTCGCGCAGGAGCCCGCCCGCATGGTCGATGTCGAGGTTGTCCAGGTCGTGCAGCGACAGCTCCAGGAGATCGAACCCGACCCCGGCGGTGCCCGAGACCGCGCGCTCGACCTCGGCCCGGGAGGTGTTGCCGGCCCACACCAGGGCGTGGACTCCGAGGGGGTTCGTGGCGGTCATGAGGAGGCTCCAGTCTCTGGGTCGTGGGCGAGGATGGTGCGCACGATCTCGTCGACCACGCGGGGTCCGTCGACCTCCACGAGGACGTGCACGTTGGGGGAGGCGTCGCGCAGGGGGACGGTCTGTCCCACGGTGAGCACGCCCGCGGTCTCGACGCCGAGCGCCATGTCGGTGAAGCCACCGAGCGCGGGGTCGGCCGCCACCGCCATGGCGAGCGGGTCATAGAGGACACAGCCGTCCGCCCAGTCGAACATCGGCGCCTCGAGGTAGGTCTCGCAGACGGCCGAGAGCATCGCGGCCGCCGCCGACTCGGTCCGGTCGAGCCCACGGACGGTCGCGTCCGGAAGCACGACGCCCGTGTGGGGGTTGGTCACGTCGAGACTGACCATCGTGAGGTCGATGCCGGACCGGAAGACCTCGTCGGCGGCCACCGGGTCGAACCAGATGTTGCACTCGGCCACCGGGGTGATGTTGCCGCGGCCGTAGGTCGGGTCGAGGCCCAGCGCGCCCCCCATGAAGACCACGGCCGCGAGGGCGTCGGCGATGTCGGGAGCCTCGCGCAGCGCGCGGGCCAGGTTGGTCTGGGGTCCGATGGCCACGACGGTGACCTCGCCCGGGTGGGCACGGACGGTGTCGACGATGAGCTCCCAGGCGGGGACATCCACCACGGACCCGGCGAGCGGCGGCAGGTCGATCCTCCCGGGCCGGCCCCGCGAGCCCTGGTAGGCCTCGCGCAGGAGGGGCGGGAGCACTCCGCCGAGGGGCGTGTCCATGCCGACCGCCACGGGCACGTCCGCACGTCCGAAGGCGTCGAGCACCGCGCGGGCACCCCGCGCCCCCAGGTCGGGAGGGCAGTTGCCGAACGTGGTGGTCACGGCGAGCAGCTCGAGCCGAGGGTCGGCGAGTGCGAGCATCAAGGCGATCGGGTCGTCGGCGTCGGTGCCCGGGATGCCGACCCCGGGGTCGGTGTCCAGGACGATCTTGCGGGGGCTCACGAGGCGCCGCCCTTCTCGGTGCCGGGGACGGCGCCGGTCATGATGGCCACGGCCTCGGCGGGAGTGTGGGTCTGCGGCGTGATCACCGCGACCGCCCGCCCCAGGCGCTGGACGAGGATCCGGTCGGCGATCTCGAACACGTTGGGCATGTTGTGGCTGATCAGGATGACGCCGAGCCCCTTGTTGCGCAGCTCGCGGATCACGTCGAGCACCTGTCCCGTCTCGCGCACCCCCAGGGCCGCCGTCGGCTCGTCGAGGACCACGACACGGCTTCCGAACATCACCGCTCTCGCCACGGCGACCGCCTGCCGCTGACCGCCGGACAGGGTCTCCACCACCTGGGTGATGTCCTGCAGGGTCCGGATGCCGAGGCTGTCGATGCGCTCCTGGGCCAGCCGGCGCATCGACCCGTGGTCGAGCATCCGCAGCACCGAGCCGAGGGGGCCGCGGCGGCGCTGCTCCCGACCGAGGAAGAGGTTGGAGGAGATGTCCAGGGCGGGGGCCAGCGAGAGGGTCTGGTAGACCGTCTCGATCCCCGCGTCCTGGGCGTCCTGTGGCCTGCGGAACCGCACCGGCTTCCCGTCCACCTCGATGGTGCCCAGGTCGGGGAGCTCGGCGCCGGTGAGGCACTTGATCAGCGTCGACTTGCCGGCGCCGTTGTCACCGATGATGGCCAGGACCTCGCCGGCGTGGAGGTCGATGTCGACGCCGTCGAGCGCGACGACGGCGCCGTACGTCTTCACCAGGCCGCGCGCGGAGAGGACCGGGCCGGAGGGAGGGATCGCCGGCGGGGCGGGCGTGGCGACGGCGGGCTCGCTCATGCCTTGGCCCCCGTCCTGCGGATCCACTGGTCGAGGCTGACCGCGGCGATGATGAGGATGCCGATGGCGAGCGTCTGGTAGAGCACGTCGACGCGGGCGAGCGCGAGGCCGTTGCGGAAGACCCCGACGATCACCGCCCCGATGAAGGTGCCGAGCAGTCGCCCGCGACCGCCGAACAGGCTCGTCCCGCCGATGACCACGGCGGTGATCGAGTCGAGGTTGGCGTCCGCAGCGCTGTTGGTCGTCGCCGCGCCGACCCGGCCGATGAGGACCCAGGCGGACAGGGCGAAGATGACGCCCGCGACCACATAGACGCTGATCAGCACCCGCTTGACCCGGATGCCGCTCAGCCGCGCGGCCGACAGGTCGCCGCCCACGGCATAGACGTGCCGGCCCCACGCGGTCTGCGACAGCACGAAGCCGCCGACGGCATAGAGCAGGATCACGATGACCACGCCGACCGTCAGCTGGAACGGGCCCACGGAGAACGCGGTGGACGTCCAGGTCAGGAAGCTTCCGAGCCGGTCCCCGCGGATCGACCGGCCACCGCTCATCAGCAGCGACAGCGCGGTGAAGATCCCGAGGGTCCCGAGCGTGACGATGAACGGGGGCAGCTTCACCTGGGCGACGAGGAAGCCGTTGAGGAGGCCGGCGGCCGCGCCGACCGCGAGCCCGACGACGAAAGCGAGGAGACCGGGAAGCCCGTGCTCTCCTGACAGGGTCCCCATGACCATGACGACGAAGATCATGATCGCGCCGACCGACAGGTCGATGCCCGCCGTCAGGATGATCAGCGTCTGCCCCACGGCCAGGGCGCCGACGATGGCGACCTGCTGCAGGATCAGCGACATGTTCGAGGGCTGCCAGAACCGGTCGTTCAGCAGGCCGAACACGATCACCGCGGCCACCAGCACGGCCAACGGGCTGATCTCGGGATGACGGTGCAGGAGGCGCTGGATGCGCTGCACCGGGGTCAGCGGACGCTGCCGGAAGGCCTCCGCTGCGGTCAGTCCCCCTGTCGTGGTGGACACGGGTCCTCGCTTTCGTCGTGGGCTCGGGACTCAGGTCACCAGCACTTGTCCGTGCCGGCCGCCGAGTCGATGGAGTCGACACCGTCGACGGGCTGGTCGGTCACCAGTGTGATGCCGGTGTTGATGAAGTCCAGGCCCGCGTCGGGCTGCGGGACGGTGCCGTCCGCGACCCAGGCGATGACGGCCTCGACGCCCAGCTGACCCATCTGGCTCGGGTACTGCTGGGAGACGGCTCCGAAGCTCCCGTCGGTGACGGACTCGATGCCGCTGCAGCTGCCGTCGATCGAGACGACGAGCGCGTCGTCGATGCCGGCCGCCTCGAGGGCCGCGACCGCCCCGACCCCGGAGGTCTCGTTGGCGGTGTAGACGACGTTGATGTCGGGGTTGAGCGACAGGCACTTCTCCATGGCCGAGCGGCCGCCGTCCTCGGCGCCGTTGGTGGCCTCGTTGCAGACGATCTCGTAGTCGCCGCCGGAGTAGGTGCCGGTGGGCGCCTCGTCGCCGTTGACCTGGTCGTCCACCGCGTCGATGCCCATGCCGGTGACGAAGCCCTGGTCACGCTGGTGGTCGACCGAGACGGACTTGTCCGCGAACAGGTCGAGCAGCGCGATCGTGGCCTTCTCGCCGCCCAGCGCGCCGGCGGTCCACTGACCGATCAGCTCTCCGGCCTCGAAGTTGTCCGAGGCCATCGTGGCGTCGACGATGTCGGTCGGGTCGGTCGGCGTGTCGAGGGCGAGCACCAGCAGCCCGGCGTCGCGGGCCTTCTGGATGGCGTCGTTGACGGCCGGGCCGTTGTTGGCGATCAGGATCGCGTCGTCACCCCGAGCGATGGCGTCCTCGATGGCCTGGATCTGCCCGTCGGCGTCGGTCTGGTCCTTGCCGGCGGCGACGGTGAGCTCGACGCCGTTGTCCTTGGCCGCGGCCTCCGCTCCCTCGACCATGGCGGTCCAGAAGTGGTTGTCCGGGTCCTTGGCGATCAAGGTGACGTAGGTGGTGTCCGAGTCCCCACCGTCCGAGGCCTTGTTGTCGCTGTCGCTGGACGAGCAGCTGGTCAGCAGGAGCAGGGTCGCTCCGAACCCGACCAGGAGCCTCGACCCCAGGGATGCTCGGCGCATCGCCGACACAGGTGTCATCTGTACTCCTCTATGCGAAGCCGCCTCAGCGCGACTTGTGTGGTCCCACTGTGCCGCTTTATGCTTTTCAAAGTCAATAGTTGTGTTGTTCGAAGTTGGAACGACTATTCGCACATCTCATTCTGGCCCTGGTTCCGCACTCGAAGGTTGGATTACGATCATGCGCATGCCCCAGGAGCCCCGGCTCTCCTCCTGGCTCCGGGACAGTCCAGGAGCGCTGCTGCAGCTGTTCCGCGCCTACCCCGACGGGCTCACCCGCGGCGAGGCCGTCCGGCTGACCGGGCTGTCCCGCACCGCCGTCAACCAGCGCCTCGAGGTGCTGCTGGCCGCCCGGGTCCTGCAGCCCATCGGCTCCTCGGCCGGCGGAGTGGGGCGGCCCGCGGACCGGTTCGGCGTCAACCCCGGCCGCGGCGTGCTCCTCGTCGCCGACGCCGGCGCGACGGGGCTGCGCCTGGCACTCACCGACATGCTCGCCGCCGTCGTCGAGGAGAGCTACCGGCCCATCGACATCACCGCCGGCCCCGCGGCGGTCCTGGCCAGTGTCGGGGCCGGCTTCACCGAGCTCCTCGCGCGGCACGACCGGAGCCCGGGGGACGTGCTCGGCATCGGCATCGACGTCCCCGGCCCGGTCGACCACGCCACGGGACGCGTCGTGCACCCCCCGATCATGACCGGCTGGCACGACTTCGACATCCCCGCGCACCTGCGGGCCGCCTACGACTGCCCGGTCATCGTGGAGAAGGACGTCAACGCGATGGCCTTCGGCGAGCAGCGCATCGCCCACCCCGACACCGGGGAGCTGATCTTCGTCAAGCTCGGCACCGGCATCGGCACCGGGCTGGTCATCGGCGGCGAGATCTACCGCGGCGCCGACGGCGCCGCCGGGGACGTCGGTCACATCCCGCTGAGCAACGCGGACGACGACGCCGAGGTGCCGACGTGCCGGTGCGGGAACCTCGGCTGCATCGAGGCCTACGCCGGCGGCTGGGCACTCGTCCGTGACCTCGAGGAGCTCGGGCACGACGTGTCCTCCGTCGACGACGTCGTCCGACTGACGCTCGACCGCCACCCCGACGCCGTACGCCTCGTCCGGTCCGCGGCGACCATCGTCGGGACCGCCGTGAGCGACCTCGTCAACATCATGAACCCCCGCGTCATCGTCCTCGGAGGACAGCTGGCGGCCGTCGAGGACCTCCTCTTCGCCGGGATCCGCGAGGTCGTCTACCGCCGCTCCCTCCCGCTGGCCACCCGGGAGCTCAGCATCCTGCCGACCCACCTCAACGCCGGCGCCGGCATCCACGGACTGGCCCGGCTCGCGCTCGACGAGGTGCACTCCATCGCACGCGTCAACGCGATGCTCGGCGACTGAGGACACCACCGGCACCGCGGCGGTCGTCGCCTGTCCGCCCCCGAGGGTTGCACGCACCACCAGGTCCGGGACGCGATGGTGACCTGGCGCGTGGCCTTCTCGCGCCGGGCTCCGGAGTGCCGACTCGCGCGTACACCAGGGTTGACAAAGGCACTTGCTTTTTGCAAGTCTCTGCCCGCATGAGCCTCTTCATCACCTGCCCCGTTGAGAACGTCGAGCGCGCGACCGCCTTCTACACGTCCCTCGGCTGGACCTTGAACACGGAGATGTCCGACCACAACGTGTCGTGCTTCGCCATCGCTCCCGAGCAGTACGTCATGCTCGGCAGCCGTGAGATGTACGCCAGCGTCGGCGGGTCCGAGGAGCTGGTCGGCGGGCCCGGGACCCCGTCGAAGGTCACGGTCTCCTTCGACCTCGCCAGCCGCGAGGCCGTGGACGAGCTCGTCGAGCGCGCCCGCATCGCCGGGGGCCGAGTCGGCGACACCGACGACTACCCCTTCATGTACCAGCGCCAGTTCGACGATCCCGACGGCTACCACTACTCGCCGTTCTGGATGAAGCCGGACACCCAGCCCACCGCGTGACCGACCTGGCCGCGGCCCTGGAGGTCGTGGGAGCACGCTGGGCGTTGCTCATCGTGGAGCGCCTGCTCGACGGACCTCAGCGGTACGGCGACCTGCAGCGCGACCTCGGAGCGCCGACAAACATCCTCGCCACTCGCCTGCGCGAGCTCGAGACGGCCAACGTCCTCTACCGCCTACCCCTCACCCACAACACCCGCGCCTACGCACTCACCGACCGAGGCACTGCCTTGCGCGACGCGATCGACGCGCTCGGACGCTGGGGCGACGAGGGCACGTGACCTGGCAGGGCCGCGTGGCCGCGCGCCATGCCTGCTTGGCCATCCGTCGACCGGTCACACACCGGAAGGTGCGCCACGGGGGTCACTCGGACAGGCAAACAGACCCTTCCCGTGCGGGCTTGCGCGGGCGGGCTCCGCCGTGCACCTCGTTTGCCTGTCCGAAGAGCGGGCGGAGCCTCGCGACGCCTCAACGCCCAGGACGTCATAGGAATCGTGGCTCCTGACCCTCGATTCCCATGACGTCCCGACGCCACGATCGACCGCACTGACATGCCGACTTCTGTCGGCTGGCGGGGATGACGACCTCGTGGCGGCGCAGGACCCAGGCGAGCGGGCTGGTGACGAGCCTCAGGACTCGTCGCCGCGGTTGCGGCGTGCAGATCAACGGGGGGCGTCGGCGGGGAGCACTCGCGTCGAGTGCCGCCTAGCGACCCAGACCAACCCGACGGCCGTCACTGCCGCCGTGAGCAGGCAGTCCAGGCGACCACCCAGCCCGACCAGGAGGTTCAGCAGGACGAGGGGCCACCCGAGCCCGAGCACCAGCCCGCTCAGACGTTCGGCGCCGGATCCCGGGGACAGTCGGGTCGCGACCGCCCACCCGACCAGCAGCGTCGCCGCGGCCAGGCCCAACCCCCAGGGCCACGGGACGCCCAGCGCGGGCGCGCTCCACACCAGTGCGAAGTGGCCGATCAGGCAGGCCGCCACGGCCCCGGCGAAGACCCGGCGCGACACGGCCCCCGTCGCCGGCCAGCGGCGAGGTAGTCGCGGGGCCACCAGCACCAGCCCCGCCGTCAGGGCGGCGGCCGCACCGACCTGTGGCCACGGCACCGGGAAGAACGCCTCCGGGGCCAGGAGGGACAAGGCGGCGAGGGCCACCAGACCGACCGACGCGACGGCCAGCCCCCGTCGACCTACCCACGGCAGGTGCCGATGGCCCGGATGGAGCCACTCCACCAGCGCTACCGAGCAGCCGATGCTGACCACGACGTGGAACGCGGTGAGGTGCACCGCCTGGAGCAGCGACGTCTGCCACACCCGGGAGTAGTCGCGATGGGCCTCGAGGAACTCCGGTGCGAACCAGCTGCGCACCAGCACGGCCTCCTCGAAGACGCCGTACGCCGCCCCGAGGGCGACGAAGCCGGCGAGGCCCCAGCCCCTCGAACGCACGACCTCGCGCACCAGGAGCGCCCCGCCGCCATACAGCGCCCCCTCGAAGAGGAGGGTCCAGGGCAGCACGAACGACGTGATCGGTGTCGAGGTGGACATCACCTCGCCGATGAACGGTGCGAGCACGAGCAGCGCGACCACGGGTGGCGGTTGTTTCATGCCCGGTGACGCTAGGGCTCGGGCTGTGCGGCAGGCCAGAGATGCACCGCGAACCCAGGGCAGAACAGGGGTTCTACCCCGAGTCGGGTGCGCCTGCTGACGTGCGCCGCAGCATCACCGCCTCAGGTCCGGTGCCGGAAGTCGTCGACCGAGCTCGTGGGGGTGCTAGCCCCGGTCTTTCATGAGGTCGTCGGCGATGGCAGCGCCGTGTGAGGTGAGGCGATGTCGGTGCGCGGGTACGACGCTGGGTCGGCTGACGCTGCCGGGCTGCGGTTCTCCGGGTGGTGATGTGGTGGGCGGTCGGGGACGAGTCAGGCGGGTTGCGGGATCGCGGCGATGTTGGCGAAGACCGCGACGATCGCGGCTGCCCATGGCCAGGACTCCGGGATCCGCAGGCGGCGTCGACGTTGACCGTTGACCAGTCGGGCGGGCACGTGGAGGAATCGGTAGCGGAGCGCTTTCGGCTCGCAGGTCGCGAGGATCTTGGCGTCGCCGGTCATGGCGAGGAGCCTGGTCCAGGCGGTCAGGTCAGCGGCGATCTGGACCAGCAGCAGCCATGTCTGGTTGATCGCGTACTCACGCGAGGGGAACCGACCCAGCCCGGAGTCCTTGGCATGCCGGATCCGGTCTTCGACCCGGGCGTGGGCACGGTGCCGGGCTTCGAGGAACGCGAGCTGCCCGACCAAGGTGTTGGTGACGAGGGCCTGGTAGCGCCAGCCGTCGCGTTCTTCGAACAGCGACAGCTGGGCGCCGGGATGGGGTCGTTCCCTGCGGACGATGACGCGCATCCCGGCCGGCCACTTGGTCAGGTCCAGCATCCCGGTGAGCTCGGTGACGTCACCGCCCTCACGCACGCCGCCGTCGGCATCGAGTGCCGGGGTCCAGACCTTCTTGGGGACCAGGTCGATGGCGTCGCGGATCTTCTCGGTGATCGCGAACCCCACGCTGTACTCCACGCGGCGGCCGCGGACCTGGTTCTGCTCGGTGAGCCAGTTCAGCAGCTGGTGGGAAGCGCCCGCGCCGTCGGAGCGGATCAGCAGCTTGCGGCGGTGCGTGCCGGGAATCTGGGCGATCGCCTCGGTGAGGACCTCGATGTGGTCGGTCGCGGTGTTCGACCCGGCGTTCCCGGCACGGAGCTTCGCGGCGAGGAACTCGCTGGTGTTGTCGCACCACACCCCGAGCGGGTGGAACCCGAAGGTCCGCTTGAACGTGGGAGCGGCCTGCTCCTTCTCACTGTGGCTGACCACGATCGTCGCGTCGGTGTCGAGCACGATCAGATCCGGCTCGAGGACGGTCCCAGCGACCCGGCTGGCAGGGACCCCGTCGGGGAGTTGAGCCCACACGCGGCGGCGGACCCGAGCCCGCGCGTTCTGGATCTTCTTCGACCGATCGGACGTGACCTCGTCCAGGGTCCGCCACACCGTCGGCGGCGACGCGACCGGACCGAGTACGCCGCTTTGATGCCGAAGAACCTCGATGTCGGCGATCGCCTCACCGCCGTCGGCGAGCATCACCGCCACGTCGGTCAGCACCCGCCCGCGGTCGTGACCAGGGCTGAAGTTGCGGCGGACCATCGCCTTCGATAGCTCGGCGGTCAGGCCAGTGCGGTCGGCAAGAAGCCGAGTAGCGACGCTGCCCGCATGGGCCACCACGCCGACACCATCAGCGGACACAGACAAGCCAGCAGACCACGAAGTACGCTTCACCTACGGAGTGCCTTCCAACTCGGAGAACTTGGGACGTCGCAATCACAAGTTTCCCCTGCTGGGCAGGCACTTCCGTGCTTCTACGCGCCGATCACACCCAAGCGCCGTGAACGATCCGGGCTAGCTCCTGGTGGCATTTGCGCGAACGTGGACATCAGCACTCCACGCCGCAACGAGGTCGCGGGTGGTCGCGGTCGGGTCCCGTTCGCACGATCGAGCCCGCACGTTCGCTGACGAGTTCGGAATCGACCAGGCTTACGACGACTACGAGTCACTCGTCAACGATCCTGGGGTCGACGCGGTCTACGCGGCCTTCTCGTAGTAGCGGATGGTGTCGGGGCGCACGCCCACCACTCCAGCAAGCTCGGCCACCCGCAGGCCGCGGCTTCCTGGTGAGTTCGGCGTCATGTGCGGAGCCCCTAAACCTTGGAGTCAACTCCAAGGTCAAGGGATGCCCTGTCACCGCTGGCCCCGCCCCGGCGACGGGTTCGGCTCCCCCGATGACTGTGCCCGCCGTCACAAGCTCATCGGGCGTCCTTCGGGCGCATGATTCAAACGTGGTTGATTCAACCTCTATTGAAGCCGTGGTGGGCCAGAGGCTCGCCCTCGCGGATGAGTCGATCACGCTGATGGCGGCGGTGGCGGACCCGGTTCGCTGGACGGTGCTCAGGCACCTCGCTGATCAGGGCACCACGTGTGTGTGCAAGCTGCAGGAGCAGGTGCCAGTGGCCGCGAACCTGTTGAGCTACCACCTCAAGGTGCTCCGCGAGTCGGGGTTGGTGACGACCGCTCGGCGGGGCCGGTGGGTCGACTACACGTTGGCGACCGATGCGGCCGAGCGCCTCGGCGCGGCACTGCCCACCCGGGTGACGGGTGCGGGCTCATGAGCATCGTGGCCCATCTGCCGGGGACGATCCGTGGACGGATCGCGGCATTGGCTGGCTTGGCGGCGGCCTGGGTGACGGCGTACTGGGTCAACGGGTGGCTGTGGGATCGAATCCTCTACGACGCAGCGGGCATGCCGGCGAGCGACCGCCTGACCGAGACCGTGCACTTCTTCGCGTTCGACACCGTCAAGATCGTCCTGTTGTTGACCGGCATCATCTTCGTGATCACGGTGCTGCGGTCCTACATGAGCGTCGAGCGCACCAGGGCGCTCCTGGGCGGCCGACGCGAGGGCGCCGGCAACGTCATGGCGGCGGCACTGGGCATCGCGACCCCCTTCTGCTCGTGCAGCGCGGTGCCAGCGTTCATCGGATTCGTGGCGGCCGGTGTGCCGCTGGGGGTGACGATGAGCTTCCTGATCGCGAGCCCGTTGGTCAACGAGATCGCCATCGGGCTGCTGCTCACACTGTTCGGGTGGCCCATCACGGCTGCCTATGTCGGCGCAGGACTGACGATCGCGATCTGCGCGGGCTGGCTGATCGGACGCCTGCGCCTGGAGCGGTACGTCGAGCCGTTCGTCTACGAGACGCGACTGGGGGGCGAGGTCGTCGACCCGAGCAGTGGGCTTCGGTTCGACCAGCGCCTGCAGCTGGGGCTCGAGGAGGTCCGCAGCATCCTGGGCAAGATCTGGCCCTACCTGCTGGTCGGTATCGGGCTCGGCGCGGTGATCCACGGCTGGGCCCCCGAGGACGTGTTCACCCGCTACGCCGGCGCGGACAACCCCTTCGGCGTCCTCGTCGCCGTCCTGATCGGGGTGCCGCTCTACTCCAATGCCGCAGGAATCCTGCCGCTGGTCGAGGCACTCCACGACAAGGGCCTGCCCATGGGAACCCTGCTGGCCTTCATGATGTCGGTAGTCGCGTTGTCCCTGCCCGAGCTGATCTTGCTGCGCCGCGTGCTCCGGCCTCAGCTGCTGGGTGTCTTCGTCGGCGTGGTCGCCGCCGGGATCGTCGTGGTCGGCTACCTGTTCAACTTCCTGCTCACCTAACCCACAGAAAGCGAACCGCGTCATGATCATCAAGATCCTCGGGCCCGGCTGCCGCAACTGCCAGAACCTCGACCGGGCGGCGCGCGAGGCCGTCGCCGCGCTCGGGATCGACGCGATCGTCGAGAAGGTCGAGGACTATCCGACCATCGCCGCATACGGCGTGATGTCCACTCCCGGCCTGGTCGTCGACGACAGGGTTCTGGTGGCGGGTCGCGTGCCGACAGCGGCCGAGATCCGCGACCTGCTGACCGCCGCGTCCGCGGGCTGAGCCTGCGACGCTGAATACGCAGTCACGACCTGGCGACTTTGTGGCCGCCAACTGCGCCTCGGAGTGTGGCTCTGGACGGGCAACCTGTCATGCCGATGTCAGGTCACGTCACCACGAGCCACGTTGACCCTTGGCAGGACCGTTCCTTCGTCGGTTCGCGCCGCTGTCTCACCAGAGGCGCACGGGAGCCGTAGCATGTCGCCGTGCAGGCGCGGGCCCAACTTCAGGTACTTCTTGTGTTGGTTTGCGTTCTGCTGTCCGGATGCGGACTCGATGGAGTTGAGCAGGGTTCACCCGAGGCTCAAGATCTGGCTCTGGGGTGGGCGGCGGTTTCTGGCCCCCAGGTGCGTCTCCCATCGGGCCGGCCTCTCACGGGTAGGTCATTGCGAGACCGACAGTTGCAGAGTGGCCCGATTCTCGTGAACTTCTGGGCCAGTACCTGCGGTCCTTGTCGAAAAGAACTCCCACTCCTGGAGAAGTTCACAAGGAGAACCTCAGTGCCGGTGGTTGGGATCAGCCTGGACAGGTATGACCGCTATGCAATCGCCGCGCTACACAAGGCTGGAGTCACTTACCCGAATTGGACAGACTACGGATCGGCCTATACGGCCACCTACTCGGTCGTCCCGAAGTCCGTGGTGCCCTCCTCGGCCCTGATCATGAGCGGGCGCGTCATCGCTGTTCACGTCGGGCCTTTCGATTCCATAAGCGACATCACCACATATTTGTCGGAAGTCGGAGTCCGTTGACGCTGAATCTCGCGGTCTTCCCGACACACCACATCTGCGCTACGCCCCAGATCAGGTCAGGCGACCACTACCCAGCCAGGTTGCTTGGCAGGGATCAGCCTCCGGGGCCAGCGCCCTCGATGCGGGCGCATTCGTGATGCGCGCAATCCGGTTCGGCCCACTTCGTAGGTCCGCCTCCCCGTATCGTGGCGCCGTGAGGATGTCCCGAATGGTCCGCCGGACCGCGGCGGCCCTCGCGTGTGTCCTCGCAATGCCCGCTCCCGCCATAGCGGACACCCACGACGAAGGTGAAGGCAGACTCTCCGCCAACAGCGGCGGAGGCGGCTTCGTCGCCGCCGCACCAGTGCATCGGGACTATTGGGTAAGTCTTGGCGACTGGGTCCTGTGCGATACGGCTCTCAATGTTGGGCCGGTCGACGACAAGATCACCATCACTGGCCTCCGTTTCGTGACCGGTAGATACAGGCCGCTCGCAGTCCGCGCCTACATTCGCAAGGTCACGCCGCGCCAAGTTGCCGCACACCCAGGTCAACCCGCCGGCGCCTACAGCCCTTTCACCAGCAATCTCGGGAGCGCACCAAAGTTTCAGCAGCCGTACGCCGACCGCGACTGGACCCCACGCGGTCACTTCTCCCGCGGCGTCGCAGGCAGCAGCGTCCTTCGCGGTTGCGATCAAGCCCTGGAAGACGCCTATGCCGACCTCCAGGGCGAGGTTCCACTGCACCCGTGGACCAGCCTTGTGCTAGCTGTCAAGGTCGGCAGGCACGGCGCCCGGATCCGGCGCACACTGGTGGACTACGAAGATGGCACGGGCGCACATACCTTGCGGATCCGGTGGACCGTGGGCGGCCAGCGTTTTCACGGAGGCTAGCGCCAGGACCCCACGCGGATGTCTGCCGCGTCATGGACGGCATCCGGCGGGATTACAGGTTCATGGCTTGTAAACAATGGTGAAGACGTAGCCGAGCTCCGCGTTGAGAAGGCTGATCAACCGGGCCGCCTCGGCGTCGAGTTCAGGTCCTGCCTGATGTTGGGAGGCGCGACCCCAAGCCACGATGTCGGCTGCGAGTCCTTCGCTGATGTGCCACTCACGGACCAATTCGTCCCCGTCAACAAAGATCAGCCCGTCCTCACTCCAGAGCGGAACATCGACGGAGTCCTCGGACATGAACCTGATCAACGACCCTTCTCGAGGCCCTTCCCATGGTTCGTCGTCTTCGGGCCATGATCCGTTGCGCGGGAAGGCGTACCACCCTGAGCGGCCATCGGGAGACAGGAAGCGATCCGGAGGGGGCTCTCTCATCTGCCCATCCTCTCCTGAAGGTCATCCACCGAGTGACCGGATCTGCCGCGTATAGCCTGCGGCACGCGGCCATGCGGATCTGCCGCGTATAGCCTGCGGCACGCGGCCATGCGGATCTGCCGCGTATAGCCTGCGGCACGCGGCCATGCGGATCTGCCGCGTATAGCCTGCGGCACGCGGCCATGCGGATCTGCCGCGTATAGCCTGCGGCACGCGGCCATGCGGATCTGCCGCGTATAGCCTGCGGCACGCGGCCATGCGGATCTGCCGCGTATAGCCTGCGGCACGCGGCCATGCGGATCTGCCGCGTATAGCCTGCGGCACGCGGCCATGCGGATCTGCCGCGTATAGCCTGCGGCACGCGGCCATGCGGATCTGCCGCGTATAGCCTGCGGCACGCGGCCATGCGGATCTGCCGCGTATAGCCTGCGGCACGCGGCCGTGCACATCTGCCGCGTATAGCCTGTGTCGCGTGCCGGGTTCAGTAGAGGCTCTGAACTGACGCGTCGACGGTAGTCGGCGCGGGGTTGTGCCGGTAGTAGTTGTCTTCGTGCTCGGCAGGTGGGATCAGTCCGATCTCGCCGTGG
Organism: Nocardioidaceae bacterium; assembly: GCA_046330515.1. Classification (GTDB taxonomy): domain Bacteria; phylum Actinomycetota; class Actinomycetes; order Propionibacteriales; family Nocardioidaceae; genus Nocardioides. Next base: position 635,145 of record JAXLSP010000005.1, on the reverse strand, counting down.
AGCCTTCGGTGGTTGAACCAGTCGATGTACTCGGCGACCGCGATCTCGAGGTCGTCGATGCTCTTCCAGTGAACCGCCCCGGCGAGTCCGGAGACTTTCTAGTTTGAGACTCCGGCGGTTGCTGGGGTCTGGTGGTGAGCGTAGTGAGCCCGCTCTGCTTCGGCAGGCGTGAGGTCGTCGCAGTACTCGAAGGGCCGGCGGTGGTTGAACCAGTCGACCCACTCGGCGGTGGCGATCTCGAGGTCGTCGAGGCCCTTCCAGGGCCGCCTGGGCTTGATGAGCTCGGTCTTGTAGAGCCCGATCACCGACTCGGCCAGGGCGTTGTCGTACGACGATCCGACAGCACCGGTCGAGGGCTTGATGCCGGCGGCGGCCAGGTGCTCGGAGTAGGCCACCGAGAGGTACTGGACCCCATGATCGTGGTGCGCGATCAGACCGGCCAGGTCATGGCCCTCGCGACCCCTGGTCCAGATCGCCTGCTCGACCGCATCAACGACGAACTGGCTGGTCATCGTGGTCGCCACCGACCAGCCCAGGATCCGCCGGGCGTAGGCATCGATGACGAACGCGGTGTAGCACCAGCCTGACCAGGTCGAGACGTAGGTGAAGTCGGCAACCCAGAGCCGGTCTGGTGCCAGCGGGGAGAAGTTGCGGTCCACCAGGTCCAGAGGCTTCGCGGCCTTCGGGTCGCTGATCGTGGTGCGCTTGACCTTGCCCCTGACCGCGCCCCGCAGCCCGAGTTCGGTCATCAGCCGCTCGACAGTGCAACGCGCGATTGGTGCGGCACCCACCGGGCGTTCCCGGTTCAAGGTCAGCCAGACCTTCCGTGCTCCGTAGACGCCGTAGTTCGCCGCATGCACCTCGGCGACCTTCGCCTTGAGCTCCTCGTCGCGCGCCTCGCTGGCGGTCGGCTTGCGACCGCGGTGCTCGTAGTAGGTCGCGGGGGCGATCTTGGCGCCCAGCTCGGTGAGCTGGACGCAGATCGACTCGACACCCCATCGCAGACCGTCTCCGTCGCGGCTGCCCACGACCGAGTCGATGTAGGCCACGATCAACGCTGTGGCCGGTCGAGTTCGGCCGCGAAGAAAGCCGAAGCACTCCGCAAGATCGCGTTAGCCCGCTTCAGTTCGGCGTTCTCCCGCTTGAGCCGTTTCAGCTCCGCAGAATCATCACTGGTCGTCCCGGGCCGCCGACCGGTGTCGACCTCAGCCTGTCGGCACCACTTACGCACGGTCTCCGGTGTCCCGATCCCGAGCAACTGCGCGACCTGGGTCATCGCCGCCCACTCCGACTCGTGATCGGACCGGATCTCGGTGACCATCCGGACCGCCCGCTCACGCAGCTCGACCGGGTACCTCTTCGACGTACTCCCTGACATGACTCCATCCTTCCCAAGGACTGGAGTCTCCGGACTCGCCGGGGCGGTTCAGATGTCGTTGACGAGGTCGATCTTGTGGGTGGTGCTGCTGGGACTCACGATCAGCCAGTGCTCCTCCGGCAGGTAGCTGAGTTGGTTCTCGTCGCGGGAGTTGAAGACCTTAGAGAGGTCTTGGCAATTGGCATACGTCGGTGCGTCCGCGTTCGGGGGACTTGAGGTGGTGCTCACCGTCAGGTCGCCCGCGGTCTCGTCGGCCGGTCTGGGGGACGCTTGGCTCCCGCAGGCCGCGAGCGAGATGGCGAGTCCGGCAGCCACTAGGAGGAAGAGCCAGAGCCTCCGCAGGCCTGGAGCCTCGTTCACCATGCACCTTTGACGGCCACGGCTCACCAAGGGTTGCGGCCATGCGCTTGTGTGTCATCTGACCCATTCCCGTGGGCAGGATGGGCGCGGACCCTCGGTCTACCTAGCATGAGGACATGGTGCTTCTTGGAGTCATCGTTGTCGGGGCAGTCGTGGTGACTATCGGTGTCGTGGTTGCTGTCGTGCGCCTGGCCGGTCGGTGAGCCCCACGGACCACGCGGGGCTGCCGTTCACCTGAGTTGGCAGTACACGTTGGCGGTGGTTGTCCGCATGTACTGGAGGGTGACCGGGCCTTTGGCTTGGCACGAGTCGGGAACGCCGTTGGCGCTGAGATAGCCCGGTGAGCTTGCCGTGACAGTGAAGGTCCCGGCTGGGCCTTCGAAGGACCACCGGCCGTCGGGCCACACGGGGATGTACTTGTCCAGCCCCTCGCCCACCACGTGGATGGTGCCGGGTCGGGGTCTGGGGTGGCCTGGGGCCGGCCCGCCAACCCACAGCAGCCGGCCGGTCAGGCTCGCGGCCGCCGGTGCTGGGACCTGCTCGTAGACCGTGACCGTGGTGCCCAGACGCGCGGGCGCGCCGATCTCGGGTTCGGTTCGCACGTGCGAGGTGTCGTCCCAGCTGGGTTCCTGAACGCGGTCGACCTCGAAGCCGGCAGCCTCTAGTGCACGGGCCTGCTCGTCCGCGTTCGGCGGGCCGACCCCTCCAGAGGGACCGCCTGCTGGCACCGCGAGCCAACCAGCGGGAAGGGTGGTGCGGGTCTGCTCGATGAGCTGCTGGGTCACCCCCGGGTGTGTCCCGGCGAGCTCGACCTCAACCGCCACGGCACCGTCGTCCCCGCTCAGGGCGACCAAGCTGGCGGCCGGCATATACAGGTCGGGCGGGCAGCTAACCACCACGCCGGCCTGCACGATGGTCACATGGTCGTGCCCGTCGCGACTGCCGCAGTACAGCCCCGGCACCATCGTCCAGTTCTGGGGTACCGCGACAACACGCGTGCCGATCCCGCTCCACTTCATACCCGCGGGGGGCGCTGCCGGCCCACCGGCCACCGGAGGCTTCCCAGAGCCGTGGTCGGCAGCGCGCACGGCCGCTCCCACGCCCGCGACCGCGAGGATCGCGACCACCGACCCGGCGAAGATCACGGCACGTCGCCGACGGAGGCTGTGCCGGCCATCGCGGAGCAGCGCCGACAGCGGAGCATCGGAGTCGGGCACCCGGGCCGCGGTCTGTGCCAGCAGGTCGATGAGAGTGTCGTCGCTCATGTTCGTCCTTCCCCCAGAATCGCCAACCCCGGGCTGGCCGCCAGCGCCGTCAACGCCCGCGACAAGCGGCTCTTGACCGTGCCCGGAGCCACACCCGTCGCCTCCGCGATCTGCTGCTCGGACAGATGCAGGTAGTAGCGAAGAACCACCGCCTGCCGCTGCCCCACCGACAACCCCGCCAACGCCCGCGCCAACGCATCAGCGTCATCGACGCGTCCGGTGCCATCGGCCACAACCCCATCGACCAGGTCGCCGCCCGCAACCTCGCTGCTCCATCGCCGCCGACGCGACTGACGCAACAGATTGAGCTGGATGCGAGCCACATAGGCGTCGCGATCATCAGCCCGCTGAACATGCGCCCACTTCACATAGCACCGCAGCAGAGTCTGCTGCGCCAGATCCTCTGCCTCAGCCACACTGCAGCCCAACAACACCCCCGCGCGCACCAGAAGCCGCCACCGCGCGGCGGCGTACTGGCTGAACGCGGCATCCCTGTCCATCTCACTCTTCCTGATGACCCGAGACCACCCACAGGTTCCCACCAGTCCCGGGTAGCCGCGCCCACATGGCGCCTAACGACATCCACCGCACTACACGCATCGACCACAACCAGCCGCAGGCTATACGCGGCAGATGCGTGTGCTGGCGTCAGATCGGTTCTAGGTAGCGTGCCCAGATCACTGCCTTGCGGTACGGGCCGAGGTCGGTCTTGTCCATCTGGGGCTCGTCGAACTGGACCGAGTACTCGAGTTCGCCCGGGTGCGCGTGCCGGTTGGCGACAAGGCGGGGAGTGATCATGTCGTCCACCGTTCCGGTGAATATTTGTCGCCATGGGCCATCCCACGCCGCGTCCTTGATGACACGGACGCGGTTCCGGCGAGCATCGCGCCGTGTGGCCAGTCGCCGACCATGCTGTGCCCGACGATGGATTCGATGGCGGCCCGATCACGTTCTACGTCCTCGCGGGGATCACGATCCAACATGGCAGCGAGTATTCCGGAGCCGGTCAGAGTCGACCGCGCATCGGCATAGTCCTCGAGGAGGCCGGCGTCGAGCTGACGTGCCAGACGAGCGACCGGTTAGTCGAGGTTCCGGTGTCGCCACCAGCCAGCGCCCTCCGGGGCGAAGGGTGCGGGTGTCGTGGCAGCCACGAAGCGTTCATCCAGTAGTTGCACGCGCTGGGAGACGCGGCTTCCTCTCCTGCCGCCTCGGCGGATCAGTGCTTCGAGTTGATCGCGAGCATCGAGACCATATTCGCCATCGCACTGGGGGCAGCCGGTCAGATGAGAGGCCGTTCGGCTCTCGGCCCGCTTGACCAGGTGCTCCCAGTCATTGAGGAGGCTCTCTGTCCAGACGCCGTTGGTTCTTCTGGCCGCCCGAGGTCGGGCTGGCATGCCGCGTGAATCTGATCGAGTCATCTGCAGCGCCGTAACGTGGCGCGAGTCGGTGAGGTGGACTGGCAGAAGCGTATCCCGTGCGTAAGCCCGGCGTCCGAAACGCACTCCTATGCCGCGGATAGCCTGGTTGAACTGGCCCAACTCGGCGCTCAATAGAGATGGTGACCTGCGCGACTCGGTAGTCACGGTTTGGCTTCGCATCCAGCAACCGTCAAGGCAACCTCGACCAAGTCATGCGCCGGTGGGACGATGAAGGCCGTGACAGGTGCGGCTGGGGCAGGGCGGCTGGTTGCCGCGGTCGCCACGGCGATCTTTGTGGCCGGCTGTGGGGGCCAACGCGCCGCCGAGACTGCGCCTGACGGCATCGCAGCCCCCTCGCCGGTCACGCACGGGCAGAGTCCCCCTGCTTCCAGGAACAAGCAGCCAGCGCAGCTGCCCGACAACTTTGTCGACCGCATGTCCGGGACCGGGTTCGTGCTAGAACCCGCATCCCCAGAAGGCTGGAGGATTGACGGCCAGCAAGCTGTGACGGCTGCGATCCACGGATTCCACGTCTTTGTCTCGAGCGATCCGGTCATTGCAACACCGTTCCTAGTCACGACTCCCGACGCAGGAGAGGTCGCCGACCCATCAGACCCAGACTCACTTGTCATCAAGCCTGAGTTGGACCACCTGCCCTGCTGGGTCGTCTATGCCCGAACGCGACTCTTGAAGGATGAGAACCAACCCGACTTGGGGTACGTCAAGGGCACCGCGGTCGTGTTCGTCAATGCCAACACAGGCACCGCCGAGCAGGCACTCACCTACTGACTACCCGGCCGGCGGGTGACGGCGGGCAGCCCTGGAACGACCACGAAGCAGCCGAGACTTCGCGGAGCCGCAGGCTATCCACGGCATGACCGTGGACTCCGGGCCACTCGGCTCTACGAAGATGAGGTCCAGAAGCCGCCATCCCGCTCGATGATCGCCGAGACGGTCCGCCCCGCTTGAGCGATCCACTGCTCGATGTACACGGCCAGGTGCGGAACGCCAGGTCTGGCCAACCAGTCGGTCGCGGCTCGCCGGAGGGCGGCGTGAGCATCCGAAATCGGCGTCTTCCCCGTGTCGTACAAGTCCTCAAGTTCTGCCCAGGCAATGAACACCTGGCCCCCATGGGGGCCCCAATCCATGTGATCAATCATGGCTCCCCGCATGTTCGCGCTCGACTCGTAGGCCTCCCACGGCTCGTCGGTATCGAGCAGGGCACGCACGAACGGATCCATCACCTCGCGGAAGAAGGTCGCCTCCCGCAAAGCCGCTGCGTCCTCCAGGCCCATGGACTCCAGACTAGGCCGGGCCGTCGGTTGCGACCGGATCTCGGCATGACAGGTCACTCGGTTTCGAGCTCGCTGCGCTGGCACCTCGACCGACGTGTCCTCGGCAGGTACTGCGCCTCGGGCACCGATGCCTTCGAGCACGATGCCGTGGAAGAAGAACTGGTGGCCTTCCAGGGTGGCCTCGTCGTGATCCGCTCGTCACCAGCCGCGGACGCGACAGGTCGGCGACGTCGATAGAGCGATGGGGAGCCGACCTACGTCCATATTCCGCTCCATGCTGACCTCGACCGCGGCCAATTATGGAGAGTACGTCACTCGATCCATTCCATTTGTGGCCAGCCCCCACCGCCATCGCGCTACACCTGCCGCACCCGGACCGCCGATTGACCTGCGGAAACAGGAGGAGCCTGACCGTCGAGCTGCACGCCCGCGTCGACATAAGTGGCGAATAAGTGGCGACCGACCGGAGATTTGGGTTCGAATCGAATCTCCGGCAGGCCTCTGACCTGCGGTTATTGGTGGAGCTGAGGGGACTCGAACCCCTGGCCTTCTCATTGCGAACGAGACGCGCTACCAACTGCGCCACAGCCCCAAACGCGTCGTATGACGCGGGACGAAACGTTAGCACCCGCCTGCGGGGGTGGCCGAATCGGATCGGCCACCGCAAGAGGTCACCCGAGGAGCAGCCGCTCCACTTCCTCGAGCGCCTGGCGGGCATAGCCACGCCAGACCCGCCCGAAGGCAGGCAGGGCAAGAGCGGCCGCACGCGACGCCGGGCGGACGGCCCATGTCCAGGCAATGCGGGTCCCCGTGCCGACGGGGTCGAAGGACCAGGCGCCCTCGATCTCGCTGGCCAGCGGCCGCATGGCTCCGTGGACGTCGCTGAGCCGGTAGGTGAACCGGCGCGGCCGGTCGGTCGTGAGCAGCTCCTCGGTGACCCGGCCGCCGTCGGCGAGTACGACGGTCCTGGTCTGGCCGGGGATGCCCCAGGCTTCGGGCCCTTCGGTTCGGCGGACCGGCGGGATCACGCCGTACCGCCTCCGGAAGATCGTCGGGAGAGGCGTCGGCAGCACGCGGTCGTAGGCGGTCTCGGGGCTCACCGGCACGGCGCGCGACGAGGTCAGGAGCAGGGACTGGGTCACGCCGCCAGGCTAGGCCGAGCGCCCTGAGGACGACACCGCGTGCCACCTCGTCGTACCTGAGCGCCACCTCGGCGGACCGCGAGTCCCACCTCGGCGTCAGGCGCCGGCGGCGGCCCCGGGGGTGTCGTCGGCGGCGCGCTCGGCGGCACGGTCGGACTCGCGCTCGGCGCGGGCGGCCTCGTCGGCCTCGCGGGCGATGGCGGCGTCCACCTCGGTGCGGCCGGAGGTCCAGACGCCGGAGGAGTCGAGGTCGATCGTCCGCACGGTGCGGGTGGCGACCGGCTTGGACACATACGTGGGGAGGGTGACGGGGACCGGGTCCCACATGTTCGGGTCGCGCATCGCCTCGGCGATGACGGCGCGGTCGAGAGCGGCGGTGTTGGCCATGGGGTCGTCGTCCGCGTCGGCGGCGGAGCTCGACGAGGTGTCGTCGGCGGCGGACTCCGCCGGGGCGGCAGGCGCGGGGTGGACGAGTCGCTCCCAGGAGCGGGACTCGCCGCGCACCATGAGCCGGCAGGCGACCAGCCAGGCGACGAGCACGCCGGCGGGAGCGGCGACCCACACCCACGCGATGACGCCGGCGGCGGCGACCCCGGCCACGGCTGCGACCGAGAGCAGGATCAGCGCGAGCACGCGGCGGCGGCGCCGGGTGGCTCGGCGGGATGCCTCGCGGCGGGCCCGGACCTCGGCAGGAGAAGGGCCGGGGAGCGGGTCCGCCGCGACGTCGGAGGAGGCACCGGTGGCGCCCGCGGCAGCGGTGGGGGCGGGCGACTGGCCCGCCTTCACCAGCTGCGCCGTGCGCCGGCTCACCGGCTCGCGCCGCGCCAGCACCCGGAGCCGGTGGGAGAAGCGGTCGACCGTGCGCGCGGTGTTGGCCGCGTGATGGTGCTCGATCGCCTTGGGGATCAGATAGACCGCCCAGGCGATCGCCAGCGCCACGAACAGCAGAGCCTCAGGATGTCCCACGAGTGAGAGGGTAGGTTCCCTAGCGGATACTGAGGCGCATGTCTACGGGTGTGTCGAAAAATCACTCTTGTGACTGGAGGGACTGCTCGAGTCGGCGGACCAGCCCGCCGGGGCACTCCTCGACCGTGATCGCGTAGTTCCGATGGTCGCGCCACGCGCCGTCGATGTGCAGGTAGCGCGGCGAGTAGCCCACCTCGCGGATGCCGAGCTTCTCCACCACGCGCAGGGAGTTGGTGTTCTCCGGGCGGATCGAGATCTCCAGCCGATGCAGCCCGCCCGGGCCGAAGCAGTGGTCCACGACCATGGCCACGGCGAGCGGCATGATCCCGCGGCCGGCGAAGGCCCGGTCGATCCAGTAGCCCACCGACGCGAACTGCGCCGAGCCGCGGACGATGTTGCTCACCGTCACCTGGCCGGCGAAGACGCCGTCGACCTCGATGGCGAAGGGGTACGTCGCGCCCAGGCGCGCGCTGCGCCGCAGCTTCTGCACGAGCTGCCGGAAGGTCTGGGGCCGCGCCTCACCACCGGGCGGGACGGTCGCGTCCCAGGGCCGCAGCCAGTCGGCGTTGCGCTCCCGCGACCTGCGCCAGGCCTTCGCGTCGCTCATCGCCAGCGGGCGCAGGGTCACCCCACCGTGCCGCAGGGTCGCCGGCCACGCGCTGTCGAAGACGCTCAATGGTCGCTCCCGGTGATCTGCTCGACGGCGTGCACCAGCCAGGGCTCCAAGACCGCGAGGCCGTCCTTGACGCCCCCACGGGAGCCGGGGAGGTTGACGACGAGGCAGGAGCCGGCGACCCCGGCCAGCCCGCGGGACAGGACGGCCGAGGGGACGCCGTGCGCCACGCCGTACGCGCGGATCGCCTCGGCGATGCCGGGGATCTCGCGGTCCAGCAGGGGCCGGGTGACCTCGGGGGTCAGGTCGGTCGGGGTGAGACCCGTGCCGCCGGTGGTGAGCACGACCCGCGCCCCGGCGCCGACGGCCTCGCCGATGGCGGCGCCGACCGGCTCGCCGTCGGGCACGACCTGTGGCCGTCCGACGGTGAAGCCCAGGCGGTCGAGCAGCTCGCAGATGAGCGGTCCGGTGGTGTCCTCATAGACCCCGGCGGCCGCCCTGTTGGAGGCGACGACCACGACGGCCGGCAGCCCGGCGGCCGACGGAGCCTCAGCCACGGGACCAGTCCCCCGACTTGCCGCCGGTCTTGGACTCGACCCGGACGTCGGTCACCACCGCGCCCTTGTCGACGGCCTTGACCATGTCGACGACGGTGAGCGCGGCGACCGAGACGGCGGTGAGCGCCTCCATCTCGACGCCGGTGCGGTCGGTGGTCGAGACGGTCGCCCGGATGTCGACGCCGTCGTCGGCGACGGCCAGGTCGAGGGTGACCGAGGAGATCGCGAGCGGGTGGCACAGCGGGATGAGCGACGGCGTCTGCTTGGCGGCCATGATGCCGGCCACCCGGGCGACCGCGAGCGCGTCGCCCTTGGGCACGCCCTCGCCGCGCAGCAGCTCCACCACGCGCGGAGAGACGAGCACCCGCCCGGTGGCGACGGCCGTGCGCGCGGTGACGGCCTTGCCGGACACGTCGACCATCCGTGCCGCGCCGGTCTCGTCCACGTGGGTCAGGCGCTCCATCGCGACACCCTCTCAGAAGTCCTCGTCGAGCCGCAGCACCTGCACCGGGTCGCCCGCGAGCACCGACGTGGTGTCCTCGGGGACGATGATCAGCGCGTTGGCGGTGGCCAGGTCGCCGATGAGGTGCGAGCCGTGACCGCCGACGGGCGTGACGCTGCGGACGTCATAGGTCCCGCGCACGAACTGCCGGCGCCCCGGCGGCGAGGAGATCGCGCGCATCAGCCGCGCGGTCGACTGCGGTCGCTGGTGGGGCAGCTTGCCCATCATCGCGCGCAGGGCCGGCAGCACGAAGGTCTCGAAGGAGATGTAGGACGACACCGGGTTGCCGGGCAGCGTGAAGATCGGGGTCTCGTCCTCCCCCACGACGCCGAACCCCTGCGGCTTGCCGGGCTGCATGGCGACCCCACCGAACCAGACGGTGCCGAGCGGCTTGAGCGCCTCCTTGACCACGTCGAAGTCGCCCTGGGAGACGCCTCCCGAGGTGACGACGAGGTCGGCGCGGACCAGCTGGTCCGACAGCGCGTCGAGGAAAGCCCGCGGCTCGTCGGGGACGATGCCGACCCGGTAGGCGATGGCGCCGGCGGCCCGGGCGGCCGCGGCGAGGAGGTAGGAGTTGCCGTCATAGATGGAGTCGTGCGACAGGGCCGTGCCCGCGTCGCGGAGCTCCGAGCCCGTCGAGATCACCACGACCCGCGGGCGCGGCCGGGTCAGCACGGTGGCGCGGCCGACCGAGGCCAGCAGGCCCAGGTGGCGCGGCCCCAGCACCGTGCCCTCGGGGATGAGCAGGTCGCCCTCGGCGACGTCCTCACCCGCGGTGCGGACGTGCTGACCGACCGACGGGGCCCGGGTGATCCGGACCCGGGCGACACCGCGGTCGGTCCACTCATAGGGGACGATCGAGTCGGCGCCGGACGGCACGGGGGCGCCGGTCATGATCTTGACCGCCGAGCCCGGCGACATCGCGAACAGGGTGGCCTGGCCGGCGCCGATCTCACCGAGCACCGGCAGCTCGACCGGTGACTCCTCGGTCGCCCCCTCGACGTCGGCGGTGACGACGGCATAGCCGTCCATGGCCGAGTTGTCGAAGCGGGGCAGGGCGATCGGCGCGTGCACGTCCTCGGCGCACGCCAGCCCGAGGGTGTCCATGAGCGGCTGGGGGAAGTGCGGCAGCGGCCGCACCGTGTCGAGGATCCGCTCGACGAGCCACTCGACGCTGACGAGCTCGTCGCCCCCGGATCCCGGCCCGGCCTGGACCCGCTCAGTCATCTCCCAGGACCGTCCCGGGGGCCACCCGCTGGGCCCCCTTGGGGTGCTCGAGCGTTACGTCGCCGACGACCTTGACCCCGCGGCCGAAGGTCCAGTCGCCGTCGACCTCGAACGACGACGCCTCCCGCAGCGACGGGGCACCCTCGGGGAAGCGCTTGTCGAACTCGCCGACGAGCTTGTAGACGTCGTCGTCCAGGTCGACGTAGGGCAGCTGCGGCGCCGCCTGGTCCATCACGAAGTCCTTGCCGAGGTCATAGACGTCGGAGCGCAGCAGCAGCAGGTCGTTGGTCGTCTTGACCGGCACGAACCGGTCGCGGCCCACCTCGATGGTCTGGGCGCCCTCGAACACCTCGATCGCCGCACCCATCGCGGTCTCGATCTGGATCACCTTCGGCGACGTCGGGTCGCCGGGGTCGACGGTCTTGACGTTGCGGATCAGCGGCAGGCCGAGCACGCCGTGCCGGGCGGCCACCGTCTGCTTCATCGCGGCGATGTCGAACCACAGGTTGTTGGTGCTGGCGTACTTGTGCCGCCCGAGGTCGGCGAGCGCCTTCTGGTCCTGCGGCGGCGTCTGCGCGGTCTCGCGCAGCACGATCCGGCCGTCGGACTTGCGGCGCGCGAAGTGCCCGCCCTTCTTGTCCGAGGGAGTACGGCGGACCGCCTCGATGGCGAACGGCGCCCCCGAGGTGGCGAACCAGCCCGCGACCCGGGCGTCGGGGACCGCGCCGAGGTTGTCGGAGTTGGAGACGAAGACCCGCTCATAGCCGGCGGCCGCCAGCTTGTCGAGCAGGCCGGTGCCGATGAGCGCGGTGTAGATGTCGCCGTGTCCCGGAGGACACCACTCGAGGTCGGGGTCGCGCGGCCAGCTCACCGGGAGCAGCCCGTCGACCAGGAGCTTGGGCTCCTTGTTCTGCAGGAACTCCAGGGGCAGACCCTCCACGGGGAGGTCCTCATAGCGGGCCAGCGCCGCCATGGTGTCCTCGGAGGTGCGGAAGGAGTTCATGAAGATCAGCGGCAGCGGGGCGTCGTAGGCATTGCGCAGCCAGAGCGTCTGCCGGGCGATGATGTCGAGGAAGGACAGCCCCTTGCGGACGCAGAGCAGGGACTTGGCGCGGTCCATGCCCATGGAGGTGCCGAGCCCGCCGTTCAGCTTGACCACGGCGGTCGTGCGGATCGCCGCCGCGGCGTCGGTCTCGCTCACCTCGACCTCGGCCAGCGTGTCCATCTCCAGCGGCTCGATCGCCGCCTCGGGAATGAGCCCGGTCTCGCCGTGCTCGAGGAGCCGGTAGTAGTGGGCGAAGACCTCGATGGCCGCCGGGTCGACGCCCGCGGCTGCCATCTTGTCCCGCGCCCGGTTCAAGCCAGAACTCGCCATGCCTACGATCGTAGGCTTGCCGGGTGGCCGACCCCCAATCGTTCTATCCCGCGGATGATCACGCGCACACCCTGGCCCTCGCGAAGACGGCCCTGCGCGACCAGCTGGAGACCGCCCGCAACCGCCGTTCGCTGGCCGAGGTGGGCGCCGCCGGCGCCGCGCTCGCCGAGCACCTGCTGGCGGTGCCGGAGGTGCGCCGGGCGGCCACCGTGTCGGCCTATGTCTCGGTCGGCACCGAGCCCGGCACGGGGGCGCTGCTCGAGGGGCTGCGCGCCGCGGGCAAGCGGGTCATCCTGCCGGTGACGCTGGGCCGGCTCTCCCGCGGCGACCTGGACCTCGACTGGGCCGCCTACGAGGGACCCGAGTCGCTGGCGCCGGCGCGGTTCGGCCTCCTCGAGCCCGTGGGGCGCCGGCTCGGGCTCGACGCGATCGGCACGCCCGACGCGGTGCTGGTGCCCGGGATGGCGGTGTCGTGGGCGGGGATCCGGATGGGCAAGGGCGGCGGCTGCTATGACCGGGCGCTCGGCCGGGTGCCGGTCGGCACCTTCACCTGTGTGCTGCTCTTCGACGACGAGCTGGGCGTCGACGTCCCCGTCGAGCCGCACGACCGGCCGGTGACCGCGGCGGCGACCCCGTCGGGCGTCACGCGCCTCCCGGCGCCGGGACGAGGGTGAGCGTGTCCTGGGTCGCGGCCTCGACGGCGTCGGCCGAGAAGGCCCACGGCAGGGTGCGCCCGGCGACCCAGAGGTCGGTCTGGTCGGCATAGTGCGCGGAGAACGGGTGACCTGACACCCCGGTCAGGTTGATCCACCGGGAGTCGTCGAGGTCGGCCATCGACACCACCATCCGCATCGACGGCGCCGCGGTGACGCCATAGCCGCTGCCGGCGTCCCAGGAGGTCGCGTTCACGACCGACGTGCCGCCGCCGACCTCGAAGCCACGCCGGTCGAAGAGCCACTCCAGGATCCCGATCCCCGAGCTGCCCAGCGTCTGCTCCTCGAGGTCGAGCTCGTGGCTGCGGCCCCAGGTCCACTCGTCGGGGTCGAGCGCCTGCCGGCTGGTCATCTCGTCGCGGGCGTCGACCATCGCCTGGCGCAGGATGTCGTCGCGGGTCTCGCGGACGTCCTCGGTCTCGCGGTCGTCCCACCAGCCGTCGGTGGGCCGGTCGAGGAGCCGGTCGACCGCGGCGAACCAGACGTCGCCCCCGTCGGGCCAGATCGACTCGCGCATCTCGTCGTGGAAGGTCAGCCGCAGCAGGTTGGACCAGACCGCGTTGTAGTAGGCGGCGGCCGCGCTGTCCGCGGGCTGGTGGAAGTCCCAGTCGCGGAGCAGGTCCTGACCCTGCCGGTAGTAGGCCGACCCGAGCCCCTCGATGTCGAGGAGATGGGGCACCAGCACGGCCGCCATCGGGTTGAGGTCGTCGTTCTGGATCGCCGCGAGGTCGTCGACCGAGAGCCTCCCCAGCCGGTCGAGCTCTCCCTCGAGCAGGGTGCGGATCCGCTCGGAGCGGTAGCCCATGTCCCAGCTGTCGCCGAGGTAGAAGGGGTAGCCACCGCCGATCGGCGCCTGGTTGGCCGTGACCACGAGGCCCTCGTCGGGGTCGAGCACGCTCGGCAGCGCGCGGAACGGGACGAACCTGCCCGTCCAGTCGTTCTCGGAACGCCAGCCCTCGGCCGGCAGCGTGCCGTCGTTGCCCGGCCTGCGGATCGGGATCAGGCCGGGCGTCTGGTAGCCGATATGGCCCGCACGGTCGGCATAGACCATGTTCTGGGCCGGCACGGCGAAGAGGCGGGCGGCCGCGCGGAACTCGTCCCAGTCCGAGGCCGAGTCCAGCGCGAGTACGGCGTCCGCGGTGGTCGTGGCCCGCAGGCCCGTCCAGGACAGGGCGACGGCGAACCCGTTGCCGCGCTCCATCGAGCCCTCGATCTCGGCGTTGGCGCCGACGGTGCTGAGGTCCTTGGACACGTCGGAGAGCAGCGGGCCGTGGTCGGTGGCGCGGATGGTGAGGTCGAAGTCGTCGCCCCCGCGGACCTCGATCGTCTCGTGCCGGACCGTCAGGGGTCGGAGCTTCCGGTCATAGCGCCACTGGTCGCCGACGATCCGCTCGAGGTAGTAGTCGGAGACGTCCGGTCCGAGGTTGGTGAAGCCCCAGGCGATGTCGGCGTTGTGGCCGATGATCACCCCCGGGAAGCCCGAGAACGTGAAGCCGGCGACGTCGAGCGGGCAGTCCTCGCTGACGGTGCGGCAGTGCAGCCCCATCTGCACCCAGATGCCGGGCATGCTCACGCCGAGGTGCGGGTCGTTTGCCAGGATCGGGGCGCCGGTCGCCGAGTGCTCCCCGTCGACGACCCAGGAGTTGCTGCCGATGCCGTCGCCGCGACCGAGCAGCGCGGGCACCCGCCCGACGGCCCGCTCGACCTCGGTGAGCGCGCGACGCTCGCCGGGGCGGAAGGCCGGTCGTCCGACCGACTCCGCCCGCGCGGCACCCTCGGCCCGGAACCGGCCGTCCACGACCACGCCGCCCGCCACGATGGGCCGGTGCTCGTCATAGGGGTAGCCGCCCAGGATCTGCGCGACCTCGGCGGGCGTGTGGTTGACGCCCAGCAGCACCCGGAGCCGCTCGATCCACGAGCTGCCCTCGAGGTCCCAGGCCATCGCCTTGAGCCAGGCCAGCGAGTCGGCCGGCGTCCAGTCGGCCGGGGCATAGTCCAGACCGCTCGCGCGCAGCACGGTGTACTGCAGGGCGATGCGCGTCGGGCTGTGCGTGTCGAGGTAGGCGTTGACCCCGTCGGCATAGGACTGCAGGGCGCTGCGCGTCTCGGGCGAGACCAGCGCGACCTCCTGCTCGGCGATCCGGCGCCAGCCCAGGGTGCGGATCACCTTGTCGGTCTCGAGGGTCGACTCCCCGAACAGCTCCGAGAGCCGTCCCGAAGTGACGTGCCGGCGCAGGTCCATCTCGAAGAACCGCTCCTGGGCGTGGACATAGCCCTGGGCCATCATCAGGTCGTGCGTCGAGTCGGCGTAGACCTGGGGGATGCCGTGGTCGTCGCGGAGGACCTCGACCGTGCCCTCGAGCCCGGGGATCTCGATCGTCCCGGTGGTCTGGGGGAACGGCCTGCGCACGAACACGACGGTGGTGACGACGGCGACGACCAGGAGGAGCACCAGCCCGGCGGCGCCGTACGACGTCCAGCGGACCGGCCCGGGCAGCGAGCGGAAGGTCTGCCACCAGCCCCGCGAGTCGGGTGGGTCGGCGGGTCCGGGCTCGCGCGACGCGGCTGGCTCGTCGGTCATGGTGGTTGCCATTGTGCCGTAGAATCTGGCAGTCACCAGGCGTGAGTGCCAACTCGCTCCGCCGCGAACGTCCAGAGGGTTCCACGTGCCGACCTACCAGTACGCCTGCACCGAGTGCGGCCACACGTTCGAGCAGGTCCAGAGCTTCCACGACGACCCCCTGACCCACTGCCCCGAGTGCGAGGGGCGGCTGCGCAAGGTCTTCAACGCCGTAGGCGTGGTGTTCAAGGGGTCCGGCTTCTACCGCACCGACAGCCGCTCGGGCAGCACCTCCAGCGTGCCTGCGGCCTCGTCGTCCTCGTCGTCCTCCTCCGAGGGCGGCTCGTCCTCGTCGGGCTCGTCGTCCTCGGGCTCCTCGGGCTCGGGTTCCTCGGGCTCGGGCTCCTCGGGCTCGGGCGGCTCGTCCACAGCGGCGGCCAGCTGACCGTGGGCCGCCGGCCCTGTGGAGGGCCGCTGCGGGCGGCGTGACCTCGGCCTAGCGTCGGACGGGTGGCCCGCTCCCGATCCCTCGCCGACGTCCGGCGCTCCCTGCGCTCGGTCCGCCGGGCGGTGCTGCTCCGGCGCCGGCCCCTCGCCGCGCTGCTGGCCGGTCTCGCCGTGCTCGGGGCGCTCCGGGTGGTGTCGCCGCCACCCCCGCCGTCGGTGACGGTCACCGTGGCCGCCCGCGACCTCGCGGCGGGCACGGTCCTGACGGCCTCGGACCTGACCGTGGTCGCGATGACGCCCGGCTCGGTGCCCGACGGGCTGGCCGGCGCGCCGGGCGGCCGCACGCTCGCCGCCCCGCTGCGCCGCGGCGAGCCGGTGACCGACCTCCGCCTGGTCGGGCCCGGGCTGGCCTCCGGCTATCCCGGACTGGTCGTGCTGCCGGTGCGGTTCCCCGACCAGGCCGCCGCCTCCCTGCTGCGTCCCGGGGATGACATCGACGTGCTGGCGGCCGACGGCCGAGCGCGCTCGACGACGGTCGTGGCCACCGGCGCACGCGTCGTCACTCTTCTCCCGGAGTCGTCCGATCGGACCCAGTTGCCTGCGGGAGCGCTCGTCCTGCTCGCGGTGCACCCCGACGAGGCCGTCCGCGTCGTGTCGAGCCAGGTGGGCCACTTCATCACCTACGTGCAGACCGACTAGGCTCCTGTGCGTCAAATGTCTAGACGGTTCCCGGGGGAACCGTCTGAAGGAGTACCCCACATGTCCGGATTCAAGAACTTCATCCTCCGCGGCAACCTGGTCGACCTGGCCGTCGCGGTGATCATCGGTACGTCGTTCGGGGCGGTCGTCACGGCCTTCACCGCATGGCTGACCAAGACCGTCGGCGGCTCGGGCTCGGTGTTCGACGGCGCGAAGGAGGGCCAGTTCGCCTTCTTCGTCAACGCGGCCATCTCGTTCCTCGTGCTGGCTGCCGTCGTCTACTTCTTCGTCGTGGTGCCCTACACCAAGGCCAAGGAGCGCTACTTCCCGAGTCCCGAGCCCGGCACCCCGCCGGACATCACCCTCCTCGAGGAGATCCGCGACCTCCTCAAGGCGCAGAAGTCCGCCTGACCCGTCGCGTCACCCGCACGACCCAGCACGACAGCCACGGCCCGCCCGGCCCGCCGGGCGGGCCGTCGCCGTTCCCGCAGGCGGGTCACGAGCCGTGGTGCGGGGGGACCTGGGAGCGGAGCCAGGCGTCGGAGGCGGACTCGCCGGTGTCACCGGACCCGGGGTCGCGCTCGTCGGTGGTGGTGTCGGGGAGGACGTCGCCGAAGATCGCGGCGAGGCGGCGACGGCGCTGCTCGGGCGTCTCGCGGCGGGCCGGCTCCCCCGACCCGTCCTCGGGTCGGCCCTCGGGACCGGCCGGGTCGGTCACGTGCAGAGCCCCGCGGCGGCCGCCTCGTCCTCGGCGGAGGTGCTGCTCGGGGACTTCGTCGGGGACGGCTGGTTGGACGGGCGTCCGTCGGGGTCGACCGAGGCACTCGCGCTGGCACCGGGCGCGGAGCCCGCGTTGATGGCGCCGGCGGACAGGCGCCGGGACAGCGGCTCGTCCTTGAGGATCTTCTGCCACACGACCTTGGCCTGCGGCGACCAGACGACCCGGTTGGGGTCGTTGGGGTCCCAGGTCCACGGGATCGTCAGGAACTGGATGTTGGTCGGGTCGATGTGGCGGAACTCGTAGCCGAGCTTGGCGATCTTGCCGACGTTGTCGAGACCGCGGTCGACCTTGATCGACTGGGTGGCGGCGTTGAGGAAGCGCAGCAGCCGGTCGGGCCGCGACAGGGTGCCGGCCGACACGACCTTGTTGGCCATCGACGCGATGAACGCCTGCTGGCGCTTCATCCGGCCGATGTCGGAGCCGTCGCCGACGGCATAGCGCTGGCGCACATAGGACAGCGCCTGGCGCCCGGAGACGTCGTAGGTGCCGGCGTTGAGGTGGATGCCGTGTGCCTGGTCGTTGATCTCCTCGGGGATGCACACCTGCACGCCCCCGATGGCGTCGACCATGCCCTGGAACCCGTTGAAGTCGACCACGACGTAGTGGTCGATGAGGATCCCGGTCAGCTGCTCGAACTGCTGCATGGTGCAGCCCGGGCCACCGATCGCGAACGCGGCGTTCCACTGCTGGTAGGACGCGGCCGGGATCGCGCCGTGGTTGCACGCCGGCCGGTCGACCATCGAGTCGCGCGGGATGCTGATGCCGTAGGCGTGCTCGCGGTCGGCCGACAGGTGGATGAGGATCGTCGTGTCCGACCCGCCCTCACCGGCCTCGTTGTCGATGGCGTTGCCCTCGCCCTGACGGGTGTCGGAGCCCATCACCAGGATGTTGAGCGGCTCCTTGGGGCCCGACACCTTCAGCTTCGACGGCCGGTGGTCCAGCTGGTCCTCATAGTTCGCCGTCGTCAGGTTGCCGCTCAGGTGCCGGAACGAGTAGACGACGAACAGCGCCACCACCATCGACAGCACCAGGACGGTGATCGTCAGCACCCGCGCGACGGTGTGCCGCTTCTTGGCCTTGCCGCGCCGCTTCGGCTTCGCCGCGCCGTTGGCCGCCTCGTCGGTCGAGTCGTCCGGACCGTCGACGGGGACGTCGGTCTCGGGGGTGGCGGACATCGGAGCGGAACCTCGGTTCGGGGGCGGGGACGGTGCGGACACAGCACTGGATCCGCGTCGCACCGCGGACCCGCACCCCAAAGTGTGTGCCGCTTTGCCCTCCCGAGGCAAAACGTCTCAGCGAACCGGCCGGGAATCTCAGGCGTTTCTCAGCGCAGGGAGCGCGCCATGGCCACCGAGGCCGCACCCAGCAGCGCGACCCCGCCGACGGTGAGCACCACGAGGGAGGTCAGCACGTCGGACAGGCCGGCGCCCTCGACCAGGATGCGCCAGAGTGCGTCGTTCATCCAGGCGTGCGGGGTGAGGAAGGCCACGTGCCGCAGCGAGTCGGGGAAGAACTCCAGCGGCTGCATCGAGCCGCCCAGCGCGCCGAGCACCAGCGACAGGAGCAGCCCGACCGCGCCGACCTGCTGCTCGCTGCGTCCGAGCGTGCCGAGCAGCATCGCGGCCCCCGTCCCGACGAGCGACATGGCGACGCAGAGCAGGGCGACGGCGCCGGGTGCCCGCCAGTCCACGCCAAAGAGGAACATGCAGCCGAGGAACACGATCGCCGCCTGGAGCAGGGCGACCAGAAACCGCCCGAGGGCCTCGCCGGCCACGATCGTGGCGATGCCGACCGGGGCGGCCCGGACCCGGCGGGTGACGCCGAGCTTGCGGGTGGTCAGGAGGTAGGTCGCTCCCGTGAGCGAGGACAGGAAGATGAACAGCGACAGCTCCCCGGCGGCGACGACCGCCTGGATGCCGGCCGCCACGTCGGAGTCGTCGCCCACCTCGTCGACGCCGACCGAGATCTGCGGCTGGGCCTGGGCGGCCGCGGCCACGGCCTGGGCGGCGGTGTCCTCGTCGGCGCCGGTCTGGTCGGACACGACGGAGACGACCCGCGCGCGCACCCCGGCCTCCTCGACCGCGTTGCCGAAGACGGTGCGCAGCTGGGGGACCCGGCCGTGCCCGGGGAGAGCCACCGGAAGGTGGTGGCGCCGTCGTCCTGGCCGACCACCCAGCCCGCGTCGAGGCTGCGGCGGGCCACGTCGTCGCGCAGGCGGGACGCGTCGTCGACCTCGACGATGGTCACGCCCTTGATCGACTCCATCCGCGCGAGCACCGACCGGCTCAGGTCGTCGGGGTGGTCGTCGACGACGCCGACCTTGTAGTCACCGGCCTGTCCCCCGATCGCCACCCCCAGCGAGAAGACGATCAGCAGCGGCAGGACGACGAGGAAGAAGATGTTGGAGCGCTCGGAGAGGAGCCGCTTGAGGTTGGCGCGGGCGATCGCGACCACGGCGTTCACGGGCGCACCGTCCGTCCGGCCAGCAGCAGCCCGGGCACGCCGACGACCACCGCGAACAGCAGCAGCGCGCCGACGGGCGGCAGGACCGAGGTCCAGCCCTGTCCGCCGGACATCCGGACCAGCCCCTCGTTGAACCAGTAGTGCGGGGTGAGCTTGGTGGCCACGGCCGCGATCCCGCCGGAGCGGGCCATGGAGAAGAACGAGCCGCCCAGGATCCCCAGCACCAGCGCGATGCCCGCCTGGATCGCGCCCGCCTGCTCCCCCGAGCGGGCGGTGCCGACGACCAGCGACACGGTCGCCACTGCGGCGACCACGCCGGCCAGCACCAGCAGCCCGACACCGAACGGGTTGCCGAACGAGGCGCCGAGCAGGAAGGTCGAGAACAGGATGAGGAAGGTCATCGACGCCAGGCCGAGCGCCAGGGAGACGAGCACCTTGCTGGCCAGCACCTGCCACGGCGGGACGGGCGCGGCGAGGATCCGCGGGAGGGTGCCCTCACGCCGCTCCTCGAGCAGGCCCAGGACGCCGAACTGCACGGTGAAGAACAGGAAGAACGTGGCCATCCCGGCGGCGACCTGGGTCTTGGGGTTGATGCCGCCCGCCCCGTCGGTCGCGTCCTCGACCCGGGCCGGCGAGGGCTCGGCGACCACGCGCTGCGCGACATCGGCCGGCTGGGGCTTGGCCCCCAGCCGCTGCTCCGCGGCGACGGCCGCACCGACGCCGTCGACGGTGAGCGCGGTCGACCGGCTGACCGCGTCGAGGATCGCTGACGTGACCGGCGAGCCGGGGTCGGCGATGACGGTGACCTCGTCGCCGGCCGCGGAGACCACGAGGCCCCCGTCGACCTTCCCGTCCTCGACGGCCGACCTCAGGGAGGCCTCGTCGGCGTAGTCGTGGAGCCGCAGGGTGTCGTCCTTCTCCAGGGCGGCGAGCGGTCCCTGCTGGAGCGCCGAGCCGATCGGGGTGGCGTCGGAGACGACCACGCCCACCGGGATCGCCTCGATGTCCGGGCCTGCGGAGAGCAGGGACAGCACGGTGATGAGGGCCGCGGGAGCGAGCAGCGCGAGGACGAGCGCCGACCGGTCGCGGATGCGGGCGCGGAAGTCCCGGAGGAAGAGGGTGAGGATGTGCATGGTCAGTCCCTCAGCGCCGTCCCGGTGATGTGGAGGAACACCGAGTCCAGCGAGGGCTCCTCGACGCGCAGGTCGGTCACCTGCGCGCCGGCGTCGCTCAGTGCGTTGACCAGGCCCGGCAGGTGCGAGGAGGCACCGGCCACCATGCAGACCACCGTGCGGTCGTCGGTGGCGCTGACCTCGAGGACGCCGTCGTCGGCCGCGTTCAGCGCCTGGGCGACATGGGCGGCGTTGCCGCTCAGCGTGATGGTCACCTGGTCGTGCTGGCCCACGAGGTCCACGAGCTCGCGCCGGGTGCCACAGGCGAGCATCCGGCCGTGGTCGACGATGCCGACACGGCGGCACAGCCGCTCGGCCTCCTCCATGTAGTGGGTCGTGTAGAGCACGCTCATCCCCTGGTCGCCCAGGGCGGCGACCGCTTCGAGGATCGCGTTGCGGCTCTGGGGGTCGATGCCGACCGTGGGCTCGTCGAGGATCAGCAGCGCCGGCTGGTGGAGCAGGCCCGCGGCGATGTTGAGCCGGCGCTGCATGCCGCCGGAGTACTCCTTGACGCGGTCGCCGGCCCGGTCGGTGAGCCCGACCA
This sequence comes from Nocardioidaceae bacterium, assembly GCA_046330515.1. GTDB lineage: Bacteria > Actinomycetota > Actinomycetes > Propionibacteriales > Nocardioidaceae > Nocardioides. Next base: position 613,668 of record JAXLSP010000005.1, on the reverse strand, counting down.
CCTCGAGGGTCTCGGCGATCCGGCGCTTGGCCTCGGCGCCCTTGAGGCCATAGAGCCGCCCGAAGAAGACCAGGTTGTCGTAGCCGCTCATGTCGGGATAGAGGGCGAGCTCCTGGGGGACGTAGCCGATCAGGTCCCGGCCGGCCGTCGACCCCGGCCTGATGGGCACGCCCTCGACCCGGACCTCCCCGGCGTCCGGGGCGAGCAGCCCGCAGATCATCGAGATGCTGGTGGTCTTGCCCGCGCCGTTGGGGCCGAGCAGGCCGAAGGTCTCCCCGCGGCCACCTCGAACGACAGGTCGGCGACCGCCCGGAGGTCGCCGTACGCCTTGGCCAGACCGGTGACGACGAGCGTCGGCTCGGACATCTGCACTCCTGAGCGAAAGGGTCGTATGCTGTGCTTAGTCACACTAACCTAGTGAGACTAAGGAAGGGAAGTCGGAAGGGAAAGAAGGTCGATGGCTCGACGTCCTCGCGGCGAGCTCCGGGGCCAGATCCTGGACGCGACGATCACCCTGCTGCGCGAGCGCGGGGAGCCCGCCCTGGTGTCCATCGAGTCCGTCGTCTCCGCGGTGGGATGTACCCCGCCCGCGCTCTACTACTACTTCCCGACCAAGGAGCGGCTGCTCTGGGAGGCCTGCCGGCTCCAGTACGAGTCGTTCGCCGCCGACCTCGAGGCGGCCACGCCGCACAGCGACGACGTGCTCGCCGACCTCGCCGCCCGGGGCGAGGCCTACATCGCCTGGGCGCGCGAGCATCCCGCGTCCTACCGCCAGCTGTTCATGACCCGGCTCGACGTCGCCGACCCCGACGCTCCCGACCCGCGGGAGCCCGGGGCGCTGCCCGACTTCAGCAGCGTCCCCGGGCTGTCGGCGCTGGTCGCCGACCTCGAGCGGGCCCGCGCCGCCGGTCATCCGGTGGGCGACCCCTCCTTGGCGGCCTTCGCGCTCTGGGGCCTGGTGCACGGCTTCGCGAGCCTCTCGGTCACCGAGCCCGACATCCCCTTCGAGTTCCTCGTCGCCGGGCTGCACCGCGCCTCGGCCGGGCTGCTGCTGCGCGACGAGTAGGCGGGTCGGGGGCCGTCGGTTTCCCCGCTCGGGCGGGGAAACCTGCACTTGTCGGCCGAAGTTCCGGCCGACAAGTGCAGGCTTCGGCCACGAGCTGTGACTCCTGGGACGACCGGCCGGGCTCAGCCCTCGGTCGCCCGGGCCCGCAGACCCGGACCGGCGAGCCAGGCGACCAGCCCGTCGGAGTCGCTGAGACCCACCCGCGGGCCGTCCACCGCCGCCGTCACCTGGGTCGGTGCGGCCCAGCGGCCGGCCTTGCTCATGAAGCAGGTCTGGGTCCCGTACGCCGCCTTGAAGTGCGCCGCCTTGGAGACCGCCACGAGAGCCCGGCCACCGTCGGCGAGGCTGACGTCCCAGTCCATGACCACGCCGTCACCGCGACAGACGGTCCGCGCCGCCTCCCAGGGCCCGGCTGCGGGGCGGTGCGCCGCCCTCACGTTCGCCACGAAGTTGTGCACCCAGGTGACGAGCACGTCGCCGCCCGGTGTCGCGAGGACACGGACGCCCCACTCGGTCGGGGTCGGCTGGTCGGCGAGCACCGTGGGGGCGCCGTACGCGCGGCTCGGCCGGGCGCGAACGGCCACCACCTGGGTCCCGTCGGGGCCCACCCGCTGCCAGGCGACCGTCGTGACACCCGCGGCGTCCACGGCGACGCCACCGGGGCCGACCCACGGCGGCGACTGCTCGACGGTCTGCAGCACCCGGGTCGCCCCCACACCCCGGCGGGCGACCGGCGGGCCACCTCGAAGGTCAAGGTGATCTCCTCGGACCGCGGGCCCACCCAGCGCTGGAGCATCGCGGCCGCGTGGCCGCCGTCGCCGAGCGCCACGTCGACCGACAGCGTCTTGGACCAGGCCACCGGGGCCGACCAGCCGCCGCCGATCGAGCCGCTGCTGACCAGGGCGCGGTTGCCCCACAGCCAGCCGACGACGGCGTCGCCGGAGGTGTCGACCGCGAGGTCGTCGGCGCGGATCGCGCCGTCGGCACGGTGCGCGACCACGACCGCGGACGCCCAGACACCGGTGTCGTCCATGGCCCGCGACATCAGCCGCACCGGGTCACCGGCGACCGCCTTGGTCCAGACGACGAGCAGCCGCCCCGTGGCGTCGAAGGCGGCCAGCGGGAAGTCGCCGTGGGCGGCGGCGACCGTCACGGGCGCCGCCCAGTCGCCGTCGGAGGGCCGTACGGCGGCCTCGATCGCCCCCGCGTGCTCCCACACGACGGCCATGTCCCCGGAGTCGGCGACGACCGCGTGCACGTCCTCGGCGCCGACCGGCGCCAGGGTGACCGGGTCCATCCAGTCGCTCGGGGCGGCCACCGCCGCCCCGCCGGCTTGGCCGACGGCGAACGCACCTCCGACGAGGACGAGGCTGACGACGGCCCTGCCGACACGACTGGACATGACTCCCCCTTGGTCCGGCTGAGGCGGCGTCAGCCGACCGGCGACGCCCGCCGCAGCTCCGCCTCCCACGCTGCTGCCGAGGGCGGCGCACCTCAAGGGCCGAACGGCACGGGTCACCTGTGGCACGGGTCACCGGCGGGCGGCGACGGCTTTGCCACGAGGGCCGCGGGGGAAATTGGGGGCCACGCACGCATCAACTCGAGCGGACACCGGTCGATGGGGCAGTCGTGACCGCCTCCTCACACACTGCCGCGCGTCCTGCCTCCTGGATCCCCCGCGGGGTCCACCTGACGGAGGCGGAGTTCCGCAGCCGCCACGACACGCTGAGCGTCGTGCTGCTGGCCCACCTCCCGGTCATCGGCCTGCTGCCCGTCCTCTGGCCGGGCGAGCCGATGACCATGGGCCACCACACGATGACCGACACGCACACCGGGGCGGTGACGGTCGGCTCCATCGTCTGGATCGCCGCCCTCCTGCTGGTCGGGCGGGTCGCCGCCAGCCAGGCGGTGCGTGCCGTCGCCGTCAGCACCGGCCTGATCTCGTCGTCGGTCGCCCTCGTGCACCTGTCGGGCGGGATGACCGACCTGCACCTCCACTTCTTCGTGATGGTGGCCCTGGTGGCGATGTACCAGATGTGGACGCCGTTCCTCATCGCCATCGGCATCGTCGCGGTCCACCACCTGACCATGGGGCTGCTCTCCCCCACGATGGTCTTCTCCGACCCGCGCGCCCAGGAGCACCCGCTGGCCTTCGCGCTCATGCACGCCGTCTTCATCCTCATGGAGTGCGCCGCCCTCGCCTCGTCGTGGCGGTTCACCGAGCGCGCCCAGGAGGCGCGTCGGCTCGAGGCCGAGCGTGCCGATGAGGTACGCGCGCAGCAGCTCGCCGCCCAGGAGGAGCTCGCGGCCCACCAGGCCACCATCGCCGACCAGGCCCGCGCCGAGGTCGAGAAGCGCGAGCACCGGGGCAACGAGATCGCCCGGCGCCTGGCCGTCCTCGACCAGGCCGGGGAGACGCTGCGCCGTTCGGTCGCGGACTCGGAGCAGGCGGTCGACAGCCTCGCCGGCGCGACCGCGGAGATCCACGCCGCCACCGCCACGGCGACCTCCTCCACCGACGCCGCCTCCAGCAGCGTCGCCGAGACCCACGAGATGATGCAGCGGCTCGAGGAGTCGGCCTCGCAGATCGGCGAGATCGCGCGCGCCATCACCGGCATCGCCGAGCAGACCAACCTCCTGGCCCTCAACGCGACCATCGAGGCCGCCCGGGCCGGCGAGGCCGGCCGCGGCTTCGCCGTCGTCGCAGGCGAGGTCAAGGAGCTGTCCTCCGAGACCGCCCGCGCGACCGAGATGATCACCTCGGTCGTCGAGCAGGTCCAGGCCGGCACCCAGGACATGCTGGGCAGCGCCGAGCGGATCGAGGCGGTCGTCAGCGAGGTCGCCCGCGCTCAGGCCACCATCTCCGCCGCGGCCGCGGCCCAGACCCAGGCGGCGGCCCAGGCGCAGCTCGCCATGGAGGGCGTCGCCCGCACGACCCACGAGATCAGCGACCAGGTCGGCAGGCTCCAGGAGGTCGACGCCTGACCCCGCGCTACTCCACGACGCGGAGCGCGGCCGGGATGTCCAGGTGCCGCTCGCGGCGGGCCCCCAACAGCGGAGCCAGCGCCACCACCCCGACCCCGAGTGCCAGGGTGACCGCGATCGTCGAGGCCGACAGCGTCGGCTCGACCAGCAGCTCGGGGGTCACCTGGTCGAACCCCGACACGATGTAGCTCAGCCCGGCAAAGCCGCCGGCGAGCCCGGCGAGGGTGCCGACGAGGCCCACGACGGCACTCTCGGCCACGGCGATGCCGAGCACGGCCCTCTGGGGCAGGCCGAAGGCGAACATGGTCGCGTGCTCGCGCGCCCTCTCGTCGGCACTGATGCTCGCGGTGTTGAACGCGATGAGCATGGCGAGCAGCAAGGTGGCGACCTCGATCACCCGGAGGATCCCGGTGAACTGGTCCAGTGCGGAGTCGAGCGCCTCGGCCGTGTTCGCCGCCGATTCGATCGCGGTGACCCCGGGGACGGCGAACAGCTCGCGACGCAGGTCTCCCGGGTCTCCCGCGGGCAGGACGACGACCTGGTTCACGACACCGGCCAGGCCCAGCCCGTCGGCCGCCGCGGTGTCGAGGTAGGCGAACGTGCGCCACGGGTCGGGGTGCACGGCGCGGACCGGGACGGGGGTGGACTCGATCCGGACCCCGTCCGGCCCCAGCCGCGGGTGGCGGACCGTGACGACGTCCCCGGGGTCCACGGCGAGGTCGTCAGCGGCCTTGCGCGAGATGACCAGGCCGGTCGCCGGCCCGGTGTCGTCCACGAGGGTCGGGCTCCAGATCGGGTTCTCCAGGTCGATGACCCGCAGCACCACCTCGATGCGGGCCCGCTCGGGGTCGAGGGCGACGGGGACGCTCAGCTGGGCCGAGGCCGCCTCCACGTCCGCGGCTCCGGCCACCTGGGCCACGAGGGGCGAGCCGCTCCGCTGGAAGGTGTCGAGCGTGACCACGAGCCGGTCGGCCCCGCGGCGCTGTTGCTCCGCCGCGCTGGCGTCCCGAGCCGCTCCGAAGGTGTCGAGCAGGCCGAGGACCGCGACGAAGGACGTGATGGCGGCGCCGACACCGAGGGCGGTGAGCAACGTCCGACGGGGCGCGCGCACGACGTTGCGCACCGCCATGGACACGTGGGTGGACTCCGGCAGGGGGAGTCTCGCGACCACCCGCAGCAGGCGCCCGGTCGGCCGACCCTCGGCCAGGGAGGTCGACCGGATGGCGTCGACCGGCTCCATCCGGAGCGCCCGGATCACCGGCCCCACGGTGGCCACGAGAGGCACCGCGAGCCCCAGGGCCGCGCCCTCCACGAACCGCCCCAGCTGGAACGGCGTCTCCCACACGGGGAGCGGCAGCAGGGTCGCCATGGTGTGCGCCATCGCCCGGCCCGTCGCCCACCCGACTCCGACACCGGCCGCCACGCCGAGCAGGGAGATCTGCGCGGCCACCAGCAAGGGGCGGAGCGCGAGCACGCGCGGAGGGACCCCCAGCGCCATCCCGACCCCGATCTCGCGACGCTGCGACTCGATCATGCGGGTGACGAGGTTGAACGCCGCGAACCCCGCCCCGAACAGGATGAGGAATGCGAAGGCGTTCCAGGTGGCCTGGTCGTTGCGCGCGTCCTCATAGAGCGCCCGGTGGACCGGGTCCTGGCTCCTCGTCGTGACGGCGCCGCCGAAGGACGTGACCGCGGCGGTTAGCTGGCGTCGTACCCGCTCCGGGTCCGCACCGGGGCGCAGCCGCAGCACGAGGTCGTTGACCTGGCCCTCGTGGGCGGTCACGCGCTGAGCGGTGTCCAACGGCATGAACAGGACGGCGAAGCCCGTCTCGCCCAGGACCATGCCGCTGCGCCCGACGACCTGGAAGTACTCCGGTGTGTAGCCCGTGCCCACATAGTCCACCCGGACGCCGGCACCGAGCGTCAGCCGCCCGCGGCTGGGCAGGTCGTGGGCGTCGGCGAACTTGGACTCCAGCACGGCCGTGCTCCCCGCGAGGTCCCCCGCGCCCAGCCCGCGTCCGTCGGTGACGAAGAGGGCGTCCACCGGCGCGCGCCCGACGGCCATGCCGACCACCTCGCCGGGCACGAGCAGCTGTTCGTCGCCGGCAGCAACGGCGACCAGCGTGGGCGTGACGAGACGTTCGACCACCGCCTGGACCGACGACGCGTCCTCCAGCCCCGCGACGACCCGTTCGAGCGCTCCCGCCTCGACGAACGCGCCCTCGGGCAGCCGCACCCTCACGTCGTGCATGCGCAGGAGCCGATAGCTCTCGTCGTTGGACTGCACCCGCCACGCACTCGTCCCGCCCAGGCCGGCGAAGACACCCGCCCCGAGGGCGGTCACCAGGGCGAGCGTCGTCACGAGCAGCCAGCGGCGCCTCAGGTCACGCCAGGACCAGGCCAGCCACAGACGGAGCGACGAGAGGCGCATGCGGGCCTACCAGTGCAGGTCCTGCGTCCGGCTCTTGCCACGTGGCGGCGGGCCGTCGCGCACGACCCGTCCGCTCGAGAGCTCGACGACCCTGTCGGCGACCCGGGACAGCTCGCGGTTGTGGGTCACGACGACGACGGTCTTGCCGGCCGCCGCCTGCTGCTGCAGGAGATCGAGGATCTGCACGCCGGTCTCGAAGTCGAGCTCGCCGGTCGGCTCGTCGGCCAGGAGGATCGGGTTGTCGGTCGCCAGCGCCCGTGCGATGGCGACGCGCTGCTGCTCACCGCCCGACAGCTGTCGTGGGAAGTGGTGCACCCGGTCGGCCAGCCCCACCTGGGCGAGCCGCTCGCGGGCGACCGCGCCCGGCTGCTCGAGGCCGGCGACGTCCGCGCCGAACTGCACGTTCTCCAGCGCGGTCAGCCCCGGGAACAGGTTGAAGGTCTGGAAGACGAAGCTGACCGTCCGTCGCCGGAGCGCGAACTGCTCCGTGCGCGTCGCCCCGGTCACGTCCCGGCCGCTGAGGCGGATCCGGCCCTCGGTCGGTCGGTCCAGGAGGCCGATCATGTTCAGCAGGGTCGTCTTGCCGCTTCCCGACGGACCCAGCACGACCACGAACGCGGCGTCGTCGACGTGCAGGTTGACCCCGGCGAGCGCGGTGACGGTCGACTCGCCGACCACATAGCGCTTGGTCAGGTCGTCGAGATCGATGCGGGTGCCCCGGGACAGGTCGGGCGAGGAGTCGACGAGATGTGCCACATCGTGGCTGTCCACGGCTCCAGGCTAGGAGGGCCGGCTCGCGTCGGCAGTGACCCCCGTCTCAGCCTGGATCCCGTCTCAGCGTGGATCCAGGCTCGGCACGGGCGGACGTGCCCCAGGCCAGAGTCGAACTGGCGACCTTTCGCTTAGGAGGCGGCTGCTCTATCCACTGAGCTACTGGGGCCGAGAGGGCCGGGCGTCGGCCCGGTCGTCGCCGGACATCTTGTCACGGCACGGGCGGCGGACCCACGTCGGCGGTGGCGCGGTCAGTCGTCGTTGACGACCTCGAAGCCGATCCCGGCGCGCTGGAGCCGGTCGAGCAGGTTGGCGCCCATGGCAACGGCGGTGGTGACCTGGCCGGAGGTGGGCGGGTTGTCGTCGAGCGCGAGGCACATCGCGGCCTCGGCGAGCATCTTGGCCGTCTCGGTGTAGCCCGGGTCGCCGCCGGACACCCGCGTCCGCACCACCGTCGGCTGGTTGTGCACGGTCTGCTCGGCCACGAAGTCGACGGTGAACCACGACTTGTCGCGGCGCTCCTCGTCGGGCCCCTCCCCCTGCTTGACCCGGCCGAGCAGCAGGTCACGCGCGATGTCGATGCGCGCCGCGATGCCGAGCAGCCCCACCCCGGCCGCGCCGCCCGCGGCATAGCGGAGGGTCTTGGTGCCGGCATAGTGGCTGTAGCGGAACTCCGTGCCGTAGGACGCCAGGGCCGCGCCGCTGCGGGCCACGATGATCGGGTCGATCGTCGGGAGCGGGAGCAGCCAGTAGCCCAGCACCGAGTCGCGGTGCGGCTTGCCGCCGACGGCTCGGGAGTAGCGCCCGTCCGCGGGTCTGGGCTCGGCCAGCCGGCGGGTCGAGGAGGCCTCCTTCATCTGCCGGGCCCGCGACATCGCGGTCATCGCCGAGTGGAACGTCCCCCCGGAGAAGGTCGCGCTCGACCGCACCACCCCGCGCAGCCGGATCGGCGCGTCCGGCGACAGGTGCTGCACGGTGAAGAAGGCGCCCAGGTCGTGGGGCACCGAGTCGAAGCCGCAGGCGTGCACCAGCCGGGCACCGGTCCTGACCGCCTTGGGGTGGTGGTGCAGCCACATCCGGTCGACGAACTCGGGCTCCCCGGTGAGGTCGACGTAGTCGGTGCCTGCCTCGGCGCAGGCGGCCACGAGCGGCTCGCCGTGGTGCAGGTAGGGGCCGACCGTCGAGATGACGACCCGGGTGCGTGACGCGAGGGCGGCGAGCGCCTCGGCGTCGGAGGCATCGGCCTCGACGAGCGTCAAGTTCGCGCAGGCGGGCGAGATCCCGGCCAGCCGCTCCCGCACCTCGGCGAGCCGCTCGGGGCTGCGGCCGGCCAGCCCCCACCGCAGTCCCGCCGGCGCGTGCTCGGCGAGATAGTCCGCCGTCAGGCCTCCCGTGAACCCGGTCGCCCCGAAGAGCACGATGTCGAGCTCGCGGTCGAGCTTGTCGTTCTGCGCCATGGCGACCATCGTGTCAGGTCGCCCACATCGTTCGAGGGGCGACGTACTCTCGACCGCATGTGTCGCAACATCCGCCCGCTCAACAACTTCGAGCCCCCGGCCACGCGCGACGAGGTCACTGCGGCCGCCCTGCAGTTCGTCCGCAAGGTCAGCGGCAGCACCCACCCGTCGCAGGCCAACCAGGCGGTCTTCGACCGCGCCGTCGCCGAGATCGCGCACATCACCCAGCACCTGCTCGACGACCTGGTGACCGCGGCCCCGCCCAAGGACCGCGAGGTCGAGGCCGCCAAGGCCCGCGCCCGCGCCCAGGTGCGCTACGCCCGCTGATGCCGGATGACCGCTGACCTGCTCGCGCCCGAGCCTCCGGACATCGACCGGGAGGCCCACGACGCCGCGCTCGCGCTGCTCGCGACGCGGCCGCTCGTCGCGCTGACCGGCGCGGGGCTGAGCACCGACTCCGGCATCCCGGACTATCGCGGCCCCGGCCGCCCGGTCCGGACCCCGATGACCTTCCAGGAGTTCAGCAGCGGCCCCGACGCGCAGCGCCGCTACTGGGCGCGCGCCTATGTCGGGTGGGCCACCATGCACGGCGCCGAGCCCAACGCCGGCCACCGGGCCCTCACGCGGATCGCGCCCGACCTGCTCATCACCCAGAACGTCGACGGCCTCCACGAGCGCGCGGGCACGCCCCGGGTCGTCGCGCTGCACGGCCGGGTCTCCGAGGTCGTCTGCCTCGGCTGCCGTCGTACGACGTCGCGCGCGGCGGTCCAGGCCCGGCTCGGCGTCCTCAACCCCGGCTTCCTCGAGCGGGCCGCCGGTGCCACCGTGCGCCCCGACGGCGATGTCGAGCTGAGCGGCACCGACGACTTCTCCGTGGCGCACTGCGCCGACTGTGGCGGCGTGCTCAAGCCCCACGTCGTCTTCTTCGGGGAGAACGTCCCGCCCGACCGGGTGACCCGCTGCTATGCGGCGGTGGACGCGCTCCGCGAGAGCGACGGCGCCCTGCTCGTGGCCGGCTCGTCGCTGGCGGTGATGAGCGGGCTGCGGTTCGTCAAGCGCGCCGCGTCCCACGGCGTCCCGGTGGTCGTCGTCAACCGCGGCACGACCCGCGGCGACGACCTGGCGGCCCACCGCCTGCACGCCGGCTGCAGCGAGTTCCTCACCGCGCTGGCCGACCTCCGCACCGCTGCTCCGGAGGCGGCGCGAGAGGCGTAGATTTCTCCCGTGGAGATGACCGAGTTCCGCGCGCTCGTCGAGGGTGTCCTGACCTCCCCGACCCTGACCTACGACCAGCGGCTGCGCCAGCTCGCCGCCGCGGCGGTCAACGCGATGCCCTACCCCGACCTGTCGCCTGCCTGCCGTGAGGCGCTGGACAAGCGGGTCGTCTGCGACATGTTCGAGGGCAACCGGCCCTATGCGCCCCGCTATGTGCTCCCCGACTACTCCGTCGCGCTGCGCAACGGCAGCCGGCACCTCGAGCTCGACGCCCCGACGAACCTCGCCGACGCGCTGTCGATGCTGACCATCCTCTATGGCCACGTCCCGTCCGTGACGACCTACCCGGTCTACCTCGGCGACCTCGACAAGCTGCTGGCCCCGTTCGTCACCGACGACGTGAGCGACGAGGAGCTCGACACCCAGCTGCGGCGCTTCTGGATCCAGCTCGACCGGCTGCTCCCCGACGCGTTCGTGCACACCGACCTCGGTCCCGAGGACAGCCGGGTCGCCCGGTCGGTCTTCCGGGTCGAGCGGTCGCTGCGCCAGGTCGTCCCCAACATCACCCTCAAGGTCGACCCCGAGCGCACGCCCGACAGCCTGGTCGAGGACGGCGTCCGCACCGTCTTCGAGACCGCCAAGCCGCACTTCGTCAACCACCCGATGATGGTGGGCGACCACGGCGAGGACTACGCCGCGGTCAGCTGCTACAACTCCCTCAAGATCGGCGGCGGCTCCCACACGCTCGTGCGGCTCAACCTCAAGGAGGCCGCGCTGCGCCACGAGGGCGGCCTCGACGGCTTCCTCGAGACCACGCTGCCGCACTATGTCGAGCTCACCGCTGAGCTCATGGAGGCACGGATCCGGTCGCTGGTCGAGCACCAGCGGTTCTTCGAGACCAGCTGGCTGGCCGCCGAGGGGCTGGTCGACATCGACCGGTTCTCCGCGATGTTCGGGATCTTCGGCCTCGCCGAGGCCGTCAACCTGCTCATGGACCACGAGGGCGTCGACGCCCGCTACGGTCACGACGACCCGGCCAACCAGGCGGGCTACCGCATCGTGGAGCGGGTCGCCGAGCTCGTCGCCCAACGGCCGCAGCCCTACTGCGCCGGCGGCAGCGGCCGCGCCTACCTCCACAGCCAGAGCGGCATCGACCTCGACCACGACGTCACCGCCGGGACCCGCATCCCGGTCGGCGAGGAGCCCGGCATGCGCGAGCACATCATGATGTCCGCGCCGCACCACCGGCACTTCGCGTCCGGCGTGAGCGACATCTTCCACGTCGACGAGACGACGACGCGCAACCCGCAGGCGATGGTCGACATCATCCGCGGCGCGTTCCGGGTCGGGATGCGCGACTTCACCTTCAACCTCGACGACAACGAGTTCATCCGGATCACGGGCTACCTCGTCCGCAAGTCCGACCTCGTCGACATCGACACCGAGGGCGCGCGGCACTCCAGCGACTATCTCGCGGCGGGCGCGGAGCGCAGCTTCCACCTGACCCAGCGGGCCGTCAAGCGGGTCACCTCGGCCGAGCTCGCGGCCGGCACGTCGACCGACGGATGACGGCCGCCTTCTCCGGAGGGGCCGTCCACCAGGGGCTCGTCACCGACACGATCGAGTTCTCCGCCGTCGACGGGCCGGGCAACCGGTTCGTGGTGTTCCTGCAGGGGTGCACCTTCGACTGCGCGGCGTGCCACAACCCCTACACGATCCAGCCCTGCATCGACTGCGGGCTGTGCGTCCCCACCTGCCCGAGCGGCGCGCTCGCCATGGTGCGCGACCGGGTCGTCTGGGACGAGGGCCTGTGCACCGGCGGGGACACGTGCCTCGACGTGTGCCCCCACGACTCGACGCCCAAGGCGCGTGGCCGCTCGGTGGCCGACCTGGTCGCCCAGGTGCGGCTGGCCGCGCCGTTCCTGTCCGGGGTGACGGTGAGCGGGGGCGAGGCGACCACGCAGGCGCCCTACGTCGAGGCGCTGTTCACGGCCCTGCGCGCCGACCCCGACACCGCACGGCTCACCCGCTTCGTCGACACCAACGGGGATGCCTCGCGGGAGGTCTGGGACCGGCTGCTGCCCGTGACCGACGGGGTGATGGTGGACCTCAAGTGCCTTGACCCCGCGATCCACCGCCGGATCACCGGGTCGGCCAACGACCGGACGCTGCGCACCATCGAGCACCTCGCGGCCGAGGGGCACCTGCACGAGGTGCGGCTCCTCATGCTGCCCGGGCTCAACGACGACGACGCCCTGCTGGCCACGACGGGCCGGTGGCTCGCCGACATCGACCCCACGATGCGGCTCAAGGTGATCGGCTTCCGGCACCACGGCGTCCGCCCCAGCCCGCTGCCGCTGGTCGAGCCGACGCCCGAGCAGCGCCGCCACTACGGCGACGTGCTCGCCGCCCAGGGAGACTTCGAGATCACCGTGATCTGAGCCGGCCGGACCGGGACTACTTGGTCTGCTTGGCGAAGATGTGCTCGGCCGACTCGACGTCGATCTCGGCGCTCTCGCCGCCCGATCCGATGCGCACGCCGTCCTCGGTCAGGGTGACCGCGACGGTGCGGTCGGGGAGCGCCCCGATCCGGCGCAGGGTGGCCATCAGCCGCTCGTCCTTCTGGACCTCCTCGGCGATGCGGCGCACGAGCACCAGCGACTCGTCGGGGCCGGCCAGCGCCGCCACCGGCTGCACGCCGTCCATGAAGTCCTCACCGAGCTCCATCTGCCCGAGCTCGTCGAGGCCCGGGATCGGGTTGCCATAGGGCGACTCGGTCGGGTTGTCGAGCATCGCGATGAGCCGGCGCTCCACCTGCTCGGACATGACGTGCTCCCAGCGGCAGGCCTCGGCGTGCACCTGCTCCCACTCCAGCCCGATCACGTCGACGAGGAGTCGCTCGGCCAGGCGGTGCTTGCGCATCACGCGGACGGCGAGGCGGTGGCCCTCGTCGGTCAGGCTGGAGGTGGCGGTCGCCCTCCACCGTCACCAGGCCGTCGCGCTCCATCCTTGCGACCGTCTGGGACACCGTCGGCCCCGACTGGTGCAGGCGTTCGGCGATGCGCGCGCGCAGCGGGTGATGCCCTCCTCCACGAGCTCGTAGATCGTGCGGAGGTACATCTCGGTGGTGTCGATGAGGTCGCTCACGGGGACATTGTGACCCATGGCACCCGGGGACCGCACCGACCGCCACCCCGGAGGGCCGATCCGTCGATCGCGGCCGTCCGCCGGCGGATCCATGCGGATGGCACAGTGGGTGAGGTGCCGTCGCTCCTGTGGTTCCGCCGTGACCTCCGACTGGGGGACAACCCGGCCCTCCTGACCGCCCGTGACGAGGGGCCCGTCCTCCCCCTGTTCGTGGTCGACCCGGCGCTCTGGCGGCCCGCGGGCCAGGCGCGTCGCGCCTACCTCTCGGCGGCGCTGCGCAGCCTCGACGGCTCGCTGCGCGACCTCGGCGGACGGCTGGCGGTGCTGTCGGGCGACCCGGTGGAGCGGGTCGTGCAGGCGGCCCGCGAGGTGGGCGCCGAGCGGGTGCACCTCGCGGCCGACTTCGGGCCCTACGGCCGGCGCCGCGACGAGGACGTCGAGGCCGCGCTCGCGCAGCACGGGGTCGAGGTGGTGCGGACGGGCTCGCCCTACGCCGTCGCCCCGGGGCGGGTGCGCAACAAGACCGGAGAGCCCTACAAGGTCTTCACGCCGTTCTCGCGCGCCTGGGCCGAGCACGGCTGGCGCGCGCCCGTCGCGGCGCCCGACGCCGCCGAGTGGCTGACGCTGCGCCACGGCGACGACCTGCCCCAGGAGGGCTGGCCCGACGGCATGTCGGCTCCCCCGGTCGGCGAGGCCGCCGCGCTCGACCGGTGGAGCGAGTTCCTGGACGGGGCGCTCACGGACTACGACGACGACCGCGACCGTCCCGACCGGCCGGGGACGTCGCAGATGTCGCCGCACCTGCGGTGGGGGGCGGTCCACCCGCGCACGCTGCTGGCCGACCTGGGACACCGCCGCAGCACGGGCGCCGCGTCCTACCGGTCGGAGCTGGCCTGGCGGGAGTTCTATGCCGACGTGCTGTTCCACCGGCCCGACTCGGCGCGCGACTACCTGCGCCCCGAGCTGGGCCGGATGGACTACGACGAGCCCGGCGACGCACTCGACGCCTGGAAGGCCGGGCGCACCGGCTTCCCCATCGTCGACGCCGGGATGCGGCAGCTGCTCGCGACCGGGTGGATGCACAACCGGGTCCGCATGATCACCGCCGCTTCCTGGTCAAGGACCTGCACATCGAGTGGCAGCACGGGGCCCGGCACTTCATGCGGCACCTCGTCGACGGCGACCTGGCCTCCAACCAGCACGGGTGGCAGTGGGTCGCCGGCTCGGGCACCGACGCGGCGCCGTATTTCCGGGTCTTCAACCCGACCAGCCAGGGCCGCAAGTTCGACCCGTCCGGCGCCTATGTCCGCCGCTGGGTGCCCGAGCTCGCCGACGCCACCGACCCGCACGAGCCCGGCGAGGTCGACGGCTATCCGGCGCCGATCGTCGACCACGCCGAGGAGCGCCGCGAAGCGCTGGCCCGCTATGAGCGGGTCCGCCGGTGACCACGCTGCGCGTGCCGGCCCGCTTCCGCGGCCCGGCGTCGTCGGGCAACGGCGGCTGGACGGCCGGTGCGCTGGCGGGGCTGGTGTCCGGGACCGGGGAGTACGGCGCCGCGCTCGCCGACGCGGCCCCCGTCGAGGTGACGCTGCGCCGTCCGCCGCCGCTCGACACCGACCTGGAGATCCTGGCGCGCGACGGCACGCTGGTCGCCGGCGACGACCAGGGACCGGTCGCCGAGGCGCGGGCCGTGGACCGGTCGCTGCTGGCGGTGGCCCCGGTGCCCGCCCACGAGGCGGCGGCCGCCGAGGCGTCGTACGCCGGGCTCCGCGGGCACCCGTTCCCCACCTGCTTCGCCTGTGGCACCGGACGCGACCCCGGGGACGGGCTGCGGGTCTTTCCCGGACCGGTCGGGCCGGGGAGGGTCGCGGCGACATGGACGCCGGACGGCTCCGTGGCGGGGGCCGAGGCCGGCCTGGCCGACCTCGCCGTGACGTGGGCGGCGCTGGACTGCACGGGGGCTGGTCGAGCGACCTCGAGGAGCGGCCGATGGTGCTCGGGCGGATGACCGCGCGGGTCGACCGGCTGCCCGCGGTCGGCGACTTGCACGTCGTGGTCGGCGAGGCACTGGGCACCGACGGCCGCAAGACCTTCACCGCCAGCACGCTCTATGACGCGGCCGGCGACCCGCTCGCCCGGGCCGAGCACGTGTGGATCGCGGTCGACCCCCGGACCTTCGGCCGACCCGGACCGTCTGCCTAGGATCGTCGGGTGCCAGATGTGAACGATCCAGAGCAGCCCTGGTGGCTGCAGTCGGTGTGCTACCAGGTCTATGTCCGCAGCTTCGCCGACGGCGACGGTGACGGCCTCGGCGACCTGCCCGGCATCACGTCGCGACTGCCCTACCTCCAGGACCTGGGCGTCGACGCCCTGTGGATCACGCCGTTCTACACCTCGCCGCAGCTCGACGCGGGCTACGACGTGGCGGACTACCGCGACGTCGACCCGCGGTTCGGCACGCTGCAGGACGCCGACGACCTGGTGCTCAAGGCGCACGAGCTCGGGCTCCGGGTCGTCGTCGACCTCGTGCCCAACCACACCTCGTGGGACCACCCGTGGTTCCGGGCCGCGCTCGCCGCGGGGCCGGGAGCCCCGAGCGGGCGCGCTACCTCTTCCGCGACGGCCGGGGTGCGGGCGGCGACGAGCCGCCCAACAACTGGACCTCGGTGTTCGGCGGGCCCGGCTGGGAGCGGGTGACCGAGGCCGACGGCTCGCCGGGCCAGTGGTACCTCCACCTCTTCGACACCTCCCAGCCCGACCTCGACTGGCGCAACCCCGAGGTGGGCGATGAGTTCGAGAGCGTGCTGCGGTTCTGGCTCGACCGGGGGGTCGACGGCTTCCGCATCGACGTGGCCCACTCGCTGTTCAAGGAGGCGAGCCTGCGCGACCAGGTCGTCTCACCCGAGGCGCCCGACGCACCCGACGCGCTCGCCGCACCCTCGACCCCCGGCATCACCGAGGACGGCGGGATGGTCGACCCGCACGTCGACGACGAGCCGATGTGGGACCAGCCGGAGGTGCACGACGTCTACCGCCGCTGGCACCGCGTCCTCGCGGACTACCCCGGCGACCGGATGACCGTCGCCGAGGCCTGGACCAAGACGCCGGAGTCGATGGCCCGCTATGTGCGGTCCGACGAGCTGAGCCAGTCCTTCAACTTCGCCTGGCTGGTGGCCCCGTGGTCGGCCGAGGCCTTCACGCGTGTCATCACCTCGACCTTCGAGGCGCTCGCGCCCGTCGGCGCGGCGCCGACCTGGGTGCTGAGCAACCACGACGTGGTGCGGCACGCGTCTCGCTATGGCGGCGGCGCCCAGGGTCTCGCCCGGGCCCGCGCCGCGACGCTGACGATGCTGGCGCTGCCGGGCTCGGCCTACGTCTACCAGGGCGAGGGCTCGGGCTCGAGCAGGTCGAGGTCGCCCCCGAGGACCGGCAGGACCCCGTGTGGCTGCGCAGCGGCGAGGTCGGCCGCGACGGCTGCCGGATCCCGATCCCGTGGAGCGGCGACGAGCCGCCCTTCGGCTTCGGCCCCGGGTCGGGTCAGCCGTGGCTGCCCCAGCCGTCCGACTGGGCCGGTCTGAGCGTGGCGGCGCAGTCCGGTGACCCCGGCTCGACGCTGGAGTTCTACCGGTCGGCGCTCGCCGCGCGCCGCCGCCACGCGGTCCCGGCCGGGGCGACGGTCGAGCTGCTGGACCTCGGTGACCAGGTGCTGGCCCTCCGCCGCGGCCCGCTGACCGTCGTCCTCAACTGCGGGGCCAGGCCCGTCGCCCTCCCCGACGGCGAGGTGCTGCTCGCCAGCGGCCCCGTCGAGGGGCGCATGCTGCCGCCGGACACGGCGGTGTGGCTGGCGGGCTGACGGTTTCCCCGCTCGAGCGGGGATGTTGGCACTGAGTGGCCGAAACTTCGGCCAACAAGTGCGAGTTTCACCGCCTGAGCGGTGAAACTCGCAACCCCCCGCGGACCTACTCCAGCGCCCGGTTGTACCTCGCCAGCGCGTCGACGAACCCACCCAGGTCGTCCTCGGTCCAGTCGCCGAGCCGCTCGTCGAGCCAGCCGCGACGCTGGGTGGTGACCATCTCGAGGCGCTCCCGGGCGAGGGGCGTGGCGCCCACGAGCGAGGCGCGGCCGTCGGCGGCGTCGGGGGCGCGCTCGACGAGGCCGAGCTCCTCGAGGTGCTGCACCTGGCGGCTGATGGCGCCCTTGTCGACGCCCAGACGGTCGACCAGCACCGAGGCCCGGACGGGCCCCTCGGCGGCGAGGAAGCCGAGCAGCAGGTAGGCCGCCGGCGCCAGATCCGGGTGCACGATCTCCGCCCGGACGCCGATGACGCGCTTCACGCGCCGGATGAGCACACCCAGCTCGCCCTCGAGCTCGGCCAGCAGGTCGGCACGGGCGCGGGTCGCCAGATCGGTCATCGCACTCCTCCGGGCTGGTCGACGCCCAGCTCGGCGGCGACCTCGGGGTCCAGCTCGTCGTTGTGCAGGATCGTCTCACGCAACGGCACCTCGCGGATGAACAGCAGGCACACGAAGGCCGCGACGGCGAACGGAGCCGCAACCAGGAACAGGTCGCCGGTGGCCGCACCGAAGGCGTGCTCGAACAGGCGCCGGACGGGGGCGGGCAGCGCGTCCAGGTCCGGGATGGAGTGGCTCTCGCCGGTCCCGGCCGTGGGAACCCCCAGGTCGGCGAGGCCCGAGGTGACGATCGAGGTCACCCGGTGGCTGAGCACGGCGCCCAGCGCCGAGACGCCGATCGAGCCGCCCATCGAGCGGAAGAACGTCACGACCGAGCTGGCGGCACCGATGTCGGACTGCGCGGTGTTGTTCTGGACGGCGAGCACGAGGTTCTGCATGGTCGAGCCGAGGCCCAGACCGAGCACGGCCATGAAGCTGCCGACCACCCAGAGCGGCGTCGTCTCGTCGATCGTGCCGAGCAGCCCGATCCCGGCGATGACGAGGACCATGCCGCCCACCAGGAACCGCTTCCAGCGCCCGGTCACGGTGATGATCCGCCCCGAGACGATGCTCGAGACGAGCAGGCCGCCCACCATGCAGATCGACATGAGACCGGCGTGGGTCGGCGACATGCCGCGCGCCAGCTGGAAGTACTGGCTGAGATAGACGGTCGCCCCGAACATCGCGACGCCGATCAGCACCGACGCCGCGGTGGCGAGGCTCGTCGTACGGTCGCGGAAGAGCCGCAGCGGGATCACGGGCTCGCGCGCCACCGTGGCCTCGACCCACACCGCGGCGGCGATGACCAGCAGACCGCCCGCCACGAGCGCCCAGCTCGTCGCCGACGTCCACGCGAACTGGTTGCCGGCCAGCGACACCCACACCAGCAGCAGGCTCACGCCGGCGACGATGAGGGTGGCACCGAGGTAGTCGATGTGGACCTCCCGGCGCACGACCGGCAGGTGCAGGGTCTTCTGGAGTACGACGAACGCGAGCGCGGCGACCGGGAGGCCGACATAGAAGCACCAACGCCAGCCCACGGTGTCGACCAGCAGCCCGCCGATCAGGGGCCCGGAGACCGTGGCCAGCGCGAAGGTCGCGCCGATGTAGCCCGAGTAGCGGCCCCGCTCCCGCGGCGGCACCATGCTCGCGATGACCACCTGCACCAGCGCGGTCAGGCCGCCCACGCCGAGCCCCTGCACGGCGCGGGCACCGATGAGGACGCCCATCGACGGCGCCGTGGCCGCGATCAGCGAGCCGATGGTGAAGATGACCAGGGCCACCTGGACGAGGACCTTCTTGGAGAACAGGTCGGACAGCTTGCCCCAGATCGGCGTGGTAGCCGTCATGGTGAGCAGGGTGGCCACCACGACCCAGGTGTAGCCGGTCTGGCTGCCGCCGAGGTCGCTGACGATGGTCGGCAGCGCGTTGCTGACGACCGTGCTGGAGAGCATGGCGACGAACATCGCGAGCAGCAGCCCGGCGAGCGCCTCCAGCACCTCCCGGTGGCTCATCCGGCCCGCCTGCTCGGCGGCAACGGTGGCTCCGGGCGACGCCGGGGCGGCGACGGCGGTGGTCGGAGTGGTGGAGTCGGTGCTGGTCACGGGCCTTCCCTCGGGTCCTCGACGACAGTTGGTTGCCTGTGTCAACCATATGAGGGTGGCCCGTATTCCCGAGCCCGGACCCGGGGAAATGTCCATCATCCGGACGCCCCGGTCCAGCCGTGGGGCGTGAGCGGGGACGCAGTTGGACGTTCTGGTCCGAGGTCACGGACCGTTTGCTTCAATGGCTGCGTGGATGAAACTCGGGTGTTCCTCGTCGACGACTTCGCGGTCACCCGTGAAGGCATCCGTGCCGTCCTCGAGTCGGAGCCGGACATCGCCGTGGTCGGCGAGTGGGACGTCGCCGCGGGCGCCGCGGAGGCGATCCTGGCGGCGAAGCCCGACGTGGCCGTGCTCGATGTGCGCCTGCCCGACGGCTCCGGCATCGAGGTGCTGCGCGAGGTGCGCGAGCGCGACCCCGGCATCACGGGGCTCATCCTGACCGCGGTCGACGACGACACCGCGATGTTCGCGGCCGTCGTCGCGGGCGCCAGCGGCTATGTCCTGAAGTGGATCTCCATCGACACCCTGATCCATGCCGTCCGGCTCGTCGCCAGCGGCCACTCGATGATCGACCCGGCCCTCGTGCTCCGGATGGCGCAGCGGGCGGAGAAGGCATCCGCCGACGTCCCCGGGCTCGACGAGCTCACCCCGACCGAGCACAAGGTGCTCGGCCTCATCGCCCAGGGGCTCACCAACCGGCAGATCGGCCTGGAGCTCTCGCTCGCGGAGAAGACGGTCAAGAACCACGTCACCGCGATCCTCGCCAAGCTCGGGGTCACCCGTCGCACCCAGGCCGCGCTCCTCGCGGCGCGCATGGGCGACTCGTCCTGACCCTCGGGCCTCAGATCGTGGGCTCGCGCGCGAACCCGCCGACCCCGCCTCGACCCGATCAGGGCTCAGCGGCGGTCGCGCAGCTCCTTGGTCAGCGAGGCGACCGCCGACTCGTCGGGCGAGGCCGCGGCCTCGTTGGTGCTGCGGATCTCGGCCAGCAGCTCGGCCCGGTGGACGGCCACCGAGCGGGGGGCGTCGATGCCCACCCGGACGACGTCACCGCGCACCTCGAGCACGGTGATGGTGACGTCGTCACCCACGACGATCGCCTCACCCACCCGACGGCTCAAGACCAGCACGAGCAGCACGCTACCCCGTGACCCCGAGCCAGCGCGTCATCCACTCGCGATCCGGGCGTCCCCGTGGCCCCCGCGACCCCGATTCCCCGCCGAGTCGTCACCTCGGGTGACGGCTCGACCCGTCCTGCCCAGGGGGAGGAGGAGGGGTCAGCCGGCGAGGGGTGCGGCCAGGGGGAGGTCCTGGTGCGCGAGCACGACCTGGGCTGCCTTGCGGGTCACCCGGTTGATCACGACGGGGGCGATCAGGTTGGCGGTGCTGCTGGCCAGCGACTCGCCGGCGGTGAGGACCACGAGGACGAGGGCGTCGTCCGCGGCGGAGAGCTCGAGCTGCTCGGCCATGTCGTCGTCGATCTCCGGCGCATAGTCGGGGAAGAACGGCGACGGGGGGACCACCAGGAACCGGAGGTCGGAGTCGAGACAGGTGAGCGCACACAGCATCCCGTCGTCGTCGAGCTTGACCAGCGCGAACCGGCGCTCGCCGTCGAAGCCGGGCATCGGCTGCACCAGCTCGATGACGGGCAGGTCGGGCACGTGCGGCCGCGGGGCCGCCGGTTCTGGCGTCTGGTCGCTCATGACTGCTCGATCATGGCAGATGTCCTCCGGGGACGTGGTGACGGCGAGGCTCATGACAGGAAGTCCAGGAGGCTGGGCTGCATGACGCGGGCGGTGGTGCCGAGCGCCGCCTGGTAGGCGACCTCCTGCAGCTTCAGGTCCACCGTGGCCGCGGCCAGGTCGGTGTTCTCGATCTCCGAGAGCCGGTTCTTGATGGTCAGCTCGGTGTCCCCGGCCATCACGTCGGCCCTCTCGACGGTCTTGGCACGGGCACCGACGTCGGACTGGACGGTGCTGATGGCGTCGAGGTGCTTCTTCAGCGCGTCGATGCCGGTGCGGATCCCCGTCGTGTCGTTGGCGCGCAGCGCCGTCGACAGGGCGGTCATGTCGTCGAACACCGAGGTGCCGGTCGAGGCGAAGGCGGTCTGCCCCGCGACGTCGACCCGCACCTTGACCCCGTTGGCCACGGCCCGCACCACGGGAGCGTCGACACCGATGTAGGCGCCGGTCGCGTCGTAGGCCTTGGTCCCCGAGGTCACGCCCCCGAAGATCGGGCGGTCGAGGTAGGTCGTGTTGGCGGTGGAGATCAGGCCCTGGCGCAGGCTGGTCGACCTCGGCGGCGAGCGCCTCGCGTCCCTGGGCGCTCATCGAGCCGGAGTTGGCGCCCTGGAGGGCGAGGTCGCGGGCCCGACGGACCTGGTCGGTCGCGTTCTGGAGGGCCTGGTCGGCGGTGTTGAGCCAGGCGCTGCCGTCGGCGGCGTTCCGCGCGTACTTGCTGGTCCTGGATCGACGAGCGCAGCCGCATCGCCGCGGTGGCGTCGGCCGGCGAGTCGGAGACGCGGTTGATGACGCGTCCGGTCGAGAGCTGCTCCTGCACCCTCGCCAGCCGCGAGAGCCCACCTTGCATGCTCGAGAGCGAGCGGTGGACCATCATCTGCTGGGTCACCCTGGTGATCATCAGCGTGTCACCCCGGTCCTGTTGATCAGCGTGTCGAGCACGGAGTCGAGCGTGGTCATCACCCGCGACGCGGCCTCATAGGCTCGCTGCGCGGTCATCATCGACACCATCTCCTCGTCGATGTTGACGCCCGACAGGCTCCTCGCGGGAGTTGTCGACCTGGGCGGTGAGCGTCGCCTGGTTGGCGGCCAGGCGCCTGGTGGAGGCCACCTCGGAGCCGAACGTGCCGACCAGACGCTGGTAGTCGCCCTCGACGGCGGTGAGGCCGGCCAGGGCGTCGGCGTTGCCGCCGTCCACGACGCCACCGGTCAGCGCGGAGGCCGCCAGGAGGGCCGGGTCGGTGATCGCCACGGTGAGCGTCGACGCCGGGTCGCTGGCGTTGTAGGAGAACAGCGCCCCACCGGCGGTGCCCGCGGCGTCGTAGCCGGCCGCGTGCTGGGTGTTGACGGTGTCGGCGAGCGTCTGCGCGACGGCACCGAGCCCGGTGAGGTACGCCGGCAGGGTGACGTTGAGCAGGTCGGTGACCGCGCCGGCCTCGCCCTTGAGTCCACCGGTGACCGCCGTGGTGCCCGCGGTGCCGGTGATCTGGAACGACACCGGGTTCCCGTCGGCCGCGCCGGTCGGGGTCACGCCGGCCGCGATCTGGAAGGTCGAGGCGTTCTGGCCGGACACCAGCGACACGCCGTTCACCGAGATGTCCATGCCACCGTCGCTGCGGATGGTGCCGACCGCGCCGGTCAGCTCGGAGAGCCGCAGCGCGAACTGGTCGCGCTGGTCGAGGAGCACGTTGGGGTCGGTGCCGTTCATGTTCGCGTTCGCGATGGCCTTGTTGGCGGCGGCCAGGTCGGAGGCGACCGTGTTGACCTCGGCGACGACGCCCAGCAGCTTCTGGCGCTGGTCGCCCTGCTCGGCGGTGATGTTGCGGGCCTGGGCGTTGACGGCCTCGGACAGCGTCTTGGCCGCGGTCAGGACGGCGGTGCGGGTCGCGGTGGACGCGGGCGAGTTCGCCAGGTCGTGCCAGCTGTTGCGGAAGCTGACCATGGCGGCGGCGACGCCGTCGTCGCCGGGCTCGCCGAAGCCGGTCTCGACCCGGTCCAGGACGGTCTGGCGGACGTCGAGGTAGGACTGCAGGCCGTGCTCGCGACGCGACCGCGCGTCGATCAGCGGGTCGACCAGCCGGGAGAGGCCGGACACGCGGACGCCGTCGCCCTGGTCGGCGTAGCGGGACCACATCGCGGGCTGGGTGGGCGCGCCCACCGACTGTGCCTCGACGCGCCGACGGGCATAGCCCTCGGTGCCGACGTTCGCGACGTTGCTCGCGACGTCCATCACCAGCTGGTTGTAGCGCAGGGCGCTCAGCGCGGTGTTGAACGACGACAGCGTGCCGGACATGTCACAGGCTCCTGTCCACCAGGAGGTGCCGGGGGACTCGGTGAGCGCGGTGCCGTCCTGGCCATAGCCGGAGGCGCTGTCGCCGAGGGTCATCAGGGTCTCGCGGGCCGACCGGTAGCCGGCGGTGAGCAGGCTCGCGGTTCGCGTCGGCCAGGGCCGTGATCTCCTGGGTGACCGCGACGAAGGCGTCGCGGTGCTCGACCAGGATGGTGTGCCAGGGCTCCCCGACGGAGTCGGCCAGCGCCCGCAGGCTCGGGCTCGCGCCGAGCCCGATGGACGCGGCGGCCTCGTCGGCGGCGACCGACCGCAGGATCTCGGTCTCCCGGATGCTCTGCAGCACCGTCTCGACCTCCTGCGCGGCGCGCATCAGCCATCGGGTGCGCCCGCTCGCGAGGAGCAGCCGCTCCTCCTCCAGCTTGAACAGCAGCGTCTCGAGCAGCTCGCGCTCCCGCCACAGGATCAGCGACAGCTTCTCCATGAGGCTCCGCCCTTCGATCTCGTCGTGTGACATCCGGTCAACTCTGTCGTGCACTCCGTCACTGCCCCTAGTGATCGGCAGCAAACTGTCCAGTTGAGGGCTTTCGGGGTCCCAGATGTGGTCGGCCGGGCCAAGGGGACCCGGGACCTAGGTCCCGACGGGGTGACCAATCAGGGTGGACTTCGTGCAACTCGCGTTTGCAGCCCTGCAAAATCCCGCAACTTTGTGCTCGTGACTCTCTCGGGCTTGAATGACAACGTTTCCCTTGCCGCGGCTGACGCCTCGTTCTCGGAGCTCTCCGACTTCCACGAGGCCTTCTCCGACTCGGTCGAGGAGGGCGGCTTCGCTGCCGCCCCCACTGATCGGCACGACGCCGCCGCAGTTGAGAAGCTCATCACCGACAACATCCCGTTGGTCGGCCACCTGGTCCGCGAGACGCTCAGCCGGGTCCCGTCGCACGTGAACCGCGACGACCTGGTCTCCGCCGGCCTCACCGCCCTCGTCCAGGCCGGCCAGGCCTACGACCCGGCGCGCGGTGTCCCCTTCTCCCGCTATGCCGCCACGCGCATCCGCGGCGCGCTCCTCGACGAGCTCCGCTCCGTCGACTGGGCCTCGCGGTCGGTTCGGCGTCGTGCCCGCGACCTCGACGAGACCCGCGCCCGCCTCGCGACGACGCTCGGCCGGACCGCGACCAACGCCGAGGTCGCCTCGGCGCTCGGCGTCCCGCTGGACGAGGTCGTCGCCAACGACAGCGACGTGGCCCGCGCCTCCGTCCTCTCCCTCCAGGCCGCCCGCGAGGGTGCGCTCGACGACCTGCTGGTCAGCAACGAGCCCGACCCCAGCGCGCAGATCCTGCACCGCGAGCAGCTCGGCTACATGCTGGCCGCCGTCGACGAGCTGCCGGAGCGCCTGCGCCTCGTCGTCCGCGAGTACTTCCTCAACGAGCGTCCCATGGCGGAGATCGCCGCCGAGCTGGGCGTGACCGAGTCCCGCGTCTCCCAGCTGCGCGCCGAGGCCATGGTGCTGCTCCGCGACGCCGTGAACCGCGCGTTCGACCCCGACCAGGTGGCCGCGCACGCCCGCCCGGGCGGCGCCGCCGACCGCCGTCGCGAGTGCTACTTCGCCAACGTGGCCGCGCGCACGCGACCCTCACGCGGGGCGGGCCGGTCCGACGCGTCTTCGACGTGACGGCGTAGGACCCGGGCGAGAAACCCTTCTCGATTTTTCGCATCGGAATCCCTCAAGTCAGTCTCGGCAGCGCCGACAGTTGGGCCAGAGAGCCCACGGATGGGTTCCGGAAATAGACCTGATTCCAAGGAGGGAACCACCATGGGTCTGCGCATCAACCAGAACATCGACGCCTTCAACAGCCTACCGCAACCTGTCGGTCACGCAGGGCCAGATGTCCAAGTCGCTGGAGAAGCTGTCCAGCGGTTACCGCATCAACCGGGCCGCCGACGACGCGGCCGGTCTCGCCATCTCCGAGGGCCTGCGCTCGCAGGTCGGCGGCCTGAAGGTTGCGGTTCGCAACGCTCAGGACGGCATCTCGGTCGTGCAGACCGCGGAAGGTGCTCTCACCGAGGTTCACTCGATCCTGCAGCGCATGCGCGACCTGTCGGTGCAGGCTGGCAACGACACCAACAGCGCCCAGGCCCGCGCGGCCATCGGCACCGAGGTCTCGCAGCTCCAGGGTGAGCTCACCCGTATCGCCGGGTCCACGAACTTCAACGGGACCAAGCTCCTCGACGGCACCGCGGGCACGAAGGACTTCCAGGTGGGCGCCGGCTCGGCCTCCGCCGACAACGTGATCTCCTTCAACTTCAACACCGCCGACGTCTCCGCGGTTGCGACCGCGCTCGCCAGCGGCAACGGCAACGCCTACGACGTGGTCACCCCGACCGCCGTCACGGGCAACTGGGCCTTCTCCACCACCGGTGTCGTCTCGTCTGTCACCGTCGCCATGGGTGCTGCTGGTTCGCTCACCAGCGTCCAGGACGTGGCCGACAAGCTCAACGGCGACTCCGCGTTCGCAGCCAACTTCAAGGCGAACGTGAACGACTCCAACCGCCTGGTCGTCGAGGCGACCAACGGCGGCACCCTGGCCACGACGGCCCCGGGCACCGGCGGCGCTGCTGGTACGGCGGTGGCGGGTGGCGTCTCGTTCTCCAGCGCTGCGAACGCTCGCGCTGCCCTGAGCACGATCGACACCCAGATCCAGTACATCTCGACGGCGCGCGCGAACCTCGGTGCGGTCCAGAACCGGTTCGAGCACACCATCAACAACCTCAACGTCGCGGTCGAGAACCTGTCCGCGTCTGAGAGCCGCATCCGCGACACCGACATGGCTTCGGAGATGATGGAGTTCACCCGCAGCCAGATCCTGTCGCAGGCCGGCACCGCGATGCTCGCGCAGGCCAACCAGGCCCCGCAGAGCGTGCTGTCCCTGCTGCGCGGCTGAGCAAGACCCGCTGAACCGACCGGCGCCTAGTGCGCCGGGGCCGGAGCCTGCCGACGCAGGCCTGGTTCAGCACCCGGTCGGTCGGGTGGGCGCCACGATGGCGCGAGGCGTCCACCCGACCGGTCACACCCCACCGCGGTCGGCACCCACCACCGAGCCGAGGTCGCCGAGGAGGACGAGATGGCAGCCACCAGCAGCGTCAGCGGGCTGGTCAGCGGACTCGACACCTCGTCGCTCGTCGAGCAGCTCATGTCGCTCGAGGCGGCCCCCCAGACCCGGCTCAAGACGCGCCTCACCACCGAGAAGTCGCAGCTGTCCAGCCTCCAGGCGCTGAACACGCAGATCGCCGCCCTGGCCACCAAGGCCACGGAGCCTGGCGAAGGCCTCCTCCTGGACCGTCTACGCGGTCTCCAGCTCACTCACCGGGGTCACCGGCACCGCGAGCACCGGAGCCTCCCAGGGCTCCGTGTCGGTTCGCGTCGACGCCGTGGCCGCCGCGCACAAGCTGACCTACACCAACACCGCCGCCGGCACCGACACCGTGGTCACCAACGGCACCGACGTGAAGCTGACCGTCGGCTCGACCACCACCACGATCTCGACCGACGGCACGCTCGACGGGCTGGTCTCCGCCCTCAACGCCTCCGGCAAGGGCGTCTATGCCACCACCGTCAAGGCTCGACGACGGCAGCTTCCGGCTCAGCGTGCAGGCGACCGCCACCGGCGCGGCCGGCTCGTTCACCCTGACCGACAGCACCGGCGCGGCCCTGCTCGGCGGCGCCACCGTGGTCCAGGGCGCCGACGCCGCGGTCACCATCGGCGCCGACACGGTGCACTCCTCGACCAACACGTTCTCCGGGGTCATGACCGGCCTCGACTTCACGGTGTCGTCCGCCGCCGTCGGGCAGACGGCGACGCTGACCGTGAGCAGCGACAGCTCGACGGCGAACACCAAGGTCAAGGCCTTCGTCGACGCGGTCAACGGGGTGCTCTCCCAGATCGACTCCCTCACGGCCTACAACTCGACCACCAACACGTCGGGAACCCTCGCCGGCGAGAGCGTCCTGCGCGAGGTGCGCAGCAACCTGGTCAACGCGGTCTACCCCAATGACGGCAGCAGCCTGGCCGACATCGGCCTGCAGACGGACAAGTACGGCAAAGCTCGTCTTCGACAGCGACAAGTTCGCGGCGGCGCTCAAGGCCAGCCCCGACGGCGTCGCTGCGCGGTTCACCGCCGCCGGCACGGCGGGCTACGCCAACCGGGTCAAGACCGTCGCGAACGGCGCGAGCGACTCCACGACCGGCACGCTCACCGCCTCGGTCACGGGCCACAACTCGTCGATCACGAGGCTGCAGAAGAACATCGACGACTGGACCGACCGGCTCGACCTGCGTCGCACGTCCCTCACCCGGCAGTTCACGGCCATGGAGACGGCGCTGTCCAACCTCCAGTCCCAGGGGAACTGGCTCTCCAGCCAGATCTCGGCACTCAGCAGCAGCAGCAGCACGGCTAGGGAAGGACTCCGACATGACACCGCCCAACACCGCCGCCCGCGCCGCCTACCTGGACGCGTCCGTGGCCACGGCCAGCCCCGCCAAGCTGCTGGTCATGCTGTGCGACCGCCTGGTCCGTGACATCAGCACGGCCGTCGAGGCCCAGAAGACCGACGACCACCCGGCCGCCCACCCCCACCTGCTGCACGCCCAGGAGATCGTCCTGGAGCTGCGGGCCAGCCTGCGCCCCGACCTGTGGGCCGGAGCGGCCAACCTCGACGCCATCTACGAGTTCCTCTACAGCCGCCTCGTGCACGCCAACGTCCACCGCGACGTCGACGCCTCCGGTGAGTGCCTGGGGCTGGCCACCCGCATCGCGGACACCTGGCGCGAGGCCGCCCTGCAGTCCGTGGCGGCGTCATGACGACACCGCAGCACGACGTGGACGCCTGGCGCGAGATCCTGCACCGCCTCGAGACCGACGTCGCCCGCAGCGAGGTCGTGCTCGACCGCGGGGAGTTCGCCACGGGCACGATGCCCGCGGAGATCGCCGACGGCCGCTGGACGCCTCCGGCCGGCGCTCCCCCGCTGCCCGCCGAGCTGCTGCCGCAGGCGCAGGCCCTCGTCGCCCGTCTCGGGCGCCTCGAGGCCACGCTGGCCGCGGCCCTCAGCGAGACCATGGAGCGGCGCCGCTCGCTCAGCCCGCGTGCGGCCGCGACCCACGCGCCGGCCACGCCGGCCTACCTCGACGTCACCGCCTGACGGCTCGACGCCCGCCCCTCGCCGAGGTGGGAGGTCTCCTGCAGACCTCCCACCTCGGCGAGGGGTGGGCGCTGCTCGAGCCACGGGGTGGCGGGCGCACGGATCCGTCACAACTCACACCGCTCCAGCACTTCAGCAGGCCGCCGTCCGACCGATGAGGAAGGCGTGCCTCCCGCACACCCCCGTCCTCTCCCGCGCCCGCGGCCCGGCACCCTGCCCGGCCGGCGCCTGACCCACCCTCGGTCTGCGATCGAGGGGATACGGTGACCCACGTGACCACTCACCTGCCCGCCCCGATGCAGATCCGCGAGCTGATCGGCGACCTGCTGGATCGTGAGATCACGCTCGGCCCGACGTCCCCGTTCGCGCCGTCCCAGTTCAACCCGGCGACGATCGCGGTCTACACCGACGACTCCTTGATCATCAAGGCCCTCGTCATGATCGACCTCCCGCTGTCGGCGGCCATCGGCGCCGCCCTGGGCTTGATGCCCGCGAGCGCCGCGCTGGCGGTGATCGAGGAGGGCAAGGTCAACGACGCGATCCGCGAGAACCTCGCCGAGGTGCTCAACATCGCGCTCTCGCTCTTCAACGTCGACCACTCGCCGCACCTGAAGCTCTACCAGGTGCACGCCGCCGGCGACGCGATGCCGCCCAACATCCAGTCGCACGCGCTCACGCTCGGCCGCCGCGAGGACCTCAAGATCGACGTCCAGGGCTACCCCAGCGGCCGCTTCTCCATCGTCCTGGTCTAGCCCGACCACCCCCGAGGAGATCTCGAAGGCAAAGACTTCGAGAATCCCTCAGCCGGGTCGGTGTGCGGCCGACCAGTGGGGACGAGCACGGATTGCTCGAACCCGTTGCCGAGGGACCGGCAGCCACAACAGACTCCGCTCGGGAGGCGTCCGTGTCCCTCAACCCCGTCGACTCCGTCGGGCTGGTGCTGAGCGCCGCCCTCGACGGTGTCGCCTACCGGCAGCGGGTCATCGCGGACAACATCGCGAACGTCGACACCCCCAACTTCCGGGCGAGCTCCGTGGACTTCGAGTCCTCGCTCAAGGCCGCGATCGCCGACGGCGACCTCAGCGGCGGCAACCTCTCGGTCAGCGCCACCCCCACCCAGACCCCCGTGGGCGCCAACGGCAACAACGTCGACCTGCGCCACGAGACGATGGCCGCGGTCCAGTCCCAGTTCACCTACCAGGTGCTCTCGCGCGCGGTGAACGACCGCTTCAACCTGGTCAAGTTCGCGGTCGGCGGTCAGTGATGGGCGCCTTCGACATGCTGCGGATCGCAGGCTCCTCGCTGGGCGCGCACCAGACCTGGCTCGACTCGCTCGCCGCGAACATCGCCAACATCAACACCATCCGGAGCACCAGCGGCCCGGCCTACCAGGCGACCACCCCGATCGTCGGCAGCCGCACGGACGGCGGCGTCGCCGTCGTCGGGATCGCGCAGAGCGACCCCGTGGGACGCCTCGTCTACGACCCCACCCACCCGCTCGCCGACGCGCAGGGCTATGTGCGCGCGCCGGAGGTCGACATGGCCAGCCAGATGAGCCAGCTGATCATGGCGCAGCGCGGGTTCCAGGCCTCGGTCCAGGTGACCAAGGACGCGCAGGACACCTACCAGTCGGCACTGCAGATCGGACGTGCGTGATGAGCGTCAGCGGCATCGAGGGCGTGGGCTTCACGCCGTACGTCGCCCGGACCGTCGCCCCCACCGGACCCACCGGCCCGAGCGCCACGGCCGCCGCGAAGACGGCCGACGGCCAGAGCTTCGGCGACCTGATGGTCCAGGGCATCGACCACCTCGAGGGCGTCCAGGACCGGGCCGACCAGCTCTCGGTCCAGGCCGCCACCGGTGACCTGAACGCGATCCACGACTACACGATCGCGGCCACCGAGGCCTCGGTCACCACCCAGCTCACCGTCGCGATGCGCAACAAGGCCGTCGAGGCGTTCACCGAGATCATGCGGATGCCGATCTGATGAAGGAACGAGTCACCACCACCATCACGCGGTACCAGAAGACCTTCACGGGCTTCACCGCCGGCCAGAAGGTCGTCGCGATCGTGGGCACCGGCGCGCTGCTGCTGGCCGCCTTCATGGTCTTCAAGTGGGCCACCGCCCCCAACTACGCGCCGCTCTTCTCCAACCTGTCGGCCAAGGACGCCTCGGCGATCGTGGACCAGCTCGACAGCGAGGGTGTGCAGTACGAGATCTCCGGCAACGGCGGCACGATCATGGTGCCGCAGGACCAGGTCTATGCGACCCGCATCCAGCTGAGCGGCGACGGCCTCCCGTCCTCCTCCGACTCCGGCTACTCCCTGCTGGACAACCAGAGCCTCTCCACCAGCGAGTTCCAGGAGCAGACCGACTTCAAGCGGGCGATGGAGGGCGAGCTCTCGTCCACCGTCGAGGCCCTCGACGACGTCAACACCGCCGTCGTGCACCTGGCGCTCCCGGCCAAGCAGGTCTTCTCCGACCAGCAGGACCCGCCGACCGCCTCGGTCCTGGTCGACACGCCGGCCGGCACCACGCTGTCCCCCGAGGAGGTGCAGGCGGTTGTGCACCTGGTCGCCTCCAGCATCGACGGCATGAGCCCGGACGACGTCACGGTCGCCGACTCCGCCGGCAACGTCCTCACCCCCGACAGCAGCGAGTCCGGGATCGCCGGGAGCCGTTCCGAGCAGATCGACGACTACCAGTCCACGATGCAGTCCCGGATCCAGGCACAGCTCGACAAGGTCGTGGGTCCCGGCAACTCCTCGGTCACCGTCACCGCCGACCTCGACTTCGACAAGGCCACCACGCGCACCACGAAGTACTCCTACAACGAGAAGAACCCACCGCTCTCGGAGTCACAGACCGAGGAGAAGTACACCGGCCCCAACGGCGCCGGCGTGGGCGGGGTGCTCGGCCCCGACGGCCAGATGGACACCACGACGACGACGTCGGGCGGTCAGTCGAAGTACTCCAAGAAGACCGACACGTCCGACAACGCCATCGACTCGATCATCGAGGACCGCGAGGCCGCCCCGGGCTCGGTCAAGTCCCTCCACATCGGCGTCGCCCTCGACTCCCAGTCGACCCAGGTCCCACCGGACGTGATCCAGCAGCTCATCAGCGACTCGGTCGGCATCCAGCCCAAGCGCGGCGACACCGTGATGGTCAGCAGCATGCCCTTCGACCGCACCGCGCAGACGACGGCCGCCAAGGAGCTGGCCGCCGCCGACGCCGCCGCCAAGAAGGCCGAGTCGTTCAAGATGTACCGCAACATCGGCATCGGCGTCGTGCTCGCGCTCATCCTGCTGGTGATGTGGCTCAAGGGCCGCAAGAAGGCCAAGGCACGCGAGGCCGCCACGACCTACGTCGTCGAGCAGCCTGCGCGAGGAGGCGGCCTCCCGCACCTCGGTCATCGAGCCCAACCCGGCGATGCTCGCCCTGGAGCAGCAGCAGGCCAACCACGACGAGATGCGTGACGAGCCTGGCCGCCCTCGTGGAGCGGCAGCCCGAGGACGTCGCCAACCTGCTGCGCGGCTGGCTGGTGGACCGCTCGTGAGCACCGCGACCGTCACCGGCATGGGTGTCCGCAAGGCGGCCATCCTGCTGATCCAGCTCGGCAAGGAGCGGGCCGCCCACGTGCTCGCCCACCTCTCCGAGAACGAGGTCGAGGCCGTGTCGGCCGAGGTCGCCCGCCTCGAGTCGATCAGCCCCTCGGAGAACGAGAGCGTCCTCACCGAGTTCCGCGACCTGCTGATGGCCCGCGCCCACATCAACCAGGGTGGTCTCGGCTTCGCCAAGAACCTGCTCGAGCAGTCGCTCGGCTCCGAGCGCGCCAGCGAGATCATGGAGCGCCTCAACGCGGCGGCCGTGCAGATGCCGTTCCGGTTCCTCCACCGTGCCGACCCGGCCCAGCTGCGCTCCTTCATCGCCGGCGAGCACCCCCAGGTCATCGCCCTCGTGCTGGCCCACATGACGCCGGACAAGGCGTCCCTGCTCCTCGGCGGGCTGCCGTCGGACCTGCAGGCCCAGGTCGCGCACCGCATCGCGGTCATGGACCGCACCTCTCCCGAGATCGTCCGCGTCGTCGAGTCGACGCTCGAGCGCAAGCTCTCCTCGATGCTCCAGCCCAGCGACCTGTCGCGGGTCGGCGGCCTGGACCCGCTGGTCAACATCATCAACCGCTCCGACCGCTCCACCGAGCGCCAGATCGTCGAGGGCCTCGAGGCGCTCGACGCCGCGCTGGCCGAAGAGGTCAAGAGCCGGATGTTCATGTTCGAGGACATCGTCTCGATCGACGACCGCTCCGTGCAGCCTGGTGCTGCGCAGCGTCGACACCGGGGCTCTCGCGCTGGCGCTCAAGGGCGTCCCCGACGCCGTCCGCGACAAGATCACCTCCAACCTGTCGGCCCGCGCGGCCGAGAACCTCATCGAGGAGGTCGAGCTGCTCGGCACCGTCCGGCTCACCCAGGTCGAGGAAGCCCAGCAGGGCATCATCCGCACGATCCGCCAGCTCGAGGAGCAGGGCCAGATCATGATCCGCCGGGGTGGGGACGATGAGTTCGTCGAGTAGGCCCGCCACCGGGTCCGTCATCCGCGAGGAGGTCGCGTCCTCCGCCCAGCCGATCGCGCAGCGCGAGCTGCGCCGCGGCGACTGGACGCGGTACGGCGACGAGCGCGTGCTGGGCGACGCCACCACCGAGCACACCCTGGGCAGGCTGGCCGACAGCGTGCGCGCCGCCGCCCAGGCGCAGGGCTACTCCACCGGCTGGGCCGAGGGCCGCCGCAAGGCCGAGGCCGAGGCGCGGGTCGTCGCGGCCAGGACCGCCGAGGAGATCGCCGCCGTCGAGCAGCGTCGCGAGGCCGAGCACCGTGCCGCCGTCGCGGCGTGGGAGCTCGCCGCCCAGCGGCTGCACGACGCGGTCGAGACCGCCCGGGCCACCATCCTGGAGCAGGCCACCGACCTCGCCTACGAGATCGTCCGCGAGCTGCTCGGACGCGAGCTCGGCGACGACACCGCCGCCACCGAGCAGGCCACCCGCCGGGTCCTCTCGTCGATGCCCGCCACCGACGAGGTCGTCGCCGTGCACCTCCCGCCGGCCGCCGTCTCGGCCCCGGCCGCCCGCTCGCTCGTCGAGCTCGGGGTGCGGCTGGTCGCCGACACCACCCTCGGCCCGGCCGACGCCTTCATCGAGACCTCCGACCGGATCGTCGACCTCCGCCTCAGCTCCGCCCTCGGCCGGGTCCGCGAGGTCCTCTCATGAGCGTCATCACCGCCGACGTGCGGCAGCGGGCCACCCTCGCCGCCGCCCCGCTCGTCCTCGGCCGCGTCGCCGAGCTCGTCGGCCTGCACCTGCGGGTCACCGGCCTGCCGGCCGCCGTCGGCGACCTGCTCGAGGTGGACGCCCCCGAGCCCGTGCTCGTCGAGGTCGCCGCCTGCGGCGCCCAGGGCCTCATCTGCCTGCCGCTCGGCGTCACCACCGGCCTCACCGTCGGCGCGCACGTGCGGCACACCGGCGGCCCCCTCCGCATCCACGTCGGCGACGCCCTGCGCGGCCGCGTGCTCGACGGCCTCGGCCGCCCCGTCGACGGCGGGCCGTCGCTGGACCACCTGCCGCTCGTCGAGGTCGACCAGCAGGCCCCCGCGGCCCTGACCCGCCCCCGCATCGACCACCAGGCTCGGCACCGGCGTCCGCGCCCTCGACTCCCTCGTGCCCTTCGGACGCGGCCAGCGGCTCGGCATCATGGCCGCAGCGGCGTCGGCAAGTCCACCCTGCTCTCGATGGTCGCCCGCGGCACCGACGCCGAGGTGTCGGTCATCGCCCTGGTCGGCGAGCGCGGCCGCGAGGTGCGCGAGTTCCTCGAGAACGACCTCGGCCCGGCCGGCCTCGCCCGGTCGGTGGTCGTGGTCGCCACCTCCGACGCCCCGCCCGTCGAGCGCCTCCGGGCCGCCTTCGTCGCCACCCGCATCGCCGAGTGGTTCCGCGACGCCGGGCGCCACGTCGTGCTGATGATGGACAGCCTGACCCGCGTCGCGATGGCCCAGCGCGAGCTCGGCCTCTCGGCCGGCGAGCCGCCCGCCACGCGGGGCTACCCGCCCAGCGTGTTCGCGCTCATGCCGCGCCTGCTCGAGCGCGCCGGCACGTCGCCGCGCGGGTCGATCACCGGCCTCTACACCGTCCTCGTCGAGGGCGACGACCTCCAGGACCCCGTAGGCGACACCGCCCGGGCCATCCTCGACGGCCACATCGTCCTCTCCCGCCGGCTGGCCACCTCCGGGCACTTCCCGAGCATCGACGTGCTCGAGTCGATCTCCCGGGTCAACCAGGCGGTCACGTCGCCGACGCACCGCGCCGACGCGACGACGCTGCGCCGGCTGCTCGCGGCCCACCGCGACGTCCGCGAGCTCGTCGAGATCGGGGCCTACGTCGCCGGCGCCGACCCGGACGCCGACGCCGCCCTGGCCCGGATGCCCCAGATCGAGGCCTTCCTGCAGCAGCCGCTGGAGGACCTGACAGCCCCTGACGACACCCGTCGTCTCCTGCACGAGCTGGTGGCGCCATGAGCACCGGCCACGACGAGGGACTGCAGGCCGTGGCCCGGGTCCGCGAGCGCCGCGAGATCGACAGCCGGCACGGGCTCCAGCTCGCCCTCGAGGAGCAGCGCCGTCGCGAGGAGGCGGCCCGCCGCTATCTCGAGCGCCTCCAGACCGCGGAGACCTTCCAGAGCGGCAGCGCCACCGACTTCCAGGCCGGCCGCGCCGCGCTCACCTCCCTGAGCACGGCGCTCACCGCCGCCCAGCAGGGCGTCGCGTCCGGGCGCCTCGTGACCGAGGCGGCCCGCGAGCACTGGCAGCTCTCCAAGACCCGGCTCAACGCCGTCGAGATGCTCCTGGAGCGTCGCGCCGCCCAGCGCGAGGCGATGGCCGAGCGCGCCCGCGGCAAGGAGCTCGACGACATCGGCGCCCGCCTGTGGCTGCGGCGCCGCCCCCGAGGAGGTGACGCGTCGTGAGCGTCGTCGACGTGACCGCACGGATCAGTGAGATCCAGAGCCAGCTGGCCCTGCTGCAGCCGACGTACTCGTCGACCAGCGCCGCCGCCTTCAGCAGCAGCCTGTCCGCGGCCACCGCGGCCGGGGCGACCACGACCACCGGGGCCGGCGTGACCGGCGCCGACGTCGTGGCCACCGCTCGCAAGTACCTCGGCGTGCCCTATGTCTGGGGCGGCACCGACCCGAGTCGCGGGCTGGACTGTTCCGGCCTCGTGCAGCCTGGTCTACAAGCAGCTGGGCGTCGACCTCCCCCGGGTGTCGCGCGACCAGGCCACGCAGGGCCGCGCGGTGTCCTCCCTCGCCGAGGCCCAGCCCGGCGACCTGCTCGCCTTCGGGTCGCCCGTGCACCACATCGCGATCTACATCGGCGACGGCAAGATGATCGAGGCGCCGCGACCGGGTCTGTCGGTCCGCGTCAGCGACGTCTACGAGACCCCGACCGCCATCCGCCGGGTGCTGCCGGAGAGCACCTCCGTGGTCAGCGGCAAGCTCGGCGCGAACGTCCCGTTCTCCAACCTGTTCGAGCAGGCCGGAGCCAAGTACGGCGTCTCGCCCGCGCTGCTGTCCGCCGTGGCCAAGCAGGAGTCGGGCTATGACCCGACCGCGGTCAGCGGCGCCGGCGCCCAGGGCCTCATGCAGCTCATGCCCGCGACCGCTCGAGGGCTCGGCGTCACCAACAGCTTCGACCCGGCCCAGGCCGTCAACGGCGCGGCGCACCTGCTCAGCGACCTCATCGACCGGTTCGGTCGCACCGACCTGGCCCTCGCGGCCTACAACGCCGGACCCGGCGCGGTGCTCAAGTACAACGGCATCCCGCCCTACACCGAGACCCAGAACTACGTCCGCTCCGTGCTGGCGATGATGGGAGGAGCAGCATGACCCTCACCCCCCTGGGTGGCCTGCCCATGACCCCGGTGACGGCCGGGCCGGGCTCCGACGCGACCTCGACCGGTGACGGCGTCTTCGCCGCGACCATCGAGGCCCTGCTCGCCACCCTCGCTCCCGGCTCGGCGACGCCGGGCGGGAAGGGCACCACGAAGGCCGCCGGCTGCGGCACCGCCGCTGCGGCCCCTGGCCTCGCGACCCTCGCCGCCACCGACGGCGAGGCGTCGAGTCGACCGACGCGACGCAGACGGCCGAGACGGTCCTGCAGACCGGCCTGGTGTCTCCGGGCGCCCTGCCGACGCTGACGCTCGTCCCGGGCCTCGCGGCCGCCGCGACCGCGCCGGCGCAGGCCGCGGTCGGCCGGACCGCCGAGAAGACCGTCGACGGCATCTCGCCCGCCACCTCGGGCGTCCGCGCCGACGCGGCTCTGGCCGCCTCCGGCGCAGGCACCGTCGGCCCGGCCGACGCCGTGGCCACCGCCCCCGCGGCGGCACCGACCACCCCCGCTCCGACGACCGACGCGAGCAGCGGCACCCCCACCGCTGCGCCGGGCGCCACGGCGACCGCTCCGGCGGCTGTGCCCAGCCACGGCACCGCCGGCGGCTCCACCGACAGCTCCACCGATGACGGCCGTCCGGGCCGGGACGCGCAGGCCCGGCCCGGGACGGCCCCGGTGACGGGCGGCCCGGCGACCAGCGCCCCCGAGACGGCACCGACCGAGAAGGCGACGCAGCCCCGCTCCGGCGCCGCTGCCGGCGCCGCTGCCGGCGCCGCTGCCGGCGCCGTGCGCCCCGACGCGATGCCGACCCTGACGGTCGCCGCCGCGACCGCCTCCGCGCCGGCCACCCCGGTCGCCGCCACCACGGCCACCCCGGCTCCGGCCGCGGCCACCCCCGTGGCGCAGGTCGCCACCGAGGCGGTCCGGCTGTTCCAGGCCGGCAACGGCCTGCACCGGGTCACGCTCACCCTCCGGCCCGAGGCGCTCGGCGAGGTCCGCGTCTCGCTCTCGGTCAAGGACGGGCAGGTCTCGGTCCGCCTCGCGGCCACCGAGGCCGCGCGCCACACGCTCGTGGAGGGCTCTCCCGAGCTGCGCCGGCTGCTGGAGTCGGTCGGCGCCACGGACGTCCGCGTGGTCGTGCGCGACCTCGCCGGCGCCGACTCCACCACCGCCACCACGTGGTCGGCGGGTCAGGACGCGACCCGGGGCCAGTCCGGCCACCAGGGTCGGCACGGGGGCCAGGACGGCCTCACCGGACAGCTCGCCGGCGACGCCGCGGGCACCGGACACGACGACCGGCACGCAGGGACGCGTGCGGGTTCCACCGCCAGGGACGGCTCGACCGACGGCAGCACCGCGCTCCGTCACGACCCTGGGGTCACCACCCGCTCCCGCATCGCGGGCGTGGACGTGACCGTGTGAGGAGAGTTCCATGTCCGTTTCCGGCACCGAGGCCGTGACGTCTGCGACGTCGACCGCCTGGGGGCTGTCACCGACCACGTCGACGGCGACCAATCCCGACAAGGACATGTTCCTGCAGCTCATGGTGGCGCAGCTGCGCTACCAGGACCCGATGAACCCCGCCGACACCAGCCAGTTCCTCTCCCAGAACGCCCAGTTCACGGCGCTCGAGAAGATGCAGGACGTCGCCGACCAGACCGCCGCCGTGCTGGCCTCGCAGGTCGCCTTCGGGGCGGCCGGCCTGGTGGGCAAGACGGTCACCTGGAAGGACGAGGACGGCAACACCCAGACGGGCACCGTCTCGGGCGTCAGCTTCGAGAGCACCGGCCCGGTCCTCGACGTCGACGGCACCGAGGTCCCGATCGGCATCGTCCAGTCCGTGGTCGACCCGTCCAGCACGACGGCCACGTGACCGCCCCTTCCCCCACCCGAACCCACCACGTCCCGACCGGTGACCCGGGTCCTCCCCAAGGAGAACACCTCATGCTTCGCTCGCTCTTCGCCGGCATCAGCGGCCTCCGCGCCAACCAGACCATGCTCGACGTCACCGGCAACAACATCGCCAACGCCAACACGATCGGCTTCAAGTCCAGCTCGACGATCTTCCAGGACACCCTGAGCCAGATGCTCACCGGCGCCAGCGGCTCCAACGCCCCCAAGGGCGGCACCAACCCCATCCAGATCGGCCTGGGCGTCCAGCTCGCGGCCACGGCGACCAACTTCCTCCAGGGGTCGGCCCAGACGACCGGCCGCCTGACCGACGTGATGATCCAGGGCGACGGCTTCTTCGTGACCCGCCAGGGCAGCGAGAACCTCTACACCCGCGCCGGCTCCTTCACCTTCGACGAGAACGGCTCCTCGTCACCCCCACCGGCAACTACGTGGAGGGCTACCTCCTCGACGCCACCGGCGCCCCCACCGGCGGGCTCGTCGACCTCTCCCTCGACCCGGCCAACGCGGTCCCGGCCGTGCCCGTCGGCGTGAGCCTGACGTCCTACAGCATCGGGGCCGACGGCAAGATCCGCGGCGTCTTCGACGACGGCATCCAGCGCGAGATGGGCCAGCTGGCGATCGCGGACTTCTCCAACCCCATGGGCCTGGAGAAGGTCGGCGAGACCTCGTTCCGCGAGTCGGCCAACTCCGGCGCCGTGCAGCTCGGCATCGCCAGCCAGGGCCAGCGCGGCAAGATCATGGGCGGCGCGCTGGAGATGTCCAACGTCGACCTCGCCCTCGAGTTCACCAACCTGATCCTCGCCCAGCGCGGCTTCCAGGCGAACTCGCGCGTCATCACCACCTCCGACCAGGTCCTCGAGGACCTGGTCAACATCAAGCGCTGACGTCAGCCGCAGCGCCCTCTCCCGAAAGATCACCCACAGGTCGGGCGCCGGAGGTTCGCACACCTCCGGCGTCCGACCCTGACCCACGGTGGTCCGGGAGCTGGTCCGGACCGGTCCGGACCTGCGGGCTGTTCGGGGGCCGAGGTTCCCTCAGGTCCGGACCAGACCCGCCGAACTACCTCTGTGAGGGCCACGGAAGGCCCTCGTACCTCGGCTCAAGGACGGCGCCATCATGATTCTGCTCACCCGCCTCTCGGGTTCGGTGTTCGCACTGAACTCGGAGCTGATCGAGCGCATCGACACCACGCCCGACACCGTGATCACCCTGGTGGACGGCAAGAAGTACGTCGTCGCCGAGAACCTGGAGCAGGTGGTCGACGCCGTCCGCTACTACCGCGGTCAGACCATCGCCCTCGGCAGCCACCTGTGCTGCGAGCTCGAGTCCGATCCCACGCCGAGACCCACCGCCCTCGCGTCCGTCGCGCACCTCCCCAGCGCCGAGCAGAGGCACGGGGAGGGCTGACATGGATCCGGCAACCCTGATCGGCATCGTCGTCGGTCTGATCGTCATCGTCGTCTCCAACATCATGGAGGGCGGCAACCCGATGAGCCTGCTGCTGCCGGCTCCCATGATCCTGGTGTTCGGCACGACGCTCCTGATCTCGCTGGCCGGCGGCACGATGGGCGACCTCAAGGCCTCCATCGGCGCCGTCAAGGCGGCGCTGCTGGGTGGGGTCCCGTCGGCCGGCGACCTGGTCCCGACCGTCGTCTCGCTGGCGGAGAAGGCCCGCCGCGAGGGGCTGCTCGCCCTGGAGGACCAGCTGCGCGAGGTCGACGACCCGTTCCTGGTCAAGGGCGTCACGATGGCCATCGACGGCACGGACTCCGAGGAGCTCCGCGACATCCTCGAGGCCGAGGTGATGGCCAAGAAGGCGCAGAGCAAGCAGAGCGCCAAGTTCTTCTCCGACGCCGGCGCCTACGCACCGACGATCGGCATCATCGGCACCGTCATGGGCCTCGTCCACGTGCTCGAGAACCTGGCCGCCCCCGAGGAGCTCGGCCACCTGATCGCCGGCGCGTTCGTCGCGACCCTGTGGGGCGTCATGTCCGCCAACGTCATCTGGCTGCCCATCGGCAACCGGATCAAGCGGATCGGCGAGCTCGAGGTCGCCCGCATGGAGCTGACCATCGAGGGCATCGCCGCCATCCAGTCCGGCACCAACCCGCGGATCGTGGCCCAGAAGCTGCGCTCGCTCCTCCCGGAGGCCGAGCAGAACGAAGAGGCGGCCTGACATGAGCCGCCGCAAGCGCCACGAGGAGCACGAGGAGCACGTCAACCACGAGCGGTGGCTGGTCACCTATGCGGACATGATCACGCTGCTCATGGTGCTGTTCATCGTCATGTTCGCCATGAGCCAGGTCGACGAGAAGAAGTTCAACGCCCTCAAGGAGGGCCTCGCCGCCGGCTTCGGCACCACCGACGCGATCATGACCGGGTCCAAGTCGATCCAGGAGCAGCCCGGCCTCGCCGCCGTCGCCCCCGTGGCCCTCGACAAGCAGTACGCCGACAAGGCCCAGCAGGTCGCGATCGAGCAGGCCGCGGCCGACGCCGTCCAGAAGCACGAGTCGCTGCAGACCCAGGCCAACTATGAGCGGGCCTCCCAGGAGGTCGACCGGCTCCAGGGCGTCCAGGGCAAGCTGCTGGAGGCGCTGAAGAAGCACGGGCTCGCCGACGACGTGGTCACCAGCATCGACGAGCGCGGCCTCTCCATCAGCCTGGTGAGCCGCCACGTCACCTTCGAGGCCAACGTCGCGACGCTCACCGTGCGCGGCGCGCAGGTCGTCGACACCCTGGCCCCGGTGCTCAAGGAGATCGACGACCCGCTCCAGATCGACGGCCACACCAACCAGGTGCCGGTCAAGCCGAAGTACTTCGCCACCGACTGGGACCTCTCGTCCGCG
This sequence comes from Nocardioidaceae bacterium, assembly GCA_046330515.1. Classification (GTDB taxonomy): domain Bacteria; phylum Actinomycetota; class Actinomycetes; order Propionibacteriales; family Nocardioidaceae; genus Nocardioides. The sequence continues at coordinate 572,622 of JAXLSP010000005.1, read as the reverse complement.
CGCGCCATCACGGTGCTGCGCCGCCTCAACGAGGTCGACGGGATCCCCGCCAGCCGCATGCACGCCGCGGCCTACGGCCACGAGAAGCCACTGGTCGACCCCAGCGAGCCGGGGTCCCAGGAGATCAACAAGCGTGTCGACATCATCATCCAGTCCGCACTGCCCCCGGAGAGCCAGGCGCTCCTCGGCCAGGTGGTCAAGGACCGGGCGCGTGACGCGAACGGAGGGACCACGCCATGACCGTGACGACCATGCCCCAGGCCGAGGCCGACACCGGCAAGAAGGGCAAGAAGGGCAAGAAGGGCAAGGACGCCGAGGGCGGTGGTGGCGGCAAGAAGAAGCTGATCATCATCGTTGCGCTCGTCGCGATCCTCGGTGGCGCCGGCTACTGGTTCTTCCTCAAGCCGTCCGGGCCGCCGCCCAAGCCGGTGGAGGGCACCGTCGTCCCGCTGGACGCCACCCAGATCAACCTCGAGGGCGGTCACTACCTGCGGATCGCGATCGCGCTGCAGCTGACCGACAAGGCCACCGAGGCCGACGGCAGCAAGGCGCTCGACGCCACGATCAAGCTGTTCAGCGGCCGGTCGATCACCGAGGTCAACGACCCCAAGGAGAGGAGAAGCTGCACGACGAGCTCGCCAAGGAGCTGACCGAGCTCTACGAGGACGAGGTCATGGACGTCTACTTCACGGAGTTCGTGACGCAGTAGACACCTCCGCCACCGCTCGCGGCACCCCCGCCGGACGTCTCCGCCGACGTCCGGGTTGCCGGAATTGCTCAGGTAGGGCCTCCCGGGGCCGATCCCTGCCTCGTGAACGCCTTCGCGCCCGCTCACAACACCGGCTCGGCACCGGTGACCGGCTCCGCCGGCGGTCGCGCGCGCCGTCGGCACCGCACCGGTGCGGCGGTGGCCTATGACTTCCGGCGGCCCATCCAGCTCTCCCGCGAGCACTCGCGGATGCTCCAGCTCAACTTCGACGGCTTCGCCCGCCAGGCGACGACCGTCTTCACGTCGTCCCTGCGCACGATCTGCCAGGTCAACCTGGTGGCGATCGACCAGCGCGCCTACGCCGAGTACGTCGACTCCCTCGACTCCGAGACCTACCTGACGCTGTTCTCGGCCGATCCCATCACTGGGCTGGGCGTCCTGGAGGTCCCCCTGCACGCCACGATGCTGTGCCTGGACCACATGCTCGGGGGCCCCGGCACCCAGCAGCAGCCCTCCCGGCCGCTGACCGAGATCGAGGGCAAGGTCGTCGGCAGCCTCGTCGAGCGGCTGATGGCCGAGATGCGCTACTCCCTGGCGTCGCTCCTGCCGCTGAACCCGCAGATCACCGGCCGCGAGTACAGCCCCCAGTTCGCCCAGGTCGCCGGCGCCGCCGACGTCATGGTCGTCGCCAGCTTCGAGCTGGTCATCGGCGAGCAGTCGCACACGATGACGGTCTGCCTGCCGTTCAGCGGGCTCCTGCCGTTCCTGGTCAAGGCCGCCGCACCCACGCCGCTGTCGGACCGCGAGCGGGCCCAGCGCGCCCGGGCCGGTCAGCTGCTGGTCCAGCAGTTCGACGAGGTCCCGATCGACGTGGCCGTCCGCTGCCGCACCACGCGCCTGGACCCGGGCACCCTCGTGGGCCTCCAGGTGGGCGACGTGATCCGCCTGGCCCACCCCGCAGCAGCGCCCCTCGACGTCACCGTCGACGGCGCCACCTTCGCCCATGCCACCGCCGGCACCCACGGGCGCCGCGTCGCCGCGCTCATCGTCGGCACCCCCAAGGAGACACCATGACCGCCGCCCTCACCGAGGCCGTGACCGAGCGCGCGCTCGCCGTCGGCCAGGCCGTCGCCGCCGCGCTGCCGTCGTCGGAGCCGCTGAACGCCGCCGGCGCCCAGCCGGGCACCGAGCACGTGGTCGGCTCGTTCTCCGGCGCCACCGTGGCCGACCTCGACAACGGCGGCCGGATCGCCGTCCTGGTCGGCGAGGACCTCGTCGCGGCGCTGGCCGCGAGCCCGCTCGGCGGCCTCGACCTCGCCGCGGCCACCCAGCCCGCCCTGGACGCCGCCGCCGGTGTGCTCGGCACGGCCGCCCGGGCCGCCCGCCAGGTGGACCTCGCGGTCGTCGTCGGCGACATCGGCGACCCGTTCACCGCCGTCCCGCTGCTCGGCTCCGGCATCGCCGCCGCCGTGCTGGTCCCGGACGCCCTGCTCGACCAGGCCCAGGCGCCGGCGGCCGCGCCGGGCGCCGACCCGTTCGTGGCCGACCCGTCGGCGGGTCCGGCCAACAGCGCCGTCGCCGCCGCGCAGCCCCCTGCTCCCGCCGCCGCGCCGATGGCCGGCGCCCCCGTCGCCGGTGCCCCGGCGCCCGGCGTCTCCCCTGCTGGGCCGCGGCCTGGAGATGCTGCACAACGTCGACATGGAGGTCACCGTCGAGCTGGGCCGCACCCGGATGACGGTCCGCGACCTGCTGGCCCTGACCCCCGGGGCCGTCCTCGAGCTCGACCGCGCGGCCGGCAGCCCCGCGGACCTGCTCGTCAACGGCCGGCTCATCGCCCGCGGCGAGGTCGTCGTGGTCGACGAGGACTTCGGCCTCCGCGTCACCGAGATCCTCGACGACAGCCAGGCCGGCTGAGCGTCCGCCCCGTCCCTCCCACGTCCGAGGAAGCCCCGTGATCGAGCTCGCCGTGCGCCTGGTGTTCTCGCTGGCCGTCGTCGTCGGCCTGCTCTGGGCGATCGCCCGCGTCGGAAGCCGCCGCTTCCGCGGCCGCAACGGCGCGATGGTGCAGATCGTGCACCGCCAGCCGCTCTCGCGGTCGTCCTCCGTCGCGGTCGTCACCGTCGGCACCCGCGTGCTGGTCCTGGGCACCACCGAGCAGCAGGTCACCATCCTCACCGAGCTCGACCCCGACGAGATCGACCTGGACGGTGACGGCGAGGTCGTCGACGAGGATGGCGACACCGTCGAGCGCGTGCTGCCCGCACCCGTCGACCTCCTGCCGCACCTCGTGCCCGTCACCGAGCTCCGCCCGGCCCCCGGCAAGCGCGCCGCCCGGCCCACTCCCGCTCCCCAGGCCGTCGACGCCCCCGCCGAGCGCGCCGCGCGTCCCTCCCGGTCCACCGCCGGCAGCCGGAGCAGCGGCCGGCACGCGGCGCGCCCGCAGCCCGCCACCGCGACCGGACCGCTCGCCGGCTCCGTGCTCTCCCCCGACACCTGGCGCCAGGCCATGGCCGCCGCCACGAGGCGGATCTCGTGACCCGTCCCCGTCGGTCCGCACTCGGCCTCCTCGCGGCCCTGGTCGTCGCCTGGCTCGTGCTGATGGTGGGCGGGGCCGGTGCCGCGAGCGCCGAGCCGACACCCTCCCCCGCCGACCCGACCTCGTCGAGCTCGGTGGAGACCGGCAACGGCGCCCAGGACGGGCTCCAGGGGCCCCGTGGTCCCGCCGGTCCCTCGGGGAGCACCGACGGCAGCACGGTCTCCGTCGACCTCGCCGGCCTGACCGACAAGCCCAGCACCTCGGTGACCGCGATCCTCGCGATCACCCTGCTGTCGCTGCTGCCCGCGATCCTGCTGACCTGCACGAGCTTCACCAAGATCCTGGTCGTGCTCGGGCTGACCCGCAACGCGCTCGGGCTCCAGCAGACGCCGCCCAACCAGGTGCTCGCCGGGCTGGCGCTGTTCCTCAGCCTCTTCATCATGGCGCCGGTGCTCAGCCAGATGAACGACGACGGTCTCCAGCCCTACCTGGACGGCGACAAGTCCACCTCGCAGGCCTGGGACGACGGCGTGCAGCCGCTGCGCGAGTTCATGCTCGACCAGACCGGCGACGAGGAGCTCCAGCTCCTCACGAGCGTCGCGAAGCGCGACCTGCCCAAGGACCGCACCGACGTCTCGATGTCCACGCTCGTCCCGGCGTTCGTGCTGAGCGAGCTCAAGGACGCCTTCATCATCGGCTTCATCATCTTCATCCCGTTCCTCGTCATCGACATCGTCGTGAGCGGGGCGCTGATGGCACTGGGCATGATGATGATGCCCCCGGTGATGGTGTCGCTGCCCTTCAAGCTGCTGCTGTTCGTGATGGTGGACGGATGGGCCCTCATCATCAAGTCCCTCGTCGCGAGCTATGGGGGTGGCTGATGACCGACTCGTCCGTCATCGAGATCGCGCTCCAGACGATGATGGTGGCGCTGAAGCTCTCGGCCCCGATCCTGCTGACCTCGCTGGTCATCGGCTTCACGATCTCCCTGTTCCAGTCGATGACCCAGATCCAGGAGTTCACGCTCGCCTTCGTGCCCAAGCTGGTCGGCGTCGGCATCGCCCTGCTCATCTCGGGCAACTGGATGCTGCACACCCTGGTGGACTTCACCCACGACCTCTTCGACCGGCTCCCGGGCCTCCTCTCCTGAGCGGCGCACCTCGATGACGCTGACGGTCCAGGGCGAGCAGCTCGTGGCCTTCCTCCTGGCCTCGGTGCGCATCGTGTCGTGGCTGGTCGTCGTACCCCCGTTCGCCGCGAAGGCCGTCCCGATCACCGCCAAGGTCGTCCTGTCCGTCGCGCTGGCCATCGCGGTCGCCCCCGCCATCTCCGGCGACGTGCCCGTCAGCCTGCCCGCCCTCGTGCTCAACGTGCTCACCCAGGTCGTCGTCGGCGTCGGCATGGGCTTCGTGACCATGCTGCTGCTCGCCGCCATCGCCACCGCCGGCAGCCTGATCGACGTCTTCGGCGGCTTCTCCCTCGCCCAGGGCTTCGACCCGCTGGGCATGAACTCGAGCACCGTGTTCGGCGGCTTCCACCAGCAGATCGCGACGGCCCTGCTGTTCGTCTCCGGGGGCCACCTGCTCGTCATCGGCGGGCTGCTCAAGACCTTCGAGTTCATGCCGCTGGGGACGACGCCCGGCACGAGCTGGGGACCGAACCTGCTCGTCACCGCGTTCTCGATGTTCTTCGTGACCGCGCTGCAGATCGCGCTGCCGATGATCGCCGTGCTGTTCATCGCTGACCTGGGCCTGGCCCTGCTGACCAAGGTCGCTCCGCAGCTCAACGCGATCAACGTGATGTTCCCGGCCAAGATCGGCCTCACCCTCCTGCTGCTGGGCCTCTCCTTCCCGGTCCTCCCCCAGGCCCTGGACCGCATGCTCGACCTCGTCATGCGCGCGATGTCCACGATGTCGGGAGCGGGGTGACGACGTGAGCGAGGAGCGCACCGAACAACCCACCGCACGCAAGAAGAAGGAGAACAAGAAGGAAGGCACCGTCCCGCGCACCCAGGAGCTGGGCGCGTGGGGCGCGATGATGATGGTGGCGCTCGTGCTGCCGCCGCTGGCCAGCCGTGAGCTCGGCGCGCTGCGCAACCTGATGACCGACGACCTGCGGCTCGCGGGCGACCCGAGCATCGCCGAGGCGCGCTCCCTGCTCGGGCACGGCCTGTCTCACGTGCTGCTGACCCTCGTGCTGCTCGGTGCCTGCGTCATGGTCATCGGCGTCGGGGCCGCGCTGGCGCAGGGTGGCTTCTATCTCGCCACCAAGAGCATCAAGCCCTCCTTCAGCAAGCTCAACGTCATCAAGGGCGCGCAGCGCGTCTTCGGCCCCAACGCGCTCTGGGAGGGTGCCAAGATGCTGCTCAAGTCGAGCATCGTGGCCGCGCTCGTGTGGAGCACGGTCAAGGGGCTGATGCCGCTGATCGGCGGGATGGTCCCCATCTCGGCGGTGATCGAGGTGGCGACCGGCCACATCCTCGGGCTGCTGCGCAACGTCGCCCTCGCCGGGCTCGTGATGGCCGCCGCGGACTATGCGTTCCAGCGCCGCCGGGTCGGCAAGAAGGCCAGGATGACCAAGGACGAGGTCAAGCGCGAGGCCAAGCAGACCGAGGGCGACCCCCTCATCAAGGCCGCGATCCGGTCCCGCCAGCTGGCGGCCGCCCGCAACCGGATGATGGCCGACATCCCCACCGCCGACGTCGTGCTCGTGAACCCGACGCACGTGGCCGTCGCGCTGCGCTACCAGCCCGAGCGCGGGGCTCCCCGGGTCGTCGCCCGAGGTGCGGGCGCGATCGCGCAGCGCATCCGACAGTCGGCGACCGACAACGGCGTACCCCTCGTCCGCGACGTCCCCCTGGCTCGCGCGCTCTACCGGCACACCCAGGTCGGCCAGGAGATCCCGCCCGAGCTGTTCGCGGCCGTCGCCCAGGTGCTGGCGTTCGTCATCAGCCGCAAGCGCCAGGGCCGCGGAGCCGGCGAGCACGTCAGCCCGCGACCGACCTCCGTCCTGCCCGATGTCGGGCGGGCGCGGCACCGCGCGCGGCACCGGAAACCCTCAGGTCTGGCCGTCCTCGGCCGATCCACCGGCTGACGCCAGGACGGCGCCACCCACGGGCCACGGAGGGCTCGGACCTCCGGAAGGTTGCCCCCGTGCCCCTGAAGCGCCTCACGCAGCTCGCCGTGCCGCTCGGCATCGTGATGATCGTCGTGATGCTGGTGGTCCCCCTGCCCGCGATCGTCCTGGACCTCCTCATCGCGGTGAACATCACGACCGCGCTGCTGATCCTGCTCACGACGATGTTCGTGCACCGCCCCCTGGACTTCGCCGCCTTCCCGGCCGTCGTCCTGGTGATGACGCTCTTCCGGCTCGCGCTCAACGTGAGCGCCACCCGGCTGGTCCTGATCGACGGCTATGCCGGCAAGGTCATCGACACCTTCGGCCACTTCGTGGTCGGAGGCTCGCTGGTCGTCGGCCTGATCGTGTTCGCCATCCTGCTGGTCATCCAGTTCGTCGTCATCACCAACGGCGCCGGCCGCGTCGCCGAGGTGGGCGCGCGCTTCACCCTGGACGCGATGCCCGGCAAGCAGATGGCCATCGACGCCGACCTCAACTCCGGGCTCATCGACGAGGACGAGGCCCGCCGGCGCCGCGCAGAGGTGCACGCCGAGGCGGACTTCTATGGCGCGATGGACGGTGCCTCCAAGTTCGTCAAGGGCGACGCGATCGCCGCCATCATCATCACGATCGTCAACCTCGTCGGCGGCTTCGCGGTCGGCATGGCCCAGATGGGGATGTCGTTCAGCGACGCCGTGTCGACCTACTCCCTGCTCTCGGTCGGTGACGGTCTCGTCTCCCAGATCCCGGCGCTGCTGCTCTCCGTCGGCACCGGTCTGATCGTGACCCGGTCGACCGGCGACGAGGACATGGGCTCCGACATCCTGCGCCAGATGGGCCGGCACCGGACGCCGTTGCGCGTCGCCGGCTTCGCGGCGCTGTTCCTGTGCCTGCTCCCCGGGCTGCCCAAGCTGCCCTTCATCGCCGCCGGCGGCGCGATGCTGCTGGCCTCGACCCGCGTGCCCGAGGAGTCCGCCGCCGAGGAGCTCGCCGCGCTCGAGGTCGCCGCCGACCACGTGCCCAACCTCGACTCCCCCGAGCACATCGCGGCCGAGCTGCTCGTCGACCCGCTCGGCCTCGAGCTGTCCGCCGACATGATCGACCTCGTCGACCCGCGCGCGGGCGGCGACCTGCTCGACCGGGTCAAGGCGCTGCGCCGCAAGGTCGCCTCCGACATCGGCGTGGTCATCCCGCCGGTGCGCACGCGCGACAACCTCGACCTGCCGCCCAAGACCTACGCCATCAAGCTGTTCGGCATCGAGGTCGCGCGCGGCGAGGCGCCCGCCGGCACCGTGCTCGCCATCGGCGAGTTCCTCGGCTCGCTGCCCGGCGAGCCGACGCTCGAGCCGGTGTTCGGCCTCGACGCCAAGTGGATCCCGGCAGAGCTGCGCACCCAGGCGGAGCTGTCCGGCGCCACGGTCGTCGACCGGGCCTCGGTCATCACGACCCACCTCGCCGAGGTCGTCACCCAGCACGCCGCCCGGCTGCTCGGCCGCGAGGACGTCAAGATGCTCACCGACGTCGTCAAGCGCACCCACCCCGTGGTCATCGAGGAGCTCACCCCCGCCATGCTCAGCCTCGGCGAGGTGCAGCGGATCCTCCAGATGCTGCTCGACGAGGGCGTCTCGATCCGCGACCTCACGCGGATCTTCGAGGCCCTGTCGCTGCGCGCCCAGGCCACCAAGGACATCGACCAGCTCGTCGAGGCGGCCCGGGCCGCACTCGGGCCCGCGATCGTGTCGCCCTACCTCAGCGAGGGCACGGTCTCGGTCATCAGCCTCGACGCGCTGCTCGAACAGCGGATGCTCGAGCACCTCCGCGCCGGCGAGCACGGCTCGGTCGTCGTCCTCGACCCCGACACCGCGTCCCAGCTGCTCACCGACCTGGCCCAGCTGACCGCGCACGCGGAGAACCAGAACATCCGCCCCGTCCTCGTCTGCTCGCCCGCGCTGCGTGCCGCCGTACGGCGCCTCATCCGCCCCGCCCTGGGCCGCCTGCCCGTGCTGTCCTACACCGAGCTGACCGGCGCCAGCCAGGTCCGCTCCGTCGGTGTGGTCACCCCCGAGCCCGCCGGCGCTGTCTCTGCCTGAGGGCTCCCCGACCGGTCTCCCGCGTGGCCTTCGCACACCCACGCGGGTGACCGGTCCCGGGGACCGCGGGGTGTCGGTTTCCCCGCCTAGGCGGTGAAACCCGCACTGGGCGGCCGAAACTTCGCGCGCCAAGTGCCGGCTTCGGGTCGTCGGTGTGACCGCTGGTTCCCGTGAGGTGCGGGTCGCCGTCGGTGGGGTACGGCGGTCGTCGTACCCCACTGATTGGACGCGAACCGCACGTTCGGCCCCCGGAACCGCGCGGATTGTGGCCAAACCGCATGGCCCCCGGGTCGCCGATCACCCCCTCCCCCACGAGATCAGCACTCCGCCACGGCCTCGACGCCACGCCTGATCGCCCAGTGAGAAATGTCTTGTCCCACCCCCGGGCGCGACCTACGGTGTGCGGTACACGGGAAAGGAGGTGGTCCGAAGAATGAATGCTTCAGGGACGCGTGAGGTGGCTGCTCGCTAGCAGCCCCAGCAACATCCCGGGTTGAGAGACCCGGGAGCTGCTGGCGAATCCCAAGCAGCTACCCGACCCGCAGGCGAACCGGGCACGTCCCCCGGTGCGGTCCACCCGGACCACGCCTGCGGGTCGCTGCATGTCCAGGCCCTCCGAGAGGCCGGCAACCGACGGGCCTCACGCCACCGCAGCCGTGAACTGCGCCTGGTAGAGGCGGGCATAGGCCCCGTCGGCGACCAGCAGCTCGTCGTGGGTGCCCTGCTCGACGATCGCGCCGTCCTCCATGACCAGGATCAGGTCGGCGTCGCGGATCGTGGAGAGCCGGTGGGCGATCACGAACGAGGTCCGGTCTGTCCGCAGCGCCGCCATCGCGTGCTGGAGCAGCAGCTCGGTGCGGGTGTCGACCGACGAGGTCGCCTCGTCGAGGATCAGCAGCGCCGGGTCGGACAGGAACGCCCGCGCGATGGTGACCAGCTGTCGCTCGCCCGCGGACAGGTTGGAGCCCTCGTCGTCGATGAGCGTGTCGTAGCCGTCGGGCAGCGCGTGCACGAACCGGTCCACGAACGTCGCCCGCGCCGCCGCCAGGATCTCCTCCTCGGTCGCTCCCGGCTTGCCGTAGGCGATGTTGTCGCGGATCGTCCCGGCGAACAGCCAGGTGTCCTGGAGCACCATGCCGATCTGGTCGCGGAGTACGGCGCGCGGCAGCTCGGCGATGTCCACGCCGTCGAGCGTGATCCGGCCGGCGCCCACCTCATAGAACCGCATGACGAGGTTGACCAGCGTGGTCTTGCCGGCGCCGGTCGGGCCGACGATCGCCACCGTGTGACCGGGGTCGGCGACGAGCGACAGGTCCTCGATGAGCGGACGCTCCGGGTCGTAGGAGAACGCCACGTGGTCGAAGCGCACCTCGCCCCGGGTCTGCGCGGGCAGCGCGCCGGCGGGGACCCGGTCGGGCTCCTGCTCCTCGGCGTCGAGCAGCTCGAAGACGCGCTCGGCCGAGGCCACGCCGGACTGGAGCAGGTTCATCATCGACGCGACCTGCGACAGCGGCTGGCTGAACTGGCGCGTGTACTGGATGAACGCCTGCACGTCACCCAGGCTCATCGTGCCGCTCGCCACGCGCATGCCGCCGAGGACGGCGATCACGACGTAGTTGAGGTTCCCGATGAACATCATGATCGGCATGATCAGCCCGCTGACGAACTGGGCGCCGAACGACGCCTGGTAGAGCTCCTCGTTCTGCTCGGTGAAGGCGCGCTCGACCTCGGCCTGGCGCCCGAACACCTTGACCAGGTGGTGGCCGGAGAAGGTCTCCTCGATGTGGCCGTTGAGGATGCCCGTGCGGCGCCACTGGGCCACGAAGAGCCCCTGCGACCGCTTCATCACCACGGCCGCGACGACCATCGTGATCGGGACGACGACCAGCGCGACCAGCGCCAGCAGCGGGCTGATCCAGAACATCATCCCGAGCACGGCGACCACCGTCAGCAGCGAGGTGAGCAGCTGGCTCATGGTCTGCTGGAGCGCCTGGCTGACGTTGTCGATGTCGTTGGTGACCCGGGACAGCAGCTCCCCGCGCGGCTGCTTGTCGAAGAAGCCGAGCGGCAGCCGGTTGATCTTGTCCTCGACGTCGGCGCGCATCGTGTAGACCGTGCTCTGCACCACGTCGTTGAGCAGGTAGCCCTGGAGCCAGCCGAGGAGCGCGGCGCCGACATAGATCACCAGCACCCAGGTCAGCACCCGACCCACCGCCGAGAAGTCGACGCCCTGCCCGACCACGACGTTCATGCTCGCGACCATGTCGGCGAGCTTGTCCTGCCCGGCGGCCCGGAGCGCGGCGACGGCGTCCGCCTTGGTGGTCCCCACCGGCATCCTCTCGCCGAGCCGGGACCCCACCAGACCCTCGTAGATCAGGTTGGTGGCATGGCCGAGCACCTTGGGCCCGATCGAGAACAGGCTCACCGAGCACACGGCCAGCAGCAGGACGGCCGTCGCCTTGACCCGCTGGGGGGCCATCCGACGCACCAGCCGCTTGGCGGACGGGCCGAACGTCATGGCCTTCTGGCCGACCATGCCGCCGCCCCAGGGCCCGTGGCCGGGGCCGCCGCCGGTCGAGCGGATCCGCTCGGTCTCCTTGAGCGGTGCGCCGCCGGTCGGCGCGGTGGTCGTCTCCGCGGTCTTCTCGGTCATGCCGCCTCCTCCGCGCTCAGCTGGGACGCGACGATCTCCTGGTAGGTCGGGTTGTCGGCGAGCAGCTCCGCATGGGTGCCGGTGCCGACGACCCGGCCGCCGTCGAGCACGACGATCCGGTCGGCGTCGCGGATCGTCGACACCCGCTGCGCGACGATCAGCACGGTCGCCTCCCGGGTCACCGGTCGCAGCGCCGCCCGCAGCCGCGCGTCGGTCGCGAGGTCGAGTGCGGAGAACGCGTCGTCGAACAGGTAGATCTCCGGACGTCGTACGACGGCGCGCGCGATCGCGAGCCGCTGCCGCTGCCCGCCGGAGAAGTTGGTGCCACCTTGGGCGACCTCGGCGTCCAGGCCGTCGGGCAGGTCCTCGACGAAGTCGCGCGCCTGCGCGATGTCGAGCGCCTCCCAGATCTCCTCGTCGGTGGCGTCGGGCTTGCCGTGCTGGAGGTTGCTGCGGATCGTGCCGCTGAAGAGGAACGCCCGCTGCGGGACGAGCCCGATCGTGCCCCACAGCAGGTCGGGCGCGAGCCGGCGCACGTCGACGCCGTCGATGCGCACCTCGCCCCCGGTCACGTCGAAGAGCCGCGGCACCAGGTTGACCAGCGTGGTCTTGCCGGCGCCCGTGGACCCGATGACGGCGACCGTCTCGCCGGGGGCGGCAGCGAAGGACACGTCGTGGAGCACGGGCTCGTCGGCGCCGGGGTAGGCGAAGGTGACGTCGTCGACCTCCATCACCCCGTGGCTGGCGACGGAGCGGACCGGGTCGGGGTCGGGACGGACCGACGACTCGGTGCCGATCACCTCCATGATCCGGTCGGCGCTCACCGAGGACCTCGGGATCATGATGAGCATGAAGGTCGACATCATCACCGACATCAGGATCTGCATGAGGTAGGCCAGGAACGCCGTCAGCGCCCCGACCTGCATGTCGCCGTTGTCGACCCGGTGACCGCCGAACCAGAGCACGGCCACGCTGGAGACGTTGACGACGAGCATGACCAACGGGAACATCGTCGCCATCCAGCGGCCGGTGAAGACGGCCACCTCGGTCAGGTCGCCGTTCGCCGTCGCGAACCGGTCGGTCTCGTGCGGCTCCCGGACGAACGCGCGGACCACGCGGACTCCGGTGATCTGCTCGCGCAGCACCCGGTTGACCTCGTCGATGCGCGGCTGCATCTTGCGGAAGCCGGGCACCATCCGGCTGACGACGAACCCGACGCAGAGCACGAGCACCGGGATGATCACCGCCAGCAGCGAGGAGAGGCCGAGGTCCTCGCGCATCGCCATGAAGGTCGCGCCGACCAGCATGATCGGCGCCGTGATCATCAGCGTGCACGACATCAGCACGAGCATCTGCACCTGCTGCACGTCGTTGGTGGTGCGGGTGATCAGCGAGGGCGCGCCGAACTGCTGGAGCTCGCGCTGGGAGAACGTGCCGACCTGGTGGAACAGGTCGCGGCGGACGTCGCGCCCGAAGGCCATGGACGTGCGCGCGCCGAAGTAGACCGCACCCACCGAGCAGCAGACCTGGACGACGGTGATGGCGAGCATGATCGCGCCGAGGCGCCAGATCTCGCCGGTGTCGCCCTGGGTCACGCCCTTGTCGATGATGTCGGCGTTGAGGCTGGGCAGGTAGAGCATCGCGACGGTGCTGATCAGCTGGAAGAGCACCACCGCTCCGAGCCAGCTGACATAGGGGGCCAGCCGGGTGCGCAGCAGCGTCAGGAGCATGGGTGGTCCTTTCGGGTCACGCCGTGCAGGACGGCGTCGGCGATCTCGTCGGGTCCGAGCGTGGGCTGACCGCTCATCCCGGGGTGCTGGGCACCGAAGACCAGGCTGCGCAGCACGAGGGCCGCGGTGCCGGGGTCGGTGCGGAGCTCGTCACGGTGCTGCTCGAACACGAAGGTCAGCCGCTCGAGCAGCACGGCGTTGGCGCGAAGCACGAAGTCCGGCGGGCCGGGCTCGCCTCCGGTGTGGGCGTGCGGGGGCTTGGCCAGGTGGCCGGCCATCGCCTGGTGGCGCAGCACCATGAGGATGCTCATCGCGCGCCGGGAGGTCTCCTGCATGCGCCCCACGACGAGGCGGACCTTGGCGTGCAGGTCGGGGGTCGAGAGGACCATCTCCTGGAAGGCCTCGTCGCGCCCGGGCGGGTTGAGGACGTGCTCGGCGACCGCCATCAGCAGCGCCACCTTGTCGTCGAAGACGCGGAAGATCGTGCCCTCCGCGACCCCGGCCGCCTGGGCGATCTCACGGGTGGTCGGCATCGCCCCCGACTCGATGACGAGGGGGACCACCGCCTCGACGATCGCCCGACGGCGATCCTGGGAGGTCATCGGGGCGGCGCGAGGGGTCACCCCGCCACTCTAAATGAGTGAGCGCTCACTCACAAGTCGTTTTCACGGCGCCAGCCGCGCGGTGCTCCATCCCGCCGGCGTGCGGCGGTAGACGAGCCGGTCGTGCAGCCGGCTGCGCCGGCCCTGCCAGAACTCGAAGGCCTCCGGGACGACGAGGTAGCCGCCCCATTCCTCGGGTGGCGGCACGACCTCGACCCCGTCGAAGCGCTCCTCGGCGGCGGCGTACGCCCGCCGCAGCGCGTCGCGTCCGGCGATGTCCTGGGACTGGTGGGACGCCCACGCCCCGAGCTGCGCTCCCCGGGGCCGGGTGGCGAAGTAGGCCTCGACGTCCTCGCGCGGCAGCTCCCCGGCGACGCCGTCGACGCGCACCTGACGCTGCAGCGGGTGCCACGGGAACAGCAGCGCGCAGGCCGCGTTGGCCGCCAGCTCGCTCCCCTTGCGCGAGCGCTGGTTGGTGAAGAAGACGAAGCCGGCCGGGGTCACCCCCTTGAGGAGCACGAACCGCGCGGACGGCACCCCCTGCGGTGTCGCCGTCGCCACCACCATCGCGTTGGGCTCGGGCAGCCCCGCCTCGACCGCCTGGAGCAGCCACCGGTCGAACAGCTCGAACGGGTCGGGGGTCAGGTCGGACTCGTCGAGCCCGCCCCGGGAGTACTCCTCGCGCAGCGCGGCCCAGTCCGTCGTCCCCGTCACGACCGGCCCTCTCCGTGCTCGCCCAGGGGCCCCGTCACCAGGTCGATGACATCCTGGAGCCGACCCGTGTCGAAGTCGCCGACGATGCTGCGCAGATCCATGGCACCGACCCTAGTCGGGTGCAGCCCAGCGGAACGCCGGGTGCGCCCGCACGGCTTCCACGGCACAATGTCCCACCGGCGCCGCGCGACCCGCGGCCCGCGAGCACTGAGGAGTCACATGACCGAGGTTTACCACGGGCTGGAAGGCATCGTCGCGTTCGCCACCGAGATCGCCGAGCCCGACAAGGAGGGGTCGGCGCTCCGCTACCGCGGTGTCGACATCGAGGAGCTCGTCGGGCGCGTGCCGTTCGAGAAGGTCTGGGGACTGCTCATCGACGGCGCCTACGAGCCCGGCCTCCCGCCCGCCGAGCCGTTCACGATCCCCATCCGCACCGGCGACGTGCGCGCCGACGTCCAGGCCGCCGTCGCGATGCTCGCTCCGATGCTGGGCATGGGCCAGACCTACGACATCTCCGACGAGCAGGCCCGGCTCGACCTCTCCCGGGTCGCCGTCATGGTGCTGTCCTATGCCGCCCAGGCCGCGCGCGGGCTCGGCATCCCCGTGGTCCCCCAGCGCGAGGTCGACCTCGGCGAGTCGCTCGCCGACAAGTTCCTGATCCGCTGGAAGGGCGAGGCCGATCCCAAGCAGGTCAGGGCGATCGACGCCTACTGGACCTCCGCGGCCGAGCACGGCATGAACGCCTCCACGTTCACCGCCCGGGTGATCACCTCGACCGGCGCCGACGTCGCGGCGGCCTTCTCCGGCGCCATCGGCGCGATGAGCGGCCCGCTGCACGGTGGCGCCCCCTCGCGGGTGCTCCACATGATCGAGGAGGTCGAGCAGCGCGGCGACGCCTCGGCCTACGTCAAGGAGCTGCTCGACAACGGCGAGCGGCTGATGGGCTTCGGCCACCGGGTCTATCGCGCCGAGGACCCGCGCGCCCGCGTGCTCCGCCGTACGGCGCGCGAGCTCGACGTCCCCCGCTACCAGGTCGCCGAGGCCCTCGAGAAGGCCGCGCTGGCCGAGCTCCGCGAGCGTCGGCCCGACCGGGTGCTCGAGACCAACGTGGAGTTCTGGGCGGCCATCGTGCTCGACTTCGCCGGGGTGCCGGCCAACATGTTCACCTCGATGTTCACGTGTGCGCGCACCGCCGGCTGGTCGGCCCACATCCTCGAGCAGAAGCGCACCGGCCGGCTGATCCGGCCGTCGGCGATCTACACCGGGCCCTCCGCCCGCGCCGCCAGCGACGTCGAGGGCTGGCACCCGGGCTGGGCCGAGCGCTGACCGACAGGGTGGGCCGGCCGACGCTCACGACCGAGCGGCTGCGGCTCGTGCCGCTGGCCGAGGAGCACGCGCCGTTCGTGGTCGCCATGAACGCCGACCCCGAGGTGATGCGGTTCATCAGCGGCGAGGCTTTCCCCCCGGAGCGCACCATGCGCTCCTTCCCGCACTGGGTCGCCGACCAGGAGGGGCTCGGCTTCTGGGCCGGCTTCGTCGCCGACGAGTTCGTCGGTGTGTGGGGTCTCATCCGCGAGGGTGAGGAGGCCGGTGTGGCCGAGATCGCCTACCGCCTCCCGCAGACGGCCTGGGGCCGCGGCCTGGCGACGGAGGGCTCCCTGGCCCTGCTGGATCACGGGTTCGGGGCGGCCGGGCTCACCCGGGTCTGGAGCGAGACGATGACCGTCAACGTCGCCTCGCGCCGGGTCATGGAGCACCTCGGCATGACCTACGAGCGCAGCCATCCCGGCGAGGCACCGACCGAGGGCTGGGAGCAGGGCGAGGTCGTCCTCGGCATCGACCGCGCCACCTGGGCGGCGCGACGAGCGGCCGAGACCTGGGACGCCGAGGCACCGGCCTTCGACGAGCCGGCCGACCACGGCCTGCGCGACCCCGCGGTGCGGGCGGCCTGGCGCGACCTCCTGCTCGACGTGCTCCCCTCCGCTCCGGCACGGGTCGCCGACCTGGGCTGCGGCACGGGCACGCTCTCGCTGCTGCTCGCCGAGGAGGGCTTCGACGTCGAGGGCGTCGACGTCTCCCCCGCGATGATCGAGCTTGCGCTGGCCAAGCGCGGCGACGCCGAGCGGCCCACCTTCCGGGTCGGGGACGCCGCCGCGCCGGACCTGGACGGCCGCTTCGACGTGGTGCTCTGCCGGCACGTGCTCTGGGCGCTCCCCAACCCGGTCTCCGCGCTCCTCCGGTGGGCCGACCTGCTGGGCGACGGCGGGCGGCTGGTGCTCGTCGAGGGCCTGTGGTCCAACGGCGCCGGCCTCTCCGCCGCCGAGACGCTGGCCCTCCTCGCCCGCGCCGGGCGGACGGGCGCCGTACGCCCCCTGCCGGACGCGGCCTACTGGGGCCGCGAGATCACCGACGAGCGCTACGTCGTCGTCTCCTGACGCGCGCTACCCCGCCGGCCTCAGGGCATCAGCGCCGGCGGGTCGTAGGCCGGCTGGTAGAGGAGCATCGAGCCGGCCGCGCCCGGGACCGCGAGCATCACCGTGCGACCCCAGCTCTGCTGCTCGACCTCGCCCTCGAACTGCGCGCCCCGCTCGCCGAGCTCGGCCATCGTCGCGTCGAGGTCGTCGCAGGCCAGCGACAGGTCGAACTGCTGGGTGGTCCGGCCGGTCTGCCCCTCGTGCTCCCAGCGGTCGGGATGCACGCCGAGCTCACTCGGCCCGGTCTTGAAGATCAGCCAGCCGCCGCCGGTGTCGACGTGCGGGAGCCGGAGCACGTCGCGGAAGAAGGCCCGGCAGGCCTCGACGTCGTGGGCGTAGACCAGGGTGTGCAGCGCGACGATCATCGCCCGAGCGTAGGCCTGGGAGGTGTCGGTTCACCATGGGATGTCGGGCAGTTGTCACTTCCCCTGGTGTGCACACCGAGGGAAGTGACAGCTCGCCTGCATCCCATGGTGAACCGTCACCAGCACTCCTTGACATGTGACCAAATGGTCACCTATGGTCGCAGCGTGGACGAGGTCTTCCGGGCGCTGGCCGACCCGACGCGACGCGAGATCCTCGACGCGCTGTTCGAGCGGGACGGACAGACCGTCGGCGAGCTCGCCGAGCGCTTCGAGGAGTCGATGAGCCGGTTCGGCGTGATGAAGCACCTCGGCGTCCTCGAGGAGGCCGGCCTCGTGGTCGGCACCCGCCACGGCCGCACCCGCACCCTGCACCTCAACCCGGTGCCGATCGAGCAGATCGCCAACCGGTGGATCAGCAAGTACGCCGCCCGCTTCACCTCGGCCCTCGTGGGCCTCCAGCTGCACCTCGACGAGCACGAACAGGAGGCCTGAGATGGCCGTGACGACGCACATCTACCAGATCTACATCAACGCGGACGCGAGCCGGGTGTGGACCGCGATCACCGACTCCGAGTGGACCCGCCAGTACTTCCACGGGACGTCGTTCCTCGCGCCTCCCGAGCCGGGCCAGCCCTACCGCAAGGTCACCGACGACGGGCGCGACGCCTCCGAGGGGGTCGTCGAGGAGATGACACCGCCCGGCGACGGCACGCCCGGACGGTTCGTGCACACGTGGCGCGTGCTCTATGACGCCGCCATGTCCGAGGAGCCGCCCAGCCGCGTGGAGTGGACCGTCGAGCAGGTCGGTCCCGAGCTCACCCGGGTCCGGCTCGTCCACGGCGACCTGGCGTTCAGCCCGCTCACCTGGGCCAGCGTCAAGGACGGCTGGGTGTGGATCCTCGACGGCATGAAGACCCTGCTCGAGACCGGCCGGTCGCTGCCCCCGGCCGAGGACGAGACCCCGGTGAGCGAGTCGCCCGTCAGCGACTGGCACCGGCGCCAGGGCGTGGAGGCCAACAACAGCGTCTGGGACCTGCTGGGGAAGCCCGAACGGTCGGCCGAGGACGACGAGGAGATGCTGCGGCGGGCCTACACCGCGGCCTACCACTGGCAGCGCGCGACCGGCACCGGCCCCGCCAACGAGACGCGGGCGTCCTACATGATCGCGCGGGCCCTGGTCGCCACCCGGCAGCCCGAGCGCGGCCTGGTCTCGGCGGACCGCTGCCTGGCCGTCTGCGCCGAGCACGGCATCGCGGACTTCGACCTGGCCTACGCCCACGAGGCCCGGGCCCGCGCGCTCTGGGCGCTCGGCCGGACCGCCGACGGCGACGCCGCGATGGCCGCCGCGCGCGCGGTCGAGGTCGCCGACCCCGAGGACCGGGCCGTGGTGGAGAAGGACTTCGCCGACCTGCCGCACTATGGCTGACCGCGAGTCCCACCTCGGCGGACCGCGAGTCCCATCTCGGCGTCAGAGAGGGCGGGCATAGCAGCGGTTCTGCGGGGAGTCCTTGTAGAAGGCGAAGCCCGGGATCCGGGTGTAGCCCGCCGACTCGTAGAGCCCGATCGCCTCGGGCTGTTTGAGGCCGGTCTCGAGGATCATCACCTCCGCGCCGTCGGCGCGGGCGGTGTCCTCGAGCCGGGCGAGCATGGCACGGGCCAGGCCACGGCCACGCAGGTCCGCGGTGACATACATCCGCTTCACCTCGGCGGAGACGGCGGTGCCGTGGGCCGTGACGTCGGTGCGCCGGCGCCACGCCCCGGAGACCGCCGGTCGCCCCTCGACGTACCCCACGAAGAAGGCGCCGGAGGGCGGCTCGAACATCGCCGGCTCGACCGGGGTGCGGTCGCGGTTGCCGTAGCGGACGACGTACTCCGCCTGCACCTCCTCGACCAGCAGCGCGGCGTCCGGGTGGGTGATCGGCACCCGCTCGAAGCGCACCTCGGTGGCGCGGTCGGTGTTCACGGTGGGCTCCCCCGTCGGTCGGCGGCTCGGGCGGATGCCACAATAGACGCGCTGACAGCGTCGTCAGGCACCCCACCCGGATCCGCCGAAAGGTTGCCCGATGAGCACCGACGCCCAGGCCATCACGATCCCCGCCGACCTGCTGCCCGCCGACGGGCGCTTCGGCGCCGGGCCGTCCAAGATCGACGCCGCCCACCTCGACGCGCTGGCCGCGACCGGGACGTCGCTGATGGGCACCTCGCACCGCCAGGCCCCGGTCCGCAACGTCGTCGGCCGGGTCCGCGAGGGGCTGGCCGCGCTGTTCGCGCTGCCCGACGGCTATGAGGTCGTGCTGGGCAACGGCGGGGCCACCGCCTTCTGGGACATCGCGACCTTCGGCCTCATCCGGGAGCGCAGCCAGCACCTGTCCTTCGGCGAGTTCTCCTCCAAGTTCGCCAAGGCCGCGGCCGCCGCCCCCTGGCTCGGCGCGCCCACGGTCGTCTCCTCCGACCCCGGCAGCCGGCCGGCGCCCTACGCCGAGGAGGGCGTCGACGCCTATGCGTGGGCGCACAACGAGACCTCGACCGCCGTGATGACCGACGTGGTCCGCCCCGCCGGCACCGACGGAGCGCTGGTGCTCGTCGACGCGACCTCCGGCGCTGGTGGGCTGCCTCTCGACGCGAGCCAGGTCGACGCCTACTACTTCGCGCCCCAGAAGTGCTTCGCCTCCGACGGCGGGCTGTGGCTGGCGCTGATGTCGCCGGCCGCGCTCGAGCGGGCCGCCGAGATCGCTGCCACCGACCGGCACGTCCCGGCCTTCTTCGACCTCCCGACCGCGATCGACAACTCGCGGAAGAACCAGACCTACAACACCCCGTCGGTCGCGACGCTCTTCCTGATGGCCGAGCAGCTCGACTGGATGCACGCCCAGGGCGGCCTGACGGGGATGGTCGAGCGGACCACGGCCTCGTCGACCGCGCTCTATGGCTGGGCCGAGGCGACGCCCTACACCACGCCCTATGTCGCCGACCCCGCCGCCCGCTCCCTCGTCATCGGCACCATCGACTTCGACGGGTCGATCGACGCCGACCGGGTCGCCGCGGTGCTCCGCGCCAACGGGGTGGTCGACACCGAGCCCTACCGCAAGCTCGGCCGCAACCAGCTGCGCATCGCGATGTACCCCTCCGTCGACCCCGCCGACGTCGCCGCCCTCACGCGGTGCATCGACTTCGTGGTCGAGCGGCTCTGAGGGCTGGGGCGGGTCGGTTTCCCCGCTCGAGCGGGGAAACCCGCACTGGTTGGCCGAAGTTTCGCACCACCAGTGCGAGGTTCGGCCACCCCCGGTGACTCCTGCGACGCGTGGGACTCATCAGCCGACGAGGTACGCGCGGATCTCGTCGTACGTCGTCGCGTCGAAGGCCACGAGCCGCGCCTCCTCGACCCGGGTGGCCGTCGACCGCAGCGTGTCGACCGCGGCCGCGATGGCGTCGTCCTTGGGCCAGCCATAGATCCCCGCCGACACGAGCGGGAAGGCGACGACCCGCGCCCCCAGCTCGTCGGCGACCGCCAGCGCCCGCGCATAGCAGGACGTCAGCAGGGACCGGTCGCGCTGCCCGGAGCGGAAGTCGGGGCCGACGACGTGGATCACCCACCGCGCCGGCAGGTCGCCGGCCGTCGTCCAGCCGGCGTCGCCCGTGGCCAGGCCGTCGGGGAACCGGCGGACGCAGTCCTCGAGCACCGAGCGACCGCCGCGCCGGTGGATCGCGCCGTCCACACCGCCGCCCCCGCGCATGCCGGTGTTGGCCGCGTTGACGACGGCGTCGACGTCCTGCTCGGTGATGTCGCCCCGGACGACGGTGACCTCCACGCGGTCGACGCTAGCGCGCCGGCCTCGCCCTCGATCAGTCCCGCTGCCGGCGACGCAGCAGGACGACCAGTCCGACCGCCACCACCAGGGCGGCCGCCGAGCCGCCGGCGACCAGGGCGACGGTGCGCTCGGAGAGGGAGCCCGAGGAGCCGTCGGCCGAGCCGTCGCCGGCGCCGGACCCGGGCTCGTCGGACGGCGACGGCGTCGGCGAGGGCGTGGGCGCGGCGTCCATGGCCAGCTGGAGCGCCGGGGGGACCTTGACCTGCAGCACGGCCTGCTGGGGCCCCTCGGAGCTGAGGTAGAGGGCGCCGTCGGCGCTCACCGTGATCCCCTCCCCCTGCCGTTGCTTGGGCAGTGCGAACTCCCCGACGAGCCGGAGCCCCGGGAAGGTGTAGATCGCCGCCCGGCCATAGTCGCGGACGACGATGTCGCGACCGTCGGGGAAGAACGCGCCGTCGGTGATGATGCCCCCGACCCGCCCGATCTTCTTGAGCCGGTTGGGCCGGTCGGGGTCGAGGCTCTCGGGCGCCGCATAGACGGTCCCGCCCAGGACCGACTTGGTGACGACATAGAGCCGCCCGTCGTCCGGGTCGGCCATCAGGGTCTCGGCGTTGAGGCGCAGCTTGTCGGGATAGGCGAGCTCATAGGTCGTGCCGGTCGGGACCTGGGCGCCGTCCACCGCCACCCGGGTGACGGTCACGACGTGGCGGGCCCCGCCGTTGTCGCCGATGTCGGCGACCCAGACCTCGTCGCCCCCCGCCGGCGCCAGGGCCTCGACGTCGACCTGGCTGTCGGCGAACGCGGTCGTCTGCACCGTGCCGCCCGACAGGGGGTCGACCGAGAACAGCAGCGCGGGGTTGCCGGAGTCGTTGACCGTGATGAAGACGCCGCGCTGGAAGACCAGGCCGCTCGACTCGTCGATCCGGCCGTCCTCGAACCGGAACACCTCCCGGCCCCGGACCGTCGATCCCGCCTCCTGCGTCGACGACGAGGCGGCAGGCATCGGGGCCATCGGGGCGGCCGAGGCCACGACGAGGGCGACCAGCCACCCGGCGCCGCGGGCCGCGCGGCTAGGCACGGACATCACCGGCCGACCCGGCCGGCAGGCCCAGCAGGGAGCCGAGCAGCACCCCGAGCCGCGGCCGGATCCCCCAGGCCCGCACCAGCTCGTCGTACTCCCCCCGCACCCGCGCGTCCCCACCACGCCCGGTGCGCACCGCGCGCAGCAGCGTGTTGCGCGGCGTGTGCGCGCTGTCGACGAACTCGACGACCTCGACGCGGTAGCCCGCGAGCCGCAGCAGCAGCGAGCGCAGCGCGTCGGTCAGGGTGTCGGCGAACCGCTCGCGCAGGATGCCGTCGCGGGTGAGCGAGGCGTACGGCGAGGGCGCGCCCGCGCGCCGCAGCTGGGCGGCGATGTCGTGGTGGCAGCACGGCGCGGCGAGCACCAGCGGCGCCTCCCACTCGACGGCCCGCGCCAGCGCGTCGTCGGTCGCGGTGTCGCACGCATGCAGTGCGAGCACCACCTCCGGGGCGGGCGCCAGGTCCACAGCGGCGATGCTATCGGCGAGGAACGTGGCGGAGAGGCCGAGTTCCGCGGAGAGCGCCCGGTTGTGGTCGCGCGACTGGGTCTTGGTGTCGACCCCCGTCAACGCGACCGGCAGCCCTCGGACGGCGGTCAGGAACCGATGGGCCGCGAAGGTCAGGTAGGCGTTGCCGCAGCCGAGGTCGACCACCCGCAGCGGCTCCTCGGGGGTCGGCCGCCGCAGGTGGCCCTTGTCGAAGGCCTCGGCCAGGGCGGCGTCGAGCTGTCGCACGAACTCCTCGACCTGGTGGTACTTCCCCTGCCGCCCCGCCTTGACCCGCCCGTCGCGGGTCGCGATCCCGAGCGACACCAGCAGCGGGTCGTCGGGCGCGAGCAGCCGCTCCTTGTCGCGGTCGTGCGCGCGCTCCGCCTCGACCGGCGCCGTCCGCGTCGCCGTGTGCAGCAGTCCCTCGCCCTTCTTGGTGACCCGCAGCTGGTGGACCCGGTCGGTGGTCTCGACCCGCCAGGTGCCGAACGGCGCGTCGAGCAGCGCATCGACGGCGGCCACGGCCGCCTCCCCCACCGGGTGGTTGCGGGTGTGCGCCTGGCGCTCGTCGAAGGACGTCACCTGCAGGTGCCGCCCGGCCCGCAGGTCGACATACCTCAGCTCGACCCGGCGCCACTCCGGACGCGCGCCGCGCTGCCGTCCCGCCGCCACGGCCGAGACGAGGCCCTCGGGGTCGACGAGGGCCGCGCGCAGCGTGGCCAGCGCCCGGGTCAGCGAGTCGGACGGGGCCTCGGTCACCGCAGCACCGAGGCGACCACCACGATCACCAGCAGGAGGATCAGCGCCCCCGGGATGATGAGACGTCGGTGGCGCGGGTTCACCGCGGCAGTCTACTGGCCAGCAGCTCGGCGAGGGTGAGCGCGGCGACGCCCTCGAGGTCGGCCAGCTGGTGCCGGCAGGACAGCCCGTCGGCGAGCACGACCGCGTGCGGGTGGGCGCGGACGGCCGGCAGCAGCTGCGTCTCGGCGACGGCGCGGGAGAGGTCGGCGTGGCCCGGCTCCATGCCCCAGCTCCCGGCCAGCCCGCAGCAGCCGCCGACGACGGTCAGGTCGGCACCGGCCCGCCGCAGCAGCCGCTCGTCGGCCGCCCAGCCGAGCACCGAGGCGTGGTGGCAGTGCGGCTGCGCCACGATCTCGACACCGGTCAGGTCGGGCGGTGGCCAGTCGAGCCGCTCGAGCAGCTCGGCCAGGGTCAGGACGCCCCGGGCGACGACCTCGGCGCGCGGGTCGTCGACCAGCTGGTCGAGGTCGCCGCGGAGGGCGGCCAGGCAGGACGGCTCGAGACCGAGGACCGGCGTGCCGCTCTCGACGTACGGCGCCAGGGTGGCGACCGCGCGACCGGCGACCCGCCGGGCGGCGTCGAGCTGGCCGGTCGTGGTCCAGGTGAGCCCGCAGCACGCGTGCTCGGGGATCACGCGAGCCGTGACGCCGGCCGCGGCGAGGACCGAGATCGCCGCGTGCGCCGTCTCGGGCCGGAACGCGTCGGTGAAGGTGTCCCCCCAGACCCACACGTCCGGCACGCCATGCGCTGCGGTCGTCCGGTCGACCACGGCGGACGACGCCCGCAGGGGGACCGGCGCGAGGGCGGGGAGCGAGCGACGCGGGTCGACGCCGGCCAGCGACGCCGCCACCCGCCGGAGCGGGCCGCGCAGCAGCCGGTTGGCGAGGGCGCCGCGGCTGCCCACCAGCCGCACCCAGCGCGGCAGCCGCCCGAGGGTGTAGTGCGAGCGCGGCCGACGCCGGTGCGCATAGGCCTGCTGGAGCACCTCGGCCTTCCACGTGGCCAGGTCCACGCCGGTCGGGCAGTCCCGCGAGCAGCCCTTGCACGCCAGGCACAGGTCCAGCGCCTCCTGGACAGCCGGGTCGCCGAGCCCGTGCACCAGGGTGCCGTCGACCGCCTCCTGGAGCACGCGCGCCCGGCCGCGGGTCGAGTCCTTCTCCTCGCGGGTGGCGGCGAACGAGGGACACATCACGGCCGCGGGGCGGGGCGCGACGCACAGCCCCACCCCGGTGCAGCGGTGCACCGCCTCCGCCAGGGACCCGCCGTCCTGGGGGAAGCGCAGCGCGAGTGGCGGCTCGTAGCGTGGCCGGCCCGGGCGCAGGTCCGCGTCCAGGGGAGCCGGGTCGACCAGCACGCCGGGGTTGAGCAGCCCGTCGGGGTCGCAGACGGCCTTGGCCGCCCCGAAGAGCGCGAGCGTCGCGTCGTCGTACATCAGCGGCAGCAGCTCCGAGCGCGCCCGCCCGTCGCCGTGCTCGCCCGAGATCGAGCCGCCGTAGGCGCGCAGCGCCGTCGCGCACGCGACGAGGAACTGCCGGAACACCCGCCGCCCGGGCTCGTCGAAGGCGAAGTCGATGCGCGCGTGCAGACAGCCGTCGCCGAAGTGCCCGTAGGGCACGGTGTGCAGCCCGTGCCCGGTCAGCAGCTCGTCGAACTCGCGCAGCCAGGCGCCGAGATGCTCCGGCGGGACCGCCGCGTCCTCCCAGCCGGAGTGGGCCGGCCGGTCCAGGCTGCGCGACGCGATCCCGGCCCCGCTCTCCCGGATCCGCCACAGCGCGGCGGCCTCGCCGGGGTCGTCGACGAGCCGGTCGCCGACGGCGCCCGCGACCGCGACCAGGCGGGCCGCACCGGCCTCGCAGGCCGGGCCCGAGCCGGACGTGACCTCGGCGAACAGCCAGCCACCACCCCGCGGCAGGTCGGGCACGGCCCAGCCCGCTCGCCGCACGGGCTCGACCAGCCGCGCGTCGAGTCCCTCGCAGGCGACGAGCCGCCACTCCTGGCCGGCGGCGGCCGCGAGCAGGGCGGGTACGGCGTCGGCGGCGTCGGCCATCGAGGGATAGCCGAGCAGCAGGAGCCGGCTCTCCGCAGGCTCGTCGACGAGGTCGACCGTCGCCTCCAGGACCAGCCCGAGCGTCCCCTCGCTGCCGACCAGGAACCGGTCGACGCGCCGCTCCCGCTCGGGCAGCAGGTGCTCGAGCGCATAGCCGCTGCCCTGCCGGGAGAACCGGCCACACGACGTCCGCACGTCCCCCAGGTGCGACCCGACCAGGTCGACGAGGGCGTCGCCCGCGCGCGAGCCCGTGCCCGGCCCGCCGGCCCCCGCCGCCAGCGTCGCGACCTCGCCCGTGCCGAAGGCCACGACCAGTCCGGCCACGGTGTCGACCGTGCGGCCATAGCCGAGCGCCCGCGACCCGCAGGCGTTGTTGCCGATCATCCCGCCGATCGTGCAGCGAGTGTGCGTCGAGGGGTCGGGGCCATAGCGCAGCCCGTGGGGCGCCGCGGCCGCCTGGAGGGTCGCGTGCACCACGCCGGGCTCGACGACCGCGCGCCGCTCCTCGGGCGCGACCGACAGCACGCGGCCCAGGTGCCGGACGCAGTCCACCACGATCCCGGGTCCGACCGCGTTGCCCGCGATGGACGTGCCGGCCCCCCGCATGGTGACCGGCGTGCCGGTCGACCGGGCGACCTCGAGGACCGCCAGCAGCTCGTCGCGGTGGCGGGGCCGGGCTACCACCTGCGGGACGACGCGGTAGAGCGACGCGTCGGCGGAGAAGAGGGCCCGCGCGAGCGGGGAGTCGTCGACGTCCGCGACGCCGGCGCGGCGGAGCTCGGCGACCAGGTCGGGGACGACGTCGGCGGTCACCAGTTCTCCAGCGAGGCGGTGAACACCTCCGCGAGGTCCTCGGGAGTCACCTCCCGAGGCGCTGTCGCGAGCAGCCGCTGCTGCTGCATCGACCCCTCGACCAGACCCTCGACGTCGGCGGCGCCGAAGCCCACCGCGGCGAGCCCGGACGGGATGCCGACATCGCGCATCAGCCGGCGCAGGACCTCCGGGAGGGCCTCGGGCCCGGAGACCGGGGCCTCGGGGTCGAGGAGCCGCGCCGCCCTGAGGTGCCGGTCGGGTGCGGCGGCGAAGGTGAACGCGAACGCCGCGGGCGCGGTCAGCGACACCGCCATGCCGTGCGGCACCAGCGGCTCGTCGCCCGGGTAGCCCTCCGGCCGGAAGTCGCGCACCCGGCCGGCCACCGGATAGGCGTTGGCGTGGGGCACGTGCACCCCGGCGTTGCCGAAGCCGAGGCCGGCGAAGGTGGCGGCGAGCGCCATCTGCTCGCGCGCCTCGCCGTCGTCGCCGCGCACGGCGCGGCGGAACGCCCCCGCCACGAGGCCCAGGGCGCGCTCCGCCCACAGGTCGGCGATGGGGTTGGCCCCGCAGTAGGGCACCCGCTGCTCCGGCGCCTTGGCGGGGAGTTCGCCGTACCACCGGGCGGTATAGCTCTCGAGCGCGTGGCAGACGATGTCGAGCCCGGCGCTCGCGGTGACCATCGCCGGCTGGCTCGCCGTCAGGTCGGGGTCGACCACGGCCAGCGTCGGACGCAGCGCCGGGTGGCTGATGCCGGTCTTGACCCTCAGGGCGAGCACGTCGAGCACGCAGATCGTGGTGCTCTCGCTGCCGGTGCCCGTCGTGGTCGGGACGGCGACCAGCGGCAGCAGCGGTCGCTCCGGCGCCCGGGCCCGGCCGACCGGGGCGTTCAGATAGTCCAGGAGCTCGCCCGGGTTGGTGGTGAGCAGGTTCACCGCCTTGGCGGTGTCGATCGACGAGCCGCCGCCGACCGCCACGACGGCATCGACGGGGCCGGCGTCGCGGGCGAACGCCACGGCGTCCTCCATCGACGCGTCGGTCGGCTCGACGTGCACGCCGTCGTAGGTCGTCACGGCGATGCCGCACGCGGCGATCGCCGCCGCGACCCGCTCGGGGTGGCCCGTCGCCGCGACCCCCGGGTCGGTGACGAGCAGCACCCGGCGGACGCCGAGCCTCGTCAGGTCGAAGCCGATCTCCCCCGACGCCCCACGGCCGAACTTCAGCGCGGGAGCGGCATAGGTGAAGACGGTCTCGCTCACGAGCCGCCCGCCGAGAGCGCGGCGTGGACCACGTCGGTCACCTCGACGCGGCCGTGTGCGATGTCGTCGAGCGGCACCCAGGCGACGGCGTCGGTGGTGCCGCCGACCTCGACGACCCGCGGCTCGGCGTCGCCCGCGACCGTGGCCGCGAAGATCAGGTGGATGCCGTGGTAGTCCTCGTGCCGGCCCGACGGCGCGGTCCCCGAGAAGTGCAGGTCGTGGACGTCGAGCAGCCCGCCGACCTCACACCCGACGCCGCACTCCTCCATCACCTCGCGGGCGAGCGCCTCGGCGGGGGGCTCGCCGTGGTCGATGCCGCCGCCGGGGAGCGTCCACGCACCGGTGTGGTAGCCCACGGGCGAGATCCGGGTGAGCAGCACCGCCCCCTCGCGCCGGATCAGCGCATAGGCCGCGACCCGCTGCATCTGGAAGGGCCGGTGGTCGGCCAGGGCCTCCTCCACGAGAGGGACGACCGGGACCGAGCCGTCGAGCACCCCGCTGAGGGGCTTCCAGGCGGCCTCGGCGGTCGAGCCGTCGACCTCCACCACCTGCGGTGGCGGCGCGTCGGGGGCGACCCAGCCGTCATAGACGATGCGCAGGGCGTGGGCGTCGACCCTGGTCCCGGCCCGCCAGGCGCCGGGCAGGTGCGCGGAGTAGAGCCGTGCGGTGTCGCTCACCAGCGCCAGCAGTCCGGTCTCCTCCGCGATCTCGCGGAGCACGGCGTTGCGCGGGTGCTCCCCGTGCTCGACGCCGCCGCCGGGCAGGGTCCACCGCTCCTCGGGGCTGATCCGCTCCGAGAGCCGGCACAGCAGCACCTGCTCGTCGCGCACGATCAGGGCGTACGCCGCCACGCGCTGCTGCCGAGGAAGGGTGCCCACGCGTCCAACCTAGTGCTCCCGCCCACGCGCGCGACCGCGTGACACAGGCCACCGGCGACCCGGGCATGACGGCCCGCCGGAGCGGGTACCGCCGACGGGTGAACCAGTCCCCCGCTGCGTCCACCGGTGGGTCGTCCGTGTCAACGGCCCGGCCGGCGACCACGGCGACCGAGCGCGACCCGTGGCTCGACAACACCAAGATGGTCCTGGTGACCCTGGTCGTGGTCGGTCACTCCCTGGGACTGCTGGTCGACTCGCCCTCCGGGCAGTGGGTCTACAACTTCCTCTACTTCTGGCACATCCCGGCGTTCGTGCTGGTCACCGGCTACTTCTCCCGCAGCTTCCGTTGGGACCGCCGCCACCTGGTGGCACTGCTCACCACGGTGGCCCTGCCCTACCTGGTCTTCGAGCCGGCGCTCTACTACTTCCGCCACGCGCTCGGGCAGGTCGACACCGGCCACCTGTGGCTCGTGCCGCACTGGGCGATGTGGTATCTCCCGGTCCTGTTCATGTGGCGGCTCGCCACGCCCGTGCTCCGCCTGCACTGGCTGGTCATCCCGGCCGCCGTCGTGCTGAGCCTCGTCGGCGGCCTCGTCTCGGGCCAGGTCCTCTGCTTCGCGCGCGTCCTCGGCTTGCTGCCGTTCTTCGTGCTGGGCCTGCACCTGTCCCAGCACGGGCTGGGCTTCCTCGACCGCCCGTGGGTCCGGCGCGCGGCGGTCGTCGCGCTGCTCGCCATCGTCGTGCTGTCGCGGACCACCGACGAGTGGGCACGCACCGCGTTCCTCTACTACGACGCCGGGTACGACGACCTCGGCTACCAGGCCGAGACGGCGATCTGGATCCGCCTCGTCGTGATGGTGATCGGGCTCGTCGGCGCGCTCAGCGTCATCGCGCTCGTCCCGCGCGCCCGTGGCTGGTTCACGGCCATGGGCGGCGCGACGCTGGTCGTCTACCTGTTCCACGGGTTCCCGCTGAAGCTCGCCGAGTGGCTCGGCTGGTCGGACTGGGCGACCAGCCACCTGCTCGCCGGGTTCGTGCTCACCGTCGCCGGCTCCGTCGCGATCGCGCTGACGCTGGCCTCGCCACCGGTCCGCGGCCGGCTGGTCTGGGCCGTCGACCCCGTCGGGAGCTGGCGCACGCGCCGCCTCAGGAGAAGAGCGGCCGCTGCTCCCGAGCCAGCGACCGACGACCGGCCCAGCGCCACACCCGCGCTGCCCGGTCCCGGTCCGCGTCCGTGACCAGGTTGCCCATCCAGCGCAGGGCGAGCGTCATCAGCCAGTCCGAGCGCATGCCGACCGGGCCGAGCGTCGACAGCAGGTGGGGGACCGTCACCAGCCCGGCGAGCCTGCGAGCGATGGAGAACGACTCGCCGTAGTGGTGGCGCAGCAGCGCCGGCCAGAGCTGGGTGAGGTCCGGTGGCCCGTCGACCAGGGTCTCGGCGACCATCCGGCCCGTCTCCAGGCCATAGTCGATGCCCTCGCCGTTCAGCGGGTTGACGCAGGCCGCCGCGTCGCCGATCAGCGCCCAGTTGCGGCCGGCGACGTGCGACACCGCGCCGCCCATGGGCAGCAGCGCCGAGGTGGGGGCGCGCAGCTCGTCGCCGAGGGCGAAGTCGGCGCGACGCTGGTCGGCGTACAGCTGCATGAGCGGCCGCAACGCGACGTCGGCCGGACGCTTGCGGGTCGCGAGCGTGCCGACGCCGAGGTTCACCTCGCCGGAGCCGAGCGGGAAGATCCAGCCGTAGCCCGACAGCACCTCGTCGTGCTGACCGCGCAGCTCGAGGTGCGAGCTGATCCACGGGTCGTCGCTGCGCTCGGAGGTGACATAGGAGCGACCGGCGACGCCATAGACCGTGTCGCGGTGCCACTCGCGCCCCAGCAGCTTGCCGAGCGGGGAGCGGACGCCGTCGGCCACGACGAGGCGCCGGCACGAGACCACCCAGGGCTCGCCGTCACGGGTCAGCTCGACCGCGGTCACACGGTCGCCCTCGCGCCGGACGCCGACGGCGCGGGCGCCGTCGACCGCGGTGGCGCCGGCCTTGGTCGCCGTGGTGCGCAGGTGGTCGTCGAGCTCGGTGCGCGGCACCGCGGAGCCCCAGTCGGGCAGCGAGCCGCCCGGCCAGGGCAGGTGCAGCGTCTGCCCGAAGCCGTGGGCGCGGAGCCCCTGGCTGGTGACGTGGGCGCGCAGCCAGTCCTCGAGCCCGAGCCGGCTCAGCTCCTCGACCGCGCGCGGGGTCAGCCCGTCGCCGCAGGTCTTGTCCCGGGGGAAGACCGCCGCGTCGGTCAGCAGCACGTCGAGGCCGTGCCGCGCCGCCCACGCGGCCGCCGCGGACCCGGCCGGCCCGGCCCCCACGACCAGCACGTCGGTGGTCGTCGGGGCGGCAGCGGCGGTCACCCCCCGATTCTCTCAGCCGGCGGGTGACCGGCCCAAACCGCGGGTGGATCGGCCCGGCGGCGGGATAGTCCGCTACGTTCGGCACCTCGATCCGGCCCGGGACGGTGCTTTACGTAGCGGACTATCCCCGCCCTCTCGACCCCCCGGTCGCCCGGAGATGCCTCAGGGACGCTGGTAGGGCTGGTGGCTCAGCAGGTGGACCGCGACGTTGCGGCAGCCGCGCGTGGGGTGCACGACGAACTGCGACTCGGTGGCGTTGGGGACATAGACGCGGAAGCCGTCCACGTGCGCGGGGCGGCACCGGTGCCGCGGGAAGTTGCCCGCCCGCGTCTCGGAGATCGGGCTGACCAGCCGGCGCCCCGGCTGGACGACATAGCTGCGCACGGTGCCGTCCTCACGGTCGGCGGCGGCGCCGATCTGGGTGCCGTCGCCGTGGCCGACGTAGGACACCCCGCCATAGCCGCCGGTGCGGCAGGCGTGGCCGGACACGTTCTTGATGCGGATGATGCCGAACCGGTGCCCGGTCGCGTCGTCGGTGTGGCGGTAGCTCACCTTCAGGTCTGGGTTGCTGCACGCCGGTACGGCGGCCTGCTCGGTGCGACCGGAGGCGGGCGCGGACAGCAGCCCGGCCCCGAGACCCGTCACCAGGAGGGCCGCTGCGACCCGACCCCATCGTCTGATGTTCATGGTTCCTCCTCGAACGAGGCGGGTGTCGCCTCTCTGCCCTTCAGAGGCGCCGCACGGCCCGGGAGTTGTCGCTCGTGGCTGAGAATCCGCGAAGAACGCCGAACCGGGCCCTCCCACGTGATGGAGGACCCGGTCCGGGTGGTGCTGGGTGGCTGGCTGCGCCGGTGGATCAGTTCTGGTAGGACCCGAAGTCGAAGTCGTCCAGAGCGACCGCCTGCGCCGCGCCGGCGCTGCCGAACTCGTAGTCGTAGGAGTCGTAGCCGGTGACGGAGTAGGCCGCCGCCCGCGCCTCCTCGGTGGGCTCCACCCGGATGTTGCGGTAGCGCTCGAGGCCGGTGCCCGCCGGGATCAGCTTGCCGATGATGACGTTCTCCTTCAGACCCAGCAGCGAGTCGGACCGCGCGTGGATCGCCGCGTCGGTGAGCACCCGAGTGGTCTCCTGGAAGGAGGCCGCCGAGAGCCACGACTCGGTCGCCAGCGAGGCCTTGGTGATGCCCATCAGCTCCGCACGACCCGAGGCCGGCTTGCCGCCCTCGGAGACCACACGCCGGTTCTCCTCCTCGAAGAGGGCCCGGTCGACCAGGTCGGACGGCAGCAGGTTGGTGTCACCGGACTCGATGACCGTGACCCGCCGCAGCATCTGCCGCACGATGATCTCGATGTGCTTGTCGTGGATCGACACACCCTGCGAGCGGTAGACCGCCTGCACCTCGTCGACCAGGTGCTGCTGGGCGCGACGGACGCCGAGCACGCGCAGCACCTCCTTGGGGTCGGGGGTGCCGACGGTCAGCATCTGGCCGACCTCGATGTGGTCGCCGTCGTGCACCAGCAGACGCGAGCGCCGGGAGACGGGGTACTCCTGGACCTCCGAGCCGTCGTCGGGGGTCACGACGACCTTGCGGGCCTTGTCGGTCTCCTCGATCGTGACCCGACCGGTGACCTCCGAGATGGGCGACAGACCCTTGGGCTGCCGCGCCTCGAAGAGCTCCACGACGCGGGGCAGACCCTGGGTGATGTCGTCGGCCGAGGCCACACCACCGGTGTGGAAGGTCCGCATGGTCAGCTGCGTGCCGGGCTCGCCGATCGACTGGGCGGCGATGATGCCGACCGCCTCGCCGATGTCCACGAGCTTGCCGGTCGCCAGCGACCGGCCGTAGCACTTGGCGCAGGTGCCGGTGCGGGCGTCGCAGGTCAGCACGGAGCGGACCTTGACCTCCTCGATGCCGGCGGCGACCAGCTCGTTGATCTTGACGTCGCCGATGTCGTCGCCGTTGGCCGCCAGCACCTCGCCGGTCTGCGGGTGCGTGATCTCACCGGCAGCGGTCCGGGCGTAGGCGGCGGTCTCGGCGTTGTCGTCCTTGCGGAGGACGCCGTCCTCGCCCTTGATCCCGATCCGCTTCGGCAGGCCACGCTCGGTCCCGCAGTCCTCCTCGCGGATGATCACGTCCTGGGAGACGTCGACCAGACGACGGGTGAGGTAGCCGGAGTCGGCGGTCCGCAGGGCGGTGTCGGCGAGACCCTTGCGGGCACCGTGGGTCGAGATGAAGTACTCGACCACCGACAGACCCTCGCGGAAGTTCGACTTGATCGGCCGCGGGATGATGTCGCCCTTCGGGTTGGCCACCAGGCCACGCATGGCGGCCACCTGCCGGATCTGCATCATGTTTCCGGACGCGCCGGAGTCGACCATCATGAAGATCGGGTTGGACCGGTCGAAGGTGGACTCCATCGCCTTGGCGACGTCGTTGGACGCCTGGGTCCAGATCTCGATGAGCTCCTGGCGGCGCTCGTCGTCGGTGACCAGACCCCGCTCGAACTGCTGCTGGACCTTGGCGGCCTGCGCCTCGTAGCCCTCGAGGATCGAGGCCTTCTCACCCGGGGTGACCACGTCGTCGATCGAGACGGTCACGCCGGAGCGGGTCGCCCAGTGGAAGCCGGCGTCCTTGAGGGCGTCGAGCGACGCCGCGACCTCGACCTTGGTGTAGCGCTCGGCGAGGTCGTTGACGATCGTGCCGAGGGCCCGCTTGCCCACCTCGTAGTTGACGAAGGGGTAGTCGCGCGGGAGCGCCTCGTTGAACAGCGCCCGGCCCAGGGTGGTGTCGAGCGTGAACGACGCGCCCTCGACCTCGACGCCGACCGGCGGCACGATGCCGTCGAACCGGATCTTGACCCGGCTCTGCATGGTGAGCTCGCCCCGGTCGAAGGCCATGATCGCCTCGGCCGGCGAGGAGAACGCGCGACCCTCGCCGGGCTCGCCCTCGCGGTCGGTCGTCAGGAAGAACAGGCCGATGATCATGTCCTGGGTGGGCATGGTCACCGGACGGCCGTCCGACGGCTTGAGGATGTTGTTGGTCGACAGCATCAGGATCCGCGCCTCGGCCTGCGCCTCCGCGGAGAGCGGCAGGTGCACGGCCATCTGGTCACCGTCGAAGTCGGCGTTGAACGCCGTGCAGACGAGCGGGTGGATCTGGATGGCCTTGCCCTCGATCAGCTGGGGCTCGAAGGCCTGGATGCCGAGGCGGTGCAGCGTGGGCGCACGGTTGAGCAGCACGGGGTGCTCGGTGATGACCTCTTCGAGGACGTCCCACACCACGGCGTAGCGGGACAGGCCCGACGTCGCCCGCTCGACCATGCGCTTGGCCGACTTGATGTTCTGGCTGTGCGACAGGTCGACCAGCCGCTTCATGACGAACGGCTTGAACAGCTCCAGCGCCATCTGCTTGGGCAGACCGCACTGGTGCAGCTTCAGCTGCGGACCCGACACGATGACCGAGCGACCGGAGTAGTCGACGCGCTTGCCCAGGAGGTTCTGGCGGAAGCGGCCCTGCTTGCCCTTGAGCATGTCGGACAGCGACTTGAGCGGCCGGTTGCCCGGGCCGGTGACCGGTCGACCGCGTCGGCCGTTGTCGAACAGCGAGTCGACGGCCTCCTGGAGCATCCGCTTCTCGTTGTTGACGATGATCTCGGGCGCACCGAGGTCGAGCAGCCGCTTGAGGCGGTTGTTGCGGTTGATGACCCGGCGGTAGAGGTCGTTGAGGTCGGAGGTCGCGAAGCGGCCACCGTCGAGCTGCACCATCGGGCGCAGGTCCGGCGGGATGACCGGGACGGCGTCGAGCACCATGCCCTCGGGCTTGTTGCCGGTCTTGCGGAAGGCGTCGACGACCTTGAGGCGCTTGAGGGCGCGGACCTTGCGCTGGCCCTTGCCGGTCGCGATCGTCTCGCGCAGCGACTCGACCTCGCCCTCGATGTCGAAGGACTCGAGGCGCTTCTGGATCGCCGTGGCGCCCATGTGGCCCTCGAAGTACTTGCCGAACCAGTTCTTCATCTCGCGGTAGAGCATCTCGTCGCCCATGAGGTCTTGGACCTTGAGCGCCTTGAAGGTGTCCCACACCTCGTTGAGCCGGTCGATCTCGCGCTGCGAGCGGTCGCGCAGCTGCTTCATCTCCCGCTCGGCGCCGTCCCTGACCTTGCGCTTGGCGTCGGACTTGGCGCCCTCCGCCTCGAGCGTGGCCAGGTCCTCCTCGAGCTTCTGGGTGCGCTCGGCGATCGCCTGGTCGCGACGCTTCTCGAGGCGCTCGCGCTCCAGGCCGACCTTGCCCTCCAGGGAGGACAGGTCGCGGTGGCGCGCGTCCTCGTCGACCGCGGTGATCATGTAGGCGGCGAAGTAGATGACCTTCTCGAGGTCCTTCGGCGCCAGGTCGAGCAGGTAGCCGAGGCGACTGGGGACGCCCTTGAAGTACCAGATGTGGGTCACGGGAGCAGCGAGCTCGATGTGGCCCATGCGCTCGCGGCGCACCTTGGAGCGGGTCACCTCGACGCCGCAGCGCTCGCAGATGATGCCCTTGAAGCGGACGCGCTTGTACTTGCCGCAGTAGCACTCCCAGTCCCGGGTGGGACCGAAGATCTTCTCGCAGAAGAGGCCGTCACGCTCGGGCTTGAGCGTGCGGTAGTTGATGGTCTCCGGCTTCTTGACCTCGCCGTGGCTCCAGGTGCGGATGTCCTCCGCGGTGGCCAGGCCGATCTGGAGCTGGTCGAAGAAGTTCACATCGAGCACGGTGGCTGCATTCCTTCGTTTGGATTCTCAGTGGTTCACGTGTGGGACCGAGGGGCCGGCCCCGTGGCGGGGCGACGCCGTGGCGTCGCCCCGGGCCACGGGGCGGGCACTCCTCAGACTTCTTCGACCGAGCTGGGCTCGCGGCGGGACAGGTCGATGCCGAGCTCCTCGGCGGCCCGGAAGACGTCCTCCTCGGACTCCTTCATGTCGATGGCCGTGCCGTCCTTGGACAGCACCTCGACGTTGAGGCAGAGCGACTGCATCTCCTTGACGAGCACCTTGAAGGACTCGGGGATGCCCGAGTCGGGGATGTTCTCGCCCTTGACGATCGCCTCGTAGACCTTGACGCGTCCGGGGACGTCGTCGGACTTGATCGTCAGCAGCTCCTGGAGGGCGTAGGCGGCGCCGTAGGCCTCCATGGCCCAGACCTCCATCTCACCGAACCGCTGGCCACCGAACTGGGCCTTACCGCCCAGCGGCTGCTGCGTGATCATGGAGTAGGGGCCCGTGGAGCGAGCGTGGATCTTGTCGTCGACCAGGTGGTGGAGCTTGAGGATGTACATGTAGCCCACCGACACCGGCTCGGGGAACGGCTCGCCGGAGCGCCCGTCGAACAGGCCCGCCTTGCCGTTCTCGCCGATCATCCGGACACCGTCGCGGTTGGGGAGGGTGGACCCGAGCAGACCCGTGATCTCGTCCTCCTTGGCGCCGTCGAAGACCGGGGTCGCGACCTTGGTGTCGGGGTCGGCCTTGTCGGCCCCGATCTCGGTCAGCCGCGCCTTCCAGGCCTCCTTGGAGCTTCCGCCGTGGAGGTTGAGGTCCCAGCCCTGCTTGGCCAGCCAGCCCAGGTGCAGCTCGAGGATCTGGCCGATGTTCATGCGTCGCGGAACACCCAGCGGGTTGAGGATCACGTCGACCGGGGTGCCGTCCTCCAGGAACGGCATGTCCTCGATCGGCAGGATCTTGGCGATGACGCCCTTGTTGCCGTGCCGGCCCGCGAGCTTGTCGCCCACGGAGATCTTGCGCTTCTGGGCGACGTAGACCCGCACGAGCTGGTTGACACCCGGAGGCAGCTCGTCGCCGTCCTCGCGGTTGAACTCGCGGACGCCGATGACCGTGCCGGACTCACCGTGGGGCACCTTCATCGAGGTGTCGCGGACCTCGCGCGCCTTCTCACCGAAGATCGCGCGGAGCAGCCGCTCCTCGGGGGTGAGCTCGGTCTCGCCCTTGGGCGTGACCTTGCCGACCAGGATGTCGCCGGTGTTGACCTCGGCACCGACGCGGATGATGCCGCGCTCGTCGAGGTCGGCGAGCAGGTCGTCGCCCACGTTGGGGATGTCGCGGGTGATCTCCTCCGGGCCCAGCTTGGTGTCGCGGGCGTCGACCTCGTGCTCCTCGATGTGGATCGAGGTGAGGATGTCCTCCTGCACGAGGCGGTTGGACAGGATGATCGCGTCCTCGTAGTTGTGGCCCTGCCAGGGCATGAAGGCCACGAGGAGGTTCGTGCCCAGCGCCATCTCGGCGTTGTCGGTGCACGGACCGTCGGCGATCGGGCTGCCGACCTCGACCCGGTCACCCTCGCTCACCAGCGGCCGCTGGTTGATGCAGGTGCCCTGGTTGGAGCGCCGGAACTTGGCCAGCTTGTAGGTGCTGTAGGTGCCGTCGTCGTTGGTGGTCTCGACGACCTCCGCGGACACCCCGGAGATGACCCCGGCCTTGTCGGCGGTGACGACGTCGCCGGCGTCGACCGCGGCGCGGTACTCCATGCCGGTGCCGACCAGGGGCGAGTCGCTCTTGATGAGCGGCACGGCCTGGCGCTGCATGTTGGCGCCCATGAGGGCCCGGTTGGCGTCGTCGTGCTCGAGGAACGGGATGAGGGCGGTCGCGACCGACACCATCTGGCGCGGCGAGACGTCCATGTAGTCGACCTCGGCCGCGGGTACGGCGTCGACCTCACCGTGGCGCTGGCGGACCAGCACCCGCTCCTCGACGAACTTCCCCTTGGCGTCGAGCGCGGCGTTGGCCTGCGCGATGACGTAGCGGTCCTCGTCGTCGGCGGTGAGGTAGTCGATCTGCTCGGTGACCTTGCCCTTCTCGACCTTGCGGTAGGGCGTCTCCACGAAGCCGAACGGGTTGATCCGGCCGTAGGAGGCCAGCGACCCGATCAGACCGATGTTGGGACCTTCAGGGGTCTCGATCGGGCACATGCGGCCGTAGTGGCTGTGGTGGACGTCGCGGACCTCCATGCCGGCGCGGTCACGGGACAGACCACCGGGGCCGAGGGCCGACAGGCGCCGCTTGTGCGTCAGGCCGGCGATCGGGTTGGTCTGGTCCATGAACTGGCTGAGCTGGGAGGTCCCGAAGAACTCCTTGAGCGCCGCGACCACGGGGCGGATGTTGATCAGGGACTGGGGCGTGATGGCCTCGACGTCCTGGGTGGTCATCCGCTCGCGGACCACGCGCTCCATGCGGGCCAGGCCGGTGCGGAGCTGGTTCTGGATCAGCTCGCCGACGGTGCGCATGCGGCGGTTGCCGAAGTGGTCGATGTCGTCGGCCACCATCTCGATCCCGCCGGCGGCGGTGTCGAGCTCGGTGCGACCGTCGTGGAGGGCCACGATGAACTTGATGGCCGCCACGATGTCGTTGATCGTCAGCGTCTGCTGGTCGAAGGCCTCGGTCAGACCGAGCTTCTTGTTGATCTTGTAGCGGCCGACCTTGGCCAGGTCGTAGCGCTTGGGGTTGAAGTAGTAGTTGTTGAGCAGCGTCTGCGCGGCCTCGCGCGTCGGCGGCTCACCCGGGCGCAGCTTGCGGTAGATGTCGAGCAGCGCGTCGTCCTCGCCCTGGGTGTGGTCCTTCTCCAGGGTCAGCATCATCGACTCGTAGTCGCCGAACTCCTCGCGGATCTGCTCGTTGGTCCAGCCGAGGGCCTTGAGCAGCACGGTGACGTTCTGCTTGCGCTTGCGGTCGAGACGGACACCGACCATGTCGCGCTTGTCGATCTCGAACTCGAGCCAGGCGCCCCGGCTCGGGATCAGCTTGGCGGTGAAGATGTCCTTGTCGGAGGTCTTGTCGGCGGTGCGCTCGAAGTAGACGCCCGGGGACCGGACCAGCTGCGACACCACGACGCGCTCGGTGCCGTTGATGATGAAGGTGCCCTTGGGCGTCATGAGCGGGAAGTCGCCCATGAAGACCGTCTGGCCCTTGATCTCGCCGGTGTCGTTGTTGGTGAACTCGGCGGAGACGTAGAGCGGGGCGGAGTAGGTGAAGTCCTTCTCCTTGCACTCGTCGACGGAGTACTTGGGGTCGTAGAACACCGGGTTCTCGAACGAGAGCGACATCGTCTCGGAGAAGTCCTCGATCGGGGAGATCTCCTCGAAGATCTCCTGGAGGCCGGACTTGCGGGAGACGTCCTCGCCGGCGGCGAGACGACGCTCGACCGACTCGTTCCAGGCGTCGTTGCCGACCAGCCAGTCGAAGCTGTCGGTCTGGAGGGAGAGGAGCTGCGGAACCTCGAGCGGTTCGTGGATCTTTGCGAAAGAGATGCGGCGTGGGTGACCAGAAGTGCTGCGCGCGGCCAAGAGGTGTCCTTCGAAGGGTCGCTCTGGGGAGATCGCCCGCTCACCACCACAGGGCCACCGGGCAGGCCGAAGGGCATTTGAGAGTGGGCGCGAACGGCGAGTCTAACCCAGAACCCGGGCACGACTCAACACCGGTGTCAAGGCCTTCAGCGAAAAATCAGCCGGGCCTGCCGGATGACCAGAATCATGCGCGCTGATCCGCCGCAGGTCAAGCGACTCGCGCCACACCTGTGGACATGTCCCCCGCCCCCGACCGGGGCGGGGACGCGTCAGCCCGTCACCGCCTCGTCGGCGACCGCGAGCGCCTGGTCGAGGATCTCGAGCCCTCGGTGGGCGTCCTCGTCGCTGATGTTGAGCGGCGGGACGACGTGGATCCGGTTGTAGTTGACGAACGGCAGCAGCCCGGCCTTCTTGCAGGCGCCGACCGTCGCGGCCATCGCGTCGGAGGTGCCGCCGTAGGGCGCCAGCGGCTCGCGCGTCTCCGGGTCCTTGACCAGCTCGATGGCCCAGAAGGCGCCGAGGCCGCGGACCTCGCCCACCGACGGGTGGGCGTCGGCGATCTTGGCGAGCGCCGGGCCGAAGACGTCGGTGCCGAGCCGGGCCGCGTTCTCGACCATGCCCTCGTCGGCCATCGCCCCGATGGTGGCCACGGCCGCGCCGCAGGCCAGCGGGTGGCCCGAGTAGGTGAGCCCACCGGGGTAGACCCGGTTGTCGAAGGTCGCCGCGACCTCGTCGGAGATGACGACCCCACCGAGGGGCACGTAGCCCGAGTTGACGCCCTTGGCGAAGGTCATGAGGTCGGGCACCACGTCGTAGTGGTCGATGCCGAACCAGGCGCCGGTGCGGCCGAAGCCGGTCATCACCTCGTCGGCGATGTAGAGGATGCCGTGCCGCTCGCACAGCGCCTTGACGCCGGCGAGGTAGCCGGGCGGGGGCGGCATGATGCCGGCCGTGCCGGGGACGGTCTCGAGGATGACCGCGGCGATCGTGGCCGGGCCCTCCATCGCGATCGTCTGCTCGAGGTGGGCCAGCGCCCGCTCGCACTCCTCCGCCTCGGTCGTGGCGTGGAAGGGCGTGCGGTAGAGGAACGGGCCCCAGAAGTGGACCGTGCCCGTGCTGGACCAGTCGCTGGCCCAGCGCCGCGGGTCGCCCGTCACGTTGATCGCGAGCTGGGTGCCGCCGTGGTAGGACCGGTAGGTCGAGAGCACCTTGGTGCGGCCGGTGTGGAGCCTGGCCATGCGGATGGCGTGCTCGTTGGCGTCGGCACCGCCGTTGGTGAAGAAGACCTTGCTCATGCCCTCGGGGGCGCGCTCCGCGATCAGCCGGGCCGCCTCGGACCGCGAGGCGACCGCCGTACCGGGGGCGATGGCGCACAGCTCGGCCGCCTGGTCCTGGATCGCCTTGACCACGCGCGGGTGCTGGTGGCCGATGTTGGTGAACACCAGCTGCGAGGTGAAGTCGAGGTACTCCTTGCCGTCGCCGTCCCACAGCCGGGACCCGTCGGCCCGGGTGACGACCATCGGGCTGATCTGGGCCTGGGCGGACCAGGAGTGGAAGACGTGGGCGCGGTCGAGCTCGTAGATGCGCTGGGGGTCCATGGCTGCGGTCATGCGGACGAGGCTAACGCCCGGCCCTGCCCGAATCGAGAGCGGCCTCGCCCCGCCGGCCCGGGTCAGCGGGCGGCCGGGAGGAGCCCCGTCCGCGCCGGCAGGTCAGGGCACGAGGTCGCGCAGCGCCGCCGGGAGCTCGATGAGGGTGCCCGTGGCGGCGTCGAGGCAGACCACGTCGACGTACCCCTGCACGAAGACCTCACCGGTCCCCGCGCGGTCGAGCCGCTGGGCGAAGCGGCCGCGGTAGGGCGACTCGACGGAGAACGCCGACACCACCTCGACCACGTCGCCGAGCCGCGCGCCCTGCCGGAACGTCGCCTCGACCTTGTGCACGACCAGCGAGAAGCCGGCGGCGTTCCACTCCTGGACCGGGCGCCCGGTCCGGGCGGCGACGAACTCGCTGCGCCCCCGCTCCATGAACTTGAAGTAGTTGGCGTAGTAGACGACGCCCAGCGAGTCGGTGTCCTCGTAGTAGACGGTGTAGCGGACCCGGTGCTCCTCCGAGGTGGGCTTCGTCGACGGCTTCGGCGGCATGGGCGCCACGCTAGCCACCAGTGCGGGAGGCCTTGTCGGCGGGTCGACCCGGGAAATGACACCGACCCGGCAGCAGAGCTGCCGGGTCGGCGATGGTCACGCGTGCTGGACCGAGGCCCAGCGGGACGTCACTTGAGGGTGACGGTGGCGCCGGCGCCCTCCAGGGCCTCCTTGGCCTTGTCGGCGGCGTCCTTGGCAACGCCCTCGAGGACGGCCTTGGGAGCGGCCTCGACCAGGTCCTTGGCCTCCTTGAGACCGAGGGAGGTGAGCGCGCGCACCTCCTTGATGACGTTGATCTTCTTGTCGCCGGCGGCCTCGAGGATCACGTCGAACGAGTCCTGCTCGGCAGCGGCCTCGCCGGCGTCGGCACCGCCGGCGGCGGGGGCGGCCGCGGCAACGGCGACGGGGGCGGCGGCGGTGACGCCGAAGGTGTCCTCGAACTGCTTCACGAACTCGCTCAGCTCGATGAGGGTCATCTCCTTGAACGCGTCGAGCAGCTCGTCGGTGGTGAGCTTCGCCATGATGGCGGTTCCTTCCGTTCGGTGGCCCGCCGCGGTGCTGCGGTGGGGGCCGGGTTTCTTTCAGGTGGTGGGTACGTCGGCCTGGGGTCAGGCCTCGGTCGGCTCCGAGGTCTCCTCGGCGGCGTCGGTCGACTCCTCGGCGGGAGCCTCCTCGGCAGCCACGGGCTCCTCGGTGGCCTCCTCGGCAGGAGCCTCGGCCTCGGCCGGGGCCTCCGGGGCGGGCTCGTCGGCGGCCACGGGGGCCTCCGCCGTACCGGCACCACCTGCGAGGATGGAGGGGTTGCTCTCGGCCTCGGCCTGCAGGGCGCCGGCGAGCCGGGCCATCTGCGAGATCGGGGCGTTGAGCAGGTAGACGGCCTGGGAGAGCGACGCGAGCATGGCGCCCGCGAGCTTGCCCAGCAGCACCTCGCGCGACTCGAGGTCGGCCAGCTTGGCGACCTCCTGCGCGGTGAGCGGCTTGCCGTCCAGGAAACCGCCCTTGATCACAAGAGCGGGGTTCGCCTTGGCAAAGTCACGCAGCCCCTTGGCCGCCTCGACCACGTCGCCGTTGATGAAGGCGATCGCGGTCGGCCCGTTGAGCAGGTCGTCGAGTCCCTCGACGCCGGCCTCCTGGGCAGCGAGCTTGGTGAGCGTGTTCTTGACCACGGCGTAGTCGGCGTTCTCAGCGAGAGAGCGGCGCAGGGTCTGCAGCTGCTTCACGGTGAGCCCGCGGTACTCGGTCAGCACAGCACCGGCGGCGTCGTTGAACGACTCAACGATCTCCGCGACGGCGGCTGCCTTGTCTGGCCGCGCCATGGGGTCTCCTTCCGGGCTTCTGGTGAGACCCCTGGCTGCCCGGAGAAAGACGAACGCCCCGAGCGCAGGCTCAGGGCGTGGGGTGCGACGCGCGCTGCGCCGTACCGTTGTTGCTCCGTCACCTGCGCGGGCCGCCCGCTTGCAGCGGGACCTTCGGACGAGCTGCGAGCAGCCCGCCGACCAGCGGTCTCTGGTTCGGCGTGAACTGTACGCCGCGACCGCGTGACGGTCCAAATCAGGGCGTCGGCAGGATTCCGCGTTCTGCCTCGGCGACCGGTCCAGACGTGTTGGAATGGCCGACGTGGACCTTGACGTGCACTCCTTGAGCAGCGTGCTCGACGACACCGACTCGCGCCTGCGCGCCGAGACGGGGCCGGCGCGCATGTGGCCGACGGGCTTCGCTGCTCTCGACGACGTGCTCAGCGGCGGGCTGCGCGGCGGCAACCTGATCCTGCTCTCGGGTGCCCAGGGCCTGGGCAAGACCACGATGGCCGTGCAGATGGCGCGGAACTCCGCCCGTTCGGGCCGCCAGGTCCTCTACTTCTGCTACGAGCACGACCCGCAGTCGATCCTCGAGCGCATCCTCGCCCTGGAGATCGGTGAGCTCAACGACCCCAAGGGCGCCAACCTGGTCCGGATCCGGCAGGCCTTCGAGGGCGTCGACCACGGCACCGGCGGCCTCACGGACCGGCTGGCCGACGTGCGCGGCGCGATCCCTGCGCTGCAGAAGATGGTCGCCTACACCGACCGCATCCACGTGCACCGCTCCAGCGGCAACACCACCAGCATGCAGGTGATCACCAATGCCGTCGAGCAGGTCTGGCGACAGACCGGCGAGGCGCCGATGGTCGTCGTCGACTACCTCCAGAAGGTGCACGACACCAGCTCCGACGTCGAGGCCGAGCGGGTCACCGTCGTCGTCGAGCAGCTCAAGGACCTGTCGCTGGACGCCAAGGTCCCCGTGCTCGCGATCGTCGCCGCCGACAAGGACGGCCTCGAGACCGGCAAGCGCCTGCGCGCCCAGCACCTGCGCGGCTCGACCGCCCTCGCCTACGAGGCCGACGTGCTCCTCGTGCTCGCGCACAAGTACCAGATCATCGCCCGCCACCACCTCGTCTTCGACGCCGGCGCCGCCGAGCGCTTCAAGGACTGGGCCGTGGTGTCGGTGGAGAAGAACCGCAACGGCCGCGACGGGGTCGACCTGGAGTTCCGCAAGCGCTTCGACCAGAGCCGCTATGAGCAGGAGGGCAACCGGGTCGTCGAGAAGCTCGTCGACGAGCGGCTGTACGTCGAGTAGTCCCTGCTGCCGCGTGCCCCGGTGCATGCGGTTTGGCCCCAAAGCGCGTGACCCAGGGCCCGAAACGTGCGGTTCGCGTCCAATTCGTGCAGTCCGCCGACCCGTCGTACGACGCTCTCGCGCGGCGGCTCCGTGCCCGGCAAACGGCCCCCGTGACCCCCACCATTGGTCACAAACGACAGCTCCGACCCGGGTTTTCGCGCCGATTGGTCCAAATCGGCGGGTCAAACGAGACGAGGCCCGCCGGTGTCCCGGCGGGCCTCGTGGCAGTCAGCGACCGACGTCAGACGGTGGCCTCGTCGTCGGAGGCGATGTTGCGCGTGCGGTTGGGGTCGACCTGGATGCCGGGGCCCATGGTGGTCGAGAAGGTGACCTTCTTGACGTAGCGACCCTTGGACGCCGACGGCTTGAGCCGGAGCACCTCCTCGAGGGCCGCGGCGTAGTTCTCCGCGAGCGCGCTCTCGTCGAACGACGCCTTGCCGATGATGAAGTGCAGGTTGGCGTGGCGGTCGACGCGGAACTCGATCTTGCCGCCCTTGATGTCGGTGACGGCCTTGGCGACGTCGGGGGTCACGGTGCCGGTCTTGGGGTTCGGCATGAGGCCACGGGGGCCGAGCACGCGGCCGAGGCGGCCGACCTTGCCCATCATGTCCGGCGTCGCGACGACGGCGTCGAAGTCCAGCCAGCCACCGGCGACCTTGTCGATCATCTCGTCGCCACCGACGTGGTCGGCGCCGGCCTCGCGCGCGGCCTCGGCCTTGTCGGCGTTGGCGAAGACCAGGACCCTGGCGGTCTTGCCGGTGCCGTGCGGGAGGTTGACGGTGCCGCGCACCATCTGGTCGGCCTTGCGGGGGTCGACGCCGAGGCGCATGACCACGTCGACGGTCTCGTCGAACTTGGTCTTGGTCGTGCTCTTGGCGAGCTTGATGGCGGCGAGCGGCGAGAAGATCTCGGCCTTGTCGAAGCTGTCCGACGCCTGGC
The DNA here is from genome assembly GCA_046330515.1 of Nocardioidaceae bacterium. Classification (GTDB taxonomy): domain Bacteria; phylum Actinomycetota; class Actinomycetes; order Propionibacteriales; family Nocardioidaceae; genus Nocardioides. Next base: position 528,009 of record JAXLSP010000005.1, on the reverse strand, counting down.
GGTAGTTCTTGCTGCGCTTCATGGTCTGGTTCTCATTTCTTCCAGGTGTGGTACGACGGGCCAGCGCAGGCCCTGCCACGTGGAGCTGGTGATCGGGGATCGGGACGGGTCAGTCGGTGGTGACGCCCATGGAGCGGGCCGTGCCCTCGACGATCTTCATGGCCGCCTCGATGTCGTTGGCGTTGAGGTCGGGCAGCTTGGTCGTCGCGATGTCGCGGACCTGGTCCTTGGTCAGCTTGCCGACCTTCTCCTTGTGCGGGACACCGGAGCCCTTCTGCAGACCGGCAGCCTTCTTGATCAGCTCCGAGGCCGGCGGGGTCTTGGTGATGAAGGTGAACGACCGGTCCTCGTAGATCGTGATCTCGACGGGGATGACGTTGCCGCGCATGGACTCGGTCTGGGCGTTGTAGGCCTTGCAGAAGTCCATGATGTTGACGCCGTGCGGACCGAGGGCGGTACCGACCGGCGGGGCGGGGGTCGCGGCCCCGGCCTGGAGCTGCACCTTGACCAGGGCAGCGATCTTCTTCTTGGGAGGCATTCTTCGAAGGTCCTTCTTCTCGTGGTCGTAGCGAGCCCGGTCACCGGCGTACGGCGCCGCGCCCTGCCACCTATCGGGTGTTGCTGGTGAGCCTCAGACCTTCTCGATCTGGCTGAAGCTCAGCTCGACCGGGGTCTCCCGGCCGAAGATCTCGACGAGGGCCTTGACCCTCTGGGACTCCGGGTTGATCTCGGTGATCGTCGCGTGGAGCGTGGCGAACGGACCGTCGACCACCATGACCGAGTCGGACACGGAGAAGTCCGCGACTTCGATGGGCTTCTTGGCGGTCGCGGTGGCCGCGGCCCCCGGCGTCGCCGCGGCCTGGGCCTCGGCGGCGGCCTTGACGGCCGGCGCGAGCATCGACTCCACCTCGGACATGCTCAGCGGCACCGGCTGGTGGCTGTGACCGACGAAGCCGGTGACCGACGGGGTGTGCCGGACGGCGGCCCAGGACTCGTCGGTGAGGTCCATGCGGACCAGGACGTAGCCCGGGAGCACGGTGCGCTTGACCATCTTGCGCTGGCCGTTCTTGATCTCCGCGACCTCCTCGGTGGGGACCACGATCTCGTGGATGTAGTCCTCCATGTTGAGGGAGTGGATGCGGTTCTCCAGGTTGGCCTTCACCCGGTTCTCCATGCCGGAGTAGGTGTGCACGACGAACCAGTCGCCGGGCTTGGCCCACAGCTCGCGGCGGAACGCCTCGAGCGGGTCGTCCTCGTCGGCCTCGTCCTCGGCGTCGGCGTCGGCGTCGGCGTCGGCGTCGACGACATCCTCGGCGACCGGCTCGTCCTCGGCGACGTCCTCATCGACCGGCTCGTCCTCGGCGACGTCCTCATCGACCGGCTCGTCCTCGACCACGGCGTCGTCGACGGGCTCCTCGGCCGCGTCGGCGTCCTCGTCGAGGGTCACCTCGTCGGCCGGCTCGGGCTCGGCGAGGATGTCCTCCGCCGTCGCCTCGTCAGCAGGCGTCTCCTCGGTCAGGGCCTCGGCCTCGACCGACTCGTCGTACTCGTCCGACACGTGATGCTCCGTCAACTCGACTGATCTTCCAGGGTCCGGGCTTGCCGCCCGGCCGGCAGCCCTCGGGGGCTGCCGAGCGCCCTCAGGACGCGTTGCTGCTGTTGCTGTCGCCGGTGAACGCCCAGAACACGAGCTTGCCGAAGGCAAGGTCGAGCAGCGACACCATCGTCATCATGAACAGCACGAACACCATCACCACCAGGAAGTAGGTCCACAGCTGCTCACGCGTCGGCCAGACGACCTTGCGCAGCTCTGCCACGACCTGGCGGTAGAACGTGGCCGGGCTGGTGCGCTTGTCCTGGCCCGCGTTGCGGACCGCGCGGCTCTCCGACACGACCTACCACCTTTCCGGCGTCACTGGATGTCCTTGCAGGGCACGAGGGACTTGAACCCCCAACCTTCGGTTTTGGAGACCGATGCTCTGCCAGTTGAGCTAGTGCCCTCCGAGCTCCCCCGCCCACCCACACCTGGTAGGTCCAGGGCAGGGCAAAGCATGTGGGGAAACCACCAAGCCGAGAGTCTACGGGGAAGGGCGAGGCCCCGTCCAAACCGGCCCTGCGGTCGCGGCCTCTACGATGGCCGGCATGCCGAGCGCGACCCCGACGCCGCGCGACGTGCGGACCCTGCCCAAGGCGCATCTGCACCTGCACTTCACCGGGTCGATGCGGCACAGCACCCTCCTGGAGCTCGCCGAGCGCGAAGGGGTCGTGCTGCCGGACTCGCTGCTGACGGAGTGGCCGCCGACGCTGTCGGCCGCCGACGAGAAGGGCTGGTTCCGGTTCCAGCGGCTCTATGACGTCGCGCGGTCGGTGCTGCAGCGTGAGGACGACGTACGCCGGCTCGTCCGGGAGGCCGCCGAGGACGACCTCCGCGACGGCGGCCGCTGGCTGGAGATCCAGGTCGACCCGAGTGGCTACGCGGCCCGGTTCGGGGGCATCACCGCGTTCACCGACCTCGTCCTCGACTGCGTGCGGGACGCCTCCGAGCGCACCGGCCTCGGCATCGCGGTCGTCATCGCCGCCAACCGCACCCGGCACCCGCTCGACGCCCGGACCCTGGCCCGGCTCGCGGCGCAGTACGCCGACCGCGGCGTCGTCGGCTTCGGTCTCTCCAACGACGAGCGCCGCGGCGTGACGGCGGACTTCGCCCCCGCCTTCGCCATCGCCGAGCGAGCGGGCCTGCTGCTGGCCCCGCACGGCGGCGAGCTGCTGGGCCCGGCGAGCATCCGCGACTGCCTCGACCACCTGCACGCCGGACGGCTCGGCCACGGGGTCCGGTCCGTGGAGGACCCGGCGCTGCTCGATCGCGTCGTGGCCTCCGGGGTCGCGCTCGAGGTGTGCCCCGTCTCCAACGTCGCGCTCGGCGTCTACTCCGACCTGACCTCGGTCCCGCTGCCCCAGCTGCTCGACGCCGGCGTCACCGTCGCCCTCGGTGCGGACGACCCGCTGCTCTTCGGGTCGCGGCTGGCCGGCCAGTACGCCACCATGCGCGCCGCCCACGACCTCACCGACGCCCAGCTCGCCGACCTCGCCCGGATGTCGCTGCGAGCATCCCGAGCCCCGGAGTCCGACATGCGCGGATGGCTCGCCGAGATCGACGCGTGGATGGAACGATGACCGCGTGAGCACGCCCAACGACCCGTGGACGCCCGGGTCCGACGACGACCTGTGGCAGCAGGACGGGTCCCGGCCCGAGCCGACGACCCCCACCGAGCCCCTCGCGGCCACCCCGCCGCCCGAGCCCGAGCCCGCGCCCCCGCCGCCGCCCTACGGCCAGGCCACCGGGCAGCAGCCGTGGGGCGCCCCCGAGCCGGCCGCGCAGTCGTGGGGCGCGCCGCAGCCGGCCGCCCCGCAGCCCTCCCCCCAGCCGCCCTACGGCCAGCAGCCTTACGGCCAGCAGCCTTACGGCCAGCCTCCCTATGGCCAGCCGCCCTACGGCCAGCCGCCGGTGCCGCCGGTCTACGGCGGCTATGCGCAGCCGGTCGCCGCGCACCCGCAGGCCCAGATGGTGATGATCCTCGGGCTCGTCGGACTGATCGGCACCTTCGTGTGCGGGGTCGCGATCTTCCTGTGCCCGTTCGCCTGGGTGATGGGCTCGCGCGTACGGCGCCAGATCGACGCCTCGGGCGGGACCCTCGGCGGACGCGAGCTGGCCACGACGGGCTGGGTCTGCGGGATCATCGGCACCGTGTTGATGGTGCTCGGCTTCCTGGCCGTGGTCGGGATCTTCGCCGCGGCGATGATGAGCGCGCCGGCCTGAGCGTGGATCCAGGCTGAGGCGACGTCAGAGCTCGCAGCCGACCAGCACCGGCTCGTTGACGAGCCGCACGCCGAACGCGGCCTCGACACCGTCGCGGACCTCGCGCGCCAGCGCGAGCAGGTCGGCGGTCCGGGCCCGGCCCCGGTTGGTGAGCGCGAGCGTGTGCTTGCCGGAGAGCGTGACCGCTCCGCCGCCGTACCCCCGGCCGAACCCCGCGCGCTCGATCAGCCAGGCGGCGCTGGTCTTGACCGTGCCGTCGGGCTGCGGCCAGCGCGGCGCGTCGGGCGGCAGGGCCTCGGCTTCGACGGCCGTGAGCTGCGGGTTGGTGAAGAACGACCCGGCGCTCCAGGTGTCGTGGTCGGCCGGGTCGAGCACCATGCCCTTGCCGCGGCGCAGCTCCAGCACGGCCTCGCGCAGAGCGCCCAGGGGGGCGCGGTCGCCGATCTCGACCCCCAGCGTGCGCGCCAGCTCGGCATAGCGCACCGGTGTCGAGTGGGACCCCTGCTTGAGCTGGAAGGTGACCTCGAGGACGAGGTGGCGTCCCGGCTCGGCCTTGAACCGGCTGGTCCGGTAGCCGAACCCACAGTCGGCGGCGGCGAAGGTCCGCTGGGTGCGGTCCACGCGGTCCCACGTGCGGACGCGGGCGATGGTGTCGGCGACCTCCTGGCCGTAGGCGCCCACGTTCTGGATCGGTGTGGCGCCGACCTCCCCGGGGATGCCCGACAGCGCCTCGACCCCGACCCACTCGGAGGAGACCGCGTGCGCGACCAGGTCGTCCCAGCTCTCGCCGGCGGCCACCGTGAGGGTGACGCCGCCGCACGCGGCGAGTGTCGGGGCGGAGGGGTCGCAGACGTCCTCGTCGGCGCGGATCCCTCGGGTGGCGACGTGCACCACGACGCCGGGGAAGCCGCCGTCGGCGACCACCAGGTTGCTGCCGCCTCCCACGACGAGCACCGGCCTGCCCGCAGCGTCGGCGTCGGCGACCGCGCGCACCAGGTCGGCCTCGGTCGTGGCCTCGACCCAGGTGGCGGCCGGCCCCCCGAGCCGCAGGGTGGTGTGCTCGCTCAGCAGCTCAGACACGCACCGCTGCCTTGGGCATGCCGAGCACCTTCTGCCCGCCGCAGGTGACCTCGAGCACGAGGGTGGCCACGCCGGCCTCGACGGTCTTGACGGTCCCGGCGACCACGATCTCGACGCCCTCGTCGTCGTCGGGGACCACGACCGGGTTGGTGAACTTGCAGCCCAGCTCGACGACCTCGGCGTCACCGGTCCACTCGGCCACGGCGCGCGCGGCGAGCGCCATCGTGAACATGCCGTGGGCGATCACGCCCGGCAGCCCGACCGAGGTCGCCACCCGCTCCGACCAGTGGATCGGGTTGAAGTCGCCGCTGGCTCCGGCATAGCGGACCAGGTCGGCGCGGGTCACGCGGAAGGTGCGAGCCGACAGCTCCTCCCCCGGGCTCACGCGTCCGCCCCCCGGTGCACGAGGGTCGCGGTGGTGGTGCACACCAGGGCGCCGTCGGCGTCGGTGATCTCGCTGCGGGTGCCGATGATGTCGTTGCCGCCGATCTGGCGCAGCGACGCGACGCTCAGGGTCGCCGCCAGCAGGTCGCCCGGGCGGATCGGCCGCTCATAGCTGAACCGCTGCTCGCCGTGCACGATCCGGAAGAGCTCGATCTCCTCCGCAGCGAGGAAGGCGTTCATGGCGTCGAAGGCGAGGACGATCGGGAAGGTGGCCGGGACCGGCCCGCCGTCGTACGACGCGCCGGTGGCGGCGGCGAACTCGCGCACCTTCTCCTCCGACACCGCGTAGGGCCGGGTCGGCGGGAAGGACCTCCCGACGAGGGACTGGTCGATCGGCATGACGGGAACGCTAGCAGCGCGTCGGCGTGACCCGGGGCCGCCCGAAATGCACGACGACCCGCCCGGGAGCCCGGGCGGGTCGGTCGGAGGACGAGGTCAGCGCGTCTCGCGGTGCGGCGTGTGCTTGCGGCAGCGCGGGCAGAACTTCGACAGCTCCATGCGGTCGGGGTCGTTGCGCCGGTTCTTCTTGGTGATGTAGTTGCGCTCCTTGCACTCGGTGCAGGCGAGCGTGATCTTCGGGCGAACGTCGGAGGTCTTGCTGGCCACGGGGAGTCCTTTGGGTCGATCGTTGGGTCGTTGCGCAGTAGCGGGGGCGGGACTTGAACCCGCGACACCACGATTATGAGCCGTGTGCTCTAACCACCTGAGCTACCCCGCCGCCGAACCGGTGGCCCCGACGCCGAAGCGACGAGACACCGATCCCAGAGCCCCCTTACGGAATCGAACCGTAGACCTACTCCTTACCATGGAGTCGCTCTGCCGACTGAGCTAAGGGGGCAAGCGACGAGCAAGAATACACACGGCCGCGCCCGGGTGAGAAATCGGCCCGGCTCTCCGCCTTGGCCGCCGCGTCGTCGCAGGTCAGCGGGGGTGCGCGCGCTCGAGGCTCAGTCCTGGATCCGCGCCCAGGGCCGGGCCTGCTCCAGCTCGTAGGCGAGCTCGAGGAGGGTGGCCTCCCGGCCGGCCCCCGCGGCGAACATCATGCCCATCGGCAGTCCCTGGCCGTCGCGGCCGAGCGGGAGCGAGACCGCCGGGTCGCCGGAGGCGTTCTGGTAGGGCGTGAACGCCACCCAGGCGAGCAGGCGCTCCATGACGGTCTCGAAGGTCTGCGTGGGGTCGAGGTGGCCCAGCCGCGGGGTCGGTGTCGCGAGCGTGGGCGTGAGCACGACGTCCCAGCTGCGGTAGAGCTCCGCCGAGTCGGTCGCCGTGCGGCGCAGCCGGGCCGTGGCGCCCGGGAAGTGCCGGAGGTTGGCCGCGCAGTGCTTGGCCAGACCGAGCGACAGGTTGTCGACCTTGGTGCGGTCCCAGGTGGGGCCGAAGGTGATGCGGCCGGTGCGGAGCAGGTAGAGCGAGAGGACCGACCAGTAGAGCAGGAAGTCGTCGGGGAAGGTCTCGGGGACCGGGGGTGGGATCTCCTCGACGTGGTGCCCGAGGCTCTCGACGAGCGCGGCGGTCTCGAGGGTCTGGGCGACGACCTCGGGCGTCGAGTCGGTGTTGAGGGACCGGGTGAGCACGGCCACGCGGAGCCGCGACCGGCCGGGCCGGGTGACGTCGCCGATCGGCGGGAGCGCGAGGTTGCGGTAGACCCGCTCGGCCTCCCGGAGGAACGCCGCGGTGTCGCGGACCGACCGGGAGACCACGCCGTCGGAGATGATCCGCACCGGCATCTGGCGCATCATCCGGTCCTGGGCGAGCCGGTCGCGGGTGGGCTTGAGCCCGACCAGCCCGTTGACGGCGGCCGGGATGCGGATCGAGCCGCCCCCGTCGTTGGCATGGGCCATCGGCACGACGCCGGCCGCGACGAAGGCCGCCGAGCCGGAGGAGGAGGCGCCGGCGGAGTACTCGACGTGCCACGGGTTGCGGACCGCACCGAGCCGGGGGTGCTCGGCCGAGGCGCTGAACCCGAACTCCGAGAGCTGCGTCTTGCCGAGCGGCACCAGGCCGGTGGCGAGGAACATCCGGGCGAAGTCGCCGTCCCTCTTCTTCGGCCGGCTGACGAAGGCGTCGGAGCCCTGCTGGGTGGGCATCCCCTGGACGTCGACGTTGTCCTTGAGGAACGACGGCACCCCGGCGAAGAAGCCGCCGCGCGGGTCGCGCGCCTCGGCGCGGGCGCGCTCGAACGCGTCGAACGCCAGGCCGTTGAGGTCGGGGTTGACCTTGCGCGCACGGGCGACGGCCGCGTCGACCACCTCGGGCACCGAGACCTCGCCGGCGCGCAGTGCGGCCACGAGCCCGACCGCGTCACGGTCACCGAGCGCGTCGTCACCGAAGGCGTGGACGCGGGTCATGGCGCCATTGTCACCGATCCGCGCGCGGCGGCAGGTGGCTCGCCCCCGCCGGCCGCGCAGCCGCGCCGGTGGCACCCGGCCAGGTGGTCATCGACGAGGCCGATGGCCTGCATGAGGGCATACATGGTCGTCGGCCCCACGAAGGCGAAGCCGCGCTTCTTGAGCGCCTTGGAGAGCGCCACCGACGCGGGCGAGGTCGCCGGGATGTCGGCCGTGGTGACCGGTGCCGGACCCGGCTCGGGGCGGAACCCCTCGACGAACGCCTCCAGGCCGCCGTCGACGCGCAGCGCGACGGTCGCCGCGGCGTTGGTGACCGCGGCCCTGATCTTCGCGCCGTTGCGCACGATGCCGGCGTCGGCCATCAGCCGGGCCACGTCGGCGTCGTCGAAGGCCGACACGGCATCGGCGTCGAAGCCGGCGAAGGCGGACCGGAAGGCCTCGCGCTTCATCAGGATCGTGCGCCACGACAGGCCCGACTGGAACGCCTCGAGGGTGAGCCGCTCGAGCACGGCCGACTCCCCGGACACGGGCATCCCCCACTCGGTGTCGTGGTAGGCGACGTAGACCGGGTCGTCGCCGCCACCCCAGGGGCAGCGAGCCACGCCGTCGGCGCCGGTGAGGGGTCCGGTCATGCGTCCTCCAGGGTGAGCGTGAACGTCGCGGTGTCGCCGACCTCGAGGCCCTCGGCCCGCCGGACGGCCTTCTTGACCGGCAGCACGAAGCAGCCGGAGGCGGCGTCGGGGAAGACCGAGGTGCGCCACGTGGTGTCGCCCTGGGTCACCTCGACCCGGACCGACCCGAAGCCCTTGGGCGGGGCGGTGTCGGCCTCCCGGATGTCCTCGCTGAGCTCACGGGGGACGGTGACGAACACCCACGAGTCCACCGAGCTCGCGAGCCACAGCTCGGCGGCGAACTGCCACGGTGGCGAGGCCACGGCACCCTCCTCGACGGTCGACCAGCCGAACCTAGCGGTGGTCGCCGACAGTGTCAGCGACGGGCCTTGAGGCGTACGCCCGGCAGCGCCGGCGCCGGGATCGGCGCGAGCCGGTCGGAGACGACGCCGAAGCGGCCGGGACGCACCCGGTGACCGGTCGTCGCGAGGACGCCGTCGAGGTGGATCTGCTCCTCCCAGTCCGCCCGGAAGCCCTCGATCTCCTCGTGGCTGCGACCGACGAAGTTCCACCACATCACGATGGACTCGTCGAACGGCTCGCCGCCGAGCAGCAGCAGCCGGGCCCCAGGGCCGGGAGCGGCGAGGTCGAGCCGCCGCTCGCCCGGGGCGACATAGGCGAGCGCGTGCTCCTTGACCTCGGTTCCGGCCACCGTGACGACGCCCGAGTCGACGAGGACGGCGTACTCGAATCCCGGCTCGACCTCCAGCTCGAGACGGCGGCCGGCCTCCAGGACGAGCTCGGCGCCCACCAGAGGCGTGAACGTCGGGACGGGTGAGGTGTCGCCGAGCAGCGACCCGACGAAGACCCGGCCGAGCCAGCCGTCACCCTCGACCGCAGCCGGCACGTGGTGGCTGAAGCCGGGGTCGGTGAAGCGGTCGCGGTCGGGCAGCGCGACCCACAGCTGGGCGCCGTGCAGCTCCCGGGACCGCGCCGTGGAGACCTCGGAGTGGCTGATGCCCCGTCCCGCGGTCATCAGGTTGACCTCGCCCGGGCGGACCAACGCGTGGTGCCCGGCGCTGTCGCGGTGCTCGATCTCGCCGGTGAAGAGCCAGCTGACGGTCTGGAGGCCGGTGTGGGGGTGCGGGGCGACCTTCATCCCGCCCGAGTCGGCGACCCGGTCAGGGCCGTAGTGGTCCAGGAAGCACCAGGCCCCCACCAGGGACCGCTCGCGCGCCGGGAGGGTGCGCCGCACGCGCATCGCCCTGAGCCCACCCAGCGGCACCTCGCGGGGCAGGACCGTCTCGACGCTCGTCACCCTCCCATGGTCACTGCCCGGTCAAGGGCGGGTCCGGGCGGCAGCGGATCACCAGGTAAACGTGGTGACCGGTCACTCTGCACGGCGGGTACGCCGAGTGAAGTGACAGCTCACCAGGTAAACATGGTGACCGAGTGACACTCAGACGCCCTCCTGGTCGCCGAAGCCCGGGTGCACGAACGGCTCGCCCCGCTTCATCTGCTCGATGGCCCCGGGGTGGCGACGGCGCAGGTGGGCCAGCGCCTTGCGCCGGTAGCGCAGGATCTGGACGGCGCCGAGCAGCCAGAAGGCGTACTGCACCGACAGCGCCACCCGGAAGTCGCCGAGGTCATAGGACGACATGCCGCCCGGCTCGCGCCAGTCGAGGACGACCCCGACGAGGCCCATGGTGAGCAGGGACGCCAGGAAGCCGCCGATATTGACCACGCCGTTGGCGCGGCCGCTGGCCTCCTGCGGGGTGAAGGTACGCGCGAGGTCGAAGCCGACCATCGACGCGGGGCCACCGGCGGCCATCGCGAAGACCAGCACCACGAGCAGCCACAGGGGGGCCGGCTCGGACCTGACCAGGACGGCCGTCCAGGCGAGCACGATGAGTGCGACCACCGTCAGCACGAGTCTCGACCGGTAGAAGGGGAAGCGCGCGACCAGCGCCCCCAGCACCAGCGCGGAGAGGACGACCCACCCGGTCATCACCATGAGCAGCAGGCCCGCCGCGCGCTCCGACAGCCCCTCCCCGCGGACCAGGAACGGATAGCCCCAGAGCATGCCGAACACGGTCACCGAGAACTGCGAGGTGAAGTGCGACCACATGCCCAGCCGCGGGCCGGGGTTGCCCCACACGGTCCGCAGGGACCGCGTCAGCGCGCGCATCTTGATCTTGACTGCGTCGGGGCGCCGGTAGGGCGAGTCCTTGACCATCAGCGCGACGGCGACCATGAGCAGCACCCCGACCGACGACGTGGCGGCGAACGTCGTCGTCCAGCCGAGCTCATGCAGCGCCCAGGCCAGCGGGCCGGCGGCCGCGATCGCGCCGAGCTGGCCGCTCTGGCCGGTCAGCTGCGTCACCATCGACGCCTGGCGGACGAGGAACCACGCGGTCACGAGCCGCAGCACGGACACGAAGATCATCGCGTCCCCCGCCCCGAGCACCGCACGAGCGAGCACGGCCACGGGGAAGGAGGTCGCGAAGGCGAAGGCGAGCTGGCCGGCGGTCATCGCGACCAGTCCGGTCAGCAGCAGCACGCGGGAGCCGAAGCGGTCGAGCAGCACGCCCACCGGGATCTGCATGCCGGCATAGACGAGCAGCTGCAGGACCGTGAAGAACGCGAGCTCGGTGGCGGTGATCCCGAAGCGGTGCGCGGCGAGCAGGCCGGCGACGCCCAGCGAGCTGCGATGGAACACCGCGAGCACATAGACCGCCAGCGCGACCAGCCAGATGGCCCACGCCCGGCGCTTGCCGATGTCGTGGACCTGCTCGGCTGGGGACGGCTCGGGCACCACGGCGCTTTCGGATGGGGGGCGGTGGCTCCATCCTCCCATCCGGGGGGTTGCCGACCGGTCCTCCGACCGGGTCGCGGGACGCACGCGCCCGGTCCGCCGGGGCGCGACAGCGCGGCGCGCGGACGGTGCGGCCACGAGGCGTCCGCCACCCGCTAGCGTCGCCCCATGCGACCTCGCACCACGCTCACCCTGGCCTCCACGCTCACCGCCCTGGCGCTGACCCTCGGCGCGATGCCCGGCAGCACCGCGGCCCAGCCCGCCGCCGACGCCGCCCGCCGGACCGCACCGACGGTCAAGCTCAAGAAGGTCGTCGGCGGGCTCGACCAGCCCATCGACGTGGCCAGCCCGCCCGGGTCGTCCGACCTCTACATCGCCCAGAAGTGCGGCGTGATCAAGGTCCGGACCGGGACACGGCTGCGCACCGCCGGCTCGGTCAAGGACCTGGTCCGCTGCGACGAGGAGCGCGGCCTGCTCGCCCTCGCGTTCGACCCGGACTTCGCGACCAACCACTGGCTCTACGTCTACCTCGTCCGCAAGACCAAGGACGTCCAGATCGGCCGCTTCGAGGTCCGCAACAAGCGGCTGGTCGCCGGCTCCTACCACCGCATCATCACCATCCGGCACCGGCAGACCGGCGACCACAACGGCGGCAAGATGGTCTTCGACGCCGACGGGCTGATGTACGTCGCCATCGGCGACGGCGGTGGCGTCGGCAACCCGTTCGGCCATTCCCAGGACCACGCCTCCCTGCTGGGCAAGATCCTGCGCATCGACGTCCACCAGGGCGCGCGCTACTCGATCCCGCCGGGCAACCCCCTCGTCGGCCAGCCCGGCCGGCCCGAGATCTGGGCGATCGGCCTGCGCAACCCGTGGCGGATGTCGCTCGACCCGGCCACCGACCGGCTCTGGATCGGCGACGTCGGCCAGGACAAGGTGGAGGAGGTCGACTCCGTCTCCTCCACGACGGGCCGGCTCCGCAACTTCGGGTGGTCCCACTATGAGGGTCGTCGGGTCTATGACAGCGGTGAGCGGCTGCGCGGCGGCAAGCTCGTGATGCCGACCTTCACCTACAAGCACCCGGCGGGCGAGGCGGTCATCGGCGGCGCGGTCTACCGCGGCAGCGCCTCCCCCGCCCTCCAGGGCTACTACGTCTACGGCGACATCAACGGCTGGGTGGCCGGCTTCGACATCGCCGACCACTCAGCGCGGTTCAAGGTCGACCACCACGGTCCGCTCATGACCGTCTCCGAGGCCGGGGGCGAGATCTACGCCGGCTACGCCGGGGGCAACCTCTACCGCGTGGTCGTCCCCTGACCCCGACCCGGACCGGTCAGCCGCGGGTCTGGACGACGTGGACCAGCGACACCTGCCCCGACCGGGCCCGCGGCGAGGCGCCGTGCACCCCGCGGCGCCCACGTTGGGCCGAGGGCTTGAAGGTGTCACGCGGCCGACGTCCGCCTGCTCGCCCTGATGGCCTACGCCACCAGCCAGCACCTCCTGGCGCACCAGCTCGCGGACCCCGACCACGGCTTCGGCGAGGTCGACCGACTCGTCGCGCTGCTCATGCGGCTGACCGGGCTGTCCGACGCCGAGGCCGACGCGCTGGCGTTCGGGCCGCTGCCGCCGTGGCCCGGACACGACTCGGCCCCCTGACCGCGGTGGCGGCGAGGGGGCCGGTGGTGGCAGATCCAGGATTCGAACCTGGGTAGGTGTACACCGACGGATTTACAGTCCGCTCCCATTGGCCGCTCGGGCAATCTGCCATGCTCTCCGGGCCGGCTTGGCCCCGCGAGAACGAGACGAAACAATACAACAGGGGCAACCCGCTGACGAAAACGGTTCGGCCCCCTGCCGACAGGGGCTCCGCGAGGGGCCCCGGACCACCCGCAGCAGCACACGCTAGGAGAGCAGAAGTGGCCGACTCGTCGTTCGACATCGTGAGCAAGATCGACCGCCAGGAGGTCGACAACGCCCTCGGGCAGACGGCGCGGGAGATCGCCACCCGGTTCGACTTCAAGGGCACCGGCGCCAGCATCGAGTGGAAGGGCGAGCACGCCATCGAGATCACCGCGTCGGCCGACGACCGGGCCGGCGCCGTGCTCGACGTGTTCCAGCAGAAGCTCATCAAGCGCTCGCAGAGCCTCAAGATCCTCGACGCCTCCGAGCCGCGGCAGAGCGGGCAGCAGTCCAAGATCGCGATCACCCTCAAGGAGGGCATCACCTCCGAGGACGCCAAGAAGATCTCCAAGCTCATCCGCGACGAGGGGCCCAAGGGCGTCAAGGCGCAGATCCAGGGCGACGAGCTCCGGGTGTCGTCGAAGAAGCGCGACGACCTCCAGGCCGTCATCGCCCTCGTCAAGGGGCAGGACTACGACTTCGCGGTGCAGTTCACCAACTACCGCTGAAGCTGGGCTCCCGACGCGGTGCGGTCACGGGGCTGCCGAACGACGGTCCCGTCCTCGCGGATCCCGGCGACGGTGCCCCGGTGCCAGAGCGCAGGTCGCCGAGGAACCGGCTCACCTCGGAGCGCAGCAGCTCGGCCATCTCGGCGAGGCCGTCGAGCTGTCCGTGCACCTCGGCCAGGTGACCGACCGCCTTGGTGCCGTCGACGGCGACGCGGACCGCGTCGACCATCGGCGACATCTCACGGACCATGGACTCGACCGAGCCCATGGCGGCGGAGCTCGCCTGGGTGGCGGTCTGCATGGCCCGCACCTGCTCGGTGATCTGCTCGGTCGACCGGGCGGTGGAGTCCGCCAGCTTCTTGACCTCGCTGGCCACGACGGCGAAGCTGCGGCCGGCGTCGCCGGCCCGGGCGGCCTCGATCGTGGCGTTGAGCGCCAGCAGCTGGGTCTGGGAGGCGATCCCGGAGATCAGCTTGACCACGCTCTCGATGTGCTCGGCGGCGTCCTCGACGCCGCGCACCGTCGCCCCGGCCACATCGGCCTCCGCGACGGCCATGCCTGCCGACTCGGAGAGGCCGGAGGCGGTGGCGGAGAGCTCGGTCGACGCCGCCGCCATCTGCTCGGCGACATGGAAGACCGTCTGCTCGAAGTCGTCGGCCAGCTGGATCCGGGAGTTGACGGTGTCGAGGGCGGCGTGGGTCGCCGCCATGCTCGCGATGGCCTCGTTGATGGACTTGGCCCCGTTGCGGAGCGAGCCCGCCGTGCCGCCGAGGAGGAACCGGCGGTGGAAGCGAGCGTCGCTGGCCGCCTCGAGGGAGGCGGCGGACTCGCGGACATAGGCGTCGACGCGGTCGAGGAGCAGGTTGAGCGCGTTGCGGAACCGCTGGGCGTCGGGGAGCTCCTCGGTGCCCGCCACGTGCACGGCCCGGGCCTCGAGGTCGCCCTCGGCGGCCGCCGTCAGCACCCGCAGCCACTCGGCCATGGCGGCGTCATAGCGGTTCTCGCCGGCGGTCTCCGCCTGACGTGACCGACGTCGGCCGATCACCGGGCGTTCCTGTTCGTGATGTCCCATACCCACTCCTCATAGCTCTTGCCGAGATCCGCCAGCGTCTGGTCGAGCAGCGCCAGACCCGCGGTCGCGGCCTGGGGTCCGCTGCCGTGCCGGGACTCCTCGGCCTTCAGCGCGCGGTAGACCGGCTGCACCTCCCGGACGGCACCGGGCGCGGGCAGCCGTCGGTTGGAGTGAAAGCCGACGATCTGGCCCGCGGCGTCATAGCTCGGGGTCACGTGGGCGAGCACCCAGTAGTGCGCGCCGTCACCCGCCAGGTTCAAGACGTAGGCGAAGATCTCGGAGCCCGCGGCGATGGTGTTCCACAGCAGCTTGAACACCGAGCCCGGCATGTCGGGATGCCGGATCACGTTGTGGGGCTGACCGAGCATGGCGAGCTCGGGGAAGGCCGAGACGCGACAGAACACGTCGTTGGCATAGGTCATTCGTCCCTGGAGGTCGGTCTTGGTGACGATGACCTCGTTCGCACCGAAAGTGCGCTCCACACCCGTCGGTCGGGTCTTTTCGATCTGCACGTACGAATATTCGGCACCGGATCCGCAGGTCTGAGAACCGAGATATGTTCATCTTTCAAGCATCTGGACCACTTGGACCACCCGGGCGCCGGGACGGTCGTCCGGGCCGAAGAGGTCTAACGTCCCGAGGCCGGCGGGGGCCCCGACCCGGCCTCGGGGCGTCGATGCGAGGCGGTCAGCCCGCGAGCAGTCCCTCGCTCCCGGCGGAGACGGCCTCGGGCGCCGCTCCCATGGCGGGGATCACGGTGGCGCCGGACGCCGGGGTCAGCCACACCGTGGCGCCCTCGGCGAGCCCCAGCCGGTGCGCGTGCGACTTGGTCAGCACCACGTGCACCTCGTCGCCGTCCACGCTCAGCACCGTGAGGCGGACCTCGAAGCCCACGCGGAGCAGGCGCGAGACGGTGCCCTCGACGGCGCCCGCCAGCAGCGGCGTGAGCGACACGTCGATGTCGTGGGGGCGCAGCGTGACGCCGCCCAGCACCGTCACCTCGCCCAGGAACCCCATGACGAACGGGTTGGCCGGCTCGTCGTAGAGCTGGTCGGGCGTGCCGATCTGCTCGACGCGGCCCTCGTTGATCACCACGATCTCGTCGGCGACCTCGAGGGCCTCCTCCTGGTCGTGGGTCACGAACACCGTCGTGACGTGCACCTCGTCGTGGAGGCGGCGCAGCCACTCGCGCAGCTCCTTGCGGACCTTGGCATCGAGCGCGCCGAAGGGCTCGTCGAGCAGGAGCACGCTCGGCTCCACGGCGAGCGCCCGGGCCAGCGCCATGCGCTGGCGCTGGCCGCCCGACAGCTGGGCCGGGTAGCGGTCGGCGAACTGGGACAGGTGCACCAGGTCGAGCAGCTCGGCGACCCGGCGCTTCACCTCCGCCTTCGGCCGCTTGCGGATCTCCAGCCCGAAGGCGACGTTCTTGGCCACCGTCATGTGCTTGAACACCGCGTAGTGCTGGAACACGAACCCGACGTTGCGCTTCTGCGGCGGCAGGGCGGTGGCGTTCCTGCCCTCGATCGACACACTGCCCTCGTCGGCCTGGTCCAGGCCCGCGATGATGCGCAGCAGCGTCGACTTGCCGCCTCCGGAGGGGCCGAGCAGGGCGGTCAGCGCCCCGCTCGGCAGCGACACGTTGACGTTGTCGAGGGCCACGAAGTCGCCGAAGCGCTTCGTGACGCCGCTGATCTCGATGCTCATGCGTGGGACTCCTTGGGACGGAGCAGCGACACGATGACGATGCACAGCACCGCGGCCGCCGCGAGGATGAACGACACGGAGTAGGCCGCTCCGGGGTCGAAGTTCTGGTACTTCTGCTCGACGACCGTGGTGGCCGTCTGGGTGCGGCCGGTGATGTTGCCGCTGACGATCTTGACCGCGCCGAACTCGCCGAGCGAGCGGGCGAGGGACAGTACGACGCCATAGACGACCGCCCACTTGATGCTCGGCAGGGTGATCCGCAGGAACGTCTGGCGGCCCGAGGCGCCGAGGCTGCGCGCCGCCTGCTCCTGGTCGTCGCCGATCTCGGTGAGCACCGGCACCACCTCGCGGATGACCAGCGGCAGCGCCACGAAACACGTCGCCATGATCATGCCGGGGGCCGCGAAGATGACCTGGAAGCCGGCCGACTCGAGCGAGGGACCGAACCAGCCCGTGCGGCCGTTGTAGACCAGCAGCAGCGCCAGGCCGACCACGACGGGCGAGACCGACAGGGGGACGTCGACCAGCGCCGACAGGAGGCGCTTGCCCGGGAACTCATAGCGGACCAGCAGCAGCGAGATGGTCACGCCGAACACCAGGTTGATCACCACGGCCCAGAAGGTCACGGTGAGGGTGAGGTTCAGCGCGTGCTGGACGTCACGCTCGGCGAGCGTGTCCCGCATCGCCGAGAGGCCGTTGCGGAACGTCTCGCGGACCACCAGGGACACCGGCCAGAGCACGAGCATGAAGACATAGCCGACCGCGACGACGCGGAACAGCCAGCGCAGGGAACGAGGGAGCTCAACCACGGCGGGCCACCCTTCGCTGGAGGAGGTCGAGGGCCACGATCACCAGCAGGGCGACCGCGAGCATCAGCGTGGCGAGGCTCGCCGCCGCGGCGGGGTCGCCGCCCTCGACGAAGGAGAGCACGCGCACCGAGACGACCTCGGTGCGGTAGGGCAGGTTGCCCGACAGCAGCACCAGCGAGCCGTACTCGGCGATCGCCCGGGCGAACGACAGCGCGGCTCCGGCGGCGATGGCCGGGGCCAGCGCCGGCAGGATCAGCCGCCGCACGATGGTCAGGCGCTTGGCGCCCAGCGAGGCCGCGGCCTCCTCGACATCGTGGTCGAGCTCCTCCAGCACCGGCTGCACCGTCCGGACGACGAACGGCAGGGTGACGAAGGCGAGCGCGAGCATGACGGCCATCCGGCTGTTGGCCCAGTCCAGGCCGAGCGGGGAGCGGGGGCCGTAGAGGGTGAGCAGGACCAGGCCCGCGACGATGGTGGGCAGCGCGAACGGGATGTCGATGACGACATCGAGGATGCGCTTGCCCCAGAAGCGGTCGCGGACCAGGACCCAGGCGATGATCGTGCCGATGACGGCGTTGACCAGCGTCACCAGGAGCGCCTGGCCGACCGTGAGCCGGATCGCGGCGAGCGTCTGGGCGTTGGTGAGGGTGTGGACGTACTCGCTCCACCCGCCGCCGGCGGCGGTCGCGACGAGCGCGGACAGCGGGATCAGCACGAGGAGGCTGAACCAGGTGACCGCGATGCCGAGGTTGAGCGTCGCGACGGGCGAGAGCGTGCTGACGGCTGAACGCCGACGCCGGCGCGCCCCCAGGGGGCGCGCCGGGTCGACGTGTGCGGAGACGGTGGTCACTCGAGGGTCCCCGTCTCCTCCTGGAGCTTGGTGATGATGCCGGCGTCCTCGTCGAAGAACTTCGTGTTGGCCTCGCCCCAGCCGCCGAAGTCACCGTCGATCGTGTAGAGGTGCGACGGGGTCGGGAACGGGTCGGCGGGGTCGTTGGCACCGGTCACCTCGGGCAGGGTCACCCCGTCCACGACCGGCCGGAAGCCGGACTCGGCGTAGGCCGCCTGGCCCTCCGGGCTGGTGAGGAAGGCGAGCAGGTCCTGGGCCTTGGGGTCGGCGTCCTTGAGGACGGCGGCCGGGTTCTCGATGAGCAGCGTGTCGTCGGGGACGACGTAGTCGACATCGGCACCGTTCGCGCGGGCGAGGATCGCCTCGTTCTCGTAGGACAGCAGCACGTCGCCGTTGCCCTCGGTGAACGCGGTGGTCGCGTCGCGACCCGAGCTGGGCAGCGCGATGGTGTTCTCGAGCAGCTTGCCGACGAACGTCTTGGCGTCGTCCTCGCTGCCGCCCGCGCCGGTCACGTGGGCCCACGCGGCGAGGATGTTCCACTTCGCCGAGCCGGAGGAGGCCGGGTTGGGCGTGATGATCTCGACACCGGGCTTCACGAGGTCGTCCCAGCCCTTGATGCCGAGCGGGTTGCCCGGGCGGACGACCATGACGACCACCGACGAGGTGGCGATGCCCTTGGTCGGGTTGTCCTTCCAGCCGGCGTCCACCTGGCCGGAGTCCACGAGCCGCTGGATGTCGGGCTCGAGGGAGAAGTGCACGAGGTCGGCGTCCAGGCCGCCCTCGACGGCGCGGCTCTGGTCGCCCGAGGCGCCGTAGGACGTGCTGAACGTGACGCCCTTGCCGGCGTCCGTGGCGTCGAACGCCTCGAAGACCGGCTTGTTGGCAGCTTCCAGGACCGAGTACCCGACGACGCTCAGGTCGGTCGACCCGGAGCCGCCCTCGGAGTCGCTGGCGCCGGTCGAGGCGCAGCCGCTGAGGCCGAGCAGCCCCGCAGAGGCAATGGCGGCGAGCACCATCTTCGTGGATCGCATGAACAGTCCCTTCAGCTCATGTGGTGTTTCTGTACTGACTCTATAGAGATTATCCATTCGGATGAGAAAACGCCAACGTGCGTCCGCGTGTCGTCCATCACCCGGACGGTGGTCTGGTCCAGAGGTGGGCCGGAGAGACACTGGGGAGCCCCTGAGCGGGCTCGCCGACACCCCCCTCGGCGTGAGCCGGATCCCAGGCCGAGCCGGGAAGCGCGGGCTATCGTGGAGCGTTGAAAACGGACAGATCCCGTGTCCATGGCCATGTCAAGGAAGCAGGCGTGAGGTGACCAAGCAGGTCAGACAGCTCGACCGCGTGATCGTGAGGTTCGCCGGCGACTCGGGCGACGGCATGCAGCTCACCGGGGACCGGTTCACGCAGCAGTCGGCGTCGTTCGGCAACGACCTGTCGACCCTCCCCAACTTCCCGGCCGAGATCCGCGCGCCCCAGGGCACGCTGCCGGGGGTGTCGTCCTTCCAGGTCCACTTCGCCGACCACGACATCCTGACGCCGGGTGACGCCCCGGACGTGCTGGTCGCGATGAACCCCGCCGCGCTGCGGGCCAACCTGCCCGACCTGCCCAAGGGCGCGACGATCATCGTCGACACGGCCGACTTCACCGGCCGCAACCTCACCAAGGCGGGCTACGACGGCAACCCCCTGGCCGACGACTCCCTCGACGCCTACGCCGTGCACCCGTTCGACCTGACCGGCATGACGATCGAGGCCGTCAAGGAGTTCGGCCTCACCCGCAAGGACGCCTCGCGCGCGAAGAACATGTTCGCCCTCGGTCTGGTGTCGTGGATGTACGGCCGTCCCGTCGAGTCGACGATCTCGTTCCTGACCACCCGGTTCGCCCGGTTCCCCGACATCCGCGACGCCAACATCGCGGCGTTCAAGGCGGGGTGGAACTTCGGCGAGACGACCGAGTCGTTCGCGGTGTCCTACCAGATCAAGCCCGCGACCATGCCGGCCGGCACCTACCGCAACATCACCGGCAACCTCGCGCTGGCCTATGGCCTGGTCGCCGGCGGCGTGCAGTCGGGGCTTCCGGTGTTCCTGGGGTCCTACCCCATCACCCCGGCCTCCGACATCCTCCACGAGCTGAGCAAGCACAAGTCCTTCGGCGTCACGACCTTCCAGGCCGAGGACGAGATCGCCGGCATCGGCTCGGCCCTGGGCGCGTCGTTCGCGGGACACCTCGGCGTGACCACGACGTCCGGCCCTGGGCTCGCGCTCAAGTCCGAGACCATCGGCCTGGCCGTCATGACCGAGCTGCCGCTGGTGGTCATCGACGTCCAGCGGGGCGGTCCCTCCACGGGCCTGCCCACGAAGACCGAGCAGGCCGACCTGCTCCAGGCGATGTTCGGGCGCAACGGCGAGGCGCCGGTCCCGGTGATCGCGCCCCGCTCCCCCGGTGACTGCTTCGAGGCGGCCGTCGAGGCCACCCGGATCGCCGTCACCTACCGCACCCCGGTGCTGCTGCTCTCCGACGGCTACCTCGCCAACGGCTCCGAGCCGTGGCGGGTGCCCGAGATCGACGAGCTCCCGGTCATCGACCCGGCGTTCGCGGAGGGGCCCAACCACGAGACCGAGGACGGCGGCCACGACTTCTGGCCCTACCTCCGCGACGAGACGACCCTCGCGCGCCCCTGGGGCATCCCCGGCACCCCCGGCATCGAGCACCGCATCGGCGGCCTCGAGAAGGCCGACGGCCACGGCAACATCTCCTACGACCCGGCCAACCACGACGCGATGGTGCGCATCCGCCAGGCCAAGGTCGACCGGATCGCCGACGCCCTCCCGCCCATCGAGGTCGACGACCCGTCCGGCGAGGCCCGCGTGCTGGTGCTCGGCTGGGGCTCCACCTACGGACCGATCGGCGTCGCGTGTCGTCGGGTCCGGCGGGCCGGCTACCAGGTCGCCCAGGCGCACCTGCGACACCTCAACCCCTTCCCCCACGACCTCGGCGACCTGCTCCGCCGCTACGACCGGGTGCTGGTGCCCGAGATGAACCTCGGCCAGCTCTCGCTGCTGCTGCGCGCGAAGTACCTCGTCGACATCGTCGGCTTCAACCAGGTCCGGGGCCTGCCGCTCCAGTCCTCCGAGGTCGTGGACGCCATCGGCGCCCTGCTGGCCGAGGTCGAGGGCACCGAGATCGACCTGTCGCCCGAGCGCACCCGCCGCCTTCCCGACTCCGAGGAGATCACCTCGTGACCACCATCGACCTGCCCTTCCCGGGCCTGCACAGCGGCATCGAGCGGGTCCCGACCTTCGAGGGCGCCCAGAGCTCCAAGGAGTACACCTCCGACCAGGAGGTGCGCTGGTGCCCCGGTTGCGGCGACTACGCCATCCTCAAGGCGGTCCAGAGCTTCCTCCCCGAGCTCGGGCTGCGCCGCGAGAACATCGTGTTCGTGTCCGGCATCGGCTGCTCCTCCCGGTTCCCCTACTACCTCGACACCTATGGCGTGCACTCCATCCACGGGCGCGCCCCCTCGATCGCGACCGGCATCGCCACCGCCCGGGAGGACCTGTCGGTCTGGGTCGTCACCGGGGACGGCGACGCGCTGTCGATCGGCGGCAACCACCTGATCCACGCCCTGCGCCGCAACGTCAACATGACGATCCTGCTCTTCAACAACCGGATCTACGGGCTCACCAAGGGTCAGTACTCCCCCACCTCCGAGCCCGGCAAGGTCACCAAGTCGACCCCGATGGGCTCGCTGGACCACCCGTTCAACCCCATCTCGCTGGCGCTGGGCGCCGAGGGGTCGTTCGTGGCCCGGACCATCGACTCCGACCGCAAGCACCTCACGGCCGTCCTCTCGGCGGCGGCCGCCCACCGCGGCACGTCGCTGGTGGAGATCTACCAGAACTGCCCCATCTTCAACGACGGCGCCTTCGACGCCCTCAAGGGCCGTGACACCGCGCCGGACGCGCTGATCCCGCTCGTGCACGGCGAGCCGATCCGGTTCGGCGTCGACGGCCACAAGGGCCTGATCCGCGACTCGAGCACCGGCGGCATCAAGATCGCCGAGGTGGCCGAGGTCGGCGAGGACGCCGTGCTGGTGCACGACGCCCACAACCCGGACCCGTCCACGGCGTTCGCCATCTCCCGGCTGACCGATGCGGGCCACCTGCACCGGGCGCCCGTCGGCATCTTCCGGCAGGTGGAGCGCCCCGTCTACGACGACCAGGTCCGGGCGCAGGTCCGGGACGCCGAGGCCGCCGCGGGCGACACGCGCAGCGAGAGGCTGACGCGGCTCATCGGCGGTGGCGACACCTGGACGGTCGTCTGACCCTCGCCGCCGCCGCGGTCACTCGCGGAAGGTGCGCCAGACGTCGGAGTAGGACACGCCGAACCCACCGGAGGGCTTCACCTTCGCCCGCCAGAACCACGAGCCGTGCTGCGGCGCGGCCAAGCGGTGGCGGAACCGGGCGCGGTCGTTGGTGCGCTCCTTGGCGACGCTGTGCCAGCCGCAGCGGGTGGCGCGGCAGTTCTTCTTCTGGATGAGGACGACCTTGTGGGCATAGCCGTCGCTCACGTGGCCCTTCAGGACCAGCGGCGGCCCCGGGGGCACGTTCGTCTTGATGGTGCGGGCCGGTGCGACACGGTCGGCGGCTCCGGCGGCGTGGGCGCCGGTCGCCTGCGCGACCGGGCCCAGCGCGAGCGCTCCCGCGGCGAGGACGGTGGCGGTTCGGATCACGTGCTCTCCCCCTGTGATCGATGGACGGTGGTCGATGGACGCGCGCGGCGGTCCTTCCGATCGAGCCTATGCTGGCGCGGTGCCCGACTCCCGCCGCGGCTTGCTCTTCGGTATCGGCGCCTACACGCTGTGGGGCGCCTTCCCGCTCTACTTCCCACTCCTCCAGCCGGCGGGGGCCATGGAGATCCTCGCCCACCGGGTGCTGTGGTCGTGCCTGGTCATGGCGGTCGTCGTGGTCGTGCTGCGGCGTCGCGCGCAGCTCCGGGCCCTGTTCCGCCGCACCCGTGCCACGGCGATCCTCGCCGCGGCCGCCGCCGTGGTCAGCGTCAACTGGCTGACCTACATCTGGGCGGTCAACCACGACCACGTCGTGGAGTCCTCGCTGGGCTACTTCATCAACCCGCTGGTCAGCGTGGTCATGGGGATCCTCGTCCTGGGCGAGCGGCTGCGGAGCACGCAGTGGGTCGCGCTGTCGATCGCCGTCCTCGCGGTCGCGGTGCTCGCCGTCGACTACGGTCGCCTCCCGTGGATCGCGCTGGTCCTCGCGTTCTCGTTCGGCACCTACGGCCTGGCCAAGAAGCTGGCGGGTGTCGGCGCCGTCGAGAGCCTCTCGTTCGAGACGATGCTGATCGCGCCGGTCGCCGCGGTCTACGTGCTGTTCCTCGCCTCCCGGGGCGACCTGACCTTCGCGACCGGGGGCACCGGGCACGCGCTGCTGCTCGCCTCGACCGGTGTCGCCACCGCCGTCCCCCTGGTGATGTTCGGGGCCGCGGCGGTGCGGCTCCCGCTGGTCACCGTCGGCCTCCTGCAGTACCTCGCCCCCGTGTTCCAGTTCGCGATCGGCGTGCTCGTCTTCCACGAGCCGATGCCGACCGGCCGCTGGGTCGGGTTCGTCCTCGTCTGGGTGGCACTCGCCGTGTTCACCGCCGAGGCGGTCACGCACCGGCGCCGGCAGCTGCGGGACGCGGCCGAGGCCGTCGCCTGCTGACCGGCGCCGCCGCGCGTCGTCGTACGGCGCTCAGACGACCGCCAGCGCCAGCCGCTCCCCCGGGCTGACCACGAGCTGCCGCCCGATCGGCCTCAGGTAGCGCTCCTGGAAGTCGGCGTCGCCGACGTCCTCGACCAGCCGCAACCCCGACTCGGCCAGCAGCCCCGGCACCTCCGCGGGCTCGAGGCCGAACACCCACGGCTCGGCCGGGCCGAGCGCCTGCCGGACCGCCGCCGACCACTCCTGTCCCCGGGTCCCGTCGACGACACCCCGCAGCACATAGGTGAGGACGACCGCGCTGCCCGCGGCCGCGCCGCCGAGGTAGGCGAGCGTCGCGCGGACCGCCGCCTCCGTGAGGTAGGGCGTGACCCCCTCCCAGACGAACATCGCGGGGCGGGCGCGGTCGAGCCCGGCCGCCTCCAGCGTCGCGGCCAGGGACTCGCGAGCGAGGTCGGCCGGCACGAACACGACCCGTCGCGCGGTCGGCGCGACCCGACGCAGGGCCTTCTGCTTGCGGCGCTGGATCTCCGGGAGGTCCACCTCGAAGACGTCGGTGCCGCCGAGCTCGGCCAGCCGGTAGGCCCGGGTGTCGAGGCCGGCGCCCAGGATGACGAGCTGGTCGACGCCGCTGCGGGCCTGCATCCTGACCACGTCGTCGATATAGCGGGTGCGCATCACCTGGCAGCCGTAGGTGCCGGCACCGAACCGGCCGAGCAGCTCCTCGCGCACCGGTCCGGACTGGGCCATCGCGGCCAGGACGGGGTCGAGGAGGCGGGCGACGACGGGGTCCTCGAACTGCCGGAGCGCGCGGGGCTGGGTCTGCTCGACGAGCCGGCAGAACGCCGTCCCGGAGGCCGAGCGACTCACCGGCGACCTGGCCACGCCTCATTGAAGCACCCGGCCAGGGGAGGTCTCGCCGCGGGCCGCCCGTCGGCAAACCGGTTGCCCGCGGCCGCCTCGGTGACGACGATGGCGGGCGTGTGCGAACCGTCCGAGACGGCATGAGCCGGACCCTGCCGCTGCAGGGCGGGCTGCCGCCGGCGGGCGACGAGCCCGCCGGGGCGGTGGAGGTCGCCTGTGACGAGTCCGGCTTCTCGGGGACCAACCTGCTCGACCCGAGCACCCCGGTGTTCACGCACGCGAGCGTGGACCTGCGGGCCGACGAGGCCGCGGCGCTGCTCGACAGCCTGCGGTCGCGGCACCGTTGGTCGATCGACGAGCTCAAGTCCGGCCAGCTCCTGCGGTCCCCGCACGCGGTGGAGGCGCGGGCCCGGCTGCTGGGCTCTCTGAGCGGGCGGGCGCACGTCGTGGTCGTCGACAAGGAGTTCTTCCTCGCCACCCGGGTCGTCGACCTGCTGCTGGCCGACCGCGGCTACGCCTCCGGGACCCGGCTGAGCGAGGACCTCCGACCGGCCGCACTGTCGCTCTTCCGGGAAGGGCGCCGGCGCGGCGCGGACTGGAGCACCTTCCTCGAGGCCTTCACGTCCCTGGTCCGCACCAAGTCTCGACGGGGGACCGAAGGCCGGAGCCTGGACCGCTTCTTCCGGGCTCGCGACGCGCTCCTGGAGAGTGACCCCTCCGCCGCGGCGGCCGAGGTCCTGGGCGGGCTCACGCGGACGCGCGTGCGGGCCGTGGTGGACCGGCTGCACCGCGACGACCGCTCCATCCCGCCGCCGCTCGAGCCGCTCCTGCCCGCGCTCGCCGAGACCGTGCTGTTCTGGAGCGCCGGCTCGCGCCGGGTCCTGGTCGTCCACGACGAGCAGAGTGCCCTCACCGCCGGTCGCCTGGGCCGGCTCCAGTCGGAGCTGGCCGACGAGGCCGGGCTCTCGCCGCTCGCCGGTCTGGTGATGGCGGACTCCCGCGACGACGCCCGCGTCCAGGTGGCCGACCTGCTCGCGGGACTCGCCCGGCGGATGCCCGACGCCGGACCGCTCGCGCCGTTCGTCTCGCCCACGTCGCTGCGCGACCCGCTCGGCGCGGAGGGCCGCTAACGGCTCGCGGCCAGCGCCCGGAGGAGCCGGGCGCGCTCGCGGTCCCCCAGCGACCGGGCGACGAAGACCTCGAGCCGGTGGCGCCCCCCGAGGTGCACGCCGAGCACCCCGTCGGGCGGGAAGCCGACGAACCGGTAGGTCGTCAGCCGGCGGGACTCGTCGGTGAAGACGACGCCGCGCGCGTCCGGGCCGACGTCCTCGCACTCGGACTCGACGGCGACGCCGTGGTGCCGCGCCGGCTGCCGGCTCACGCCCGCCTGCTCGAAGACGACGCCGTCCGCCCTGATCCAGACGGCGCAGTCCGCGGAGCCGACCGACCGCTGGACCGGGATCGCGCCGCAGCCGGCCGCTCCCAGCCCCAGCGCGATCGCCGTGGCCGCCACCCGTCCCGCACGTGCCCTGCGTCCCATGTCCTCTGGGACGCAGGCGGCGACGATCCGGTTCCGCCGCGCCGGCGCTCAGCCGCCGATCGCGACCCTCTCGAAGACGGCGGCGCGGTCGTCGGAGAACGCCAGCCGCCAGGACGGGTCGTCGCCCAGGGCGCGGGCGAGCGAGCCGTCCCGCTCGATGACGACCAGGTCGATGTCCCACCGGTCGAGGGTCTGCTGCCAGCCGGGTCGGGCCTCGGCGGTGTCGAGGAAGTCGTGCACGACGAAGTCGTCGCCATAGAGGTCGGTGCGGCCGTCCACGAAAACCGCCCGGTCGGGCAGCCGCCACATGAGGTAGCCGCCCCAGTTGTAGCTGTTGAACATGCGGCCCGGCGGGTCGGTGCGCTCGAGGAAGTCGGCGGCGCCCACGGGGAGCGTGCGGCGCAGCGCGGCCCCGGCGTCGGGGCGCTCGAGCTCGGCGACCAGCTTCGCTCCGGCGCCCAGGACCACGACCCCGACGAGGGCGGCGTGCACGATCGCGCGTCGGCCGGCGACCGGCTCGCGGGACACCTCCGGCCAGCCGCGGTCCTCGGCGAGCCCGGCGAGGTGCCGAGCCACGATCGCGGTCGCCACCACCGCGAAGACCGCGATGTTCCTGGTGGCGGTGAAGGCCAGGTAGGCCGTGCCGCCGGCCAGGACGAGGTCGGTCCAGTCCAGGCGCCGGCGGCCGAGGGCGAGGACCACCAGCAGGGCGAGCACCAGCAGCGCGAAGGGCCAGGTGGACGGCTCGTGGAGGTCCGGTGGCTGCCACTCGAAGACATAGTCGCGCAGCGCCCCGATGCCCAGGGTCTGGAACGGCACGGCCAGGATGCGCCAGCCGTAGGGGTTGAGGCACACGGTCCCCACCGAGACGGCGGTGACGAGTGCGAGCCGCCGTACGCCCGGCCACGGCACGACGTCGGTGCCCTTGCGGTCCAGCAGGTGGCCGAGCACCTCGCCGGCCAGGGACCCGAGCAGCAGGACGAAGCCGATCGCGAAGCCGGCGTGCAGGTTGGCCCACACCGCCATCATCGGCGGCACCCACCAGAGGAGGTCGCGTCCCTCGCGCTTGTGGACGTGCAGGAGCCAGAGCAGGAGAGCAGTCAGGGCGAACGTCAGCATCTGCGGGCGAGGTGTCCAGAAGATCGCGGCCGCCGCCGCGCCGAGGAGCAGCGCCGGCCCGCGCACCAGCAGGGAGCCGGACGAGGCGCGGTGCACCAGCCACATCCCCAGCGTCGCCAGGGTGGCCGTGAACAGCGCGAGGCCCCAGCGCCCGGCGAGCTGCCACAGACCGAACAGGAGGGCCTCGGCGCCCCAGCTGTGGTCGACCCAGGTCTTCCCCGCCATCGTGAAGGAGAAGGAGTCGGTGCGGATGAACCCGTGGTGGACGATCTGCTCCCCCGCCCGCAGGTGCCACCACACGTCGGTGTCCGTCGGCAGCCGGGAGGCGAGCGCGAAGACCAGGCTGAGGAGCAGGGTGGTGGCCACCCGCTCGGTCGTCAGTCGGCGCATGGGGCCTCTCAGCGGCTGCAGGGGACGGGCGCGGTGGGGTGAGGCATCAGCAATCTACTGGCCGGGGCAGGCAGGAGCTGGCGAAACCCGGCAACCCGCCCTGTCGTCGGGAGTCAGCTGGAGCGGGTCGCGACGACGTCGGCGAAGGCCTCGAGGGCATCGCGGACCGGGCCCTCGGCGAGCACCGCGAGCCGTTCCTTGGCCTCGCCCGCCTGGCCGACGACATAGTCACGGGCCTGCCGGAGCGCGGGGTGCGCGCGCAGCAGGGTCAGCGCCTCGGCGTGCAGGGCGTCGTCGGTGAGGTCGGAGTCGAGCAGCTCGAGGAGCCGGGCGTCGGCCGGGTCGGTGGAGGCCCGCGCCATCAGGACCGGCAGGGTCGGCACCCCCTCGCGCAGGTCGGTGCCCGGGGTCTTGCCGGACTCGACCGAGTCGGAGGCGATGTCGAGGATGTCGTCGGAGAGCTGGAACGCCGAGCCGACGATCTCGCCGTACTCGGTGAGCGCCTGCTGCACCTCGGGGCTGGCACCGCCGAAGATCGCCCCGTAGCGCGCGGAGGTCGCGATGAGCGACCCGGTCTTGCCGGCCACGACGTCGAGGTAGTGCTCGAGCGGGTCCTCGCCCGGCCCGGGCCGGAGCGTCTCCTGGATCTGGCCCTCGACCAGGCGGGTGAAGGTCTGCGCCTGGATCCGGACCGCGTCGGGGCCGAGCTCGGCGGTGAGCTCGGAGGACTTGGAGAACAGGAAGTCCCCGGTGAGGATCGCGACGTGGTTGTCCCAGCGCGCGTTGGCGGAGTCGGCGCCGCGCCGCAGGGCGGCCTCGTCCATCACGTCGTCGTGGTAGAGCGACGCGAGGTGGGTCAGCTCGACGACGCAGGCGGCCGTGACGACCTGGTCGTTGTCCGCGCTGCCGCCGGCCTCGGCCGCCAGCAGGACCAGCAGCGGGCGGAACCGCTTGCCGCCCGCCGCCATCAGGTGGGACGCCGCCTCGGTGACGAACCGGGCGCGGCTGCGCACGTGACCGGCCAGCGCCGTCTCGACGACGGCCATCCGGTCGGCGAGGCGCTGGGCGAGTGCCTCGTCGAGGACCGGAAGTGCCAGACCCGACGCTGCGGTCACCTGATGAACTCTCCGGCCTTGCCGGCCAGGTCGAGCAGCGGGCCGGGCAGGACGCCGAGCAGCACGGTGAGGGCCGCGGCGACGCCGATGGTGGTGGAGGTCAGCACCGACGGCGTGGTGACCGCGGGCCCGTCACCGACCGGGTCGGAGAAGTACATGAGGAAGATGACCCGGACATAGAAGAACGCGGCGATCACGCTGGCGAGGATGGCGACGACGACCACCGGCCAGGCGCCCGCCGCGAGAGCCACGGCGAAGACCGTCCACTTCCCGACGAAGCCCGAGGTGAGCGGGATGCCGGCCATCGCGAGGAGGAACAGCGCGAACACGCCGGCCACCACCGGGGACTCCTTGCCGAGCCCGGCCCAGCGCGACAGCGTGTTGGCCTCGCCCGAGGCGTCCCGGACCAGGCCGACCACGGCGAAGGCACCGAGGGTCGCGAAGCCGTAGGTCGTGAGATAGAACAGGACGGCCTGGAGCGAGGTCACCTCGCCGGAGGCGAGGTCGCTGGCGCTCTGGACGCCCAGGATGCCGGTCAGCAGGAACCCGGTGTGGGCGACCGAGGAGTAGGCGAGCATCCGCTTGACGTCGCTCTGCGCGATGGCCAGCACCGCGCCGACGAGCATGGTCAGGATGGCGATGATCCAGAGCATCGGCTGCCAGCTCCAGCGGTCGGCACCGAAGGCGACGTAGAGCAGGCGAGCCATCGCACCGAACGCGGCGACCTTGGTGCCGGCGGCCATGAAGGCGGTGAGCGGGGTGGGCGCGCCCTGGTAGACGTCGGGCGTCCATGCCTGGAACGGCGCGGCGCCGACCTTGAAGAACAGGCCGACGGCCAGCAGGCCGAGGCCGATGGTCAGCAGGGCCGAGCTCCCGGTGTCGTTGCGCACGGCCTCGTGGATCGCCGCGAACTCCATCGACCCCGCGAAGCCATAGATCAGCGCGATGCCATAGAGGAAGAAGCCCGTGGAGAAGGCGCCGAGCAGGAAGTACTTGAGCGCCGCCTCCTGGCTGAGCAGCCGGCGCCTGCGGGCCAGGCCGCTGAGCAGGTAGAGCGGGAGCGAGAGCACCTCGAGGGCGACGAACATCATGATCAGGTCGTTGGAGGCGGGGAACAGCATCATCCCGCCGACGGCGAGGAGCAGGAGCGGGAAGACCTCGGTGTGCTCCAGGCCCTTGGCCGAGGCGAGCCGCTCGTCCTCGGTGCCGGGCAGCGCGCTGGCCTGGCCGGCGAACGCCGTGACGCCGCCCTCGAGCTCGCGCTCGGCGAACAGCATGGTGCCCGCGAGGCCGAGCGCCAGCAGCAGCACCCAGAGATAGAGCGTGGGGCCGTCGATGGCCAGCGCACCCATGACGGCGAGGTCGCCGCGAGCGACGCCCTTGCCGAGCTCGTCGAGGTTGGTCGCGACATAGACCGAGCCGCCGAGCGCGACGATGAGCCCGCCGACGGTGATGACCACCTGCGCCATGAAGCGGGACGGGCGCGGCAGGAACGCCTCGACCAGCACGCCCAGGCACGCGGCGCCGAACACGACCAGCATGGGCCACAGCTGGGCGTACTCGATCGTGGGCTTGACGAAGTCGTTCACTCCTGGCCTCCGGCGTCCGAAGCGGGGACGACGGGTGGCTCGTCGGTCACCCCGACGTGGGCCAGCGTCGTCTCGACGTAGGGGTTGATGACGTTGAGCAGCGGCATCGGGAAGAAGCCGAACAGCACCAGCGCCAGCAGCAGCGGCGCGACGGCTCCCACCTCGCGGGTGCCCAGGTCGGGCAGGCCCTCGGCCACCGCGGCCGTGGGGCCGGTCATGGTCCGCTGGTACATCCACAGCATGTAGACCGCGGCGAGCACGATCGCGGTGACCGCGACGGCGCCGGCCCACCAGGCGTGGTTGAACGCGGAGATCAGGACCATCAGCTCGGAGACGAACGGCGCCAGGCCGGGCAGGCCCGCGCCGGCGAGGCCGGCCACGAGGAAGAGGCCGGCCAGCATGGGCGTGACCTTCTCGATGCCCTTCATCTCGCTGATCAGCTGGGTGCCGCTGCGGCGGATCAGGAATCCCGCGAGCAGGAACAGCGCCGCGGTGCCGATGCCGTGGTTGACCATGTAGAGCACCGCGCCCGCACCACCCTGGCTGCTGAACACGAAGATGCCCAGCACGATGAAGCCGAAGTGCGAGAGGGACGTCAGGCCGATCAGCCGCAGCACGTCGTCCTGGCCGATGGCGACGAGGGCGCCATAGACGATCGAGACCAGCGCCAGGACCACGACCACCGGGGTGGCCCACTGCGAGGCCTCCGGGAAGATCCCGAGGCAGAACCGCAGCATCCCGAACGTGCCGATCTTGTCGAGCACGCAGACCAGCAGCACGCTCGTCCCGGTCGTGGCCTTCTCGGTCGTGTCCGGGAGCCAGGTGTGGACCGGGAACATCGGCGCCTTGATCGCGAAGGCGATGAAGAAGCCGACGAACAGCCAGCGCGCCGTGGTGGTGCCGATGTCGAGCTGGGCGAGGTCGCCCAGCAGGTAGCTGGGGGTGCCCTCGTTGGCCGAGGCGACATAGAGCCCGATCACCGACGCCAGCATGATGAGGCCGCCGGCGAGCTGGTAGACGAGGAACTTGACCGCGGCGCGGCTGCGACCGGGTCGACCGAAGCCGCCGATCAGGAAGTAGGCCGGGATCAGCGTGGCCTCGAAGACGACGTAGAACAGGAACACGTCGGTCGCGGTGAACACCGCGAGAGACATGGCCTCCAGCGCCAGGGTCCAGGCCACGAACGCCGCGAGGTTGCCCTCCTCGGCGTCCGGCCACGAGGCGACCAGGACGATCGGCACGAGCACGACGGTCAGCAGGACCATGAGGAGCCCGAGGCCGTCCACGCCGAGCGCCCAGTGGACGCCCAGGGGCTTGACCCAGCTGTACTGCTCCTCCAGCTGCATCCCGTCACCTGTGGAGTAGCTCGCGGCCACGACCACACCGATGGCCAGCGCGGCCACCGAGAAGGCCAGGCCGAGCTGCTTGGCAGCACCGCGGGCGAACGGGGTGACCACCGCGCCGACGAGCGGCACGGCGATCAGCAGCGTCAGCCAGGGAAAGTCGTTCATGAGAGGTTCACCGCCAGCAGGGCCAGAACGACGAGCAGGACGCCGCCGAGGAGGGAGAGGGCATAGGAGCGGACGTAGCCGGTCTGCAGCTTGCGCAGCTGGCCGGCCAGGCCGGCCACCGTCCACGCGCCGCCTTCGACCGCGCCGTCGACGCCGCGCTTGTCGGCCACCGCGAGTCCCCGGGCCAGGGAGCGGCCGGGGCCGACGACCAGGGTGTCGTTGATGGCGTCGCCGTAGAGGTCGCGACGGGCGAAGGTGACGAGGGGCGACACCTGCGCCGGCGCCTCGCGGGGGACGTCGCGCTTGCCGACGAAGTACCACGCGATCGCGACGCCGATGCCGACCACGACCAGGGCCAGGAGCGAGATGACGATCGCGGGCAGGGGCGGCTCGTGCTCGGGCGCGGTGCCGACGACCGGTGCGAGGAACTCGACGATCCAGTCGTTGAGCAGCAGGATGCCGCCGAGGACGGAGAGCGCTGCGAGCACCATGAGTGGCACGGTCATCACCTTGGGCGACTCGTGCGGGTGCACGCCGTCGGCCCAGCGCTCGTTGGTGAAGTAGGTCATCAGCATCAGCCGGGTCATGTAGAAGCCGGTGACACCGGCGCCCAGCAGCGCGGCGAGACCCACGACCCAGTTGTCGGCCAGCGCGGTCTCGATGATCTTGTCCTTGGACCAGAACCCGGCGAACGGTGGGATGCCGATGATGGCGAGGTAGCCCATCGCGAAGGTCAGGAACGTGACGGGCACGGCCTTGCGGAGGGCGCCGTAGTGGCGCATGTCGACGTCGTCGTCCATGGCGTGCATGACCGAGCCGGCGCCGAGGAACATGTTGGCCTTGAAGAAGCCGTGCGTCAGCAGGTGGAAGATCGCGAAGGCGTAGCCGGCGACCCCGAGGCCGGCGCCGAGCATCATGTAGCCGATCTGGCTCATCGTCGACCCGGCGAGGACCTTCTTGATGTCGTCCTTCGCGGTTCCGATCACGGCACCCCAGAGGAGCGTGACCGTGGCGACGATGACGACGACGGTCTGGGCGACCGGCGCGTGTTCGAAGATGAAGTTCGAGCGGGTGACGAGGTAGACGCCGGCGGTCACCATGGTCGCCGCGTGGATGAGCGCCGACACCGGGGTCGGGCCCTCCATCGCGTCGAGCAGCCAGGCCTGCAGCGGGACCTGGGCGGACTTGCCGCAGGCCGCGAGCAGCAGGAGCAGGCCGAGCGCGGTGAGCGTGCGCTCCGACGCCTCCCCCGAGACCGCCGAGATGCCCGCGAACGCGGTCGTCCCGAACGTCACGAACATGAGGGCGATGGCGAGGCTCATGCCGATGTCGCCGACGCGGTTCATCACGAAGGCCTTGATGGCCGCGGCGGCCGCCGTGGGCTTGTGCTGCCAGAAGCCGATCAGCAGGTAGGACGCCAGGCCGACGCCCTCCCAGCCCAGGAAGACGCCCACGTAGTTGGCCGACAGGACCAGGATGAGCATCGCGGCGACGAACAGGTTGAGGTAGCCGAAGAACCGGCGCCGGCGCGGGTCGTGGGCCATGTAGCCGATCGAGTAGACGTGGATCAGCGAGCCGACGCCGGTGATCAGCAGCAGGAACAGTGCCGACAGCGGGTCGTAGAGCAGGTCCATCCCGACGTCGAGCCGACCCGTCTGGAACCAGGTCCACAGGTGCTGGGAGACCTGGCGGTCGCCCTCGTCGCGGCCGATGAGCGCGAAGAACATCGCCAGGCTCACCAGGAAGGAGCCGACCACGGTGGCGCAGCCCAGGAGGTGGCCCCAACGGTCGGTGGCCTTGCCGGCGACCAGCAGGATCGCGGCACCGGCCATCGGCAGGGCGACGACCAGCCACAGCAGTGCGAAGACGCCGGACGCGTCGGTGGGTGCGACCACCGGCACGTGGGCGGCGCCCTCGGCTGCCAACACGGAGAGATTCACGTCTGTCCCCTCAGTACTTCAGCAGGCTCGCGTCGTCGACCGAGGCCGAGCGCCGGGTCCGGAAGATGGTCATGATGATCGCCAGGCCGACGACCACCTCGGCGGCGGCCACGACCATCACGAAGAACGCCGCGATCTGTCCGTCGAGGTTGCCGTGCTGCTTGGCGAAGGTGACGAACGACAGGTTGCAGGCGTTGAGCATCAGCTCGATGCACATGAACACGACGATCGCGTTGCGGCGGGTGAGCACGCCGACGCAGCCGATCGTGAAGAGGATCGCCGAGAGGACGAGGTAGGGCGTCATGACGGCTGCTCCTCGGTGGACGCGGCGGCGCCGGACTTGCCGGCGACCTCCGGGGCGGACTGGGGCTCGACGCCGAGCTGGCGCTTGATGCCCTCGATGTCGTCGGCCATCGCCGGCGCGGAGCGGACCGTGCCGCGTGCGGCCAGGACCCGGGAGACCGACGACTCGGCGGCGGTGCCGTCGGGCAGCAGGGCCGGGGTGTCGACCGCGTTGTGCCGCGCATAGACGCCCGGGGCCGGGAGCGGACCGGGGTGCTTGCCGGAGGCGGCATAGTCGCGCATCCGCTGGGCGGCCAGGTCGGCCTGTCCCTGCTTGGGCGTCAACCGCTCGCGGTGCGCGAGCACCATGGCGCCGATCGCGGCGGTGATCAGCAGGGCCGAGGTGATCTCGAAGGCGAACACGTAGCGCGAGAACAACAGGTTGGCGAGCGCCTGGATGTTGCCGTCCTGGTTGGCCTCGGTGAGACCGGCCGCCGTGCCGAGGGTGACCTGGCCGACGCCGATGACGAGCACGAGGCCGAGCACGAGACCGCCGAGGATGGCGGTGACGCGCTGGCCCTTGATGGTCTCGACGACCGAGTCGGAGGCGTCGACGCCGACCAGCATCAGGACGAAGAGGAACAGCATCAGGATGGCGCCGGTGTAGACGATGATCTGCACCGCGAACAGGAACGGCGCGTCGAGCCCGGCATAGAGGATCGCGAGGCTCACCATCACGACGGCGAGCAGCAGCGCGGCGTGCACGGCCTTGCGGACGAACAGGATGCCCAGGGCGGCCAGCACCATCACCGGTGCCAGGATCCAGAAGGCCGTCACGTCGCGTCCCCTCCCTCGGAGCCGGTGGTCCCGGAGAAGGTGCCCCGGTAGTAGTCACCGTCGTCGTCGCCCAGCCGCATCGCGTGCGGCGGCTGCTCCATGCCGGGCAGCAGCGGGGCGAGCAGGTCGGACTTCTCATAGATGAGCGACTCGCGGGTGGAGTCGGCCAGCTCGTACTCGTTGGTCATGGTCAGCGCGCGGGTCGGGCACGCCTCGATGCACAGGCCGCACAGGATGCAGCGCAGGTAGTTGATCTGGTAGACGCGGCCGTAGCGCTCACCGACCGAGAACCGGCCCGCGCCGTCCTCGTCGTCGGTGTTGGACGCGCCCTCGACATAGATCGCGTCGGCCGGGCAGGCCCAGGCGCACAGCTCGCAGCCGATGCACTTCTCGAGGCCGTCGGGCCAGCGGTTGAGCTGGTGCCGGCCGTGGAACCGGGGCGCGGTCGGGACCTTCTCGAACGGGTACTGCTCGGTGACGACCTTGCGGAACATGGTCCGGAAGGTCACCCCGAAACCCGCGATGGGGTCCCAGAGCTGCTCCTTGAGCGTGGGCATCAGATCTCCTCAGCCGCGGGGACGGACGTGTCGAGGACGCCGAAGCTGAGTGGAGCGGCCGCACCCTGCACGGCACCTCCGGTCGGCATCGGCGGGACGGGGAACCCGCCCGCGAAGGCGTCGGTGTCGCTGGGCTCCTCGGCGGCGACCTCGGGCTCGCGCTCGCCGATGAACGACGCCGCCAGGAACACCGCGGCGAGGACACCGAGGCCGATCAGCATCGTCCGCAGGTCGAGCGACCCGGTGTTCTTGACGTTCTTGATGACGGCCACGGCGAGGATCCAGATCAGGGAGACCGGGATGAGCCGCTTCCAGCCGAAGTGCATGAACTGGTCGTAGCGCAGCCGCGGCAGCGAGCCGCGGAGCCAGATGAAGATGAAGACGAAGAACAGCACCTTGCCGAGGAACCAGAGCACCGGCCAGTAGCCGGAGTCGGCGCCGGGCCAGATGTTGATCAGGCCCCACGGGGCGTGCCAGCCCCCGAGGAACAGCGTGGTCGCGACGGCGGACACCGTGGCCATGTTGATGTACTCGGCCAGGAAGAACAGCGCGAACTTCAGGCTGGAGTACTCGGTGTGGAAGCCGCCGACCAGCTCGCCCTCGGCCTCGGGGAGGTCGAAGGGCGCGCGGTTGGTCTCGCCGACCATCGCGATGACGTAGATGATGAACGACGGCGCGAGGATCAGGCCGAACCAGAAGCTGCCGTCCTCGTTCTGGGCGGCGACGATCTCGGAGGTCGACATCGAGCCGGCGTAGAGGAAGACCGCGACGAACGCGAGCCCCATCGCGACCTCGTAGGAGATCATCTGGGCGCTGGAGCGCAGGCCGCCGAGCAGGGAGTAGGTCGAGCCCGAGGACCAGCCGGCGAGCACGATGCCGTAGATGCCGACCGAGGCGATCGCCATGACGAACAGCACGGCGACGGGCATGTCCGTCAGCTGCAGCGGGGTGCGGTGGCCGAACATCGAGACCTCGGGACCGAACGGGATCACCGAGAACGTCACGAACGACGGGACGACCGCGATGACGGGCGCCAGCAGGTAGACGACCTTGTCGGCCGCCTTGGGGACGATGTCCTCCTTGAGGGCCAGCTTGACGCCGTCGGCCAGGGACTGGAGGAGGCCGAAGGGGCCGTTGACGTTGGGGCCGACGCGGTGCTGCATGCGGGCCACGACGCGGCGCTCGAGCCAGATGTTGAACAGGGTCAGCAGCACCAGGACCAGGAAGATGAGGACGGCCTTGATGATGACGAGCCAGACCGGGTCCTGACCGAAGGCGGCCAGGTCGTCGGCGGCCGAGATGACGACCTGCGGGGTCACTTGCTTGCTCCCTTCACCGTCACCCGGCTGCCGGGTGAGGCCAGATCGGCCAGGACTCCGCTGCCGAACGAGTTGGCGGGCACCCATACGACGCCGTCGACCAGGTCGTCGGCGCGGCGGGCGGGCAGGGTGACCGCGCCGCGGTCACCGGTCACGGTGACCTCGGCGCCGTCGGCGAGCCCGAGGCCGTCGCAGGTCGCGGGGCCGAGCAGGGCGACCGGGCGCCGCGCCGTGGCCCGCAGGGCGTCGGCGCCGTCCTGGAGGGAGCCGAGGTCGATGAGCTGCTTCCAGGTGGCCAGGGCCAGCGAGGCCTTGGCGCCCTTGGCCGCCGCCTTCTTGCCGGGTCCGGTCGCGGCCGGGCGCTCGCCGTCCCAGGGACCGACGCTCTCCATCTCCGAGCGCGCGCCGGCGACGGTGGTGAAGCCGAGCGGCCTGTCGAGCTCGTCGGCGATGCCCGCGAGCACGCGCAGGTCGGGCAGGGACGCGGGGTTGCTGAAGACCGCCTCGAACGGCCGCGGGCGGCCCTCCCAGGTGACGAACGTGCCGGCCTTGTCGCTCACCGGGGCGACCGGGAACACGACGTCGGCGACGCGGGTCACGTCGGTCTCGCGCACCTCGAGCGCCACGACGAAGGCGGCGTCGAGCGCCGCGCGGGTGCGGGCGGGGTCGCTGGTGTCGTCGGGGTCGACGCCCCCGATGACGACGGCACCCAGGGCGCCGTCGGCCAGCGCGGCGACGATCTCGTCGGCGTCGCGACCGGGCTCGGTCGGCAGGCCCTCCACGCCCCAGGCGGTGGCGAGGTCCACGCGGGCGCCGGCGTCGGTGACCGGACGGCCACCGGGCAGCAGGGTTGGCAGCGCGCCGGCCTCGACGGCCCCGCGGTCACCGGCACGGCGCGGCACCCAGGCGAGCCTGGCGCCGGTCTTGGCGGCGAGGTCGACGGCCGCGGTGAGCGCACCGGGGCTCGTCGCGAGCCGCTCGCCCACCAGGATCACGGCGGAGGAGTCGAGGCTGGCGACGTCGTGGCCCAGCAGGCCGGCCAGCGCCTCGGCCTCGGCACCCGGCGCGGTGGCGACGAGCGTGCCGCCCATCTTGGCCAGGCCGCGCGAGGCGAACGGGGCGATCGAGACGACGCGGGTCCGGCCCTTGCGGGTGGCCTTGCGCAGCCGGAGGAAGATCGTGCCGGCCTCGTCCTCGGGCTCCAGGCCGGCGAGCACGACGGTCGAGGCGGTCTCCAGGTCGGCGTAGGACACGGCACGCGACAACGCGACGTGGGCACCCAGGAAGCCGGTCTCCTCGGCCGAGAGCGGCCGCGACCGGAAGTCGACGTCGTTGGTGCCGAGCGCGACGCGGGCGAACTTGGCGTAGGCGTA
The DNA here is from genome assembly GCA_046330515.1 of Nocardioidaceae bacterium. Classification (GTDB taxonomy): domain Bacteria; phylum Actinomycetota; class Actinomycetes; order Propionibacteriales; family Nocardioidaceae; genus Nocardioides. The sequence continues at coordinate 489,894 of JAXLSP010000005.1, read as the reverse complement.
GGCGTCCTCGGCAGTGACCCGGCCGCCCGTCAGGACGGCGGCACCGTCGGCGGCGGCGAGGCCCCGGGCGGCGACGGCGAAGGCTTCCGGCCACGAGGCCGGGCGAAGCTCGCCGTCCTCACGGACCCGCGGGTAGGTGATCCGGTCGTCCTCGCGTGCATAGGCGAACGCGAAGCGGTCCTTGTCGGTGATCCACTCCTCGTTGACCTCGGGGTCGTTGCCGGCCAGGCGGCGCATGACCTTGCCACGGCGGTGGTCGACGCGGATCGCGGCGCCGCAGGAGTCGTGCTCGGCCACCGAGGGGGTGGAGACGAGGTCGAACGGGCGGGAGCGGAAGCGGTAGTCGGCCGACGTGAGCGCACCGACCGGGCAGATCTGGATCGCGTTGCCCGAGAAGTAGGACTCGTAGGGCTCCTTCTCGTAGATGCCCACCTGCTGGAGGGCACCGCGCTCGACCAGCGCGATGAACGGGTCACCGGAGACCTGCTCGGAGAAGCGGGTGCAGCGCGCGCACAGCACGCAGCGCTCCCGGTCGAGGAGCACCTGCGCCGAGATGTTGATCGGCTTGGGGAACGTGCGCTTGACGCCCTCGAACCGCGTCTCGGGGCGGCCGTTGGACATGGCCTGGTTCTGCAGGGGGCACTCGCCGCCCTTGTCGCAGACGGGGCAGTCGAGCGGGTGGTTGATGAGGAGGTACTCCATCACGCCCGTCTGCGCCTTGTCGGCGCCTTCGGAGGTGACCTGGGTCTTGACCTCCATGCCCTCCGAGGCGACCAGCGTGCAGGAGGCCTGCGGCTTCATCCGCCCGGGAGGGCCCTGCATCTGGCGCAGGCTGCCGTCGGGACCGGGAAGGGCCACCTCGACCAGGCACTGGCGGCAGGCGCCCACCGGCTCGAGCAGGGGGTGGTCGCAGAAGCGCGGGATCTGGATGCCGATCTGCTCGGCGGCGCGGATGACCAGCGTGCCCTTGGGCACGCTGACGCTCACCCCGTCGATCGTCAGCGTGACGAGGTCGGTGCTCGTCGGGACCTGTGTCATGCCTTGGCTCCCGCGGTCGCGAAGAGGGTGGAGGCGGCCGGGTCGAACGGGCAGCCGCCCTGCTTGAAGTGCTCGAGGAACTCCTCGCGGAAGTACTGGATCGAGCTGGTGACCGGGCTGGTGGCGCCGTCGCCGAGGGCGCAGAACGACCGGCCGAGGATGTTGTCGCACTGGTCGAGCAGCTGGTCGAGGTCGGCCTCGCTGCCCTCGCCCTTCTCGAGCCGGGCCAGGGTCTGCACCAGCCACCAGGTGCCCTCGCGGCAGGGCGTGCACTTGCCGCAGGACTCGTGCTTGTAGAACTCCGTCCAGCGGAGGGTGGCGCGCACGACGCAGGTCGTCTCGTCGAAGAGCTGGATCGCACGGGTGCCGAGCATGGACCCGGCGGCGCCGACCGACTCGAAGTCGAGCGGCATGTCGAGGTGCTCGTCGCTGCCGGTCAGGAGCGGCGTCGAGGAGCCGCCCGGCGTCCAGAACTTGAGCTCGTGCCCGTCGCGGATGCCCCCCGCCAGGTCGATCAGCGTGCGCAGCGTGACGCCCAGCGGGGCTTCGTACTGGCCCGGGTTGGTGACGTGGCCCGACAGCGAGAAGATGCCGAAGCCCTTGGACCGCTCGGTGCCCATCGAGGAGAACCAGGTCGGGCCGTTGCCGATGATGCTCGGGACCGACGAGATCGACTCGACGTTGTTGATGACCGTCGGGCTGGCGTAGAGGCCGGCGACGGCGGGGAACGGCGGGCGCAGGCGGGGTTGGCCGCGGCGGCCCTCGAGGGAGTCGAGGAGCGCGGTCTCCTCGCCGCAGATGTAGGCGCCGGCGCCGGCGTGGACGACGAGCTCGAGGTCGTAGCCGGAGCCGTGGATGTCGGAGCCGAGGTGGCCGGCGGAGTAGGCCTCGGCGACCGCGGCCTGGAGCCGGCGGATGACGTGCAGGACCTCGCCGCGGACATAGATGAAGGCGTGGTGGGCGCGGATGGCGTAGGCCGAGATGATGACGCCCTCGACCAGGGTGTGCGGGCTGGCCATCATGAGCGGGACGTCCTTGCAGGTGCCCGGCTCGGACTCGTCGGCGTTGACCACGAGATACTTCGGGTTGGGGTTGTCCTGCGGGATGAAGCCCCACTTCATGCCGGTCGGGAAGCCCGCGCCGCCGCGCCCGCGCAGTCCGGAGTCCTTGACCGCGGTGATGACGTCGTCCTGGCTCATGGCCAGGGCCTTCTTGAGGGCGGCGTAGCCGCCGCGCGACTCATAGGAGGCCAGGGTCCAGGCCCGGTCGGCGTCCCAGTTGTCGGTGAGGACGGGAGTGAGGACGTCTGTCACTTCTTCGCCTCCGGTGCGGTCCAGCCCTTCTCACGGGCGATCTTGAGTCCGGTCAGGGACGCCTCGCCGGCGGCGGGGCCCTCGTCGGCCAGGCCGTCGTTGAAGCCGGCGAGGACACGCTCGGCCTCGCGCCACGTGCAGATCTTGGGTCCGCGCGTGGAGTGGACCTCGTTGCCCTCGCGCAGGTCGTCGACCAGCTGGGTCGCCGACTCGGGGGTCTGGTTGTCCATGAACTCCCAGTTGACCATCACGACCGGCGCGTAGTCGCAGGCCGCGTTGCACTCCACGTGCTCCAACGTGATGGTCTTCCCGGATCCGTCATCGGGGGTCGTCTCGTCGTTGCCGACGTCGAGGTGCTCCTTGAGCCGCTCGAAGATCGCGTCGCCCCCCATGACCGCGCACAGCGTGTTGGTGCAGACGCCGACGTGGTAGTCGCCGACCGGGCGCCGCTTGTACATGGTGTAGAACGTCGCGACACCGCTGACCTGGGCCGCCGAGATGCCGAGGATCTCGGCGCAGGCCTCGATGCCCTCGGGGGTGATCCGACCTTCGGCGCTCTGCACGAGGTGCAGCATGGGCAGCAGACCCGAGCGCGGCTGCGGGTAGCGGGCCGCGATCTGCTCGAGCTCGGCGTAGGTCGTCTGGTCGATGCTCATCGGCGGTGGTTCCTCGGGGTTGTCAGGGGGCTGAGCACGGCGCTGGTCACCGGTCCACCCCGCCCATGACGGGGTCGAGCGAGGCGATCGCGACGATGACGTCGGCGACCATGCCGCCCTCGGCCATCACGCTGGTGCCCTGGAGGTTGGTGAAGGACGGGTCGCGGAAGTGGACCCGGAAGGGGCGCGTGCCGCCGTCGGACACGACGTGGGCACCGAGCTCGCCGCGCGGGGCCTCGATCGGCACGTAGGCCTGGCCCGCCGGGACCCGGAAGCCCTCGGTCACCAGCTTGAAGTGGTGGATCAGCGCCTCCATGGACTCGCCCATGATGTGCTTGATGTGGTCGAGGCTGTTGCCCATGCCGTCGGAGCCGATCGCGAGCTGGCTGGGCCAGGCGATCTTCTTGTCCGCGACCATCACCGGCGCACCCTCGAGGCCGGCGAGCCGGTCGGCGGCCTGCTCGATGATGCGCAGCGACTCCCACATCTCGTTGAGGCGGAGCCGGAACCGGCCGTAGGAGTCGGAGGTGTCCCACGTCTGGACGTCGAAGTCGTAGTCCTCGTAGCCGCAGTAGGGCTGGGTCTTGCGCAGGTCCCAGGGGTAGCCCGTGCTGCGCAGCACCGGACCGGTGATGCCGAGCGCCAGGCAGCCCGCGATGTCGAGGTGGCCGACGCCCTCGAGCCGGGCCTTGAAGATCGGGTTGGCGTTGCAGAGGGCGGCGTACTCGGGAAGACGCTTCTTCATGAGCGCCACGAAGTCGCGGATGTCGTCGAGCGCACCCGGAGGCAGGTCCTGGGCGACGCCGCCGGGCCGGATGAACGCGTGGTTCATGCGCAGGCCGGTGATCAGCTCGAAGAGGCCGAGCACGAGCTCGCGCTCACGGAAGCCGATCGTCATCACGGTCAGCGCGCCGATCTCCATGCCGCCGGTCGCGATGGCGACCAGGTGGGACGAGATGCGGTTGAGCTCCATGAGCAGGACCCGCATGACCTGGGCCTTCTCGGGGACGTCGTCGGCGATGTCCAGGAGCCGCTCGACGCTCAGGACGTAGGCGGCCTCGTTGTAGAACGGGGAGAGGTAGTCCATGCGGGTGCAGTAGGTCGTGCCCTGCACCCAGGAGCGGTACTCCATGTTCTTCTCGATGCCGGTGTGGAGGTAGCCGATGCCGCAGCGGGCCTCGGTCACCGTCTCGCCCTCGAGCTCGAGGATGAGCCGCAGCACGCCGTGGGTCGACGGGTGCTGCGGGCCCATGTTGACGACGATGCGCTCCTCGACGTGGTCGCCGAGGCCCTGGGACACGGTGTCCCAGTCCTGGCCGGACACGTTGAACACGCGGCCCTGCGAGGTGTCGGTGGAGCTGGCGTAGGCGTCGGTGGCGCCGTCGGTCGTGGGGTCCGAGACCTGGTCGCTCATCAGTTGTAGGACCTCCGCTGGTCCGGCGGCGGCACACTGCCGCCCTTGTATTCAACGGGGATGCCGCCCAAGGGGTAGTCCTTGCGCTGCGGGTGGCCCGGCCAGTCGTCGGGCATCAGGATCCGGGCCAGCGCCGGGTGACCGTCGAAGACGATCCCGAACATGTCCCAGGTCTCGCGCTCGTGCCAGTCGTTGGTGGGGTAGATGCCGACCACCGACGGGATGTGCGGATCGCTGTCGGGGCAGGTCACCTCGAGGCGGATCCGACGGTTGTGGGTCATCGAGAGCAGGTGGTAGACCGCGTGCAGCTCGCGCCCGGTGTCGCCGGGGTAGTGAACGCCGCTGACGCCCGAGCAGAGCTCGAAGCGCAGCCGCTCGTCGTCGCGCAGCAGCTGGGCCACCGCGAGGAGGTCCTCGCGGCGGACGTGGAAGGTGATCTCGCCGCGGTGGATCACGACCCGGTCGACGGCCTGCTCGAGGCCGCCGTCGCGGAGCCGCGCCTCGAGCGCGTCGGCGACGTCGTCGAACCAGCCGCCGAAGGGGCGCTCGGCCGCGGCCGGCAGCAGGACCGGCGACACGAGGCCGCCGTAGCCGCTGGTGTCGCCGCTGCCCTTGCCGCCGAACATGCCGGAGCGGAGGCCGACCGCGTGGTCGACGGAGGCGTCGCTGGTGACGAGGTCCGTGGCCGGGTCCTGCGTGCCGCCCGTGCTGGCCGCGGCCTTGGCGTTGCCGTCGTCGCTCATCGCAGCAGGCCCTTCATCTCCGAGGTCGGGAGCGCTGTGAGCGCCGAGCCCTCGTGCTCCTCGATCTCGGCCAGCCGGTTGACGCCGAGCTTGGTCGTCTGCACCTGGTGGTGCAGCTTGACGATCGCGTCGATGAGCATCTCGGGCCGGGGCGGGCAGCCGGGGAGGTAGATGTCGACCGGGACGATGTGGTCGACGCCCTGGACGATGGCGTAGTTGTTGAACATGCCGCCCGAGCTCGCGCAGACGCCCATCGCCAGCACCCACTTGGGGTGCGGCATCTGGTCGTAGATCTGGCGCAGGACCGGGGCCATCTTCTGGCTCACCCGCCCGGCGACGATCATCAGGTCGGCCTGGCGCGGGCTGGCCCGGAACACCTCCATGCCGAAGCGTGCGAGGTCGTACTTGGGGCCGCCGGTGCTCATCATCTCGATGGCGCAGCAGGCGAGACCGAACGTGGCCGGCCAGAACGACGCCTTGCGCATGTAGCCGGCGACCCCTTCGACCGTCGTCAGGAGTACGCCGCTCGGCAGCTTTTCCTCAACACCCATGTGATGGGCCTTCCTTCGCCAGGGTCGCGGTGGGTAGCTCGTTCGTGTGTGGCTCGCTCGTCGTCGCGGTCAGTCCCAGTCCAGCCCCCCACGCCGCCAGACGTAGGCGTAGGCGATGAACACGGTGACGATGAAGACGAACATCTCGATCAGCCCGAAGGTCTTGAGTGCGTCGAACTGCACGGCCCAGGGGTAGAGGAAGATGATCTCGATGTCGAAGACGATGAAGAGCATGGCGGTGATGTAGTACTTCACCGGGAAGCGGCCACCGCCCATCGGCTGCGGCGTCGGCTCGATGCCGCACTCGTAGGAGTCGAGCTTGGCCCGGTTGTAGCGACGGGGTCCCACGATGGCGCTCATGACCACGGAGAACACCGCGAATCCGGCCGCCAGGAGGACCAACGCCAGGATTGGCGTATAGAGCTCCATCCCTGTCCTTCCTACGTTCGCCTCTGCTCGAGCGGGACTCGCCGGTCCCGTCGAAAACGTGACCTTGTGAATGTCTTCACGAAGTCACGCTTCGGACAGTCTAGGGGGCCCGGGAACCATCCTGCACGCTGGGGCTGCGGCGTCCAAACGACCTTCGCCCACTGGACATCCTCACTCTGCGGGCAAGGGCTTTGTTACTGGTGCGTACGACGCGCTGGGCGCGTCGCCGACTCGAGCGACCGGTTCGTCACCGGCCGGACGATCGCCTGATCGCCTCGACCATCTCCTCCGAGAGCGCCACCTCGGGCAGGACGTTGGGCGAGCCGTGTCCGTGCCGAGCAGCCAGGACCCACACCCCACCGATGCGTCGTGGCCTGTCCCACTCGGTGAGGGGAGTGGCCTGCCACACCCATGGCCCCTCCTCGACGAGGTCGCCTCCGACGATGCTCGTTCGGATCACCGCCCCGTTCTGCCACGCCCACCTCATGCCCCGATAGCGTCCCCGCAGGTCGCGGAGCCACCAGACGACGGGGGACAGCACCGGCAGCCACGCGAGCGGTTCACCGGACCAGACACCCGCCGCCACCGCGGCGACGAGGAAGGTCACGCTGATCGCGCCCGTGGGCAGGCCCGCCCACCCGGCGACGGCACACCGCCGGAGCATCGAGGCGCTCACCGCCCACTCGCGGCTCGGTGCCCCTGCGACGAGCGGGTCCACCGCACGTGGCCGCCCGACGTGTTCACGGACGACAGCCAGCCCGTCGTCCCCCAGCAGCTCGCGCGGCCACCAGCCCCGGTTGCCGGTGGGCAGCATCAGGTCCACCACGTGACGCCCGTCCTCGGCGCGGACGTAGTTCATGAGACCGACCCGTCTCTCATCCTCGACGGGTGAGACCCATCGAAGCCACCAGAAACCATCACGGATGGTCGATGTGATCGTCTGCCCCGTCGGGTACATCAGCCGGATCCCTCTCACGTGGTTCCGCGCATGACTAGCCACGACGACGAGCACCAGCACGGCCCCAACGGTCGCGACCGCCGGCTGGGCCGTGGCCATGGCGATCAGCGTGGGGAGGGCCCAGATCGCCGCGACGGCGAGGCCTCGGATGGCCTCGCGGACGGCCGTGACCCGCACGACACCGCTCTGCCCCTTCTTCGTGACCACCGCCGTGGACTCCCAGTCGGAGGCGGGTGATCGCTCCATCGGCTCAGGCGGTGGCGCGGTGCAGTGCGACGATGCCGCCGGAGAGGTTGCGCCACTGGGCGTCGCCCCAGCCGGCCTCGGCGACCAGGGCGGCGAGGCCAGGCTGGTCGGGCCAGGCGCGGATCGACTCGGCGAGGTAGACGTAGGCGTCCGGCGAGGAGGAGACGGCGCGCGAGATCGGCGGGAGCGCCTTCATGAGGTACTCGAGGTAGACGGTCCGGAACGGCTTGTTGGTCGGGTGGCTGAACTCGCAGACGACCAGCCGGCCACCGGGGCGGGTGACGCGGCGCATCTCGCGCAGGCCGGCGACCGGGTCGACGATGTTGCGCAGGCCGAAGGAGATCGTCACCGCGTCGAAGGTGTCGTCGGCGAAGGGCAGCCGGGTGCCGTCGCCGGCCGTGAACGGAAGCTCGGGTCGGGCCCGCTTGCCGACGCGCAGCATGCCGAGCGAGAAGTCGCACGGCACGACCGTGGCGCCGAGGTCGGCGAACGGCTGGCTCGACGTCCCGGTGCCGGCCGCCAGGTCGAGGACGAGGTCGCCCGGCTGCGGGTCGACGGCCGCGATCACCTCGCGGCGCCACCGCCGGTCCTGGCCCAGCGAGAGGACGTCGTTGGTGACGTCGTACCGCTTCGCGACGGCGTCGAACATCCGCCGCACGTCGGTCGGCTGCTTGTCCAGGTCTGCTCGGGCCACGGCACACAGGGTAGGTGACCCCCGTCCCGCGGCCGTCCTCGGCCGTGACTGAGACGTGACCAACCGGAAGCAACCCAATGCCGGGAGGCCGCGTCTCCATCCATGACACTGAGGAACACCTCTACTTCCCCGGGGGAACGATGAAGCTGCTCATGACCCTTCTCAAGGGCCTGGTCGCCACCGCGCTGGTCGTCGGCGCCCTGGGCGGCGGCGCCTACGCCGCGCTCCGCGCCGACCACCGCGACGTCGACGGCGCCGCCCCCGCGCCGACCGTGTCGGTCTCCCCCACCACGACGCCGACCCCGACGGCCCCCGCCACCGAGCGCCCGGCCCCGCCGCCGTTCTCCCTGGTCCCCGGCGACCGGGGCGAGCAGGTGCGCGAGCTCCAGGCCCGCCTGTTCCAGCTGGCCTGGCTGCCCGAGACGACGACCGGTCGCTACGACGACGCGACCGCGGCGGCGGTGCGCGGCTTCCAGGGCAAGCGCCACCTCCCCGAGACCGGCCGGGTCGACGAGCGCACCTGGCGGCGCCTGGTCGCGATGACCGACCAGCCGACGCACGACCAGCTCTTCAACGTGCTGCACCCGGGCGAGACGCTGCTCGGGCGTGGTGCCACCGGCGACCAGGTCCGCGCGCTGCAGGCGCGGCTCCAGGAGATCGGCTGGTGGTTCGGCGACGTGACCGGCGCCTACGACTCCGCCACCGTGGAGGCCGTCCGGGGCTTCCAGGCCAAGCGCGAGATCCCGGTGACCGGCGCGGTCGACCAGCGGACGATGGACCGGCTGACGGCGATGACGTCGACGCCCACGCACGAGGCGATGTTCAACATCGACCCGCCGGCCGGCGCCCTCGACCCGCGCTGCCGCACGGGCCGCGTGCTCTGCATCGACAAGACCTCGCGGACGCTCCGCTGGGTCATCGACGGCGACGTCAAGCAGACCCTGGACGCCCGGTTCGGGTCGACCGTCAACGACACCCCGACGCGGGAGGGCGTCTTCAGCGTCTACCTCATGGACGCCGACCACGTGTCGCGCCTCTATGGCTCGTCGATGCCCTACGCGATGTTCTTCTCGGGCGGCCAGGCGGTGCACTACTCCTCCGACTTCGCGTCGGTGGGCTACTACGGCGCCTCGCACGGCTGCGTGAACATCCGGGACTACGCGGGCATCCAGTGGCTCTTCTCCCAGGTGCACGTGGGTGACCGGGTGGTCGTCTACTGGTCGTGACGCGACCACGGTCGGCGTCGCGGTGGCAGCGTCGTACCAGTCGCTGCGTTGATGTGGGGAGCGGCCTCCTCGGCGCGTAGGCTGACCCCTCGTGACCTCCACCGCGGCCGTCGACGGGCCCGCCAGCCCGCTGGTCGTGTCGACGCTGCCGCTCGACCTGGCGAACGCCGTCGAGCTGGTGTCGCTGCTGCCGTCCGCGGACCCGGTCACCTGGCTGCGCCGCGGTGAGGGCCTGGTCGGCTGGGGGGTCGCTGCCCGGCTGCGGACCCGGTCCTCGACACGGTTCGCCGACGCCGACAAGTGGTGGGCCGAGACGACCTCTCGCGCCGTCGTGCGCGACGAGGTGCTCGAGCCCGGCACCGGGCTCGTCGCCTTCGGGTCCTTCGCCTTCGCCGACGAGCCGGGCGAGTCCGTGCTCGTCGTCCCCCGCGTCGTCGTGGGCCGGCGCGGCGACCGGGCCTGGGTGACCACGATCGGCACCGCCCCCTCGTCGGCTCCCCTGGTGGCCGCCGCCGAGGCGCCGCAGCCGCCGGCGGACATCGTCTTCACCGACGGCGCCCTCAACGGCGAGCAGTGGATGTCGGTCGTCGCCGACGCCGTCGACCGGATCGGGGCTGGCGACCTGGAGAAGGTCGTGCTCGCACGTGACCTCGTCGCCACGGCCGACGCGCCCATCGACGTGCGGTGGCCGCTGACGCGCCTGTCGCGGGAGTACCCCTCCTGCTGGACCTTCCACGTCGACGGCATGTTCGGCGCGACGCCCGAGATGCTCGTGCGGCGCGAGCGCGGCCTCGTCACCTCACGGGTGCTGGCCGGCACGATCCGACGCACGGGCGACGACGACCGCGACCTGGCGCTGGCCGCCCACCTCGCCCGGTCCTCGAAGGACCTCGAGGAGCACGAGTACGCCGTCCGCTCGGTCGCCGACGCGCTCGAGCCGCACTGCTCGTCGATGAACGTGCCCGAGGCGCCGTTCGTGCTGCACCTCCCCAACGTCATGCACCTGGCCACCGACGTGGCCGGGGTCGCCCAGGACGCCGCGACCGTCTCGTCGCTCGCGCTCGCGTCGGCCCTGCACCCGTCGGCGGCCGTCGGCGGCACGCCGACCTCCGTCGCGACGGCCCTGATCGCCGAGATCGAGCAGATGGACCGCGGCCGCTATGCCGGCCCGGTCGGCTGGATGGACGCCACCGGCGACGGCGAGTGGGCGATCGCCCTGCGCTCGGCCGAGCTGTCGGGCACCACCGTCCGGCTCTTCGCCGGGTGCGGCATCGTCGCCGACTCCGTGCCCGAGGCCGAGCTCGCCGAGGCCCAGGCCAAGTTCGTCCCCGTGCGCGACTCGCTCGCCAGCAGCTGACGGCCCCCGCGTCGGGGCTGCGGGTGCCGGGAGGTCAGCCGCGGCAGATGTGGATCCTGCCCGGGTCGACGACCTCGAACTTCGACCCGTCCAGCGGCTTCTCACGGAACTGGTCGATGGCGTCGGCCCAGCGGGGGTCGGAGGTGCCGGTGACATACATGGCCGACCCCTGGTCGGCGTACATCAGGCCGTAGCGCTTCATCGCCACCACGATCGCCTTGGCGGCGCCGGTGTAGCGGCTGGCCGGGAAGCTCGCCTTGAGCCGGAAGCGCATGCCGTAGGCGGGGAGCGTCTTGCCGGTGGTGTTGCCGCAGTGCCGCGCGGGCTTGGTGTAGGCGTTGCGGGCCACCGGGAGGGTGAAGCGCAGGGCGTGGGTGATCTCGCCGCTCGCCGCCTCGTCGTAGTCGAGCAGCCCCGGCATGATCGGCAGCCCGGCGGCGTCGGCCGACGTCCAGCCCGCGGGTCGCAGGGCGTTGGAGGAGAGGTCCCAGTGCGCCGCCGACGAGGCGCGCCAGCCGACGACCTCGCCCTGGTCGTTCCTGATCCGCTTGGCCTTGTAGAGCTCGGTCAGGTCGCAGGTGCCCTGCCGTACGACGATCACATGGCGGTCGCCGCTCTTGGGGTTGGGGCGGCTGGTGCGCCAGCCCTCGATGTGCGCCTGCTGGGAGATCGGGAACGGGCCCTTGTCGCTCTCGTCGGCGTAGTTCTCACCCTCGACGCCGAACCTGAGCGGCAGCAGCGCCTGGTCCTGGGGGACGACGTTGACCGGGATGCCGTAGTACTCCTCGGTGGACCCGAGGTCCAGGTGGATCTGGTTGCCCGCCGCCTGCCGGGCCACGATCTTGGCCGAGTTGGCGGCCACCGGCGCTCCGTCGACGCGGGTGTTCCACGGGTTGTCGGCGGGGAAGACCTCGCAGCCCCCGACCGTGTGGATCGTGGGTGCCTTGGCGTGGTGCCGCGCGCCCGTGGCGTCCGGGCGGGCGGCCGGCGCCGCCCCCAGGGAGGACGAGGCCGCCAGGACCGTGAGGCTGGACAGCCCGAAGGCGAGGACGAGCGAGGAGGCCGTGACGGTGCGCCGCATGGGCCTCATTGTGGCCGGTGGCGCGGGGCGCTGTCCCCGGAGTGGTGACGGTTCACCATGGGATGTCGAGGAACTCGCACTTCCCACGGTGTGCACACCATGGGAAGTGACAGCTCGCCTGCATCCCATGGTGAACCGCCACCACCTCAGCCCAGGTCGGCGCCGTCCGCGAGCCGCGCGTACGACTGGTGCTCGGGCAGCAGCCGGCCGAGGTGGCCGTCGACGATGGCCAGCCCCGCGTCGGAGTAGACGCGGTCGTGGATCGCCAGGTTGCGCGGGGCGCCGACGAGCCGGGCGAAGTCGACGGCCTCCGAGGCCCTCATCCAGGGTGCGGACACCACGACACAGAGCAGGTCGACCGGCTCGCCGGGAGGAGTCAGCGCATCGCCGGGGTGGAAGACCTTCGCCTCGCCCGCGGTGATGAGGTAGCCGCAGTTGAAGGCCCTCGGCAGGTCTGGATGGATCACCGCGTGCAGCTCCCCGACGGCCCGCACCGGCAGCCCGGCGTCGAACTCCTGTCCGGGCGACACCACGGTCACGCGCTCCGCGACGTCGGGCGCCTGCTCCCGGATCGCGGCGGCGACCTCGTCGATGGTGAAGATCGGCGCGTCGGAGGCACGGAGGTTCGCCACGTCCAGGTGGTCGGGGTGGACGTGCGTGACGAGGATCGCCGACGCCCCGTCGACGGCACCGCGGTCGGTGAACATGCCCGGGTCGAGCACCACCGTCCGTCCCGACTCCTCGATCCGCACGCAGGCATGCCCGAACTTGGTGATCCGCATGCGGCCAGGCTAGCCAGGTCGGTCACGCCGCCGCATGGGCGCGCGCCCCACGTCGTCGCGGTGCCAGAATCCCTGGGTGCTCGAGGTGGTCCTGTCCGGTCTCGTCACCGGCTGGGCGATCGCGGTCCCCGTCGGTGCGGTCGGCGCGTTCCTCGTCACCCTGACCGCGCGGACCTCGCTGCGGGTCGGCGCCGCGGCGGCCCTCGGGGTGGCCAGTGTCGACGGTCTCTATGCGACCCTCGCCGTCGTGGGCGGGGCGGCGCTGTCGTCGCTGATCGAGCCGGTCGCGGGGCCGCTGCGGGTCGGGTCGGCACTGGTGCTGCTCACGGTCGCGGCGGTCATGGTCCGGCAGGCGGTGCGCGACGCCGGGACGGTACGGCGCGACGCGCGCGCGATGAGCCCCGGGTCGGCCTATCTGCTGTTCCTCGGCATCACGGCCGTCAACCCGGCGACCGTGGTCTACTTCGCCGCCGTCGTCCTCGGCAACCACGGCCTCGTCTCGACCCCGGCCGAGGGCGTGGCGTTCGTGCTCGCGGCGTTCGCCGCCTCGGCGTCCTGGCAGCTGACCCTCGCGGGCGGCGGGGCCGCCCTCGGCCGGTTCGTGAGCAGCCCGCGGGGTCACCTCGTCACGGGTGTCGTGTCGGGGCTCGTGATCGCCGCTCTGGCGGTGTGGACACTGGTGGGCTGATGACCGACTTCACCGTGACGCTGCGCGACGCCGTACCCTCCGACGCCGAGGGCGGCGCCGCGCTGCACCGCAACTGCTGGCGCGAGGCCTACGGCGAGCTGACCGCCGACCCCGCGCTGCTCCAGGCCCGGCTGGCCGACGCCGGCGCGTGGCTGCGGTCCTGGCGCGAGCAGCTGGCGTCCGGCCCGCCGCGGGTCGTGGCCGAGGTCGAGGGCGAGCTGATCGGCTTCTCCGTCGCCGGCCCTGCCCGCGACCCGGAGCCGCCGGTCGAGCTGGAGCTGTACGCCGTCTACGTGCGGCGCCTCTGGTATGGCACCGGCGTCGGGCAGGCCCTGACCGAGGCCGTCATCGGGGACCGGCCGGCGTGTCTGTGGGTGCTCGAGACCAACCTGCGGGCGCGGGCGTTCTATGCGCGCAACGGCTTCCGTCCCGACGGGGAGCGCCAGTGGTACGCCGGGCTGGGCGCCTGGGAGGTCCGCCTCGTGCGCACCTGAGCGCCACCTCGCCGTACCCGAGCGCCACCTCGACGGATCTGGGCGCCACCTCGACGTACCCGAGCGCCACCTCGGCGGCTACTGGCCGAGCAGGCCGCCCAGGAGGCCGCCGCCTCCGCCGCTCGGGCCGGAGGTCTGCTGGTGGCCGCCGGAGATGACCGACTCGGAGGGCTGCACCAGGACATAGCCCTGGCCGCCGAACGCCATCTGGACCAGCTCGCCGGTGCCGCCGCGGATCATCGACTTGATGCCACCGGTGTCGACGCGGATGTCCATGGTGACTCCGCTGGTCCAGAGCACGACGGCCTGCGCGTCGGCGAAGGTCGGGGCGCCGGCCACGTCGAAGGCGACCGGGTCGCCGTCGGTGGTGACGGCGACGTAGCCGGTGCCGCGCAGGGTGACGTTGAACAGGCCGCCGGCCATCATGCCGCCGCGTGCCTGGACGCGGTGGATGTCCCACTGGATCGAGCCGCTGAACGCCAGCACGTTGGCGCCGTTGACCGAGACCATGTCGTTCTCGAGGTAGAACACCTGGATCTCGCAGGCCTGGTTGGCGACGAAGAGCTCGCCCTGTCCGGTGCAGCGCATCATGTCGACGCCCTCGCCGGTGAGCTTGGACTTCATGAACTTGTCGAGGCCGCCGCTGCCGGTGTTCTCGAAGCGCACGTCACCCTGGTAGGCGACCATCGAGCCGGTCCTGGCCCAGACCTCGCCGTAGGCCATGTTGATCTTGAGCAGCTTCTTGTTCTGCAGGGCGAACGGGTCCTGGGTGGGGTTCTCCTGGTACTCCGTGAACAGCGTTCCGTGGATGGGCATGGCGGCTCGGCCTCCTGTGAAAGTGGTCCCCTGAAACGGACCCTAGCGGCCCTCTGTACGGCGTGTCAGGGGCATCCCTAGACTCCGAACGACGGGCCTGTCAGCCCGTCGCTCACGTGCCCTGACCGGAGGCGTTCCATGGGTTTCCTCGACAAGGCGAAGGCTGCGGCCAACGACCTCAAGAACAGCGTGGACCAGCAGCTGTCCACCTCGTCCGCGCAGAAGGACGCCGAGCGCCACTTCCGTGACCTCGGGATGCTGGCCTACCTCAAGGAGACGGGTCGCGAGGTCGTCGCCGCAGACTGGGACCGCGTGTTCGGGACGCTCCAGCAGATGGAGCAGTCCGGCGGCATCACCAGCTTCCAGCTCCAGACCGCGCCCCCGCCGCCGGCCCCCGGCATGGCCGGCTCGGTCCCGCCGCCTCCGGGCGCCGCGGCCGCTCCTCCGCCGCCTCCAGGTGCCGCGGCTCCGCCGCCCCCGCCGCCCGCTCCTCCCGCACCCGGCGCCGCCGCTCCTCCGCCGCCCCCGCCTCCGCCGCCCGCCGGTGGTGCGGTGCCTCCCCCGCCGCCACCGCCGCCTCCGCCGTCGATGTGAGGGTGTCGGCCGAAACTTCGGCCGACAACCGCAAGTTCCGGACGTGCCGTGTGACGGGAGTGACGACCCGTCAGCCCGTCAGGTGGTGCACATAGCACCAGCGCCAGTCCTCGCCCGGCTCCGCCGACTGCATGACCGGGTGGGCGCTGTCGCGGAAGTGCGCGGTCGCGTGCCGGCGCGGTGAGGAGTCGCAGCAGCCGACCCGCCCGCAGGCCAGGCACCGGCGCAGGGCGACCCACTGCGTCCCCTCGGCGACGCAGTCCTCGCACTCGGTGGCCTCGGAGTCGGCGAGGGCGCCGTACTCCACCAGGTCCCCGCATCCCTCCGCCAGCCGCGCCGAGCCGGCCACCGGCCGGCCGTCGCGGAGCTCCTGGCGCGCCTGACCGGCCGCGTCGAGCATCGACTCCTCGACGTCGAGCATGGCGAGCACCTCGGCCACCACGTCCGAGGGCACCTGGCCCGTGCCGCGGATCTCGAGCACCCGGGCCCGCTCGGCGGCGATCATCTCGTGCCGCACGCGGGCATAGAGGTCGCTCGGCGCCTCGAGGTCCGGGGTGGTGGCGAGCCGCTCCCAGGCGGCGAAGTTGCGCTGGTCGACGCGTTGACGGATCAGGTCGAACACGCCGTGCGGGTCCTCCTCCTCGCGCTGGGCCAGGTGCTTGAGCCCGGCCTTGCCGGCCTGCTGCAGCAGCGTCGCCCGCGCGAGCGCGTCCTCGGCGGGGTCGGGACCGGGCACCTGGAGCCGCCGAGCCGCCCAGGGCAGGGACAGTCCCTGCAGGAACAGCGTCCCGGCCACGACGGTGAAGGCGATGAGGAGCAGCACCTCCCGGTGCGGGGTCGACACGGGGATGACGAAGGCCGCCGCCAGCGTGACCACGCCGCGCATCCCGGCCCAGCCGATCAGGAACGTCCAGCTCAGGTGTGGCAGCCGCCGCTCGCCGCCGACGGCGCTCGGTCGCAGGAGCAGGTAGCGCACGGCGAACACCCACAGCAGGCGGAGTACGACGACCGCGCCGAGCGTGGCGGTGCACAGCGCGGTGACCGTCCCCGCGGACAGGTCGCTGTCGGCGACGTCGGCGAACAGCCACTGGGCCTGCAGGCCGATCAGCAGGAACACGGTGTTCTCGAGGACGAACGCGATGGTGCGCCAGTTGACCTTCTCGGCGATGCGTGACGACGCGGTCTGCAGGATCGGCGCCTTGTGGCCGAGCAGCAGCCCGGCGACCACGACCGCCAGCACGCCGGAGGCATGGACGTGCTCGGCGGCGACGTAGGCCGCGAACGGGACCACGAGCGAGATCGCGGTGTCCATGAGCGGGTCCGTGACGTGCTTGCGCAGCCAGGCGACCACGACGAACACCACCCCGCCGACGAGCAGGCCACCGCCCGCGGCCAGCACGAAGTCCACGCCGACGTGCCACGCCGAGACGGTCCCCCCGGCGGCGGCGATGGCCGTGCGGAGGGCCACGATCGCGGTCGCGTCGTTGAGCAGCGACTCGCCCTCGAGCACCGTGACGATCCGCCGGGGCAGGCCGATGCGCCGGGCCACGGCGGTCGCCGCGACCGCGTCCGGAGGCGCGACCACGGCCCCGATCGCGAACGAGCCCGGCCACCCGAGGCTCGGGACCAGCAGATGAACCACCAGCGCGACGCCGGCCGTCGTGAAGACGACCAGCCCGACCGACAGCAGGAGGATGACCCGGCGGTTGTTGTTGAAGTCGACGAGCGAGGTCTGCACGGCCGCGGCATAGAGCAGCGGTGGCAGCAGCCCCACCAGCACGATCTCGGGGCCGAGACGGATCTCCGGGGTCATCGGGAGGTACGACGCCGCGATGCCGACCGCCACGAGCAGCAGCGGGGCCGGGAAGCCGACGGCGTCGGCGACCGCCGTACCGGCGAGCACGACGACGGCGAGGGCAACCAGCACCAGGGCGATCTCCACCGGGCCATTGTGACGGTGGCCCGGTGGCGAGGCCGCGCGTCAGGCGGGCTGGGCCACCCAGAGCATCGGGTCGCCCCAGCCCAGCTCGCCGATGCCGTGGGTGCCGAGGGCCAGCACGACCAGGGTCCGCCGGTGCGCGGCGAAGGTCAGCACGTGGGCGACCATGCCGCCGTAGGTGAACACCTCCGCGGGCTCGCAGCGGGCGTCGACGAAGGTGTCGTCCAGCCGGTTCTGCTCGACCACCTCGCGCACCTGGGCGAGGAACGCGGGCCCCTCGACGGCCAGCCGCTGGCGCATCGACGACAGCGACTCGTGCTCCTCGACCGACCAGTCGTAGTCGCGCGTCGCGACCGCGGCGTTCCACATGCCCATCTGCCCGATGAGGCGGGACAGCAGGCTGCGGATCGTCTGCCGGTCCTCGTCGACGTCCAGCTCGATCACCTGGTCGAGCTGCTCGTCGGTCAGTCGCTGGGCCAGGCGCACCATCTCGCCGGTCAGCCACACGTGGTGCTCCACCATCTTGGTCAGCAGGTCCATGCCGGTCACCTCGTCTCGGGCGGGCAGCCGGATGCTGCCCGGTGGGTGGAAGTGCACGCCGCTCGGAGCGGCGATCTGGATGCGCCCCGGCCGACGGCGCCAGGCCGCGGGCGAGACGCCGTAGGCCTTGGTGAAGGCGCGGGTGAACGCGGCGTGCGAGCCGTAGCCCGCCTCGACCGCGACGTCGACGAGCGGCGCCCGCGTGGTCACCATGCGGTAGGCCGCCCGCTCGAGCAGGATGCGGCGCCGGAACGCCGACGGCGGCTCACCGGCGACCGAGCGGATCATCCGGTCGAAGTGGAACCGCGAGAAGTGCAGACGCGCCGCCCACTCCTCACCCGACGCGTCGTGGTCGTCGAGCGCCTCGGCGAGGCAGTCGACGAAGTCCGCGAAGGTGTCGGCGGCGGTCGTCATGCCGAACATCGTGGCGCAGCGCCGGTGAGCGCCGGTTGATCGGCGTTGCTGCCTCGGCGTCCCGCTCGGGAGGGCGGGCTCACGGGCGCAGTGCGCGGATCCGCTCGTCGAGCTCACGGCGGTTGTCGCGGCGTACGACGGCCTCGACGACCTCGATGCCGCCCACCGGGCTGGCCAGTGCGTGCTCGAGCTCGGCCAGGCCGTCGACACGCCAGTGCGGCGTGCGGGTCGCGGCGCAGAGGCTGGCGAGGTCGGTGCCGTGCGGGAGGCCGAAGAGCGCGTCGTAGCGGTCGGCGTACTCCGGCGCACCCTGCTCGAGCATCGCGAAGATCGAGCCGCCGTCGTCGTTGACGACCACGATCGTCAGGTCGGGCCGCTCCTCGCGCGACCCCAGCATCAGTCCGGTCGCGTCGTGGACGAAGGTGACGTCGCCCATCAGCGCGAAGGCCCGGCTGCTCTGCGGCCTGCCGAGGGCGGCCCCGATCGCGGTCGAGACGGTCCCGTCGATGCCGGACAGGCCGCGGTTGGCGATGACCTTGCGCCGGTCGCCGACGGCGTAGGGCGCGACCATCAGGTCGAGGTCGCGGATCGGGCTGGAGGCGCCGACGAGGAGCAAGCCGCGTGGGGGTACGGCGCGGCTCACGGCGCCGGCGACCTCGTGGGGGGTGAGGCCGGGCTCGGCCGCCAGGAGGGCGTCGAGCCGACGCCCGAGGGACCGGTCGGCGGCCCGCCACTCCTCCAGCCAGGCGGGGTCGGCAGGCTCGTCGACGGTGTACTCGACCGCCGCGTCCAGCTCGCGAGCCACCCGGAACGGTCGTGCCCCCTCGACGCTCGGGGTCGCCCAGACCTCGACGTCGTCGCGGTTCAGCAGCCTCGTGGCCGGGCGCGACAGGGTGGGGTGTCCGAACACCAGGACCCGCTCGATCCGCTGCCCGAGCTCCCCGTCGAGCAACAGCCGGTAGCACCGCAGCGCGTGGTCCCCCGTCCGGCACCCCGCCGTCGGCTCCGCGAGCAGCGGCCACCCCGCCTGCTGCGCCAGCACCCGCGCCGGCGGGCCCGCGTCGTCCCCGGCCACGACGACCGTGGGCCGGGGATCCCTGCCGAGTTGGACCAATCGGCGTGTAAACGCCGGTTCGGGCTGCAGTTTGTGACCAATCGCGACACTCGGGACCCACCGGTCGGGCGGCACCAACGGCTCGTCGAGCGGCACGTTGAGGTGCACCGGACCGGCGGCGTCGAGGGCACCGGCACCGGCGAGGGCCGCCGGGGGCTCGCCCGACGACAGGTCGACGGTGGCGACGAGCGCTCCGAAGATCCCGACCTGGTCGGTCGTCTGGTTGGCGCTGGTGCCGCGCAGGCGCGGGGGTCGGTCGGCGGTGAGCACGACGAGGGGCACCCCGGCGTGCGCGGCCTCGAGCACCGCCGGATGGAGGTTGGCCACCGCGGTCCCCGAGGTGCAGACGACGGCGGCCCGTGAGCCGACCTTGGTCAGCCCGAGGGCCAGGAAGCCGGCGGTCCGCTCGTCCAGGCGGGTGTGCAGCCGCACCAGGCCAACAGCGGCGGCGTCGTAGGCCGCGAACGCGAGCGGGGCGTTGCGCGACCCCGGCGACAGGACGACCTCGCGGACCCCGGCCTCCACGAGAGCGAGCAGCAGCGAGCGCGCGAGCTCGGTCGACGACGTGGTCACGACCGACGATCCTGCCCCATCACGACCGGCCGCGCACCGAGCGCACCTCGGCCAGCCGGGCCTCCCAGTGCGCCACGCGCTCGGGCGAGGCAGCGAGCCGGGACAGGGAGGCCTCGTCCACGGTCGGCGCCGCGACCGGCAGCACCCCGTCCACGGGCAGCAGCGGCGACGCCACCACGTCCGACTCCAGCAGCTGCACCGTGGCGAGGCCGCAGGCATAGGGCAGCTCCGGGAGCGCCGCCGCCAGCGCCACGCCCGCGGCGATGCCGACCGACGTCTCGAGCGCCGACGACACCACGACCGGGAGCCCGATGTCCTCGGCGATCCGCAGGCACGCGCGCACGCCGCCGAGCGGCTGCACCTTGAGCACCGCCACGTCGGCGGCCTCCAGGTCCCGCACGCGGTAGGGGTCCGCGGCCCGCCGGATCGACTCGTCGGCGGCGACCGGCACGGACACGCGGCGGCGCACGGCGGCCAGCTCCTCGACGGTCGCGCAGGGCTGCTCGACGTACTCCAGCCCGCCCGCGGCCCGGTCCAACGCGGCGATGGCCGCGACGGCCCGCTCGACGTCCCACGCCCCGTTGGCGTCCACCCGCACCCGGCCGCGCGGTCCGAGCGCGTCGCGCACCGCCTCGAGGCGTGCTTCGTCGTCGGCCGGGCCCTGTCCGGGCTCGGCCACCTTGACCTTGGCGGTCGTGCACCCGCCGGCCAGCACGATGGCGTGGGCGCGCTCGGGGTCGACGGCGGGCACCGTCACGTTCACGGGTACGGCGGCGCGCACCGGCGCGGGCCAGTGGCCGGCGGCCGCCTCCTCGGCGCAGCGGAGCCAGGGCTCGGCGACCTCGGGCGGGTACTCCAGGAACGGGCTCCACTCGCCCCACCCCGCCTCCCCGCGGAGCAGCACCCCCTCCCGCACCGTGATGCCGCGGAAGCGGGTCCGCATCGGGACCGACCACACCCGCACGTCGTCCGTCACGCCAGACCTCGCAGCAGCTCACGGTCGGTCTTGCCGTTCGGCAGCAGCGGCAGGGAGTCGAGGACGACGAGCTGTCGGGGCGCCCAGGCGCGCGGCAGCTCGGTCTCGACGAAGTCCCGCACGTCGTCCAGCGACACGGCACCGACGGTGAACGCGACCACGCGCTGGCCCCACTCGACGTCGGGAACCCCGAGCACCTCGACGGCCGAGATCGCGGGGTGGGCGCGCAGTCGCGCCGCCACGGCGGGCAGCGGCACGTTGACCCCGCCGGACACCACGACGTCGTCGACCCGACCCAGCACCTGGAGCCGTCCGTCCGGGCGCCATCGGCCGAGGTCCGAGGTGACGAACCAGCCGTCCACCAGCGTCGCGGCGGTCAGCCCCGGATCGCCGTCGTACCCGTCGAACAGCACCGGTCCCGCCAGCCGGATCCGGCCGTCCTCGCCCAGGTCGACCGAGACCCCGTCGAGCGGCGTCCCGTCATAGACGCAGCCGCCCGCGGTCTCGCTGGAGCCATAGGTCGCCACCACCGGGAGGCCGGCCTGGCGCGCCCGCTCCCACAGCGAGGGGTCGATCGGGCCGCCACCGACCAGGATCGAGTGGCACGACCGCAGTGCCGAGGTCTCGGTGGCCGACTCGAGGGCGCGGTGGAGCTGGGTCGGGACCATCGAGGTGAGGCGCGGAGGCCCGACCACGCTCTCCCCCAGGGACGTCGCGGCGAAGGACAGGTAGCCGTCGAGCAGGATCGGTCGGTGCCCGGCCACCAGCGAGCGGACGATCACCATCAGCCCGGCGACATAGGTCGGCGGCAGCGCCAGCACCCAGCGCCCCTCGGCGCCGAGCCGCTTCGTCGTCGCCTCGACCGAGGCCAGCACCGCCCGCCGCGACAGCACCACCCGCTTGGGCGCGCCCGTCGACCCCGAGGTCTCGACGACCAGCGGCTCGGGCTCCTCCCCGGACGCGAGCCAGGCATCCAGGGCTCGGACCACGTCGGCGGCGGCGCCGGAGACGGGCCGGAGGGTGTCCACCCGTCGAACGGTAACGCCTGGTTGAATCACGCCTTATGGCCTCCCCCGCCCAGTGGCTCCATGGCGCGCGACCGCGCACCCTGCCCGCCGCCGTGTCCCCCGTGGTCGCCGGCACCGGTGTGGCGTCGTACGCCGACCACGCCGTCTGGTGGAAGGCCGCGCTCGCGCTGGTCGTCGCGCTGGCGCTCCAGGTCGGGGTCAACTACGCCAACGACTACAGCGACGGGATCCGCGGGACCGACGCCGAGCGGGTCGGACCGATGCGGCTCGTCGGGTCCGGCGCCGCCACCGCCCGGGCGGTCAAGCTGGCGGCCTTCGCCGCCTTCGGCGTCGCCGCCCTGGCCGGCCTCGTCCTCGCCGCCTCGACCGCCTGGTGGCTCGTCGCCGTCGGGCTGCTGTCCATCGTGGCCGCGTGGTTCTACACCGGCGGGAAGCGGCCCTACGGCTACCTCGCGCTCGGCGAGGTGATGGTGTTCGTGTTCTTCGGCCTGGTGGCCGTCATGGGCACGACCTATGTGCAGACCGAGACCTTCGAGTGGGCGGCCCTCTATGCCGCCGTCGGGGTCGGCTCGCTGGCCTGCGCCCTCCTCGTCGTCAACAACCTCCGCGATGTCCCCACCGACCGGGAGGCCGGCAAGCACACCCTGGCCGTGCGGCTCGGCGAGGAGCGGACCCGCTACCTCTACCTGCTCCTGGTGCTCGCGGCCACGGCCGCGGTCGTGGCGGTGGCGGTCGCGACGACGTGGTGGGCACTGGCCGGACTGCTGTTCCTGGGCCGGGCGCTGGCGCCGGTCCGGACCGTGCTCGGCGGCGCCCGGGGCCTGGCGCTCGTGCCCGTGCTTCAGCAGACCGGGATCGCCGAGCTCGCCTGGGCGGTGCTCACCGCCGTCCCGCTGCTCCTCCGCGGCTGACCCTGCCCTCCCCACGCCGGGCACGACAGCGTCGTTCCCGGCTAGTGTCGGCCCATGTGGTTCTTCGTCATCCTCGCCGTCGCCGTCGTGGCCTTCGTGGTCTGGAAGATGCGGGTGCCGATCCTCGCCAGGATCCTCGGGCAGTCCGAACAGCGGATCGACCGCCACCTCAACGGGCCGAAGCACTAGAACTAGCCCGAGAAGCGCTCCACCCCACGCAAGAGAGGCCACTGACGTGAGCCAGCACAAGTTCGTGCTCGACGAGTCGGAGATGCCGACCCACTGGTACAACATCGTCCCCGACATGCCCGTCGCGCCGCCCCCGCCGCTGCACCCGGGCACGCGCGAGCCGGTCGGTCCCGACGACCTCGGTCCCCTGTTCCCGCCCGAGCTGATCATGCAGGAGGTGACCGGCGAGCGGTGGGTCGAGATCCCCGAGCCGGTCCGCGAGGTCTACCGCCAGTGGCGGCCGTCGCCGCTCATCCGCGCGGCGGGCCTGGAGGCCAAGCTCGGCACGCCCGCCCGCATCTACTACAAGTACGAAGGCGTCTCTCCCGCCGGCTCCCACAAGGTCAACACCTCGGTGCCGCAGGTCTACTACAACTCGCTGCACGGTGTCCGGCGGCTCACGACCGAGACGGGCGCGGGCCAGTGGGGTACGGCGCTCGCCTACGCCTGCTCGCTGTTCGGCATCGAGTGCGAGGTGTGGCAGGTCGGCACGTCGTTCGACACCAAGCCCCAGCGCCGGACCCTGATCGAGGTGTTCGGCGGACAGGTCCACCGCTCGCCGTCGCGCCTGACCGAGTCGGGCAAGGCGTTCCCCGAGGACCACCCGGGCACCCTCGGCATCGCGATCTCCGAGGCCGTCGAGGTCGCGGCGCAGGACGAGACGACGAAGTACTCCCTCGGCTCGGTGCTCAACCACGTGCTCCTCCACCAGACGGTGATCGGCGAGGAGGCGCTGCGCCAGCTGGCCAAGGCCGGCGAGGACAAGGTCGACCTGGTGATCGGCTGCGCCGGCGGCGGCTCCAACTTCGCGGGGCTGGCGTTCCCGTTCCTGCGCGAGAAGCTCGCGGGCAACCAGGACCCGACGATCCTGGCGGTCGAGCCCTCGTCGTGCCCGACCCTGACGCGGGGCGAGTACCGCTACGACTTCGGCGACACCGCCGGGCTGACCCCGCTGATGAAGATGTACACGCTGGGCCACGGCTTCGTCCCGTCCAAGATCCACGCGGGCGGGCTGCGCTACCACGGCATGGCGCCGCTGGTGTCCCACGCGGTCCACGAGGGCTGGATCTCCGCGGTCGCGCTGCACCAGCGCGAGTGCTTCGAGGCGGCGCTCGAGTTCGCCCGGGTGGAGGGCATCGTCCCCGCCCCCGAGTCGTCACACGCTCTGGCCCAGGCTCGCCGCGAGGCGCTCGCCTGCAAGGAGACCGGCGAGGAGAAGGTCATCGTGGTCGGGCTTTCCGGTCACGGGCTGCTCGAGCTCGGTGCCTACGCCGACTACCTGGCCGACCATCTCGAGGACGACCCGCTGTCGGAGGAGGCGCTCCAGGCCGCGCTGGCCGACGTGCCGGTCGTCTGAGGCGAGACCCGGGAGGGCGAGGCTCAGTCCTCGTCCTCCTTGGTGCGCATCTCCTCCATCCGCTGTGTCGCGCGCCGGGCCCGCGTCTCGACCTTCTCGGCGAAGGCCTCGCGCGGCCGGTTGAGGACGAAGAGCGAGAGGACGCCGGAGACGACCAGGGCGACGAGCACCGGCCAGATGATCGACTGGTGGTGCCCGAAGACCAGGATCCACACACCGATCACCACCGCGAGGACGGCCACGAAGAGCAGGGTGCGCAGCAGGGTGTAGACGAGGAACTCCTTCACGCCGCCCCACCCTAGTGGCACCCTCGGTCCGGCCGACCGGGCGGTGCCCAGGGCCCAACTAGGCTGACGATGTGCTCAAGCTGATCCTGCTCCTGCTGCTCGTGGGGGCCGCGATCTATGTCGCGATCCGGATGGTGCAGGGTCGCGGGGGCACGCCCGCCCGCCGGCGGCCCGCCTCCCCACCGCCCCGGCGCCCCCTCGCCCCGGACGACGACCCCGACTTCCTGCGCGACCTCGACAAGCGTCGGCGCGAGGAGGACCCGGGCTGAGCCTGGCCGAGCCTCGGTCGTGGGGCCGGGCTGCCCGGTTCCGGCCACCCCGGGGCCGCGGAGGCACTAGCCTCGGCTGCGTGCGACGCACCCGACGTACCCTCCTGCTGCTCGCCGCCGCACCGCTGGTGCTGGTGGGCTGCGGCGACGGCGGCTCCGACGAGAAGGCCAGCCCGGCGAGCGAGAGCATGCCCGCCTGCGCGTCCGTGTGGGTCGAGGGCAAGACCCTGCCCGCCGACTACGCCGGCTGCGTCGACGCCGACGGCGTGCTGCAGGTCTCGGAGATCAAGGAGTGCAGCTCCACCGACGGGTCGTTCACGACCTTCGGCAAGGAGTTCTTCGCCTACGTCGGCCAGCCGATCCACACCGGCCTGGACTCGCAGGACTACCAGCAGGCCTACGGGATCTGCTTCGGCACCGACTGGTAGGCCGCCCCTCCGACCGGACCCGGCGCGGGGGCGGCGTAAGAGTGCTGGCTCGTCGTGGAGAAGTAGTTGATCCCGATGAAGTTGAACCACAGCGTGGCGAGGCCGACGAGCGCGAGGTAGGCCGCCTTGCGGCCCTTCCACCCGGCCGTCGCACGCGCGTGGAGATAGCCCGCATAGACGACCCAGGTGATGAACGCCCAGACCTCCTTGGGGTCCCAGTTCCAGTAGGACGACCACGCCTGGTGCGCCCAGATCGGACCGGTGATGAGCACCGCGAAGGTCCACACCGGGAAGCCGAACGCGTGCATGCGGTAGGCGATCCGGTCGAGCACGACCGGCTCCGGCAGCCGGGCGATGTAGCCCGAGTCGGGCCGGCGGGACCGCTCCTTGAGGAGGAACAGCAGCGACACGAAGGCGCCGAGCGTGAAGGCACCGGTGGCCACCACCGCCGAGATCACGTGGATCACCAGCCAGGGCGAGTCGAGCGCCTCGCGCAAGGGGCTGACGGGCAGGTAGAGCCAGATGACGGCGACCATCAGCAGGGTCACGACGAAGCCGGTCACCACCGGCCCGAGCCACGACAGCCGGAACCGCCGGTAGAGGACGAGGTAGCCCAGGGTGACGAAGAAGGTCCCGGCCAGGGTGAACTCATACATGTTGCCCCAGGGCACCCGGTTGGGGTCGGCGGCCAGGCCACGCGACAGCAGGGCGACGAAGTGCAGCCCGCAGGCGAGTCCGGTGAGCAGCAGCCCGATCCGGCCGAACAGCTCGATCCGGTGGGTCGCCTCGGCCTCGGCGGTCGGCGGACCCTCGTCGGTCACCACCGCCACCGCACCGGCGTCGGCCCGGGCCGCGCGGGCCGTCCGCGCGCCCACGGGCACCTTGCGCAGCGAGCTCCACTCGACGAGGTGCGCCAGCAGGGCGAGGAAGTAGACCACGCCCGCGGCGGCCACGGCCTGCTGGCTCAGGTCCTCCCACGCCAGGTCGCTCATGCGTCGTCTCCCCTCTCGGACGCACCCTCGGCAGGGGCGCCGCGCAGTTCGCTCACGATACCTGCGAGGACCTCGTCGAGGTCCCCACCGTCCGTCCGCTCGAGCCCCGCCACCTCGACCTCCGTGCCGTCGTCGGTGCGGCGCGCCCGGACCCACACGCGCCGCGGCCGGACGAACAGGGACCCCAGCAGCCCGACCAGGGCCGCGACCACGCCGCCGAGCGCGACGAGCTTGCCCGGCGAGCGGCTGATCTGGAACCGGTTCCACTCCTTGACACCGTCGAAGGTCGCCGAGCCGCCGCCCACGAGCGAGACGGTGTCACCGACCTGGAGGTCGATCCTCGCCGGCCGGCCGTCGTCCTTCTTCAGCGGCGTCAGCTCGGACTTGTCGAGCACGTAGACCGACTGGGGCAGCCCGTTGTCGAGGCCCAGGTCGCCCTTGTAGGTGAGCAGGGAGAGGGTCGGGTTCTTGTCGTCGCCGAGGACGTTGACGGGGTCGCCGTCGATCTTGAGGTAGGTCGGGTAGAAGAAGCCCTCGAGACCGATCTGGTCGGGCCGGGCGTCGGGCGCCTTGACCGCGCCGAACGACAGCAGGGTCTTGTCCTGGGGCAGGAAGACCGTCGGCACCTGGTCGAGCACGACGTCGCCGTCGCCGTCGCGCACGGTGATGACGGGCGCATAGCCGTGTCCGATGAGGAACACCTCGGTGCCGCCGATGGCGAGCGGGTGGTTGACCCGGAGGTCGTAGGTCTCCGGGTCGGAGTCGGGCGTGCGCCAGTAGGTCAGGTGCGAGACGAACTTGCGGTCCATGCCCTTGGCGCGCCCGCTCAGCACCCACTCGACGTCGAAGGAGTCGAGGGTGAAGCGGAACGGCTCCATGCTGGAGGCGTCGAAGAGCCGGCCGGGGCGGAAGTCGTCGTACTGCGTGAGGGTGTTGGAGAAGCCGTTGCCGGTGATCACGATGACGCCGCCCTTGTAGCCGAACAGGCTCCCGACGGCGAACCCGGTCAGCACGACGAGCAGGGCCAGGTGGAACAGCAGGTTGCCGGCCTCCCGGAGGTGGCCGCGTTCGGCGGCGACGGCGTCGGTCCCCTCGGCCGGCGGCGCCAGGCGGTAGCGACGCCCGCCGAGCACCGCGCGCGCGCGGGCGAGGACGGCATCGGGGCTCTCGTCGGTGACGTACGACGTGTGGCCCGGCAGGCGGGTCAGGGTCCGGGGCGCGGCCGGTGGACGGGCGCGCAGTGCCCGCCAGTAGACCGCGAGCCGCGGCAGGATGCAGCCGACCAGCGACACGAAGAGCAGCAGGTAGATCGCCGAGAACCACGGCGAGCCATAGACGTTGAACAGCCCGAGCCGGTCATAGACGGGCGTCAGGTGGGGGTGCCGCTCCTGCCACTGCGAGGTCTTGAGCGAGTCGACGCCGGTCTGGGGGATGACCGAGCCCGGGATGGCGGCCAGCGCCAGCAGCAGGAGCAGCACGAGCGCCGTGCGCATCGACGTCAGCTGGCGCCAGGTCCAGCGCGCCATCTCGACGGCGCCCAGCTCGCCCGGGCGGCGCTCCGGCACGGACGGCGTCTCGCCCAGCAGGGGGTCGCGGTCGGAGACGTGCTGGGTCTCCACCGGGTCCGGCCTCACACGCTCACCTCGAAGTCCTGCACGAGGTGGATCTGGATCCAGGTGACCAGCTGGTCCCACCAGCCGGTCAGCAGCATCACGCCGACGGCGATCAGCATGAGCCCGCCGAAGCGGGTGACCCACTGCTGGTGACGCCGGACGAAGCGGACCGCGCCCAGCATCCGCTCGAAGGCGACGCCCGCCACGATGAACGGGAGGCCGAGCCCGAGGGCATAGAAGGCCGACAGCAGCGCGCCGCGCGCCGCCGTACCCTCGTTGAGGGCCAGGGTGTTGATGACGCCCAGCGTCGGCCCGACGCAGGGCAGCCAACCGAGGCCGAAGAGGAAGCCGAGGAGTGGGGCGGCGGCGAGGCCGACGGACGGTACGGCGTGGATGCGCCACTCGCGCTGCATGAAGGGCAGCAGGCCGAGAAAGGCCAGCCCCAGCACGATGCTGAGGGCCCCGAGCACGACGTTGAGCGTCTCCCGATGGGCATAGAGCCAGCCGCCGAGGGTGCCGGAGGCCGCCCCGAGCAGCACGAAGACCACGGTGAAGCCGAGCACGAACAGGACCGATCCGGTGAGCATCCGCAGCCGGCGCCGGCGGGTGACCTCGGCGTCCATGAGGTCGGCGCCCGAGAGCCCGGTGGCATAGGAGAGGTAGCCGGGCAGCAGGGGCACGACGCAGGGGGAGAAGAACGAGACGAGTCCGGCGACGAGGGCGACGGGGACGGCGAGCACGAGGGACCCGGACAGGGCCTGGTGCTGGAACCACTCAGCCATCGGCGGTGACCTCGTCGACGAGGTCGACCAGCGTCTGCGCCGACGGGATCGGCCCCGAGACGACGGCCGCGATGCGGCCCTCCTCGTCGAGGACGACGGTGCTCGGGATCGCGCCCTGGCGGACATAGCCGGCGAACGCGAGCACGGCCGCGCCGTCGGGGTCATAGATCGAGGGGTAGGGGATGCCCTTCTTCTGCTCGAACAGCCGCCCGGCCGAGGGCGAGCTGTCGCGGATGTTGATCCCGACGAAGTCGGCCTTGCCGCTCAGCTCGTCGTGTGCCCTCGCCAGGTCGCCGGCCTCGGCGCGGCAGGGGCCGCAGGCCGACCACCAGAGGTTCACGACGACCGGCGTGCCGCGCATGCCGGTGATCGACACGGGCTCGTCGTCGAGGCTGGTGCCCTCGACCTTCACGGGGTCGCTGCGATCCGCGGCGGCGTAGACCGTGATCTGGCCGTCGGCGGAGATGTAGCCCTTGCCCTCGGTCCCGCTCAGCGACGAGCAGCCCACGAGCGGCAGCACGAGGGCGACGAGGAGCGACGCGACGCGGGTGCGGATCAGGGCCGGTGCTCCTCGGGCGCGCCGCCGGCGGAGAAGGGTGCCTTCTTGTCCCGGGCGGGGATCAGGTCGGCGGCGGGCTCGGAGTAGGACACGTGGGTGAGCCGGCCGCCGTCGAAGTGGAACGACGTGAGGGACGCCAGCGTGCACTGACGGCGGCGCGGGTCGTGGAGGAACGGACGGCCCTCGGCCGAGAGCCGGGCGACCCAGATCGGCAGCTGGTGGGACACGACCACGGCCTCGTGGCCCTGAGCCTCGCGGGCGGCGTCGTGGATCGCGGCCCGCATCCGGGCGGCCAGCTCCTTGTAGGGCTCCCCCCAGGAGGGCTTGAAGGGGTTCCAGAGGTGCTTCCACGCCGACGGCGACCGGAGCGCCCCGTCGCCGACGCCGAACGACTTGCCCTCGAAGACGTTGGTCGACTCGATGACCCGCTCGTCGGTGTGGATCTCCAGGCCCGTGAGGTCGGCCAGGGGCTGGGCCGTCTCCTGGGCGCGCTCGAGGGGGCTCGCCACGAGCCGCACGATGTCGCGGTCGCCGATCTCGGTGGCCACGCGCTCGGCCATCTTCACGCCCAGCTCGGAGAGGTGGTAGCCCGGACGGCGGCCGTAGAGGACCCCCGTCGGGTTGAAGACCTCTCCGTGCCGCATCAGGTGGACGACGGTCTGCTCGGTCATGAGGCCCTTCCGGCCGCCGCGGCCGCGCGGGCGGCGTCGGGCAGCGCATCGATGACGGTCTGGACGGCGCGGTCGTCGTGGGCCGAGGAGACGAACCACGCCTCGAAGGCCGACGGCGGGAGATAGACGCCGCCCTCCAGCATGGCATGGAAGAACGCGGCGAACGCCGCCGTGTCCTGGCCGGACGCCCCGGCGAAGTCGCGCACGGGCTCGCCGGCGAAGAAGACGGAGAACATCGTGCCGGTGGCCTGCACGACGTGCGGGACCCCCGCAGCGGTGAGCGCCTCGGCGGCGGCGGCCCTGACGGTCTCGCCGGTCTTGGTCAGGTGCTCATAGACGCCGTCGTCGGCGAGCCGGAGCGTGGCCAGCCCGGCGGTGGTGGCGACGGGGTTCCCCGAGAGCGTGCCGGCCTGGTAGACCGGCCCCTCCGGCGCCAGGTGGGCCATCACGTCGGCGCGGCCACCGAAGGCCGCGGCCGGGAAGCCGCCGCCCATGACCTTGCCGAAGGTGACCAGGTCGGGGCGCCAGCCCTCGACGGCACCGTCGAGGCCCCACTGGCCCTGGCGGGTGACGCGGAAGCCGGTCATCACCTCGTCGCTGATGAACAGGGCGCCATGGGCGGCGCACGTCTCGGCGAGGAACCGGTTGAAGCCGGGCTCCGGCGGGACGACGCCCATGTTGCCCGGCGCCGCCTCGGTGATGAGGCAGGCGATCCGGTCGCCGTGCTCGGCGAAGGCGGCTTCGACGGCCTGCCTGTCGTTGTAGGGCAGCACCAGGGTCAGCTCGGTCGACGACGCTGGGACCCCCGGTGTCCCCGGAACGGCGAAGGTCGCCAGCCCCGAGCCCGCCGACGCCAGCAGTGAGTCGACGTGGCCGTGGTAGCAGCCGGCGAACTTCACGACGACGTCGCGACCGGTGAACCCACGGGCGAGCCGGAGGGCCGACATGGTCGCCTCGGTGCCCGACGACACGAAGCGCACCTTGTCGACGGGTGTGCGGGCCACGATCTCCTCGGCGAGCTCGACCTCGGGCTGCGTGGGCGTGCCGTACGACGTCCCCTGCGCGACCGCAGCCTGGACGGCCGCCTGGACCTCGGGGTGCGCGTGGCCCAGCAGCATCGGCCCCCACGAGCAGATCAGGTCGACATAGTCGTTGCCGTCCACGTCGGTCAGCCATGCACCTGCCGCGGACCGGATGAAGCGCGGTGTCCCGCCCACGGCGTTGAACGCCCGCACCGGCGAGTTGACCCCACCCGGCGTGACGGAACGGGCGCGCTCGAACAGTTCCGCACTCGCCTCGGTGATCACCGGGACATTGTGGCCGACCTTCCTGAGAGACCCCACATCGGTCCGCACCCCCACCACCCGAGGCGCCAGCGGGGCCAGCGCTGCGCCGGTTGAGGTGCGAACGAAGCAGCCGGCGCCGGTTGAGGCCCGAGCGGGGGAGCCGGCGCTGGTTGAGGTGCGAGCGAAGCGAGCCTCGAAACCAAGCCGAAGGCGGCAGGCCGGTGGCCGACCGGCCCGACCGTCGCCACGCTGTGGACCCATCGCGACGGTCGGGCTGGGATCAGCCCGATCAGCCGGCGACCCGATGTGGCCGCGCCGCTGTCAGGCGAGCGTGGTGGGCGGTGGCGATGACCCACAGCACCGCCATCGTGACCATCAGCACCGTCAGCGCGGTGTCGGCAGCGGTCCACAGCATGACCACGCCCGCCACCAGCGCCACGGTGCCCAGCAGCGACGAGGTGACCAGGTAGGTCCGGTTGCCGTGCAGCAGCTCGCCGAACCCGGGCACCACCGCCGCCGCGGACGCGACGAACCCGAGCGCCAAGATGATGACCCCGACCGTCCGGGTGCCGGGCAGGCCCGACATGGACGGGTCGGCGAGCCAGAGGACATAGAGGACGCCGGCGACCGCCACCATCACGGTGGCGACGACGTCTCGCTTCGACATGCGCATCATGGTGCGCCTCCTTCCGCCCGCCGGACGCGACAAGCCGCCGGCGGGCCGTGAACGGTCGGCCGTGGACCGGGCCACGACGCGTGGCCCGTCAGGTGCTCTTGTGCAGCTCGCGCTGGATGTCGCCCTCGGTCACGTCCCGACGGACGTAGGTGTCCCACCCGTCGAGGATGAGCAGGACGGCCCAGCCCGCGAGGACCCAGCCGGGCCAGAAGTAGCCGAACCCCGCTGCGGCCCAGATGCCGACGAGGAAGGCATTGATCACGAGGTACGCCGCGACGTCGGCGCGGAACTTCCGCCTCCGGAGCAGCCGAGTGCGAGCCAGTTCGTAGTCAGAGGGTGTGGTCATCATGTCGCCACCTCCCAAGGCAACAACTCTCCACCCTCAGGCTGGTCCGGGGCCGGCTCTGCCGACAGAGGCGCATGGCATGTCAGCACGGGCACTCGGTCCCGACCCCGTGCCCTGGCGGGACGGTCCGGTCAGCGTCCGTCGAGCACCTCGCGCAGCCGGGCGGCGAAGGCGGCCGGGTCGTTGCCGGGTGACCACGGGTTGGCCGAGAAGCCGCCGTGGTCGCCGGGGAAGACGACGGCCTCGACGCCCAGCAGCGCGGCCAGCGCACGGGCGCCGCGTCCGGGCATCGTGTCGCCGCTCGCCTCACCGACGGCGGGGACGATCCGCACGCCGGTGGCGCGCAACGCGTCCCCGTCGGGGTCGTAGGCCGCCATCGTCATGTTGCGGCCGAGCAGCGGGTCGTCGCGCCGGCCGTCGTCCTCCGTGGGGAACCCGAACTGCGCCGGGTCGGGGGCGGGCCGGTCGAGGAAGCCGGCGGGGAACGGCCCCTGGTGCATGACGACCGCGATGAACTTCGCCATCGCCGGACCCTGCCCCGACGCCCGGTAGGTCGACACGATGTCCGCGAAGATCTCGTCGAGCACCGCGCGGTCCTCGAGCAGCGCGGTGAGCGGGGGCTCGTGCGCCACGACGGTCCCGACCTCACCGGGGTGCGCGAGCAGCCAGGGCAGCGCCGCCACCGCACCGCCGCTCGACGCGAACACGTCGACGGGGCCGAGCCCGGTCGCCTCCACGACGCGATGGAGGTCGTCGCCGTGTGCCACGTAGGACACCTCGCCACCCTCCTCGAGCACGCTGCGGTCCATCACCCGCGGGTCGTAGGTGATGACGGTCCGGTCCTCGAAGTGCGGCACGAGCTGGTCGAAGCCCGAGGCGCCCATCGGCGAGCCGAGGATGAACAGCGGCCGGTGGTCGCCCGGCGTCGCGGCCTCGCGCACGTCGTAGGCCAGGACGGCGCCGGGGACGGCGAGGGTGTGGGTGGTCGGCTCGGTCATGGCGCTCCTCCGGTGGGTCGGTTCGAGAATCATGACCGGTCGCACCCCCGGAACTCATCGGCTGGCCGATGAGAGTGGCCGGTCCGAGCGGTCAGCACCGTCATGACCACCTCGACCCACGTCCCCGCCCGTAGTCTGGCCACGACCACGACCGGGGAGGCGCTGTGAAGCTGCTGCTCACGTCCGGGGGCGTCTCGAACCCCAGCATCCATGCCGCACTCGTCGACCTGCTGCCGAAGCCGATCGCCGAGTGCACGGCTCTGTGCATCCCCAGCGCCGAGTGGGGTCACCGCTGGTGCACCCCCCAGTCGGCCTGGCGGTTCGTCGCCGGGGAGAGCCCGGCCCCGATGACCGACCTGGGCTGGAGGTCGGTCGGCCTGCTGGAGCTCACCGCGCTGTCGAGCATCGGGCCCGACCGCTGGATGCCGTGGGTCGAGGAGGCCGACGTCCTGCTGGTCGACGGCGGCGACGCGACCTACCTGGCTCACTGGATGCGGGAGTCCGGCCTCGCCGACCTCGTGCCCCAGCTCGACGAGACGGTCTGGGTGGGGGTGAGCGCGGGCAGCATGGTGATGACGCCGCGCATCGGCGACGACTTCGTGAGCTGGCAGGCCGCCCCGAGCGACGAGACCCTCGGCGTCGTCGACTTCTCGATCTTCCCGCACCTCGAGCACCCGGACATGCCCGACAACGTCATGGCGACCGCCGAGCGCTGGGCAGCCGAGATCGGGGTCCCGTCCTATGCCATGGACGACCGGTCGGCCCTGCGGGTGGTCGCGGGCGAGGTCACGATGGTCTCCGAGGGCGTGTGGCGACACTTCCCCGGCTAGCTCGTCCGACCCGACCGAGGAGGCCCCCGTGTTCACCAGCCTGATCCCGACGATCTTCTACACCGACCTGGCCGTGGGTCTCGACCTGTTCGTCGACGGGCTGGGCATGCAGGTGCTGCACGAGTCGCCCGACTTCGTCGTCGTCGGCCGCGACACCGCGAAGGCCTACCTCGCGCTCACCGACCGCATCTCCCGCGACGACCGGCCCGAGCTCGGCCTGGAGACCGACCGCATCGACGAGGTGTTCGGCGACGTGTCGGCGCGCCGTCCCGACCTGCTGCACCCGACCTACCCGCCCGGCGGAGGCATCCTGCGCCGGGAGTACGGCGCCCGCGAGTTCGCGCTGCTCGACGAGACCACGGTCTGCGTCGTGCTGCGCGACTGGACCTGAGCGAGCCCCGGAGGAGCGGGCCTCAGAGGAAGGCGGTCGGGTCGAACTCGTCGATCGGGATGACCGTGACGCGCGGCAGGGACACGTTGAACGCGCCGACGTGCGTCTCGAGGTCGAAGAACTCGACCCCGCGCCCGGCCAGGTTGGAGAAGCCGCGGCTGCGGAACTCGGGGAAGCCCATCACCGCGATCCGGCGCCCGCCGCCGCACAGCGCCTCGACCTGGGGCAGGAAGTCGCCGTCGTGACTGACCAGCATGACGTCGGCCTCGCGGTCGACCAGCGCCTCGAGGGTCCGCTGGATCGCGATGTCGACGACCTTCTGGTCGGGACGGCCCGACAGCGGGATCGGCCGGAACCCGATGGCCAGCAGCGCCTGCACGAAGGGCAGGGGCAGGTCGCTGTTGGCGGCCAGGAAGAACAGCCCGGTGACCGGCTGCTCCCACTGCGTCTCCGAGAACGACAGCACCCGGTCCCACCGGGGACGCTCCTCGGGCTGCGGCCGCCGCTGGAGGATGGACGTCCCGAGGGTCGCGTCGACGTTCTCGCCGTCGACCAGCAGGTAGGTGCGTCGCCCAGCCTCGTTCATGTGCCGACCCTAGCCGGGCGCGACGCAGGAGCGCACGGCGTGGGTCGGCAGGTTGAGCAAGCCCGCGACCGAGCCTGCGAGGTCGCGACGGCGCGTCGAAACCAGCGAGTGCCGGGCGCGACGCAGGAGCGCAGGAGCGCTCGGCGTGGGAGGCGCGACTCAGCGGGCGAGCAGCCGGGCCGCCTCGGCCGCCCAGTAGGTGAGGATCACGTCGGCACCGGCGCGCCGGATCGACAGCAGCGTCTCGAGGATCGCGGCCTCGCGGTCGATCCACCCGTGGGCCGCCGCGGCCTCGACCATGGAGTACTCGCCGGAGATGTTGTAGGCCGCCACCGGGACGTCGACCGCGTCGCGCACCCGGCGGATGACGTCGAGATAGGCGAGCGCGGGCTTGACCATCACGATGTCGGCACCCTGGTCGATGTCGAGCAGCACCTCGCGCACGCCCTCCAACGCGTTGGCGGGGTCCTGTTGGTAGGTCCGCCGGTCGCCCTCCAGCGACGACGACACCGCCTCGCGGAAGGGACCGTAGAACGCCGAGGCGTACTTGGCCGAGTAGGCCAGGATGCCGACGTCGGCGTGGCCGGCGGCGTCCAGCGCGTCGCGGATCACGGCGACCTGGCCGTCCATCATCCCGCTGGGTCCGACCATGTCGACGCCGGCGTCGGCCTGGGCGAGCGCCATGTCGGCATAGGCCGCCAGGGTCTGGTCGTTGTCGACCTCGCCGTCGGGGGTGAGCAGCCCGCAGTGCCCGTGGTCGGTGAACTCGTCGAGGCACAGGTCGCTCATCACGGTGAGCGCGTCGCCCACCTCGGCCACGACGTCGTTGATCGCGAGGTTGAGGATCCCGGCCGGGTCGGTCGCCCCGCTGCCGACGGCGTCCTTGGTCTCCGGTACGCCGAACAGCATGACCCCGCCCAGCCCGAGGTCGGCCGCCTCGACGGCCGCCTTCACCAGGCTGTCGCGGGTGTGCTGGACGACGCCCGGCATCGACGAGATCGGCTGCGGCTCGTCGAGGCCCTCACGGACGAACACCGGCAGCACCAGCTGGCGCGCCTCGACCGAGGTCTCGGCGACCAGGCGGCGCAGGCCGGGCGTACGACGCAGCCGGCGCGGCCGGACGACCGGGACCTCGATCTCGTCGGCCACTACTTCGAGCTCGCCTTGCGCCGGGCCGAGGGCTTGCGCTCCGACGGCTTGGTCACGGTCTGGCCGGCCTCGACCATCGCCAGCCGGCGCGTCGCGCCGAAGTCGGCGAGCGCGTCGACGAGGACGTCGATGTCCGGCTTGGGCGCGAGGACGTCGACCCGCAGGCCGTGCTCCTCGGCCGTCTTGGCGGTGGCCGGGCCGATCACGGCGATGACCGTCGACGGGTGCGGCTTGCCGGCGATGCCGACCAGGTTGCGCACGGTCGAGGACGAGGTGAAGACGACCGCGTCGAACTTGCCGGTCTTGATCGCGTCGCGCGTCGGCGCCGGCGGCGGGGCGGCACGCACGGTGCGGTAGGCCGTCACGTCGTCGCACTCCCAGCCGAGGTCGATGAGCCCGGCGACGAGGTTCTCCGTGGCGATGTCGGCCCGCGGGAGGAAGACCCGGTTGATCGGGTCGAGCAGCTCGTCGAACTCCGGCCAGTCGGCCAGCAGACCGGCCGCTGACTGCTCGCCGGACGGCATCAGGTCGGCGCGCAGACCCCAGGCCCCGATGGCGGCCGCGGTCTTCTCGCCGACGGCAGCGATCTTGAGGCCCGAGAAGGCGCGGGCGTCGAGGCCGTACTCCTCGAACTTCTCGCGCACCGCCTTGACCGCGTTGACCGAGGTGAAGGCGATCCACTCATAGCGGCCCTCGACGAGCCCGCGGATGGCCTTGTCCATCTGCTGGGGGTTGCGGGGCGGCTCGACCGAGATGGTCGGGACCTCCTCGGGCACGGCGCCGTGCACGCGCAGCTTGGCCGACAGCGCACCCGCCTGGTCCTTGGTGCGCGGCACCAGGACCCGCCAGCCGAACAGCGGCTTGGTCTCGAACCAGCTCAGCGACTCGCGCAGGTTGACCACGTCGCCCACCACCGTGATCGCCGGGGGCGACATCCGCGACGCGCGCACGTCGGACGCGATGTTGGCCAGCGTCGAGACGACGGTGCCCTGGTCGGTGATGGTGCCGTCGCAGGTCATCGCGACGGGCGTCTCGGGGTCGCGACCGGCCTCGATGAGGGCGCTGGCCACCTCGTTGATGGGCCCGACCGACGAGAGCAGGACCAGCGTCCGGTCGTCGGCGAAGCAGGCCCAGTCGACGCGCTCGGCGGCGTTGAGGATGGTCACCTCGCGGCTGTCGCGGTCGGTGAGGGGGATGCCGGCGTAGGCCGGCACGCCCAGCGCCGAGGAGATGCCCGGGACGATCTCGAGGCCGAGCCCCGCCTTGACGCAGGCCTGCGCCTCCTCGGGACCCGAGGCATAGATGAAGGGGTCGCCGACCATGAGCCGGACGACGTGGCCGCCCTTCTTGCCCTCGCGGCAGACGACCTTGGCCCGCGCGGCGTGGGTGAGCGGCTGGCCGTCCTCACCGAAGCCGCCGTCGACGAACACGGGACCGTCGGCGACGGCGTCCGGGTCGGCCTGGGCGATCACGGCGCGGACCATGGCCTCGTGGTAGGGCGCCTCGGTGATCACCACGTCGGCGGAGCGGAGGAGCTCCGCCGCGCGCAGCGTCAGCAGGCCGGGGTCGCCAGGGCCGCCACCGACGAACGACACCCAGCCGCGGGACGCGGCACGCGTCGTCGCAGCGGGGGTCGGGTCGGCCTTCGCGGAGGTCTTGGGTCGAGTCATGCGTGCTGCCTTTTCACTGGTGCCGGCATCAGGTCGGCGGCGCCGTCGTCGAGCATCTGCTCGGCGAGACGGGTCCCGACGCCGGAGGCGTCGCCGAGGGGACCGGAAGCTGACATGCGGACGGAGAGGGCACCGTCCTCGGACAGGGCGATCGCGCGCACCCAGAGCTCGGGGCCGTCGTCGCCCTCGACGACCTCGGCGAGCGCACCGACCGGGGCCGAGCAGCCGGCCTCGAGGGTCGCGAGCACCGCGCGCTCGGCCTCGACCGCGGCCCGGGTGGCCTCGTCGTCGAGGGCGGCGAGCGCCGCGACGAGCTCGGTGTCGTCGGCGCGGCACTCGATGGCCAGCGCACCCTGACCGGGCGCGGGCAGCATCTGGAGCGGGTCGAGGGCCTCGGTGACCGCGTCGCCGCGACCGATCCGCACCAGCCCGGCGCGGGCCAGGACGACGGCGTCGACCTCGCCCTCGGCGACCTTGCGCATGCGGGTGTCGACGTTGCCGCGGATGGGGACGATCTCGAGCCCGAGACCCAGCGCGGCCAGCTGGGCCACCCGGCGAGGGGAGCCGGTGCCGACGCGGGCGCCGACGGGCAGCTCGCCGAGGGTGAGCCCGTCGCGGGCCACGATCGCGTCGCGGGGGTCCTCCCGCGGGGGCGTGGCGGCGAGCGCGATCCCCTCCTGGGGGGCGGTCGGGAGGTCCTTGAGCGAGTGAACGGCGAGGTCGACGTCCCCACGGAGCACGGCGTCGCGCAGGGCGCTGACGAACACCCCGACGCCACCGAAGGAGGTCAGCGGGGCGCCGTTGACGTCGCCCTCGGTGCGGACCTCCACCAGCTCGACCTCGCGGCCGAGCCGGTCGGACACCAGCTGGGCGACCTGGCCCGACTGGGTCCTGGCCAGCAGCGAGCCCCGGGTGCCGAGGCGCAGGGGACGACCGCTCATGACAGCCCCTCCGGTCGGGTCACGGCCGTCACGGCGTCGGGGTCGAGGGAGAAGAGCTCGGCCAGCGCGGTGGCGTAGGAGACCCGCTCGCCGCCCTCCACCGAGAGCTCCTTGACCCGCACCGTCGGCTGGTGCAGCAGCTTGTCGGCCACGCGCTGGACCGCGTGCCGGACCTCGGCCCGGACGGCGGGGTCGAGGTCGGGCAGCCGGGCTTCGAGGCGGTCGAGCTCGGCCTCGACGACCCCGGTCGCCATGGTGCGCAGGGCGACGACGGTCGGGGTGACCCCGGCCTGGCGGCGAGCCGACAGGAAGGCGGCGACCTCCTCGGCCACGATCGCCCGCACGCCGTCGATCTCGCCCGAGGTCTCGTCGTCGTCCAGCGAGTCGGCCAGGTGGGCGAGGTTGACGAGCGTCACGCCCGGCAGCCGCGCGACGCGTGGGTCGATGTCGTGGGGCAGCGCCAGGTCGACGAGCACGATCGGACGCTCGGGCAGCATCTCGGGCGTGACCATCAGCTCGGCGGCGCCGGTGCACGCGATCACCATGTCGGCGTGGGACAGCTCGTCGCCGAGGTGGTCGAGCGTGGCGGTGCGGACGGCGTACTCCGCGGCGAGCCGCTCGGCGCGACCGGCCGTGCGGTTGGCGATGACGACGTCGGTGGCGCCCCGGCGCAGCACGGTCGCGACCGCGAGGCTCGCCATGGAGCCGGCGCCGACGACCAGCACGCGGCGTCCGGTCAGGTCGTCGGGCTCGTCGAGGGCCTGGGCGAGGGCCGCGTTGACCAGGGACGGCGCCGCATGGTCGATGTCGGTCTCGGTGTGGGCGCGCTTGCCGACGCGCAGCGCCTGCTGGAACAGGGTGTTGAGCGCGGGCCCGACGGTGCCGAGCTCCTGACCGCCACGCAGGGCCTCGCGGGTCTGGCCGAGGATCTGGCCCTCGCCCACGGCCATCGAGTCGAGGCCCGCCGCGACGGCGAACAGGTGCGAGACCGCGCCGTCGTCGTAGTGGACATAGAGGTGGGGCAGCAGCGTCTCGGTCGGCCGGCCCGCCCGCTCGACGAGCAGCCCGGACAGCTCCTCGACGCTGCCGTGGAAGCGGTCGACGTTGGCATAGACCTCGAGACGGTTGCAGGTCGCGATGACCGCGGCCTCGGACACGTGGTCGGTGGCGGCCACGTCGGTGACCAGCTTCTGCACGCCGTCGACGTCGAGCGCGAGGGCCTCGAGCAGCTCGACCGGGGCCGTCTTGTGGGACACCCCCACCACCAGGATGCTCATATCGCCTGCTCCTGGATCGCGCCGGGGAGGGCGGCGGCGTTCTGCGGGGCCTTGCGCTGCTCGTGGTAGGCGAGGATCTGCAGCTCGATCGACAGGTCGACCTTGCGCACGTCGACGCCGGCGGGGACCGCCAGCACGGTGGGGGCGAAGTTGAGGATGCTGCGGATGCCCGCCGCGACCAGGCGGTCGGAGACCTGCTGGGCGGCCTCGGCGGGCGTGGCGATCACGCCGATGGCCACGCCGTGCTCGGCGACGATCCGCTCGATGTCGTCGAAGGGCCGCACGTCGACGCCCGCGATCACGTCCTCGTGGCGGGCCGGGTCGGTGTCGAGCAGGGCGACGACCCGGAAGCCGCGGCTGCGGAACCCGGCGTAGTTGGCGAGAGCCTGCCCCAGGTTGCCGATGCCGCAGATGACGACCGGCCAGTCCTGGGTGACCCCGATCTGGCGGGCGATCTGGTAGCGCAGGTAGGCGACGTCGTAGCCGACCCCGCGAGTGCCATAGCTGCCGAGGTAGGAGAGGTCCTTGCGGAGCTTGGCGCTGTTGACGCCGGCGGCCGACGCGAGCTCCTCGCTGGAGCAGGTGACCGTGCCCTCGTCGGCCAGGGCGGTGAGGGCTCGGAGATAGACCGGCAGTCGGGCAACGGTGGCCTCGGGGATGTCCCGGGCGCCAACGGCGGACGTGCGTGCGGTCACGGTTTCTCTTTCCCAGCCGGCGCGGCCCGGGCTCTGACGGGACCCGGTCGGCTTCCACGCGGCGCGTCCACTCTAAGAGTTTGTGAACGTGAGAACCAAACTGAGCCAGCGCCTCGTCCGGGGTGGTGTGACCCACACCACATCGGCGGTTCACCCGCACGGGTGGGAGTCAGGAAAGGCTTCCCTGACCTGCGGGTTCGCGTCAGCGCTCAGCCGCGCAGGGCGGCGCGGAGCCGGGCCTCGTCGACCCGCCAGAAGTCGTGCTGGCGGCCGTCCACGAAGGTCACCGGGATCTCCTCGGTGAACCGTTCGAGGAGCGCCGGGTCCGTCGTGATGTCGACCTCGGCATAGCTCTCCCCCAGATCGGCGCACACCCGGTCGAGCACCTCGCGGGCCACGTCGCACAGGTGGCAGCCGGGGCGCGTGAAGAACGTGATCCGGTCGGTCACTCGACCAGCCCCAGCGCTCGCCGCCGCTCGATGAGGCGCAGTCGGCCCTTCTCCACCCGCCCGGTCACCGTCACCGGGAGGCGGTCGACCACCTCGATCCGCGACGGCTGCTTGAAGCGGGCCAGCCGCTCCGCGCAGTGGCGTCGTACGGCGTGCTCCGCGTCGGCCATCCCGGGGGCGACGACGTAGGCGACGACCGCCGACCCGCTGTCGGGGTCCTCCACCCCGATGACCGCGACCTCCGCGACGCCGGGGAGGTCGCCGATGACGGCCTCGACCTCGCTGGGGTAGACGTTGAACCCGGACACGACGACCAGCTCGCCGACCCGGTCGACCAGGGACAGGTCCCCGTCGGGGCTCAGGTAGCCCACGTCGCCGGTCGCCCACCAGCCGTCCGGGCCCGGCCCGTCGGCGCCGTCGGGCCAGTAGCCGGAGAACAGGTTGGCCCCCCGGACCTGGATCTCCCCCGGGTCCTCGCCGGCCTCGGCCCCCGTCTCGTCGACGATCCGCACCTCGACACCCGGCAGCGGCGCGCCCAGCGACCCGGGGACGGGATCGTTGCTCACCAGGGTGCTGGTGACGACCGGGGCGGCCTCGGTCAGGCCATAGCCCTGGTGCACCGGGATCCCCGTCAGCTCCTGGAAGGCCGTGATCACCTCGCCCGCGAGCGGCGCCGAGCCCGACAGCATGAGCCGGACCGAGGCCAGCCGCTCGCGCAGCCGCTCGGCGCCCAGCCAGTGGGCGAAGACCGGGGGCGCGGCGGGCACCACCGTGCAGCCCTCGCGCTCGACGACCTCCAGGGTGCCCTCGGGGTGGAACCGCTCGGCGAGCACCATCCGGCACCGGGACCGCAGCACGCTGCCGAGCACGCCGTTGAGCGCATAGACGTGGAACAGCGGGAGCACGCAGAGCACGACGTCGTCGCCGTGCATCATCGGCGGCTCCACCGCGGCGACCTGGTCGAGGTTGGCCAGCAGCGCCCGATGGGTCAGCATCGCGGCCCGCGGCAGCCCCGTCGCACCGGCGGTGAAGAGCAGCGCGGCGAGCTTCTCGGGGTCGGGCAGCGGCGGTGTGGCGGGGCCGCGCTCCGCGCGCAGCTCGTCGTACGACGTCTCGCCGGGCGCCGTCTCCGCACCGACCACGACCGCACGGACCGAGGCGCCGGCGAGCGCCTCGCGGACCCGGCCGACCGTGTCGGCGTCGGCGACCACGACCCGGGCACCCGAGTCGGCCACCATCCGGGCGAGGTCGGCGGCCGAGGACCCCGGGTTCACCGGGACCGCCACCGCCTGCGCGCGCAGGATGCCGAGGTAGACGCTCACGTGCTCCAGCCGGTTGCCCAGGCAGGTCAGCACCCGCTGGGGCGCCACGACACCGAGTCGGCCGAGGCCGGTCGCGACCCGCGCCACCTCGTCGTCGAGCTCGGCCCAGGTGACCCGGCGCCCCGTGTCGCCCGCGGACGCCTCGACCAGGGCCACCCCGTCGGGGCTCTCCTGCGCCGCCTGCGCGACCAGCTCGGCCAGGTCCTCCACGGGCATGCCTCGATCCTTCCACAGCCGGTTCCCCGCCGAGTCGTCACGTCATCCGACGACTCGGCACCTTCTAGGCTGGAGGCGTGAGCCCGTCCCGCGACAAGCCTCGCCGCAGGCTCGACCTCCAGCAGCGGTCGCTGATGGCGGGCGAGGCGTCGGCCGCCGAGGCCGAGGTCGAGATGGCGCTGAGCCTGCCGAGCGACCCGACGGCGGCGGCGTTCTTCGACGTCGACAACACCGTAATCCAGGGCGCGAGCATCTTCCACCTGGCCCGCGGGCTGCACCGGCGCCGGTTCTTCACCACCCGCGAGATCGCGGGCGCGGCGTGGAAGCAGCTCTACTTCCGCGTCGTCGGCGTGGAGGACCCCGAGCACGTCGCCGACGCCCGGGCCTCGGCGCTCGCGTTCATCGCGGGCCACACGGTGGCCGAGCTGGAGATGCTCGGCGAGGAGATCTTCGACGAGGCGATGGCCGCGCGGATCTGGCCGGGCACCAAGGCGCTGGCCCAGCTCCACCTCGACCGGGGCCAGCGGGTCTGGCTCGTCACGGCGGCGCCCATCGAGATCGCCGCGATCATCGCGCGCCGGCTCGGGCTGACCGGCGCCCTCGGCACGGTGGCCGAGCACGAGTCGGGCGTCTACACCGGCCGCCTGGTCGGCGACCTGCTGCACGGCCCGGCGAAGGCCGAGGCGGTCACGGCGCTCGCCGAGCGCGAGGGGCTGGACCTGGCCCGCTGCTCGGCCTACTCCGACTCCTTCAACGACCTGCCGATGCTCTCGCTGGTCGGCGACGCCTGCGCGATCAACCCCGATGCCCGGCTGCGCTCGCACGCCCGCGAGGTCGGCTGGCGGGTGCGCGACTACCGCACCGGACGCAAGGCCGCCCGCGCCGGGCTGCTCGCCGGCGTCGTCGCGGGCGCCGTCACCGGCACCGTCGCCGCCGGCGGGGCGCTGCGCGGCCGGCGCCGCTGACGCACGGTCCGGGCCGGGCCGGGCCGGGCCGGGCCGCCGACGCTAGGGCAGCAGGTCGGTCGGAAGCGGGATGCCGCCGAACACCGACTCCCGGTCGCGCAGCAGGTCATAGAGGGTCTGCTGGATCGTCTCCCGCACCTGGTCGGTGACGTTGAAGACGAGCATCGGGTCGTCGGCCGCACCCTCATCGAGGGCGTCGGTGCGGATCGGCTCGCCGAACTCCATGAGCCACTTGGACGGCAGCGGCACGAGCCCGAGCGGACCGAGCAGTGGGAAGGTCGGCGTGATCGGGATGTAGGGCACGCCGAGCAGCCGCGCGAGCGTCGGGATGTTGCCGATGAGCGGGTAGATCTCCTCGGCGCCCACCACCGACAGCGGCACGATCGGGACCCCGGTGTGGAGCGCCGCCGACACGAACCCGCCGCGGCCGAACCGCTGGAGCCGATAGCGCTCGGAGAAGGGCTTGCCGATGCCCTTGAAGCCCTCGGGCCAGACGCCGACGAGCTGGCCGCCGCGCAGCATCCGCTCGGCGTCCTCGTTGCAGGCCAGCGTGGCGCCGGTCTTGCGCGCCACCGCGCTGACGACCGGCAGGCTGAAGACGAGGTCGGCACCGAGGGGACGGATGAAGCGGCCCGTCCGCTCGTGGATCGTCGACATCGTCATCAGCGCGTCGACGGGCAGGGTGCCGGAGTGGTTGGAGACCACCAGCGCACCGCCCTCGGCGGGGATGTTCTCGATGCCGCGCACGTCGATGCGGAACCACTTCTCGGCGATCGGCCGCAGCGCGGCGAGCAGGAGACGCTCGGTCAGCTCGGCGTCGAAGCCGTACTCGTCGACGGTGTAGTCGCCCTCGAGCCGCCGTCGCCAGAACGCCATCAGCTGTGCGAGCCTGGCCTCCCAGTCACGGCCGAGCACCTCGTGCACGGCGCCCTGCAGGGCCGCCGCCCAGTCGGCGACGGGGATGCCCCGGAGCGGGCCGCGGTCCTCGGTGGTCGCGGCCGGGCGCGGCTCGCCGGCGACCGGACGGGGCCCGCCGTCGGCGGAGTCCGCGGGAGGCGGCGTACGGCGCTGCCGGGGCGGCGCCGCCTTGCGCGGCGGGGCCGGCTCGGGGTCGGCGCCGGGGACGAGGTTGCGTGCGGCCGCGGACGGCCGCTGCTTGCCCGTGCCACGGCCGGGGCGACCGCGCGTGCCGAGCGGGATGATCTCGGCGTCACCCATGGCGACCTCCCAGCGGGGCGGCCAGCAGCGGCGGCCGCTCCACGGCGCGGGCGAAGTCGTCGAAGGCCTCGGCGGAGGTGAAGCGCGGCTCGAAGCCCAGCTCCGTGCGCATCCGGGTGGTGTCGACGCCCCGGCCGAAGGTGAGGTAGGACAGCTGCTCGGGCGAGAAGTCGGCCATCCGGGCCTGGCGCAGCGCGG
The DNA here is from genome assembly GCA_046330515.1 of Nocardioidaceae bacterium. Lineage (GTDB taxonomy): Bacteria > Actinomycetota > Actinomycetes > Propionibacteriales > Nocardioidaceae > Nocardioides. Next base: position 444,920 of record JAXLSP010000005.1, on the reverse strand, counting down.
AGCCGACGCCGGTGATGGCGACGCTCGGCATCGGCACCGAGGCCTTGCCGAGCCGGCGGATCGCCTGCGACAGGAGCACGACCCCGTCGCCGGCGACGTTGAAGGTGCCGGGGACCTCGTGGGTCACCGAGCGCTGGAGGACCGCGAACAGGTCGTCCTGGTGCAGGAACTGCAGCCGCGGGTCGAAGCCGAGCACGCGCGGCAGGACGGGGAGCCGGAAGTAGGACGCCATCGGGCTCGAGACGCGGGGGCCGATCACGTTGGCTCCCCGGAGCATGGTCACCCGGACGTCGGGCCGGCGGCGCGAGAAGCTGCGGACATAGCCCTCGACCTCGTAGGCGTCCTTGGCATAGCCGGAGCGCGGGAGCCGCTTGGCGTGCATGTCCTCGGTGAACATCGCCGGGTCGCGGCTGCTGGCGCCATAGACCGTGCTCGACGACTTGACCACGAGGGCCGTGAGGCCGGGCGCCTTCTGGCAGGCAGCGAGGAGCTGCATCGTCCCGATGACGTTGAGCTCCTTCATCGTGCCCCGCCCCCCGGCGCTCCCGGGGGTGGCGATGACGCTCATGTGGACGACGGTGTCGACGTCCTCCTTGCCGATCACCTTGGCGATGACCGGGCTGCGGATGTCGGCGCGGACGAAGGAGACGTTGCCGATGTCGCCGCGCGGCGGGACGACGTCCACGCCGATCACGCGGTCGACGGCCGGGTCGGTGGCCAGGTGGCGCGCGAACCGTCGCCCGAGGTCGCGAGAGACCCCGGTGACGAGGACGACACTGCCCACGTCGACCCTCCTTGGGCCTACTTGCCGAGCTTGCGCCGCTGGACGCGCGTCTTCTTCAGCAGCTTGCGGTGCTTCTTCTTCGCCATGCGCTTGCGGCGCTTCTTGATGACAGAACCCACGGAGAACCTTTCACGTCTTCGTCTGGCGCCCGGACCCGCCGGACAACCACGTCAGCCTAGCCGCCCGGAGCCGACTGTCGGCAATCGAGCCCGGTGACCGCCACCACGCGAGACGGTCCCCAGACAAGCCGAACCGCCCCGGGCCACGATGCCCGGAGCGGCCGCGAGGTCACGACGGCGGTCAGCCGGCGCTGTAGAAGCTGTTGCGGAGGTACTCGTTCACGTCCTCCTCGACCACGCGGAACGACCGCCCGACCCGAACGGCGGGCAGCTCGCCACCGTGGACGAGCCGGTAGACCGTCATCTTGGAGACCCGCATCATGGCGGCCACCTCGGCGACGGTCAGGAACTTCACTTCGGAGATGTCTCCGTGCGAGCTGGTACCCATGGCGAACCGTCTTTCTTTGCGTGCACGCCGCTGGCTTCCCCGCCAGCGACCAACATGCACGCCGATGGTGAGAATAGAGCCTGATGTGACACGTGGGGAAGGGAATGACTCATGAAGTTTCCCGAATTGCGGCGTGTCGACTTGATTTGGCCCTCTTGGGCCCCATTTGGTGCCCCGTTGGGGCTACGGCGTGCGGGTGCCGCCCCACGTCGCGCCCGTCGGGGGCGCTCAGGGCATGGGGTCGAGACCGTGCAGCGGGAACGCCTCCTGCCGGGTCGCGAAGATCGCGCGGTCCAGCCAGGTGTCGGGGTCGTAGCCGTGCGTCCAGTCCCGCCAGCTCGGCGAGCGGCCGTCGGTGAGGTGGCGCGGGGCGTGCTTGCCGAGGGTCTCGAGCACGTGCTCGCGCCAGGCCTCCGGGACCGCCGTCCCGGGGTCCAGCGGGCTGCCCGCGACGATGGCGAGGAGGTGGGTCCAGGCCCGGGGGACGACGTCGACGAGGGCATAGCCGCCGCCCCCGGTGACCACCCAGCGCCCGCCCGCGACCTCGTGGGCGAGCCGGTGCAGCTCGAGATAGGCGGCGCGCTGGCCGTCGACGCTCAGCATGAGGTGGGCGAGAGGGTCCTCCATGTGGGAGTCGCAGCCGTGCTGGGTCACCAGCACCTCGGGCCGGAACTCGCGCAGCAGCGGCGGCACGACCGCGTGGAACGCCCGCAGCCAGCCGGCGTCGGCCGTGCCCGGCGGGAGGGCCACGTTGATCGCCGACCCCTTGGCGTCGGGTCCGCCGAGGTCGTGGGGGAAGCCGGTGCCCGGGAACAGCATCTGCCCGGTCTCGTGCAGAGAGATCGTGAGCACCCGCGGGTCGTTCCAGAAGATCTTCTCGACGCCGTCGCCGTGATGAACGTCGACGTCGACGTAGGCCACCCGCTGGGCGCCCTGGTCGAGCAGCCACTGGATGCCGACGGCGATGTCGTTGTAGATGCAGAAGCCGCTGGCGTTGCCGGCCATGGCGTGGTGGAGGCCGCCGGTGATGTTGGCGCTGTGGAGCGACTCGCCGCTCCACACCTGGCGGAATGCCTCGACGCTCGCCCCGACGACGTGGGCCGCCGCGTGGTGCATGCCCTCGAACACCGGGTTGTCATCGGTGCCGAGCCCCCGCTGGAGGTCGACGGCGCCGGGCGTCGTACCGACCCTGGTCACCGCCTCGATGAGCGCGGGGCTGTGCACGGTGGCGATCAGGTCCTCGCTCGCCATCGGCGCGGGTACGACGCCGAGCCGGTCGCCGAGCACGCCCAGGTGACCGGCGAGCCGCATCGTCAGGTCGACGCGGATGGGCGCCATCGGATGGCCGGGACCGAAGTTGTACTCGGTGAGGGTCTTGTCGAAGACCACCGTCGCCGGCCCCTGGCACTCCACCATGGGGCGAATCTACTCCGACCGTTCTCCGTCGCTCGCCGGGCTCGGTCCTGCTCGTCCGGGTTATCCTGGTGCCGTGCCGACGACCTACTCCGTGTCCCTGTGGTGGCCCGCCTGACGGCGGCCCACCGATCGAGCACACCATCCACGGCCGCCTTCGGGCGGCCGTTCGTCGTTCTCCGACCGTGGAGGCCGGTGGCGCGGGCGCCCGAGGGCCCTCACCTCCAGGAGCACCCCATGACCACCCGCAACCTCTCCCTCCTCAAGCCCACCGGCCGGCTCACGCTGGGCAACCTCCTCGGCGCGCTGCAGCCGATGGCAGCGGCCCAGGAGCAGGCCGACTGCTTCTACGGCGTCGCCGACCTGCATGCGCTGACCGTGCCGCACGACCCGCGCGCGCTGCGCGAGCTCAGCACCCAGATGGCGACCCTGCTGCTCGCCTGCGGGCTCGACACGAGCACGCTGTTCGTGCAGAGCCGGGTGCCGGCGCACTCCGAGCTGGCCTACCTGCTCGAGTGCACCGCGACCACCGGCGAGCTCAACCGGATGATCCAGTTCAAGGAGAAGGGCCGCGGCCGCGACGGCACGCGCGCGTCGCTGTTCACCTATCCGGCCCTGATGGCGGCCGACATCCTGCTCTACCGTCCCGACCGGGTGCCGGTCGGCGACGACCAGCGCCAGCACGTCGAGCTGACCCGCGACCTCGCGATCCGGTTCAACAACACCTACGGCCCGGTGTTCACGGTGCCGGAGATCGTCACGCCCTCCACGGCGGCACGGATCATGGACCTCGCGCGGCCGACGGAGAAGATGGGCAAGTCCCACGCGGACGGGTCCGGCATCGTCTACCTGCTCGACCCGCCCGACGTCGTGCGGCGCAAGGTCGCGCGAGCGGTGACCGACTCCGACGCGGGGCCGGACGCCGTACGCCGGGACCGCGAGCGCAAGCCGGGCGTGACGAACCTGCTCGACGTCCTCGAGTCCTGTGCCGGACCGGGCGCCGCCGACGGGCTCGTGACCTACGGCGCCCTCAAGGCGGCCGTGACCGACGCCGTCGTGGCGACCCTGGCCCCGGTGCAGAAGCGCTTCGCCGAGCTCGCCGCCGACCCGGGCTTCGTCACCGAGACCTTCGAGCGCGGCGCCGCGCGCTGCCGCGAGGTGACCGCCCCCGTCCTCGCCGCCGCCCGCGCGGCGATGGGCCTGTGAGCCCCGCCGGTGCCGGGACGTCATCGGACGTGAGGGTCAGGACCCACGATTCCCATGACGTCCGGGACCGTCGGCGCCGGACCCCGTGACGCGCCAGACCTGGGTCAGGAGCCCTCGGCCAGCTCGCGGGAGCGGTTGCGGGCGGCCTCCATGGCGGCGAGGAACGCGGCGCGGACCTTGTGGATCTCCAGCTCCCGCAGGGCCGACGCGGTGGTGCCGCCCGGCGAGGTGACCTGCTCGCGCAGCACGGTCGGGTGGGTGCCGGTCTCGCGGAGCATCTTGGCCGAGCCGACGAGGGTCTGGACGACCAGCTCGGTCGACGTCGCGCGCGGCAGCCCGAGGTGGACGCCGGCCTCGATCATCGACTCGACGACGAAGAAGATGTAGGCCGGGCCGGATCCGCTGATCGCCGTGACGGCGTCCTGCTGCCGCTCGGGGATGCGCAGCACCCGGCCGGTCGAGCCCATCAGCGACTCGGCCTCGAGCAGGTGCGACTCGTCGCAGTGGGAGCCGGGCGAGATCGCCGACATGCCCTCGTCGACGAGGGCCGGGGTGTTGGGCATGACGCGGACGACCGCGACGCCCTCGGGCACGTGGGACTCGATGAAGGCGGTGGTGATGCCCGCGGCCAGCGAGACGACGAGCTGTCCGGCACGCAGGTCGGGGGCGATCTCCTCGAGCACGGCGCCCATGTCCTGCGGCTTGACGACGAGGGCGACCGTGTCGGCCTTGCGGGCGGCCTCGCGGTTGGACACGACGGTGACGCCGTAGCGCTCGACCAGCTCGGCCGCGCGCTCGGGCCGCTTCTCGCCGACCAGCAGGTCGTCGACGCGGCGGCCGGCGCGGACCAGGCCGGAGAGGAGCGTCTCGCCCATCACGCCGGCGCCGATGATGGCTGTGCTCATGGCGGGGACCCTATTCCGTGGGATCTACTTCTTGGAGATCAGCGACTTGAGGAAGAACGACAGGTTCTGCGGGCGCTCGGCGAGACGCCGCATGAGGTAGCCGTACCACTCGCGACCATAGGGGACGTAGACCCGCACCGTCTCCCCGCTTTCGGCCAGCCGGCGCTGCTCCTCGGGCCGGACACCATAGAGCATCTGGAACTCATAGGAGCCCTGCGGGCGGCCGTGGCGACTGACCAGCGTGGAGGCGATCTCGACCAGGCGCGGGTCGTGGGTGGCGATCATGGGGTAGCCCTGCCCGGCGAGCAGCACCTTGAGGCAGCGCACGAAGGACCGGTCGACGTCGACCTCGTCCTGGAAGGCCACGTCCTCGGGCTCGGCGTAGGCGCCCTTGCACAGCCGGATCCGCGAGCCCTCGTGGGCCAGGGCGCGGCAGTCGTCCTCGGTGCGGTGGAGGTAGGACTGGAGCACCGCCCCGGTCTCGGGGAAGTCCTTGCGGAGGTCGGCCAGGACCGCCAGCGTCGAGTCGGTGGTGGTGTGGTCCTCCATGTCGAGGGTCACGGTGGTGCCGGCGTTGCGCGCGGCCCGGCAGATGGTGCGCGCGTTCTCGAGCGCGATCTGCTCGCCGTACCCCGCCTCGGGTCCCTCCAGCGCCTGCCCGATGGCCGAGAGCTTGACCGAGACCTCGGCCCGGCGCGCGAGGCCGCGGGCCGCCAGGCCGTCGAGCAGCTCGAGGTAGGCGTCGACGTTGGTCCGGGCGTGGCTCAGGTCGAGCGTGTCCTCACCGAGGTGGTCGAGGGTGACGTGCAGCCCCTGCTCGGCGAGGGCGGCCGTCGCGTCGATCGCGGCGGTCGCCGTCTCGCCCGGGACATAGCTCTTGACGATGCCCGCGCTCACGGGCATCGAGGAGACGAGCTTCTTGACCTGGTCGCTCCGGGACAGCAGCAGGAGGGGTTCGCGCAGCACGCCGCCAGGCTACGCCGTACGACGACGCAGGGTCGCCGCCCCCAGGGCCAGGCCGCCGACGACGAACAGCGCGACCACGCCCAGGTTCTGCCACACCTCGGTGGTGTCGGACGAGGTCGTCAGCGTCTGCATCGCGTCGACGGCGTAGGACAGCGGCAGCACGTCGCTGATGGCGTGCAGGACGCCGGGCAGCTGGTCGCGCGCGACGAGGAGGCCGCACAGGAGCATCTGAGGGACGACGACCGCCGGCATGAACTGCACGGCCTGGAACTCGGTCTGCGCGAACGCGGAGACGAAGAGGCCGAGCGCCGTGCCGAGCACGGCGTCGCACACGGCGACCACGGTGAGCAGCCAGATGGGGCCGACCAGGTCCATGCCGAGCAGGCCGACGCTCACGCCCACGGCGATCGCCGACTGCAGGGCCGCCATCAGGCCGAAGGCGAGGGCATAGCCGAACAGGAAGTCGAGCTTGCCCATCGGCATCGCCAGCAGCCGCTCGAGGGTGCCGCTCGAGCGCTCGCGCAGGGTGGTGACGCTGGTGACCAGGAACATGATGAAGAACGGGAACAGCGCCAGCAGCCCCGGGCCGATCCGGTCGAACACGATGCCGGGGGCGTCCTCGAACATCCACCACAGCAGGCTCATCAGCAGGGTCGGCAGGAAGAGCAGCATCGCCATCGTGCGGCGGTCGCGGCGCAGCTGGTTGAGCACGCGCCCCGCCACGGCGAGGGTCACCTTGGGGGTCATGCCGACGGCTCCTCTCCGCTCGTCGCCGCATCCGTCCGGGCGTGCCGGCCGGCGCCGGACTGCACCAGGGTCAGGAAGGCGTGCTCGATGTCGCCCGAGCCGGTGCGGCCACGGATCTCCTCGGGAGAGCCGTCGGCGATGATCTCCCCGGCGCGCATGAGCAGCAGCCGGTCGCAGCGGTCGGCCTCGTCCATGACGTGGCTCGACACGAAGACCGCCGAGCCGGCGTCGGCCAGGTGGTGGAAGATCGTCCACAGCTCCTGGCGCAGCACCGGGTCGAGCCCGACCGTCGGCTCGTCGAGCACCAGCAGGTCCGGGTTGCCGAGCAGGGCCACCGCCAGGCTCGCGCGCGACCGCTCGCCGCCGCTGAGCCGGCGCACGACCTGGTCCTCGTGCCCGCCCAGGTCGACGGCCGCGACCGCCTCGGCGACCGAGCTCCTGGGCAGCCCGCGCACCCGGGCGAAGAAGCCGAGGTTCTCGTTGACGGTGAGGTCGTCATAGATGCTCGCCGCCTGGGTGTGGTAGCCGATCCGGTGCCGCAGCTCGGGGCTCCCGGCCTCGACGCCGAAGACCTGCACGCTCCCCGCCTTGACGCGCTGCACCCCGACCAGGCACCGCATCAGCGTCGTCTTGCCGCAGCCCGACGGGCCGAGCAGCCCGGTGACGCCGCCGCCGATGTCGAGGTCGAGGCCGTGGAGCACCTCCAAGGTGCCCCGGACGACCTGGAGGCCCCGGATCTCCACCTGGTTTTTCATCATGTGTTGAATTATGCGCTCGCGCTTCGACGACGCACAAGCGTTCGGCGTGTAGGACGCCTCACGTCGCGCTCGCGCGAGGGGTCAGGACGCGGTGACCCGGAAGTGCTCGCGGGCGAACTCCAGCGACTCCACGAGGTCGCGCTCCCGCTCCTCGGTGTCGGCGGCTCGGCGGGTGTTGATCTCGACGATGACCGTGCCCGTGAAGTCGCGGTCGGCGAGGTAGCCGAGGAACGCGTCGGCGCCCATCTCGCCGCGACCGGGCACGAGGTGCTCGTCCTTGGCCGACCCGGTCCCGTCGGTGAGGTGGATGTGACGCAGCCGGGTGCCCATCCGCTCGGCCATCTCGATCACGTCGGAGCGGGCGATGGCGGCGTGGGACAGGTCGATGGTGGTGTTGGCGTAGTCCTCCTGGGACGGGTCCCAGCCGGGGAGGTACATCTCGACGCCGCGGCGCGTGGAGGCGCGCCAGGGATACATGTTCTCCACCGCGAAGGCGATGCCCGTGGAGTTCTCCAGGGCCGCGATCCCGTCGACGAACCCGGCGGCATAGTCGCGCTGCCACCGGAAGGGCGGGTGCACCACGACCACCTCGGCCCCGACGGCCGCGGCCATCTCGGCGGACCGCTCGAGCTTGCCCCAGGGGTCGGTGCCCCAGACCCGCTGGGTGAACAGCAGGCACGGCGCGTGCACCGCCGCGACCGGGATCTCGTGGTGCTCGGCGAGCCCCTTGACCAGGGGGATCTGCTGGCTCAGCGAGTCGATGCCGACCATCACCTCGACGGCGTCGTAGCCCAGCCGCGCGGCCCAGGCGAAGCCGTGAGCCGTCGACTCGGGGTAGGTCGACGCCGTGGAGAGCCCGATCCGCGGACTGGTCATGGCGGCTCCTCAGCCGAGCACGCTGATCTGGTCGAGGCGCTCGAGGATCACGCCCTCGCGCAGCGCCCACGGGCAGATCTCGAGCTCGGAGAGGTCGAAGATGTCCATGCAGGCCTCGGCCACCAGGGCGCCGGGGACGATCTGGTGGGTGCGGCTCGGCGACACCCCGGGCAGCGCCTTGAGCTCCTCGGGCGACATGGCCACCAGCCGCGGGATCCAGTCGGTGAGCGCCTCGAGCGGCAGGGTGCGGCCCACGAGCAGCCCGTCGCCCGACGGGGCGGCGCCGCAGATGCGGGCCAGCGACCGGAAGGTCTTGGAGGTCGCGACCGCGCGGTCGGGCGCACCGGCCCGCAGCAGGTTGCCGGCGTCGCGAGCGATGTCGGCGCGGATCTGACGGCGCAGCGTGCGCAGCTCGTCGGCGCCCGAGCCGTTGCTGAACCACTGCCGGGCCAGGCGGGCCGCACCCAGCGGCAGGGACCAGGCGACGTCGGGAGACTCGGTGGCACCGCCCGCGATCTCCAGCGACCCACCGCCGATGTCGAAGACGGCGAGCCGGCCGGCCGACCAGCCGAACCAGCGGCGTACTGCGAGGAAGGTCAGCCGTGCCTCGTCCTCGCCCGACAGCACCTTGATGTCCACGCCGGTCCGCGTGTGCACGGTCTCGAGGACGACATAGGAGTTGGTCGCGTCACGCACCGCCGAGGTCGCGAAGCCGAGCATCTCCTCGCAGCCCTTGTCCTCGGCCACGACGATCGACGAGGCCACGAAGTCGGCCAGCGCGTCGACCCCGGTCTGCGAGACCGCACCCTCGTCGTCGAGGTGCTCGGCGAGGCGCAGCGGCTCCTTGTGGGAGTAGGCCGGCAGGGGGGCCGCACCACCGTGTGCGTCCACCACGAGCAGGTGTCCGGTGTTGGACCCGATGTCGAGGACGCCCAGGCGCATGGGACCAACCTACTCGCGGACCTCCGACGGGCCGCCGAACGTCCGCGGCGGCGGCGTCTGCCGGGCGGCCACGGCGACGCGGGCTACGGTGTGCCCCGTGCCCGAAGTCGACCTGGTCTTCCCCCGCGCCTGGGTCGAGTTCGCCGACCCCGCCGACAGCGGTCAGGTGTTCCGCTGCGACCTGACCTGGCTGACCTCCACCTACGCGTGCATCTGGGGCCGCGGGTGTCGCGGCATCTATGCCACCTCGCCCGACATGGGCTGCTGCGCCCTCGGGGCCCACTTCAGCGACGCCGACGACCAGCGTCGCGTCGCGTCCTTCGTCGACCAGCTCACGCCCGAGCAGTGGCAGCTGCGCCCGGCGCGCGCCCGGCTGCGGCGCAAGGACTGGATGGACACCGACGAGGACGGCGAGCCCAAGACCCGCGTCGTCGAGCACGCGGGCCAGAGCGCGTGCATCTTCCACAACCGGCCCGGCTTCGCCGGCGGCGCGGGCTGCGCGCTGCACGGACTGGCGCTCGAGCAGGGGCGGCACCCGCTCGAGACCAAGCCCGACGTGTGCTGGCAGCTGCCCATCCGGCGGAGCTTCCGCACGGTCGAGGTGACCGACGGGACGGCCTACACCGAGGTGACGATCGCGGAGTACGACCGCCGCGGCTGGGGCCCCGGCGGCCACGAGCTCGACTGGTACTGCACCGGCAACACCGAGGCCCACGTCGGCGCCGAGCCGGTCTTCCTCGGCTCGCGGGCCGAGCTCGTCGAGCTCATGGGCGAGGCGGCCTACGACGAGCTGGCGCGGCACTGCGAGGCCCACCTGCGCTCCCGCTCCCGGCTGGCCATCCATCCCGCCGACCCCGAGGCGCCCTGACACTCGGCGGATTCCTCTCGACGTCAAGAAACAGCACCCCCGCTGTCGGCCGGTCAACCCCGCCGGGTGAGAATGCCGACATGCGCTTGGACCACCTGTCGTACGCCGCGGGCCCCGATGGACTCCGCCGCACGGCCCAGCGCCTCGGGGGCCTGCTGGGGCGGGAGTTCACCGACGGCGGCGTTCACCCTCGCTTCGGCACCCGCAACGTGGTGATGCCACTCGCGGGCGGGACCTACCTCGAGATCGTGGAGGTGCTCGACCACCCCGCCTCCGACAAGGCGCCGTTCGGCCAGGCCGTGCGCGCCCGGTCGGCGCTCGGCGGCGGCTGGCTCGGCTGGGTCGTCGCGGTCGACGACATCGCGCCGATCGAGCAGCGGCTCGGCCGCCAGGCCGTCGCGGGCAACCGGCACCGGCCCGACGGGACCGAGCTGACCTGGCGCCAGATCGGCGTCAACGGCCTGATCGCCGACCCGCAGCTGCCGTTCTTCGTGCAGTGGCTCTCCCCCGCCGAGCTGCACCCCAGCGTCGGCGCCGACGAGAGCTTCTCCCTGGCCTGCCTGGAGATCGCCGGCGACCCGCTGCGCGTCAGCGAGTGGCTCGGCGAGTCGGTCGAGGCCCCGCTCGAGGACGTCAAGGTCGAGTGGGTGGCCCCGCACGGCACCCCCGGCATCATCGCCGTGCAGGTGCAGACCCCCAGCGGGCTGGTCCGCATCTGATCCCCGCCGGGACGGTCCGCAGCCCCAACATCTGGGAGCACCCGGCCACCTACGAGCTGGAGAACCGCGCCGCCGATCCCGACGGTCGCCTCGAGCTCGCGATGGCCGCGATCGCCGACTGGTCCGGGCGCCATGTCCTCGACCTGGGCTGCGGCACGGGCTTCCACCTGCCGCGGTTCGCCCTGACCGCGCGACGGGTCACGGGGGTGGAGCCGCACCCGGAGCTGCTGGCCGTCGCGCGGCGCCGTACCCGACGGCTCGACAACGTCGACCTCCTCCAGGGCACCGCCCAGCAGGTGCCGCTGCCCGACGCGTCGGTCGACGTGGCACACGCGCGGTGGGCCTACTTCTTCGGACCCGGCTGCGAGCCGGGGCTGGCCGAGCTGGCTCGCGTCCTCCGACGGGGTGGCACGGCGTTCGTCATCGACAACGACCCGAGCCGCTCCACGTTCGGACGCTGGTTCCGCCGTGGCTTCCCGCACCTCGACCCCCCGGAGGTGGTGGAGCGGTTCTGGGCGACGCGCGGCTGGACGCGGACCCCCGTGGACATCAGGTGGGCCTTCCCCGACCGGGCGAGCTTCGAGAGCGTGGTGCGCATCGAGTTCCCCGCCGAGGCGGCCGAGGCGGTGCTGGCCGAGCACGCCGGGCACGAGGTCGACTATGCCGTCAACCTGTGGAGCCGGACCTTCTGAGGGCCGTGGCTCAGCTGGAGCCGCGCTCGACCAGGGTCGGCGGCAGCAGCACGCCGCGGCTCGGGGCGGGCGGCGTGGCCAGGAGGCGCTCGAGGGCCCGGACCACCTCGACGGCGACCTGCTCGAGAGGCTGCCGGACCGAGGTGAGCCCGCCGGGGAGCAGCTGGGCGACCTGGGAGTCGTCGAAGCCCACGACGGCGACGTCGCGCCCGGCCACCAGACCGCGCTCGGCGAGCGTGTGGAGGACGCCCATCGCCAACGTGTCGGAGGCACACACGAAGGCGGTCGGCGACGCCTCGTCGAGCAGCACCGCGGCGGCCTCCTTGCCGCTGCCGAGCGTGTCCTCGACGCGCGAGGCGAGACCGGTGGTCGGGAGGCCGCGGTTGCGCATGGCCGTGCTCCAGCCCGAGCGACGGTCCTCGCCGATGTAGGACTCGCGCCGCCAGCCGATCCACGCCACCCGGGTGTGGCCCCGGTCGAGCAGGTGGTCGGTGGCCAGCGCGGCGCCGGCCTTGCCGTCGACGTCGACCCACGGGTGTCCCGACTCCGGGTGGCGCCACGGACGCCCGAACGCGACGAAGGGCGCCCGCCGCTGCTGGAGCCACGCGGCCTCCGGCTTGCTGAGGAAGGTGTCGGTCACGACGAAGGCGTCCACGGCCGTCGAGCGGAGCAGCTCGTCGTAGGACGCCACCGGGTCCTCCTGCGCCGCGAAGAGCAGGACGTGGTAGCCCGCCTCGCGAGAGGCGTCGACCAGCGAGTGCACGAACCGGTCCATCGTGGCGTTGGCCGTGCCCTCCTGGGCGGGCGCGAACCGCAGCCCGATCTGGTGGGAGCTGCGGGTGCGCAGGTTGCGGGCGGCGCGGTTGGGCGAGTAGCCGAGGTCGTGGATCACCGACAGCACGCGCTCGAGGGTGTCGGCGCGCAGCAGGTCGGGGTTGTTGACGGCGTTCGACACGGTCTGCCGGGACACCCCCGCACGCTCCGCCACATCGGCAAGCGTGGGTGCGGGGCCGGCGAGTGCCCGCGAGACTGGACGGACGGTCCGGGCCATTCCTCCCCCTTGATCGTTCCAATCCCGACAATACAACGAGATTCGTCGTTCGCCACGTGATGGTGGCGACACCCGTCGGGCGCGTCTCGGGCCTGTTGTCGGCGCCTCCGTCTAGCGTGCCGGGCATGAGCCTCAGCCAGTCCGACACCGGGGCCGCCGCCCGAGGGCAGCGCCCCCGCGGCCGCACCAGCTATCAGTGCTCCGAGTGCGGGTGGGAGACCGGCAAGTGGGTCGGGCGCTGCAGCGCCTGCCAGGCCTGGGGCTCGGTCGTCGAGGGGGCGCGACCGCAGTTGCGGGCCACGAGTGGGCCGATCACCGCACCGGCCGTGCCGATCGCCTCGGTGCCGCCGTCGCAGGCGGCCGCGCGACCCAGCGGCGTGCCCGAGCTCGACCGCGTGCTCGGGGGCGGGCTGGTCGACGGCGCGGCGATCCTCCTGGCCGGCGAGCCGGGCGTCGGCAAGAGCACCCTCCTGCTCGAGGTGGCCGCCCAGTCGGCGCGGGCCGCCCACCGCGCGCTCTACATCACCGGTGAGGAGTCGGCCGCCCAGGTGCGGCTGCGCGCCGACCGCACCGGCGGGGTCCACGAGGAGCTCTTCATCGCCGCCGAGACCGATCTCGGCGCCGTGCTCACCCACGTGGAGCAGGTGCGCCCGACCCTGCTGGTCATCGACTCGGTGCAGACCATCGCCGCGCCCGGCGTCGACGGGGTGCCCGGCGGGGTGACCCAGGTCAAGGAGGTGGCGGCCGCCCTGGTGCGGGTCGCCAAGACGCGCAACATCACGACCGTCCTCATCGGGCACGTCACCAAGGACGGGTCCATCGCCGGTCCCCGCGTCCTCGAGCACCTCGTCGACGCCGTGCTCCACTTCGAGGGCGAGCGCACCTCCCGGTTCCGCATGGTCCGAGCGGTCAAGAACCGCTTCGGCCCCGTGGACGAGGTCGGGTGCTTCGAGCTGGCCGCCGACGGCATCAGCGCGGTGGCCGACCCGACCGGCCTCTTCGTGGAGAGCCACAGCCGCCAGGTGCCCGGCACCTGCGTCGCGGTCACCATGGAGGGGCGGCGTCCCCTGCTCGCCGAGGTGCAGGCGCTGGTCACGCCCAGCGCCGCCGACCGGCCCCGGCGGGTGACCTCGGGCGTCGACTCCGCCCGTGTGGCGCTCGTCTGCGCCGTCCTCCAGCAGCACTGCGGCCTGCGGCTGCACGGCCAGGACATCTTCGTCTCGACCGTCGGGGGCGCGCGGCTCTCCGAGCCGGCGACCGACGTGGCCGTCGCACTGGCGATCGCCTCGGCCTACTTCGGCGTCGCCCCTCCGGCCGGGGTGACGGCGGTCGGCGAGCTGGGTCTGGCCGGCGAGCTGCGCCGGGTGCGCGACCTGCCGCTCCGGCTCACCGAGGCCGCCCGCCTGGGCTTCTCGGTCGCGGTGGTCCCCGGCAGCGCGGAGCCGCGGCCCCGCTCGCCCGAGTCGTGGACGGTCGACGGCCTCCAGGTGCTCGACGTCCCCGACATCGCCGGCGCGCTGCGCCTGCTCGACATCCGGCCGCGGTCGGCGGCGCAGGCCCTAGACTGACGCGCGGGAGATCGACAGGCGGCCCTCACGGCCGCAGGAGGAGACGGGGGCCGTGCCCACCAGCGACCGGACGGACGACACCCTGCGCCTGCGCGCGACCCTGGCCTCGATCGCACCCGGCACCGCGCTGCGCGACGGGCTGGAGCGGATCCTGCGGGGCCGCACCGGCGCGCTGATCGTGCTCGGCACCGACCGCACGGTCGAGTCGATCGCGACGGGCGGGTTCACCCTCGACGTACCCTTCACGGCCACCGGCCTGCGCGAGCTCGCCAAGATGGACGGCGCCATCATCGTCGACCGCGACATCACCCGCATCCACCGGGCCGCGGTCCACCTCATGCCCGACCACACGATCCCCTCGGAGGAGACCGGCACCCGGCACCGCACCGCCGACCGCGTGGCTCGGCAGACCGGGTTCCCGGTCATCTCGGTGTCGCAGTCGATGCAGATCATCGCCGCCTACGTCGGCGCGACCCGCCACGTCCTCGAGGACTCCGGGCAGATCCTGTCCCGGGCCAACCAGGCGCTGGCCACCCTCGAGCGCTACAAGCAGCGGCTCGACGAGGTCGCCAGCACCCTGTCGGCGCTGGAGATCGAGGACCTCGTCACCGTCCGCGACGTCGCCGTGGTCGCCCAGCGCCTCGAGATGGTGACCCGCATCGCGCGGGAGATCGAGGACTACGTCCTCGAGCTCGGCACCGACGGCCGCCTGCTCTCCCTCCAGCTCGAGGAGCTCATCACGGGTGTCGACGCCGAGCGCGAGCTGGTCATCCGCGACTATCTCCCCGGCGGACGCCGCGGCAAGTCCCCGCAGGCCGTCCTCGCCCGGCTCGAGGCGCTCAGCCCGATCGAACTCGTCGACGCCGGCGCGGTCGCCAAGGCCCTCGGCATCGGCGGCGGCGAGCACCTCGACGGCGCGGTCGCGCCGCGGGGCTACCGACTCCTGGCCAAGGTGCCCCGCCTGCCCGCCCCCGTGGTCGACCGGCTCGTCGACCACTTCGGCACCCTCCAGAAGCTGCTGTCGGCCGGCATCGACGACCTGCAGGCCGTCGAGGGCATCGGCGAGCTCCGCGCGCGCAGCGTCCGCGAGGGCCTGTCGCGACTGGCCGAGTCCAGCATCCTCGAGCGCTACGTCTGACCATCCTGGGCGTGAGGTGGTGAGCGGGCGAGCCGCAGGCCATCCGTGGCCCGTCCGCCTGGCCGCGGCGCAACGGTCCTGGGGTCAGCCTCAGCGGACGAGAGGGACACGATGAGGGTCCGGGCAGCAGCCGCGGCCGGCATGATCGGCGCTGTCGGCGCGCTCCTGTCAGCGTGCGCCAGGGACGGAACCACCCTCCGCGCCGGAGACGTCTATGTGCTCGTGGGTGCCGAGGGCGACGGGGACAACATGGCTGGCGTGGGGTTCGGCGGCGAAGTCAGCATGGCCGGGACGTGCTTGGGGATCACCCTTGACGGCACCACCTGGACGGTCGTGTGGCCCTATGGCACGAAGGTCGTCGACCGAGATCCGTTGACCATCGACGTCCCTGGGCAAGGCCGCCTCTCGGTGGGCACGGCGCTCGGTGGGGGCGGACTCCAGCTGGACGTCAGCCGACTGCCCGAGGGAGTAGACCGCATCCCCGCAGGTTGTCCCACGTCGTTCATCTTCTCCTGGTTCCCGGACCACTCCTGACCGGCCGCGAGCGCGCGCAGGCACGTCAGCCGCTGGCCCGGTGCCGGCGGGCGGCGGTTGAGGTGCCCGACGCAGGAGGGCCTCGAAACCAGAGCCCGATCACCGGCGCCCCGCGTCCCCGGCTTGGTTTCGAGGCTCGCTCCGCTCGCACCTCAACCAGCGCCGGCACCTCTGCTCGCACCTCAGCCAGCGCCCAGCGTCCCCTGGCTTGGTTTCGAGGCTCGCTCCGCTCGCACCTCAACCAGCGCCGGCCCTCACTCGCACCTCAACCAGCGCCCCGCGCGCGTCCGCGGCGGGCGATCAGCCGCCGGAGCTCGGCTCGACCGCGCCGGACGGCTTGCGGCTCGGCTTCTTGGTCGCCTTGCCGCTGGGCTTGTCGGAGGACGTGTCACTGGCGCCGGACGACGGCTTCTTGGTGGCCGAGCCGCTGGGGCTGGCCGTGATGGTCTCCTGTACCGGCAGGGTCATCCGGAAGGCCGAGTCGGTCGGCTCGCCGTCGAAGGCGGCGACGGAGACGTGGTACCAGCCGCGCAGGGCCCACTCGGCCATCGTGCCGCAGCTGGGCTGGGAGCTCCGGGCGTTCCAGTAGATCGAGGTCCAGGTGGGCTTGATCTGCCGCAGCACCAGGTCGCGCGCGTCGACCATGCGGGGGCAGTCGAGGCTCGACCAGACGGTCTCGGTCGACCGGGTTATCTTGAAGGTGAGCGAGTCCGACGACAGCCGCCAGGTGCACGCCGGCGAGACGCGCGTCGACAGCTTGAGGCGGATCTTGACCGGGGAGCCGGCCACGGCGTCCTTGACGATCGGCGTCATCACGATGTCGCCGGGCTCGCAGGGCCCGTCGGGCTGCGGCAGCGGCACCTTGGTGGGCTTGTGGCTGCCGCGACGCTGCTTGCCCGTCGACGTGGACGTGGGGTCGGCCTGCGTCGAGTCGGACGCGCCGGCGGCGACCTGCACGGCCTCGGGATCGGCACTGCCCTTGCCATCGCTGCCCAGCCGCAGCAGGTTGCCGATGCCGAGCACCAGGGCGAGCGCGGTGCCGAGGACCAGCACCCTGCGGAACCAGTAGATGCGCGCCGGGAGCGGCCCCCGCGGCCTGGTCAGCGAGCTCATGGCCGTCACGCTAGTGAGCCGCGGGCTCCGGGTGCGGGTGCCACACCGCACCCGCGGTGACCGGCCTAGGATCACCCGGGTGACCTCAGCGGCGACGACGGCGACCAGGGAGGCGCTGCTGGGGTGGTTCGACGAGCACGCGCGCGACCTGCCCTGGCGTGGCCCGGCCGCAACCCCCTGGTCGGTCATGGTCTCCGAGTTCATGCTCCAGCAGACCCCGGTCGCTCGCGTCCTGCCCGTCCACGAGCAGTGGCTCGAGCGTTGGCCGACGCCCGAGGACCTGGCGGCGGAGCCGGCCGGCGAGGCGGTGCGGATGTGGGGACGGTTGGGCTACCCCCGTCGCGCACTCCGCCTGCACGCCGCGGCCACCGCGATCGTCGAACGGCACGGGGGCGAGGTCCCCGAGGAGTACGACGACCTGCGCGCCCTCCCCGGGATCGGCGACTACACCGCCTCGGCGATCGCGACGTTCGCCTTCGGCCGGAGGCACGCGGTCCTCGACACCAACGTGCGGCGCGTGCTCGCACGCGCGTTCGGCGGCAGTGAGCACCCGCCCCCGTCGGTCACGGCCGCCGAGCGCACGCTGGCGGAGTCGCTGCTCCCCCACGACGACGAGGCGCCGGTCTGGTCGGTGGCCCTGATGGAGCTCGGCGCGCTCGTCTGCACGGCCGCCTCGCCCCGCTGCGACCGCTGCCCCCTGGCCGGGAGCTGTGCCTGGGTCGCCGCCGGCAGTCCGGCGTACGACGGCCCGCCCCGCAAGGTGCAGACCTGGGCGGGCACCGACCGCCAGTGCCGCGGACGGCTGCTCGCCGTGCTCCGCGAGGCGGACGGCCCGGTGCACCGCAGCAGGCTGGAGGCGGCCTGGCACGACGCCACCCAGCGCGAGCGCTGCGTGGCGAGCCTGCTCGAGGACGGGCTCCTCGTCAGGGCCTCCACCGACACCTACGCCCTGCCGTGACCGGCAGGGCGTAGGTCGTTGGTCGGGCGGTGCGGGCTCAGCCCTCGGCGGGGCGGTCCTGCTCGGCCTCGAGCTGGCCGAGCGGGTCCTCGGAGAGCTCGGTGGTCCCGAAGTCCACGCCGGCCGGCTCGAACGGCGGCAGGTCGGGAAGCTCCGCGACCTTCTGGCCGGCGAACGTGAAGGTGGCGGACTCGCCCTCGCCCTCGACGTCGACCAGCACGATCTGACCGGGGCCGACCTCGCCATAGAGCATCTTCTCGGCGAGCACGTCCTCGATCTCGCGCTGCACCGTCCGCCGCAGCGGACGGGCGCCGAGCACCGGGTCGAAGCCGCGGACGGCGAGGAGGTTCTTGGCCGCCTGGGTCAGCTCGAGCCGCATGTCGCGGTCCTTGAGCCGCAGCTCGACCGACGCGATCATGTTGTCGACCATGGAGACGATCTGCTCCTGGCTGAGCGGCGGGAACACGATGATCTCGTCGACGCGGTTGAGGAACTCGGGACGGAAGTGCTGCTTGAGCTCGTCGGAGACCTTGGCCTTCATCCGCTCGTAGGAGCCCGCCGCGTCGCCGCCCTGGTTGAAGCCCAGGTTGATGCCCTTGGCGATGTCGCGCGTGCCGAGGTTGGTCGTCATGATGATGACGGTGTTCTTGAAGTCCACGACCCGGCCCTGGGAGTCGGTCAGGCGTCCCTCCTCCAGGATCTGCAGCAGGCTGTTGAAGATGTCGGGGTGTGCCTTCTCGACCTCGTCGAAGAGCACGACCGAGAACGGCTTGCGCCGGACCTTCTCGGTGAGCTGGCCGCCCTCCTCGTAGCCGACGTAGCCGGGCGGGGAGCCGAACAGCCGTGAGACCGTGTGCTTCTCGCTGAACTCGCTCATGTCGAGCTGGATGAGCGCGTCCTCGTCGCCGAACAGGAACTCCGCCAGCGTCTTGGACAGCCACGTCTTGCCGACGCCCGAGGGGCCGGCGAAGATGAACGACCCGCCGGGGCGCTTGGGGTCCTTGAGCCCGGCACGGGTGCGCCGGATGGCCCGGCTGAGCGCCTTGACGGCCTCCTCCTGACCGATGACCCGCTTGTGGAGCTCGTCCTCCATCTTGAGGAGCCGGGTGGACTCCTCCTCCGACAGCTTGACGATCGGGATGCCGGTCGCCACGGCGAGCACCTCGGCGATCAGCTCCTCGTCGACCTCGGCGACCTCGTCCATGTCGCCGGCGCGCCACTGCTTCTCGCGGTCGGCCTTCTTGGAGATGAGCTGCTTCTCCTCGTCGCGCAGACGGGCCGCGGCCTCGAAGTCCTGCCCGTCGATCGCCGCCTCCTTGCGCTGGCGGACGTCGGCGATCTTCTCGTCGTACTCGCGCAGGTCGGCGGGGGCCGTCATGCGGCGGATCCGGAGGCGGGAGCCGGCCTCGTCGATGAGGTCGATCGCCTTGTCGGGGAGGAAGCGGTCGGAGATGTAGCGGTCGGCCAGTGTGGCGGCCGAGACCAGCGCCTCGTCGGTGATGGTCACGCGGTGGTGCGCCTCATAGCGGTCGCGCAGACCCTTGAGCATCTCGATGGTGTGCGCGATCGACGGCTCGGCGACCTGGATCGGCTGGAAGCGGCGCTCCAGCGCGGCGTCCTTCTCGAGGTACTTGCGGTACTCGTCGAGCGTGGTCGCGCCGATGGTCTGCAGCTCGCCCCGGGCCAGCATCGGCTTGAGGATCGAGGCCGCGTCGATGGCACCCTCGGCCGCGCCCGCGCCGACGAGGGTGTGGATCTCGTCGATGAACAGCACGATGTCGCCGCGGGTCTTGATCTCCTTGAGGACCTTCTTGAGGCGCTCCTCGAAGTCGCCGCGGTAGCGCGACCCGGCGACGAGCGCGCCGAGGTCGAGGGTGTAGATGTGCTTGTCCTTGAGCGTCTCGGGCACGTTGCCCTTGACGATGTCCTGGGCCAGCCCCTCGACGATGGTCGTCTTGCCGACGCCGGGCTCGCCGATGAGGACGGGGTTGTTCTTCGTGCGGCGGGAGAGGATCTGCATGACCCGCTCGATCTCCTGCTCGCGCCCGATGACGGGGTCGAGCTTGCCCTCGCGGGCCGCCTGGGTGAGGTTGCGGCCGAACTGGTCGAGGACCAGCGAGGATGCGGGCGCCTCGCCGCCGGAGGACCCGGTCGCGGCGCCCGAGGCAGCCGACTCCTTGCCCTGGAAGCCGGAGAGCAGCTGGATGACCTGCTGGCGGACGCGGTTGAGGTCGGCCCCGAGCTTCTGCAGCACCTGGGCGGCGACGCCCTCGCCCTCGCGGATCAGGCCGAGCAGGATGTGCTCGGTGCCGATGTAGGAGTGGCCGAGCTGCAGCGCCTCGCGCAGGGACAGCTCGAGCACCTTCTTGGCGCGCGGGGTGAACGGGATGTGGCCGCTGGGTGCCTGCTGGCCCTGGCCGATGATCTCCTCGACCTGGGCGCGGACGGCCTCCAGCGAGATGTCGAGGCTCTCCAGCGCCTTGGCCGCGACACCCTCGCCCTCGTGGATCAGGCCGAGCAGGATGTGCTCGGTGCCGATGTAGTTGTGGGAGAGCATGCGGGCCTCTTCCTGGGCCAGCACGACCACCCGACGGGCTCGGTCTGTGAACCGCTCGAACATTCTCGCCTCAATCCCCTCGAACTCCTGCAGCCCTCGAGCTCTGCAGCGTGGTCCCGCACGTCGCGAGGCCACGTCAGTGGTTCAACTGTGGGGCCAGCCTACGTGTTCCCCCGGCGGCCGGTCTCCGGTCCGCTCACAGCGAACGCCGGGACGGTCCGGTGCCGACGGCCGCACACCCACGGGTGGCGACGCCAGGCGCGGGTCAGCCCTTGATGACGCCGTAGGAGACGCCCTTGACGCACTGGGTGGCGCCCTCGGCCACGTCCGCCTTGATCTTGAACTTCACGGTCTGCCCCGGCTGGAGGTCCTGGAAGACCTTGAACCCGCGGCCCATCACGTCACCCGCCGCCGTGGTCCAGCTGACGGTGACGAGGAAGTCCTGGGCCTTCTTGGCCGAGGAGGTGAGCTCGCCGGAGATCTCCTGCTTGCCCGGGTCGGTCTCGCAGTCCCCCATGGTGAGGTCGGTGATCGCGCCCTTCTCGTCGGCCACGGCCGGCGGCGTCGGCAGGTCCGGCGGGGAGACCCGGCTGGGGTCGACCGACTCGGGGCCGGACGGTGACGAGTCGCCCTTGGGCTTGTCCCCGTCGTCTCCGCTGCACCCGGCGACGCCCAGTGCGAGGGTGCCGGTCAGGAGCGCAGCGATGATCGTGTTCGTGTTCATGGCTTCCTTGGTCGTCGGGTGAGCCCGGACGGGACCGATCGGGACCGGCCCCCCACCGGGATCAGTTCCTACGTCGGCGGCCTGCGATGAGCAGGCCGGCACCTCCCAGCAGCATAGCGAGGGCCAGGAGGGGCATCCGCGCGTCGACGGGCGACCCGGTGTCGGGCAGGCCGTGCGTCGTGCGGGTGTCGACCGAGACGGTGTCGCCGTCGGTCACCCGGGTGCACGCCTCCGCGCGCGGGCAGGAGCCCACCGCGGTCGCGTGGTTCACCACGGCGCCGTGGCGGACGTCGTTGGCCGTCACGGTGTAGGGGTCGGCGCGGCAGGTCATCGACGCGCCCACCTCGAGGGTGGCCCGCGGGCAGCTCACCGCCCCCAGCATCGGGTCGACGACGTGCACGCGGGTCAGGGTGACGTCGCCGGTGTTGGTCACCACGAAGGTGAAGCGGATGGTGTCCCCGACCCGCACGGGGCCGTCGGTGTCGGCGCGCTTGACGAGGTGGATCGCCGGGCGCGCGGCCTCACCGGTGTCGACGAGGACGGCGTCGTCGTCCTCGACCTCGGCCCCGCCGCCGCCGTCGGCCGTGGCCACCGCGTGGTTGCGGATGTGTCCGCGGCTCACGTCCTGGGCGGTCACGGTGTAGGGCGGCGCGGTGCAGGTGGTGGACTCGCCCGGCGCCAGGGTGGTGACGACGCAGTCGACCGCACCACCCAGCATCGGGTCGCTGACCGTCAGGTTCGTCAGGGTCACGTTGCCGCTGTTGGTCACGGTGAAGGTGTAGGTCACCTGGTCGCCGACCGCGAGGGGCCCGCGCACGTCGGCGGCCTTGTCGAGGGTGATCGCCGGCGTCTGGGCGACCGGCGTGGTCACCGAGTCCTGGTCGGTGACGTCGGGCCCGGTCGGCGGGGTGCCGGCGACCGTGGCGGTGTTGACCACCTGGCCGGCGTCGACGTCGGCCTGGGTCAGCGTGTAGGTCGCCGTGCACGTCGTGGTGGCACGCGGGGCGAGCGTGGCGACCGGGCAGGACACCGGGCCCACCAGGGGGTCGTCGACGACGACGGCGGTGAGGCTCACGTTGCCGGTGTTGGTGACGACGAAGGCGTAGTCGAGCGTGTCGCCCGCGTCGGTCCCGTTGCCGTCGAGGTCGGTGACCACGCCCGCCTGCTTGTCGAGCGAGATGCCCGGGGCGGGCACCAGCGACACGTCCACCGAGCCGCTCGCGGTCACGGCGGGGCCCGTGGGCGGCGTGCCGGACACGGTGGCGTCGTTGTGGACGGTGCCGGCGTCGACGTCACCCTGGGCGATCGTGTAGACGGCGGTGCAGGTCATCGAGGCGCCCGAGGCGAGGGTGTCGCTCGGGCAGTCGATGGCGCCGACCGTCGGGTCGAGGATGTCGATGCCCGTGAGGGTGACGTTGCCGGTGTTGGTGACCAGGAACGTGTAGTCGATGGTGTCACCGGCGGTCGTGCCGTTGGCCAGGCCGCTCTTGACGAGGTCGATGCCCGGCGTGGCGGCGATCGGCGTCGACGTGGCGTCGCTCGCCTGGTGGTCGTTGCCACCCGGGTCGGTGCCGGTGACCGTGGCCGTGTTGTCGACGACGCCCGCGTCGACGTCGGCCTGGGTCAGCGTGTAGGTCGCCGTGCAGGTCGTCGACGCCCCCGGAGCCAGGGTCGTCGCCGGGCACACGACCGCGCCGACCAGCGGGTCGTCGACCGTGACGCCGGTCAGGGTCACGTTGCCCGTGTTGGTCACGACGAACGTGTAGGCGATCGTGTCCCCGACCGCGTTGCCGGACGGGGTGCCGGCCTGCTTGTCCAGGGTGATCGCGCCGGAGGCCGTCAGCGGAGTCGACGTGCTGTCGGTGGCGGTGGCGTCGTCACCCTGAGAGGTCGGGTCGCCCGTGGGCGGGTTGCCGAAGACCGTGGCCGTGTTGTCGACGGAGCCGGAGTCGACGTCGGCCTGGGTCAGCGTGTAGGTCGCCGTGCAGGTCGTCGACGCTCCGGGGGCCAGCGTGGTGACGGGGCAGGCGACGGCACCGACCGTCGGGTCGGCGATGGTCACCGTGTCGAGCGTGACGTTGCCGTTGTTGGTGACCAGGAAGGTGAAGGCGATCGTGTCCCCGGCGTCGCTGCCGGTCGGCGTGCCGGCCTGCTTGTCGAGGGTGATCGAGGCACCGGTCGGGATCGGGGTGTCGGTGTTGTCGGTCGCCGTGACGTCGGGCCCGGTCGGCGGGGTGCCCGTCGCGGTCGCGGTGTTGGCCACGTGACCGGCGTCCACGTCGGCCTGGGTCAGCGTGTAGGTCGCCGTACAGGTCGTGGAGGCACCCGGGGCCAGCGTCGTCACCGGGCAGTCGACCGGACCGGCCGTAGGGTCGGCGACGGCGACGGCGGCCAGCGTGACGTTGCCGGTGTTGGTGACCACGAAGCTGTAGTCGACCGTGTCACCGGCCGACCCGCCGCTGGGGAGGCCCGCCTGCTTGTCGAGGGTCAGGCCGGGCACCGCGACGAGCGGGACGTCGGTGTTGTCGGTGGCGGTGACGTCGGTGCCGTTGGGGTCGGTCCCCGTCACGGTGGCGGTGTTGGCCACGTGACCGGCATCCAGGTCGGCCTGGGTGACGGTGTAGGTCGCCGTGCAGGTCGTCGACGCGCCGGGCGCCAGCGTGGTGACGGGACAGTCCACCGGCCCGACGGTGGGGTCGTCGACGGTCACGGTGTCGAGCGTGACGTTGCCGGTGTTGGTCACCACGAAGGTGTAGTCGACCGGGTCGCCGGCCGCGCCCACGCTGAAGATGCCGACCTGCTTGTCCAGCGTGATCGACGGGTCGGCGGGCAGCGGCGTGGACGTGGAGTCGGTCGCCGTGACGTCGGGGCCGGCCGGCGGCGTCCCGGACGCGGTCGCGGTGTTGTCGACGCCGCCGGCGTCGACGTCGGCCTGGGTGAGCGTGTAGGTCGCCGTGCACGCGGTCGACTCGGCCGGTGCCAGCGTGGACACCGGGCAGGAGACGGCACCGACCAGCGGGTCGTCGACGCTCACGCCGGTCAGCGTGACGTTGCCGGTGTTGGTCACCACGAACGTGTAGTCGACCGTGTCACCGGCCGACGTGCCGGTCGGTGCGGCGGCCTGCTTGTCGAGGGTGATCGCGGGACCTGCGTCGATGGTCACGTCGGTGTTGTCCGTCGCGGTCACGTCGGCACCCGTCGGCGGCGTCCCCGTGACGGTGGCGGTGTTGGCCACGTGACCGGCGTCCACATCGGCCTGGGTCAGCGTGTAGGACGCCGTGCACGTGGTCGACGCGCCGGGGGTGAGCACCGTGGCCAGGCAGACGACGGGGGCGGTGGTCGGGTCGTCGATGCCGACATTGGTCAGGGTGACGTTGCCGGTGTTGGTCACGGCGAAGGTGTAGGCGATGGTGTCGCCCGCGGCGTTGCCGGACGGCGCGCCCGCCTGCTTGTCGAGGGCGATCGAGGGACTGGCCGTGACGGGCGTGGTCACCGCGTCGGTCCCGGTGACGTCGGGGCCGCTCGGGGGGGTGCCGGTCGCGGTCGCGGTGTTGGTGACCAGTCCGGCGTCGACATCGGTCTGCGTCAGCGTGTAGGTCGCCGTGCAGGTCGTGGAGGCACCGGGGGCCAGGGTCGTGACCGGACAGTCGACCGGGCCGACGGTCGGGTCGTCGACCGTGACGCCGGTCAGGGTCACGTTGCCGACGTTGGTGACCACGAAGCTGTAGGGGATGGTGTCCCCGACGGCCGTGCCCGTGGGCGTGCCGGCCTGCTTGTCCAGGCTGATGGCCGGGCCGGAGGTCAGGGTGACGTCGGTGTTGTCGGTCGCCGTGACGTCGGCGCCGGTCGGCGGGGTGCCCGTGACGGTGGCGGTGTTGGCCACGTGACCGGCGTCCACGTCGGCCTGGGTCAGCGTGTAGGCCGCCGTGCACACCGTCGAGGCGCCGGGCACCAGCGTGGTGACCGGGCAGCTGACGGGGCCGACCGTCGGGTCGTCGACCGTCACGGTGTCCAGGGTGACGTTGCCGGTGTTGGTGACCACGAAGCTGTAGTCGACCGTGTCACCGGCCGCGCTGCCCGACGGGGTGCCGGCCTGCTTGTCCAGGGTGATGCTCGGGTCGGCGGCGATCGGGGTGCTGACGTTGTCGGTGGCGGTCGCGTCGGGGCCGGTCGGCGGGGTGCCGGACGCCGTCGCGGTGTTGTCGACGGTGCCGGCGTCCACGTCGGCCTGGGTCAGCGTGTAGGTCGCCGTACACGTCGTGGAGGCACCCGGGGCCAGCGTCGTCACCGGGCAGTCGACGGGTCCCACGAGCGGGTCGGCCACGGTCACGGCGGTCAGGGTGACGTTGCCGGTGTTGGTCACCAGGAACGTGTAGTCGATCGTGTCGCCGGCAGCGTTGCCCGAGACCGCGCCGGCCTGCTTGTCGAGGGCGACGGCCGCGCCGGACGCCAGGGGGACGTCGGTGTTGTCGGTGGCGGTGACGTCGGTGCCGTGCGGGTCGGTGCCCGTCACCGTCGCGGTGTTGGCCACGTGACCGGCGTCCACGTCGGCCTGCGTGAGGGTGTAGCTGCCGGTGCAGGTCGTCGACGCGCCGGGGGCGAGGGTGGTCACCGGGCACGTGACGGCGCCGACGGTCGGGTCGGCCACGGACACGGGGTCGAGGGTGACGTTGCCCGTGTTGGTCACGAGGAACGTGTAGTCGACCGTGTCACCGGCCGCGTTGCCCGAGACGGCGGCGACGCTCTTGTCCAGGGCGATCGAGGGCGCTGCCGCGATCGGGGTGGAGACCGCGTCGGTGGCCGTCACGTCGGCACCGGACGGGGAGGTGCCGGTGGCGGTGGCCGAGTTGTCGACCGTGCCGTCGTCGACGTCGGCCTGGGTCAGCGTGTAGGTCGCCGTGCACGTGGTCGAGGCACCGGGCGCCAGGGTCGCGACCGGGCAGTCGACGGGGCCGACCAGCGGGTCGTCGACACTGACCGCGGTCAGCGTGACGTTGCCGGTGTTGGTCACCAGGAACGTGTAGTCGATCGTGTCACCGGCCGCGTTGCCCGACGGGGTGCCGGCCTGCTTGTCGAGGGTGATCGCGGGACCGGCGGCGATGCCGATGTCGGTGCTGTCGCTCGCGGTGACGTCCGGACCGGTCGGCGGGGTGCCCGACACGGTCGCGGTGTTGGCCACGTGACCGGCGTCGACGTCGGCCTGGGTCAGCGTGTAGGTCGCCGCGCACGTGGTGGACGCCGTCGGCGCGAGCGTCGTCGCCGGGCAGGACACCGGACCCACGGTGGGGTCGTCGATCGCGACGCCCGTGAGGGTCACGTTGCCCGTGTTGGTGACCACGAAGGTGTAGTCGACCGTGTCCCCGACCGCGTTGCCGGTCGGCGTGCCGGGCTGCTTGTCGATCACGACGGCCGGCGCGGACGGGACCGGGATGCCGACGGAGTCGCTGCCCGTGACGTCGGGGCCGCTCGGGGGGGTGCCGGTCGCGGTCGCGGTGTTGGTGACCGAGCCCGCGTCCACGTCGGCCTGGGTCAGCGTGTAGGTCGCCGTGCAGGTCGTGGAGGCACCGGGGGCCAGGGTCGTGACCGGGCAGTCGACCGCCGCGACGAGCGGGTCGCCGACCGTGACGCCGGTCAGGGTCACGTTGCCGACGTTGGTCACGAGGAACGTGTAGTCGACGGTGTCACCGGCCGAGCTGCCGGACACGGCGGCTGCCTGCTTGTCCAGGCTGATGGCCGGGCCGGAGGTCAGGGTGACGTCGGTGTTGTCGGTCGCGGTGACGTCGGCGCCGGTCGGCGGGGTGCCCGTGACGGTGGCGGTGTTGGCCACATGACCGGCGTCCACGTCGGCCTGGGTCAGCGTGTAGGTCGCCGTGCACACCGTCGAGGCGCCGGGCACCAGTGTGGTGACCGGGCACGTGACGGGGCCGACCGTCGGGTCGTCGACCGTCACGGTGTCCAGGGTGACGTTGCCGGTGTTGGTGACCACGAAGCTGTAGTCGACCGTGTCACCGGCCGCGCTGCCCGACGGGGTGCCGGCCTGCTTGTCCAGGGTGATGCTCGGGTCGGCGGCGATCGGGGTCGAGGTGGTGTCGCCGTCGGTGACCACGGGGCCGGTCGGCGGGGTGCCCGACGCCGTCGCGGTGTTGTCGACGGTGCCGGCGTCCACGTCGGCCTGGGTCATTGTGTAGGTCGCCGTGCACGTCGTGGAGGCACCCGGGGCCAGCGTCGTCACCGGGCAGGTCACCAGGCCGACCTTGGGGTCGGCGACCGACACCGAGGTGAGCGTGACGTTGCCGGTGTTGGTGACCACGAAGGTGTAGTCGATCGTGTCGCCGGCCGCGGCGCCGGACGGCGTCCCGGCCTGCTTGTCGAGGGTGATCGCCGGGCCCGCGGTGACCGCGACGTCGGTGTTGTCGGTGGCGGTGACGTCGGTGCCGTGCGGGTCGGTGCCCGTCACCGTCGCGGTGTTGGCCACGTGACCGGCGTCCACGTCGGCCTGGGTCAGGGTGTAGGACGCGGTGCACGTCGTCTGCGCGTTCGGGGCCAGGGTCGCGACCGGGCAGGTCACGCTCCCCACGGTGGGGTCTGCGATGACGACCCCGTCGAGGGTGACGTTGCCGGTGTTGGTGACCACGAACGTGTAGTCGACCGTGTCGCCGACCTGGTTGCCCGACGGCGCGCCCGCCTGCTTGTCCAGGCTGATGCTCGGGTCGGCGGTGAGCACCGTCGACGTCGAGTCCGTGGCGGTGACGTCCCCGCCGTCGGGGTCGGTGCCGGTGGCCGTGGCGGTGTTGTCGACCGTGCCGTCGTCGACGTCGGCCTGGGTGAGCGTGTAGGTCGCCGTGCACGTGGTCGAGGCACCGGGCGCCAGGGTCGAGACGGGGCAGGACACGGCGCCGACCAGCGGGTCGTCGACCGTGACCGGGTCGAGGGTGACGTTGCCGGTGTTGGTCACCACGAGGTCGAAGTCGATGGTGTCACCGGCAGCGCTGCCCGAGACCGCCGCGACCTGCTTGTCCAACGAGATGGCGGGACCCGAGGCCAGTGGCACATCGGTGTTGTCGGTGGCCGTCACGTCGGCGCCGGTCGGCGGCGTGCCCGACGCGGTGGCGGTGTTGGCCACGTGACCGGCGTCCACGTCGGCCTGGGTGAGCGTGTAGGTGGCCGCGCAGGTCGTCGAGGCACCCGGCGCCAGCGTCGTGGCGGGACAGCTCACCGGACCGACGGTCGGGTCGTCCACGCCGACCGGGTCGAGCGTGACGTTGCCGGTGTTGGTCACCACGAAGGCGTAGTCGACGGTGTCGCCGGCCGTGCTGCCCGACGGCACCCCCGCCTGCTTGTCGAGCGTGATCGACGGGGTCGCCGCGATCGGCGTGGAGGTCGCGTCGGTGTCCGTCGCGTCCGGGCCGGTGGGTGGGGTGCCCGACGCCGTCGCGGTGTTGTCGACGGTGCCGGCGTCGACGTCGGCCTGGGTCAGCGTGTAGGTCGCCGTGCAGGTCGTCGAGGCACCCGGCGCCAGCGTCGTCACCGGACAGGTCACCGTCCCGACCAGCGGGTCGTCCACGCCGACCGGGTCGAGGGTGACGTTGCCGGTGTTGGTGACGAGGAAGGTGTAGGCGATCGTGTCGCCGGCCTCGTTGCCGGTCGGGGTGCCGGCCTGCTTGTCCAGGGTGAGCGCCGGTGCGGACGCGATCGGGGTGTCGGTGTTGTCGGTCGCGGTGACGTCGTTGCCATAGCGGTCGGTGCCGGTCGCGGTGGCGGTGTTGGCCACGTGGCCGGCGTCGACGTCGGCCTGGGTGAGCGTGTAGGACGACGTGCACGTCGTCTGCGCGTTCGGGGCCAGGGTCGTGACCGGGCACGACACGGGGCCCGTCTTCGGGTCGTCCACCCCGACCGGGTCGAGGGTGACGTTGCCGGTGTTGGTGACGAGGAAGGTGTAGGCGATCGTGTCGCCGGCCTGGTTGCCGGACGGGGTGCCGGCCTGCTTGTCCAGGGTGAGTGACGGCGACATCGGGAAGGGCGTCGAGTTGGTGTCGGTGTCGGTCACGTCGGGACCCGTCGGCGGAGTGCCGGTGACCGTGGCCGTGTTGTCGACGACGCCGGCGTCGACCTCGGCCTGGGTCACCACGTGGGTGCCGGTGCAGGTCGTCGAGGCCCCGGGGGCGAGCGTGGTGACCGGGCAGCTCACCGAGGCGATGTTGGGGTCGTCGACCGCGATGCCGGTCAGGGTGACGTTGCCCGTGTTGGTCACCGTCAGCTCGTAGTCGACGGTGCCGCCCACGCCGGTGCCGGACTGACCCACGTCGCGCTTGTCGAGCGTGATCGCCGGCCCCGCCGTGACGGGGGTGTCCGTGGCGTCGTTCGCGGTCACGTCGGTGCCCCGGGTGTCGGTGCCGGTGACGGTCGCGGTGTTGGCCACGTGACCGGCGTCCACGTCGGCCTGGGTCAGCGTGTAGGTCGCCGTGCACGTCGTCGAGTCGCCGGCCGCCAGCGTGGTCGCGACGCACGTGACCGCGCCGACCTGGGGGTCGTCGACCGTGATGGCGTGCAGCGCCACGTTGCCGGTGTTGGTGACCAGGAAGAAGTAGTCGATGGTGTCGCCGGCCTGGTTCCCGGAGGGGATGCCGGCCTGCTTGTCCAGGC
Source organism: Nocardioidaceae bacterium (assembly GCA_046330515.1). GTDB lineage: Bacteria > Actinomycetota > Actinomycetes > Propionibacteriales > Nocardioidaceae > Nocardioides. The sequence continues at coordinate 415,251 of JAXLSP010000005.1, read as the reverse complement.
TGATGCTCGGGTCGGCGGGGAACGGCGTCGAGTCGGAGTCGGAGTCCGTCACGTCGGGGCCGCTCGGCGGTGTGCCGGTGACGGTCGCGGTGTTGAGGACCACGCCGGCGTCGACCTCGGCCTGGATCACCACGTGGGTGCCCGTGCAGGTCGTCGTCGCGCCCGGTGCCAGCGTGGTGACCGGGCAGGTGATCGGGCCGACGTTGGGGTCGTCGATCGTGATGTCGGTCAGGGTCACGTTGCCGGTGTTGGTCACCACGAAGTCGTAGTCGACCGTGCCTCCCGCGCCGGTGCCCGACTGCCCGGAGTCGCTCTTGACCAGGCTGATCGCCGGGCCGGAGACGACGGGCGCGTCGGTGGAGTCGGTCGCCGTGAGGTCGGTGCCGTTCGGGTCGGTGGCCGTGGCCGTGGCCGTGTTGGCCACGTGGCCGGCGTCCACGTCGGTCTGGGTGAGGGTGTAGCTCGCGGTGCAGGTGGTCGACGCCCCCGGGGCCAGCGAGCCGCCGGAGCACGTCACGGGGCCGACGGTCGGGTCGCTGACGCCGACCGAGTCGAGCGTGACGTTGCCGGTGTTGGTCACCACGAACGTGTAGGCGATCGTGTCGCCGGCCGTGTTGCCGCTGGGGACCCCCGCCTGCTTGTCGAGGCTGATGCTCGGCTCCGCCGGCACGGGAGTGGTCAGCGTGTCGGTGTCCGAGACGTCGGTGCCGTGGGGGTCGGTGCCCGTCGCAGTGGCGGTGTTGACCACCTCGCCGGCGTCCACGTCGGCCTGCGTGAGGGTGTAGCTCGCGGTGCAGGTCGCCGTCTCACCGGGCGCCAGCGAGCCTGCCGGACACGTGACGGTGCCCGCCAGCGGGTCGGTCACGGTGATGTCGGTGAGCGTGACGTTGCCGGTGTTGGTGACCAGGAACGAGTAGGGGACGGTGTCCCCGGCCGCGTGCCCGCTCAGGGTGCCGGCCTGCTTGTCGAGGCTGAGCGACGGGCCGGGGGTGATGGCGGTGTCCGTCGAGTCGGTGCCGGTCGGGGGCGGACCGTTGGGGGGCGTGCCGGTGACGGTCGCGGTGTTGGCGACGTGGCCGGAGTCGACGTCGGCCTGGGTCAGCGTGTAGGTCGCCGAGCAGGTGGTGGACGCGCCCGGTGCCAGCGTGGTCGCGAGGCAGGTGACCGCTCCCACGATGGGGTCGGACACGGCGACGGACGTCAGGGTCACGTTGCCGGTGTTGGTGACCACGAACGTGTAGCCGATCGTGTCGCCGGCCGCGCCGCCGCTCGGGGTGCCCGCCTGCTTGTCGACCGCGATGCCCGGCGCCGCGGAGACCGGCGTGACCACCGAGTCGGTGGCGGTGACGGCGGGGCCCGTCGGCGGGGTCCCGCTCGAGGTCGCCGTGTTCACGACCTGACCGGCGTCGACGTCCGCCTGGGTCAGCGTGTAGGTCGCGGTGCACGTCGTGGACGCACCCGGCGCCAGGGTGCTGGACGGGCAGCCGACCGGTCCGACCTTGGGGTCGCTGACCGAGACCGAGGTCAGGGTGACGGTCCCGGTGTTGGTGACCAGGAACGTGTAGTCGATCGTGTCGCCCGCCTCGTTGCCCGATGCGGTGCCGGCCTGCTTGTCGAGGGTCATGGCCGGGCCGGCGCCGACCGGCGTGGTGACGGTGTCGGAGTCGCTGACGTCGACGTCCGTGGGCGAGGTGCCGGTCGCCGTCGCGGTGTTGGACACCGTCCCGGCGTCGGCGTCGGCCTGGGTGATCGTGTAGGTGGCCGTGCAGGTCGTCGACGCGCCCGGGGCCAGCGTCGCGACCGGGCAGGTGACCGCGCCGACCTGGGGGTCGGCGATCGAGACCGCGTGGAGCGTGACGTTGCCCGTGTTGGTGACCAGGAAGGTGTAGCCGATGCTGTCGCCGGCGTCAGGCCCGTTGCCGTCGAGGTCGGTGACGCCGCCGCTCTGCTTGTCCAGCGTCAGGGCCGGTGCAGCGGCGAGGGGGGTGGACGTGGACGACGGAGCGGACGTGACCGGAGCGCCGGTGGGAGGCGTGCCCGAGGCGGTCGCCGTGTTGTCGGCGACGCCCGCGTCGAGGTCGGCCTGCGTCAGCGTGTAGGTCGTGGGGCCGCAGGTCTTGGACGCCCCCGGGGCGAGCGAGCCTGCGGGGCAGGAAACCGCGCCGACCTTGGGGTCGGTGATCGAGATCGCGGAGAGCGTGACGTTGCCCGTGTTGGTGACGTCGAAGCTGTAGGCGATGGTGTCACCGGCGTCGATGCCGTTGCCGTCGACGTCCGTCACCGAGCCCGCGTGCTTGGCCAGGCCCAGGGCCGGGCCGGCCGTCAGCGGGGTGTCGGTGGTGTCGGGGCTGGAGGTCGTCGCCGGACCGGAGGGCGGGGTGCCGGACGCCGTCGCCGAGTTGGCGACATGGCCGGAGTCCACATCGGCCTGGGTCAGCGTGTAGGTCGCCGTGCACGTCGTCGACGCACCCGGAGCCAGCGTCGTGGCCGGGCAGGTGATCGCGCCGACCTTGGCGTCGGTCACGCCGACCGAGGTCACGGTGACGTTGCCGGTGTTGGTCACCACGAACGAATAGGCGATCGTCGACCCCGCCGTGCTTCCGCTCGGCGTGCCCGCCTGCTTGTCGACGGCGAGTGACGGGGTGCGCGAGATGCTCGTCGAGGTCGAGTCCGTGGCGAACACCGCGCCCCCGGAGGGGGGTGTGCCCGCCACGGTTGCGGTGTTGTTGACGACACCGGCGTCCACATCGGCCTGGGTCAGCGTGTAGGTCTTCGTGCACGTCGTCGACGCACCCGGAGCCAGCGTCGTCACCGGGCAGGTGATCGCGCCCACCTTGGGGTCGTTGATCCCGATGCCGATGAGCGTGACGTTGCCGGTGTTGGTCACCACGAAGCTGTAGGCGATCGTCGACCCGGCGGTGTTCCCGCTCGGGGTGCCGGCCTGCTTGTCCAGGGTGATCGCCGGTCCGGCGGTGATCGGGGTGTCGGTCGAGTCCGTCGCGGTCACCGGCGCACCCGTCGGCGGGGTGCCGGACGCGGTCGCGGTGTTGGCGACGTGACCGGAGTCCACGTCGGCCTGGGTCAGCGTGTAGGTCTTCGTGCACGTCGTCGACGCACCCGGAGCCAGCGTCGTCACCGGGCAGGTGATCGCGCCGACCTTGGCGTCGGTCACGCCGACCGAGGTCAAGGTGACGTTGCCCGTGTTGGTCACCACGAAGCTGTAGGCGATCGTCGAGCCGGCCGTGGTCCCGCTCGGCGTGCCCGCCTGCTTGTCGAACGTGAGCGCGGGCGACCGCGTGATGCTCGTCGAGGTCGAGTCGGTGGCCGTGACCGCGGCTCCCGTCGGCGGGGTCCCGCTGGCGGTGGCGGTGTTGTTGACGACACCGGCGTCCACGTCGGCCTGGGTCAGCGTGTAGGTCTTCGTGCACGTCGTCGACGCACCCGGAGCCAGCGTCGTGGCCGGGCAGGAGACCGCGCCGACCTTGGGGTCGGTCACCCCCACCGAGGTCAGGGTCACGTTGCCGGTGTTGGTCACCACGAAGCTGTAGGCGATGGTCGACCCGGCGGTGTTGCCCGAGGGCGCGCCCGCCTGCTTGTCGAGCGTGATCGCGGGACCCGCGGTGACGGCGGTGTCCGTCGAGTCGGTGGCGGTCACCGGCGCACCCGTCGGCGGGGTGCCGGATGCCGTCGCGGTGTTGGCGACGTGACCGGAGTCCACGTCGGCCTGGGTCAGCGTGTAGGTCTTCGTGCACGTCGTCGACGCACCCGGAGCCAGCGTCGTGGCCGGGCAGGTGATCGCGCCGACCTTGGCGTCGGTCACGCCGACCGAGGTCAAGGTGACGTTGCCGGTGTTGGTCACCACGAACGAGTAGGCGATCGTCGAGCCCGCCGTGTTCCCGGTGGGCGTGCCCGCCTGCTTGTCGAACGTGAGCGCGGGCGACCGCGTGATGCTCGTCGAGGTCGAGCTCGTGGCGGTCACGGCCGCGCCGGTGGGCGGCGTGCCGGACGCCGTCGCGGTGTTGTTGACGACACCGGCGTCCACGTCGGCCTGGGTCAGCGTGTAGGTCTTCGTGCACGTCGTCGACGCCCCCGGAGCCAGCGTCGTGGCCGGGCACGTCACGGGTCCCACCTTGGGGTCGCTCACCCCCACCGAGGTCAGGGTCACGTTGCCGGTGTTGGTCACCAGGAAGCTGTAGGCGATCGTCGAGCCCGCCGTGTTCCCGCTCGGGGTGCCGGCGGACTTGGTCAGCGAGATCGCCGGACCGGCGGTGATCGGGGTGTCGGTGGAGTCGGTGGCCGTGCGAGGTGCGCCGGTCGGCGGGGTGCCGGACGCGGTCGCGGTGTTGGCGACGTGACCGGAGTCCACGTCGGCCTGGGTCAGCGTGTAGGTCTTGGTGCACGTCGTCGACGCACCCGGAGCCAGCGTCGTGGCCGGGCAGGTGATCGCGCCGACCTTGGCGTCGGTCACGCCGACCGAGGTCAAGGTGACGTTGCCGGTGTTGGTCACGACGAAGCTGTAGGCGATCGTCGAGCCGGCCGTGTTCCCGGTGGGCGTGCCCGCCTGCTTGTCGAACGTGAGCGCGGGCGACCGCGTGATGCTCGTCGAGGTCGAGTCGGTGGCCGAGACGGCGGCTCCCGTCGGCGGGGTCCCGCTGGCGGTGGCGGTGTTGTTGACGACACCGGCGTCCACGTCGGCCTGGGTCAGCGTGTAGGTCTTCGTGCACGTCGTCGACGCACCCGGAGCCAGCGTCGTGGCCGGGCAGGTGACCGCACCGACCTTGGCGTCGGTCACGCCGACCGAGGTCAGGGTCACGTTGCCGGTGTTGGTCACCACGAAGCTGTAGGCGATGGTCGACCCGGCCGTGTTCCCGCTCGGCGTCCCCGCCTGCTTGTCGAGCGTGATCGCGGGACCCGCGGTGACGGCGGTGTCGGTCGAGTCGGTGGCGGTCGGGGCGGTCATGCCGGCCGGCGGGGTGCCCGTGGCGCTGGCGGTGTTGGCGACGTGACCGGAGTCCACGTCGGCCTGGGTCAGCGTGTAGGTCTTGGTGCAGACCGTGCCCACGCCGGGAGCCAGGGTGGTGGCCGGGCAGGTGACCGCGCCGACCTTGGCGTCGGTGACGCCGACCGAGGTCAGCGTGACGTTGCCGGTGTTGGTCACCACGAACGAGTAGGCGATCGTGTCACCCGCGTCCGGCCCGTTGCCGTCGACATCGGTGATCCCAGCCGCCTGCTTGTCGAGCGTGATGGTCGTGGTCCGAGTGATCGCGGTGTCGGTCGAGTCCGAGGCTGTCGGTGCCGTCACGCCGGCCGGAGGGGTGCCCGTCGCGGTCGCCGTGTTGGCGACGTGACCAGAGTTCACGTCGGCCTGGGTGATCGTGTAGGTCGCCGTGCAGGTCGTGGTGGCACCCGGGGCCAGCGTCGTGACCGGGCACGAGATCGAGGTGACCTTGGCATCGCTGATGTTGACGCCGGTGAGCGTGACGTTGCCGGTGTTGGTGACCACGAACGAGTAGGCGATCGTCGACCCGGCGGTGTTGCCCGTGGGCGTGCCGGCCTGCTTGTCCAGGGTGATGGTGGACGTGCGGACGATGGTGGTGGTCGTCGAGCTCGTGGCCGAGACGGCGGCGCCCGTGGGTGGGGTGCCGGAGGCGGTGGCCGTGTTGGTGACGCTGCCGGCGTTCACGTCGGCCTGGGTCAGCGTGTAGGTCTTGGTGCACGTGGTGGACGCGCCGGGGGCCAGCGTGGTGACGGGGCAGGTGACGGCGCCGACCTTGGGGTCGCTGACGCCGACCGAGGTCAAGGTGACGTTGCCGGTGTTGGTGACCAGGAACGAGTAGGCGATCGTCGAGCCGGCCGTGTTGCCGGACGGGGTGCCGGCGGTCTTCACGAGCGTGATCTTGGGACCTGCCGTCACCGTCGTGTCCGTCGAGTCGGTCGAGATCGGTGCGGTGAGGCCGCTCGGCGGGGTGCCGGTGGCGGTGGCCGTGTTGGCCACGTGTCCGGAGTCAACGTCGGCCTGGGTGAGCGTGTAGGTCTTCGTGCAGGTGGTCGCGGCGCCCGGCGCCAGGGTCGTGGTCGTGCAGGTGATCGGGCCGACCTTGGCGTCCGTGACGCCGACCGAGGTCAAGGTGACGTTGCCGGTGTTGCTGATCACGAACGAGTAGGCGATCGTGTCACCCACGTCCGGCCCGTTGCCGTCCACGTCGGTGAGACCGCCGGACTGCTTGTCGAGGCTGATGCCGGGTGTGCGGGTGATCGTCGTCGACGTCGAGTCGGTCGCTGTCGGGGCGGTCAGGCCGGAGGGCGGCGTCCCGGTGGCGGTCGCGGTGTTGTTGACGACGCCGGCGTTCACGTCGGTCTGCGTGAGGGTGTAGGTCGCCGTACAGGTGGTCGACTGACCCGGTGCCAACGTGGTCAGCGGACACGACACGGACCCGACCTTGGCGTCGGTGACGTTGACCGACGTGAGGGTCGTGTTGCCGGTGTTGGTGACCAGGAAGGTGTAGGCGATCGTCGAGCCCGCGGTGTTGCCCGACGGGGTTCCCGCCACCTTGTCGAGGGTGATCCCGCGGGTGCGGGTGATGGCCAGGGTGTCGGTGTCGGTCGCCGTGACGGCGGCTCCGGTGGGGGGCGTGCCCGAGGCCGTCGCCGTGTTGTTGACCGAGCCGGTGTTCACGTCGGCCTGGGTCAGCGTGTAGGTCGCCGTGCACGTGGTGGAGGCACCGGGGTTCAGCGTCGTCGCCGGGCAGCTGACGGTGCCGACCTTGGCGTCGGTCACGCCGACCGAGGTCAGCGTCACGTTGCCCGTGTTGGTCACCAGGAAGCTGTAGACCACCGTGTCGCCGGCGTCCTGCCCGTTGGCGTCGAGGTCGGTGATCGTCCCGTGCGTCTTGTCGAGGGTGACCGACGGGTTGGCGGGCAGGTTCTTGCTCGCCGAGCTGGTCGCCGTCACCGCGGACCCGGTCGGCGGCGTCCCCGTGGCCGTCGCGGTGTTGTTGACGACGCCGGCGTTCATGTCGGCCAGCGTGATCGTGTAGGTGGCGGTGCAGGTCTGGCTGGCGCCGACGGCCAACGTGCTCGACGGGCAGCTGACCGAGCTGATCTTGGGGTCGTTGACCGCGACGGAGCTCAACGCGACCTGGCCGGTGTTGGTCACCAGGAAGGAGTAGGCGATGGTGTCGCCCTGGTCGGTGCCGTTGGCGTCGAGGTCGGTGATCGCGCCCGCGGTCTTGGTCAACGAGATCGAGGGCTGTCCGTTGGTGAACGTGCAGGTGACGACCGCGCCGGGTGCGGTGGCGGCCCCGGGAACGGTGTAGGTCGAGCCCGACAGGCTGCCGACGGTGGCGCCACCCGCGTCGGTGCAGGTGGCCGTCGAGAGGGACCAGCCGCCGGGCAGCGTCGACTCGTTGATGGTGACGGCCTGGTCCTGGCTCGCGACCGTGTAGGCCTGGGTGCCGGCGGTGCCGGTGTCACCGTCGACCTGGGTCGGCGTGCCCGCGGCGCTGGTCGTGACCGAGCCGGTCGTTTGGACGGTGTTGGTGAGCGTGAACGCGAAGGGACCACCCGTCGTGGCGAGGGTGGTCTTGCGGAGGATGATCTGGGGGCGCTCGAGGATGGTCACCGGGTAGTCCTCGACCTCACCGGAGTCGGCGACGCCCGTCGGTGACTGGATCTGGGCCTGCGTGTAGCCCAGCCGGAAGCGCGCATAGCTGGTGCCGGACGTCATTCCCGACGGAGTCGTCCAGCTCAGGGACGCCGACGTGGCACCCCCCGCCGGGGTCGCACAGGCTCGTTCGGTGGTGTCGAAAGTCCCGTTGCGGTTGAAATCGACCCATCCACAGAGATTGGCGGCTTTGCTGAGGCCGGCTATCGGCACCGTCAGGGAATAGGTGGCATTCGGCTGGGTCGACAAACTCGGCAGCGTGGTGAACGCATTCTCGTCGTCGGTGGAATCGGTGTCGTCGCCGTTGGCGGCCGCAGTGGCATAGGGGGAGGCGGTCGCATTGCGCGTGTTGACGTTGTCCTCGTCGACGCTCGACCCCAGGGTCAGGTTGCTGATGACGTGGGCCGGCGCCTGCGTCGGGTTGTAGGAGACCGGAGCGTCGGAGAAGTCCTGGGGCAGCGTCACCACGACGCCCACGGCGTCGGAGCTGCCGCTGTTGTTGTTGGCGGCCTGCGCGTTGGGGTTCTTGACGAGGACCGCGGTCATGGAGAACGCCACCGTCGTCACGGTGCCGTTGACCTGGATGCTGCCGCAGGCGGCGCTGGCACCGGCGTCGAAGAAGCCGGTGCCGTTGGCGTTGGTCGTGCAGTTGACCGACGTGCTGTCGTTGGTGGCCGTGATCCGGGTGCCGCCGGTGACCGAGAGCTGGGTGTTGCCGTCGAGCTTGCTGATCGTCACGCCGGGCGTGGTCAGGTCCCAGATCGAGTGCAGGTCGGACTGGTTGTTGCCGTTGCGGCTCGCGCCGCCGATGCCCGCCAGGTGGATGATCGGGTTGCGCACCGGCTGGCTGAACGTGAAGGTCGTGGTGCCCCGGCTGGAACAGGTGCCCGTGGCGGCACAGTCACCGGTGTTGACGGTGACCGTCGCGGCGGAGTCGCCGGTCAGCATGGTCGTCGGGGTGAACTGGGTGACGTCGAAGCCACGCGCGCCCAGGGTGCTCGGCGCCGCGACGACGGTGCTGGTGCCCGTGGTGGCGACGTTTACGGTGATGCCGCTGGGGTACGTGACCGTCGAGGAGTTGCTCGAGCCGGGTGCCGACCAGTTGCCGGTGGGCACCTCGTAGGCCTGGGCCGACTCGGTGGACAGGGTGAAGAACGCGAGGAAGAAGACGAGGAGGCCCAGCACCTGGACCAGGGCCACGGCCCTGCTCCGTTGCGCTCGGCGGAAGAGCCTCGCTGCTCTCGTCACGTCTTCTGTCGTCCCATCCTCAGGCCCAGACCCGCTACACCGTCGATCCCCCACCGAGAACATGCGGTGGACCGGTCCCCGTGACGGCAGCCACCAGCAGCCGACGCAAAGCGCCGGCAGCAGCATTCTGACGTGCCCGAGCCCCGAACCGGCGTGGAATCGCCACAAAGGCGGCGCCAGTGTGTCGCGCGCCACCCCGGTCGGGACCTTGGCAGGTCACACCGTGGAGACGGCGCCCGAGACGCATCATGATGTGAAAATAGGGGATCGTCTTTACTGTGGCGACCCGACCTCACGGAGCGAGACGTGGCAACGCGCCGAGCGGCTCACCGCTCGGCGCGTCGCGAGGGGTCACTGAGCGGCTTCGAAGGCCTGCCGGATCTCAGCGGACACGCGGCCCCGGTCGGACACGTCGTAGCCGTTGCTGCGGGCCCAGTCGCGGATCTCCTTGCTGCTCGGGCCCAGCGAGGTGACGGTCGAGCGTCGGCCGCGACGGGCGCCGCCGACCTTGCGTGCGTGACCGATGTAGGGCGCGAGCGCCTCGCGCAGCGCGGCGGCGTTGGCGTCGCCGAGGTCGATCTCGAAACTGCTGCCGTCGAGCCCGAAGCTGACGGTCTGGGTGGCCTCCGAGCCGTCGATGTCATCGACGAGAACGATATTGACCTTCTGAGCCATGGAATTGTCCTTTGAGGAAACGTGCGGTGGAACGGCTGATTTGCGAAACGCTACCGTGAATATCGGGTTTACGGAACTTCATGTCACAGCTGTCCAGTCGGCCGGTCAATGTCGAGCGCGAATCCCCGACACCCGGTCATTGACCCGGTCTGGACCGCCGCAGCATCGGTGCGGCGCCATTCTGCAATTGTCGCGGGAGCACCGCTATTGCACGCGAAGCCGCCGAGGATCGCCCCGTCGCCACATTCCCGGCCCCACCGACCGCGCGCGTCACCCGGCGTTGCGCTCGAAGACCAGAGCCAGGCCCCGAAGGGTCAGCCAGGGCTCGTGGTCGGTGAAGCATCCGCACTCGTCGACCACCAGCGGCGCATGGTGCCCCGTGGCGACGACCCGGGTCTGGTCGGGCTCGACGCCGAGCTCGGCGGTGATGCGGGACACCAGCCCCTCGACCTGGCTGGCGAAGCCGAAGACCATGCCGGACTGGAGGGCCTCGACGGTGTTCTTGGCGATGACCGTGCGCGGCCGGAGCAGCTCGACCTGGCGCAGCTGGGCGCCGCGCTCGCCGAGCGCCTCGAGGGACGTGGCGATGCCGGGTGCGATCACGCCGCCGACGTACTGCCCCTTGCCGTTGACGACGTCGAAGGTGGTCGCGGTGCCGAAGTCGACCACGACGGTGGGGGCGCCGAAGGTCGAGGCCGCCACGGCGTTGCAGATGCGGTCGGCGCCGACCTCGCGCGGGTTGTCCATCAAGACGGCGAGTCCGGTGCGGGTCCCCGGCTCGACGACGACCTGGGGGAGGTCCGCGAGCTGGGACCGGAGCATCTCGCGCCACTCGTGCAGGACGACCGGCACCGTGGCGCAGACCGCGACGCCGGTGAGCTCGTCGAAGCGGGAGCCCAGCAGCCCGCGCACCAGGACGCCCCACTCGTCGCTGGTGCGGCGCTCGTCGGAGGAGACGCGCCAGGTGGCGGTGACCGTGCCGCCGTCCCGTCCCACCAGCCCGAGGACGGTGGTGCCGTTGCCGATGTCGGCCGCCAGCAGGCTCACTGCAGGTCCATCCCGATGTCGAAGACGGTGACCGAGTGGGTCAGCGCACCGACCGAGATGAAGTCGACGCCCGTGCGCGCGACCTGGGCGGCCCGCTCCAGCGTGAGTCCGCCCGAGGCCTCCAGTGACGCCCGGCCGTCGGTGATCCGCACTGCCTCGGCCATCGTCGCGTCGTCCATGTTGTCGAGCAGGATCCGGTCGCAGCCGGCGGCGAGCAGCTCGCGCAGCTGGTCGAGGTCGGTGACCTCCACCTCGACCGGCAGTCCCGGGTAGGCGGCCCTCACGGCGTCGAGTGCCGGCACGACGCCGCCGGCGGCGACGACGTGGTTGTCCTTGACCATCGCCATGTCGGAGAGGCTGAACCGGTGGTTCACACCGCCGCCGCAGCGCACGGCGTACTTCTGGAGCGCGCGCCAGCCGGGCAGCGTCTTGCGGGTGTCGAGAACGCGGGCCCGGCTGCCGGCCACGGCCGCCACCCAGCGGGAGGTCGCCGTCGCCACCCCGGACAGGTGGGAGGCGAAGTTGAGCGCGGTGCGTTCGGCGGTAAGGAGGCCGCGGGTCGGGCCGCTGACCCGCATCACGACGTCACCCGGCCGGACGTGGGTGCCATCGGGCACCCGGTCGGTCACCCGCACGGACTCGCCGATGACGACGTGGAAGACCAGCGCGGCGATGCCCAGACCGGCCACGACGCCCTCGTCGCGGACGGCGAAGTCCGCCGTGCCGGTGTCCGTCTCGGGGATCGTCGCGACGCTGGTCACGTCGACGCCGCCTCCGGGCAGGTCCTCCGCCAGCGCGCGCAGGATGTCGGCGTGCACCGCGGCCGGGTCGAGGCCGGCAGCCTCGAGCTCGGTCAGCAGGTCGGCAGGGAGCCGCTGCGACGGGGCGTCCAAGGTCACGGCTGTTCTCCGTCCGTCGCGGGGGTGGGGTGGAAGGCCAGCTCCTGGCGGCCGTCGTGGAGCACCGCGTCGAAGTGCCCGGACCACCGGGCGTCGTCGCGCTCGGGGAAGTCCTCACGCCAGTGGGACCCGCGGGTCTCCTCGCGACGCCGCGCCGCCTCGGCCAGCGCCAGGGCGATGGTCAGCAGGTTGGTGGTCTCCCAGGTGGCGGTGTCGACCGAGGGTCCCGCCGGAGCCTCGAGCAGCCCGAGCAGGGCCTCCTCGGCCGCGGCGACGCCGGTCGCCGACCGCAGCACGCCCACGCGCTCGGTCATCTGCTCCTGCACGAGGCGCCGTACGGCGGACGGCACGACCCCGGCGACGCGGGTGTCGTCCGCCGGCTCGGACCATGCGCGCAGCTCTCCAGGAAGCACCTCCGCGATGCGCCGGGAGAAGACCAGCCCCTCCAGCAGCGAGTTGGAGGCGAGCCGGTTGGCGCCGTGGACCCCGGAGCAGGCGACCTCGCCGGTGGCATAGAGGCCGGGCACGCTGGAGCGGCCCCAGAGGTCGGTCGCGATGCCCCCCGACGCGTAGTGGCACGCGGGAGCGACCGGGATGAGCTGGGTGACGGGGTCGACCCCGTGGGCCCGGGCGGTGGCGAGGATGGTGGGGAAGCGCCGCTCCCAGAACTCGGCGCCGAGGTGCCGGGCATCGAGCCACATGTGCGGGTGCCCGGTCTCGTGCATGCGTCGGGTGATCGCCTTGGCGACGACGTCTCGCGGCGCGAGGTCGGCGAGCTCGTGCTGCCCTCGCATGAAGCGCTGGCCCTCGAAGTCGACGAGGAAGGCGCCCTCACCGCGCACCGCCTCGGAGATCAGCGGCTGCTGCCCGCGCGAGTCGGGACCGAGGTACATCACGGTCGGGTGGAACTGCACGAACTCGAGGTCGCGTAGCACCGCTCCCGCGCGCAGGGCGACCGCCATCCCGTCCCCGGTCGAGACGGACGGGTTGGTGGTCTGGGAGAAGACCTGGCCCAGGCCACCGCTGGCGACGACCACGGCGCGGCAGCGCACGGCACCGACGCCGTCGTGCTGACCCTCCCCCATCACGTGGAGCGTCAGGCCCGCGACAGCACCCTCGGCGTCGAGCAGCAGGTCCACGGCGAGCGCATGCCGGATGACCTCGATCTCAGGGGCGCGCTCCACCGCTGCGATGAGGGCCCGCTGGATCTCGGCGCCGGTGGCGTCGCCGCCCGCGTGCGCGATCCGGTCCCGGTGGTGGCCGCCCTCCCGCGTAAGGCTCAGCTCCCCCGACGGGTCGTGGTCGAAGTTCGTGCCCAGGGCGATGAGCTCGCGCACGGCGTCCGGCCCCTCCGTGACCAGCACGCGCACGGCCGCCCCGTCGCAGGCGCCGGCACCCGCGACCAGGGTGTCGCGCTCGTGCTGCTCGGGGGTGTCACCCGGACCGAGCGCCGCGGCGATGCCGCCCTGGGCCCACTGTGTCGAGCCGGCGTTGAGGACGTCCTTGGTGACGACGAGCAGCCGCAGGTCCGGCCGGCTCTCGTGGATGCGCAGCGCGGCCGTCAGGCCGGCGACGCCGGAGCCCACCACGACCACGTCCGCCCGGGTGGTCCAGCCCGGTTCGGGCGCCGTGAGCCGCTGGGGCACGCCGGCCCGGGAGTCAGCCATGGGAGGAGGCTATCGCCGGCCCGCCGAGCACGATCGGCATGTTGTCGATGAGCCGGGTGGTGCCGACCCTGGCGGCGATGAGGATGCGGCCCTCGGTGCCGGGAGGCACCTCCGGGGGGAGCGGCGCCAGGTCGCGGTCGGTGATCACGAGGTAGTCGAGGTCGACGCCCTGGGCGGCGCGCAGCTCGGCACGCGCGGAGCCGAGGGCATAGTCCGCGCCGCGGAGGGCGGCCGCCTGGGCACGCCGGAGCGTGCGGGAGAGTGCGGTCGCCTGCTGCCGCTGCTCGGCGTCGAGATAGCGGTTGCGCGAGCTCATGGCCAGCCCGTCGGGCTCGCGGCAGGTCTCGGCACCGACGATCTCGATGCCCAGGCACAGGTCAGCGACCATCCGCCGGATGAGGGTCAGCTGCTGGTAGTCCTTCTGCCCGAACACCGCGACGTCCGGTGCGACCAGCCCGAAGAGCTTGGCGACGACGATGAGGACGCCGCGGAAGTGACCGGGTCGCGTCTTGCCCTCCAGGACGGTCGCCAGCGGTCCGGGCTCGAGGGTGACCTGCGGCTCGCCGCCGGGGTAGACCTCGTCGACCGACGGCGCGAACACGATGTCGACACCCTCGCGGGAGCAGACCTCGAGGTCGGCGTCCAAGGTGCGCGGGTAGCGCGCCAGGTCCTCGTGCGGGCCGAACTGGAGGGGGTTGACGAAGATTGACACGACGACGGGGCCGCCGCCGACGTGCTCGCGAGCGACGCGCATCAGGCTGGCATGGCCCTCGTGGAGAGCGCCCATCGTCGGCACGAAGCCGACCCGCTCCCCGGCGGCGCGTCGGGCCGCCAGCAACCCGGCCAGCTCCGCGCGGGTGCTGGCCACCTGGACGGCGTGGGTCATGGCAGGCGGCTCGTGGTGCCGCGCGTGGCCATCGCCTCGTCGAGGACCCGGCGGATCGCCGCCGCTCGGATCGGCAGCACACGACCGTCGGTGACGACCCGGTCGAGCGTGGCGTTGGCCATCGCCACGTAGGACGGGAGCGTGTGCGGCGCGTTGGCGGCGATCTCGCGGAGGTGACCACGCACGGTGTTGACGTCGCCGCGGACGATGGGGCCGGTCAGCGCGGCGTCGCCTGCCTGCAGGGCGTTGTCGAGCGCGGCGGTGAGCAGCGGCCGCAGGGTGTCGGCGGGAGAGATGCCGAGGTTCTCGGCGCCGGCGGCGCTGAGGAGCTCCATCGCCTGGGCGACCAGCGTGACCAGGTGGTTGGCGCCGTGGGCCAGGGACGCGTGGTAGAGCGTGCGCTTGTCCTCGGGGATCCACATCGGACGCCCGCCGAGGTCGGCGACGAGGCGCTCGGTCAGGTCGTGCTCGTCGGGGCCCGCGGTGACACCGAAGACGCAGCCGTCGAGCCGGGGCAGGTCGAGGTCGGTGCCGGTGAACGTCATGGCGGGATGCATCGCGACGGCACGCGCGCCCGCGCCGGTGACCGCCCGGAGGACGTCGAGGCCGTGGCGGCCCGAGGTGTGCACGACGAACTGGCCCGGGCGGATCGCCCCGGCGTCGGTGAGCACCGTTGCCACGTTGGCGAGCATGTCGTCGGGCACCGTGAGCAGCAGCACGTCGCAGTCGCGGGCGACGGCGCTCGGCTTGGCGATCGGGACGCCCGGGAGGAGTGCCGCGGCGCGCTGGCGCGAGGCGTCGGACTCGCCGGCGACGGCGACGACGTCCCAGCCGGCCGCGCGCAGTGCGGCGGCGAGAACGGCACCCACGCGGCCCGCCCCGACGACGCCGACCCGCAGGCCCGGGGTCGTTACGGGTCGCGCCGGTGAGTCGGGCGCACTGCTGCTCGTCATGCGTCGGACCTCTTTCGTTCCAGTCCCTCCGACCACCCGGGCGGGCCCGGGTCGGTGTGGGTACCAGACGGTGTGCTGGGTCAACGGGTCAACGACGAGGGTACGCGGCGGCATTCCAGGTGTGAACCGGAGACGGGGTGTGACGTGCCTAACCCGGCGAGGTGACGACGCCTTCCGGGCGGCTGGCCAGGGCCGGCTCACCGACCTCCAGCGGGCGTGGAGCCGACGGCAGCCAGGCCCGCGTCACGTGGTCCACGACGTGCTGTCCCTCGGGAGCGTGCACCTCGACGACGCCGGCCGGGACCGTGCCCGCCCGCAGCGCGTTGAACACCTCCCACTCGCGTCGCTTGCGGCGGTTGCGGTAGCTCGTGGCGAACGACTCCGGGTCGGTCCAGTGCGCGAACTCGTCCCCGTCCAGCCACTTGAGCTCCACGCACAGCCCGTGGGGCAGGGCGATCGAGCGGACGTGCGTCGACGTCGTCCGGATCTCCCACTCGTAGGCCTTGGTGTAGACGAAGTCGGGCGTCATCGGGAAGCCCCACTCCTCGGCGTTGCGCCAGCCGAGGTCGAGGTAGGCCGTGCGGTCGCCGGCGACATAGAGCCCGTGCCGCGGGACCCGCACGATGACGTCGGCGTTGCCGACCTGCCAGCCGAGATCCGCGACCGAGACCTCGCCCTCGGTGGTGAGCACCATGTCGCCGTCCCACTTCCAGGAGTAGCGGGTGGTCACCTGGGCGAAGCACCAGTTGTAGAAGTAGGCCAGCGAGTGCACGGACAGCTCGTGCTGCGCGAGGTGCTCGCGGCCGGCGCGGGCCACCTCGAAGGGGTAGGACGCCACGCGCAGCCGCGCCTCGCGGCCGTGGACCGAGGCCACCTGCCGGGCCACGTCGGGGGTGCCGTCGGTCGAGCCGTTGTCGACCACGAGGACCCGGTCGCAGGCGCGGAGCAGGGGTGGCAGGACGAACGGAAGGGAGCGCGCCTCGTCCTTCACCCTCAGCACCGCCGTCGTGCCCGGGTGCTGCGGCTCGTCGCGCGCCCACGGCCAGACGATGTCGAAGTCCGCATGGCCCTCGAGGTTGCTCAGCCCGCTCGCCGACCGGTGCGCGGTCATCGACTCCGCCCGAGCGCGCGCCGCAGGCCGCGTCGGAGTCCGGGCGGGATCGCGGCCCGGACGCCGTGCGGGATCCTGTCCACCACGCCTCGGCCCTCGTCGACGGCGGCCGGACCGGGAGGGCGCTGCGCGAGCCGGCGCTTCATCTCGTTCTGCACGGCGACGACCGACGACTTCGAGATCGCCTCGGCCTCCTCGTAGACGCCGACGTACTCCTCGCGGAGCTCGTCGAGCGTCGTGTGCACCTCGGGGGTGTCCCCACCGGGCTCGGCGAGGCGGTTGAGCTCGGTCCAGGTCTGCTCGGTGAGCGCGTGGAGGCGCGGTGGCAGGTCGAGGTCGGCGAGGGTGAGCCCGATGCGCCGCAGGCTCGGGTCGATGAAGCGGTGGCCGTCGCGGATCTGCTCGCTGTCGACGTGCAGGATGTGCTGGAGGCCGAGCTGCTCGCCGAGCTGCATCGTCACCTTGACCCAGTCGTCGAGCAGGTCGCCGTAGCGCACGAACGCGCGGCTGCCGTCCTCGGCCGCGTCGCGCGTGGCCCGCTCGGTGTGCAGCAGCATGTTGAGCCAGGACGCGGTGAGGTGCGCCGAGCCGAGCCTGTTCTTGTAGTACTTCTGCTTGCTGCCGACGACCTCCGCCGGCGGCCGCAGCATCGCCGCGAACACCGGGGTGGCCTCCGAGCGGAGCGCCGCGATCCGCCAGAGGCCCAGGAACCAGCTCAGTCTCGGGTCCTTGACGACCAGCTCGGTGTGGTCGGCGAAGTGGCCGTCGAGCCACTCCGAGGCGCGGATCCGCGCGGGCTCGCGCGTCGCGATCCGGCCGGTCTCGAACCACGCCGACGGGCGGCTGTCGTTGATCGTCACCCCGGCCTCGCCGAGCAGCCGCTCGTGGAAGTCGACCACCCACTGGGGCTCGCCGAAGCCCTTGGGGTTGGACTCGTCGGGTTGCACCTCGGGCTGCGGCACGTGCAGGCCGAGCAGCTGCACGATGCCGGCGAGCGTGCTGGTCCCGGATCGGCCCGCGCCCGCGATGAACAGCACCTTGCGGGGGTAGTCGAACTCGGGGGTCCGCGGCGTGGGGTGGGGCTGGCTCACGTCGCCGTAGCCTACTCGGGCACTCCCGCCCGGCCCGGTGCCCGCGAGACCCGGGGAACGACTCGTCTAGGGTGACGGCCATGCGGCGACGGCGACGGCAGCCCCTGCTGGGGATCGTCGTCCCGGCCTACGACGTCGCCGCGTGGCTGCCCGCCTGCCTGGACAGCATCCTCGCCTCGTCGCACCAGGAGCTCGACGTCCTCGTCGTCGACGACGGCTCCCCCGACGAGAGTGGCGCCATCGCCGAGCGCTATGCGGCTCGCGACCGCCGGGTGCGTGTCGTGCACACCGACAACCACGGGCTCGGGGCCGCCCGCAACGAGGGGCTGCGACAGGTGCGCGGCGAGGTCATCGGGTTCTGCGACTCCGACGACGTCGTCCCGCCGACGGCCTACGCCGCGATGCTGGCGGCGCTCGCGCGCAGCAGCTCCGACTTCGTCACCGGGTCGGTCGCCCGGTGGGAGCGCGGCGGGCTGCACGAGCCGCCGTGGATGCGGCGGCTGCACACCGACGGTGCGGGGCTGAGGCTCACCGCGGACGACCACCCCGAGATCCTGGGCGACGTGTTCGCGTGGAACAAGCTCTTCCGCCGCGACTTCTGGGAGCGCAGCGGCCTGTCGTGGCCCGAGGGCCTGCGCTATGAGGACCAGCCGACGACCACGCGCGCGTTCCTGCTCGGGCAGTTCGACGTGATCCAGGACGTCGTCTATCACTGGCGGATCCGCGACGACGGCACGTCGATCACCCAGCAGCGCTCCAGCACCGCCGACCTCCGGGACCGGCTCGTCACCAAGCGGATGTCACTCGCCTCCGTGCGCGAGCTCGGTGGCCCCGACGTCGAGCGGGTGTTCCTCGAGCGGGTGCTGGCGGGCGACCTGTGGCGCTACTTCCAGGTCATCCCCGGCTGCTCCGACGAGTGGTGGTCCCTGCTGCGCTCGATGGTGGCCGAGCTGTGGGACGGACGGTCGCTGCTGGAGAGCTTCCTGCCCCCGGCACAGCGACTCGTCGGTTGGCTGGTCGAGCAGGACCGTCGCGACGACGCCGCGCGGGTGGTGTCCCATGCGACGGGGCTGGGCCACCCGGTCGCGCGCCGCACGGAGGGAGCCGGCGAGGGCGTCGAGACGCTGCTCGACCTCCCCGCCGACGTCCTCGACGTGTCCACGGTGCCGCGTGCGGCCCTCCTGCTGCGACCCCACGAGTCCTGACGCCGCGATGTCCGGGTCGTCCCCGGACATCGCACCTAGACGACTCATTCCCAGGGATCGCGCGCCGAGCGCCGCTCGCCAGCGCACCCCTGGGAATGACCCGTCTAGAGCAGGCCCTGCTCGGTGAGGAAGTCCTTGGCGACCGTCTCGGGCTGCTCACGGTCGACGGAGATCCGGCCGTTGAGCTCGGTGAGGTTCTCCGTGGTGAGCGCGGCCATCAGCGCGTTGAGGGGCTCCTCGACGTCCTGGTGGTCGGCGAGCCACGCGGAGTCGACGGCCGGGACGAGGTTCTGCGCGGCCTGGATGCCCAGGTCGTCGTCGAGCAGCACGAGGCCCTGGTCGGCCAGGGTGCCGTCGGTGGTCGACGTGAGGCCGAGCTGCGACTCGTCGTCGAGGACCGACTTGTAGGTCTGGTCGCTCGCGAAGCCGAGCGGAAGGATCTTGGTGATGTCGATGCCGTAGACCTTGGTCAGCCCGCCCTCGCAGTCGCCGCGGCCCTTGCAGTCGGGCGCGGCCGCGAGGACGACCTTCTTGCCCTGGAGGTCGGACAGGGCGCTGACGCCGTTGGCGTCGGCATAGTCCTGGGTGACGAAGAAGGCGTTCTGGTCCGTGGCCGCGGACGGGTCGAGCAGGGTGATCCCGGCGTCGTCGAGGAGCGACTGGGCCGCGGAGATGCTCGCCGCGGGGTCGTTGGTCACCAGCGACTTGGCGTCCGCGCCGTTGGCCCTGGCGTTGAGGAAGTCGACGATGCCGCCGACGTACTCCGGCACGATCTGCACGTCGCCGGGGAACTGCCCGTCGGCCATGTAGACGTCGCGGGTGTCGACGAGCTTGACGGTGACGTCATAGCCGTGGGACTCGAGGAGCTGCTGGTACATGTCGGCGACCAGCGTGGCCTCGGGGAAGCTCTGGCCCGAGATCGTCACCGAGCCCTTGTCGCTGCCCGAGGACGAGCCGCTGTCGTCGCCCTTGCTGAGATCGTCACCGGCGCATCCGGAGAGGAAGAGCGCCCCGGTGGCCACGAGGGCCGCCGCCATGCGTCGTACGTGCATCAGTCCCACCTTCTGTGTCCCGTGGGCCGTTGCCCACGCGTGTCCGGTTGCTTCGGACGACCCCGGGGATCGCTCCCCACCACTCCGTGACCCTAGCCGAGGGCTGGTTGGGCGCGTCTGCGTCGAGGCGCCTGCGAGACCGGCGAGGACAGCCGTTGCAGGGTGGCGCCGAGCAGCTCGAGGACGAGCGCGACGGCGGCGACGACCAGGGCGCCCGCGATGCCCTTGCCGTAGTAGGTGTTGGCGAAACCATCGGTGATGACCCGGCCCAGCCCGGGGCCGGCGACGAGCGCCGCGATGGTGGCGGTCGCCCAGACCTGGACCAGTGCCAGACGCACCCCGGTCGCGACCAGCGGCATCGCCAGCGGCAGCTCGACGCGCGCGAAGCGCTGCCACGAGCTCATGCCCATGCCCTGCGCCGCCTCCTCGGCGGCCGGGGAGACCTCCCGGATCGCGACGTTGGCGTTGGTGACGATCGGTGGCAGGGCGAAGGCGGTCAGCGCGATGAGCGTGGCGAGCCCGCCGCGGCCGTAGGGGCCGATCGTGCGGACGCCCGGCCAGTCGGCGGTGACGAGCAGCGCGAGCAGCGCGAACGTCGGGACCGCGCGGCCGATGTTGCTGACGTTGATGACCAGGAAGCCACCGCGGCCGAGGTGCCCCAGCCACAGGGCCAGCGGAAGCCCGACCACCAGGGCCGCGAGCAGCGCCGTGACGGAGATGAGCAGCTGCTGGACGAGCAGCTGGAGCATGCCCTCGGAGCCCGACCAGCTGGCCGGGTCGAGGAGGTAGTCCCAGGTGTCGGCGAAGACGTTCATGTCGCCGCTCCCCTCGTCCACGGCGTCAGGAGCCGCTGCACCCCGACCAGCAGCACGTCGAGGACGACGGCGAGCAGGACGCACAGCACGCACGCGGCGAGCAGCTCGGCCCGGAAGTTGCTGAAGACCCCGTCCGCGATCAGGTTCCCCAGGCCACCGTGGGCGACCAGGGTGCCCACGGTCGTGAGCGCGACGGTCGACACGGTCGCGACCCGCAGCCCGGCCATGATCACGGGCAGGGCGAGCGGCACCTCGACCCTCCACAGCCGCGAGGACCGGGAGTAGCCGAGTCCGGTGGCCGACTCGACCACGTCGTGGGGCACCGAGCGCAGCCCCTCGAGGATGGCGCGGACCAAGATCGTCAGGCAGTAGAGCGCCAGTCCGATCACCACGGTGGTCGCGGTGATGCCCGTGAACGGCACGAGCAGGGGGAACAGCGCGAGGGACGGGATCGTGTAGAGGCCGGTCGCCGTGCCGACGACGGCGGTCTCCAGGCGCGGGTTGCGCCGCGCGAGCAGCGCGAGTGGTACGGCGATCACCAGGCCGAGGACCACCGCGACGGCCGTCAGCCACAGGTGCTGGACCGTGCCCGCGACCAGCTCGTCGCGACGGTCGACGAGGTAGTCACCGCACACCCACTCGTTGACGAGGCGGCTGTAGCACGAGGGTTCCGAGGCGCCGGCCGCCGTGGTCGTCACCAGTAGGGTCACCACATGGACGCTACCGCGGAGCCGATGATCCGGCTCTCCGGCGTGGGCAAGACCTATCCGGACGGCACCGTCGCCGTGCACGACCTGGACCTCGAGGTCGGCCGCGGCCAGCTGATCTGCCTGGTCGGCCCGTCCGGCTGCGGCAAGTCGACGACCCTGAAGATGATCAACCGGCTCATCGAGCCGACGACGGGCCGCATCCACCTCGACGGGCGCGACGTGACCGACGTCGACCCCGTCGAGCTGCGTCGCGGGATCGGCTATGTCATCCAGCAGGTCGGTCTCTTCCCGCACCAGAAGATCGCGGTCAACGTCGCCACCGTGCTGTCACTGCTCGGCACTCCCAAGGCCAAGGCCCGGGAGCGCTCGCTGGAGCTGCTGGACCTGGTCGGCCTCGACCCGGCGGTGTTCGCAGACCGCTACCCGGCCCAGCTGTCGGGGGGGCAGCAGCAGCGGGTCGGGGTGGCCCGCGCGCTCGCGGCGGACCCGCCCGTGCTCCTGATGGACGAGCCGTTCGGGGCCGTGGACCCGGTCGTGCGCAGCCGGCTCCAGGACGAGTTCCTGCGCCTCCAGCGCGACCTGCACAAGACGGTCGTGCTGGTGACCCACGACATCGACGAGGCGGTCCGGCTCGGCGACCTGGTCGCGGTGTTCGCGACCGGCGGACGCCTGGCCCAGGTGGGGAGCCCGGCCGAGGTGCTCGGCCGTCCCGCCGACGAGTTCGTCGCCGACTTCGTGGGCTCCACGACCAGCCTGCGCCGGCTGGCCGTGACCACCATCGACCCACGCCACCTCGAGCCGCTCGACGGCGTCAGCACCGGCGACCTCGCGGGGACCGTCGAGGCCGACGCCACGCTGGAGGAGGCCCTCGCGGCCCTCTTGCGCGCCGACCGCAACATGGTCGGCGTGCGCCGGGGCCCCGAGTTCCTCGGGGTCCTCACCCCCAACGGCATCCACCACGCCCTGCGGGAGTCGCTCCGGGACGCGTGAGCCGGGGGTCAGGCGTGGCGGCGGAAGCCCTCCACGCCGACGTTCTGCCAGGCGTCGAGCTCGGCCTTGAGGACGTCGCGCTCGTGCTCGAGCTCGGCGACGCGGACGATGGCCTCGGCGGCGCGTCCCTCGGCGTCCTCGAGCTTGCGCGAGGCGTGCAGCGTCTTGGCCTCGGCCAGCTCGGAGCGCCGCTGCTCGGTCTTGAGGCGGCGGGCGGAGTCGGCGGCCCGGTGCTGGGCCGCGCAGAGGGCGTCCTCGACCTGCGCCAGGGCGCCCTCGGTGCGGGTCAGCCGCTCGGTCATCGACTCGACGTAGGCGGTGTTCTCGGAGGTGCGCTGAGCGGAGATGGTCGCGAAGGCCTGGGCCTCGACGGCCCGGACGCGGTTGGTCTCGCGGCGCGAGTCCATCAGCACGGAGTGGGTGGTCACGGTCGCGGCGATGCCGAGCCCGACCGCCGCCACCGCGGCGAGCGCGACGAGGAGGGGGGAACCGGCGGCCAGGGCCGCTCCGACGAGGGCGGAGGCGGCGAGGAGACAGGCAACAGCGGCCGAGAGTCGGCCACTGCGTTGACGGCGACGAGCGCTGGGGGAAGATGCCATGAGGGCAGACTAGGCGTCGCGATCCCCCGAACTGACGCGACACGCGCGCTCGAGGGCCCCTGCCGCGACCGTGAGGAGCGCCGCTGCCGCGGCCGCGGCGAGCGAGCGGAGGACCCGCTCCGGAGCGAGCTGCGCCTCGGAGCCCAGCCAGCTGAGGGCGTAGCCGACGTACCCGCCCGCGAACAGCGACCCGACGAGCGCCGACGCCCGTGCGGCAACGAAGCGGTTGACCATCTGGTGCGGCTGCGGCCGCGGCCGCTGGCCGCGCATCGCCCGCAGCGTCGAGCGCGCCGTGAGGGCGAGGAACACCGCGACGAACAGGAACGCCAGTGACGGCAGCCAGCTCACCGTCGGCGCGATGCCCCGCCAGCGCTCGGCCAGCGGGTGCACGAACCAGCCGACGACCAGGCCCAGCACCGCCCAGCCGACCAGCGCCACCGGCTTGAGCGGCCGCAGCTGCCCGATCCGCTCATCGGGTCCGGGCTCGGGGTCGACGGGAGGAGGCTGGTCCCTCACGGGATCTCGAGCAACAGGTCGTCGCGCCGGACGAGCCCGGCGCGATCGCTGTCGGCGAGCAGGTCGGCGACGTCACCTGCGTCGGGGATCACCGCGTCGGGCTCGAGGTCGTGCCACGGCTGGAGGACGAACGCGCGGCTGGCGGCGCGCGGATGGGGCAGGCGGAGCGACTCGGTGTCGGAGCGCCGGTCGCCGACCACGATCAGGTCGACGTCGAGGGTCCGCGGCTCGTTGTCGACCCCGGACCGCTGCCGGTCGAAGGCGTCCTCGATCGCGAGGGCGCGGTCGAGCAGCACGTGCGCGGGCAGTGTGGTGTCGAGCAGGACGACGGCGTTGAGGTAGAGCGGGGAGTCGTCGGGCGCGCCCACCGGCTCGGTCTCATAGACCGGCGAGACGGCCGTGAGCCACACGTCAGGAGTGTCGGCGAGCGCCGAGACGGCACCCTGCATGCTCGCCAGCCGGTCGCCCAGGTTGGAGCCCAGGGCGACGACCACCCGCCGGATCGGGTGCATCTCACCGGTGATGGTGTCGGCATCGATCAGGTGCGGGTTGGGGCTGTTGGTCACGAGCGTTCCTCTCGTCGGCGAGTGATCGTCACCGCCACGTCGGCGAAGGTGGCATCGATGGGCGCGTGAGGCTTGTGCACGGTGACCCGCGCCCATTGAACACGATCGTCTGAACAGCAGACGTCGGCGATCCGCTGCACGAGGGTCTCGATCAGGTCCACCGGATCGGTCTCCACCGCGCGCTTCACCGCCCCCACGAGGCTTCCGTAGTCGACGGTGTCACGCAAGTCGTCGGAGGCTGCCGCGGGCCGGGTGTCGATGCCGAGCTGGAGGTCGACGACGAAGACCTGCCCCTCTCGACGCTCGAAGTCGAAGACCCCGTGGTGCCCGAAGCACTCGATCCCGGTGATCGTCAGCAGGTCGCCGTCGGGCGGCGTCGGGAGCGAGGTCATCGCGGCACCCCTCCGCCGCACATCCGCTCCCAGGCGGCCAGGGCGTCCCGCGTCGCGGCCGCGTCGTGGACGCGCAGCCCCCAGACTCCCCGCTCGGCGAGCAGCGCCACCAGCGCGGCATGGGCGTACTCCCGCTCCCCCGTCGGGCGCGGCGTGCCGTCGGGCTCGGCCAGCAGCGAGCCGAGGAACGACTTGCGCGATGCGCCCACGAGCAACGGGTAGCCCAGCTCCGCCACCCGGTCGAGCGCACGCAGCAGCTGCCAGTTGTGCTCGGCGGTCTTGGCGAAGCCGAGGCCCGGGTCGAGCACCACGCGCTCGGGCGCGATCCCAGCCGCGAGGATCGCGGTCACCCGCTCGGACAGCTCGGTGCAGACCGCGGCCACCACGCCGCCTGCGTCGTCGTAGGACGCCAGCTGCTGCATCCGGTCGGAGTGGGCGCGCCAGTGCATCGCGAGATAGGTCGTGCCGGGCGCGGCGGCCACGACCGCGAGGATGCGCGGGTCGGCCAGCCCACCGGAGACGTCGTTGACGACCGTGGCCCCGGCGGCCACCGCGGCCCCGGCCACCTCGGCGCGCATGGTGTCGACCGAGACCGTCACCCCGGCGGCCACCAGACCGGTGACGACGGGGACGACCCGGGACAGCTCCTCGTCGAGAGGCGGCCGCTCGGCCCCGGGGCGGGTCGACTCGCCCCCCACGTCGACGAGGTCGGCGCCGTCGGACACGAGCGTGAGGCCGTGCGCGACCGCCGCCTCGACGTCGTTCCACAGTCCGCCGTCGGAGAAGGAGTCGGGGGTGACGTTGAGGATGCCCATCACCACCGGGCGCACCGCGGCCACGCGGTCAGCCCCCGCGGTGGATGAGCGACATGGCCTCGGCACGGGTGGCCGGGCTGTGCATGACACCGCGCACCGCGGAGGTGATGGTGCGGGCGCCGGCCTTGCGGACGCCCCGCATCGTCATGCAGAGGTGCTCGGCCTCGATGACGACGATGGCGCCGCGCGCCTCGAGGATCTCCATGAGCGCGTCGGCGACCTGGGTCGTCAGCCGCTCCTGGACCTGGGGCCGCTTGGCATAGACGTCGACCAGGCGGGCGAGCTTGGACAGCCCGGTGATCTTGCCGGACTCGGCCGGGATGTAGCCGATGTGGGCGACGCCGGTGAACGGCACCAGGTGGTGCTCGCACATCGACCACAGCTCGATGTCGCGCACCAGCACCATCTCGTCGTGGCCGATGTCGAAGACCGTGGTCAGCACGTCGCTCGGTGTCTGGCGCAGCCCGCTGGTGAGCTCGGCATAGGCGCGGGCGACGCGGGCGGGGGTGTCCTGCAGGCCCTCGCGCTCGGGGTCCTCGCCGATCGCGATGAGGAGCTCGCGCACGGCCGCCTCGGCCCGCGCCTGGTCGAAGGGCGAGACCTCGGCGGGCGGGCGGTCGGTGTAGCTGATCGGGTCGGTCATGCCGGCGGGAGGGTGGGACCCGACGAGGGCGGGGTCATGCCGGGGTCACCGTGCACGTCGCCACCGGGTCCCGGTGGGGTGACGATGACGCCACCCTCGGGCACCGGGACGGGCGAGACCGGGACACCGTTGGAACCGTTGAGGTTGGCCCGGTCGCGGATCTCCTGGGGGATCTCCACGGGCGGGATCGCCGAGGGGTTGCGCTCGGGCGAGCCGGTCCAGGCGGGGCGGGTCGGGCGTCGCCGCAGCGGCTCGAAGACCCGCGCGACCTCCTCCTTGTCGAGGGTCTCCTTGTCGACCAGCTCGAGCACGAGGCTGTCGAGCACGTCACGGTTCTCCTCGAGGATGTCGAAGGCCTCCTGGTGGGCCGTGGCGAGGAGCTTCTTGGTCTCCTCGTCGACGACCGCGGCGACGTCCTCGGAGTAGTTGCGGGTGTGGCCGAGGTCGCGGCCCAGGAACGGCTCGGAGTTGCTGTCGCCCAGCTTGATGGCGCCCAGCCGCTCGGTCATGCCGTACTGGGTGACCATCGCCCGCGCCAGCGACGTCGCCTTCTCGATGTCGTTGCCGGCGCCCGTGGTCGGGTCGTGGAAGACCATCTCCTCGGCGGCGCGGCCGCCGAGCATGTAGGCGAGCTTGTCGAGCATCTCGCTGCGGGTCTGGGAGTACTTGTCCTCGTCGGGCAGCACCATCGTGTAGCCCAGGGCGCGGCCGCGCGGCAGGATCGTGACCTTGTGCACCGGGTCGGTGCCGGGGAGGGCCGCGGCCACGAGCGCATGGCCGCCCTCATGGTAGGCGGTGATGAGCTTCTCCTTCTCGCTCATCAGACGCGTCCGGCGCTGCGGGCCGGCGATCACGCGGTCGATCGCCTCGTCGAGGGCGGTGTCGGTGATCAGACGCTGGTTGCTCCGCGCGGTCAGCAGCGCGGCCTCGTTGAGGACGTTGGCGAGGTCGGCGCCGGTGAAGCCCGGGGTGCGGCGCGCGACGTTGAGCAGGTCGATGTCCGGGGACATCGGCTTGCCGCGCGAGTGCACCTGGAGGATCTTGAACCGGCCGTTGAGGTCGGGGGCGTCCACCTGGATCTGCCGGTCGAACCGGCCGGGACGCAGCAGCGCGGGGTCGAGCACGTCGGGCCGGTTGGTCGCGGCGATGAGGATGACCCCACCGCGGACGTCGAAGCCGTCCATCTCGACCAGCAGCTGGTTGAGCGTCTGCTCGCGCTCGTCGTGACCGCCGCCCATGCCGGCGCCGCGATGGCGGCCGACGGCGTCGATCTCGTCGATGAACACGATGGCCGGGGCGTTCTCCTTGGCCTGCTCGAACAGGTCGCGCACGCGGGAGGCGCCGACGCCCACGAACATCTCGACGAAGTCGGAGCCGGAGATGGAGTAGAACGGCACGCCCGCCTCGCCGGCGACAGCGCGGGCGAGCAGGGTCTTGCCGGTGCCGGGCGGGCCGTAGAGCAGCACGCCCTTGGGGATCTTGGCGCCCACGGCCTGGAACTTGGCGGGCTCCTGGAGGAACTCCTTGATCTCGCCGAGCTCCTCGATGGCCTCCTCGCAGCCGGCGACGTCGGTGAACGTCGTCTTGGGCATGTCCTTGGAGATCAGCTTGGCCTTGGACTTGGCGAACTGCATGACCCCGCGGCCGCCACCGCCCTGGACCTGGTTCATCAGCCACAGGAAGATGACCACGATGACCACGAACGGCAGCAGGCTCATCAGCAGCGAGCCCAGCAGGCTGGGCTGGGCCACCTCGGAGTCGGCCTTCTCGATGGTGCCCTTCTCGTACTGCTCGTTGACGAGGTCGCTCAGCCCGGTTTGCTGGCCGTCGACCCAGTAGGCCGCGACCTTCTTGCCGTCGTCGAGGGTGGCCTTCATCTGCTGGTCGCCGTCGACGAAGGTGATCTCCTTGACGTTGCCGGAGATGATGTCCTCCCGCAGCTGGGACGTGGCCACCTGGTCGTAGCCGCTGGGCGTGAGGTACTGCAACGCGAGCAGCACGCCCACCACGGCGAGGACCATCCAGACCCACGGGCCCTTGAATATGCGCTTCACAGGCTTCTTTCGGACATCGCTCCACTGCCCCGCGTCAAGCAGACGCGCGGGCACTCGACTGAATGAACGACGTTACACGTCGCAGCAATCCCCATTCTCGCAGGATTAGACAATTTCTCAGGCAGTCTCACCGCCGAAGCCGTGGTCGCGCGCGCGTGGCGCCTCGTGGCGCGCGAGGTCAGGAGTAGACGTGCGGCGCCAGCGTCCCGATGCTGCGCAGGTTGCGGTAGCGCTCCTGGTAGTCCAGCCCGTAGCCGACGACGAACTCGTTGGGGATGTCCCAGCCGACGTACTTGACCGGCACGTCCATCTGGGCGGCCTCGGGCTTGCGGAGCAGCGTGGCGATCTCGACGCTCGCGGGGCGACGGCTGGCCAGGTTGGAGATGAGCCAGCTGAGCGTGAGGCCGGTGTCGATGATCTCGTCGACCACCAGGACGTGCCGGTTGCTGATGTCGGTGTCGAGGTCCTTGAGGATGCGGACGACGCCGCTCGACTTGGTGCCGGATCCGTAGGAGGAGACGGCCATCCAGTCCATCTCCACGTGCCGGCCGAGCGCCCGCGAGAGGTCGGCCATCACCATGACCGCACCGCGGAGGACGCCGACCATGAGCAGGTCCTGGCCCTCGTAGTCCGCCGCGATCTGGTCCGCCATCTCCTGGAGCCTGGCCTGGATCTGCTCCTCGGTGAAGAGGATGTCGACGAGGTCGTGCTCCACGTGGGCGGAATCCATGGGCCGAAGCCTAACCTTCCCCGCTCGGCGGCCCGCCCGCGGTGCCGGCCCGGCGGGTGGTCAGTCGGTCGGCGCCGGGGCCCGGTCGAAGAGGAGGGTGTCGTCGCGGCGGAGGGCGCGGAGGTGGCCCGGGAGGTCGACCCAGCGCTGGCCGCGCCAGTCGGTGACGAGCCCCTCGACGGCGAGGACGTGCTGGTGGAACAGCTCGGAGGCCGGGGCTCCCGCGCGCAGCGCCAGGAGTCGCAGCACGCGGCGGCGGATCGCGGTCGGCAGCGCGGCGAGCGAGGCGGTGGGCGGCGGTTCGGCCAGCCCGGCGAGGGCGTCGTCGGCGACGGCGTCGAGGAGCTCCATGTCCAGGCGCAGCTGGTCGGCGGTGCGCGCCAGGGTCTCGGCCACGCCAGGACCGAGCTCCCGCTCGAGCATCGGCAGGACGGTGGCGCGGACCCGGGCCCGGGTGAAGCGCGGGTCGGCGTTGTGGGGGTCCTCCCAGACATCGATGCCCTCGGCGGCGCAGGCCGCCTCGGTCTCGGCCCGGGTCACGTCGAGCAGGGGTCGCCGGAACACCTCGAACGCCCGGCGCATCCCGGCCAGGGAGCGACCACCGGAGCCGCGCGTCAGGCCGAGCAGCACGGTCTCAGCCTGGTCGTCGCGTGTGTGCCCGAGGAGGACGGCGTCGGCGCCCAGGCGCGCGGCGATCTCGGCGAGGACGGCGTACCGCGCCTCACGCGCCGCCGCCTCGACCCCCAGCCCGCCGCCCTCGACCTGCACCGTGGCGGTGACCGTCTCGTCGGCCCCGAGGCCGGCCATCTGCCCCACGACCCGCTCAGCGAGCTCGCGGGACCCCTCCTGGAGGCCGTGGTCGACGGTCGCGCCGACGACCCGCCAGCCGGCCTCTCGCGCCTCGAAGACCGTGGCCGCCACCAGGGCCAGCGAGTCGGCGCCTCCCGAGCAGGCCACGACCACCACGGCTCCCGGGGAGAGGTCCGCGAGGTCGCGCCGCACGCCCCGCCGGCAGGCGGCGACGGCGGGATGGAGCGTCACAGCACCCGCGCGACCCACGCGTCGGGGTCGGCGATCTCGGCCTTGGAGGGGAGGTTCTCCGGTGCCGCCCAGACGGCGTTGAACTGCTCCATGCCGACCTTGTCGGTGACCCCGCGGACGAACGCGGCGCCGTCGCGGTACTGCGCCATCTTGGCCTCGAGCCCGAGGACCCGGCGCAGCACCCGGTCGAGGGTGCCGACGCCCTTGCGACGGCGGTCGAACGCGGCCCGGATCTTGGCGACCGACGGGATGACCGACGGCCCGACGCCATCCATCACGACATCGGCGTGCCCCTCGAGGAGCGACATCATGCCGGTGACCCGGTCGAGGATCTCACGCTGCTCCGGGGTGGCCATGACCTCGGCGATGCTGGTCCCGCCGGTGCGCATCGCCTCGACGAGCCTCCCGACGGCGTCCTCGGTGAGCCGGCTCGGCTCCACGGTGTCACTGAGGGCGCGCACCTCGGAGAAGAGGTGCTCGCGCATCCAGGGCACGGCGGTGAACTGGACCCGGTGGGTCTCCTCGTGCAGGCAGACCCACAGCCGGAAGTCGGTGGGGTCGGCGTGCAGCTCGCGCTCGACGGACACGATGTTGGGGGCCACCAGCAGCAGCCGCCCGTGCGGCTCGAAGAACGGGTCGAACTGGCCGAGCACCTTCCCGCCCAGGAAGCCGAGGAGCAGCCCCACCTCCGCGCCGGTGACGCGCGAGCCGATGGCCTGGGTGAGGCCGGAGGGCGCTCCCCGCTTGGCGGAGAGCTTCTCGACGACCGGCTCCAGGATCGTGGCGAAGCCCTGGGCGTTGGCGCGGACCCAGCCCGGCCGGTCCACGACGAGGACGGGGGCCGTGCGTTCGGCGGCGACCAGCCCCGTGAACTCGCGGACCAGCCCGGTCGAGCGCTCCGCTCCCGCGCGCAGCTCGGCGACGGCGTCGGCGGCCTCGGCCGCGCCCACGGGCGGCCCCTCCCCCGCGATCCGTGAGCCGATGGAGACCGCGACCTCCCAGTCGATCATCGAGGCGTTGGCGCTCATGGTGCGACCCTACGGGCTGGCCGGTGGCTGGCGGCTTGTCGGTTCACCATGGGATGCAGGTCGGCTCGCACTTCCCACGGTGTGCACACCACGGGAAGTGCCGGTTCGCCTGCATCCCATGGTGAACCGTCACCGCGCCGGCCCCGAGCACCGGCAGCGAGCAAGGCTCGTGGCGATCCGGTCGAGGGCGGCGCGGGCGTCCAGGGTGTCGCGGACGGCGATCCGGTCGGCCACGACGACGAAGACGAGTGGGGTGCCGCTGCGGTCGGTGACCACCCCGGCCAGCCCGGAGACGCCGGTGAGCGTGCCGGTCTTGGCACGGACGACGCCGGCGCCACCCCGGGCCTCGTCCTCGAAACGGTAGGACAGGGAGCCGGTGAACCCGGCGACGGGCAGTCCGGTGAGCACGGGCCGCAGCTCGGGATGGTCGGGGTCGGCGGCGAGGCGGAGCACCGCCACGAGCGTCGCAGGGTCGAGCCGGTCGAGCCGTGAGAGTCCGCTGCCGTCGAACAGCGTCGCGTCGGTCAAGGGGACACCGAGCCCGCGCAGGGTCCGCTCCACCCCGGCGACCCCGTCCTCGAACGAGCCCTCGCCGCCGGTCGCGAGCCCCACGTGGTGGCCGAGGACCTCGGCGGCCTCGTTGTCGCTGACGTCGAGGATCCGCTCGACGACCTGGGACAGGGGGGCGCTGTCGACGTGGGCCAGCTCGCGTGCCTTCGGCGTCGCGGCGGCCGCGACCGGCGGGCCCAGCACGGTGACGCCCTGGCGCGCCAGGGCCCGGGCGAAGACGGCGGCGGCGCGACCGGACGGGTCGGCCACGCGTCCGAAGCCCGAGGCGGGCCGACCCTCGTCGACCCAGAGCGCGGTGATCGGGGCGACCACCTCGTCGGTCCGGTAGCTGCGCTTCCACCCGCTGGAGAAGGCCGGCCCGGAGAACAGGCCGTCGTCGTAGCCGACCCGGACCCGGCGGACGCCCTCGGCGCGCAGCGACGCCGCGGTCTGCCGCGCGAGGTCGACGACGTCGGCGCGGTGCGGGTAGACCGCGGCCTCCTCACCGGGCTCGAGCGGCTTGCTCATCAGGTAGGGATCGCCGCCGCCGACCAGCACCACGTCGCGACGGCTCTGGCCCGCGACGACGCGCGTGGTGAAGACGTGGTCCGGCCCGAGGGTCGCCAGCGCGGCGGTCGTCGTGAGCAGCTTGGTCGTGGAGGCCGGCACGACCGGCGTGTCGCCGGAGGAGTACGACGGACCGCCGCCCAGCGCCTCGACCCGGACGACCGTGTGTCGCCCGAGGGCGGGGTCAGCCAGCCCCGTGACGAGGGCGGCGCCCACCCGGACCGGGCGGAGCACCCGGGTCTCGTCGGCGGCGGACGCGACCGGGCTCGGTGCCGCGGGCGACGGGAGGACGATCCCGAGGACCTCGGGCGGGAGCGTGGACGGGGTGGCGCTCGGCGACGGGGACGCGGAGGAGCCGGCGCCGAGCTCGTCGAGGACCGGGTCGAGCAGGTCGAGGCGCCAGGCGACGGCCGTGCCTCCCACGAGTGCGACGACCACCCCCAGCAGCACCCCGGGCAGCCAGCGACGCCGACGGCGCGGCCGTGCGGCCACCGAACTCACCCCTGGCTCCCCGTTTGCGGTCATCGTGCGCGACACTGTCTCACTGAGGCCCACCGAGGGGCCAGTGCGGCCCCGGTGACTCCCGGGGCCGACGTGACGAGGAGGCAGACGTGCTTGAGTTCGACGTTCTCGTGGAGATCCCGAAGGGGAGCCGCAACAAGTACGAGGTGGACCACGAGAGTGGGCGCATGCGGCTCGACCGGACCCTGTTCACGTCGACCCAGTACCCCGCCGACTACGGCTATGTCGAGGACACCCTCGGGCTGGACGGCGACCCGCTCGATGCGCTGGTGATCCTGCTCGGCGAGCCGACCTTCCCGGGCTGCCTCATCAAGTGCCGCGCGATCGGGATGTTCCGGATGACCGACGAGGCCGGCGGCGACGACAAGGTGCTCTGCGTGCCGGTCACCGACCCGCGGCTGGAGCACCTGCGCGACATCAACCACGTGCCCAAGTTCGACCGGCTGGAGATCGAGCACTTCTTCACCGTCTACAAGGAGCTCGAGCCCGGCAAGTCGGTCGAGGGCGCCGAGTGGGTCGGCCGCGACGCCGCCGAGGACGAGGTGCGGGCCTCGTTCCAGCGCTGGCAGCAGCACCTCGCGCAGGCCGAGAAGGGCGAGTCGGCTCACTGAGTCCCCGCCACACGACGACCACGGGGCGCCACCGGTCAGGTGGCGCCCCGTGCTGCGTCTCGTCGGGTTGTCGGCCTCGCGCCTCAGGAGAGGGACGACAGGTCGACGTACTCGTCCTCGGCCGGCGCCTCGACGTCGACCGGCTCGTTGAAGTCGCTCAGCGTCACCGTCCCCGGGTCGGACGCGCTGCTCGTCTCGAGCTTGAGGATGTAGTGCGGGTCCTCGGCGGAGACCCAGACGGCGACGTCGTCACCGCTGGAGTCCTTCGACGACAGCTTGACCGCCTGCTGACCGTCGAGGTCCTCGACGTCGCCGACCGTCGGGTCCTCCGAGTCGGAGCCGTCGTCCTCGAACGAGCTCAGCAGCCCGTCGAGGTCGCAGAAGGAGCCGAAGCCCCCGGTGCCCGCCTGCTTGGCCCAGCGGTCGCCGATCAGCGCGATGACGGCGTCGGCCTGGTCGCCGGCCGTGGCCTTCCAGAAGTCCTCGTCACCCTTCATGTAGAGGTCGCCTCCGACCGACATGATCTGGGCGGTCCCTCCCTGCATGCCCACCGTGCCGACGCACTGGCCGTCGGTGTCCATCGCGAGGTCGAGCTGGATCGCCTGGCCGTTGGCGTTGACCTCGGCCGACATGGCGAGGGAGTCGAGCTCCTTCATGTCGGCGACGACGGCGTCCTTGATCTCCTTGCCCGACTGGCCGGCGAAGTCCTCGGCCGCGGAGCTGTCCGCGGCGTCCGAGCCGCTGTCCTTGCTCCCGGTGTCCTTGCCCCCACAGGCGGCGGAGCCGAGCAGCAGCCCGCCCGCCAGCACGGCGGCGGCCCACCGCTGACGCGTCTTCATCTGATCCCCCTTCGTGGAATGTGTCCGCATAGGAGACCACACGCGCGCACGCGACGCGTCAGGGACGTGCGAAGAAGTTCGGCGCGATCCAGTAGTACATCGACTCCTCCGACACCGGCCGACCGGTCCGAGGCGCGTGGATGATCTGGCCGCCGCCGACATAGAGCGCGACGTGGTAGATCGACGAGGGTCGGCTGGAGGAGCCCCAGAACACCAGGTCGCCCGGCTGGAGCTGGCCGACCGAGATCGGCGTGGACTGCTCGTACTGTGCGACCGAGTAGTGCGGGAGGGACCTGCCGCCCGCCCGCCACGCGCCCATGGTGAGACCGGAGCAGTCCCAGGCGTCCGGACCCGCCGCGCCCCAGACATAGCGGTCGCCGAGCTGGTCCCGGGCGAAGGCCACCGCGGCCGAAGCGCCGGACGCCGGCGGGGCCGGGTCGGGCGTGGGCGGCGGCTCGGGGGTCGGGTCGGGGCTGGGGGTCGGCGCGGGGTCGTCGCTCGGCGGGTCGGAGGGCTGTCCGCCGGTCGAGCCTCCGGACGGACCGCCGGTGGATCCCCCGCTCGGCTGCTCGGAGGGGCCACCGGACCCGGAGGGCTGGTCCGCGCCCTGCGCGGCCTCCGCCGCCGCCTGGGCGGCCTCGGCCTCCAGGTCGGACTGTCGCTGCTCGGCCAGCCGGACGCTGATGCCCTGCAGGTCGGCGAGCTCCGCGACCAGGTCCTGCTTGCGGCTCGCGATCTGCTGGGCGCGGGCGGCGGCGTCCTGCTCGGCCCGGCGCGCCCGGTCGCGCGCCGCGCGCGCCTGGACCGCAGCGTCCTCGGCGTCGGCGCGGGCATCGGCGGCGGCATCCGACGCGACGGTCGCCAGGGTCGACGCGGCCTGGTAGGCGTCGTACTGGTCGTCCATCGCCGACTCGGCGTTCTGGAAGGTCGCGGCATCCTCGAGCAGTCCGTCGACACCGCTCTCCCCCAGCAGCGTCGACAGGGACCGCAGCCCCGGCCCGGACTGGTAGCCCGCCGCCAGGGTGTCGCTGATGACCTGGCGACGCTCGGCCAGCTGGGCGTCCGCGAGCGCGGACTGCCGGTCGGCCGCGCGTACGGCGGCGCGCGCCTGGCCGAGCCTCCAGCGGGCACCGTTGAACGCCTCGGTGGCCTGGGCCGCCCGGATGGTCGACTGGCGCAGCTCGTCGTTGGCCAGCGCCAGCTCCGCCTGCACCGAGGCGACGTCCCGCGCCTTGCCGGCAGCCGCGGCCTTCGCGGCGTCGACCTGCTGCTGGGTCGGGGTGTCGTCGTCGGCCAGCGACGCCTGGGCGAGCGAGCCGACCAGGACGAGCGCGACGGCCACGGAGCCGAGGACCCGGCGGCGGCCGCCCGGAGCTGTCGGGCGTCGGAGCGCTCGCACGGTGATGTCCCCCTCGTGGCTCGGTGGCCTGGCTGCTGGTGTGGCCTCGGGCGACTTCCCCATCGCCCGAGGCACTCCCGGCACGCTAGTGCTCAGAAGTCACAGAGGGAACACTTTTCACAGAAATAGACAGAAATCACGGCGTGTCGCCTTGACAAACCACACCAGTGTAATTCGCGACCCGGCGCAGCGAGTCAGTCGGCAGCCGTGACCGACGACTCCGAGGCGAGCTCGTCGATGACCGGGTGACGGTCGAACCGTTGATGGGTGGCGACGCCTCCGAGATAGAACGACACGAGCGCGATCACGATCCCGGCGACGTCGTCGGCGATGTAGTGCCAGCCGAAGTAGAGCGTCGCGACCACGGTCACCCCGAAGTTGGCCCATCCGAGGAAGCGCAGCAGCCGGGACCTGATGGTGGCCTGGATCATCATCGCGACCAGCATCGTGATCGCACAGTGCAGGCTGGCGAAGCCGGCGACCGACTGCACGGCGTCCTGGAGCACGTTGCCGTTCACCTGTTGCCGGCCGTCGATGAGCACCTCCATGAGGTGCGACGAG
Organism: Nocardioidaceae bacterium; assembly: GCA_046330515.1. GTDB lineage: Bacteria > Actinomycetota > Actinomycetes > Propionibacteriales > Nocardioidaceae > Nocardioides. The sequence continues at coordinate 379,807 of JAXLSP010000005.1, read as the reverse complement.
GCGGTGGGGGCGAGGTCGTGGTAGAGCCAGGAGTACTCGAAGCCCGGACCCAGCGTGGGGAGCGCGTAGTAGGACGCCGTGCCGAGCGTCCAGGCGATGCACTGCGAGACCGCGAACCAGTAGCCGAAGGAGACGTTCCGCGACCAGACCAGCCAGGCCGCGAGCGCCAGCGGCACGAGGGGCAGGAACCAGAGGTAGATCGTGGACAGGAAGTGCGCCGAGACGTCGGTGCCGAGGATCCGGTGCAGGATCAGGGCCGGCTCGTGCCCGAACATCAGGGTCCGGTCGATCAGGTGCAGGTCGCGGTCGTAGGTCACCAGGTCCTTGCCGTCACCGCGCACGAAGGGCAGGAACGACTTGAGGTTCCGGTAGCTCACATAGGTGATGTAGAAGCACACGACGCCCAGCACGACCGACGTGACCCGCTCGCGGGTCCAGTGGTCGCGGATCCGCTCCGACATCATCTTGGGCATCTCGCGGGGCTTGAACCGCGAGGCCCAGAGCGTCCGCGGCACGAGGTCGGCGAGGAACGCGCCCCCGACCAGGAGGGGCAGCCGCATCCAGGAGGGTCCCAGGAACCCGTCGGGGTCCAGCAGGCGCTTGTCCAGGGACGCCGCGGTCACGATCGCGAGCAGCCCCATGACTGCGGCGATCGCGATCATGGAGGCCTGGGCCCGGCGATGCACCTCGCCAGTCTAGGGCGGCGACCGCAGCCCGTGACAGGAGCGTCGGCCGTCGAGGCTGATGTCAGGCGCTGGGGAGCACGGCCAGCCGGGCGGGGTCGACACGCAGCCGCACCGGGTCGCCCGGGCCGGCATGCGCCCCGAGCGGAGCGACCGCGTCGACCTCGCCGACACCCTCCACGTCCACGACGAGCCGCACCTGCTCGGGCGTCGCCCGGGCCGACTCGACCACACCCTCGAGGACGCCGTCGTCGTGGAGCGTGAGCGCCGAGCGTCGTACGGCGACCGCGGGCGCGACCGCGAGCCCAGCCGCGCGCAGCACCCGGGACGCCGCGGCCCCGCCGAGCACCGTGGCGTAGCCCAGGAACAGCGCCGTGTCGGCGTCCGCCGGCCCCGCCCACACGTCGGCGATCGCGCCCTCCTGGACGATCCGGCCCTCGCGCATCACCGCCATCCGGTCGGCGACGGTGAAGGCCTCCTCGTGGTCGTGGGTGACCAGGACCGTGGTGGTGCCCGCCGCCCGCAGGATCTCGCGCAGGTCGCTCGCGAGCCGCTCGCGCAGCCCGGCGTCGAGTGAGGAGAGCGGCTCGTCGAGCAGCAGCAGTCGCGGGTCGACGGCCAGGGCGCGGGCCAGGGCGACCCGCTGCTGCTCGCCGCCCGAGAGCGTCGCGGGGAGGCGGTCGGCATGGCCCGCCAGGCCCACCAGCGCGAGGAGCTCCTCGACGCGAGCGGTCGCCCGCAGGGCGGGGACCCGCTGGAGGCGCAGGGCATAGCCCACGTTGCGGCCGACCGTGAGGTGGGGGAACAGCTGCCCGTCCTGGAACATCAGGGCGAACCCGCGTCGGTGCGTCGGGACGCCCGCGAGGTCGCGCCCCTCGGCCAGGACGCGACCGGACGCGACCGGCTCGAGGCCGGCCACCGCCCGCAGCAGGGTGGACTTGCCACAGCCGGAGGGCCCGAGGACCGCCAGCACCTGGCCGCGGGCGAGCTGGAGGCTGGCGTCGTCGACCGCCGGCCGGTCGCCGTAGGTCACGGTCACGTGATCGAGCTGGAGCATCCTCAGAACGCTCCCACAGACGGGACCCGGAGCCGCTCGACGACGAGCATCACCCCGGCGGTGGTGCCGGCGAGCACCACGGAGCCGGCCAGGGCCATGCCGTAGTTGTCGACCCCCGGATGACCGAGCAGGCGGAAGATCAGCACCGGCAGCGTGGGGCGGTCCTCGCGCGCCAGGAACGACGTCGCGCCGAACTCGCCCAGCGACACGGCATAGGCGAACCCCGCCGCGGCGAGCAGCGGCCGGCGCAGGGCCGGCAGGTCGACCGTGAGCCACACCCGTGCGGGCGAGGCACCCAGCGAGGACGCGGCCTGCCGCTGCCGGTCGTCGATGCCCGCGAGCACCGGCGCGAGGGTGCGCACCACGAGCGGGAGCGCGACCAGCGCCTGGGCGATCGGCACCAGCAGGGGGCTGTCGCGCAGATCGAGGGGCGGCCGGCCGAGCGTGATGAGGAAGCCGAAGCCCACGGTCACGGCCGACACCCCGAGCGGCAGCATGAAGAGCGCGTCGAGCCCGGCGCGCACCCGACGCTCGGTGGGCGTGACGGAGCGACGGGTGGCGACCACCGCGACCAGCACCCCGAGGAGCAGCGACATCCACGTGGCGTCGACCGCGGTGCGCAGCGAGTTGAGCAGTGCCTCGCTGACCGGCACGGTCAGCCCGTGGGGGTCGCCCGTGAGGGCGCGGTAGTTGCCGAGCCCCCAGCCCTCGCCCGCCACCTGCAGCGACCCGGCGAGCAGGGTGAGGATCGGGGCGCCGACGAGGACGAGCAGCACCCCGGTGAGGGCGAGCGTGGGTAGGTCGCCGGCGCGTGGCCGCCGGGGACGGGTCACCGAGCGGGCTCCGGCCGGGCCGGACGTGCGGCGGAGCCGCTGGGTGGCGGCCATCAGCACCACCACGACCACCAGCTGGAGCAGGGAGAGCGCGGCCGCCGCCTGCAGGTCGAGCAGGTTGGTGGTGAGCAGGTAGATCTCCGACTCGACCGTCGCGTGCCGGAGCCCGCCCAGGGTGAGCACGATGCCGAAGGCCGTCGCGCAGAAGAGGAAGACCACGCTCGCCGCCGAGGCGACCGCCGGCCGCAGCGCGGGCCAGGTGACCGTCCACCAGACCTGCGCCGGGGTCGCGCCGAGCGCTGCCGCCGCCTCACCCGGCCGGGGGTCCAGCCCCTCCCAGGCCGTGCCCACGGCTCGCACGACCACCGACACGTTGAAGAACACCAGGCCGAGGACGACCGCGGTCGCGGTGCCGTCGAGGCCCAGGAACCCCAGCGGGCCGCCCTCGCCCAACAGCTGGCGGAAGGCGACGCCGACGACCACCGTGGGCAGGACGAACGGCACGAGGACCAGGGCCCGCAGGACCCGCCGTCCCGGGAACTCGAGCCGGTGCAGCGCCGAGGCCGCGGGGAGGCCCAGCAGGACCGAGAGCACCGTGGCGAGCGTCGCCGACCAGACGGTGAACCACACCACGCGGTGGACCCGCGGCCTGGCCAGCACCTCGGCGATCCCGGCCAGGTCGAGCCGACCGTCGGGCCACAGACCGCGGGCCAGCATGCCGCTGACCGGGACGACGAAGAAGACACCGAGCACCAGCAGCGGCACGAGCGCCAGCGCGGCCAGCCCGGCGAGCCGACCCCGCGAGGCGCCCCGGGTCAGCGGGTGGTGACGTCGGTCCACGTGGTCAGCCACTCGTCGCGGTGCGCGGCGATGTCGGCCGGGTCGAGGGTGGCGGGGTCGCTCGGCTTGCGGGCGAACTTCGCCCACACCGCCGGGAGCTCGACCCCGTCCCGGACCGGGAAGACATACATGCTCTCCGGGAGCGCCGCCTGCACCTCGGGGCTCTCCAGGAACTCGAGGAAGGCCCGCGCACCCTCGGGGTTGGCCGCACCGGCCAGCACGCCGGCGTACTCCACCTGCTGGAAGCACGTGTCGAGCAGCGCCCTGGTGGTGCTGGCGCCGTGGTCGAGGGTGAAGGCCGGCGAGGAGTCGTAGGACAGGACGACCGGCCGCTTGCCGTGGCCACCGCCCTGCGTGAAGTCCACGTAGTAGGCGTCGCTCCATCCGTCGGTCAGCGTGGCGCCGTTGGCCATCAGCTGCGACCAGTAGTCCGGCCAGGCGTCGCCGAAGCGTGCGACGGTCGCGAGCAGGAACGCCATGCCGGTGGAGCTGGTGGCGGCCCCCGGCGCCACGAACAGGTCCCGGTAGGCCGGGTCGACGAGGTCCTCGAAGGTGCGGGGCGGCGCCTGGTCGTGGTCGGCGAACCAGGTCGTGTCGACGTTGACGCACACGTTGGCGAAGTCGACGGGAACCAGCCGGTCCGCACCGTCCGCCAGCGCGTAGGCGTCGGCGCCGGGCGCGGGCTCGACGCCGGCCTCGTCGAAGACCCCGGCGTCCAGGGCCCGCGACGCGAAGGTGTTGTCCACACCGAACGCGACGTCACCGGTCGGGTCGTCGGCGGTGAGCACGAGCTTGTTGGTCAGCGTGCCGGCGTCGCCGGCGGCCTCGACCTCCAGTCGAAGGCCCGACTGCTGCTCGAACGCGGCCACCAGCTTCTTGGGCAGCGCCCACGAGTCGTGGGTGACGAGGACGACGGTGTCGCTGCCGCCGGCACCGGCGGAGCCGTCGTCGGAGGGCTCCCCGACGAGGCTGCAGCCGGAGGCCAGCAGGCAGGCGGCGATCCCCGCGGCGGCGCGGGCAGGCATGGACAGCCTCACGGTGACTCCCTTCGCCGGTGCTAACCGGTGCAGGTTCGAGGGTCTGCGGCGGATCCGCACTCTCAGCCCGCCTCCGCGTCACCGCGGCCGACGTGCTCCCCTGTCGTGTGGCCCCCATGTTACGTCGCGGCGCCGGCACCTCCTCGGGAGAGGTCCGCGGGCCGGTCCAGGCGGTCGAGCTTGTCGGGGTTGACCACGACATAGATCGCCGCGACGAGCCCGTCCTCGACGCGCAGCGTGATGAGGGTGACCGGCCGGTCGTCGCGGGTCGCCTGGAGTGCGGGGGTGCCGTTGACCCAGACCAGGTGCGGCTCGGCGGCACCCTTGCTGGCGACCCCCGCCAGGAACCGGGCCACGTTGTCGCGCCCCACCACCGGCCGGCGCGCCGCCGAGACGAGGCCGCCGCCGTCGGACAGCAGCACGACGTCGGGAGCGAGCACCTCGAGCAGGGGCTGCAGGTCGCCCGTGCGCGCCGCTGCGAGGAAGCACTCGACGGCGTGCGCGCTCTCGCTCCGGTCGACGGACCGGCGCGGGCGGCGGGCCGCGACATGCCGCCGGGCCCGCAGCGCGGTCTGGCGGGTGGCGTCGGCCGACTTCCCGACGGCCTCGGCGATCTCCTCGTAGGGCAGGTCGAACACCTCGCGCAGCACGAACACCGCCCGCTCCACCGGTGCCAGGGTCTCCAGCACGAGCAGCATCGCGGTCGACACGGAGTCGGCCAGCGCGACGTCGTCGGCCACGTCCGGTGTGGTCAGCAGCGGCTCCGGGAGCCACGGGCCGACGTAGGCCTCGCGCCGCCGGGCGATGGTGCGGAGCCGGTTGAGGGCGAGCCGGGTCGCGATCCTGACCAGGAAGGCGCGCCCGTCGCGGACCTCCGCGTGGTCGACGTCGGCCCAGCGCAGCCAGGTCTCCTGCACGACGTCCTCGGCGTCGGCCGCGGAGCCGAGCATCTCGTAGGCCACGGTGAACAGCAGCCCGCGGTGGTCCTCGAACGCCTGCTGGGCGGCGGTGCCGGTCATGGGGTCGACGGTACGGCGAGGGGGAGCTCGCAGACGTCGGAGAAGCCCTGGGACGCGAGCCCCGCGGCGGAGTTGAACCGCGACCGCATGTTCTCCAGCGCGACCATCTGGGTGAGCTCGACGACCGCTGGCGTCCCCAGCCGCTCCACGAGCGAGGCGACCATCTCGTCGGTGACCGTGGGCGGGGTCGTGGTCATCGCCTCGGCATAGGCGAGCACCTTGCGCTCCAGCTCGTCGAAGACGTCGGACTCGCGCCAGCGAGGGACCTCGCGCACCTTGCGCTCGTCGAGGCCGTCGCAGTGCGCCAGGTAGTAGCCGAAGTCGACGCACCAGCTGCAGCCGATGACCGAGGCGGACGCCAGCTGGGCATAGCTCTTGAGGAGGGGGTCGAGCTCGTTCCACCTGGCGACCTTGCGCTCGAGCCCCAGCACCGCCCGGAGGACGCGGCGGTGGTGGGCATAGACGTGGACACCGTCGGGCACCTCGCCGTACATCCGGCGGGAGACCACGGTGAGCAGGCGGCCGAACGGCGAGCCGAGATCGGCGCGGGGGATGCGGAACGTGCTGGGCATGGGGTCCTCCTCGTGTGTGGCTGTCCACATCAGGACACCGGCCGGGCCCGTCGTGTGACACCGCTCCTCGGAGCGCCCCTATCCTGAGCGCGTGCCGAGCGACCCGACCTCCGCGGCGAGGACGACCGTGGAGGTCGCGGTGGGCGACCTCGCGGACCCGGCCGTCCGGCGCCTGCTGGAGGAGCACCTCGCCGACATGCACGCCACGTCGCCCCCCGAGAGCGTGCACGCGCTCGACCACGAGGAGCTGGCCGACCCGTCGCTGTCGTTCTGGACCGCCACGGTCGACGGCGAGGTGCTGGGCTGTGCGGGGCTCAAGGAGCTCGCCGCGACGGCCGGCGAGGTCAAGTCGATGCGCACGTCGCACGGGGCCCGCGGGCGTGGCGTCGCCACCGAGCTCCTGCGGCACGTCGTCGCGCAGGCGCGGAGCCGTGGCTACACCGACCTCTTCCTCGAGACGGGGACCGGGGACTTCTTCGCACCGGCCCACCGGCTCTACCGCCGCCACGGCTTCCGCGACTGCCCCCCGTTCGGTGACTACGTGCTCGACCCGCACAGCGTGTTCATGACGCTGAGCCTGACCGCGCACGGACCCGCCTGATGCCGAGCCTGCGGCACCAGCTCCTCGCCCACGTCGTGCCGCGGGTGCGCCGTGCTCGGGAGCTCGTCGACGAGGACACCGAGCGCGCCCGGCTGGAGGCGCTGCACGCCGGGCTGCGGCGCGGCCTGCCGACGCGGGCGGTGCCGGGCTTCGCGCGGCGGTGGTCGGTCGAGCAGCGCGATGCGGGCGGCTTCCCGTCCTTCGTCATCACGCCGCGTGGCCGGACCGTCACCCGCACCCTCGTGCACCTGCACGGCGGTGCGTTCGTCGCGCCGATCGACGCGTTCCACGTCCGGTGGGCGACCCGGGTGGCGTCCGCGATCGGAGCGCGGGTGGTGATGGCCGACTACCCGCTGACGCCCGAGCACACCTGGCGCGACTCCCACGACCAGCTCACCGAGATCGTGGCCCGGTGGGCCGGCGAGCCCGGCGGTGCGGTGCTGGCCGGCGACTCCGCGGGCGGCAACCTCGCGCTGTCGGTGGCGCTCTCGCTGCGCGACCGGGGGCTGCCGCTGCCGACACACCTGGTGCTGCACGCTCCGTGGGTCGACCTGACGACGAGCACGCCCGAGACGGCACGGTTCGCGGCGCGCGACCCGTGGCTGCACCTGGGCAAGCTGCACGCCTATGCCCGCTGGTGGGCCGGCTCCGAGCAGGACCTGGGGCGTCCCGAGGTCAGCCCGGCCCTCGCCGACCTCGACGGGCTGCCGCCCGGGCTGCTCTTCTATGGCACCCGCGACCTGCTCGCCCCGGGCTGTCGGTTGCTCGCCCGCCGCGCCGCCGCGTCGACCTGGGACCTCACCGCCGTGGAGGAGGCCGACCTCATCCACGTCTACAGCATCCTGCCGACCCTTCCCGAGGCGCGCCGCGCCCTGGCCCGGACCCTGGAGTTCCTGGGATGACCCTCCGATCCGTGACCTTCGCCGACCTCGACCCCACGACGGCCTATGCGCTGTGGCGGCTCCGGCAGCAGGTGTTCGTCGTCGAGCAGGCCTCGCCCTACCCCGACCTGGACGGCCGCGACCTCGAGCCCACGACCCGGCACTTCCTGCTCGAGGAGGAGGGCGAGCTCGTCGGCTGCGCTCGCCTGCTCGACGACGGCGACGCACTGCGGGTCGGCCGGGTCGTCGTGGCCCCCGCCTTCCGGGGCCGCGGCCTCGCCGACCTCCTGATGCGCGCCGTCATGGCCGAGATCGGGGACCGCCCGGCCCGCCTCGACGCCCAGACCGGCCTCGCGGACTGGTATGCCTCCTTCGGGTTCGAGGTCACCGGCCCGGCGTTCGACGACGCCGGGGTCCTGCACCTCCCGATGGAGCGTCCGGTCGAGGAGGGCGTCGCCTCGACCCGGCGGTAGTACGGTCCGGGTGTGAGCAGGCCGCCGTACGTCGTCGTGGTGGGCGGGGCCAACATGGACCTCAAGGCGCGCAGCACGGAACCGCTGGTGGCCGGGACGAGCAACCCGGGGACGATGCGGATGTCGCCGGGCGGAGTGGGGCGCAACGTCGCGGAGAACCTGGCGCGGCTGGGGACCCCCGTCCATCTCGTCGCGGCGGTGGGGGCCGACCCCATCGGCGACGCGCTCCTCGGCGAGACCGCGGCGGCCGGCGTCGTCATCGACTCCGTCCGGCGCCTGCCCGTGCCCACCGGCACCTACACGGCCGTGCTCGACTCCTCCGGGGAGATGGCGCTGGCCGTGGCGGACATGGCCGCGACCGACGCCCTGGCGCCCGAGGACGTCGACGCGTGTCGAGGACTCCTCGAGGGGGCGGGCCTCCTCGTCCTCGACGCCAACCTGGCCCCCACCACCCTCGCCACCGCCCTCCGCCTGGCCGACGCCGCGGCCGTCCCGGTGGTGGCGGACCCGGTCAGCGTGCCCAAGGCGGCGCGGCTGGCCCACCTCCTCGGCGGCCACGCACCGCACACCCTGACCCCCAACGCCGGCGAGCTGGCGGCCCTCGCCGGAGCGGCGGCCGACGGCGCGGCGCCGGCACTGGCCGCCGCCCGGTCGCTCCTCGCCCGCGGCGTGCGGCACGTCTGGGTCCGGCTCGGCCCGTCCGGGTCGATGCTGGTGGACGCGTCCGCCGAGCCCGTGCACCTGCCCGTCCACCCCGGCCCCGTGGTCGACGTGACCGGTGCCGGCGACGCCATGCTGGCGGCGTACTGTCATCGACTGCTGGCCGGCGCCACCCCCGCGGAGGCGGCGGCGTTCGGCCAGGCGGCGGCCGCCCTGACCGTGGCGGTGCCCGACACCGTCCGTCGGGACCTCACCCCCGCCCTGGTCGAGCAGACCCTGGCCGGCACCCGACCAGAGAGGACCCCATGACCCACCCGTTGCTCACCGTCACCAACGAGGTCGCCGACGCCCTGGCCGAGGGCCGTCCCGTGGTGGCGCTGGAGAGCACGATCATCAGCCACGGCATGCCCTACCCCGAGAACGTCGCCATGGCCCGGGAGGTGGAGCAGATCGTCCGCGAGCACGGGGCGACCCCCGCGACCATCGCGGTGCTGGGTGGCCGACCCCGGATCGGCCTGTCGGCCGAGGACCTCGAGCTGCTCGGGTCGGACGGGTCGGTGAGCAAGGTGAGCGTCCGGGACCTCGGCTACGTCGTCGGCCGCGGGCTGCACGGCGCCACCACGGTGGCCTCCACGATGCGGCTCGCCGCACTGGCGGGCATCAGCGTGTTCGTCACCGGCGGTCTCGGCGGCGTGCACCGTGGCGCCCAGCGGACCTTCGACATCTCCGCCGACCTGGTCGAGCTGTCGACCACGCCCGTCGCGGTCGTGTCGGCCGGGGTGAAGAGCATCCTCGACATCGGGCTGACCCTGGAGACGCTCGAGACCTACGGCGTGCCCGTCATGGCGGTCGGTGCCGACGAGTTCCCGTCCTTCTACTCCCGGACGTCGGACTTCCGCGCTCCGATGCGGGTCGAGTCCGCCGAGGAGGTGGCCGCGGTCATGGCCGCCCACTGGGGCCTCGGCATCCACTCCGGTCTGGTGGTCGCCAACCCCATCCCCGCCGCGGACGAGATCCCCGCGGCCACGATCGGCCTGGTCATCGAGCGGGCCCTCGCCGACCTGGACCGGCTGGGCATCTCCGGCAGGGACGCGACGCCCTATCTCCTCGGCCGGATCGTCGAGCTCACCGACGGCGCCAGCCTCACGGCCAACATTGCCCTGGTGCGCAACAACGCCCGGCTCGGCGCGGCGGTGGCCGCGTCGTACGCCGGGCGTTGAGCGCCCTTGCTGCCTAGCCCTTGCGCGACCGTCTGCGGCTGGCCGCGTCGACCGAGGCCGCGATGAGGAGCACGGCTCCGGTGATCTCCTGGACCACGCTGATGGGCAGGCCGGGGTGCAGCTGGATGCCGTTCGGGATCATGGCGATCACGAGGGCGCCGATGAGCGCGTCGCGCGGCTTGCCGCGACCACCGAACAGCGAGGTGCCACCGATGACGGCAGCGGCCACGGCATAGAGCAGCGTGTTGCCCTGGCCCAGTGCCGGCTGGGCGCCACCGTTGAAGTCGGCCAGGAACAGGCCGCCGACGGCACCCATCGCCGAGCAGATCACGAAGGCCGTGATCCGCACCCGGTCGACGGGGATGCCGGTGCGGCGGGCCGCCTCGATGTTGCCGCCGATGGCATAGAGGTGTCGGCCCCACGAGGTGCGGGTGAGCACGATCGTGAAGACCACCATGAACGCGATCGGCACGCTGGCCGCCCAGGGGATGCCCTTGATCTCGGGCCCCGGGTTGGGGTTGCGGTTCTGGTTGAGCCACCACACGACCAGCGCGCCGCCGACGAGCAGCACGCCCGTCCGCAGTGCCATCAGGGACGGGTTGTCGTGGGAGACGCCGAGCTTGGCGCGACGCTGCTGCCGCATCCAGGTGACCACGCCGTAGCCCACGATCAGCACGACGAAGAACGCCCAGCTGAGTCCCGGCGACATGTTCTTGTGGGTCATGGAGAACCACGGGTCGTAGTTGGCCGTGCCGATCGACTGGCTCTTGACCGCGTCGAGGGTGACGCCGGTCCAGGTCAGCAGCAGGGCCAGGGTCACGATGAACGACGGGATGCCGAGCGCGGTGACCAGGATGCCGTTGACGACGCCGATCGCGATACCGATGGAGACCGCGAACGCGAAGGTCACCCACACGTTGCTGGTCCAGCCGAACAGCTCCAGCAGGACCCCGAGCACGATCAGGGCGCTCACGACGGGCAGCCGCTTCCACAGCGCCAGCCCGGCGCACGCGAGCATGGCCGCGATGAGGGCATAGAACACACCCCCGCCGACCGCCGTGTGCAGGTCCTCCGAGCGGAGGGCCTGCGCCGCGAAGCCCGCCGCCACGCCGCCAGTGGCACCGGCGGACAGGTCGATCTCGCCCAGGATCAGCACGAAGACCAGGCCGAGGGCGATGAGGGCGATGAAGGAGGCCTGCGACATCAGGTTGCCGATGTTGTTGGCCGTGAGGAAAAGCGGGGTCGTGATCCAGAACAGGATGCCGATGAAGAGGAGGCCGAGGACGGCCGGCAGGCCGCCGGGCTCTCCGCCGCGCACCCGCGCGACGTACTCCCGGAAGGCGATGCCGAGGCCGCGCGGCTGGGTGTCGACGCGGAAGCTCGTGCGAGGGTCGTCGCCGCTGTGCTCGAGCTCGGTCTCGATGTCGGTGCTCACGGTGCCCTCCTAGGCGCTCTCGGCGGCGGTGGCGGCGGACAGGCCGATGTTGCCGCTGCGGCCGGTGGTGATGAGCTCGACGATCTGGCTGGTGCTGGACTCGCTGACCTTGACCTCGGCCGCCACGCGTCCGAGGTAGAGCGCGTCCACCCGGTCGGCGACCTGGACGACGTCGTTCATGTTGTGCGAGATCAGCACGACTCCGATGCCGCTGTCGGCCAGGCGGCGGACGAGGTTGAGCACCTGCTTGGTCTGGGCGACACCGAGGGCGGCGGTCGGCTCGTCGAGGAAGACGACCTTGCCGTTCCACAGCACGGCGCGGGCGATCGCGACGGTCTGCCGCTGACCTCCCGACAGGCTGGCGACGGACTGGCGCACCGAGTTGATGGTGCGCACCGCGAGGCTGCGCAGCGTCTCGCGGGCCTTGGTCTCCATCTCCGCGTCGGAGAGGAACGGGCCCTTGCGGGACTCGCGTCCGAGGAACATGTTCTGGGTGATGTCGAGGTTGTCGGCCAGGGCGAGGTCCTGGTAGACGAACTCGATGCCGAGCGAGGCGGCGACGGAGGGGGCCGAGATCGTGACCGGCTTGCCCTCCCAGTACATCTGGCCGGAGTCGACGGAGTAGATTCCGGCGACGCACTTGACCAGGGTGGACTTGCCGGCGCCGTTGTCGCCGACGAGAGCGGTGACCTCGCCGGGGTAGACGGCGAAGTCGACATCGTGGAGGACGTGGACGGGCCCGAAGCTCTTGTTCAGCCCCTCCACCCGCAGGATCGGATCGGTCATCGGATCTCCTTCTCGATACGGGTGTGGCCCGGCACTGGGCCGGGCCACACCTCCTTCGATGGATGCGTCAGCTGATGCCGGCGTCCTTGCACGCCTGCTCGACACCCTTGCACAGATCCGCCACCGTGATGGCGCCTGCGTCGACGACGTCCTGGACGTTGTCGATGGTGATCGCCTGGGGGACCAGGAGCACGGACGGGATGGTGCGACCGTTCTCGGGGTCCTCGAGCGAACCGGTGGCCATCGCCTCGGCGGAGGCGGTGTCACCCTTGGCCAGCGCGATCGCCAGCTTGGCGGCCGCGTCGGCCTCCTGCGAGACGTCCTTGAAGACCGTCATGCACTGGTCACCGGTGAGGATGAACTGGAGGCCCTGCGTGGTGGCGTCCTGGCCGGTCACGGGAACCTGGAGGTTCTTGGACTTCAGGATGCCGATCGCGGCGGCGGCGATGCCGTCGTTGGCGGCGAGCACGCCGTCGACCTTCCCACCGTTCTTGGTGAGCAGCTGCTGGAAGTCCGTGGCGGCCACGGAGTTGTCCCACTTGCTGACGTCGACCTCTTGGGCGATCTTGATCTGACCGGACTCGACGGCCGGGTCGAGGACCTCGTGGGCGCCCTGCTTGAACAGCACCGCGTTGTTGTCGATGTCGGTGCCGCCGTTGAGCTCGATGATCTGGGCGCCCTGCTTGTCGCCGAGGCAGTCGAGGAGACCCTGACCCTGGAGCTTGCCCACGGCCACATTGTCGAACGACACGTAGTAGTCGGCGGAGCCACCGAGGTTGACGCGGTCGTAGTCGATGACGGCGATGCCCGCGGCCTTGGCGGAGCTCTCCACGCTGATGCCGGTGGCCGGGTCGGCCGGGTCGATGACCAGGACCTTGACGCCCTCGGAGATCATCGACTGGGCGATCGAGACGAACTTGGCGTTGTCACCCTGGGCGTTCTGGATGTCGGCCTTGATGCCGGCGTCCTCGAAGGCCTTGGTGAGCAGCGGGGCGTCGTACTGGGTGTAGCGGGCAGACGACGTGGTGTCGGGCAGGATGACGCCGACGAGCGGACCGTCGGACGACTTCGTGCTGTCCCCCGAGCTGTTGCCCGAGTCGTCGTTGCCGCACGCGCTGACCACCATGGCAAAGGCTGCCAGGACTGCCAGCGTCGAGCTGAGGCTCTTGCGCATGGGTGTGAGTTCCCCTTCTGTGAAGGCTGCTGGTATCGGCCATGTAACCACCACCACAGGGTTCGTTGTCAAGAGTCGAACATAACGATTGGACACTCGGCCGTCATCAACACTCTCGTATTCATGTCTTGACCAAAAGGGGTGACGCGCACCACGATGGCCCCATGCCTGCGAGTCATCCGCAACCCGGCTCCACAGCGGCCCTGCGCGATGCCAACGTCCGACGCATCCTGGACACCCTGCGCGGCGCCCAGCGCCGGGGGAGCGACCTGACCCAGGCGCAGCTCGCGCGACGCACCGAGCTGTCGCCGGCGACCATCTCCGGCATCGTGCGCAACATGGCGGCCGCCGGCATCGTCGAGGTCGGCCCCAGCTCCGGGCGCCGGGGCGGCCGGGTGCGCATCGTGCGCGGCGCCGGGCTGGTGGCGGGCATCTCGTTCGGGCACAGCCACCTGGGCGTCGCGGTGGGCGACCTCGCCGGGCAGATCCTCGCCCAGCGGCGCATCCAGCTGGCCGCCGACCACCGGGCCGACGACGGGCTGACGCTCGCCAGCGACCTCCTCGACCAGACGCTGACCGAGGCCGGAGAGCCGCGCACCCAGGTGCGGCACGTCGGCATCGGGCTGCCGGCGCCGCTCGCCAGGGGCGTCGTCCAGAGCCCCGGCATCCTCCCCGGGTGGATCGGCCTCGACGCGACCGCCATCGCCGCGGACAAGCTCGGCCTCCCCGTCGTCGTCGACAACGACGCCAACCTGGGGGCGCTGGCCGAGCTGCGCCGCGGAGGTCCGGACCGCGGCAAGTCCCTGATCTTCCTCAAGGTCTCCTCGGGCGTGGGCGCCGGCATCATCCTCGACGGCCGCCTCCAGCGCGGGGCCACGGGCATGGCCGGCGAGCTCGGGCACGCCACCGTCGACGAGACCGGCCCCTACTGCCGGTGCGGCAACCGGGGGTGCCTCGAGGCCTACGTGTCGGTCCCCCACGTGCTGGCGGCGCTGTCCACCACGCTCCCGGGCGACTCCTTCGCCGAGGTCGTCGCCGAGGCCCGCGGCGGGCACCCGGCCGCGATCCGGGCACTGGAGGACGTCGGCACACACCTCGGTCGCACGATCGCGGTCGTGGTCAACCTCCTCGAGCCCGGCACCATCGTCGTCGGCGGTGAGCTGGCCATCGCCGGTGACCTGGTGCTCGCGCCACTGCGCGCCACCCTGAAGCGGCACTGCCTGGACGCGGTGGCGACCCAGACGCTCATCGTGTCGACCTCGCTCGGCGAGGACGCCACCCTCATCGGGGCCGTCGAGGTCGCCCTCGACCACGCCGACATCGTCGACGACCTGGACCGCTGACGCCGCCGGCGGTCGGGCGAGCGGCCGGCGTCAGCCGACGCCGACCACCTCGGTGCGCAGCGGAGCGAACCCGTTGAAGCCGACCGTCGAGTAGCACGACGTGTAGGCGCCCGCCGCCTCGACGACCACCCGGTCGCCCTCGCGCAGTGCCAGGGGGAGCTGCACGGGCTGCCTCTCATAGAGCACGTCGGCGCTGTCGCACGTGGGGCCGGCGAGCACGCAGGGCCCGGTCGGCCCGGACACCTCGGTCCGCAACCGGTAGCGGATCGCCTCGTCCAGGGTCTCCACCAGCCCGGTGAAGACACCGGCGTCCAGGAAGACCCAGCGTCGCCCGCCTCGCTCGACCACGCCGATGACGCTCGTGGTGAGCGTTCCGGCGTCGGCGACGATGCCGCGCCCGGGCTCGACGATCACCTCCGGCCGGCCGTCCCCGAAGGACCGCCGGAGGGCGGACTCGATCGCGCGGCCATAGGCCGACAGCGGCGGGACCGGGCCCGCCAGCGCGGCCGGGAAGCCGCCGCCCAGGTCGAGCAGCCAGGGTCGCAGCCCACGCAGCCGGAGCGCCTGGAAGACCCGGGCCGCATCCCGGACCGGCCCGCGCCAGGCGTGGGGGTCCCCCTGCTGCGAGCCCACGTGGAAGCTGACGCCCGCGGGGTCGAGACCGGCGGCGGCGGCGAAGACGAGCAGGTGGACGGCCTCGGCCGCGGAGACGCCGTACTTGCGCGACAGCGGCCAGGCCGACCCGGCAC
The DNA here is from genome assembly GCA_046330515.1 of Nocardioidaceae bacterium. GTDB lineage: Bacteria > Actinomycetota > Actinomycetes > Propionibacteriales > Nocardioidaceae > Nocardioides. Next base: position 364,444 of record JAXLSP010000005.1, on the reverse strand, counting down.
CGCTGGTGAGCAGGCGGCAGAGCACGCTGCTGCCGGGAGCGGCCTCGGCGAGCTTGTCGATCTCCGGGACGGAGTCGGCGACGAACAGCCGCACCCCGCTCGCGTGCGCCGCGACGACGTCGGCGCGCGCCTTGACGGGGTTGGAGTAGACGAGCTCCTGCGGGACCGCTCCCGCGGCCAGCGCGAGGTCGACCTCGGCGGGACTGGCGACGTCGAACCTGCTGCCCGTGCGCGCCAGCGCGGCGAGCAGCGTGGGATCCGGGTTGGCCTTGACCGCGTAGTGGATCCCGGCGCCCGGCAGCGCCTCGCGGAGCGCGGCGCAGCGGGCGACGGCGGCGCCGACGTCGAGGGTGAGGTACGGCGTGGGCGCGCCCGTCGCCGGCTCCGGTCCCGCGGCAGCGGGCGTCGTCATCAGTGCGCTCATCGAGCCTCCCCACGGACCTGGCGCGAACTCCTCCGAGGAGCCGAGGGAGGCCGCCCAGATACCCGTCCGCCCCTGCCCGTCCCCTGCGAGCCCGGCCGGGTGCGACGCGACATCGCCCGCAACAGCCCTTTCGGACAGGTGGCGGGTGGGACCCCTTCCGTCGATAGCCTGCGGCCGTGCGCGATCGTTCGACCTCGCATTCCACGATCGCCACTGCGCTCGGCGGGATGCTGCTGCTGCCCCTGCTCGCCCTGACCGACCACCCGGCCGCGGCGGCCGAGGCCGGAGGCCCCGACGCCGGAGGCCTCCCGCTTCCCGCGGCCGACCCGTTCCGACCCGACGCGGGTCGTCCGCCCGAGGTGGTCGTGCACTACAAGGTGCCCCGCGGACCCGACCGGTCGACGGAGTTCGGGACGGCCGACCAACAACGGCTGCGCGCCTCGCTCAACCGTCGCGCGGGGGCGGTGGCCGTGCGCGAGCAGCCCCAGAGCGGGCTCGCGGTCGTGCGACTCGCCGGCGATGCCGATGTGGACCGGGCCGTGCAGGTCTACCGACGCGACCCGGCCGTCGCCTTCGCGGAGCCGAACCAGTCCTGGTCGACGCAGGACATCCCGAGCGACCCACGCGTCGCCGAGCAGTGGGCGCTGCACAACACCGGGCAGACCGGTGGGCGCGCCGGTGCCGACATCGACGCCCCCCGCGCGTGGGATCGCACGACGGGCAGCCGCTCGGTGGTGGTGGTCGTCATCGACACCGGCATCGATGCCGAGCACCCCGACCTGGCCCCCAACGTGTGGTCCAACCCCGGAGAGATCCCGGGCGACCACCGCGACAACGACCACAACGGCTATGTCGACGACGTGCACGGCTGGGACGCCGTCGACCACGACGGGGACCCGTCGGACACCAACGGCCACGGAACCCACGTCGCCGGCACCATCGGCGCACGCGGCGACAATCACATCGGCATCGCGGGCGTCAGCTGGCGGGTGAGCATCGCCGGGTGCCGCTTCCTGGACGAGACCGGCTCGGGTGCGACCGACGGTGCGGTCGCGTGCCTCGACTATGTCAAGGCCCTGCGGCGCGCCGGTGTCCCGGTGGTCGCCACGAACAACAGCTGGGCCGGCAGCGGGTCCTCCGAGCTGTTGAGGCGCGCCATCCGCCGGCAGCTGCGCGTGCTGTTCGTGGCCGCGGCCGGCAACGACGGCGAGGACATCGACCGGCGACCCGGCTATCCCGCCTCCTACCCGCTGCCCAACGTCCTGGCGGTGGCCGCGACCGATGACAGTGACCACACGGCGGCGTTCTCCAACGTCGGGCGGGGCACCGTCCTGGTCGGCGCTCCGGGCGTCGACATCGTCTCGCTGCGGGCGGCCGGCACCGACATGTACGGCGACGGCGCGCACTTCGTCCCCGACGGCGACCCCGACGCGCGCTACTACGGGGCGAGCGGCACGTCGATGGCCACCCCGCACGTGACCGGGGTGGCCGCACTGGTCAAGGCCCGGCACCCGCACCTGGCCGCGTGGCAGATCCGCAACCGCATCCTCGCCGGCGCCGAGCCCGTGGACGTGCTCGAGGGCAGCAGCGCGACCGGCGCGCGCCTCGACGCCCTCGGCGCCGTGACGTGCTCCGACCGCACGCTGCTGACCCCGGTCGGCGCACCCCCCACCTTCCCCCTCCCGGCAGGGCGACCGGTGACGTTCCGGGTGCTGCACGTCGACTGCGGGGACCCCGCGGGGGCCGTGCGCGCGTCCACCGAGCGCGGCGACACCTTCCTCCTGCGCGACGACGGCGTGGTGCCGGACTTCCTCGCCGGCGACGGCGTCTACTCGGCGCGGTTCGTCCCCACCACCGACACCCGCCGCGTCAGGTTCGGCGCCGGCGGCCTGACCCGGGTGCTGCCGGCACTGGCGGTCGACCCCTACACGGCTCAGGCGCAGGTGGGCCTCCCCTACCAGCACCGCCTCCAGGTCGTCGAGGGCACCGCGCCGGTCACCTGGACGCTCGTGGACGGCAGCCTTCCCGACGGGGTCGACCTCGGCGGCAGGACCGGCGTGCTGTCGGGCGTGCCCGCGGCGGCCGGCCGGACGAAGGCACTGGTGCGCGTGCGCGACCGCAGTGGGCGCGCCACCCTGGTCGAGGTCGCCGTCAACGTCGTGGACGACCCCCTGGGCGAGCATGTCATCACCGTCGACCACTCCGCGCCCGCCGAGGTCGTCCCGCTGGACCACGCCGTCGACGCGGACGGCAACACCGTGGTCGTGGGTCGCTACACCGACCCCGTGACCCGCGACGAGGACGTCGCGGTCACCAAGTACGCGCCCGACGGCAGCGTCGTCTGGCGACGGCTGCGCCGCAGTGACACGTCCTGGTGGGCCAACTGGGGCACCGGCGTGGCGCTCGCACCGGACGGCAGCATCTATGTCACCTCGGAGTATCCCTACTTCCACGCGGACTCCGACGTCGTGCTCACCAAGCTGACGGCCGACGGCGACGAGGTGTGGACGACCACCTACAGCGAGGGCTGGGTCGAGCGCGCGAACGCGGTCACCGTCGACGCGTCGGGCGATGTCCTGGTCGTCGGGACCCTCGAGAAGGGCAGCGAGTCGTCGGTCCTCACCCTCAGGTTCCACCCCGACGGCGCCCTGGCGTGGGCTCGCACGTTCCACGCCGACGGAGACGTGATCGATCTCGGACGAGGGGTCGGCACCGATCCCGAGGGCAACGTGCTCGTCGCCGGAGGGTCGGGCTTCGTGTTCGAGAGCTCCGGCGGTCTCGACCTCTTCTCCTACTCCGTCCTGCTGCTGAAGTACGACGCGGCCGGCGAGCTGGTCTGGTCGTCCTTCGAACACGACCCCGTCACCCGCCGGCTCGACGTCGCGGACGCGATGGTCGTCGACGCGGCCGGCAACACGTTCCTCGGGGGCACCTTCAGCAGCGACATCTCCAAGTACGACGCCGACGGCGCCCTCGCGTGGGCGGCTCCGGTGACGACGCTGGCGGATGCCGGCACGCAGGACCTCGCGCTCGGCCCCGACGGCGAGGTGGTGGTCGCCGCCCACGTGGTTGACGCCGAGCGGCGGCGCCACGTCAACGCCCTGGCGACGCTCGACCCCGACGGCGCGCCCCTGGACTTCCGGCGGGTGGAGGGCGACCACCTGGACGGCTCGATGGACGTGTCGGTCGACGGGTCGGGCCTGCTGCGGCTCACCCTCGCCAGCGCCGGTGGCACCGTGCTGACGTCGTTCGGTCAGCCGCTCGCCGTCCGGACGGCACACCTGCCTCCCGCTGTCCGCGGCTCGGACTACCACCACCGGCTGCGTGTCGCGGGGGGTGTGCGCCCCGTCTCCTGGGACGTGTCGGACGGTGCGCTGCCCTCGGGGCTGACGCTCGACCCGGCGACCGGTGAGATCGCCGGGGTGCCCCTCGACGGTGCGCCGGCGACGTTCACCGTCACAGCGACCGCTGCCGACGGGGTGACGGCGAGCCGCGAGCTCACCCTCGATGTCGCCTTCGTCGCCATCGACGAGGTCCTCGGGTTGGGCGCGGTGCCGGTCGACCAGCCCTGGCAGCTCACGCTCACCGCACAGGGCAGCGCCACGCCGTTCGCCTGGGACGTCTCCGGAGGCGACCTGCCACCGGGCGTGCTGCTCGATCCCGACACGGGAGTCGTCTCGGGGATCCCGACGACCCCCGGGAGCTTCCCGGTGACCGTGCGGGTGACCGACGCCGAGGGCCACAGCGCTGAGGTGATCCTGACGGTGGTGGTGGTCGCCCCGCTGGTCGTGACGACCTCATCGCTTCCGGATGCGGTGGTCGGTCAGCCCTACTCCGTCACGCTGGCGCACGGGGGCGGCGTCGCGCCCTACGCCTGGGGCTTCGGTGGCGAGGTCCCGGCGTGGCTCGCGGTCGACATGGACACCGGCGAGCTGAGCGGTGTCCCCACCGAGAGCGGCGTCTTCGAGGTCCCGGTCTTCGTCACCGACGGGACGCCCAGCGCGGCCTTCCTGACGCTGTCGCTGACGGTCGGCTGACCCCGCCGCGGGGAGGTACTAGGACCATTGGGCAGCGGCCGAAGTCGCCGTTTCGGTGGTCCCGGCGCCGTCGGTCGGTCACGCTGACGCATCGAGCCTCGCACCCGCGGGGCGAACGAACGTGAAGGCACCGACATGACCGTCCCCACCCGCCGGCCGCGACGCCGGCTCGCCCTGCTCGCGAGCGTCAGCGTGCTCGCCGTCAGCTCCGCCATGCTCGCCACTCCTGCCTGGAGCGCCTCGCGCGACCGTGACCACGACGGGATGCCGAACCGCTGGGAGGTCCGGCACGGTCTGGACCCGGCCCACGCCAACGCCAAGGCCGACAAGGACCGGGACGGCCTGGCCAACCTCGCGGAGTTCCGGCACGGCAGCGACCCCGCGGACGAGGACACCGACGGCGACGGCGAGGACGACGGCGACGAGGTGCACGACGGCCTGCACGGGACGCGCGTCGACGACCGGGACAGCGACGACGACGGGACGCTGGACGGTGACGAGGACGGTGACCACGACGGCGTCGACAACGAGGACGAGGACGACTCCGACGAGAGCTGCGCTCGTGACGACGACGACTCCGACAGCGACGGGCTGGCCGACGAGGACGAGAACGACCACGGCACCCGGTCGTCCGACGACGACTCCGACGACGACGGCATCCTCGACGGCGACGAGGACTCCGACCACGACGGCCAGTCCGACGAGGACGATGACGACGCGGTCGACGACAGCTGCAGCGACCACAGCGAGGACGACGACGACCTGCTCGGCCCGATCGTCTCCTTCGACGACGCGACCGGCGACCTGGTGGTCGACACGACCACCTCGGGTCAGCTGACGTTCGTCGTCACCACCGACACCGAGATCCGGTTCGACGGCTCCGGTCACGGCTCGGGCGACGAGGGCGACACCAGCGACCTGGTCGCGGGCACGGTCGTCGACGAGGTCGACCTCGCCGAGGACGGCACGCTCGAGGAGATCGAGCTGGCGCGTCCCTAACAGCTCACGGACGATCCTCGGCCCACGTGCCGAGGGACAGGCTCAGGAGGGGTGCTGGACCCCAGGGGCGGGTGGCGGGTCGCCACCCGCCCCTGGGACATCTCCCGGTCAGAAGCTCACGTCGACCAGGAAGCCGGACTGCAGCGTCGAGGCGAGCCGGTCGAGCGAGACACCCTTGTCCTCGAGCAGCCCGGTCAGGCTGGCGCCCGACTGCAGCGACGTCTGCAGGTCCTCCGACGAGGTGTCGAGCAGCGAGGCGAGCTGGTCGAGGACGCTCTGCTGGGTGCTGGTGAGGTCGCCGCTGAGCACGCCCTTAGCCCCCGGGGGAGGACCGGGCGGCGGCCCTCCGTGACCGCGGGGTCCGGACGGAGCGCCGGTCCGGGAGGCGATGTCCTCGACCATGTCGTCGAGCGCGCTGGTGCCCTGGAGCTCCTCGGGAGCACCGGCCTCGAGCGCGGCGACGAGGTCGTCGTGCGAGACCCCCTTCGCGCTCGCGAGGTCGTTGAGGCTCTTGCCCGAGGACACCGCCGACGAGATCTCGTCGGCGGACATCCCGAGCAGCCCCGAGACGGCCTCGAACGGCCCCTTCCCCTGGGCGCGCTCCCCGCGGTGGGTGCTCTGCATGGCTGCCACGGAGGCCGTGGCACTGACGCTTCCGATAGAGGTGTTCATGCCCGGCGGATCGGTGCCGGACCGGGCACGTTGAGTCGGACCGGACGCACTCACAGGTTGTCGGGCCGTTTCACAGGTCCATGACAGGTCGGCTCACAGGATCGGGTCCGGGAGCGGCCGTGCCGGGGCGTCGAGCTGTCCGGACGACCAGACCATCGCGCTCGCGAAGCGCAGGCAAACCGCCGCATCCGCACGCATGCCCCGTGGGGCGGGCCACACCTCGCGTCGCGGGCTGTCCTCGGGACGCCGCCCTACGTAGGCTCCCGGCCAGGTGGATCTCGGCCACCATCGACACCAGGGAAGGTGGCGAGCGATGGGTGCAGGAAGCGTCTGGCCCCCGGACAGGTTCGGGGAGCACCGCACCTGGCTGGTCGCCATCCACATCGCCCAGGAGGGCCCGGAGCAGGGCCGGATCCGCGTCGGCTGGGTGAGCGCCCCCACCGACTCGACGGCCACAGGAGACCCCCCGCTCGCCGTCTGGTGCGACGACTGCGGCAACGTCGTGAGCCTGGCGCTGCCCGCCTCGCACGGCCAGGTCGGAACCACCGACTTCGACTACCAGCGCGCCCACTCGGTCGCGGTCCTCGGGCAGCTGCGTCGCCAGGCCCAGGAGCACCGGCGCAACGACCAGGCCGCGGCGGACGTCCGCGGAGAGCGGTTGATCGCGCGCCGCAACGCCGGCTGAGCACCGGCCGGGACGTCCTCGGGCAGACTGGCGGGATGCACGACCCTCACGACGCCCACTCGGTCCCCCACTCGGCCCCCCACTCGGCCGAGCACTGGGACGAGCGCTACGCCGGTGACCAGGTGTGGAGCGGTCACGTCAACGAGGCCCTGGTCGTCGAGACCACCGACCTGACGCCCGGCCGGGCCCTCGACGTCGGATGCGGGGAGGGAGCCGACGCGGTCTGGCTGGCCCGGCAGGGGTGGGCCGTGACGGCCCTCGACATCTCGGCCAGGGCCGTGGACCGCACGGTGGCCGCGGCCGAGGCCGCGGGGGTCGAGGTGGACGGTGTCGCCAGCGGACTGCTCGAGGCCGACCTGGCTCCGTCGTCCTTCGACCTGGTCAGTGCGATGTACCCCGCCCTGCCGCGCACCCCCGCTCGCCTCGCGGAGCTGAGCCTGCTGGGGCTCGTGCGGCCCGGGGGCACGCTGCTGGTCGTGCACCATGCCGACATCGACCGCGAGGCGGCGCTCGCGCACGGGTGCGACCCGGACGACTACGTCAGCCCCGACGACGTGGCCGAGGTCGCGACCAGGCTCGGCGGATGGGACGTCGAGCGGCACGAGCGCCGCGAGCGGACCCCGCCCCCGGGCGGTGCCGGGGCCCATCACCACGCGGACGTGGTGGTGCGGCTGCGCCGGGGCTGACGCCCGAGCTCCGGCACGAGTGAGGCCCCCGACCGCATCGCTGCGGGTCAGGGGCCTCGAGGTGAGCCGCCTGTCGGAATCGAACCGACGACCTAATCATTACGAGTGATTCGCTCTACCGACTGAGCTAAGGCGGCACGCTGCCCGGCACGGTCCACGCGGAGGAGGACGACCCGCCGGGGCAACGCGGAGCAGTATACGGACGGCGCGCACCGAGGCCGAAACCAGCCCGTGTCAACCCTTCCGGCCCCGCGGACTAGCCCACTCGCACGCCGTTAGCCCCATTGGGGGCAGGACACGCCGGGTCTGGGTAAATCTCACCCGATTTGCTACCCAGCGTGACCCCTCCGGACTAGCGTCATGCCCGGCAGACACGTTTGGACACATCTCGGGAGACAAACATGCAGCCAGTTCTTGGGACGACCACGTCCCAACAGGTGGCCTTCGTCGGACCCTTCGGGGTCGGCAAGACGACGGCCGTGTGCGCGGTCTCTGACACGCCCGTCGCCACGACCGAGGTTCTCAGCTCTGCGCTGCAGGCGCGGACCGGTCGCCACCTGAAGACCACCACGACCGTGGGTCTGGAGATCGGTGAGTGGCGCACGCCTGACGCGCGCACCATCGCCGTCGTCGGCACCCCCGGTCAGGAGCGCTTCGACGTGGTTCGCCGTACGGCGATGCCGCGCAGCTCCGGCGTGGTCCTGTGGCTCTACGGGCAGCACCAGGTGGCGCTGCTCGACGCCGAACTCTGGATGGAGTTCATCTCCCGTGAGGTGCCCACGCGCAAGATGACGGTCGCGGTGACGCGACTGGACGAGCCCGCCATGGAGGGCGAGCTCGACCGCTTCCGGCGCGTGATCCGCCGCTTCGACCCCTCCGTTCCCGTGGTCGCCGCCGACCCACGTGAGCGCGCGGACGTCGAAGGCGTTCTACTCACTGCACTGCGCATGCCTGCGCGGCGCCCACAGGAGGTCGTCGGATGAGAGCCCACGCACGGAAGCACGAGGCCCCGGAAGTCATCGAGACTCCCGAAGTCATCGACCCAACCCACGAGGCCGAGATCCTCGTCCTGTCACCCCGGTCCCCCGAGGACCCGGAGGGCAACGGGACGGAGATGGACCAGGACATCGCGGAGTACTGGGGCCTGTGGTCCCAGCAGATCGGCCGGGCCCTGGTGCCCGTGCTCGACAACCTCGCGACGTCGGTCCCCGGCTTCAGCTCCGCGATGATCTGCACCGCGGACGGCTTCAACCTCTGCACCCTCGGTGTCGACGAGGACCAGGTCAACCGGCTCTCGGCCATGACCAGCTCGATGCACTCGCTCGCCGACGTGCTGTCGACCTCGGTCCACCAGGGCGAGACCCCGCTCGACACCGTGAGCCTGGCCAACGGCTCCAGCAACACCGTGCTGATGGCCATCCGGCACCTCATCATCGGCCAGGTGCTGCTGTGGGTGACGGCCGAGGACCAGACTCTGGGCGTTCTCCTCATGCGGGCACGCGTGGCGGCCGAAGGAGTTCGTGAGATCCTCGCGAACGACTGACCTCTCACCGTTCGACCTTTCCCCACCCGACAGGAGCACCTCCATGCTGGACATCGACGTCAGCGCCCTCGAGGCCACCGTCGCCGACGCCAAGGCCGTCCTCAAGGACGGCCTCGCGGCCGCCGACATCTGGGACCGCGAGACCGGCCTGAGCCTGGCCGGCCACAACCCGCAGCCCGAGGCCGTCGCGCTGTTCAACCAGCTCACCAACGAGCTGTCCGCCACCCTGTCGGGGTCCGGCTTCCCGGCCCTCAACCGCTACTACATGCTCGACCTCGAAGGCGGCAACACCGTGGTCGTGCAGAAGCACGGGGACGACCTCCTGTCCGGCATGCTCCTGGACGCCTCCAAGGTCAACCTCGGCATCCTGGTCAGCGTGGTCATCCCCAAGCTGGCCGCGGGCATCGCTGCCGCGCGCAACACCGACGGGCAGTGACCCCCGGACCTCTCTCATCCAGACCCCGCCTCGACCGGGCCCCCGTCAGGGGGCCCGGTCGTGTGGTGTCCGGGGACCTCTGCGAGCTCAGCAGGTGAGCCCGTCCTGCGGCACCGTGCCGTCGACGAGATAGCCCTCGACCGCGTCGTCGACGCAGGCGTTGCCGCTGTTGTAGCCCGTGTGCCCGTCACCGTCCCGGGTCACGAGCACGCCCGAGGCCAGCTGGGCGGCCAGCGCCTGGGCCCACGGGTAGGGCGTCGCCGGGTCGCGGGTGGTGCCGACCACCACGATCGGCGCGGCCCCCGGGGCCAGCACGTCGGGCGGCGGCTGGGCCGCCGGGTAGTCGAAGCCGCGGCAGGCCACGAGCGACCAGACGAAGACCCGCCCGAAGACGGGTGAGGCCTTCTCGAAGTCCGGCACCTGGGCCGGGACCTGCGACGCCGGGATCGACCAGCCGTCGTCGAGGCAGTTGATGGCGAGGTTGGCCTCCATCGAGTTGTCGAGGTAGCCGTCGCCGTTCGGGTCGCGCGAGGAGTAGGCGTCGGCCAGCAGCATGAGGGTCGCGCCGTCGCCGTCCATGGCGTCCTTGAGCCCGTTGGTGAGCAGGAACCAGTAGTCCTTGTTGTAGAGCGGCGTGACGATGCCGTAGAAGGCGTTGCCCACCGTGAGCTCCCGGTCGCCGCCGGCCGGCAGCGGGTCGCTCTCGATCGAGTCGAGCAGGTCGGAGATGGCGCCGAGACCCTCGTCGACCGTGTCACCGAGGAAGCAGGAGTCGGAGCTGTCGATGCAGTCCTGGACGTAGGCCTCGATGGCGGTCTCGAAGCCGGCCGCCTGCTGCAGGGACACCTCGCGGGACGGCAGCGAGACGTCCATGGCGCCGTCGAGGACGAACCTCCCGACCTTGCTTGGGAACAGGTTGGCGTAGGTGGCCCCGAGCTTGGTGCCGTAGGAGGCGCCGAGGTAGTTGAGCGTCGGCTCGCCCAGGGCGGCCCGCAGCACGTCCATGTCACGCGCCGCCTCGACGGTCGAGACGTGGGCGGCGACCTCGCCGGATCCGGTGCAGCCGGCGCCGAACTCACGCACCTGCCGCATGTAGTCCTTGACCTCCAGCGGCGTGTCGGGGTCGGGATCCTCGGCGAGGTAGGCGTCGAGCTGGTCGTCGGTGAGGCAGTCCACCGGGGCGCTGTCGCCCGTGCCGCGCGGGTCGAAGCCGACGATGTCGAAGGAGTCGACCAGCGCACGGCCGAAGACCGACGTCGCCTGCTCGGCATAGGACGTGCCCGGGGCGCCCGGGCCACCCGGGTTGACGACCAGCGAGCCGACCCGGTCTCCGGGCACGGACGCGGGCACCTTCAGCAGGGCCAGCTCGATCGTCTCGCCGTCCGGCCGGTCGTAGTCGAGGGGCACCTCGAGGCGGGCGCACTGGTTGCTGCCGCAGTCGCTCCAGCCGAGCGTCTGGGAGTAGAACGGGGCCAGCGCCGGGTCGGGCGCCTCGGTGACCGACGGGTCGGTCGCGCTCTCGCTGCCGGCGTCGGGCGAGGGCGAGCCCGAGGACGCGGACGCGGACGCGGACGGGCCGGGGTCGTCGGACCCGTCGCCACCGCGGACGAGCGCGACGGTCACACCCACGCCCGCGGCGATGCCGACCAGGCCCACGACGAGCCAGCCGATCAGCCAGCGCTTCATCCCACACTCCTCCTCGGCACGCGCAACGCGAGCATCATCGACTCCAGCGCCAGCATCGGCGGCACGTTGAACTCCAGCATCTGCTCCCTGGCGGTGAAGATCGCGTCGATCCGCCGCAGGTGCCCCTCGGGGCTGGACACGCGGGCGAGCTCGCTGATCTCGCCGCGCATCTCCTCGTTGACCAGCCCGGTCCCGGCCTGCATCGCCAGGGTGATCGCGTCGCGGTAGACCGAGGCGAGGTCCATGAGACCACGGTCGACGACGTCGAGGTGCCGCCGCTTGGCGCGCGTCTTCTGCGACCTCTGCAGGGCGGCGAGGGCCGGTGCGTAGTCACGGGGGCGGCGGCCGCGCTCGACGACGCCGTAGGAGGCGTCGAGGTCGGCCTTCTCCCGCAGGTCGAGCTCGCCGGTGATGTGCTCGGCCTCCTCCAGCGTCGCGTCGTGGAGGTTGAGCGCGGCGTTGAGACAGGCGCCGAGGCTCGTCAGGCGGGCCGGCATCGACACGACCTCGCGGCGGCGGTTGCGGGTGGCCTCGTCGCGGGCCAGCGCCTTGGCGCGGCCGATGTGGCCCTGGCTCGCCCGGGCGGAGTAGGCCGCCAGGGCCTCGGTGACACCCTCGGTGCGGACCAGGTGGTCGGTGACCTCCTGGGTCGTCGGGGTCGTCAGGCCCACGAGCCGGCACCGCGACCGGATGGTCGGGAGGATGTCCTCGACCGTCGGCGCGCAGAGCAGCCAGACCGTGCGCTCGGTGGGCTCCTCGATGGCCTTGAGCAGCGCGTTGCAGGCCTGGTCGGTGAGCCGGTCGGCGTCCTCGACGACCATGACCTGGTGGCCGGAGCCGACGGGAGCGAGCGCGGAGCGGCGGACGAGCTCACGCACCTCGTCGACGCCGATCGAGAGCTTGTCGGTGCGCACCACGGTGATGTCGGGGTGCGAGCCGGCCACGGCGGTGTGACAGGCGTGGCAGGTCCCGCAGCCGCCGTCGGGGCACTGCAGGGCGGCCGCGAAGGCCATCGCGGCGTTGGAGCGGCCGGACCCCGGAGGGCCGGTGAAGAGCCAGGAGTGGGTCATCCCGCGACCGGACACGGCCGCCTGGAGCGCCGCGACCACCGGTCGCTGGCCCACGAGGCTGTCCCAGATGCTCACTCCACCACCCCGGCCACCGCGTCCCGGCCGGCATCCCGGCGTGCCTGGGCCAGCAGCGGTCGGAGCCGCACGCGCACGAGCTCCTCGATGTCGTCGGGCGGCAGGTGGGCGTCGACGACGAGGTAGTGGTCGGGGTCGGCGCCCGCCATGGCCACGAACGCCTCCCGGACGCGCTCGTGGAACTCCACGGACTCGCCCTCGATGCGGTCGCGCTCGTCGAACCGTCCCAGGCCGTGCTCGGGCGCGAGGTCGAGGACGACGGTCAGGTGCGGCCGCAGGTCGCGGGTGGCCCAGCGCGCCACCGCCTCGACCTCCTCGACGCGCAGCGCCCGGCCGGCGCCCTGGTAGGCCAGGGTGGAGTCGACATAGCGGTCGGTCACCACCACGCGTCCCTGCTCGAGGGCGGGGAGCACGACGGTGTCGACGTGCTCGGCCTTGTCGGCGGCATAGAGCAGCGCCTCGGTGCGGTCGGACAGCTCGCCGGTCGCCGGGTCGAGGACGATGCGCCGCAGCTGCCGGCCGACCTCGGTGTCACCCGGCTCGAACGTCAGCACGACGGCGAAGCCCTCGGCCTCGAGCCAGGCGCGCAGCCGCCTCGACTGGGTGGACTTGCCGGTGCCCTCGCCGCCCTCGAAGCACACGAAGACGCCCGTGGAGGAGAAGCGTGCTCCGCCACGGGTCACGGGCCCTGCCGGGTCGCGGTCACGGTCGTTCAGGTGGTCCCCCTCGAGTCGTCAGGGACGACGCTACGAGGTCGTGCCGACAGCCGCCACCGCGACCCTCCCGTCCCGGTCATGTCCGTGGCGGCTCGGTCGGCGCTCCTCAGCTGACATCCGGCTGTCATGGAGTTGTCACGTTCGGGCACCTTCCCAAGACGAGGGGGAAATGGTCCGATGGAACCGTTCGGTGGTTTCGGGCCGCTGGATAGGTTGGCAATGCCCGAGACGGGGGGTCCCGGGCCGGAGACGGCAGTGCGGACGGCAGTGGTCGGCGACGGCCCAGCCACCCGCAGGGAGCGTGGGATGGCGAGGTCTGGACGGGGAGAGATCCTCCACAACGCCGGGGTCGGCGTCGTGGCGATGCTCCCCGCCGCGGCCGTCGCCCTCCTGTGGGGCAGCACCGGCTTCAGCGACACCGTGGTCCCGGCGGCCGCCGTACCCGCGCCCTTCCCCGGCGAGGCGGTCTCGTCGTCGCCGGTGCCGGCCCCGGCCGGCACCACCGGCGACGCCATCGTCACCATCACCGCCCCCCGCAACGCCGTCGACCCGGTCGACCTCTCCGATGCCGGGCTGCAGCGCACCCAGGCCGCCGGCGACATCCCCGACGTCGCGCTCGCGGCCTACCACCGCGCGGCCACCGTGATCAACGCGACCGACGAGTCGTGCAACCTGCCGTGGGAGCTGCTCGCGGCGCTCGGCCGGATCGAGTCCAACCACGGACGCTTCGGCGGGAGCTCGCTGGACGCCGAGGGCGTCGCGACGCCGCCGATCCTCGGCCCGCGGCTCGACGGCACCCACAACACCTCGCGCATCGAGGACACCGATGCCGGCGACTTCGACGGCGACACGACCTTCGACCGGGCCGTGGGGCCGATGCAGTTCATCCCCTCGACCTGGTCCTATGTCGGGGTCGACGCCGACGGCGACGGCGAGCGCAACCCGCAGGACATCCAGGACGCCGCCCTCGGCGCGGCCGTCTACCTGTGTGTGGGCAAGGAGGACCTCGCCACCGAGGACGGCCAGCGACGCGCGGTGTTCCGCTACAACCACAGCGAGAGCTATGTCGACCTGGCGCTCGAGATCGAGCACGCCTACGCATCGGGCTCGATGTGGCAGGTGACGGGCGGGACGTCCCCGACCACGCCGATCACGGTGATCAACACCGGGTCCCACGACTCCGACCAGACCGACCCGCCGCGGCTGCCCCAGGCCGAGCAGCTGGCGAGCCTCGTCGTCCTGGCTCCCGTGCCCCCGCCGCCGCCGTGGGACACCGACCCGCCACCCACCCCCACGCCGACCCCCACCGATCCGGGTGACCCGTCCGGCTCACCGGCCGACGCCCCCTCCCCCACGTCGTCCGCGGACCCGAGCACGAGCCCCGACCCGTCCGGGACGGCCTCGACCGACCCGTCCGCCTCCGGTGACGCCTCGTCCGAGCCGTCCTCGTCCGAGCCGTCCTCGTCCGAGCCGTCCTCCCCCGAGCCGTCCTCCCCCGAGCCGTCCTCCCCTGAACCCGACCCCGTGCCCGCCGACCCCGAGCCCGTCGACCCCGGCGCCTTCGACCCGGGCCCGGTCGACGACGCGGCCGTCGCGGCGCTGCCCGCCGACACGGTGGACGAGGCGACGACCCTCTGCCAGGGCCTCGGGCTCACCGACGCAGGCCCCCTCCAGCAGTGCGTGTGGGCGGCCGTCCAGCCGATCACGGTGGACCACACGGCCGCCCTGCCCACCTCGGCCGAGCTCCGCGCCCGGCTCGAGGACGTCGGCATCGCGCTGCCCTGAGCGGGCGGCTCCGGAGCGCGCCCCACGACCGGACGAGTCGTCTAGGTTGGGCGCATGTCCGTCACCACCGCTCCACCCGTGCTCGACCGCTCCGACAAGACGATCCTCTTCGGCGGCCTCGGGCTCGTCGTCCTCGCCGGGGTGGCCCACTTCGGCTCGTGGAACGACGTCGTGGCGTTCGTGGTGTCGGCCGCGGCGGTCGCGGTGCTGGCCTCGGTGGTCGGCCGCAGCGTGGAGCAGCTCGGCGACCGGTTCGGCCCGGGCGCGACCGGCGTGCTGCAGTCGGCGCTCGGCAACCTGCCCGAGCTGTTCATCTGCATCTTCAGCCTCAAGCAGGGCCTGGTCGACGTCGTACGCGCGGCCCTGGTCGGCTCGATCCTCGCCAACCTGCTGCTCGTCCTCGGGCTGGCGTTCCTGGTCGGCGGGCTCAAGCACGGGCCTCAGCGACTCGGCTCGGACCGCGCCCGCACCATCACCGTGCTCATGCTCCTGTCGGTGACCGCGATGGCCATCCCGAGCATCGCCCACTGGGTCCACTCGCCGGCGGCCGAGCACGAGCAGGCGCTCTCCGTGGTGGTCTCCGTGCTGCTGCTCGGACTCTTCGCCCTGTCACTGCCGTTCTCGCTCCGCAAGGAGGCCAACGCCCCCCGTGCGGCCGACGCGGCGCAGCACGAGGCACCGCGCTGGCCGGTGTCGCTGGCCGTCGGGCTGCTGGCGGTGGCCGGGGTGCTGGCGGCCTTCGTCTCCGACTGGTTCGTGGTGGCCCTCGAGCCGGCCATGGACTCGCTCGGCATCTCGCAGGCCTTCGCCGGTCTGGTCATCGTCGCCATCGCCGGCAACGCGGTCGAGAACTTCGTGGGCATCCAGCTGGCGGCCAAGGGTCAGTCGGAGTACGCCTTCTCGGTGGTCCTCAACTCGCCCCTGCAGATCGCCCTGGTCCTCGCACCGGTGCTGGTCCTGGTGTCGCAGGTCTTCGGACTGGCCTCACTGACGCTCGTGCTCGGGCCCATGCTGGTGGTGGCGCTCGTCCTGGCCGTCATGCTCGCCGCGTTCATCTCCTTCGACGGCGAGTCGACCTGGCTCGAGGGCGCGACCCTCATCGTGCTCTACGGGATCATCGCCTCGGCGTTCTGGTGGGGCTGATGCCCGGCCGGAACTCGATCACCAGGTAAACATGGTGAGCCCGCACTCTGCATGGTGGGTACGCCGTGCAGAGTGACAACGCACCAGGTAAACATGGTGAACCGTCGCCACGCGAGGCTAGGCAGACGCCTTCTTGGTGGCCTTCTTGGCCGCCTTCTTCGCGGTCGACTTCTTGGCCGTCTTCTTCGCGGCCGTCTTGCGCGGGGCCCGCTTGGCGGCCTTCTTGGCCGGACCCTTGGCCCGGCGCTCGGCGAGCAGCTCGGCGGCCCGCTCGAGGGTGATCGCCTCGACGGTGTCGTCCTTGCGGAGGGTGGCGTTGAACTCACCGTCGGTGACGTAGTCGCCGAACCGGCCCGACTTGACGACCACCGGCTGACCCGACACCGGGTCCTTGCCGAGCTCCTTGAGGGGCGGGGCGGCCGCGGCGCGGCCGCGCTGCTTGGGCTGGGCGTAGATCGCGAGGGCCTCGTCGAGGCCGATGGTGAGCAGCTGGTCCTCGGAGGTCAGCGAGCGGGAGTCGGTGCCCTTCTTGAGGTAGGGACCGTAGCGGCCGTTCTGGGCGGTGATCTCCTCGCCGTCCTCCGCCGTGCCGACCACCCGGGGCAGCGACAGCAGCTTGATCGCGTCCGCGAGGGTGACCGTCTCGAGTGACATGGACTTGAACAGCGAGCCCGTGCGCGGCTTGGCGGACTTGGGAGCGTCCTCGGCGAGGACCTCGGTGACATAGGGGCCGAAGCGGCCGTTCTTGGCCACCACCTTGAGGCCGCTCTCGGGATGGGTGCCGAGCGAGACCTCCTCGCCGGCCGGGTTGGCGAACAGCTCGCGCGCCTTGGCGAGCGTCAGCTCGTCGGGGGGCAAGTCGTCGGGCACGTTGGCGCGACGCCCGGACGGCGCACCGTCCTCGCCCGGCCCCTCGAGGTAGGGCCCGTAGCGGCCGACCCGGAGCACGATGCCCGACTCGGCCCCGCCGATCGGGAACGTCGCCAGCTCCTTGGCGTCGATGTCGCCGAGCTCGTTGACGAGCGTGTGCAGCCCCTCGACGCGGTCGGAGCCGTAGTAGAACTCCGCGAGCTCGCTGATGCGGTCCTTGTCGCCGCGCGCGATCTCGTCGAGCACGTCCTCCATGAGCGCGGTGAACTCATAGGACACGAACCGCGGGAAGTGCTCCTCCAGCAGGCGGACCACGGAGAACGCGAGCCACGCCGGGACGAGGGCGGTGCCCTTCTTGTAGACGTAGCCCCGGTTGAGGATGGTGCCGATGATCGAGGCGTAGGTCGAGGGCCGGCCGATCTCGCGGTCCTCGAGCTCCTTGATCAGCGTGGCCTCGGTGTAGCGCGCGGGCGGCTTGGTCTCGTGACCCGACGCCGACACCGACGCGGCGGAGACCGCCCGGCCCTCGGTCAGCGACGGCAGCGCGACCTCGGTGTCGTCACGCTTCTTGGACAGGTCGTCCTTGTCCTCGACGTAGGCCTTGAGGAAGCCATAGAACGTGATGGTCCGGCCGCTCGCGGAGAACACGACGTCCTGCCCGGTCGACGCGGCCCCGCCGAGCCGCACGGTGACCGACTGGCCGACGGCATCCTTCATCTGCGAGGCGACGGTGCGCATCCAGATCAGCTCGTAGAGCCGGAACTGGTCGCCGGTGAGCCCGGTCTGGCCCGGGGTGCGGAAGGTCTCGCCGGCGGGCCGGATGGCCTCGTGGGCCTCCTGGGCGTTCTTGACCTTGGAGGTGTAGGTGCGCGGCACGTCGGGGAGGTACTCGGCGCCGTAGAGCTCCCGCACCTGGCTGCGCGCCGCGTTGACGGCCGAGCCCGACAGCGTGGTCGAGTCGGTGCGCATGTAGGTGATGAAGCCGTTCTCATAGAGGCGCTGCGCCACCGACATGGTCGTCGACGCGCTCATGCCGAGCTTGCGCGAGGCCTCCTGCTGGAGCGTGGTGGTCCGGAACGGGGGGTACGGCGAGCGCCGGTAGGGCTTGGACTCCACCGAGCGGACCGCGTAGGACGTGTCGGCGAGCGCCTCGACGAGGGCCTCCGCGGCCGTCCGGTCGAGGTGGACGACGTTCTTCTTCGCGAGCCGGCCGTCGTCCCCGAAGTCGCCGCCGCGGGCGACGCGCGAGCCGTCGACCGAGTGGAGCTTGGCCGGGAACATGCGCGGGTCGGCGTCGGCCCCCGCGTCAAAGGTGCCCTCGAGGTCCCAGTAGGACGCCATCGTGAAGCGCATCCGCTCGCGCTCGCGGTCGACGACCAGGCGGGTCGCCACCGACTGCACGCGGCCGGCGGACAGGCCGGACATGACCTTGCGCCAGAGCACCGGCGAGACCTCGTAGCCATAGAGGCGGTCGAGGATGCGCCGGGCCTCCTGGGCCTCGACGAGGTCCATGTCGAGCTCGCGCGGGCTCTCGGCCGCGGCGAGGATCGCGGGCTTGGTGATCTCGTGGAAGACCATCCGGTGCACGGGCACCTTGGGCTTGAGCTCGTCGAGCAGGTGCCAGGCGATGGCCTCGCCCTCACGGTCCTCGTCGGTGGCTAGGTAGAGCTCGTCGGCGTCCTTGAGCAGGCCCTTGAGCTTGCTGATGTGCGCCTTCTTGTCGCGAGGCACGACGTAGTAGGGCTCGAAGTCGTGCTCGACGTCGACGGCCAGCCGGCCCCACGGCTTGTCCTTGATCTTGGCCGGGGTCTCGGCGGCGCTCTGCGGCAGGTCGCGGATGTGGCCGATGGAGGACTCGACGACGTAGCCCTTGCCGAGGTACCCGCCGATGGTGCGGGCCTTGGCCGGGGACTCGACGATCACCAGCTTGTGTGCCACTGCCTGACTGCTCTCTCGTGTGTGCTCGGTGTGACGCTCCCCGAGCGGCCGGCGGCCGTGGATGGGGTCACGGCCGCTTACGGTAGCGCGACCGGCGCAACGGTACGGCGGCAGCGTCCACAACCGTCATCGGCAGGGGCTCCCCGAGGTTGCACCGCGTCTCGCTCCACGGGCGCTCCCGAAGGCGCCGTGAAACCGCCGTGCAACCGGGGGCGGCGATCGTGGAGGACATGACGAACTCCGCAACCGCAGTCAACGCCCAGGGTCTGGTCAAGACCTTCGGCAGCCAACGTGCCGTGGACCGCGTCGACCTGGAGGTGCGTCGCGGCGAGGTCTTCGGCGTCCTGGGTCCCAACGGCGCCGGCAAGACCACCATGCTCAAGATGCTCGCGACCCTGCTGCCCATCGACGAGGGTCGCGCCGAGATCTTCGGCCACGACGTACGGCGGGAGCCGCACGTCATCCGCCAGCTCCTCGGCGTGACCGGCCAGTACGCCTCCGTCGACGAGAACCTCACGGCCACCGAGAACCTGATGCTCTTCGCCCGGCTCCAGGGCGTGTCCAAGCCCACCGCGCGCGCGACCGCCGCCGACCTGCTCGAGAGCTTCGACCTCACCGAGGCCGCGAGCAAGCCGATCTCCGCCTTCTCCGGAGGGATGCGACGCAGGCTCGACCTGGCCGCCAGCCTCATCACGCGACCCCCGCTCATCTTCCTCGACGAGCCGACCACCGGCCTGGACCCGCGCACCCGCGGTCAGATGTGGACGACCATCCGCGACCTGATCGCGGGGGGCTGCGCGGTGCTGCTGACCACGCAGTACCTCGACGAGGCCGACCAGCTCGCCGACCGGATCGCGGTCATCGACCGCGGCCGCAAGGTGGCCGAAGGCACCTCCGACGAGCTCAAGTCGTCGGTGGGGCGGTCCAGCCTGCACCTCACGATGGGCGACCCGACCCAGGTCCCCGCGGCGGCCGCCATCGCCGAGCGCGTCGTCGGCGAGGCACCCACCCTCAGCCCGGAGGCGCGCCGCATCACGGTGCCGCTGCACCGCAGCGACCAGGCCGTCGACGTCCTCGTCGCGCTGCGCGAGCGCGCGCTCGACATCGACGCCGTCACCGTCCAGAAGCCGTCCCTCGACGAGGTGTTCCTGGCCATCACCGGCCACGACACCCACCAGGACGACGCCACCCACGAGCACGAGATGGAGGCCGCCCGATGACGACCCTCACCGCGGTCCCGACCCGCGACCCCGATGCCACCCTGGCGCGGCACGTCAGCCTGCCGGCGACGCTCCAGCAGACACTCACCCTCGCCTGGCGCGCGACGATCAAGATGCGCCGCAACTTCGAGACGATGTTCGACGTCACGATCCAGCCGCTGCTCTTCACGGCGATGTTCGCCTACATCTTCGGGGGGGCGATCTCCGGCGGCGTCTCGGCCTACCTGCCGATCATCATCCCCGGCCTGGTCGGCCAGACGGTCCTGACCGCCTGCGTCGCGACCGGCGTGCAGCTGCGCGACGACATGGACAAGGGCGTCTTCGACCGCTTCAAGGTCCTGCCGATCGCGCGCATCGCGCCACTGGCGGGTCCGATGGTGGCCGACCTGCTGCGCTATGCCATCGCCTCCACGCTCACCTTCGCGACCGGCTTCGCGCTGGGCTACCGGCCCGGCGGCGGCGTCCTCGGCGTGTTCGCCGCGATCCTGGTCGGCATCGTCGCCGGCTGGTCGCTGGCCTGGATCTTCACCTGGTTCGGCACCGTCGGCAACAGTGCCCAGGGTGTGCAGGGGATCTCGCTCATGGTGATGTTCCCGCTGACCTTCCTGTCCAACGCGTTCGTGCCGACCCAGACGATGCCCGGCTGGCTGCGCGCCTTCGCCAACGCCAACCCCGTGTCCCACGTGATCTCGGCGATCCGCGCGCTGGCCAACGACGGACGGGTCACCGCCGACCTCGGCTGGGCTCTGCTCGGCTGCGCCGTCGTCGTCGCGGTCTTCGCCCCGCTGTCGGTGAAGACCTTCACCAGCAAGATGTGAGGTCCGGCCCGGTCACCGGGCCATCTCGTCCAGGACCTTCCCGAGGTCCGCGAGCAGCTCACCGCCCGGCCGCTCGGCGTACTCCTCCAGGAGCGCGTCGAGCCGGCCGGGTGCGACGCGTGCGGCCAGCTCGGCGGCCGGCTCCCAGGCGAGCACCGGGAAGGACCGGTTGTAGCCGAAGCGGTGCGCGAGGGCCAGCAGCCGCAGGCCGTGCTCCGGGTCGCCGTGCGCGACGGCATGGCCGCCCAGGGCGAAGACGCCCATGCCGGTGACCGGGAAGTCGACCATGTGGGTCAGCCCGTGGGCGAGGTCGGTCAGCGCGGCCTGCACCCGGGCGGCCAGCTCGGAGGTACGGCGCCGCTGCGCCTCGGTGTGGGCGTGCCGGACGTAGGCCGCCAGCGCCGCTCCGTCGGCGATGATGACCCAGGGCTCGAGCCCCGAGGCCGGCGTCCCCGTGAAGGACACCGAGCGCATCGAGTCCATGCAGTCCTCATAGGCCGCCAGGCCCTCGGCCACGTCGCCGCGGGCGAGGTGCAGCTCCGCCCGTGCGCCGAAGGTCATCGCGGCGCCGCCGATGAGGGTGCCCGGCGGCAGCTCGTCGAACCCGTCGACGATCCGCTGCGCCTCCTCGAGGTCGCCCTCGAGGATCGCGGCGATGGCGACGGCCGTGCGGGCGTGCAGGGCGTCGTCGACGGCGCGCAGCCGGGTGAGCAGGGGGTCGGCCACCCGCCCGTGCGCGGCGGCGACGTGGTGCTGGCCCTTCTGGAGGGCGAGCTGCGCGGCCTGGGTGTGCAGGGTGGCGACCTGCCACGGCGTCGTCGTGTCGTCGATGCGGGCGAGCGCCTGCCGGACGAAGTCGTCGGCCTCGACGATGGAGCCGCCGTTCTCGGTGAGGACGGCCGCCCACTGCAGGGCCATCAGCCCCACCTCGGGGTTCGGGTGGTCGGCGAGGGCGACTACCGCGCGCACGGCGTCGTCGATGTCGGTGGCCTCCACGAACATCGCATAGGTCACCCGCGGCCAGGGCTCGGTCGGGACGCCGAGGCGCGCCAGGACCGCGGGCAGCGGGTCGTCGTCCTGAGGAGGTCGCATGAAGCGGACATAGGTGAGGAGCAGGGTGAGCGCGGCCCGCAGGTCGTCGACGAGGTCGGGCGTCGGCTCGGTCTCGAGCAGGAGCCGCTCGGCGAGGTCGGCGAACGCCAGCACCCGGGCGTGGTTGCCGGTGATGGCCCACAGTCCGCCCAGCGCGGCGAGCAGGGGGAAGGCGACGGTCTCGTCGGCGTCGGCGAGGGCGCGGCGCAGCACGTCGGCGAGGTTGTTCTCCTCCTCCCATAGCGCGTCGATCGCCTCGAACTGGCGGCTGCTGCTGAAGACCTGGGCTCCGTGCTGCCTGGCGAAGGCGCGTGCCCACTGGTCGTGGGCGGCGCGGGTGGCGGCGGCGTCGCCGGACTCGGCGAGGCGCCGGGCGCCGTACTCCCGGACGGTCTCGAGCATCCGGTAGCGCGCGTGGTCCTCCTGCTCGGCGACCACGAGGAGCGACTGGTCGACGAGGTCCTCGACCAGGTCGGGGCCGTCGCGGCCGAGCAGGGCCTCGGCCCCCTCGACGGTGAAGCCGTCGTGGAAGACCGACAGCCGGGCGAGCGCGCGCCGGCCCGCGGCGTCGAGCAGGTCCCACGACCAGGCGATGACCGCCGTCAGGGTCTGGTGCCGGGCGTGCACCGTGCGGTCGCGGCTGCGCAGGAGCTCGAACCGGTCCACGAGCCGACCGCGCACCTGCTCGACCGACATGGCCCGGACCCGGGCCGCGGCCAGCTCGATCGCGAGGGGCAATCCGTCGAGCCGGTCGACGATGTCGGCGACCACGTCGTCGGGCAGCTCGGCGTCGGGGCGGGCGGCCAGGGCGCGGCGCCGGAACAGCGCCGAGCCGTCGGCGGGCTCGAGCTGGCTGAGCGGGAACACCCGCTCGGCGGCGATCCCCAGCGGGGCCCGGCTCGTGGTGACCACGTGCAGGTCCCTGGTCGTCGCGAGCAGGAACGCGACCAGGCCGGCCACGGCGTCGAGCACGTGCTCGCAGTTGTCGAGCACGAGCAGCGTCGGGAGGGTGTCGAGCTCCTGGGCGATGCGGGCGCGGACGTCGGCGAGCTGGCCAGGCGAGAGGGTGCGCCGGCCGGTGACGGAGTCCCGGACGCCCAGGGCCGAGCCGACCTCGGCCAGCACGTCGGAGGGCGACGAGACGCCGACGAGCTCGACGAAGTGGACGCGGGGCTGGGTGGCCTCGCGGGCCAGGACGTGGGCGACCCGCGTCTTCCCGAGCCCGCCGGGGCCCAGGATCGAGGTGAGCCGCCCGGTGCGCACCAGGCCGCGGAGCCGCGCCAGGTCCTGGTCGCGACCGAGCAGCTCGTCGAGGTCGTAGCGCAGCCCGCGCCGCACCGGCTGGTCGGCGGACAGCAGCTCCCGGTGGACCTGCTGGACCGTCGGGTCGGGGTCCACGCCCAGCCGCTCGGCCACGTCCTGGCGGTGCCGCTCGAAACGGGACAGGGCAGCCGGCGCTCCGGCGGTCGCCGCCTCGCTGCGCAGGAGGGCGACCAGGACCTCCGCGTCATCCGGGTCGCGCGCGTGCTCGTCGAGCAGGCGGGGCAGCGCCTCGGCGTCGCGCCCGCCGCGGGCCAGGGCGAGGGCCCCGGTCCGGGCCAGGCTGCGGGCCGCTGCGTCCCCGCGCCGTCGTACCTCCGCCAGCGGACCGTCGCCGGCGGCCTCGGACGCGGCGGCGAGCAGCTCGGCTCCGTCGGTGGCGAGCCCGAGCGCCTCGGGGAGCTCGCCGGCGCGCAGGGCCTCGCGGGCGCGCGCGGCCAACCGCTCGAGCACCCACAGGTCGACCTCGTCCTCCGCCAGACCGAGGCGGTAGTGGCCGTCGCGACGGTCGATCAGGTCGGCTCCCGCCTGAGCACGCAGCCGCGACACCAGCACCTGGAGGGCCTTGGCCGGCGCGGCGGGCTGGTCGTCCCCCCACACCCGGTCGACGAGCACCGAGTCGGGTCGGCCGGCCGGGTGCAGGGCGAGGGCAGCGAGCAGGTCGCCCGGCCGGGCCCCGGCGACGACCTCGCCGCGGCAGGTCACCTCACCGAGGAGCCGCAGGGTCGTCGTCACCGGGCAAGCATAGGAAGCGGACGGAGGTCACTCCGGTCGGCCGTGCGAGCAGGTAGCCCTCCTCGACCAGCTCGGCCACCGTCGGCAGCCCCGTGCGGCGCACGTCGCCGGGGTCGCGGTCGAGCAGCTGCGCGACCGCATCGAGGATCTGCCCGACGGTCAGGTCGCCGTCGCTGGCACCCACGAGGGCCGCCTCGACCGTGCCGACGGTCCGGGCGCGGCGCAGACCGCGCTGCTGACGCAGCACGATCGTCTCGGGGTCCTCGGCACCCGGCTGGCCGACCGTCTCCTGGAGGACGTCGTCGCGCCGGATCAGGCGCAGGGACGCCAGGTCGTCGCGGCGGGACAGCCGGTCGGTGGCGTCGAACCAGCCGCGCAGGGCGGAGGCCACGGGCTGCTCGACGGCGTGCGGCCAGTCGAGGAACCTGGAGCTGCCTTCGCGGCCCACGCGGCGCAGGTTGACCCACCCGAACCCGATGCCGGACACACCCTGGTCCTCCAGCCAGGAGAGCCAGGTGTCGTAGCGCTGCCGGTAGTCGGCCGCCCCGTGGTGGCCCGAGTCCTTGAGCCAGAGCTCGACGTACTCCGCCGGGTCGACGACCTCGCGCTGCACGACCAGCGCGTCGCAGCCCGGGTCCAGCCAGCCGGCCAGCCGCTCCTCCCAGGGCTGCTCGCGCAGGATCACCCAGTTGGCGAGCACCTGGCACAGGCCGCCCTCGGTCAGGTGGTCCGGTGCCGCGCGGACGAGGTCCTCGACCACCCGGTCCCCCGGCAGCCCGGAGTCGCGGTAGACGAGCCGCTCGCCCGTCGCCGGGGAGATGACGAAGGGCGGGTTGGTCGCGATGAGGTCGAACCGCTCCCCCGCCACCGGCGCGAAGAAGGAGCCGTCGCGGACCTCGATCGCGGGCAGGTCGTTGAGGGCGACGTTGAACTCGGTCATCCGCAGGGCGCGCTGGTTGACGTCGGTCGCGACCACGCGCTCGCTGTGCGCGGCGAGATGCAGCGCCTGCACCCCGCAGCCGGTCCCGAGGTCGAGCGCCGACCCCACCGGGGTGCGGTCCGTCATCCGCGCGAGGGACAGCGACGCCGGGCTGATGCCCAGCACATGGTCGGACCCCACGCGCGCCTCGCTGCCGTCGAGCCCGGGCGTCAGGTCGGACACGACCCACAGGTCGCGCTCACCGCCCGCGTCGGTGGCGGCGTACGGGCGCACGTCAAGGCGCGCGGCCACCTCTCCGACGCTGGCCGCGAGGAAGCCCTCGGCGGACAGCCGGTCGACGAGCCCGGGGAGCGCCGTCTCCGCCTCACTGCGCCGGACCGGCGCCTGGAGGAGGAACAGGCGCGTCAGCGTCTCGACCGGGGAGCCCCCGGTCGTCCGGCGCAGGCCCGGCGTCGTCTCGTTGCGGCCCAGTGCCTCGTGGGCCAGCGGCCCCAGCAGCTCGGCGACCCCGTCATAGGTGAACCCGACGCCCCGCAGCGCCTCCCCCAGCCGCCCCGCCAGCTCCCGACGCCCCGCCCGCACCTCGTCCACCGTGCGAACCTAGCCGACCCGGCAGCCGGGCTCCGGGGTCGACTCCTGAAATGCCACCGACCCGGCAGCAGTGCTGCCGGGTCGGCGTTGGTTGCGAGCTGCTGACCGGCCGGCCAGCCGGGGGGTCAGGCCTGGCCGGCGGCGGGGACCGCCGCGGTGTCGGTGTCGCCGCCGATGGCGACCGGGCGCTGCTTGGAGACATAGACCGCGACCACGATGACCGCCAGCGCCGCGACGGCGATGACGATGCGGAGCGGGTCGTTCTGGTCCTTGCCGACCCCCATCGAGACCACGGCGCTCGCGATGAGCAGCGAGACCAGGTTCATCACCTTGATCAGCGGGTTGATGGCGGGACCGGCCGTGTCCTTGAACGGGTCGCCGACCGTGTCGCCGATGACGGTGGCGGCGTGGGCGTCGGAGCCCTTGCCCCCGTGGTGGCCGTCCTCGACGAGCTTCTTGGCGTTGTCCCAGGCGCCGCCCGCGTTGGCCAGGAAGATCGCCATGAGGACGCCCGCGCCGATCGCGCCGGCCAGGAAGCCCGCCAGGGCGGTCACGCCGAGGCCGAAGCCCACGGCGACCGGAGCCATCACGGCGAGCAGGCCCGGGGTGACCAGCTCGCGCAGCGAGTCGCGCGTGACGATGTCGACGACCCTGCCGTACTCGGGGCGACCGGTGCCCTCCATGATCCCGGGGATCTCGCGGAACTGACGGCGCACCTCGAAGACGACCGCGCCGGCAGCCCGGCCGACCGCGTTGATCGCGAGGCCGGAGAAGAGGAACACCACGGCCGCGCCGGCCAGCAGTCCGACGAGGACGGCGGGGTTGAACACCTCGAAGCTCAGCCGGCCGAGCTCGTCCGGCGAGGGGTTGGCCTCGGCGAGGGCCTCGGCCACCGAGGTGGCGTAGGAGCCGAACAGCGCCGTCGCCGCGAGGACCGCCGTGGCGATCGCGATGCCCTTGGTGATCGCCTTGGTGGTGTTGCCGACCGCGTCGAGCTCGGTGAGGATCTGCGCGCCCTCGCCGCTGACGTCGCCGGACATCTCCGCGATGCCCTGGGCGTTGTCGGAGACCGGGCCGAAGGTGTCCATCGCGACGATGACGCCGACGGTGGTGAGCAGGCCGCAGCCGGCCAGGGCCACCGCGAAGAGCGACACGGTGAGGGTCGCACCGCCGAGCAGGAACGCGCCGAACACGGCCGCGCCGATGACGACGGTGGTGTAGACGGCGGACTCGAAGCCCACCGACAGACCGGACAGGATGACCGTCGCCGGCCCCGTGAGGGAGGTCTTGCCGACGTCCTTGACGGGCCGGTGCTCGGTGCCGGTGAAGTAGCCGGTCAGCGCGAGGATGCCGGCGGCCATCACGATGCCGATGACCACGGCGATCGAGGCGATCAGCCGCGGGTCGCCTTCGGCGCCGGCGATGCCGCTGGTGTTGGCGAAGTCGGCGAAGCTGCCCGGCAGGTAGGCGTAGGAGAGCACGACCGAGGCGACCGCACCGACGGCGGCGGAGATGTAGAAGGCCCGGTTGATCGTCTTGAGGCCGTTCTCCCCGGCACGCGGCCGGGTGATGAAGACGCCGAGCACGGCGCTGATGGCGCCGATCGCGGGGATCAGCAGCGGGAACACGAGGCCCTTGTCGCCGAACGCCTGCGAGCCCAGGATCAGCGCGGCCACGAGGGTCACGGCGTAGGACTCGAACAGGTCGGCCGCCATGCCGGCGCAGTCGCCCACGTTGTCGCCGACGTTGTCGGCGATGGTCGCGGCGTTGCGCGGGTCGTCCTCGGGGATGTTCTGCTCGACCTTGCCCACCAGGTCGGCGCCGACGTCGGCCGCCTTGGTGAAGATGCCGCCGCCTACCCTCATGAACATGGCGAGCAGCGCGGCCCCGAAACCGAAGCCCTCGAGCACGTGGGGCGCCTTGTCCTTGAAGATCAGGACCACGACGCTGGCGCCGAGCAGGCCGAGGCCGACGGTCGCCATGCCGACGAAGGCACCGGTGCGGAAGCCGACGTTCATCGCGGGGTCGCGACCCTCGGAGTTGGCGGCCGCGGCGACACGGAGGTTCGCGCGGACGGCGAGCGACATGCCCAGATAGCCGATGGAGGCCGAGAAGCCCGCACCGAGCAGGAAGAAGATCGAGCGACCGATCCGGACGCCCCAGTCGTCGGCCGGCAGGGCCAGGAGCACGACGAAGGCGACCGCGGCGAAGACGCCGAGGGTCCGGAACTGGCGGCCGAGGTAGGCGCTGGCGCCCTCCTGGACCGCGAGCGCGATGTTCTTCATGTTGTCGGTGCCCTCACCGGCGCTCAGCACCTGCTGACGGAACAGCACCGCCATCCCGAGCGCGCCGAGCGCGATCAGGGCGACGATGACGACCAGCAGCAGGTTGCTTCCGGCGAGGTCCACTTCCACGACGGCGGGAAGGATCCCGGTCATGCGTTTTCCTCCTGAAGATCGGGGTTGCGCCGAGACAGAGGCGCGAGGCTGTGCGGGAGTCTACGCAGGCCCGGTCACACGCCGTCAGATGGGTGTGACGAGCACCACGGTGGGTGTGGACGGGTGCACCCGCAGGGGTGGAGGAGCGGGAGAAGCGCTCCCGTCAGGCGGAGGCGACGGCCGACTCGGCGGAGCCGTGGATGGCGAAAACCTTGGCGAGGCCAGTGATCCGGAAGATCTTCAGCAGCCGGTCCTGGGTGCACACGAGCTCGAGCGACCCGTCGTGGGCGCGCACCTTCTTGAGGCCGCCCACCAGGACGCCCAGGCCGGTGGAGTCGAGGAACTCGACGGCCTCCATGTCGATGACGATGTGGTAGCGACCGTCGGCCACGAGCTCGGTGATGCGGTCGCGCAGCTTGGGCGCGGTGTAGACATCGATCTCACCACCGACGGAGACGATGGTCTTGTTATCGACCTCTCGCGTCGTCAGAGTCAGGTCCACGTTCGCTCCTCGGCACCAGGGGGTGGCCGTTCCGTCACACACATAGGTAGCACACGGGTCCCGTGAGCCATCAGCAGTATCAAACCACGCACTGCGTGTTTTGGCAGGTCGGGCGTGCACAAGGTCTGGTCCGCGCGGGCCCTGTCGGGGGGCTTTGCCACACTCCCCCTGTGAGGCAGGAGCGCGGCTGGGGCTCCCGGTCGGCCGACCTGGTCGACCGGCTCTCCGCCACGCCCGGCCGCGAGGACCGCCTGACCCATATCGAGACGCTGCCCGCCCGCGCGGCGACGCCGGCGGAGTGGCCCGACTGGGTCCCCGACGACGTCCGAGGCGCCTTCGGTCGCCACGGGGTCGTCCGCCCCTGGCTCCACCAGGTGCTCGCCGCGGAGGCGGCCCATGCGGGTCAGCACGTCGTCATCTCGACCGGTACGGCGTCGGGCAAGTCCCTGGCCTACCAGCTGCCCGCTCTCTCGGCGGTCCGCGCCGGGCGTGGGCGCAAGGGACAGCGCGGCGCGGCGGTGCTCTACCTCGCCCCCACCAAGGCGCTGGCCCACGACCAGCTCACCAACCTGCGGTCGCTCGGTCTCGACGTGCGGGCCTGCACCCACGACGGCGACTCCACGCGCGAGGAGCGCGACTGGACGCGTGAGCACGGCGAGTACGTCCTCACCAACCCCGACATGCTGCACCGCTCGCTCCTGCCGAGCCACCAGCGGTGGGCGGGTCTCCTGGGGTCGCTGCACCTCGTCGTGGTCGACGAGTGCCACCACTACCGCGGCGTCTTCGGTGCCCACGTCGCCCAGGTGCTGCGGAGGCTGCGCCGGGTGTGCGCCCGCTATGGCGCCCATCCCACCTTCGTCCTCGCCTCGGCCACCGTGGCCGACCCGGAGGCCGCCGCCGGGCGGCTGACGGGGCTCGAGGTCATGCCGGTGACCGCCGACCACTCGCCGAGGGGGCGCTCGACGGTGGCCCTGTGGGAGCCGCCGTTCACGTCCTTCCTCGGCGAGAACGGCGCACCCGTGCGCCGGGCCGCCTCGTCCGAGTGCGCCGACCTGCTCGCCGACCTGGTCGCCGAGGGGGTCCGGACGCTCGCGTTCGTGCGGTCCCGGCGCGGTGCGGAGCAGATGGCCCTGACCGCGGGCGCACTCCTCGACGAGGTGGCACCGGAGCTCGGCGAGCGGGTCGCGGCCTACCGCGGCGGCTATCTCCCGGAGGAGCGCCGGGCGCTGGAGGCCGCGTTCCGCGACGGGAGGCTGACCGGGCTGGCAGCGACCAACGCCCTGGAGCTCGGCATCGACATCAGCGGGCTGGACGCCGTCCTCGTCGCCGGGTTCCCGGGCACCCGCGCCGCGCTCTGGCAGCAGCTGGGCCGTGCCGGGCGCGAGGGGCAGGACGCCGTCGGGGTGCTGGTCGCCCGCGACGACCCGCTCGACACCTATCTCGTCACGCATCCGGAGGCGCTGTTCGGCCAGCCGGTCGAGGCCACGGTGTTCGACCCCACCAACGAGTACGTCCTCGGACCACACCTGTGTGCCGCCGCCCAGGAGATCCCCCTCACCGAGGCCGACCTCCCCCTGTTCGGTCCGACGGCCGGGCACGCCGTCGCCGCCCTGACCGAGGCCGGGCTGCTGCGCCGCCGCCCCGCCGGATGGTTCTGGACCGACCGCCGCCGCGCCTGCGACCTCGCCGACATCAGGTCGGCAGGAGGCTCGCCCGTCCAGCTCGTCGACGAGCGGACCGGTCGGGTCGTGGGCAGCGTCGACGCCGGGAGCGCGCACAGCACGGCCCACGCCGGGGCGGTCTACCTGCACATGGGCGAGACCTGGGAGGTGCTGGAGCTCGACCTCGAGGACGGCGTGGCGCTGATGCGGCCGACCCTCGTCGACTACGCCACCACCGCACGCGAGGTCACCGACATCGCGATCCGGGGCGAGCAGCGCTCCGAGGCATGGGGCGACTGCCGGCTCACCCTCGGCACGGTCGAGGTCACCCACCAGACGGTGTCCTTCCTCAAGCGCCGACAGCCCTCGGGCGAGGTGATCGCCGAGGTCCCGCTCGACCTGCCGCCCCGTTCCCTGGTCACCTCGGCCGTCTGGTGGACGGTCCCGGCCTCGCTGCTGGCCGAGACGGGCCTCGACGCCCGCGACCTTCCCGGCGCCGCGCACGCCGCCGAGCACTGCAGCATCGGGCTGCTGCCGCTGTTCGCGACCTGCGACCGCTGGGACATCGGCGGGGTGTCGACGGCGCTCCACCCCGACACCGGACAGCTGACCGTCTTCGTCTACGACGGGCACCCGGGCGGAGCGGGCTTCTCCGAGCGGGGCTTCGGCGCCGCCCGGGCCTGGCTCACCGCGACCCGCGACACGATCGCCGCCTGCGCCTGCACCGAGGGCTGCCCGTCGTGCGTGCAGTCACCCAAGTGCGGCAACCAGAACAACCCGCTCGACAAGGCCGGAGCGGTCCTTCTCCTCGACGCGCTCCTGGGGACGCACGGCTGAGGGTCCGCGAGGGTCGGCCCGCGGGCGCCCCGAGCGGTAGCGTGCAGCCATGGTCATCCTGGGACTGCTCCTCATCGTGCTCGGCGGGCTCGCCGTCGTGGCCGCCGTGCTCACCGCGGACGGCTCGGCCAGCCTGCTCGGCTTCGACCTGTCGGTCCTCACGGTCTTCCTGACCGGGGTCGTCGCGGGCGCCTTCGTGCTGTGGGGCTGGAGCATCCTGAAGTACGGCACCAAGCGCGAGCTGCGGCAGCGCCGGGAGCGGCGCAAGCTCGCCGAGCTGTCCGACAAGCTGGAGCAGGTGCAGGGCGAGCGGGTCCGCGAGGACGACGACCAGCGCTGACGGCCTGTCCTGGGGGCCGGTCGCGGTCCGGCAGCACCCTGACACCGGGCCGGCTCGTGACCGAGCGGTGAGGTCGGACGTCTGGCCGAGCCAGTGCGGACCGGCGACGACGACCGTGAGCTCCAGGTCGCGGCCCGTCACGGTGCAGGCGACCAGGCTGGCCCCGTTGGCGGCGGCGATGTCCGAGGCCCGTGCACAGCCGTCACCGCCGAGCCCGACGTCTCGGGCCCCCGCCAGGGCGGCGAGGTCGGCGGCGGCCTGGGCACGCCGCTGACCGACCACCAGCGCCGCCACCACCGCCAGGGCGCAGCCGACCAGCAGCAGGAGCGTCGCCATCGCCACCACGAGCAGGCTCGCGGCGCCGCGCTGTCCCCGCACCGGGGGGCGCCGTCGCGGCTCGACGGTCACGGCACCGGCTCCGCGGCCGCGACGGCCCGGGCTCGCACCCGGGCGTCGGGCAGGAAGCCGAACAGGCCACCCGGCCCTGCCACGACCACGCTCGCCGTGACCGTCACGGTGTCGCCGGAGGCGTCCACCTCGACGGCCGCGCCCGGGGGCGCCACGCTGCGGCCGAGCTCGGCGGCCGCCTCGGTGGAGTCGCCCCGGGCGACCGCCCGGGCGGTCTCGCGGGCGGCGTCGACCACGCGCACCTGGGCCACGCCGACGGACAGCAGCCACGCCAGCCCGGCGGTGACCGCCAGCAGGAGCGGCAGGGTCATCGCCAGCTCAGCCGTGACCACGCCCCTCTCGTCGGCCCGCCGGCGTCGGCCCAGGACCCTCACCCCAGCCCCAGCAGCCCGAGCACGTGGTCGAACAGGGTCTTGAGCAGCTGTTCGCCGAACCCGCCGCTCAGCATCTTGTAGAGCAGCCCGGCGAGACCGGCGCCGGCGGCGGTGCCGACCGCGTATTCCGCGGTGGTGATCCCCCGCTGGTCGGTGTGGCGTGTGCGCATCGTTCCTCCTCGCTCCGGCCACGGGGTGCGGCCGGTGTGGCGTCGACTCTGCGCCGTCACGACGGCCCGCGGCAGGGCCGCGGCCGGCGCCTGTGGACGACGCCGCCGGCACGACGCCGGTGGACGCAAGGTGGTGCATCCCGCGGTCACGGGGCCCCGGTGAGCGAGGCCAGCAGGCCCGCGACCACGGGCACGATGCCGATGAGGAGGAACGCCGGGAGCAGGCACAGCCCCAGGGGCAGGGCCGCGCGTACGCCGACCGCGCGAGCGCGGTCCTCGGCGCGCGCTCGGTTGTCTCGGGCCAGCTCGGCGGCGAGGGCGGCGACCGACCCAGCGACCGGGGAGCCGGTCCGGTGCGCCCGCGCCAGCGCCCGACCCACGGGCCCGAGGACCGGGTCGGCCTCGAGGTCGCGCCAGGCCACCGCGGGGTCGACGCCCACGGCCAGTCGAGCGCGCACGGGAGCCAGCCGCTCGGCCGCGGCGCCCGGGAAGGCCGCGCAGACGACCTCCACGCCGACCTCGGGGGCGGCGCCGGCCCGCAGGGTCGCCCCGAGCAGGGCCACGAGGTGGGGGAGGTCGGCCTGCGCCGCGCTGCGCGCGCGCCGGCTCGCCGCGGGCTCGGCCCGACCCACGAGCACCCAGACACCCACGGCTGCCATGGCGCCGGCGAGGAGGCCGGGCCAGCCAGACACCCACGCCCATCCCGCGACGCCGGCGCCCGCCGCCCAGCAGGCGCGGAACCGGTGCAGCGCGTCGCCAGCCTCGGCCGGGGTCGACGGCGCCCGGCGGTGGACCCGGCGCCGTGGGCCTGGCTGGCCCAGCCAGGCCGCCGTCGCGGCGAGGGTCACGACCGCCGGGACGAGGCTCCTCACCCGTCGGCCACTCCGGCGGCGATCGCCTCGATCCAGGCGATGCCCGCCAACATCAGGCCCAGCCCGCCCGCCAGGCAGGCGATCCCGGCGGGCGTCCCGAGCAGGAAGCGCCACGGGTCACCACCGATCCCGCTGCCCATCAGCAGGGCGAAGCCGGGCAGCGCGGCGACCAGGCGCGCCGTCGCCCGCGCCGATGCCAGCTCGGCCTCGACCACCCGGCGGGTCAGCTGCTGGGCCTGGAGCTCGTCGGCCACCAGGGAGACCGCCGCCGCCAGCCCGCGGCCACTGCGGTGGGCCACCTCCCAGGCGGCCGCGAGGACCCGGAGGTCGCGGGCTCCGTCCTCGGCAGCCAGGCGTCGCAGCGACGTGGGCACGTCGGAGCCGAGGGCGAACGCCTCGACGACCGGCGCCAGCGCCGGCCACTCCTCGGCGGCGAGGGCGAGCGCGTCGCCCGGCGGCCGACCGGCGCCGAGCTCGGCGGCGAGCAGGCGACAGCACTCCAGCACGCGACCGCTGACCGCCGCCGCACCGGCTCGGGAGACGCGTCGTCGCCACAGCCTCAGCGCCCCCGCCGCACCGGCCGCGACGACCAGGACCGGCGCCAGCGCGCCGCGGCCCGTGACGAACACGACCAGGGCCGCGGCGACGACGACGCCGGCTCCGGTCCGGAGAACCCCACCGCCCCCCGACCGGAAGCGACGAGGACCGCGCACGAGCAGTGCGACCGCGGCCATGGCGCAGGCGACCGCCACGGCGTCCGGGGCCAGGGCGCGGTCGACCGTCGGGCTCATCGCCGCTCCCGGTCCGCCAGCCGAGCCGCCAGCAGGTCGGCCGCCGGACCGACGTCGACCGCGTCGTCGGCGGCGACCCCCAGTGCCGTCTCCAGGCGCACCAGCCCGTCGGCGTCGACCCGGGGAACCGCGACCGTCTGCACGAAACGGCTGCCGTCCCGACGGCGGGACAGGTGGACGACGGCGTCCACGGCGGCGGCCAGCTGGCTGTGCACCGCGGGCCGCGACAGGCCGGCGGCCAGGGCTAGCGCCTCGACCCGAGCGGGCACCTCGCTCGCGGCGTTGGCATGGAGCGTCCCGCAGCCGCCCTCGTGACCGGTGTTGAGGGCGGCGAGCAGGTCGACCACCTCGGGGCCGCGGACCTCCCCGACCACCAGCCGGTCGGGCCGCATCCGCAGCGCCTGGCGGACCAGCATCCGCAGGGTGACCTCCCCGCCACCCTCGATGTTGGGCGCCCGCGCCTCGAGGGCAACCAGGTGCGGGTGGGACGGACGCAGCTCGGCCGCGTCCTCGACCACCACGATCCGCTGCTCGGGAGCCACCGTGGCCAGCAGGGACCCGAGCAGGGTGGTCTTGCCGCTGCCCGTGCCCCCCGTGACCAGGAACGCCAGGCGAGCGGCCACGATCCTCGCGAGCAGGCGCCGGGTCGCCGGCACCAGGAACCGGGCCGTCGACAGCTCGTCGAGCGAGAAGGTCCGCCCGGCGGGCACACGCAAGGACAGCACGGTGCCGGGCTGCGCGATCGGGCTGAGCACGGCATGGAACCGGGTGCCGTCGGCGAGCCGCACGTCGACATGGGGCGACGCGTCGTCGAGGCGCCGCCCACCCGACGCCGCCAGTCGCTGGGCCAGCCGCCGCACCGCGGCGTCGTCGGGGAAGGTCACCGAGGCGCGCTCCAGCCCGTGCCCGCGGTCCCAGAAGACCTGACCCGGTCCGTTGACGAGGACGTCGGTCACGCCCGGCGTCCGCAGCAGCGGCTCGAGCGGTCCCGCGCCCAGCACGTCGCGCCGCAGTGCCTCGTGGACCGCGAGCACGGTCGCGTCCCCGACCGGTCGTCCCTCCTCGCGCAGTGCCTCGGCCACCCGCATCGGCGTGAGGTCGCCGCGGCCGTCGGCGAGGCGGTCACGAACCCGGTCGACGAGCCCCTCGGGCAGGCCGTCGCGCTGGTCGGTCACCGTGTCTCCCGGCGCCGGGCGTCGCCGAGCACCGCCCGGGCGGCACGCCACAGCGGGCCTCGGCGGCCGGGGACCGGACCCGCCCCGAGGTCGACGAGCTCGTCGAGGCGCCGCTGGTCGGGCATCACCACGACCCGGTCGACGCCGGTCACGGCGGCCACCTCCGACTCGGCCGGACCCCGCCCGCGGACCACCACGCAGCGGCTGACGGTGGGGTGCCGGGAACAGAGCCGGGCCGTCGCGGCCAGCCCGAGCACGGTCGGGCGCGAGACCACCACCAGCTCGTCGCATCGGGCCACCAGCTCCTCGGTCATGGCGTCGCCGGCGCGCGGCAGGTCGACCACGACGACGTCGTGCCCCCGTCGACCTGCCGACAGCACCTCGCGCACCGCGTCCATCGGCGGGCCGTCGAGCGCCGTCGGTGACCAGGTCAGCACCCCGAGCCGGTCGCGAGCCGGCACCGCCTCGCGCAGCGACCGGGAGGAGAGGCGGCCTCGGGCGTGCTGGAGGTCGTGCCAGCGGACACCGGCCGCGTCCTCGACGCCGAGGACCCGGTCCAGGCCGGGCCCCTGGGCGTCGGCGTCGACCACCAGGGCCGGACCAGCCGCGGCCGCGACCTGCCCGAGCGCGCACGAGAAGGTGGTCGCCCCGGCTCCCCCGCTGCCGCCGACCACCCCGATCACCCGTCCGGTCCCGGCGTCGAGGTCGTCGAGGTCGGTGAGCCGCTCGACGAGCCAGGCGGCGGCCGTCGGCAGCTCGACCACCTCGGTCACCCCCAGCCGCAGGGCCAGCCGGAGCAGCTCTCCCGAGCCCTGAGCCGCCCAGGTGACCAGGTGGACCGCCTCCCGCCGCGGGGGCGCCAGCCGGCACATCGCCGCCGCCTGGTCGTGCCCGAGCAGCACGACCGGCGCCGCCGCCCAGGACCGCAGCCCGATCCCCGCGTCGGGAGCGACCTCGGGGGTGACACCGGCCGCAGCAGCGAGCCGCACGAGCTCGTCGAGCAGCACGTCGTCGGAGGTCACGATGAGCGGAGGCGCCATGCCACGAGCATCGAGGAGGCACCCCGGCGCCCGCCCCGGTCGCGGCGCGGGGCTGTGGACAGCGGCGACGCGGGGCCGCCTGTGAGCGGCAGATGGCCCTTTCGGAGCGGTCCCGGTCCCTAGAATCGCCGTATGGCGCCTCGCCGTACCGCCGCCTTCTTCGACCTGGACAAGACGATCATCGCCCGGTCGAGCTCGATGGCGTTCAGCAAGCCCTTCCAGGCCGGAGGGCTGATCTCGCGGCGCGCGGCCCTGCGGACGGTCTATGCGCAGTTCGTCTTCCTCGCGGGCGGCGCCGACCACGACCAGATGGAGAAGATCCGCCGCTTCATGTCCCAGATGTGCGCGGGATGGGACGTCGCGACCGTGCGCGAGATCGTCGGCGAGACCCTGCACCACATCATCGACCCGATGGTCTATGACGAGGCCGTCTCCCTCATCGAGGAGCACAAGGCGGCCGGCCGCGACGTGGTGATCGTGTCGACGTCGGGTCTGGAGGTCGTGCAGCCGATCGGCGAGATGCTGGGCGCCGACCGCGTGGTGGCGACCCGCATGGAGATCGTCGACGGCAAGTACACCGGCGGCATCGAGTACTACGCCTACGCCGAGGAGAAGGCCCGCGCGATCGAGCGGCTGGCCGAGGAGAACGGCTACGACCTCGCCGGGTGCTTCGCCTACAGCGACTCGATCACCGACGTCCACATGCTCGAGGTCGTCGGTCACCCCTCGGCGGTCAACCCCGACAAGGAGCTGCGCAAGGTCGCCGCGGCGCGGGGGTGGCCCGTGCTGGTCTTCACCCGACCGGTGGGCCTGCGCAGCCGGATGGCCGCCGCCGCCAAACCCACCCTGGCGGCGCTGGCGGTCGGCGGTGCCCTGACCGTGGGCGGACTGCTGTGGGCGAGTGCTCGCAAGCGCCGCGTCGACGCGTCCTGACCTCGACCGTGGACCGCCCGGGTGGTCGAGACCGCTCGGCGCGTGGTGGCCCGCACACCGGAACACCATGCGGTTTCCCTTGAAAGTTCACAGGTTCGGGGCGTACAAACGAATCAACAACTCCAGACCCGCACGTGAGCCGGGTACCCACGCGGCAAACCACCCTTTGACAGGGCGCTTGTCACCGGGAGACTCCCGGGGCAGCACTTGGAGACTGCACGCCTGGTAGCCAGCGGATCACGTGTCAGCGGCGGCATCCGGTCCACGTGAACGGATGCCGCTCGCATGCGCCGGGTCGCCCGCCGCCGTCGGCCCCGCTCGGCGTGGGCTCGACGTCTCAGCGCGGGTCGGTCAGCGGGCTCGCCTCGGCGCCGGCCGCATAGGCCTCGGGCGCGTAGAGCAGCCAGGCGTGCACCCCCGCCGGCCCGCCGTCGCGGTATCCGCGCAGGTTGGAGTCGTAAGCCGCCCGCAGCGCGAGGTGTCCCGCCTCGGGGACGAGCAGCGACTTCTCGTCCACGCCCCGGACCACGAGCACCAGGCGCTCGACGGCCCGCGCCACCAGGCCGTTGTGGGAGGCGAACGGTGCCGCGGTCGCGATCTCGGCGTGCACCACGGCCGCCACCAGGAGCGCCGGAGCCGACGTCGTGCCGGCCAGCAGGGTGGCCACGCCGCGCAGGCGCTCGGCCGAGGCGGCGTCACGAGGACGTCCGAGGCGCTCGGCGTCGAGCGTGCCGGCCCCGGCGAGCGCGTGCAGCCGGGCCAGCGCCTGGAGCGGGGTCCGGGCCAGCACCGGCGCCAGCGACAGCAGCTCGGTCGACACCCGGAGGGCCGCCTGCGCGACGGCGTCGCCGGCGCCGTCCCTCACCTCCTCGAGGCTGGAGGCCGAGCCCTCGAGGACGGCGCTGGCGTGGGCGCCGCGCAGCAGCGACTCGACGGTCGTCTCCGGCGTCGTACGGCGCAGGCCGCGGTCGCGCAGGAGCACGTCGACGCCGTCCCGCGCGGCGGCGAAGGCCGAGCCGACGCCCTCCAGCGCGGTCAGGGCCGAGAGCGGGTCGGCGGGTGCAGTCATCGACGACAGCCTAGGCGCGGTCCCACCGCCTTCGGTCTGGAGGGGCCCTCCTCCAGACCGGTACGACCTCAGGGCGAGTCGTGCCTCAGATCGGGCCAGGGGCTGCCGATCAACTCTTCAGCCGCTGGGACACCAGCCCCAACACGTGTGAGCCAAGGAGACGGTCAGTGGTTGAGGTCATCGACGAGATCGTCGCCGAGTTCCTGATCGAGAGTCACGAGAACCTGGACCAGCTCGACCAGGACCTGGTCGAGCTCGAGCGCGAGCCCGGCTCGCGCGAGCTGTTGTCGAGCATCTTCCGCACCGTGCACACCATCAAGGGCACCTGCGGCTTCCTGGCGTTCAACACGCTCGAGTCGGTCACGCACGTCGGCGAGAGCCTGCTGGCGCGGCTGCGCGACGGCAAGATGACGCTGGACCCGCAGATCACCACCGCCCTCCTGGAGATGGTGGACGCCGTGCGCTCGCTGCTCGCGAACATCGAGCAGACCGGCGCCGAGGGCGACGCCGACTACTCCGCCCTCGTGGCGCGGATGCAGGACATCCTCGACGGCAAGGCACCGGCGGCCCCCGCCCCCGAGCCGGTCGCCGACGCCGATCCCGAGTCGGAGCCCCAGGCCGAGGCCCAGCCCGAGCCCGCTCCGCGGGCCGAGCGCCAGACCAAGCGGGCCCCCAAGCAGGCACCCGCGCCCGTGGCCGAGCCGGTGGTCGAGGCCGTCCCCGAGCCGGTCGTGGAGGCCGCACCCGAGCCCGTGGTCGAGGCCGCTCCCGCGCCCGTCGTGGAGGCCGCCCCCACCATCGAGGAGCCGTCCGTGCACCACGACGAGGCCGAGGCGCCGCTGCACGCACAGAACGGCAACCGGCGTGCGGTCGCGGACAGCAGCATCCGCGTCGACGTCGACCTGCTCGACGACCTCATGAACCTCGTGGGCGAGCTCGTGCTCACCCGCAACCAGCTGCTCCAGCGTGCCGCCACGCGTCAGGACGCCGAGCTGCAGCGCACCGCGCACCGCCTCAACCTCATCGCCGGGGAGCTGCAGGAGGGGGTCATGAAGACCCGCATGCAGCCCATCGACAACGTCTGGAACAAGCTGCCCCGCGTCGTCCGCGACCTGTGCGTCAGCCTCGGCAAGTCGGTCCGCGTCGAGATGGAGGGCCGGGACACCGAGCTCGACAAGACCATCCTCGAGGCGATGAAGGACCCGCTGACCCACCTGGTCCGCAACTGCGTCGACCACGGCATCGAGAAGCCGACCGACCGGGTCAAGGCCGGCAAGGCGCCCGAGGGCGTCATGCTCCTGCGCGCCTTCCACGAGGGCGGCCAGGTCATCATCGAGATCACCGACGACGGCGCCGGCATCGACCCCGTCATCATCCGCTCGCTCGCGGTCGACCGCGGCATGATGACCCGCGAGGCCGCGGCGCTGCTCAGCGACCGCGACGCCCTGCACCTGATCTTCCAGCCGGGCTTCTCGACGGCCAAGAAGGTCACCAACGTGTCGGGACGCGGCGTCGGCATGGACGTCGTCAAGACCAACATCGAGCGCATCGGCGGCACCATCGACCTGCTCAGCGCGGTCGGCCAGGGCACCACGGTCCGGATCAAGATCCCGCTGACGCTGGCCATCATCCCGGCGCTCGTGGTCAACGCCGAGGACAACCTCTATGCGATCCCCCAGGTCAACGTCCTGGAGCTGGTGCGCCTCGAGGCCGAGCAGCAGGCGAGCCGGATCGAGACGATCCAGGGCACGCCGGTCTGTCGCCTGCGCGGCGAGCTGCTGCCGCTCGTCGACCTGCGCGAGCAGCTGGGCCTGCCCGCCGGCGAGCACGACACCACCTTCATCGCGGTGCTGCAGGCCGACGGCCGGCCGTTCGGCGTGGTCGTCGACCAGGTCCGCGACACCGAGGAGATCGTCGTCAAACCGCTCGGCAAGCAGCTGCGCAGCATCCCGCTCTATGCGGGCGCCACCATCATGGGTGACGGCCGGGTGGCACTGATCCTCGACGCCAACGCCCTGGCCCGCCAGGCCGGCATGGTCACCGACCAGACCGCCGCGACGAGCTCCTCGTCGGAGTCGGCCTCCTCGGCCGAGGTCGCCTCGCTGCTCGTGCTGGGGCTGTCCGACGGTCGTCGGGTCGCGCTCCCGCTCAGCGCGGTGGACCGGCTCGAGCAGTTCTCCGTCTCGCAGGTCGAGCGCGTCGGCGGCCACGAGGTCGTCCAGTACCGCGGCGAGATCCTGCCGCTCGTCCGTCTCGACCAGGCGCTCCAGTCCTACGGCGAGGGCGGTGACGTCGACCCGATGCAGGTCGTGGTCTGCCGGCACGCCGGGGTGTCGATCGGCTTCGTCGTGGCGGAGATCCTCGACATCGTCGAGGAGGAGCTCGCGGTCCGCACGCACCTGGACACCGGTGGCCACCAGGGTTCGGCCCTCGTGTCGGAGCGGGTCACCGAGCTCGTCGACATCGAGCGTGCCGTGTCCACGATCGACCCCGCGCTGCTGGCGTCCGCCGCGGTGTGACCTGAGGAGAGAGATGTCCAGCCAGTACTGCACCTTCCGCCTCGACAGTCATCTGTTCGGCGTCCCGGTCGAGTCCGTCCAGGAGGTCCTGAAACAGCAGGAGCTCACGACCGTCCCCCAGGCGCCCTCGGTCGTCAGCGGGCTCATCAACCTGCGCGGCCAGATCATCACGACGCTCGAGCTGCGCACCCGCATGGGGCTGCCGCCCCGTGCTCCCGACGAGCAGGGCATCAACGTCGTGGTCCGCACCGGCGAGGAGGTCGTGAGCCTGCTGGTCGACGAGATCGGCGACGTCCTCGAGCCGGAGCCCGAGTCCTTCGAGGGGCTTCCGGAAACGGTGCCCGCCACCATCCGCGACGTCGTCACCGACGTCTGCAAGCTCGACGGGCACCTGATGCTGGTGCTCGACACCGAACGCGCCGTCCAGGTCGCCGACTAGGCCGGTCTCCCGGCTCGGCGCTGAGCCGGGAGGGCCACACGGAGAGTCACACATCCAGCCGACCTGGGCTGCCGGGGAGCCGACGCGCGAGGGGCGCGTCGGCTCTTGGCATTCCGGGCCGGATCCTCAGCAGGTCCAAACCAGCGGGCGCCGAATCCGCCGCAGGTCCGCCGCTGGAGCGCGGATTCCTCAGATCGGTCCGGGCAGGGCCGATGGGCAGTCAGAGGCGTAGGACCTCACCTCGGCCACCGATCCCGGTGGGCTTCGAAAGGGAACAGCCGTGTCGAACCTGCCCGTGCGCCGTGGGGCGCTCTCGTTCTTCCGCAACATGAAGACCGCCCGCAAGCTGCTCGTCGGCTTCTCCGTTGTCGGACTGATGATGGTTGCCGTCGGGGTCCTGGGGATCACCCGGCTGTCCGCCGCTCAGACGAACATCGAGGACCTGAACAAGAACAGCCTCCTGGCCATCGCGGACCTGGGCGAGGTCGACTCGGCCAACGAGGAGTCCCGCGGTCAGGTCATGGAGCTGGCCATGGTCAACGACGAGGCCAGCTTCAAGGAGATCCTCGACGAGCTCGACGTGATCACCCAGAACCTCGACGAGAGCTGGGCGGCCTACACCGCCACGGACATGACGGGCCGTGAGAAGGACGTCGCCGACTTCGAGGCCGCGCTGGCCGACTACCGCACCGCCCGCGACAAGGAGATCCCGCTCCTGCAGTACAACAAGTACGACCAGTACCGGAAGATCCGCGACGAGGAGGCCACCCCGGCCTTCGAGAAGATCCGCACCGCGATCGCCAACCTGCAGAAGATCGAGAACGATGTCGCCGCCCACGACGTCGCGGCCGCCAAGAGCAGCTACCACTCCGCCCGCAACCTGATCATCGGGTTCATCGTGGTCGCACTCGCGATCGCGGTCGTCATGGTGGTCGTGATCAGCCGGGCGATCGCGCGGCCGTTGGCCAAGACCGTGACCGTGCTGGAGAACCTGGCCGACGGCAAGCTCGACCAGACCATCGAGGTGGACTCCACCGACGAGGTGGGTCAGATGGCGGTGGCACTGAACTCGGCGATGGGCAAGCTGCGGGAGACGATGTCCACGATCGGCGCGAACGCCGAGGGGCTCGCTGCCTCCTCGGAGGAGCTGTCGGCGGTGTCGGGTCAGATGTCGGGATCGGCCGAGGAGTCCGCGACCCAGGCGAACCTGGTCTCGGCCGCAGCCGAGCAGGTCTCGCGCAACGTGCAGACCGTGGCCACGGGGACCGAGGAGATGACGGCCTCGATCCGCGAGATCGCCAAGAACGCCCACGACGCGGCCGGGGTGGCCGCTCAGGCGGTCGAGGTCGCCGAACGGACCAGCGCGACGGTGGCCGAGCTGGGCAACTCCTCGGCCGAGATCGGGAACGTGATCAAGGTGATCAACTCGATCGCCGAGCAGACCAACCTGCTGGCGTTGAACGCGACCATCGAGGCCGCTCGGGCCGGGGAGGCCGGCAAGGGGTTCGCGGTGGTGGCCAACGAGGTCAAGGAGCTGGCCCAGGAGACCGCGAAGGCCACCGAGGACATCGGGCACCGGATCTCAGCGATCCAGTCCGACACCGAGAACGCGGTCACCGCGATCACCGAGATCTCCGCGATCATCGCCCAGATCAACGACACCCAGACCACCATCGCCTCCGCGGTCGAGGAACAGACCGCGACCACCAACGAGATGGGCCGCAACGTCACCGAGGCCGCCACCGGCTCCAACGACATCGCCCACAACATCACCGGCGTGGCCCGCTCGGCCTCCGACACCACCGCCGCCGCCTCCTCCACCGCCGGAGCAGCCGACGAGCTCGCCAAACTCGCCGCCAACCTCCAAGGACTGGTCAACCAGTTCGCCTACTGAACCCCTCCTACGACACCCATCACCAGCCGGAAGAGAGACCTCCCGTGCGCGCACTCGTCGTCGACGACTCCCGAGCCATGCGCTCCATCCTGGCCAGGACCCTGGGCAACCTGGGGTTCGAGGTCAACACCGCCGGCGACGGCGCCGAGGCGCTCGAGCTCGTGCGCAACGGGCCGCTGCCCGACGTCGCCCTGGTCGACTGGAACATGCCGGTCATGGACGGCCTCGAGCTCGTCACGGCCCTGCGTGACAACCGCGAGTGGCGCGG
This sequence comes from Nocardioidaceae bacterium, assembly GCA_046330515.1. Lineage (GTDB taxonomy): Bacteria > Actinomycetota > Actinomycetes > Propionibacteriales > Nocardioidaceae > Nocardioides. Next base: position 321,233 of record JAXLSP010000005.1, on the reverse strand, counting down.
GATCACGCTGATGATGGTCACCACCGAGAGCGAGCACTCCCAGATCGTGCGCGCGCTCGCGGCCGGCGCCCACGAGTACGTGATGAAGCCGTTCACCATCGACGCCATCAGCGACAAGCTGAGCGTCCTGGGACTGATCTGAGCCACGACCATGACCCGCATCTCCGTCCTGGTGGTCGACGACTCGGTCGTCGTACGCCGCCTCGTGTCCGACGTCCTGGCGTCGGACCCCGACATCGACGTCGTCGGTGCCGCGTCGAACGGCAAGATCGCCCTGGCCAAGATCCCGCAGCTCAACCCCGACATCGTGACGCTGGACGTCGAGATGCCGGTGATGGACGGGCTGGAGACCCTGGTCGAGCTGCGCAAGCTCTATCCCAGGCTGCCGGTGATCATGTTCTCCACGCTCACCGAGCGCGGAGCGGGCGCCACCCTGGACGCTCTCGAGCGCGGCGCGAGCGACTATGTCACCAAGCCCGCCAACGTCGGCAGCATCAGCGCCTCCATGGACGCGGTGCGTGCCCAGCTGATCCCCAAGATCAAGTCGCTGGCGGCCCGGCGTACGGCGTTCACCGCGCCCCCGCCGCCGCGGGTCACCCCGCCGACCCCGATCCGCGCGGCCGCGACGCCGCGCCTCGACCTCCCCGTTGAGGCCGTCGTCATCGGTGTCTCCACCGGTGGACCGGACGCGCTCACCAACGTCGTCACGCACCTGCCGGGTGACCTGCCGGTGCCCGTCGTCGTCGTGCAGCACATGCCGCCGATCTTCACCGCCCTCTTCGCCCAGCGCCTGAACGCCAAGAGCGCCCTGGCCGTCTCCGAGGCCGAGCACCGCGACCGGGTCGAGCCCGGTCGGGTGCTGGTGGCCCCGGGCGACTTCCACCTGCGCCTCAAGCCCGACGCCTCCGGTGTCGTGGCGACGCTCGACCAGGGCACCCCGGAGAACTACTGCCGTCCGGCCGTCGACGTCCTCTTCCGCTCCGCGGCCGAGGTGTACGGCGGCGGCGTGCTCGCGGTGGTCCTCACGGGCATGGGCTCCGACGGAGCCAGGGGTGCCGCACGCATCGTCGAGGCCGGTGGCGCCGTCGTCGTCCAGGACGAGGCGACCTCGGTCGTGTGGGGGATGCCGGGAGCCGTCGTCCACGCCGGTCTGACACCGGAGGTGCTGCCGCTCGGCAGCATCGCGAACGCCATCACCACCCGAGTCGCGCGCGGTCGCTCCACCGCCACGAGAAAGTGGGCACGGTCATGACACTCGCCGCCACCGACTTCGACTTCATCAGCACGATGGTGAGGGAACGCTCCGCCATCGTGCTGGAGAGGGGCAAGGAGTACCTCATCGAGGCGCGCCTGCTGCCCCTCGCCCGCGAGCGCGGCGCCCAGGGTGGCGTCGCCGGCCTCGTGCACGAGCTGCGCCGCGCCCCCACGGGTCCCCTCCGCGACCTCGTGGTCGAGGCCATGACGACCAACGAGACGTCCTTCTTCCGCGACGTGCACCCCTTCACGGCGCTCTCCGAGCACATCCTCCCGGACCTGGTCCGGGCTCGCAGCGGCGAGCGCACGCTCAACATCTGGAGCGCCGCCTGCTCCAGCGGGCAGGAGGCCTACTCCATCGCGATGCTGCTGCAGGACATCATCGGCGCCGACCCCGGCTGGCGGGCGAGGATCCTGGCCACCGACATCTCCCCGGCGATGCTCCAGCGGACCAAGGACGGCATCTACAGCACGTTCGAGGTCAACCGAGGACTGCCCGCCAACCTGCTGATCCGGCACTTCCGCAAGGTCGGCCTGCAGTGGCAGGTCGAGGAGCCGCTGCGGCGCATGGTGGAGACGCGCATCGTCAACCTGGACCAGGAGTTCGTCAACATCGCGCGGATGGACATCATCTTCATGCGCAACGTCCTCATCTACTTCGACGCCGCCACCAAGCAGCGCATCCTCGCCCGGGTCCGCCGGGCACTCCGCCCGGACGGCTACCTCGTCCTCGGCGGTGCCGAGACCACCCTCAACCTCGACGACAACTTCGACCGAGTCCAGATCGGCCGAGCACCGGTGTACCGGCTGCGCGGCGGGAAGGCCTGACCCATGACCACCACGATCATCGAGCCTGTGCAGATCGTCGAGATCGCGGAGACCGTCTGGTCCTCGCTGTTCGGCATGACTGTCTATGAGATCGAGCCACCGCCGGGTGCCACGCACGAGCCGCGCTCGGCCACCGCGACCATCCACATCACCGGCGAGAGCAACGTCTCGGTCGTCCTGAGCGGCACGGCCGACTACGCCGCCCGCGCGGCAGCAGCGATGTTCGACCTCGAGGTCGGCGACCTGGAGTCCGAGGAGATCGCCGACGCGTTCGGCGAGATCCTCAACATCATCGCGGGCAACGTCAAGGCGCTCATGCCCGAGCCGAGCGAGCTCTCCCTGCCGAGCGTGAGCTATGGCGCGGAGCACGTGGTGTCGATCCCCGGCGCCCGCCTGCTGGAGCACGTCGAGCTCATCTGCGAAGAGGACCGCCTCGGCATCGCCCTCTGGAGCGGGCGAGACAACCACCACGCCTGACCCCACCACCCCGCCAGACAGACGACCCCCTGAGGAGCACCCCCCATGAGGATCCTGATCGCCGACGACAGCAAGGTCATGCGCCAGATCGTCAAGAGAACGCTGCGCCAGGCCGGCTACCCCGATGCCGAGGTCACCGAGGCCGAGAACGGCCGCGAGGCCCTCGACGTCGTGGCCGCCGGTGCACCCGACCTCGTGCTGTCGGACTGGAACATGCCCGAGATGAACGGCATCGAGCTGCTCACCACCCTGCGTGCCAACGGCCACGGCGTGCCCTTCGGCTTCGTGACCTCCGAGGGCTCGCCGGAGATGCGGCAGCGGGCGCAGAGCGCCGGCGCCCTCTTCCTGGTCGCCAAGCCGTTCACCCCCGAGGGCTTCCGCGAGGCGCTCGAGCCGATCCTCGGCTGACAAGCCGACCGCGCGTCAGCGCGGGCGGCGCTGGTCAGCCGGGTTGAGCGAGCGCGCGACCGAGCCTGCGAGGTCGCGACCGCGAGACGAAACCAGCTTCCTGCCGACCGCGCGTCAGCGCAGCGTGCGACGAAAGCGGTTCCTTCTCGACCCTGTCAGCGCGGGTCCCCGGGCGGCGGCGTCGGGCGGGGTAGCCTGCCAGGGATGGACGAGCAACTCCGGAGCCTGGCGCGCTCCTTCGGCCGGGTCGCGGACGCCTATGACCGGGGCCGGCCGACGTACCCCCTCGACGCGGCCTCCTGGCTGGTCGGCAAGAAGGGTGCGACGGTCCTCGAGCTCGGCGCCGGCACCGGCAAGCTGACCGCCCGGCTGGTCGAGCTCGGCCACGACGTCCACGCCACCGACCCCGACGAGGCCATGCTCGACCTCCTGCGCGAGCGGGTGCCCGGCGCGCGGGTGAGCTCGACCTCGGCGGAGGAGATCCCGCTCGGCGACCGGTCGGTCGACGTCGTCGTGGCGGCGCAGGCCTTCCACTGGTTCGACCACGATCGTGCGCTCCCCGAGATCGCCCGGGTGCTGCGGCCGGGCGGCCATCTCGCGCTGGTGTGGAACCAGCGGGACGAGCGCATCCCCTGGGTGCGGCGCCTGGGGCGGATCATCGGGACGCAGGAGCAGCTGCGCGACCCCGCCGAGGTGCTGGTCAACTCCAAGCTGTTCGGCTTCGTCGAGCAGAAGGAGTTCAAGACCTGGCAGGACGTCAACCGCGAGACGATCCTCGACCTGGTGCTCTCGCGCTCCAACGTCCTGGCGCTGAGCGAGGAGGACCGCGCGGCCAAGCTGGCCGAGGTCCTGGCGTTCTATGACGACTACGGGCGCGGCATGGACGGCATGCAGCTGCCCTACGTCGTGTCCTGCCACAAGGCGGTCGTCGTGGACCGCATCGACGAGACCGACGACGACGCGTCGAGCGGCGAGGGGATCAGCATCGGCGGCGCCAGTGACGGCACCGACACCGACATGCTGCTCATCGACTTCCGCTGAGCGTCCGCTCCGCCGTCGCGTCGGGGCGGGTGCTACGGTCGCCGACCATGGCAGTGTCCTGGCCGCGGCTCCTGCGCCGGTCCCACCTGGGCACCGAGGCCGACCGCGCCACGTTCCGGACGCTGCACACCGCCAGCCTCGCGTCGCCGGCGCTGCGGACCGGACTGACCCAGGCCGGTGCCGAGCGGAGCGTCCGCCACCTGCGCGCCCTGCTGGGCGCGCCGGCCGTCGCGCTGACCGACACCGTCGCGCTGCTGTCGTGGGACGGCGCCGGCGACCACCACGCCGGCCAGGTGCCGGCTCTCGCGGCGGCGGTCGTCGAGCAGGGCAGCACGAGGGTCGCGACCGGGCGCCAGGTGCGGTGCACCGAGCCCGGGTGCCAGCTCCGCGACGCGGTGGTGTCGCCCCTGCTCGTCGAGGACCAGGTCGTCGGCACCCTCCAGGTCTTCACGCCCGCGGCCACGGCGGGGCTGATCCGCGCGGCCGAGGAGGTCGCCCAGTGGGTGTCGGGGCAGCTCGCGCTCGCGGAGCTGGACGCCTCCCGGGCGCGCCTCATGGAGGCCGAGGTGCGGGCGCTCCGCGCGCAGATCTCGCCGCACTTCGTCTACAACTCGCTGGGCGCCATCGCGAGCTTCGTCCGCACCGACCCCGACCGGGCGCGGGAGCTGCTGCTCGAGTTCGCCGACTTCACCCGCTACTCCTTCCGCCGGCACGGGGAGTTCACGACGCTGGCCGAGGAGCTGCGGTCCATCGAGCAGTACCTCATGCTCGAGCAGGCCCGCTTCGGCGACCGGCTCACCGTGACGCTGCGGATCGCGCCCGAGGTGCTCCCGGTGGCCATCCCGTTCCTCTGCCTCCAGCCCCTCGTCGAGAACGGCGTCCAGCATGGGCTCGAGGGTCGCGAGGACGGCGGGCGGATCACGATCGTGGCGCAGGACCGTGACCGGGAGTGCGTGATCACCATCGAGGACGACGGGGCCGGCGAGGACCCCGAGCGCGTACGGCGCGCGCTGGCCGGCGACACCACGACGGACTCGATCGGGCTCGGCAACGTGGACGAGCGGCTGCGTCGCGCCTTCGGCGACGAGTACGGTCTCGTGGTCGAGACGGCACCCGGCGCCGGGACCAAGGTGACGGTGCGGGTGCCGAAATATGCTCCTGGAGTCCGCCCATGACCACGCCGGCAGCCACCCCTCGCCTGCGGGTGCTCGTCATCGACGACGAGCGACCCGCGCTGGACGAGCTGGCCTTCCTGTTGCGCCGCGACCCACGCATCGGCGAGGTGCTGACCAGCGACTCGGCGACCGACGCGCTGCGGGCGCTGCAGGAGATCCAGGTGGACGGGGTCTTCCTCGACATCTCCATGCCCGGCCTCTCGGGGCTCGAGCTCGCGCAGGTCCTGGCCCGCTTCAAGGAGCCCCCGCCCGTGGTGTTCGTGACGGCTCACGAGCAGCACGCCGTGGACGCCTTCGAGCTCAACGCCGTGGACTATGTCCTCAAGCCGGTCCGCGAGACCCGGCTCGCCGAGGCCGTGCGGCGCATCGTCGAGGGCGGCTCCCGCCAGGCCTCGCGGCCCGACGACCAGATCCCGGTCGAGCTCGGTGGCCGCACCCGCTTCCTCTCACGTTCCGACATCCGCTGGGTCGAGGCGCAGGGCGACTACGCCCGGCTGCACACCGCCGACGGCAGCCACCTCCTGCGCACCCCCCTCGCCACGCTCGAGGCCCAGTGGCGCGAGGCGGGGTTCGTCCGCATCCACCGCTCGCTGCTGGTCTCGCTCCCCCACGTCGAGGAGATCCGCACGGAGTCGGGACGCTGCACGGTCGTCGTCTCCGGGCAGGAGCTCCAGGTCAGCCGCCGGCACACCCGGGAGCTGCGCGACCTGCTCGTGCGACGCAACCGCCCCGGCGGCTCGGCGTGACGACCGAGCAGTCACCGCCACCCCGGGTCCGGGTCACCTCGCCCCGAGCGGGCGCCGGCTCCCGCCGTACGCACCGGGCGGTGACCACCGAGATCGACGCCCAGACCGAGCTCGGCGAGGTCTTCATCCGGTCGCTGATGCGGGCGCAGCTGCGGCTGGCGGCCGGGGTGCTGCTGGTCATCGCGGTGTTCGTCGGCGGGCTGCCGCTGCTCTTCCGGCTCGCGCCCGGCCTCGCCGCGAGCCCGGTGCTCGGCATGCCGCTGGCCTGGGGGCTGCTGGGGTTCGTGGCCTACCCGGTGATGGTCGGGCTGGGGTGGGCGTTCGTACGGCGTGCCGAGGCCAACGAGCGCACCTTCGTCGACATGGTCGCCGAGCCCGACGGGGGCGGCGCGTCGTGAGCCACGCGACCGGGATCGCCGCCGTCGCCATCGTCTCGGTGCTGACGGTCGCCATCGGCACCTGGGGGCTGCGCTTCTCACGGACGACATCGGACTTCTTCGTCGCGTCGCGCAGCGTGTCGCCGACCCTGAACGCGTCGGCGATCGGCGGGGAGTACCTCTCCGCCGCCTCGTTCCTCGGCGTCGCCGGGCTGGTGCTCGCCTTCGGCGCGGAGATGCTGTGGTACCCCGTCGGCTGGACCGCCGGCTACCTCGTGCTGCTGGTCATGGTGGCCGCCCCGCTGCGCCGGTCCGGGGCCTACACGCTGCCCGACTTCGCCGAGGCGCGGCTGGGGTCGCGCCGGGTCCGCTCGATCACGTCGATGCTCGTGGTCGGGATCGGGTGGCTCTACCTCATCCCGCAGTTCCAGGGCGCGGGCCTGACGCTGCGGCTGGCCACCGGTCTGGACGCCCGGCTCGGTGGACTCGTCGTGGCGCTCGTCGTGCTCGTCAGCGTGCTGTCGGGCGGCATGCGGTCGGTGACGTTCGTGCAGGCCTTCCAGTACTGGCTCAAGCTCACCGCGCTGCTCGTCCCCGTGGTCTTCCTGCTCATCGTCTGGTTCGGCGACGGGGCGCCGTCACCGGCCGACTCGGTGTTCGACGTGGCCGGGCAGCATGGCGGCTGGGCCGACCCGCTGGCCGGCGGTGCGGGCCAGAGTGGACATCCGCTCTATACGACGTACTCCATCATCGTGGCGACGTTCCTCGGCACCATGGGCCTGCCGCACGTCGTCGTCCGGTTCTACACCAACCCCGACGGGCGGGCGGCGCGCCGGACGACGGTCGCGGTGCTGGGGCTGCTCGGGCTGTTCTATGTCCTGCCGCCGGTGTACGGCGCCCTCGGCCGCGTCTATGCCGGCGACCTCGTCTCCAGCGGCCGGTCGGACGCGGTGGTCCTCGAGCTGCCCACGCGGATGCTCGGCGGGACGGCCGCGGAGCTGCTCGGGGCGCTGCTCATCGCGGGGGCCTTCGCCGCGTTCCTCTCGACCTCGTCGGGCCTGACCGTGGCGGTCGCCGGCGTGGTCTCGCAGGACGTCGTCAGCCGGTGGCTGCCCGGGGTCGCCGCCTTCCGGGTCGCCGCGCTGGCCGCCGTGACGATCCCCTATGCCCTCGCGGTGCTCGCGGACGATGTCGGCGTGGCCACCGCGGTCGGACTGGCGTTCGCGGTCGCCGCCTCGACGTTCTGCCCCCTCCTCGTGCTCGGTATCTGGTGGCGCGGACTCACCGACGTCGGCGCGATGGCCGGGCTCCTCGTCGGCGGCATGCTGTCCGGCGCGGCCGTCGTCCGCACGTTCCTGTCCTCCGGCGGCGAGTCCTGGGCCTCGGCCCTGCTCTCCCAGCCGGCCGCCTGGACCGTGCCCGCCGCCTTCCTCACCATGGTGGTCGTCTCCCGGCTCACCCCCCACCGCCGCGCCCCCCACGTCGCCACCTTCATGGTCCGCCTGCACACCCCCGAGTCCGTCGGCGTCGACCGCGGCTGACCCGCCGAAGTGGGACTCGCGGTCCACCGAAGTGGGACTCGCGGTCCACCGAGATGGGACTCGCGGTCCACCGAAGTGGGACTCGCGGTCCGCCGAGGTGGCGCTTAGGTACGTCGACGTGGCGCCCAAGTACGTCGACGTGGCACTCGGATCCACCGACGTGGCAGCGAGGCGCGCACCGGTGTCGCCCGGGCGCCACCTCGACGTACCCAACTCCCACCTCGGCGAACCCCAACTCCCACCTCGGCGAACCCCAACTCCCGCTTCGGCGAACCCCAACTCCCACCTCGGCGTCAGGGGCGGTGCCAGACGTAAGGGGTCGTGGTGGTGACGGCGAGGAGGCCGGAGCGCTCGAGGATGGGGCGGGACATGTCGGTGGAGTCGGAGTTGATGTAGCGCACGCCGAGGGCGAGGGCGGCACGGGCGCGGGCCGCGGTGAGAGCGCGGTAGATGCCGCGGCCCCGCCACTCGGCCAGCGTGGCGCCGCCCCAGATGCCCGCGAAGTCGGTGCCGGGCACGACGTCGATGCGGCCGGCGCTGACCACCCGACCGCCCGCCTCGGCCAGCCAGAGCTCGACCAGCCGGGGCTCGGCGGACAGCGCCTCGACCAGGTCGTCGTTGCTCATCCCGCTGGGCTGCCCGAACACGTCGTCCTGCATCGCGGTGGCCCGCTCGACGTCGTCGACCAGGTCGCCCCCGTCGCCGGCGCGGCGGAGGGTGATGCCGTCGGGCAGGGGCAGGTCGACCGCGAGCAGCTGTGCCTCGCCGATCATCACCGTCTCGCGGTCCTCGGCGACCAGGCCGTGTGCCACGAGTCGCTCGCCCAGGTCGGCGGGGGCGTCGTGCCCGCGGGTCTTCCACTCGAAGGACGGCACCTCGGACTCGTCGCGGAAGTGGGCGACCGTCGCCTCGATCAGCGCGTCGAGAGCCGCGCCCTCGGCCCCGGCGAGGTCCCGGTAGGTGCAGAACCCGAAGCTCCCGCGGAACACCCCCCACCACAGCGGCCCGTGCCGCTGGACGTGGCGGGCGGTGCGCAGCTCGTTGGCCTCGCGGAGCTGGTCGTCGTACGCCGCCAGCAGGGCGGCCGGGTCGGAAGTCACGCTCGTGACGCTACCCATCCGACGAGTTCTCCACGATCGAATACTTTCCGGCCGCAAATGCCCCACACTTCAATCGTCCGCCGACGTCATGGGAGTCGGCGTCCGAAGGAGCAGCATGGCCGAGACCGTGGCGCCATCGGTCGACGAGACCGAGGTCCCCGCCGAGGGCTCCCCCGCGACCGGGTCGCGGCGGGAGGCGCTGGCGGCCATCCTGCGCCGCCTGCCGGGCGGGCATGCCGCGCTCGTCGTGGCGGTGCTGCTCGTCCTCGGCTCGGTGTGGGGCGTGACCGGCCGGCAGGCCGGCCAGGCGGTCGAGGTCACCCAGGGCAGCCTCGCGTGCACGGGCACCAAGGCGGCCACCCGTCCGGTCGGACCCGACCAGGTCCCCACCCAGGCGATGTGGCTCAAGCCGGGGATGCGCTGCGTGCTGCCGGTGCACCTCACCAACAAGGGCCCGCTCAGCGTCCGTGTCTCGACGGTCCTGTTGCCCCTCATGGGGACGCGCGGCGGCGCAGCCGTGCAGGTCAAGCAGGTCGGGCATGCCGTCCGCCAGGGTGACGACATCGACGGCCACTACCGGATCGACCGGTCCCTGGCCCCCGGAGACCGGATGACGCTCAACGTCGTCTTCGTGATCCGCAAGGGCGGGTGCACCGACCGCGGCCCGACATGGGTCGAGCGCTTCCCCCAGGTGGGGGTCAGGGCGCTCGGCATCGGGTCGACGGTCGCCGCCACCGACGCGATCGCGTTCCAGGGCACCGCCGCGAGCACCTGCTCGGACTGACCCAAGCCCGGGCCGGGCCGGCCCGGGTCGCGCCGCCCCCGGCGCCGTCGTACGGCGAAGGCGAACGCCGTTCATCGCGCCAGAACGACCGCCCGTCGAAAGCCCCGCCCCGCTGAGCGACGCGGCCGACCCCACCCCTCGCTCTCACCGGCGCCCGTGGTTCAGCGTGACCGGAGTCACAACGACCCGCCTCGCACCACGCCGCACCGGAAAGGGGCCACCTCCGTGTCCGACACGCAGCAGCACCAGCAGGGCTCGCACACGCACGCCCAGCCCAACGACCCGCTCTATGCGCGGCTCGCCCAGAGCGACGACTTCCAGGACCTGCGGCGCAGGTACCGCGCGTTCGTGTTCCCGTGGACCGTCGCGTTCCTGGTCTGGTACCTCGCCTACGTCGCCCTCTCCAACTGGGCTCCCGACTTCATGGGCACCAAGGTCTTCGGCAACGTCAACATGGGCCTGGTCCTCGGGCTCGCGCAGTTCGCCACGACCTTCCTGATCGCCTGGATCTACAGCCGCCACGCGGCCACCCACTTCGACCCGCTGTCGGCCAGGGTCAAGGCCGAGTTCGAGCGGGCCGACCGTCAGGAAGGCGGCCGCGCATGAGCCACCAGACCCTCACCTCGGTCCTCTTCGGCGTCATCGTCCTCGCGACGATCGCGGTCACCGTGTGGGCCAGCCGGTCCACCAAGGGCGCGGCCGACTACTACGCGGGCGGGCGCTCGTTCTCGGGCTTCCAGAACGGCCTGGCCATCGGCGGCGACTACATGTCTGCCGCGTCGTTCCTGGGCATCTCCGGCGCGATCGCGCTGTCCGGCTATGACGGCTTCCTCTACTCCATCGGCTTCCTCGTGGCGTGGCTGGTCGCGCTGCTGCTGGTCGCCGAGCTCCTGCGCAACTCCGGCCGCTACACGATGGCCGACCAGCTGGCCTACCGCATGCGCCAGAAGCCGGTCCGCACCGCGGCCGCGGTCTCGACCGTCGCGGTCTCGGTGTTCTACCTGCTCGCCCAGATGGTCGGCGCCGGCTCGCTCGTCGCGCTGCTCCTCGGTGTCGAGAGCCAGGGCATCAAGAACTTCACCATCGTCGGCGTCGGCGCCCTGATGATCTTCTATGTCACCGTCGGCGGCATGAAGGGCACCACCTGGGTGCAGATCATCAAGGCCGTGCTGCTGATGATCGGCTCGGCGCTGATCGTCGTGCTGGTGCTCGCGAAGTTCAACTTCAACCTGTCCGACCTGCTCGGCACGGCCGCGCACAACTACAAGAGCAGCGCCGACGCGGCCGCGGAGGCGGCGGGGACGGCGTCCACGGCCACCAACTCGACCTTCCTCGAGCCCGGCCTGAAGTACGGCCTGACCGGCACCACCAAGCTCGACTTCTTCTCCCTGGGCCTCGCCCTGGTGCTGGGTACGGCGGGACTGCCGCACGTGCTGATCCGCTTCTACACGGTCCCGACCGCCAAGCACGCCCGCAAGTCGGTGCTGTGGGCGATCGGCCTGATCGGCACGTTCTACCTCTTCACCCTGGTCCTCGGCTTCGGCGCCCGGGCGCTCGTCACCGGCGACACCTTCAAGCAGATCGCCGAGAGCAAGGGCAACCTGGCGTCCCCGCTGCTCGCGCAGGCCGTCGGCGGCGGCGCGGACAGCACGGGCGGCGCCCTGCTGCTGGCCGTGATCGCCGCGGTCGCCTTCGCGACGATCCTCGCGGTGGTGGCGGGCCTGACGCTGGCGTCGTCCACCTCGGTGGCGCACGACCTCTACAACTCGGTGATCCGCAACGGTCAGGCCAGCGACAAGGAGGAGATCCGGGTTGCCAAGATCACGGCCTTCATCCTCGGGGCGATCGCGATCGTGCTCGCCATCCCCGCGCAGAACCTCAACATCGCGTTCCTCGTCGCCCTGGCCTTCGCGGTCGCGGCCTCGGCGAACCTGCCGGCGATCATCTACAACATGTTCTGGCGGCGGTTCAACACCCGCGGCGCCGTCTGGAGCATCTACGGCGGCCTGGTCGCCTCGCTGGGCCTGGTGTTCTTCAGCCCGGTGATGTCGGGCAAGGGCGTCGACCCCCTCACCGGCAAGAGCCTGTCGCTCTTCCCGGCCAGCGTGGACTTCCACTGGTTCCCGCTGGAGAACCCGGCCATCCTGTCCGTCCCCATCGCCTTCTTCCTCGGCTGGCTGGGCACGGTCACGGCCAAGGACCAGGAGGCCGTCATGGAGTTCGACGAGCTCGAGGTCCGCTCGCTCACCGGTGCCGGCGCAGAGGAGGCCGTGTCGCACTGACCGAGTGACCACAGGCGCCGCCCGGCGGCGAGACACCCTTGGGGGCTGGCTCGCTGCCGGGTGGCTTTCCACCCGTGACCGGTGTGACCTGGGCCACTAGGGTGGAGAGCCGGGTGCGCGCGCGAGGACGCCGCGGCGGGCGGTCGGGAGATCGTCGTACGACGGGCGGCCAACCCCGCGCCAACCCCCGATCCCCGATCCTGTCCTACCTCCCCGACCAGAGACCCCCGCAGGAGAAGAGCCACCGTGAGCGACACGTCGTCCGAGACCCTGTCCAACCTCCTCCACGAGGAGCGCCGGTTCGCGCCGCCCGAGGACCTGGCCGCCAACGCCAACGTCACCGAGGATGCCTATGCCCGGGCCGCGGAGGACCGGCTGGCCTTCTGGGCCGAGGCCGCCGAGCGGCTCGACTGGGGCCAGCGCTGGGACCAGGTGCTCGACTGGTCGAACCCGCCCTTCGCGAAGTGGTTCACCGGCGCCACGATCAACGCCTCGGTCAACTGCGTCGACCGGCACGTCGCCGCCGGGCGCGGTGACAAGGTCGCCTTCCACTGGGTGGGCGAGCCCGAGGGGGACACCCGCGATATCACCTACGCCCAGCTCCAGGACGAGGTCTGCCAGGCGGCCAACGCGCTGGTCGAGCTCGGTGTGCGCAAGGGCGACCGGGTCGCCATCTACATGCCGATGATCCCCGAGACCGCGATCGCCATGCTGGCGTGCGCGCGGCTCGGCGCCCCGCACACCGTCGTCTTCGGCGGCTTCTCGGCCGATGCGCTGGCCTCCCGGGTCACCGACTGCGAGGCCTCGGTGATCATCACCTCCGACGGCGGCTACCGCCGCGGGGCGCCCTCCCCGCTGAAGCCCGCGGTCGACGAGGCGTGCGAGAAGGTGGGCGACCTGGTCCGCCACGTCCTGGTGGTGCGCCGTACCGGCCAGGACGTCGCGTGGAACGACGACCGCGACGTGTGGTGGCACGACGTCGTCGACCGCCAGTCGACGACCCACGAGGCGGAGCTGCACGACTCCGAGCACCCGCTCTATGTCATGTACACCTCGGGCACGACCGGCAAGCCCAAGGGCATCCTGCACACGACGGGCGGCTACCTCGTCGGCACGTCCTACACGCACTGGGCCGTCTTCGACCTCAAGCCCGAGACCGACGTCTACTGGTGCACCGCCGACGTCGGCTGGGTGACCGGCCACTCCTACATGGTCTACGGGCCGCTGGCCAACGGGGTCACCCAGGTGATGTACGAAGGCACGCCCGACGCACCGCACAAGGGCCGCTGGTGGGAGATCATCCAGCAGTACGGCGTGACCATCTTCTACACGGCGCCGACCGCGATCCGGACGTTCATGAAGTGGGGCTCCGACATCCCGGCGAGCTTCGACCTGTCGAGCGTGCGGCTGCTGGGGTCGGTGGGCGAGCCGATCAACCCCGAGGCCTACATCTGGTACCGCGAGACCATCGGCGGGGGCGGCGCGCCCATCGTCGACACCTGGTGGCAGACCGAGACGGGCCAGATCATGATCTCGCCGCTGCCCGGCGTCACCCACGGCAAGCCCGGCTCGGCGATGACCCCGCTGCCCGGCGTCTCGGCCGACGTGGTCGACGACACGGCCGAGTCGGTGCCCAACGGCTCCGGCGGCTACCTCGTGCTCAAGGAGCCGTGGCCGGCGATGCTGCGCACCCTCTGGGGCGACGACCAGCGCTTCAAGGACACCTACTGGTCGCGCTGGCCGGGCCTCTACTTCGCCGGCGACGGCGCCAAGAAGGACGAGGACGGCGACCTCTGGCTGCTCGGCCGGGTTGACGACGTGATGAACGTGTCCGGCCACCGGCTCTCCACGACCGAGATCGAGTCGGCTCTGGTCTCGCATCCCAAGGTCGCCGAGGCCGCGGTCGTCGGCGCCGCCGACGAGATGACCGGCCAGGCCGTCTGCGCCTTCGTCATCCTGCGCGAGTCGGCGGGCGACGGCGGCGACGACATCGTCGCCGAGCTGCGCAACCACGTCGCCCACGAGATCGGCCCGATCGCGAAGCCGCGCCAGGTGATGATCGTCCCCGAGCTGCCCAAGACCCGCTCCGGCAAGATCATGAGGCGGCTCCTCAAGGACATCGCCGAGCACCGCGAGGTGGGCGACGTGACCACCCTCGCCGACTCGACGGTGATGGACCTCATCGCGGCCAAGGAGGGGTCCGGGGCGTCGTCGGAGGAGTGAGCCGGGGTTCGTCGGTTTCCCCGCTCAGGCGGGGAAACGTGCACTGAGCGGCCGAAGTTTCGCGCGCTGAGTGACAACTTCCCCGCTCAAGCGGTGAAACTGGCACCCGTCACCCACGACCCAGACGGGAGCACCATGACCGACGACCACCGCGTGGTCTTCCACGAGCCCGACCCGCACGAGTCGGGGTTCCTGGGCGAGCTGCTGCGGTCGGAGACCGTGGGCGGGGCGATCGCGCTGGTGGCGGCGGCGGTCGCGGTCGTGTGGGCCAACACCGCGTGGTCGGGGGGCTACGACAGCCTGCGGCACCTCACCCTCGGGCCGCTCGACCTGGAGCACTGGGCGGCCGACGGGGCCCTGACCCTCTTCTTCTTCGTGGCCGGGCTCGAGCTCAAGCGGGAGCTGGTCGTGGGCTCGCTGAGCCGCCCGGCCGACGCCGTGGTCCCGGTCGTGGCGGCGGCCTCCGGGGTCCTCGTCCCCGCGGCCGTCTATCTCGCCGTCAACGCGGCCGCACCGGACGGACGGCCCGGCGGGTGGGCGGTCCCGGCCGCCACCGACATCGCGTTCGCGCTCGCGGTCCTCGCGGTCGTCGGCTCCCACCTGCCGAGCGCGCTGCGCAGCTTCCTGCTCACCATGGCCGTCGTCGACGACCTCATCGTCATCGTCATCATCGCGGCGGTGTTCACCGACGACCTGCGCTGGATCTCCCTCGGCGTCGCCGCCGCGGCGGCGCTGGCGTACGGCGCCTGCCAGCGGCTGCGCCTCACGCACCCCCTGCTCCTCGTCCCCCTGGCGCTCGCCACCTGGTGGTTCACCCACGAGAGCGGCGTCCACGCCACGATCGCGGGTGTCGTGCTCGGCCTCCTCACCAGGGTCCGGCCCGACGAGGACGAGTCGACCAGCCCCGCCGAGCACCTCGAGCACCTCCTCTCCCCCGTCTCGGCGGCCGTCGCCGTCCCGTTCTTCGCGCTCGTCTCGGCCGGCGTGCCCCTGGGCGGCGGGACGTCCCTCGCCGGCGACCCGGTCGTCATCGGGGTCGTGCTCGGGCTCGTGCTCGGCAAGCCGCTGGGCGTCCTCGGCGGCACATGGGCGGTCACCAGGCTGACCCGGGCGGAGCTCGGCGAGGGACTCGCCTGGCGCGACCTCGGGGGGCTGGCGATGGTGGCCGGCGTCGGGTTCACGGTCTCCCTGCTGGTGTCCGACCTCAGCTTCGCCGGCGCCGAGCGCGAGGCCGCCAAGACCGCCGTACTCGTCGGCTCCCTGACTGCCGGCCTGGCCGGTGCGGCCCTCCTGCACCGCCGCAACCGGCACCACCGCGAGGCCTCCGGCGAGGTTGTGTAGGGTCGGCATCGCAGGCAGGCGCGCCGCGCCGACGTCAGGGAGGTAGGACCATGGCAGGCCCGGTCAACGACACCGAACCCACGATCGGTCGCCTCGTCTCCGACGCGAGCCGCGACATCTCCTCGCTGATCCAGCAGGAGATCCGGCTCGCCAAGTCCGAGCTCAAGGTCAGCATCAAGGCCGGCGGCACGGGAGCGGGACTCTTCGTCGGCGCCGCGTTCATCGCGCTGCTCGGCATCATCATGCTCTCCGTCGCGTTCGCCTACCTCATCAACTGGAACGGCCACGGCCTCTCGCTGCACTGGGCGTTCCTCATCGTCGCCGGCGCCTACTTCCTCATCGCCGCGCTGCTCGGCCTGGTCGGCGTCCGCAAGGTCAAGCAGGTCAAGGCCCCCGAGCGCGCGATCCACCAGGCGCAGGAGACGGCCCACACGCTCAAGCGGTCCTGACCGCTCAGCCCGTACGGCGGCGCGCGCCGGCCGCCGCGGCCCGACGCTCGGCGGCTAGTGCAGCGCGCAGGCCTGCGTGGACACCTGACGGTCGGTGGTGACGCCCTTCGCCGCGCTCGCGGAGATCTGCTCGGTCGTGAGGGCGTAGCCGGTCTGCCGGTCGGTCACCGACGCGGCGAAGACCATGCCGATCACGTCACCGGACGAGTCGACGATCGGGCCGCCCGAGTTGCCCGGCCGGACGTTGCCGCGCAGGGAGAACACCTCGCGGATCACCGTGTCGGAGCCATAGATGTTGGGGGAGCGCAGCCGCTGCTCGGCCCGGATCCGGGCGGTCTCGATGTCGAAGGGGCCGTCCTCGGGATAGCCGAGGATCGCCACCCCCTGCTGGGCGCGGCCGGTGTCGTCGAACCGCAGCGGCTCGAGCGACGGGTCGTCGAAGGCCAGCACGGCGATGTCGAGGTCGGGGTCATAGAGGACGACCGTGGCCGGGAGCACCTTGTCGCCGATGGTGATCTCGGGCTCCTTGACCCCGGCGACGACGTGGGCGTTGGTCATCATCCGGTTGGTGTCATAGACGAAGCCGGTGCCCTCGATGCCCTGGCCGCAGCTGTTGGCGCCGCGGATCTTGCCGGTGCTGGCACCGGCCCCGACCACGTCGGGGTCCTTGAGCAGACGCTTGGGGCCGGCCTGCACGTCGACGATCCGCTCGGGGGCGAACGGCTCGAGGTAGCGCGGGAAGAAGCTCGTGCCGACCACGTTGTCGAAGGCGCGCAGCAGCTGGCTCGCACCGTTGGGCAGCGCCTGGTCGACCTTGGCCAGGATGACCGAGCTGCGCACCAGCGGCGTCACCTTGCCCAGCCGCGAGCCCGAGACGGCGACCCCGAGCGCCCAGGCGACGAGCAGGACCGCGAGGGCGCTCAGCAGCGCTCCTCCGACCGCGTCGACGGCCCGGATCGGCTGCCACGGGATGGCGTCGCGCAGCCGGGCCCCGGCGTACTGCAGGAGCGCCTGTCCCAGCGACGCCGACAGGATCACGATGAACAGGGCCCCGAGCGACACCCAGATCGACGGGTCGGCGTCGCCGAGCGCCTTGGGCGCCAGCCAGATGCCCACGAGCCCGCCGAGCAGCAGTCCCAGCGTGGCGAACGCGCCGGTGACGAAGCCCTGCCAGTAGCCCGAGAGGGCATAGGCCGCCACGAGCACCAGCAGCAGCCAGTCGAGGAGGTTCACGGCTGCTCCTCGTCATCGGGCGGTGCGGTGGGCGGCGTGGTGGGCTGCGCCGTGGGCGGGCGGTGCTGGGACAGCATGTGGGCCGGCAGGTCGCGCACCCGGCCCGCGTCCCAGGGCCTGGTCCAGCCGACGAAGTCGAACAGGCGGGAGACTATCCCGGCCGTGAACCCCCAGAGGATGACGTCCTTGTCGTCGCCGATGACGAAGCCGGGCCCGACCCACCCCGAGGGATGGCGCACCGAGATCCGGTGAGCCGGGTCGAGGAGCTCGTCGATGGGCTCACGGAAGATCGCGTGCACCTCGTCGGGGTCGACGACGCTGACGTCGCTGGGCTCGCGCCACCAGGCGAGCACCGGGGTGACGGCGAAGTTGCTGGGCGGCAGCCACAGCTCGGGAAGCTGGGCGAACACCTCGACCCCGGACGGGTCGAGCCCGGTCTCCTCCTCGGCCTCGCGCAGCGCCGTCTCGACCGGCGTCTCGCCGGGGTCGGTCGAACCGCCGGGGAAGGAGACCTGGCCCGGGTGGGAGCGCATGTGGTGGGCGCGCTCGGTCAGGAGGACGTCGGGGCCCGACGGTCCCTCGCCGAACAGCATCAGCACGGCGCCCCGCCGCGGCGAGACGTCGCCGGGCGGCAGGAAGGCCGTCAGGTCGTTGACGGTGATCGACTCGGCACCCTGCTGGACGGGCAGCAGCCACGCGGGGATCACAGGTCGACGCCGAGGTGCTCGGTGACCAGCTGCTCGAGCTGGTCGAGGGAGGTGATCTCGACGTACTCCAGGTGCACGACGTGTCCCTGGGCGTCGACGAGGACCAGCGCGGGCAGGCCGCGCAGCACGGGGATCGGTCCCCTGCCGTCGACCGTGGTCTCGGGGTCGGCGAGCAGGGGGTAGGTCACGCCGGAGTCGCGGGCGAGCTGGAGCGCCTTCTGGGCCTGGGGGTCGTTGAAGTCGATGCCGAGCACGTCCACGCGACCCGAGGCCGCCTTGGCGAACCGCTGGTAGATCGGCAGCTCCTTGCGGCAGGGCGGGCACCACGAGGCCCAGATGTTGATGACCAGGGGCCCCCGCAGCGTGGCCAGGTCGACGGCCGTGCCGTCGCCCAGCGGCTCGAGGGTCACCGAGGGCAGGGCCTGGGACTTCGGCGCGGGCTTGTCGCCGCACCCGGCGACCGGCACCAGGAGCAGCAGGACGGCCAGCGCCAGGCGGGCGCGCCGCGCCAGGGTCATGCAGGCCCCTCGGTGCGGACCAGCGCCGCGGCGACGGCGGGGTCGGTCGGGCCCTCTCCGAAAGCCGGGCACCAGCGGGCGACCGGGCACGCGCCGCAGGCCGGCTTCTTGGCGTGGCAGACCCGGCGGCCGTGCCAGATCAGGTGGTGGCTGAGCATCGTCCAGTCACGCTTGGGGAACAGGGCCCCGACGAGGTGCTCGACCTTGACCGGGTCGGTCTCGGTCGTCCAGCCGAGGCGCCGCACCAGCCGGCCGAAGTGGGTGTCCACGGTGATCCCGGGGACGCCGAAGGCGTTGCCCAGCACGACGTTGGCGGTCTTGCGGCCGACACCGGGGAGCGTCACGAGGTCGTCGAGGCGCGGCGGCACCTGGCCGTCGTACCTCTCGACCAGCGCCTGGCTGAGCTTGAGCAGCGCGTCGGTCTTGGCGCGGAAGAAGCCCAGGGGCCCGACGATCTGCTCGAGGTGCTCGCGCGGGGCGCCCGCCATCGCCTCGGGGGTGGGGTAGGCCGCGAACAGCGTGGGGCGCACGGCGTTGACCCGCCGGTCGGTGGTCTGCGCGCTGAGCACGGTGACCACCAGGAGCTGGAACGGGTCGTCGAAGTCGAGCTCGCAGTGGGCGTCGGGATAGGTCTCGGCGAGGACCCGGTCGACCTTGCGGGCACGGCGGACCAGGGCGGTCTCCGGGGCGGTGTCGAGCACCGGACCAGGGTACGGTGCGCCGCCGACAACGGTCGCCCTCGTTCGCGCGGTACGGCGCCACGGGCGCGCCGCCCCGATCGGGGCTCCCCCGCGGTGTGGTCGGAATGACAGATCTTTCGCCCACGCCGTGACCTAAGAGTCGTTGTGATCCTTCCCACTCGGTAGGATCAGGAGTCGCGCCAGACCGGTGCGGTGGGGAACTGGGAGGACTTGAGTGAACAACGACGTGCTTCGGCAGGCTCCGCTGTTCAGTGCCCTCGACGACGAGGCCGCCACGGCCCTGCGCGCGTCGATGTCTGAGGGACGCCTGCGTCGCGGCGAGGTCCTCTTCCACGAGGGTGACTCGGGGGACCGCCTCTACATCGTCATGGACGGCAAGGTGAAGCTCGGCCGCACCTCCACCGACGGCCGCGAGAACCTCCTCGCGATCCTGGGCCCCGGCCAGATGTTCGGCGAGCTCTCGCTCTTCGACCCGGGCCCCCGCTCGGCCACCGTCACGGCGGTCACCGACGCCTCCTTCGTCTCGCTGTCCCACGAGGACCTGCTGCGCTGGCTCGACGGCCGCCCGATGGTCGCCCGCGGGCTGCTCGCCCAGCTGGCCGGCCGCCTGCGCCGGGCCAACGACGTCGTCGCGGACCTCGTGTTCTCCGACGTCCCCGGCCGCGTGGCCAAGGCGCTCCTCGACCTGGCCGACCGCTTCGGCCGCACTGCCGACGACGGCATCCACGTCCACCACGACCTGACCCAGGAGGAGCTCGCCCAGCTGGTCGGCGCCTCCCGCGAGACGGTCAACAAGGCGCTCGCCGACTTCGCCTCCCGCGGCTGGCTGCGCCTGGAGCCCCGCTCCGTGGTGATCATGGAGGTCGAGCGGCTCGCCCGTCGGGCTCGCTGACGCCGAGACGTCATCGGTTCCGAGCCGCCGCTCGACGTCACGCGATCCGGCGGACCGGACGACCGACCCGTCTGACGTCCCACGGATTCGTCACGTTCTGCTGACCTCCGAACAGACCTCTGGGAGCGTCGTACGACGTGAGGGGGGGTGTGCTCGGGTGTCGACCGGTGGTGAGGCGGCGTTCGCCGAGTTCGTGGCTGCCCGGACGCCGGCGCTCGCGCGGACGGCCTATCTCCTGACCGGCGACCACCACCTCGCCGAGGACCTCGTGCAGACCGCGCTGTTCCAGGCCGCCCGGCACTGGGAGCGGATCGAGGGGCACCCCGAGGCCTACGTGCGGCGCATCCTCTACACCCAGAACGTCTCGTGGTGGCGGCGGCGCCGGCTGCGGGAGACCGCCCTCGAGGAGTACGACGCCGCGGCGGCCGACGCCGACCCCGACCTGCGGCTGACCCTCGAGGAGGCGCTGCGGCGGCTGACCCCGAAGCAGCGGACCGTGCTGGTGCTGCGCTTCTTCGAGGACCTGACCGAGGCCCAGACCGCCAGCGCACTCGGCATCGGCGTCGGGACCGTCAAGTCGATGACCCGCCAGGCGCTGCATCGCCTGCGGGTCCTGGCTCCCGAGCTCGCCGACCTCATCGGAACGGGTGATGCGCGATGACCGACCTCCTGCGCGACGAGCTCCACCGGATCGGCGACACCGCCCCCGAGGTCTCGGTCCCCGCCGACACCTGGGCCCGTGGCCGCCGGGCGCGGCTGCGCGACCGGGTCGTCACGGCCGGCGTCGTCGTCGCCGTCCTGGCCCTGGTCGGCGGCGTCGCCTGGGTCGGCGTGCTCCGCCCCCGCCTTGCCCCACCCGTCGACGGCTCGTCCGCGCCAGGGGTGCCGTCGACGATCCACACCGTGCCCTACCGAGTCCTGGACAAGATGGACCCCGACGTCCGGGTCGGCCTCACCGCGGCGGCCTTTGCCACGGAGCGAGGCGACGTCATCACCGTGAGTGCTTCCGACGGCAGCCACCACCGACTGCGGCTAAGCCGCCTGCTCGACGATGACTGGCGAATGTCGAAGGCCATGACCGACGACGGGTCCTGGGCGGTCCTGTCCCCGGACGGCCGGATGCTCGCTTACGCCTGGGAGGTGCCAGCCGACGGCAGCCCCGTGCCGACCGGAGTCTCGATCCTCGACCTGACCACAGGCCAGGAGCGCTCGGTCACCGACCTCCACGGTGGCGCGGGGGTCTGGGCGATGGACCTCACCTGGTCGCCGGACGGTCGCTGGCTGGCATGGTCCGGTCTGGTGACCAAGTCCTGGCAGGCCTCGCGACGGTCCTACGGTGACGCGGCCTTCGGCCTCATCGACGTGCGCGGTGGCGACAGCGTCCAGGCCACCATGAAGCAGGGCCGCTTCGACGGCGTTCTCGTCGGTGACGACGGCCTCCTTCGACTGCTCGGCGCCGGGAAGTCGACGAAGACTCCTCCCTGGGCCGAACCCATCCCCGGGTCGACGGCCGGCGCGGGCGCCGCTGGCAGTGCCATCGCGCCGGGAGCGGAGTCGATGCTGCTCGGATCCAACGGCGCACCAGTCTCCTCGCTGACGTTCTTGACTGACCATCAACGCGCTGTGGTTCAAGTGGCTCCTCCGCATTCGGGAGCCGACCACCTGAGTGTGCGGGCGTTGGGTTGGATCGATGCCACGCACGCCGTCGCCGAAGTCGTCTACCTGACGGACAACGAGCCTCCTGGTGGCTATACCTGGGACGGCCGTCGCCTCGTGCTCGTGACCCTCGACCGCGACGAGCGGAGTGCACGGGACATCGGGCAGATTCTCGCCGACGATTCGTCACCGACGGTCATCAACCTCAGCATCGCGACCGACCTGATGACCTTGGACCGCCCCACCGTCGAGCGCCCGGAGCCCGACTGGCCATGGAGCCCCGAGCGGAGGTGGGCGGTCTGGGGTGGCAGCGCCGCACTCCTGGTGGCGGCGGTGCTGCTCGTCCGCGGCCTGGCCCGCCGGCGACGGCTCCCCGGCCTGCCCGACGTCATGCGGTCCGGCGGTCCGGACGACCGTCCCGTCTGACGTCCCGCCGCAACGTCATGCGAATCGTGGCTCAGGACCCACGATTCGTATGACGTCCGCCCCCCGGAGCGCCCCCAGCGAGACCCGTCAACCCACCAGGTAGGCCAGCTGGGCGCGCACGGAGAGCTCGGCGGCACCCCACAGGACGGGGTCGACGTCGACATAGACCCGCTCCACCACGGCACGCGCGAGGGCGTCGCGGGCCACGAGGTCGTCGTACGACGCCTCACCCGAGAGCGACCGGAGCGCCTCGCGCACCTGCTCGAGCCGCTCGCGCCGGTGGGCGATGTAGAAGTCGAGGACCGGCAGCGCGTCGTCGATGACCGGGCCGTGGCCGGGCCAGATCGAGGAGAGCTCGTGGGCGGCGGCGAGGGCGTGCAGCCGGTCCAGGGACGAGAGGTAGGCGCCGAGCTCCCCGTCGGGGTGCGCCACGACCGTCGTCCCACGACCGAGGACCGTGTCGCCGGTCAGCACGGCCCCCTCGGCGGGCAGCAGGAACGAGAGGGAGTCGGCCGTGTGCCCGGGCGTCGCGACGACGCGCACCTCCCAGCCGCCCAGGTCGACGACGTCCTCCTCCACGAGCCCCTCGGAGCCGAGGCGGTGCGCCGGGTCGAGCGCGCGGACGCCGCAGCCCACGCGCTCGGCGAGGGCCCGCGCGCCCTCGGAGTGGTCGGCGTGCCCGTGGGTCAGCAGCACCCCGCGCACGTCCCCGGCCTCCTCGGCGACGCGCGCCAGGTGGGCGTCGTCGAGCGGGCCGGGGTCGACGACGTACGACGGCCCGCCGACCTCCGCGCGCAGCACCCAGGTGTTGGTCCCGTCGAGCGTCATGACCGACGGGTTGGGGGCCAGCACGCAGCGGCTCGCGCGGCCGAAGGACCCGCCGCGCCAGCTCGGGCTCACGACCGGCCCTCGGCCAGGTGTGCGTCCAGGATGGGCTCATAGCGAGCGGGCATCGACAGCGTCGTGAACGGCGCCCCGTCGGGCCCCTCGACCTCGACGACCTCGGGCATGAACATCTCCACCGACCGACCGCGGCTCGCCACCACCGCGGCGTCGGGATCGGCGAACCCGCCCAGCTCCAGACAGGTGAGGTAGGTCGGCGGCAGCATCAGCATCTCGTCCGCGTCGGCGGCCGCGACCGCGGCGGAGGCCGGAAGCCAGGCCACGTGGCTGGCCTCGCTCGAGACGTCCCGGGTGACCTGGCCGGGCGGCAGCTCCGCGACGAAGAACCAGGTGCGATAGCGGCGCGGCTCGAACACCGGCGTCAGCCAGCCCGACCACGCCCCCAGCAGGTCGGTGCGCAGCACGAGCCCGCGCCCCGAGAGCAGGTCGGTCAGCGACAGCTCGCGTCCCTCGAGCGCCACCCGGTCGGCCTCCCAGTCGGCCGTCGTCGTGTCGGCCACCACCGACGACCCGTCCGGGCCGGCGAGCAGGACGCCGGACTCCTCGAACGTCTCGCGTACGGCGGCGCACACGAGGGCCCGGGCCAGCGCGTCGTCGACCCCGAGCTGGCCGGCCCACTCCGCCGGCGAGGGACCCGCCCAGGCCACCGCGGAGTCGAAGTCGCGCTCGTCCACCCCACCACCGGGGAAGACCGACATTCCGGCCGCGAACGCCATCGACGTCTGGCGGCGCAGGAGATAGACCTCGGGTCCGGGGCGGGGACCGGAGCCGGCGCGCAGCAGCGCGACCGTGGCCGCGTTGCGCGGCTCGGCCGGGACCCGGACGCCGTCGACGAACTCCCGCGCCGCGGCCACCAGCTGCGGCGGCATCGGGAACCGATGCACGGGGCCGCCCTCAGACCTCGACGACGAGCTCGACCTCGACAGGCACGTCCAGCGGCAGGGCGCTCACGCCGACCGCGGAGCGGGCGTGCTTGCCGGCCTCGCCGAAGACCTCGCCGAGCAGCTCCGAGGCGCCGTTGGCGACCTTGGGCTGGGCCGTGAAGTCGGGCGTCGAGGCGACGAAGACGACCGCCTTGACCACGCGCTTGATGGCCGACAGCTCGCCGATCTCGGCCTTGATCGCCGCGAGGGCGTTGAGGGCGCACTGACGCGCGCACTCATATCCCTGCTCCTCGCTGACCTCGGCGCCGACCTTGCCGGTCGCCAGCATCGCCCCGTCGCGGGCGGGCAGCTGGCCGGCGGTGAAGACCAGGGAGCCACTGCGCACCGCGGGCTGGTAGGCCGCCAGCGGGGCGACGACCTCGGGCACCGTCAGGCCGAGCTCGGCCAGGCGCTCCTCCGGGGTGCTCATGCGACCACCGGCCGCTTGAAGTAGCCGACGAGGTTCTCGGCGTTCATGCCCGGCACGATCTGCACGAGCTCCCAGCCGTCGGACCCGAAGTTGTCGAGGATCTGCTTCGCGGCATGCACCAGGATCGGCGCGGTCAGGTATTCCCACTTGGTCATGGGCAGACACCCTACCCCCGCGGGACCCGCCTCCAGCCAGAGCAGAATTGCTCTCAAGCCCGCTTGAACTCCTACCCTCGACAGGTGACCTCGACCGTGCCTCCCGACGCCCCTCCTGCCGGCCGCGGCGGGGTGCTGGCACGCCCCTACACGCTGACCACGATCGGCACCTTCGCGCTGGTGTTCTTCACCGCGTTCGAGGCGCTCGCCGTGACCACGGTGATGCCCACGGTGGCACGCGAGCTCGACGGCGTCGGCCTGTTCGCGCTGAGCTTCGCGGCCCCCCTCGCGAGCGGCGTCGTCGGCATGGTCGCCACCGGCTGGTGGAGCGACGCCCGCGGGGCAGCCCGGCCGCTGCTGGTCTCGGTCGCCCTCTTCGGCATCGGCCTGCTGGTCTGCGGACTGGCCCCGTCGATGCCCGTGCTGGTGCTGGGCCGGCTCGTGCAGGGGCTCGGCGGCGGCGGCCTGACGGTCGGCCTCTATGTCGTGGTGGGCGAGGTCTACCCCACCGCCATGCAGCCCGCCATCTTCGCCAGCTTCGCCGCCGCCTGGGTGCTGCCGTCGCTCGTCGGCCCCTCGATCGCCGCGGCCGTCGCCGCCTTGGCCGGGTGGCGGTGGGTGTTCCTCGGCGTGGTCGCGCTCGTGGCCGGTGCCGCGGCGCTCATCGTGCCCGCCGTACGCTCCCTGACCCGAGCCGAGTCGGCCCACGCGCAGGTGGGCGCCGTACGACGCCTCGGGTGGTCGCTCGTCGCCGCCGTGGCGGTGCTCGTCCTCGACCTCGCCGGCCGGTCCACCTCGGCCGCCGGTCTGGCCGCGGCCGCCGTCGCCGCGGCCGTGGTCGTGGTGGCCGTGCGGCCGCTCATCCCCCGGGGGACGCTCACCGGGCACCGCGGCCTGCCGAGCGTGGTGCTCACCCGGGGTGGCCTGGCCGCCGGCTTCGTGGGCGCCGAGGCCTACCTGCCGTTCGTGCTCCAGGAGCGGTGGGGCTGGTCGACGGCGGCCGGTGGCGCGGCGCTCGCCGCCGCCGGCATCGCGTGGGCCTCCGCGAGCCAGGCCCAGGCACGCTGGAAGGACCACCTCTCCGACACCGCCGCGATGGTGGTCGGCTCGGCGGTGCTGGTGACCGGCGTCGCCGCCGCGTGGCTGGTCGTCGCGTTCCACGCACCGGCCGGGCTCCTGGTGCTGGCCTACGGCGTCGCGTCGGTCGGCATGGGCACCGGCTACCCCCGCACCAGCGTCGCGACGCTCGCCGCCTCCACGGACGCCGACCGCGGCTTCAACTCCTCCTCGCTGTCGATCGCGGACTCGCTCGGGGCGGCCTTCGCGCTCGCGGTGTGCGGCGTGGTCTTCTCGACCTACGACGCCGCACCGTTCCAGGCGGTCTACACCGTCGCGCTGGCGTGCGCGGTCGTGCCCGCGCTGGCCGCGCCGCGCACGCGCCGTACGGCCTGAGCCGCCCGAAATGACTGACGCCGCCACGGCGTGGGGTACCGGGGCGGCGTCAAACACGGGTCTGAGCCCGACAGGGATTCGCTCTCAGCGGGTTGAAGCCGAGTGCGATTCATTTTCTATCGCCTCGCCACGGGGTGCTGCAGGCGAACGTGGACGGTTTTGCCGATGTCGTTGCTTCTTTGCCGGGACGACCTAGACCAGGAGCACGAATCTCGCGGTTCGGCTGACGGGACGGGCCGTTCGAGGCACCTCTAGAGCAGCTCCGGCTCGGTCTTCTGGCGGATCTCGTCCTCGGTCACGCCCGGCGCGAGCTCGCGCAGCCGGAGCCCCTTGGGGGTGACGTCGATGACGCCGAGGTCGGTGATGATCCGCTGGACGACGCCCTTGCCGGTGTAGGGCAAGGAGCAGTCGTTGACGATCTTGTAGGACCCGTCGCGGGCGACGTGCTCCATCAGCACGATGACCCGCTTGGCGCCATGGACCAGGTCCATCGCGCCGCCCATGCCCTTGACCATCTTGCCGGGGATCATCCAGTTGGCGATGTCGCCGGCCTTGCTGACCTGCATCGCGCCCAGGATCGCCGCGTCGATCTTGCCGCCGCGGATCATCCCGAACGACGTGGCGGAGTCGAAGAACGACGCGCCCCGCCGGATCGTGACGGTCTCCTTGCCGGCGTTGATCAGGTCGGGGTCCTCCTCACCGTCGACGGGGTAGGCCCCGACGCCGAGGATGCCGTTCTCGCTCTGGAGCACCAGCTCGACGTCGTCGGCAACGAAGTTGGGCACCAGGGTCGGCAGCCCGATGCCGAGGTTGACGTAGGAGCCGTCCTGCAGCTCCGCGGCGGCCCGGGCCGCCATCTGCTCACGCGTCCACGCCATGGCTCAGGCCCCTTCTCGCGGTCGGACGGTCCGTCGCTCGATGCGCTTGTCGGCGGCCTGCTCCGGGGTCAGCGCGACGACCCGCTGCACGAAGACCCCCGGGGTGTGGACGTTGTTGGCGTCCAGCTCACCGGGCTCGACGAGCTCCTCGACCTCGGCGATCGTGACCCGCCCGCACATGGCGGCGAGCGGGTTGAAGTTCCTGGCGGAGTCGCGGTAGACGAGGTTGCCGTGCCGGTCGCCCTTCCAGGCGCGGACCATCGCGAAGTCGGCGACGATCGCCTGCTCCATCACGAACTCCTTGGGCCCCTCGGCCGTCTCGAAGGTGCGGACCTCCTTGGCCGGCGACGAGGTCACCACGTTGCCGGCGTCGTCGTACTTCCAGGGCAGGCCGCCCTCCGCGACCTGGGTGCCGACCCCGGTCGCGGTGAAGAACGCCGGGATCCCCGAGCCGCCGGCGCGCATCCGCTCGGCCAGCGTGCCCTGGGGGGTCAGCTCGACCTCGAGCTCGCCGTGGAGGTACTGGCGCTCGAACTCCTTGTTCTCCCCGACATAGGACGACACCATCCGGCGCAGCCGCTTGTTCTGCAGCAGCCGGCCCAGCCCCCAGTCGTCGACCCCGCAGTTGTTCGACACCGCCTCGAGGTCGGTGGCCCCCTGGGCCAGCAGCGCCTCGATCAGCACCGACGGGATCCCGCACAACCCGAACCCGCCCACGGCCAGCCGAGCCCCGCTCGGGATGTCGGCCACCGCCTCCGCGGCGCTCGCGACGACCTTGTCCACGACGTACCTTCTTTCTCCCGGTCCCTTCGGATCCTAGTCAGCCTCGAGGCCCCGCCACACCAGCCCCACCGGGCGCCCGATCCTGTCACTTGGCGGCCGAAGTTCCGGCCGCTCAGTGCGCGTTTCCCCGCCTGAGCGGGGAAACCGCCACCCCGTAGGCTGCAGACGTGGCCACCCCCGACCCCACCGACTGGCCCGGCGTGCGGCTGCACATCGTGACGGGCAAGGGGGGCACCGGGAAGTCGACGGTGGCGGCGTCGCTGGCGCTGGCGCTGGCGTCGTACGGGCGCACGGTGCTGCTGTGCGAGGCCGAGGGGCGGCAGGGGATCGCCCGCATGTTCGACGTCGACCCGCTGCCCTACGCCGAGCGGCGGATCGCGACCGGGCTGGCGGGCGAGGACGGACGCGCGGGCGCCGTCCACGCGCTCCACATCGACGCGGAGTCGGCGCTGCTGGAGTACCTCTCGATGTACTACAAGCTCGGTCGCGCCGGCCGCGCTCTCGACCGGTTCGGCGTCATCGAGTTCGCGACCACCATCGCCCCGGGCGTCCGCGACGTGCTGCTCACCGGCAAGGTCTATGAAGCCGTACAGCGCAACAGCCGCAACCGCGGGGCGACGCGGTACGACGCCGTGGTGCTCGACGCGCCGCCGACTGGGCGGATCGCGCAGTTCCTCAACGTCAACACCGAGCTCGCCGGCCTCGCCAGGATGGGCCCGATCAAGAGCCAGGCCGACAGCGTCATGACCCTGCTCCACTCCCCGCGCACGGCGGTCCACCTCGTCACGGTCCTGGAGGAGATGCCGGTCCAGGAGACCGCCGACGGGATCCGCGAGCTCAAGGAGGTGGGCCTGCCGGTCGGGGGCGTCGTCGTCAACCTGCTGCGGCCCCGCGACCTCTCCGACGCCGAGCTCGCCGAGGCGCGCGAAGGCCGCCTCGACACGGCCCGGGTGGCCGCGGACCTCCAGGCCGCCAAGCTGGACGCCACCCCGGAGCTGGTGGAGGCGCTGGTGCAGGAGGCCCACGACCACGCCGAGCGCCGCGCCCTGGAGGACGAGCAGCGCGCCATCGTCGACCGGCTCGGCGTGCCGACCTACGAGCTGCCCCGGCTGTCCACCGGGGTGGACCTCGGCGGCCTCTACGAGCTGGCCGAGCTCCTCAAGGAGCAGGGACTCGCATGAGCACTCCTCGACGCACCTCCCGACCGAGGGTCGGCCCGCTCGCCGCCAACCCGGCGACCGCGCCCGACCTCGACGTCGACGCGCTCCTCGACGACCCCTCGACCGGGATCATCGTCTGCTGCGGCTCCGGCGGCGTCGGCAAGACGACCACCTCCGCGGCCCTCGCGCTGCGCGCCGCCGAGCGCGGCCGGCACGTCGTCGTGCTCACCATCGACCCGGCCCGCCGGCTCGCCCAGGCGCTCGGCATCGAGGAGCTCGACAACACGCCACGGCCGGTGGCCGGCCGCCTCGACGCCATGATGCTCGACATGAAGCGCACCTTCGACGAGGTGGTCGAGAGCCAGGCCAGCCCCGAGAAGGCGCGGCAGATCCTCGACAACCCCTTCTACATCGCGCTCTCGAGCTCCTTCGCCGGGACCCAGGAGTACATGGCGATGGAGAAGCTCGGGCAGCTGCACCGGGACGCCCGGCGCGACGGCACCTATGACCTGATCGTCGTCGACACCCCGCCCTCCCGCTCGGCGCTCGACTTCCTGGACGCCCCCGAGCGGCTGTCCAGCTTCCTGGACGGCCGGTTCATCCGGCTGCTGCTCGCCCCGGCCCGGGGACCCGCGAAGCTGATGACGGCCGGGCTGTCGATGGTCACCAACGCGCTGACCAAGGTGCTCGGCGCGCAGGTGCTGCGGGACATGCAGACGTTCGTGGCGGCCTTCGACACCCTGTTCGGGGGGTTCCGGCAGCGTGCCCAGAAGACCTTCCAGCTGCTGCAGGCCGACGGTACGGCGTTCCTGGTGGTCGCCGCTCCGGAGGCGGACGCGATGCGGGAGGCGGCCTACTTCGTGGAGCGGCTGTCGGAGGACCGGATGCCGCTGGCGGGCCTGGTGGTCAACCGGGCGACCCAGCCCCCGGTCGGCGACCTGAGCGCCGACGAGGCGCTCACCGTCGCGGCGCGACTGGCGCGGAAGCGGAACGGCGCCGGGTCGCTGACGGCAGGCCTGCTCCGGCTGCACGCGGACCGCAGCCGCATGGTCGAGCGGGAGGCGCTGCTGCGGGAGCGCTTCGCGGCCGCCCACCCCGCCGTACCGACGGTGGTGGTGCCTGCGCTGTCGACCGACGTGCACGACCTGGACGGCCTGCACGAGGTGGGCATGCTGCTGGCCGGCGCACCGCGCCGGCCAGTCAGGTGAAACGTTCGAGACGACGACCTCGAGAAGTCGACCCCGGGCTCAGCGGGGGCCGAGGGAGCGCCGGCTCAGACCCCCGTCGGGAGCTTCGAGTGCTCGTTCTTGGCGGTCTCGAGGACCACGCGCCACGAAGCGGTCGGGCGACGACGCAGGAGGGCCCGGCGCTCGCGCTCGGTCATCCCGCCCCACACGCCCCACTCGATCTGGTTGTCGAGAGCCTCGGCGAGGCACTCCGTGCGCACGGGGCAGCCCTTGCACACGAGCTTCGCCTTGTTCTGCTCGGCTCCGCGAACGAAGAGAGCGTCCGGCGTTTCTTCCCGACAGGCGGCCGATGGCGCCCAGTTCTCAACCCACATGATGAAGTCCCCACATCTTTGTCTGTTCTGCGGTGACCGCCCCTGTTGCGGCCAGGGCCTTGGCCCATGACTCAAACTAGGACGGGCCCGGTCTGGACAACAGACACGTGAGAGTCAATCGCCATAGTCCGATGTGACTAGTCATGACCAGGCTCGAGAATGGGCCCTGACTAGTCCGTCCCGTACCCTGGGGCGCATGAACCGGCCCGTCGAGGAACGTCTCTCCGCGCCCCGGGTGCTCTCCCACCTCGGGGTGATGGCGCTCGTGTCCGCCATCATGGGACTCGTCGCGGCCGGCCTCGCGATCCCCTTCGCGGGCGCCCTGGGCATGGGCGCCAAGCAGGTCGCGACCTCCATGGAGAAGCTGCCCGCCGAGCTCCAGACCGAGGACCTCGCCCAGCTCACCACCATGGTCGACCGCGACGGCGACCCGGTCGCCACGATCTTCAACCAGAACCGCATCAACATCCCGCTGCGCCAGATCTCGCCGACGATGGTCAAGGCGATCCTGGCGATCGAGGACTACCGCTTCTACCAGCACGGCGCCCTCGACCTGAAGGGCACGGTCCGGGCCCTCATCACCAACCAGGCCAACAACGGCGTGGTCCAGGGTGGCTCGTCGATCACCCAGCAGCTGGTCAAGCAGACTTTGATCGCCCAGGCCAAGACCAAGGAGGATCGGGCGGCGGCCACCGACGACACCTACGCCCGCAAGATCCGCGAGCTGCGCTATGCCATCGCGCTCGAGCGCGACCACTCCAAGGACTGGATCCTCGAGCGCTATCTCAACGTCGTCTACTTCGGCCAGGGCGCCTACGGCGTCCAGGCGGCCGCCAAGCACTACTTCGGCGTCAACGCCAAGGAGCTCGACCTCCGCCAGTCGGCCTTCCTCGCCGGCATGGTCAGGAACCCGGTCGGCTACGACCCCAAGGACGAGCCCCAGAAGGCCCAGGACCGTCGCGACACCGTCCTCGCCCGCATGGCCCAGCTCGGGGCCATCACCCCGGCGGAGGCCGACAAGGCGATGAAGAAGGGCCTGGGCCTCGACGTCCAGGACGAGCCCAACGGCTGCCTGGAGTCCTCGGCGCAGTTCTTCTGCGACTACGTCCTCGCCTTCCTCTCCCGTGACCCCGACTTCGGCAAGAACCCCAAGGAGCGGCTGCGCACGCTCAAGTCCGGCGGCCTGACGATCGAGACGACGCTCGACTCCCGCTTCCAGCGCGCCGCCCAGAACGCCGTGGACGCGCGGGTCGACCCGACCAACAGCGCGGTCGGCGGCCTCGCCTTCGTCGTCCCCGGCACCGGCCAGGTCCGCGCGCTCGCCCAGTCGCGCCCCATGGGCTTCGACATGAAGAAGGGCGAGACCTTCATCAACTACACGATCCCCAAGGAGCTCGGCGGCTCGGCCGGCTTCCAGCCGGGGTCGACGTTCAAGGCGTTCGTGCTGGCCGCGGCCCTGGAGCAGGGCATCCCACTCGACTACGCCATCGAGGCACCCGACCAGGTCGCCATCCCGGACTCGGAGTTCAACAACTGCGGCAAGCCCTATGGCGGCTCCGAGGTGTGGGACCCAGGCAACGCCACGACGAGCGGCCTCAAGACGCTCTACACCGGCACCCGCGAGTCGGTGAACACGTTCTTCGCCCAGCTCGAGGCCACGACCGGGCTCTGCCAGCCGTTCAAGATCGCCAAGGCGCTCGGCGTCGAGCTGACCGACCCCAAGGGCGACAAGCGCGGCAACGGCGCCGAGCGGGTCCCGTCGTTCACGCTCGGGACACCCAACGCCAGCCCGCTCGAGATGGCCGAGGCCTATGCCACCTTCGCCGCCCACGGCCTGCACTGCGACTCGCTGCCGGTGACCAAGATCGTCGACTCCGACGGCAAGGTCGTGAAGAACTACAAGGCCCAGTGCAAGCAGGTCCTCGACGCCGGGGTCGCCGACGGCGTCAACGCCGTGCTCCGCGGCGTCCAGGAGCCCGGCGGCTTCGGCTACCAGCACTACCTCAACCTGAGCATCTACTCCGCCGGCAAGACCGGCACCACCCAGGACCAGAAGGCCGTGTGGTTCGTGGGCTACACGCCCAAGCTGGTCGGCGCGTCGATGCTCGCCGGGGCCAACAGCAAGGGCGAGCCGATCACGCTGCAGTACCAGACCGTCGGGGGCATCTACATCCCCGAGGCGTCCGGCTCGGCGTTCGCCGGCCCGATCTGGCGAGCGGCCATGGGCACCATCCAGAAGTGGCTGCCCAACGAGAACTTCCGCACGCCCGACCTCAGTGGCATCAAGCCGCGCGGCTACACCACCGTGCCCTCGGTCACCGGCATGAGCGTCGCCTCGGCGCTCGCCGTCCTGCACTCGGCCGGCCTCAAGGGCGCGATCGACGTCAACCTGACCGGCGTGGCCTCGACCAGCGAGACGGTGGTCAAGAGCTATCCCACCGTCGGGTCGTCGGTGCTCTCCGGAGGCGTCGTGCTGCTCACCCCATCCTCACAGGCGCCCAAGCCGCCGCGTCACCACGGCCACGGCCACGGCGGAGGCAACGGTGGCGGTCCCGGCCAAGGGGGTGGCTTCCCCGGCGGTGGCGGCCCGGGCCGCGGGCCCGGCTGACCAGCGGTTCCGACCACGTGGCCCGCTACGCGTGCCACCACACACCACCTGTTTCGACGCGCGGTCGCGACCTCGCGAGCTCGGCCGCGCGCTTGCTCAACCCGCCTGAGCCACGCCGCGCCCGCTGACGCGTGCCACCACCGGTTTCGACGCGCGGTCGCGACCTCGCGAGCTCGGTCGCGCGCTTGCTCAACCCGCCTGAGCCACGCCGCGCCCGCTGACGCGGCCGCGGCTGCTCAGGCGCCCAGCTGGCGGCGGACCTCGGCGGCCACGAGGGCGCCGTCGGCGCGGCCCTTGGTCTGAGGGGTCAGCACGCCCATGACCTTGCCCATGGCGCGCATGCCCTCACCGGCGGCGCCGGTCTGCTCCACGGCGGCGGTCACCAGGTCGGCGATCTCGGCCTCGGAGAGCTGCGCAGGCAGGTAGTCGGCGATGACGGCCGCCTCGGCACGCTCCTTGTCGGCCATCTCGGGCCGGCCGCCGTCGGCGAACGCGGTCGCGGCCTCGCGGCGCTTCTTGGCCTCGGTCGACAGCACGCCGATGACGTCGTCGTCGGAGAGCTCGCGGGCCTCGGTGCCGGCGACCTCGGCGTTGGTGATGGCCGTCAGCACCATGCGGATCGTCGAGGCGCGCAGCTCGTCGCGCATATACATGGCGGCCGTCAGGTCGGCGCGGAGACGGTCCTTCAGGGCACTCATGCCGACCATTGTGGCAGGGTTGCCCGGTGGGACTGATGCGGACAGCGGGGCGCCTGGTCGGCGCCGGGGCCGTCGCCGGCGCCGGGCTGACGGCGTACGCCGTGTGGGAGGCGCGTCAGTACACCCTGCGCGAGGTGACCGTCCCGCTGCTCCCTGACGGCCACGCGCCGCTGCGCGTCCTGCACCTGAGCGACCTGCACATGACCCCTTCCCAGACCGCCAAGCAGGCCTGGGTCCGCGACCTCGCGTCGCTGTCGCCCGACCTCGTCGTCACGACCGGTGACTTCCTGGCCCACCAGGAGTCGGTGCCCGTCGTCCTCGATGCCTACGCCGGCCTGCTCGACGCACCCGGGGTCTTCGTGTTCGGGTCCAACGACTACTTCGCGCCGATCCTCAAGAACCCGCTCCGCTATGTCTTCCCCGACGACGGACGCCGCAACGTCCACGCACCCCCGCTGCCCTGGCGAGACCTGGCCGCCGGGCTGTCCGAAGCCGGCTGGCTCGACCTCAGCAACACCCTCGGGGAGCTCAAGGTGGGCGACCTGCGCGTCGCGTTCGCCGGTGTCGACGACCCGCACCTCGGCTACGACCGCCTCGACGCCGTCGCCGGGCCCGCGGACCCGACGGCCGATCTGCGGCTCGCGGTCACGCACGCGCCCTACCTGCGCGTCCTGGACCGGTTCGCCGCCGACGGCTGGGACGCGATCATCGCCGGGCACACCCACGGCGGCCAGGTCTGCCTGCCGGGGTACGGCGCGCTCGCCACCAACTGCGACCTCGAGAGCGCCCGCGCCAAGGGCCTGCACCGGCACCCGGCCGACTCCGCCCCCGGCGACCCCGGGTCGGCCTGGCTGCACGTGTCCGCCGGCCTGGGCACCTCGCCCTACTCCCCGATCCGGGTCGCCTGCCGTCCCGAGGCGACCTTGCTGACGCTCACCGCGGGCGTCGCCGCCGGTTGAGACCGGGGCGCAGCGCACCTCGCCACCGCACAGGCAGCTCGGCGTGGACGCGATTTCGGCACGGCCGATCCGCTCCGGTATGCTCGCCCAGGTTGCGGACCTGGTCCGCATTCGGGCTGTGGCGCAGTTTGGTAGCGCGCTTCGTTCGGGACGAAGAGGCCGCAGGTTCAAATCCTGTCAGCCCGACCATTTCTCAGGCCGTGCCAGGCGCCCCGCGGGGCGCCTGTGCCACGTCCGGGCCGGGTCATCTCTGCCGGTCGCGCCGCCGCTCGCCCGGGGATGAGTCCCACGCATCGCCGTACGCGGCCGCGCCATGCGGCCCCGGGCAGGTGCGGTCAGAGGCGCGCGGCGACCAGCTCGGCGATCTGGATGGTGTTGAGCGCGGCACCCTTGCGCAGGTTGTCGTTGCTGATGAAGAGCGCGAGGCCACGGTCGTCGTCGACGCCCGGGTCCTGCCGGAGCCGTCCGACGAAGGACGGGTCCTTGCCGGCCGCCTGCAGGGGGTTGGGGATCTCGCTCAGCTCGACCCCCGGGGCGCCGGCCAGGATCTCCTTGGCCCGCGCGACCGGCATCGACCGGGCGAACTCCGCGTTGATCGCCAGCGAGTGGCCGGTGAAGACCGGCACCCGCACGCAGATCCCGGAGACCCGCAGGTCGGGGATCGACAGGATCTTGCGCGACTCGTTGCGGAGCTTCTGCTCCTCGTCGGTCTCCTCGAGCCCATCGTCGACGATCGACCCGGCGAGCGGCACGACGTTGTAGGCGATGGGGCGGGCGTACTTCACCGGGGCCGGGAAGGCCACCGCCTCGCCGTCGTAGGCCAGCTCGCGCGCCTTGTCGCCGACCGCGGCGACCTGCGAGGACAGCTCCTCGACGCCGGCGACGCCCGAGCCGGAGACGGCCTGGTAGGTGGAGGCGATCAGCCGCACCAGGCCGGCCGCGTCGTGCAGCGGCTTGAGGACCGGCATCGCGGCCATCGTCGTGCAGTTGGGGTTGGCGATGATGCCCTTGCGGGCCTCGGCGATGGCCTCGGGGTTGACCTCGGAGACGACCAGCGGGACGTCGGGGTCCATGCGCCAGGCCGAGGAGTTGTCGACCACCGTGACGCCGGCCGCGGCGAACCGCGGCGCCTGGGCGCGCGAGGTGGTCGCCCCGGCCGAGAACACGGCGATGTCGAGCCCGCTGGGGTCGGCGGTCGCCGCGTCCTCCACCACGACGTCCCGGCCGGCATAGGACAGCACCGTGCCGGCCGACCGCTCGGAGGCGAAGAAGCGGATCTCGTCGACGGGGAAGGCCCGCTCCTCGAGGATCTGGCGCATGGCGACGCCGACCTGTCCGGTGGCGCCGACGACGCCGATGCGTGCGGCGCCCATCAGCGGCCGGTCCCGCCGTAGACGACGGCCTCGCCCTCGTCGGAGTCGAGGTCGAACGCGGTGTGCGTCGCCTGGACGGCGGTGTCGACCTGGCCCTCGTCGACGATGACCGAGATGCGGATCTCGGAGGTCGAGATCATCTCGATGTTGACCCCGGCGGTCGCCAGGGCCGAGAAGAACTTGGCGGTGATGCCCGGGTGGGAGCGCATGCCGGCGCCGATCAGCGAGACCTTGCCGATCTGGTCGTCATAGAGCAGCTTGTCGTAGCCGACCTCGTCCTGGATGCGAGCGAGCGCGGACATGGCCTTCTGGCCGTCGGCGCGAGGCAGCGTGAAGGAGATGTCGGTCAGCCCGGTCGCGGCGGCGGAGATGTTCTGCACGACCATGTCGATGTTGATCTCGACCGACGCCAGCGCCTCGAAGATCCGGGCGGCCTCGCCCACCTTGTCGGGGACGCCGACCACCGTGATCTTGGCCTCGCTGCGGTCGTGGGCGACACCGACGATGATGGCCTGTTCCATCTGGTTTTCCTCTGTGCTGGTGGGGATGATCCAGGTGCCCTCCTTGGTCGAGAAGGAGCTGCGCACGTGGACGGGCATGTTGTGGCGGCGCGCGTACTCCACGCACCGGAGGTGGAGGATCTTGGCCCCGCTGGCCGCCATCTCGAGCATCTCCTCGGTGGAGAGCCGGTCGAGCTTGCGGGCGGTGCGCACGATCCGCGGGTCGGCGGTGAAGACGCCGTCGACGTCGCTGTAGATCTCGCAGTAGTCGGCGCCCATCGCCGCGGCCAGCGCGACGGCTGTCGTGTCGGAGGCGCCGCGACCCAGCGTGGTGATGTCCTTGGTCGTCTGCGAGACGCCCTGGAAGCCCGCCACGATCGCGATGGCGTCGTCCTTCAGCGCGTTGACGATGCGGCCGGGCGTGATGTCAATGATCTTGGCGTTGCCGTGCGCCGCGTCGGTGATGACACCGGCCTGCGAGCCGGTGAACGACCGCGCCTTGTGACCCAGCTGCGCGATCGCCATGGCCAGCAGCGCCATGGAGATCCGCTCGCCGGCGGTCAGCAGCATGTCCAGCTCCCGCGGCGGCGGCAGCGGGGTCACCTGCTCGGCCAGGTCGCGCAGCTCGTCGGTCGTGTCGCCCATCGCCGAGACCACCACGACGACGTCGTGGCCGGCCTTCTTGGTGTTGACGATGCGCTGGGCGACCCGCTTGATCCCGGTGGCGTCGGCCACCGACGAGCCGCCGTACTTCTGTACGACGATGCCCACGATGTGAGTCCTCGAGGTCGGGGGACGGACGGCCGCGTGCCCGTCGGCTCGGACACGCCACGCTGCGCTGCGGCCGGGCGGAAGTCTACCTGGGGGTGGGATCCTCGGCGTCGAGCATCTCATTGGCCGCGGCGACCTGGTCGTCGTCGAGCGTCAGGTCGGAGTCGAGCCGGTCGTGGGCGATGATGCTGAGCAGCGCGTTGAGGACGGCGCCCCCCAGGTTGCCCCACGACGAGACGTAGGAGAACTGCCACCACCACAGTGCCTCCTCGACGTTGCCCGCCCGGAAGTGGCGCAGGCCGTTGCCGAGGTCGGCGGCCATGCTGGTGAGGTCGTCGGAGAGCTGGCTCTCGATCTCCTCGGGGGCGTAGGGGTCGAACACGAAGCTGTAGGTGTCGACGTTGTCGAAGATCGACGCCAGCCGCAGCCGCAGCTCGTCCAGGTCGAGGTCGGGGCCGACGTCGGGCTGGTATTCCTCCTCGGGCGTGAAGTCGGTCTGCGCCCCCAGCCGCGCGCCGGCCAGGAGCACCTGGCTGACCTCGAGCAGGAGCAGCGAGATCGCCCTCCCGCCGTCGGCCTCGCGCGCGATCTCGCGCAGCGCCAGCAGGAAGCTCTCCACCTGGTCGGCGATCTGCTGGGCGAAGTCCTCGGTCTCGCTGTCGATCGGAGACAGCACGTCGTCAGTCATCTGCCGACCTCCTTCCTGCGAACGCACGTCCCAGGGTGACCTCGTCGGCGTACTCGAGGTCACCGCCTACGGGAAGTCCACTCGCCAATCGCGTCACGCGCAAGCCGAGGGGCTTGAGCATGCGGGTGAGATAGGTGGCCGTCGCCTCGCCCTCGAGGTTGGGGTCGGTCGCGAGGATCACCTCGGTGACCGCCCCGTCGGCCAGGCGGATCATCAGCTCGCGGATGCGCAGCTGCTCGGGGCCGATGCCGTCGATGGGCGAGATCGCGCCGCCGAGCACGTGGTAGCGGCCGCGGAACTCACGGGTCCGCTCGATGGCCACGACGTCCTTGTATTCCTCGACGACGCAGAGCACCGACGGGTCTCGCCGCGGGTCGCGGCAGATGCGGCACTGGTCGTCCTCGGAGACGTTGAAGCACACCGAGCAGAACTTCACCTTGGCCTTGACCTCGACGAGGACGTCGGCGAGCCGGCGTACGTCGACGGCGTCGGCCTGGAGCAGGTGGAACGCGATGCGCTGGGCGCCCTTCGGACCGATCCCGGGCAGCCGCCCGAACTCGTCGATGAGGTCCTGCACGATCCCTTCGTACAACGCCGTGGTCTCCTGGCTCGTCCCGCTCGGTCCTCAGCCCAGCCCGGGCAGGCCGCCGCCGGCCAGCGGGCCGAGCGACTCGGCCGCCAGCGCGTCGGCCCGGGACTTGGCGTCGCGGAAGGCCGCCACCAGCAGGTCGGCGAGGTCGGAGCAGTCCTCGGCACTGGACCCGTCGAAGGTGCCGGGGGTGATCTCGACGCCCACGAGCTCGCCGACGCCGTTGAGGGTGACGGTGACCGCACCGCCCGCGACGGACCCGTGGACCGTCTCGTGCGCCAGCTGGGCCTGCGCGCTCTGGAGCTGGTCCTGCATCGCCTGGGCCTGCTGGAGCAGGGCGTTCATGTCGAAGCCGCCGAGGGCGTCGAACGGGTTGTCGGTCATCGGTGGGTCACCTGGTTCGTCGGGAGTGGTGCACGGGAGGGCGGTGGGGCCTGAGCCACCAGTGTGGCCCGTCGGAGGTCACTGGTGGGGGATCTCCTCGATCACCTCGGCGCCGAGTGCCTGCTGGAGCAGCGCCGCACCGGAGAGCCCGGCGCTCTCGGCGTCGGGGTCGTCGCGGTCGGCCTCGGCGTCGGCC
This sequence comes from Nocardioidaceae bacterium, assembly GCA_046330515.1. Classification (GTDB taxonomy): domain Bacteria; phylum Actinomycetota; class Actinomycetes; order Propionibacteriales; family Nocardioidaceae; genus Nocardioides. The sequence continues at coordinate 282,063 of JAXLSP010000005.1, read as the reverse complement.
GCCGCGAGGTCGGGCGCCTGGGTCCGCTCCGGGCCGGCCGGCCGGGTCTCCTGGATCGCCTCGCGGGCCGCCTCGATGCGGGCCGGGTCGGCCGCTCTGGCCGGCTCGGGGGCCGACGGTGGCTCGAGGTTGCGCGGCGGCTCGGGGGCCTCGGACGGGGCGCCCGGCGCCGGGCGGTCGTCGCGCGGCGTCGTCTCGGGGGCGGCGTCGGTCGCCCAGTCGGGCGGCGCGCCCGGGTCGGCGGGCGGCTCCTCGTCGCGGCGCGCCGCCGCCGGGGCGCCGGCCCACGGGTCGTCGGCGTCGGAGGGAGGCGGCGGCGTGGCCGCAGGCTGGGCGCCGGGGTCGACGATCGCCTCGACCTGCCAGTCGGCCCCCACCACGTCGATCGCGGCCTGCCGCACGATCTCGGCGCTGCCGCCCTTGGCGAACGACTCGCGCGCCCCGGCGTTGCCGAAGCCCAGGGTCAGCGTCGTCGCGTCCACGGCCACGACCTGGGCGTGCTGGGTCAGGTGGATCCAGGTGAGCCGGCGGCGCAGCTTGGTGGCCTCGACGATGTCGGGCCACAGGCGGCGCACGTCGACCAGGCTGAGGCCGCCCGCGGCCGGGGTGGGCGCGGGCGCCGGCGGGGCGGGCGCGGGTGCCGGCGGGGCGGCGGGGGCCTGCTCGGCGGCGGGCTGCTCGGCGACGGGCGGGGTCTCGGCGACCGGCCGGCTCGCCGGAACGGGCGCCTGGGGCTCCTCGGGGGCCGGCGCCGCCGCGGGCTCGGGCTCGCGCGCCGGGGGGGCGGGCGGGGGAGCCTGCTCCACCGGCCCGGCGGCGGCCGGAGCCGGGGCGGCCGGAGCCGGGGCGGCTGCGGCCGTGGGCCCGGACGCGGCGGCCGTCGGGGTGCCGGTGATCGTCATGCGCTTCTCGACCCGGTCGAGCCGGGCGAGGACGCCCTCCGCGGTGTGGTCGGCCCCGGGCAGCAGCACGCGGGCGCAGATGAGCTCGAGGAGGAGCCGCGGGGCCGTGGCACCGCGCATCTCGGTGAGCCCGGCGGCCACCAGGTCGGCGGCCCGGGACAGCTCGGCGCGACCGAAGCGGGCGGCCTGGGCGACCAGCCGGTCGGCCTGGTCCTCGGAGACGTCGATCAGGCCGGTCGCCGACGCGTCGGGCACCGCCGCGACGATGACCAGGTCGCGCAGGCGGCGCAGCAGGTCCTCGGTGAAGCGACGCGGGTCCTGGCCGGTCTCGATGACCTTGTCGACCACCCCGAAGACGGCCGCGCCGTCACCGGCCGCGAACGCCTCGACCACCTCGTCGAGCAGCGTGTCGGGCGTGAAGCCCAGCAGCCCGGTCGCGAGCGCGTGGGTGACACCTGCCGGTCCGGCGCCGCCGAGCAGCTGGTCGAGCACCGAGAGCGTGTCGCGGGCCGAGCCCGCCCCGGCCCGCACGATGAGCGGGAGGGCCGCCGGCTCGACGGCCACGCCCTCCTTGTCGCAGAGCTCGTTCAGATAGCTCGACAGCAGCCGCGGCGGGATCAGCCGGAACGGGTAGTGGTGGGTGCGTGACCGGATGGTCGGCAGGACCTTCTCGGGCTCGGTGGTGGCGAAGATGAAGCGCAGGTGCGGCGGGGGCTCCTCGACGAGCTTGAGCAGGGCGTTGAACGCCTGCGTCGTGACCATGTGGGCCTCGTCGATGATGTAGACCTTGTAGCGGTCGCGCACGGGCGCGAAGAACGCCTTCTCGCGCAGGTCGCGGGCGTCGTCGACGCCGTTGTGGGAGGCCGCGTCGATCTCGATGACGTCGATCGAGCCCGGCCCGCCGCGGGCGAGCTCGCGGCAGCTGTCGCACTCGCCGCAGGGGTCGGCCGTCGGCGCCTGGGCACAGTTGAGGGCCCGCGCGAGGATCCGGGCGGACGTGGTCTTGCCGCAGCCGCGAGGGCCGGAGAAGAGGTAGGCGTGGTTGACCCGGTTGTTGGCCAGCGCGGCCCGCAGCGGCTCCGTGACGTGGTCCTGACCGATGACCTCGGCGAACGTCTCGGGCCGGTAGCGGCGATAGAGCGCGAGGGGTGACTCCACGCCTGCACCCTAACCACCCGGACCGACAGCCGACACCCGCGCTCACGGGCGGGCTGTGGACGGTCCCGCCGCAGCGCCGAGGTCAGGGAGCCGTGGGCATGTCCAGCGAGCGCCAGTGGGTGACCAGCGAGCCGTCGTCGGACAGGAAGTGGATCGCGAACGTCGGCGCCAGCTCGCCGGTGATGTCCGGGAACGGCTCGGCGTCCAGCGTCACGGTCGACGCGACGCCCCCGGGGATCAGGACGGGCAGCGGCCGGTGCATGACGTCGTACGACGTGGCGCACGCCGAGTGCGCGTGGCCGGTGAGGACCGCCACGACGTGGTCGTGCCGGTCGAGGACCGCCGCGAGCGCGTGGGCGTTGACCAGCCGGATCGGGTCCATCAGCTCGATGTGGATCTCGACCGGCGGGTGGTGCAGGCACACGACCGCGCGCTCCCCCGGCGCTCGGGCGGCGAGCTCGGTGTCCAGCCAGGCGAGGGTCTCCTCGGTCAGGACCCCGTGGTCGATCCGCTCACCCTCGGGCGCCGGCACCATGGAGTCGGCCATGAGGAAGAGCACGCCGCCCACCCGGTGCGCCTCGTTGACCGGCCGGTCGGCCGGAGCGCCGCGCCAGGCGGCGTAGCCCTCGCGCCGGTCGTGGTTGCCCGGCAGCACGAGCATCGGCGCCGGACCGGCCCAGGCGCCGAGCACCGCGGCGGCCTCGTCGTACTCCTCCGTCGTCCCGTGGTCGGCGATGTCGCCGGTCACCAGGACGACGTCGACCGGCGGGTGCAGCGCCGCGACGTGGTCGAGGACCCGGCGCGCCCGGTCCGCCGGCGACCAGCGGCCGCCGAAATGGGTGTCGCTGAGATGGGCGATGACGAGCACGCCTCCATCGTCGCGCACTCCGGCGGGATAGTCCGCTACGTAAAGCACCTGTTCCGGCGCCACGGAGGTGCTTTACGTAGCGGACTATCCCGGCGCAGGGCATGAAAAGGCCCCCCGCGTACCCAGCAGAGCTCACTGACCCTTGCTGCCTTCCGGCCCTGGGGGAGTTGGGCAAGATGCCGCCACACGGGGGGTTGCTGGTGAGTCTAGGCGAGCACGGGTCGGGGCGCCCAATTTCTCCGGCCCGCCGAGGACCGGTAGCCTCCTCTGCGGAGGATTCGCCTAGTGGCCTATGGCGCTCGCTTGGAAAGCGGGTTGGGTTAACAGCCCTCAGGGGTTCGAATCCCCTATCCTCCGCCATTCCTCCTTCGGGACGTCATGCGGGCCGCGCCCCGCTGCCACGGGGCGGCCGACGTCCCCGCGCTGTGGTCGCTTTCACGTCCCCGGGGGCTTCGGAGCCGCCACACTGAGGGACATGCGCTCTCGAGTCCTCGCCGCCACGGTGGGTGTCGCCGCCGTCCTGGTGGCGGTCCCCTCCACGCCGGCCACCAGCGTCGCCCCCCGCCGCGCCGCGCAGTCACGCGTCCGGGCCACGCCCGCGGCCAGCGCACCCGCACGTCGTACGACGGCGCACACCGGCAAGGCGGGTGCCATCACGCTCGCCGTCGACACCGCCAAGCGCCGGCACGCGATCAGCCCGCTCGTCTACGGCGTGAACTTCGCCTCCCAGACCTCCGGACTGCGCAAGGCCTTCCGGGTGCCGGTCGACCGGTGGGGCGGCAACAGCACGAGCCGCTACAACTACCTCAACCACACCTACAACACCGGCTCGGACTGGTACTTCGAGAACATCGTCTCCGGGTCCGGCGACACCCTCGACGACTTCGTGGCCGGCGACCAGAGCCGCGGCTCCGCGAGCGTCGTGACGGTCCCGATGACCGGCTGGGTCTCCAAGGGCTCGCCGAGCAGCCACCCGTTCACCTGCTCCTTCCCGCGGTCGACGTGGGCCAACCAGGACAGCTTCGACCCGTGGGACTCCGAGTGCGGCAACGGAACGCGCAACGGCTACACGGTCGAGCTGGACGCCGACCCGACCACGACCTCCACGGCCGTGGGGGCGCCCTTCGTCCAGGCGATGGTGCAGTCGCTGGTGTCGACGTACGGCACCGCCGCCGAGGGCGGCGTCGGCTTCTTCGAGCTCGACAACGAGCCGACGCTGTGGAACAGCACGCACCGCGACGTGCACCCCGACCCGCTGACCTACGACGAGCTGTGGACGCGGTCGCACGCGACCGCGGCGGCGGTGAAGGCCGCCGACCCGTCGACCGCCGTCCTCGGCCCGAGCGACTGGGGCTGGTGCGCCTACTTCTACTCGGCCGCCGACAGCTGCGGCGGGTCGCCGTCCGACCACAACGCGCACGGGGGGACGCCGCTCGGCGCCTGGTATCTCCAGCAGTTCGCCGCGGCCGATGCCGGTGGCGACGGCCGGCTGCTCGACTACTTCGACGAGCACTACTACCCGCAGGCGGAGGGGGTGTCCCTGAGCGGCGCCGGCGGCGCGGCCACCCAGCGGCTGCGGCTGCGGTCGACCCGCTCGCTGTGGGACCCGCACTATGCCGACGAGTCGTGGATCAGCGACGCCAACGGCGGCGAGCCCCTGCAGTGGCTGCGGACCATGAACGCCTGGGTGGACGCCTACTACCCGGGCACGAAGACCGCCATCACGGAGTACAACTGGGGCGGCCTCGAGTCGATGAACGGCGCCCTCGCCCAGGCCGACGTGCTCGGCATCTTCGGACGGGAGGGCCTCGACCTGGCGACGCTGTGGGGGCCGACCAAGGCCTCCGACCCGTGGGCGTTCGCGTTCCGCATCTACCGCAACTACGACGGCGCCTCGGCGAAGTTCGGCGACACCTCGGTCAAGGCGACCAGCAGCGCCCAGGGTCGGCTCGCCGCCTATGCCGCGACCCGCTCCTCCGACGGCGCGCTGACGGTCGTCGTCATCAACAAGACCGGGTCGGCGATCCCGGCGAAGCTCGCGCTCAGCTCGTTCGCCGGAGGCGCGAAGGCCAAGGTCTGGCGCTACTCCGCCGCCCACCCCCGGGACATCGTGCGCGCGGGCTCCGTCGCCCTGAGCGGCGGCCGGCTCGCGACGACGTACCCGAAGAGCTCGATCACGCTGCTGGTGCTGCCGGCGCGCTGAGGCGGTGACGGTTCACCATGGGATGTCGACGAGTTCTCACTTCCCATGGTGTGCACGCCGTGGGAAGTGTCGACTCACCTGCATCCCATGGTGAACCGACAAGCCCCGAAGGGGCTCAGACGGGGTCGACGACCTCGACGTGCACACCGCCGGTGCGGGCCTCGGTCATCTGGCACTCGCAGTCGCCGATCCAGCAGCGGCCGCTGTCGGTGACGGAGTGGCACTCCTCATGGGCGTCGACGTCGACGTGGTAGGCGACGAACTCGCCCCACGCATCGGCGCTCCAGCCGGTCACGAGGTGCCCGGAGGAGCAGCGCGCCTGCTCCGAGCAGGTGTCGCAGACGGTGACGCGGTCGGCGGAGTAGAGCGCCGGACGGCCGCAGATCGGGCAGTCGTGCGTCACGTGGTCGGGGTCGGGTGCGGCCAGGAGGAGCGGGTGCTCGGCGAAGGCGCGGAGGATGTCGTCCTCGGCCAGCTCGTGGTCGACGTAGCGGTGCAGGTGCACCAGCACGAACTCGGCGTACGCGCGGTCGAGGGGCGTCTCGCCCACCATCGACCCCTCGGGGAGGTCGCGGACCAGGACCCCGCGACGGAGCGCCATCAGCGCCAGCCGCTGGGCCACCCCGAGCTCACACTCGGCGAGCGTCGCGCACACGCCCTCGGCACGACCGACGGTCGGCAGGGAGACGGTGGCATGGCTTGCTGAGGTCGTGGTCAGACGGGGCATGACTCCATCGTGCACCCGCGGCGCCTCGGCCCGTGGCCGGACCACGCAGAGCGTGACCGGCGTCTCGCTCCCCGAGCGCCGGGAACAGACGGAGGCGCCTGGGACTTGGGCCAGGCATGGCACGCATCAAGGTTCTGGGAGGCACGGGGTACGCCGGCGCGGCGATCGTCGCGGAGGCGGTCAAGCGCGGGCACCAGGTGACGTCCTACAGCAGGAGCGCACCCGAGAGGACCGTCGAGGGGGCCAGCTATGTCTTCGGCAGCCTCGAGGACGACGGGCTCCTCCAGCAGACGGTGGAGGACGTCGACGTGGTGTTCGAGACCATGTCCCCCCGCGGCGACATGCGCGGCAGGCTCGAGCACATCGTGGGCAGCCTGATGGGCAAGGCCGAGATGGCCGGCGTCCGGCTCGGCGTGCTCGGCGGCGTCTCGTCCACGCTGGTCAGCGAGGGCGGGCCGCGCTTCTTCGAGGAGCATCCGCCGCCGGAGGAGGTGCTGCCCGAGGTGCTCACCGGCATCGCGCTGCTCGACGCGCTGCGCTCCGCGCCGGAGGGGCTCGACTGGTTCTATGTCAGCCCCGCGGCGGAGTTCGGCTCCTGGCTCCCGCAGCGCGTGACCGGCGGCTACCGGGTCAGCGACGACGTCCTCATCACCGACGAGCACGGCGACTCCTACATCGCCGCGCCGGACCTGGCCCTGGCCGTCCTCGACGAGATCGAGAACCCGCAGCACCGGCGCCGCCGCTTCCACGTGGCCCTCTAGCCCGACGGGACCGGAGGCTCCTGGCCGCGCTCGACCCCGAGGGTGGCGAGGAGGTCCTCGTGCAGCTCGAACCACACGGCGTGGCAGGAGTCGCGACCGAGGCCGTCGACCCAGCGGTGGTCGCCGGCCACGGCACGTGACAGCGCCGCGGTGTAGCGGTCGGCATAGCCGTCGAACCGGGCCAGCCCGTCCGCGAGCCGCGCGACGAGCGGGTCCAGGCGACGCCCCAGCGCGCCGAGCTCGGCGAGGACTCGGTCGTCCCAGCGGAAGTCCGTGTGGTCGTTGGCCGCGAGGTCGTCGCCCGGCACGGGTCGCAGCTGCCACCGCGTGCACGCGTCCTGGAAGCGTGCGTTGAGGGGCAGGAACTCCGTGTGTACGTCGGCGACGGCGGCGCGCGCCCCCGCCTCCTCGAGCTCGCGCGCCAGTCGACGCTCACCCTCGAGGCGGCCGGCCTCGGTGAGCGTCCAGCCGCCGGAGCCTGCGAACTCGGTCCGGAAGGCCCAGCCGTAGGCCTCGAAGTCGCCGAGCAGCTCCTCCGTCTCGTCGCGGTCGAGCGCGAAGCGGGCGACGACGGCCGACCGCTCCGCCACGCCCTTGAGGCGCAGGGCATGCAGGACCAGGAGGTCGGGCGGCGACGGCCGGGTCACGGGCGCGCCCGCCGACGGACGAGCAGCGGTCGCAGCAGGAGGGCGAGCACGGCGGCGGCACCGCCGCCGAGGCCCCACCAGAGGGCCGTGCGGCGCAGCTCCGGCACGAGGTCGCGCGGCCGGCTCGGCGCCCGGGCCGCCCCCGTGTCCGGCGGCGCCGGCTCGTTGCGGACGAGCTCGCCCGCGCGGCTGGGCTCGAGCGGCCGGGTCAGCGCCTCGACGGGCTGGACGATGCCGGCGCCCTCGAGGGGGCTGGCCGAGCCGGGTGTCGCGCTGGCGGTGGCCCGGAGGCGCGCGACGACCTGTGCGGCGGTCTCGCGCGGGAAGCGGGTCCGCAGCAGGGCGACGACGCCGCTGACCTCGGCGGCGGACCATGAGGTCGCGACGTCGGGCAGCACGCAGGTGCCGCCGTTGAGGGCGACGCTCACCGCGCCGGGGGTGGGGGCGGCCACGACGGTGGCGGAGTTCTGGAGCACGGCGTCGCGGTCGTCGACCAGCGGGTCGCCCGAGGTCGCGTTGACCGCGACCACCCCGGGGTAGCCCGCCGGGAACACGAAGCCGGCGGCGTCCTCGTCGCCGGCGCGGACGGCGAACTCGTCGAACAGCGGGTCGCTCTCGTCCTGCGGCCGGTTGCCCGAGGAGGCGACCACCACCACGTCGTGCCGCTGGACCGCGCGTACGGCGGCCTCGAGCTCGTCGTCGCGCGGCACGAGCAGGGAGACGTTGACGACGCCGATGCCGAGGTCCTCGGCATGGACGGCCACCCAGCGCAGCCCGCGCGCGACCAGGGGCGCGGAGACTCCGACCGACCCGGCGTCGGTGGGGGTCTTCTCGTCATAGACACGGACGTCGACGAGCTGGGCCCGAGGGGCGACACCGACCAGGCCCCCGTCGGGGCGGGGCGACCCGGCGACCAGCCCGGCGACGGCAGTGCCGTGGTAGGAGAGGACGGCCGGGGCCGACGTGAAGGACACCCGCTCGACCACGTCGAGGAGCGGGCTGTCGGCGATGCCGGAGTCGACCACCGCCACCCGCACCGGACGGCGGCCTCCGGCGGCCGCGTCCACGAGCTGCTGGGCACGGCCCACGGCGAGGAGGGACAGCGGCCGGCTGGCCGCCTGGGCCGTCTGGCGCGGGACGTCCTGGGTCACGCTGTCGCACGTCACGTCCTCGGCGGTGCCGGCGTGGGCCGTCGGGAGGTTCGCCGACCCGGCCGCCAGGGCGGTCGCGGCCACGAGGACCCCGGCCGCCGAGCGCCGCGCCGCCCTCACTGGCAGGCCTGCCCGGAGCCCGACTCGGGTGGGCAGAGCGCGGCTTCCGGCGAGAGCGGGACGCCGTCGGCGAACAGCTCGGCCCAGGAGTCGGGGACGTGCACGGGGTCGAGGTCGCCAAAGCCGAGCTGGGCCGCCGCCCGACCGAGCAGCGGGTAGGCCCGCCCCTTGGCGTCCATGAGGAACGGTGACCCGACCGCCTGGGCGTCCCAGCCTCCCGAGACCACGAAGGCGCCGGCGCCCGGGTCGACCCGCACGGCCGTCTGCCCCTCGGGCACCCCGGCCACGGACGCGGCGGGGCCGGGCTGCCCGACCAGCCGCACCCGGGGAGCCGCGTCGGCGGAGGCCTCGAGCCGGACGCAGGCCTCGCCGACGGCCGGCTCGGGGACCTGCTCGGGCCAGTGGGCCTCGGCATAGGGCGGCCGCTGCCGGCCCATCGTGGTGGAGGCCGCCGTGCGCACGTCGGGGGTGTAGGGCGGCGGCAGGTTGGCATAGATCGCGCGCGCGAACGGCGACAGCGGCGCCGGCCCGCCCTGGACGAGGACGAACGAGGAGCCGTTGTCGAGGTCGACGATGTCGCCGATCCGAGAAGCCGGGTCGAAGCCGGACACGCCCCCCGCGTAGGGTGCGAGCGCTCCGGCTCCCTCGATGCCCATGCTCTGCCAGCTCAGGTCGCCGCCCGCCGGGAACAGCCCGAGCCACGCCGGGGACACGTCGAGCGCCTCGGCGCTCGAGGGCAGCCCGAGCGCGTCCAGCATGTTGTCCCGCACGCCGTCGGTCACCGGCAGGCGGAAGCGGAAGGCCGTCGCGGCGACGTCGTCGTCGGTCGCCGCGGCCTCCGCGAGCAGGTAGTAGGCGCCCTCGCTGCGGACGAGGACCGCCGCCTCCGGGGTGGGGACGACGTCGGGTTGCTCGGAGACGTCGACCCGGATCCCGCTCCCGCTGTCGGTGCAGGCCGTCCAGCCGGTGCCGAGCAGGCGGCTGCCGTCCGGCACGTCATGGGGAGCCCCCAGGATGCCGACGTCCTCGGCGATGTGCTGGCTCTGGATGAACGACGAGGACAGCGGCGTCGGGTCGGTGGCCAGGTCACCGAGGATGAGCTTCGCCGAGGTCACGTTGATGACCGGACGGAGCACCGGGTGGTCGGACTGCTCGGTGACGACATAGAGCCCGCCGTCGTCCTTGGACACGACGAGGCCGACCTTGTTCCAGTCCTCGGGGGTGCGCGGGGCGAAGACGCCGGCGATCACGGCGCCGAGGACGAGCAGCACCGAGAGGGCCAGGCCGCCGACGATGGTGCGACCGGGGCGCACGGGCTCGACCTCGCGGCCGCCCGGTGCGCCGGAGACGAAGGCCGTGACGAGACGACGACGGCTGAAGGCGTGGGCCTCGACGAGGTCGCGCTTGGTGGCCACCGATCAGCCCCGGATCGCGGTGAAGATGCCGGTGGCGACCACGAGGAGCGGCAGCAGGGCGAGCAGCCCGACGCTCTCGGCGAGGTCGCCGAGCCGACCGCGACGGACCGACGGGCTGCCGGGGACGAGGGTGGCGACGAGCAGGAGGGCTCCGGCGACCGCCAGGACCACCGCCGTCGTGGGCCGCCAGGCGGGGTGCAGCCACACCAGGGAGACCGCCACGGCGGCCAGACCGGCGATGCCCGACACCAGCCCGACCAGCACCTCCGCGCCGGTGCGGTACTGCCGGGTCCGCAGCATCACGACGAGGCAGCCGACCACCGCCAGCAGGGTGCCGGCGAGGCCGAGCGACACCGACAGCGGAGCCACCAGGACGAGCAGCAGGCCGACCGTGGCGGATACGGCGACGAGGATGTCGTGGGCGGTCCTCGCGTCGGCGGCGACCCGGGCGGGGTCGACCTCCACCGGGTCCGCGGTGATGTCGGCGGTGGAGTAGAGCTGGGCGACCGACGTGCCGGTCGCCCCCAGCGCCAGCCATGGGAAGACGCTGCCGGCGATGACCACCAGGACCAGCGTGGTGGTGAGGACGACGGCGGGGTCGAAGGCCTCGGCCCGCATCACCAGGCCGCTGCTCGCGAAGACGGCGCCGACCACGACCGGAGGGATGGCCAGGGTCCGTCCCTCCCCCAGCCCGACGAGGGAGACCAGGCCCGCGAGCAGCGCGCCCGCACCCGCGGTGGCGACCGGGAGACCGAACCAGTCGGAGACCGGGCCCACCGTCTGGTCGGGCGAGCCGAGCAGGAGGCCCGCGGCTGCGGCATAGCCGCAGCCCATCCAGGCGACCGCGACGGCGGCCTCGCGGTCGTTCTGCACGTGGGACAGGACGACCGCCCCGGCGACCAGGGCGGCGGCGACCAGACCGGCGGTGACTCCGGCCAGGACCCCACCCTCGAGCAGGAGCGCCGCGGCGCCCAGGGCGAGCAGCAGGGCCGCGGCGACCAGCGCCGTGCGCCGGCCCGAGGCGGGCTGCCACGGCTTGAGGTCGCGTTCGACGACGTCGGTCATCGCTTCGACCACGTCGTCGTAGACGCGAGGTGGGGGCTCGTCGACACCGGCGGTCACGGTCAGCAGGCCACCGTCCTCGACGCCCTGGAGGATCAGACCGGCGTCACCCGCGAGCTCCCGGCCGTCGGCCGTGGTCAGCCGGTAGCCGGCATAGACGGTCGCCCCGTCCAGCAGTCCGACGCTGCGAGCGAGCTCGGGCAGGAGCTCGGCGACCGGCACGGCCCCGGGCAGCACCAGGTCGACCCGCCGGGTCGCGGAAGCCACCGTGACCCGGACCAGGCTGGGGACGCCGGTGGCTCCCTGACTCATCGTGTCTCCGAAACGTTCGCGTGCTGGCGGGCCCGAGATGCTCGGGCGCCCTCGCGGGCCGCCCGCGGCCGCTCGCATGCTAACCGAAGCACCGGACCCGGAGGCCGGCCTGCTGGGGCCCGGGTCGGTGCGCGATCAGCCGAGGACGCCGGGCGCCGCGTCCTCGTCGTCGACCCAGTCCTGGGTGTCCTCGTAGTGGTCGATGTCGGCGCCCTTGTCCTTGCGTCGGTCGCCGCGGCCGCCCGCGCCGGAGCCGGCCGCGCCCACGCCTCCGCTGCGCGACGCGCCGCCGCGCGTGGAGCCGCCGCGCCCCCCGGCTCCGGTGCCGGCGCCGGCCCCCGCGAGGGTGCCGCTGCCCGAGGCCCCGCGCCCGAGGGTGCCGGTGCCCACCGAGCGGCCGGTGGCGCCGATGCCGGCGCCGCCCGGCATGCCGGCCATCGGCAGGACGGGCGCGCGCACCGACCCGGAGATGCCGGCCATCCCGCCGACGATGCCGCCGCCCAGGGCGCCGGCGACGCCGCCGGCCGTCGAGCCGCCGGCCCCGATCACCCCGCCAGCGGGAACGCTTCCCGCGCCCGTGCCCGAGCCGCCGCTGCCGCCGGAGCCCCCGTTGCCTCCGGGGAACCCGCCCCCGGGCTCGCCGGAGTGGCCGCCCTGGGGCGCCCCACCCGTGCCGCCGGTGCCGGTCCCGCCCGTGCCCGAGCCACCGGCGCCGCCGGTGCCGGTGCCGGTGCCACCCGTGCCGGTCCCGCCGGTCCCCGAGCCGCCCGTGCCCGAGCCGCCGCTGCCGGAGCCGGTGCCCGTGGTGAGCACGCCGGACCCGCCACCCGGGCCGCCGGAGCCGCCACTGCCGCCGGATCCCCCCGAGCCGCTGCCGGAGCCGCTGCCGGTGCCGGTGCCCGGGGGAACCGGGTCGGGCTCGCCGTGGATGGCCTTGAGCGTGGTGATGGACGAGTCGTAGGTCGTGTCCATGCCGGAGAGTGCGTTGCCGGCCCTGGTCTCCCGGTCGGCCATCTGGCTGTCGTAGGAGCGCACCCGGTTGTTGAAGGCCACCTCGTGCCGGATCACGTCCGCGTCGTCGGCGTTGGCCGGGGGTGGTGTGTAGGTCGGCTGGGAGGGCTCCGGCCCCAGGGCGGTCAGCGCCGCCGAGGCGGAGTCGAGGGCGGACGACGCGTTGGCGAGCGCGGTGGCGCCGTCGGCCATCTGCTGGGCACGCTCGTCGACGCGGGCCTGGACCTGCCCGAACGCCGTGACCGCCGCCGCCGCGGTCTCCTGGCTCAGGGCGTCGGGAGCCTTGGCGATCGCGTCCGCGAGGGCGAGCGACACCGCGCCCAGCAGCGCGGACCCGAGGCCCCACTCGCCCGCGGCTCCGTCGATCTGTGCCGCGCTGCCGCCCGACACCGCCTGCCGCAGCCTGGTCTCGTTGGGGCCGGCCATCAGCCCTGCCCTCCGTCGGTGGTGCCGGTGTCGCTCTCGGCCGTCGAGGCGTCGCCCGTCGCGGGGCCGGTCGGCACGGTGTCCTGGTGGTTGCGCGCGTGGTGGTAGGCGTTCTGGTCGGTGGCGTGCACCTCGTTGGCCCGCTTGGTGAGGTCGTCGGCGGCGGTGGTGTCGGCCGTCTCGACGAGGGCCGCCGCCTGCTTGACCCCGTCGGCGAAGCCCTGGAGCTCGGCGACCATCGCCCGGATGGTCTCGGCGACCACCTGGTGGGCGCGGGTGTGGTGGAACCCCAGCGACCCGCCCTTGTCGGACCCGCCGAACGCGCCCTCGGAGAGCTTGAGGTTCTCGTAGGGCTGCCAGTCGGACGCCTCGGAGTTCTGGCGGAGGATGGCCTCCAGGGCAGCGAGGACCTCGCTGTTGAGCTGGACGACTCCCGCATAGTCGGCGAGCTGCATGGGTGGTCCCCTTCTGGCCGTCGGGCCGGGTGCCGGTCGAGCTGGTGGCGGCCGGCCCGGGACGTGCGGTCGGTGATGCTCGGCCCGGGAGCCGGCCGCCGTCGGCCACCGGCTCCCCGGACGAGTCGGTCGTCAGAAGCCGAAGTTGCTGGCGCCTCGCCGGTCTGCGGCGGCATAGTCGGTGTTGGCCTGGGCCACGGTCGTGCCGGTCTCGGCGAGCACCTGGTTGAGGTGCACGATCGCGGCGTCCCACTTGGCCTTGGCGCTGACGTAGGCCAGCTGAGCGCTGCCGATCCAGTCGCTCTTGAGCGGCGCCAGCTCGCCCTCGAGCTGGTTGAGCCGGTTGTCGAGGGCCTTGACGGTGCTCTGGATGTCGGCCACGGCGGCGTCGAGCTGACCGTGGTTGACGCGAAGGTCGAGAGTCATGATGGAGGTCTCCTGCCGAAGTGCGTGGGTGGTCAGCCGCCGAGCCGGGCGGACAGGTTGGACATGGGGGCGACCTGGTTGTCGTCGGTCGACATGTTGTCGCGCTCGGTCTGGGTGAGGGCGGCCTCGAACTCGTTGAGCGCGCTGGTGATCACCCGGTGCTGCTCGGTCCACTCGGCGTGGAGGCGCTGGAACGCCGAGCCACCGGCGCCGACCCACTGCGTGCTGAGACCCTGGATCTTGGTGGTCAGGTCGGCGCTGACCCGGTCGAGGTCGTGCTTGGCCGCGGCCACCAGGCCGGCGGCCTTGGTCAGGGTGCCGTGACCCTGGCCCATCTCGTTGGCGGTGTTCGACATGTCGCCTCTTCTCCTTGTCCCCCCGTGGCCCGCGGGCCTCGAGAACGTCCCTGTCGTGGCGGGTGGTGTGCCGGGGAGCTCCTGGAGCGGTCCGACCGACGGGTGGTCATCTACCCCGGCTGTCAGCCCCTAAACATGGTCGAGCCGATTTCCCACAGATGGCGGAAGAGCCCACTGGAGACCGAGACCGCCGCCACCGCGAGCGCACCGGCCAGCGCCTCGGCGACCTCCGCGCGCCGCGACCACCAGGCCGAGCGCCAGCCCCGCCCGGCCGCGACGGCCGCGACCACCAGGCCCCCGGCGACCACCAGGCAGGCACCGACCAGCAGCCAGCTGCGCCGGCCGTCCAGCCCGGCGAGGGTCAACCACGCGAGCGCGGCCCAGGAGAGCAGGGCCCCGGTCCGCAGCCACGCCCGGGCAGCTCGATGCCGATAGCTGCGGGCCGCCAGGAGCAGCGCCCCGGCCGCCAGCAGCACCAGCCAGCGGGCCCCCTGGCGGTCGATGTCGGTCCGGACGAGCACCAGGAGCTCGACCGACGAGAGCACGACGACCCCGGCGATCGCCGCCGAGCCGGCCGTGACGATCCGGCCGCCGCGCTCGGCGACCGCCGCGACCTGGGCCGGGGACACGAGCGTGCGGCCACGCCGACCGCGGGGCCGGTCGCGCGCGGACCACGCGGTCACCGCCAACCGCTCCAGGTCGACCAGCAGCTGGTCGGGCACGTCGATGGCGGCGGCGGGCACCAGGCGAGCCGCGAGCATGCCCCCGACCAGCGCGAGCGACCACACGACCTGCGGGCCCAGGCCCGCCAGGGTGGTCAGCGCGGCCAGGCCGAAGAACGCGCCGCCGGCCACCATCCACACCAGAAGCCCCTCGTCGCGGCCGGCCGACAGCGCGCGGGCCACGGCGGCGGTGACCGCACCCGCGAGCGCGGCGATGCCGACGACCACGGGCAGGGCCTCGGGTTCCGGCGTCCAGGCGAGGCCGAGGGCGGCCGCGGCCGCGAACGAAGGCGCCGCCACCGCTCGCTCGCCGGCCAGCCGGCCGACGGGTACGACGCCCACGAACGCGGCCACCAACAGCACGGCGAGCACCGCGTCGCGGGCGCCGGAGCCCGGGGCGAGCCTCGTGGTCGACCACCCGGCGACCAGCGCGAGCGCCGCCGCGACGGCGAGCCACACGCGGGACGCCTGTCCGGAACGCGGGAGCAGCGGAGCCGGCGCCTCGGGTGGAGCGCCCGCTCGACGGTCGACCCCCGCCACGGCGACCACGACGCTGCCCGGCCCGACCCCGAGGTCGACGAGGGGGCGGTCGGGACGCAAGGGCGTGCCGACCGTCGTGAGCAGCACGGGGATGGCCCCGAGCCCCGTCTGCCGCGCGTAGGCCGCCGCGACCTCACGCACGGTGGACGCCGCCGGCACCAGCAGGTCGAGGGCGCCGACGGGGCCGTGCACGGTGACCGCGAGAGCGTCGACCGCTGGTGCGGGTGGCGTGCGGTCCACGGCGGGCCCCCTCCCCTGACGTCCCTCGGCAGGGTAGTCCCTCGCCGAGAGGCCCGCCTATCATCGAGCCCGGACCAGGACGTCAGGACGGGCGGGGGACCGGGTGAGCACCACGCTTCGGGGCGCGCGTCACGACGCACCCACGATCCCGACCGGGCAGCTGGTGCTCCAACCGCCGCCCGAGATCGAGCCCAACGACGGCGCCGGCGGGGTGCTGGTGAACGCCATCCCGATGCTCGGCAGCCTCGGGTCCATCGTCCTGGTGGCGACCATGAGCCAGACCGGTGCGGGTGCGCGCGGCTACATCGCGGCGGGCATGTTCCTGTTCGCCACCGTGGGCTTCATCGTGGTCCAGCTCGACCGCCAGCGGAAGCAGCGCACCCAGCAGGTCACCGGGACCCGGACCGAGTACCTCCGCTATCTCGGCACCGTGCGCGAGGTCGCCCGGGACGCCGCCGACCAGCAGCGCCGCGCGCTCACCTGGCTCCACCCCGAGCCGTCGTCGCTGCCCGCGCTGGCCGAGGAGCGCTCGCGGGTGTGGGAGCGGGCCGGCGGTGACGACCACTTCCTGCACGTGCGCTACGGCGTGTGCGCACAGCCGTTGTCACTGGAGCTGGTGCCGCCCGAGAGCGCGCCCATCGACCAGGTCGACCCGGCCGCCGCCTCGGCGCTGCACCGGCTGCTCGTGGTGCACCGGGTCCAGCCGCGGCTGCCGGCCAGCATCGACCTCCGCGCGTTCGACCGCATCGAGCTGTGCGGCGCCGAGGAGCAGGCGCGGGCGCTGGCCCGCGGCCTCCTCTGCTCGGCGGCCGCGATGCACTCGCCCTCGCACCTCGTGGTGGCGGTGCTGTGCAGCGAGGACAAGCTCGCCCACTGGGACTGGCTCAAGTGGATGCCCCACGCCCTCAGCGCTCGCGAGTCGGACGCAGCCGGTCCGCGCCGCATGGTCACCACCCAGCTCGCCGACCTGGCCGCCCTCCTGCCCGCCGACCTCAGCGACCGACCCCGCTTCGGCGCCGACGAGCGGCCCGCCGCCCCGCACATCATCGTCGTGACCGACGGAGCGGAGCTGCCCCCGGGCAACCACGTCGTGCCGCCCGACGGCCTGCACGGCGTGACGCTGCTGGACCTGCCGGACCGCTGGGACGCCCTGGAGGACGCGACCCGGCTGCGGCTGCAGTTCGAGGACCGCGAGCCCGACCAAGGCCTCGCGCCCATCCTGGCGATGCGCCTGCGCGAGGACCCGGTCCGGGCGCTGGCCGACCAGTGCGACCTGGCCACCGCGGAGGCCTTCGCGCGCCGCATCGCGCCCCTGCACACGCCCAGCACCGGCCCCGTCGACGCGGCGACACCGGGGGAGATCGCGGCGCCCTCCGACGTGATGGACCTGCTCGGCCTCGGCGACGTCCACGCCTTCGACCCCGGCGCCGCCTGGCGGCCGCGCCCCGCGCGCGACCGGCTCCGCGTGCCCATCGGGGTCGGTGAGGGCGGCACCCCGGTCCACCTCGACCTCAAGGAGTCCGCCCAGCAGGGCATGGGCCCGCACGGCCTCGTCATCGGCGCGACGGGCTCGGGCAAGTCGGAGTTCCTCCGCACCCTGGTCCTGGGTCTGGCGATGACCCACTCGCCCGAGCAGCTCACCATGGTGCTCGTCGACTTCAAGGGCGGCGCGACGTTCGCCGGGATGTCGCAGATGCCCCACGTCTCGGCCGTGATCACCAACCTCGCCCAGGAGCTCACCCTCGTCGACCGCATGCAGGACGCCCTGTCCGGCGAGATGGTCCGCCGACAGGAGCTGCTGCGCGCGGCGGGCAACTTCGCCTCGGTCCGCGACTACGAGCGGGCGCGCGTCGCGGGCGAGCCGCTCGACCCCCTGCCCTCGCTGCTCATCGTGGTCGACGAGTTCTCCGAGATGCTGTCGGCCAAGCCCGAGTTCATCGACCTGTTCGTCGCGATCGGCCGCCTCGGACGGTCCCTCGGTCTGCACCTCCTGCTCGCGTCCCAGCGGCTCGAGGAGGGGCGGCTGCGCGGCCTGGAGTCGCACCTGTCCTACCGCGTCGGCCTGCGCACCTTCAGCGCCGGCGAGTCGCGCGCCGTGCTCGGCGTCCCCGACGCCTACGAGCTGCCCCCGGTGCCCGGCCTCGGCTACCTCAAGCCGGACCAGTCGACCCTGATCCGCTTCAAGGCCGCCTATGTGTCCGGGCCTCCCAGCACGCGCGCCGCCGTACGCCGGGAGGACGGCGGGCAGCTCCAGGGCATCCTGCCGTTCACCATCTCCGAGGTGCAGGCCCTCGAACCCGTCGCGCCCGAGCCCGAGGCGCACACCGCCACCCCCGCCCCGGCCGAGGGCGACCAGGCCGCGCTCCTCGACATCGCGGTCGGCCGGATGACCGGTCACGGGCCGGCGGCGCACCAGGTGTGGCTGCCACCGCTCGACGTGCCCGACACCCTCGACCAGCTGCTGCCGGACCTCGTCGAGGACGCGCGCGTCGGTCTCACCTCCCACCAGTGGCGCCGCGCCGGGGCGCTGGTGGTGCCGATCGGCACGGTGGACCGTCCTCGCGAGCAGCGTCGCGACACACTGACGGTGAACCTGAGTGGCGCCGCCGGTCACGTCGCCGTCGTCGGCGGGCCGCGGACGGGCAAGAGCACGCTGCTGCGCACCCTGGTGACCAGCCTCGCGCTGACCACGTCGCCGCTGGAGACCCAGTTCTTCGTGCTCGACTTCGGCGGTGGTGCCTTCGCCCCGATGGCCGGGCTGCCGCACGTCGCCGGGGTCGGGACCCGATCCGAGCCCGACGTCGTACGCCGGATCATGGCCGAGGTCCAGGGCGTCGTCGACCGCCGCGAGACCTACTTCCGCGCCCACGGCATCGACTCGATCGAGACCTACCGCAGCCGCCGCGCCGCCGGGGAGGCCGACGACGGCTGGGGCGACGTCTTCCTGGTGGTCGACGGGTGGGCGACGCTGCGCGCCGACTTCGACGACCTGGAGCTGGAGCTGCAGCAGCTGTCCGCGCGAGGCCTGACGTTCGGCCTGCACCTGCTGGTCGGCGCGACCCGCTGGCCCGACTTCCGGTCGTCGATGCGCGACATCTTCGGCACCCGGCTCGAGCTGCGGCTCGGCGACCCGATGGACTCCGAGATCGACCGCAAGCTGGCGGCGCTGGTCCCGACCGGCCGCCCGGGGCGTGGCATCGTCGCGGGCAAGCTCCACTACCTCGCCGCCCTGCCGCGCATCGACGGGCGGGCCGAGCCGGCGTCCGTCGGCGAGGGCGTCGACGACCTCGTGGCCCGGGTCGCGGCCGCCTGGACCGGGCCCGAGGGTCCCAAGCTGCGGCTGCTGCCCGACCGGGTCGACCTCGACGCCGTACGACGTCAGGCGGCCGGCGCGTCGACGGCCACGCGGCTGCTGCTCCTCGGGGTCGACGAGAAGGAGCTCGCGCCCGTCGGCCTCGACCCCGACCTCGAGCCGCACCTCCTCGTCTTCGGCGACGCGCGGTCGGGCAAGAGCGCGCTCCTGCGCACCTACCTGCGCGAGGTGATGCGGACCCACACCCCGCAGCAGGCGCAGCTGGTCGTCGTCGACTACCGCCGCTCGCTGCTCGGGGAGGTCCCGCAGGACTACCTGCTCCACTACCTCACCTCGTCGGCGCAGGCGCAGCCGGCGCTGCGCGAGCTGGCGGCCTACCTCGAGAACCGGATCCCCGGCCCCGACGTCACCCCCGACCAGCTGCGCAACCGCTCGTGGTGGACGGGGGCCGAGGTGTTCGTGGTCGTCGACGACTACGACCTCGTCGCGACCCAGCAGAGCTCGCCGGTGCAGCCGCTCCAGCCGCTGCTGGCGCAGGGCCGCGACACCGGGCTGCACCTCGCCGTGGCGCGGAGGTCCGGGGGGGCGTCGCGGGCGCTCTACGAACCCGTGATCCAGTCGCTGCGCGACCTCGCGATGCCGGGGCTGCTGCTCTCCGGCAGCCCCGACGAGGGACCACTCATCGGCACCGTGAAGCCACAGCCGCTGGCTCCCGGACGCGGTCGGCTGGTGACCCGGGAGCGGGGCGTCGAGGTCGTGCAGACCGCGTGGAGCGAACCGTCGCTCTGAGCCGGCCGTTTGCTAGGTTGTGGCCGTCTCGGAGGGGGTGTCTCGTGTCCGCAGCGCGTCGCCGGCCGGTCGGGCCCACCGTGGCCGCCGCCCTGCTCGCGGTGCTCGCCCTCGTCGTCTCCGGATGCCAGGGCGACGGCTCCGACGACCCGCCGCCCACGACGGGCTCGGGCTCGTCCCCGTCCGAGCCGACGGGCGCGTCGGGCTCGGGCGGCTCGCCGACCGGCGACCCCGGCGATCCCGTCCCCGCCGACGGGCCGCTGGTGCTGCTCCCCGACTTCGAGCTGAACGTCCCCCGGGGCTTCGAGGTCGACGCGGGCATCAAGATCGCGATCTCCGCGTCCGACCCGACGACGCACTACGGCATCGTCGTCGGCCACATCCCCGGCGCCCTGCAGCGGCCGCTCGGAGCGCAGGTCGCGCAGTCCCGCGAGCTCAACCCCTGGCAGGAGCCGAGGCCCCGGCGGCTCCCGGACGTCACGCTGGCCGGCGCCCGGTGGTATCACCTGTCCGGCCGGATGGCCGGCTTCGACCACACCGACGAGTTCGGCACCTGGCTCGACGACACCCAGGTCCGCCTGATCTTCAGCGCGCAGGGCCCCCAGCAGGACGACCTCATCGCGTCGGTGCTGGCCAGCTTCGCCTGGCGCTGACCCCGGATCCGAGCTGAGGGGTGTCGGTTTCGCCGCTCAGGCGGTGAAACTCGCACTGAGCGGCCGAAGTTTCGGCCAACAAGTGCCAACTTCCCCGCTCGAGCGGTGAAACCAGCAGCC
Source organism: Nocardioidaceae bacterium (assembly GCA_046330515.1). Lineage (GTDB taxonomy): Bacteria > Actinomycetota > Actinomycetes > Propionibacteriales > Nocardioidaceae > Nocardioides. The sequence goes on along the minus strand of JAXLSP010000005.1, from coordinate 261,686 downwards.
CCCCGCGAGGCCCCGGGTCAGCGGCGCCCGGACTTGAACATCCCCCGGGCGATCTCGCGGGCGGCGGTGCGCATGAAGTCCTTGAAGGCGCTGGAGGTGACGACCTCCTTGACGAGGCCGCCGTCGTCCTTCTTCTCGGCCTCCTTGGCCTTCTTGACCTTGGCCTCGCGCGCCTGCTCCTTGATCTGCGCGTCCTCGGCGGCCTTGCGGGCGCCTTCCTCCAGCTTGGCGGCGAGCTTCTCGCGCGCCGACTCGCGGTCGACGGTCTTGCTGTAGGTCGCGTAGCGGGGGCTCGCCTTGACCGTCGCCTCCATCGCGGCGGCGTCGGCGGGGCCCATCAGCGACTCGGGGGCGCGCAGCCGGGTCCAGGCCACCGGGGTCGGGGCGCCCCGCTCGTTCATCACGGTCACGACGGCCTCGCCGATGCCGAGGCTGGTGATCACCTCGCCGAGGTCGTCGTAGGCCGAGGTCGGATAGGTGTTGACCGTCGCCTTCAGCGCCTTGGCGTCGTTGGGGGTGTGGGCGCGCAGCTGGTGCTGGACGCGCGAGCCGAGCTGGGCGAGGACGTCGTCGGGTACGTCGGTCGGGCTCTGCGTCACGAAGAAGACGCCGACGCCCTTGGACCGGATCAGCCGCACCGTCTGGGCGATCTGGTCGAGGAACGCGGGCGAGGCGTCGTTGAAGAGCAGGTGCGCCTCGTCGAAGAAGAAGACCAGGTTGGGCTGGTCGACGTCGCCGACCTCGGGGAGGTCGTGGAAGAGGTCGGCCAGGAGCCACATCAGGAACGTCGAGAACAGCGCGGGCCGGTCCTGGAGGTTGGGCAGCTCGACGAGGCTGATCAGGCCCTTGCCGTCGGCCGTGGTCTGGAGGAAGTCCCTGGCCTCGAACTCGGGCTCGCCGAAGAACGCGTCGGCGCCCTGGTCCTCGAAGGAGATCAGCTCGCGCAGGATCACGCCGGCGGTCGCGCTCGACAGCCCGCCGAGGTTCTTGAGGTCGGGCTTGCCCTCGTCCGACGTCAGGTAGGCGACCACCGCGCGCAGGTCCTGGAGGTCGAGCAGGGGCAGCCCCGCCTGGTCGGCGTAGTGGAACACCAGGCCCAGGCTGGACTCCTGGGTCTCGTTGAGGCCGAGCACCTTCGACAGCAGCATCGGGCCGAACGCGGTCATCGTGACCCGCAGGGGGATGCCGGTGCCCTGGCCGCCGAGCGCATAGAACTCCACCGGGAAGCCCGTCGCCGCCCACTGCTGCCCCACCGACGCGGCGCGGGCGCTGATCTTCTCGCTGGCGGCGCCCGGGGCCGACAGCCCGGAGAGGTCGCCCTTGATGTCCGCGGCGAACACCGGGACGCCGTTGGCGCTGAGCTGCTCGGCGAGCAGCTGGAGGGTCTTGGTCTTGCCGGTTCCGGTCGCGCCGGCGACCAGGCCGTGGCGGTTGAGCATGCCCAGCGGGATCTTGATGTGGACGTCGGACAGGGTGGTCGCGTCGACCATCAGCCCGCCGAGCTCCAGGGCCTTGCCCTCGAACTGGTAGCCCGGCGCCACCGCCGCGGCCACCTCGTTGTCGGCGGCGGTCACGGGAGCCGGCGCGGCCGGAGCGGCCGGAGCGGCAGGCGCGGCGGCCTCCGGGGCCGGTGCGTCCGCGGCGGCGGGCGCGGCCTCCGGGGCCGGCGCCGCCTCGGAGCCGGGAGCGTCGGTGGGCTCGGGAGGTGTGACGGCGTCCGGGGTCTCACTCATGGTCGAAGACTAACCAGCGCCGGCCGCGGCGGGTACGGCGTCCCCGGGCCGACCGGGGAGGACCCGGACGGGGCGATCGTCGGCCGCCGTTAGACTCCCAGCCGTGATCTTCAAGCGCATCGGTGTGGGGCGGCCCTACCCCGAGCACGGGCTGTCGTCCCGCGCCTGGGCCAGGATCCCTCCCCGCCAGGTGCGGCTCGACCAGCTGGTCACCACCCAGGAGACGCTGCACCTGGGCACGTTGCTGGCCGAGGACTCCACGTTCTATGGCGACCTGTTCGCCCACGTGGTGGAGTGGCGGGGGGACTACTACCTCGAGACCGGCCTGCACCGGGCGCTGCGCGCCGCGCTGCAGCAGCGCAACGTGCTGCATGCCCGCGTCTTCGTCGTGGAGGGCTGAGGAAGCATGGGGGACCGGCTCAAGCATGCGTTGACGCTGCTCGCACTCGTGGCGATCGTGGTCGTCGGGGCGCTGTGGGGATGGCAGGCGCTGACCAAGCCGTTCCCGTCCTCCGGCAAGGCCGCCGACGACAGCCCGTGCGCCGAGACCGCGGTGGTGCAGGGCTCGGGCGTGCGCCCCGGACAGGTGTGGCTGAGCGTCCTCAACGCCAGCGACCGCAACGGGCTCGCGGGCGACACGCTCGACAAGCTCGTGGCCCGCGGGTTCGCCGAGGGCGCGACGGGCAACGCACCCGACGGCACCGAGGTGCGCACCGTCGAGGTGTGGGCCGCCGACCCGGCCAGCCCGGCCGCGCTGCTGGTCAAGAGCTACCTCCCCCGGGCCACCGTCGTCGAGCACGACGAGCTCGACTCACGCGTCACGGTGGTCGTCGGCCAGCAGTTCACCGACCTCCGCGAGGGCAAGAAGCTGGTGGTCGCGGCGTCCGACGCCACCATCTGCAGCCCGCGCTGACCGCGGCCGAGGCGCCGGCAGCCCCCCAGGCGGTCAGCCCATCGTCGGGTCGGCGCCCCGCCAGCCGGCGAGCCGGCCGGCCGCGCTGACCAGCCGCAGCCGCTCCTCGGTGGCGCGGCGCGCCGACCGGGGCGTCACGACCAGGAGGTCGTCGCCGTGCCGCAGGACCGTGCGCCACTCGGGGACGATGGTCTGGCCGCCCCGGATGACCATCGAGATCGAGGCGCCGGGCGGGAGCCGGAGCTCGCCGACCTCGACGCCGTGGAGTCGGGACCGCGGGCTGATCGTCACCTGGAGCAGGTCGGCGGCGACGCGCTCGAGCGGGGCGACCTCGACCTCGAGGCCGCGCGGCTCCGAGCGCCGAGCCACCCGCAGCACGCGCGCCACCCGGGGCAGGGTCGGCGCGGTCAGCACCGTCAGCGCGACGACCAGCACGAAGACCAGGTCGAAGAGCCGTTCGGCCCCGTCGACCTCCTCGGCGAGCGGGATCGTGGCGAGCACGATCGGGACGGCGCCGCGCAGGCCCGCCCAGCAGACGAAGGCGCTCTCCTGCCAGGTCAGCCGGCCGACGACGTTGCTGACCAGGACCGACAGCGGCCGTGCCACGGCGGTGAGCACGAGCCCGGCCGCCAGGGCGAGCCCGATCGTCCCGATGTCGATGCGGCCGGGCGAGGACAGCATCCCAAGCATCACGAACAGCCCGATCTGCGCCAGCCAGGCCAGCCCCTCGGCGAACGACCGGATCGCCGGACCGTGGGGCAGCCGGAGGTTGCCCAGCACCAGGGCCGCGACATAGACGGCCGCGAACCCCGAGACGTGCAGTGCGGACCCTCCCGCATAGGCCAGCAACGCCAGCGACAGCGCCGCGATGGGATAGAGACCCGAGGCCGGCAGGGCCGCCCGCCGCATGAGCCAGGCACCCGCGAACCCCACCGCCACGCCCACCGCCAGGCCTCCGGCCAGCTCGGCGACCATGATCCCGCCCATCACCAGCGGCCCGTGCTCGGCCACCGCACCGGTGGAGATCAGGGTGACGAGCACGATCGTCGGGGCGTCGTTGAGACCGGACTCCGACTCGAGCGTCGCGACCAGCCGTGACGGCAGCGGCACCCGGCGCAGCACCGAGAACACCGCGGCGGCGTCGGTCGGCGAGGTCACCGCCCCGAGCAGGACGGAGAGCTCCCACGGCAGCCCGAGGAGGTAGTGGCCGGCGACCGCCATCACCGCCACGGACACGCCGACCCCCACCGTCGCCAGCATCGCCCCGAGCGGGAGCGAGGGCCGCATCCCCTCCCACGACGTGGTGAGACCACCTTCGGCGAGGATCAGCGCAAGGGCGACGAAGCCGAGCGCGTGCGTGAGCTCGGCGTTCTCGAACTCGATGCCGAGCACGCTCTCGCCGAGCAGGACGCCGATGAGGAGATAGATGAGGAGGCTCGGCAGGCCCGCCCGGGACGACAGGCGCACCGCGAGGATCGCCAGCAGGGTCACGGCAGACCCCGCCAGCAGGTAGGTGTCGAGGTGGCTGGCGTCGAGTCGCACGGAGAGCCCTTCGCTCGGCCGACGTGTGAGCCCATCCTAACGATCGCTGCCCGTGCCGACCCGACCGCGCCTGCCCCGCGGACGCCGTACGACGGCCCGGCGCGACAATGGCCGCATGAGCCCCGACGCAGCCAGCAGGTACGCCGTCGCCTCCCGGGCCGACGTCCCGCCGTTCCACGTGATGGACGTGCTCGCGGCCGCCGCCGAGCGACAGCGGACGCACGGGGACCTGGTCAACCTGGCCGCCGGCCAGCCGATGACCGGGGCGCCGCGGACCGTGCGCGAGGAGGCCCTGCGCCTGCTCGAGGGTGACGACCCGCTCGGCTACTCCGTCGCCACCGGCATCCCCGAGCTGCGCTCGGCGATCGCCGGGCACCACCGGCGGATGCACGGCATCGACGTCGGACCCGACGACGTGGTGGTCACGACCGGGTCGTCGGGCGGTTTCCTGCTGGCCTTCCTCGCCGCGTTCGAGGCGGGCGACCGGGTGGCGATGGCCCGCCCCGGCTACCCCTGCTACCGCAACGTCCTGACCGCGCTCGGCTGCGAGGTCGTGGAGGTCCCGACCGGCCCGGAGACCCGGTTCCAGCCGACCGTCGAGCAGGTCGCGGCGCTGCCGGGCATCACGGGGCTCGTCGTGGCCTCCCCGGCCAACCCCACCGGCACCATGCTGCTGCCCGAGGAGCTGGCCGCCCTGGCCCGCTGGTGCGAGGACAACGGCGTGCAGCTGATCTCCGACGAGATCTACCACGGCATCGAGTACGCCCCCCTCGAGGGCCACGCACCCCTCGCCCGCAGCGCGTGGGAGACCTCCCGCGAGGCCATCGTCTTCAGCTCGTTCTCGAAGTACTTCTCGATGACCGGCTGGCGGATCGGCTGGATGCTCGTCCCCGAGCGGCTGCGCCGCGCGGTCGACATCCTCACGGGCAACTTCACGATCTGCCCGCCGGTGATCGCCCAGCGCGCCTGCCTCGCCGCGTTCGACGAGCCGGCCTATGCCGAGCTCGACGGACACGTCGCGCGCTACGCCGCCAACCGGGCGCGGCTGCTCGAGGGCCTGCCGGCCCTGGACCTGACGCGACTGGCGCCGGCCGATGGTGCGTTCTATGTCTATGCCGACGTCGGGCACCTCACCGACGACTCGCTGACGTGGAGTCGCGAGCTGCTCGCGACCACGGGCATCGCGCTCACCCCGGGCGTCGACTTCGACACCGTGGACGGCCATCGCTTCGTCCGGCTCAGCTTCGCCGGCCCACTCGCCGACATCGACGAGGCGCTCCGCCGGCTGTCCACCGCGCTCGTCCGCTGACGTTTCGCGGCCCGGCCGAGCGGGCAGGCTCCCCGTGCGACCGGCCGTCACGGCGCGCGAGGAGGCAGCGATGTATGGCGACACGAGGGTCATCCGCCGGCTCGCCTCCGGCCTCCGCGGCCAGGGCGAGCAGATCCGCCGCGAAGCCGACGAGCTGGTGGGTCGGGCCGAGGCAGTGGAGTGGCGGGGCTGGGCCGCCGACGCGATGCGCGCCCGGGCCCGCGACCGGGCGACCGACCTGCGCCGCACGGCGCGCGCCCACGACGACGCCGCCGACGCGCTCGACCGGCACGCCGCCGAGGTCGACCGCCTCAAGGAGCTCATCGGCGCGATCGAGCGCCGGTTCGTCGGGCTGGTCGCGGCCGCGCGCGACCGGCTGGCCGCGCTCGGTCACCAGCTCCTCGACGGGGTCAGGGGGCTGCTGCCCGACCCGCTCGACGAGCTGCTCGACCGGTTCGCACCGCCCCCGCACGGCCACCTCGACTGGCTCCACGTCGACCTGCCGGGCCTGCGGTGAGGCGCGGGCGATGACCACCGTGACGCTGACGCTCGGCCCCGACGTCCGAGCCGTCGACGGCTCACGTTCCCGCGACCTGCTGCGGCGACGGCTGCGGCTGTCCCGCGCCGCCGTCGAGCGGCTGGCGGCGCGCGCGCACGTGCCGCTGCCGTGGGACCTCGCCGCCTCCCGCACCGACCTGGCAGCGGCGCTCGGCGATCCGCCCCCAGCCCCCGCCACCGAGGGCGAGCCCGACACGGAGCTGCGTCGCAGCGGGCTGCTCCTCGCCGGCGAGGAGCTGCACCCCGACGTGGCGGCCGCGCTCCTGACGTTCGCGCGGCCCGAGGTCTTCGTCGACCTCACGCTGGCGCTCCCCCGCCCCGCGGGGACGGCACAGCTCGCGGCGTGGCACCGGCTCGCGGGGGGGCGCGTCACCGCCCTGACGGCGACGGCCCGGGCGTGCGAGCTGGCGTGGTTCGACGTCGGCTGGTGGCACCGCGCCCTCGTCCGCCTGGTCGCCGCCCCGCGGCCCGAGCCGGACCGCCCGGCGCCCAGTGACGGGCTGCGGCTGCCCCTCGAGCTCGTGCTCGGCTCCGGCGAGGCGCTCCGCACGCAGCGCGAGGACGTGCTCGCCGAGCTGCTGTCCCGGTTCGGGTCCCAGGTGACGGTCGACGGCACCGTGGTGACCCCCCAGGGAGCGCGGGAGGTGCTCCGGGCCCTGCACCTCGGGGTGCAGGGCCGGCTCCAGGCCGTGGTCGGCTCGGGCGAGACCCGCCGGATCGGCCTGGTGGGCTGGCTGCTGTTCTCCGACGGCTGGCGGGAGCTCGCCGCCGAGGCCCGGCGTCCGAGCCCGCTCGTGTCGGTGGGGGCCGTCCGGCCCGAGGCCCTCGGGACCCGCGTCGCCCGGCTGGTGGCGGGGGTGCGGCCGTGAGCGACCCGACGCCCGTCGCGCCCGGCACCGTCACCGGCGGATCGCACGGGATGGCGGCCACCTATGCCCACGTCCGCGCGCTCGCCTCCGACTTCGAGGCCGCCGGCAACCGGATGCGCGACCAGGCCGGGCTGGGTGGACGCACCCTGGCCGACGGAGACCTGCTCGAGTCCGCCGTGCTCTCACCCGGCACCTTCGCCGAGGCCGAGGGCGCGGTCCTCGGCGCCACGGCCGGGCCCGAGGGGCTCCTGGCGGACTCGCTCGGCTGGGAGACCGACGCCGTGCTGGTGCGGGTCACCGTCGAGGCGTTCGAGAGGACCGACGACCTCGTGCACCTCAGCTTCGAGGTCATCGACTACACCCTCGGCCGGGCGGCCGGGTTCGGGCTGTCCGTGCTGCTCGTCGGCGGCGCCGCCACGGCACCCCTGTGGCTGCCGGCCGTGGCCGCCGGCGGCGGGTCGGCGCTCGCCGTGTTCGGGCTGCTGCCGCCCTCGCTGCAGCAGCAGGTCCGCGACGCCGGCGGCCACCTGACCCAGGACCTGGTCGACGACCTCCAGGAGTGGGCCGACCTGCACCCCGACGTGGTGCAGCACCTCCTCAACGGCGCGGGCGGTCTCGTCGACGGCTTCGTCGACGGCCTGGTGCCCGGGCTGCCGTTCGGCACCCTCCCGCTCACCCCGACCACCGAGGACGCCGCGGGGCTGCTGGCCGGTCTCTACCCCCCGGACGGCAGCCCGCTGGTGGGCCCCCGCGACGACCTGGCCACCGCCGGTGGGCCGGGACGCGTGCCCGGGAGCCTGGCCGACCTGATGAGCCACCTCGACCAGGTCAACGGCTGGTCCGCCGAGGACCACCCCGAGAACAACGGCACCGTCGAGATCCAGAGCTGGACCGACGCCTCGGGAGCTCCCCACCACATCGTCTACCTCCCCGGCACCGACGACCTGGCCACGCTCCCGTGGACGATGGACGGCGACGTGCGCGACATGCCGACCAACTTCGTGGTCACCGGCGGCGGCAGCACGGCCTACGGCCAGGGCATCCTCCAGGCCATGCACGACGCCGGCATCGGCGCCGACGACCCGGTGCTGGTGGTCGGCCACTCCCAGGGCGGCATGGAGGGCGTGTGGGTCGCAGGCACGCACGAGTTCAACGTCACCCAGGTCGTCACCGCCGGCTCGCCGGTGGGAGTCATGGGCGAGCCGGGTGACGTCTCGGTGCTGTCCCTGGAGAACCAGGGCGACGTCGTGCCGCTCGTCGACGGCGAGAGCAACCCCGACACCGGTCACCACGTGACGGTCGTCTTCGACGACCACGAGACCAGCGTCGCCGGCAACCACGACATCTCCCACTACGTCAACGGCGCGGCGGGGGTCGACCTGTCCGACCACCCGTCGCTGACCGACCACCTCCAGGGGATGCACGACCAGGGCTTCCTCACCGGGGAGCAGGCGGACGTCGGCTACCAGGCCTTCCAGATCACCCGCGTGCCCTGACGGGTGGACGTCGCACCCCCTAGGGTGAGGAGTGCGTCGAGGCAGCCAGGCTGAGGGGGATCGATGTACGGCGACACCGAGCTCATGCGCAGACGTGCCCGGGACCTCCGCGAGCAGGCCACCGAGATCCGCGCCGGCGCCGACGGTCTCGTCGCCCGGACCGAGGCCGTGGCCTGGACCGGCCGGGCGGCCGACGCGATGCGCGACCGGGTCCGCCAGCGGGCGACCCAGCTGCGCCAGGTCGCGGTGGCCCACGAGACCGCCGCCGACAGCCTCGACGTGCACCTGGCCGAGGTCACCCGGCTCCAGGACGCCATCGAGCTCGCCCAGCGCCGGGCCGACTCGCTCGCGCCGGGGGGCTCGCCCGGGTTCGACCCCCCGCCTCCGGGCCACCGCGACTGGCTGGCCGTGGACCTGCCGGGCCTCTGACATGGGCACCATCGACCTCACCACCCCGGCCACCGAGCCTCTCGGGCTGCTCGACGGTCTCCCCCGCCGGCTCACGCTGACGCTCCCGGAGCTGCACCTGGTGGCCCAGGCGGCTGGCGGCGCCCCGCTCCCCTTCGAGCTCGTCGAGCCGCGGACCCCCGCCGCCTCGGACCTCGACGACCGGCTGGGTGCCGGACGCGCCTCCACCGAGGCGGCCTCCTATGCCGCGGCGCTCGCCGCCCTCCACGACCCCCGTGACTCGCTGACGCGACGCGGTCTGATGTCCCGCGGCGTCGTCGACCCCGGCCTCACCGGGGCGGTCGGACTGCTCGCGACCCCTCGGCTGGCGGTCGACGTCGACGTCGCGGCGGGCAGCGTGCAGGCCAAGGCGTGGCACCGCCAGGGCGGTGAGGCCGTCGCCAGCCTGGGCACGGTCGACGGCCTGGTCTTCGAGCTGGCGTGGTTCCCTGCCGCCCGCTGGGCCGACGAGCTCGCGCGCGCCGCCGTACTCCCGGAGGACCTGGCCCTGGGCGGCTCCGAGGTCCCGACCCGGGTGACGCTGCCGCCCGAGCTGGCCGAGAGCTCGGCCGAGGCCGTCCGCTCCCACCGCGCCGACCTGCTGCCGGTGCTGCTGGGCCACGACCCCGGCGCCGTGCGCGGACCCGACGGCAGCCCCCTCGCCCCCGCGGACGCCGAGCGCGTGCTGACGGCGCTCGCGCGCGAGGCCCGCGGTCGGCTGCGTGTGCTCGCCACCGACGCGGGCTCCTCGGGCCGGGGTCCGGTCGGCGTGATCGCGTGGGTGCTCGTGGGCGACGGGTGGCGCGCGCTGCGGCCCCGCCGCGAGGACGACACCGACGTGCTGGAGGTCGTCGAGGTGGGCCCGGAGGACCTGGCGGCCGAGCTGGCACCGGTCCTGGCGGAGGTGAGCGCATGAGCGAGGAGCCGCGGGACGCGTCGGCCGACAAGTACGACCAGATGATGGGGCTCGCCGACCTGTTCGACGCCACGGGCAGCGACCTGCGGGCCCGGTCCCGGCTCGGGCCGCGGATCCTCGGCGATCCCGACATCGCCGCGTCCGCGGAGCTGTCGCCGCGGACCTTCGAGCGGCTCGAGTCCGACCTGCGCGCCGCGACCACCGGCAAGCTCGGGCTCCAGACCCGGTCGGTCGAGCTCGACGCCGACGCGCTGGTGGTCCGGGCCACGGTGCTGACCTACCGCTGGATCGACGAGCTCCAGGACGCCGCCTACCGCACCCTCGGGACGATCGCGGGCCGGGCCATCGGCTACCTCGCCCCCGAGGTGGCGCTGGGCGGCGCCATCGTGTCGGCCGGCCTCATCGAGACCGACTCCCTCGACCGGGACGACGTCGCGACCTACCTGAACGAGCTCGCGGAGAGCAACCCCGGTCTGATGGACCACGTCGTGCACGGCGGCGGCGGGCTGCTCGAGAGCCTGCAGATGCGGTCGCTGCTGACCGCGGGCGTCCTGGCGGGCGACGACGGGCCGGCGGCCTCGCGCGGCGGGCTGCGCGCGGCGGGGGTGGCGCCGATGGCGGTCGAGGTGGCGGCGGCCTACCGGGACGCCGCCGCCGCCCTGGCGCACCGCGAGATCGGCGACGACGTGGCGGCGTCCGCCGAGGCCGGCGTCGCGCCGCCCGCCAGCCTCGAGGAGCTCATGCACGAGCTCGCCTCGACGCGACAGCGGGTGCGCATCCAGCGTCTGGCGACCGGCCCCTGGCTGGCCTACCTGCCCGGCCCCTATGTCGGACCGGGTCGGCTGCGCCTGGTCGGCGGCGACCACCACGGCTACACCGACGAGGTGGTCGACGCCCTCGAGGCCGCCGTCGCCGGGGACGACGACCCCCGGGTGATGCTGGTCGGCAGTGCCCAGGGAGGAGTCGCCGCCGCCCAGGTGGCCGCGGCCGGCGGGTCCACGGCGTTCCGGATCGAGCAGGTCGTGACCGCCGGGTCGCCCGCCTCCCAGGTGCCGACGATCCCAGAGCCGATCCAGGTGCTGTCGCTGGAGGACCGGACCGACCCGATCGCCCTGCTGGGGTCCCTCATCAACGCCGGCGTCACCAACCGCACCACCGTCGTCTTCGACGGCTCCGAGGCGGCCGACGGGGTCTATGCCGCCGGCGGTCGGGTCGCCGACCGCGCCGGCCACCCCGAGCTGCGCGCGGCCCTGGACCGGATGCGACAGCTGGGCTACCTGGCCTAGCGGCCTCACACCAGCCCGTGCACGAACTCCCCGAGCTGGGTCAGGTTGCGGCACTCCACCATCGAGACGACCTCGCCATAGGCGCGGGCGGCGGAGTCGCCGGTGTCCCAGTGCCGGCGGTGCTCGGGGTTGAGCCACCAGGAGTGCCGGGCGGCGGAGGCCAGGTCGCGGAGCGCGGGCAGGGCGAGGTCGCTGTAGTTGGAGCGCGCGTCGCCGAGGACGAGAAGGGACGAGCGCGGGCCGACCGCGTCGCCGTACCGCTCGGCGAAGGTGGTGAACGCCCGGCCATAGTTGGTGCGGCCCCACAGCGCCGCGTGCGCCGAGCTCGCCGCGAGCTCGCCGAGCACCTCGACGACGTCGGCGCCGGGCCGGAGCTGCGGGGTCACCTCGTGGGCCTGGTCGACGAAGGTGAAGGCGCGCACCTGGGAGAACTGGTCGCGCAGGGCATAGACGAGCATCAGCGTGAACTGCGCGAAGCTCGCGACGGAGCCGCTGACGTCGCAGAGGACCACCAGCTCGGTGCGGTGCGGGCGCCGCGGCCGGTGATGGGTGACCAGCGGGACGCCGCCGGTGGACACCGACGCGCGGACGGTACGGCGGAAGTCCAGCGGACCGCGCCCCGCGGCGTGCCGCTCCTGGGTCAGCCGGGTGGCGAGCCGCCTGGCCAGCGGATGGATCTCGCGCCGCAGCTGGTCGAGGTCGGCGCGGCGAGCCGAGGTGAAGTCCAGCCGGTCGACGGTCGGCCGGACCGTCATCGCGGCGGAGTGCTCGGGTCCCTTCTCCTCGGCGATCCGGCGGTGGGCGTCCTCCTCGACGAGCCGCTGGAAGGCGGCCACCCGCCGCGAGGCCACCCGCGCGGCCTCCTCCTCGGTGCGGCCCTCGGCGAGCAGGGCCGCCACGACCCGCTCCGTGAGCTCCTCCGGCGTGACCCGCTGGAGGGTCGTGTAGGCCGACCAGGCCGACAGGCCGGGACCGCGGCCGGGCATCGTGCCGAACCTGCCCACGGCCTCCGCGGCCAGTCGGCGCAGCGCGGCCTCCTCCCCCCGCGCGAGCGCGTCCGCGAGCTCGGCCCGCAGGTCGGCGAGCGCGGCCGCGCCGTCGCGCACGTCACCCCGGTCCCCCGCCCGCTCGGCGCCCGTCGCCGCGACGCCGCCGCCGACGAGGCGGGGGAAGAACAGGTCGAAGACCGCCTCGAAGGTCGGACGCTGGGCCTGTCGCTTCACCAGCGTCGCGGCGTAGGCGTCGCGGACGACGTCCCGCTCGCCCCAGCCCACGACCCCGAGCGCCGCCACCGCGTCCAGCCCTTCGGCCAGCGACACGGGCATCCCGGCCGAGCGCAGCGCCTCGAGGAAGGCGATGTGCCGGTCGAGCAGGCCGTGGGGGGCCTCGTCGGTCACGTCCGCAGCCTCAGCTCCCGGACGGCGCGCTCCTGGTCGGAGGCGTGCTTGAGGACGACGCCGAGGGTCTCGGCGGCCGCGGCCTCGTCGAGGGTCCCGATCTCCAGCGCCAGCAGGGTCCGCGCCCAGTCGATCGACTCGGCGATCGAGGGCGCCTTCTTGAGCTCGAGTTCGCGCAGGCGGGCCACCATCGAGACCAGCTGCCGGGCCAGCGCGTCGTCGAGCCCGGGCACCTGCGAGACGACGATCTCGCGCTCGCGCTCGGCGTCGGGATAGCCCAGGTGGAGGAACAGGCAGCGGCGCTTGAGCGCCTCCGACAGCTCTCGGGTCGCGTTGGAGGTCAGGACCACGAAGGGGCGGCGCAGCGCGGCCAGGGTGCCGAGCTCCGGGATCGTCACCTGGAAGTCCGAGAGCACCTCGAGCAGCAGCCCCTCGACCTCGATGTCGGTCTTGTCGACCTCGTCGACGAGCAGCACCGTGGGCTCCGTGCGGCGGATCGCGGTGAGCAGCGGCCTGGTCAGCAGGAACTCGTCGGTGAAGATCTCGTCGTGGGTCCGGTCCCAGGACTCCGAGCCGCCCGCGGCCTGGATGCGCAGCAGCTGCTTCTTGTAGTTCCACTCATAGAGGGCTCGGGCCTCGTCGAGGCCCTCATAGCACTGCAGCCGCACCAGGTCGGCGCCCGCGGCCCGGGCGACCGCCTTGGCCAGCTCGGTCTTGCCGACGCCGGCCGGCCCCTCGACGAGCAGCGGCTTCTCGAGGGCGCCGGCGAGGTAGGCCGTCGTGGCCGCGGAGGCGTCGGCGAGGTAGCCCGCCTCGCGCAGCCGGGCGCCGGCATCGGTCGGGGAGGAGAACCAGGTCGTCACGTCGCGAGCATAGGCTCCGCGCACGGTCCCTCGATCCGGCCGAGGCACCCTCGGGAACCGTCACCCGGCGTTCAGGCTCGCTTCATGGACCGCACCTACGGTGGAAGGCATGTGGGCCCGGCTGCGGCACCCGAGCACCCCGGCGGCGGTGGCGGCCCTCGTGCTGCTCGTGGCCGCGCTGCGCGCCCCGTTCGTCGGCCTGTTCCCCTTCCCCGACGAGAGCGGCCTGCTGATCGTCGCCAGCCACTGGCGTGACAACGGCCCCCAGCTCTATGGCCACCTGTTCGTCGACCGGCCGCCGGGGCTGCTGCTCTTCTATGCCGCCGCCGACGCCCTCGGCGGCCTCGTCGCGGCCCGGGTGTTCGGGATCCTCCTCGTCGCGGGGCTGGTGGTGGCCGCAGGTCGCGTCGGCTGGCTGGTCGGCGGCCGGCGCAGCGCGATCTGGTCGGCGGCGGTCGCCGCGGGGCTCGCGTGCAACCCCGCGACGGGCGCCCAGGAGATCAACGCCGAGCTCATCGGGGTGCCGCTCATCGTGGCCGGTGCGGCGCTCGCGCTGGCCGCCCTACGGCCCGAGGGGCCACCCCGGCGACGGGCGCTGCTCCTGGTGGCCGCGGGGACGGCCGCCGGCCTCGCCCCGACCGTCAAGCAGAACCTGGTGGACGGGCTCGTGCTCGTCGTGGTCCTGGTCGGGGTCGCGGCCTGGCAGGGTCGCTGGGGCGTGCGTCGTACGGCGACCTCGTGGGGACTGCTCGCCGCGGGCGCCGCCGCCCCGTGGGTCCTCATCCTGCTCTGGATGGTGGTGGACGGTCCCGGCACCCGCGTGCTGTGGGACACCCTGGTCCAGTTCCGGGTGCGGGCCGGCGAGGTGATGGCCAGCCATCCCTACACGGCGGTCACCGAGCGGCTGGCGCACCTGCCGGTGCTCGCGGCCGCCAGCGGACTCGTGCTGCTCGTGGCCGTGGCGCTCTGGCTGCTGCGCCGGGCCCTGACCGAGCCCGCGGTCGTGGCGGGGGTCGCCATGCTCGCGGCCGAGCTCGCGGGGCTCGCCCTCGGCGGCAACTACTGGGCCCACTACCTGATCGCGCTCATCCCCGGCGTCGTCGTGCTCGTCGCCTCCGCGGCCCGGCGGGGCACGCGCACCTGGCCGCTGCTCGCCGCCGTGGTCTTCACCGTCGGCTCGGCCGTGGTGGCCAGCGCCGGCTCCGTGGGCGCCGAGGCTCCCCTGGCCCCGAGCCACGCCAAGGAGGAGGCCGTCTCGTCCTGGCTGCGCGCCGCCCAGGGCTCCGGCGACACCGCGCTGGTCACCTACGGCCAGGCCCAGCTGCTGGAGGCCTCCGGGCTCCGGCCCGGCTATCCCTACATCTGGAGCCTCCCGCTGCGGACCTTCGACCCGCACCTGGACCGGCTCGTCCACGACGTGCGGTCCTCGCACCGGCCCGACTGGGTGGTCGAGTGGCTGCCGGTCGACAGCTGGGGGCTCGACGCGGACGGGCGCGCCCAGCGGGCGATCGACGCCCACTACCGCCCGGTCGCGACGGTGTGCGGCGTGCCGGTCCTGCTGCGCAGCGACCTGCTGCGGGCGCTTCCGCCCGTGCCTGCCGGGTGCACCACGACCCCGGCGCCGTGAGCCCGGGCCGCGCGCCACGTCGTACGACGGTGCCGTGCGGCGCGACCCGGAGTTCCGCTTCGGCCCGGCGCACGGCACCATGGGCCCCATGAGCGAGCTGAGCGTGTTGTCCGAGGAGCGCTGCCTGCAGCTGCTGGCGAGCCGCACCGTCGGACGGGTCGCCCTGGGCATGCCCGAGGGGCCGCAGATCTTCCCGGTGAACTTCGTCGTCCACGACGGCGCCGTCATCTTCCGGACCACGCCCTACTCCGTGCTGGGCGCGCATGCCTGGCAGACGCGGCTCGCCTTCGAGGTCGACCACATCGACTACGACCGGCAGGCCGGGTGGAGCGTCGTCGTGGCCGGACCCGGCACGCGCATCGACGCGGGACCCGAGCTCGACGAGATCGTGCACCAGTGGAACCCGCACCCGTGGGCGGCGGGCACCCGGCCGCTCTATGTGCGGCTGCGCTGGGACGTCGTGTCCGGTCGCAGGATCGGCGACTGGACCGGCGAGGAGGACCCGCCGGTCCAGCGCACCTCCTGAGCCGGGGTCAGCGCCCGGTCAGCTTCCAGGTCGAGGGCAGCAGGCCGCCGGCGACGGCGATCTTGAGCACGTCGCCCACGAGGAACGGCGTGACGCCGAGCGAGATCGCGGTCGGGAGGTCGACCGACAGCGCGGACATGAGGCCCACGACGCCGAAGGCGTAGATCACCACGTTGCCCACGACCATGCTCAGCACGGCGGTCGGGACCCGGCGGTCGGCGGCGCGCTCGGCGAGCCGGCCGCAGATCCAGGCGGCGGCGACGAAGCCGACGATGTAGCCGAGGGTGGAGAACTGCACGCCCGAGGCCCGGTCGGCGAACCACGGCACGCCCGCGAAGCCCAGGCCCGCATAGACGGTCATCGACAGCGCGCCGAGACGCGAGCCGAGCGCGGTGCCGGCCAGCAGGACGGCGAAGGTCTGGAGGGTCAGAGGGACCGGGGTGCCCGGGATCGGGATGGACACCTGGGCGGCCACGCCGGTGACGACGGCACCGAGCATGACGAGCACGGCGGCGCGCACCCGGCCGCCCACCCACAGATCGGCGAGCACCAGCGGACGTGGCGCGGAACCAGTGAAGGACATGCGAACTCCTGACGTGTCGTGGTGGGCACCAGTCTGGTGGAGCCGGTCCGGCCGGGTCGCGGCGCCCTCCCCGGATGTGTCCCAGACCTCGTTACCGCACGGTCACGTCGCGGTCCGGTCCTGCAGCCGCCGCCTCGCGTGCCATCCTGTCGGAACCGGAACGACGCTCCGTGGACCTCCCGAGGAGACCCATGGCCGCCCCGACACCGGGGCGCCGCACGCCTCGACGCGCGGACGCGCGACGCAACCAGCTGGCGCTCCTGGACGCCGCGGCGGCGACGTTCGCGGCCTCCGGGGTGCACGCGCCCGTGCGGGACATCGCGGCCCGGGCGGGGGTCGGCGTCGGCACGATCTACCGCCACTTCCCGAGCCGCGCCGACCTGGTCGTCGCGGTCTACCACCAGCAGATCGACGCGTGCGCCGCTGCCGCACCGACGCTGCTGGAACGCGAGGCGTCGCCCTCCGCCGCCCTGGCCGACTGGGTCAACCTCTTCGTCGACTTCCTGGTCACCAAGCACGGCCTGGCCGAGGCGCTCCAGTCCGACGCCGAGGCGTTCGGGCGCCTGCATGCCGCGTGCCTCGACCGGCTGGTCCCCGTCTGCGCCGGCCTGCTGACCGCAGCGGCCGAGGCGGGCGAGGTGCGCGCCGACATCGACGCGTTCGAGCTGCTGCGCGGCGTCGGCAACCTGTGTATCGGCGCCGGCACCGACGACCGCTACGACGCCCGACGGCTCGTCGACCTCCTGGTCGCGGGGCTGATGCGGAGCTGAGCGTCGGGGACGAGCGTGGCCCGGGCCCCGGTCAGCCGTCGACGAGAAGGACCCTCAGCGTGCGCGGTCCGTGGACGCCCTCGACCCGGCTGAGCTCGATGTCGCTGGTGGCCGAGGGCCCGCTGACCCAGGTCTGCGGCCGGCGCGGGTCGAGCCGTCCGACGGCCTCGGGCACCGTGGCGACGACCTGGTCGGCGCGGACGACGCAGACGTGCAGGTCGGGCACGAGCGAGAGGGCGCGGCGGCCCTGGTCGGGTCTGTGGTCGAGCACGATCGTGCCGGTCAGGGCGATTCCGACGGCGGCGGCCGTGACCACGCCGTCGAGACGGTCGAGCTCGGCGGCGGACAGCGGGTGGCCGGGGTCGTCGACCACGGCGCCGGGCACCGGCCAGGGCAGGCCGGGAGGGACGACCAGCGTTCCACCCTGCGCCTCGGCGGCCAGGTGCCGGGCGACCTCGTCGGCGGTGCAGCGGGTGACGGTGGCGCGATAGTCCTCGACCCGCTCCACGAACAGGTCGAGCAGCTCCTCGACACCCAGCGCGGGGGTGGCGTCGCGGTAGTCGCGGGGCACCTCGACCCGGGTCGCCGCGCCGGCCGGCGCGCGCCGGCAGGCGGCCAGGACGTCGTCGCGTGCGCTCACCGGACACCCCCGCCCCCGCGAGTGCGTCGCCACCAGGCGCGGAACGACTCGGCGGGCGGAGCCGGGAGGTCGCGCGCACCGGTCCAGCCCGCGCCCGGTCCGGGGAGCCGGCCCAGCACCCGGCGTCCGCCGGGCGCCGTACGACGTCCCAGCCGGTCGGCGACCCGACCGAGCAGACCGGAGCCGCGCTCGAGGGCCGCCAGTCGCCGGGACGAGGCGAAGACCCAGCCCGCCCCCTTCATCGCGACCGCCTCGGGCGTGGGCCGGCCGCCGCGGTGGGCGTCGACGACCTGGGCCCGCAGCTCGACCAGGACCGAGGGGATGTCGATGCGGACCGGGCAGACCTCGAAGCAGGCCCCGCAGAGGCTGGAGGCGTAGGGCAGCGAGTCGACCTGATCGTCGTCGCCGACGCCGCGCAGCAGCGGGTTGAGGATCGCGCCGATCGGTCCGGGGTAGACCGAGCCGTAGGCGTGGCCCCCGGTCCGCTCATAGACCGGGCAGACGTTGAGGCACGCCGAGCAGCGGATGCAGCGCAGCGCCTGCCGGCCGACCTCGTCGGCGAGCGCGCGGGTGCGGCCGTGGTCGAGCAGCACCACGTGCACCTCCTGCGGGCCGTCGCCGGGCGTGACGCCCGACCAGGTCGAGGTGTAGGGGTTCATCCGCTCGCCGGTCGAGGACCGCGGCAGCAGCTGGAGGAACACGTCCAGGTCAGACCACGTCGGCAGCACCTTCTCGATGCCCACCACCGAGACCAGCACCTCGGGCAGGGTGAGGCACATGCGGCCGTTGCCCTCGGACTCGACGACCACCAGGGTGCCGGAGTCCGCGACCGCGAAGTTCGCGCCGGAGACGCCGACCTTGGCGCGCAGGAACTTCTCGCGCAGATGCGCCCGCGCGGCCGCCGCGAGCACCGCCGGCTCGTCGGTGAGGTCGTCGGGGGCCGGCCGCCCGGCCCTCCCCATCGCGTCCCGGAAGATCTCGCGGATCTCCGCGCGGTTGCGGTGGATCGCGGGCACCAGGATGTGGGAGGGCAGGTCGTCGCCGAGCTGGACGATCAGCTCGGCGAGGTCGGTCTCCCAGGCCGCGATGCCCTCGGCCGCCAGCGCCTCGTTGAGCCCGATCTCCTGGGTCGCCATCGACTTGACCTTGACCACCTCGTCGACCCCGTGGGCGCGCGCCACCTCCACCACCACCGCGCACGCCTCGGCCGCGTCGCGCGCCCAGTGCACGACGGCGCCGTTGGCCAGCAGCGACGCCTCGAGCCGCAGCAGGTGCTCGTCGAGGTGGAGCAGCACGTCGTCCTTGACCGCCGCCCCGGCCAGCCGCAGCCGCTCCCACTCCGGCACCTCGCCGACGACCGCCGCGCGCTTGGTCCGGATGGTCCGGGTCGCGTGCGCGAGGTTGCGGCGCAGCTGGGTGTCGTTGAGCGCCGCCCGCGCCGCCTCGGGGAAGGCCGGCATCCCCACGAAGGTCCTGCTCATCGCACCCCCTCCTGGGCGGCGAGCACCTCGGCCAGGTGCATGGTCCTGACGCCGGCTCGCTGCCGCGAGAGCAGGCCGCCGACGTGCATGAGGCACGAGCTGTCACCGGCGACCAGCACCTCGGCCCCGGTCTCGCGCACGTGTCGGGCCTTGTCGGACCCCATCGCGACCGAGGTGTCGGCGTTCTTGACCGAGAAGGTGCCGCCGAAGCCACAGCACTCGGTCGCCTGCGGCAGCTCGACCAGCTCCAGCCCGCGGACCGCCCGCAGCAGCCTGGTCGGCCGGTCGCCGACGCCGACCATCCGCAGCGAGTGGCAGGTCGGGTGGTAGGTCACCCGGTGCGGGAACGACGCCCCCACGTCCTCGACGCCCAGCACGTCGACGAGGAGCTCGGACAGCTCGTGGACGCGCGGCGCCACCTCCGCGACCGCGGCGGCCAGGCCCGCGTCGCCCGTGCGGCGCGCCACCATCGCGTGCTGATGACGCACCGACCCCGCACACGACCCCGACGGCACCACCACCGCGTCGTACGCCGCGAACGTCTCGACGAACGACCGCACCGCCGGCACCGCCTCGGCGACATAGCCGGTGTTCACCATCGGCTGCCCGCAGCACGTCTGCCCCTCCGGGAAGTCCACCTCGACACCCAGCCGCTCCAGCAGCGTCACCGTGGCCCGGCCGACCTCCGGGAACATCAGGTCGTTGACGCACGTGACCATCAGCGCGACCCTCATGGACCCATCCTGGCCGGTCGGTCCGCACGGCGAGCACCTGGCGCGCGACGCAGAACAGCCGGACCCGCGGTCGGGTCCGGCTGTCACGGATGCCTCACGACATCTCCTGGCGGTGGCGGCGGGATTTGAACCCGCGGTGGACTTGCGCCCACAAACGCTTTCGAGGCGTTCTCCTTAGGCCGCTCGGACACGCCACCGCCGACGAGGGTACCGGAGGGCGCGGGTGCCGCAGAAATCGCTCGTGGGGCGACCACGCCCAGGGCGGTGGCTCAGCGACGCTCGGCGAAGAAGCGCTCGAGCAGGGCGGTGGACTCGGCGGCCAGCACCCCGGACACCACCTCGGGCCGGTGGTTGAGCCGGCGGTCGCGGACGACGTCCCAGAGCGAGCCGACGGCGCCGGCCTTGTCGTCGAAGGCGCCGAAGACCAGCCGCCCGAGCCGCGCCTGGACGAGCGCCCCGGCGCACATGGTGCAGGGCTCCAGGGTGACGACCAGGGTGCAGCCCTCGAGGCGCCACTGCCCGAGCGTGGCGGCCGCCTCGCGGATCGCGCCCACCTCGGCGTGGCCCAGGGGGTCGGCGTCGGCCTCCCGGGTGTTGCGGCCCCGGCCGAGGATCGCGCCGTCGGGGTCCAGGACGAGCGCGCCGACCGGCACGTCGCCGGTCTCGAGCGCGGAGCGGGCGACCTCCAGGGCCTCGCGCATGGCGGGCTCCCACCGGCCCGCGGCGGCGTCGCCGGTCGTCATGCAGACGAGCTGAGGCCGACGGCGTCGTCGAAGAGCGGACCGAAGCCCAGGCGCCGGGCGACGTCGGACAGCATCTCGTCGGGGTAGAGGTCGACGTCGTCGAGCAGGACACCCATGTCCATGGCGTTCATGCCGAGGTCGCCCAGGATGTCGAGGTCGCCGGCGGGCACCTGGTCGTCGTCCTCCTCGGGCGCCGGCAGGCCGAGGTGCTCGACCGTGGAGCGCGCGATCTCCCACTCGTCGGCCGCGGTGACGTCGGAGAGCAGCAGCCGCACCTGCGGCCCGGCCACGCGGGCGATCAGGAAGAAGTCCTCGTCGACCGCGACGAGGCCCAGGGCGCCGAAGTCGCCGGGGAACCGGCGCAGCGCCGCGGCCAGGGTGTCGACGTCGGCGAGCAGGGAGTGGGCGATCTCCTCGACCTGCCAGACGCCCTCCTCGCGATAGGCCGCCACAGCGAAGTCGACGCCTTCGATCTGCTCGACCGTCACGACTCCCCCTTCGCTCACCCCTGCCCCCTTCGAACCCCTGGGTTTCGAGACGGCCTCCTTCGTCGGCCTCCTCAACCAGCGGGGCCCCTCCCCACACCACCAGCGTGACAGAACGCCCGGAGCGGGGCCAGCCCGTTTGCCGTGACACCGCTGTCAGTCGGAGCGGGTGCTCGACTAGATTGCGCGTCATGCACACCCTCGTCGTGGACCACCCGCTCGTCGACCACAAGCTCACCGCTCTCCGCGACGAGCGGACGGACACCCCGACGTTCCGGAGGCTGGCCGACCAGCTCGTGACGCTGCTGGCCTATGAGGCCACCCGCGAGGTCCGGGTCGGCCCCGTGGAGATCAGGACGCCGGTCGGACCGACCACGGGCGTGCGGCTCTCCGAGCCCCAGCCGCTGGTGGTGCCGATCCTGCGCGCCGGACTCGGGATGCTCGAGGGCATGCTGCGGATGATCCCGACGGCGGAGGTCGGCTTCGTCGGCATGGTCCGCGACGAGGAGACGCTGACGGCGTCGACCTACGCCGAGCGCCTGCCCGACGACCTGTCCGGCCGCCAGTGCTATGTCCTCGACCCCATGCTCGCGACCGGCGGCACGCTGGCCGCCGCGATCCGGTTCCTCACCGACCGGGGCGCCGACCACATCACCGCCGTGTGCCTGCTCGCCGCGCCGGAGGGTCTCGCCCGGCTGGAGTCCGGCCTCGAGGGACTCGACGTCCCCGTCACCGTGGTGACCGCCGCGGTCGACGAGCGGCTCAACGACAACGGCTACATCGTGCCCGGCCTCGGCGACGCCGGCGACCGTCTCTATGGCAGCGCCGGCAGCCACTGATCCGCGGGCTGGAAGCGGGATGCACGGGTGTCGGTGCGCGCCGTAGGTTGGTCCGCATGACGCTCGAGCCCGGATCCGAGTCCGCCCTCGCGGCCGCGCACGCGGCGTACGCCGAGCTCCAGGCCCTGGGCCTGAAGCTCAACATGCAGCGCGGGCAACCCGCCGACGCCGACTTCGACCTGTCCAACGACCTGGTGTCGGCCGTCGGCCCCGGCGACCTCACGATGGACGGGATCGACCTGCGCAACTACCCCGGCGGCGTCGCGGGCCTGCCCAGCGCGCGGGCGATGTTCGCCGACTACCTCGGCGTCGCGCCCGAGGAGACCGTCGTCTGGAACAACTCCTCCCTCGAGCTCCAGGGCCTGGTGCTCGGGTTCGCCCTGTTGCACGGCGTGCCCGGCTCCGACCGGCCCTGGGTGCACCAGTCGCCCAAGATCATCGTCACCGTGCCCGGCTATGACCGGCACTTCCTCCTGCTGCAGACCCTGGGCTTCGAGCTGGTCGCCGTCGACATGCAGGAGGACGGTCCCGACCTCGACGCGATCGAGCGCATCGCCGCGTCCGACCCGTCGGTCAAGGGCGTGCTGTTCGTCCCGACGTTCTCCAACCCGGGCGGCGAGACGATCAGCGTCGACAAGGCCCAGCGGCTGGCCGCCCTCGAGGCCGCGGCCGACGACTTCACCGTGTTCGCCGACGACGCCTACCGTGTCCACCACCTCGGCCAGCCGCCCAAGACCGTCGACCTGGTCGGCATGTGCGCGGCCGCGGGCAACGCCGACCGGCCGTTCGTCTTCGGCAGCACCAGCAAGGTGACCTTCTCCGGCGCCGGCCTCGGCTTCGTCGGCTCGAGCGCGGCGAACATCGCGTGGCTGTCGACCTACCTCGGCGCCCAGAGCATCGGCCCCAACAAGATCGAGCAGGCCAGGCACGTGCGGTTCCTCCAGTCCTACCCCGGTGGGCTCGAGGGCCTGATGGCCGACCACGCGGCGATCATCGGGCCCAAGTTCGCCGCGGTCGACGAGGTGCTCGCGGCCGAGCTGGGCACCGACGGCGGCTTCGCGACCTGGACCAGCCCTCAGGGCGGCTACTTCTCCAGCCTGTTCACCACCGAGCCGGTGGCCGCGCGGGTCGTCGAGCTCGCCGAGGCCGCGGGTGTCAGCATCACGCCGGCCGGCGCGACCTACCCCGACGGCAACGACCCGCACAACCGCAACATCCGGATCGCGCCCACCCGCCCGCCGCTCGAGGAGGTCGTCGCCTCCATGCGTGCGCTCGCCGCCTGCATCCGGCTGGCGACCGAGGAGCACCGGGCCGGCTGAGGCCCGGCTCGTCGCTCCTCGCGGCGCTGCCCAGGCTTGCCTGACCTGCGGGGACCCCTGCTCGGGCACCGCCTGGGGCGCGTGTAACTTGTGGTCTGCCTGGCACGGTCGGGGATCGCAGCACGCCCGTTCGGACCCCGTCGGCCCGGGCCAGATCCGCGACCAGGAGGCACCCCGTGCGCATCGGTATCCCCCGCGAGTCCAAGGCCGGCGAGACGCTCGTCGCGGCCACGACCAAGACGGCCGACCAGCTCCAGAAGCTGGGCTACGACGTGGTGGTGGAGTCGGGTGCGGGCGCGCACGCCGACCAGCCTGACACCGCGTTCACCGCGGGCGGGATCACGGTCGGATCGGCCGACGACGTGTGGGCCAGCGACATCGTGGTCAAGGTCAACGCCCCCAGTGACGAGGAGCTCGCCCGCCTCCGCAAGGGCGCGACGGTGGTCTCGCTGATGGCCCCCGCCCGCAGCCCCGAGCTGGTCGAGCGGCTCCAGGCGGCCGGGGTGACCGGGCTGGCGATGGACGCGGTCCCGCGCATCTCGCGGGCGCAGTCGATGGACGTGCTGTCCTCGATGGCCAACGTGGCCGGCTACCGCGCGGTGGTCGAGGCCGCCCACGCGTTCGGCCGACAGTTCACCGGTCAGGTCACCGCGGCGGGCAAGGTCCCGCCCGCCACCGTGTTCGTGGTCGGCGCCGGCGTGGCCGGTCTGGCCGCGATCGGCGCCGCGGGCGCGATGGGCGCGGTCGTGCGCGCCTTCGACGTGCGCCCCGAGGTGGCCGAGCAGGTCGAGTCCATGGGCGCGGAGTTCGTCACGGTCGACATGGAGCAGGAGGTGTCCACCGACGGCTACGCCAAGGAGATGACCGACGCCCAGAAGGAGGCCACCGCGGCGATGTACGACGAGGAGGCGCGCAACGCCGACATCGTCATCACCACGGCGCTCATCCCGGGCCGCCCGGCCCCCCTGCTGGTCACCGAGGACACCGTCGCAGCGATGCGCACCGGGTCGGTGATCGTCGACATGGCGGCGGCCAACGGCGGCAACGTCGCGCTGACCCAGGCCGACCAGGTCGTCGTCTCCGACAACGGCGTGCGGATCATCGGCTACACCGACCTCGCCGGCCGGCTGGCCGCGCAGACGTCGCAGCTCTATGGCACCAACATCGTCAACCTGTTCAAGCTGCTGACGCCCGAGAAGGACGGCCAGATGGTGCTGGACATGGACGACGTGGTTCAGCGTGGCATGACCGTGACCCTCGACGGCGAGTCGATGTGGCCGCCGCCGCCCGTCCAGGTCTCCGCCGCCCCCGCGGCCACCGCCCCGGTCGTGGTCGAGGACCCGGCCGTGGTCGCGGCCCGCGAGGCCGCGCTGGCCAAGAGCCGCACCCAGCGGCGGCTCACCCTGTCGGCGGTCGCCGCGGTCCTGGTGGTGCTGGCGGTGGCGTCCTCGCCGCCGTCGTTCACGGGCTACTTCACGGTGTTCGCGCTCGCGGTGGTCGTCGGGTTCTATGTCATCTCCGGGGTGTCCCACTCGCTGCACACCCCGCTGATGAGCCAGACCAACGCGATCTCCGGGATCATCCTGGTCGGCGCCCTGCTCCAGCTCGGGTCGACCGACCTGTCGGTGACGATCATGTCGTTCGTCGCCGCCTCCATCGCCTCGATCAACATCTTCGGCGGGTTCCTGGTGACCTACCGAATGCTCTCGATGTTCCGGAAGGAGGCGTGAGCATGGACCTCATCCAGCTCGTCGACGGCCTCTACATCGTGGCCGGTGTCATGTTCATCCTGTCGCTGGCCGGCCTCTCCCGGCCCACCACCGCCCGGATGGGCACCCTGACCGGCATGGCCGGCATGGTGCTGGCCCTGGGCGCGACCATCACCCACTCGCTCTACCTGTCGGCCAACGACGCCGACCGTCGCTCGGTCGGGGTCACCCTGCTCCTGATCGTCGTCGTCCTCGCGATCGGCGCCGCGATCGGCACCCCGGTCGCCCGCAAGGTGGAGATGACCCAGATGCCCGAGCTGATCGCGGCCTTCCACTCCTTCGTCGGCATGGCCGCCGTCCTCGTCGGGTTCAACTCCTTCATCGCCCCCGAGGGCGAGGGCGGCGCCGTGCACCTGGTCGAGGTGTGCCTCGGAGTCCTCATCGGTGCGTTCACCTTCACCGGCTCGGTGGTCGCCTACCTCAAGCTGTCGGCCAAGATGAAGTCGTCTCCGCTCGTGCTGCCGGCCCGCAACGTCCTCAACATGGTGGGCTTCGCCGCGTTCTTCGCGCTGATGATCTGGCTGGTCGTGCTCGATGACAACGGCTCGCTCGGCCTGACCCTGCTCCTCGTGATGGCCGCCCTCGGGTTCCTGCTCGGCTTCCACATGGTCGCGGCCATCGGCGGCGGCGACATGCCCGTGGTCGTCTCGATGCTCAACTCCTACAGCGGGTGGGCCGCCGCGGCCGCCGGGTTCATGCTCGGCAACACCCTGCTCATCATCACCGGCTCGCTGGTCGGCTCCTCCGGTGCGATCCTGTCCTACATCATGTGCCGGGCCATGAACCGCTCGTTCGTCTCGGTCATCCTCGGCGGGTTCGGCTCCGACGGCGGCATCGTGGGCGAGGCCAAGGACTATGGCGAGCACCGCGAGATCCAGGCCGAGGGCGCGGCCGAGCTCCTCCTCGACGCCCACTCCGTCGTCATCACGCCGGGCTACGGCATGGCCACCGCCCAGGCGCAGTACGCCGTCGCCGACCTCACCACCAAGCTCCGCGCCCGCGGCATCAACGTCCGCTTCGGCATCCACCCCGTCGCCGGCCGCCTGCCGGGCCACATGAACGTCCTGCTCGCCGAGGCCAAGGTCCCCTACGACATCGTCCTGGAGATGGACGAGATCAACGACGACCTCCCCGACACCGACGTCGTGCTCGTCATCGGCGCCAACGACACCGTCAACCCCGCCGCCCTGGAGGAGCCCAACTCCCCCATCGCCGGCATGCCGGTGCTCGAGGTCTGGAAGGCCAAGGACGTCATCGTCTTCAAGCGCTCGATGGCCACCGGCTACGCCGGCGTCCAGAACCCGCTCTTCTTCCGCGACAACACCCAGATGCTCTTCGGGGACGCCAAGGCCCGCGTCGAGGACATCGTCCGCGCGCTGTCCACGGTCAACGCCTGACGGTCGGCGGCAGCGGGCTCAGGCAGGTTATCCGCGGCAGATCAGCACGCATGGTCAGTCGATGCACTGGCTCCAGCGACCTGCGCTCCAACCACCACCGTCGGTTCGCCAAACGTCGACCTGCACGAGCCGCCGACCCTCGCGACTGAGCAGGTCCACGACCCGAACGACATTCTGACCACGACCGTCGATCAGGCCTTGGCCCTCCTCCTGAATCCGGACTGAGGCAACCTGCCCCCGCTCGTCATACTGCAGCATCTCATCCTTCAGGCCAGCCCAACTCGAGGAACTCAGAACGTCGAGGTACTGGCTCGTGCAGTCGGGGTCGCTCTCGGTCGGTTCGGCGCTACACGCTGTCGAAAGAACGAGCAGGGAGGCCGCAACAGCCAGTCGTGCAGGCGACGCCATGATCATGAGACGCATGGTCCTCTGAGTGGGTTCCGAGCGCACGCTCATCGGCAGATCAGCTCACTTTGGTTTCGAGACGCTCGCTGCGCTCGCTCCTCAACCGGCGTGACGTCGGCTTGACAGGTCGCCGTCCTGCGTGATGACCGGACCGCAAGAGCCGGGTCTGAGCGTGCCGGTGTCCCCGCCGCTGGTGGGGGCGGCGGGGTGTGGGGCGGGGTAGCTACTCGGGTGGTCCGGGGTCTGCTGGGTCGTGGTCGGGGCAGCCGGGGACGGGCTTGAGGCCGGTCGGGGTGACGTCGGTGGTGCCGGTCGCATCGCGGAGGAACACATACCCGTGCGGTGATGTCCACAGGTAGACCCCGGGTTCGATGGTCTTGGACCGCCACCGCCGGTAGTGGGTCTTCAACCGGTGGTGCCACCGGCACAGCGGGGCCAGGTTGCAGTCACACGTGCTGCCGCCCTGATCGGGGTGGTCGTGGTCGTAGGGGATCACATGGTCGGCATCACAAGCAGACCTGGCGGGTCGGGTGCACCAGGGGAACACGCATGCGGGGTCGCGCAGCCAGGTCCGTTCCCCCAGCCGGTCCGGGACCTCGTACTGGGCGACCTTGACGTGCTCGGTCAGGTCGATCACCGGCTTCACCGTGAGACTCACCTGGCCATCGCCGCACCAGGCGCGGATCGTCTCGACGCTGACCGGGGTCCGGGTGTTCTCACACCGACCCACCCCACCCAGCCCACCGGCCAGCCCACCGGCCAGGTCGCCGGTCAGGTCGCCGGTCAGGGCGTCCTCGTGCAGGTGCAGGTACAACGTGACGGGCTTGCGGGTCTTCGGGCGGCGCGGGGCGGGCACGGGGACCGGCGACACAGCCTCGTCCTCGGGGCTGGGGAAGGTGAGGGTGAGCTCGTGGCGGGCCATCTCCCCCAACGCCGCCGCCCGCCGCACATCCAGGGACGCGGTGGAGCCGGCGAGCGTGAGCTGCTCCGAGCCGGCCTGGAGGGCGTGTTCGAGGTCCAGGGCATCGGCGGTGTCCAACGCGGCCTCCACGGTGACGATCCCGTCCAGGCCGAGGTTGCGCAGGTCGACCGAGACCCGCCGCCGGTCCACCGTGGCCGGTGCCTCGGTGGGGTCGTCCAGGGTGTCGGGCAGGTGCCGGGCCACGGCCTCGGCGATCAGCCGGTCCAGCTGCGCCCAGGAGACCTTCCCCAGGACCGCGGCGAGCTGGTCGTCCACGAACCCCGCCGCGTCCTTGGTCAGACCGCGGGTGAGGCCGGCGAACCGGCGTGCCCGCCACCCCGGCACGCGCCCGGCCCGGACCTGGTCCCACGTGTTCGGAAGCCGGAACGCCAGATCCAGGGCATCGGCGACCAGGCCCCGACCAGCCTCGGTCGACAGCCCGAGCGCAGCAGCCAGCTCAGCGACCGCGAACTCCGCGACCTCCGGGGTGCCCGCCCCGGCCAGCGCATAGGCCTGTCCGGCCTCCCACCAGCAGGCCCCCGACCCGTCACCGGGAGAGACCGGCTCATGCATCAACGCCCACTCCAAAGCGTCCTCCAACACCCCGACCGCAGCCGCCGCCTCCGCGTCACGGTGGGCCCGCGCCGAGCGCAGCACCGCCGCCGGAGAACCCTCCGGGTGACACTGCCCAGCTGCTCGACTCATAACCATCAGCCAACCAGGAGGCACCGACACTCCCGGCCCGAAACCCGCCCCCGATCCCACAGGCTGAGACACTTTCCGAGAAAAGTTTCGAGCCGCCTTCCGGACCGTGTCTGTCGCGGCCTTCTGGCTTGGTTTCGAGGCTCGCTCCGCTCGCACCTCAACCAGCGCCAGCCCCTCCGCTCACAACTCAACCAGCGCCCCGCCTCCGCTCGCACCTCGGCCAGCGCCGGGGCCTGCGCTCGCACCTCAACCAGCGCCGGCACCTTCGCTCGCACCTCGGCCAGCGCCAGCGACTCCGCTCGCACCTCAACCAGCCCCGGACCCCCGCAGGCACCTCAACCAGCGCCAGGGCTCCCGCTCGCAGCTCCGGCCGCGTGGACCAGGGCGGCGGGGCTCGGGGCGTCAGGACGTGACGAGGTCGGGATAGAAGAGGTGCTGGACGAAGAGCCCGAGCAGGATGTTGAAGGCGAACGCCAGCCCGGTGGCCAGCAGCTTGACCCAGACGGGCGTGCTGTCGCGCATCCAGATGAGCACCAGCCCCAGCGGGAAGCAGCAGAAGAACAGCATCAGCGCGATGAACCACCACTGCTGCCACCAGGGCCGCACCGCCCCGACGGACGAGATGGGCCCGCCGAGCATCAGCCCGGGGTGCGTCATCGAGGGGATCGGGCCGGGCTGGTCCTGGACGTGCTCGGACCAGACGTTGCCGTCCCACCAGCGGTAGCCCTGGCCGCCCCACGGGTCGGGATACCACCCGGCGCGCTTGGCCATCGTGTCTCGTCCTTCCGGAGGGCTCGCAAGGCCGCCTGCTGGCGGCGTGGACACCCTAGGGGAGCAACGGAGCCCGCGTAGTCACTTTGACGATTCGGCCGGCCGGCTCAGCGGGAAGGTGGCCACGACCTCGTGCCGGGGGCGCTTGCGAGGCCCCTCACCGAGGTGGGAGGCGACGAGCTCGACCTCCTCGACCCGCCACGCCGGACCGGTGTAGGTGTCGAGCAGCCGCACCCAGCTGCTCGCCTCGAGCGGGTGTCCGAGCCGGGCCACGGTGAGGTGCGGCCGGAACCGCTGGCCGTCGACCGCGACACCCGCCTTGGCCGCTGCCGCGCGGGCGCCCGTGGCGAGCCGGCGCAGCTCCTCGAGGCCGCGCTCGTCCAGGTCCAGCCCGGCCCACAGCACCCGGGCGCGGGCGGCGTGGGGGAACGCCCCGCCGCCGTGCAGACGGGTCGCGAACGCCGTCCGCCTGCGGGCGGCCCGCTCCAGCCGCTCGTGCAGGTCGTCGACCGCCCGGTCCGGCACGTCGGCCAGGAACGCGAGCGTCAGGTGCAGCTGGTCGGCCGGGCTCCACCGGAAGGCGCCGGCCTCGCGTCGCGGCTCGAGGAACTCGTCGAGGTGCTCGACGGCGTCCGTCGGTGGCCGCACGGCCACGAACATACGCATGGCCGCCACGCTAGTCCGTGGCGGCCATGCGACCCGAGTCTCGTGCGTCGGGGGACGGTCAGTCCCCTCCACCTCCGGAGGTGGAGTTGGCGATCTCCTCGTGCCACACCGAGCTCGCACCGCTGTGGCCGGCGTTGAAGACACCGAACCACGAGAAGCCGGCGGCGAGGACGGCCAGGACCACCCCGACCGCGGTCAGCTTGCTGGCGTCGGCGTTGGCGCGGAGCAGGAACAGGATCACCACCACGGCGACGCCGAGCAGCACATAGATGCTCACGGCGGCCAGGTCGCCCTTCTCGGCGTGGTCGTAGGCGGGGTCGCCCACGCGGTGCTCCAGGTCCTCACCGCTCGAGGTGGCCACGGCGGCCGAGAGAGCGGAGATGGCGGCCATGGCGAGGGTCGGCCAGCGCAGCCCACGGCGCCAGGACGCCTTGACGGCGTAGGCGACGAGCATCAGCCCGGCCAGCGGACCGAGCACCACCACGGCGTGGACCACGAGGGCGTGGACCGGAAGCCCGCCAATCGTGTCGAACATCGGTTCCTCCCGAAGGTTGTCGTATTCGTGACACTAGGCGCACCGCGCTGAGAGATCTCTGAGAGAGTCTGTGACTGATGAGAGTGCTCCTGGTGGACGACGAGCGCCCCCTGGCCGAGACCCTCCGCGGGGGGCTGGTGCAGGAGGGCTTCGTGGTCGACGTCGCCCACGACGGCATCACCGGACAGGCGATGGCCCAGCACGGCGACTACGACGTCCTGGTGCTCGACATCATGCTGCCGGGGCTCAACGGCTACGACATCCTCAAGGGCCTGCGCCGGAGAGAGATCTGGGTCCCGGTCCTGATGCTGACCGCCAAGGACGGCGAGTTCGACCAGACCGACGCGTTCGAGCTGGGGGCCGACGACTACCTCACCAAGCCGTTCAGCTTCCCCGTCCTCGTGACGCGGCTGCGGGCGCTCGTACGCCGTGGGGCGCCGCAGCGGCCGGTCGTCCTCCAGTGCGGGGACCTCGCCCTCGACCCCAACAGCCACGTCGTCACCCGTCAGGGAGTCCGCGTCGAGCTGACGCCCCGCGAGTTCCTGCTGCTGCACTACCTCATGCGCCGGGCGGGTGACGCCGTGACGAAGGGCGACATCCTGGCCAACGTGTGGGACTCCGACTACCCCGGCAGCGACAACGTGGTCGAGGTCTATGTGGGCTACCTGCGCAAGAAGATCGACGCGCCCTTCGACGTCGTGTCGCTCGAGACGGTGCGAGGGGTGGGCTACCGGCTCAACCCGGTGGGCTGACCGTCGGTGCTGTCCTCGTCGAGGGGCGGCTCGTCGGTCGCGGCGGCGCCGCCCGCGGGGACGGTGAACTCGAAGCGACACCAGCCGTCGTCGCCCTCGGTGGTCGCGATCGTCCCGCCGTGTGCCCGGACCAGGTCGGCGGCGATGGCGAGCCCCAGACCCGTGCCCCCGGAGTCGCGGTCGCGGATCTGGTCGAGCCTGACGAAACGCTCGAAGACCGCGGCGCGCTGGTCCTCCGGGACGGGTGGGCCGTCGTTGTCGACGGTGACGCGGGCGGAGTCGCCGTTCCGGACCAGCCGCACCCGGGTGCCGGTCGCGGCGTGCCGGGCGGCGTTGTCGAGGAGGTTGCGCAGCACCTGGCCGAGGCGGTCGGGGTCGGCGAGGGCTCGCACCGGCTCCACGACGACGTCGACGGGAGGCCGGTTCTCCAGGCGGGCCCGCCGCACGGCCTGGACGACCACGTCGTCGAGGTCGCACTCCCGCAGGCGCAGCGGCAGCGCGCCGGCGTCGTAGCGGGAGAGCGTGAGCAGGTCGTCGACGAGGGCCTGGAGCCGGAGGATCTCGGCCATCAGGGTGTCGCGCGTGTCGGCCCAGACGCGGCCGGTGGGGTCGGCGCTGGCGAGCTCGACCCCGGCCCGGATCGTGGCGAGCGGGCTGCGTAGCTCGTGGCTGGCATCGGAGACGAACGCCTTCTGCGCGGCATAGGCACCCTCGAGCCGCTCGAGCATCTGGTTCATCGTGTCGCCCAGGCTGGTGAGCTCGTCGCCGGTGGTGGGGACCACGACCCGGTCGCCGAAGGTGTGGCCGTCGATGCCGGCGAGCTGGCCGCGCATCCGCTCGACCGGCGTGAGCGCGGCGCCGACGGCCCAGCGGATCAGGACGGTGGTGATCCCGAGGACGAGCAGGCCGGCCACCACACCGACGAGGACCAGCCGCGAGATCGTGCCCTCCTCGACGTGCACGGGGTTGGCGACGACGGCCACCAGGCGCTCGCCGTCCGGACCGGTGGTCCCGCGGGCGACCACGACGAAGGAGTCCTCGTCGACGCCCTCGATCGCTGGCACCTTCTCGCTGCCGATGGCTCCGGGGGCCGGGCGGAGCGACGTCATCGGCTCGGAGGCGGCCTCGTCGGACGTGGCGACGACCCGGCCGTCGGCGTCGAGCACCTGGAGCACCACGTCGCCGTACCCGCGCCCGGTGGGCACCACCAGGTCGGCCGGGATCGTGGTGAGCTGGTCGGCGAGCTGGGCGGCCTGGAAGTCCCCGTAGTTGCGCGCGCTGCGGGCCAGGGTGCCGTCGAAGACGACGATGACCACCCAGGCCCAGACGACGAGCGTCACCACCAGGATCGTGACGGCGACGCCGAGCACCCGGGTGCGGATGCCCACGTGGGTCGGCGGCGGCTTCATCGCTCAGCCCACGGACGTGCCGACGACCGAGCCGATGAGATGGGTGATGCCCATCGCCAGGAGACCGCCGACGA
Source organism: Nocardioidaceae bacterium (assembly GCA_046330515.1). Taxonomy (GTDB): domain Bacteria; phylum Actinomycetota; class Actinomycetes; order Propionibacteriales; family Nocardioidaceae; genus Nocardioides. Next base: position 229,166 of record JAXLSP010000005.1, on the reverse strand, counting down.
CGTTGCGGACGACGGCGCGGCCGGCGGGGCCATAGCCGAGCCGGGCGCTGGTCCACCCGGTGACCGCCAGGGCCGCCGCGACGGACAGGGCCGTGATCCAGAGCCGCAGCGACTCCGGCGAGAGCGTGATGGTCAGCAACGGCAGCAGCGCGCCGACGGTGAACGCGACCATCGACGCCCAGGCGGCCTGCCACGGGTTGGTCAGGTCGTCGGGGTCGATGCCGAGCTCGACCTCGGCGTGGGCGGCCAGGGCGTCGTGGGCGGTGAGCTCGACCGCGACCTGCTTGGCGAGGTCCTCGGTCAGGCCCTTGTCCATGTAGAGGTAGGTCAGCTCGGCCAGCTCGTCCTCCGGGTCCTCCTCGAGCTCGCGGCGCTCCTTGGCGAGCAGCGCCTTCTCCGAGTCGCGCTGGGTGCTGACCGAGACGTACTCCCCGGCCGCCATGCTCATCGCGCCCGCGAAGAGCCCCGCGACGCCGGCCACCAGGATCGCCGTCTTGTCGTTGGTCGCGCCCGCCACGCCCACGACGAGGCTCGCGGTCGACACGATGCCGTCGTTGGCGCCGAGGACGCCGGCACGCAGCCAGTTGAGCCGTCCGCTCACGTTGGACTGGTGCGGCTCCTGCTCGTGCTGGGCGGGCTCGATGGGGGCGAGGTTCTCGTCGGTGGTCATCGCCGCCCAGCCTAGTTACTCCGTGTTCTCACCAGTAGCCCGGCGCTGCGGCGCCGGGGAAGAAGGGACGACGCGGAGTGACAAGGGCTAGAGGCCCAGGTCGCGACCGATGAGCTCCTTCATGATCTCGTTGCTGCCGGCCCAGATCTTGGTGACGCGGGCGTCGCGCCAGGCGCGGGCGACGCGGTACTCGTTCATGTAGCCGTAGCCGCCGTGCAGCTGGACGCAGTGGTCGAGCACGTCGTTCTGCACCTGGGCGGTCCACCACTTGGCCTTGGCCGCGTCGATCGGGGTGAGCTCACCCTTGTTGTGCGCCACCACGCACTGGTCGACGTAGGCCTGGGTCACCTCGACCCGGGTGACCAGGTCGGCCATGAGGAACTTGTTGTGCTGGAACTGGCCGATCGACTGGCCGAACGCCTTGCGGTCCTTGGTGTAGGCGACGGTCTCGTCGAGGATCTGCCGCGCGTGCGCGAGGTTGGTGACGGCCGAGCCGAGCCGCTCCTGCGGGAGCCACTGCATCATGTGGATGAAGCCGCCGTCGAGCTCGCCGATCACGTTGGCGTGCGGGACCCGGAGGTCCTCGAAGAAGAGCTCGGCGGTGTCGGACTCGTCCTGCCCGACCTTGTCGAGCTTGCGGCCGCGGGAGAAGCCCTCGCTCGCGGTCTCGACGCCGAAGAGCGTGATGCCGCGGGCCTTCTTCTCCGGGCTGGTGCGAGCGGCGACCACCACCAGGTCGCAGGAGTAGCCGTTGGTGATGAACGTCTTGGACCCGTTGAGGACCCAGTCGTCGCCGTCTCGGACGGCCGTGGTCTTGAGGGCCGCGAGGTCCGAGCCGCCCGACGGCTCGGTCATGCCGATCGCGGTCAGCAGCTCGCCGGAGCAGAACCCGGGGAGCCAGCGCTGCTTCTGCTCCTCGGTGGTGAGGTGGACCAGGTAGGGCGCCACGATGTCGGCGTGGATCCCGAGGCACGAGGGCAGGGCCATGTTGACCTTGGCGAGCTCCTCGGTGAGCACGGCGTTGAAGCGGTAGTCGCCGGCCTCGGAGCCGCCGTACTGCTCGGGCACCTCGAGCCCGAGGAAGCCCTGTTTGCCGGCGGCCAGCCAGAAGTCCCGGGGCAGGGCGTGCGCGGCCTGGTGCTCCTCCAGGTGGGGGACGACCTCGCGGTCGAGGAACTCCTTCACCGATGAGCGGAACGCCTCGTGGTCCTCGTCGTAGATCTCGCGCCTCATGGCGCCGATCCTACTCACCGGTAGCCAACGGCGGCGACGGTCGGGACGCGCCGCCGGACCCGTAGGGTGAGCCGGTGTGGGCACCCCGCGCGCTGACCTCCGCCGCCCCGCGTCGGCGCCGTTCGACGACGGTTGGCGCGACTTCGTCGCGGTGGGCGGCGGCATCCTCGGGCTCGCCGTCGCGCGCGAGCTGACCCGTCGCCGCCCGGGCGCGAGCATCACCCTGGTGGAGAAGGAGGAGGCGCTCGCCACCCACCAAACCGGGCGCAACTCGGGCGTCATCCACTCCGGCATCTACTACCCGCCCGGATCGCTCAAGGCCCGGCTGTGCGCGGCCGGCAGCCGCTCGATGGTCGACTTCGCGGCCGAGCACGGGGTGGCCCACGAGGTCTGCGGCAAGCTGATCGTCGCGACCGACGAGTCCGAGCGCGCCGGCCTCGACCGCCTCTTCCGGCGCGGGCTGGAGAACGGCCTCGCGGTGACGAGGATCGGCCCGGCCGAGGCCGCCGAGGCCGAGCCGCACGTCTCCTGCGTGGAGGCGGTGCGAGTGCCGTCGACCGGGATCGTCGACTACCTGGGCGTGTGCGAGGCGCTCGCCGACTCCGCCGCTGCCGCCGGGGCCGAGATCGTCACCGGCGTGGCGGCCACCGGCTTCCGTCGTACGGCGGGAGGGCGGGTCGTGGAGACGACCAACGGACGGCTGCGGGCCCGTTTCGTCGTGACCTGCGGCGGCCTCCAGAGCGACCGGCTGGCGCGGCAGGCGGGCAGCGACCCGGGGGCACGGATCGTGCCGTTCCGCGGGGAGTACTTCGAGCTCGTCCCCGAGGCCCGGCACCTGGTGCGGGCCCTCGTCTATCCCGTCCCCAACCCGGACTTCCCGTTCCTCGGCGTGCACTTCACCCGGATGGTCGACGGCAACGTGCACGCGGGACCCAACGCCGTGCTCGCCTTCGAGCGCGAGGGCTATGCCAAGCGCGACGTGGACCTGCGCGACCTGGGCGAGGTGCTCGCCTACCCCGGCTTCCTGCGCCTGGCCGGCCGCTACTGGCGCGACGGCCTGATGGAGATGCGGCGCTCGGTGTCGCGGAAGGCCTTCACCCGCAGCCTGCAGCGACTGGTCCCGGAGGTCACCGAGACCGACCTCGCGCCCTCACCCGCCGGCGTCCGGGCCCAGGCCCTGCGCCCCGACGGCTCGCTGGTCGACGACTTCCTGCTCGTCGAGCAGGACGGTGCCCTGCACGTCTGCAACGCCCCCTCGCCGGCGGCCACGGCCTCCCTCGAGATCGCGAAGGCCGTCTGCGACCGGGTCCTCGCCACCTGACGACCTCGCCGAGTCGTCAGGTCAGGTGAGGACTCGGAGGTCGGCCACGACGGACCATCTCGCGGACCCACAGGGGGACGACGCGGCTGGCGGGGCCATATCCCGACTCGTCGAAGTGGGAGGAGCCGGCACCGGGCTCCAGGTTGAGCTCGACCGTCCGCGCGCCGTAGCGCCGCGCGGCGACGACGAACCCCGCGGCGGGATAGACCGCGCCGGAGGTGCCGATCGAGCAGAAGACGTCCGCCGCGCGGAGGGCCTCGTCGATGTCCTGGAGGCCGTGCGGCACCTCGCCGAACCAGACGACATCGGGGCGGAGGGCCGCGCTCTCGCAGCGTGGGCAGGCGGGGCCGTGACCGAGCGGGCCTGACCACCGCGACCTGCCGCCGCACTCGGTGCACAGCGCGGAGAGCAGGGAGCCGTGCATGTGGAGCACGCGTTCGGAGCCGGCCCGCTCGTGCAGGTCGTCGACGTTCTGGGTGACGAGCAGGAAGTCGTCGCCGAGGTGCTCCTCGAGACGCGCGAGCGCCTCGTGGGCCGGGTTGGGGTGCACGGTCTCCAGGGCCGCCCGGCGCAGGTCATAGAACATGTGCACCACGTGCGGCTGCGCGTCGAAGGCCTCGGGCGTCGCGACGTCCTCGACCCGGTGGCCCTCCCAGAGCCCGCCGTTGTCGCGGAAGGTGGCGACGCCGCTCTCGGCGGAGATCCCCGCGCCGGTGAGGACGACGACTCTCAAGGTCGCTCACCCCCTGCGTTCGGGCCGATGGCACTGTCCTACCACTCCGCGTCGGGGAGCGGTACGGCCGACCGGCTGCCGGAATCGGCGGGCGCCCCGTGGCGTTGTCCCGCCATGACACTCTCCGGTGACTACCAGCCCAGCCCGAGCTCGTGGGTGCGCGACCAGGTCGAGCTCTATGAGCGGACGGGAGGCGTCGAGGGCAACCTCATGCAGGGCAAGCCGATCGTCGTGATCACCTCGCGCGGCGCCCGCTCGGGCAAGCTGCGCAAGAACCCGGTGATGCGCGTCGAGCACGACGGCGCCTATGCCGCGGTCGCCTCCAAGGGCGGCGCGCCCGACCACCCGTCGTGGTTCTTCAACCTCGTCGCCGACCCGCACGTGGACCTCCAGGACGGCCCCGAGCCGGCGGCCTTCACCGCCCGGCTCGTCGAGGGCGCGGAGCGCGAGGAGTGGTGGGAGCGCGCGGTCGCGGCCTTCCCGCCCTACGCCGGCTACCAGGTCAAGACCGACCGCCAGATCCCGGTGTTCGTCCTGGAGCGCGACTGAGTCCACAATGAGCGGCGTGACGACACCCGAGCTGCCGCTCACCCCCGCCACCGCCGTCCGGTCGGCCCTCGCCGAGCCGACCGTGGACCCGCCCGCGCGCTGGGTCGCGGCGATCGTGCTGCTCAACCTCGGCATCACCTCCGGGTGGTTCGGGCCCATCCAGGTGCTGCTGCTCGAGCAGGCCAAGGCGATCTCGCCCGGTCACAAGGAGGCCGTCGCGTCGCTGGTGCTCTTCAGCGGGGCGGCCGTCTCCACGGTCACCAACCCCGTCTGGGGCGCCCTCTCCGACCGCACGCGGCTGCGGGTCGGCCGCCGGCTGCCCTGGGCGGTCGCCGGGGTGCTCGGCGGCGCGGCCTCGCTGCTGCTCATGTCGCAGGTGCACAGCGTCTGGGCCATGGTGCTGGGCTGGTGCGGCGTGCAGGCGACGCTCAACATGGGCTATGCCGCCGTGACCGCCTCGGTGCCCGACCAGGTGCCGGTCCCGCGGCGCGGCCTGGTCGGCGGTCTCATCGCCGTCGCCGGCACGGTGGGCGTGCTGCTCGGCGTCCAGATCGCCGCGTGGACCGGCAGCATCGCCCAGGGGTACGTCGTCATCGCGGTCGTGCTGGTCGTCCTCGCGCTGCCCTACCTCGTGGGGTCACGCGACCTCGCGCTGCCCGAGGGCTATGAGCCGCCCGCGTTCAGCGCCGGGGCGTTCCTCCGGCAGTTCTGGGTCTCCCCGCGCGACCATCCCGACTTCGGCTGGGCGTGGATCACCCGGTTCCTCGTCAACCTGGGCAACTTCATCGCCCTGTCCTACTTCCTCTACTACCTGACCGACGGGCTCGGCTTCTCCGACGAGGAGGCCTCCGACCGGTTCGCCATGCTCACGATGATCTACGGCGTCACGATCGTCCTCACCGCCATCGTCGTCGGCGCGTGGAGCGACCGGGTCGGCCGGCGCAAGGTGTTCGTGATCTGGTCGGGCATCGTCGTCTCGGTCTCGGCGGCGATCCTCGCCTGCGTCCAGACCTGGCCCGCCACCCTGCTCGCCGCGGCCGTGCTCGGCGCCGGCTACGGGATCTACCAGGCCGTCGACTTCGCGCTCATCACCCAGGTGCTGCCGGGCGCCACCGAGCGCGCCAAGGACCTGGGCGTCATCAACATCGCCGCGGCGCTGCCCCAGGTGGTCGCGCCGGCGGTCGTCGGCATCGTCATCACCGCGGTCCGCGGCCTGGGGTTGCCCGTCACGACGCACGGCGACGGCTTCTCGGTGGGCTACGGCCTCGTCTATGCCGTCGCGTTCCTGGCGTCGGTCCTCGGCTCGGTGCTGGTCACCCGGATCCGCTCGGTGCCCTAGAGGGGCGCCGGTCGATCAGCGGGTCTCCTGACGCCGTACGGCGCCGGCGCGCCCGACATAGACCGCGACGAAGCTGATCACCAGCGCGGCGAGGACGCCGAGGTTGGCGAACGCCCAGGAGCCGTCCTTGCCGCCCAGGCCGAGCGGGCCGAGCAGGTAGCCCTGCCAGTTGTTCCACGACGCGTCGTCGGCGAACAGGTTGATGACCAGGCCCCAGCCCACGAAGGACGCGAACGCCATGGTGGCGAGGGAGAACCAGGCGACCGAGCCGTAGCGGCCCCGGGCGTCGAACAGCGCCACCTCGTCGTAGTCCTGCTTGCGCAGCGCGATGTCGGCCATCATGATCCCCGCCCACGACGCGAGCGGCACGCCCAGGGTGATCAGGAAGCTCTGGAACGGGTTGAGGAAGTTGTCGGCGAAGAAGACGACATAGATGGTGCCGAGCGTCAGGATGACGCCGTCGATGAAGGCCGCGCTGGGCCGGGGGATGCGCAGCCCGAGCGAGAGCAGGGTCAGCCCGGAGGAGTAGATGCCGAGCACGGCGCCGCTGACCAGGGCGAGGATCGCGCAGACCAGGAACGGCACGAGGTACCACGTCGGCAGCAGGGTCGCGAGCTGCCCGATCGGGTCGTAGGCGATGCCGTTGAGCAGGTCGGTCGACGAGCCCGCGAGCAGCAGGCCATAGAAGACGAGGAGCACCGGGGCGATCGCGCCGCCGAAGGTGTTCCAGAAGACGATGCCCGAGCCCGAGGAGTCGCGGTGCTGGTAGCGCGACCAGTCCGCGGCGATGTTGATCCAGCCGAGGCCGAAGCCGGTCATCACCATGGTCAGCGCCCCGATCACGGCCTGCGTCGAGCCGCTGGGGATGGCCGAGACCGTGGACCAGTCGACGTCCTTGACCGTCAGGAGGATGTAGCCGACCGTCGCGACGCCCGTGATCCAGGTCAGCCACGACTGCATGCGCATGATGATGTGGTAGCCCGCCACCGACGCCGACACGATCAGTGCCGCCACGACGACGGCCGCCACGATCTTGGTGGCCGTGCCGCCGCTCCAGCCCAGCTCCTCGAAGACCGTCGAGGTGGCCAGCACCGCGAGGATCGACAGGAACGTCTCCCAGCCGATCGAGACCAGCCACGAGATGACACCGGGCACCTTCTGGCCCATCACGCCGAACGGTGCCCGCGACAGGATCATGGTCGGCGCGGACCCGCGCTTGCCCGCGATGGCGATGAAGCCGCAGAGCAGGAACGACACCACGATCCCGACGACGGCGACGAAGACGCCCTGCCACAGCGAGATGCCGAACTGCAGGATGAAGCCCGCATAGCTCACGCCGAACACCGAGACGTTGGCGGCGAACCACGGCCAGAAGAGGTCGGCCGGGCGCGCGGTCCGCTCGCTCTCGTCGATGATCTCGATGCCGGTGGTCTCGACGCCCAGCCTGCGGGTCTCGGCGTAGGACGTGGTGGTGGGTTGGGTCACGTGGCCCATCGTGCACCCACCGCGTCCGCGAGACGAGCACCGCCACGTGCGCGACGCCCGCGGCCGGGCCTCACGGGGTCGTGAGCAGCTCCGCCAGCAGCGGTCCCAGCCGCGCCGCCGTCGCCTCGGCCGCGGCCACCACCGCGTCGGGGTCGGTGGCCTCGCCGCTGCCCTCGATGGCGGTCACGACCGACAGGCCGAACAGCTCCATCCCCGCCTCGCGGGCGGCGATCGCCTCGGGCACCGTCGACATGCCGACGAGGTCCGCGCCGACGCGGCGCAGCCACTCGGCCTCCGCGGCGGTGTTGTAGTGCGGGCCGCGCAGCTGGGCATAGACACCCTCCGCGAGGCTCGGGTCGAGCTCGCGGGCGCGGGCGCGCAGCCGTGGCGACCAGGCCTGGGTCAGGTCCACGAAGTGGGCGCCCTCGACCGGTGACACGCCCGTGGCGTTGATGTGGTCGCTCACGACGATCGGCCGGCCGACCTCCCAGTCGTCGCGCAGCGAGCCGTTGGCGTTGGTCAGCACCACCCGCCGGCAGCCGAGTGCGGCGGCCGTGCGCACGCCGTGCACCACCGGCCGGACCCCGTGGCCCTCATAGAGATGCGTTCTCCCGGACAGGACCAGCACGCCCGTGCCCTCCAGGTCGAAGGCGAGCAGCTCGCCCCGGTGGCCCTCGGCCACCGGCTGCAGGAAGTGCGGGACCTCGCCCATCACCAGCCGCGCGGCGGGCTCGCCCCACGAGGACACGGCCGGTGCCCAGCCGGAGCCCAGCACCAGCGCGGCGTCGTAGGACGACCTGCCGGTCCGCGCACGCACGAGGCCCGCCGCCTCCTCGGCGGCGACGAAGGGGTCGGGGGCGGCGTCCATGCGCCCAGCATGCCGCAGCCGCGTCGCAGCGCGCCGGACCGGGTGAGGCCAACGGCACAGGTGCTCCCGCGCCGCGACGGTGACAGGCTGGGGGCAGGCGGAGAGCGTCGACGGGAGGGGACGGCGATGACGGAGTTCAGGCTCGAGGACGTGCCGACGGTGTTGGTCGGCACGATCCGCAGACGGGTCACCATGGAGGAGCTGAAGGGGTTCTTCGACGTGGCGTTCGGCCAGGTCGCCGGGGCCGTGTCGGCCGCCGGCGGCCGGATCGAGATGCCGCCGTTCGGGTGGTACCACGGCGAGCCCGTGGACGCCTTCGACGTCTCGGCCGGCTTCCCGGTCGCGGGCGACGTGCACACTCCCGACGGCGGGGTGCACGTGGCGGAGCGGCCGGGTGGCCGTGGCGCGGTGGCCGTGCACGTCGGGCCCTACGACACGCTCGGTGACACGTGGGACCGGCTGTCGGCCTGGGTGCGCGAGCAGGGGCTCGTGCCGCGGGGTGACTTCTGGGAGGAGTACGTCAGCCCGCCCGAGGGCGACCCCGCCACCTGGGAGACGCGGCTGGTGCTGCTCGTCGAGTGAGGCCGCCCGCGGCCCGGCGGCGGGTCAGCTCTCGGAGATCGACACGGCCAGCGCCACGAGGTGGCCGAGCCGCGCGAGCTCGGAGTCGAGGAACCCCGGTCCGCCGGTGCGGCCGAGCACGATCATCTCGTCGTCGAGCAGGGGCGCCCCACAGTGGAGCGTCACGTCGTCGTCGCTCGGCAGCCGGCCCGCCTGGGGCAGGTCGGCCCACGGGACGACGGCGGGAGCGGCCTCGGTCGCGGCGAGGACCTCGATGCCGTCCGGCGTGCGGCGCACGCGCGCGGCCCAGTCGACGCGGAACGCGACCGGCAGCATGCCGGGCAGCCGGTCGAGCGCCTCCTCACGGTGGGCCGTCAGCTCCTCGACCACCTCGAGGTCCAGGAACAGGTTGCCGCCCGCGGCATAGCGGCTGATCCACACGACCGTGACCCCGTCGAGGGCGTTGCAGGCCGAGACGACCGAGTCGGGCATCACGCCCGGCGACATCTCCAGCAGCACGTCGTCGACGGCGGACCCGTCGGCGCGGTGCTCGACGATCTCGATCGCCTCGATGTCGCCGCCGCCGTCGCCGATCGCCGTCGCGACGCGACCCAGCGAGCCCGGCACGTCGGGCAGCTCCACGCGCATGAGGAACGGCATGGCAGCGAGGGTAGCCAACCCGTGTTGCGGCCATGTTTCCCGCGCGACGAGCCTCGCCGAGTCGCCACCTCGTGTGCCGGCCCGGCGGCGCCTCAGGGGGCGAGGCGGTGGCGGAGGCCGGAGGCGCGCTGGGCGCGGCGGGTGACGGCGGCGCGGACGGTGGCCTCGGTGCCGACGACGCGGACCTTGTCCTGGGCGCGGGTGATCGCGGTGTAGAAGAGCTCGCGGGAGAGCAGCCGGGAGTCCTCGGGCGGGAGCAGCACGGTCACCTCGGCGGCCTGGCTGCCCTGGCTCTTGTGGACCGTCATGGCGTGCAGCGTCTCGACGTCGGACAGCCGGGAGATGGCGAAGCCGAGGTGGCGGCCGACCCCGGCGACCACGGCCCGCAGCCCCTGCGGCGCGGCGTCGTCGCGGACCACCACGCCGGTGTCGCCGTTGAAGAGCCCGAGGCCGTAGTCGTTGGCGGTCACGAGCAGGGGACGGCCGGCGTACCACTCACGCCCCCACGCCTGCCCGACCGGCGTGCCGAGGGCGTCGCCGAGCCACCGCTCGACGAGGCGGTTCCAGTGGGCCGCGCCGAACGGTCCCTCGCGGTGGGCACACAGCAGACGGTGCCGGTCCATGGCGGCGATGGCGGCGTCGCCGTCCCCCGCCTCGGCGGCCGTCCGCGTGGCGAGCGCGGCGTCGAGGGCGACGCGCCGGACGACCTCGGGCGCGGCGTCGTCGGCGGGGACCAGCTCGATCTCGGGGCCGCCCTCGCACAGCAGCGTCCAGGCGGCGTCGTCGTCCCCGTTGCGTACGGCGGCCGCGAGCTCGCCGATCCGGGCGCCGAAGCGGTGTGAGGTGCGCAGGGCGGCGACGGCCTCGGGGTCGCGGGACCCGAGGCCGGCGACCAGGTCGGCCAGCACCGCCCCGGCCTCGACCGAGGCGAGCTGGTCGGGGTCTCCGACGAGGACCAGCCGGGCGTCGGGGCGGGCGGCCTCCACCAGCCGGGCCATCATCGTGAGCGACACCATCGAGGTCTCGTCGACCACCACGACGTCGTGGGGCAGCCGGTTGTCGCGGTGGTGGCGGAACCGGGTGCGCGAGTCGGGCCGGGCGCCGAGCAGGCGGTGGAGGGTCGACGCCGTCAGGCGGCCGAGCCGGTCGCGGTCGGGCGGCGGCAGCGACTCGGTCGCCCGCGCCACCGCCTCCTGGAGCCGCGCGGCGGCCTTGCCGGTGGGTGCGGTGAGCGCGACCCGCGGCGGACGACCGGACTCCGCCTGCTCGGCCAGCAGGGCGAGCAGGCCGGCGACGGCCGTGGTCTTGCCGGTGCCCGGACCACCGGTGAGCACGGTCGTCCACCGGACGGCGGCAGCCTGGGCGGCGGCCCGCTGCTCGGCGTAGCCCTCGGGGAAGACCCGCGCGGCCCCTGCGGCGAGGGCGGTGGCGTCGACGACCGGGGGCGGCTGCTGGGACCGGGCGACCAGGTCGTCGCGGACCTGCCCCTCCTCGCGCCAGTAGCGGTCGAGATAGAGGAGCCCCGCCTCGACCCGGGTCACCGACGCCGCGGTGAGCGGGCCGGCGGCGACCTTGTCGAGCCAGCCGTCGAGTGGCGGCCATGGCAGGTCGGCCTCGGCGGCGACCACGTCGGCCAGGTCGACGCAGACCGACCCGCGGCGCACGGCGCGCACCGCCAGCGCGACGGCCAGCAGCACCGCGTCATCCGTCTCGCCCACGACCGCCCCCAGCCGGGACGCGACATGGACGTCGGCGGCCTCGAGCACCCCGACGGCGTTGAAGGTCGCCAGCAGGCCGGCCGCGGAGCGCACCAGGCGCCGGTCGTGGGCGTCGTCGACGGCGAACAGCTCGGTCACGCGCGCACCTCCCCGGCGAGCAGGTCGGACACGGCGGTGACGAACGCCGCCGGTGGAGCCCAGGCGAAGACCCCCGCGGGGTGGCCGTCGGTGACCGGCGTCGCCGGGCCGCACATGCCGCGGAGGTAGAGGTAGAGCACGCCGCCGAGATGGCGGTCGGGGTCGTAGCCGGGGAGCCGCCAGCGCAGGTAGCGGTGCAGCACGACGGAGTAGAGCGTGGCCTGGAGCGGGTAGTGCGAGTGGAGCATCGCGTCGGCCAGCAGCGGCGCCGCATAGTCGGCGGCGGTGACCGCGCGCCCCGGCTCGCCGAGCAGGTTGGTCTTGTAGTCGGCGACCACGAACCGGGGTGCCCCGTCACCCGGCACCCGCAGCACGACGTCGATCGAGCCGGAGAGGTAGCCGAGCAGGTGCTGGTCGCCGAGTGCGGGACGCTCGAGCCGCTCGGCGTAGGGCGCCAGGGGGTCGCCCTCGGGGAGCAGGCGGCGCCACAGCCCGGCGAGGTCGCGCAGCAGGGGCGCGGCGCCGGTGCTGCCGTGGTCGCCGCCGGCCAGCGGGAGCTCGAAGTCGAGCTCACGGAGTCGGTCGGCCCGCCCGAGGTCGCGCAGGGTCAGCCCGGGCGCCAGCGGGCCGAGCGGGGTGTCGTGGAGCGGCAGCAGCGCGTCGGCCAGGACCTCGGCAGGGGCGGGCACCGGCCACCAGCGCTGCTGCTCGCCGATCCGCGCCGTCAGCTCCGCGTGCAGGTCCGGAGCCAGCGGGTCGGTGTGCTCGAGCACCGCGTGGACGAGGCTGCCGAAGGCGGCGCCGGCCGGGAGCTCGGCCATCGGGGAGACCGGCGCCTGCCCGGCCTCGGCGGCGGTCGGCCCGACGCCGGACACCGCGAGGTCGTCGTCGACCGCCGTGGGCTCGTCCTCGAGCGGGGTCACCTCGGGCTCGCTGGCCACGGCCGGGGCGTTGTCCTCGGCCCGGATGAGCCCGGAGTAGGACGTGCGGCGCCACTCGGTGTCGATGGCACGCTCGAACCTGCGCAGCGCCAGCCCCGCAGGACGGGACGGCCGCGCCGGGGTGGACGGTGGCGCGAGCACCGACTCCTCCAGGCTCGGGCCGCCGAGCTGGTCGAGCGCGTGCAGCACGCCGAGCGAGTAGTCGTCGTCGCGCAGCTGCTGGCTCGCCGGGACGTCGCGGGTCTCGGGCATCCGCCCGAACAGCATGCGGTGCAGACCGCCGGTGGGCGTGTTGGGCGTGGGCGCCCACCAGGTGACGACCTGGGACTGCGCGCGGGTCAGCGCGACGTAGAGCTCACGCAGCTCCTCGCCGGACTCCTCGGCCTGGTGGCGGTCGACGTGTCCGGCCCACTGGCCACCGGCGCCCGAGACGTCGAGGGTGCGTGCCCCGTCGTCGTCGTGGAAGAGCGCGGTGTCGACGGTGTGGACGAACTTCTCGAAGGCGAAGGGCAGGTGGACGACGGGGTACTGCAGGCCCTTGCTCGCGTGGACCGTCACGATCTGCACGGCCGCGGCGTCGCTGTCGAGGCGTCGCGTGCGCTCGGTGGACGGGGCGTTGCGGAGCCGCTCCTCGCGGAACCACTGGAGGAGTGCGGTGAGGCCCAGTCGCTCCTCGGTCGCCTGGCGGTGGAGCAGCTGGGCGATGTGCCGAAGGTCGGTCAGCCGCCGGTCGCCGTCGGCGTGGGCGAGTACGCGCGAGGTGAGGCCGCGCTCCTCGGCAGCCTCGAACAGCGCCGCCACGCCCCGGCCGCGCAGCAGCAGCGCCCAGCCGCGCAGCGTGTCGGCGACCCGGTCGGTGAGCGCGTCGCCCCCGGACACGAGGCCCGCGGTCGTCTCGCCGAAGAAGGACGTGATGGCGGCGGCGCGCACGCGCGGCGAGCGGTGCGGCTGCTCGAGGCCCTCGAGTAGTGCCAGGAAGTCGTCGGCGGCCGGGGTGAGCAGCACGTGGCCGCCACCGGCGACCACCGCGGGGACGCCGCGGGCGGCGAGCTCGGCCTGCACCAGGAGCCCGTGGTCGCGGGCGGCGACCAGCACGGCGATGTCGCGCGCCTCGAGGGGCCGGCCGTCGTAGGTCGCGGCCGAGGCCAGCGTCTCGGCGATGTCGGCGGCGCAGTCGGCCGCGATGTGGGCCCGGGCGTCGCGCACCGGGATCTCGCCACGCTTGGTGAGCCGGAAGCCCGTGCGCCGCACGGCCCTCATCCGCCACGGCGCGGGGTGGGGCAGCCCCGCGAGGCGGGTCCCCTCGTGGGACGCGGTGACCCGGCGGACGACGATGCTCGGGTCGCCGAGCGCCGCGTTGTGGAGCACGACCTGGAGCCGGTCCACGAGCGCCTGGTCGCTGCGCCAGTTGGTGCCGAGGGTGGCCTGCGTCGTGGCCGTGCGGGCGGCGGTGAGATAGGTGACGACGTCGCCGCCGCGGAAGGCGTAGATGGCCTGCTTGGGGTCTCCGATCAGCACGATGTCGGCATGGCCGGAGAAGGCGCGGTCGATGACCTGCCACTGGACGGGGTCGGTGTCCTGGAACTCGTCGACGAGCACGAAGCGCCAGCGCCGACGCATCCGGTCGCGGGCCGGCGCGTCGGCCGACTCGAGCGCGTCGGCCAGTCGGCTGAGCAGGTCGTCGTAGCCGAGCAGCCCGAGGCGGCGCTTGCGGCGCTCGACCTCGGCTCGGCAGGCGTGGGCGAACACCACCCGCTCGGCGGCCGCCGAGCCGTCGCCCGCGTCGGTGTCGGCCAGCCGGGCCTGCGGGTCGCCGATCGCGCGGTAGGCCAGGGAGAGTGCCGCCGCCCGGTCGAAGGGTGGCCGCCGGGTGAGCTGGCCGTAGCGCTGGAGATAGAGGTCGTCGACGACCTCCACGACCAGGTCGTCGAGGTTGTCGACCAGGGTGACGCCCGGGTCGGTGTCGCCCGCGACGCCGAGCGAGCGCAGCACCAGCTGGCAGAACTGGTGGGTCGTGGCGATGGTGGCGGCATCGAAGGATGCGAGGGCCTCGCGCAGCCGGCGCCGACGCATGGCGAGCTCGGCCTCGTCGGCGTCCAGCAGCAGGTCGACCAGCGTGCTGTCGTCGCCCGAGCGCCCGTGGGCGAGCGCCCGGTCGGCGGCGACCAGCTGCTCGCGGACCCGCTCGCGCAGCTCCTGGCTGGCGGCGCGGCCGAAGGTGATGACGAGCATCTCCTCGAGCCGGGCCCGCCCCTCGGCGACATAGCGCGTCACGAGGCCTGCGACGGTGAACGTCTTGCCGGTGCCGGCACTGGCCTCGAGCAGGGTGGTGCCGGTCGGGAGCGGGCCGCAGAGGTCGAAGGGCTCCATGTCGGGGGGCTCCGCTACACGGGGCTCCGGGACAGGGGGCTGGGTGACAGGGGGCTGGGTCATCACCAGCTCCCCTGCTCGTTGCTCAGCAGCGGGCTCCACAGCCGCAGGGCCAGCGCACCGAAGCGGTCGGTCTCCCCCGGGTGCTCCTCCCCGGTCAGCGGTCGCTCGTGGAGCCCGGGCAGCGGCGAGCGCGGACCCCACACCCGCAGGTGCGCGGCATCCGAGCACTCCCCCGGGTACCTGCCGTCCTGCCAGACCCACTCGGCCTTGCGGCGGGCCTCGGCCGGGGAGGCCTGCGTGCGGCGCAGGGTGGCATAGGCATGGGAGGTCTTGACCGGCATCGGGAGCGGGCCGGCGAGCCCGTGGTCGCGCAGCGTCACGAGCTGGCCCAGGACGTCGCGGGCGGTGTAGTCGTCGACCGGGCCGAGCAGCGACACTGCGTGGTCGTCGCGGGACCGCCCGTTGGTCGGGCGCCCGACGGTGTGGGCCGTCCAGTTGCGGTCGGGGTCGGCGGCCGAGAGCGCAAGGACCGCCAGCCAGGACTGCAGCCGGTGGCCGGGGCCGAGGCGGGAGTAGCTCACCGGGACCAGCCGGTTGCCGAAGACGCCCGGCACGGTCCCGCGCAGCCAGCGCCCCCCTCCGAGGTCGACGTCCACGTCGACGGCCGTCGCGGGCCGGGTGCGCAGGTCGCGGGCCGCGCGGGCGAGCGGGACCGCGCGCTCGACGAGCTCGCCGAGCATCCGCCAGCCGAGCCGTCCGGGCGGGAGGACGCCGCGCCGCCACTCCTGCTCCCGGGCCCGGGTGGGGTCGACGCCGGCGAGCAGGTCGGTGAGGACGCGGTCGCCGACGCCCCACTGGGCGAGCTGGTCGATCTCGACGGGGAGCCCGTCGGCGACGGGCTTCTCGTCGGCCGGCAGCGCCACGTCGAGCCGTCCGCGGAGGAAGGAGCGGACGGGGTTCTTGAGGAAGGCGGCCAGGTCGTCGAGGGCGACGTCGGTGGGCTCCAGCGGAGGCAGCGGGCCGGGCAGGAACGCGGGCACGGGCGTGCGCGGACCGCTCGCGGCCCGCGCACCCGCGAGCGCCGCGGGGTCGAAGGCGAACGGGGCGCCCGGCACCAGAGCCCCCGGCGTGACGTTGCGCGGGTCGAACGGCTGGAGGGGGTGGTGGGTGACCACCGCCTTGGCGAGCGGGCCGTCGGGCCCGGTGGCGGTGTCGTCGAGCGCGTCGAGGATCTCGCCGAGGGGCGTGGCTGGCGGATGTGGCTGACCCGTCAGCTCGTCGGCCCCCGTGAACGTGACGACCAGGGTCTCGGTGGCCGCGAGGATGGCGTCGAGGAGCAGCTGACGGTCCTCGCTGCGCGCGTCGCGCTCACCGGTCATGGGGTCGCGGGCCAGCAGGTCGTCGCCGTCGGCGATCCCGACCCGCGGGAAGACCCCGTCGTCGAGACCGAGCAGGCACACCACGCGGTGGGGCACCGAGCGCATCGGGACCATCGTGCAGACGGTGAGGGTGCCGGTGCGGAAGTTGGCCCGGGTGGGCCGGCCGGCCAGCCGCGACGCCAGCAGGGCGCGGACGTCGGGCAGCCGCAGGTCGGCTCCCCCCGACGAGTGCGCCTCGGCGGCGATGCGCGAGAGCTCGCGCTGGACCTGGCCCGCCTGCCACGCGTCGGCGGACGGGACGTCGGTGAGGGTGGCGACACCGTCGGCCAGCGCGTCGAGCCAGTGACCCAGGGCGTGGGTGCCGGTGAGCCGGTCGGTGACGGTCACCAGGCGGTCGACGTATTCCGCCAGCCGGCCGACCAGGTCGACCTGACCGCTGCCGACGTCGTCGACCGGCAGGATGCGGTCGACCCAGGCGCCCGCGTCGACGGACATGGTCACACCGGCCAGCAACCGGTCGAGGCCGAAGCGCCAGGTGTTCTGCACGAAGGAGTCGAGCCCGAACTCGCGGCGGTGCTCGGCGTCGAAGCCCCACCGCACCCCCGAGTCGCCCACCCAGGTGGCGAGCTGGTCGAGGTCGTCGTCGGTGAAGCGGAAGCGGCGCCGGACCGGCTCGGCGTGGGCGAGGTCGAGCACCTCGCTGGCCGGCGCCCGGCCGCCGGCGAGGTCGAGGAGCCGGGAGGCGACCGACAGCAGCGGGTTGGTCTGGTGCAGCGCCCGGTCGGCCAGCCGCACCCGGAGCCGGTGGGCCGGGTGCCCGTCGGGACCGACGACGTCCTCGAGGCCGAAGCCGGCCTGGATGAGCGGCGCGTAGGTCTCGATGTCCGGGCACATCACGAGGATGTCGCGCGGCTCGAGAGCCGGGTCGTCGGCGAGCAGGCCGAGCAGCACCTCGCGCAGCACCTCGACCTGACGGGCGGGGCCGTGGCAGGCGTGCACCTGGAGGGACCGGTCGGCCCGGGTCCAGGAGCGGTCGGCGGCCCGGCCGACCGAGTTGTCGGCGAGGTCGGCCTGGAGCCAGCCGAGCAGCGTGTCGGGCGCCGCGGGCCCGGTCGTCTCGGGGATCCGCTCGCCGGGGTCGACGTCACCCAGCGTGCGCTGGAGCTCGCGGACGTCTCGCCCGAGCGAGACGAGCAGCGGGTGGCCGGCCGCGGCATAGGAGGTGTCCTCGCGCCGCGGGACCGCGCGGTCGGCGCCCGCCTCGCCCAGCGCCCGCCACAGGGCGTCGGACGGATGGGGCAGCCAGAGATGGACCTCGCGATGCTCGGCGACCGCGCGGAGCAGCTCGACCTCGGTGGTGGGCAGCCGCGTGTGGCCGAAGAGCGAGACCCGTGGAGGCAGCTCGAACTCCGCGGGTGCGGCCCGCAGCCGCGCCACCGTCTCGCGGTGCCGCACCGGAGGGGGCGGCCCGTCCACCCGACGCACCAGCCGGCGCCAGAGCTCGGGCTGCCAGGCGAGGTCGGAGGGGACCGGTCGCCCGCAGCCGTCGGTGTCCCGGCCCTCGGACCAGTCGTCGAGGACGGCGAGCCGCTGGACGGCGTAGGAGGTCAGCAGCCCGGCGACCCGGCGGGCCAGGGCATAGCGCCGGCCCACGCGCAGGTCGGCCTCGTCGCCGGAGAGGCCGTGGCCGAGGTGGGCGGCGATCGTGGCCGCCCACGGCTCCCCGAGCGACTCGTCGAGGACGTCGAGCAGGGGCCAGGCGAGCGCGTCGGGTGACCAGGGGTCGTCGTCGCGGGTGCCGGTGATCTCGGCGACCAGGGACCAGGGGGTGCGGAAGTCGACGCCGGCGCAGACGCCGTCCCCGTCGCGCGCACCCAGCGCGTGGGACAGCCGCTGGGAGAGCCACCGCTCCATCCCGCGCGCCGGCACCACGACCACCTCGCCCGCGAACGGGTCGGCGAGCGGCTCGGCCAGCAGCCGTGCCAGCCCGTCGGCCAGCGCGTCGGCCCGTCGCGCGCGGTGCAGGTGAAGGGCCACACCGGCACCCTAGTCACGGCCGCCGACACGCGCCGTACGGCGGCTCGTCGCCGGCGTGACCGGGGCGAAGCCCCAGGGGCAACGCCGCTCAGACCAGGTCGTGCTCGTGGGCGAACACCACGATCTGCACCCGGTCGCGCAGTCCCAGCTTGCGCAGGATGGCGCCGACGTGGGTCTTCACGGTCGACTCGCTCACGAAGATCCGCTCGGCGATCTCGGTGTTGGACCAGCCGCGGCCGACGGCGGTGAACACCTCCCGCTCCTTGTCGGTGAGGAGAGCGAAGGACTCGGGCACCCTGGGCGGCTCGGCGAAGGCGCCGGCGAGCAGGCTGGTGAGGTCGCGGGGCGCGAGCACGGCGTTGCCGGCGTGCACCGTGCGGATCGCGTCGTGCAGGAGCGCCGGGGTGGTGTCCTTGAGCAGGAAGCCGCTGGCGCCGTAGCGGATGGCCGACGCGGCGCGGTCGTCGAGGTTGAACGTGGTGAGGACGACGACGCGCACGACGCGGTCGCGGCGCGCCACCCGCTGCGGAGCGAAGATCTGCCGCGTCGCCTCGACCCCGTCCATCCCGGGCATCCGGATGTCCATGAGCACGACGTCGGGCGCGAGCTCGTCGACGGCCAGGACGGCGGCCTGCCCGTCGCCGACGCTGCCGACCACCTCGAGGTCCGGCGCGGCGCCGACGATGGTCTCCATCCCGGCCCGGAACAGCTCCTGGTCGTCGACCAGCAGGACGCGGATCATGGCCGCCCCACGGGGCGGATCGGCTGGGTCAGGTCGGACTCCTGGGCGGGCAGCCAGGCCACGGCGAGGAACCGCCGCGGCGACCGGTCGACCGACAGCCGGCCCCCGACGCCGAGCAGCCGGGTGCGCATCCCCTCGATGCCCGACCCCGCGGTGTTGGGCGGCTCGCCCTCCGCGACGGCATTCGCGACCTGCACGGTCACGCCGGTGGGCTCGCCGTGCCGTCGCACGTCGATGGGCTGGCCCGGCACGCCGTGCCGGAGCGCGTTGGTCAGCATCTCCTGGAGGACCCGGTAGGCGACGGTCTCGGCCTGGGGACCGAGCGGCACCGGCAGCCCGGTGTCCATGAAGTCGACCGGGGTCCCGGAGCCGCGCACGCTCTCGACGAGCCCCTCGAGGCCCTCCCGCACCTGCACGGCGACGCCGTCGTTGGTGGAGGCGAGCACGTGCCGGACCTCGCCGAGGGAGGACCGTGCGGAGTCGGCGATCGCCGCGAGCGCGGCCTTGAGCCGGGCCGGGTCCTCGTCGGGCACGAACGACCCCGCCTCGGCCTGCGCCAGGATCACCGCGAGCGAGTGGCCGACCACGTCGTGCACGTCTCGGGCCAGCCGGGTCTGCTGCTCGCGGAGCTCGGCGAGCTCGACCGCTTGGTCGCGACCGGCCTCGGCCTCGCGGCTCGTCTGCTCGGCCACGGCCCGCATGGCGCGGTTCTGCTCGGAGGTGTCGCGCAGCCGCAGGACGAGCCCGAGCAGCCACGGGACGACGAGCGGCGTCGCGGCCGCCGCGCCGATGATCAGCAGCGGCATCGGGCCGTTGACGATCTCGAAGCCGAGCCGCCGCCCGGCCTCCGGCAGGGGGAACCGCTCGTCGAAGCGCGCCTGCCACACATAGGGGACACCGATCAGGTAGGCCGCCGGGATGGAGAACCCGCTCGCCCACACGGTGGGCGCCGACCCGAAGCGTGCGGTGCCGTAGGCGACGACGGCAACCGCCAGCATGTACCAGCGGAAGCTCGCCGAGTCGGCGACGATGACCACTCCGGAGAACCAGACCAGTCCGAGCGCGACCGACGGCCGCTGCCGATGCAGCGCGGTCGCCACGGCGAGCAGCAGGAGGACCCCCCAGGTCAGACCACCGGCCGGGGTGTTCAGGAGCTCGAACGCGCCGAAGGCGAGCACGAGCAGGCCCACGCCGGCCTCCGGCCACCAGCCGCGGACGCCCGTCATGCCGCGCCTCCCCCCAGATAGGTCACCACGCTCCCGCGCAATGGAAGCACGGCCGGGACACCTGGCGTCACCGCTCCCCCGATCGCGTCACGCGAGGACAGCGACGGGGTGGCGCGCGAGCGCCTCCTCGACGAGCAGGTCGAGCAGACCCGGGTAGGGCAGGCCGTCGGCCTCGAACATCTTCGGGACCTGCGAGTGCGCGGTCATGCCGGGCATCGTGTTGACCTCGTTGAGCACCGGCCCGTCGGCGGTCAGGAAGAAGTCGACGCGGGCCACCCCACGGCAGCCGAGGGCGTCGAACATCGTGACGGCGTCGCGCTCCAGCGCCGCCCGCTCGGCGGCCGCCAGGGGCGCCGGCAGCACGAACGGGGGCGGGCCGGCGTACTTCGCCCGGTAGTCGAAGACGCCGTCGCCCACGATCTCCAGCGCGGGGCCGACCCGGCGCCCGCCACCGGGCAGGGCCAGGACCGCCAGGTCGACCTCCCGTCCACCGATGACGGGCTCGACCAGGGCACGGTCGTCGAACGACAGGGCCAGCTCGAGGGCCGCCTCGAGGCCGCCGGGGTCCGAGACCAGCGTGACGCCGCGGCTCGACCCGGCGGCGACGGGCTTGACCACGACGGGGAGCGGCGCCGGCGGGGCCTCGTCCCCGGCCCGCACGAGCACCGCAGGCGCGACGCGCACCCCGACCGAGGCGGCCACCAGCTTGGTCGCCCACTTGTCCATCGCGAGCGCGCCCGCGCCCAGCCCGGAGCCCGCCACGGGGACGCCGGCGAAGTCGCACAGCGCGGCCAGCGCCCCGTCCTCGCCGCGCGGTCCGTGCACGATCGGGAGGACGACGTCGCACGACGCGAGCAGGCGTACGGCGTCCGCGAGGCACGCGACACCCGGCCCACGCCACGAGCCGTCGGCACCGATGGTGACCCGCACGACGTCGTAGCGCGCCGGGTCGAGTGCCGCGGCGACCGACGCCGCGCTGTCGAGGGAGACCTCGTGCTCGCAGTTCTGCCCGCCGCCCACGACGGCGACCCGGATCACGACACCCACCGCAGCGACGCGCGCGGGGCGACCCGGCGCACCCGCGGTCCGATCCCGGTCACGATCTCGTGCGGGATCGTCTCCGCCCACGCGGCCCAGTCGGCGACGTTCGGTTCACCGTCGTCACCGGGCCCGAAGACCGTCACCGTTCCCCCGGGTCCGACGGGGAGGTCGCCCAGGTCGACGACGGACTGGTCCATCGAGATGCGGCCGACCAGCGGGCGCCGCACGCCGGACACGAGCACCTCCGCCCGCCCGGAGGCCAGCCGTGGCAGGCCGTCGGCATAGCCGAGTCCGACGAGGCCCAGTCGGGTCGCCCGCGGTGCCCGCCAGGTGTGGCCATAGCCCACCGCGTCGCCGGCGGCGACGCGGCGGACCGCGACCAGCGGGGCCCGCAGGGTGAGCCCACCGCGCAGCCTCGTCGTGCCCGACGGGTCGATGCCCGCCAGGCCCGCGCCGATGCGCAGGACGTCGTGGCGCGCTGCGGGCAGCGTCAGCGCCGCGGCGGTCGCCGCGAGGTGGACGAAACGCGGCGCCAGGCCGGCCGCCCGCGCCTCGCCGACCGCCCGGTCGAAGCGACGCATGCCGACGGTCGTGCACGGGTCGTCGGGCCGGTCGGCACAGCCGAGGTGCCCCATCAGGCCGACGACCTCGAGCCGACCGGCGGCCTGGGCGGTCGCGGCGGCCCGGCACAGATCCGGCCAGGCCGCGGGCTCGCAGCCGTCGCGGGCCATCCCGCAGTCGACGTGGAGGTGCACGGCCGGGCGGCGCCCGGTGGCCGCGCCGGCGCGGAGCACTCCCCCGAGATGCTCCGCGCTCGGCACGGCGAGCTCGACGCCGGCCGTCAGGGCGGCGGCGACGTCGGCGTCGGGCGGGTTCAGCCAGCTCAGGACCGGGGCGAGCACGCCCCCGGCCCGCAGCTCGAGCGCCTCGTCCACGCTGGTGACGCCGAGGGCGGTGGCGCCGTGCGCGAGCGCCGCGCGGGCGGCGCCCAGCGCCCCGAACCCGAAGCCGTCCGCCTTGACGACCGCCATCACCCGCGCGGCCGACAGCCCGGCGAAGAGACGGGTGTTGGCCCCGACCGCCTCGAGGTCGACGACGAGCTCGGGCCTGCTGCACGGCCCGGCGCTCATGCCGCCGCCTCGCAGGCCACCGGGCCATAGAGCGCGTGCGTCGCGCCGGTCGTGAGCGCCCAGTAGCGGTCCCCGAAGCTCCAGTGCCACCACTCGGTCGGGTAGTTCACCAGGCCCGCACCGGTCAGCGCCTCGGCGAGCAGGTGCCGCAGGAAGCGGGCCATCGGCGCGATGGTGCGCGCGGCGAAGTAGCAGGCGCCGTCGCTCTCCTCGGGCGTCGCGTCGACCGGCGTCCCGAGGTCGTACGGCGTCCCGGCGCCGTCGACGAGGGTGAGGTCGACCGCGGCGCCCGCCACGTGCGGCGCCACGGCGACTGGGGCGACGAACCGGCTCGCCAGCGTGGCCAGCTCGGCGGCCGACGCTCCGGGGTGACGCCGGGCGAGCTCGGCGGTGTAGGACGCGAGGATGCGGGACTGGTCGGCCACCGAGCGGTGCCCCTCGACGACCCGCAGACGCATGCCGGGCGGGAGCGTCGCGTCCGCCCGGGTCAGCCGCTCGGCCAGGCCTCGGCGCACCCAGACCCCCTCGCCGAGGCGGGCCGGCAGCTCCATCAGCGGCTCGCCGCACTCCTCCACGGGCACCGCCGACACCCTCGGGTCGGCCAGCAGGATCGTCATGCCCCGAACGCTAGGAACGGGCGGCCCCCCGGGTCCTCCACCTGGGGTGCCGACCTCCTCCTCCCGAGGTGCCGGGCGTCTCCACCCCACGTCCCACCCACCGGGCCGTGCCCTCCCGAGACGACTCGGCATCGTTCGGTTGCGTGGAGCGCAACCCGATGCGCGATGCGAGACAAATCACATTCGTCGGGCGTATCGTGCCCGGAGGCCGTGGCCGCCCCGCGCCCGTGCCGAGAGGAGACGACGGAGTCCCATGCTGTCCGACATCGAGATCGCCGATGCAGCGACCCTGCAGCCGATCATCCCGCTCGCCCAGGAGAAGCTGGGCATCGACGCCGACGCGCTCGTGCCCTACGGCCACACCAAGGCCAAGGTCGCACTGCCCTACATCGACAGCCTGCAGGACCGCCCCGACGGCACGCTGATCCTGATGACCGCCATCTCGCCGACCCCGGCGGGCGAGGGCAAGACCACCACCTCCGTCGGCCTGGCCGACGCGCTCCAGCAGCTCGGCAAGAAGTCGATGGTCGCGCTCCGCGAGCCGTCGATGGGCCCGGTGTTCGGCATGAAGGGCGGCGCCGCCGGCGGCGGCTATGCCCAGGTGGTGCCGATGACCGACATCAACCTGCACTTCACCGGCGACTTCGCGGCCATCGCGGCGGCCAACAACCTGCTCGCGGCCCTCATCGACAACCACATCCACCAGGGCAACGCGCTCGCCATCGACCCGCGGACGGTCACGTGGAAGCGGGTCGTCGACCTCAACGACCGCGCCCTGCGCGACATCGTCGTGGGCCTCGGCGGCGTCGCCAACGGCTATCCGCGCGAGGACGGCTTCGACATCGTCGTGGCGTCGGAGGTGATGGCGATCTTCTGTCTCGCCGAGTCGCTCACCGACCTCAAGGAGCGCCTGGGCGACATCGTCATCGGCTACAACCGCGACAAGCAGCCGGTAACGGCCCGCGACATCAAGGCCAACGGCGCGATGGCCGTGCTGCTGCGCGACGCCCTCGCGCCCAACCTGGTGCAGACCCTCGAGCACACGCCGGCGATGATCCACGGCGGCCCGTTCGCCAACATCGCCCACGGCTGCAACTCGGTGATGGCCACCCGCACCGCGCTCAAGCTCGCCGACTACGTCGTCACCGAGGCGGGCTTCGGGGCCGACCTGGGCGCCGAAAAGTTCATCGACATCAAGTGCCGCGCCTCGGGCCTCCGCCCGTCGGCGATGGTGCTGGTGGCGACCGTGCGCGCGCTGAAGTACCACGGCGGGGTGAAGGTGCCCGATCTCAAGGAGGAGAACGTCGAGGCCCTCACCGAGGGCATCGCCAACCTGCGCCGCCACCTGCACAACATCCGCACGGTCTATGGCGTCCCGGTGGTCGTGGCGATCAACCGCTTCCCCACCGACACCGACCTCGAGGTCAAGACCCTGGTCGACCTGGTCGCCGCCGAGGGCGTGACCGCGGTCCCCGCCACGCACTTCGCCGAGGGCGGCCCCGGCGCCGTACCCCTCGCCGAGGCGGTGCTCGCGGCCATCGAGGCCGACGACGCGCAGGGCTTCTCCTTCGTCTACCCCGACGAGATGCCCCTGGCCGACAAGGCCGAGGCGGTCGCCTCCTGGGTCTATGGCGCCGCCGGCGTCACCTGGGAGGCCAAGGCCAAGCGGCAGCTGCAGCGCATCGAGGACGCGGGCTACAGCAACCTGCCGATCTGCATGGCCAAGACGCAGTACTCCTTCTCCACCGATCCCGCCTCGCTGGGCGCGCCCACCGGTCACTACGTCAACGTGCGCGAGGTGCAGCTCAACGCCGGCGCCGGCTTCGTCGTCCTGGTCACCGGCGACATCATGCGGATGCCCGGCCTGCCCCGGGTGCCCGCCTCGGAGCACATCGACATCGACGCCGACGGGAACATCGTCGGGCTGTCCTGACCGCTCGCCCCGGATACGCCGCTGCCCCGGTCTCCACGTGTGGGACCGGGGCAGCGTTCCCCCGTATTTCACTGTTTCGGCCCGAGTCCGTTCACCGCCTTCGGGGGACCCGGCGACGGCGTACGTGCGTGCGACTGCGGACGCGTACCCGCCCCAGACGGCCATCGAGGTAACCCCCACGAACATCGACGACCGCGTCGGAACGGGTACGCGGCAGATCATCGCTGAGGCTAGGCTTGCCTCACTACACCCCTGTGGGTGGATTCCGCTGACCAGGGTCGGGTTACTAGGTTGATGTGGTGAGCCTCACCGTTGCCGTCGTGAACGACTACGAAGTCGTGGTGCACGGCGTCGCGTCCATGCTGCGCTCCTATGCCGAGCGGGTCGACGTCGTGGAGCTCGACGTGAACGCCGAGGTGGCCTCCAAGGTGGACATCGCTCTCTATGACACCTTCGCGATGTCGCAGGGCGACCGGGCGGCGGTGGCCGAGCTCGTGGACAACCCGGGGATCTCCAAGGTGGTCGTCTACACCTGGAACCTCGACGCCGCCCTGGAGCGGTCGAGCCTGCGCATCGGCGTGGCCGGCTACCTCTCCAAGCGGATGACCGCGGCCGAGCTGGTCGAGGCGCTCGAGCAGGTCCACCGCGGCCAAGTGGTGGTGTCGACCGAGCCGCGCCGCCAGGCGCTCGTCGGGGGCGACTGGCCGGGCCGGGAGGAGGGGCTCACCCCGCGCGAGTCCGAGGTGCTGGCGCTCATCACCCAGGGGCTGAGCAACGCCGAGATCACCGACCGCACCGGCCTGTCCATCAACTCGGTCAAGTCCTACATCCGCACCTGCTATCGCAAGATCGGCGCCACGTCCCGCGCCCGGGCGGTCATCTGGGGCATCGACCACGGCTTCCAGACCGAGCGCGCCCGCACCATCAACCCCGACATCCCCGGCAGCTCCTGACCCGTCGGGCGACCTCTCCGGGGTCGCCCACGAGTCCGGTCATTTCGCCTCGGAGCGGGGCGGTCTAGACCTATCCTCACCAGCATGACGTCGGCCGGGCTGCTCCACGCGTCCGTGCGCCGTCCCTCGCGGATCGTGACCGCGCTCGTCACCGCGACCACCGTCAGCGGCGCCTTCCTGGTGTGGCTCTGGATCGAGGCCGGACGTCAGCCCGAGACCGTCGCGGCGCAGTCGCCCGTCGTCGAGCGCGCCCAGCCGTCGGGCGGCCGCGTCGTCGACGCCACCACGGGCAAGCCGCTCGCGGGCGGCCGCGTGAGCGTGGTCGGCTCCGGCCCGGCGCCCGCCTCGACGGGCGTCACGGGTCCCGAAGGTGGCTTCGACCTCGACCTGACCGGACCGGTCCTCGTCAGGGTGCGCGCACCCGGCTTCTCCTCGCGCGTCCTGGCCGTCGCCCCCGGACAGCAGCCCACCATCGGGCTGATGCCGAGCGGTCCGGGCACGCTGTCGCTGCGCTTCGGCGGTGACGTGATGCTCGGCCGCCGCTTCTATGAGCCCACCGACCAGGCCGAGGCATGGCTCGAGCCCGGCGCCGACGAGTCGAAGCACGCGGCGCCGCTGCGCGGCATCGCGCCGCTCCTCGGCGACGCCGACCTCACGGTCGTCAACCTGGAGACGTCGCTCGTCGACACGCCCTACTTCTCCGGCGCCCGGCCGCACACCTTCAACCAGGAGAAGGACCTCGTCTTCGCGAGCGCGCCGCAGACCGCGCGCGCCCTCCGCGCCAGCGGCGTCGACGTGGTCGACCTCGGCAACAACCACGTCTACGACTCCCTGGCGGTCGGCCTGCACTCCACCGTGCGGGCGGTCGAGGACGCCGGCCTGGCCCACTTCGGCGCCGGCATGACCCTCGCCGAGGCCTGGCGGCCGGCGTACGTCGAGGCGCGCGGCCAGCGCGTCGCCTTCATCGGCTGCACCACCGTCACCGGCGAGCAGTACCACGACGCCTACGTCGTCCGCCCCGGGCAGGGCGGCGCCGCCCCCTGCGAGCCGGGTCCGCTGGCCGACGCGGTGTCCGGCGCCAGGACCCGGGCCGACGTGGTCGTCGTGATGATGCACGGCGGGGTGGAGTACCAGTCCAGCCAGACCGAGCAGGTCCGCGCGCTGTCACGCGTCGCGGCCGACGCGGGCGCCACCGTCGTCGTCAACGGCCACCCCCACATCATCGGCGGGATCACCGACGAGGGCGGCACGCCGGTCGCGGAGACGATGGGCAACCTGATGTTCGACCAGAACCTGTGGTCGACCCTGCGGTCCTACCTGCTCCGCGTCGACCTGCGCGACGGCGAGCCCGTGCGCACCAGCGTCGACCCGTTCGCGCTGTCGAACTTCGCCCCGGTCCCCACCACCGGCGCCCTCGCCGACTCCTCGGCCCGCGCCGCGTCCGGGCTGCTGCCCGGCCCCCTGCTGCTCGGCGTCGGCAGCGCCAGCAGCACGGTCACCGACCGCGTCCCGGCCCGGCCGCTGACCGGCCGCCGCGGCTCGGTCGCCACGATCCCCTCCGGGCTGTGGCTGCCGCCCGGCCAGCCCGACATCTCCCCCGGCCAGGACCTGCTCTTCGGCACCGGTGGCTTCGAGAAGATGGACACCGACCCCGGCTCCGGCTCGATGCAGCCGCTCCTGTGGGGGATCGGGAAGTACACCGAGCTGTCCACCGAGGCCGCCTGCACCGGCACCCGCGGCCTGCATCTGGTGCGCAAGGCCGGCAGCGACTTCGACGTCGTCGCGACCCCCCTGCACCGCGTCCCGGTCACCGCCGGCGACCGGCTCACGCTGACCGTCGACGTGCACCGCGCGACGGAGACGGCCGGCCTCGAGATCCGGTGGTACGACGCGATGCTGGGCGCCAGCACCGGCGTCGACCGGGTGGCCCTCGGCCCGCTCGACCTCCCCGACGGGTGCCGGCAGGTCCGCCTCGACGTGACCGTGCCCTCGGGCGCCGTCGCCGGCCAGCCCTACCTGCGGATCGGCAAGCCCGGCGACCCCAAGGCCGCGGGCGAGCTGCTCGCCGACGACGTGCGGATGGTCCGCTGGTCCGCCCCCGGCTCGGGCGGACGGCTGTTCGACACCGTCCGCTTCGACGGCACGACCCGGGCCCACCTGGTCGGAGACTGACCGACCGGGCGAGCCCCACGGCCGTCAGGGCAGGTCGACCGGCCGCGGCTTCGTGAGCCGCAGCACCACGCCGCCGTGGTCGGACGGCCACAGACCGGTCGCCCGGTCGCGGTCGCACAGCCTCGTGCCGGTGACGGCGCCGGCCTTGACGTCATAGCCCGTGCCCTCGGCCGTCCGGCCGAACACCATGTCGATGCGGTGGTCGAAGCCGGCCGCGGTCGGGTCGTCGACGGTCTCGGACAGGCCCGAGGTCCAGCCCTGCTCCGCCGGCTTCCACTGCAGCCACTCGTCGGTGAAGCCCGAGCCGACGATCAGCTCGTAGGGCGCCTTGTGGGGCACGTGGTCGAACGGCTTGACCGAGGAGTTCAGCGGGTCGGAGTTGCAGTCGCAGACCACGACCACGTCCTCGTCGGTGGGGAGCGCCGCCAGCATCTCGCCGGCCTGGGCATAGGCGAGGTCGGAGCTGAACGCCTCGAGGTGGGTGTTGACGAAGCGGAAGGTCCGGGAGCCGCTGCGGACGTCGGCCCACTCGAAGCCGCGGTCGAAGTTCATCGTGACCCCGGAGATGCTGACCGCGAGGTTGTGGGCATAGACCTGGTCGCCGGTCGCGGTGACCTGGAGGTGGGCGGCGGCACGCTTGAGGATGACGTCACGCATGGTGAGCCGGATGTCCTGCGCGTCGGCGCCGATGGACCCGTCGAACGGGCTGCCGGTGAAGCTCGGCGCCTCGACGTCGGCACGGTCGCCGACCACGACCGCCTCATAGTGGGCGCCCCGGGCGTCGAGCGCCGCGAGCAGCAGCGCGAGGAAGTCGTAGTCGACCGTGGTCGCGTTGGGCACGCCGACCGCGCCGAGCTCGAGCGGCCCGGACCGCCACAGCGCGACCTCCTGCAGGCCGACGAGATCGGGGCGGGTCCGCGCGATCTCGCGGGCGAGCAGCCTGGAGCGGACCGGGAAGCTGGTCTGGTCGACGATCGCGCGGGTGTCGTGGGTCGCGTTGGCGAGCGCCACCACGACGTCCTGCGGTGTGCCGCCCGCCGCCTGGGCGGCCTGCGCCGCCTCGACCGGGCGGTTGATGTCCGCACCGAGGTAGAGGTTGCGGGTCATCACCGTCAGCGGTTCGCCCCGGCCGTGTCCGCGGTCGCCGTGCTGGCGGCCCCCCGACCCGGCATAGGCGGCCGGCGAGACCAGCAGCAGTCCGAGGGCGACGGCCCCCGCCATGACCCGTGTGCGCAGCTTCCCCATGGTGTTCCCTTCTCCTGGCACCGAAGTGGGCTCAGCATGGCACTCGTGACGCCCGCAACAGAAGGGCCGACCGGCCGCCACCTGCGCGTCGTACGACGGTTAGCGTGGTCGTCATGCCCCATGGAAACGCCGCCGGCGGCCGCCCCCCGATGGACTTCGACCGGGCTCCGTTCGTGGTGATCTGGGAGACGACCCAGAGCTGCGACCTGGCCTGCAAGCACTGCCGCGCCGAGGCCCAGCCGGAGCGACACCCCGACGAGCTCACCACCGCCGAGGCCAAGGCGATGATGACCCGGGTGCGCGAGTTCGGCCGGGTGATCTTCGTGTTCAGCGGCGGCGACGCGCTCAAGCGGCCCGACATCGTCGAGCTGGTGCGGCACGGCACCGAGCTCGGGATGCGCACGGCCATCACCCCCGCGACGACTCCCCTGTGCACCCGGGAGAAGATGCTGGAGCTCAAGGACGCCGGGCTGGTCCGGCTGGCCGTCAGCCTGGACGGCTCGACACCGGAGATCCACGACACCTTCCGCCAGGTCTCCGGGTCCTTCGACCACGGCCTGCGCATCCTGCGCGAGGCCCAGGAGATCGGGCTCTCCACGCAGGTCAACACCGTCGTGCGTCGCGACAACGTCGAGGACATGGACGCCATGTGCGCGCTGATGACGACCCTCGGCATCGTGTTCTGGGAGGTCTTCTTCCTGGTGCCGATGGGCCGGGCGAAGCCCGAGGACGTCGCGGGTGCCGACGAGTTCGAGGCCGTCTTCGACAAGCTCTACGAGCTCAGCAAGACCGCGCCGTTCGACATCAAGTCGACGGCGGCGCCGCAGTACTCCCGCGTGGTCATCCAGCACAAGCGCGCCGAGCAGGCGGCCCAGCCCGTGCTGGCCAACGCCGGGCCGGTGCAGATGGACGTGCTGACCTCGGGCGCGCACCACTCCGACAAGGACGGCATCGGCCGCGCCCGCAACGTCAACGACGGCGACGGCTTCATGTTCGTGAGCCACGTGGGCGACATCTTCCCGTCGGGCTTCCTGCCGATCCGGGCGGGCAACGTGCGCGACGCCGACCTGGTCGAGGTCTACCGGGAGTCGCCGGTGTTCCTGGGTCTGCGGGACCGCAGCGGCATCAAGGGCAAGTGCGGCGTGTGCAACTTCCTCGGCCTGTGCGGCGGGTCGCGCGCTCGCGCCTACGCCGTGACGGGCGACCCGCTGGAGGCCGAGCCCTACTGCGCCTACGAGCCGCCGCGGGCCCGCTCGCTGTCGTCGACCGCGGCGCCGGTGGGCTGACGCCGTGCTCGGCCCGGCGGTCGCGGCGCTCGCGCTGGCGCTCCTGCCGCTGTCCGGCGGCGTCGCCGTGGCTCCGCCGGTCGAGGCGGGTCGGCCGCTTCCGGTCCCGCTGCGCGGTGTCACCACCGAGAGCGTGGGCCACCTCGACGCGCTGGTGCGCGCCCTCGCCCGGCACACCACGACGCCGACGGTCCGGGTCGTGTTCCAGCCGGGGCGGTCGCCGGCGTCCTACGCCACCGCCGTGCGGCGGATCCGCAGGCACGCCTACGTCATGGGCCAGCCGTTCGACTCGACCGCGACGCGCGCGGCGTCGGTGGGCGACTTCCGCCGGCGCTTCGAGGCGTACGTCGACCGCTTCGGCGACCGCGTCGACGTCTGGGAGATCGGCAACGAGCTCAACGGCGAGTGGGTCGGCCGGCCCCGCGACATCGACGCGAAGGTGGCGGCCGCCTTCGACGTGGTCGAGCGACGGCACCGGGCCGAGCACCTGCGCTCGGCGGTGACGCTCAACTACTGGCCGAGCCACGACTGCTACGCCCACCGCTGGGAGCAGACGCTGCGCTTCGCCCGGCAGCTGCCGTCGCGGGTGAGGAAGGGCGTCGACCTCGTGCTGCTCTCCTTCTATGAGACCGCGTGCTCGCCGCGCGCGCACCCCACCGACGCCCGGTTCGTGCGCGTCTTCCGCGCCCTCGGGCGGGTGTTCCCGCATGCCCGCCTCGGGATGGGCGAGATCGGGGCCCAGGGGAGGGCCGACGGTCTCCCCGCCGACCCGACGCTGCGCGAGAAGAAGCGGATCGCCGAGCGCTACTACGGCCTGCAGCCCACGCTCGCCGCCGAGCTCGGCGCGCGCTGGGTCGGCGGCTACTTCTGGTGGTACT
Source organism: Nocardioidaceae bacterium (assembly GCA_046330515.1). GTDB lineage: Bacteria > Actinomycetota > Actinomycetes > Propionibacteriales > Nocardioidaceae > Nocardioides. Next base: position 197,938 of record JAXLSP010000005.1, on the reverse strand, counting down.
ACCTCCAGGACGCCGTCCTCGCCCCCCGACGCCGCTCGCTGTGGCCGACCCTCGACCGCCTGCTCGCCGCGCTCTGAGGCGCGCCGAGGCGCTCGGCGCCGGGTGAGGTGCGAGCGGAGGCCCGAGCAGTCCGCCCGGTCCCCACCGAAGGGGAGCCTTGCCGTTGCTAGGCTTCGCCGGTGGCCAGACGTCTTCGATTCAGCGGTGTCCCGGGCAGGGGTCCGGGTGATCCGTGGTTCCGGATCGGGACACTTGATGTCACCACGACCATGTTCGTCACGATCCTCTCCTCGACGATGTTCGTGGTCTTCGCCATCGTCCCGAGGCTGCAGGTCGACCTCATGCTGCTCCCGTCACGGGTGTGGGGGGCCGGGGAGATCTGGCGCGTCGGGACGTGGCCGCTGGCCAACGACATCTCGATCTGGTCCGCGCTGACGATCTTCCTGTTCTGGTACTTCGGCTCGCGCCTGGAGGAGAACCTCGGCCGCACCAAGATGGCCAACCTGCTGGTCTCCCTGACGCTGACCCTCGGGGTGCTCGCCGTCGTCCTCTCCCTGGTCTTCCAGTCCGGGCGTCCGTGGCTCATGGGTCTCGGGCAGCTGGAGCTCGTCGTGCTCCTGCTCTTCATCGCGGAGTTCCCCCACATCCAGTTCTTCTTCGGGATCCCGGGATGGCTGATCGCCCTGGTGCTGGTGGTGATCCCGTTCCTCTCCTTCCTCTCCGCGCGCGACGGCCTCGGCCTCGTCAACTTCGTGCTCGGGCTCGCGCTGGCCGCCATCGTGTCCCGGTCGATCGGGCTGATGCGCGACTACGCCTGGGTGCCCGACCTCGCCTTCTTCCGGCACCGCACCCGCCGCCCCAAGAAGGCCAAGCCCGCACGCGGCCAGAGCAGCGTCGTCGCCGGGCCGTGGGCCGGGTCGTCGAGCCAGGCGTCTTCCGACCGCGCACAGCTCGACGCGCTGCTCGACAAGATCAGCGCGGGCGGCATGGACTCGCTCTCCAAGAACGAGCTCAAGCAGCTCGAGGTCCTGCGCCGCCGCCTGCGCGGCGAGTGACGCAGCGGACATCATCGACCCACTCGGTGACGGGCGCCGAGGGCCAGTGCCACCATGAGCGGGTGAACACCCAGCTGAAGGACGTGACCGGCCGGCAGGTGCTCGTCACCGGGGCGGCCATGGGGATGGGGCGGCTCTTCGCCGAGCGTGCCCTCGACGAGGGCGCCGCCGGGGTCGTGCTCTGGGACGTCGACGAGAAGGCCCTCACCGCGACGGCCGCCGAGCTCGAGCACCAGGGAGCCCACGTGCGCGCCGACGTCGTCGACGTGTCCGACCGGGCCCGCGTCACCGCGGTCGCCGAGGCGGTGCTCGAGGACGTCGGGACCATCGGAGTGCTCGTCAACAACGCCGGTGTGGTCCGCGGCAACCACTACTTCTGGGAGACCGACACCGAGCGCGACATGGCGTTCACGATGGGTGTCAACGCGCTGGGGCCGATGACGGTCGCCCGGGCCTTCCTGCCCGCGATGATCGACAGCCGCCAGCCCGCGCGGCTGGTCAACCTCGCCTCGGCCGCCGGACTCACCGCCAACCCGCGGATGGCGGCCTACGCCGCGTCCAAGTGGGCGGTCGTCGGCTGGTCGGAGTCGGTGCGCCTGGAGCTCGAGCAGGCGGGCTACGACCACGTGAAGGTCACGACGGTGTGCCCCTACTACGTCAAGACCGGCATGTTCGACGGCGCGCACTCGGCGCCCCTGCTGCCGCTCCTCGAGCCGGGCGACGTCGTCGACGAGACCTGGTCGGCGATGCTCAAGGGCAAGCCCTTCGTGATCATGCCGCGCACCGTCCTGCTGAGCGAGGCGGTCAAGGGCATCATGCCGGTCGGCGTCCGCGACTTCATCGCCGACCGCGTGCTCGGGGTCTACCACACGATGGACGACTTCCTCGGCCGCCCCGAGAAGCAGCAGTGAGGGCGGCCCGGGGATGAGCATGGACGCGCCGCAGTTCACGACGATCTTCGAGCCCTTCCGCATCCACTCGGTCGAGCCGCTGCGGATGACCACCGCCGAGCACCGGCGCCAGGTCGTGCGGGACGCGGGCTTCAACCTGTTCCAGGTGCACGCCCAGGACGTGCTCATCGACCTGCTCACCGACTCGGGCACCGGCGCGATGAGCCGCGACCAGTGGGCGTCGCTGCAGCACGGCGACGAGTCCTATGCCGGGTCGCCGTCCTACTTCGTCTTCCGCGACGCGGTGCGGACGCTGTTCGACTTCGAGCACGTGATCCCCACCCACCAGGGCCGGGCGGCGGAGAAGATCCTCTTCAGCGTGCTCGGCGGTCCGGGCAAGGTCATCCCCAACAACACCCACTTCGACACGACGCGCGCCAACGTGGAATACACCGGCGCCCGGGCCCTCGACCTCGTCGTCGCCGAGGCGCACGACCGCGCGTCCGACTTCCCGTTCAAGGGCAACATGGACCTGGCCGCGCTCGATGCGCTGCTCAGCGATCGTGGCGCGGACGTGCCGCTGGTGATGATGACGATCACCAACAACTCCGGCGGCGGTCAGCCGGTCTCCCTCGCCAACCTCAGGGGCGTCCGCGAGGTCTGCGACCGGCACGGCAAGCTGCTCTTCCTGGATGCGTGCCGCTTCGCCGAGAACGCCTGGTTCATCCGCGAGAAGGAGGAGGGCCAGGCCGGCCGCGAGGTCGCCGACATCGTGCGCGAGGTCGCCTCGCTGGCCGACGGCATGACGATGAGCGCCAAGAAGGACCCGCTCGGCAACATCGGCGGCTGGCTGGCGATGGACGACGACGAGCTGGCCCGGCACTGCCGCGACCTCCTCGTGCTCACCGAGGGGTTCCCGACCTACGGCGGCCTGGCCGGCCGCGACCTCGAGGCGATCGCCCAGGGGCTCACCGAGGCGGTCGACCACGAGTACCTCCGCTACCGGATCCGCTCCACGGCCTACCTCGGCGAGTCGCTCGTGGAGTCCGGCATCCCGGTGCTCACGCCGGTCGGCGGCCACGCCGTCTATGTCGACGCCCGGGCGATGCTCCCGCACATCGCGCCGCTCGAGTACCCCGGCCAGGCGCTGGCCGTCGCGCTCTTCGAGGCCGGTGGCGTGCGCTCCTGCGAGATCGGGACCGTGATGTTCGGCCGCCAGCCCGACGGCAGCGAGCACCCCGCCGTGATGGACCTGGTGCGGCTCGCGATCCCCCGGCGGACCTACACCCAGAGCCACATCGACTACGTGATCGAGGTCTGCCGGCACGTCGCGGCACACAGCGAGCAGCTCCGCGGCTACCGGATCGCCTCCGAGCCGCCGGCGCTCCGGCACTTCACCGCGACCTTCGAGCCGGTCGCCTGACGGACCGGCGATTGCGGGGTGCTACCCCCCAGGTGGTATCCCTGATCGGGTGTGGGGACACCGGACGAGGCGACTCCTCCTGCCCCTGGTGTTCCTGACCGCCTTCACCGCGCGGCTGGCGACCGGTCTCCACCTGGGCGGGCTCTTCGCGACCCGCGGCTATGACGACGCCGTCTACTACGCCGCTGCGGACGCGCTGGCGTTCGGCCATCTCCCCTACCGCGACTTCGTCTTCCTGCACCCGCCCGGCATCGTGCTGGGGCTGCTGCCGTTCGCCGAGCTGGGCCGGCTCACCCACGACGGCTGGGGGTTCGCCGCCGCCCGGCTGGGGTGGATGGCGATCGGGGCGCTCAACGCGACGCTGGCGGCGGTCGTCGCTCGGAGGTACGGCGCCGGCGCGGCCGTGGCGGCCGGGCTCTTCTATGCCCTGTGGCCCCCGATCCTCGAGGTCGAGTCGATCACCCGGCTCGAGCCCCTGGTGAGCCTGTGCCTGCTGGCGGGCTGGGCGATGACGACCCATCCCCGCCTGGCCGAGAGCCCGCGCTGGCAGGTGGCCGCGGGGCTGGCCCTGGGGCTGGCACCGGCCGTGAAGGTGTGGGCTCTCGTGCCGGTGCTGGTGATCGCGGTGTGGACGGCGGTGTCGCTGCCGCCCCGGGGCCGGCTCAGGCTGCTGCTCGCGACCGCCGGCGGCACCACGCTGGTCTGCCTCCCGTTCTTCGTCCTGGCCCCCGGCGACATGTGGCGGCTCGTCGTGTCCGCCCAGCTCGGCCGCACGCGGGTGCGCGGCGTCCCGTGGCGCTGGCACGAGCTGGCCGGGCTCTCCACGGTCCCGGACCCCGGCGGGCCGCTCGTCGCGGGAGCGGTCATCGCGCTGCTCGGGGTGGCAGTGCTCCTCCTGGCCTGGCGTCGCGGCGCTCGCCTCCCGGTGGTCCTCGCGCTCGTGCAGCTCGCCGTGCTGTTCAGCACCCCGTCGTTCTTCAACTTCTACCCGGCCTACGTCCTGCCCGCCTTCGCGGTGTGCTGCGGCGCGGCGGCCGCCCACGTCTGGCAGGCGCTGGCCCGGGTGGGTGCGGGGTCACGCGCGCCCGGCCGCGCCCGGGTCCGCACGGTCGCGGCCTCGGGGGTCGCGGCGCTGGCGTCCGCCGTACTGCTGCTGGAGCTCGTCGGGGTCGCGCCCGACCTCCCCGACGGCCGACCCTTCCCCAGCGCGAAGATCTGGCCCGCCGTCCACCGGGCGCGGTGTGTCACGGCCGACTCGCCCCAGGCGCTCATCCAGCTGGACATCTTCAGCCGCAACCTCAGGCGCGGATGCCCCGTGGTCGTCGACGTCACCGGGCTCTCCCTCGAGATCGACCCCGGCCTCACGGCACGGACGCGGCGCCACGAGCGGGCGTGGCAGGAGGCGCTGCTGGCGCACCTGGACTCGGGCAAGGTGGCCATCCTCATGCGACCGTCCTGGGACGGCTTCAGCAACCGGACGGCCCGCAAGATCCGGCGGTGGCCGGTCCTGGCGAGCTGGGGTCCGGTGACGGCGCGGCGCACGCACCGGGCGAGGGTCAGCCCTCCCGTCGCACCGTGATCCCGGCGTCGCGGAGGATCTGCTCGCCGCTCGGCAGACCGCTGTCCTGCCGCGCCTGCTCGGTGTAGCTCACCTCATAGACCACGCGCGAGACCCGCCGGGAGTTGATGATCAGCCGGGCGCAGGTCGCACAGGGCTCGTGGGTGACATAGAGGGTGTGCTCGGCGCCGTTCCAGTTGGCCGCGAGCAGCGCGTTGACCTCGGCGTGGATGAAGCCGCTGTGCCCCTGCTCGAGGCTCTCCCGCTCGTTGGGCTCGCCGGAGGCGCGACCGTTGTAGCCGACGCCGACCACGCGGTGCCACGCGTCGAGCAGGCAGGCGCCGACCTGCACCTTGGCGTCGGCGCTGCGGGTGGCCCACAGGCGCGCGGTGGCGAGGCCCAGGTCGTCGAAGGACGGTCGCTCCATGGCGGTCATGGTGCCATCGGCACGGTGCGGGGCGGGTTGCGGGGCGGGGCTAGGGTCGCCGGATGAGCTATCCCGCACCGCTCTATGACGGCGAGGGCGGCGAGGTCTCGGCGTGGGTCCGGCCGGGCGACCTCGAGCCCGAGCTCGTCTACCCGAACGGCAACCGGGTCCACTACCTCGCCCGGGGCTCGTCCACCGGTGGCCTGTTCGGCCTCTACCGGTGGGAGTTCGCCGAGGCCCCCTCGGGCCCGAGCGCGCACTTCCACCGCACCATCTCGGAGTCCTTCTATGTCCTCGAGGGCATCGTGAACGTCTTCGACGGACGGACGTGGGTGAAGGCCCGCAGCGGCGACTTCCTGCACGTCCCGCCGGGCGGGCTGCACGGCTTCCGCAACGAGGACGGCGCCGCCTCGATGCTGCTGCACTTCGCGCCCGGAGCACCGCGCGAGCCCTACTTCGAGGGGCTCGCCGAGCGCGCGGGCGGAGCGGAGTGGACGCAGGCGGAGTACGACGCCTTCATGCTCGCCCACGACAACCACTGGGTCGACGAGTGACCCCGTTCCCCGGGCCGTGGTTGCCCCGCCCTTGAACAATGGACGGATGGGCGACCTGCTGCTGACCGCACGCGCGCTGGTCCTGCGGGACCTCGAGGCCACCGGAGCAGCCGACGCCCTGGCGGTCTCCGCCCTCGAGGAGGCCGTCTCCCAGCGTCAGTGGTGGGTCGACCAGTGGGCGGCCGGCGCGGAGTTCGTCGCGGGTCTCGTCGCCCAGGACCTGCAGGACGCCCTCTTCGACCGGCGTGGTCGCTGGCCCCTCTGCCCGGTCTGCGACGGCGACCTGCCTCAGCACTCGCTCTCGATCGACCCCGACATCGGCGGCCCCGACCCGCACTGGGTCTGCGAGGAGTCGAGCCGGGTCGTCGCCCCCTTGGGCGGCCTCGCCGACCTGTCCGGGCGCGACGGCGCCGTCAGCTAGCAGCTAAGGAGCGCGCATCCGCACCGAGACCCGCTGGCCGTCGAGACGGCCGCTCGCGGTGGCGACGGCGGTGCGGTCGTCCCAGGCGACGGTGAGCCGACCGTGGACGGGCCCGGCGAGGCGCACGACGGCGCGCACCGTCCCGGGTCGGCGGTGCCAGCGCATCGTGCCGGAGACCGCGAGGTCGCGGACCAGACGCAGGCGGTGCAGGCGGAACGAGACGTCGACCAGGCCGGACGTCGTGAAGGTCCCGCCGCGCAGTCCGCGCCCGCGGGTGCCGACCATCGCGAACCAGCGCGGGAGCACGTCTCCGAGCGTGCGCACGGCGGTGGCGGCCGCCCGGCGCGAGGGGGCCGGCCCGGTCCCCGGAGCGGCCGGGACCGAGCGCCAGGATCGCGCGAAGCCCGGTGTCATCCGGACGGGCGGGTTGGCCGTGCGCGCGCACGAGGTGTCCCCGGCATCGCGGCTGCGCACGAAGCGCCGCACGAGCACGGACGCACAGCCGGAGTAGTCGGCCAGCGCCGTCACGTGGCCGACGTTGGCGACCTCGACGAAGCGCGCGCCCGGGAACCGCCCGGCGACGACCCGGGCGCCCTCCGGCGAGGTGATCGAGTCGAGGTCACCGACCAGCACGAGCACCGGGAGGTCGGGGTAGGTCGTCGGCGTGGGCACGGGCGGCACCCACGTGCTCGGCGCCGGCCAGCGCAGGCACGAGGTGAACTCCGCCCACGGTGAGCCCACCCAGTCGGAGACGGTGAACGGCGCGAAGACCCCCGGGCGGTCCCGGCGCAGGCGGGCCAGGGCCGCGTCGAGCTGCTCGCGCCGTGTCGCGACCGGTGCCGACCGGTCCCACAGCTGCGGGTAGTCGTTGCACGAGACGGCGACGTAGGCGCCCTCGGAGTAGTCGCGGACGGGGCCCGCGTCGCCGTAGTAGCCCTGCTCGGCGGCGATCCGCAGCAGGGGGGTGGCGTCCCCCTGCCGCCAGGCGCGGACGGCGGCGTCGAGCTCCTGGTAGACCGTGCGGCCATAGGTCGCCACGCCGGTCAGGTAGGCGAGCTCGCCGAGGTCGACGTGCACGCGGCGCCGCGTGCCGTCGGCGTCGTACGCGCGACCGCGCAGCGGGTGTCGGCGCAGCGCGTCGGCGGCCCTCGATAGGCGGCGGACCGGGTCGCCGTGGCACCGGGTGTCCCGGCCGCAGACGCGGCGGAACGAGTCGCGCAGGGCCCGGTTGAGGTCGGGGTACCAGGGGTTCAGCCCGGTCACCGGGTAGGCCGCGTCCAGGGTGAGGGTGCGGACGCGGTCGGGGTGCCGGATCGCGAAGGTCTGGCCGAGGAAGGTGCCGTAAGAGTCGCCGTAGACGTCCACCCGGTCGAGGCCGAGGTGGTCGAGGACGGCGGCGAGGTCGTCGGCCGCGAACGCGCTGCCGAAGACGTCGCTGGCGGGGCCGAGCTGCCGTCCGCAGCGCGCGACGGCGCGCAGGTGGCCGCCGCGGTAGGACTGGAGCTCCGGGCAGTCGATGGCCGAGGAGCGACCGGTGCCGCGGGCGTCGACCAGCAGCAGGTCGCGGTGCCGCAGCAACGGGCCGAAGAGCTCGAGGTAGTAGTCACGGCTGGCGGTGGTCGCATAGCCCGGCCCTCCCTCGATCGCGAGGACCGTGCCCCTCGCGGCGCCCCGCCTCGCGGGGAAGAGCTCCCAGCCGACCCGGAGGTCGCCGGCGGCGGGGTCGGCCGGGTCCAGCGGCCGGCTCAGGTGACCCACGACGGGTGCCGCGCGACCGGCCGGGACCTTGGGTCGCGTCGGGTCCCGTCGCACCGGGTCGGCCGCCGTCGCGGGCGGGCTCAGGAGCGGCAGGACGAGGGCGAGCACGAGCGCCGCGAGGGTGGCGGCCCGCCGCGACGTGCGACCGGGCGCGTGCGCAGGCATCCGCCCACGCTAGGTGCGGACGTCCGCGCCGGGAAGGGGCCTGGGGGCGCTAGTACGGCCCCCACGGAGCTCCCGACGGCGTGTCGAGGGTCCGCGGGGGCCGTACTGACCCCGAGGTCTCAGAAGGCGCGCTTCACGTCCTGCGCGGCGTCCTTGATCTTGTCGCCGGCGGACTTGAGCCTGGCCTCGTCCTGGTCGTTGCGGCCCTCGGCCTCCAGGCGCTCGTTGTCGGTGGCGGCGCCGGTGGCCTCCTTGGCCTTGCCGGTCAGCTCCTCGGCCTTGTGACGTGCCTTGTCACCCATGCCCATCAGTGGGTCTCCTCCCGTGTGGATGGCTCGGTGGTGGTGCGGTGTGCGGCCGTCCCCGGTCAGTGACCGGGGGTGACCTTGTGCGCGGCGTCGACCAACCGCTCCTTGACGACCGGCGCCTGCTCCTTGGCCGCGGCGGCGGCCTGGGAGGCGGCGGTGGCCGCCAGGTCGGCAGCCTGGTGGGTGGTCTCGCGCACCCGCGGGTCGTTCTTGACCGTGCGGGCGGCGCTCTTGATCTGCTCGTAGCGCTGGCGGCCGGCCCGCGCGCCCAGCACGTAGCCCACCGCGACGGCGCCCAGCAACAGCAGCTTCTTCATGCGAGGGTCCTCTCCCCGTGGCGGTCGTGATGCGTGGGGTGGGTACCCGACCCGCTCGCCTGCATGCCCGTCCCGCTGGGGAGCGCCTGTCACGATGTCCCCATGTCGCGGCGAGGCGTCGGCGTCGCCCTGGCGACCGCGGCCCTGGTCGCCGGGTGCACGGCGAGCCCGCGCGGGAGGTCGCCGGCTCCCCCGCCCCGACGAGCGCGAGCCCCTCCCGGACCGGGCCCCCGGCTCCCGCGCCGACGAGCGCGCGGACCCCTCGGCCGCCCGACCCCGTCTCCGTCCCGGCCTACTTCGACCTCGACCTCGACGGACGGGGGCTCCGGCTGGGCGCCGTCCGCGAGCGGACCACGGACTACACGTCCTACGACGCCAGCTATCGCAGCGGCCGCCTGCGCATCACCGGAGTGATCGACGTGCCCACCGGCACGGGTCCCTTCCCGGCGGTGGTGCTCGCGCACGGCTACATCGACCCCGCCTTCTATGTCTCCGGGCAGGGGATGACCCGCGAGCGCGGCTATCTCGCGGCCAGCGGCTTCGTCGCGTTCCACGTCGACTACCGCAACCACGCGGCCTCCGACGTCGACCCCGCGGCCGCACGGCAGATGCGGCTCGGCTACTCCGTGGACGTGCTCAACGCCGCCACCGCCCTCCGGGCGACGACGCGCGTCGCCGTCGACGACGGTCGGATCGCGCTGATGGGCAGGTCGATGGGCGGGGGTGTGGTGTTCAAGGCCCTCGAGATGGCGCCCGGCCTGGTCCGGGCCGCCGCGGTCTGGGCGCCCGTGAGCTCGCTGGAGGCCCAGAACTTCGACCGCTGGATCCGTGGGGACCCCAGCCGCTCGGCCCTGGACCGCTATGTCGAGCGCACCCACGGACTCCCGGGACAGCCCGGCAGCGCGCGCTTCTGGCGTCAGGTCAGCGCCCGCCCGTTCTTCGGCCGGATCACCGAGCCGCTGCTCGTCGTCCAGGGCGGCAGCGACGACACCTGCCCGCCCCGCTGGGCGCGCGCCTCCTTCGCGGCACTCACGCGAGCGGGCGTCGCCGCCCGGCTCGCCTGGTATCCCGACGAGGAGCACGCGTTCGGTCCGCGGTTCGACGCGGCGATGGCCAGGACGGTCCGCTTCCTCGACAGGCACCTGACGTGACCCACGTCCTAGCAGCCACGGCGACGCCGACCTAGCGTCGAGGTCGGACCGGCCCGAGGGCCGCTGTCGGAGCCTGCGGAGGGGTGGGCCCCCCGCCTCCGGGCGATCCGAGGAGGCAGCCATGTCCGCGCGCACCGCGGCCGTGTTGACCGTCGCCGCCCTGCTGATGCAGGGCACCGCGACCGCAGGGGCATCGGCCGAGCCCGGCCCCGCGCCGGCGGGCACGGCGGCCGTCCGCGCCGCCGAGCCCACCTGGGGTCCCGTCGTCAGGATGGGCAGCAACCCCCTGAACCCGTCGGTCGTCATCGACGCCCAGGGCCGGGTCACGGCGGTGTGGGAGGCGTTGACCTGGCCGCGGAGCATCGTGGTGCGCCAGCACCGCCCCGGTCACGCCTGGACCAAGGCGAGGACCATCGGCCGCGGCCAGGACCCCGCCCTCGCCGTCGACGCCCAGGGCACCGTGACCGTGGCGTGGGTCAGCCTCCGCCAGGGCTGGAGCGACGGTGTCACCGTCTCCCGGCACCGGGTGGGCGGCTCCTGGACCGCTCCCGTCCGGATCTCGAAGGACGTGGCCTTCGCGGGCTACCCGACCGACGGCGACGACGTGGTGGGTGCCTCGGACATCAACATCGCGGTCGGTCCCAAGGCCGGCGTCGTGGCGGCCTGGGAGTGGGGCAGCGAGAACCGGCCCCAGCCGGCACGCGTGCAGGCCGCCATCCTGCCGCCCGGCGGTCACTGGCAGGCGCCGTACGCCGTGACGCCCGCGAACGGCAGCGACCGTCCACGGGTCGGCATCGCGGGCGACGGCAGGACGTTCGTCGTCTTCACCGGCACGGCGGCGGGCGACACCCGCTGGCCGCTCCGGGTCCGGGAGCGCTCGCCGAAGGGCACCTGGTCCGCCGCCACCACCCTCGCGCCCAGCAACGAGAGCTGGCGCACGGAGCTGGCCGTGAACCGGGCCGGCGACGCCGTGGTCGGCTACTACTCCGGCTTCGAGAAGATGTCGGTGGTCGTCAAGCCGCGGCACCAGGCGTGGCGCGCCCGCGAGCGGGTGGCGACCGGTGTCGAGGTGCAGGCGTTCTCGGTCGGGCTGGTCGGCAACGGCGCGGTCGTCGCCGCGGTGAGCCGGCAGACGGGCGGGGTGGACGTCACCCGGCGCTCCGCCGGCGGGACCTGGTCGACCCTCCACCAGCTCGACTCCGACTCGGCCTGGGAGGTCAGCCTCGCGGTCGACGCCGCGGGAGACGTGCTCGTCTGCTGGGGCTCCATGGCCCTCTATGCGAGCTTCTTCACCCACGGCGGCTCGTGGACGGCGCGCTCGACGGTCTCGCCCTACCTCGACGCCCTGGAGTCCTTCGACACCGCCATCACCGGCAGCGGCGACGCCGCGGTCCTCTGGGACCAGGAGGGAGCACCGCTGAAGGCACGGCTGCTCAACGCCGGCTGACGTCGCGGGCTCGGCTGCGGAGCGTGGTGTCGACCCCGGTCGAGTTCGACGCGACGACACGGCAGGCGAGGCGCTTGCCCGCGTCGGCGCGCACCACGTCGTAGAACCGGTGCGTGGCGCCGGCGATCGGGTGGCCGTTGCGCGTCCAGCCATAGCGGAGCCGTGCCGCCTCGGCCCAGTAGCCCGACCGGCAGCCGACGGTGCCACCCGGCGCGACTCGGCCCACGACCTGGGCGCGGGCGACCGGGACGCCGGTGGCCGGGCCGGTGAGGACGGAGGGCGCGGCCAGCTGCGCCTGCCACGTGTAGTCGGTGTCGGGGTAGTCCCCGTGGGTGTAGAGCAGCATCCCGTGTCCCGCGGCGTCGACCCCGAGCCGCTCGCTGTTGCTGTTGCCGGAGGTGGCCGCGTCGCCCGTCAGCGGGACGGCGTCGCTCGCTGCGCCGTCCACGAGCGTGCGGACCTCGATGCCCAGGCTCACGATCCCCGTCGTGAACCGTTGGTAGACGACGAACGCGTCGCCGTCGGGGCGGCGCACCAGGCCGTCGAGCTCGCCGAGCTCCCCGGCCCGCGACAGCTGCACCGGGCTGCCCAGCGTGGAGCCGTCGAGGTGCCGCGACCAGAGCACCTGGCCCCCGCCGACCTGGAGCCACACCGAGGTCGCCCGGCCACCGTTGCCGGCGAGGACCCAGACGTCCACCCCGAGGTTGACCCCCGTGACCAGGTCGCGGCCCACCCAGGGGGCCAGCGGGTCGCGCACGTCGAGCGTGGAGAGCCGGGCCGCCGAGAACGACGTCGAGGTCGCCGACCAGACGACGGCCGCGGTTCCGTCGGGTGCCAGGTCGGAGTGCGCCCGCTGCGAGTCACCCGCCGCCGAGAGCGACCTGATCTTCCACGGCGACCCGGCGCGGTGGCTGCGAGTCGCCGCGCGCACCGTCATGTCGGGGAGGTTGTATCCCTGGATCCACGACACCAGGACGTCCCCGGCCCGGTTGACATGGACCTCCTGTCCGGACGCCATCGCGTCGACGGGACTCAGGAACCGGGAGGTCCACGACCCTCTGGGACCCCGGGTCGCGACGGCGATGCGGTAGACGGGGTCACCCGACGGCGGGGTCACGGGAGGCGCGATGGCGGCGACGACCAGGGTCCCGTCCCCGGCCAGGCCGAGGCGGGGGCTCATGTGGTGATAGGCCGCCTGGTCGGTGAACAGGCGCACGGGTCTCGTCCAGCGCGCCGCCCTGGTGTCGAGCCGGGTCAGATAGGTCTCCGTGGACTCCCCGATCGCCAGCACGGCCCAGAAGTCGCCGTCGGGCGTGCCCACGATGTCGTTGATCCCGGCGTACTCGCCCCGGATCCGCACCGGCACGTCGACCCACCGCTGCCGGCCCGGCAGCCGCACCTTGGCGAGCACCTTGTTGACCAGCGGCGTGGACGTGCTCAGGCCCCACACCACCACGTCGGTGCCGTCGGGGGCCGTCGCCGAGAGCGGGTTGGCCAACCCGTCGGTCCCAGGGATCGCCACGGGGTCGGACCACGGCACGGGCGGTGCCACGCGGGCCGCGGCCACCGTGACGAGCGGCAGGACCACGACGGCGGCCAGGACGGACGCCATCAGGGCTCGAAGGGCACGCACGACGGGACCTCCCGGGGCCACCGGGCTCGGGCGGCCGGTCGGCGGCGCTCATGCTAGCCGCGACCGGGCCCCGCCGTGAACGGTCGGCCGTTCGCTTGCTCCCGGTTCGACTGCGCGGGGGCGGGCGGCGGTCCAGGATGGGGTCGTGAGGATCGCCGCCATCAGGGCGCTCGCCGCCGCGGTCGTGGTGACCGCCGTGCTGGCCGTCGCCCCCGTCCAGGCGCAGGGGAGCGGACTCGACGCCACGCTGACCGGCACCGTCCTGGACTCCGAGACCGGCCTGCCCGTCCCCTGGCTCCACGTGCGGGCGCTCGTCGGGCGGACGTCGGTGGGTGTGGGCGGCGCCATGACCGACGCCGACGGCCACTGGCGCATCCGACACCTGCCGCCCGGCCGCTACGCGCTGGAGTACACCGACCGCCTGGCCCACGGCTTCCCCACGACCTACAGCGGGGGCGGGTCGACCCTCGGGGACGCGCGACTCCTCCGAGCCCGGCCCGGATCCGCGACGACGCAGGACGACGTCCTGGTCGCGAACCCCGACCCCCGGCTGTCGCCGCACACGCTCTCGGGAGTCGTGACCGACGACGCCGGATCGCCCGTGCGGGGGGTCTACGTCGTGGTCCAGGACCGGCTCAGCATGTGGGGCAGGGGGCTCCTGACCGACAGCCGGGGACGCTGGGCCGTCCTCGCTCCCGACGGCGAGTACGACATCACAGCCTCCGGCATCGGCTGGCCGACGTCCCTCCCCGACTGGCGCACCGTCTACTACCCGGGCCAGTGGACGCAGGCCGAGCAGCAGTCGGTGTCCGTCACCGACGGAGTGGGCCGAGACGGTCTCGACCTGACCACCGAGCGCGCGGTCCGCTTCGAGCTCGTGCCGCGCGACGCCACCACCGGGCGCGTGCTCCCCACCTTGTCCTACCGGCTCTACGACGCCGACACCGGTCGCCTGGTCGAGGATCTGTGGACCGGCGCCATTGCCCGGCGCTATCACCTGATCCAGCGTCCGGCCGGCGCGTTCAAGCTGCTGGCCATCGGCCTCAGGGACGACACCGCCAGGCGCTCGGGCTTCGTGCCGCAGTGGGTCGGCGGTGGCTACTCCTGGAGGACGGCCCCGACGTTCACGCTGGCGCCCGGCGACGTCACCGACCGGCTCGTCGTCGATCTCCCCCGGACCCTCGAGGCGCTCGTCGTCCCCCGGGTCCGGGGCCGCCGCAGGGTCGGGTCGACCATCACGGCGGTGCACGGTCGCTGGAGCCAGATGTTCGACACGGGGTTCTCGTTCGAGTGGCGCCGTGACGGAACCGTGCTGACGGGCGAGCAGACCTACGTCGTCCAGCCCGGCGACGCGGGCACCACCCTGCACGTCACGGTGACCGCCTTCGCGAGCGGGCACGAGACAGTCACCCGGCTGCGCGTCCCGATCCGGCCCTGACACTCAGGGGCCGCCGGCCGCTCGTCCTGTCGGTCGACGGGGAGGACCACCCCACCGTCAGACGGCGCAGCCGTCGGGCCCGCACACCTCGCCGTCGCCGTCCGCGGCCTGCACCATCTCGACCCTCCGGTCGGCGGCCGCGCGCTCGAGCACCTGCCGGAACACCTCGACCGGCTGCGCGCCCGAGATGCCGTAGCGCCCGTCGACCACGAAGAACGGCACTCCGGTGGCGCCGTAGGCAGCCGCCTGGCGGACGTCGGCCTCCACGTCGTCGCGGAACCGGTCGGTCGCCAGCACGCCGTCCACGTCGCCCTCCGGCATTCCCACCGCGGTGGCGAGCTCGCGCAGGGTGGCGTGGTCGGCGATGTTGCGGGCCTCGGTGAAGTACGCCGCCAGGAGGGCCTCCTTGAGGGCACCCTGGTGACCGGTCTCCGCCGCGAGGTGCAGCAGCCGGTGGGCATCGACGGTGTTGGCGCGCTGCGCCTCGCGCTGGCGGTAGACCAGCCCCTCCTCGGCCGCGACGGCGTCGACCCGGTCGATCATCGCGAGTCCCGCCTCCACGCCGCCGCCGTACTTGCGGCCCAGGTGCTCGGCGACCGACTCGACCGGCAGCGCCGGCGCGGAGGGGTCGAGCTGGAAGGACCGCCACACGACCTCGACGTCGCCGTCGTGGTCGGCGAGGGCACGTTCGAGCCGCCGCTTGCCGATGTAGCACCAGGGGCAGACGACGTCGGACCAGACTTCGATGCGCACGACGGGACCAACCGCGGGCGGGCCGTCGGTGTTCCCGGGCCTTTCGGCTCGGCGCCGGCAGCGGGCCTGGGGTGGTCACCGGAGTGCCGGTCGGCCCGCCCGGGTGGGTGCCTCGAGGGGAGGGGCCCACCGGGTCGGCACCGGCAGGTCCCGAGCCTTCAGCGCCGCCCGAGCATCGGCGGGGAAGCCGTTGGACACCGTGGGCGCCGGCCGACGCGGGCGCTCCAGCCAGACGTGGAAGAACCGGTCCAGGGACCGACCGCTGACCCGCTCGGCCAGCGCACGGAAGCGTGCGGTCGTGCCGTTGCCGCCCGACCGCTCCCGGGCCCAGGTGCGGATGATCCGGAAGAAGTCCCGCGTCCCCACGACGTTGCGCAGTGCCTGCAGGGTCATCGCGCCGCGGTCGTAGACGGTGATGCTCAGCGGGTAGTAGGGCCGGTCCACCCGCTCGGCCCAGAAGTCGGGGTTGGCGGAGTAGAGCCGGTAGGTCGCGAGGAACATCCGCTGGGCGCTGCCCTCGCCCGTCTCCTGCGACCACAGCCACTCGGCATAGGTCGCGAACCCCTCGGACAGCCAGACATAGCGCCACCGCCCGAAGGTGACGTCGTCGCCGAACCACTGGTGCGCGTTCTCGTGGACGACGACCCAGACGTTGTCGCGCCGGCGCAGCCACACGCCCTCGGCGTACGTCGGCTTGGTCTGCGTCTCGAACGCCGTCGGGAACGCCCACCCGAACACGATGCCGCCCGCCGCGTCGAACGGGTAGGGACCGAGCTGGCGCTGCAGGAACGACAGGACCCGGGGCGTCCTCAGCACGTCGGGACGAGCCCGTCCGAGCAGGCCGCTGCCCTTCTCGAAGAAGTAGTAGGCAGGGACGCCGACCGCTCGGCCGCGCTCGAGGCGGTAGCGCCCGATGGTCAGGAAGACGAGGTGGGGCGACAGCGGCTGCGCCGACCGCCACCGGGTCGTGGCCCGGGACCCGGTCACGGTGCGGCCCAGGCGCACACCGTTGGAGATGGCCTGCCGGTCCGCCGGGGCGGTGACCGCGACGTCGAACGTCGCCTTGTCGGACGGGTGCTCGTCGAGTGGCAGCCACCACTGCGCCGCGGGATCGGGGTCGTTCCAGCAGGTGATGCCGGTGGGGGTGTCGCTCCACGGCGAGTAGCCGTTGCGCGTGACCGAGGCCGGCGTGCCGGCATAGGTCACGTCGACGGTGAAGGTCGCCCCGTCCGGGATCCCCGTGGCCGGCGTGACCTCGAGCTCGATGCCGTTGTCACCCGAGATCCGCCGGCTCCGGAACTCCGCCGCGACGCCGTCGACTGACACCTCGGACGCGGTCAGCGCGAAGTCGAGGTCGAAGCGCGACAGGTCCTGGGTCGCGCGGGCCGTCACCGTGGTGTGGCCCGAGAGCCGACCGGTCGCCGGCCGGTAGTCGACCGCGACGTCGTAGTGCAGGGCGTCGTAGCCGCCGTTGCCCAGCCCGGGCTCGTAGGGGTCGCCGACGTCGACGGCCCCCGGGGTGAAGTCGCGGCGTCGCCCGTCGGCGGCGGCCCCGCCCGCGGGACCCACGAGGGGGAGGAGAACCGCGAGCACGACGAGCGGGGCGACCCTGGGACCCGGTGCGTGCCTGGTCATGCCGCGCTCCTTCCGCCGCGCAGGAAGCAGACCACGCTACGCCGGTCCGCTGCCGCGGGCGATGGCCCGGACGGGCCTTGCGGGGTCAGGCGGTCAGGGACGCGTCGCCGCCGAGCCCGCCCACGGGGAACGCCACGCCGAACTGGTGGGCGATGAGCGCGGTGGTCTCACAGCCCCAGGTGACGTGCGGCTCCACGGGCGGCAGCCCCGCGTCACAGACTCCGCGGCCGGTGCCGCACTCGTGGTGCAGGGCGAGCACCTGGCGGGCGAACGGGTCCTGGATCCGGTTGAGCCGGCGCATGGCCTCGACCCAGTGCGGGTCCGGCTCCCCGGCGTCGGCCTCGGGCGCGGCGGCGGGGAGCCAGAGGCTGGCCCCGTCACTGCACTCGTAGCGGTTCACGATTCAACGGTAGGACCGTCGCGCCGTCGTCCGTGGCGTTTTCGTGCAGGTCGGGGCCAGCCGGGTGGGTCGCCTCAGCCGGCCTCGGCGAGCGCCGGGACGCGGCGTCGTACGAGCAGCGACGCCGCCGAGACCACCGCGATCGTGGCGATGAGTGCGGACGCCTCGAAGGCGGCCGGGATGCCGGTGACGAACGGGGCCGACGCCGGGTGGTGGGCGGCGTAGGTGCTGGCCACGATCGCGACTCCCATGGCTCCGCCGAGCTGCTGCATCGTCTGCAGCAGACCGGACGCCGACCCGGCGTGCACGGCCTCGACGTC
Source organism: Nocardioidaceae bacterium (assembly GCA_046330515.1). Taxonomy (GTDB): domain Bacteria; phylum Actinomycetota; class Actinomycetes; order Propionibacteriales; family Nocardioidaceae; genus Nocardioides. The sequence continues at coordinate 180,285 of JAXLSP010000005.1, read as the reverse complement.
GGCCAGCACCGTCGCGGTCGTCGGCATGAAGACCAGCCCTGCCGACAGCCCGTTGAGGAGGAAGGGGCCGAGCACGGTGACGACGAACGAGCCCGACGCCGGCAGGCCCGCCAGCCACAGCGAGCTGGTGGCGATGCCCGCGGTGCCGAGCACCATCAGGGGGGCGGTGCCGAACCGAGCCACCAGGCGCGGCGTGAAGCGCGACATCGTGAAGATGCCGAGCGACAGGGGGAGGAACGCCAGCCCGGTCGCCACGGGGCCATAGCCCAGCTGCAGCTGGAGATACTGCACGCCGAGGAAGAACAGCGGGAACTGGGCGGCGACCATCGTGGCCATCGTGACCAGTCCGGCGACCCGGCGACGGCTGCGCAGCAGCGACAGCCTCAGCAGCGGGTGTGCGACCCGGGCCTCGGTGACGAGCAGGATGCCCAGCAGGACGGCACCGAGCGCGATGCCGCCGACCGTGCGGACCGAGCCCCACCCGTGCTCGGGGGCCCCGATGAGCGCCCAGACCACGCTGACCGCGGAGCCGGTCGCGGCGATCGCGCCCACGATGTCGAAGCGCCCCGGCCGGCGCGGCGTCTCGACGACATAGCGCCGCACGAGGGCGAGCACCGCCAGGCCGATCGGCACGTTGATGAACAACGTCCAGCGCCAGGAGCCGAGGTCGGTGAGCACGCCGCCGAGCAGGAGGCCGAGGGTCGCCCCACCCGAGGAGACGGCCGCGAAGAGGGCGAGGGCCCGGTTGCGCTCCCCCTCGGTCCGGGCGGAGGTGGTGAGCAGCGCGAGCACGGACGGCGCCGCCAGCGCCGCGCCGACGCCCTGGAGGATCCGGGCGGCGACGAGCTCACCGGCCGTCTGCGCCAGCCCTCCTGCCAGCGAGAAGAGGGTGAACACCGCCACGCCGGTCCAGAAGACGCGAAGCCGGCCGAGCACGTCGCCGAGGCGGCCGCCGAGCAGGAGCAGACCGCCGAAGGCGAGGCCGTAGCCGTTGAGGACCCACGACAGCCCGGCTGACGTGAAACCCAGGTCCTGGCCGATCCGGGGAAGGGCGACGTTCATGACCGCCGCGTCGAGGATGAGCATGAGCTGCGCGACCAGCACGATGGCCATGCCGAGGGCCGGGTTGCGGTCTCGTGGCACGGTCGGCGTCTGGGCGCGCTCGAGCAGGGTGGAAGACATGATGGGGAGTCCTGTTCTGGTCTTGTCGACCGACGTAGACTGATCTGGAGAGTTGCTCCGTTTAGGTGGTCAACGATACGGAGACAGTCTCCGGTTATCAAGGGACCAGCCGAATTTCTTCCCGAAGGGGGTCGAGCGCAGTGCGAGCCGACGCGGCACGCAACCGCCAGAAGATCGTCGAGGTGGCGCGCGTCCTCTTCCGTGAGCGGGGCTATGACGTCCCGCTCGACGACATCGCCAAGGCCGCGGGGGTCGGGCCCGGCACGCTCTACCGGCACTTCCCCAACCGCGACTCCCTCATCGACGCGGTCATGCAGGCGTGGGTCGACCGGGTGCAGGCCTCGGTCGACGAGACCCTGACCGAGGGCGGCGACGCGCGCGCGATGCTGCTGCGCTGGTTCGGGCGCTACGTCGCGCTCATCACCCTGCACAAGGGCGGCGCCGCCAAGATCACCGGCGCCATGGACGACGAGACCTCGCCCATCATGACCAAGTGTCAGGTGCTGCGCGGCGCCAACCAGCAGGTCATCGACACGCTGTCCGGCGACCTGCGGCCGGGGGTCGACTCCCTGCAGATGGCCCGCCTCGTCGGCGGGGTCGCCACGGTCGCCGACGCGAGCGACCTGCCCCGCCCGACCGTCGACCAGATGCTCGAGGTCATCGCCGACGGCCTGCTGCGCTGAGGGCCGCGCGGGCCCCGGACCCGGCTGCGCCTCAGAGCCGGGCCAGCTCGGCCGCCCGCTCGATGTCGTCGGCGCCGGCGAGGTCGGGCAGCGCCAGGAACACCGAGCCCACTCCGGCCTCCACGAGCCGCAGATAGCGCTCGCGGTGGCTCCGCGCGTCACCGGCGTGGTGACGAGCGGCGAAGTCGGCGGCCTTGCCGCGCCCCCGCAGCCGCTCGACCCGGGCCCAGGCGTCCTCGCGGTCGCGACCCACGACCGCGACGTCGAGCACGGTGACCTCGACCTCCTGGCGCGGGCGGCCGACGTCGTCGCAGTGGCGGTGCAGGACCACCGTCTTGTGTCGCACCGTGTCGAGGTCGGCGCGGACGTTGCAGGCGTCGCCCCACCGCGCGGCGACGCGGAGCGTACGACGCTCCCCTCCGCCGCCGATCACGAGCGGCAGCGGTCCCACCGGGCGGGGATAGCAGGTGGTCTCGGGCAGCGAGACCCGCTCGCCGTCATAGGCCTTGGTGCCCGGCGCCCACAGTGCGCGCAGCGTCTCGGCGGCGGTCTCGAGGGCGTCGAGCCGGCGCGCCGTCGACGGGAAGGGGAGCCCGAAGGCCGCGTGCTCCCGCGCCCACCAACCGGCCCCGAGACCGCAGAACGCACGGCCGCCGCTGAGCACGTCGAGCGTGGCGGCCGCCTTCGCGATGATGCCGGGCGCCCGGAAGGTCGCGGGGGTGCACAGGGTGCCCAGCTCCAGACCGGTCCCGAGCGCGGCCAGTGCCCCGAGGGTCACCCACGGCTCCGGGATCGGGTCCCAGGCGCGGCCGACCTGGGGGATCTGCACGAGGTGGTCCATGAGCGCCAGCCCGGCGAAGCCGGCCTCACCGGCCGCCACCGCGACGCCACGCAGCCAGGCCATCGGGTCCTCACCCCAGGGGAAGCCACCGACCTGCAGCAGCACGCGCGGGCCGGCCGCGGGGGTCGCGGGCGCCGAGGGCCGCCGGACCGGCTCGGGCTCGCCGCCCCCACCGGCGACGGTTACGACGGCCCAGCCCTCGCGGGCCAGCTCGGCGGGGACCTCCCGCATCCGAGCGAGCTGACCGGCCAGCACCGCGGCCGGCACCGGCCGGTCTCGCCGGGCGTTGCGGGCCCGGCACACCGCCGGAGGGCTGTCGACCACGACGGCCACGGTGGGCAGCCCCGCCGCACGGGCGAGCGCCGCCCACGCCGTACGACGCTCGGGGTCGAGGCCGAGGGTGTCGACGACGACCGTGAGCCCGCGACGGCAGCGACCCTCGACGATCTGGTCGAGGAGCCGGAACGCGTCCTCCGAGGCGTCGAGGTCCCCCGGACCGCTGCCGACCACGCCGCGCAGCGCGTCCGAGGAGACGACCTCGGCCGCGCGGAACCGGCTCGCGGCCCACGTCGACTTCCCGGACCCGGCCGCCCCGACCAGCAGCACCAGGGCCGGGTCCGGGATCCGCATCCCCGCAGTGTCGCACCGGCGAAGGACGGGTGGGGACGTCCGGGCTCAGCCCGACTCGAAGCTCGGCCCGACGGGCGCCCTCTCGGAGTTGGGTGGAGGTCAACCGACCCGGGACCGGACGACGACACGGCCCCGGGGACGTGAGTAGGGGGCGCGGCGGAGGCCTCTTACTCCGTCACGCCCCCTATCCTCAGGAGGTTCCCCACGGGGATGGGGAGATGTGCTGGCCGTCGCTGGGGGGTTGCGACGGACCTACTTTGTGTGCAGCGGTCCGTGTCGTCGTACGACCCCCGAGAGGGACGTACGCCGCCGCGAAAGATGGGAACGAGCTAGTACCGAGGGAAGGCGCTGGTCAGGTTCCTGGGGTGTCTCGGCCCGATCCGATCCACTCCGTGAGCTCCCGGCCCGATCCGGTTGCTCCTCCGTTGCAGGCAATACGCTAGGGGGCATTCCGCGGATCCGTCTCGCGACGACACGGAGATCGCGCGAAACCACTGATTCAGTGGATGGTGTCGATCTTTGACAACTGATTCCGAAGGTAACTTGGAGTTACTGGACTGTACCATTCCGGAGAACGGAACGCTGGTGTCGAGAGGCGGACCCGTCGACCGGACCCCTGAGGCCGACCGAACCAGCCTTGATCGGCGTCCGGACGGGACCCGATGAGCCGTCAGGAAGCCCTCGATTTGTCGATCCGCGCGGCGAGAAGTCGGTGTGCCCGACGGCGGCCAGCAGGCTCCGGTAGGACGTCTCGAGCTCGGCGAGCTCGACCCCCAGGCGCGGGTCGCCCGGATGGCACCCGTCGGCCACCCAGGCGTCGGAGACCCGCATCGCGAGCGCCCGGTGCCGAGCCGCCTCGCGCACGGTCTCCGGGGGGCGGGAGTAGACGTAGGCATAGAGCCGCGTCAGCGCCTCGACCAGGGCCCCCTCGTCGTCCTCGGTCCGCTCGCGCTGCAGGATGCGGTGCTCGCGCCACCAGGCCACCTCCAGGGCGGCCGCCTCGTCCGCGTCGAGCGCCAGGCCGTGCGCGCGGATCACCGACACATAGAAGGAGCTCATCAGCCTCCGGGCGGCGTCGGGGTCGTTGGCGGGGTACGGCGCCCAGGCCCGGTTGGCGCGCAGCACCAGCCACGCCCCGCGCACCGTCGCGAGGCGACCCAGGCCGAAGCCCTCGTGCACCAGGCCGACCGCGGAGGCGAGCACGCCCCGCCAGTCCCGGCGGTAGTAGGCGACCCACGCCGCGGTCTCGTGTGCCGCCAGCCGAGCGGGGTCGAACGACCAGGGCGAGGCCGCTCGCCGGTCACGGGTCACCCCGCCACCGCCGGCTGGGACTCGCGGGCGCCTGACCCGGCCCGCGTCGCCTGGGCCGTCCGTCGCTCGCGGGCGGCGCGGACGACCCGGCCCGATCCCGGTCCGAGCACCTTCCACGCGACCCGCGGCGCGAGCAGGCTCGGCGGAGGGGCGAGCAGGTTGAGCACCCTCGCGAACGCCAGCGTCACACCGCGGTCGACCGAGGCGACGACGAGCAGGCGGTCGACATAGCGGTCGAGGACCCGCTCCGGCAGCGGCTTGCGGTCCTGGCCCGGGAACCGGCGGTCGCTCCCGGTGGCCAGCGCCCACGGGGTGGCGGCGACGGCCGCGAACGCCGTGGCCGTCCGGCGGGCGAGCCGCTGCGTCCCGCCGTCGGCCAGCAGCTCGCGGAGCCGGAGCGCCTGGTGGGCCGCCGAGCTCATCCCCTGGCCATAGACCGGGTTGAACGAGCAGACCGCGTCGCCGATGACGACGAGGCCCTCGGGCCGACGCGACAGCTTCTCCCAGCGCACCCAGCGGCTCCCGGGGAAGCGGTAGTGCATCGGCTCGCCGGCCGGCTCGCAGCCCTCGATGATCTCGGCGAGGTGGGGCGTCGGCAGCGACCGGGCATAGTCCAGGAAGCCGTTGAGGTCCGCGGGCGGGCACTCGCCGGCCTGCCCGGCCAGCGTGACCGTCCACAGGTCGCCCTCGAGGCGGAGCGCCACCCCGGACCGGCCGTGGGGCGGCCGGGTGCCGACCACGTCGGCGTCGAGGTCCTCGAGCAGTCCGGGACGGGCGAGGAAGAGCCGGGTGACATAGGACAGGCCAGCCTCGACGGTGGTGACCTCGGGCTCCTCGAAGCCCAGCTCGCCCAGCCACCGGGAGGCCCGCGAGCCGCGACCCGTCGCGTCCACGACGACCTCGGCCTCGAGGTCGACGAAGGCGGGCTCGCCACCGGTCTCCCGGTGCGCGACCCGAGCGCCCGTCACCCGGGTCCGGTCGGGAGAGGCGAGCAGCCCGACCACGTCGTGCCGGCCGACGAAGCGGACGCCCGGCGTCGCCGCGACCCGGCGGCGGACCTCCGCCTCGAGGAGCACGCGGGAGCAGAGCATGCCCACGAGCCCGGTCTCGCCCTGGGCCAGCAGGTTGTCCTGCAGGACCCACCGAGTGCCGAGCATGATGTCCGCGCGCCGTCCGCCGCGGGCGACGACGCCGTCGCCGAGCCCGGGCAAGATCGCCTCCATCGCCTCGGCGCCGCGGACCAGGAGGCCGTGGGTGTGGCGACCCTGGGGCACGCCGCGACGCGGCGCCTCGAGGTCGGTGTCGAGGTCGTCGCGGTCGACGACGACGACCTCGTCGACGTGCTCGGACAGCACACGGGCGGCGAGCAGACCGGCCAGGCTGCCGCCGAGGACGACGGCGCGGGACGGGCGGTGGGCAGGGGTCGCTGAGGACATGTCGGCTCCAGGTGATGGGTGGAAGGGGATGAGACGCGGGCGGTCAGGAGGAGAACGGGAGGGTGACCCCGAAGCCGCCCCGGGCGAGCTTGAGCAGGACCTGGCCGGGCGCGACCAGGTCGGCGATGCGGGCGGCGCCGAGCTCCTCGAGCTCGGCGAGACGGCGGGCGTAGGCGGCCGGCCCGGCGACCCGGGCTCGCTGGAGGGCCGAGGCGTTGTGCCAGACCCGGCGGCGCGACTCGGCCAGGAACCGGCGGGTGGCGATCCGGTTGAGCGGGACGAGCGCGCGGTCCAGGAGCGACCGGCCGAGGCGGGAGCCGGCTCCGGCCGCCAGCTCCCGGTCCTCGGCGGCCACGCGCGACGCGAGCACGTCGTCGATGCGCTCGTGGTCGCGACGGCGCAGGGCGAGCAGGTCGGGGTCGGCGAACCCGTCGTCGTCGATGACGGCCAGCAGCGCCTGCGGCAGGTCGAGGTTGATGTGGGCGTTCATCCCGAGGAGCAGGAGCCGCAGCGCCGGCAGGTCGGCATCCGCGGTGAACGCCGCCCGCCACGGACGGGGAGCGGTCGCCGGGTCGGCGTCGAAGGCCGCGAGGGCGTCGAGATAGAGCCGCGCGAACGCCGCGTCCCACCGGTCGACCCAGGCAGGGTCCTCGAACGCTCCGGCGCGTACGGCGTCGCGCACGGCCGCCGTCGTCCGCGCATAGGTGGCCACGAAGTGGCGACGCGGGTCGCCGGCGGCCTCGAACCTCCGGGTGACCGCGGCGAGCGACTCGACCACGCCGTCGATCTCCGGTGTGGAGACCGGTTGCCTGCGCTGGGCTGTTCCCATCATCGACACCTCGGGCTGTCGATCGGAGGTCCGGACCGGACCTGCTTGGTGGGTCTACGACACCGGAGCGGCGGCCGGATCACTTCTCCGGCCGGCGGGCTTCGCCGGGTCGTCACCCGATGCGACGACGCGGCGCCCTCCCCGGAGCGGGGTGCTCCGGCCGGTGGGTGATCCGGCGACCCCTCCGGCGTCGTACTCCCACCAGACGACGGGAACGCGCGCGGAGGGAGGCCGGATGACCGCGACCATGACCACGGGCGGGCGTCACGGCACGCTCGCGCCGAGGCGCCCCCACACCCCGGCGTCCCGGGGCCATTGCGTGGTGAGGGAAGCAGGACCTAACGTGCCGAGGATGGGCAGCGATGCGGCCCTGGCGGCGCGGCTCGCAGCGGGCGACGACCACGCGCTCGCGGAGATCTTCGACGACCTCGCGGGCGCGGTGCACCACGCCGCTCGCCGCATCCTCGGCCAGGAGTCGCTGGCGCACGACGTCGTCCAGGACGTCTTCGTGCGGCTGTGGACGCACCCCGAGCGCTTCGACGCCGCGGCCGGCTCGCTGGCGACCTACCTCGCGATGCTCGCGCGCAGCCGCGCCCTCGACCTGCTGCGCAGCGAGCTGCGCCGCACGGCACGCCAGGAGCGGCAGTTCCGTCTCGACCCCACGCGGCTGGCCGGCTCCGTGGCCGACGAGGTGGCCACCGCCGACGCGGCCCGCCTGGTGCGCCGGGCGATCGCCGAGCTGCCCCACGAGCAGCGGCGGGTCGTGGAGCTCGCCTACTTCGAGGGCATGACCTACCGCGAGGTGGCCGCCGCCGAGGGCATCCCCGAGGGCACGGCCAAGTCGCGCATCCGGCTCGCCCACGCCAAGCTCGCCTCCCTGTTGGACCGCGACCTCCTGGAGCAACCATGACCTCCGCCCCTCGCCACCCGGCGCTGCCCGACGCGCTGCGCCGCCGCGTGCTCCAGGCGTCGCTCGGGCGCCGCGCGCCCGGCCGCTACTCCCCCGCGCCGCCGTCGATCACCCCGCTCGAGGCCCTCACCCGAGCCACGCGCTCCTTCGACGACGTGCTGGCCGCCCTGACCGAGGAGGAGTGGCTCCTGCCCGTGCTGCGCGGGTTGGACGTCCAGGGACTCGTGGGCCACCTGGTCGGCGTCGAGGGCGACGTGCAGCGCGCCCTGCGCGGCGACGCCCGCGTCGCGGACGCCGACCACGTCGGCTCGACCCAGCCACACGCCGACGAGCACCGGGGGCGGCCACCGGCGGAGACGCTCGCCGCCTGGCGCGACGCCGTGGCCGCCAGCCTGGCCGCGTTCGCGGCGGCCGACCCCGAGCAGGGGGTCGGGCTGCACACCATGCGGCTCCGCGCGGCCTCCCTCTGCGTCGTGCGGACCTTCGAGCTGTGGTCCCACGAGGGTGACATCCGGCTCGTGACCGGGCGCGCGCCGTCCCTGCCCGACCACTCGATGCTCACCCTGATGACCGACCTCGCCGCGCGCGGCCTGCCCGTCGGCGCCGCACGGACGGGCCTCGGCGAGCCGATCGACCTGCGGCTGGTGCTCACGGGTCCGGGTGGTGGCACCTGGGAGGTCCGGCTCGGACCCGACTCCGGCGCGTCCTCGCGCGTCGGGGTGGTCACCGACGCCGTCGGCTTCTGCCGGCTCGCGGCCAACCGGATCTCGCCCGGCGAGCTCGTCCTCGACGGCTCGGGCGACCGCTCGCACCTGGACGCGGTCCTCGCCGCCACGGCGGCACTGGCGCTCGACTGAGCAGCTCGGGCCGCGGTGTCTCGTAGCGTGGGGGCATGCACTACGTCGGCATCGACCTCGCCTGGGGTCGGAGGCAACCCACGGGGATCGCGGTGCTGGACGCGCGCGGCCACCTGCTAGAGGTCCGGGCCGCGGTCACCGACGACGAGGTCGTCGCCGCGGTCACGCCGTACGTCGAGGGCGACTGCCGCGTCGCCTTCGACGCGCCGCTCGTCGTCACCAACGCCACCGGAAACCGGCCGGCCGAGGCGGCGCTCAACCGCGACTTCGCCCGATTCGACGCCGGCGCCCACCCGGTCAACACGGGCAAGCCCGAGCTGGACCCACCGCGGGGCGCCGTGCTCGCCGCACGTCTCGACCTCGACCTCGACCCCGCGTCGGTGGGTCCCCGGCGCGCCCTCGAGGTCTATCCCCACCCGGCCACCGTCGCCCTCTTCCGCCTCGGCCGGACCCTGAAGTACAAGCAGAAGCCCGGCCGCGACCTCGACACCCTGCGCTCGGAGCTGCTGCTGCTCACCCAGCTCCTGGAGGGCCTCGGCGGCGCCGACTGCCCGCTGCACCTCGTCGACAACCCGGACTGGCGGGCGCTGGTCGCGGCCGTGGGCGACGCCACCCGCAAGGTGGACCTGCGCGTCGTCGAGGACCAGGTCGACGCGGTGCTCTGCGCCTACGTCGCGCTGCTCGCCGACCGCAGTCCCGACCGGGTCACCGTCTATGGCGACCCGGACACCGGCACCATCGTGACCCCGACCCTGCCGGCCGGGCACGAGCCCTCCCCCCGGGCTCCGCGCAGGGCCGCCGACCCCGTCGCCCGGGCGGTCCGCGACTATGCCGCCCTCCGGCCGACGCTCGTCCCCGCCGTCGACCAGGCGGTCGCGCTCGTCACCAGCGTCCTCGACGACGCGGGCATCAACTACCAGACCGTCACCGGGCGGACCAAGGGCATCGCCTCGTTCGCCGCCAAGGTCGGCCGCTTCCTGGCGGCGACGCCCGACGCCGACCCGCTGACCGACATGACCGACCTCATCGGGGTGCGGGTCGTGACCTACGTCCACGCCGACGTCGACGCGGTGGCCACGCTCCTGCACGACGAGCTCGATGTCCACGACGACCGCGACCTCGGCGAGGAGACCGCCCGCGAGGGCCGGTTCGGCTATGCCAGCCGCCATCTCCAGGCGCGCCTGCGGCCCGAGTCGCGCGCCGCCTGCCCGGCCGTCGGCGACCGCCAGGTGCAGGTGCAGCTGCGCACGGTGCTCCAGCACGCGTGGGCCGAGTTCGAGCACGACATCCGCTACAAGGGATCGGTGCCCGAGGAGCACATCCACGACCTCGACCGCCGGTTCACCCTGGCCGCCGGGCTGCTCGAGCTCGCCGACCGCGAGTTCTCCACCATCCGCGACCGGCTCCGCTCCCACCTCGTCGAGCACGAGCCCGGCGCCCCGGAGAGCGTGGTCGACGACCCGCGCATCACGGCACCGGAGCTGGCCGCCTTCCTGGCGGGGCAGTACGCCGACGCCGACTGGTCGCGCACCGACCACTACGCGTGGATCTCCGGCCTGGTGCTGGAGCTCGGGATCACCTCGCTCAGCGAGCTCGCGTCGGTCATCCGGCCGATCGACAGCGCGGCCCTCGAGTCCAAGCTGGGCTACCGGCACCGGACGGGCGCCGTACGACGTCTCGACGACGTGCTGCTCGCCGCCTACGGCGACCGCTATGTCCGCCTGCACGGCAACGCGCACCGCGTCGAGCTGCTGTCCGAGCGGCTCACGCGGATGACCGCCCCGGACTGACCCACGCCCAGAGCCGCCGGCGGGGCCTGTCGGTCCACGATCGCAACGGATTCCTTGCCCTGACGGCCCAGACTCGATTGACTACGAAGCACACCACGACCATGAGGAGCGAAATTGACTGCCTACGCGGTCGTCAACCCCGCCACGGGGGAGACCATCAAGACCTACCCTGCTGCCACCGACGAGGAGATCCAGGCGGCGATCACCAAGGCCCAGGCGGCCTACAAGTCCTGGGGCCGGACCACGACCGTGGCCGAGCGCGCTGCGCTCGTCGCCCGGGTCGCCCAGCTGCACACCGAGCGGGCCGAGGAGCTCGCCGACCTGATGGTCACCGAGATGGGCAAGCCCCGCGAGGAGGCCGTCGGCGAGGTCGAGTTCAGCGCCGCGATCTACCAGTACTACGCCGACAACGCCGAGACGTTCCTCGCCGACGAGGAGATCACGCTGCTCGCCGGTGAGGGCACCGCGCGGATCACCCGCGAGCCCGTCGGCGTGCTGCTCGGCGTGATGCCGTGGAACTTCCCGGCCTACCAGGTGGCCCGGTTCGCCGGCCCCAACCTGTGCCTGGGCAACACCATCCTGCTCAAGCACGCCCTGCAGTGCCCGGCCTCGGCCGAGGCGCTCCAGAAGATCTTCGACGACGCCGGCTTCCCCGAGGGCGCCTACGTCAACGTCTACGCCACCCACGACCAGATCGCCGACATCGTCGCCGACCCGCGCGTGCAGGGCGTGTCGGTGACCGGGTCCGAGCGTGCCGGCGCCGCCGTGGCCGAGGTCGCCGGACGCAACCTCAAGAAGGTCGTGCTCGAGCTCGGCGGCTCCGACCCGTTCCTCGTGCTCGGCAGCGACGACATGGACGCCACCGTCGAGGCCGCGCTGGCCGCCCGCCTGGGCAACACGGGCCAGGCCTGCAACGCCGGCAAGCGCTTCATCGTGACCGAGGACCTCTACGACGACTTCCTGGAGAAGTTCACCGCCGGCGTCGTCGCCAACGGCAGCGCCCCCCTGAGCTCGTCCGGCGCCGCCGACACCCTGATGGCGCAGCTCGAGGAGGCCACCGCGGGTGGCGCGTCGCTGGCATCGTCCGGCGCCGAGCGCAACGGCGCGCACGTGCCTTTCGGCGTGCTGACCAACGTCAGCCGGGACAGCAAGACCTTCTATGAGGAGCTGTTCGGCCCCGTCGCCATGGTCTTCAAGGTCCCCGACGAGGCCGCCGCCGTCGAGCTCGCCAACGACACCCCGTTCGGCCTCGGGTCCTACCTCTTCACCAACGACCCGGAGCAGGCCGAGCGCGTCGCCGCTCAGATCGAGGCCGGCATGGTCTTCGTCAACTGCGTCGACGCCGACGGCGCCGAGCTGCCCTTCGGCGGCGTCAAGCGCTCCGGCATGGGCCGTGAGCTGGGTCGGTTCGGCATCGAGGAGTTCGTCAACCGGAAGATGATCCGCATCAACGCCTGAGGCTCGTCCAGCACCAGCCTCGCGGAGCCCCCGGACGTCGTCCGGGGGCTCCGCTGCATTCGTCACCGTGTCGTGACCGATCGGTCATGTCGCCGGCGCGAGCGGCGATCTAGCATGTGCTCGACGCTCGGCCCGACCGAGTCGACGCAGGTCCACGTGGGGGAATGAGATGCGCCGGATAGCCCTGTTCCTGCTGGCGATCCTCCTGCCGCTCACCGCGGCTCCCGCCCAGGCGCGGCTCTGGGAGCCGGGCGGCGGCGTCACCTTCAACACCCCGCACCCCTGGGGCGGACGCGCGGCGCGCGCCCGGATCGTCCTCAAGGTCGAGCAGGCCATCCGCCGCATCAAGCCGTCGGCCCGCGACCCGCACCCGGAGCTGCTGATCGCGGCCTTCCTCTTCGACCGCAACTCGAGCGCCGACGCCATCATCGGCGCCTGTCGGCGCGGGGTCTCGGTCCGCGTCATCATCGACCGCGACGTGGCCTCGAGACCGTTCCGCCGCATCGTCACCGCGCTCAACGCCGACAACGCCACCGACAGGAACCACGACGGGGTCCCCGACCACCGCCCGCGCGCGGGTCGGTGCAACCGGAAGATCCACCACAAGGCCGGCGAGACCGGCGGCCAGGGGATCCCCCTGATGAGCAAGAGCGAGGTGCGCAGGGCCCTGAGCAGACCGACCGGCAACCCGGTCACGTGGGGCAAGGACGGCAGCTATGTCCTGAAGTGCTCGGGCAGCTGCCGGGGCGCCAACGACGCCAACATGCACGCCAAGATCTATGCCTTCTCCACGGTGGGGTCCGCAGACAACGTCGTGATGCTCGCGTCGACCAACCTCAACGGGGGTGGGGTCAACACCGGGTGGAACGACCTCTACGTGATCAAGAACCGCCCCGACACCTTCGCGTTCGTCGAGAAGATGCACCACGAGATGACCGCGCAGAAGCACGCCGGCCGGGAGCTCGTCGAGCTGGTCGACGGCCCCTTCACCCTGCGGTTCTTCCCGATGGTGGGGGTCGGCATCCCGCGGGACCCCCTCATGGTCGACCTGCGCAAGATCCGCTGCACCAGCGACGTCGGCCCCACCCAGCTCTACATCCAGCAGTTCTGGTGGAACGGGCCACGCGGCGTCCACATCTGGAACAAGGTGCGCAGCCTGGCCACCCATGGCTGCAAGGTGCACATCATCTTCGGTGCGGTGGACCGCAGACTCCGGGCCAAGATGCACGCAGCCCGTCGCGCCGGCCTCATCGAGTTCTTCAACAGCCGGGTCGACACCGACGACGACGGGCTGGCCAACACCCGCACCCACATGAAGTCGCTGGCCATCCGTGGCACCTACGGCGACAACCCGCGCTATGCCGGCGTGTGGACCGGCACGGCCAACTGGGCCCAGGGCTCGCTGACCCGTGGGGACGAGGTGACACTCAACGTCGAGAGTGCCTCCCTCTACCGCCGCTACGTGCAGCAGTGGTTCGTCGTCCGGCGGCACTCGCGGGTCGGCTAGCCCGCCCGGTCGCGAACGACGAAGGCCCCCGCAGCCGGTGCTGCGAGGGCCTGTGGTCCGCTCTGCGCGCCCGTAGGGATTCGAACCCCAAACCTTCTGATCCGTAGTCAGATGCTCTATCCGTTGAGCTACGGGCGCCCGTCCCGCGAGGGACTCGCACGAGGATAGCCGACGGGCTCCCCGGCGGCTAAATCAGGCTCGTTCCCCACGACGGGACACCCCGCGCGGAACGGTCGTTCGGCCCCGAATATCGTGACATCGAGACAACGTTCCACCCTTCTTCCAGAACGCGCGAGGTGCACCGTTCCATGGCTCTGATCAACAGCGAGATCCTCCCCTTCACCGCCCAGGCCTTCCACCAGGGCACGTTCGTCGAGGTCACCGACGCCGACCTGCGCGGCCGCTGGTCGGTCGTGTTCTTCTACCCCGCCGACTTCACCTTCGTCTGCCCCACCGAGCTGGGCGACATGGCCGACCACTACGACGAGCTCCAGCGCCTCGGCGTCGAGGTCTTCTCGGTCTCGACCGACACCCACTTCGTGCACAAGGCCTGGCACGCGGCGTCCGACACCATCGGCAAGATCCGCTACTTCATGGTCGGCGACCCCAACGGCACGATCACGGGCAACTTCGGCGTGATGCGCGAGGGCGCCGGTCTGGCCGACCGCGCCACGTTCCTCATCGACCCAGACGGAGTCATCCAGTACCTCGAGATCACCCCCGAGGGCGTCGGCCGCAACGCCACCGAGCTCGTCCGCAAGATCAAGGCGGCGCAGTACGTCCGCAGCCACCCGGGCGAGGTCTGCCCCGCGAAGTGGGAGGAGGGTGAGGACACCCTCGCCCCGTCGCTCGACCTCGTCGGCAAGATCTGACCTCCTCGGCACAGCAAGGACACGCACGATGCTCGATCCCGGCCTGCGCGGCCAGCTCGCGACCTACCTCCAGAACCTCCGCGTCCCCGTCGAGCTGGTCGCCTCGCTGGACGACCGCCCCGCGTCGGCGGAGCTGCGCGAGCTCCTCGAGGAGATCGCGGGGCTCTCCGACCTGGTGTCGGTGAGCCTCGACGGCCAGGCGACGCGCCGGCCGGGCTTCGAGATCGTGCGCACCGGCACCGACGTGCACGTCGGGTTCGCCGGCATCCCGCTCGGCCACGAGTTCACCTCGCTGGTGCTCGCCCTGCTCCAGGTGGGCGGCCACCCGGTCCGCGCCGACGAGGAGCTCCAGGAGCAGATCCGCGCCCTCCAGGGCGAGCACGTCTTCGAGACCTACATGTCGCTGTCCTGCCAGAACTGCCCCGACGTGGTGCAGGCGCTCAATGCGATCAGCGTGCTGAACCCCCGCATCCGGCACACCGCCATCGAGGGGTCGCTGTTCCAGGACGAGATCGACGAGCGCACGGTGCTCGCCGTACCGACCGTCTATCTCGACGGCGAGGTCTTCGGCCAGGGACGGATGACGCTCGAGCAGATCGTGGCGGCCCTCGACACCGGCTCCGCCGCACGCCAGGCGAGCCGCCTCGAGACGATGGCGCCGTTCGACGTGCTGGTCGTGGGCGGGGGACCCGCCGGCGCCACCGCTGCGATCTACGCCGCCCGCAAGGGCATCCGCACCGGCCTCGTGGCCGAGCGCTTCGGCGGCCAGGTCCTCGACACCATGTCCATCGAGAACCTCGTCTCGGTGCCGCACACCGACGGACCCCGGCTCGCGGCGGCGCTCGAGCAGCACGTGTCGTCCTATGACGTGGCGCTGCTCAAGGGCCCCCAGGCGACCACCCTGCGCCGGCTCGACGGGGCCGACCTCGTCGAGGTCGACTTCGCCGGCGGCGGCACCCTCCGCGCCCGCACGGTCGTGCTGGCCACCGGCGCCCGATGGCGCACGATGGGCGTCCCCGGCGAGGACGACTACCGCAACAAGGGCGTCACCTTCTGCCCCCACTGCGACGGGCCCCTCTTCAAGGGCCGCCGGGTCGCGGTGGTCGGCGGCGGCAACTCCGGCGTCGAGGCGGCCATCGACCTCGCCGGCGTCGTCGGCCACGTCACGGTCGTGGAGTTCCTCGACGACCTCAAGGCCGACGAGGTGCTGCAGCGCAAGCTGCACAGCCTGGCCGACGTGGACGTCGTCACCGGGGCGCAGACCACCCGCGTCACCGGCGACGGCACCCAGGTGACCGCGCTGGAGTACGACGACCGCGCCACCGGGGAGCACCACGTCCTCGAGCTCGACGGCGTCTTCGTCCAGATCGGGCTGGTGCCCAACACCGAGTGGCTCAAGGGCACCCTCGAGCTCAGCGACCGGGGCGAGATCGTCGTCGACGAGCGCGGTGCCACCTCGCTGCCGGGCGTCTTCGCGGCCGGCGACTGCACGACGGCGCCCTACAAGCAGATCGTCACCGCGTTCGGCGCGGGCGCGACCGCCGCGCTGAGCGCGTTCGACCACCTGATCCGCAGCTGAGCCCGCTGCTCCCCGCGGGTCGGCCCCGCGGGAGAGTGACCCAGGTCACCCATGTGATCGATCCAATATGAGGGTCGGCGGGAGCGGCGCTACCCTCGATCCACTCCAGACACGGCGCCTCTCGCAGCGCACTGGCGTCGTCTCCGGCACCAGACAAACGCGCGAGAGGAAGCCTGGACCATGACCGCCGAGATCACCGCCCCGACCAGCCATCAGGGCATCAAGGACTTCGTCGCCTGGGCGGCGGAGCTGACCAAACCCGACGCCATCCACTGGGTCACGGGCACCGAGGAGGAGCGCGACGCGCTCAACCAGCACCTCGTGGACGCAGGCACCTTCACGCGCCTCGACGACGCCAAGAAGCCGAGCTCGTTCCACTGCGCCTCCGACCCGAGCGACGTCGCCCGGGTCGAGGACCGGACCTTCATCTGCTCGACGGACGAGAAGGACGCCGGCCCGACCAACCACTGGATGGACCCGGGCGAGATGAAGCAGATCATGACCGGCCTCTATGACGGCTGCATGCGCGGGCGCACGATGTATGTCATCCCGTTCGTGATGGGTCACCTCGACGCCACGGTGCCGATGTTCGGCGTCGAGATCACCGACTCCGCCTACGTCGTCGTGTCGATGAAGATCATGGCCCGCATCGGTGACTCCGTCCTGCGCAAGATGGAGGAGCTGGACGCGGGCTTCGTGCAGGGTCTCCACTCGGTGGGCGCCCCGCTCGAGCCGGGCCAGGCCGACGTGGCGTGGCCGTGCAACGACACCAAGTACATCGTCCACTTCCCCGAGGACCGCGCGATCTGGTCCTTCGGCTCCGGCTACGGCGGCAACGCCCTGCTCGGCAAGAAGTGCTATGCGCTGCGCATCGCCTCGGCGATGGCCCGCGACGACGGCTGGATGGCCGAGCACATGCTGATCCTCAAGCTCACCTCGCCCAAGGGGAAGGTCCACTATGTCGCCGGCGCGTTCCCGAGCGCCTGTGGCAAGACCAACCTGGCGATGATCGAGCCGACCATCGACGGCTGGAAGGCCGAGATGATCGGTGACGACATCGCCTGGATGCGGTTCGGCCCCGACGGCCGGCTCTATGCCGTCAACCCGGAGTTCGGTCTCTTCGGCGTGGCACCCGGCACGGGCTATCACACCAACCCCAACGCCATGCGCACCGTCGAGCGCGGCAACTCGATCTTCACCAACGTCGCCCTCACCGACGACCTCGACATCTGGTGGGAGGGCATGACCGAGGAGCCGCCGGCGCACCTCACCGACTGGAAGGGCCGCGACTGGGTGCCCGGCAACGGCGAGCTGTCCAGCCACCCCAACAGCCGCTTCTGCACCCCCGCCCAGCAGTGCCCGATGATGGCCGACGAGTACGACATGCCCGACGGGGTGCCGATCGACGCCATCCTCTTCGGCGGTCGACGCAAGAGCACCGTCCCCCTGGTCTATGAGTCCCGTGACTGGGCCCATGGGGTGTTCGTCGGCGCGACGCTCTCCTCCGAGACGACGGCCGCGGCGGTCGGCGCGGTCGGCGTCGTACGCCGTGACCCCATGGCGATGCTGCCCTTCATCGGCTACAACGCCGGCGACTACATGGAGCACTGGCTCGAGATCGGCAAGCAGGCCGACGCCGCCAAGCTGCCGCGCATCTACCAGGTCAACTGGTTCCGCAAGGACGACGAGGACGGCTCGTTCCTCTGGCCGGGCTTCGGCGACAACAGCCGGGTGCTCAAGTGGATCATCGACCGCCTCGAGGGCGACGTCGAGGCCGTGGAGACCCCGATCGGCCTGGTGCCGGCTCCGGGCGACCTCGACACCGCGGGTCTCGACGTCACCGACGAGCAGCTGGCCAAGGTCCTCGCCGTCAAGACCGAGGACTGGGAGGCCGAGGTCCCGCTGATCGAGGAGTGGTTCGACAAGATCGGCGAGACCCTGCCGACCGTGCTCCGCACCGAGCTCGACGGGCTCAAGGTCCGCCTCGGCCTCTGATCCGGGCTCGCCCCGACCCACGGCACGCGGGTCCCACCTTTGCAGGTGGGGCCCGCGTTTGCCGTCCATCTGCAACGATGCGTGTGGGGGCTCGGGCCGACGAGGGGAGGACGACCGTGCTCGGCTTCAGTCCGAGTGACCGTGAGCTGTTCGAATCCGAGGGCGCTGCGCTCTTCGAGGAGGTCGTCAAACAGGGCGGCCTGCCTGTGGACGACCCCCGGATCGCCGAGGGCGGCTCGGACCACCATGCCTTCCTGCTGCTGGTCCGTGTGGGTCTGCTGCTGCACGACCCCGACCGCGGCGAGTACACCCCCGTCGACCCCAACACGGTGCAGTCCCACGTGGTCGCGCCGATGAGCACCGAGGGTGCCGAGCTCCTCAACGAGTCCTCACGCTGGGCCAACGCCTTCTCGTCGCTGGCCCAGAGCTGGCGCCGGTCGACGCAGTCGGGGCGCGGCATGGTCACCGAGCTCCAGGGCGAGGCGATCGACTCCTTCCTCATCTCCCTCGTCGCCGACGCGGAGACCGAGCTGTTGACCGCCCAGCCCCAGACGGGTCGCGACGCGCCCTCGCTCGCCGCCGCGGCGGTCCGCGACATCGCGGCGCTCGACCGCGGCATCAAGATGCGGACGCTCTACCAGCACTCGGCGCGGCGCAGCTCGATCACCCACAAGTACGTCAGCTCGGTGACCGAGCGCGGCGCCGAGGTGCGGACCCTCGACGAGTTCTTCAACCGGCTGATCGTGGTCGACCGGCGGGTCGCGGTGATCCCGAGCAGCCAGGGGCTCGACGCGGCGCTCGCGATCCGTGAGCCGTCGGTGGTGGCCTACCTCGTCGACATGTTCGAGCGCACTTGGGAGCGAGCCCGCCCGTTCACCAACCGCGAGACCTCCATGCTGCGGCACGTGGCCGCCGAGCAGCGCGCGATGACGATCCGGATGCTGATCGAGGGACACGCCGACCCCAGCAGCGCCAAGCGGCTGGGCGTCAGCCCCCGCACCTATGCCGGCTACGTGGCCGACCTCAAGCAGGAGTACCAGGTGCTCACCCGGTTTCAGCTCGGCTATGCCATGGGCCAGAAGGGGATCTCCGGCCGCGAGTCCGACGACGAGTGACGCCGCGGGCGACCCCGACCGCGGGGGCGTCCCCGCGGTCGTGAACCGCCCCCGGACGCGGCACGAGGGCAGCGACTGGGTCGCTGCCCTCGTGTGGTGAGACGGGCCGGGGGGGTGGCTCTGCGATCGACCGTGTGGGGTTGGGCCGATCCGCGTCTCTACCGCGGTCGATGTTACCGCCGAAAACCTAGCGGTTGACGATCACCGTCCCGCCACGTCCCCAGCTGGTGTCGGCGTTGGCGGGGGAGGCCATGCCCAGGAGGCTGATGCCCATGAGAGCCGAAACCAGGACGATCGATGCACGACGGAACGTGTTCATGAAATTGCTCCAACCATTCGTTGAGGGCCGCCGGTGACCCTCGACTAGGCATCAGTATCCTGCGATCGAAGTCGTCAGAAGCGTGCACGTTGCCTCAAAAACGTGCATTGCATAAGCCTGCAAGCGGCTGCGAGAAATCGGCGTCTGCACTAGCATTCGCCGGCCCCGTTCCAGCGGGCTGGAACGGGGCCGATCGACGGCGGAGGCGGCGGGATTTGAACCCGCGAGAGGTTTGACCCTCAACCCGCTTAGCAGGCGGGCGCCATAGACCGGACTAGGCGACGCCTCCCGACGCAGGGCACAGGCTACAAGGCCCCGGCGGGTTGTGCCGAATCAGGTTGGGCCCGGTCAGAGGGGCCGCAGGCCGTGCCCCCGCTGGAGGTGCTCGCGGAGGTCGGCGACGAAGGCCGACGGGTCGGCGTTGAGGGCGCTCAGCGGGATGGTCGTCGTACGTTCGTCCGCCAGCCGCAGCACGACGCAGGGCTCGCTGCCGTGCGCCGCGGGAACCGCGTCGGTGACCTCGGTCCAGGGCGCGGCCGCGACCCCCACCCCGCGGACCAGGCGGACGCGGTAGCCGTGGGCGTCGAACCTCACCACGGCGACCTGGCTCAGCCAGGCGGCGACCGCGCCGACGGCCACCAGCCCCATCAGCCCGATGCCGACGAGCACGCCGACCGACCACCCCGCGAGCGCGGCCACCAGCGTCACGGCGAACACGAGGACCGCCACCAGGACCAGGGCCGAACCCACGAGCCGGACCGCGAACGGCGGAGAGAGTCGATAGACGGACGCCACGCGGGGGATTGAACTAGAAACCCGCTTCCCGGGTCCACTCGGGCCGTCGATGTGGGCAAGACCCCCCTTGCCACGGCACCGTCCAGCGGGCGACACTCGAATCCCCACCCGATCATTGCGAACCTCCGCAGTGCGATCCCGGGAGGCACCATGCGGACGACCACGGCTGCCTTGCAGAGCCTCAACCAGGTCCTCGACACGCCACCGCACCAGAACATGCCGCTCGGCACCTGGCGCTGGTCGGTCCGCCAGCAGATGGCCGGCGTCCGGGACCTGCTGATCTCCGAGAGCACCCAGCACGAGGACGAGTGGCTGGCCGCCCGCGGCGGCACGGTCCTGCGCGAGCGCAACGCCCTCCTGGGCCGGCTCAGCGTGATGGGGCCCCGCGTCCTGGAGAGCGACGAGGTCGAGGTGGTGCGCGACGAGCTCAAGCGGCTGCTGTCCGACATCTCCCACCACATCCAGCGGCTCAACGACCTGGCCTACGACGAGGTGGCGCTGGAGCTCGGCGGCTCCGAGTAGGTCCCACCGGGGACATAGAATCCGGGTGCCTGCCTGCCCGGAGCGCCGGACCGGCAGCGCACGGAGGGGTGCCGGAGTGGCCGATCGGAACCGCCTTGAAAGCGGTCGCTGGCAGAGATGTCAGCCGCGGGTTCGAATCCCGCCCCCTCTGCTGATCGGCGCGGCCGCGCGGTCCGGCGTCCGTGCCGGCCGTCGGGCCCGCGAGCCCCTCGGGCCCGTCAGGCCGTGAGCACCAGCAGGACGTCGCCCTCCTGGACGACGTCGCCCGGGGCGACCCTGATCTCGGTGATCTCCCCGGCGTGCTCGGCGATCACGGGGATCTCCATCTTCATGGACTCCAGGAGCGCCACGGTGTCGCCCGGCTCGACCCTGGCCCCCACGTCCACCGACACGGCGAGCACGTTGGCCACCATCTCCGCGACGATCTCGGTCACCTGTGCTCGGGCCATGACGGCGACCGTATCCCCTACCGGCCGGTACGGCCCGGAGGCGGCGCCCAGGCCCGCGCGAGGCAGCCCCGAGGGAGGCAGCCCGAGGGAGGCGACCCTCAGAGCAGGGCCTCGGTGCGCCGCGGCTCGGGCCGCAACGCACTGGCCTCCTCCGCCCGCCGGGCGCCGCGCCCACGGGACCCGGTGAGCAGCAGGTCGAGCCTGACCAGCACCCAGCCGAGGAGCAGCCCCACGACGAGGGTGTAGAGCTCGCCCAGGCCGGCCTGGCTCAGCGGCAGCCTCGGGTCCACCACGACGCTGGCCACCGGCGCGGTCGCGGTCACCCCGAACGCGCAGGCCCACCACCCCTGACGGCGGCGGGCGCGCTGGTGGCAGCCCCAGGCCAGGGCGGGGATGCCGAGCGCCGCCTGGAGGGGACGGGGCGCGGCCCCGAGGTTGGCGCGCATCCAGTCGGCCGCCTCGAGGAACGAGTGCACGAGGCCGGGGGTGCCATAGCGGCGCAGCAGCTCGCCGTAGGCCAGCGCCACGGCCAGCACCAGGCCGCCGATGACCACGACCACGAGCCCACGCGTGCCGAGGCCGTGGAAGCCCGCCCCGAGTCGGTAGACCAGGGCGAGCACGATCACGAGCGCGACCGCGAGCGTCGTGTAGTCGAAGCGGTTGAGGGTGATCCGCGGCTCGAAGCCGACGGCCGCGACCGCACCGACCGCCGACACCAGGACGGCGATCATCACCTCGCGGACCACGGCGACGTAGCGCACGGCGGGCACCGTGGCCATCACCCCGAGGGCGGCGCCGACGGCCGAGGTCATCACCGCCGTGCCCGAGCGCAGCACGTCGTTGTCGAGCACGAGCGTGACGATGCCGAGGCCCAGCGCGAGGGGCGTGAAGACCGCGACGCGGCCGCCGGTGCGGGCGGCGAGGATCCAGACGTAGGTCGTGCCGATCGCCACCGCGCCGGCGCCGTCGAGCCACACCGGACCATAGCCCGCGGCCGACGCACCCAGCGCACCCAGGCCGGCCAGCACGAGCAGGACGTGCACGACGTTGAGCAGCCGTGGTGGCATCGCGAGCGACCGTCGCGTCCGCTCCGGCCGGGGGGCGCGCCGAGGGGCGGCGCGACGACCGGGGACGGGCTTGGACACGGGAGGGAAGGTTACAGCCGGCGGTTGGCCAGGGACGGGTTGGTCCCGCGCGCCGTGGCGAGCACCTCACGGTCGAGGGTGGCGACCAGCACCTCGGCTCCGGTCCCCGCCTCGGCGAGGACGTCGCCCCAGGGGTCGACGACCATCGAGTGGCCGGTGTAGCGCGGGCCCGGCTGGCCGACCGCCACGACGAAGGCGGTGTTCTCGATGGCCCGGGCCCGGACGAGGGTGCGCCAGTGCTCGACCTTGCGCTCTCCGGCCACCCAGGCCGCCGGGACCACCAGCACCTCGGCTCCCCGGTCGACCAGGGCCCGCGCCAGCTCGGGGAAGCGCAGGTCGTAGCAGGTCATCAGGCCGACGCGGAAGCCCGCGAGGTCGACGAGCGTGGGCTCGACCGGGCCTGGGGCCAGGCGGTCGGACTCGCGGAAGCCGAAGGAGTCGTAGAGGTGGATCTTGCGGTAGGACGCGTCCACGGCGCCGCGGACCACGAGCGTGTTGAAGGGCCGGGCCGGGTCGTCGCTGGTCTCGAACATCCCCGCCACCACGGTGGTGCCGCGCTCCGCCGCGACCGCGTCGACCGTCGAGGCGAACGGGCCGTTGAGGGACTCGGCGAAGGCCGCCACGTCGGACCCGGCCTCGCCGAAGTCGCGCGCGAACACCTCGGGGAACACGACCAGGTCGAGACCGTCGGGCGTCAGCTCGCCGAGCGCCCACCGGTTCTCGGCCGGATCGAGGGACGAGGCGTGCTGCACGAGCGCCACGGAGAGCTGGTCGGTCACCGTCCCAGCCTGCCACCGTCCCCGGCGCGATGGGAGGATGCGCCCGTGGATGGGACGGTGGCGGGCCTCGCGGGGGTCGTGCTCTCCGGTGGTGGAGGCGCGCGGCTGGGCGGTCGGGACAAGTCGGTCCTGGAGTACGACGGCCGACGGCTGCTCGACCGGGTCCTCGACGCGCTCGGCGACTGTGAGGCCGTCGTGGTGGCCGGCCCGCCCGTGCCGACCGGCCGGCCCGTGACCTTCGTCCGCGAGGACCCGCCGTCCGGCGGTCCCGTCGCCGGGCTGCTGGCCGCCGTCCGGGCGCTCGCTCCCGGTCCGGCTCGCGGGCCGGAGCTGGTGGTCGTGGTGGCCGTCGACATGCCCCTGCTCACCGCCTGGACGGTGACGCGGCTGCGCGCGGCCGCCGCCGGGCGCGACGGCGCCGTACTCGTCGACGGCGAGGGTCGTCGGCACCTGGCCGCCTGCCTCCGGCTCGCGCGGCTCGAGGCCCGCGTGGGCGGTGGGACCGGGCACGGTGTCGCGTGGCGGGCGCTGCTGGAGCCCCTGGACCTGGCCGAGGTCCCCGCGGTGGAGGACGAGGGTCGCGACGTCGACACCTGGGCCGACCTCCCGGGTGGCGCCGCTCCGCCCGAGGCGCCGGGCGGTGGCGTTGCGTGACCGGATCGTTGCCGACCTGACTGGTCACCCGCGCGTCGGGGCTTGCCAGCCGCCGGGGCATGAACCAAATTGGGGTCCGTGAACCTGCATGACTGGATCGACGAGCTCTGTGACGTTCTCGACCTCGACACCGAGGTCGACGAAGGCCTGATCCTCGACCTGGCCAAGGCCGCTGCCCACAACGTCGAGCGGCCCGCAGCTCCCATCACCGCCTACCTGCTCGGCTTCGCCGCCGGGTCCACCGGTGCCGCGCCCGACGACGTCGAGGAGCTCGCCGGTCGTGCTCAGGCACTCGCCGAGGGCTGGGACCGCCCGGCCGGCTCGCCCGACCCCGACGACGTCGACGACCTGGTCCCCGACGACAGCGGGGTCGACCACACCGGCGAGTCGTTCGACGACTGAGCCACGTGCGCGCCGTCCTCGTCACGGATCCCGGAGGCCCCGAGGCCCTCCGGCTGGTCGACCTGCCCGATCCGGAGCCCGGCCCGGGCGAGGTCGTGCTCGACGTGGCCGCGAGCGGTGTCAACCGAGCCGACCTGCTCCAGCGGATGGGCTTCTATCCCCCGCCGCCGGGCGCGTCCGACGTCCTCGGCCTGGAGTGCAGCGGCACCGTCGCCGCTGTTGGCGAGGGCGTGACGGGCTGGGCCGCCGGCGACGCGGCCTGTGCGCTGCTCGCCGGCGGTGGCTATGCGACGAAGGTCGCCGTGCCCGCGGGCCAGCTGATGCCGGTGCCCGCCGGGGTCGACCTGGTGACCGCGGCGGCCCTGCCCGAGGTGGCGGCCACGGTCTGGTCCAACGTGTTCCTGGTGGCCAACCTGCAGCCCGGGGAGACGTTCCTCGTGCACGGAGGAGCGGGCGGCATCGGCACCTTCGCCATCCAGCTCGCCCACGCCGTCGGGGCCCGCGTGCTCACCACGGCCGGGTCGGCCGAGAACAGGGCGGCGTGCCGCGAGCTCGGCGCGGAGGTGGCCGTCGACTACCGCGAGGAGGACTTCGTCGCGGTCGTCCGCGAGGTCACGGCCGGAGCCGGAGCCGACGTCATCCTCGACAACATCGGGGCCAAGTACCTCGCGCGCAACCTCGAGGCGCTCGCCACCGGGGGCCGGCTCGTGGTGATCGGGCTCCAGGGCGGCGCCAGGGCCGAGCTGGACCTCGGCACGCTGCTGACCAAGCGGGCCGCGGTGGCCGCCACGTCGCTGAGGGCCCGGCCCCTCGAGGAGAAGGCGGCCATCTGCGCCGCGGTCGTCGAGCACGTGTGGCCGCTCGTCGCGGACGGCGTCGTGCGCCCCGTCGTACACGCGAGGATGCCGCTGGACGACGTGCGACGGGCCCACGAGGCCATGGAGGCCGGGGGCCACCTGGGGAAGCTCCTCCTGACCGTCTGAGCCTTTCCGGCGGCCACTACAGTGAGCGACATGACTGAGCAGGCTCCTGGGTCCGACAGCGGCGACACCGAGCAGGTGGTCGTCGTCGGTCCCGACGGCACCCCGGTCGGCACCATCCCCGCGTCCGCCCTGCGCGAGCAGCTCGCCGACGACGACGCCGACGGCGAGGGCGACGAGGCGCGACACATCACCGACCTGGTCGAGCAGCCCGCCAAGGTGATGCGGATCGGCAGCATGATCCGCCAGCTCCTCGACGAGGTGAAGTCCGCGCCCCTCGACGAGGCCAGCCGCCACCGGCTCAAGGAGATCCACCAGGCCTCCATCAAGGAGCTGGAGTCCGGCCTGGCCCCCGAGCTGGTCGAGGAGCTCGAGCGGCTCTCGCTCCCCTTCACCGAGGAGGGCACCCCCAGCGAGAGCGAGCTGCGCATCGCGCAGGCCCAGCTCGTCGGCTGGCTGGAAGGGCTGTTCCACGGCATCCAG
This sequence comes from Nocardioidaceae bacterium, assembly GCA_046330515.1. Lineage (GTDB taxonomy): Bacteria > Actinomycetota > Actinomycetes > Propionibacteriales > Nocardioidaceae > Nocardioides. The sequence continues at coordinate 154,762 of JAXLSP010000005.1, read as the reverse complement.
ACCGCGATCTATGCCCAGCAGGTTGCCGCCCGAGCCCAGCTCGAGCAGATGCGCCGCGCCCTCCCGCCCGGCGTCATCATCGGCGGCCCCGACTCCGACGCCCCCAGCCACCACCCCGGCCCCGGCGGCCCCTCCGCCTCCCCCTCCCCCTCCGCCCCCGACTCGGGCATGTATCTCTGACCTCCTCGATCTCTCCCCCTCCCCGCCGAGGTGGCGCTCAAGTACGCCGAAGTGGGACTTGCGGCTCACCCAGGTGGGAGTTGCGGCTCACCGACGAGGGAGTTGCGGGCGCGCGTGCCACCTCGACGGTTCTGAGCGCCACCTCGACGTACCTGAGCGCCACCTCGGGGTGAGTCAGGCGCGGGCGGGGCGGCGGCGGAAGAGGACCAGGCCGAGGAGGCCGATCAGGGTGAGGGCGGCGCCGGGGGCGACGAGGCGGCTCAGGGGGGTGGGGTCGGAGGTGTCCTCGGCGGTGTAGGTCAGGGGCTCGCGGGGCGGGGCGGTCGGGTTCATCTCGGTGCCCTCGCCCAGCAGCTTCTCGATCCGACGGATCGAGGTGGCGGTGGCGCGCCCGGTGCCGCCCTCCATGTTGCCGAAGAACTTCGCGCCCCGGCCGTGGACGAAGAACACCCAGGGGCGTCCCGCCGGGATGTCGCCATAGCCGCAGGCGGCCGGCTGGTCGGAGGTGATGAGCACTCGTTCGTCGGTGACCTTGCCCTGGTAGACCCGGTCGACCTCCGCGGTGTAGCGGCGCACCTCGTGCTGCTTCTTGCCCGTGCCGGCGGTGTCGGTCGAGGAGGTCACGACGGTGGCGGTGAAGACCGCGTCGGCCTCCTCCACGAGCTTGCCGAGGCCCGGCACCGTGCTGCACGGCGGCCGCGGCGCGGCGGCCGCGGAGGGCGCAGGAGTCCCCGTGACGGTGACCAGGCTCAGGCCGGCGAGCGCCAGCGCGAGGACGCAGCGGGGGGAACGCACGACAGACACCCTACGGGTCGCACCCGGGCCGGAGCCCGAACAGCCGCGCCAGTGTCTCGGCCACCCCGTCCTCGTCGTTGCCGGGCGCGACGTGGTCGGCGACGGCCAGCACGCTCGGGTGCGCGTTGGCCATCGCAAAGGCGGTGCCGGCCCAGACGAGCATGGGGATGTCGTTGGGCATGTCGCCGAACGCGACCACCTCGGCGGCGTCGACGCCCAGGTCCCGCGCGACCAGGGCGAGGGTCGAGGCCTTCGTGACGCCGGGTGGTCCGATCTCGACCAGTCCCGTGATCGTCCACGACACCGTGCCCAGGTCCCCGACCGCCCTCGTGACCCGCTCCAACAGCTCCGGGAACTCCATCGAGGCACACCGCACCATGACCTTCACCGCCGGCTCGGTCCACAGCTCGGGCAGCTCGGCGACCGGGCTGCCGGCCGGGACGGGGTGCGGCTCGACATAGCGGGGGTCGCGCTTGATCCCGCTGACGCACTCGAGGGCGAAGGTGACGTCCGGCACCTGCGCACGGATCGACTCCGCCATCGCCAGGCCCGACGGCGCCTCGATCCCCGTCACTCGCGCCGGGGCGCCGCGCGCCACGTCATAGACGATGGCGCCGTTGGACACCACGCCGAAGCCGGACCGCCCGAGGATCGGCCACAGGTCGTCCATCCAGCGCATCGGACGGGCCGTCACGGCCACGACGGGTACGCCGAGCCGGTCGAGGCCGGCGAGCACCTCGCGCGTGCGGGGCGTGACCCGGCCGTCGGAGTGCACGAGCGTGCCGTCGAGATCGGTCGCGACCAGCCGGGGCGGCGGCTGCTCAGCCACCGCCGAACCACCGGTCGAGCTCGACCGCGGCGCCGTCGTCATAGACCGACGCGGTGACGGCGTCGGCCGCCTCCCTGACGACATCGACCGCCTGCCCCATCGCGACGCCGCGACCGGCCCACCGCAGCATCTCGATGTCGTTGCGCCCGTCGCCGACCGCGAGCACGTCGGCCGCGTCGACCCCCAGCTCGCGCGCCACGATCTCCAGGCCGGACGCCTTCGAGACACCCACGGGTGACAGGTCCAGCCACGCCGTCCACCCGACCACGTAGTCGGTGCCGTGCAGCCCCAGCCGCGCGGCGAGCTCGACGAAGTCCTCGGCCGTCGCCTCCGGGTCGCGGATGATCACGCGGCTCACCGGAGCGCCGACCAGGTCCCCGAGGGCGGTGGGGATCATCTCGCCGGACAGCTCCCCGTCGGGGAACGGCCGGCTGACGCGGTAGCCCACGCCACGCTCCTCGATCGCCACCAGCGCGTCGGGGTGGTGGGCGAGCACCGCCGCAACGGCCGGCGCCGGGTCGAAGGTCTCCTCGTGCACGACCTCCACGGGTGGGTAGCGGAAGACCACCGCCCCGTTGGACGCCACCACCCACAGCGGCTCGTCACCGTCGAGCGGGATCTCCAGGAGGTCGGCGATCCGTGTCATCCCGTGCGGCGAGCGGCCACTGGCGAGGACGATGTGGGCGCCCGCCTCGCGGGCACGTCGTACGGCGCCGAACGTCGCCGCCGGGATCTGCTCGTAGGTCTGCCCCGCCCCGGGCACCCACTTGAGCAGGGTGCCGTCGATGTCCAGCGCGACGAGGCGCGGGCGCCAATCAGGCACCGGCGGAGACGGGCTTCAGGACGTCGGTCCCCATCCACTTCTGCAGCGCCGCCGGCACGCGGACTGAGCCGTCCTCCTGCTGGTGGGTCTCCAGGATCGCGACGATGGTGCGCGTCATCGCGCAGAGCGTGCCGTTGAGCGTCGCGATCGGGCCCGTCGAGCCGTCGGCGAACCGGCCCCGCGTGTCGAGCCGCCGGGTCTGGAAGTCGGTGCAGTTGGACGTCGAGGTGAGCTCGCGGTACTTGCCCTGGGTGGGGATCCACGCCTCGCAGTCGAACTTGCGCTGCGCCGACAGGCCGAGGTCGCCGGCAGCCACGTCGATGACGCGGTAGGCGAGCTCGAGCTTGTCGAGGAACTGCTTCTCCCAGCCGAGCAGCTTCTGGTGCTCGGCGAAGGAGTCCTCGAGCGTGGCATAGATGAACATCTCGACCTTGTCGAACCAGTGCACCCGGATGATGCCCTTGGTGTCCTTGCCGTGCGAGCCGGCCTCCTTGCGGAAGCAGGGGCTGAACGCGGCGAACCTCTTGGGCAGCGTTGCGACGTCGAGGATCTCGTCGGAGTGGTAGGCCGCCATCGGGACCTCCGAGGTCCCGACGAGGTAGAGGTCCTCGCCCTCGATCCGGTAGACGTCGTCGCCCGCCTGACCCAGGAAGCCGGTGCCGTCCATCGCCCGCGGCTTGACCAGCGAGGGCGCCATCACCTGGGTGAAGCCCGCCTCGCGGGCCTGCTCCATGGCGAGGTTGATGAGCGCGAGCTCGAGCTGGGCCCCCACGCCGGTGAGGAAGTAGAAGCGCGCGCCGGAGACCTTGGCACCGCGGTCGAGGTCGATCGCTCCGAGGATCCGGCCGAGCTCGATGTGGTCGCGCGGCTCGAAGCCCTCGGCGGTGAAGTCGCGGGGCTGGCCGATGGTCTCGAGGACGACGAAGTCCTCCTCGCCGCCGGCCGGCGCCTCGTCGGCCGCGACGTTGGGGATCGACATCAGCGCCTCGCGCCACTCGGCCTCGGCGGCACCCTGGGCGGCCTCGGCGTCCTTGACCTCCGCGGCGAGCGCCTTGGTGCGCGCCAGCAGCTCGGCCTTCTCGTCGCCCTGCGCCTGCGCGACCAGCTTGCCGAGGCCCTTCTGCTCCGCGCGCTTGGCCTCGAAGGTCGCGATCGCCGCGCGCCGCGCCTCGTCGGCGGAGACGGCCCGGTCCACGACGTCGGCGGACAGTCCGCGCTTGGCCTGGCCGGCACGGACGCGGTCGGGGTCATCTCGGATCAGGCGCGGGTCGATCATGTGCCCAGGCTATCGGCCGCCGTCGGCCGCCGCAGTCGGGTTCGGAGGGGGACGGCATACTGCCCTCATGCTCGACCGACCACGCGCCACCGTCCTGGCCTGGTCGGGCATCTGCCTGCTGCTGGTCGCCGTGCTGGCGTTCATGGTGACGCGCGACCGTTCCCCGCTGGACTCCATCGACCAGTGGGGCCGCAGCGCCGAGGACTGGGCCGACAACTCGGCCGGCCTGATCCGGGTGCTCCGCTGGATCGAGATCGGCTTCGCGACGGTCGCGATGACGACCTACACCACCGTGCTGACCCTGGCGCTGGTCGCCAAGCGGCACCTGCGCGCCGGGATCTATGTCGCCGGCGTGATGATCGCGACCTCGCTGACCACCACCGTCGCCAAGCTGGCGTTCGACCGGCAGCGCCCGGAGTGGCAGGACACCATCGGGCTCTACCACAGCCGCTCGTTCCCCTCCGGCCACGCGTCGTCGGTCGCCGCCCTGGCCGGCGTCGTCATGGTGCTGACGCTGATGCTCGTACGGCGACGCGGGTTGCGGCGCCTGGTCTATCTCGCGGCCGTGCTCGTCACGGTCGTGGTGATGCTCGACCGCGTCATGCTCGGGCGGCACTTCCCCACCGACGTGGTGGGCGGCGCGCTGCTCGGCGCCGGGTTCGTGCTGCTCGGCCTCGGCGTCTACAGCCCGCTGCCGCGCAGCCACGCCGTCTCCGCCGACCCGCTGCCCGAGGTCGTGCCCTCGGACCGCAACCTCGCGATCGTGGTCAACCCCATCAAGGTCGAGGACATGACCAACTTCCGGTCGATCGTGTCCTCGATGGCCACCACGGCCGGCTGGTCGGAGCCGCTCTGGTATCAGACCACCATCGAGGACCCCGGCACGGGCATGGCCCACGACGCGGCCCTCGGCGGGGCCGACCTGGTGCTCGTCTGTGGGGGCGACGGCACCGTGCGCGAGGTGTGCGCCGAGCTCGCCGGGACCGGCATCCCGGTCGGGATCATCCCGGCGGGGACGGGCAACCTGCTCGCCCGCAACCTCGACATCCCGCTGTTCCTGCGAGCCGCCGTCGACGTGGCGCTCACGGGCCAGGACCGCGCGATCGACCTGGTCCAGGTCTCCGGCGACGGGTTCGAGGACACCCACTTCATGGTGATGGCCGGGATGGGCTTCGACGCCGCGATGATGGAGGGCGTCAACGAGGACGTGAAGAAGAAGGTCGGCTGGTTCGCCTACGTCATCTCCGGCGCCAAGTCGCTGATGTTCCCCGCGGCGAGCGTCGAGATCTCCGTGGACGACGGCGAGCCCACGCGACACCGCGCGCGCACCGTCGTGGTCGGCAACGTCGGCTTCCTCCAGGCCGGCATGCCGCTCCTGCCCGACGCCGTGATCGACGACGGCCTGCTGGACGTCGTGATCCTGCACCCGAAGCGGTTCCTGTCCTGGATCCCGCTGGCGGTCCGCGTGCTCGCCCGTCGACGCCGCACCGACGAGCTGATCAACCGGATGACCGGCCGCACGATCGTCCTCCGCGCCAGCAGTGACACCCCCCGCCAGCTCGACGGCGACTCCATCGGCTCGGGCCGCGAGCTGCGGATGGAGTGCATCCCCGGCCGATGCTTGGTGCGCGTGCCGCGCTGACGCCCGTGCGCGCGCGTCAGCCGCCGCAGCGCCCGTACCTGACGGGCTCGGCCGTCAGGTCGATGCACACCTCGCCCAGCGGCTGGGCCTGCAGCACGGCTGTGTGCTTGACCGACCCGAGGCTCCAGCGCCAGACCTCGAACCGACCGTCCTGACCGGAGACCGCGCGGCGGGAGAACATGCCGCCCTCCTCCGAGACCCAGAAGTCGTAGGACGCGCTCTCGCCGGCGGGTGTCCCGGAGAGCACGGGCGGGCCGCCGCGCAGCGCGAGGGGACCGAGACTGCCGGTGAGGGCATAGACCTGGATCCGCCGGTCTTCGTCGGGGTGACTGGCCACCACGAACATCGGGAAGATGCGACTGATGTCGGCCAGGGCAGGGTCGGGGCCGGGCACGTCGGCCCGCCAGACGTAGCCGCCGCGCTCGTACTGGACGTCCAGCTCGGCGCCCTCGGCCCGGGGCCGCAGTGACGCGCGGATGTCCGAGCCCAGGCCCGAGCCGCGCACCTTGACGTGCAGGGTCGGCCCACCGGGCCGGATCCAACGCTCGTCGGCAGCGGGGAACAGTGTGGGCAGGTCCTCGTCGTCCCCGTTCGACACCGCGGGAGCACCACCGGGACCGCAGACGCCCGGCGCTCGCTGCGACTCGCTGTCCCAGCACCACTCCCCGACCTCGGTGAAGAACAGCGAGTCGATGCCGGCTTGCAGGGTTGCTGCCTGCACCCCTCGGGCACCCGGGTCGTCCGCAGCGTCCCACCGGCCGGCGAAGAGTCGTCCCTGCGCGATCCAGAAGGTGCTGGTCGCCGTCACCTGACGGGTCGGCCCGTCGACCAGCCTCGACACTTCGGTCCCATTGACGTCGAAGAGCCGCAGATCCCAGGCCTTCTCGGGCGCGGGCACGATGACGACGATCTCCGACCCGGCGCTCCCGGTGACACCTCCCGCAGCCACGTGCGCAGCACCGAGCAGCCTGGCATCTGCCGGGAGGTGCGCCGCGGCGACGTCGCCGGAGGCCAGCTCGATGCGCAGCGTGTCGCCGTCGATCGAGAGCCGGTCGCGCTCACCGTCACCGTCCACGTCCGCGAAGATCGCGCCCCGCGTGCCGGGCACGTCGATGACGGGCCCGGAGTCGTCTCGCCCGCCCCCGCGAACAGCCACGACGGTGACCCCGACGGCCAGGGCCAGGCCCGCCGCCGCGGCGACGTACCACCACGCCCGGCTCGGCGCGGACGGGCCGTCGGAGAGCGCGGACCGTGCGGTCAGGACCTCGGGCTGCACGAGCTCGGCCCGGGCGGCCAGCGCGGCGGCGAGGCGCGCCTCGAGCGGGGTCCGGTCGGAGTCGAGGCTCATCGCAGCTCCTCCATCCGTGCCTGCAGGCGGTCCAGCGCCCGGCTGGCGGTCGACTTCACCGTGCCCCGGGAGATGCCGAGAGTCTCAGCGATCTCCGCCTCCGACAGCTCCGCCCAGAAGCGCAGCACGAGCACCGCCCGCTGCCGCGCCGCCAGTCCGGCCAGGGCGGCGAGCACCTCCCGGTGCTCCTCGTCGAGCACAGCTGCGCTCTCCGGGCCGCCCGGGGCCGGCTCGGCCGGCGCGACGTAGGCGCGCGCCGTACGGCGGCGGCGCAGCGCCGAGCGCGCCCGGTTGACCACCGCCTTCTGCAGGTAGTGCAGCGCCGCACTCGGGTCCTCGGGCGCCGACCGACCGGCCAGCGACGCGAACACGTCGTGCACGACGTCCTCCGCGGTCGGCAGGTCGTCGACCAGCAGCACGGCGAGGCGCACCAGTCGGAGCCGGTGAGCGACATACAGCTCGGCCAGCGCCACCGGCGCCGTGGCCTGGTCCGCCTCGCTCATCCCGCGCTCCCGTCCCGAAGGGCTCTCACCCTGTCAGACGCGCGGGAGGGCCCGAGGTTGCCTCGTCAGCCGAGGTGCGGGGTCAGGCCCGGGCGTGGCTCAGCGCCTGCTCCTCCTCCGGCGACAGCGGCTGCTCGCTCGACCACGCGGCGACCGTCTTGGCATAGCTGCGGGCGTCGCTGCGGCCGTGGATCGAGGTGAGCACCACCCCGTCGCCCGCGTCGTCGAGCAGGGCCACCGACCACGACTGGTGACCGCCGACGTCGGGGAAGGCGTCGTAGCGCACCACCGACACGTGCCGGAGCGCGTCCCGACCCTCGGCCCGCAGCGCCGAGACCTCGCGGCGCAGGCCGAGCAGGTCAGCCGGGACGGCGTCGTCGGGCGCGGCCGGGCCGTCGGCGGAGGCGCGGCGCCACGCCAGCAGCGCCAGCCCGAGAGCCACGAGGGAGACGACCAGGTCGAGCACGAGCCACCACGTCATGCTCCGAGACTAGGCAGACTCGGGAGGGAATCTCTGCGCGACGAGCGGCCGCAGGCGCGCCGGTCGGTCGGTGATCACGCCGTCGACGCCGCAGGCGAGCGCGCGGCGGAGCTGCCGGTGCGTGTTGGCCGTCCACACCGACACCCCGAGCCCCGCGTCGCGCAGCCGCAGCACGGTGCTCGGGTCGACCGCGCCGAGGGCGGGGTTGAGGTGGTGGGCGAACCCCCGGGCCAGCTCGACGAGCTCCGGTCCGAGACGACCCTCAGACAGCACGCCGACGGGCACGTCCGGCACGACCTCGCGGAAGCGTCGGAGCCAGGCGTGGTCGAAGGACTGCACGGTCACGCCGCGCCGGGCGACCGCCGCGGCCAGGGCGCCGGTGCGCAGCTCGACGGCGAGGTCGTGCTGGATCGACGGGTAGTCCGAGGGCCGCTTCATCTCGACGAGCAGGTCGGCCGCGGAGCCGATCTCGGCCGCCCACTCCTGGAGGGTCGGCACCCGCTCCCCCACGAACGCCGGGTCGAACCAGGCGCCGGCGTCCAGTCGCTGGATCTCGTCGAGGGTGAGCTCGGCGACGCGGAGCCGTCCCCGTCTGGGGAGGGCGGCGAGGCCGTTCGTCGTACGGCGCACGTGCCGGTCGTGGATCACGACCAGGGCGCCGTCACGGGTGCGGTGGACGTCGCACTCCACGGCGTCGGCACCGTGTCGCACGGCGATCCGGGCGGCGGCGAGAGTGTTCTCGGGCGCGTCGCCGGACGCGCCGCGGTGGGCGATGACGGAGGTCACGGCCACGAGCCTCGGGTGCCCATCGGAACGGGGAATGATCACCAGGCGAAGCGGACATGTCGGCCATGGGAAAATGGGGCACGTGACCACGCGACGCATCGCCTACCAGGGCGAACCAGGCGCCAACTCCCATCTGGTGTGCAAGCAGCACTACCCCGAGATGGAGGCGGTCGCCTGCGCGTCGTTCGAGGACGTCTTCTCGGTGACCGAGAGCGGCGAGGCCGACCTGGCGATGATCCCGATCGACAACTCGATCGCGGGACGCGTCAGCGACATCCACCACTTCCTGCCGGCTTCGAGCCTGCACATCGTGGGCGAGCACTTCCTGCGCATCCAGTTCGCGCTGATGGCGCTCCCCGGCGCGAGCCTCGACTCCATCAAGACGGTGCACAGCCACGTGCACGCGCTGGGCCAGTGCCGCAAGGTGATCCGCGAGCTCCAGCTGCGCCCGGTGATCGCGGGCGACACCGCCGGCGCCGCGCGCGAGGTCGCCGAGGCCGGTGACCTCTCGCAGGCCGCGATCGCCCCGCCGCTGGCGGCCGAGACCTACGGCCTGGAGATCCTGCGCTCCGACGTCGAGGACGAGCAGCACAACACCACCCGCTTCGTCGTCCTCTCCCGGGCCCTCGTGCAGGCCCCCCGCGGCGACGGCCCGATCGTCACGTCGTTCATCTTCAACGTGCGCAACATCCCGGCCGCGCTCTACAAGGCGCTCGGCGGGTTCGCCACCAACGGCGTCAACATGACCAAGCTGGAGAGCTACATGGTCGGCGGCGCGTTCGCCGCCACCCAGTTCCTCGCCGAGGTCGACGGCCACCCCGACGAGCCGCCGCTCAAGCGCGCGCTGGAGGAGCTGCGGTTCTTCACCACCGACGTCAAGATCCTCGGGGTCTACCCCGCCGATCCCGGCCGACGGGTCTGACGGCGCGCCGATGAGCCCTGCCGTCATCGCGCTGACGTTCGCCGCCATCGCGGTCGTCGAGCTGCCCGACAAGACCTTCCTGGCCACGCTGGTGCTGTCGACGCGGTTCCGGCCGCTGTTCGTGTGGATCGGCGTCGGCCTCGCCTTCGCCGTCCAGACGACCGTCGCCGTGGCGCTGGGCAAGGTCGTCTCCTTCCTGCCCACGACGCCGGTGCACGTCCTCGCGCTGGTGATGTTCCTCGTCGGGGCGGTCATCCTGTTCCGCGAGGGCCGCAGCCACCAGGTCGACAGCGGTGAGGAGTACGTCGAGGAGGCCGGCGACGTCCACGGTGCCCGGGTCATCCTCGCCTCGTTCCTCGTGCTCTTCGCCGCCGAGTGGGGTGACCTGTCCCAGCTGCTCACGCTCACGCTGGTCGCCAAGTACGGCGACCCGCTGAGCGTCTTCGTCGGCGCGCTCGGCGCCCTGCTGGCCGTCAGCGGCCTCGCCGTCGTCGTGGGTCGGTTCCTGCTCAGGTTCATCCAGCTGCACGTGCTGCACTACGTCGGCGCCGTCGTCTGCCTGCTGCTCGCGGGGCTGACGGCCTGGGAGCTGCTGGGCTGACTCCGGCCGGGGGGCGGGGGCGTCGGTTTCCCCGCTCGAGCGGGGAATCCTGCACTGGTAGGCCGGAACTTCGCGCGCCCAGTGACAGCATCGGCCCACCCGTGTGACGCGTGATGCCGACGTGACGAACGCCGCCGAACGGAGCGGCCGCCATCGACCCCACGACCGACGCACACCGGGTGAACCACGTTCACGTTGCCCGCGAGCGGCGTTCACGTTCATGTTCGGCATGGAAAGCCCGGCTGTTGCTGACGGGGGATGCAACAACAGCCGGGCGCGACGGAATCTACCCTTGAGTAGGGTCATCGGCAACCGGAACTGCCGGTCTAGACGGGCGATGTGGGCAAAATTCCGCTGATTCGTGCCGGGGGGCTTGCCTGACCGACGGATCCGTAGGTCCGCGCCGCCCTCAGCGGAGGGTGACCTGACGGTTGGCGAGACCCGAACGCGCCGCACGCTCGTCGGCGGAGAGCGGCGAGTCGTCGACCAGCGCCTCCGCCAGGGCCGCCGCGAAGGCCGCGGCCGGCTCCTCCAGCATCTCGGCACCGGTGCCGACCGCGAGGTCCCAGACCGGCACGAGGAGGCCGTAGGCGCGGAACATCCCGACGAGCCGCCCGTCGGGCACGAGCTGGTCCCGGCCGGCGGCGTGCAGCCGGGCCAGCGCGTCGAGGAGCTCGTCCTCGTCCTCGGGCATGACCCAGCGCAGGTGCTCCTTGGAGCCCACGTTGGTCCAGTAGGCCGCCTCGACGCCCGCGAGACGCCGGGTGGGGGACGCGGCCGCGTCGGCCTGCTCGAGCGCCGCCTGCAGCGCGGGCGGCACGTCGTCGACGTCGGCGACCCAGTAGTCGAAGCCGTCGTGGACGGTCACGTCCAGCGGCTCGTCGGTGACCAGGTCCTGCAGCCGCGGCCCCGGGCCCGGCGGGTCGGTCAGCCCGACCACCCCGACCTCAGCACCCTCGCACCGCTCCAGCACGGCCGCGAGGTCGCGCGCGGGGTCGCCGAAGCTGTGCTGCACCTGGAGGCCGAGCCACACGTCGCCCGACTCGCGGACCAGCGCCGGCGCGGCTCCGGGCAGGACCGAGCACAAGACGACGTTGCGGTCGGAGTCGCGCAGCCTCAGGGGAGCGGTCGCCGCGGGCACCAGGTCGCGCATCGCGATGACGTCGCACTCCGAGGGCAGCCCCGCGAAGGGCCGGGCGACGTACGGCGCCGCGGCGCCGCCGGCGGCCCCGTGGCAGGCCTTGAAGCGACGTCCCGACCCACAGGGACACGGCTGCCGCGGTCCCACCTCGCCCGGCGCGGTCGCCTGGTCACGGCCCTTGCTGCGTGCACGCTTGCCCATGGGGCCCGAACCTACCGGTCGAGCAGTCCCAGCATGTAGGCCGGGCGGTCGGTGATGACGGCCTTGACGCCGTACTTCTCGCAGGTCGCCAGCTGGGCCTCGGTGTTGACCGTCCAGACGTGGATGTCGTGTCCGCTGGCGGCCATCGAGGCCGCCGTCCTCGGGCTCTCCTCGAGGAGGTCGACCCCCGGCCCGAGGATCCAGTCCTTGCCGATCACCGGCTGGAGGACCTGCCAGTTGCGGCGGTGCTCCATCAGCATCACCAGGCGCAGGTGCGGGGTGAGCTTCTGCATCCGCTGGAGGGCGGTGTAGGAGAAGCTCATCACGCGGACGGGGGACTTCGCCTTGTGCCAGCCGAAGTGCCGCAGCATGTCGGCGAGGCGGCGCTCGACGAGCCCGCCATAGCGCGTCGGGTGCTTGGTCTCGATCGCGAGCTCGACCCGGCGGTCGCAGTCGGCGACGGCCTCGAGGAGCCGCTTGAGGGTGAGGACCTTCTTGTGCTCCGGCGCCTCGTCCACCGCGTCGTCGTCGAGCTCGGCCCAGGGGTTCTTCCAGGAGGCGAAGTCCAGCTGGTCGAGCTCGGAGAGGTGCATCGTCGAGACGACGCCCTTGTGGGCCGCCGTGCGTCGCAGGTCGCGGTCGTGCACGCACACCAGGTGCCCGTCCGCGGTCAGCCGGACGTCGCACTCGAGCGCGTCGGCACCCTCGTCGAGCGCCTGGAGGTAGGCGCCGAGGGTGTGCTCGGCCTTGTCGTGGCTCGAGCCGCGGTGCGCGACGACCTGCGGCCTCATGAGCAGAATTGTGGCCGAGGAGGGCGCGCCCCGGGGCGGAACGCGAGCAGGTGTCGCCCGAGTCTCCCTGTCGGTCAGGAGTGCCCGTGACCCCGGACGACCAACCGGATGATCCGGAGGTTGAAGAGCACGAACCGGAAGGACTGGAAGACGAGGCCGTGCCGGCGCTTGAGCGTCTTGGCCGTCGGCAGCGGGGAGCGACTGAGGTCGGCGACCGGCTGGTCGGCGGGTGTGGGTGTGCTGGTCATGATCACTCCGGGATGAAGCGCCAGCCCGGGCGGGCCTTGGCCTTGTAGATGAACAGGTGGTGGAGCATCAGCTTGGCCCAGTGGCCGCTGAGGCCGATCTCGCCGCGCGTGGACCGCAGGTCGCGCCCCGTCGGGAACTTCACATAGTCGGGGACCACCGGCAGCATCGTCATCGCGGCCGCCGAGCCCCTGCGGAGACCGGTGCCGGCGGATGCGACGCAGGCGGCGCCCATGTCGGCCATCGAGGCACGGCGGGCCGGTCGGTCGTCGCCGCCCTTGATGCGGTCCACGATCGTCGTGGCCACCGTTCGGCCCATGATCCCCGAGGGCATGCCGGTGCGCGGGGGCGACGGCGCGATGACCGTGCCGTTGGCCGACGTGCGCGGCCGCGAGATCTGGTGCGGCGGGGCGAACGCGATGCCGACGGCGAAGACGTTGTCATAGCCCGGGGCCTGGTAGGTCGAGGGCCAGTCGCCGGAGCGCCACTCCTCGTAGGGCTTGGGCGTGTAGTCGGCGTCGACCTTCATGAAGCCGCTCGGCGCGAACAGCTCCGCGGTGATGTCCTCGCCGTGGCGGTCGAACGCCTGGAGGGGTACGCCGCCGAACGGCGGCAGCAGCATGGCGAAGTCGAACCCCAGCTCGTGGAGCACGCCGTCGAGCGTCTCGTAGTGCACGACCCCGGGCTCGACCTTGGCGACATGGGCACCGAGGATGGCCTCGACACCACGCTCGCGGAAGAGCGAGCCGGTCCACAGCTCGCTGGTGGTCTCGAAGCCCATCTGCCCGAAGGTCATGCCGTCGACGCCGAAGTCGCCGAGCTGGGCCTCGTTGGTGAGGTAGACCAGCCGCACCCGGTCGCGGACGCCGGCCTCGCGCAGCTCGTGGTCGACGTTGAAGACGTACTCGAACGCCGCGCCCTCACAGGTGCAGGTGCCGTGACCCATGCCGACGACGAGCGTCTGCTCCTCGCCCGCCTTCAGCCTCGCGATCGTCTCCTGCAGGCGCTGAGCGGCCTGGGTGGCGTGGTCGGCGGTGCAGACCGAGACGGTGTGGCCGCCGTCGGGGCCGAGCCCCGCGGTCGCCTCGAAGCGCAGCCGCGGGCCGGTCGCGTTGATGAGGTAGTCATAGCGCAGCCGCTCCTCGGTGCCCGCCCTGCCCTGGCCGGTGTAGACGATGTCGACCGCGCCGCGCCGGTCGCTCTCGTCGCCCTGCGGACGGATCGCCACGGCCTTGGCCTGGCGGTAGCCGATGCCCTTCCTGCGGTAGACCGGCTCGAGCGGGAACATCACGTCGGGCTTGTCCATCTTGCCGACGCCGACCCAGATGTTGGAGGGGATCCAGTTCCAGTTGGCGTTGGGCGTCACGACCGTGACGGTGTGGCCACCCCCTCTGCCGAGCATGCGGCGCAGGTGGAGAGCGGCGGTGTGTCCGGAGACCCCGCCGCCGAGAACGACGACATCTGCCATGGATGACCCCTTGGTCGAAAGTGATACCCCCGGGGGTATATGATCGTCGTTCGTGACCACCACGTCAACCTCACCCCGTCCGGTCCGGACCGGGACCCGCCTCCGTCGCCGGGTCGCCGCCGCCTCGAGCGCCGCCCTGCTCGGGCTCGGCCTCGCCACCACGCTGTCGGCCTGCTCCGGCGACCCCGAGGTGAGCGTCTCGGCCGGCCCGACGGCCGACGCCGCGCCCGACTCCGGCACCTCGCTCGCGCCGGCCGACTTCGCGGCCGCGCTCAAGCGCTCCGGCACCACGGTGCTCGACGTCCGCACGCCCGCGGAGTTCGCCGAGGGCCACCTGGAGGGCGCGGTCAACATCGACGTCGAGGCCCCCGACTTCGTGGCGCGGGTCGCCCAGCTCGACCCGAGCACGCCGTACGCCGTCTACTGCCGCAGCGGCAACCGCTCCAAGACCGCCATGGGCTTCATGACCGGCAACGGCTTCGCCTCGGTGTTCGACCTGGACGGCGGCATCAACGCCTGGACCGCCGACGGCGGGGACACGGTCACCGGCTGACTCCACGTCCACAGGAGGCGCGGGCAGACTGGGGACATGACCACTGCCACCGACGTCCTGGTCGACGCCTTCACCCGCGTGCACGACGACCTGCCCGAGATCGTCGACGAGCTCGAGCCCGAGGACCTGCTGTGGCGGCCCGACGCGGACGCCAACCCGGTGGCGTGGATCGTCTGGCACCTCACCCGGGTGCAGGACGACCACCTGGCCGGGGTGGTCGACGGCGAGCAGCTCTGGACGAGCGGCGGCTGGGCGGAGCGCTTCGGGCTGCCCTACGACCTCGGCTCGGTCGGGTACGGCCAGTCGAGCGACGAGGTGGGCGCGTTCGGCATCGACGACCTCGAGCTGCTCATGGGCTACCACGCGGCCGTGCACCGCCGCACCGTCGAGATCCTCGAAGGGCTCACCGACGAGGACTATGCGCGGATCGTCGACGAGCGCTGGGACCCTCCGGTGACGTGCGCCGTCCGCCTGGTCTCGGTCGTCAACGACATCACCCAGCACCTCGGGCAGGCGGCCTATGTCGCCGGGCTGGCGCGGCGTCGCTGAACCAAGGCGAGCCTGCCCTTGCTGTCACCCGGTCTCCGGGGCGACGATGGGCACGGCTCGCCACCGGTCCATCGCCAGGTCCGGCCCTCTCGGGGCGGTCCCTCGCGACGGGAGCACGCCATGGACAGCCTCGCGCTCTACCACCGCTGCCTCGAGGAGTGGCTCGGCCGTCTCGACGCCGTCGGAGCCGACGACTGGAACCGCCCGACGCCCTGCCGGGACTGGACCGTGCGGGAGCTCGTCAACCACGTCGTGGGCGAGGACCTGTGGACGGTCCCGCTGATGGCCGGCGCGACGATCGACGACGTCGGCGACCGGCTCGACGGTGACCTGCTCGGCGACGACCCCGTGGCCGCCGGGAGCGCCTCGGGCAAGGCCGCCCGCGCCGCGGTCGACGAGCACCTGCCGGCCGGGGGAGTGGTCCACCTGTCCTACGGCAAGGAGCGCGCCGAGGAGTACGTCATGCAGCTGGCCACCGACCACCTGGTGCACGCCTGGGACCTGGCGGCGGCGGTCGGGGCGGAGCGCTGCCTCGACGAGACGGCCGTGGCCGAGGTCGACGCCTGGTTCCAGAACCGCGAGGTGCTCTACCGCGACGCCGGACTCGTCGCCGGCCACATCACCCAGGGCGACGCGCCCCAGTCACGGCTGCTCGGCGGGTTCGGGCGCGACGCCGCCTGGGGGCCCAACCACGTCTGTCTTGCCGCCCTCTCCTCGGCGTTCGGCCGAGGTGACGTCGACGCGATCATGGCCCTGATGACCGGCGACTGCCGCTTCGAGGCGACCTGCCCCGCACCCGACGGCACGCCGCACGAGGGCGCGGACGCCGTACGGCGCCAGTGGGAGCTGCTCTTCGGGGAGACCACCGAGCCGCTCTTCGAGGAGGAGGAGCTGTTCGTCGCGGGCGACCGCGGCGTGCTGCGGTGGCGCTTCTCGTGGCGCAACGACGACGGCACCCCCGGACATGTTCGGGGCGCCGACGTGCTGCTGTTCCGCGACGGCCTCGTGGCCGAGAAGCTGTCCTACGTCAAGGGCTGAACCACGGACCGGGCCACCGCCCGAGAACTAGAGTGACCAGGTGCGCGTCCACTTCCACAACATCACCTTCGACTGCCGCGACGCTCCGGCGCTGGCGCGCTTCTGGTCGCAGCTGACCGGGTGGAACGTCTACTCCGACGACGACCCCGAGGTGGTCGTCGCGCCCTGCTTCCCCTACGACGGCACCGGGCTGCTGTTCATCCCGGTCCCCGAGGGCAAGACCGCCAAGAACCGCGTGCACCTCGACCTCCAGCCCACCGACATGACCCGCGACGAGGCCGTCATGCACGCCCTCGCGATCGGGGCGCGCACCGTGGAGGACCACCGCGGCAGCAACGGCACCGGCTGGGTCACCCTGGCCGACCCGGAGGGCAACGAGTTCTGCGTCGAGCGCTCGACCAAGGAGCGCGGCCCCTTCAAGCCGCGGCACTTCGTCATCGACGAGGCCGAGCACGGCTGACCGGGTCAGGAGCGGCTGTAGACCAGCACCGTGTAGGGACCGATGGTCAGGCTCGCGCGCGCGGGCTGGCCGTCATAGCCGGGCGCGACCGCGTCGATGTCGGCGCTCGGGGTGTCGGCGAAGTCGGGTGAGTAGACCGAGGCGTCGCTGTTGAGCAGGAGCCGCCAGCTCCCGGGGGCGGGCATGCCGACGACATAGTCGGTGAGCGTCTGGTTGGCGAGGTTGATGACCACGACCACGTCGTCGCCGGCGCCCCCGTCGGCCCAGCGGTGGAACGCGATCACGTTGTCGGGGTCGTTGGCGTGCAGCACGTCGAGGCCCTGCCCCGTCAGTCCCCGCGAGCCGCCGTCGAGGTTGCGCCGCAGGCGGATCAGGTCGCGGTAGAGGCGGACGATGCCGGCGAAGCTGCGGTCGAGGTGCCAGTCGAGGGGTACGTCGTCGCGGAACCACTCGCCCTGGAGGAACTCCTGTCCCTGGAAGATCATCGGGATGCCGGGAGCGGTGAACACCAGCGCGGCACCGAGCGTCGAGCGCTTCTGGGAGTACCACCCCGTGGGGTCGGCCGAGTTGACCTCATAGGGCACCCGGGCCCGGCCGTTGGCCACCTCGTCGTGGGACTCGGTGTAGACGACCCGCTGGAACGCGTCGCCGTTGTAGCGCATCTCGAGCGCCTGGCAGAGGGCGGCGATCGAGCGGTCCTTGTCGTCCGGCGCGATGACCACCTCGCGGACGGGGTGGACGAACGCGCCGTCCCACTGGGCGTGGAAGGCCGCGCCGTCGTCGGTGGTCGCGCTGATCCGGGGGTCCTGCTGCATGTCCTCGGCGATCGAGATGCGGTCGGGGAACTCCTCGCGCAGGCTGAGGTTGATCCAGCGCATGAGATCCCAGCCCTCGGGGAGGTCGTAGCCGTTGGCGTGCACGCTGCGGATGTAGGGCGTCATGTCGAACCGCAGCCCGTCGAGGTGGTAGTCGTGCAGCCACGACATCGCGTTGTCGTGGAGGAAGCGGCGCACCTCCTCGCGCCCGTAGTCGGGCCGCGTGTCGCCCCACGGCGTCTGCGACCGGTCGTCGTTGTAGAAGTAGATCCCGCCCTTGTCGTTCTCGCTCCAGCCGTCGAAGCGCCACAGGTCCAGGTCGCTCGGGCCGAGGTGGTTGTAGACCACGTCGAGGATCACGGCCATGCCGCGCTTGTGGGCCTCGCGGACGAACGTCTTGAAGGCATCGGGCCCGCCGTAGGTCGACTCCACGGCGAAGATGTGGGCCGGGTTGTAGCCCCACGACCGGTCGCCGGCGAACTCCATGACCGGCATGACCTGGATCGCGTTGACCCCGAGCCGCTCGAGGTGGTCGAGCTTCTCCATGACCAGCTCGAGGTTGCCGCCGCTCTCCTCGGAGGGGACATAGAACGAGCCGATGTGGAGCTCATAGATCACCAGCGCGTTGTGGTCGGGCGCGACGACGTCGTCGTCCTCCCAGTCGAACGCGGCGTGGTCATAGATCACCGCGTTGCCGACGGAGCTGGTGACCTGGCGCGCGTAGGGGTCGATCTTGAGCAGCTCGCCGGCCTCGGTGACGAGCCGGAACTTGTATTCGTCCCCCACCTGGGCCTTGGGCACGTGGCCGAACCAGTAGCCGTTGCCCTCGTGGGCCAGCGCGACCCCCGACTTCTTCTTCCACTTGTTCCAGGTGCCGAGCACGAACACCTCGGTCGCGTGGGGCGCCCAGACGCGGAAGGACACCCCCTTGTCCTGGGGCAGCGCTCCCATGCCCGAGGCGTACGCCGGTGTCCGGCGCAGTCGATTCAGCACGGGAGCCAGGGTAGGTGGTCCCGGCGACAGGGGTCATCTTCCCGTTGCCACCCCCGGCCCGGGACGAGACCGTGGTCACATGGTGTCTCGGTGGCTGGTCGGGCTCGGTGTCGCTGTCTGCATGAGTACGGCGACGCCGGTCGCCGCGGAACCGGCGGGCGCACCGGTCGAGCATCCGGCGCGCGCGTGGACCCTCCGGTTCGAGGCCGCCGCGCGGCTCACCCCGACCGGCGGTGGCGGGGTGCTCGTCTCCGGGTGCCTGACCGACACGCGGCCGATGGCGTGGCGCATCAACCCCAGCGGGAACCGCCGCGTGGCCTACCGCAGAGAGGGACTCGCGATCGCGTGCCCGCCCTCCTCCGCCTTCGGGTCGGACGGCTCGACCTACGTCGCCGGCTATCGCGAGAAGGGGTCGAACGTCCGTTTCGGGATCCAAGCGCGTCGGCCGGACGGCACCGTGCGATGGACCCGCATGTTCGGCGAGTCCCAGATGGTCCACGGCGCGCCCGCCGTCATCGGCGACACGCTGTGGGTGAGCCGCTACAACAACCGGCACCTGAGCGACGAACTCATCGGCCTCGACCCACACACGGGCGACACGGTGGTGCACGCCGGCCTCGCGGTCCTGAGCGAGCCGGTGCTCGCCAGCACCGAGGGACCGATCCTCGTCGAGAAGGGATGGGGGACGGCCGAGGACCCCGCGCGCATCACCTGGCGCGATGAGACCGGAGCTGTCACAGCGAGCGCTTCCCTGCCTCCCGAGGTCTCCGTCTGGACGACCAGCGCCGTCGCCGGCGCTGATCGCAGGGTCACGGTCGTCGGATGTGAGGACGGGCCGGTCCGCGTGGAACAGCGCACGCTGTCGGGGCCGGGGTGGGGCTGGGAGGCCCCCGCGGGCGAACGCTGCACCTCGTGGCCCTTGCTGGCCGGGACGCCGACAGGCGGCGTGGTCGTCGGACGCATCGCGGGCTCCCCGAGCTCGATCATCGGAACGCCCACCTTCACGATGGTCGACGAGAACGGCCAGGAGGTCTGGACCCACGTGCCGGCGCCTCCTCGCGGCAGGACTCAGCGGACGACCTTCACCATCCGCCCGGCCGTCGACGCGTCCGGCCGCATCGTCCTCGGCTCCTCCTACTCCTATGCCTGCGGGACGGGGAGGTGTCACCAGGGCCTGATCGAGATTCTCGACGCCGACGGCACCGTCACCCGCACCCTGGTGACTCCGGCGCTGCGCAACCGCTCCCGCCACGGTTCGAGCCTCGGGGACATGGCGCTCGGGCCCGATCGCATCTATGTGGCGCTGGAGAGCCCGCGCGACAGGCGTGTCATCGCCCTGGACGTCCCCGGCATCGACGGCTGACCACGCGACCTGCTTCCGACGCCCCCAGGGGTAGCGGCTATTCCGGCCAGTGCGCCAGGGTGTCGAGGAACATCTTCCGGACGCGTGTGACCTGCCGGTCCAGGGTCTTGAGAGTCCAGCGCGAGGTGTCGACCGGCGGGAGGACGGCCACCTGCACGGTGCCGGGGTAGACGAGCACCGAGTGGGCCGACATCATCTCGCCGGCGTTGCGGATCACGATGGGGACCATCGGGACACCGGCCTGGAGCGCCAGGTGGAACGCGCCCTTCTTGAACGGCAGCAGCTTGGGCGTCGGAGATCGCGTGCCCTCGGGGGCGATGACCAGCGACTTGCCGGCGCGCATGCTCTCGAGGGCCGGTTCGAGCGCCTTGCGGGCCGCGACGCCGTCGGCCCGGTCGACATAGGCGATGTCGGCGAGCCAGCCGATGGGAGCGAACGTCGGGTCCTTCTGGAGCTCCTTCTTCGCGACCCCGGTGTAGTCGCGGCGCAGCATGCCGCCGAGGACCGCGACGTCGAGCTGGCTCTGGTGGTTGAAGACGAAGACCGCGGGGCGCGCCTTCCAGAGGTTCTCCTCGCCGACGACCTCGACCTTGACCCCCGCGGCGGCGAGCGAGAGCTGGGAGCCGACGGCGGACGCGACCTCGAGGGCCGTACGGCGGTCGCGGTTGAGCAGCCCCATCCCGAGCCCGGCCGCGACCCCGACCCCCAGACCCGCGAAGGACGCCGCGCTCCGGGCATAGGTCAGCGGCGTGGCCCGCTGGTGCCGGGACAGCCGGAAGACCCGCCAGCCCCGCTCCTCCGAGGCCGCGGTCAGCACCGAGTCGGCGTTGAGCGGACGGGGTCGGCCGACCGTCTCGAGGTAGGGGACGTCCTCGCCCCCGTTGCCGTAGGCGTAGGACTCGTCGAGGTCCAGGCCCATCTCCTCGGCGAACCCCTCGACGGCGGCGGCCTTGCCGGGGCCCCACAGGATCGGGCCGTCGACCCGTCCGGTGAGGATGCCCCCGAGCGACTCGACCTCGGTGACGAGCAGGTGCTCGATGTCGAGGTCCTCGGCCGCCGCGGCCGCCTGGAAGCGGGTGGCCGACGACGCCATGGCGACGGTGTGCCCGGCCGCCTGGTGAGCGGCGACCAGCCGGCGCGCCTCGGGGAACACCTTGGGGGCGATGTGCCGACGCCACAGCTCCTGGCTCAGCTTCTCGAGCTCGGCGGTCTCGCGCCCGGCCAGCGCGCCGAGGGCGACCTCGACCAGCCGGGTGACGTCGTGGCCCCGCTGCTGCATGTTGAAGATCTCGACCAGCGTCCGGAGGAGCTCCTGGACACCGATGTCGCCACTGGTCAGTCGCTCGCGGAAGTAGAGCGCCGCCGAGTAGCCGTCGATCAGGGTCCCGTCGAAGTCGAAGAATGCGCCGATCTCGGGCCCCTGGGGCCCCGCCTCGATCTGGGCGACCAGGTCGTCGATGTCGGCCATGTCAGCGCTCTCCCGTCCTCGGTGCCCGGTCGGGGCTGAGTGCGCGCAGCGCGACCCCGCGTACGACGGCCATCGCTCGCACCGCCGCGCCCAGTTCGGCCGCGAACTCCTGGCGCGCCACCCGGAGCTCCTCGCCCCCGGGGCCGAGCAGGTCGCGGTTGGCGGCGAGCTTGATGGCGTTGGTCATCAGGTCCTTGGAGATCGACTCGGGGCTGTGCAGCTCGTGCTGGAGCCAGCGCTGCCTGGCGACGCCGAGACTCTCGGTGACCAGCGCGTCCTGGTCGACGGGGGCCGCGGGCTCACGGGTGGCCAGCCGGTCGGCGACCACCTGGTAGGCCTCGAGGAAGGGACCGATCACCCGGTGGGCGAGCAGCAGCGGCGCGACCGTCAGCCCGTCGGAGATGCTCGCGGCGGTCACCCGGTCCCCCTGCCAGCCGGGCAGCGCGAGCACCGTCTCCCGACGGATGTCGGCGTCGAACTCCCCCTTGGTGGCGAAGAAGAACTCATACTTGAGCAGGTCGCGGATGCCCAGTGCCCGCGTCCAGAGCACGCCGGTCACGTCCGCGTCGGGGTCGCCGACCGCCTTCGGCGACTGCTGCGCCTGGATCGCCGCCACCTCGACGATCGCGCGGGTCGTGAAGTAGTGGGTCACGGTGTTGCGATAGAACGCCGCCTCGTGCTGACGGTCGGCGGTGATGGCATAGACGGGCTCGAGCCCGCCGTCGTACTCCTCGACCACGCCCTCGCGCACCAGGGTGCGCAGCGCCCGGCGCAGCCCCTCGGGCCGGCCCAGGTCGACGTCGGAGGTGAGCGGCAGCTGGCGGCGGCGCACATAGTCGAGCAGGGGCTCCAGCACGCCGAGGGTCTCGGCGAGCGTCATCGCGCGGCCCTCGTTGTCGAGCAGGCCGAAGGTGACCAGGGCCGACGGGGTGATCGGGGTCGCGGCGTTGATCCGGTGAGCCACCTCGAACGCCACGCGCGGCACGACCTCGGTCGGGCTGGCCGACCCGGCCCGCTCGGCGGCCTCGTCGAGCGCGTCCCGGAGCGAGACGGGCGGGCCGAACCGCACGTGGGCACGACCCCGGGTGCGCGACTGGGCCCGGGCGAAGTCGACCAGCCAGCCGAGGCTCTCGGGGGTCTTGGCGCCGCCCGACTCCTCGAAGGACAGGGCCTTCACCTCGGCCTGCTGGTCATAGACGATCGAGACCGGGACGAGGGCGACGTCGTCGGCGTCGGTGCCGTTGGCCACGAAGGCGTCGACGAGATAGCGCAGCACCCCCATCTTGGGCGGACGCAGCTTGCCGGTGCGGGTCCGACCGCCCTCGAAGTACCACTCCAGGTTGGCGTGCTGGCGCAGGAGGTAGCCGAAGTAGAGGCGCATCATCGCGGGGTAGACGGGGTCGTCGCGCGTCGAGCGACGGATGAAGATGAGCCCGCTGCGGCGTCCCAGCTCCGACATCGGCCACATCGCCAGGTTGATGCCGCCGAGGACGTGGTTGGGCGGGAAGCCGTGCCCGGCCAGCGCCGTGCGCAGCACCAGCGGGTCGAGGTAGGAGCGGTGGTTGGGCAGGAAGACCAGCGACTGCTTGCGGCCCAGGTCGCGCAGCTCGCCGAGGGTCGAGGTGTCGGCGTCGACGACATAGGAGCGGGTGAGCCAGCGGCCGAGCCGGTCCCAGGCCTGCGTGGCCTGCGGTCCGACCTGGGCGGTCATCTCCTCCAGGCAGCCGGTGGCGTCCTTGCGGATGTCGGCCTCGGACCGGCCGGTACGGCGGACCAGGTCGGCGACCGTCGTCGCGAAGGCCTCCGAGTCCAGCATCGCCTGGACCGGGTTGCGCGACTCGCTCGTGCCCTGGGTGTCCACGGGGACACAGTAGGGGGGCCTCAGCCCTCTCGGAAGGACTCGGGGTTCAGGGACTCGGGTTCGGGGACCCCGAGGTCGGCCTCGTAGGCGCGCGGGTCCTCGACCGGCTCGAGGTGGGTCGCCACCTCGAGGTGCTCGATCTGCTCGCACAGCCGTTGTTCGACCCGCTCGGCCAGGTCGTGTCCGCGGGCGACGGTCCAGGACCCCGGCACGAGCACGTGCATGGTCACGAAGCGCTGGTGCCCCGCCTCGCGGCTGCGGACCGCGTGGAAGTGCACGTCGTCGCCCGCGAACTCCGCGAGGGTCGCGTCGACGACGGCCTGGGTCTCCGGGTCGAGCGCCCGGTCCATGAGGCCGTTGACCGAGTTGGCGATCAGGTGCCAGCCCGTCCAGATGATGTTGAGCCCGACCAGCATCGCGATCACCGGGTCGAGGCGGAGCACGCCCGTGAGGGCGACCAGCAGCACGCCCACGACGACGCCCGCCGAGGTCCACACGTCGGTCATGAGGTGCTTGCCGTCGGCCACGAGCGTGACCGAGCGGTGGGCGCGGCCTGCGCGCAGCAGGACCAGGGCGACGCCGCCGTTGAGGAGCGAGGCCAGCACCGAGATCCCCAGGCCGATGCCGACGTTCTCGAGCGCGGCCGGGTGCAGGAACCGCTGCACCGCCTGGACGATGATGAACACGGCCGCGACGAAGATCATCACGCCCTCGACCACGGCGGAGAAGTACTCCGCCTTGGAGTGACCGAAGTGGTGGGTCTCGTCGGCGGGCCTCGCGGCGACGCTCAGGGCCACCAGGGCGACGACCGCGGCCACCAGGTTGACCACCGACTCGGCCGCGTCGGAGAGGAGCCCCACGGAGCCGGTCAGCAGGTAGGCGCCGGACTTGAGGACGATGGTGGCGACGGCGGCCGCGATCGACAGCCAGGCGAACTTGGTGAGGTTCTCGCGCCGGCCCGTGGTCACGACCCCGATCCTGCCAGCCCACCCGCCGGGAGCTCGATGCGCACCCCGCCGGGGATGAGCGAGGTCACTCCCCCGTGCCGGCGCGCGACCGCCTGCACGAGGGCGAGCCCCAGGCCGTGCCCCGGCGTGGTCCGCGAGCGGTCTGCCCGGGCGAAGCGCTCGAACGCCTCGTCACCGAGCTCGGCCGGGATGCCGCCGCCCTCGTCGACGACCTCCACGGTGATGGTGCCGCCGGTGACGTGAGCGGCGACGGAGACCTGGCCGCGTCCGTGCTTGAGGGCGTTGCCGACCAGGTTGCCCACCGCGACCTCGACCCAGTGCGGCTCGACGGGCACCGGGTCGGGGTCCGCCTCGACGACGAGCCGGCGCCCCGCGGCGGCGGCCTGCGCCCGGAAGCCGTCGACGGCAGCGCCGACGAGGGCGTCGAGGGCGACCGGGTGGCGGCGGACAAGCGAGCCCTCGTTGACCTCCTCGAGGTCCAGCAGCGCGTCGGCGAGCGAGGCCAGCCGCTGGGTCTGGTCCGCGACGGAGGCGAGCACCCGCTCCAGGTCCTCGGCCGAGCGGGGTCGGTGTCGTGCCCACTCGACCTCCGCCGACAGGAGCGCCAGGGGCGACCGGAGCTCGTGCGAGGCGTCGGCGAGGAACTGCCGCTCGCGCTCCTGACCCGCCTCGATCTCGGCGAGCAGGGTGTTGAACGTGGTGCCGAGCCGGGTCAGCTCGTCGTCGCGGTCGGCGTCCACCGGCAGCCGCGACCGCGGGTCGCCCTCGGCGCGGGCCGCCGCCC
Organism: Nocardioidaceae bacterium; assembly: GCA_046330515.1. GTDB lineage: Bacteria > Actinomycetota > Actinomycetes > Propionibacteriales > Nocardioidaceae > Nocardioides. The sequence goes on along the minus strand of JAXLSP010000005.1, from coordinate 129,877 downwards.
GGCGGTAGGCCTCCACCGGCCCCAGGGCCGCCCGGGTCGCCCCCCAGCCGACCAGGCCCGCCGCCAGCACGGTCGCGAGGTCGGCCAGGCTCAGCTGGAGCAGCAGCTCGCGCAGCGCCTCGTCGTGCTTGGCCCGGCTGATGGCGGTCGCCAGGACGACGGTGCCCGAGGGTGCGTCGACGGTCTGGATGCTGACGCGGTAGGGCGTCCTGCCCGGCGGCGGGAGGAAGCGCTCCAGGTCGACGACCCGGGCGGTGGTGGTCGCGGACCGGACCGTGGTGGAGTCGAGCAGGGTGCGGACCCCCGCGTCGCTCTTGGCGAGCAGCGACCCCGAGGCGTCGTAGGTCTGGGCCGCCTCACCCGGGTTGTCGGCCGGGAGACTCTCGCCCGCGCGCACGTCGCGGACCACGATGTCGGTGTAGGCCCGCAGGTCCTGGTCGAGCTGCCGGTCCAGGGCGAAGGAGATCCGCCAGTAGACGAACGCCCCGGCCGCCACGAGCACCACGGCCATGGCGACGCTTACTGCCGCGACGATCCGGGTGGTGATCCGCGCCCGCGGCAGGAACCGCCGCCAGACCGGGCCCAGGGGGACCGTCATCGCCGGACGTCGAGCCGGTAGCCGACGCCGCGCAAGGTCGTGATGGTGACCGAGCTCGAGCCGGCGAGGTGGTGGCGCACGCGCGAGATGTAGACCTCGAGGGAGTTGCTCCGCAGGTCCTCGTCGGCGCCGTCCCAGACGGCGTCATAGAGACGCTGCCGCGACACCACCCAGCCGGCGCGGTCCGCGAGCGTGCTCAGCACGTCGAACTCGCGGCGGGCGAGAGACACCTCGCGGTCGGCCACCCACACCCGCCGAGCGGCGAGGTCGATCATGACGTCGCCCAGGGAGAACCGGTCGGTGGGCTCCTCACGACGCCGCGCGACGGCGCGGATGCGCGCGTGCAGCTCCTCGAGCGCGAACGGCTTGACCAGATAGTCGTCGGCCCCCGCCTCGAGACCGGCCACGCGTTCGCCCACTTCGCCGCGGGCGGTCAGCATGATGATGGGGACGTCGTTGCCGGCCGCGCGCAGCGCCTTGCACACGCCGGTGCCGCTGATCCCGGGCAGCATCAGGTCGAGGACGACGACATCGGGGTTGGCGTCGGCGACCGCCATCAGGCCGGACTCGCCGTCCGCGCAGGCGGTGGTGTCGACGCCGACCTCGCCGAGATAGCTGGTGACGAGCTCGAGCATCCGCTCCTGGTCCTCGATGACGACCACATGCATGCTCGGAGTCTAGGAACCCAGGAGTTCAGGCCCGGTTCAGGGACGGGCCCGGGCCGCGGGTGTGGGCAGGCAAACCTGCGTGTCCGACGTCACCAGCAGCCTTGAACCGCGCTTGATGCCGGGTTGAGCACGGCTGCCCGACCGTGTGGCCGGAGGGCGCATGGGGCGCCCGTCGAGGAGGTCTCTCGTGCTTGCGTTGTTCCGTTCCCACCTCCGCGCCCGCGCGGCCATGGCCGGCGCCGTGATCCTCGCGGCCGCCGGTCTGGCCGTGCTGACCGGTCCCGCCGCCCAGGCCGCGACGGCGCGGTCGTTCTCGTGCCAGGGCAGCCTGGGCGAGGCCTTCACCCAGCGGACCGTCACGGGCCAGCTGACCGCGACCGCCCGTCCCTACGACGTCGTGGTCACCCAGACCGGCTCGGGAGTGGTCGAGTCCTCCCGCGCCACCAGGGCAGGCGACATGGGGCCCTCGGACATGCACCCGGGCTACTGGAAGTGGAACGTCACCGGACCGAACCCCGACGGCAACTACTACCGGCTGCACCTGGCCCCCGTGCTCCCCGGTGCCGGCGGCTTCTTCGACGCCGAGCTCGACATCGAGTTCGGGGTCGGCGGCGCCTGGCAGATCCCGATGTTCGACTGCACCGTCACCGGCGGCCCGTTCTCGCTGACCCGCCCGCCGTCGCCACGGACCTTCACCTGCCAGGGCGACCTCGGTGAGGCGTTCACCCAGCGCACGGTGTCGGGCTTCCTCACCGCCACGAGCCGGCCTTACGACGTCACGGTGACCGCCACGTCCACCGGGACCGTCGAGTCCTTCCGCGCCGGGCTCGCGGGCAGGCGCGGGGCGTCGCCGCTCCACGCGGGCTACACCGAGTGGGCCATCGGTGGGCCGAACCCGAGCCACAACTACTACCGGCTGAGCACCCCACCGGTGCTGCCGGCGGCCGGCGGCTTCTTCGACGCCGACCTGGACATCGAGTTCAACACCGGCCTCGACGGCGCCTGGCAGATCGCGATGTTCGACTGCACGGTGGCGCTGCCCGCCGGCTGACCGGCCGACCCGTCACGAGACTCCTGAGCCGGGGGGCGCAGGACGGCATGCGGACGGTGCTCCGTCCGCATGCCGTCGCCGGCTGCTACCAGAGCCGCACACGCAGGCTGTCGAGGCCATAGACGATCGACAGCTCCCGGAAGGGGGCGTCCTCGGGCGCGTCGACGAGCCGGAGGTCGGGGAAGCGACGCGCCAGTCCGGTGAGGGCGGCCTTGAGCTCCATCTTGCCGAGCTCCGCCCCGAGGCAGCGGTGCATGCCGTGGCCGAAGGCGAGATGCTGGTTGGGCGAGCGGTGCGGGTCGAAGGAGTCAGGGTCGGCCATGACCTGAGGGTCACGGTTGGCCTGCACCAGCGACACGAGGACGGGGTCGCCCTTGCGGATCCGGTGGCCGTCGAGCTCGTGGTCGTCGCGGGCGAACCGGGCGAAGGCGATCTGGACGGGCGTCAGCATCCGCAGCAGCTCCTCGACCACTGAGGAGACCTCCTCGTCGGTGCCCGTCTGCAACAGCTGCCAGGCCTCCGGGTTGCTGGAGAGCAGGAACGTGCTCATGACCAGCATGCTGGCGCTGGTCTCGTAGCCACCCAGCAGCACGCCGTCGGCGACACCGCCGAGCTCGACGTCGTCGAACTCGTCGCCGTGGTCGCGGACCATCGCACCGATCAGACCCGGGCCGGGGTCGCTCCGCTGACGCATCACCTCGGCGATGAGGTACTCGCGGGAGGACGTCGCCGCGCCGAAGGAGCTCTGGCCGCCGGCGCTGACGTCGAAACGCGCGGCACCCAGCTCGTGGAACATCTCGAAGTCGATCTCGGGCAGGCCCAGCAGCTCGCTGATCACCCGGAACGGGATGCGGAACCCGAAGTCGAAGACGAGGTCGGCCTCGGGCCCGGAGTCGGCCATCTCGTCGAGCGTCTGGTTGACGACCCGCTCGATCAGGGGGTCGAGCCGAGACAGCTTGCGACGCGTGAACTCGGGCGTGAGCATCGACCGCAGCCGGGTGTGGTCGGGCGGGTCGGTCATGCCGAGCCCGCCGACGCCCTGGGCGCCGGTCTGATCGCGGTTGCCGAGCAGGTGCCGGATGTTGTTGCTGTAGTGGGTGGAGTCGGCCAGCACCCGGCGCGCCTCGTCGTAGCCCGTCACGAGCCACACGTTCATCCCGAGCAGCCGCACCAGCCGGGTGATGGGCTCGCGGGCCTGCACGTCGCGCAGCTCCTGGACGGGATGGATCCCGTCGCGGCGGAGGGGGTAGGTCGCGCGGCGGGGCACGCGGCGCAGGCTGGTCAGGTCCGGGTTGCCGCTTCCACCACTCCCCCGAGCCATGACCCGCTGCATGATCCCGCGACGGACGTGCATCGCGGCGTTCGCAAGGACACCTGGCATGGGCCCCAGCCTAGGGCTCGTCCGCACCGGTCCTGGAGCGCCCCCGACCCTGGTTCCTCCCCGAGTTCCCCGGGGCGTCGACGACCCCGCGCGGGAGTGAGGCAACCCTGGCTAAAAGCTGGATTTCGCCGGTCCTAGCATGAGGAAAGGGTTGGATCGTTCCAGCGAGAGCGAGGCTCCGCATGAGCACAGACATCGCCACGTCCGACACGAGGACCCCAGGCCCCCGTTATCCCGGCCTGCCGGCCGTGGTCAACGGCAACGCGGCCGTCGCCCACGTGATGAGTCGCGTCTGCGGCGGGGTCATCGGCTACCCGATCACCCCGTCCACGGAGATCAGCGAGCTCTACGAGGCCGCCCGCGCGGAGGGCAACCGCAACGTCTTCGGCCGGCATCCCTTCTTCTTCGAGCCCGAGGGCGAGCACTCCGCCCAGAGCGGTGCTCTGGGGGCGGCGCTCACCGGTGGGCAGTTCATCTCCAACGCGTCCTCCAGCCAGGGGATCCTCTATGCGATGGAGTCGCACTACGTCACCGTCGGCAAGAAGATCGGTGGCTTCGTGCTGCAGGTCGCCGCGCGGGTGGTGTCCAAGCACTCCCTCAATGTGATGGCCGGCCACGACGACGTCTATGCCCTGCTGTCCTCGGGCTACACGATCCTGTTCGGCGCCAACCCTCAGGAGGCCGCCGACCTCGCCGCGATCGCCTACCGCACCTCGGCGCTCTCGCTGATCCCGGTCACCAACGCGATGGACGGGTTCTCGACCAGCCACATGCTCAGCGAGGCGCTGCTGCCCGAGCCCGAGCTGCTGCGCGACTACCTCGGCGACCCCTCGGGCCGGATCCCCTGTCCGACGGTCGCCCAGGACATGCTGTTCGGGGCGAAGGGCCGCGTCGTCCAGCTCGAGGCCTACCTGCGTCGCCGGTCGGCCGACTTCGACCCGGCCGCCCTCGCCGCGCTGCGGACGTGGCTCACCGAGCATGCCGACGAGATCGAGCCGGACCAGGACGGCGCGCTCGTCCCCGACACGTGGGCGTGGGTGCCCAGCGAGCTGCACGGCCAGTGGTCCCGCCAGTGGCGCAACGCCCACGAGAAGGGCACCCGTCAGCTGGTGCCCGCGCTGGTCGACGTCAACAACCCCGGCATGACGGGGCCGGTGCAGAACCAGCCCGACTTCCAGGCCGGCGCCGTCGACCACCGCACCCACTTCGCCAGTGCCGTGCCGGCGCTGGCGCGCCAGGCGATGGCGGAGTATGCCGAGCTCACGGGCCGCAGCTACCAGCCCCTTCACACCTACGACATCGAGGACGCCGACGTCGTGATGGTCGGGCTCGGCTCGGTCACCGACGACGTGCGCGCCGTCCTCCCCCATCTGCGCAGCCAGGGCATCAAGGCCGGTCTGGTCGCGGTCAAGCTGCTGCAGCCGTTCCCGGAGGCCGAGCTCGTCGCGGCGCTCGCGGGCAAGAAGGCCGTCACCGTCCTGGAGCGGTCCGACCAGACCGCCCTCACCACGCTCGTGACCCAGGCCCTCTTCAAGGCGCGCGAGAACGCGCTGGCTCCCGACCGGCACCGCGGCATCCCGGCCCTCGAGACCTCACCCCGGCTGACCACCGCGATCTTCGGCCTGGGCGGGCACGACCTCCAGCCGCGCCACCTGGTGGCCGCCTACCGGCAGATGCTGCGCGACGACACGGCTCCCCTGGTGTTCCTGGGCAGCCAGTTCTTCAGCGACTCGCCGAGCGAGCACCTGGCCGAGCTCCAGGAGCGGCTGCGCGCCGCCTACCCCGAGACCGAGCTGATGGCGCTCGACACCGAGCCCAACCCCCAGCTGCTGCCCGAGGAGGCGACGCGGATCCGGTTCCACTCGGTCGGCGGCTACGGCACCATCGCCACCGGCAAGCTGCTCACCGACATCCTGGCCGGCGTGCTGGGCATGCACTCCAAGTCGGCGCCCAAGTACGGCTCGGAGAAGTCGGGCGCCCCCACCAACTACTACATCACGCTGTCCCCCGAGCCGATCCTCATCACCAACGCCGACCTCGAGGACGTCGAGGTCGTGATCAGCCCGGACCACAAGGTGTTCAGCCACAGCAACCCCCTCAAAGGGCTGGCCGACGGCGGCACGTTCATCATGCAGTCGAGCTCCTCGCCCGAGGAGGTGTGGCGAGGGCTGTCGCGCGACGTGCGACGCACCATCCGCGAGCGGCACGTCAACCTGTTCGTGATCGACGCGTTCAGCGTCGCGAAGCGGCACGCCCCGCAGGCGAGCCTCGAGACCCGGATGATGGGCATCGCCTTCATCGGCGCGGCCATCGGCCACGTCGAGCGGCTCTCCGGCGGCGCCGACACGGAGGCGATCCTCGCCAAGGTCGAGGAGCAGATCCGCAAGAAGTTCGGCTCCAAGGGGGCCGCCGTCGTCGAGGGCAACATGTCGACGATCAGGGACGGCCTCGAGCACACGGTCCGCGTCGACTACGACGACGAGGCGCTGCGCCGCATCGACGACCTGCCCGACCTCCTGCCCCTGCACTCCGTGCAGACCTCGGCCGACATGTGCAACTGCTCGGACGCCTCCGGCTGCCACGGCCTGTTCGACCGCAGCTACTACGAGGAGATGATCGCCGGCCCGTTCCGCGCGGGCACGATCAGCGAGGCCCCCGTGCTGCCCGGCTCCGGGCTGTTCATGCCGGCGGGGACGGCTGGGGGCAAGGACAAGGGGCTGTTCCGCAGGGACGTCCCCGACTTCCTGCCCGAGCTGTGCACCGGGTGCATGGAGTGCACGCTCGCCTGCCCCGACGCGGCGATCCCCAACTCCGTCCACGAGATCCACGACCTGGTCCTCACCGCGATCAACGAGATCGACGCGACGCCCGCCCAGCGCGAGGAGCTGCGCGCCCAGGTCTACGGCCTGTCCGACCGCGTCCGCGAGACCTACCGCCACGACAAGGACGCCCCGCCGTTCCACGAGGTCCTCGCCCAGGCGGCGACCGGGGTCGGCGTCGACCAGCCGAGCCTGGCCCGCAACCTGGCCAAGGTCGTCGACCGGCTGGCGGGCTACCCCGTGGCTCGGACCCGACCCTTCTTCGATGCGATGGAGAAGGAGTCGCCCGGATCCGGGGGGCTGTTCGCGGCCACCATCGACCCCTGGAAGTGCACCGGCTGCCTCGAGTGCGTGGAGGTGTGCGGTCCCGACGCCCTGGTCGAGCGGGTGCAGGACCAGCCCCTGCTGGAGAGGCTCCAGGAGCGCTTCGAGTTCCTGAGCCACACCCCCAACACGCCCTCCCGGTTCTTCGCCGACGCCACCACCCCCGACGGGGACACCAAGCGGCTGTTCCTCGACCGGGACAACTACTACGCCACTACCGGCGGTCACGGCGGCTGCCGGGGCTGCGGCGAGGTGACGGCGATCCGCGTGGTGATGGCGACCGACCACGCCCTCGGCGAGAAGAGGCGCCGCTCCCACATCGCGGAGCTCGAGACGCTCGTCGACGACCTGCGCGCGAAGGCGGCGTCCGTGGGTGACGAGGACCCGCACCGCGTCGACCGGATCGGCGCCCTGGTGGGGATCCTCGAGCGCCGGCTCTTCAACTTCGAGTCCGGGCCCACCGGCAACGGACCCGCCAGCACCGTCATCGCCAACGCCACCGGCTGCTCGAGCGTCTATGCCTCGACCATGCCGTTCAACCCCTACCAGGACCCCTGGGTCAACAGCCTGTTCCAGGACGCCCAGCCGCTCGCCAAGGGCATCTTCGAGGGCATCTCGTCGCAGGCGGTCGACGACATCCGCGCCATCCGGCAGGCCCGCCTCGAGCTCGCCGACGCCTTCGACCCCGCCGACGAGCACGCCGTGCTCAGCCGGCTCACGTGGTCGCAGTTCACCCACGAGGAGCGCTCGCTGCTCCCGACGATCCTGAGCATCGGCGGCGACGGAGCGACCTACGACATCGGTTTCGGCGCGCTGTCGCGGGTGCTGGCCAGCGACACCCCGATCAAGGTGCTCGTGCTCGACACGGGCGTCTACTCCAACACCGGCGGCCAGATCTCGACCGCGAGCTTCACCGGGCAGGACTCCGACCTCGCCCGGTTCGGCGCGGAGCACGACGGCAAGCACGAGGCCCGCAAGGAGCTGGGTCTGATCGCGTCGTTCCATCCCAACGTGTTCGTGTGCGCCAGCTCGCCCGGTGTCCAGGGCCACTTCCTCAAGAACACCCTGGAGTTCCTGACCTACGACACGGCGCCCGCGGTGATGGACGTCTACACCCCGTGCCAGAGCGAGCACGGCATCGCCGACGCCGCCGCGTCGGCGGCCGGCCGGCTGGCCGTGGAGAGCCGGATGAACCCCGTCTTCGTCCACGACCCGCGGCGCGGCTCGACCCTCCACGAGTGGTTCGACCTCGAGGGCAACCCCGATCCCGACAAGACCTGGGCCACGATGACGCTGGAGTACGTCGACGACGCCGGCGACCTCCAGCTCCTCGAGACGGCGCTGACCCCCGCCCACTTCGCGCTCAACGAGGGCCGGTTCCGCAAGGGGTTCCGGCCGCTGGTCGACTCCGACGCCGCCGCCGCGACGCCGCTGGAGGCCTACATCGACATCCCCGCCGGCGAGCGCGGCAGCCTGATCCCCTACATCCTGGCGACCGACGACGAGAAGCGGCTCGCCAAGGTGGCCGTGGGCTCCGCCGTGGTGGCGCTTGTCGAGGAGCGGCGCCGCTACTGGCACCTGCTGCAGTACCTCGCCGGTGTCCACGTCTCCAAGCTCCGCTCGCTGCACCAGGCCGACCTCGACGACCTCCAGGCGCGCTACGACGAGGCGATGCTCGCTCGCGAGTCCTCGCTCGACGACATCGCCAACGCCATGTCGGCCCTCGCCGCCTCCACCAAGGCGCCGGTCGAGCTCGGAGCCACGATCCCGACGCGGCAGGCGGTCGGCGCCACGTCGGCTCCGGCGGCAGCGGCGACGCCCGCCGCCGCAGGCGGCGCGCGGGCCATCGTGTTCATCGACCCGGAGGACCAGAAGACCTGCAACGACTGCAAGACCTGCTACCAGGAGCTCCCGATGCTCTTCGAGCGCACCAAGATCGTGGTGGACGGCAAGGCCCTCGACGTGGCGCAGGTGATCCCCGGCGCGGTCGACAAGGTCGAGATCACCCCCGAGCTGGAGAAGCGCATCCAGCGGGTCAAGAACACCTGCGACGCGGAGATCATCCAGTGATCGGCAAGGGCACCGGCCCGGGCGACCGCGACGACCTCTTCGCCTACCTCGATGCCGACAAGGCGCTCCAGGACAGCCGCACCCAGGTCAAGGAGCTCGAGCACACCGACGCGGTCGAGACCTACCACGCCCAGATCGACCTGCTCCGGCGGCGCCTGCTCGCCGACCCCGCGGCCTTCCGAGAGATGTTCATCCAGGAGGGCATGCAGGCCATCGCCTTCGAGTTCCGGCAGGAGGAGCTGAGCAAGCAGTTCACCCGGACGCTGTGGGACATGCTCCTGCGCGACGACGACGCAAGCCGGATCCTGATGCGCTTCCTCTGGACGGTGCCGCTGAAGCTGAAGCGGAAGTTCGTCCGGGCGATCGACACCCACCTGGCCAAGCGCTACCCGATGTTCGACGGGCTGTCGGTCGACTGGCCGGCCGGCAACGCCATCCCGCCCTACGTGCGCGAGCCGGCGGCCCGCAGCCAGGACTTCGAGCTGGTCAACCAGGGCTACCTGGGCTACATGCGGCTCGGCTACACCGCCCGCGAGGTCGAGCTCTTCGTGTGGCTGGAGGCGATGCGCGACAAGCAGTGCGAGGAGAAGCCCTGCGAGATCGGCGTGCACCTCAACCCCGGGGCCGAGAAGCCCGACATCACGGGCGGCTGCCCGGTGCGGATCCACATCCCCAAGGTCCTCGAGCTGGTCGGCACCGGCCGGTTCCGCGAGGCCATGGAGCTGATCGAGGCCTGCAACCCGCTGCCGGACGTGACGGGGCGCGTGTGCCCGCAGGAGCTCCAGTGCCAGGGCGTGTGCATCCAGACCAAGCGGCCGATCGAGATCGGCCAGCTGGAGTGGTACCTCCCCGAGCGCGAGAAGCTCGTCAACCCCGAGGGCAGCGCCCACCTGCTGTTCGGCAGGCCCAACCCCTGGGAGACCGCACGCAAGCCACCGGTGGCGATCGTCGGGTCCGGCCCGTCCGGTCTCATCAACGCCTACCTCCTGGCCAACGAGGGCTTCCCCGTCACGGTCTTCGAGGCGTTCCACGCCCTGGGCGGCGTGCTGCGCTATGGCATCCCGGAGTTCCGCCTGCCCAACGAGCTCATCGACGACGTGGTCGGCAAGATCAAGCTGCTCGGCGGCCGGTTCGTCTCCAACTTCGTGGTCGGCAAGACCGCCACCCTCCACGAGCTGCGCGAGGCCGGCTTCTGGAAGATCTTCGTGGGCACCGGGGCGGGCCTCCCGCGCTTCATGAACATCCCCGGCGAGCACTTCAACAACGTGATGAGCGCCAACGAGTTCCTCACCCGCGTCAACCTCATGCAGGGGCTGCGCGAGGACTTCGAGACCCCGCTGCCCGAGACCAAGGGCCGGCAGGTGCTGGTGATCGGCGGCGGCAACACCGCCATGGACGCGGCGCGGACGGCCCACCGCCTCGGCGGCGACGTCACGATCGTCTACCGCCGCACCAAGAAGGAGATGCCGGCCCGGGTCGAGGAGCTCGCGCACGCCCTGGAGGAGGGCATCAAGCTGCGGGTGCTGCGCTCGCCCTACGAGTTCCTCGGCGACAGCAAGACCCACTTCGTCCGCTCCGCCCACCTCGACGTCATGGAGCTCGGGGAGCCCGACGCGTCCGGCCGGCGCTCCCCCGTCGCGACCGGGCGGCGGGAGACGATCCCCGCGGACCTGGTGATCATGGCGCTGGGCAACGACTCCAACCCGATCATCAAGAACTCCGAGCCCGGCCTGCGGACCTCGAAGTGGGGCACGCTCGAGCTCGACCACGACGGCTCGCAGGAGACCTCGATCGAGGGCATCTACACCGGCGGCGACGCCGCCCGCGGCGGCTCCACCGCCATCCTGGCCGCCGGTGACGGGCAGGCCGCCGCCCGCGAGATCCTCGGCACCATCGACGTGCCGCCCGAGGGCATCCGCAGCATGGTGGCCAGCGCGAAGGCCTACACCGACCTCGGCGTGCGGCCCTTCACCATCCTGGCCAAGCAGGAGCTGGCCGAGGGGATCATGGAGTTCACCGTCGACGCCCCCCTGGTCGCCCACTCGGCGCAGGCCGGCCAGTTCGTCCGCGTCCTGCCCCGGCCCGACGGCGAGCTGATCCCGCTCACGCTCGCCGACTGGGACGCCTGGGGCGGCAGCGTGGTCCTCGTCGTCCAGGGCATGGGCACCAGCTCGATGGAGATCAACGACATGGTCGTCGGCGAGGCGTTCGCGGGCATCGCCGGGCCGCTCGGCCGGCCCTCGGACGTCGAGCGCTATGACGCCGCCACGCAGACCGTCGTCTTCACCGCCGGCGGCCTCGGGCTGCCGCCGGTCTACCCGATCATGCGCGAGCACCTCACGGTGGGCAACCACGTCACCCTGATCGCGGGCTTCCGCAACGCGGACCTGCTGTTCTGGGTCGGTGAGGACGAGCGCGTGCAGCGGCTCCAGGCCGACTTCGGGGACCTGCTCGACGTCGTCTACACCTCCAACGACGGCTCGTTCGGCCGTGAGGGCTTCGTGACCCTGCCCCTCGAGGAGATGCTCGAGGCCAACACCCGCGGCGAGGGCCGCACCGTCGCCGAGGTCGTCGCGATCGGGCCGCCGCTGATGATGCGCGCGGTGTCGGACCTCAGCCGGCGCTTCGGCGTCAAGACCGTCGCGAGCCTCAACTCGATCATGGTCGACGCCACCGGCATGTGCGGCGCGTGCATGGTCCCCGTCACCATCGACGGCAAGCTGATCCGCAAGCACGCCTGCATCGACGGCCCCGAGATCGACGCCCACATCATCGACTGGGACAAGTTCCTGCCCCGGTTCAACCAGTTCAAGAAGCAGGAGGCCGAGAGCCTCCACCGCTACCACATCGGCTAGGGCGGTCGATGGACGGAGACGGCGCGGGCGGCCTCATGGGGATGAGCGGCCCGATGTGGATGCCGCAGGACTACCCGACCTGGACCCGGATCTTCGAGCTGCACCCCCAGCCGGTCCCCATCGTCCCCGTCCTGTCGCTCCTCGGCCTGGTCCTCTATCTCTGGGGGGTCCGCACGCTGCGTCGTCGGCACGACCGATGGCCATGGTGGCGCACCGTCAGCTGGGTGCTCGGGATCGGCATCACCGTCGCGGTGACGGCGACCGGCCTCGAGGGCTACGGGATGATGCTCTTCAGCATCCACATGGCCCAGCACATGGTGCTCTCGATGGTCTCGCCGATCTTCCTGCTGTTCGGCGCGCCGTTCACCCTCGCGCTGCGGGCGCTGCCCGCCCGCGGGCGCGGGAGCGGCGTACGGCGTCAGCTGGTCGCGCTGCTCGGCAGCCGCTTCTTCCGCATCATGGGCGGCCCCGCCGTGCGCTGGTTCCTGTTCCTGACCGGCCTCTACGTCATCTACTTCACGCCCGTCTTCGACTGGCTCATGCAGTCGGTGTGGGGCCACAACGTCATGCTGGTCCACTTCCTCTGGACCGGGCTGCTGTTCTTCGGCCCGCTGGTGCGCGCCGATCCGTGGCCCGCGTCGCCCAACCCGGCCTACCGGCTGCTCGAGACGTTCCTGAGCATGCCGGCGCACTCGTTCTTCGGGATCGCGGTGATGTCGGCCGACCACGTGATCGTGCGCTTCTTCACCGACCCGCCGATGGACTGGCACATCGACGTGCTGCACGACCAGTTCCTGGGTGGCGGGATCGCCTGGGTCTTCGCCGAGGTGCCGACGATGTTCCTCATGATCGCGCTGCTCCAGCAGTGGTTCACCAGCGACGCCCGCGAGGCCCGCCGCTATGACCGGCACGCCGACCGCGACGACGACGCCGAGCTGCGGGCCTACAACGCGTGGCTGGGCGAGATCGCCGAGGCGGACGAGCGCGCCGGCCGCTGACCTGCCCCTCCCTGCGGGGACCGCTCAGTCGCCCAGCACCATCCACTGGCGGCCGTCGATGAGCTCGCGTGCGGCGTCGAGGTGTCCCGCGTGCGTCGCGGTCTCGGCGATGACGTGCAGCAGCACGTCGTGCAGGTCGGTCATCCGGAAGTCGGCGAAGAAGTCGGGCCACCACGCGGGCGCGTCGTCGAGGGAGCGGGCGGCGACGATGGCGTCGCTCTGCTCGCACACGGCGCGGTAGCCGTCGAGCACCTCGTCGACCGACATGTCGTCGGGCACCTGCCAGGCCGCGACCGGGTCGTCGGCGAGCTCGCCGATCGCCGCCGGGTCACCCGCGACGACGGCCGCGAACCAGAACCGCTCGTCGTCGACGGTGAGGTGGTGGACCAGGCCGAGACACGACCAGCCCGACGGGAGGACGGGGCGGCGCAGCTGCTCCTCGTCGAGGCCCTCGAGGATCCCCAGCACGTGGCGACGCTGCGCCCGCAGGTAGCCCATCAGCAGCTCCTTGACGTCGGCCATCAGCGGCTCCTCGTCGCGACCCGGTCCCGCAGCCGCCCGACGACGTCGCGGCGGTGCTGGCGCCGCCGGTCGGTGAGCACCTGCCGGACCACGTTGCGGCCGGGGATGCCGGTGACACCGCCACCGCCATGGGTGCCCGACCCGGCCTGGTAGAGACCCCGCACGGGGGTGCGCAGGTCGGCGTAGCCCGCTGCGGGGCGGGCGTGGAACATCTGCCCGAGGGTGAGCTCGCCGTGGAAGATGTTGCCGCCCTTGAGGTGGTAGGTGTGCTCCATGTCCCAGGGGCCGATCACCTGGCGGTCGACGACCGAGTCGGTGAAGCCGGGGGCGACGGCGTCCATCCGCGCGAACAGGCGGTCGGCGTAGGCCTCGAGCTGCTCGCGATGCGGCTCGGCGTGCCACGTGTGCGGCACCCACTGGGTGAACATGGAGACGACGTGGTGGCCCTCGGGGGCGAGGGTCCGGTCGAAGACCGACGGGATGCAGATGTCGGCGAAGGGCAGCGTCGAGGCCTCCCCGCGGACCGCGTCCTGGAAGGCGGTCTCGAGGTCGTCGAGGGACTCGGCCAGCACGATGGTGCCACCGTGGATGTCGGGGTCGAAGTCCGGATGGCTGGCGAACGTCGGCAGCCGGTCGACGGCCACGTTGACCTTCACCGTCCCGGAGCGGGTCTTCCACGAGCGGATGTCCTCACGGAAGTCCTCGGGCAGGTGCTCGGGCTCGACGAGGTCGAGGAAGGACACCTGCGGGTGGGCCGTGGTGACGACCGTGGCCGCGGCGATCTCGGTCCCGTCCTGCAGGGTGACGCCGCGCACTGTGCCGTCGTGCACGTCGATGCGCGCGACCGGCGCGGAGGTGCGGATGGTCGCGCCCTGTGCCTCCGCCGCGGCGGCGAGGGCGCGGGTCACTCCACCCATGCCGCCCCGGGGGAAGCCCCAGGCGCCCGTACGCCCGTCGCCGAGGTCGCCGATGTGGTGGTGGAGGGTGACGTAGGCCGTGCCGGCCGACCGCGGCCCCGCCCAGCTGCCGATCGCCCCGGACACCGACAGCACGCCGCGCACCGCGTCGGACTCGAAGCGGTCCTCGACCAGGTCGGCGATCGACGCCGAGAACAGCCGGGCGAGGTCGACGGCCGCGCGCTCGTCGACGCCCTTGAGCCGGCGCAGCATCAGCGCCTGCGCTGGCAGGTCGGCCGGCCTGCGGGAGCCGAGGCGAGGCGGGATGTCGCCCAGCAGGGGCCCGAGGAGGGCGCCGAGGCGTCCCATCTCCTCCTCCCACCGCTCGAAGGCGTCGGCGTCGCGGACCGAGAACTTCGAGATCTCGGATCGTCGGCGGACCGGGTCCTCGGGCAGGGCCAGGTAGGTGCCGTCGCGGCGAGGGGCGAAGTAGGGCCCCTGCGGGAAGACGTGGTAGCCGTGCCTGGTCAGGTGCAGGGCGTCGACGATCGACGCAGGCAGCAGGCTGACGACATAGGACAGCGAGGTCACGGTGTAGTCGGGCCCGAACGGGTGCTCGCTGACGGCGGCCCCGCCGACGATCTCACGGGCCTCACAGACCAGGACGCTGAGACCCTCCTTGGCCAGGAGGCCCGCGGCGACCAGGCCGTTGTGCCCGCCGCCGACCACGACGACGTCGAAGCGCGGCGGGAGGGACGATGACGCTGCCATGCCGCCCAACCTAGACGACTCGTTCCCGGGGTCGCGCGCTGCGCGGCGCAGCCCTGGGAACGACCCGCCTGGCGGCTGTCAGGGAGCCGGGCTCGGCTCCTCGGCCTTGGGGGGCGTCAGGACGACCTTGGCCCGCGCGGCGGTGTGGTCCCGGGTGCCCATCAGCTTCACCGCGAACACCTTGCGACGCCTGGGAGTGGCGACCTCGAAGGTCGCGTTCCCCGCCGCGTCCACGGCGGCGCGTCCGACGACGACCGCGCGACCCCGCATCCAGCGCAGGAGGAGCACCTCGTCACCGGTCCGGGCGCCGGTGGCGCTGGCGGTGACCGTCGTCGTGGTGGTGCCCGGGCTGGCGCTCGCCGCGACATCGGCGTCCACCTTGACCCGCCAGCCGGTGCTGTGGAGACGGCCCACCTTCCACCGGTAGCGCTGCAGGCCGGTCACGGCCCGGCTCTGCGTCGCGACATCGCCCGATGCGTCGGTCTGGGTCCTCACGACCAGGCTCCAGCCGGTGCCGTCGTTGACGACGAGCGCGATGCGGTGCCCGGCCACCGGGTTGCCCCCTGCGTCGGTCAGGTGGGCGGCCAGCGGGACCGTCGCGCCGAACGCGACCAGATGGGCGGTGGCGGCCATGGTGACGCCGGCCGGCTTCACGCGGACCGGGGTGGGAGTGGCGGTCGGGGTGGAGGTCGGCGTGCCGCTGGGCGCGTCGGACGCCGACGGCTCCTCGCTCGGTCCGGTCGCCGGGCGTCCCGAGTGTCCGGCCGGCCGGCCGGACGTCGGGTCGTCCGCGGACGACGACGCACCGGCGGACGGGCTGGGAAGGGAGGACGGGCTGGCCGGGGAGGTCGAGGCGCTGCTCGCCGGGGCCGACGGGGAGCGACGGTCGCGCCCGGACCCCGCCCTCGCGTGCGGTGCCTCGGTCTCGGGCGCGGGTGCACCGATGACCGTGTGCGCCAGCTGCTGGACGGGGTCGGGCAGGTTGCCCGTGTAGGCCGCGGCGGCACCCGCGCTGAGGGCGACGGCGACCACGACCGCCGTACCTCCGGCGCCGAGGCGGCGGGCGCTGACCGAGCCACCGATCGGGCGTGGCCCCCCGGGGCCGGGGGCGCCCGCGTCGGCGGTCTCGCGGAACGCCGCCAGGAATGCCTGCTCGTCGTCCAGCTCGTCGGCGAAGCCGGGCGCGCGCAGGGCGCGGACCAGGTCGTCGTCCTCCCAGGCGTCCAGGTCGTCGGGGGCGAGCTCAGGGGTCGGGTCGGTGGGGTCGACGTCGTCGTGGTCGGTCACGTCACACCACCTCTCGTGTCGAACGGATCCCAGGATCCTGGGACAGGGACTTCAGTGCACGGTGCACGGCCACCCGGACCGCGCCCGGGCTCTTGCCGACGAGCTCCGCGACGGCGGCCACGTCGAGACCGGCCACCACGCGGAGCATCACCATCTCGGCCTGCTCCGGAGGCAGGCCGGCGACCGCCCGGAGCGCCGCGGCCGTCGCGGCCCGGTCCTCGGCCGCCTGCTCGGCACTGGGGGCGAGCGGCGAGGACTCCTCGTCGACCGGCTCGGCCACGGGGACGACCGGGCGCGCGGCACGCGCCCGCCCCTGGTCGATCGCCCGGTGCCGGGCCACCGTGAAGAGCCAGGCGCGGAACCGCGAGGCGTCGCCTTCGAAGCCCCGCAGGTCGCGGATCACCTGGAGCCAGGTCTCGGCGGCGACGTCCTCGGGCGCATCGTCGCCGCGCACCGTGAGGTAGCGCAGCAGGGGAGGGTGCAGGGCCCGCCAGAGCGTGGCGAAGCCCGCCTCGTCACCGCTGCGGGCCAGGTCGAGCTCGGCGTCCAGGTCGGCTCCGCTGGGGCGCCGGGCGGCAGGCTGCCGCCCACCGGCCCGTTCCCCCGTCGGGTCGGGCCGGTGGGCGGCGGCGTCTGGTCGTGGCGGCACGGTGGCCGAAGGCTACTGCGCTACTGCGCCGGAGCCGGGAGGACCTCGACCTTGGCCACGACGCTGAGGGCGGCGGGGCTGCCGTCGCCGTGCAGCACCCGCAGCTGGTACTTGCTGGTGCGCGTCGGGCTGTCGGTGAAGGACACCGAGCCGTCGTCGGCGGTGGTGGCGGAGCCGACCAGGTGACGGCTGAACGGCCGGCCGACCTTGAAGGCCCACAGCTCGACCGTCGCCCCGGCGAGCGCGCTGCCGCCGGCGGTGACCGTGCCGGAGACCGTCGTGGACTCACCGCGGGTGATCGCGGCCGGGTCGGCGGCGATGGTCACGTCGGGGCGTGCGTCGACGCGGACGATGCCGCTGCTCGCCGGCTGGAGGCGGGCGGTGCCGAGGAAGGCCAGGCGGTAGGACGAGTCGGCGTCGGGGTCGACGGCGAACCGGACGACGCCGCGCCCGCGGGTGAGGCGGGTGTCCTCGAAGGTCCAGTCGGCGTCGTCCGCCGTCCGCGACAGCAGCACGACCGGACGGTGGGGGAGCCCGCGGTGGCCCACGCGCAGGCTGCCGCGGACGATGTCGACCAGGCCGAGGTTGGTGGCCCGGTGCACGGTGCGGATGGACAGCGACGTGTTCCAGCGGTGCGGCAGGTGGGTGCGGGTGCCGACGCGGATGGTGGCGACACCGCTGATGCTCGGGCGGGTCAGGTCGTCGCCGGCGTAGTGCCAGCGGTAGCGCGTGGTGACCTCGAGCATGACGTCGGCGTCCAGCCCGCCCTGGTCGGCGGAGACGACCTCGGCGACCGGGGTGAAGCCCGTCGTCCCGACCGGGCGGGCCTCGAGGGTGACGGTCCGGCCGGCGTTGGAGAGCCCGGCGCCGACGGCGAGGTGCCCGTGGACCTGCCCGGTGGCGCCCGGCTCGATCCGGGTGTCGACGACGCGGATCGAGATCGACGTGGCCGCCCGGGTGCCCGTCGCCTGGGCCGCACCGGCCGGGGCGAGGGTCAGCCCGAGAGCGGTCGCGAGGATCGCGATCCCACTCACGCGGCGGAGCGAGGACGATGTCATGGGTTCCTCCTGCCTGGGGGCGTCCCGGGATGGACGCGTCTCCCAAGGAGCGGAGGAGGGCGCCTCCGCGTTACAGCAGGTCTGGACCGGCGCCGCGGGGGCCGACCATGTCAGTAGCCGGGGAAGACCGCCCGCAGGTCGTCGAGCGTGACGTTGCCGGTCACCGCGACCGCGTCGGGGGTGTGGTCCGGCTTGAGCCGGCCGCCGATGAGCCGGATCACCGACTCGGGGGCCGCGGTCAGCGTCGCCGTGGCCGCCGGCGCGCTTGCGGTGAGCTCGACCCGGTCGGCGATGACGAACGCGAGCCCGGAGCCGGCCATCTCGACGACCGCGGGCCCCGCGACGGCGTCGGCCTTGCCCACGAAACCGAGGAGGAAGCCCAGCCCGGCGGCATAGTGGCGGACCAGCAGCTCCCCGGCCTCGCCGTCCAGGGTGGCCGCCGGGTCGAGCGTCACCTCCGCGTCCCACGTGTGCTGGGCGACCTCGCTGAGCCGCATCCCCACCATCGTCTCCAGGGGCAGGGGGTCGGGCAGGAAGCTCCGGACCGTGAGCTCGGCGCGCTGCCGGTCGGTCAGCGACTCCAGCAGCTCGACGAGCGCCGCGTCCGACCCGACGTAGGCGTCGGCCTGGGCTCGGCGGTCCAGGGCG
The DNA here is from genome assembly GCA_046330515.1 of Nocardioidaceae bacterium. Classification (GTDB taxonomy): domain Bacteria; phylum Actinomycetota; class Actinomycetes; order Propionibacteriales; family Nocardioidaceae; genus Nocardioides. The sequence continues at coordinate 111,282 of JAXLSP010000005.1, read as the reverse complement.
TTCCACCGGTCCCACACCTGCTGGTTGAAGTCGGGCCCGGGCGGCTCGCTCCCGTCGAGCGCGGCGCGGTAGGCGGCCCGCGCGATCTCGGCGGCGCTGCCGAGGTGCGACAGCACCTGGGCGAGCGGCCACTCCTCGGCGCCCGAGGTGCGGGCCAGGTCCTCGTCGGTCAGGGACGGGACGCGGGCCGCGAGCCGGTCGTGGAGCCGGCGCAGCGTGGCGATCGAGCGGTCGGTGAGCGTGGTCATGGCCGGGCAACCGTCCGGGGTGGGGATCTGTTCCCGCCCCGGACGGTCCGGGTCGGCCGCGACCGGACCGGGTCAGCCGCGCCAGGCGGGGTCGCGACCCTCCCACGCGACCAGTCGCTCATAGGCCGTCGCGTCCGGTCCGGTCTCGACGACGGGTCCGAAGGGGATCTCGCCACCGCGGGGCTCGGCCGGGATCTTGGCCATCGCGCCGGGCAGAGCGGCCTCCGCGAGCGCGGGGTCGAGGGTGGAGGTCCGGTCCGTGGCGACGGCGAGGTCCCAGGCGTGGGTGGTCAGCTCGCCGATGTAGGAGCCGATCGCCTGCCTGCCCGTGACGGTGCCCCACGGCACCTGGACCTCGCGGGCCAGGAGGGTGTCGTCGCCGAGCACGGCGTCGGTGGTGGCTCGTTCCGAGGTCCACGTGGCGGCCCAGTCGTCGGACTCGAGCTGGCGCGGCACCGACCAGAAGGGCCGGCCGTCGAGCACGACGCCGATCCGCCGTACGACGGCGAGCAGGTGGCTCACCAGGCCGGCGACGTCCCAGTCCGCACAGGGGGTGGGACGGGCGGCGTCGGCCGGGTCGGTGGTCTCGATGAGGCGGCCGACCTGGTCGAGGGAGGCAGCGAGGGCGGGACGGAGATCTGTCTGGGTGGTCGTCATGGCACCAGTCCATCGCGGGTTCCTGACATCTCTTGTCAGGTTTCTGCGGCAGACTTCCTCCCATGCGCGCCGACCGCCTCCTGCGCCTCATCGTGCTGCTCCAGCGGCACGGCCGGGTGACCGCCGGCTGGCTCGCGGAGCGCCTCGAGGTCAGCGAGCGCACGATCCTGCGCGACATGGAGGCCCTGTCGTCCGCCGGCGTCCCCGTCTTCACCGAGCGGGGGCCGCACGGCGGCTGCGCGCTCCTCGAGGGCTTCACGACCGACGCCTCGGGCCTGACCACGACCGAGGCGCAGGCGCTGTTCGCATGGAGCGCACGCGAGAGCGTCGCGGACCTCGGGCTCGGCCCGCAGCTGAGCGGGGCGCTCGCGAAGATCGCGGCGAGCGCGTCCAGCACGGTCGTCGAGGAAGCCGAGGCCCTGGGTGCCGTGCTGCACTCCGACCGGCGTCGCTGGTTCGCCGCGGCCGAGCAGGTCCCCGTGCTCCCGTTGCTCCGCGAGGCGGCCCAGTCGGGGCGCCGACTGCGGCTGGCCTACCGCAGCGCCGGGGCGGCGTCGCCGGGGACGCGGACCGTCGACCCGCTCGGGATCGTCGACCACTCCGGGGTCTGGTATCTCGTCGCCACCCACCGTGGGCGCGACCGGACCTTCCGCGTCTCGCGCATCGCGTCCGCGCAGCTGCTCGACGAGCCCGCCCGGCTCGACCGGGGTCGTGACCTGAGGGAGGTGTGGGAGCGGCTGCGCAGCAGCTTCGAGTCCGAGCGCCGCCGGCCGGTCACGCTCGAGGTGCTGGTCGACGCGCGCGACGCCGACGACATCCGGTCGGTCCTGCGCTCCCAGCTGGTGACCGGCACGGACGTCGAGCCGCTCGGCACCGTCGGCGGCCGCGAGCACTGGCGGGTCCAGCTGCGCGCCCACCGCCAGGCGGTCGCCGCCGCGCTCGCGTGGGCGCCGGCTCTGGTGGTGGTGGCGCCGGAGTCGCTGGTGGCCGACGTACGGCGTCAGGCCGCGGCCGCGGTCGGGGCCTATGCCCGCGACCGGGGCTGACGGCGGGGCGCGACCGGCTCCCGGAGCGCGTGGGACAGCGTCGGCCCGATGAAGCGGATGACCTCGGCCCGCGACATCGACGCGAGCGGCTCGATGGCGATCACATAGCGGGCGAAGACCAGCCCCGCCATGATCGTGGCGACGGGGGCGGCGCGCTGCCGGGCGTCGCGGCCGCCCAGGTGGGCAGCGACCCGGCCGAGGATCTCGCGCTCGATGTACTCGCGCAGCAGCCTCCGCGTCTCGTCGTTGGCGACCGCCTCCCGCAGCAGGACCACGATCGAGGCGCGACGGTTCTCGTCGTCCCAGGCGTCGACGAACGCGCCCAGCAGGACGGCCGCCGTGGGGGGACCGCCGGCCCGGCCCGCACCGGCGAGCACCTCCTCGAGCACGGCCGACGGGCTGAACTCGAGCGCCATCACCGCGGCGAACAGGCCCTGCTTGGAGCCGAAGTGGTAATTCAGCAGTGCCGGGTCGACGCCGGCGTCCCGGGCGATCGAGCGGAGGCTCGTCGCGGCGTAGCCGTCGGTGCTGAAGCGCGCCTTGGCCGCCGTGACGATGGCGCCCTTGGTGTCGGGGCTTCCCCGCGGGCGACCGCGCCCTCGCGCGTCCTCCGAATTATTCAACACACTTGAAATATCCTCGGCCGCGCGCCGACAGTCAAGGCATGACCACCGACCGCACCCGACGTCCCGCCGGGCCCGTCCTGCCCGTCGTCTGCCTGTCCCTGGCCACGGTCGTCTCGGCCGTCGTCTCCCTCAACGTCGCGCTCCCCGACATGGCACGCGACACCGGGGCCACCCTCACCGAGCTCTCCTGGATCATCGACGCCTATGCCCTGGTCTTCGCGGCCCTGCTGCTGCCGGGCGGAGCCCTCGGCGACCGGTTCGGCCGGCGGCGCGCCCTGATCGGCGGGCTGGCCCTGTTCGCGGCCACGGCCTCGGCCGCACTGTTCGTGGACTCACCCACCGCGCTCATCGGCGTCCGCGCCCTGCTGGGTCTCGGCGCCGCCGTGATCATGCCGGCGACGCTGTCGACCATCACCGCGACCTTCGACGAGGCCGACCGGGTCAAGGGAGTGGCCGTGTGGACCGGCGTCGCCGGAGCGAGCGCGATCCTCGGCCTGTTCGCCTCGGGCCTGGTCATGGAGTGGTGGTCGTGGCGGTCGGTCTTCGCGCTGAGCGTGCTGCTGGCACTGGTGTCCCTCGTCGCGACCGCGATGGTCGTCCCGGAGTCGGCCGACCCCGAGCACGCCTCCCGCGACCCCTTCGGCGGCCTGCTGTCGGCCGCCGGCATGGGCATGGTGGTCTTCAGCCTCATCGAGGCGCCGACCCACGGATGGACCTCCGGGCGCACGCTCGTCGGGATCGCGGTCGGCCTCGCCCTGCTCGGGGCGTTCGCCCTCTGGGAGCTGACCCGCGAGCGCCCGCTGCTCGACCCCCGTCACTTCGCGCAGGCGGCCTTCGCGGGCGGGACGCTGTCGATCACCGTGCAGTTCTTCACGTTCTTCGGGTTCATCTACCTGCTGCTGCAGTACTTCCAGCTGGTGCTGGACCTGAGCCCGCTCGAGGCCGCCGTGCGGATGCTGCCCCTCCCCCTGGGTCTGATGCCGGCGGCCCGGCTCAGCCCGCACCTGGTGCCGCGGCTCGGCCAGGCCCGGCTGTGCGGTCTCGGCCTCGGCGTGATCGCCCTGGGCATGCTGGGCTTCACGCAGGTCGACGCCGGCACGTCGTACGGGTGGGTGGCTGCCCTGCTGTGGCCCCTCGGCCTCGGCATGGGGCTCGCCATGACCCCGGCCACGACGGCGATCACCGACGCGCTCCCGGCGGCCGAGCAGGGGGTCGCCTCCGCGGTCAACGACCTGGCGCGCGAGCTCGGCGGCGCCCTGGGGATCGCCGTGCTGGCCTCGGTGATGACCTCGTCCTACCGGTCGGCGCTGGCCCTGCCCGGCGCCCTCCCGGAACAGGCCCGCCAGCTGGCTCGCGACTCCTTCGCCGCCGCGACCCAGCTGCCGGCCCCGGTCCCGCAGCTCGCCCGCGACGCCTTCATGACCGGCATGCACGACGCGACCCGGGTCGCCTCGGTCGTCGTGGCCTGCGTCGGCGCGGTCATCGTGACGATGCTGGCCCGAGCCGCGAGGCGGTCAGCGGCCGCGCAGGAAGCGACCGAAGTGCGGGACGGTGAAGGCCACCGATCCTCGCTCGGCGGCGAAGACGAGCCCCTTCTTGATGAGCCCGTCCCGGGCCGGTGAGAGCGACTGGGGCTTGCGCCCGAGGTGGGCGGCGATGTCGGCGGTCGCGACCGCTCCGTCGCCGACCTGGCCGCCGAGGTCGGCCATCGCGGTCATGTAGTCCCGCTCGGCCGGGGTCGCCCGGTCGAAGCGGGCGCCGAAGAAGCCGACCGCGAGCTCGGCCTCGGCCTCGGGGGCGGCCTCGCGCACGTCGGCCGCGGTGATCGGCGAGCGGACGGCACTGTCCCAGGTCACCTTGCCGTAGGCCTGCACGAAGTAGGGGTAGCCGTCGGTCAGGGCATAGAGGAGGTCGAGCGCCTCGGGCTCGAACTCGACGCCCTCACCGGCCGCCGGGACCTGCCAGGCACGGTCGGCCATCTCGCGGGGGAGCCGGTCGACCGAGACATAGCGGAAGAGCCGCTCGGCATAGGACTTCGAGGCCGCGAGGGCGGCCGGCAGGTGGGGCAGGCCGGCGCCCACCACGAGCAGCGGGGCGGCCTGCTGGCTGATCTCGTGGCCCGCCCCGCACAGCGCGGCGAGCTCGGCCGTCGTGACGTCCTGCATCTCGTCGACGAACAGCGCGATCCCGACCGACAGGTCCCCGGCCAGCCGGGCGACGTCGGTGAAGAGCTCGACGAGGTCGAGCTCGAGGTCTCCCGAGTCGGCTCGGCCCTTGGCCGCGACCACGTCGACCGGGGGCGTCCAGCGCATGCCCCTGCGGTCGGGGAGGGTCGCCCGCAGGGCGAAGCTCTTGAGCACGCCCGCCACCTCGTCGACGCGGTCGGGGTCGCGGTGCCGATGGGCGACCTCGCGCACGGCGGCGTGCACCGCCTGGGCGACCGGGATGCGGATCGACTGGTCGGGCCGGGCCTCGATCTTGCCCGTGCCCCAGGCGCGGTTGACCGCCTGGGAGCGCAGGGCGTTGAGGAGCACGGTCTTGCCCACGCCGCGCAGCCCGCTCAGCACCATGCTGCGCTCGGGGCGGCCCGCGGCGACCCGCTCGAGGGTGACCTCGAACTGCTCGAGCTCGCGGTCACGCCCGGCGAGCTCCGGCGGACGCTGCCCCGCGCCCGGGGCATAGGGGTTGCGGATCGGGTCCACGCTCAGCCCTCGCGCCGGGACCGCCAGGACTCGACCGCCTCCTGGCGCGCCTGCTCGCCGAGCTCGGCATAGCGGTCCTGCAGCCGGTCGCGGATCTGCTCGGGTGTGTAGGCCCTCCGGGTGCGCTCGTGGCGCGCGACGACCACGCCCGTCGCGGCCACGCCGGCCACCCCGGCGATGCCCAGTGCCTTCCACCAGCCGTGCCTCACGTGGCGCAGACTACGCGACGCGACCCCCTGCGCGGCCCGGTCCTGCGCCCGCACCTAGCGTCGGTGTCGTGAGCGCCCGCCGTACCGATCTCCTCGCGCCCCTGCTCGTCGCGCAGGCCGCCGGCCTGACCCTGGCGACCCTGCTCGGACCGCTCGTGCTGGACCGCGTGCGCTACCGCACCTCGGCGACGACGCTCAACCAGCTGCTCGGCGCCGACGCCGCGACCCTCGCGGTCGTCGTGCCGCTGGCCCTGGTGGCGGCGTGGCTCGTCGGCCACGGCCACCCGGCGGGCGGGCCGCTCGCGACCGGGGTCGGCGGCTACACCGTCTACACCTACGCCCAGCTGGTGATCGGCCAGGAGTACCTCCGCCTGCCCGGCAACGTCGAGCGGTTCTTCCCGCTCTACCTCGTGGTGTTCGTGGTCGCGGAGGCGGTGACGGTGCTCGGCTGCCGGCGGATGCCCGCGACGATCGCGCTCCCTGCCCGGACCCGCAGGCTCGCCGGCTGGGTCCTCGTCGGCGTCGCCGCCTTCCTCGTGATCGGGCTGCACCTGCGCACGATGCTGACCGCGTGGTCCGACCCGCGGTCGATGACGGAGTACGCCTCGGCACCCACGCCGTTCTGGATGGTCAAGCTGATGGACCTCGGGATCGTCGTCCCCCTCGCGCTGGTCGCCGGGATCGGGCTGCTGCGCGGCAGCCTCGCCGCGGCGCGCCTGGCCTACCCGATCCTGTCGGCCTACGTGTGCCTGGCGGCGTCGGTGACGGCCATGGCGCTGGTGATGCTGGTGCACGACGACCCGGACGCCTCGTGGGGCCTGGCGCTCGGCTTCGGCTTCTTCGCCGTCGCGCTGGCCGGGGTGGTCGTGACGGCCTACCGCCCCCTCTTCGGTGCAGACTTGCCCGCATGACCGAAGGCCCCCCGTCCGCCGGCCGGAGCACGATCACCCTCGACCAGGCGGTGGAGCAGACGCGCAGCGGCGACATCTGGCTCTTCCGCGGGGGCACCGGCGCCGACCGGGCGATCCAGCTGGCCACCAACGCACCGGTCAACCACGTCGCCCTGGCGGTGGTGATCGACGACCTCCCGCCGATGATGTGGCACGCCGAGCTGGGCAGGCGGCTGCTGGACCTCTGGACCGGCACCCACCACCGCGGCGCGCAGCTGCACGACCTCCGCGCCGCGGTGCTGCGGTGGACCGGCGCCCGCAGCCAGCGGGTGTGGCTGCGCCAGCTGCACCCCGAGGCCGGCCGCGAGGGGGACGACGCGATGCTGCGCACCGTCGCCCGCTGGAACGGCACCTCCTTCCCGAGCACCGCGATGCTCGCCTGGCGCTGGTTCAGCGGCCGCTCCGACCTGCCGCGCCTCCCCCAGCTCGGGGGCACCCGCCAGGAGCAGGCCGAGGCGGCCTACTGCGCCGAGCTCGCGGCCATCACCCTGGAGTCGATGGGCGTGCTCGAGCCGGGCCGCCCCACCAACTGGTATGACCCCGGCCGCTTCTGGAGCGGCGACGACCTCCCGCTCCGCGACCCCTGGACCTTCGGCGAGGAGATCGAGGTCGTGGTGCCGCCGAGGGGCTAGTCAGGCGCTGTCGCGCGCCGCGACGTAGGACGCGTCGAGGCCGCTGCGCAGCATCTCGATGAAGCCGGGCACCTCGTCGGCCTCCAGCCGGAAGGAGCCCGCGCAGACGTTGTCGCGCCAGAACGAGAGCACCACCACGCCCTCGGCGGTGTGCCAGGTGGCCCGCAGGGCGCGATCACCACCGCGGGCGTCGAGGAACACCGACCCCGTGGGCGCGAGCGGGCGCGGAGGCTCCATCGCTCCATCATGCCCCCGTGCGGGTCGATGCGCCATGGGAGCCGGCTGTGGGTTCCCGGCCCGCGGGAGGCGCGGTCCTAGACTGGCCGGGTGCCCGAGCTGCCCGAGGTGGAGGCGCTGGCCCTCGACCTGAGGAGCCGGCTCGCCGACCGCGCGATCGTGCGCGTCGACCTGGTCGCGTTCAGCGCGCTCAAGACGTTCGACCCGCCGCTCTCGGCGCTCGAGGGCACCCTCGTCGAGGACGTCACGCGGCACGGGAAGTTCCTCGACGTCACCGCCTCCGGCCTGCACCTCGTCATGCACCTGGCTCGCGCCGGGTGGGTGCGCTGGCGCGACGAGGTCCCGTCGCTCCCCGCCCGACCCAGCACCAAGTCGCCGCTCGCGGCCCGGGTGGTCCTCGACGACGACACGGGCCTCGACATCACCGAGGCAGGCACCAAGAAGAGCCTGGCGATCTATGTCGTCCGCGACCCGTCCGACGTGGAGGGGATCGCCCGCCTCGGGCCAGACCCGCTCTCCGACGAGTTCACCATCGACCGGCTGCGCGCGATCCTCACCGAGGCCGGACGCTCGCAGATCAAGGGTGTGCTGCGCCACCAGGGCACGATCGCGGGCATCGGCAACGCCTACTCCGACGAGCTGCTGCACGCCGCCCGGATGTCGCCCTTCAAGCCGGCCAACAGCCTGACCGACGCCGAGCTCGACACCCTCTACACCGCCATCCGCACGGTGCTCGGCGACGCGGTCGACCGGTCCCGCGGCCTCGCCGCCGCCGACCTCAAGAGCGAGAAGAAGTCCAACCTCGCCGTGCACGGTCGCACCGGCCTGGCCTGCCCGGTCTGCGGCGACACGGTCCGCGAGGTGTCGTTCGCCGACTCGAGCCTGCAGTACTGCCCCACCTGCCAGACCGGCGGCAAGCCGCTCGCCGACCGCCGGATGTCGCGGCTGCTCAAGTAGGCGCGGCACCTGTCGCCGGCTTCCCCGGCCGGAGTGCTCAGCCGGCGCTGCCGCCGATGGCGTCGGTCATGGCCTGGGCACACGACTTCTGGCTGTAGGCCAGATAGTCGTCGACCTGCTTCTGCTCGTCGTCGCTGACCTTGGGGTCCTCGATGTCGTCGATGCTGGCGTTCTCGTCGACGCTCTTGGCGAACGACACGAAGATCTCGAAGCCCTGGCGCTCGTCGTCGGACATGTCCTTGGGCGTTCCCGTGTCCTCGAGGGCCTTGCCCCAGTCCTTGATCTGCTTGCCGGTGATCTTGGTCGGGTCGGTGCCGATGTCGGTGAACACCGAGACGAAGGTCTGGCAGTAGTCGTCGACGCTGGCGTCGCTCGGGGAGTTCACGGAGTCGCCGCCCCCACCGCAGGCGGTGGCGGATCCGGCTACCAGGACGGCAGTGGCGAGCAGGGCGGCTGTCTTCATGCGGGTTTCTCCTGATCTCGGGTCAGGGGCACAGCCTTGCGCATCGGAGCGGTCGCCGCACCCCCCGGACGGGTCAGGCGCCGCGCGTGTCCAGGGCCGCGGGCAGCGGCAGGGCGAGGGCCGCCGGCAGCCGACGCAGGTAGGCCGCTCTCGGGACCGCCACCACGCCGAGGCTCGCGAGGTGCGGGGTCCGCCACTGCACGTCGACCACCCGGTCCGCGGCGTGCTCGTCGCGCAGCAGCCCGACCAGCCCGACGAGCGCCACCTTGGACGCGTCGGTCTCCCGGTGGAACATCGACTCGCCGGCGAACAGGCCGCCGACGGCCACGCCGTACAGGCCCCCCGCCAGCCGGCCGTCCCGCCAGGCCTCGACGGAGTGCGCCCAGCCGAGCTCGTGGAGCCGCAGGTAGGCGGCACGGATGTCGGCGTCGATCCAGCCGCCGTCGCGGGCCGGGTCCGCACACCCGTCGACGACCTCCTCGAACGCGGTGTCGACCCGGATCTCGAAGTGCCGCACGGAGCGTCGGAGCGAGCGCGACACCAGCAGCCCGTCGAGCGGCAGGATGCCGCGCTCGACCGGGCAGAACCAGTACGGCGGGTCGCCCGGCTCGCCGGACGGCATGGGGAAGAGCCCCTGCCGGTAGGCCTCGACCAGGGTCGCGGGCTCGAGATCCGCGCCGAGCGCGACGAGGTCCTGCCTCCCGAACCGCGACGGGTCACCGAAGTCCCAGGGGCTCGGCGGGACGGGCTCGGGCACCCGGACACCGTAGCGCCCGTACGATCGGGGGGTGGGTGTGAAGTCCTCCGTCGGCGCGCGGCTCGCGCCGATCATCTCCGAGGCGGCGCCGTCGTTGACGGTGGCGTTCGTCCGCGAGGCGCTGCACCGCGCGGTGCACGGGATCGGTCCGCTCCCACCGGCCGCCGCGGCGGCCGACAAGCAGCTCGCCGAGCAGCGCGGCGACGTGGACCGCGCGATCCACGAGGTGATCGAGAACCACGTCCGCTATGCCGGCGCCCAGGGCTTCGTCACCAACATGGGCGGCCTGGTCACGGCCACCGTCACCATCCCGGCCAACATCACCGGGCTGGCGCTGGTGCAGTGCCGGATGATCGCCGGCATCGCCCACCTCCGGGGCTACGACCTGCACGACCCGCGGGTCAAGAACGCCGTGCTCAGCTGCATCCTCGGCGAGGAGACGATCGACCGGCTGGTGAGCGACAAGAAGCTGCCGGCGCCGCCGATGGCGCTCGCGACCGCGCCCGCCCACGACCCCGAGCTGGACACGATCATCTCCGCGGAGGTGGCCTCCGACCTCATCTCGCGGGTCGCCGGCAAGCGGCTGGCGACCACCGTCGGCCGGCGTGTGCCGGTGGTCGGCGGCCTGGTCGGCATGGGCGCGGACGGCTTCGCGACCTGGAAGATCGGGCGCTACGCCGACCGCGAGCTGCTGCCCCGTCCGCGTCTGGGCTGACCCCCCACCGGCGGTCAGTGACCTCCGCGCAGCTTGTCGGCGCGGTCGCGCACCAGGCCGGCGATCTGGCGCGCCGGGTCGGGCCTCCGGGCGGCCTCGCGGGTCATCGCCTCCAGGGCGTCGAGCGCCGCGGAGAGCACCGGCTTGCTGCGCGCCTTGTCGGGGTCGCGCCACGGCGCTCCCTCGGGAGGCCGCACGGGACGGAGGTCGTCGAGGTCGCCGATGACCTCGACGCCGCTGCCCTCGAGCCAGTCGATCCAGAGCTCGGCCTGCTCCTCGACCCAGTCGAAGCCGCCCGGAGGGAGCCGCACGGGATCCGACGAGCGGTTGGCCAGCTCGCCTCGGGCGAGGAGCTGGAGGACCAGGGAGTCGACCGGCTGCTCACGGAGGGTGGTGCGGTCGAGGCGGCGGTTCAGCTGCCTGATGAGCTCGATCTCGGCGATGCCGAGCGACCGGTTGGCCCGCTCGCTGTCGAGCGGCGCCCAGCTCGGGTCGAGGTCGAACGCGCGGCAGAACCGCAGCCAGAGCTCCTCGCCACGACGCCGCGACGACTCCTGGTGCGGCACCGTCACCACGTGCACGCGCTCGGGCGGCAGGTGCGCACCCCAGGTGCTCAGGATCCTGGGCAGGTCGAGCGAGCGGTAGATCCAGGGCCGCCCGGTGCGGATCCTCTTGAGATAGCGGCGGAAGGTCCAGTGCCGACCCTGCTTCACGCTCTCCTGCCAGGCGGACGGCAGCTGGCGCGCCAGGTCGCGGGCGGAGTAGACGATGTGCACCTCGGCGCCCTGGAGGTCGTTCATCGCCTTCGCGACCTTGTCGGCCGGCGCCGGGGCCAGGATCTCGTGGCTGATGACCACCGAGCCGCGCGAGCGTCGTACCTTGCGCATCAGGGTGTCCCAGTGCCCCTCGGCGTGACCCGGCGGGCCGCCCCAGTCCTGGTCGAGCAGGTCGAGCGCCGCGCGGAACTGGTAGGTCTCCGGCGAGACGAAGCGCGAGCCGGTCGGGAAGAGGACGCCGTGCTCGGCGAGCTGGGCGGCGTTGATGGCGAGCCGGTCCTGCAGATAGGTGGTGCCGGTCTTGGGGGCACCGATGTGCAGGAAGACGACCCGGCTCATGCGGCCGATTCTGCCGTACGGCGCCGCAGGGTCAGGTGGCGGCGCCGAGCGCCCTCACGACCGCCGAGGGGCTGGGGCGACCGAGGTGGCCGGCGAGCCAGGTGCTGGTCGCGACCAGGCGCTCGAGGTCGACGCCGGTCTCGATGCCCAGCCCGTGCAGCATCCACACGAGGTCCTCGGTGGCGAGGTTGCCGGTGGCGCTGTGCGCATAGGGACACCCGCCGAGCCCGCCGGCGCTCGCGTCGAAGGTGGTGACCCCCTCGCCCAGCGCGGCGTGGGCGTTGGCGAGGGCCTGGCCGTAGGTGTCGTGGAAGTGCATCGCCAGCCGGTCGACGCCGACGCCCGCCTCGGCGAAGGCGGCGATGAGCGCGCGCACGTGGCCGGCGGTCCCGACGCCGATCGTGTCGCCGATGCTCAGCTGGCTCGCCCCGAGGTCGAGGAGCCGCCGACCGACGGCGACCACCTGCTCGAGGGGCACCGCACCCTCCCAGGGGTCGCCGAAGCACATCGAGAGGTAGGCGCGAACGTCCACCCCCGCGTCGCGGGCACGGGCGACGACCGGCTCGAACATCGAGAGCTGGTCGTCCAGCGTGGAGTTCAGGTTGCGCTGCGCGAAGGTCTCGGTCGCGCTTCCGAAGATGGCGATGTGCCGGCAGCCCAGCGCGAGCGCCCGGTCGAGGCCCCGCTCGTTGGGCACGAGGACGGGGAGGTCGGCGCGGCCGAGAGCCCTGAGGACGTCCTCGGCGTCCGCGAGCTGCGGCACCCAGCGCGGGTGCACGAAGCTCGTCGCCTCGACGACCGGGAGGCCGGCGTCGAGCAGCCGCTCGATGAGCTCGACCTTGACCTCGGTCGGCACCTGCTCCGACTCGTTCTGGAGGCCGTCGCGCGGACCGACCTCATAGACCGTGACCCGGGGCGGCAGCGCGGGGTCGGTCACCGCCTGAGGCGCGCGCATCAGTCCTCCTCGACGACGAACAGCCGGGCACCCAGGGCGACCTGCTCGCCGGCGGCCGCGCCGACCTCGGCGACCCGGCCCGCGAAGGGCGCGGTCAGGGTGAGCTCCATCTTCATCGCCTCCATCATGCCGAGCGGCTGACCGGCCTCGACGCGGTCGCCCTCGGCGACCCGCACGGCGAGGACGGTGCCGGGCATGGGCGCGACGACGGTGCCGTCGCCGACCTCGGGCCCGTGGTCGGCGAACGCGTCCTCGTGCTCGAAGAAGCTGCGCTGGCCCTGGACGACCACCTCGACGCCGAACCGCCGCTCCCAGATCCGCGCCTCGAGGGGCTGCCCGTCGACCTCCACGGGCACGAGGTCGGACTGCTCGAGCTCGGCCGGGTCGAACGCGAACCAGCCGGACCGGCTCCCCAGGCGGACGGGCACGCCGTCCACCCGGGCGCCGGCCGCGGGGTCGCCGCCCACCCGGACGACGCGGTCGAGGTGGACCAGCACGTCGGCCGGTGCGGCCCCCAGCCGCCAGCCGTCGGAGGCGAACGGGCCCGCCACCGAGCGGCGGGCCACGGCCGCCTCGACCGTCGCGGCGACGATCCGGCCCGTGGCGTGCGGGTCGGTGTCGAGCAGCTCGTCGGCGCCGCCGCGGTCGAGCCAGGCCGTGTCGATGGCCGCCTCGGCGAACTCGGGTGATGCGACCAGGCGCCGGACGAAGCCGGTGTTGGTGGTCAGGCCCGCGATCACGGTGCCGTCGAGGGCGGCGAGCAGGTTGTTGCGGGCCTCCTCGCGGTCGGACCCGGACGCGATGACCTTGGCCAGCATGGGGTCGAAGCGCGAGGACACCTCCTGGCCGGACTCCAGCGCGTGGTCGACGCGCAGGTGTGGGTCCTCGAGGTAGTGGGAGTGCCTCCGGCCGTGGCCGTGCGGCCACTCGACGTGGGTCGCGGTGCCCGCCTGCGGCAGGAAACCGGCGTAGGGGTCCTCGGCATAGATCCGCGCCTCGATGGCATGCCCGTTCGTGACGATCTCGTCCTGGGCCAGCGGCAGTGGCTCGCCCAGCGCGACCCGGAGCTGCCAGTCGACGAGGTCGAGGCCGGTGACGAGCTCGGTGACGGGGTGCTCGACCTGGAGCCGGGTGTTCATCTCCAGGAAGTAGGTCGCCCCGGTGGCCGTGTCGAGCAGGAACTCGACGGTGCCTGCGTTGACATAGCCGACCTCACGCGCGAGGGCCGCGGCGGCCCCGGTGACAGCCCGGCGCTGCTCGTCGGAGATCGTGGGCGCCGGCGCCTCCTCGACCACCTTCTGGTGGCGGCGCTGGACCGAGCAGTCGCGCTCGCCGAGGTGGACGACGTTGCCGTGGGTGTCGCCGAAGACCTGGACCTCGATGTGCCGGCCGCGCTCGACGTACTTCTCGATCAGCAGCCGGTCGTCGCCGAAGGCGCTCGCCGCCTCCCGCGCCGCGGCCGCCATCGCCTCGGGCAGCTCCGCGGCCGAGCGGACGATCCGCATGCCCTTGCCACCCCCGCCGGCCGCCGCCTTGACGAGGACGGGGTAGCCGAACGTCGCCGGGTCGCCGGCGACGTCGTAGGCCGGCACCACGGGGACACCGGCGCGCTCGGCCACCCCGCGGGCCGCGGCCTTGTCGCCCATCAGGTCCATGACCTCGGCACCCGGCCCGACCAGGGTCAGACCGGCCGCGGCCACCGCCCTCGCGAACGCGGCGCGCTCGGAGAGGAAGCCGTAGCCGGGGTGGACCAGCGTCGCGCCGGCGTCCACCGCGGCGGCCACGACCGCGTCGATGTCGAGATAGCTCGGGACCTCGCGCGCCTCGCGGGCCATCCGGACGTGGGGAGCCTCGCGCTCGTCGGGGGTGTGGATCGCGACGGTGCGCCAGGCCTTGGCGTCGCCCACGGTCCGCAGGACGCGGCAGGCGATCTCGCCGCGGTTGGCGACCAGGAGGGTGTGGGTCATCTCGTCCTCACATCCGGAAGACGCCGTAGGACGGCGCCGGGATCGGGGTGCGCGCGGCGACGGCGAGCCCCATGCCCAGCACGCGGCGGGTGTCGGCGGGCTCGATGATGCCGTCGTCCCAGAGCCTCGCCGTCGAGTAGTAGGGCGAGCCCTGGCGCTCGTACTGGTCGCGGATCGGCGCCTTGAACTCCTCCTCGGCCTCGGCGCTCCACTCCTGGCCGCCGGCCTCGAGGCCGTCGCGGCGCACGGTGGCGAGCACGGAGGCGGCCTGCTCACCGCCCATGACCGAGATGCGCGCGTTGGGCCACATCCAGAGGAAGCGCGGGTCGTAGGCGCGGCCGCACATGCCGTAGTTGCCGGCGCCGAAGCTCCCCCCGATGACGACGGTGAGCTTGGGGACCACGCTGCAGGCCACCGCGGTGACCAGCTTGGCGCCGTCGCGGGCGATGCCGCGGTTCTCGTACTCCCGGCCGACCATGAAGCCGGTGATGTTCTGGAGGAACACCAGCGGGATGCCGCGCTGGTTGCACAGCTCGATGAAGTGGGCGCCCTTGAGCGCGGACTCGCTGAACAGGATCCCGTTGTTGGCCACGATGCCGACGTCGTGGCCCCAGATCCGGGCGAACCCGCAGACCAGCGTTTCGCCGTAGAGCTTCTTGAACTCGTGGAGTCGGCTCCCGTCGACGATGCGCCGGATGACCTCCCGCACGTCGTAGGGCGTGCGCGTGTCCGCCGGGACCACGTCGGCGAGTGTCTCCGGGTCCTCGTGGGGCTCCTCGGGGGGCCCGGACTGACTCGCCGAATTGGACCAATCGGCGCGAAAACCCGGGTCGGAGGTGTCGTTTGTGACCAATCGACGGGGTGTGGGGGGCACCGTGTCGACGATCGAGCGCACGATCGCGAGCGCGTGGGCGTCGTCGCGGGCCAGGTGGTCGACGACACCGGAGGTGCGGGCGTGGACGTCTCCCCCGCCGAGCTCCTCGGCGGTGACGACCTCGCCGGTGGCGGCCTTCACCAGCGGCGGGCCGCCGAGGAAGATCGTGCCCTGGTCCTTGACGATGACCGTCTCGTCGGACATCGCGGGGACATAGGCCCCACCGGCGGTGCACGAGCCCATCACCGCGGCGATCTGGGGGATGCCGCGGGCCGACAGGTTGGCCTGGTTGAAGAAGATCCGGCCGAAGTGCTCGCGGTCGGGGAAGACCTCGTCCTGCATCGGCAGGAACGCGCCGCCCGAGTCGACGAGGTAGACGCACGGAAGCCCGTTGTCGGCGGCGACCTGCTGGGCGCGCAGGTGCTTCTTGACCGTGACGGGGTAGTAGGTCCCCCCCTTCACCGTAGCGTCGTTGGCGACCACGACGACCTCGCGGCCGCTGACCCGGCCGATGCCCGTGACGATGCCGGCCGAAGGGACCGCGAAGTCGTCACCCTCGGCGCCGTACATGCCGAAGGCCGCGAGGGCGTTGAGCTCCAGGAACGGGCTGCCCGGGTCGAGCAGGCGGTCGACCCGGTCGCGCACGAGGAGCTTGCCGCGGGCGACGTGCTTGGCGCGCGCGCCCTCGGATCCTCCTTGGCGTACGACGGCCAGCCGCTCACGCAGCTGCGCGACGAGATCGACCAGATCGGCTGGGGCCGGCTCGGTCATGGCAGCACCTCCGGTAGGTTAACGATCATTAACCTACCGGAGGGCCGCCGTTCAGGCCAGACGGAAGGACTAGCAGGTCGAGAACACGTAGCCCGCCGTCCCCCTGGGCACGACGTCGCGGTCGCGGTAGGTGATCGAGATCGACGAGCCCCGCGCGGCGCAGGCCGCGTTGAAGTTCGCCAGCCCACCTCCGTCGGTGTACTCGATCTCGAACACCTGCGTGCCATAGACCCCGGTGAACGCCGAGCACTCGGCATAGGGCTGGCACTCCTCGACGATCGCGAAGTCGAAGCCGATCTGCGACCGCCCGACCGGCGCGATGTCGGTGTCGTTCTTCTGCGCGACGGCGAGCCCGCGGGCGTGCGCGTCGGTGACGAGCATCGCGGCCATGGCCACGTTGTTCGCCTGCGTCACCAGGCCCTTGGACCGCGTGTAGGAGTCGAGGTTGTCCGGCTCGATCGCCGCATAGCCACGGTTCTTGCAGTCCTGCATCCACGGGCCGAGCACGCCGAGGATCGCGGTCCGGTTGGCCGCGGTGCGCGTGTCGAGGACGTACTCACCGGGCCACCCCGGGTCCTCCACAGGCGTGCCGTTGGCGTTCTTGAGGATCACCGAGCTCGGCCACAGGCCGGACTCGCCGGGCTGGGTCTGGAACGCGTTGATGTAGCAGACGTTGTAGAAGCCGGCGGCCGGGGCCGCCGTGCGGTCACGGTCGACGACCGAGACGCCGCTCGCCGGGACGTAGGGGCCGCCGATCTGGTAGTCGAAGGTCCCGTTGGCGGGCGGCAGCGTGATCCCGCCGCCACCCCCACCGCCGGAGGAGGTGGTGCCGGTGACGGCGCCGGAGGCCGCCGAGCGGTTGCCCGCCGCGTCCCGCGCCTTGACGGTGAAGGAGTACGACGTCGCCGCGGCGAGGCCGGTGACCGTCGCCGTGGTGCCGGTCGTGGTCACGACGGGCGTGGCGCCCGCGCCCTGGAACACCTCATAGCCGGTCACCCCGACGTTGTCGGTGGACGCGGTCCAGGACAGCGAGACGGAGGAGGCCGTCGCGCCGGTGACGGTGACCCCGGTGGGCGCGCTCGGCGCGGTCGTGTCGGTCGTCCCGCCCCCGGTCACCAGGGTCACGGCGAGGTAGTCGAGGTCCGCGTTGTCGTTGGCGTTGTTGGAGGCCATCTGCACGCGAACCCCTTGGGTCGCCGAGACGAAGGAGGACGCGGTCCCCGGCGCTGTGAAGGAGAGCAGCTTCCAGGCCCCCCAGTCCGGAGCGCCGGCGTTGGTGCCGACCGAGGTCCAGGTCGAGGTCGACCAGTTCCACACGCTCCAGGTCCAGGTCTGGGTGGCCGGCGCCGGGCCGCGGTAGTTCGCCGCCACCTGGAGCCCGGTCACCGAGGCCGGCGCGATCGTGCCGGGCACGGTGAAGCCGGCATAGCCGGCGTAGCGGCCGTTGAGCTCGACGTACTTCGCCCAGGTGTCGGTGGTGCCGGACTGGTCCTGCACGCGCAGGGCGGCCACGCCCTGGCCGCCGGTCGAGCCGGTCGTCGTCGTGAGGGACGCCGGCGTCAGCGTCGTGGTGGCCGCTCCCGCGGGCGGGGCGGTCGCGGCGACCACCACCCCCCAGAGCAGGGCGAACACGCCGAGGACCGACCAGGCCCGGCGGCGCGACAACAGCGATAGGGACATGAGGGACTCCTCATCGATCGCGAGACTGTTCATCACTCACCGCACCTCGCTCGAGGTCCGGGTGGAGGATCGTCTGCCTGCGACAGGTGTCCCGACCCACCAGCACTCGCCACCCGGCACGCTAGGGCCGCCGCGTTCGCAATCTCACAAACGCGCAGCGGCGGGTGCACACCGGTTAGCGAGCGATAACCTGACGCGCGTGACCCGGCGCGCGCAGATCCTGGCGACAGCGGCGGAGCTGTTCGCGGCCCGCGGCTTCCACGGCGTGTCCGTCGCCGACCTCGGCAAGGCCTGCGGCATCTCCGGGCCGGCGCTCTACAAGCACTTCGCCTCCAAGGAGTCCATCCTCGCCGAGATGCTGGTCTCGATCAGCGAGGAGCTGCTCGCCGTCGGGACCGAACGTGCCGGCGAGGCGCCCGACGCGGCCGCGGCCCTGCGGGCCCTCGTCGACTGGCACGTCGACTTCGCACTGCGCCACCGCGCCCTCATCGTCGTGCAGGACCGCGACTGGGAGTCGCTGCCGCCCGTCGACCGCGAGAAGGTGCGCACCCTGCAGCGGGAGTACGTCGACCTGTGGGGCCGCCAGCTCCGCCTCCTCCACCGCCGCCTCACCCTCGACCAGGCCCGGGCCCGCGCGCACGCCGCCTTCGGCCTCATCAACTCCACGCCACATAGCGGCGTGATCCCCGACGACCAGCTCAGGGACCTGCTCTCGGGCATGGCCCGCCGCGCCCTCGACGTCACAGAACCGGCCCGCGGGAGTGCCACTCAGGCCTAGGGTCGAGCCATGGGCGCCCTGTCCGCGCGCGGCCTCGCCACCGGCCTCGCGATCCTGTTGTCAGCACCGTTGTCCGCGGCCTCGCCGGCGGCCGCCGCGGACCCGACCTGGAGCCCACCCGTGAGGCTCGGCCGCGACGGCCCTCCCGACACGCTCCGCGTCGTCACCGACGCCGCGGGCAACGACACCGCCGCCTGGGTCGTGTGGGGCACCCGGGACAGTGACGAGTGGTCGCAGGTGGTCGTCTCCCGACGCCCGGCTGGCGGAAGCTGGTCCGCACCTCGGCCGTTGGGCCGGCACGGCAATGAGCAGGAGCTCGACCTGGCCGTCACCCCCTCGGGACAGGTGACAGCGCTCTGGATCGACGACCACCTCGACTCCTTCACCGGGCAGACCGAGGAGTACGCCGTCGTGAGCGCGACCTTCGACGGCACCACCTGGACTGCTCCGACGGACCTCTGGCGCGGCAAGTCCGGCGTGGACGCACTCCGCCTGTCCGTGAGCGACTCCGGCCGGGCCGTCGCCACCTGGGTGCGCGCCCTTCCGACGCGGCCGTGGAGCGTCGCCGCGATGACAGCGGTCAGAAGCGCCGACGACACCTGGCTGGCGCCACACCGTCTCGACGACGGCACCTCCCGGTTCGCGGTGCCCTACGGTGCGGGCATCGACGACTCCGGGATCGCGACAGTCGTCTGGACCGACGAGGAGGCGACCCGGGTCACCCGAGGTGACGGGACCACCTGGACGACGCCGCGCTGGCTCGCCGCCCGTTTCCAGGAGGGCCTCGACCTGGTGGTGAACGGCGACGGGACGGCGGGCGCCGCGTTCACGACCCCCTTCAGCCACCAGATCAAGGCACGCTTCATGGACGCGGCCGGGGGCTGGGGACCCGCCGAGATCATCGACGGCCGGAAGCCCACCTTCGACGCGCCCGTGCCCGACCTGACGCGAGCACCCGGGGGCGACTGGGCGGTGGTCTGGGCGCGCGGTTGCCGTGATCTGCGCATCCGCGAGCGGCTGGCCGGCACCTGGCAGACCCCGGTCGTGCTGGCCACTCCGAGCTGTGCGTTCGAGCCGGAGCTCGTCTATCGGAACGACGGCGACGCCGTCCTCGTCTGGAACCAGGACATGCCGGTGAACCACAGTGCGAACCAGATCCGCTCCCTCACCCGGACCGCTGGGGTGTGGTCGGCGGAGCCCACGGCGCTGAGCGGTCGTCGAGTCTGGCTGACGGACCTGCAGGCCGCGGCCAGCTCCGACGGCCACCTCGTGACGGTGTGGAGCCGGCCGGCCCGCGACAGCGACGTCAGAGCTGCCATCGGCACGTGGGACTAGGGTGCGACCCATGAGGGTCCTCGCTCGCGGCGTCGTGACCCCCGCCCTGCTCGTCACCGCCGTCGCGGCGAGCGGCACGTGGCCGCCCGCACCGTGAAGGGCGACGTTCCCGCACCTCGGTAGCCCTGCCACGGCTAGGGTCGCGTGACATGAGGGCCACGACTCGGGGTGCCATCGCCGCGACGCTGGTGTGCGTCGTGACCGTCGCCGGAGCGCCTGCCGGAGCACGCGAGACCACCTGGTCGCCCGCGGAGACGCACGGACCGGCGAGCGGCGCGACGCACGTGGACGTCCTCGCACCACGCATCGTCACCGACGCGGCCGGCACCGACACCCTGGCCTGGCTGGAGTCGGTCCCGGAGTCCGGGGGCCAGCAGCTGGTCGTGTCCCGCCGGCCCGCCGGGGGTGCGTGGTCGGACCCGGACCCGATCGGCAGCACCCGGGACAACTGGGACCCCGCGCTCGCGGCCGGTCCCGACGGCGAGGCACTCGCCGTCTGGGTGCACGTCCGCCGGGACGTCTCGGGGTCGATGGTCGGCACCTCGGTCCTCGCCTCCTCCTTCGACGGCGCGGCCTGGTCGGAGCCCGAGACCCTGTGGCAGGGCAAGGCCTGGGCGTTCCACCCCTCGCCGGCGGTGGACGCCTCCGGACGCGCGGTCCTCGCCTGGAGCCGCGGCGGCGCCCACCCCGCACAGCTCGCCGCCGTGCGTACGCCGGAAGGCGTGTGGTCGGACCCGACCCGCCTCGACGCCACCGGGTCGGTCTTCGTCGCCACCGTCGGTGCCGGCATCGACGACCGCGGGAAGGCGACCGTCGCGTGGAGCGACGAGGGACGGCTGTGGGCGCGGCGCTGGAACGGCACGGCGTGGGTGACCGCTCGCCGGCTCGCCGCCAGCCAGCCCGCCGAGGCGACCCTCGCGGTCGCCTCCGACGGGACGGCGGCCGCCGCCTTCATCACCGGCAAGCCCGCCCGCGTGGCGGTCCGCACCATGACCCGCTCCGGGACGTGGGGCGCGGCGACGGTCGCCGACGACCGTGCCGGGCCCGCCGACTCGGCGCTCGCGCTCGCACCACGGGCGGACGGATGGGGCGTCGCGTGGACCCGTTCGGACCGGATCCGCGTCCGCGAGGTCGTCGCGGGCGTCTGGCGCAGGCCTCGGTCCGCCTGGGCGAGCCCCGACGGCACCCCGTGGGGCGTGCAGCTCGCCTACGACGGCGCCGGCGAGCCGGTCGTGCTCTGGCTCTCGCCCGTGCCGGGCCCCGGACCGGCGACCAAGGTCCTGGCCATCGGCCGCACCGGCACGGGGTGGCCCGCCGACCCGACCTCCGTGTCGGGCGACCGGTCCCGGCTGACCGGCCTGCGCCTGGCGTCCGCCAGCGACGGTCGGCTCACCGCCGCCTGGACCAAAGCGCTGGGTGCCCGGGACCGCGCGGTCACCGCCACGGGTGCGGCTCCGGCCCCACCCCCGTGAGCGGAGCCCGTTTCACCTTCGGCGTCAATGTGACCTGGCACGCGTGCTAGACCGCGCGGCAATTGGCTACACGCCGACCCAGATCGACCGATCTGGACGGTGTGCGAAAGTCCTGGCCCTTCCTTGCCCTGACAGTGGTGGCCGCGGCGCTGGCCACCAGTGCCCCCGCGGTCGCCGACGACCCCACCTGGGACCCGGCGAGCAGCCTCGGCGCCACCAACGGCGACGGTCTCGTCGTCGTCTCCGACTCCTGGGGCAACGACACGGCCACCTGGTCCCGGTGGCGCACCTTCAACGGCGTCCGCGTCGCCGAGGCCGTGGCCGCGACCCGGCCGAGCAACGGGGGCTGGAGCAAGGTGCGCGTGCTGGGCCGGGCCGCACGGTCGACGGGAGTCACCGTCGCGACCGCCCCGGACGGCGCCGTGACGGCGGTCTGGGTCGACGAGTCGCTGGACGGCGCGGGTCGTGTCCTCGCCTCGCGGCTGCGCACCGCCACCTTCAACGGCAAGGCGTGGTCCACCGCGTCGGACGTCTCCGCCGAGTCCGGCCGCATGCTCGCCCCCCGACTGAGCGTCGGCCCCACCGGCACCGCCGTGGTGACCTGGACCCGCCGACGCGGGGACCGGTTCGCGGCGCTCGCCGCCGTCCGAGACGACCTCGGCGCCTGGTCGGCGGCACACCGGCTCGACGACGGGACGCACCGGCGCGTCGCCGCGGACGCCGTCGGCATCGACGACGCCGGCAACGCGACGGTGCTCTACACCGGCGGCTACGGCATCCGCGCCCAGCGCTGGTCGGCAGGCAGCTGGAGCGACGCGGTGTCGCTCACGGTCGGCATGCCCACCCAGTACGACTTCGAGGTCGCGGCCGACGGTCGTGCCGCGATCGCCTTCACCGCCGGAGACCTGGCCCCCGTCGGGGCCCGGTTCATGGACGCCGAGGGCTCCTGGGGCGCCGCCGTCACCGTCGACGAGCGGCCCGCTCCCGTCCACGACAGCGCCGTGGCCATCGAGGACGACCACGTGCCGGGCTGGGGCGTGGCCTGGACCTCCGGCCAGCACCAGGTGCGTCTGCGGGAGTGGGACGGCGCCGTCTGGACCGACACCCAGGTCGTCGCGACGCTCACTGGTCAGCCCACCGAGACGATCCTCATCTACCGTCGCAACAGCGACGCGACGCTGGCGTGGAACGAGCGGTTCACGACCGGGGCCAGCAGGGTCTCGGTGCTCACCCGCACCGACGGTGCCTGGTCCGGCGACCCGACGGCGCTCAGCGGCTCCTCCGCATCGCTGCGCAACCTGCGCGTCGCACACAGCGACGACGGCCATGTGGTGACCCTCTGGGACCGCACCACCGGCCCCGACGAGGTCCGCGGCACGGTCGGCGACTGGTACATCCCCGCGACCATCTCCTGAGCCCGACCTCCGGGGTCGGCCTAGAAGAGGTGGTCGATCTCGACCGACCCGTCCGGGGCGTCGTCGTCGACCAGCTCCAGGATGCGGGCGGCCCGCAGCATCGCCTCGAGCCCGGTCTCGACGTCGTCGGCGGCCTCGACCGGCGCCCCCGAGCGCTCGTGCAGCCGGCCGAGCAGCTGCTCGCGGGGCAGGCCCCGCAGGTGGACGAGGACCAGCGGGTCGCTCTCGAGCAGCCAGGTGACCTGGAGGCCGACGGCCAGCGCGTGGGGGCATGGGTCGAGCCAGGCGCGACAGGTGCAGGACGCACCCAGCTCCCCGCCATAGGGGAGCAGCTCGACCCCCGCCTCCTCGGCCTCCTCGACCAGCCGGTGGGGCAGGTCGCCGGCGAGGAGCGCACCGACCCGACCCGACTCGGCGCCCACCAGCTCGACGAGCAGGTCGACGGCACTCGGGTCGAGCACGGGCAGGGCGACCGAGACCGCTCCGGGCTCGTCGTCCTCGACCGCCGCGAAGAACCGGCCCTCCTCGACGGTGATCGGACCCACCCGGCCACCGCGGGCCAGGGCGCGGCCGGAGCGCAGGTCCCCCTCGCCATAGGACGACTCCTCCACGGCGCGCACCCAGGCCTTGCCCCACCAGCTCCGGGCCCGGGTCGCCGAGCGCCGGGCGGGGAGACGCGGGTGGGTGACGGCGGTGGTCACGGCCGCCCGCCCGCGGGTGGCGTCATGCGGCGCAGGCTGACCAGGTCGCGCAGCTCGTCGTTGCTGAGCTCGGTCAGTGCGGTCTCCCCGGTGCCGAGCACGCTCTCGGCCAGCGCGCCCTTGCGGGCGAGCAGCTGGTCGATGCGCTCCTCGATCGTGCCCTGCGTGATCAGCCGATGGACCTGCACCGGACGGGTCTGACCGATCCGGTGGGCGCGGTCGGTCGCCTGCGACTCGACAGCGGGGTTCCACCAGCGGTCGAAGTGGACGACGTGGTCGGCCCGCGTGAGGTTGAGGCCGGTGCCTCCCGCCTTGAGGCTGAGCAGGAAGACCGGAACCTCGCCCGCCTGGAAGCGAGCGACCATCGCCTCCCGGTCGCGGACGCTCACCCCGCCGTGCAGGAACTGGTGGGGGATGCCCTGGGCGGTCAGATGGGTCTCGAGCAGCCGCGCCATGGCGACGTATTGCGTGAAGACCAGGACCGCACCGTCCTCGGCCAGGACCGTGGCGAGCAGCTCGTCGAGGGCGTCGACCTTCTCGGAGCGTCCGGTGAAGCGGCCGCTCGCCTGCTTGAGGAAGTGGGCGGGGTGGTTGCAGATCTGCTTGAGGCCGGTGAGCAGCTTGAGGACCAGGCCCCGACGGGAGTCGGGGTCGGCGCGCTCGATCCGCTCCATCACGTCGCGGACGAACGACTCATAGAGGACGACCTGCTCGCGGGTCAGGCCCAACGGATGGTCGGTCTCGGTCTTGTCGGGCAGCTCGGGCGCGATGCCGGGGTCGGACTTGCGGCGACGCAGCAGGAACGGCCCGACCAGGCCCGCGAACTGACGGGCCTTGGTGGGCTCGAGACCCGACTCGATGGGTGCCGCCCAGACCTTGCGGAAGGCGTTGCGGCTGCCCAGCAGCCCCGGGGTCGCCCAGTCGAGGATCGCCCAGAGCTCCGTCAGGTTGTTCTCCACCGGCGTGCCGGTGAGGGCGACCCGCGCCCGGCTCGGCACCGAGCGCAGGCCGCGGGCGGTGGCCGAGGCGGGGTTCTTGACGTGCTGGGCCTCGTCGGCGACGACGAGGTCCCAGTCGGCGGATGCCAGGGCGTGGGCACCCGTCGTGGACGTGTCGCTGCGCAGGGTGCCATAGGTGGTGAGCACGAAACCGCCCGCCAGGTCGGACAGGTCGCGGCTGGTCCCGTGGAACCTGCGCACCGGCTCGCCCGGCGCGAACCGGTGGACCTCCGCCTCCCAGTTGCCCATCAGCGACGCCGGGCAGACGACCAGGGTGGCGCCGGTCGCTCCCCGGTCGCGTCGATGGAGATGCAGGGCGATCAGGGTGACCGTCTTGCCCAGCCCCATGTCGTCGGCGAGGCACGCGCCGAGGCCGAGGCCGGTCAGCTCGGTGAGCCAGGTCAGCCCGTGGCGCTGGTAGTCGCGCAGGGTGCCGTGCAGCCGGGGCGACGGGTCGACGGGCTCGCGCGACGCGGCGTGCTGGAGCCGGTCGCGCATCGCCAGCAGGCTGGCACCGATCACGACCTCCTGCTCGATGTCGTCGACCTGCACCACCCCGGTCAGCGCGGCGGCGACGGCCTGCACGGGGGTCGCGTGGCGCACCAGCCGCTTGCGGGCCTTGCGGGCGATGCTCGGGTCGACCACCGTCCAGTTGTTGCGCAGCTTGATGATCGGTGCGGTGGCCCGGGCCAGCTGGTCCATCTCGTCGTCGCTCAGTGGGTCGCCGTGGAGCGCGAGCTGCCAGCGGAACGCGAAGACCGCCTCGGTCGACAGCAGGCCGGTCTGGAGCGGCTCCTCGTGCAGACTCGTGGCCGGGCCGGGTGCGGACCGGCGGTCGAGCACCGTGCGCGCGCTCAGGTCGTGTCCGAGACTGCGCGGCCACAGCACGTCGACGCCACGACCACGCAGCGCCTCCACGCCGACGTCGAGCAGGCTGACCAGCTCGTCGGTGTCGAGGGTGATCTCGTCGGGAACCCGCAGCTCCAGCAGCCGGTCGAGGACCGGCCAGGCCTCGGCGGCACCGCGCAGGGCGATGCTCGCGTGGGTGCGAGCCCGGCTGCCGAAGCCATGGCTCGCGCCCGGGCCGGGCTCGGCCCAGAGCAGGGCGGCGTCGCAGAGGTGGAGCGGGTTGTGCTGGTCGTGGACCTGGAGGACCAGCCGGACCGCGCCGGCGACCAGCTCCTCCTCGTCGGCCTCCACCCGCAGGGACAGCGTGACCAGCTGCGGGAGGTCCTCGGGCGGAGTGGTGCGGTGCCGCTCGATGCGGGCCTGGAGCCGCCGTGCGAAGTCGGCGCGTCGACGCTCGACCTCAGCCGCCCGGCGCGCCTCGCGCTCCTCGGGTGCCACCGCGGACACCGACCTGTCGTCCGGGCGCCGAGTGGTCAGCGGCGCGCTCCGCGGCAGGGTGTCGACCACCGCGTCGAGGACCCGGGCCACGACGACCGCCGCGGCGGCCTCGTCAACGCCGTCATAGCAGCGCGCCCGCGCGAGCATCTCGATCCGGTCGCGGTCGTCGGCGTCCAGCCGGGCCGGCCGCCACCGCGGGGGGTCCCCACCCTCGGCGGGCTCGAACCGGCCGGACGCGACCAGCCGCATGCCGAGGAGGGCCGCGCCGGACAGCAGCGCCACGCTGGGGTGGAGGTCGTCGCGGGCGTGTGCCTTGGTCAGGACGGGCAGGGCGGCCCGCATGGGCAGGCTGACGGTGCGCCGGTCGTCGCTGAACTCCACGTGGGAGTCGCGGGGCGGGTCGGCGGGTCGCAGCACCGCCGGCCCGGTGACGGGCACGAAGCTCACGGGCACCCCCTCCCCGCCAGACGCTAACGCCCCGCGCCGACAGGGCGTTCCCGGCCCGTCGGACGGCGCGGCGATGACCGCTCCTCCACTACCGTGTGCGGCGTGAGCATCCTCGACCAGCCCCTCGCCCGCCTCGACGGCACCCCCGGCACCCTCGGCGACCTCACCGGCGGCCGCGCGGCCCTGCTGGTCAACGTCGCGAGCCGCTGCGGGCTGACCCCGCAGTACGCCGCCCTGGAGCAGATCCACGAGCAGTACGCCGACCGCGGCTTCACGGTCGTCGGCGTCCCGTGCAACCAGTTCTACGGCCAGGAGCCGGGCAGCGCCGAGGAGATCGCGGAGTTCTGCTCGGCGACCTACGGCGTGACGTTCCCGATGAGCGAGAAGGTCGAGGTCAACGGCGAGACCCGGCACCCGATCTATGCCGAGCTGGTGACGCACGCCGACAACCAGGGCAAGACCGGCGACATCCAGTGGAACTTCGAGAAGTTCCTGGTGGCGCCCGACGGCAGCGTCGTCGCACGCTTCACGCCCAAGACCGTCCCCGACGACCCCGCCGTCATCGAGGCCATCGAGGCGCTCCTTGGCCGAGCCTGAGGTCGCGACGCCCGGGTCCGAGCGTCCGCGGACGCCGGGCTTCGCGACCGACCTCGCGTTGCTCGGCCTCCAGGGCTCGACCGTCGACGTCCGCGACGACTACCTGGTGGTCCGGACGCCGGTGAACCCGACCTTCCACTGGGGCAACTGCCTGGTCCTCGACCGGGCCCCGCTGGCCGGGTCTCTCGAGTCGTGGCTCGCCGTGTTCGCCGGCGAGCACCCCGGTGCCGCGCACGTGGCGATGGGCATCGACGACCCCGACACCGTGGTCGACCCGGCCGAGGCGCGCGCCCTGGGGCTGTCGGTCGAGCGTGACGTCGTCCTGCAGGCGCAGGAGCTCGACGCCCCCGAGGCCATCGGCGGCATCACGCTGCGTGCCCTGGACCCGACCGACGACGCCGACTGGGCGGCCTACGTCGACATGGAGGTCGACGGCTACGACGGCAGCTCCGGCGAGGACCTCGACGCCCACCGCGTGTTCCTCACCCGCCGCTTCGCGGGGCACCGGTCGCTGGCCGCCTCCGGGCGGGGCGCCTGGTTCGGTGCCTATCTGCCGGACGGCCGTCCGGTCGCCGGGCTCGGCGTCTTCTCCGTGGGCCGCGGGCTGGCCCGCTACCAGGACGTGGTGACGCACCCCGACCACCGGCGCCGGGGCATCGCGGCCGCGCTGCTGCGCCACGCCGGCCGCTGGGCGCTGGCCCGTGAGGAGGTCAGGACCCTGGTCATCGTCGCCGATCCGGAGGGCCCGGCCATCGGCGTCTACCGCCGGGCCGGCTTCGACGAGCTCGCCGTCCAGTGGCAGCTCTACCGCAACCAGGCGGCATCAACTGATTCGCCAGACTAGGTCAGCCTTCCCTACCCTTTGAGGGTGACGGACACTCCCACCCAGCAGCAGCCCGCCCCCGAGTCCGACCGGCTCGACGCGAAGGTTCTCGTGGTCGCCGGGGTCGTGGTCCTCGGCGCGATCATGTCGATCCTCGACATCACCGTGGTCTCGATCGCCCTGGAGAACTTCCGGGACGTCTTCGACGCCACCCCGGCCGAGGTGGCGTGGACCATGACCGGCTACACGCTGGCCCTCGCCTCCGTCATCCCCCTGACCGGCTGGGCCGCGGACCGGTTCGGCACCAAGAGGCTCTACCTGCTCGCGATCCTGCTGTTCACGCTCGGCTCGGTGCTGTGCTCGCTGGCCGACTCGATCGAGATGCTCGTCCTCTTCCGGGTGCTCCAGGGTCTCGGCGGCGGCATGCTGATGCCGCTCGGCATGACGATCCTGACCCGCGCCGCGGGGCCCGAGCGCGTCGGCCGGGTGATGGCCGTGCTCGGCATCCCGATGCTGCTCGGCCCGATCTTCGGCCCGATCCTCGGCGGCTGGCTCATCGACATCGCCTCGTGGCACTGGATCTTCCTGATCAACCTGCCGATCGGCATCGCCGCCCTCATCTACTCCTCGCTCGCCCTGCCCAAGGACGACCCGCACCCGTCGGAGTCCTTCGACTGGATCGGCATGGCGCTGCTCTCCCCCGGTCTGGCCGCGTTCCTCTACGGCGTCAGCTCGATCCCGAGCGCCGGCACGGTCGCCGACCGCGAGGTCCTGATCCCGTCGGTCGTCGGCCTGGTGCTCATCGTCGCGTTCGTGCTGCGTGCGATCTTCGACGAGATCGAGCACCCCTTGGTCGACCTGCACCTGCTCCAGAACCGGCAGATGTCGGTCGCCGTCATCGGGATGTCGCTGTTCGCGATGGCGTTCTTCGGCGCCAGCATCCTGTTCGCGCAGTACTTCATCGCCGTGCGCGGTGAGGGGACGCTCAGCACCGGCTGGCTGCTCGCCCCCCAGGGCTTCGGGGCGATGCTGACGATGCCGGTCGCCGGGACCCTGGTCGACCGCATCGGCCCGGGCAAGATCGTCATCACCGGCGTCCTCGCCATCACGGTCGGCATGTCGGTCTTCACCCAGGTCGGCACCGACACGTCCTACGGCCTGCTCATCGGCGCCTTGTTCGTGATGGGTCTGGGCATGGGCGCGACCATGATGCCGATCATGACCTCGGCCCTCAAGACGCTGAGCGACCACAACATCGCGCGTGGCTCGACGCTGATGAACATCGTCCAGCAGGTGGCCGCGTCCATCGGGACCGCGCTGTTCTCGGTGCTGCTCACCAACAGCTACCAGGACAGCAAGGCGATCTCCCTGATGACCGGGGTGCGCGAGGCCGGTGACGACCAGCAGGCCCTGGCCGCGCTCCTCGCCAAGGCGGGCGTGACGCCCGACCAGCTGGGTGCCATCGGGGCCAAGGCGCTCGCGGAGATGGCCGACGCCTTCGCCTCGGCGTTCACCGTTGCGACGGTCCTGGTCGCCTGCGTGCTGATCCCGGCGTTCCTGCTGCCGCGGCGCCGCATCCAGGTCGACACGAACCCCGAGCACAGCGCCGCCGCGCACGCCCACCACGGGATGCACTGACGCCTGCCTCTCACCCGGGCCGCGCTGCGCCGGGCGAGAAGCTCAGCCTCAATCCACCGATCCGCGCAGCAGGCGCCCGGTCGGTGGATGCAGGCTCAAGCCTCCACGCCGAGCGTGAGGGGCAGCACGGCCGTGGCCCCGGCACGCAGGAGCAGCGTGCCGGCCCAGGTCAGGGTCCACCCCGTCGCGGTCAGGTCGTCGACGAGCAGCACCCGCTGGTCGCCGACCTCGGCGGCCAGGGCATAGCGGCGATGCACGGCAGCCAGCCGCTGGGCGGAGTTGGCCGCGCCCCGGCCGGGCGGCACGGACGGGTCGACGACGGCGAGGGTGCCGGCGACCGGCACCTGGAGGAACCGGGCGAGCCCGTCGGCCAGGTCGCGGGTCAGCTGGGGCCGGGTCGTCGACTCGACCTGGACGATCGTGTCCACCTCGGGACGCCAGTCGCGGACCACGTCGAGGACGGCGCGGACGAGCGGCACCGGCACGGGGCCGTCGGGGGTCCCGGCGCGGAACAGCTCGCGCAGCGCCTGGCCGAAGCCGAGGTCGGTGAGCCGGGCGACGGCCCGACCCGGCTCGGCCCCGGCGATCTTGCCCCGCAGGTCGATGCCCATCCGGTCCAGCCCGGTGGGCCACATGCGCCGGGGCTCCAGCACGACGCCGGGCCGCGCCAGCCGGGCGTCGGCCGCCGCGACGGCCTCCTCGGACACCTCGGTCCCGAGGGTCAGCCCCCCGCAGTTGTCGCACCGGCCGCAGCGCTCGGCCTCGGGGTCGTCGAGCTGGTCGCGCAGGAACCACATGCGGCACGTGTCGGTGCCGAGGTAGTCGAGCATGGCGTCCTGCTCGCGGCGGCGGGCCTCGGCGACGCGGCGGTAGCGCCCCTCGTCGTAGGTCCAGGGCACGCCGGTCGCCACCCAGCCGCCCTGGACGCGACGTACGGCGCCGTCGACGTCGAGCACCTTGAGCATCGTCTCGAGCCGGTTGCGGCTCAGCTCGACCTGGGTCTCCAGGGCCTGGGTGCTCAGCGGCCGGTCGGAGCCGGCCAGGGCGGCGAGCGTCTCGCGCACCAGGGCCTCGGCCGGGAAGGCGAGGGAGGAGAAGTAGGCCCAGATGTCCTTGTCCTCGGCCTGCGGGAGCAGCACCACGCTGGCCTCGTCGGTCCCGCGGCCAGCGCGGCCGACCTGCTGGTAGTAGGCGACGGGGGAGGCCGGGGCGCCCAGGTTGACCACGAAGCCCAGCGACGCGTCGAACCCCATGCCCAGCGCCGAGGTGGCGACGAGCGCCTTGACCCGGCCGGCGAGCAGGTCCTCCTCGAGGGCCAGCCGCTCGGTGGTCTCGGTCTGGCCCGAGTAGGCGGCCACGGCGTGTCCGCGGGAGCGCAGGTAGTCGGCGACCTCCTGGGTGGCCGCGACCGTCAGGCAGTAGACGATGCCCGAGCCCGGCTGCTCCTGGAGGTGGTCGGCCAGCCAGGCGAGGCGGCGCTGGGGGGTCGGGAGGCGGAGCACCCCCAGCCGCAGTGACTGCCGGTCGAGGGACCCGCGCAGCACGAGCACCTCGTCGTGGCCCCCGTCGTGGGACGTGGCGAGCTGCTCGGCGACGTCGGCGGTGACGCGCGCGTTGGCCGTGGCGGTCGTGGCGAGCACCGGCAGGCCGTCGGGCAGCTCGGCGAGCAGCGTCTTGATGCGACGGTAGTCCGGCCGGAAGTCGTGTCCCCAGTCGGAGATGCAGTGGGCCTCGTCGACCACCACGAGGCCGGTGGTCGCGGCCAGCCGCGGGAGCACCTCGTCGCGGAAGGACGGGTTGTTGAGCCGCTCGGGCGAGACCAGGAGGACGTCGACCTCGCCGTCGGCGATCCGGGCGTAGACGTCCTGCCACTGCTCCAGGTTGCTGGAGTTGACGGTGACGGCGCGGATGCCGGCGCGCTCGGCGGCGGCGATCTGGTTGCGCATGAGGGCCAGCAGCGGGCTCACGATGACCGTGGGACCGGCACCTTCGGCCCGGAGCAGGGCGGTCGCGACGAAGTAGACGGCCGACTTGCCCCAGCCGGTGCGCTGCACGACCAGCGCCCGGCGCCGGTCGACCGCCAGAGCCTTGATCGCGGCCCACTGGTCCTCACGCAGCACCGCGTCGTCGCGACCCACCAGGGCGCGCAGGTGTCCCTCGGCGGCCTCGCGCACGGCGTCGAGGTCGGGAGCGGTGAGCAGGGGATCGGCGGGCACGCCCCCGTGTCTACCAGGCGGCTCCGACGCCGGCACCGGTCCGGACCGCCGAGCCCGGCGCGCCCCGGTGTGACGCGTTCGACTGCGCGCGGCGCGGCGGCGTCCTACGTTGGCTCCACCGACAAGCCCAGGAGTGCCGATGCGTCGCCTCGCCCTGCCCGTGACCGGTGTGCTCGTCGCCGCCGGACTGCTGCTGCTCCCCACCCCTCCGGCGGGTGCCGTCCTGTCGCCCTACTGCGCGGACGTCCCCGCGCCGTGCATCGACTCGGTCCTCCGCGACGGGGCGCCGGTTGACCCGTCGGCGTACTCCGCCTCCATCGACACCTACACGCCGCCCGAGGACGCCCACAACACCGGCTTCACGATGACCAAGGCCGGCAGCTTCGACATGAGCGGCGAGGTCGGCCACGTCTTCACGGTCACGATGGACACCGGCACCATCAAGCCGCGGATCGTCAGCGGCTGGGGGACCGACGGCCACGCCGTCCGGACCAACGACGGCGACGGCACCTGGCACGTCACGGTCACCTTCGAGCCGGCCGAGATGCTGATGTCCTGCATCGGTGAGGTCTGCCCGACCACCGCGCCTGCGGACACCCAGCGGGTCGAGGCGAACGTCCACGTCGACGACGCGTCCTGGTATGCCGACGGCGGCGGCGACCCGGAGGACCTCACCGGGCTCGACGTGTTCTCCAACATCAACCTGCTGTGGTACCCGCCCGCGATCACCGTCGACCCGTCCGGTGTGGTGACGATGACCGTGGAGATGACCAACAGCCACTTCTACCCCGACGGCTCCACCGTCTTCCTCGGGCACGCCAACATCCGGCTGCCCAACCACGTGCTCCGTGACCTCTACGGCATCCCCGACCCGGCCACGATGACGCCCGGCAGCTTCGTGTCGACGACCACGAGCGGCACGGTGTCCTCGGCACCCACCGCGCCCGGCGACGCCTGGGACGTCGTGCTCGACGGCGTGACCTTCTCCACCCAGCACCTGCGGCTCAAGCGGGGCGTCATCGTCCCCACCCGTCCCGGCAAGCTCGACGCCACCCGGGTGTCCGGCCGCAAGGGCAAGGTGTGGGGCAGCTCGGCGCCACGCGGTGCGCTGGTGCGGGGCTATGTCGCACGCTGCGAGGCGGGGAGCCACGTCGTGACGGCGCGCTCCGACGCGTCGCCGGTCGTGGTGACCGGGCTGCACGCGGGCCGCCGCTATGACTGCCGGGTGACCGCCCAGTCCAAGGCGGGACCGTCGAAGCGGTCGGCGGTCGTGGTCATCCCCGCGCGTCCGTGACAGGTCCGCGGCCGCGGCGACGTCCTCCTGCCGGCGCCTGAGGACGCCGCCGCTCGGCGTGGCCCCATCCCGTGGACGCGCCCTTCAGAGCGCGCCCTCGAGGTCGGCGTCCCAGTCGGGATGCCAGTGCAGCTCTTGGACGTCCGAACGCGAGGTGGTCAGGTAGGCGACGAGGGCCACGATGCAGGTGAGGAACACGGCGCTCGTGCCCGTCGTCCCGAGCCCGAGGCCGCCGTGGGCGTGCGACTGGGACAGCAGGTCGCCGGTCGACGCGCCGAGCGGCCTGGTCATGATGTAGGCCATCCAGAACGCAGCCACCGCATTGATGTGGAAGCCCCAGTAGGCGACGGCGATGACAGCGATCACCGCGATGAACAGCAGCAGCGACGTGAGGTAGCCCAGCGCGAGCTGCTCGCCGATCAGGTCGCCGGCCGCGGTGCCCAGAGCGAAGGTGAACAGGATGGCCAGCCAGTAGAGCATCTCCCGTCGACGGGTGACGATCGAGTGGATCGAGAGCGTGCGCTCGGAGTGGTACCACCAGGCGAAGGTGACGAGCAGGAGCGTGGAGAACACCGCCGTCGAGATCCACAACGGGACCCCCATCGCGTCGGTCAGGTTGTCGGTGATCAGGGTGCCGACCACGCTGATCAGCACCACCGTCAGCCAGTAGACGGGGGCGCGGTAGCGGTCGGTGCGGAACTGCCAGACGATCGCGCCGACGAACAGGGCGGCCATCACGAGCGTGGTGTTGGTGAGCCCGAAGCCCAGGGTGTCGTTGAGGTAGTCCGCCGCGGTCTCGCCGACCGTCGTCGCGAGGATCTTGATCACCCAGAAGACGGCGATCACCTCGGGCACCTTGTTGAGCGTCACTCCCGGACGCAGGGTCAGGCGCGGGTGGATGGCAGGGGAGGTGGTCATGCCACCACTCTGCGGTCCCGATCCTGCCGATAACCTGACTGGCTGCGGACAGGTCCGGTCAGTCCGTGTCCGCCGCGACGTGGAGGGGAAGCCGCAGCTCCACCCGGCCCGGCGGCCCCGGCAGCGCGTGGAGACGCCCGCCGACCGAGGCCATCAGTCGCGACGAGACCGCCAGGCCCAGCCCGGCGCCCGACCCACCCTCCCCGGACCGGAAGCCCGGCCGGGTCACCTCGCCGACGAGATCGGGGTCGAAGCCGGGCCCGTCGTCGCGCACGGTCACCACGGCCTCGCCGGGGAGCTCGGTGAGCTCGAGGTCGATCGCGTTCCGCGCGAAGCGCGCTGCGTTGTCCAGCACCGGGCCCATGGCCGCGACGACCAGGGTGGGAGGCGCGCCCACGATGACCGGACGGCCGGCCGCGGGGCGCCGTACGACGAGTCCCGAGCGTGTCGCGACCGGCAGGGACCGCAGGACGTCGCGGAGGTCGCTGGACCGGTCGTCGGACTCCCGCGACCGAGCCGCGTCCAGCATGGCCTGGACCACGGCGTCGGCACGACCGGCCTCGTGCACGATCGTCCTGAGCGCGTCGGGGTCGCCGGCGACGCTGCCGGCCAGCAGGAGCTCGGCTTCGGCGCGGATCACGCTCAGCGGTGTGCGGAGCTCGTGGGCGAACTCGTCGGAGAGACGCCGCTCGGAGCGCAGCGCCTCGGCGATCCGGTCGAGGAGATGGTCGAGCGTCCGGCCGAGCTCGCTGATCTCGTCGCTCCCCTCCCCTGGAGCGAAGCGGTTGCCGCGGTCGTGCTCCTCCCACTCCTGGGCGCTGCGGACCATCGCCCGGACCCGGCCGAGGGACACCCGGGCGGCGGCGTCGGCCGCGGCGCCCGCGGCGACCACGACGAGGCACCCCAGCCCGAGCGAGAGCAGGAGGGTGCGGCGCTCGGAGGACTCGTAGGGAGCCAGGTCCACCCCCGCCACCACGACGGCGCCGACACCGTCGACCGTCAGCGACCGCGCCGCGAGCATGAGGGACGAGCCGGCCTGGGTGGTGTCCCGGCCGTCGCGGCCCAGGGTGCGCACCAGGTCGCCGTCGTCGGAGGGGGTCGTGGTCCCCTCCACCAGACCGCCTCGCGCGTCGAAGACCCACACCTCGCGGTCCAGGGAGTCGACCCCGGCCTCGAGCACCGTCAGCCGGCCGTCGGACACCCGGACCGTGGCCGCGACCGCGTCGGCCCGGGCTCGTGCCACGCCTGCCGAGTCCGCCTCGGAGAGGGCGGCCAGATAGACCTGCAGGACGGCCACGACCACGCCCGACACGACCGTGGCTGTCAGCATCGTGACCAGCACCAGCCGGGCGCGCAGTCCGCCGCGACCGATCAGCGCCACGTGTATCCCACCCCTCGCACCGTCTCGATGCGTCGGGCCGTGGGGCCGAGCTGCCGCACCTTGTCGCGCAGCCTGCGGATGTAGGAGTCGAGGGTGTTCTCCGACACCTGCGCTCCCATCGGCCAGCCGGCGGCGACGAGGCTCTGGCGCCGTACGACGTCTCCCGGCGCCGCCATCAACCGGGCCAGCAGCTTGAACTCGGTGGGCGTGAGCCCGACCTCGACCGGGCCGAGTCTGACCGCGTGGGTCGCCGGGTCCAGCCGGACCTCGGGATCGGACGAGTCGACCGTGGCTCGGCGCCGCTCCAGGACGCGGACCCGGGCCAGCAGCTCGGCGAGCTCGAACGGCTTGCCGAGGTAGTCGTCGGCGCCGGCCTCGAACCCACTGATCTTGTGGTGGAGCCCGGTCAGAGCGGTGAGCATCAGCACCGGCGCGGTCACGCCCGCCGCCTGCAGAGCCAGACACACGTCGCGTCCGTCCGCGTCCGGGAGGCCCAGGTCGAGCACGATGACGTCGGGCGGGTCGGCCACGAAGGCACGCACCGCCTCGGCACCGGTGGCGACGGGCACCACGCGGTAGCCCTGTCCGGTCAGCGCCCGCGTCAGGACCGAGCGGAGCGCTGCGTCGTCCTCGCAGATGCCGACCGTCACGGTCCCAGTCTGGTCGCCGCGACGAAGAAGCCGTGGCGCAACACGGGTACGACGTCGCTCGCGCCCACCTCGCCCGCGATCGCCACGTCGTGCAGGAAGTCGTCGCCCACGAGCTCGGCGCCGCTCGCGCAGCTGACGAGCTCGCTCATGAGGTCGTCCTTGACGCCGCGGTAGGCAGCGGCGGCGACCCGCGCCTCCGGGCTCGCGTCGTCGAGGTGGCGGGTCGACAGCGCGGCGACGACCGCGCCCGCACCCCACAGGTCCTCGACGGCCGGCCGGAGCGAGTCGTCGGGCCACCGCTCACCCGCCGCGACCAGCGCGACCGTCTCGCCCGCGGCGAGCCGCGGGGACAGCCACCGGGCCACGGCCGGCGCGTTGCGCAGGCAGGCCGCGACGACGGTCGCCCCCTCCCGGGCGAGGCCGACGGTGATGGCCGCGCCGTTGGGCGAGGGGAGCACGATCCGCTCGATCCCCTCGACGTCGGTCAGGCTGGCGGGCGAGAGGCTGACGCGGCCGCGCTGCAGCCCCTCGCGACGTCCGGCCGCGAGGACGGCGCCGTGCGCCGCGGCGTGCTCCTCCGCCGACGCGTCGCGCCAGGGGTAGGGGCAGACCTCGATGCCGCGCTCGACGGCCACCGTGACCGTGGTGGTGAAGGACAGGACGTCGACCACGACCACGACGTCGGCGCCCGGCGCGACGGCCGCCGCACCCCGTGCACCCCAGTCGAAGCGGAGCTGGAAGTCCTCCTGCAGGTGCGCGGGGTGGAGGGTCACCAGATGCGGACCCGGCTGTCCGGCTCCAGCCACAGCCCGTCGCCCGGCTGGGTGCCGAACGCGGCGTGGAACTCGTCGAGGTTGCGCACGATGTTGGCGCGGAACTCGGGCGGGGAGTGCGGGTCGATGGTGAGGTACTGGAGCTCCTGCTCCTTGCGACGCTTGGTGCGCCAGCAGTAGGCCCAGTTGAGGAACAGCCGCTGGCTGTCCTCGGCGGAGACCTCGCCGCCACGGAAGATGGCATAGGCCGTGTGGCCGATGGTCAGCCCGCCCAGGTCGCCGATGTTCTCGCCGACGGTCAGGGCGCCGTTGACGTGCTCCCCGGGGAGGTTGCGCGGCTCGAAGGCGTCGTACTGCTCGATGAGCGCCTTGGACTTCACCTCGAACGCGGCCTTGTCGTCGGCGGTCCACCAGTCGTGGAGGTTGCCCGCGCCGTCGTACTGCGCCCCCTGGTCGTCGAAGCCGTGCCCGACCTCGTGGCCGATGACCGCGCCGATGCCGCCGTAGTTCTCGGCCGCGTCGGCGTCCGGGGCGAAGAACGGGCGCTGGAGGATCCCCGCCGGGAAGCAGATCTCGTTGGTGCCGGGGTTGTAGTAGGCGTTGACCGTCTGCGGCAGCATGAACCACTCGTCGCGGTCGACCGGCGCGCCGATCTTGGCGAGCTGGCGGGCCGTCTCGAAGTAGGACGCCGCGCGGACGTTGGCGATCAGGTCGTCGCCGACCTCGAGGGCCGAGTAGTCGCGGAACTCGTCGGGGTAGCCGATCTTGGGCCGGAAGGTGTCGAGCTTGTCGTAGGCGCGCTGCTTGGTCTCCTCGGTCATCCAGTCGAGCTTCTCGATGGAGGAGCGGTAGGCCTTGAGGAGGTTGTCGACGAGCTCGTCCATCATCGCCTTGGACGACGGCGGGAAGTGGCGGGCGACGTACTCCTTGCCCACCGCCTCGCCCATCGCGCCCTCGACCAGGCTGACGCCGCGCTTCCAGCGGGCCCGCAGCTCGGGCGTCCCGCTGAGGGTGCGGCCGTAGAAGTCGAAGTTGGTCTCGACGAAGTCGTCGGTGAGGTAGGGGGCCAGGGACCGCAGCACGCGCGAGGCGACCCAGCCCTTCCAGTCCTCGATGTCGACCTGTTCGAGGACTCCGGAGAGGTGCTCGAAGAACGACGGCTGCTTGACGACCGACTCGGCCAGGGTCTGCTCGTCGCCGCCGATGTTGGTGACGTAGGCGTCCCAGTCGAACGCCGGGGCGAGCTCCTTGAGGGCTTCGACGGTGGTGAGGTTGTAGGTCTTCTGGACGTCGCGGGTCTCGGCGCGCTCCCAGTGCCCCTCGGCAATGATGGTGTCGATCTCGAGGATCCTGCCGGCCGTGGCCTGGGGATCCGGCCGGCCCGCCAGCTCGAGGAGGCGGGCGAGGTAGGCGACATAGGCGTCCCGCACCTCGGCGAACTTCTCGTCCTTGTAGTAGGACTCGTCGGGCAGGCCGAGCCCGCCCTGCACGAGGTGCACGAGGTAGCGGTCGGAGTTGCGGTCGTCGGTGTCGACGTAGGACCCGAACAGGCCGACCCCGCCGTTGCGCTCGAACTCACCGAGGAACGCGGCCAGGTCGCGCACGTCGCGCAGCGCGTCGACGGCGTCGAGGAACGGCCGGAGCGGCGCCACGCCCTTGGCGTTGATCGCGTCCTCGTCCATGAAGGAGGCGAACAGCCGCGCGATCTTGCGCTGCTCGTCGGTGACGTCCCCGTCGCCCGCCTGGGCGCGCGCGGTCAGGTCCTCGATGATGGTGCGGACCTGCTCCTCGGCGATGTCGGCCAGCGACACGAACGGCCCCCAGCTCGACCGGTCGGACGGGATCTCCTCCGTGTCCAGCCAGGTGCCGTTGACGTGGCCGAACAGGTCGTCCTGCGGCCGGGTCGAGAGGTCCATCCCTGCACGGGCGTCATCCAGAATGCTCACGCTGGGCACCTTAGCCGGTGAGGCGACATCCCGGGGGGTGTCGGTTTCCCCGCTCGAGCGGGGAAACGCGCACTTGTCGGCCGAAGTTTCGGCCATCCAGTGACAGGTTCGCGACGCGCTCGTGACTCGTGGGGACGGTGTGTCTGCTGCGTGGTGGGTGGTGGCCCGGGGTGCGCCCACTTCCCCGGAGATCCGGGGAGACCGTCGGTTCTCGACCGGAACTTCGCGCGAGAAGCGTCAGCATTCCCCGTGGAGCGTTGCCCGAGAGGCGGCTGGTGCGCCGGCGGTCAGCGGAGCCGCACCACGATCTTGCCCAGTGCTCGGCGCTCCTCGAGGTCCGTCAAGGCCTGGGCGAAGCCGTCGAGGTCGTACGTCGCGCCGATGGGCGGGCGGACCGCACCCGACTCGACGAGCGGCAGGAGCCGCGACCACTGCTGCCTCATGAAGCCGGCGGTCGTCATCGCGTAGGCCCCCCAGCCGACCCCCCGGACGTCGATGTTGTTGAGCAGGAGCCGGTTGACCCTGACCTCCGGGATGCCCTGGCCGGCGGCGAAGCCGACCACCATCAGGCGCCCCTGTGGCGCGAGTGCCCGCAGGGAGTCGGTGAACACCTCGCCACCGACGACGTCGACCACGACGTCGACGCCACGCCCGCCCGTCAGCTCGAGGACCGCGTCCTTGAAGCCGTCCAGGAGCACGGCGTCTTCGGCGCCCGCAGCTCGCGCGAACGAGGCCTTGGCATCGGTCGAGACGACCGCGATCGTCCGGGCGCCGAGGCCCCGCGCCACCTGGAGCACCGCCGTCCCCACGCCGCCGGCCGCGCCGTGAACCAGCACCGTCTCCCCCGGACGCAGACCGGCGCGGTCGACGAGCGCGAAGTCCGCGGTGAGGTAGTTCATCGGCAGCGCCGCGCCCTCGCTGAAGGACAGCGCGTCCGGCAGGGCGAACGTGAAGTCGGCGGGTACGGCGACCCGGTCGGCCGCGGCGCCGTACGGCACGACCGCCGCGACCCGCTGCCCGGCCTCGAACCCTCCGTCGCCCGACACGACGACACCGGCCGCGTCGACGCCGAGGGTGAACGGCGGGTCGGGGCGCAGCTGGTACTGCCCCTTGCTGAGCAGCAGGTCGGGGAACGAGACGCCGACGCTGTGCACCTCGACCAGCACCTCGCCGGGTCGCGGCTCGGGCTCGGGCACCTCGCGCAGCTCCACGCCCGAGGGGCCGGTCGGGGACGTCACCTGCACCGCACGCATGGCCCGGATGCTAGCCCGGTCGTGGTGCCTGAGAGCCCGCCGGACCTCCCCGGAAGGCATCCATTGGTCACGAACTGCAGCCCCCGTGGCCGTTTTCGCGCCGATTGGTCCAATTCGGCAAGTCAGCTCAGTCGCCAGCCACCAACGAGTTGAGCTCGAAGTGCATGGGGTCGGTGTAGTTCCACGTGCCCCCCCACGTGAACCCCCACTTCTGGAAGATCGCGACGACGCGGCGGTCCATCTCCCCGACCGTGCCGCGCTGGTTGCCCGGGACGTTGAGGTCCACGGCGATGCCGAAGGCGTGCAGGCTCAGCTGGCTGGTGCCCGCGATGAACCTCGGGTAGTAGCAGCCGGCGAACTCGTCGAGGTGGATCGAGGAGGTCAGGCCCTGCTCGACCACCTCGGTGAGTGCGCCGCGCAGCTGCGGGAACATCACCCGGTGGCAGGTGACCGCCCCCAGGATGGGCACCCGCTCGGTCCGGATGTTCGCGGCCACCCACGCCGGGTCGGGCGCGATCCGGCCGTGGTCGAGGATCCGGTAGGAGAAGCTGCCGACCGCCGCCGCGACCGAGCCGCCGGTGAGGAACGCCGGCTGCTCCACGGTGATGTCGGGGTCCGGGCCGAGGATCTGCACGACCCCGGCGGACCCGACGACCTTCTCGAGCGCCGGACGCACCGACTGCGGGGACGCGAGTCCCGTCGACACCAGCAGCGCGTTGCCCATCGGCATGCCGAGCGCCTCGCCCCACGAGTCGTTGACCACGGCGTCGACCCGCGGGATCTGCGGAGCCAGCGCGCCGATGGACAGCGTCGGTGAGTCGACGGAGTTGCCCAGCCGCAGGGTCCCGTGCCTGTCGGCGAGCCGCTTGGCCACGCCGGGTGTGAGGGCGAGGAGGCCGTCGGCGACGCGGGTCCACGTCGGGAGCGAGCGGGCCGAGGCGAGCGGCGTGTAGCGGCGGTACGACGCGGGGTCGACCGCGGCGACGGTGATGACCCCGTTCTCGATGCCCACCTGCGCCACGGACAGCCGCTCGGTGCTCGTGACCCCGCGGACCCCGGCGACCTCGCCGACCAGGTCGTCGTCGAGCGGCTCGGCGCTCAGCACCAGCAGGTCGGGCTGCCACAGGCGGCCCTCGAGCGGTCCCGGAGCCGGGACGGTGTGCGCGGACCCGTCGCCCGACGACGACGGGGTGACCGGCGGCGACCCCGACGACGGAGCTCCGCCGGACCCACCGACCCCACCGGGGCCGGGCGAGCCGCCCGCACCACACGCTGCCAGGGCGAGCAGCAGCGCCGCGACGCCCGCGCGCGCGGCGACCCGGCTCCCCCTGCTGACCATCGGACCTCCCGTGGGCACAGGGTAGGCCGACCGTCCACGACCCTGCCCGGGAAGAGAAACACCCCGCCGGTCTCGGGCCCAGACGGGGTGTTCACATGCCTTGCTCGATGGCGCGGCGGAGCCAGCCTAGGGCCCCGTTGGTCAGGCGCGCAATGGGGTCGGGCCATGCTTGTGGGCGAGTGTGCGGAACGCCCTGTCAACTCCCCTTGAGCTGCTCCACCAGCGCGGGGACGACCTCGTGCATGTCCCCGATCACCGCATAGTTCGCCTTGGTCACCATGGGTGCCTCGGCGTCGGTGTTGATGGCGATGATCACCTTGGAGCTGGAGCAGCCGGCCCAGTGCTGGATGGCGCCGCTGATGCCGCAGGGGATGTAGACCTCGGGCGAGATCCGGGTGCCGGTCTGTCCCACCTGCTCGTGGTGCGGCCGCCAGCCGAGGCTGGTGACGACGCGCGAGACGCCGAGCGAGCCGCCGAGGACGTCGGCCAGCTCGAGGCACGGTCCGAACCCGTCGGGACCGCCGGCGCCGCGGCCGGCTCCGACGACGACCTTGGCCGACTTGAGGCCGGAGCCCTCGCCGTGCTCGCGCGGCACGGTGCGCACCGCGCGGCCCACCAGGTCGGCCTCCGACACCTCGAGCGCGTGCTCGTGGACGGTGCCGGCGCCGGGGGCGTCCGCCGGCGTCGCCTCGACGGCGTGGCCGGCGACGGTGAACACCGCCGGGCGGTCGTCGAGCTGCATCTCCTCGAGCACCTGGCCGCCGACGACCTGGCGCTCGACGACGAACGGCGCGAGCCCCTGGAACGACACCACGTTGGCGGCCATCGCGACGCCGGCGCGGGCGGCGACGTGCGCGAGCACCTCACAGCCGCGGTTGGTGCCGGCGGCCATGACCACGACGCCGCCGTTGCGGGCGTGCGCGTCCTGGACCGCCGAGGCCCAGGCGGCGGCGGAGTAGGCCGCGAAGCCCTCCCCCACCGCGTGGTGCACGTCGCGGACGCCGTACGACGCGAGCAGCCCCGCAGCCTCGGCGGGAAGGCCGCCCACGGCGACCGCGTCGACGGGCACGCCGCCACCGGCGGCCGACAGGGACCGGGCGAAGGTCAGCGTCTCCAGCGACACCTCCGAGACGGTGCCGTCCTCCATCTCGACCAGCACGAGGATCATCGGGTCACCCCCAGCTCGACCAGCAGGTCACGGACAGCGCCGGCCGCGTCGGGCCCCTCGCCCAGGATCTGCACCTGGCTGGGCACCGGCGGCGGCACCTTGAGCCGGACCCGCTTGGCCCCGGCGGGGTCCGCCACGGGCGGGCGCTCCTCGATCTCGATCTTCTTGGCCTTCATCCGGCCCGAGACCGTCGGGTAGCGGGGCTCGACCCCGCCCTCGAGCATCGTCACCACGGCGGGCAGCGGCAGCTCGTAGACCTCCTGCGCGGTCGGGCCGTCGCAGGTGGCGCTGATCCGGTCGCCCTCGACCTCGAGCACACCGATGCCGGTGACGACCGGCCGGCCGAGGTCGTAGGCGAGCCGGATGCCGACCTGGAAGTCGCCGCTGTCGGCGGCGTCGTTGCCCAGGAGCACGAGGTCATGGGAGCGACCCTCGGCCTCGTGGGCGCGGATCACGGCAGCCAGCTCACGGGCCACGTCGGCCGGCCCGAAGGCCGACGACTCGGCGACCACGTGGGTGGCGGCGGTGCAGCCGAGCGCGAGCGCGCTGCGCAGCTGCTCGGCGGCCTCGGCCGGGCCGAGCGTCACCACGCACGCCTCCCCGCCGGTCGCGGTGGCCACCTGGATCGCCATCTCGACCGCGCAGTTCTCGTGGTCGCTGATGGTGAACCCGACGTGCCGGCCGTCGACCGACTGCGCGTCGTCGGTCAGCAGCACCTCACCCGAGGAGTCGGGCACGCGCTTGATCGCGACGAGGACGTTCGTCATGCGCGGAGTCCTTCCGCTGGTCGAGGAGCGAGCGAGTCGGGACCGAGGACGGTCATGCCCTGATCCGGTCGTTGTCGGGGTCGAACACCGGGGTGGCGTCGACCGAGGCGACGGTCACGGGGTAGAGCTCCTCCATGTAGGACACGGCGAGCTCGTTGCCCAGGGTCGCGTGCTCGGGCGGCAGGTAGGCGAGCAGCAGGTGCTTGCCGACCGACGGCGCGGAGCCCGCCGAGGTGACGTAGGGGTGCCGGCCGTGGCCGTCGGTGAGGGTGCCGCCGTCGCGGGTGAGGATCGGCTCGCCGCCGAGCATGAAGCGCTTCACGCCACTGGCCGAGGTGTGGTCGTCGACGGTGAGCGTGCACAGGACGGTCTCCGGAGCGGCCTCGCGCTGGGCGAGGTAGGCGTCCCTGCCGATGAAGTCGTAGGCCTTGACCTTGGGACGCTGCATGCCCGCCTCGACGATGCTGCGCTCGGCGTCGAGCTCGGCCCCGAAGGCGCGGTAGCCCTTCTCGATGCGACCGGTCGTGCCATAGACGCCGATGCCGACGGGGATGGCACCCTGCGGCTTGCCGGCCTCGTGCAGCATCGCCCAGAGCCGGGCCCCCTGCTCGATCGGGACGTAGAGCTCCCAGCCGAGCTCGCCGACATAGGAGATGCGCGAGGCCAGCACCATGAGCGAGTCCATCTCGATCTCGCGGCAGGTGCCGAAGGGGAACCCCTCGTGGGACATGTCGGCGCCGGTCAGCGTCTGGACGATGTCGCGGGCCCGGGGGCCCCAGATGCCGATCGTGGTGTAGGCCGAGGTCAGGTCGGAGACCGACGCGGTGCCGTTCTCCCGGGCGATCTGGGTGAACCACTTCTTGTCGACCATGCCGTGCGCACCGCCGGTGACCACGCGGAAGTGCTCGTGGCCGAGGCGCATGACGGTGAGGTCGGAGATGAAGCCGCCCTTGGGGTCGAGGACCGGGGTGTAGACCACGCGGCCGACGGGCACGTCGCACTGGGCGACGCAGGCGCGCTGCACGACGTCGAGGGCGCCGGGGCCGGTGACGTCGAGGACGACGAACGCCG
This sequence comes from Nocardioidaceae bacterium, assembly GCA_046330515.1. GTDB lineage: Bacteria > Actinomycetota > Actinomycetes > Propionibacteriales > Nocardioidaceae > Nocardioides. The sequence continues at coordinate 67,394 of JAXLSP010000005.1, read as the reverse complement.
ACAGGTCGACGATGCCCGCGGTCTCACGCATCTTGAGGTGCTCGGCGTTGATGATCGGCGACCACCAGCGGGAGTCCCACTCGTGCTCGCGCGGCATCACCCGGTCGCCGTACTCCTCGAGAAGCCCGGCGTTGGACTCATACCAGAACGGCCGCTCCCAGCCCGCGGCCTCGAAGAAGACGGCGCCCAGCTCCTTCTCGGAGTCATACATGGGGGCCACCCGCTGCGGGCGGTCGCAGGACCACTGCTCGGAGGGGTGCACGATGCCGTAGGTCTTGTTGAAGGCCTCGCTGGTCCGGGCACGGACGTGGGCGCGGGTGCGCTGGTGGGGGTAGAAGCGGCCGATGTCGGAGTGGGACATGTCGATCTCGGAGTGGCCGATGACCATCTGCTCGGCGACCGCGCGGCCGACGCCCGGGCCCTCCTTGATCCAGACCGCGGCGGCCGACCACAGGTTGCGGACCTCGGGGGTCTCACCCAGGATCGGGAAGCCGTCGGGGGTGAGGGAGAGCAGGCCGTTGATGGCATAGCGGATCTCCGCGCCCTCGGCGCCCAGCAGGTCGGGCATCAGCTCGAAGGCCTGCTCCAGCTGCGGGTCGAAGTCCTCCTCGGTGAAGGGGAGCTCGGTCGGCGAGAGCTTGGACTGCTCGATGCTCGGGATGTCCTCCGCCTCGTGCAGGATCGGGCGGTGGGCGTAGGAGCCGACCTCCATGTCGGCGCCGTGCTGGCGCTCGTAGCAGAACGTGTCCATGTCGCGCACGATGGGGAAGCTGATCTCGCCCTCGCGCTCGGCGAGCTGCGGGCAGGGGCCGACCGAGATCATCTGGTGCACGGCGGGGGTCAGCGGGATGTGCGCGCCGGCCATGGCGGCGAGCTTGGGGCTCCAGACGCCGCAGGCGATGACGGCGTACTCGCACTCGATGTCGCCCTTGGTCGTCCGGACCCGCTTGATGTGGCCCTCCTCGACGTCCAGGGCGGTGACCTCGGCGTTGGCGACGACCGTCAGGGCACCCAGCTCCAGGGCGCGCTCGCGCATGATCGTGCCGGCGCGCAGGGAGTCGACCACGCCGACGCTGGGGGTATAGAAGCCGCCCAGGATGACGTCCTTCTCGAGGAACGGCACGAGCTCCTGGACCTCGTCGGGGGTGATGATCCGCGACTCGACGCCCCAGGCCTTGGCCGAGGACATCCGGCGCCGCAGCTCCTCCATGCGCTCCTCGGTGCGGGCGACCTCGATGCCGCCGGACTGCGTGAAGACGCCCATCTCCTGGTACTGCGCCACGGAGTCGAGGGTGAGGTCGGCCATCTCGCGCGAGTGGTCGACCGGGAAGATGAAGTTCGACGCGTGCCCGGTGGAGCCGCCCGGGTTGGGCAGGGGGCCCTTGTCGATCTGGACGATGTCGCGCCAGCCGAGCCGCGCGAGGTGCCAGACCAGGCTGTTGCCGACGATGCCGGCGCCGATGACCACGACTTTCGCGCTGCTGGGAACGTCTGCCATGAGGGGATCCTTCATTCGGGTGGGTCGATGGAGCGGGGGGCTGGTCCGCGGAGGCTCGAAACGTTGCGCATGGCGCAACGTTGTGCGCTATCTGAAACACCGATAGGATCGTCGGCGCGACGCCGTACTGTCAAGGGCGCGATATACATCTTGATACTTCGCCGACGTATAACGAAGTATCAAGCCCCGTCCCGCCGCCGGTCCCGCGTCGGGACCGCCGAAGGAGCCCCGATGCTGCCGAACCCCTACACGCCTGGTCAGGTGCCACGGGTGCTGGTCGGCCGCGGCGTCGAGCTGGGCCGCATCCGTGACCAGATCAGCCGGGTCGCGACCTTCGGCGAGCTCGGTGGTCCCCTCCTCGTCTTCCACGCGCCGCGTGGGCTCGGCAAGACCTCGCTGCTGCGCACCGCCCAGCGGCAGGCCGCCGAGGTCGGGTTCGTCTCGGCCTGGGTGGCCTGCTCCCGCGAGCGGCCCTTCCTGCCCGAGCTCGTCCGCGCGGTGGAGCGCGCGCTCACCCGTGCCGAGGTGATCGCGCCGGGTGAGGCCGGATCCGGCTGGCGCGCGCGCCTCGAGCGGATCAGCGTCGAGTTCGGCGTGCCCGGCGCCAAGGTGCGGGCCGACCTCGCCCTCCCGGACCCACCCCTCCCCTCCCCGCTGGGCACGGCGCCGATCGCCGCGCTCGAGGACCTGCTCCACGAGTCCGCCGTCGCCGTCCGTGCGCGTGGCGGCGCCGGTCTCCTGGTCTTCCTCGACGAGCTGCACGCCGCCTCCGCCGACGACATGGCGACCCTCCTCAACGCCCTGCAGAACCTCGACGGGGAGCGGGAGGACAACCCCCTCGCCGTCGTGACCGCCGGGCTGCCGGTGACCCCCGAGGCGCTGACCCGGGCCGCGACGTTCGGCGAGCGCAGCTCCTTCGTCCCGCTCGACGTCCTGTCCGACGCCGACGCCCGGGCCGCCATCGAGGCGCCGGCCGAGGCGCTCGGGGTCCTCTGGGCCGGCGACGCGCTCGACCTCGTGGTCGGCGAGGCCCGCGGCCACCCCTATTTCCTCCAGCTGGTGGGCTCCGCCACCTGGAACGCCACCAGGCCCGCCGAAGGCGACACCATCGACCTCGCGGCGGTCGAGGCCGGCGTTCCGGCGGCCACCGAGCAGCTCACCGCGATCTACCGCGCCCGCTGGGGCTCGGCCACCGAGGCCGAGCAGGCCTTCCTGGCGGCCATGGCCGCGGCCTGCAGCGACAACGTCACCCGGGCCCAGATCGCCCAGCGGCTCGGCGTCGACTCGCGCTCCATCTCGGTCCCGCGGGAGCGGCTCATCGAGAAGGGTGTCATCGAGCCCGTGGGCCACGGGCTGGTGCGCTTCACCCTGCCAGGGTTCGGCGACTTCGTGCGCGCGCTCGCCTCCTGACCGCACCGGCGCCGGACACACGACTGGCCCACCCGTCGAACGGGTGGGCCAGCCGGCTGTCGCTGTCAGGTCAGGTCGGACGAGGTCCGGTCACCCGAGCCAGGCGTCGATCTTGTCCTGGTTGGCGTCGACCCACTTCTTGGCGGCGTCCTCCGGGCTCATCTTGTCCTCGGTGATGTACTTCGCCACGAGGTTCTGGTCGTCGTTGGTCCAGGTGAAGTTCTGCACCAGCGCCGCCGCGGTCGAGTCGGAGTTCATGAACTCGGTGCGCCCGATCTTCTTGAGCTCGGTCTCTGCGTAGTCGCAGGCCACCTTGGCCGGGTCGCTGTCGCAGCCGGGCTCGTAGGGGGGCAGCTTGACGCGCGACATGGGCACCTCGGCGTGCACCCACTGCGGCTCCCAGAAGTAGCCGATCAGCCACTCCTTGTTCTCCTGGGCCTTCTTGAACGCCTCGACGGTCGCGGTCTCGCCACCGGAGAAGACGACCTTGAAGTCCAGGCCGAGGTTCTTGACGATCGCCTCGTCGTACTGGGTGTAGGTCGGGTCGGACCCGAGGAACTGGCCCTGGCCACCCGACTCGGAGGTCGCGAAGTCCTTGGCGTACTTGTTGAGGTTGTTGTAGTCGAGGATGTCGGGGTGCTCGTCGGCCAGCCACTGCGGGACGTACCAGCCGATGATGCCGACGTTGCCGGGTGAGCCGAGGTCCTCGGCGTAGCCCTCGTCGGTGGCCTTCTTGAGCTCGGCCGCGTGCGACCACTCCTCGAGGATCACGTCACCGTCGCCGGACTTGAGCGCCTGGTAGGAGGGGCCGCCCTCCTTGATGTCGACGTAGTTGACCGTGCAGCCGAGCTGGTCGGCGGCGACCTGGCCGACGACGTAGGCGTCGGCGGTGTAGCCCACCCACGGGTTGACGATGATGTTGAACTCGCCGCACTCGCCACCCGCGGCAGCCGCCTTGGACTCGTTCGACTTCGTGGTGTCGCTGACGCTGCCGCCGCCACAGGCCGTCATGGCCAGCAGGGCGCCCGCGGCGACGGCGGCGAGGCGGACCCCCCGGTTCTTCAGATGCCGCACTGTCGTGTCTCCTTGATGTCGTGTCGCTGGCGCGACCTCGGTGTGGTGGGTGTTGGTTCCGAGATGGTGGTGGTCACTGTCGCCCGGCGCCGGTCAGCGCCGTGAAGATGGCCGGTCGCCAGCCGCCGATGCGGAAGGCGCGTTCCTGGGCCGCCCGGCCCGCGCCCGCGCGCTCGGCGGCGGCCCTGGCGACCCGGTCGATCCAGATGCCCAGCAGCACGATCGAGAGACCGGCCGCGAGACCCTTGCCCCACTTGTCGGCGTGGGAGATGCCCAGCACGACGTCGTAGCCGAGAGCGCCGGCGCCGACAAGGCCGCCGATGACCACCATCGCGAGGACATAGAGCAGTCCCTGGTTGGTGGCCAGGACGAGCGAGCCCTTGGCCATCGGCAGCTGGACCTTGGTGATCTCCTGCCAGGTCGTCGCGCCCGAGGAGCGGCTCGCCTCGACCGAGCCCTGGTTGATCCCCGTGACGCCGTCGGCGACCAGCTTGATCGCGGCCGGTGCCGCATAGACCAGGCCGGCGATGATGGCCGTGAACCGCGACGAGCCGAACAGGGCCAGCACCGGGATGAGGTAGACGAACGCCGGGATGGTCTGTCCCGCGTCGAGGATCGGCCGGAGCAGGAAGTCGGCCCGTCTGCTCCGGGCCATCCAGACGCCGAAGACCACCGCGAGCACCATCACCAGCAGCGTCGCCACGATGGTCATGTTGAGCACCACCATCGAGTCGTTCCACAGGTCCAGGAACCGGATGCCCGTCAGACAGAGCGCGGTCGGCACGAACGCACGGGCGCCGCCGATGACGAGCGACAGCGCGAAGAGGCCGGCGTAGGTGACGAACCACGGAGAGTTGGCCAGCAGGTCCTGCAGCGGGTTGAGCAGGCCATAGGACACCAGGTTCTTGAAGGCCTCGAACATGCCGGAGGTGGCGTCGACGAAGGACGTCATCCAGCTGTTGGCGAGGTCGGCGACCTTGAGCCCCCAGCCGGTGTCGGGAAAGACGGCGGCGTCGAGGGCGAAGCGGCTGTACCAGACCGCGACGCCGACGGGGACGAGGAGCCCGAGCAGCACGAGCCGGCGGACCCGGAAGTTCTCGCCTCCCGTGCGCGCGACCTCCTCCGAGCGCCGGCTGGCAGCGGTGGTGAGCCGGTCGAGCATGATCCCGGTGAGCACGATGAGCAGGCCGGGGACCAGGCCGCGTCCGAAGTCGTTGATCTGGAGGGCCGCGAAGACCGGCTTCCCGGTGCCGGGACCGTTGATGTAGGCGGCCATGATCGCCATCGACAGGGCGGCCAGGATCGTCTGGTTGAGACCGAGGATGATGGTGCTCTTGGCCATCGGGATCTGCACCTTGAGCAGCCGCTGCATCGTCGTCTGACCGAGCGAGTCGGTCGCCTCGATCGTCGTCTCCGACACGTCCCGGATCCCGAAGCCGGCGATGCGGATGATCGGTGGCAGCGCATAGATCACCGTGCAGATGACGGCGGTCGGGACGCCGATCCCGAACAGGATCAGGACGAAGACCAGGTAGACGAACGTCGGCATCGTCTGGAGCAGGTCGATGAACAGCGTGATGAACCGCCCGGCGCGCTCGCTGATTCCCATCCACACCGCCAGCGGGAAGCCGATGAGCACGGTGACGGCGACGGACACCAGCGTGATCGCGAGGAGGTCCATCGAGTCCTCCCAGAAGCCGAAGAGGCCGAAGGACAGGAAGGACGCGCAGACCAGCAGCGCGATGCGCCAGTTGGCCACGGCATAGCCGATCCACGTCGCGATCGCGATGACGCCGAGCCAGCCGATGGTCGGCGCGGGGCGCGGCGGGGTCGGGATCGCGATCAGCCGCCGCAGCGCGTCGACGACGCTCGTGATCGCGTCGCCCACGGTGGTGGTGAAGCCGTTGTCGCCCAGCGTTGCGCCGAAGTCAGAGATCCGGTCGTGCAGGGGCGTGGTGTCCTGGCCGCCGAGCGCGAGGGTGTTGTTGCCCTTGGTCAGCGCCCAGGTCACGATCCAGACGCCGAGGACGACTAGCACCCACACCCAGCGCGGGATGCCCCGGGGCTCCTCGTCGACCGGCGGGGCGGCACCCGGCTCGACGGTCTTGGTCAGCGTGGCGGTCGCCATCACTCCGCCTCGGCCACGACGACCTTGAGGATGTCCTCGTCGTCGACCATGCCGACGATGCGGTCGCCGTCGGCGACCCGCACGGGACCCTGGTTGGCGAGGACCGCTCGGGCCGCCTCGCGGACCACCACGTCCTGCTGGAGGACCGGCGCGTCGGCGCCGACCGACCCGTTGTCGGGGCGCATCACCCAGCGCAGAGTCAGCACGTGGGACTTGGGGACGTCGGAGACGAACTCCTTGACGTAGTCGTCGGCCGGAGCGCCCACGACCTGGTCGGGCGTGCCGACCTGCACGATCTCGCCGTCACGCATGATGAGGATGCGGTCACCCAGCTTGAGCGCCTCGGCGAGGTCGTGGGTGATGAACACCATCGTCTTGCCGATCTCGTGGTGCAGACGGATGACCTCGTTCTGCATGTCGCGGCGGATCAGCGGGTCGAGCGCGGAGAAGGGCTCGTCGAACAGGAGGATGTCGGGGTCGTTGGCCAGCGCCCGGGCCAGGCCGACGCGCTGCTGCATGCCGCCGGACAGCTGGTCGGGGTAGGAGTTCTCATAGCCGGCAAGGCCCACGAGCTCGACCATCTGGAACGCGCGCGCCCGGCGCTCCCGCTTGCTGACGCCGCGGATCTCCAGGCCGTAGGCCACGTTGTCGACCACGCGCCGGTGCGGGAGCAGGCCGAAGTGCTGGAACACCATGGAGACGTTCTTGCGGCGCAGGTCGCGCAGCTGCGCCTCCGAGGCCGAGGTGACGTTCTGGCCGTTGATCACCACGGAGCCCTGGGTGGGCTCGATCAGCCGGGTCAGCAGTCGCACGAGCGTGGACTTGCCCGATCCCGACAGGCCCATGACGACGAAGACCTCGCCGGGCGCCACGTCGAACGAGACGTCCTTGACGCCCACGACGCACCCGGTCTTGGCCTTGAGGTCGGCCCGGCTGAGGTCGGCGTCCGGTGTCCCGATGATCTTGTCGGCCGTGGGGCCGAAGATCTTCCAGAGCTCCCGGACCGAGAGGGCGGCCTCGGGGTTGGCCTGGGCGGACAGCTCGGCCTTCCCGTCGACGCTCGTGGAGGTGGCGACACTCATGCGGTCTCCTGACTGCTGGGGGTGGCAGCGTTGCGCGGGTCACCCGGCGGGTAGAGCGGCGTGTCGGATGCGTGACGGTAGTACGGGACCTCCTCGGCCGGTAAGGGCGTGTTGCCGAGGATGAGATCGGCTGCCTTCTCGGCGACCATCATCACCGGGGCGTAGATGTTGCCGTTGGTGACGTAGGGGAAGACGCTCGCGTCGACCGCGCGCACGCCCTCGAGGCCGTGGACCTTCATCGACAGCGGGTCGGTGACGGCGTCGTCGCCGACGCCCATCTTGGCCGTGCAGCTGGGGTGCAGCGCGGTCTCGGCGTCCTCGCGGACCCAGTCGAGGATCTCCTCGTCGGTCTCGACCCCGGGGCCGGGCGAGAGCTCGCCGTCGTTGTAGGGCGCGAAGGCCGGCTGGTTGAGGATGTCGCGGGCGACGCGGATCGCCTCCACCCACTCCTTGCGGTCGGTGGCCGTCGAGAGGTAGTTGAACAGCATCTTGGGCTTGTGGCGGGGGTCGGTGCTGGCGATGCGGACCCAGCCCCGGGTGTCGGCGTACATCGGACCGATGTGCACCTGGTAGCCGTGGCCCTCCGTCGGCGACGTCCCGTCGTAGCGGATCGCGATCGGCAGGAAGTGGAACATCAGGTTGGGCCAGGTGACATCGTCGTTGGACCGCGCGAAGCCACCGCCCTCGAAGTGGTTGGTCGCGCCGAGCCCGCGCCGGAAGAACAGCCAGTCGAAGCCGATCTTGGGGCGCTTGTGCCACTTGAGCCCGGGCGCGATCGAGACGGGCTGCTTGGAGGCGTACTGGATGTAGACCTCGAGGTGGTCCTGGAGGTTCTCGCCCACGCCGGGCAGGTCGTGGATCATGCGGACGCCGAGGGGCCGCAGGTGCTCGGGGTTGCCGACGCCGGAGAGCTGGAGCAGCTGCGGGGTGTTGATCGCGCCCCCGCAGAGCACGACCTCGCCGGCCTCGACGCTGCGGTGCAGCCGGCCGCCACGCAGGTAGTCGACGCCCACCGCCCGGGTGCCGGAGAACCGGATCCTCGTCGCGTGCGCCAGCGTCTCGACCCGGAGGTTGGGCCGGCTCATCGCGGGGTGGAGGTAGGCGCGGGCGGCGCTGAGCCGCCGACCGTGGGAGATGTTGCGGTCGAAGGCCGCGAAGCCCTCCTGGCGGTAGCCGTTGACGTCGTCGGTGAGCGGGTAGCCCGCCTGCTGGGCGGCCTCGAAGAACGCCGCGAAGAGCGGGTTCGCGGCCGGGCCCCGCTCGAGGACGAGCGGGCCCTGGCCGCCACGCCACCGGTCCGCGCCGGCGTGCCCGTCGGGGAGGATCAGCGTCTCCATGCGCTTGAAGTAGGGCAGGCAGTGCAGGAAGTCCCAGGTCTCCATGCCGGGGTCGGCGGCCCAGCGGTTGTAGTCCATCGGGTTGCCGCGCTGGAAGATCATGCCGTTGATCGACGACGAGCCGCCGAGGACCTTGCCGCGGGCGTGGTAGATCTTCCGCCCGTTCATGTGCGGCTCGGGCTCGGTCTCGTAGCGCCAGTCGTAGAGAGGGTTGCCGATCGGGAACGGCAGCGCCGCGGGCATGTGGATGAACGGGTCGATCCGGAAGTCGCTGCGCCCCGCCTCGAGGACCAGGACCGACGTGCCGGGGTCCGCGGACAGGCGGTTGGCCAGCGCGCTGCCGGCCGACCCGCCCCCGACGATCACGAAGTCAAAGCTGTCCCGACGCCTGCCCACGCCGTCACCCTCTTCCCTGCGGGGACGCCATCTGCGCTCGACATCCCGTGAAGTTGTTGCGCATCATGCAACAAGATGCTCAGATCGCAACAACATGGATCCGAGCATGCTGTGGCCCAGGTCACGTAGTCAAGGAAAGACGCGTGACCGTTGCCATGCGGTGACCTGCGCGGGTGACCGACGGCTCGTGCCTGGGAGCCGAGGTTTCGACGCGCGGTCGCGACCTCGCAGGCTCAGTCGCGCGCTTGCTCAACCGACTTCGCCACGCAGACCGCGCTGACGCGCGGTCTGCTGCTCAGTCGAGCTCGACCGGCCAGCCCTTCTTGCGCAGGTGGGCGGTGACGCGGGCGATGTCGTCGGCCGACGGCTCTTCGTGGATGAGGTTGGAGATCGCGTCGCCGATGTCACCGGCGTCGGGTGAGAGCAGGCCGTTGGCCTTGAGCTCCTTGGTGACCGCCTTGACCTCGCGCTTGGTGAGCCGGCGCTCGAGGATCGCCACGAGCGGGATGTAGTCGGTGACGGGGACGCCCTCGGGGTAGCCGGCGCGCAGCCAGGTGACCACGCCGCCGAGGGCGCGGCCCACGAGGGTGCCGTCCTCCGCCGAGTCGTCGTCGGCGGGGTTGGCCAGCGGCCACCCGCCCGCCACCAGGCGGCCCGTGACGCGGGCCATGTCCTCGGGCGTCGTCGGGCCCGGCTTGCTGCCCAGCAGCGTCGCGATCGCGTCGACCTGGTCGCCGGAGAGATAGGTGTCGAGCAGCGCCAGCAGGCCGGCCCGGTCCTCGGGCGGCACGCCGTCGGGGTAGGCCTGGCGGACCCAGCCGAGAGCGCGGCTCAGCGCGGCGGCACGGTTCATGTCTCGATCCTCTCAGCGGTCTCGCTGCCGGATGGCTGCGTCGTACGGCGGGTCAGTGGGGCTTCGGCACGAGGGTGGGCAGGATGCCGTGGAACTCCACGATCTTCCCCATGCCGCCACCGACGATGATCAGGATGCCGACCACGACGCCATAGAGCACCACGGCGAAGCAGAGCCAGGCGAGGGCTCGCTGCCAGCCGGGCGCCTCGTGGCTGACGAGCGTGCCGTCGGCGGCGACGGTGTCGGCCGGGCCGGCGTTGAGCCGCACCCCGACGGCGAAGAGGGCCGGCAGGCCGGCGCCAAGGACGAGGCCGACCCAGAGGACGTCCCAGGCGGCGCTGAGCACCAGGCGAATCGTGTCCATGTCGCTGCTCCTCTCAGGCGATCTTGCTGGACTTGCGGACCTTGGGCCCGCCTTCCCAGATCTCGTCGACGTTGTGGTGGGTGACCTGGTGGTGGCGCGACCGGAGGTACATCGCCAGCGACCCGGCGATCAGCAGCGCCAGGACCACGAGCGCCCCGCCGAGCCCGCCGATGCTGTCGGCGAGGAACCACATCAGCCCCCCGACCAGGCCGGCGGCGGGAAGGGTGAGCAGCCAGGCGAGCACCATGCGTCCGGCGACGCTCCACCGCACGTGGGCGCCGGGGCGGCCCACGCCGCTGCCCAGGATCGAGCCGCTGGCGACCTGCGTCGTCGACAGCGCGAAGCCCAGGTGGCTCGAGGCCAGGATCACCGCGGAGGAGGCGCCGTCGGCGGCCATCCCCTGGGGTCGGGTGATGTCGACGAGCCCCTTGCTCAGCGTGCGGATGATCCGCCAGCCGCCGAGGTAGGTGCCCATGGCGATGGCGAGCGCGCAGACCACCTTGACCCAGAACGGGATGGCGTCGGTCTGGTCCCAGCTGCCGTAGGCGATGAGGGACAGCGTGATCACGCCCATCGTCTTCTGGGCGTCGTTGGTGCCGTGGGCCAGCGACATCAGCGAGGCCGCACCGATCTGGCCCCAGCGGAACCCGGCCGAGGAGCGCTCGGCGTTGCCGTGGGTGGCGAACCGGTGCACCAGCCAGGTGCCGGTGAAGGCGATGAGACCGGCGATCAGCGGCGACAGCAGCGCCGGCATGATGATCTTGCCGACCACGCCGTCGATCTTGGTGCCGTCGCCCAGCCACTTGACGCCGTCCCAGTGCAGGGCGGCGACCGTGGAGCCGATGATGCCGCCGAACAGGGCGTGGGAGGAGCTCGACGGCAGGCCGAGCAGCCAGGTGAAGAGGTTCCACAGGATGCCGCCGATGAGGCCGGCCAGCAGGATGATGAGGAGGGCCTGCCCGTGGGGGCTGTCGGCGAGCTCCTTGATGGGCGTCCCGTCGTCGTTCTGGATGCGCACGACCGAGTTGGTGACGGTCAGGGCGACGGCCACGGAGAGGAACGCGCCGATCAGGTTCATCACCGCGGCCAGGGCCACGGCGGCCTTGGGCTTGAGGGCACCGGTGGCGATCGACGAGGCCACGGCGTTGGCCGTGTCGTGGAAGCCATTGGTGAAGTCGAAGAACAGGGCCGTGGCGATCACGCACAGCAGGATGAACAGCGCTGCAGTCACGGTCCGACTGTGAGGCGTTCACCCACCCGTTGCCAAGTTGGGGAGGCCCTGTTCACCGATTGTTCATCTTGCGTTGGCCGGGGCGGCGTGTACGCCGGCGGGCCGCCCGGACGTCGTACGGCGGGACCGCTCGCGGCGGCCGGTCAGGAGTGGCCGTAGCCCAGCCGGTGGCTGACCTCCGCGGCGGACCCGACCAGCAGGTTGACGACCTCGGGGATGCGGTCCTCGCCCAGCCGGAAGGTGGGCCCGGACACGCTCATCGACGCGATGACGTCGCCGTGGTTGTTGCGGATCGGGGCGGCGGCCGCGGTCAGCCCCACCTCGAGCTCGTCGACCGCCAGCGCGAACCCCTGGTCGCGGACCTTGTCGAGCTCGGCGCGCAGCTGGCCCTTCTTGGTGATCGTCATGTCGGTGTAGGCCGGCAGCGAGCCGAGCAGCTGGCGCAGGCGCTCCGGCTCGAGGCCGCTGAGCAGCACCTTGCCGTTGGACGTGGCGTGCAGCGGGATGTGCTGACCGACCCAGTTGTGCATCTGGAGCGCGCTCGAACCGGCTGCCTGGTCGAGGTAGAGGGCGGCGCGGTCGGCGAGGACCGCGATGTTGACCGTCTCGCCGGTGTCGGCGGCGAGCTTGCGGCACACGGGCCGGGCCTCCTGGACCACGTCGAGCCGGGCGGTCGTGGCGCCCGCGAGCCGGAGCAGACCCACGCCGAGGCGGTACTTGCCGCGGTCCTCGGTCTGCTCGACGAGGCCGTGGCTCTCGAGGGTCGCCACGAGCCGGAAGGCGGTGCTCTTGTGGACCTGCAGGTCCCCGGCGAGCTCGGTGACCCCGGCCTCGCCCGAGCGCGCCAGCGCCTCGAGGATGGTCAGGGCGCGGTCGACCGACTGGACCGTTGCCCCCTCCGCAGCCGGGTTGCTCATGACGCAACGTTAGCCGGGAGTCAGGCTCGCTGGGAAACCAGCAGCGCTCGGGTCGCCAACGCGGCGCCCAGCTCGTTGACCGTCACCGCGGCCCGGCGGCCGCGCAGGTGGTCGGCCACCGAGGAGGCGAGCCGCGCGGCCTGCCGGGCGAGGTCGCGCGCCTCCGCCGGCCGGTGCGGACGGACGGTCCGTGCGCGGCGGGCCGCGGCCAGCGCGACGAGGGCCCACGGGTAGGGATCGGGCAGGCCCGGGCGCGCGTGGTTGGGCCAGGTGCTCCAGTCGGACCCGTGACGGGCGACGAACGCCCAGGCGGCCGCACCGCGCACGCGCTCGCGCGGCAGGTCGACGAGGGTCGGGAACACCTGGGCGGTGACCCACGGATAGAACGCGGAGCGCTGTGCCGCCGGGGTGTCGTGGAAGCCCAGGTCGGCGTCCGACGGCCGGTAGGCGCCCGGGTGCCGGTCCCAGAGCCGGTGCACGCCGCGGGCGACGCGGTCGGCGGCGTCGGCGAAGCCGCCTCCTCCGGAACCCATCACCCGCACGAACGCGGCCAGGTCGCGCAGTCCCCGCTGGACCTCGCAGCCGTCCATCAGATAGCCGACGGAGGCGGTGTCGCGGTCCGGGACGAAGCTCGGGACGGGCAGGTCGGTGCGGAAGGTCGCGGTGAGGTCGTCGGCCTTGATCTGCTCGACCAGGCCGGTCCGGGCGATCGAGGTGAGGGTCGCCCGGTGGGTCGACCACCAGTCCCGGGCGAGCTCGCGGTGGCGCGACGAGGCGTGCAGCCGCAGGAGCGCCCTGGTCGCGGGGGTCAGCAGGGTCGCGGCGTAGGAGTCGTCGGAGTCACGGTCGCGCGCGGGCCGCTCCCACGAGGTCGGGGCCACGCCGCCCTCGTAGGTCGGGAAGGCGACGTCCTTGATGGTGAGGTCGGGCTCGAGGTTGCGCAGGTAGGCCTCCAGGTGCGGCAGCACGACCGTGCGCACCTGGGCGAGGGGGAGCGACGGGACGGACCAGGCGAGGGCGAGGTTGGCGAAGTACCAGTTCAGGGCGCCGTACGGCGCGACGAGCAGCGCGCCCGACAGGTCGAGGCTGCGCGCCTCCCCCTCGGTGGCGTGCGGCACCGAGGTCGCGGTGAGACGCAGTGCCGCGATCTCACCCCACAGGTCGACCGTGGAGCCGCCGGCCGAGGCCGGCCGAGCGGCGAGCAGCCCCGCTCCGGCGAGGCCGGAGCCCAGGAGGACCGCCCGCCGCGAGGACGCGGTGGACATGCGCGGGGGCGGTCAGTCGCCGAGCTCGGCCCGGCGCCGGATGACGTACTCCTCGAGCTCCTGGCGCACGGCGTCGTCGATCGCCGGGGCCTCGTAGTCCTCCAGCCGCTGCTTCCAGATCGTCGCGGCCCGGGCCGCGGTGTCGTTGCCGCCGTTGCGCATCCAGCGCTCGTAGTTCTCCGAGGAGGACAGGAACGGGCGGTAGAAGCAGGTGCGGAAGCGCTCCATGGTGTGCATCGCGCCGAGGAAGTGGCCGCCGTGGCCGACCTCCTCGTGGGCGTCGAAGGCCATCGAGGCCTCGTCGATCTCCAGCGGGGTGAACTCGTGCTGGAGCATCTGGAGGATCTCGAGGTCCACGATGAACTTCTCGTAGCCGGCGACCAGGCCGCCCTCGAGCCAGCCCGCGGAGTGCATCACCCAGTTGGCGCCCGCGAGGAACGTCGGCAGCATCGTCATCAGGGCCTCGTAGCCCGCCTGGGCGTCGGGCACCTGCGCCGACGTCAGGCCGCCGCCCGTGCGGAACGGAAGCCCGAAGTGGCGGGCGATCTGGCCCGTGCAGAGCAGGCCGATGCCGGACTCGGGGGTGCCGAAGGTCGGGGAGCCCGACTGCATGTCGATGTTGGAGAGGAACGACCCGAACACGACCGGCGAGCCCGGCCGGATCAGCTGGGACAGGGCGATGCCGGACAGCGCCTCGGTGATCTGCTGGACCAGCGCCGCGGGGATGGTCACCGGCGACATCGCGCCCATGAGCAGGAACGGCGTGAGCACGACGGCCTGGTTGGCGGCGGAGTACTCGAACTGCGCCTCCAGCATCCGGTCGTCCCACCGCAGCGGGCTGTTGCAGTTGATGAGCGAGATGGTCGCCGGGGTCTGCTCGATCGACTCGCGCGACCCGAAGAGGATCTCGGTCATCTTGATGGTGTCGGCGGCGTTGACACCCGAGACGACGTTGCCCATGTAGATCTTGTCGGTCAGCGTCTGGAGGGCATAGGTCATGTCGAGGTGCCGCGAGTCGAGCGGGGTGTCGTTGGGCTCGCAGATCACGCCGCCGGCGGAGTCGAGGGCCCCGAAGGACTGGGCCAGCTTGGTGAAGTTGCGGAAGTCGGCCATCGTCGCGTCGCGGCGCACCTCGCCCTCGCGCACGAACGGCGGGCCGTAGACGGCACCGAAGGCCATCGACTGGCCGCCGATGTGCACGGAGTTGGCGGGGTTGCGGGCCTGGAGATCGAACTCGCTCGGCGCCTTGGCGACCTGCTCGAGCACGAAGTCGGGGTCGAGGAAGACCTTGTGGTCCTCGACCCGCTGCCCGTGCTGGCGGAACAGGTCGAGCGCCCGGGCGTCCATGAACTCGACCCCGATCTCGGTCATGAGTCGGCGCCAGCCGCCGTCCAGGGTCGCCATCGCCTCCTCGGAGAGGATCTCGTAGCGCGGCATCCGGTTGACGAACATGCAGTTCTCCTTGACCCTCGGGCGACCAGGCCCCATCATGTGGAATCGGCGTTCCACATCATGGAACTCCAACCGGGCGAGGTCAAGGGACCGGCAGACAAGGATCGGTGGATGGGCGAGACGACGGGCACCCAGGCGGTGGACCGCGCGGCCCTGCTCGTCTCGACCGTCGTGCGCGCCGACGAGCCGCTGGGCTTCAGCGAGCTGGCCGAGGAGTGCGGGCTGCCCAAGTCCACGACCTCCCGGCTGCTGACCGCCCTCGAGCGCACCGAGCTCCTGGAGCGTGACGCCTCCGGCGGCTATGTCGCCGGGCCGCTCTTCTGGCGCTATGCCACCCGGCACGACCCCTGGACCGACGTGGCCCAGCTGGCCGCCCCGATCCTCGAGCACGTCGGCGAGGAGACCGGTGAGACGGTCAACCTCGGCGTGGCCCGCGGGGAGCGCGTCATCCACGTGGCACAGGTCGACGCCCGCTATCTCCTCGGGACGCGTGACTGGACCCTCGTCGAGGTGCCGCCGCACGCGTCCTCGCTGGGGAAGGTGCTCTATGCCCACGGCGCCCTCGCCCTGCCCTCGCGTCCGCTCGAGCGGCTCACCGAGCGCACCCTCTCCGACACCAGCGCGCTGCGCAGCCACCTCGCGGGTGTGCGCCGGCGCGGCTACGCCACCACCGTCGACGAGCTGGAGCTCGGGCTGACCGGCATCGCCGCGCCCGTGCGCGCCGGGCTCGACGGTGCCGTGATCGCTGCCCTGGGCATCTCGGGCCCGACGTCACGACTGGCAGACCGCCTCGCCCCCGTGGGCAGGCTGCTGAAGGACCAGGCCGACCAGCTGTCCGTGCTGCTCGGCCGCCGCACCCCGACTCCCCAGGAAGGTGTCGCATGACCCCCGACGAGATCCTGCGTGGCCTCTATGACGAGACGATGGTCGGCAACGGCCCCCGCGTCCTCGAGCTGACCCACGAGGCCCTGAGCATGCAGATGGAGCCGCAGACGCTCTTGTTCCAGGCCCTCATCCCGGCGCTGGAGGAGGTCGGCGCCCGGTTCGAGCGCGGCGACTACTTCGTGCCCGAGATGCTCATCGCCGGCAAGGCGATGGCCGGCTCGATGGAGGTGCTGCGGCCGCTGCTCGCCGACACCGGCGTCGAGACCGTCGGGAAGTTCCTCATGGGCACCGTCAAGGGCGACGTCCACGACATCGGCAAGAACCTCGTCAACATCATGCTCGAGGGCGCCGGCTTCGAGGTCATCGACCTCGGCGTGCAGGTGCCGCCGGAGAAGTTCGTGTCCGCCATCGAGGAGCACCAGCCCGACATCGTCGGCATGTCGGCGTTCCTCACCACGACGATGCCGATGTTCAAGGCCAACATCAACGCCCTCGAGAAGGCCGGCATCCGCAACAACGTCATCGTGATGGTCGGCGGCGCCCCGGTCACCCAGGAGTACGCCGACGCCGTGGGCGCCGACGGCTACGCCGCCGACGCGTCCCAGTGCGTTCGGCGCGCCAAGGACCTGCTCAACCAGCGCCGGGCGACCGTCCCGGCCTGACCCCCGACGCACCGCCGCACGACCGCACCGCCGTACGACCCGCAGCATCGCAGGCCCAGCACCAGCAGAGAGAAGGACAGCACCGTGACCGCCGACGGCATCCACTTCGAGACCAAGCTCCGCTCCGCGACCCAGGAGGTCGTGATCGGGCGAGGTCATCGCTTCTGTCTCATCGGCGAGCGGATCAACCCCACGGGTCGCCGCATCTTCCAGGAGCAGCTGAGGGCCGGGGACCTGTCGGCGATCGAGCGCGACGTGGCCGCGCAGGTCGTGGGCGGCGCGGACGTGCTCGACGTCAACATGGGCGTCCCGCTGACCGACGAGGCCGAGCTGCTGGCCAAGGCGGTCACGATGATCCAGAAGCTCACCGACAAGCCGATCTGCATCGACTCCTCGGTCGTCGAGGCGCTCGAGGCCGGCCTGTCGGTCTACCAGGGCCGCGCCCTGGTCAACTCGATCACCGCCGAGGACGACCGGATGGAAGCGATCCTCCCGCTGGTCAAGAAGTACGACGCCGCGGTGATCGCGCTGCCCAACGACGAGGAGGAGATCCCGATGGAGCCGGAGAAGCGGCTCGCCCTCGTCAAGAAGATCGTCGACGTGGCCACCACGGAGTACGGCATCGCCATGCACGACATCGTCATCGACCCGCTGGCCATGCCCATCGGTGCCGACACCTCCTCGGGCGTCAACACCCTCGAGACCATGCGCCGCATCCGCGACGAGTACGGCCTCAACATGACCTGCGGCGCCTCCAACGTCTCCTTCGGGATGCCCGAGCGTCACACCCTCAACGCCACCTGGCTCCCGATGGCCATGATGAACGGCCTCACCTCGGCGATCATGGACGCCCGCACCCCCGAGATCGTCAACGCCGTGAAGGCCGCCGACCTCTTCCTCAACCACGACGAGTGGGGCATGAGCTGGATCGGCGCCGCCCGCGCGAAGAAGGCCGCCGCAGAAGCCAACGCATGAGCGCCCGCGAGTGAGCGCCACGGACGAGCCCGGGCGACCCGACTTCTCCCTCGACGAGGTCCGGCGGGAGGGCCTGCTGCCGCAGGCAGGCGGGCCGGCCACGCCACACGACGGCACCGGTCGCGTCGACCTGCGGTTCTCCGTCCAGGGTTCGCCGGGCACCGAGCCGGCCGTCCGCGCGGTGCGGGTGCCGCCCGGCGTGAGCGTCTTCGACGCGGCGTCGTGGAACGGCATCGCGATCGACTCGACCTGCGGCGGCCACGGCACCTGCCACAAGTGCAAGGTGCGGCTGGACGTCGCCTCGCCGGTGACCCGGCACGACGAGCGCACCTTCTCGGCCGAGCAGCTCGCCGAGGGGTGGCGGCTCGCCTGCCTCGTCTCCGCGGTGCGCGACCTCGCGGTCGACGTACCCCCGCTCACGACGCGGCCCAAGGCGGCCACCGTGGGCGTCGGGCGGCAGGTGATCCTGCGCCCGGCCGTCCAGAAGAGGTACGTCGAGCTCGCCGAGCCCTCGCTCGCCGACCAGCGCACCGACCTGGTCCGGCTGCGCGAGGCCATCGACGACCTCGAGCTCCACTGCGGGCTGGCGGTGCTGCGCCGCCTGCCCCGGGTGCTCCGTGAGGCGGACTTCAAGGTCACCGCGGTGATCGTCGACGAGGAGCTGATCGACGTCGAGCCCGGCGACACCTCGCAGGTGCGCTATGGCGTCGCCTTCGACCTCGGCACCACGACGGTCGTCGCGACGCTGCTCGACCTCGAGACCGGCACGCCGGTCGCCGTGGCGTCGATGCTCAACAAGCAGCAGCCCTTCGGCGGTGACGTGATCAGCCGGATCTCGGCCACGATGCTCGACCCCGACGCGCTGGATCGGCTGCGGGCCGCTGCCTCCGCGACGCTGGCCGAGCTCACCGCGGAGGTGTGCGAGGAGGGAGCGGTCGACCCGGCGCTCGTCTATGAGGTCGCCCTCGCCGGCAACGCCACCATGGTGGCGCTCGCACTCGGCATCGACCCCGAGCCGCTCGGGGTCGCCCCGTTCGTCATGTCCGCGGCGTCGTTCCCGTCGGTGCAGGCCGCCGACCTCGGCATCGCCGTGCACCCGCGCGCGCCCGCCGTCGTGTTCCCGTCGCTCGGCGCCTATGTCGGCGGCGACATCGTCGCCGGGATGCTGGCCACCGGGATGGACCGCGACAAGCGGGTGCGGCTGTTCATCGACGTCGGCACCAACTGCGAGATCGTGCTGTCCGACGGGGACAAGGTGCTCGCGACCGCCGCGCCCGCCGGCCCGGCCTTCGAGGGGGGTGCCATCCGCTGCGGCATGCGCGCCGCCGACGGCGCCATCGAGGTGGTGCGGCTCGACGAGCAGGCACCGCCGGTTGACGCCACCGACGTGACGCGGCCCGTGGAGCAGGCACCGCCGGTTGAGGAGCGAGCGTCAGCGAGCGTCTCGAAACCAGCGGTGCACCTGGGCGTCATCGGCGACGTCGAGCCCAAGGGGCTGTGCGGGTCGGGGCTCGTCGACGCCGTCGCGGAGCTGGTGCGGGTCGGGCTGCTCGACTCCACGGGGCGCTTCGTCTCCGACGACGCAGCGCTCGAGCTGGCGCCCGGGCTCGCGGACCGGCTGACCCTGGTGGGCCAGGAGCGGGTGTTCGTGCTGCACCGGCCCGAGCCCGACACGCCGCCGGCCGAGACCGTCTATCTGTCGCAGCGCGACGTGCGCGAGCTCCAGTTCGCCAAGGCGGCCATCTCGACCGGGTGGACGCTGCTGCTCGAGGAGCTCGGGCTGGCTCACGCCGACGTGCAGCAGGTGCTGCTGGCGGGGTCCTTCGGGTCCTACCTCTCGCCCGCGGCCGCCGTACGCATCGGGCTCGTGCCGCAGCTGCCGACCCTGCGCATCGTCTCGGCGGGCAACGTCGCCGGCGAGGGAGCCAAGATGGCCCTGCTGTCGCTGCGCGAGCGCGCCGGAGCGGAGGCGCTGCTGGAGGAGGTGACCTATGTCGAGCTCTCCGACCGACCCGACTTCAACGACCGCTTCGTCGAGCAGCTCGCGTTCTGACCGGACGGCCCTGATCGCCTGCGGAGCCCTGGCCCAGCCCGCGGCCGAGATCGCCGCCCGGCGCGGCTGGGACGTCGAGGTGGTCCCGCTCCCGCCACTGCTGCACAACCAGCCGCACCGGATCGCCGACGAGGTGCGCGCGCAGGCCGAGCGGCTGCTCGGGTCCGGGCGCCGGGTCGTCGTCGGCTATGCCGACTGCGGGACCTACGGCGCCCTCGACGACGTCTGCGCCGAGCTCGGGCTGGGGCGGCTGCCGGGGCTGCACTGCTATGACGTCTTCGGCGGCGCGGAGCGGCTGGCGTCGTACTTCGAGGAGCAGCCGGGCACCTACGTCTTCACCGACTTCCTGGTCCGCTCCTTCGAGCGGACCGTGGTCCGCGAGCTCGGCCTGGACCGGTGGCCCGAGCTGCGGCAGGACTACTTCGGCGCCTACACCCGCGTCGTGTGGCTCGCCCAGGAGCCCGACGAGGAGCTGCACGCCCTCGCCGAGGCGGCTGCCGCCCGGCTGGGCCTGCCGCTGACCGTCGTCGACACCGGCCATGCCGGCCTCGAGCGGGCGCTGGCCGACCTGGTGGGCGCCTGAGCCCTGCTGCTGGCCGGCGGCGCTCCCCCAACTGGTGCGCTGCTGTGGTGGGTTCCCACCCGGTAGACCAGGCACTCACCCACCACAACCCCGCAGGAGTTGGGGCGGCGGCACCACAACCCCGCAGGAGTTGGGGCCCCGCGTCAGCCTCGGAGCTGCGCCAGCAGGCCGGTGCGCCAGGCCTCGGTCTCCGCGACCTGGTTGAACGTGTAGAGGTGCAGGCCCTCGACCAGCGCCTCGGGGTCGCCGAAGGCGGGGGCGCACTTCTCCAGGAACTTCTCGCCGGTGAAGCCGCCGGGGGCGGTGAGCCGCGCCATCAGGCCCTTGTGCTTGACCAGGAAGCGCGTCGAGTCGCCGACGCCGATCTTGGTGGCCATGGCGAGCAGCTTGGCCCGGTCGATCGGGCCGGGCAGTCCGACGAGCAGCGGCAGCTTGATGCCGCGCAGCCGCATCCGGTGCAGCCAGTCGGAGACGGCCTTGGGGTCGAAGGTCATGTTGCTGACGACGTGGGTGGCGTTCTTGCGCTTGTCCCACATCGCCTGGATCGTCACGTCGTCGTGGATCGCCGGGTGCGACTCGGGGTAGCCGGTGATGCCGACCCGCTCGAACGGCGAGCCCATGTCGGTGAGGTCGTGGAGGAGGTGCACCGAGTCGGGGTAGTCGCCCACCGGGTCGGCGTCGCCGCCCGGCACGAAGATGGTGGTGACGCCGAACCCGGTGAGACGGGCGACGATCTCCTCGAGCTCGGAGCGGCCGCTGACCATGCGGGCGGCGACGTGGGGTACGACGGCGTACCCGTGCTTGGCGAAGCGCTCGGCGAGCTCGAAGGTCTGCTCGAGGCCCTTGGTGGGCGAGGCCGTGACGGTGAGCTGCACGGTGGTCGGCACCCCGGCGAGGACCTTCTCCTCGATCGTCGGCGTGGGCAGCACCTCATAGCGCGCGTGCTCCAGCAGCCGGACGACAGTGGGGATGTCTCTGTTGCGCATGGTGAACTCTCGTTTCGTGATACGCACCGCACGGGTCGGCCCAGCGTAGCCGCCGACCGGGGTCGGCGCCATGGTCTCCGAGGCAGAATGAACGGGTGATCGGCGACGACGACGCCCGGCGCCTGCGACAGCGCCTCGACGAGCTCGGCCGACCCTGGCGACCGGGTCCGGGCGACCGCTTCCGGGTGCCCGACCGGGACCTGGACGACCAGGTCTTCGTGGTCGCCGAGATGACCATCGAGGTGGTCGAGGCGATCGGCGGCTCGCTCATCCACTTCAACGGCACCACCGAGTGGGCGCTCGACAGCGTCGCCGCGGCCGAGGTGGTCTGGCTGCCGTGGGAGCACCAGCTCCGCGAGCTGCTCGGCTCCCGGTTCGCCTCCCTCGAGGCGCTGCCCTCACCGGCCGGCGGATGGGCCGTCACGCTCGACGACGGCAGGCGCTTCGCCCATGTGTCCCCCGAGGACGCCTATCTCGCCGCGGTGCTGGCCGCCCTGGAGGTCTGACCCGGTGGCCGACCCCAACCGGGACGAGCCCCGCCGCGTCGTGTCAGGGTGAGACCGGAAGACAGGGGGAGGCCGATGACGATCGGGTCGGCCGAGTTCGAGCAGTTCGTGGCCGCGAGGTGGCCGGCACTGTTCCGCACGGCGTACCTCCTGACCGGCGACGCCCGCCTCGCCGAGGACGTCACCCAGTCGGCGCTCGCCAACACCTATGCCCGGCGGGCGCGGATCCGGGACGCGCACGCGCTGGAGGCCTACGTCCGGCGCGCCCAGACCAACCTCGTGATCTCGGCGTCGCGGCGACCCGGCCACCGCGGCGAGCAGCTGACGGACGCCCCACCCGAACGCGGTGGCTCCGACGACATCGCGCACGCCACCGAGCGGCTCGACCTGCGCGAGGCGCTCGACCGGCTGAGCCCGCGGCAGCGCGCGGTCGTGGTGCTGCGCTTCTATGACGACCTGTCCGTCGCCCAGGTGGCCCAGACCCTCGGCTGCTCCGAGGGCAACGTCAAGAAGGTGACCCACGAGGCGATCCAGCGGCTGCGCGGCCTCGTGCCCGTCGATCTCGACTCCGACCTGCTCGGTGAGCTCAGTGAAGGGAGCGCGCGATGACCCTGCTGCGTGACCAGCTGAACGTGCTGGCCGACTCCACCCCGGTGCCGCCCGCACCCACCCTGCTCGACCTGGAGCGCCGGGTGCGTCAAGGCCGCCGCGTGCAGCAGCGCTGGGTCGTGGCCGCCGCCGCGGCCGCCGCCCTCGTCGTCGGCGGATCGGTCGTCTGGCTCGGGCGTGGGGACGACGGCAAGCCGGAGCCCGCGGGCCCGCCGACGTGGTCCGATGTCGACGTGCCCTGGACCGCCGACGGCAAGCTGCACTGGCGCGACGCGGTCGTCGACGTCGAGCCGCTGACGGCGTACGCCCAGGGCAAGGACGTGCTGTGGCTGCTCAAGGACGGCTTCGTCACCGAGGTCTTCCCCGACGGCTACACCATCGACGTGCTCTCGGGGGTGCAGGGGCCCTTGGCGGCAGATCCGGACAGCCGAGCCGTCGTGTGGAGCGACGGCAAGAAGCTGAACCTCTTCCGCGCGATCGACGAGAACGGCAGCGCCGAGACCGTGCCGAGCGGCCCGCTCCCCAACGCGCTCGTCATGAGCCTCTCCGACAACGTGGCGCGTGGGGTCGCCGAGCGCAACGGCTCGGAGGACTACTTCGCCGCCGACATGAGCGGGAGCTTCGTCGTCCCCGAGCACCGCGCGGCCCGGGCGGTCGACGACCGCGGCGGCTGGCTCGTGGTGACCTACGGCCGTCTCGGCCGGCTCCGGGCCGTCTCGGACGAGGCAGGGTCTGTCGACCTGGGCCGGGGCGCCGTCGTGGGGATCGGTCCGGGTGCGGCCTACGTCGCCGTCCAGGGCCAGCACGGCCGCGTGCAGATGACCGAGCTCCCCTCGGGTGTCCGGACTCCTGTGGGTCTGCCCGCTGGCTCGTCACCGGTCGACATGGGCTACCGCTGGACCTCGGCCGGCGATCTGGTCATGCCGATGACGACCGAGCGAACGACCGAGGACCCGATGGTGAGCTGGTACCTCTGCTCGGCACCCGACTGGTCCTGCGAGGCGATGGACGTGCCACAGCAGCGGCGCTCGGACATTCCTCTGGCCGCCAACTTCTGGAACTTCGCGATGGCCGTGGGCACCGAGACCCGCGGCGGCGCCTCGAGCGCCTCTGCGGTCAGCTCTCCCGAGGCGCAGTGACCGCCCGGACCTTGTCGGCCAGCTCGGCCGGGACCACCGAGTCGGGGTCCCGCAGGCCGCCGAGGGCGGCGGTGACGCCGACGATCGAGGCATAGAGCGCCGGGCAGGTCGGGCAGCCGCCGAGATGCTGCTCGAGCATCGACCGGTCGGAGCCGGGCAGCTCGTCGGCGAGGTAGTCGTCGACCTTGCTACGCGCCTGCCAGCAGTTCATGGGGACGCCCACCAGCGCCGCGCGGCGCTCGACGCCGCCCGCGAGGGCCGAGACGAGCATGGTGCGCCCACGACGGATGCGCTGCTTGGCCGCGGGCAGCGAGACCTGCTGGACGTCGGCGACGGACGCGGCCGTGAGCCCCTCGACGTCGTGCAGCACAACGGCCGAGCGGTAGTCCACGGGCAGCCGGACCAGGGCGTCATAGAGCTCCTCCCGGGTCTCGGCACGCTCGAGCACGACCTGCGCGTCGACGGTGTAGGCGTCGTCGCGCCAGGCGTCCTCGACGGCCTCGGCCAGCCGCTCGTCGTCCACCGGGTCGGGCGTGCGGCGCCGTACGTCGTCGACGAAGTGGTGGTACATCACGCGGTGCAGCCAGGTCGCCGGCGACGACTCGCCGCGGAACTGGTCGGACCGCTCGAGCGCCCTGACCACCGTGTCCTGGACCAGGTCCTGGGCGCGATCGGCGTCGCGGGTCAGGGCGAGGGCATAGCGATGGAGGCCCGGGATCTCGGCCACCACCTGGTCGGCGGTCAGGTTCACAAGGCTGAATCTAGCGGCCGGACGCCGGGCCCGGGGGTCCCCGAGACGCTCCCGGAGCCGTGCGTCAGGCGGCTGGTGGTGCAGGTGGTGCGCAGGTGCCGTCAGGCGTTGGTCTTGACCTTGCAGGTGCTCATGCCGAACAGGCGGTAGAGCGGGCAGAAGCCCACCGCGGCGGTGCCGAGCATGACGACCGCGACCACGAGCAGCAAGATGCCGCCCACGGAGCCGGCCCCGACCACGAAGGCGAGGACCGCGGCGACCACGGCGATGACGAGACGGACCAGCTTGTCGGCGCTCCCGACGTTGGCGTTCATGGGGTGTCCTTCCGGTGCGAACTGCATCAACGCGTCATGGACGGCGAATACCCCCGGAGGGATACGGCCTCGCGGCGTGACCTGTGTCACGTGGAACGGCTGCGGCGGGATAGTCCGCTACGTAAAGCACCCTCCGGGGCCGTCTGGAGGTGCTTTACGTAGCGGACTATCCCCGGAATGCGGCTCGACCCGGTTCAGAACCTCAACAGGGACGGGACCAGCCCGGCGCGGGCCAGCCGCTCGTCCAGTGTCGGCTCGACGGGCCACCAGGGTGGCGGCTGCAGGGTCCAGCGTCGGCGGCTCGGCGCCGCGAAGCGGGCGCGCCGACGGGCCGCGAGGAGTCTGTCGACGGTGCCCGGCCGGTTGCTGAGCTGGCCACCGACGACCTCCACGACCTCGAGCCCCACGTCGCGGAACGCATCCGCCCGCGACACGTCGCGCCTGCGCCTCTCCGTGCGGCGGTGGTCAGCGCCGTCGTACTCGACGACCAGCCCCGCCTCCTCGTCGAGCAGGTCGGGGTAGCCGATCAGGTTGCCGCCCAGGTCGAACACGGGCTGGTTGACCAGGGGTGGCGGCAGCTCGGCGTCCACGAGCCACAGCACGCGCAGGCGCGTCTCCTGGGGCGACCGCGAGTGGTTGCTGGCGAGCGCGAGCGCCACCCTCACCTGCGGGACGCCGGTCCAGGATGGCCGGTGTCCGACGTACGCCCTGAAGAGGTCGACCGAGATCAGGCCGGCGGCCGCCGCCATGTCCAGGGGTACGACGGCCGTACGCGCGGAGGGTGCGAAGCGCATCTCGTCGAACACCGCGCGCTGCACCGAGGCGATCGGCAGGCCCGCCACCTCGTCGGTCTCCGTGGGACCGATGTGCGCCGAGCTGAGGTGGGCGCGCCCCTGACGCGTGGGGGAGCCGCCGCCGATCCGCAGGAGCGGGACGGGCTGCGCCACGCCGGTCATCGACCGGCCGTCGAAGAAGGCGGCGCCCCGCCAGCGCAGGGCCGCCCATCCCCCGACCACGCCCGAGAACGTGCCGGCGACCCGGATCCCCTGCTCCAGGATCCGCTGCTCGGGCCGCTCGGAGTCGGTGTCGGCCGGGACGTACCAGCCGCGCGCCACCTGTCGCCACGAGGGCCCCCGGGCGGCGCCGCGGGTGGGAC
This sequence comes from Nocardioidaceae bacterium, assembly GCA_046330515.1. Taxonomy (GTDB): domain Bacteria; phylum Actinomycetota; class Actinomycetes; order Propionibacteriales; family Nocardioidaceae; genus Nocardioides. The sequence continues at coordinate 41,768 of JAXLSP010000005.1, read as the reverse complement.
CCTCTCGCCCCGCCGGGTCGAGCCGGACCGGCCGGACGAGGTCGTCCGGTCGCGCACACCGGGGTTGGAAGCGGCCACCGTCCATGCCCCGGAGAGTTCCCCGGGCCGAGCCCCTCGTGTGGCCCCCCGACCAGCCCCTGTGGACAGCGCGCCGTCAGGTGCTGCTGTGGACGGCTGGGGGCCCATCGCCGGGGTAGTCCGCTACGCAAAGCACCTCGGATGGCCTCCGGGAGGTGCTTTACGTAGCGGACTATCCCCCCGACGGCGCCTCAGCAGATCCGCGGCAGCTGCTCGCCGATCGGCAGGTCCATGACCCGCGTGCCGCCCAGGCCGGTGCGGGCGACGACCACTCCGGGGTGGGTCTCGACGACCGACCCGATGCGGCAGGCGCGGGCGCCGAACTCGTGGCCCCGCATGGCCTCGAGGACCCGGTCGGCGTCCTCGGCGGGGACGAACGCGACGAGCTTGCCCTCGTTGGCCACCTGGAGCGGGTCGAGGCCGAGCAGGCCGCAGGCGTCGCGGACCTCGGGCGGGACGGGCAAGTCGCGCTCGACGATCTCGACGCCGACACCGGCGGCCTTGGCGATCTCGTTGAGCGACGCGGACAGCCCGCCGCGCGTCGGGTCGCGCAGCACGTGGACGTCGGCGCCGGTGGCGAGCATGGCGGCCACGAGCCCGTGCAGCGGCGCCGAGTCGGTCTCGACGGTCGTGCCGAACTCCAGACCCTCGCGGCAGCTCATCACCGCGACTCCGTGGACGCCGAGGTCGCCGCTCACCAGGATCGCGTCGCCGGGCCGCGCGCGCCGCGGGCCGATGTCCACCCCGTCGGGGATGACGCCGATGCCGGCCGTGTTGACATAGACCCCGTCACCCGAGCCGTGGTCGACCACCTTGGTGTCGCCGGTGACGAGCTGGACGCCGGCCGCCTCGGCGGCCTTGCCGATCGCGGTCGCGACCCGGCCGAGGTCGGACATCGCGGTGCCCTCGGCGACGATGAACGCGGTCGACAGATAGAGCGGCCGCGCGCCCATCATCGCCAGGTCGTTGACCGTCCCGTTGACGGCGAGATCGCCCACGCAGCCGCCCGGGAAGAACATCGGCTTGACGACATAGCTGTCGGTGGAGAACGCGAGCCGACCCTGGACGGGCGGGAGTACGGCGGCGTCCCCGAGGTCGCCGGCCGTCGCGCCGCCGTAGGACGGCAGGAAGAGGCTCTCCACCAGCTCGGCCGACATCGCCCCTCCGCCGCCGTGCCCCATCACGACGGTCGGCGTGGACCGCAGCGGCAGCGGACAGGTCCAGCCCTCGAAGTCGAGGGAGTCGTCGCTCACGAGACCTCCACCAGGTCGAGGCGACGGTAGGCGTAGTAGGCCGCGCACGCGCCCTCGGTGGACACCATCGTCGCGCCGAGCGGGTTGCGCGGCGTGCACTCCTTGCCGAACGCCGCGCACTCGTGGGGCTTGATCAGCCCCTGCAGCACCTCGCCGGCGCGGCAGAGCGCGGACTCCTCGGTCCTGATGTCCTCGACGCCGAACCGCTGCTCGGCGTCGAACTCGACATAGCGCGCCGACAGCCGCCAGCCGCTGGCCGGGATGGTGCCGATGCCGCGCCAGGTCCGGTCGGTGACCTCGAAGACGTCCTCCAGCATGGCCATGGCGGCGGGGTTGCCGGTCGCGGGTACGGCGCGCGGGTAGGCGTTCTCCAGCTCGTGGCGGCCCTCCTCCAGCTGGACGAGCGCCCGGCGGATCCCCTCGAGGACGTCGAGGGGCTCGAAGCCGGTGACCACGATCGGGACGCCGAACCGCTCCGCCAGCGGCGGGTAGTCCGACGTCCCCATCACGCTGCACACGTGCCCCGCCGCGAGGAACGCCTGCACCCGGCAGGTCGGCGACTCCATGATCGCCGCGATGGCCGGCGGCACGAGCACGTGCGACACCAGCAGCGAGAAGTTGGCGATGCCCTGCTGGCGCGCCTGGAAGACCGTCATCGCGTTGGCGGGCGCGGTGGTCTCGAAGCCGATGCCGAAGAAGACGACCTGCTTGTCGGGGTTCTCGCGCGCGATCTGGAGCGCGTCGAGCGGGGAGTAGACGACGCGCACGTCGCCGCCCTCGCTCTTCACCGTGAAGAGGTCGTCGCGGCTGCCCGGCACGCGCAGCATGTCCCCGAACGAGCAGAAGATCACCTCGGGCCGCCGGGCGATGGCCAGCGCCCGGTCGATGATCTCGAGCGGGGTGACGCAGACCGGGCACCCCGGTCCGTGGATCATCTCCACGCCGGCGGGCAGCAGCTGGTCGATGCCGTGCCGGATGATCGAGTGCGTCTGGCCGCCGCACACCTCCATCAGCGCCCACGGCCGGGTGACGGTCTCGTGGATCTGGTCGATCAGCCGCCGGGCCAGCTCGGGGTTGCTGAACTCGTCGAGGTACTTCACGGGGCCACCCCCTCCGTCGCCGCGACCGCCGCCGCCTCGTCGGGTGCACCCGCAGCGTCGGTGGGACCGAACTCGTCCTCGAGGATGCCGAGCTTCTCGAACATCGCGAGCGTCTCCATCGCCGATGCCTCGTCGAGCCGCTGGATGGCGAAGCCGACGTGCACGATGACGTAATCCCCCACCTCGGTGTCGGGCAGGTAGGCCAGACAGACCTTCTTCTTCACGCCGCCGAAGTCGACCTGCGCCATGGTCGTGCCGCTCTCGGAGAAGACGGACTCGACACGGCCCGGGACTGCCAAGCACATGAGGGACTCCTTCGCATCAACCGAGCCGCGGCCGGGCGGCCGGGTCGGTGGTTGTCGGTGACGAGGTGGTGGTGAGCAGGTGGTGGTGCCCGACGGCCACCTGTCCGAGAGACAGGCCGCCGTCGTTGGCGGGGACACGCTGGTGGGTGAGGACGGCGAGCCCGCAGTCGAGCAGGGCCTCGCACGTGGACGTGAGCAGCAGCCGGTTGACGAACACACCGCCGGAGAGGCCCACCCTGCGCACGCCGGTCAACACCGCGGCCCGGTTGGCCAGCTCGGCCGAGGCGTGGGCGAGGGTCTGGTGGAAGGCCCACGCGAGGGGGCCGCGCTCCTCTCCCGCCGCACGCGCGGCGGCCAGTCCTCGCACCAGCGGCGCGGGGTCGAGCACGAGTGCACCGTCCTCGGTGGGGGCCACCTGGAGGTCCAGGTGCGGGGCGGCGTCCGGGCGCTCCGTCGTACGGCGCCAGGCGCGGGCGGTGGCCTCGAGCTCGATGGCGGCCTGGGCCTCGTAGGTGATCCGGTGCCGGACGCCGATGACCGAGGCGGCCACGTCGAAGAGCCGGCCCATGCTGCTGGTGTCGACCAGCCCGGCGCCGGACTCGTGGGCGCGGGACAGGAAGGCGGTCTCGGCCTCGGACAGGGCCTCGCCCACCTCGGTGCCCGCGAGCGGAACTCCGGCGTCGAGCAGGGCGAGAGCGGCCGTGCGAGCAGGGTTGCGGACCCCGGCATCGCCGCCCGGGAGCCGGATGGTGCCGAGGTGCCCGAGCCGGTCGGCGCGGGCACCGCCGTCGCCGAGCAGCAGGAGCTCGCCGCCCCAGACGCTGGCGTCGCAGCCATAGCCCGTGCCGTCGAAGACAAGCCCGAGCATCGGCTCCGCCAGCCGACCGTGCTCGGCGGCGAGCGAGGCCAGGTGCGCGTGGTGGTGCTGCACGTCGAGCACGGGCACGCCCAGCTCGGTGGCGAGCCGATGGGCCCAGGCGCGCGAGGCATAGCCGGGGTGCAGGTCCGCGACGAGCAGCGCCGGGGTGCTGCGGTGGAAGCGGAGCAGCTGGTCGGTGACGCGCTCGTGCGCCTCGCGACTGGGCAGCGTCTCGAGGTCGCCGACGTGGGCGGAGACGAAGGCGCGCCCGTCGCGGGCCAGGGCCACGGTGTTCTTGAGCTCCGCGCCCGCGGCCAGCACGACGGCACCCGGGGCCGCGGCCCCGGGGGCCGCGAGATCGACGGGGAGGTCGACGGGCAGGTCGACGGGGAGCGGTGCATAGCCGCGCGACCGGCGCAGCGGGACCGGCCCGTCGTCGCACCAGGCGACGACCGAGTCCTCCACCGGCACCGCGATCTCGCGGTCGTGCAACAGGAAGGCGTCGGCGATGTCGCCCAGCCTGGCGAGGGCGTCGGCGTCGGTGTGGCAGAGCGGCTCGCCCGACAGGTTGCCCGACGTCATGACCAGCACCGGGTCCTTGCCGGTGCGCGCGGCCAAGTCGCCGAGCAGCAGGTGGTGCACGGGCGCATAGGCGAGCATCACGCCCAGCTCGCCGAGCCCCGGGGCGACCTCGTCCGCGACGGGCGCGTCCGCCCGCGCCGGGAGCAGCACGATCGGGCGCTCGGGCGAGGTCAGCAGGTCGGCGGCTCCCTCGGGGAGCTCGACGATCGCCGCCGCCGTCGCGAGGTCCGCGACCAGCACCGCGAACGGCTGGTCGGGCCGGTGCTTGCGCTCGCGCAGCCGCGCGACCGCCGCGGAGTCGGAGGCGTCGCAGGCGAGGTGGAAGCCGCCGAGCCCCTTGACCGCCACGATCGAGCCGCCGGCCAGGGCCGCCACCGCGGCCGCGAGCGCCCCCTCGCCGCGCCCGAGGTCCCACCTCGGCGAGCCCGGAGTCCCACCTCGGCGAGCCCTTTCTCCCACTTCGGCGGATTTGAGCGCCACCTCGGCGGATCTGGGCGCCACTTCGGCGAAGGAGAGGGTGGGGCCGCAGTCGTGGCAGCCGATGGGCTGGGCGTGGAAGCGGCGGTCGGCGGGGTCGGCGTACTCGGCGGCGCAGGCCTCGCAGAGCGGGAACGCGGCCATCGTGGTGGCGGGCCGGTCGTAGGGAAGGTCGAGGGTGATGGTGAGCCGCGGACCGCAGTTGGTGCAGGTGATGAAGGGGTGCCGGAAGCGGCGGTCGGCGGGGTCGGCGAGCTCGCGGAGGCAGTCGTCGCAGACGGCGGTGTCGGGAGGTACGAGCGTCCGCTCGCCCTGGGCGGCGGTGGAGGCGACGATCGCGAACCCGGTGTCGCCGCGCGGGACGCCGTCGGTGGTGACCACGGAGGTCATCCGGGCGAGGGGCGGCGCCTCGTCGCGCAGCCGGCGGGCGAACGCGGCGACGGCCTCCGGCGGGCCCTCGACCTCGATGACCACGCCGGTGGCGTCGTTGCGGCACTCGCCCGCGAGGCCCAGCTCGCCGGCCAGCCGGGCGACGTGCGGTCGGAAGCCCACGCCCTGGACGACGCCGCGCACCACCAGGCGCTGCCGGACCGGGGCGACCGTTCCCGCGCTCACCGCTGCACCTCGCGCTGCCAGAGCACCACTCGATTGTTGCCCGAGTCGGCGATCGCCAACAGCTCCGGGCCGTCCTCGGAGGGGTGCGGCCGGTGCCAGTGCAGGCCGTAGGGCCAGCACAGCGAGTCGGCGGTGACCATGCTCCAGCGGTTCTCCCCGATGGCGGCATGGGTGGGCTGCGCGAGGACGGCGTCGGGCCGCGCGGCGTGCACGACGGAGGTCGAGTCCCAGATCAGGACCCGGTTGTTGGCCGTGTCGGCGACCGCGAGCCGGCCGTCGGCGCTGGCGAGCGCATAGGGGAACCGCAGCCGGCCCTCCTGGGAGACATAGGGGAACTCGGTCCCGGTCTCGAAGTCCGGCTGGCCCAGCACCGCGTCGGCGGGACGGTCGGCGTCGGGGTGGGCGTCCCAGCGGAGCACCCGGTGGTTGCCGGCGTCGGCGACGAGGAGCCCGCCGGACCCGGTCGAGGCGAGGTCGTGGGGCCAGCGGAACGAGTCGGCCGCCACGGGGGCGCCGCGGTTCTCCTCCCGGGCGGTCGGACCGGGCTGACCGAGCACCACGTCGGCGGGGCGCCCGGGCTCGGGGATGCCGTCGCGCCAGACCAGGACCCGGCGGTTGCCGGTGTCGGCCACGTGGAAGCGTCCGTCGACCACGGCGACGCCGAACGGCCAGAAGAAGCTGCCCGCGTGCGCGTCCGCGCCCGCGTTGGGCTCCACGGAGTCGGGCGACGGCTGGCCGAGGACGTGGTCGGGCGGCGTGTCGGTCTGCTCGGGCACCCGGTCCCACACCAGCACCCGGTGGTGCCAGCCGTCGGCCACGACGAGCCGGCCCTCGTGGACGAGGACGCCGGTCGGCAGGTGCAGCCCGTTGCCCGGACCGCGGCCGCCGGCGGCGGGTCCCTCGGAGACGGCGTCGGGCTGCCCGAGCACCACGTCGGCGGGCGTGCCGTCGGCCTCGGGGAGGGAGTGCCAGATCATCACCCGGTGGTTGCCGGTGTCGGTCGCGATCACCCGCCGCCCGTCGGTCCAGGCGCCCCGGGGGGCATACATCGTCGAGGCGCTCGGCTGTGCCGCCGGCAGGGCGAGCCCGAAGGGCGAGTCGGCGCCGAGCACGCAGCGCGGCCGCCACCCGCCGGCCGAGGCGGCGTCCGCCGGATGGTCGAGCGGACCGCCGCCCAGGTCGTGCACGGTCCCCGGTGGGGCGCCGCGCTGCGGCTCCGCTCCCGAGCCGAGGACCTGGACCTTCACCGACCCCTCAGCTCCCCGTCGCCCGCACCCAGATGTGGCCGTCCTCGACGCGGAGCGGCAGGGGCTCGAGCCGGGCGCCCGGCATGGTGAGGCACTCGCCCTCGACGGCGTCATAGCAGAAGCCGTGCCACGGGCAGGTGATCGTGCCCTCGGTGGCGTCCACGAGCGCGTTGTCGAGCGGGAGGCCTTGGTGGGCGCAGGCGTTGACATAGGCCGCCAGGCCGCCGGCCGCGTTGACCACGATCACCTCGACCGAGTCGGCGCCATCGGCGGGCCGCAGCGACATCGCCTCGAGGGAGCCCTCCGCGATGCGCTCGACGGGGAACGTCTTGAACCACCCGGTCTCGACGAGGTCGGGCGCCGGCCCGTCGGCGGGAGCCCCGACGCCGATCGAGCTGAGGGGGATGAGTGTGGGCGCGGGCGCGTCGGGCACGACCTCGACCCGGGTGATCGCGGGAACGGCCTCGACGAGCGCCTTCTCGACGCCCTCGCGCATCGTGACCGCGGCCATCGAGCAGCCGTTGCAGGCGCCCTGGAGACGCAGGTAGGCGACCCCGTCGACCACGCTGTCGAGCTCCGCGTCGCCGCCGTGGGACTGCAGGTCCGGTCGGACCCGGTCGAGCGCCTGGCGAGCCGCGGTGACCGGGTCGGGCCGGACGATGCCGTGCATGGCCAGCACCATGTGGACCGTCGGGTCGTCGACGAGCTCGAAGAGCAGCTCCTTGCCGCGCGGGTCGTCCTTGAGGCGTCGTACGACGGTCAGCAGCGCCTGGCGGTGCAGGGCGTTGAGCCGGTCGACGGCCAGGGACGCGACGTCGCGCGGCTCCTCGGCGAGCGCCTCGAGATCGGCCATCACCTCGTCCAGCTCGCCGGCCAGCTCCTCCAGGGGCCGGTCGGGCTCGGCAACGGTGGTCATGCGCTCCTCCTCGGGCTCATCCGTAGACGCTCGCACGGTTCATCGACTCCAGGACCTTGGCATAGAGCAGGTCGGCGAACGCCGCCTTCGCCAGGGACACCAGCACGTGGCCCACCTGCGTCGCCCCGGGCGACGACGCGCCGCGGATCTCGACGCGGTCGACCTGGATCGGGCGCTGCTGCAGGGCGGTGAGCACCCAGGCGGAGCCCTCGGCGTTGTCGAGGCACTGGTCGGCGAAGAGCGCGTCGACGAACTCGTCGAGCCAGACGCCCTCGGCGTTGCGGTCGCGGGTCAGCAGGGCCAGCGCCTGGTCCTGGCCGGCGCAGCGCTGGACGATCCGCTCGATGAAGGACTCCCCGGCGGTGCCGAGGAGCGTGTCGAACTGCTGGCGCAGGTGCAGGTCCATCAGCGCTGCTCCGGGGGCATGCTCGGGTGGGTCTGCCCGGGCTCGAGGCGGGTCACGCGGGGCCGCGGCGGCGGCGCCGTGAGGTCGCCCGCGGTCACCGTCACGCTCATGCCGGCCGTGCGCGGGGCGTCGGAGGTCGGGATCCGCGACATCTGCTCGGCCCGCCGCGCGAGCGAGTCCGGGTCGTCGTCGGGGTCGCCGACCTGCGCGCGGGCGATCTCGTTGAGCACACCGCGCACCGACATCACCGCGTCATGGTCGTGAGCCTCCTCGAAGAGCTGCCGCGCGTCCATCAGCTTGGCCGTCGCGGGACCGAAGATCCCGAGGTGGGCCAGGGCGTTGCCCTGGTTGGCGAGCAGCCGTGCCCGGCCGACGGGGTCGGCGTCACGGACCCCGGACTCGAGCACCTCCTCATAGAGCTCGACCGCCTCCACGAGGTTGTCGCCCTGATGGGTCGAGGGCGTGTAGACCAGCGCGTTGGCCAGGTTGAGGGTCGCGGTCGACCAGGGGCCCGGGGTCTCCTCGGCGGAGAACACCCGGCGGGCCGCCCGGAGCAGCTGGGTCGCGATGCCCAGCCGCAGCTGGTCGCTGGCCTGCGTCATCGGCGTCGCGAGCTGGGCGGTCGCGAGGTTCATGTTGATCGAGGCCCAGAGGTAGGGCGAGGACGCCTCCGACACCAGCTGCAGGGCGTCGTAGTAGTGCCCCATCGCCTCCTGGAGCAGGGCTCGCTCGTCGCCACGACCGGATGCGGCCTCCTCGTGGGCGATCGAGCCGAGCTGGTGGAGCAGCTCGGCGCGCACCTCGCGCAGGTCGGAGCCGTCGAGCGCCGCGGCGGCCTGGGTCAGCGCCTCCCGGGCCTGGGACGGCTGGCCGTGCTCGTGCGCGAGCGTGCCGGCGTTGCCCAGCAGGACCGCGGCCAGCGCCGGGCTGTCGTCGCCCGCCCGCTGCGCGCCCGCGACCAGCGTGCGGGCCGCGGTCACGGGGTCGCCCACCTCGAGCGCCGCCGTGGCCTGGGCCGCGAGGACGAGCGCCGCGACCTCGTCGGGCAGCTCCGCGTGGTCGGCCTCGGGGACCGGGCCCAGACCGATCGTGTAGGCGACCACGTCCACGAGGGCGGCGAGTCCGACCGGCAGGCCCGCGCGCACGGCCGCGGCGTCGTCGGCCTCGGGGTCGAGCAGCCACCGGTGGTAGCGCGAGACCGGGTCGGGTCCGGAGAACACCGAGGCCGCCTGGTCGAGGCGGCCCTGGTGCACCAGCGCGTGTCCGCGCAGCGCCTCGGGCCAGACGGCGGGGAGCCGACCCTCCACGAGGTCGCGCCGGCACGCGTCGACGTCGGCGGCGGTCCCGGCCACGAGCAGCAGGCCCGCGGGGAACCCGAAGGCGCCCACCGGCTGGGGGTGCACGAGCGAGATGGTGCCGGTCTCAGTCACCTGGTCCCTCCTGGGGGGGTCGTCGGCGTGAAGCCGTCCGAGCGATCGTCTCCGCCGCCCTGCGCGCCTTCTCCTCGGTGAAGTGCCGTTGCACCAGGGTGCGGTCCACGCCGTCCGGCGTCAGCACCATCAGGTAGACCGCCCAGAGCCCCGACTCCTGCACCACCTCGGTCATCACCTCGGGGTTCATCGGCGCTCCCCTCGAGCCGCACGAGCAGGGCGCCGCGCTCGGCGTCCCAGGTGCCGTCGAAAATACCTCCGACGGCACGGAAGCCGAGCACCTCGCTCACCAGCAGAGAACGGTCGCCGGCGGCGTTGCGCTGCTTGAGCACCAGGCCACCGTGGCCGGGCCCCACCAGCGGGACGAGCACCAGGGTGTCGCCCTCGAGGCGGGCGACCAGCACGTCACTCGGGAAGTACGACGACGCCAGGACGGCCGGGACGTGGAGGTAGCCGGACTCGGTGATCTCGACGCGCGGTCCCGAGCCCGCGGGCTCGCTCGCCTGCTCGGCCGGGTACTCCGCCTCGACCAGGTCGGCGACCCGGCGCATGCCGGCGTCGACGGCGGGAGTCAGCGGGGCCCCGGGCTCGGTGGAGGCGACCTCGACGAGGAACACCTCGACATCGGTCGGGCGGTCGGGCCCGAGCAGCCAGCTCGAGAACGACAGAGCGTGGTCCCAGCGGAAGTTGTGGGAGTGGAGGCCGTCCAGCGGCGGCAGGTCGGCCAGCTGCTCGGCGGGCACCCGATAGACCGTCCCGGGCTCGGCGCCGGTCGCCGAGGCGTCCACGATGATCACGCGTGCGGCACCGCGCATCCCGAAGGCGACGTCCATGCCCGACGTGCCGCCGTCGACGAGCCGGACCCCGTCCGGGACGCCGCGCTCGAACAGGTGCCGGATCAGCACCGGCCCGACCGCGTCGTCACCGCGCAGGATGTTGCCGCACCCGATCACCAGCAGGTCGCAAGGGTCGGGCGGGTAGCCGTCGTCCAGCAGCGTGTGCGGAGCGGGCGGCTCTGTCATCCGAGGTGGGGGAAGGGAGGCGATGGGCGCCCCTCAGACCATGTTGTTGACGACGAAGCGGTTGAGCTCGCGCCCCGTCTTGCCGTCGTAGGCGTGCACCGTGCAGACCAGGCACGAGTCGAAGGACCGGGCCACGTGGCCGAGCTCGACCGGGTCCTCCATGTCCATGATCGGCGTGCCGACGAGTGCCTGCTCGATGGGGCCCAGGGTGCCGTCGGAGTCGCGGGGACCGATGTTCCAGGCCGTCGGCGTGATGACCTGGTAGTTCTCGATCTTGCCGTTCTCCAGGACGATCCAGTCCTGGAGGGCACCGCGGGCGGCCTCGGTGGCGCCCCAGCCCTTGCCGGACTCGAGCTCCTCGGGCTTGGTGTAGAACGACCCGTGCAGGTCGATCTGGGTCAGCCACTGCATGATCCAGGCGAAGTACTTCGGCCCCTCGTGCACCCGGGCGAGCTGACGGGTGAACACCGACGGGCCGAGCTTGGCCATGATGTCGGCGAACAGCGGGTCGCTGTCCTGGTGAGCGGCGGCGTCGGGCGCCGCGGCCGCCATCCGGCGGGCCAGCGGGCCGGCCTCGAGCGGCATCCGGCCGAGGTCGGGGACGTCGTAGCGCGGCGACTTGGCCCAGGAGTACTTGTCCTTCTTGCGACCGTCCTCCGGGTTGATCGGGATGGTCTCGCCCTCCCAGGGGTGCAGCGGCCGGGAGCCGGTGTAGAAGGAGTGCGTGACGTCCTCGGAGACCCGCAGCTGGTCGTAGGGGAGGTACTGCCCGTCGGCATAGACGCCGCCCCGCCCGACGAGGGCGTCCTGTCGTCCGTCGACGGTCGGGTTCTCATAGAGCTCGGGGTCGAGGTAGGTGCCGGGGGCGATGAAGTTGCCGCAGCCGGCGCCGTACTTGTCCAGGCCGATCGAGAGCGCGTAGCGGATGAAGAAGCCGAGGTCGGAGTCGCGCTGCGAGTCGTTCTCGTCGACCCAGGCCAGCACGTCCTCCCAGGTCTTGTTCTCCAGCCAGCGGTCGACGGAGCAGCCGAGCCACTCCTTCTCCAGCCAGTTGTCCTTCCAGTGGTTGAGGATCGCCGTCGCCCGGGTGATGTCGGACAGGTTGGGCGCGCTCATCACGCCACCCGGGACCATGAACGAGCTGTGCGGCCACTGGCCACCGAAGATCGCGTAGACCTCGACCGGCTTCCCGGAGAGGACGACGCCCTTCTGGTAGGACGTGCCGACGTAGGGCGCGAACCTCCGCACCGCCTCGTCGTACATCGGGTTGGACGCGTAGTTCTTGTTGACCAGGTCGATCGCGAACAGCGCATAGAAGTAGCGCGGGATCGACTGGATGGTCTCGCACGCCTGGGCGATGTTGCGGATCAGCGTCGCGTTGCGGGGCACGTGGGTGTTCCACGCGGTGTCGAGGGCGTAGCACGCCTTGTAGAGGTGGCTGCCTCCGCAGATCCCGCAGATGCGCGGGGTCATGATGAGGCCGGCCTGGGGGTCCTTGCCCTTGAGGATGATCTCGAAGCCTCGGAACATGGCGGCCTCGGTCCAGGCCGAGGTGACCACGCCGTCCTCGATGGTGACCCGGACGTCGAGGTCACCCTCGACGCGGCCCAGCGGGGAGACGAACAGGTCCACCGAGGAGGCGTTCTGCACGGCAGTCATGTGACGTGGGTCCTTTCTGCGACATGTCCGTGGTCAGACCACGAACATGTCCTCCTTGGCCCACTGCGGGGCGGCGATGCGGGCGGCGGCGGCGTGCGCCATGTAGGTGATGTGGTCGGCTCCCTCGGGAACTTCCTTCGGGATGCTGCCGGAGACCTTCTGGGTCTTGAACACGGTGCCGGGCGCGAGGTCGAAGAACGGGAACTCCGGCTCGGTGCACCCGGTGCACGGCATGCCCGCCCGCGTCTTGGACGACTGGCGGTTCCACAGGATCCGGTTGCAGGGACTGTGGGTCATCGGACCGCGGCAGCCGAACTCATAGAACAGGCACCCGGTGCGGGTGCCCTCGCCGAAGGCCGTCGTCGACTGCTTGTACTCGAAGAACTGGACGCGGGTGCAGCCGGTCTGGGTGAAGGTCTTGAAGAACGTCTGCGGGCGGTGCAGGTCGTCGAGTGCGATGTCGCCGGCCCGGCCGGTGGCGAGCGCCACCAGGATCTGGGTGATCCAGTCGGGGTGCGCCGGGCAGCCCGGGATGTTGATCACCGGGAGACCGGCCTTGGAGCGCCAGTCGGGCCCGAGGAAGCCGCCCTTGTCGCGCTTGTGGAACTGCAGGCCCGTCGACTGGCTGGGGTTCGGCTCGGTGGCGGGGATGCCTCCCCAGCAAGCGCAGTCCCCGATCGCCACCACGATCGACGCGGCGTTGGCCAGCTCGGTGACCCACTCGGTCATCGGCCGCCCCGCGAACATGTCCCAGGTGCCGTCGGCGGCCTGGATGACCGACCCCTCCAGCACGAAGATGTCCATCGGGCGCTCACCGGAGACGCAGTCGTTGAAGATCTTGGTGGCGTTGTCCCCCAGCTCCACACCGAGCGACGGGTGCCAGATCACCTCCAGACCGAAGTCGACGATGAGGTCGACGACGTTGGGCTCCTCGGCGTTGAGGAACGACATCGTGTTGCCCGAACAGGCACCTGCCTGCAACCAGAGCACTGAAGACATGCGGGTCGTCCTTCCGTTGCTGGCCGGTCAGGCCGGGGGGTTCGTGGTCGGGGTCGCGAGCTCCTGGCCGACCGCCTTGGCGACGGTGGCGAAGAAGCTGAGCGCTCGGGCGATGTCGGGGTCCTTGAGCAGCTTGGCCGCACTGAGGACGCCGCCGACCTGCACCGGCCGGGTGACGAAGTCGTCGCTGCCGCGCTTGAGCCCCCGGGCGATGAGCTGGACCTGGTCGAGTGCCTCGGCGCTGACCTCGGTGGTGGCGATCAGCTTGTCGGCCGTCCCGCTCTCGACGAGCCGGACGATGCCGGGGGCCGCCTGCGGCAGCGCCGCGGCGAGCATGGTCGCCGACTGGGCGAGGGCGGCGACATCGACGCCCGACCCGCCGCTGCCGCCCGAGGCCTCGCGCAGCTCGGTGATCGAGGAGACCAGGTTGTCGCCGATCACCTCGGAGCGGGCCACGAACGAGTCGAGCGCCTCGACCAGCAGGGCCAGCAGGTCGGCATGGTCGAGCAGCGTCGCCAGCGAGTTGGCGACGTGGGGGTCGCTGAAGCGCTGGTAGAGGGCCGCGTAGGCGTTGGCCTGCTCGGGCGTCACGGTCATTGCGCACCTCCTCGGGAGCCCGCGGATGGACGGGCCGAGTGGAGTGAATGTAGGTGGCAACGCCGGGCGGCGAAATCAGGTGAGCGCAGCCACTATCAGTTTCGCGCAAGAATCTTGATCTGTCCGCGAAGTCCCGTCAGAGTGTGCCGGTGACCCGCCTGTCGAGGCTGCGCTTCATCGACACCGACCGGACGCGGCTGCCCGTCCGGCGGCGGCTGCGCTCCCGCGGTGTCCCCAACGCGCTCCAGGACCACCCCGTCGCGCTGACCGCCGATGTCGGCGAGGCCTCGGAGGTCACCAGCCACCTGCTGGGCTCGGCCGTGGTCAGCCCCGTCGACGGGCCGCGACGCTCGTCGTTCCAGTGCGGGCTGCACGCGATCTCCTTCCTCGACGTCACGATGGCCTACCTCGACTACGTCGTGGCGACCGAGGTGGTCGTCGGTCCCGCCGCCGACGCCTACACCGTGCACATGACGAGCGCCGGCCAGGCGAGCGCCCGGGTGGAGGGGACCGACCACGCGCTGTCGCCGTTCGCCGCACTCGTCGTCTCGCCGGGCATGCACTACCGGATGACCCTCGACGACGACAGCCCGCAGATGATCATCCGCGTCGAGCGCGAGGCGCTGGAGCGCCAGCTGTCCCGCATGCTCGGCCGGTCCCTGCCCGACCCGGTCGTGCTGGACCCGGTCGGCGACCTGACGAGCAGCGCCTTCAGTCGCTGGCACGGCGCGATCAACATCCTGTCCGCCGAGGTGATGTCGCCGGCCTCGCTCATCCAGCGCGGGGTGGGCGCGGGCGCCCTGGAGGAGCTGATCATCTCCACGCTGCTCTATGTCCAGCACTCCAACTACTCCGAGCGGCTGACCACGCCGGCGCGGCGCAGCAGCGGTCGGGTCGCCGTCCTCCGCTCCATCGACTACATCGAGCAGCATCTCGCCGAGCCGATCACCCTCGACGACCTCGCCGCCTTCGTGCGGATGAGCCCGCGCTCGATCCAGGCGGGCTTCCGTGAGGACCTCGACACGACGCCGATGGCCTTCATCCGCGGCCGCCGGCTCGAGCAGGTCCGGCGCTCGCTGCTGCAGGCCATGCCGGGCGACGGGGTCAACGTCACCGATGTCGCGCAGCACTGGGGATTCACGCACCTGGGCAACTTCTCGGTGCGCTACCGCCAGGAGTTCGGCGAGTCGCCGAGCCAGACCCTGCGCCGGCCGGCGGTGACCGCCGATGCATGAGCTGTCGCTGTGCTCCAGCATCGCCGGCATCGTCGAGCGCGGCCGGGAGGGCCGCACCGTCACCACGGTGCACCTGCAGGTGGGCCAGCTGCGTCAGGTCGTGCCGGAGACGCTGTGCTTCTGCTGGGGCGTGGTCACCGAGGACACCCCGCTCGCCGGTAGCGTGCTGGAGATCGACCACATCCCCGTCGTCCTGGACTGCCGCGCCTGCGGCGCCACCACGACGGTGGCGGAGGTGCTGGTGCTGACGTGCGGCGACTGCGGGTCGGGAGACATCGCGGTCGTCACCGGCGAGGAGCTCATGGTCACCGCCCTGGACGTCGGTCCCACGACCGCGGGCGCCAACGGAGAGAGGAACGGCAATGGGTAGGTTCCACCGGCACGAGGACGGCACCGAGCACGAGCACGACCACGGGGACCACGCCCACGCCCACGACCACGGGGACCACTCGGCCTACGCCACCGGCAGCGAGCGGGTCATGGTGCTGGAGCGGATCTTCGACGAGAACGACCAGGCCGCCGAGGCCAACCGGGCCGCCTTCGACGGCGCCGGCGTGCGCTGCGTCAACCTGATGTCCTCCCCGGGGGCCGGCAAGACCACCCTGCTGGTGCACGCGCTGCGCCACCTGCGCGACGCCGGGCTGCGGGCCGGCGTCGTCGAGGGGGACATCGAGACGTCCATCGACGCCGACCGGCTCGACGGCCTCGGTGCGCAGGTGTCGCTGCTCAACACCGGCCAGGGCTTCGGCGGCGAGTGCCACCTCGACGCCCCGATGGTGGCGCGGGCGCTGACCCGGCTCGACCTCGACACCCTGGACGTCGTGATCGTGGAGAACGTCGGCAACCTCGTCTGTCCGGCCGAGTTCGACGTGGGCGCCCACGACCGGGTGATGGTGCACGCGATCACCGAGGGCGAGGACAAGCCGCTGAAGTACCCCGTGATGTTCCGGTCGGTCGACCTCGTGCTGCTCAACAAGATGGACCTGCTGCCCCACCTCGACATCGACCTGGACCTGATCCGCGCCAACATCGCCCGGGTCAACCCGACGGCACGGGTCATCGAGGTGTCCGCGCGCACGGGCGAGGGGCTGGACGCCTGGCACGCCTGGGTCGCCGGCGACCGGGGCTGAGCCCGGATTCGGGGCTGAGCCGAGTCGGGAGGTCAGGCCCAGGAGCCCATGGCGTCGCGCACGACCGCCTCGACGTGCCCGTCGGCCATCAGGGTCCGCAGCACCAGCGCGAGCAGGCGGGCGGCCTCGCCGAAGGCCTCGGGTGAGGAGTTCGCGTCGTCGTGGCCGGCCCGGTCGACCGTGACCACACCGGGCGGGAGCAGCGGGTCGGCCAGCCCCTCCAGGACGGCGCGGACGTAGTCCTCGGGCAGCCCCGCCCGGAACGGGTGCATCCAGAGCCGGCTCGTGCAGTTCTTGGGCGCGTTCCACGGGTCGCGGCTGCTGCCGACCTCCGCCGTCACCTCGCCGCCGGGGCCCGGCCGGAACTTCGCGCCGAGGAGCGCACGTGGCGTGTGGCCACGCGGGACCTTGAAGGTCTCCACCACCGCCCGCACCGCGCGCGCCTCGTGGCTGGAGGTCTGGGAGGTGACCGACCGGGTGTGCCAGGCCGAGCTCGGATAGAACGCCGACGCCTCGTCGGACAGCACCGCCGCCTTGCGCAGGGCGCTCAACTCGACGATGAGGGGCGCGTCCACGGGGCGCAGCCTACGCCCGGGCCGCCTCCGGCAGCCGGTCAGGCGGTCCGGGGGGACGCCACGAGCACGCGCGCACCCAGCCAGGCGATGTCGTCGGCGGTCCGCTGCGGGTCGGCGGTCGGGTGCATCACATGGGACAGCACCACCCGCACGAGCATGTCGACAGCGGCCTGGAACTCCTGCTCCTCCATCCCGATCTCATAGTCGCGCAGCCGTCGGCCCAGCACGTCCTTGGTCACGCCGACCAGCGCGTCGGAGCGAGTGGTCAGCAGCGGGAGCAGGTCGTTGGCTCCTCCGTGGGAGGCGCTCACGATGGCCTGCAGCAGCGCGTTGTCGGGTGCCATGCGGAGCACGCCGTAGGCCGCCGCGCGCAGTGCCTCGACCACGTCGTGGGGCTGGTCGGCGAACGCCTTCTCCACCACGTCGAGGAAGCCGATGAGCTCGCGCATCACCAGCGCCTCGCCGAGCTCGCTCTTGGAGCCGACCTCGTTGTAGACCGTCTGCCGGCTCACGCCGGCGCGGTCGGCCAGCTTGGTCATGGTCACCGCGCTCCAGCCCAGTTCGGCCGTCAGCTCGCCTGCGGCGACCACGATCCGGTCATACGTGCGCTCGGTCATCGACGGTCCACTCCCCATGCTTCGGCACTCGTCGGCACTTCCACGGTAACCGACGGCACCGTAGGTTCGCTCGTCGACCCCCGCCCGACACCTCCCGGCCCGCTGCTCCGGCGCCCGGCCCCGCTACGGTGAGCCCCGTGCGAAGGCGGGTGCTGGGACTGCTGGCGGGTGCGCTGGTGCTGGCGAGCGGCCTGACCGGCTGCGGTGACGACGCCCCCGGGCCAACCACGACCGACTCCCCCTCGAGCCCCGCCGCCTCGAGCCCCCCGCCGTCGGCCGCCTCCCCCGACCCGTCGGGCGGCGCCGCCACCCCGGTGACGGTCGACCTCGGTGGTCGGCGCCTCGCCGGCTTCACCGCCCAGGACGGCGCCATCGCCTGCCTCTTCGACCGGACCGGTGGCGTGGAGTCGGTCCGCTGCGACGTGCCCGACAACAGCTGGTCGGCGCCGGAGAAGCCGGCCGACTGCGTGCTCGACTGGGGCCACGCGGTCGGGCTGAGCGCCGACGCGTCCGGCGGACGCTTCCTGTGCGTGGGCGACACGGTCCTCGGCATCCGGCGGGCCACCGACGGCAGCAACGAGCTGGCGCCCGGCACCCTGGCGACGTACGGCGTCCTGGCCTGTCTCGTCCAGCCCAACGGGGTCTCCTGCTATGAGACCACCACCGGCGTGCACAGCCTCTTCGTCACCCCGCTCACCTTCGAGGTCGTCTGATCCGCGCCGCGCCCCGCCGAGGTTGCCCCGGGCCCCTCGGCGCGCAAGGGTGGGGGGCATGGCCTCGCATCCCTTCGGCATCGACTTCGGCGGCTCGGGCATCAAGGGGGCGCCGGTCGACCTGGAGGCCGGCGACTTCGCCGCGGACCGGGTGCGCATCGAGACCCCGAGCCCCGCGACACCCGACGCCGTCGCCGAGGTCTTCGCCGAGCTGATCGGCCGGTTCCCCTCCTCCGACGCCCCCGTCGGCGTCACCGTGCCCGGAGTCGTTCGGCACGGCGTGGTCCACTCGGCCGCCAACATCGACAAGGCCTGGATCGGCACCGATGCCGACGCGCTCTTCACGCAGGCGACCGGGCGCCACGTCCACGTGGTCAACGACGCCGACGCGGCCGGCCTGGCCGAGGTGCGCTACGGCGCCGCGAAGGGACAACAGGGCCTGGTGATCGTGACGACCCTCGGCACCGGCATCGGGTCGGCGATGGTCTACCGCGGGGTGCTCGTCCCCAACTCCGAGCTCGGCCACCTCGAGGTCGACGGCCACAACGCCGAGTCGCGGGCCGCCAACAGCGCCCGGGAGAGCGAGGACCTCTCCTGGAAGAAGTGGGCCGGGCGGCTCACGACCTACTACAAGACCCTGGAGATGCTGTTCTCCCCCGACCTGTTCGTGGTCGGCGGTGGCGTGAGCAAGCACGCCGACGACTTCCTGCCCCTGCTGGAGATCGACACCCCGATCGTCCCGGCCTCGCTCAAGAACCGGGCCGGCATCGTGGGGGCCGCGCTCTATGCGGCAAGCGGCGGCGACTGAGCGGTCGGCTCCGCGGGTGGGTCAGGGGGCGGTGACCGTCGTCAGCATCGCGAAGTGGTCGCTGATCTTGGGCCGGTCCTGCCGGACCTCCTCGTGGGTGGCGCGCAGGCCCGGTGAGTAGAAGAAGTAGTCGATGGTCCGGTCGGGGTGCCCCACGGACGGGTCGTTGGGGAAGTGCGTGAAGAACGCCGGGTTCCCGCTGTCGATCTCGCGGTTCGTCGGGAAGTGCGAGTAGTCCCCGAGCAGCGGCGTCAGCTCGGTGTGGGGCGAGAAGTAGCCGCGCTGCACCTTCCCCAGGCGCGCGTATGCCTTGTCGGTGGCGAGCAGGTTGAAGTCGCCGGAGATGAGCCAGGCGCCCTCGGTCTTGTCGAGGATCCCCTCCACGGCCTTGACCTGGCGCTGCATGGTGTCGCAGCCCTGGGCGAAGGCGTCGAGGTGGGTCTCCATCGCCGTCAGCGTCTCGCCGCTGTCGACCGGCAGCTCGACGGCGAGCACGGCGCGGTCGAAGTTGAACGCCACGGTGACCGGGTCGCCGCAGATGTGGGGCAGCTGGTAGCGCGTGGCCTTGTCGATCCGGGTCCGGCTCAGCACGCCGAGGCTCATGCCGACCGAGCCCATGATCTTGGGGTGCGGCACGAATCGGGCCTTGTGGTAGAACGCCGCCGCGGTGCACGGGTAGGCACCGCCGAGCTGCGCCTTGATCAGCGCGAGCTGGTCGGCGCCGTCGGTGCGTGAGCTGCCCCGGTCGACCTCCTGAAGCAGGACGACGTCGGGCTCCTCCTGCTTGATCACGCGCACGACCTCGTCGAGGGTGCGCGCGATCGACTCCCGGCTCGGCCGCTTGTCGGGGCCGTCGCCGTCCGGCAGGTCGTAGTAGAAGACATAGCCGCGCCCGGCGAGGTACTGCACGTTCCAGCTCATCACGCGGACGTCCTGGCCCGACCGGAGCTCGGGCGTGCCCTTCGGGCAGGTGGTCTCGGCGGCCTCGACGGGGTCGGGGTGGTAGGTCAGGAACCAGACGACCCCGGTCAGCACCAGGGCCAGCATGGCCAGCCCGGCGACGAGCTTGACCAGCACCCGCAGCACACGCCTCACGCCTGGGAGTGTAGGGACGGCGACGGGTCGCCCGGGGCGGATTCGCCAGGTCCGCCCCGTGTCCGGCGCAGCACCAGGACGAGCAGCACGGCGGCCACGACCTGGGTGGCCGCGATCGCCGCGACGAGGTCGAGCCGGCTTCCGTCGTACAGCCAGCCCGCGAGGGCGCCGCCCGCCAGCGCCGCGACCCCCTGGAAGGCCGCGAAGACGCCGTAGGCCGTGGCGAGCCGCCCGTGGGGCACCAGGTCGGCGACCAGCGCCTTGACCGTCGAGTCGAGCACGCCGGTCGACGCGCCCCACAGCGCGATGCCCGCCAGGACCACGCCGAGGGTCGGCGCGAACGCGAGGAGGGGTACGGCGGCCACGGCCGGCGGCAGCACCAGCAGCACCCACCCACCGGCCCGGTCGTAGACGAAGCCCGTCCCCAGGGCGGAGACCGCCTCCACCGCCATGGCCATCGCATAGACGACCGGCACCGCGCCCGCCGACACCAGCCCCTCGTGCACCAGGTGGAACGAGATCACTCCGAACGTCATGAGTCCCAGCGTCATCAGCCCGCACGCCACCGCGAACTCGACGAACCCCCCACCCAGCCGACCCGCCGGCACGGCCGCCGTATCGGCGCCGTTCCCCGATCGACCCGGCACCGGCGCTGCCGGGTCGGCGGAGAAGACGGTGGGGTCGGGGACGGCCGCGCGGATCACCGCGAGGAGGACCAGCGCGACGGCGCCGGGGACGGCCAGGACCAGGAGCCCGAGCCAGGGATGGCCCGACAGGGAGACGACGGCCGCGACGAGGAGCGGCCCGGCGAAGGCGCCCACCTGGTCGAGCGCCTTGTGGACGGCGAACCCGCGACCGCGACCGACGGAGCCGGCGGCCTGCGCCAGGAGGGTCGACTTGGCCGGGGAGCGGACGGCCTTGCCGGTGCGCTCGACCAGGACCAGCGTCGCCGCCACCGCGAGACCGGCGGCGCCCACGAAGGGCGCGACGGCCATGAGGGGCACGGCGACGGCGGTCATCGCATAGCCGGCGATGGTGATCGACCAGTAGCGCCCCGACCGGTCCGCCCAGGGACCGGAGAACAGCCGGAAGCCCAGGGCCGCGGCCTCCCCCGCGCCCGTCACGACGCCGACGAGCAGCGCCGAGGCGCCCAGGGAGAGCAGGTAGGGACCGGTGATCGACCGCGCGCCCTCATAGACCATGTCCGCCGCGAGGCTCACGACGCCGAACCACGCGACCGTGCGCCAGGCCGTCCAGCGGGCTTCCGACCGCGCCACCGGCATCAGCCCTGCTCGCCGTCCGGCTCCTCGCGGAGCACCCGGTCGCCGACGGCCCGCTCGGAGTGCTTGCGGTGCCGGATGAACGCCACGACCAGCGCGACCAGGACCATCCCGAGGATCACGGCGCTGGTGCGACCGAGCAGGGTCGCGGCCTTCTCATAGGACGCCCCGGCGAAGAAGCCGATGAGCGAGACGGCCACGCCCCAGACGAGACCGCCCGCGGCGTTGAAGGTCAGGAACGTCGGGTAGTGCATCCGCGAGGCACCGGCCAGCGCCGGCATGACGGCGCGGAGGAAGGCCGTCCACCGGCCGAGCACCACGGCCCGTCCGCCGCGGCGCCGCAGGTATCCCTGGGCGGACTCGAGCCGGTCGCGGTGCTTGCGCAGCGGCCGTACGTCGAGCAGCCGCGGCCCGAGCTTGCGTCCCACCTCGAACCCGACCGAGTCTCCGAGCACGGCCGCACCGACGACGAGCACGAGCAGCAGCGCCAGGCTGAGGTGTCCCGTGGAGGCGAGCACGCCACCGAACAGGACGGCGGTCTCACCCGGCAGCACGAAGCCGACGAACAGGGCCGCCTCGGCGAACACCAGGGCCGCGATCAGCGCGTAGGCCAGCGGCGCCGGGACGGCGAGCAGGTAGTCGACCAGCTGGTTCACGACACCGCCCACGCCGCCAGTGTGGCACCACCGGCTGAAGAGAAGGTGACGCCCGGACCGCGGACGGGGGTCACTCCAGCAGGCGGCCCCGCGCGACCATGCTGTCCCCGACCGCGCCGTCGCACGCGTGACCGTCGAGCAGCACGTGCGCGGTCCGGTCACCGAGGTCCAGCAGCGCCTCGTGCTCGGACGCCTCGAGGAGCACGCCGGCCAGCTGCACGTGGTCGCCGGTCGCGGCCCCCTCGGGCAGGACCGCGGACCGGCCGTCCCCGCCCGCGACCAGGTCGGCCGTCGCCTCGAGCCTCAGGTGGTCGCGGCCGCGGTAGCGCCCGGTCCGCCACAGCAACAGCACCAGCGCGGCCAGCACGGCGTCGGTGCCGAGGGTGAGCCAGAGGCCCTGCCGGCTGTGGGTCTGGCCGGTGAAGCGGTAGGCCGTGGTGGGCTGGGACGGCAGCACGCGCACGACGACCGTCCCGGCCGCCCCGGCCGCGTCGTAGGTCGCCTTGTCGACCCGTGCGCTGAGGACCGTCCGGTCCGGGTCGATGCTGGTGGGCAGCCTGGCCGACACGACATAGGTGGGGCGCTCGTCGGTGCCGCTGACCGAGCGGTCGACGACCAGGGCCGTCACGTCCTCACCCCCGGAGGCGATCCGCCGGCCCAGAACGGTGCTCTGCACGAGCGGGACGTTGATCATGAGCACGAGCAGGCCCACCAGGAGCAGGCTCTTGACCCGGCGGCTCAGGCCCACGGCTCTCCCCACTTCCCGGCGAACGCGAGCTCCTCGAGCCCGCGGCGGACGCGTGCCCGCTCCTCCCAGCGCCGCAGCCCCTCGTCGTCGCCCGGGTCGACGTGCCGGCCGACGGCGATCGCGGTCATCACCGTGAAGTATGTCGGGACGCCGAACGCCTCGGCCACCGCGTCGTGGTCGAACCCGGCGAACTGGTGGGCGTGCAGGCCCAGAGCGCCCGCCTGCACGGTGATCTGGGCGACGGACTGGCCGAGGTCGTAGGCCGCGTAGTCGCTGTAGGCGGGCGCGTCCGGCTCCTCGCCGGTGGAGGTGTGGGCGACGGTCACCAGCACCAGGCCGGCGCGCGGCACCCATCCGGTGTTCCCGCGCGAGAGGTGCCTCATCAGCTCGGTGTGGGTCGGGTCGCCGCGGCGGGCCACCAGGAACGCCCAGGGCTGGGAGTTGCCGGCGCTGGCCGCCCAGCGCGCGGCCTCCAGCAGGGAGCGCACCTCGGCATCGCCGAGCTCGTGGTCCGGGTCGAAGCTCCGGGTGCTCCAGCGGTCGCGCAGCAGCGGGGTCAGGTCGATGCTCTCGGCGGTCACTCCGCGGCAACGACCTCGGGCCCACCGGGGATTCCCGACCCGTCCGACCGGTCGCGCGACCCGGCGAGCCGCTCGGCGACCGCCTCACCGGAGCGGACGGCCCCCTCCATGTAGCCGTTCCACACCGGGCTCGTCTCGGCCCCCGCCCAGTGGATGCGACCCACGGGCTCGCGCAGCGCCTCGCCGTACCCCGTCCAGACGCCGGGCGTGAAGTGGGCGCCATAGCAGCCGCGGGTGAACTCCTCGGCCATCCAGTCCTTCTCCACATAGTCCACGGGCGTCGCCGCCTCCTGCCCGAAGTAGCGCACGAGGCAGCCGAGCACCGCCTGGCGCCGCTCCTCGGGAGTCCGGCGCACCCAGACGCGCGCCTCCTGCGCCTCGAGGAATCCCATCAGCACGCCGGGCGTGCCCGACGGCGGCGAGTTGTCGAAGGTGACCTTGACCGGTCCGCGATCGCTCGCGGCCTGGCCGTTGAGCCCGCGGTCGCGCCAGAACGGCCGGTCATAGACGGCGAACACCTTCACCACCGAGCCCGCGGGCAGCCGCTGGGTGAGCTGGTCGCGCCACGAGGGCAGCGCGGGGGCGTAGTCGAGTCGGCCGGCCAGCGTCGGCGGCAGGGTGACGACCACGTGGGAGCCGTCGAAGGACACGCCGTCGCGACACTCGACCCGCACGCCCGCCTCGTCCTGGCGGATGGTGCGGACGGGGCTGCCGAGCCGCACCCGCTCGCCCAGCTCCGCGGCCATCGCCTCGGCGATCCGCACCGATCCGCCCACGATGCGGTCCTGCTGCGCACCGCGGTCGACGGCGATCAGCGTGTCCAGGTCGGTGCCGGAGTGGGCATAGAACAGCGCGTGCAGCAGGCTCAGGTCGCTCGGCTCCGCGGCCCAGATCGCCTCGCAGGCGACCTGGAAGTACGCGCGACCGACGGCCGTGCGCAGGTTGCGCTGCACCCAGCTGCGGAACGTCTGGCCGTCCAACCGTGCGGCGTCGGGCGTGGTCCACGGACGCTCGAGGTCGACGCGACGCGCGAGCCGCTGGAAGCGCAGCAGCCCCTGCCCCAGGTCGGCCAGCGCGATCGGCGACACCTTGGGCAGGGCGCCCTTGTGCGACTTCATCAGCGAGGAGATGCCGAGCAGGTCGAGGACCAGCCGGCCCTCGTCGTTCCAGGTGCGGAACGTCTGCAGCCCGAGCTCGCCGACGAGCTCATACATCCGGTCCTGCGTCGGACCGATCCACTGACCGCCGAGCTCCAGGGGGGTCCCGTCCGCCAGCGTCGTGCCCTCGAGCCGGCCACCGACCCGGTCGCGCGCCTCCAGCACGACCGTGTCACGTCCGAGCGAGACCAGCCGGCGGGCCGCCGCGAGGCCCGCGAGCCCCGCTCCGACCACGACCACCGGACGGGTGTCTGCGACGGGGGTCACGTCAGGCATGGCTTCCTCCGCAGTGCTGGGCCCGCGTGCTTGGATCGCAGCATGGACACCGTGTGGAGGCAAGCATGACGGCAGCCGGCGCCCAGGTCGAGGTCCGCCACCTGACCAAGCGGTTCGGCCACTTCACCGCCGTCGACGACCTGAGCTTCGTGGTGGAGCCCGGTCGGGTCACCGGCTTCCTCGGGCCCAACGGCGCGGGCAAGACGACCACCCTGCGGATGCTGCTGGACCTCGTCCGGCCGACCTCGGGCACGGCGACCATCGGCGGCGTGCACTACCGCGAGCTGACCAACCCGCTCGGCACCGTCGGCGCCGCGCTCGAGGCCACCAACTTCCACCCCGGCCGTTCGGGCCGCGACCACCTGCGCGTGCTCGCCGCCGCGGCCGGCATCCCCGAGCGGCGCGTCGACGAGCTGCTCGAGCTGATGGGCATCCCGGCGTTCGCCGGTCGGCGGGCCGGCGCCTACTCCATGGGCATGCGCCAGCGCCTCGCCCTCGCCGGGGCCCTGCTCGGCGACCCGAGCGTGCTGCTCCTCGACGAGCCCGCCAACGGCCTGGACCCAGAGGGGATCCGCTGGCTGCGCGGCTTCCTGCGCCACCTGAGCGAGGAGGGCAAGACGATCCTGGTCTCGAGCCACCTGCTCCAGGAGGTGCAGCAGACCGTCGACGACGTGCTGATCATCGCCAACGGGCGCCTGGTCACGCAGGGCACGATGGCCGAGCTGAGCGGCGGCGGCGGCGCCGTCGTGCGCACCGCGGACCCGGTGGCGCTCGCCCACGCCCTCACCGCGGCCGGCATCCCCAGCGCCCCCGACCTCGAGGGCGCCCTCGTCGCCGAGACCCACGACCTGCGTCGTGTGGGCGAGGTCGCCCACGCCGCTGGTCTGCCGATCTGGGAGCTCCGCGAGAAGGAGGCCGACCTGGAGTCGCTGTTCTTCCAGCTCACCGAGGGCACCAACCGCAACCTGGGCGCCGGCGCCGGCGCGGCACCCGGCATGCCCGAAGGAGGGGTGGCCTGATGCCCGGTCTCGGTCGCGCGATCCGCGCGGAGCTGCTCAAGTTCTTCACCACCCGCCTGTGGTGGGGCATGGCGATCGGCGTCTTCCTCTGCGCCGCGGCGCTGTCGGTCGTCTTCGCCATCCTCTACACCCTCGATGCCGTCACCTCGCCCGAGAACGGCGCGGCCATCCCCATCACGCCCACCCAGCTCGCCAACACCGTCTACACGGCCGGGCTGAGCCTCAGCTATCTGCTGCTGCTCACCATCGGGGTGATCCAGGTCGGCGCCGAATACCGGCACAAGACGATCACCGGCACGTTCCTCGCGACCCCCCACCGGGCGCGGGTGATGGTGGCCAAGGTGGTCTCGCTGCTGCTGATCGGCGGCGCCTACGGCGTCCTCTCGCTCGTCGGCTCGGTCGTCTTCGGAGCCGTCGCGCTGCAGATCCGTGGCGAGGACCCGTTCCCCTCGGTGCAGATCCTCCGGACGCTGGCGCTCAGCCTGCTGGTGCTCGGCCTGTGGGCGCTGATCGGGCTGGGCGTGGGGATCCTGATCCCCAACCAGATCGCCTCGCTGCTCATCGGCGTCGGCGTGGCCTGGATCGGTCTTCCGATCATCACCTTCGCCATGTCCTTCTGGGACTTCGGGCGTGAGCACCTGGTCCCCTTCTTCCCCAACCAGGCGACGAGCGCGGTGATCGACATCGTCCAGAGCTCGGCCAACGAGGTGCGCCTGGACTGGTGGGGCGGGGCGATCGTGCTGGCCCTGTGGGCCGCGATCCCGGCGGGCGTGGGCATCCTCCGCACCGTCCGCCAGGACGTCTCCTGACGCAGAGTCGCGCGTCAGACCACCGGCAGGCCCGCGGCGCGGTCCCAGCGCGACCAGAGCCTCCTGAGCCACGCCGGCCGGGTGTCGGCGAGGTCCGCGCCGGCCACCAGCCCGGCCCACCACCGGTCGAGCCGCTCGGACTCGGCCTGTGCGAGCCCCGGCTCGGGCGGGTCGGCCAGCCACTCGCGCTCGACGGCGTCCCGCTCGTCGCGGAAGAGCTCGAGCGCGGCCGGGTGGTCGCGCAGCGCGACCCGGTGCACGAGCTCGTGACGCCACCAGGCCGAGCCGTCGTCGAAGTGGTTGCCGACCCGGTCCTCGGGCAGCGGCCGGTCGACGGCGACCGGGCGGAACAGGCTCGTGCAGGGCGCCGAGGTCCCCGTCACCCAATGCACCTGGGGCCCCCGCAGGTCCGCGACCCACGACGCGGTGCTCTGGGTCGAGGTGACCAGGCCCCCGGCGTGTGCGCAGGGAGCCCCGAGCGCGCCGTTGACGGCCGACCACCGGGGCACGTCGGCGGCGCCGTCGGCGGACCCGTGGTCGCGCAGCCCGGCGATCATGTCGGCCACGTCGCGGGCCCGGCCGGCCACGGCGGTCGTCCGCTCCCGTCGTACGGCGCAGCGCGCGACGCGGCCGCGCAGGGGGTCGGCGAACCGCTCGGCGAAGGCCGGGATCGTCAGCCCGTTGGAGATCGCCCGCCCGGGGCCGCGCACCTCCTCGGCCGCCCACCGCCGCCCCGCCGTCTCGAGCACGACGGCGCCCGCGGGGTCGGCGAGCAGGAACGAGCTGTCATAGGTGAAGCGCGGGTGCTCGTGGCTGCACGAGCCGCCCTGGCCGTGCCGCTCGAGCAGCCCGACGAGCACCTCGACGGCCTCGTGCCGGTCGGCCGCGCGCTCGAGAGCGAGCCGGAGCAGGTCCATCCCGAGCAGCTCGGTGCCGGTGCGGGGACTGCGGCCGGTGCGACGGGTGAAGACGGCCTCGTTGCCGATCACCAGACCGTGCTCGTTGGCCCCCATCTCGGCGCCCCACATCCACCACGGCCGGGAGAGGACGACCGCGTGCGTGTGGGGGGCCTGGTCGATGACCGACCAGGTGGCGTCGACGACCGCCCCTGGCGCGTGGTCCGCGGCGGGTGACCAGTGCAGCGTCTGCGCCTCGTTGGGGTCGCGGTCGCTGTTCTTGGCCAGCAGCACGCCGTCGTCGGTCAGGCTGACGAAGGTGTCACACATCCGGGGTCTTCCTCGTCCTCGTCGGCGGGCGGCATGCCGAGCATCCGGCGCACCCCCCGCTCCACGCGGACCATCATCTCCTCCGCGGCCTGCTGGCTGGGGTAGGAGATGGCCAGCGTCGGACCCGAGCCGTCGATGAGCATGTTGAGCTCGAGGGCGGCGTCGTAGGCCGGCTGGTCGAGGACGAAGAGACCCGCCTCCACCCCGGACTCGATGCAGCGCTGGGTCATGGTGATCCAGTCGCGCTCGAGCTTGTCGCTGTCGCGGGAGAGCTCCTGGTCGCGGGCGGCGGCGCGCCAGTACTCCAGCCACACCAGCCAGCTCGCCCGCCGCGGCTCGGGGTCGACGCCGATCGACAGCCGGATCAGGGTCCGGATCCGCTCCCACGGGTCGTCGAGCCGGGCGACCGCCACGGCGACCTGGAGCATCTCGGTGCGGACCTGCTGCTTGAGGGCGTCGCGGCGCAGCCCGTCGACGGAGGGGAAGTAGTGACGCAGGCTCGCCACCGCGACCCCGGTCGCCTGGCTGACGTCGAGGTAGCGCAGGCCTTCATAGCCGCGGTCGGCCACGATCTCGGCGGCTGCCTCCAACAGCTGAGCCCGGTTGTGCCTCGGGGGCCGTCCGCGGCGCGGCGAGTTCTCGGTCCCCACGTTCGGAAGGTACTCCTTAGTCGGCTCACTGGCAGCCGTTCCGCGATGTCGGGCGAGTCCCGCCTCCGGCAGGCCCGCATGTCGGTCCGGCGCGGGGGTACCCCGCTCCAGACCAGCCATCCCCCGGGAGGCCCAGGAGCCCCGATGCCGTCGTCGCCGATCCGCTTCGTCTTCGCCTTCGACGCGTCCCACCGCTGGTCGGCTCTCGCCTTCGGCGTCACGCCGGCCACCACCTGGGCCGAGCTCGACGACCTGCACCTCCGCGTCCGGTTCGGCTGGTGGCGGCTCACGACGCCGCGGGCCAACATCGTCGGCGCCGAGGTCACCTCCGGCTACTCCTGGTGGCGTACGGCGGGTCCGCCGCGGCTCTCGCTCGCCGACCGGGGGATCACGCTCGCCACGAACTCCGAGCGGGGCGTGTGCCTGCGCTTCGCCGAGCCGGTGAAGGTCGTCGACCCGACCGGCACGCTCCGCCATCCGGGCGCGACGCTCACCCTGGCCGACCCGGAGACGTTCCTCGCCGTGCTCGCGGAGACCTGACGCCGGCGGGTCAGCGCACGATCGAGTGCTTGACGGACCGGGCCTTGCCCAGGAAGAAGACGCCCGGGATGGTCTCGAACCCGTCGCTCGGGTTGGCCTTCAGCGTGGACCACCGGATCGCCAGCCGGCCGGTACGGTCGTTGCTGACATAGAAGATGGCGCCGCCGCCCTCGTTGGCGTGGTTGCCGGTCATCGTCGTGCCGGCGACGAGCAGCCTCATCGTGTTGCCGTCGTTGTAGATCGCCGCGCCGGAGCCGCCGCCACGGGTGCCGTGCCGCGGCGGGTTCGCTCCGTGCCCGATGGCCCGGTTGTCGGTGAACGTCGAGTTGAGGACCGACCACGAGACGCCGATGCTCGACAGGCCGCCACCGTTGCTGCAGACCCCGCGCTCGAAGGTGCTGTCGACGACATAGACGGGCCGGTTCTCGAACTGCGACAGCGCCCGCACCGCGGCGCCGCCGACGTCCGGCCCCTTCCTGTCGCAGCGGTTGCGCTCGAAGACCGAGCTCACGATCTTGAGCTGGCCGCCGCGGGCGAAGATCGCGCCCCCGCCGCCACCGTCGTAGGTCTCGCCCGTCGAGTTGCCGCGCACGAAGCGCATGTTCTGCACCACCAGCCGCGGCGTCGCCTGGTTCTGGCAGTGGTCGGTGGTCCACACCTGGTCGGGGTCGCAGGTGTCCTGGTAGAGGATCCGGCGCACGCCGCCCCCGTCGAGCGTCACGAGCCCCTCGCCGTCGAGCACGACCCGCTTGCTGCGGTTGACGACCTTGGCCGTGCGCTGCATGAGGATCGTGACCGGGTCCGGGCCGCAACGGAACCGGATGATCCCGCCCTTCCTGACCGCGGTGACGACGGCCGCCGACGTGCAGCTCGCCGGTGTCCCGTCCCCCACCCAGCGCGTCGGGTGCGAGGTGTCGACCGCCCGGCCCTCCACGGGGACGACGACGTGGCGTGCGCCGCGGTCGAGGGCCGCCCGCGCCGTGCCGGCCTCGGAGCCCGCCGGCGCGGCCACGAGGGTCGCGGCCAGGGCGAGCAGCGGGGCGACGACACGGAGCGGGCGCACGGGCATGCGGCTCACCCTGCCACAGCCGGGAATCAGCCGACCGGGACGACCTCGGGCTCGTCGACGGGGGGAACGGCCGACTCGGACCGGGACACCGGCCGCCGCGGGAGCGTCACCGCAGCGAGCGCCGCGCCGGCCAGGCACAGGAGCCCGATCACCAGGCTGCACGTCGAGAGCCCGGCCAGGAAGGCGTCGTGCATCGCCTCGGTCAGCGCGGGCGAGTCCATCGCGATCTGCCGCGCCGAGCCCACCGAGTCCTGGGCGGCGGTGAGCGCTCCGGTCGGCAGCCCGCCGAACACCCCGTCGGCGAGGTGGCCGGCATAGACGGAGGAGAAGAGCGACCCGACCACGGCCACGCCGAGCGTCCCACCCAGCTCACGGGTCGCGTCGTTGACGGCGGAGCCCACGCCGGCGCGGGCCGGCGGCAGGACGAGCAGGATCGACTCGGTCGCGGGCGTGCTCACCAGCCCGATGCCCAGTCCCATCAGCACCATCTGCGGCACGATGACCCGCGCGTACGACGTGTCCACACCCACCGAGCTGATCCACAGGAACGACAGCCCGAACATCGCGAGGCCGGTCGTCACCACGACCCGGGTGCCGATCCGCGGCGCCAGTGCCGCCCCGGCGACGGACGCGGCCGCGATGCTGAGGGCCACCGGCAGGATTCGCGCGCCGGTCGACAGCGTGCCGTAGTCGCGGACGAGCTGGAAGTACTGCGTGATCAGGAAGATGAACCCGAACAGGGCGAAGAAGGTGACCGTGACCGACCCGCTGGCGGCGCTGAACCGGGCGTCCCGGAAGAGGGACACATCCAGCATCGGGTGGGGAGAGCGTCGCTCCAGCCGGACGAACGCCACCAGCAGGCCGACGGCGAGCGCGAACCCACCGAGGGTCCGCCCCGAGAGCCAGCCGGCGTCGGGCGCCTCGATGATCGTGAATGTCAGCGTGGTCAGCAGGGCGACCGACACGGCGAGCCCGGTGAGGTCGAGGCGGGGAACGCGCGGGTCTCGCGACTCGGGGACCAGCACGAAGGCGGCCGCCGCAGCGGCCAGCGCCAGGGGCACCAGTGCCCAGAACACGCTCGACCATCCGAAGTGCTCGAGCAGGACGCCGCCGCTGACCGGACCGGCGGCGACGCCGATGCCGACGACGGCGCCCCAGAAGCCGAGGGCCGCGGCGCGCTCCCGACGCTCCCGGAAGGTGTTGCTGATGATCGACAGGGTAGTCGGGAAGATGATCGCCGCGCAGACGCCCATGGCGACGCGAGCGACGACCAGCGCCTCGGCGGAGGTCACCAACGCACCGGCCGCGCTGGCCGCGGCGAAGCCGACGAGGCCGAGGATGAGCGCCGGGCGGCGCCCGAAGCGGTCGGACAGGCTGCCGGCGGCCAGGACGAAGGCCGTGAACGCGAGGTTGTAGCCGTCCACGATCCACTGCAGCTGCCGGGTGCCGGCGTCGAGCTGCGAGGAGATGGTCGGCAGCGCGACGTTGACGATGGTGGTGTCGATGTTGATCGCGAGGACCGCCGCGCAGACGGTCACCAGGATCCCGAGCTTGGACCTCATGGCCTTCTCCCTTCAATGTTGACACTGACAACATCAGCGAACTCTGAAATGTGGCCACTGTCAACATCGGGGCGGATCGGGTCTAGGCTGTCGCCGTGACGACCTACCACCACGGTCACCTGCGGGAGGCGCTCACCTCGACGGCCTTCGACCTGGCCCGCACCGAGGGACCCGACGGCGTCGTCCTGCGCGAGGTCGCCCGGCGCACGGGGGTCTCCCACAACGCCGCCTACCGGCACTTCGCCGACCGCGACGAGCTGCTCGCCCAGGTCGCCGCGATGGCGATGACGCAGCTGGCCCGCGCGATGCAGGCCCGGATCGACGCCGTGACCGAGGCACCCCCCGGCCTGCTGGGCTGGGTGCACCTGGCCGAGGTCGGCCGCGCTTACGTGGAGTTCGCCCTGGCGGAGCCGGGCCTGTTCGGCATCGCCTTCGCGGCGCACCGGTCCGCCGACCAGCCGGCCAAGCACGGCCAGGACGTCGAGACCGACCCCTACGCCGTGCTGGGACGGGTCCTCGACGAGCTGGTCCTGGCCGGCCAGATCCCCCCGTCGGACCGGTCCGGCGCCGACGAGGCCTGCTGGGCCGCGGTGCACGGCTTCTCGCTCCTGCACCTCGCCGGTCCGCTGGCCGACGAGCCCGCCGCGGCCCGCGACGCGGCGCTCGACAAGCTGCTGACCACGATCGCCCGCGGGCTGGGAGCGCCGCAGGGCGGGCCGGCCACCGAGCAGAGCCGGTGATGCGCGTGGACCTCACGGTGGCCGCCATCCCGGCCTTCATCGGGGCGATGGGAACCGAGCTCGCCTGGCAGCGCCGGCAGGCCCGGCGGCGTCGGGAGGCCGGGCTCGACCCAGCACCGGGCCCGGGTGACTACCAGCTCGCGGACACGATGGCGAGCCTGACGATGGGCGTCGGCAGCCTGGCGGCGCCCTGGGTCGCCAAGAAGCTGCTCGACCCGCTCACGCCCGGACGCGGCCGCCTGGGCGCGGCCGTGCTCGGCACCGCCGTCGTCGCGACGGCCGCGACGACGGCCCTCGACGTGCTCACCCGGCGCGCCCGGGCCGGAGGCGCGCTGCCCGAGGCCGGCACCCTGTCGCCGGCCCAGCGACGCACGGCACCCGAGCGCGTCGGCGGCGCCACCGCCGTCGCTGCGGTCGCGTCGACGATGGTGGCCGCGGCGACCACCTGGAGCGCCCAGACCAGTGGCAAGCGGCTGTTCGCCAGCAACCGCCTCGACCTCGGCTCCGGCGCGCTCGCCACGGCGGTCGCGGTCCTCGGCTGGGACTTCATCTACTACTGGAACCACCGGCTCTCCCACGAGAGCCGCTGGCTCTGGGCGGTGCACGTGGTGCACCACTCGTCGGAGCGCTACAACCTCTCGACGGCCCTGCGGCAGCCGGTGGCCGAGGGCGTCACGATGACCGTGCCCTACGGCCTGCTCGCGCTGCTGGGGGTCCGGCCGAGCCTGATCGAGCACGCCCGCGGGCTCAACCTCATCTACCAGTTCTGGATCCACACCGAGGCGATCCGGTCGATCGGCCGGCTCGAGAAGGTCCTCAACACCCCGTCGCACCACCGCGTGCACCACGGCTCCAACCGGCACTACCTCGACCGCAACCACGGCAGCATCCTCATCGTCTGGGACCGCCTCTTCGGCACCTTCGAGCGCGAGGACGAGACCGTGGTCTATGGCCTGACACGCAACATCGACACCTACAACCCGGTCACCATCGCCACCCACGAGTGGGCCGACATCGCCCGCGACGTGGCCGGTGCCCGGACCTGGCGGGACCGCTGGTCGTTCCTGCTCCGCAGGCCAGGTTGGGCTTATCTGAGACGGACCGAAGCAGCGGCATAGGGTCAGCAGGGGACGGTGCGCGTCCGCCGCCCCGACATCGAGCGACGGGAGTCCCGGGGTGACCGACCAGCAGCAGCCCAGCCAGGAGCCGCCGGGCCAGCAGCCCGCCCCCGAGCAGCCCGGCCACCAGCTCACCGAGGACCTCGCCCCGCTCAGCGCCCTCGGCTCCGGACGTCGCCGGTCGGGTCCGGTCCGGACGCAGCGGCCGGTCTACGTCGACCTGCTGCCGCCGTGCAACTCCGCCTGCCCCGCGGGCGAGAACATCCAGGCCTGGCTGTCGCACGCCAAGGCCGGACGCCACGAGGAGGCCTGGCGCCAGCTCACCGAGGACAACCCGTTCCCGGCGATCCACGGACGGGTCTGCTACCACCCCTGCGAGAGCTCCTGCAACCGCGGCCAGATGGACGGCTCGGTCTCGATCCACGCGGTCGAGCGGTTCCTCGGCGACACCGCCATCGACCGCGACTGGGCCTTCGAGGTGCCGCGCACCCGCTCCGGCAAGCGCGTGCTCGTCGTCGGCGCCGGACCCAGCGGCCTCAGCGCGGCCTACCACCTGGCCCGGATGGGGCACGAGGTCGTCGTGCGCGACAACTCGCCGCTGGCCGGCGGGATGATGCGCTACGGCATCCCGTCCTACCGCCTGCCGCGGCGCATCCTGGACGCCGAGATCCGCCGGATCTCGCACCTGGGCGTGCGGTTCGAGCAGGACCACGTCGTGCTCGACCTCCAGGAGGAGATGACCGAGGGCCGCTTCGACGCGGCGTTCGTCGCGGTCGGGGCCCACCTCTCCAAGCGCGTCGACATCCCGAACTCCGACGTGAGCCGCGTGCTCGACGCGGTGACGTTCCTGCGCGAGGTCGAGTCGGGCGAGGCGCCGCACCTCGGTGACCGGGTCGCGGTCTACGGCGGCGGCAACACCGCCATGGATGCCGCCCGGGTGGCCCGGCGGCTCGGCGCGGACGACACCGTGATCATCTACCGGCGGACCCGCGAGCAGATGCCCGCCCACGAGGCCGAGGCGTCCGAGGCGGAGGAGGAGGGCATCCGGATCAACTGGCTGCGCACCATCGCCTCGATGGACGAGCACGAGCTGACCGTCGAGGTCCAGGAGCTCGACGAGCACGGCAAGCCGCACGGCTCGGGACGCTTCGAGACGCTGGCCGCCGACACGGTGATCCTCGCGCTGGGCCAGGAGAGCGACACCAGCTTCCTCGCGGGTGTCCCCGGCGTCGAGTTCGACGGCGACGTCGTACGCGTCGACCCCAGGACCCTCATGACCGGTGCGCCGGGCGTCTTCGCCGGCGGCGACGCCGTGCCGTCCGAGCGCACCGTCACCATCGGCGTCGGCCACGGCAAGAAGGCCGCCCGGAGCATCGACGCCTGGCTCAACGGCGGGTTCGCGCCGGTCCGCGCCAAGCACGACCTGGCGACCCTCGACGTGCTGCACCTGTGGTACTTCGGCGACCACACCCAGCGGCAGCAGGCCGAGCTGGCCCCCGACGAGCGGGTCCGCGCCTTCGACGAGGTGGTCGCCGGGCTGTCGCCGGACGAGGCCAGCTATGAGGCCGGCCGGTGCCTGTCGTGCGGCAACTGCTTCGAGTGCGACGGCTGCCTGGGCGCGTGCCCCGAGGACGCCGTCATCAAGCTCGGCGTCGGTCACCGCTACCGGTTCGACTACGACCTGTGCACCGGCTGCGGCAGCTGCGAACGCCAGTGCCCGGTGCACGCCATCGAGATCATCCCGGAGGGCTGAGCCGTGACCGCGCGCGTCACCATCGACGGCAACGAGGCGGCGGCCGACGTCGCCTTCCGGCTCAACGAGCTGTGCGCCATCTATCCCATCACCCCGTCCTCGACGATGGCCGAGCTCTCCGACGAGTGGTCGAGCCACGACCGGGCCAACGTCTGGGGGACGGTGCCGACCGTCATCGAGATGCAGAGCGAGGGCGGTGCCGCGGGCGCGCTGCACGGCGCGCTCCAGGCCGGCGCCCTGGCAACGACGTTCACCGCGTCGCAGGGCCTGCTGCTGATGATCCCCAACATGTACAAGATCGCCGGCGAGCTCACCTCGACCGTCATCCACGTGGCGGCGCGGTCGCTGGCGACGCAGGGCCTCTCCATCTTCGGCGACCACCAGGACGTCATGGCCGTCCGGCAGACCGGCTTCGCCCTGCTCTCCTCGGGCTCGGTCCAGGAGGCACACGACCTCGCGCTCGTCGCCCAGGCGGCAACGCTGCGCAGCCGGATCCCGTTCCTGCACTTCTTCGACGGCTTCCGGACCTCCCACGAGCTCAACACCATCGAGACGCTGCCCGACGACGTGCTGCGCGCCGTCGTCCCCGAGCACCTGGTGCGCGAGCACCGGGCCCGGTCGCTGTCGCCCGAGCGCCCGTTCGTGCGGGGCACCGCGCAGAACCCGGACGTCTACTTCCAGGCCCGCGAGACCGTCAACCCCTTCTATGCCGCCGTCCCGGGCATCGTGCAGGAGGTCATGGACGAGGTCGCGGGCCACACCGGCCGGCCCTACCGGCTGGTGGAGTACGCCGGCCATCCCGAGCCCGACCGCGTCGTCGTGGTGATGGGCTCGGGCGGCCAGACGGTCGAGGAGACGGTGCGCCACCTCGGCGACGCCGGTGAGCGGGTCGGGGTGGTCCGGGTCCGGCTCTACCGCCCGTTCCCGGCGGACGCCCTGCTCGCCGCGATCCCAGCCTCGACCCGCTCGATCGCCGTGCTCGACCGCACCAAGGAGCCCGGCTCGACGGGTGAGCCGCTCTATCTCGACGTGGTGTCGGCGCTGGCCGACGGCGTGGCCTCCGGGCGGGTCGCCGCGATGCCGCGGGTGATCGGCGGTCGTTACGGCCTGTCCTCCAAGGAGTTCACCCCCGGCATGGTCGCGGGCGTCTTCGCGGCCCTCGCCGACACCGCGACGCCGACCCGCTTCACCGTCGGGATCAACGACGACGTCTCGGGGAGCTCCATCGACTACGACCCCTCGCTCGACATCGAGGACGCCGAGACGCTCAAGGCGGTCTTCTTCGGCCTCGGGTCCGACGGCACCGTCGGCGCCAACAAGAACACCATCAAGATCCTCGGTGCGGCCGACGACGTGTTCGCGCAGGCCTACTTCGTCTACGACTCCAAGAAGTCCGGCGGGAGCACGATCTCCCACCTGCGGTTCGGACCTCACCCGATCAGCGCGCCCTACCTCGTCACGAGCGCCGACTTCGTGGGCTGCCACCACCTCAACCTGCTCGACAAGCTCGACGTGCTCGGGGTCGCCAAGCCGGGCGGCACCCTGCTCCTCAATGCCCAGCTCGACACCGACCAGGTCTGGGACGCACTGCCGGGGCCCGTGCAGGAGCAGGTGATCGCCAAGCGCCTGCGGGTGTTCGCGATCGACGCCAACAAGGTGGCCCGCGAGGCGGGACTGCCCGGCCGCACCAACACCGTGCTCCAGACCTGCTTCTTCGCGATCTCGGGGGTGCTCCCCGCCGACGAGGCCATCGCCCAGGTCAAGAAGGCGATCCGCAAGACCTACGGCCGCCGCGGTGACGAGGTCGTCGCTCGCAACGAGGCCGCCGTCGACGCCGCCCTCGGCGCGCTGCACGAGGTCGCCACCCCGCCCGCGACGACGTCCGACCGGCCGCTGCCCGATGTCGTCCCCGCCTCGGCCCCCGAGTTCGTGCGCACCGTCACCGCCGCGATGATGGCCGGCCGCGGCGACGACCTGCCGGTGAGTGCGATCCCGGTCGACGGCACCTGGCCGAGCGGCACCACGGCCTTCGAGAAGCGCCGGATCTCCGACCTCGTCGCCCAGTGGGACCCCGAGGCCTGCATCCAGTGCGGCAACTGCGTGTTCGTCTGCCCGCATGCCGTGCTGCGCTCGAAGTTCTATGACCAGTCGCTGCTCGACGGGGCTCCGGAGACCTTCGAGACGGCGCACCTCAACGCGGTCGGCCTGCCCGACAGCCGCTACACGCTGCAGGTCTACACCGAGGACTGCACGGGCTGCGGGCTCTGTGTCGAGGCCTGCCCCATCACGGCGGTGCCCGGCACGGACCGCAAGGCCATCAACCTCACCGACGAGCGCGACGTCATCGACACCGGCCGCGACAACGTGGCGTTCTTCGAGTCGATCCCGGTCAACCCGCGCACGCGGATCGACCTCGGCACGGTCCGGGGCGCCCAGTTCCTCGAGCCGCTCTTCGAGTTCTCGGGGGCATGCTCGGGCTGCGGCGAGACGCCCTACCTCAAGCTGCTCACCCAGCTCTTCGGCGACCGGCTGTCGGTGGCCAACGCGACGGGCTGCTCCTCGATCTATGGCGGCAACCTGCCGACGACGCCGTGGGCGCGCAACGCCGAGGGACGCGGGCCCGCGTGGTCCAACTCGCTGTTCGAGGACAACGCCGAGTTCGGCCTCGGGATGCGGCTGGCCGCCGACCTCCAGACGGGGTTGGCCCGGCAGCGGCTGGCCGAGCTGCGCGACCG
The DNA here is from genome assembly GCA_046330515.1 of Nocardioidaceae bacterium. GTDB lineage: Bacteria > Actinomycetota > Actinomycetes > Propionibacteriales > Nocardioidaceae > Nocardioides. Next base: position 4,131 of record JAXLSP010000005.1, on the reverse strand, counting down.
GGTGGGCGCCGACCTGGTCGACCAGATCCTGTCGGCCGACCAGATCCGCGAGTCCCAGCTGCGCGCGCAGCACGACCGCGTGGCCGAGGTGCTGCGCCGGCTCGACGGGCTGTCGGGACCGCAGGTCGAGGACCTGCGCAGCGTCGCCGACCACCTGCTGCGCCGCAGCGTCTGGATCGTCGGCGGCGACGGCTGGGCCTATGACATCGGCTCGTCGGGCCTCGACCACGTGCTCGCCAGCGGTCGCGACGTCAACGTGCTGGTGATGGACACCGAGGTCTACTCCAACACCGGTGGCCAGTCGTCCAAGGCGACGCCGCTGGCCGCCGTCGCCAAGTTCGCCAGCGCCGGCAAGACGGCCGCCAAGAAGGACCTCGCGCTGCAGGCGATCGCCTACGGCAGCGTCTATGTCGCCCGGGTGGCCATGGGCGCCGACCCGCAGCAGACACTGCGGGCGTTCCGGGAGGCGGAGGCCTACGACGGCCCGTCCCTGGTCATCGCCTACAGCCACTGCATCGCCCACGGCATCGACATGCGCCAGGGCCTGACCCAGCAGAGCAAGGCCGTGGACTCCGGGCACTGGCCCCTCATGCGCTACGACCCCACGATGCGCGACCGCGGAGACAACCCGTTCATGCTCGACTCGCCGCGCCCGACCATCCCGCTGCGCGACTACATCTACAGCGAGCTGCGCTACCGCTCGCTGCGCAACGCCGCCCCCGAAGAGGCCGACCGCCTGCTGGCGCTGGCGCAAGGTGCCGTCGACCAGCGGTGGGCGACCTATGAGGAGATGGCGACGCGCAGCGCTGCCGACTTCGTCCCCGACGCACGGAGGAAGAAGCAATGGACCTGACCACGGGCTATCTCGGGCTGACCCTGCGCAGCCCGCTCGTCGCCTCGGCCTCGCCGCTGTCCGCGACCCTCGACGGGGTGATCTCGCTGGCGAACGCCGGCGTCGGCGCGATCGTGCTGCACTCGCTGTTCGAGGAGCAGGTGCGCGCGCAGGAGGTCGCTGACCTGATGGTCACCGAGGCCTACGAGGGGTCCTTCGGCGAGGCGTCGGACTTCTTCCCGAAGGCGCCGACGGTCGCGCACGCGGGAGCGACGCCCTACCTCCGGCACCTCGAGCGCGCCGTGGCCGCCGTCGACGTGCCCGTCATCGCCTCCCTCAACGGCAGCACACCGGGCGGCTGGACCTCGATCGCCACCTCGATGGAGTCGGCGGGTGCGGCGGCCCTGGAGCTCAACATCTATGCCGTCCCCGGCGACGTCGGGCTGACCGGCGCCGACGTCGAGCGGCGGCACCTGGAGATCCTCGGTGAGGTGCGGCGGGCCGTGTCGATCCCGGTGGCGGTGAAGCTGAGCCCCTTCCTCTCGGCGACCGGGGCCATGGCGTCCGCCCTCGACGAGGCCGGGGCCGACGGGCTCGTGCTCTTCAACCGCTTCCTCCAGCCCGATGTCGACACGGAGGCGATCCGGCTGGTCCCCGGCGTCACCCTGTCGTCCCGCCTCGAGGCGCGGCTCCCGCGGACCTGGCTCGCGATCCTGCGCCACCGGGTCTCCTGCTCGCTGGCAGGCACGACCGGTGTCGAGACGAGCGCCGACGTGGTCGCCTACCTGCTCGCCGGTGCCGACGTCGTGATGACCGCGTCCGCGCTGCTGCGGCACGGGCCGTCCTATGCCCAGGTGCTGCTCGTCGGGCTCGAGTCGTGGCTGGAGCGGCGCGGCTACGCCTCCCTCGACGCGATGCGCGGGCTGCTCGCCGTACCTGCCGGCGGCGACGCCACGGCCGCCCAGCGGGCCGGCTACGTCGGCGCACTGCAGGCCGCCCAGGGCACCTACGGGAGCCTGCGCGTCGACTGACCGGATCGGGTCGCTCCGACGGGATAGTCCGCTACGAAGAGCACCTTCGCGGCGCCCGAAGAGGTGCTTTACGTAGCGGACTATCCCCGATTCAGGGCGCGACGGGCTCGGGATCGGGAGTGGCGGCGCTGTCGGCCGCCTCCTTGCGCACCAGCGCGGTCTCGTAGTTGTAGGTGCTCATCACGCTGACCAGCGGCCGGAGGAGGGCGAGCACCAACGGAGGCAGGGCGTTGAGGACCACGAACGGCAGCGGCACCGCGATGAAGAGCAGCGCGGCGAGCAGCGCGCCGACCTCGGTGGCGAGCACGGCGCTGAGCAGCTGGACGGGCACGACGGTCCCGAGGGCGTGGCGGATCAGGGACAGGCTGCGCCGCAGGCCGCGGAACCCGGCGCGTCCCTCGAGCACGATGACCGGGACCAAGAGGTTCCAGGCGGCAAGGAGCACCAGCGCGACCGGCGCGAGGATCACGGTTCCGGCGAGGAGGAGGACCGCGAGAAAGGCGACGACGAGGGCCGGGAGCCCGAGGGTGAGGCGTCGGGCGCTCTCGCCGTACAGGTCGCGCAGCCGGGGCCGCTCGCCCCGGCCGAGGTGGGAGACCGCCAGCGTCATCGCGCCACCGGACACCACCATGGTCGCGAGGCCCAGCAGCAGCACCGGACCGCTCGCCCACCCCGGGACCGGGCTGATGAGCGCGAGCGTCTGCAGCACGGCTGCCAGCACGAGCAGCAGCGCCATCGGGAGGGACAGCAGCAGGAACACGGCCCAGTGCCGACGCAGCATGCCGAGCGACGCGCGCACGACCTGCCCGCTGCGACGGTCCTGCCGCAACGGCAGCGGGTCGGAGTGCCACTCGGTCCGGCGGAGCAGCCAGAGGACCACGGCGAGGATGGCCGCGCCGATCCCCAGGGTCGCCGCCGGCTCGTCGACGAACTTGCGGAAGGCGTCGCTGCCCGCGCCGACGGTGTCGCAGTAGACCTCCGCGGCGCGGCTGCCGGCGACCCCCGAGCCGGGGACGACGACGCTGGCGTCGCGGGCGCCCGCCGACCACGAGAACGGCTTGGTCCAGCCGGACTTGCGGTTGGGGCCGGTCGGTCCCTCATAGAACCGCTTGGGCCCGACCTCGCCCCAGTGGCCCTCGTAGGTCGTCCACGGGAAGGCCGCGGCCGCCTCCTCCTCGTCCGAGGGGATCGTCTTCACGGCAGCATGGACCGCGTCGTGGTCGCCGACGGTGATGTCGCAGCCGAACCCGGTCGCGGCGGTGTTGCCCATGAAGACGCCGGGCGAGTACTGGTTGGCGTGCGAGCCCGCCGACACATAGACGACCGGATGGGTGTCGCCCTCCACCTCGAGCTTGTCGTCGCCCCAGACGGCCCGCTCGGCGCCGTAGTGCTGGGAGAACACGACGACGTCGGGCTGCGTGTCCTCGGCGAGCGCCTGCGTCGCGTCGGCGACGGGGAACTCCAGCTGGATCCGCTCCCAGTCCGTCTCGTGCTTGTTGTTGTAGTCGTTGAACGGATAGAAGAAGTAGAACTGCAGCGCGAACCGGTCGGTGACTCCCGACTGGGTCGCCACGTGGGCATAGATGATCGGCTCGGTGCCGGACCACTGCCCGTCGGCCCACTTCTCATAGTCGCAGCCCGGGTTCAGCGGGCTGCCCGGGAGGTCCAGGGCATAGCCCGGCAGGCCCTCGCTGACGTCCTCGGCCGAGGGCGCCACCTGCACCAGGTCGTGCTGCGGCACCCACGGCCCACGCAGCGCGATGGTGGGGTTGTCGAACATGACGTCGACGTCGCTCGGCCGGTAGGGCTCCCCCGGCCCGCAGGCCCCGTCCTGCGTCACGAGCATCAGGACGGGGGCGTACTTCTCGGCGAGGGTCGCCTCGTCGCCCGAGTCCGCCTGGGCGGGTGCGCCGAGGCCGACGACCGCGACGAGGCCCGCCACGAGCGTCGGCAGGAGGCGGAGCAGCAGGCGCGTCGGCACCGGCACAGCGTGGCAGAGACGGCGGAGTCGGGGAAGGTACGGCGTGCCAGCCCGCGCCGGGACGGCTCAGCAGGTCGAGCCGGGCTCCACGCTCAGCAGGTCCCCCACCTGACAGCCCAGCACGTCGCAGACGGCGGTCAGGGTGCTGAACCGGATCGCCTTGGCCCGGTCATTCTTGAGCACGCTCAGGTTGACGACCGTGACGCCGACGGCGTCGGCCAGCGCGGCGAGCGTCATGCCTCGCTGCTCGAGCAGCCGGTCGAGGTGACAGGCGACGCGGTGCGGCT
>JAXLSP010000004.1:910000-943505 GCA_046330515.1 Nocardioidaceae bacterium | reverse complement strand
GGCCGTCCCCGCGTGAGCGAGGACAGCCTCTGACCAGCGATTTTCTGGTCGGGCTGACAGGATTTGAACCTGCGACCCCTTGACCCCCAGTCAAGTGCGCTACCAAACTGCGCCACAGCCCGATGGCCGCCCGCATGCTTGCCGGGCTGGCCGGAATGAACCCTACCGCAGGGCTCCGGGCAGACCCCAAACCGGGACCGGTGTCGGGACGCCCGGGCCGAGCTCACCGCTTCTTGCGCTTCTCCCGCGGCCGCTGCTGGAGCACGATCGGCGTCCCGACGAAGCCGAACTCCTCGCGCAGGCGGCGCTCGATGTAGCGCTCGTAGGCCGCGTCCAGCCGACCGCTCGTGAACAGCACGAACACCGGCGGGGCCGTCGAGGACTGGGTGCCGAAGAGCACCTTGGGCTGCTTGCCGCTGCGCACCGGGTGCGGGTGCTCCGCGACGAGGCGCCCGAGGAACGCGTTGAGGGCGCCCGTGGAGACCCGGGTCTCCCAGCCCTCGAGGGCCTTGTCGAGGGCGGGCACCAGCCGGTCGATGTGCCAGCCGGTGCGGGCGGTGACGTTGATGCGCGGAGCCCAGCGGACCTGGACGAGGTCGCGCTCGATCTCGCGCTCGAGATAGAACCGGCGCTCCTCGTCGACGAGGTCCCACTTGTTGAAGGCGATCACGAGCGCCCGGCCGGCGTCGCGGACGGTCTGGAGGATCCGGACGTCCTGCTCCGAGATCGACTGGTCCGCGTCGAGCACGAGGACGGCCACCTCGGCGCGGTCGATCGCCGTGGTGGTGCGCAGGGACGCGTAGTACTCGTGCCCCGACGCCTCCTTGACCCGCTTGCGGATCCCGGCGGTGTCGATGAAGCGCCAGGTGCGGCCGCCGAGCTCCACGAGCTCGTCGACCGGGTCGACCGTCGTGCCGGCGACGGAGTCGACCACGACCCGCTCGGAGCCGGCGAGCTTGTTGAGCAGCGACGACTTGCCCACGTTGGGCTTGCCGACGATGGCCACCCGGCGCGGGCCGCCGACCTCGGCGGGCACGTCGAGCGGCAGGTCCGGGAGCGCCTCGAGGACGGCGTCGAGCAGGTCCCCCGAGCCGCGCCCGTGCAGCGCGGACACGGGGAAGGGCTCCCCCAGCCCCAGGTTCCACAGGGCGGTCGCCTCCGCCTCGGTGCGCTGGTCGTCGACCTTGTTGGCCGCGAGCACGACGGGCTTGCCCGAACGTCGCAGCACCTTGACGACGGCCTCGTCGGCGTCGGTGATGCCGACGGTGGCGTCGACGACGAACAGCACGGCGTCGGCGAGCGTCACCGCGATCTCGGCCTGGGCCGCGATCCGCTCGGCCAGTCCCCGCGCGTCGGGGTCCCAGCCGCCGGTGTCGACGACGGTGAAGGCGCGGCCGTTCCAGTCGGCGTCGTAGGACACCCGGTCCCGGGTCACGCCCGGGACGTCCTCGACGACCGCCTCGCGGCGCCCCAGGAACCGGTTGACCAGGGTCGACTTGCCCACGTTGGGGCGGCCCACGACCGCGAGCACGGGCACCGGCCCGGTCGGCTCGCCGGTCGAGCCGTCGGTCGGGTCGTCGGTCGGTCGTCCGCCCTGCTCCAGGGCGTCGTCGTCAGTCATGGCTCTCCCACTCCGAGGTCTGGCCGGGTACGGCGTACTCCTTGTCGCCCGCCGGCAACGGGCCCGGCATGCTCCTGCCGGTCAACCGCTCCCCCTCGGCCAGGCATTCCAGCATGTGCGCCCGCAGCGACGCACTCGCCTCCACGAGGCGCCGGTGCGTCCGCGGCCACGGCTCGGCGTCGACGTGCCAGGGCCGGCCATAGACCAGGTCCACGACCCCGAACCGGGGCGGCAGCGAGCTGCTGCGCGCCCCCGGCGCGCGGGTGCCGAACATCACGACCGGCACGACGGGCACGCCGGTCACCAGGGCGAGGTAGGCCGCGCCGTGGTTGAAGCGGCTGAGGTCGCCGGCGCCCCGGGTGCCCTCGGGGAAGATGCCGACCGCTCCCCCGTCGCGGAGCACCCGCAGGCAGGTCTTCACCGCGCGCGGGTCGGGGTGGAACCGGTCGAGCTCGATCTGTCCGCTCATCCGCAGGAAGCCGCCCATCCGACCGGCGAACATCTCACGCTTCGTCATCACGTGGGCAGGGCGGGTGGCGAAGATCGCGAGCAGCGGGCCGTCGGCCCACCCCGTGTGGGTGGGCGCGAGGATCACCGGCCCGGTGCGCGGCACCCGGTCGGTGCGGTGGGCATGGACGCGGACATAGCAGCGCACGACCGCTCGGGCGGCGGGTCGGAGCGTGTGGAGGGCGAGCCGGCGGGGGTGCGGGACGGTGTCGCTGCGAGGCAGCTCCCGATGGCTCGCCGCCATCGGTCGGGTCACGCGGGCTCCTCGGCGGTGGCCACGAGCGCGACCACCTGGTCGATGACCTCGTCGAGCGTGAACGGCGTGGTGTCGATGTGGACGGCCCCGTCGGCCATCACCAGAGGCGCCGTGGCGCGGCCCGCGTCGATCCTGTCGCGGTTGAGCAGGGACTCCCGTGTCGCGGCGAGGTCGCTGCCGCCCTCCTCCGCGGAGCGGCGCTCGGCGCGGGCCAGCGGGTCGGCGGTGAGGTAGACCTTGACGTCGGCGTCCGGCGCGACCACGGAGCCGATGTCGCGGCCCTCCACGACGATGCCCCCGTCGGCGATGACGGCGCGCTGGAGGTCCAGCAGCCGGGAGCGGACCTCGGGTACGGCGCTGACGGGGCTGACCGCGGCGTTGACGTCGTCCTGCCGGATCGCGACCGAGACGTCCTCGCCGTCGACCGTGATGGTCGGGCCGAGGGGGTCGGTGCCGGAGACGATCTCGGGCTCTCCCACCCGGGTGGCCACGGCCCGCGCGTCCTGGACGTCGACACCGTGCCGCAGCATCCACCAGGTCATGGCGCGGAACTGGGCCCCGGTGTCGAGGTAGCGCAGCCCGAGCCGCACGGCGACGCCCCGGGAGGTGCTGGACTTGCCAGATCCGGACGTGCCGTCGACGGCGATGACGGGGTTGCTGCTCACGGGGGGACAGCCTATCGGTGGGTCTCCCAGTCCCGGGATTCGAGAGAGGCCCTCAGGTGCTCCGCGCGCTGTTCTTCGACCACGAGCTCCACGAGGCCCATCGCGCGCCCGGGGTCGTGGTCGATCCGGACGTCCTCGATGTTGACCCCGGAGTCGCCGGCGTCCGCGAAGAGGCGCGCCAGCTCTCCCGGGTGGTCGGGGACGGCGACGAGGACCGAGGTGGTGGGTCGGGCCGGACCGCCGTGCTTGCCGGGGATGGCCCGCGTGCCCGCGACCCCGCGCGCCAGCAGCTCCCCCAGCGCGTCCCGCTCCCCCGTCGACACGGCGGTCATCAGGGAGTCCAGGTCGGCCCGCACCTCGGCGAGCACGTCGAGGACGGCCTCGGCGTTGGCGTCGATGATCTGCTGCCAGAGCGCCGGGTCGCTGCCGGCGATGCGGGTCACGTCGCGCACCCCCTGGCCGGACAGCACCAGGTGCTCGGGTGGGGCGGCGGTGAGACGGCCCGCGACGAGCGCCGAGACGAGCTGGGGCAGGTGCGAGGTCCGCGCCACCGCGCGGTCGTGCTCCTCGGGCGAGAGCCGCACCGGGACGGCGCCGCAGGCCAGGGCGAGCTCCCACACGACCTCGGTCGCATCGTCCCGCGCGGCGGGGTGCGGCGTGACCGCCCACGGACGCCCGTCGAACAGCCCCGCGACGGCGGCCAGGGGTCCGGAGCGCTCGCTGCCGGCCATCGGGTGCCCGCCGACGTACCGCGCCAGCTGGTCCGGCGTCGCCGCGCGCTCGACGGCGGCCAGCGGACCGGTCTTGACGCTGCCGACGTCGGTCACGATCGCGTCGGTCGCCGCCAGCTGGGCGAGCAGCGTGGGGCCCAGGTGGTCCGGCGGGACCGCGACGACGACCAGCTGGGGACGCTCCTCCCCCGTCGCCGGGCGCCCGGCGCCCAGGCCGGTCGCGGTCCGCAGGTGCTCGGTCGCGGTGTCGCTGAGCAGCACGTCGAGGCCGGCGCGGCGACAGGCGAGCCCGACCGACGTCCCGAGCAGGCCGGTGCCCACCACCAGGACCGGGCCGGTGAGGGTCACGCCTGTTCCTCGTCGGGCAGCTCGTGGACGCGCGTCAGGTCGCGGCGCAGCGCGGCCGCGCCGTGGAGGTAGGAGTGCGTGATGTCGGAGCGCGGCAGGTCGGTCTCGACGTGCGCCATCATCCGCACGACCCGGGGCATGGACCCGGCGATCTCGAGCTCGCGGGCACAGATCAGGGGCACGTCGGAGAACCCGAGCCGGCGGGCGGCATAGGCCGGGAACTCCGAGACCAGGTCGGAGGTCGAGGTGAAGATGACCGAGATGAAGTCGTCGACCACGAGCCCGTTGGACGCCATCACGTCCGTGACCATCTCGGCGACCCGCTCGAGCATGTGCTCACGGTCGTCACCGTCCAGCTGGGTCGCCCCCCGCACCGCACGCACTGCCACGGGCCACAGCCTAGTGGCGCTCGCAGGTCAGAGACCGGCGCTGTCCAGCAGCGAGCCGAGCTCGTCGGCGGTGAGCTCGCGCACCGCGCCCGACGCCAGCCCGCGCAGGCGCACGGGTCCGATCGCGGTCCGGGTGAGGCGGTGGACCGGGTGTCCCACGTGGTCGAGCAGCCGCCGGACGATGCGGTTGCGGCCCTCGTGGATGACCAGCTCGACGATGGCGCGCCCCTGGGCGCCGCCCTGTCCTCGGGTGACCAGCCTCGCGCTGGACACCGTCACCGGACCGTCCTCGAGGGTCACGCCCTCGCGCAGGGACGCCAGCGTGGCCTTGGACGGGGTGCCGTCGACCTCCGCGACGTAGGTCTTGTCCACCTCGAAGGAGGGATGCGCCATCCGGTGCGCGAAGTCGCCGTCGTTGGTGAGCAGGATGAGGCCGGAGGTGTCGGTGTCCAGCCGCCCGACATGGAACAGCCGCTCGGGGCGGTCGTCGACGAGGTCCTGGAGCGTGGACCGCCCCTGGGGGTCGGACATCGTCGACACCACCCCCCGCGGCTTGTTGGCGACGAGGTAGACGTGCGGCGAGACCGGAGGAAGGCGTCGCCCCTCCACCCGGATCACCGCCGTCCGCGGGTCGACCTTGGTGCCGAGGCGGGTGACGACCTCGCCGTCCACCTCGACGAGCCCGGCCAGCATCAGCTCCTCGCAGCGGCGGCGCGACGCCACTCCCGACTGGGCGAGCAGCTTCTGGAGGCGGACCAGCCCGTCGTCGTCGGGCCGGTCGGTCACGCGTCGTCCTCGGACGCCGGCTCGGCCGGCTCGGGCGCCGGGGCCTCCGCCGGGTGGGCGTCGCCGGCCGCCCCGGCGTGCTCGGCGAGCGCTGCCAGGTCGTCGTCGAGGTCGTCCATCTCGGGGAGGTAGGGCGCCAGCTCGGGCAGCTCGTCGAGCGAGGTCACGCCGATCCGCTCGAGGAAGTAGCCGGTGGTCCGGTAGAGCGTGGCCCCGTGCTCGCCGTCGTGCCCGGCCTCCTCGACCAGGCCACGGGTGAGCAGCGTACGCATCACCCCGTCGACGTTGACGCCGCGGATCGCCGACACCCGCGCCCGGGAGACGGGCTGCTTGTAGGCCACGACCGCCAGGGTCTCGAGGGCCGCCTGGGTGAGGCGGGCCTGCTGCCCGTCCAGGACGAAGGCCTCGACGACGGCCGCGAACTCCTCACGGGTGTAGAAGCGCCAGCCACCCGCGACGTTGCGCAGCTCGAAGCCGCGTCCCTGGGCGGTGTAGTCGTCGGCGAGCGAGGCGAGCGCCTCGGCGACGTCGGGAACGGGATAGCCGACGGCCGAGGCGAGCGTGGCCTGGTCGAGCGGCTGGTCGGCCACCATGAGGATCGCCTCCAGCGAGGGCCGGAGCTCGGCGACCGGGATCGCGAGCGTGTCACCGCCCGCGTCCTCAGGCGTCTCGGGCTCGGCCTGCGCCGCCATGTCCGGCTCGACGTCGTGCTCGGTCACTGCTGCTCCTCGTCCGTGGCCGCGGTGGCGGCCTGGTCCTCGTCGTCGTCCGGCGCGGCGACCGGGGGGTCCTCGCCCGACCGGGTGCCGTCGAACTCGTCGTCGATCTCGATGTCGCCGTCCTCGGACCCCGTCCAGCGCACCGTGAGCTCGCCGAGCGGCGTGATCTGGTCGAAGTTGACCGCGCCCTCCCGGAACAGCTCGAGGAGCGCCAGGAAGCGGGCGACGGTCGTCAGGGTGTCGGGTGAGTCGCCGCACAGCGAGCGGAAGGTCATGGTGCCGCTGCGCCGGAGCCGGTCCACCACGAGCGCCGCCTGCTCGCGGACGCTGACCCGGGCGGCGTGGATGTGGTGCAGGGAGACCTCGGGGACCGCCTTGGGCTCCATCGCCTTGGCGGCGAGCGCAGCGAACGCGTCGAGGCCGATGCCGATGAGCACCTCGGGCAGCAGGGTCGCGAACCGCTCCTCCAGTCCCACCGCGCGCGGGTGACGTCGCGACTCCCCCGCCAGCCGGGCCTGGAGGACGCCGGCCACCTGCTTGAAGGCGCGGTACTGCAGCAGCCTCGCGAACAGCAGGTCGCGCGCCTCGAGCAGGGCCAGGTCCTCCTCGTCCTCGACGTCGCCCTGGGGCAGCAGCCGCGCCGCCTTGAGGTCGAGCAGCGTGGAGGCGACGAGCAGGAACGACGTGGTCTGCTCGAGGTCCCACACCTCGCCGCCCGCCTTGACGAAGGCGATGAACTCGTCGGTGACCGTCGACAGGGACACCTCGGTGATGTCGAGCTTGTGCTTGGCGATCAGGCTGAGCAGCAGGTCGAAGGGACCTTCGAAGTTGTCGAGCCTGACCTCGAAGCCGGACTCGACGGCGTCGCCGGTCTCGATGGCGAGGTCGGTCATTCCTCGGTCAACCGCCGCACCAGGGCGCTCTCGTCGCCCTGCTCCTCGAACTCCGCGAGCACCAGCGAGAGGGCCTCCCTCACCAGGCGGCCGCGGTCGACGGCCAGCCCGTGGTCGGCCCGCAGGGCGAGCCGCGCCTGCTCGAGATGGAGCAGCTCGGCCGAGGTGACATAGACCGTCATCTTCTCGTCGTGGCGCACCCGCCCACTGGGGCGGCGGCGCAGCTGGTCGTCGTCGACCGCCGGTTCCGGCGCCTGGTCGGGGACGGCGCGGACGACCTTGGCCTCGGCGGTGTCGTCGGTGGGGCGGAACAGGTCGTCCGCCGTCGGGAGGCTCACCCGTCGAGGCACCGCACCACCACCTCCTTGGCCAGCTGGCGGTAGGCGTCGGCACCGGTCGAGGCCGACGCGTAGGACGTGATCGGCTCGCCCGCGACCGTCGAGTCCGAGAACTTCACGGTGCGGCGGATGACGGTGTGGAACACGGTGTCGCCCCACGCCTGGACGAGGCGCTCCATGACCTCACGCCCGTGCAGCGTGCGGCCGTCGTACATCGTGCCGAGCACGCCGTCGATCGTCAGCCGCGGGTTGAGCCGTTCGCGCACCTTGTCGATGGTGTTCTTGAGCAGGGCGACCCCGCGGAGGGCGAAGTACTCGCACTCGAGGGGGACGATGACGCCGTCGGACGCGGTCAGCGCGTTGACGGTGAGCAGGCCGAGCGAGGGCTGGCAGTCGATGATGATGACGTCGTAGGAGTCGATCGCCGGCGCCAGGACGCGGGCCAGGGTCTGCTCGCGCGCCACCTCGTGCACGAGCTGCACCTCGGCGGCCGACAGGTCGATGTTGGACGGCAGCAGGTCCATGCCGGGCACGACGGTCGGGACGATGACCTCGTCGATGGACACGTCGCGCTGCATGAGCAGGTTGTAGATCGTCAGGTCCATCTCGTGGGGGTTGAGCCCCAGCCCGACCGAGAGCGAGCCCTGCGGGTCGAAGTCGACGAGCAGGACCTTGCGGCCGTACTCCGCCAGCGCGGCCCCCAGGTTGATCGCCGTGGTGGTCTTGCCGACGCCGCCCTTCTGGTTGCACATCGAGATGACCCGCGCCTGGCCGTGGACCGTGAGCGCGCGCGGCTCGGGCAGGTCGGGCAGCGGCCGGCCGGTGGGCCCGAGCGGCGCGTCGGCGGCGGCTGCCGGCGGCACGACGGTCTCGACGACCGGTGCGGGGAAGGGGATGGGGTCGGTCATCCGGGACTCGCCTCCAGGGGAAGTGGGAGGAACGATCGGGGGTGTCATCGGCGGCATCTCGGGGGCGTTGGCCCCCGGTCCTCCCGGGGCTCCGGGGAACATCCCGCCACCGTTCATGGGCACTCCTCACCGCTCGGCGGACGGGTCCGCCCTTTGTCGACTCGGCGACTTTCGCGCCGTGCATCGTCAGGCTAGGACGCACCCTCGACGGCGAACAACACGGCGCGCGGTTGTCCCCAGGGTTCCTCGAAATCTGTTGAGGAGATGTGGACTCGCGCCCCGGTGAGTGCACAGAAACTTCTTGCCTGTGGACGGTCCTGTGGACGACGTACGGCGCTCACAGGGCCGCCGCGACGGCCGCGACGAACGCCCGCTGCTCGGGGGTCTCGGGGACCCGGAACCCGCGGGCGGCCGAGATCCGCGCCACCGCCTCCTTCGGGGTGGACCCCCGGGCGCAGAGCACCAGCGCGGCCAGCACCGAGGAGCGGCCGATGCCGGCGCGGCAGTGCACGACGACGTGCTCGCCGGCGCCCAGCCGACGAGCCAGCTCGCCGACCAGCACCGTGGCCGCACGCTGCTCGGGCACCGACATGTCGGGGGCCGGGAGTCGGAGCAAGCGCAGGCCGGCGGCCGTCGCGAGCCCCTGCTCCTCGAGGAGGCCGAGCTCGGCCTCCTCCTCCGGGGTCAGCAGGCTCACCACCACGTCCGCGCCGGCCGCGCGCAGCGCCTCCAGACGGTCACCGAGGCCTACTCCCCCGGGTGGGTGCGCCATGGTGCTCAGCAGCCCGGCGCCCGGGACCGCCACGGTGAAGAGCTCCGGTCCCATGCCCCTATCCTCGCTCGCCGCGTGGCCGCGCAGCATTTTGCACGAGGGGGACGTATCAATTCGTCCAGGTCCTGGGTCCTGTCGGTATCCGCGCGTACGCTGCCAGGAGGGCGAGATTGCGACATCGCCCCGGCGTCTCGGGACCACTTCGGTTCTCTGTGGGGGAGATAGACGTGACTGCTCGCACGCTGACGGCCTGCGCCCGATCCATCCTCGTCGCCGCGACGGTGGCCGCCGCGTGCCTGGCGCTTCCGCCGGCAGCGGTGTCGGCCACCACCACCGGCGCGACCGCCGACACGGCGGCCGCGTCGTGCTGGGACGTCAAGCAGCAGAACCCCAGCGCGACGAGCGGTTCCTACTGGCTCCTGACGCCGGCGATGTCCGCACCCGCCCAGTTCTGGTGCGACCAGACCACCGACGGTGGCGGCTGGGTCAAGGTGGGTGCCGGCCGCGAGGGCTGGGAGACCCTGGCGGTCGGGCGCGGCAGCGCGGCGACGCTGCTCCAGGCGACTCCCGCGGCCAACACGCAGACCACCCAGCTGTCGGCGTCGGTCATCGACGGCCTGCTCAACGGGGCACCGGTGACGTCCCTGACCGACGGGGTCCGGGTGCGCCGCGCCGCCAACGTCACCGGGACCTCCTGGCAGGAGGTTCGGCTCCGGACCAGCAAGCCGGTCGGGTGGTTCTGGTCGTTCGGCGGCGCCTGGCCCCTGACGAGCTGGACCGTGGGCAGCTCGACGGGCACCACCGGCTCGAGCGCGACGTTCGGCTCGGGCGCCTCCACGCTGCGCGTCAACACCAGCATCGGGACCGACCTGGGCTACACCTGGGGGTTCTCCTACGGCCTCGACGTCACCGGGCTCAGCTCCCCGACGAGCTACCTCTGGACGCCGACCAACGGACAGGGCAACGCCCGCCCGTTCGCCGAGGTCTATGTCCGCCCGCGGATCACCAGCGCCGGCGCCGGGTTCTCGGCCATCCCCGACGGCGGCACGCCCCGGACCGAGAAGCCGGTCGTGCCGGACTCCACGGTGCTGACCAACCCGTGGGGGGTGACCGGGATCGCCGGCGCGGTGGACCAGGAGGGCGACGTCGAGGTCCAGGCCATGACGCGGATCGGCTCGACGATGTTCGTCGGCGGCAACTTCGCGTCCGTCCAGCAGGACGCCGCCAGGACCGGGCGGGTCAGCCAGCCCTTCCTCGCCGCCTTCAACGCCGACACCGGGGCCTTCGTCCCCACCTTCCGGCCGGCGGTCAACGAGGCCGTCCAGTCCCTCACCGCCCTTCCGGACGGCCGCCTGGCGGTCGGCGGGAAGTTCACCCGCGTCAACGGGACCGCGGTCACGGGTCTCGCCGTCCTCAACGCCTCGACCGGCGCCCTCACGCCGGGGTGGCGCACGACGCTGGTCAACAACGTCTCCCCCGGGACGGTCCGCGTGCTGACCCTGACGACGGGCGGCGGCTACCTCTACGTCGGCGGCACCTTCACCCACACCACCGGTCCCAACGGCACGCCGGCCTATGCGCGCAACCTCATGCGCCTGGACCTGACCACGTTCAACCCCGACACCACGTGGCGGCCCGTGTTCAACTCCTCGGTCCAGGACGTCGAGATCTCCGAGGACGGCTCCCGGGCCTATGTCGTCGGCTTCTTCACCGCCATGAGCGGCGCGACCGCGACGAGCGCCGCGGCCCTGATGACCTCCAGCCCCGCGCGGCTCGACCCCGCGCCGTGGACCCCGGTGTGGTCGGCGGCCAAGTCCTACCAGCAGGGCGTCGAGCAGGTGGGCAACCGGGTCTTCACCGGCGGGTCCGAGCACAACCTCTTCAGCTTCGACACCGGCTCCTATGCGCGGCTCACGACCCAGATCAACAACCCCAAGGGCGACACGCAGGTCATCGTCGCCGACGACCAGAAGGCGTTCCTGTGGGCGGGGTCGCACTCCAACAACTTCACCTACCAGGGCGCCACCACCTGGCCGGGCATCGGCACCGCCTGGACCCGGGCCGACACCATCGGCTGGGTCGGTGTCTGGCGACTCTCCGACGTGAGCCCGGTGTCCACGTTCACGCCGACCCTGCGTTCCCGGCTCGGGTCGGGCGCGTGGGCCGTCGCCCAGGCAGGCAACGGCACGATGTGGGTGGGCGGCGACTTCCAGCAGGGGCGCGGCAGCGGCAACGTCACCCGGTGGACGGGGGCGTTCGTGCGGTTCGGCATGACCGACGGCGCCGCCCCCAGCACCCCCACCGGTCTGCGCGTCTCGAACCGCACCGCCACCACGGTCACGCTCGCCTGGACCGCCTCCGCCGGTGGCCTGGGCGGCGGGACCTACCAGGTCCTGCGCAACGACCGGCCGATCGCCACGACCACGGGGGCGTCGATCACCGTGCCCCTCGACGGCGGCAACCGGTTCTTCGTCCGCGCAGCGGACTCCACCGGCAACGTCTCGGCCAGCACCCCGGTGCTCGTCGTCTCGGGCTGAGCCGGGTCGAGCGAGACCCGTCGACGCGGCGGCAGCGGCTCTGGGTCAGTCCAGCCGGCGCAGCGCGGCCGTCATCACGACGAGCTCCCCGGCCTCGTCGGAGGCGTCGCAGTCGACGACCGCCTCGATCACCCAGTCGTGGTGCCCGGCCGGGTCGGCGAGGGTCTGCCGGACCCGACGGACGCGCGCCGTCACACCCTCGTCGGCGCCGACCGGCTCACCCTGCTGCTCGGCGCCGATGTCGAGGAGGGCCGGGCCCCTCGCCTGCGGGCCGGTGTCGAGCGTCTCGTGCTCCTGGTAGTAGCCCTCCAGCGCGGCGTCCCAGGCGGAGCGGGTCATGACCACCTGCCGGGGTGGGTCGACACGGTCCGCGGCGCTGCGCTCCAGGCGCACCAGCCCGTCGAGGTCGTCGCGGGCGCAGCGTTCGGCCCTGGCGAAGAGGGCGTTGCGGATCATCACCGTGAACGCCCGCTCCTGCCGCGACAGCGGCCGCGGTGGCGGCGGCGCCTGACCGTGCTCGGGGGCGTGGGTGGGATCGGTCAGCGCCTCCCACTCGTCCAGGAGCGAGGAGTCGGTCTGCCGGACCGTCTCCCCCAGCCAGTCGACGACCTCCTCCAGCTCGGGCGACCGGTGCGCCTCGGGCACGGTCTGACGCAGGGTGCGGTAGGCGTCGGTCAGGTAGCGCAGCACCAGTCCCTCGGACCGGGCGAGCTGGTAGCGGGCGACCAGGTCGGTGAAGCCCATCCCGTCCTCCCACATCTGCCGGACCACCGACTGGGGACTGAGCGCGTCCTCGCCGAGCCACGGGTGGGTCTGCCGGTAGACGGCGTAGGTCGCCTCGAGCAGCTCGGCGAGCGGCTTCGGCCAGGTGACCTCCTCGAGGAGCACCATGCGCTCGTCGTACTCGATGCCGTCGGCCTTCATCTGGGCGACCGCCTCGCCCCGTGCCGCGAACTGCTGGGCCAGGAGCACCTGTCGTGGCGCCTCCAGCACGGCCTCGATCACGGAGACGACGTCGAGGGCATAGGTCGGCGCCTCGGGGTCGAGGACGTCGAGGGCGGCGAGCGCGAAGTGGGCCAGCGGCTGGTTGAGCGCGAAGTCCTCGGGCAGGTCGACGGTGAGCACATAGCGGCGCCCGAACGCGTCCGGCTGGTCGAGCCGGGTCACCACGCCCGACCGGACCAGGGACCGGGTGAGCCGCAGCGCGCGGCGGGCCAGCCGCAGCTGGTTGCGCCGGGACTCGTGGTTGTCCAGCAACAGTCGGCGCAGCACCGGGAAGGCGTCCTCCTCGCGCGCCAGCACGTTGACGAGCATCGCGTTGTCGACCTTCATGCGCGACGGCAGCGGCTCGGGAGTGCCACCGACGAGCTTGTCGAAGGTCTGCTCGCTCCACACCACGGTGCCCTCGGGCGGCTTCTTGAGCTGCGGCTTGCTCTTCTTCTTGGGGTTCGCCGCGTTCTTGGCGTCGGACTTCGCGCGAGCCCGCTCGTTCTCGATGACGTGCTCGGGTGCCTGCACCACGACATAGCCCGCGGTGTCGAAGCCGGCCCGGCCGGCCCGGCCGGCGATCTGGTGGAACTCGCGGGCCCGGAGGATGCGCTGCCGGCTGCCGTCGAACTTGGCGAGTCCCGTGAAGAGCACGGTGCGGATCGGGACGTTGATGCCGACGCCGAGGGTGTCCGTGCCGCAGATGACCTCCAGCAGCCCCCGTTGGGCCATGGTCTCGACCAGCCGGCGGTACTTCGGCAGCATCCCCGCGTGGTGCACGCCGATGCCGGCGCGCAGGAGCCTGGAGAGCGTCTTGCCGAAACCGGCGCCGAAGCGGAATCCGCCGATGGTGTCCTTGCGTGCCTGGGTGTCGGCCGAGGAGCCCGTGGGGCGACGCGCGACCGTGCCGCCGGCACCGAGGAGCGAGGTCGCATGCTCCACGGCGGCAGCCTGGGTGAAGTGGACGACATAGACCGGCCCCTGGCCGGTGGACACCAGCTCGTCGAGGGTCTCCCCGAGCGGGGTGGTCGACCACGAGAACGACAGCGGCACCGGACGGACCGCGTCGTCGACCACGGCGGTCGTGCGCCCGTTGCGGCGGGTCAGGTCCTCGGCCAGCTCATGGACGTCGCCGAGGGTGGCGGACATCAGCAGGAGCTGGGCGTGGGGCAGCTCGAGCAGCGGCACCTGCCAGGCCCACCCCCGGTCGGGCTCGGCATAGAAGTGGAACTCGTCCATCACCACGAGTCCCGCGTCGGCGCGCTCGCCCTCGCGCAGCGCGATGTTGGCGAGCACCTCGGCGGTGCACGCGATCACGGGTGCGTCGGAGTTCACCGACGCGTCCCCGGTCAGCATCCCCACCCTGTCGGCACCGAAGACCGCGCACAGGTCGAAGAACTTCTCGCTCACGAGCGCCTTGATGGGCGCGGTGTACCACGCCCGCCGCCCCTCACCGAGCGCACCCGCGATGGCGCCGGTCGCGACGAGCGACTTCCCGGAGCCGGTCGGCGTCGCGAGGATGACGTTGCCGCCGCCCAGCAGCTCGACGAGCGCCTCGTCCTGATGGGGATAGAGGGTCATGCCCTGGGCGGAGGCCCAGCCGGTGACGGCGTCGTACGTCGCGTCGGGACCCGCGCCGGCGGGCAGCTCGAGTCGGGGTGCGCCGCTCACTCGCGGGCCCGCGGGTGCGCGGTCGCGAAGACCTCACGCAGGTTGTCGACGGTCACCAGGGTGTAGACCTGCGTCGTGGTCACCGAGGCGTGGCCGAGCAGCTCCTGCACGACCCGGACGTCGGCCCCGCCGTCGAGCAGGTGGGTGGCGAAGGAGTGGCGCAGCGTGTGCGGGGACACGTCCTTGGTCACGCCCGCCCGCTGGGCCGCGCGGGTGAGCACGGCCCAGGCGCTCTGTCGGGAGAGGCGTCCGCCCCGGGCGTTGAGGAACAGGGCCGGCGTCCCCGTGCCCGCGGCCACGAGCTCGGGACGGCCGCGGACGAGGTAGGCGGTGACCGCCTCGCGGGCGAACGAGCCGACCGGCACCAGCCGCTCCTTGCTGCCCTTGCCGCGCAGCAGGACGGTGCCGTCCTCGAGGTCGAGGTCGTCCACGTCGAGGCCTACCGCCTCCGAGATCCGCGCCCCCGTGCCATAGAGGACCTCCAACAGCGCGCGGTCGCGCAGGGCGAGCGTCGTGCCGGCCTCGCCGGCGGCCTCGAGGATCGCCTCGACGTCGCCCAGCGGCAGCGCCTTGGGCAGCCGCTTGGCCGGAGCGGGAGGCTTGACCGAGGCGGCGGGGTCGCTCGCGGCCAGCCCGTCGCGCACGGCGAACCTGTGGAATCCGCGGACCGCCACGACGGTCCTGGCCGCGGAGGCGGCGCTGAGCGGGGGGTGCTCGGCGTCGCCCTCGCGCAGCCTCATCAGGAAGCCGGTGACCGTCGACTCGGTGACGTCGTCCAGGCCCGCGACCCGCTGGCCGGCGAGGTGGTCGAGGTAGCGCCGCAGGTCCCGCCGGTAGGACACCAGGGTGTTGGCCGCGAGCCCGCGCTCCACCGACAGATGGTCGAGATAGGTCCGCACCGCCCGCACGAGCGGGTCCGGGGCGGGCGGTCGCTCCTCGGCGACGTCCTGAGGCTCGTCCTCCACCTCAGGCGAGGACGGAGTCCACCGACACGGCCTCCATGCCGACGGCCTCGCCCACGGGGCCGTTGGTGAGCCGGCCCGCGTGGGTGTTGAGGCCCTTGGCGAGCGCGCCGTCGGCGCGGCACGCGTCGGCCCAGCCCTTGTCCGCCAGGTTGACGGCGAACGGCAGTGTCGCGTTGGTCAGGGCGTAGGTCGACGTGTTGGGGACGGCACCCGGCATGTTGGCCACGCAGTAGAACACCGAGTTGTGGACCTCGAAGGTCGGGTCGGCGTGCGTGGTCGGATGGGTGTCCTCGAAGCAGCCGCCCTGGTCGACCGCGATGTCGACCAGCACCGACCCCGGCTTCATCTGGGCGACCAGGTCGTTGCTGACCAGCTTGGGCGCCTTGGCGCCGGGGATCAGCACCGCCCCGATGACCATGTCGGCCTCCATGACCTGCTGCTGGATCGCCAGCTTGGACGACGCGAGCCCGTGGACCCGGTTGTTGTAGCGCCAGAACGACATCCGCAGCTTGTCGAGGTCGGTGTCCAGCAGCGTCACGTCGGCGCCCATGCCCAGGGCGATGTTGGCGGCGTTCTGGCCGGAGACTCCGGCACCGATGATCACGACCTTGGCGTTGGCGACACCGCCGACACCGCCGAGCAGGACTCCGCGGCCGCCCTGGGCCTTCATCAGCGAGTGGGCGCCGACCTGGGGCGCGAGGCAGCCGGCGACCTCGGACATCGGGTAGAGCAGCGGCAGGCCACCGGAGGGGAGCTGGACGGTCTCATAGGCGATCGCGGTCACCTTGCGCTGGACCAGCTCCTCGGTGAGCGGCTTGTCGGCGGCCAGGTGCAGGTAGGTGAAGAGGGTCAGCCCCTCCCGCATCCGGTGGTACTCCTCGGCGATCGGCTCCTTGACCTTGAGCACCATGTCGGCGGTGCCCCAGACGTCGTCGGCGCTGTCGATCATCGTCGCGCCGGCCGCGACGTACTCCGCGTCGGTGATCTGCGACCCGAGCCCGGCGCCCTTCTGGACGAACACCTCGTGACCGTGCTCGGTGAGCTCGTGGGTGCCGATGGGGGTGAGGGCCACGCGGTACTCGTGGTTCTTGACTTCCTGGGGGACGCCGATCTTCAACGCAGTGCTCCTCTGGCTCCTCGGTGCGGGCGACACGCCGCTGTGACGCCGGTGCCAACCTACTCGTTGGCGACCGGTTTGCCAGTCCCGGGCCGCCGTGTCCCGGCCAGCCCCCGCGCCGCGCAGGTGAGCACCGACAGGGCCACGAGCGCGTGCGTCACCCGCCCGTCGAGCACGGCGGCGAGCAGCTCGTCGAACGGCACCCAGAAGGTCTCCATCTCGGCCTCCTCGTGCTCGAGCACGAAGTCGCCCCGGTCGGCGGCGCTCAGCGCCCGGGCGACATAGACGTGCACGAGCTCGTCGGAGATGCCGGGCGAGGGATAGGTCGGCAGCAGGTGCCGCCACTCCCCCGCGGACAGCCCCGCCTCCTCCCGGAGCTCGCGGCGGGCCGCCTCGACCGGGTCCTCACCGGCCACGTCGCAGAGACCGGCCGGCAGCTCGACGAACCGGCGCTGGGCGGCGTGGCGGTACTGCGCCAGGCAGAACACCCGGTCCTGCTCGTCCAGGGCGAGGACCACGGCGGCTCCCGGGTGCTCGAGGACGATGCGGTCGAAGCCCTCGTCGGGGCCGGCGGCAGCGGGTCGCCGTACCCGATCGGTGCGCAGCGCCACCACCCACGCGTCGCGGTGGAGGTCGCTGCTGCCGTCGACGGGCCACGACTCGGGCCGGTCTCCCAGCCGGTCGGCGGACGCGTCGCTGGTCACCCGGGTGAGGCTACCGTGACCGCATGACCGACTCCGTGGACAGCCAGCCCGCCAGCCTGACCCAGCAGGAGGCCGAGGAGCGCGCCGCGCTGCTCTCCGTGCGCCGCTATGACATCGCCGTCGACCTGACCGGTCTGCTCGACGGCGACACGGTCGAGTCGGTCTCGACCGTGACCTTCGACTGCACCTCCCCCGGCGGCTCGACGTTCGTCGACTGCGTCACCGACATCAGGCACGCGACCCTCAACGGCCGGGAGCTCGACCTCGCCACCGTGTCCCGCGGCCGGCTGCCGCTGACCGACCTCGCCGAGGAGAACGTCCTCGTGGTGGCGGCGGCGCAGTCCGACACCTCCTCCAGCGCCGGCATCCTGCGCACCGTCGACCCCAGCGACAAGCTCGTCTATGTCTGGATGTCCTTCGAGGCCGACGACGCCCGCCGCATCTGGGCCTGCTTCGACCAGCCCGACCTCAAGGCACCGCACGCGTTCACCGTGACCGCCCCGGAGTCGTGGACGGTGACCTCCAACGGCGCCCCCGACTCGGTCGCCCCCGCGGGCGACGCGGCGCGGGTGTGGACCTTCCCCGACACACCCAGCCTGTCGACCTACGTCGTGGTCATCAACGCGGGCCCCTTCCACGAGCTGCGCCGCGAGGTCGGCGGGCACAGCCTCGGCCTCTACAGCCGCCAGTCGACCGCCGCGTTCCTCGACCGCGACGCCGACGAGCTGTTCGACCTCACCGCGCGGGGGCTCGCGTTCTTCGGCGAGCGGTTCGGGATGCCGTTCCCCCAGGAGCGCTACGACCAGGTCTTCGTGCCCAACATGGGCGGCGCGATGGAGAACTGGGGCTGCGTCACGTGGACCGACGGCGAGCTCTACCGCACGCCGCCGACCTACGGCGAACGGTCGTTCCGGGCCTGGGTGCTGCTGCACGAGATGGCGCACATGTGGTTCGGCGACCTGGTGACCATGCAGTGGTGGGACGACCTGTGGCTCAACGAGGCCTTCGCGTCCTGGGCCGCCACCTGGTGCGCGCTCAACGCCACGGAGTTCACCGACGGCTGGGCCACGTTCCTGGCTCTGCAGAAGGTCAACGGCTACCGCCAGGACCTGAGCCCTGCCTCGCACCCGATCCGCGGGACGGTCCCGGACGTGGCGATGGCGATGGCGAACTTCGACGCGATCACCTACATGAAGGGCGAGAGCGTCCTCAAGCAGCTCGTCGCTCATGTCGGCGAGGAGGCCTTCGTGACCGGGCTTCGCGCGTACTTCCGGGACAACGCGTGGGGCAACACCCGGCTCGACGACCTCATCGACGCCGTGGCCGAGGCGTCGGGACGCGACCTCGCGGACTGGACGCGGCTGTGGTTCGACCGCGCCGGCACCGACACCATCGCCCTGGAGCTCACCGACGGAGGAGGGCGGCTGGTGGTCAGCGCTCCCGACGGCGAGCCGCGCCCCCACACCCTGCTCGTCGGTTCCTACCGCTCCACCGCGGACGGGCTCGAGCGGGTCGCCACGGCGGAGGTCGAGACGTCGGGCGACGCCGCCGACATCGAGCTGCCCGCCGCGGACCTGCACCTGGTCAACGACGACGACCTCACCTTCGCCGCCGCGCGGACCGACCCGGCGTCCCTCGAGGTGCTGCTCGAGGGGGCGGGCGGCATCCCCAGCCCGCTCAGCCGGGCCGTCGCCGTGGTCACGGCCTGGGACATGCTCGTCAAGCACGAGCTCACCGCCGCGGCGTTCCTCACCTGCGTGCTGGGCGTGCTCCGCACCGAGCGTGTGCCCGGTGTCGTCGACCCCTTCCTCGGTCTCGCCGTGCGCGCGGCCGAGGCGTGGAGTCCGGCCGCCGAGGTCGCTGGCGCGCGGTCGGCGGTGGCCGACGTCGCGGCACTGCTCACCGAGGTGCCGGACCTGCGCCTCGAGGCACTCCAGACCCTCGCCTCGACCGCCACGACCCCCGAGCACTTCGAGGTGCTGGCCGCGGCGGGCGACGACCCCGACCTGGCCTGGCGGGTGCTGGTGCGCCGCGCCGAGCTCGGTGACCACGACCCCGATGCCGTGCGGGCGCTCGTCGAGCGCGACCCCGACCCCGAGGCCGCGGACCGGGCGCTCACGGTCCGGGCCGCCCTGCCGGACGCCGAGGCCAAGGAGGAGGCCTGGAACGCGATGTTCCGGGACCGGTCGGTGCACGCGGGCACCCCGCAGGGGCGGGTCGCGGACGCCTTCTGGCGGCCCGGTCAGGACGAGCTGCTGCTGCCCTTCGCCGCCCGCTACCTCGACGAGCTCCGGGCCCTCGGCCACGGCGGGATGCTCGAGCTCGGCTCCCTCGCCGGCGCCATGCAGCCCCGCACCGCCGACGACGCCTACCTCGCCCGCGCCCGCGACCTCGCGGACTCCCCCGACACCTGGCCGATGATCCGCACCGTCCTGCTGAGCAACGTCGACACCCTCACCCGCCAGCTCCGCGCCCGCTCCCTCCCCTCCTGACCCCGAAGTGGCGCTGAGGTCCGTCGAGGTGGCGCTTGGGTACACCGAAGTGGCGGTGAGGGCTCGCCGAGGTGGGACCTAGGGTCCGCCGAAGTGGGACGTAGGGTCCGCCGAAGTGGGACTCGCGGTCCGCCGAAGTGGGACTCGCGGTCCGCCGAAGTGGGACTCGCGGTCCGCCGACGCGACGGTCACGTGGGCGGGAGGCATGCACCGCGTCGTCGCGGACTCCCTGCTCGGACGGTCTCGCGCGCAAGCGCACCCCTCGACGTACCCAAGCGCCACCTCGACGTACTTGGGTGCCACCTCGGCGTACCTAGGCGCCACTTCGGTGAGCCCGAAGTCCCACGTCGGTGAGCCCGGAGTCCCACCTCGGCGGGCGTCAGTCGTCGTCGTCGTCCTCGTCGCGGCGGTGGAGGGTGGACTCGTCGATCGGGAAGCGCAGCTCGCGCTGGCGGTCGATCGCTGCTCCCACGAGGCCGGCGAAGAGGGGGTGGGGGCGGGTGGGCCGGGAGCGCAGCTCGGGGTGGGCCTGGGTGGCGACGTAGTAGGGGTGCACCTCGCGCGGGAGCTCGATGTACTCGACGAGGCCCAGCTCGGGGTTGGTGCCGGAGAAGACCAGACCGGCGGCCTCCAGCTGGTCGCGGTAGGCGTTGTTGACCTCGTAGCGGTGCCGGTGCCGCTCCTGCACGGAGCCGGAGCCGTAGGCCTCGCGGACGACCGAGCCGGCCTGGAGCTCGGCCGGGTAGAGACCGAGCCGCATGGTGCCCCCGAGGTCGCCGGCGCCCTCGACGAAGGACTTCTGCTCCTCCATGGTGGCGATCACCGGCTCGGGGCAGTCGGGGTCGAACTCCGTCGAGGCGGCCTTCTCGAGCCCGGCCACGGTGCGGGCGTACTCGATGACCATGCACTGCAGCCCCAGGCACAGGCCCAGGGTCGGGATCCTGTTGGTGCGGGCGTAGGTGAGCGCGCCGAGCTTGCCCTCGATGCCGCGGATGCCGAAGCCGCCGGGGACGCAGATCGCGTCGACGTCCTCGAGGTTGTGGCGAGCACCGCTGGGGGTCTCGCACTCGTCGGAGGCGATCCAGCGCACGTGCACCTTGGCCTCGTGGGCGAACCCGCCCGCGCGGAGCGCCTCGACCACGGAGAGGTAGGCGTCGGGGAGGTCGATGTACTTGCCGACCAGGGCGACCGTGACCTCCTCCTTGGGGTGGTGCACCCGGCGCAGCAGGTCGTCCCAGAGGGTCCAGTCGACATCGCGGAACGGCAGGCCGAGGCGGCGTACGACGTAGGCGTCGAGCCCCTCGCGGTGCAGGACCTTGGGGATGTCGTAGATCGACGGGGCGTCGGCGGCCGTGACCACGGCCTCCTCGTCGACGTCGCACATCAGCGAGATCTTGCGCTTGATGCCCGAGGGCAGCTCACGGTCTGCCCGGCACACGATCGCGTCCGGTTGGATGCCGATCGAGCGCAGGGCGGCCACGCTGTGCTGCGTGGGCTTGGTCTTGAGCTCGCCGGAGGGGCCGATCCACGGCACGAGCGACACGTGGAGGAAGAAGCAGTTGTCGCGGCCGATGTCGTGGCGCACCTGGCGCGCGGCCTCGAGGAACGGCAGCGACTCGATGTCGCCGACCGTGCCGCCGATCTCGGTGATCACCACGTCGGCCGGCTCGCCCTCACCCGCGGTGGCCATCGCGCGGATCCGGTCCTTGATCTCGTTGGTGATGTGGGGGATGACCTGCACGGTGTCACCGAGATAGTCGCCACGCCGCTCCTTGGCGATCACCGAGGAGTAGACCTGGCCGGTGGTCACGTTGGCGACCTGGTTGAGGTCGGTGTCGAGGAACCGCTCGTAGTGACCGATGTCGAGGTCGGTCTCGGCACCGTCGTTGGTGACGAAGACCTCGCCGTGCTGGAACGGGTTCATCGTCCCTGGGTCGACGTTGAGATAGGGATCGAGCTTCTGCATCGTGACGCGCAGACCACGCGACTTCAGCAGGCTCCCGAGGCTCGAGGCTGTGAGCCCCTTGCCGAGCGAGGAGGCGACGCCTCCGGTGACGAACACGTGCTTCGTGGGGGGCGCGACCTTCACGGGGTTCTAGCCTACCGCAGCCCGACGGCGCCGTCGGGCCCCGACTCACCGAACGAACCACCCCGCGTGCTCGGCCACTCGGTGATGGCCAGGACCGTGGTCACCTCACCGGCCGGGCGAGACACCCCGTCGACGGTGGCGACCTCGGCGGCGACGGGGTCGGCCCGCAGTCTGCCGAGCCGGCCGTCCGCGTCGTCGCCGGCCACGACGATGCCGGCCACGTGCGCGGCCAGACCGCTGACGAGACCGGTGTAGACCGGGTCGGCCTCCGCGTCGGTCTCCTCGCCCAGCAGGAGGACGACATAGGACGCACGGCCGCTGGCCTTGCCGGTCGAGGACAGCAGGTCGGCGCCCGCGAGGCTGGACAGGATGGTGCCCGACTGGTCACCCAGGGACTTGCTGCCGGTGGGCTCGGTGCTCGCCGTCGCGATCCCGATCAGCTCGCCGATCCGCTGGTAGGTGGACGCGTCGGCCGACACGGTGCCGTCGGGCAGCTGGGTCATCAGCTGGCTGCCCAGGGTGTCGACCAGCGTCTTCTCGCCGGTGTCGACGAGTCCGGGCTGGACGGCATAGGTCGCCGCCACCCGGCCACCCGCCGCCTGGACCTGCTCGGTCAGGGCGCTCCGAGTGGCGTCGGAGGCGCCGGGGAAGGACACGATCGACACCGCGACGTCCTCGAGGCGGTTGCCGTACATCCGGGCGGCGCCCTGACCAGCGAGAGCATCGGCGAAGTCGCTGCCACGGTCGTCGGTTGCGGAGTCGGTCGCCGCTGCGGGCGTGGGGTCGGGCCGGCCGACCTCGGAGAGCGGACCACCGCCTAGGGCGACGCCCGCGGCGAGCGCCAGCAGGACGGCGACCAGCGTGGTGACGTGGTAGCGGAACGAGATCACGAGAACAGTCCTTGGAGGTCGTCGAGAAGGCCGCGCAGGACGGGCAGGAGATCGTGTGCCCACTGCTGGCCGACGGGGGTCACGGCGATGGCCGCCAGCACGGCCGCCAGGCCGGCGAGCAGCACCCAGAACACGTGACGGGGTCGCACCCTCCCGGAGTAGAGACCGGGCAGGGTGCGGGCGTCGACGAGCCGCTCCCCCACGGCCAGGCGGGTGAGGTAGGTGCTGGCGAGCCCGGGCCGCTGACGGTCGAGGAACTCCTCGAGCGTGGCGTGCAGGCCGACACCCACGACGACCGAGGCCTCGCCGCGGTGCGCGAGCAGCAGCGCGACGTCCTCGGGCGACGCACCGGTCTCGCACGCCAGGGGCCGGATGCCGAGGCGCTCGATGCGCTCCTCGGCAGCTCGGCCCGAGCCCGGGTCGACCCGGAGTACGACGTCCTTGGCGGCGCGCAGCGCCTTGGCGCTCGGGGTGTCGACCTCGTCGGCGCGGCTGTCGAGCACCACCACGTGTGGCCTGAGGCCCGCGTGGAGCAGGACGTCGGCGCCGCGCTGGACGCCGACCAGCAGCGCACCCTGCTCACGCACGAAGCGCTCGATGCCGGCGAGCTCGGCCGCACTGTCGGGCGCTCGGACCACGACCACGACGGGGCGGGAGCCCATCGCCGTCCTGAGCGCGGGCAGGCCGAGCCCGTGCAGCAGGAGGTCCTCCTCCCGACGCAGGAACTCGACGCTGTTGCGCGTGAAGCTGTCGAGCTGGGCCACCAGGCCCGCACCCGCCTGCTCCATCTCCTCCCGGACCAGCTCCGCGTCGACCACGCGCCCGGTCGCGACGAGCTCGTCCCCGACGAACAGCGCGCCGTCCAGGAGGCGTACGTCGGCGCCATCGCGCACCCGGAGGAGGAGATCGGCGCCCACGGCGTCCACGACGGGGACACCCGCGTCCACGAGCACCTGCGGACCGAGGTTGGGGAACCGGCCGGAGATCATCGGCTCGGCGTTGACCACCGCGGCCACCCGTCTCTCCACGAGGGCCTGCGCGGTGGCCCGGTCGAGGTCGACGTGGTCGACCACGGCCACGTCACCCGGTCTGAGACGCGCGAGCAGGGCCGACGTACGGCGGTCGACGCGCGCGGGCGCGACCAGACCCGCAGGAGGGGTGGGTGGGCGGGAGCGGACCGAGAGCTTCATGACCGAGCCATGGTGTCATCGCGAGCGGGACGGCCGGCGGACCTCGGCCGGCTCCGCGAGTCGGCGCCTCAGCGTGCAGAACGGGCGCTGTCCAGCAGCTCCTGCGCGTGTGCCAGGGCGGTCTCGGACTCCTCGACGCCGGCGAGCATCCGGGACAGCTCCTTGACCCGCGCGCCGTCGTCGAGCACCGTCAGACCGGCCGTCGTCACGGAGCCGTCGCTGGCCTTCTCCACGACGACGTGACGGTCGGCGAAGGCCGCGACCTGCGGCAGGTGGGTGACCACCAGGACCTGCGCCGACCGAGCCAGCTCGGCGAGCCGCCGCCCCACCTCGATCGCTGCCTTGCCGCCCACCCCGGCGTCGACCTCGTCGAAGACGAAGGTGGGCACGGGGCTGGTGCCGGCCAGGGACACCTCCAGCGCCAGCATGACCCGGGACAGCTCGCCGCCCGAGGCGCCCTTGGCCAGCGGCCGCGGGTCTGCCCCGATGTTGGCGGCCAGCAGCAGCTCGACCTCGTCGATGCCGGAGGCGCCGAAGCGCAGCCACCGGTCGCCGACGCGGAGCGGTCCGCCCGTGTCGGCGTCGACCGGAGGGTCGGCCTCCTGCTGGCGGACCACGACCTCCAGCCGGGCTGCGGGCATCGCGAGGAGCGCCAGCTCGGCCGTCACCTCGTCCGCCAGCGTTGCCGCGGCCACCTGCCGGCTGGTGGACAGGTCGAGCGCCGCGGCGGCCAGCCGCTCGCGGAGCTCGGCTCGCTCGGCGGTGAGGGTCTCGATGCGGGCATCGGTGCCGTCCAGGTCGAGCAGCCGCGCCGCCGACTCCTCGGCCCAGGCGAGCACCTCGTCGACGGTGCTGCCGTACTTGCGGGTGAGGGCGATGAGGGCGGCCCGTCGTTCGGACACGGCCGCCAGCCGGACCGGGTCGGTCTCGAGCGCCGCGGCGTAGGACGCGACATCGGACGCCAGGTCGGACAGCAGGTAGGTGAGCTCGGCCAACCGCTCGGCGAGGGCGGCGGCATCGGGGTCGTGGTCGCGCACGCCCTCCAGCAACGACCGGGCGGCGGCCGCCGCGGTGAGGGCGTCGGGCTCGTCGTCGTCGCTGGACAGGGCGGCGCGGGCCTGCTCGGCCGCGGTCCTCAGGGTGTCGGCGAACCCGAGGCGGGACTCCTCGGCGGCCAGGTCGGCGTCCTCGCCCGGCTGCGGGGACACGGCCTCGATCTCGCCGAGACCGAACCTGAGCAGATCGGCCTCGCGCGCGCGGGCGCGCGCCGTCGACACCACCTCGGCGAGCGCGCGCTCGGTGTCGGCCAGCCGGGTGTGGAGCTCGCGGTAGCTCGCGAGCAGTCGCGAGTGGTCGGCCCCGGCGAAGCTGTCGAGGGCGTTGCGCTGCGCCCGGGCCTGCAGGAGCCGGTGCTGGTCGGACTGACCGTGGATCGCCACCAGGGGCTCGCTGATCTCCGACAGCGTCGCGACCGGCACGGAGGCTCCACCGACGTAGGCACGCGAGCGGCCCTCGGCGGAGATGTTGCGGGCCAGGACGACCCGGTCGTCCTCCACCGCTCCCCCGGCGTCCTCGACCGCGGCGACGAACGCGGGCAGCGTGTCGGCGGCGACCACCCCCTCCACGCGCGCGGCGCGGGCACCGGTCCGGACGGCTCCTGAGTCGGCGCGCGCACCCAGCAGCAGGCCGAGAGCGGTGACCACCATGGTCTTGCCGGCGCCGGTCTCGCCGGTGATCACGGTCAGGCCGGCTCCGAGCTCGAGGGTGGAGGTCTCGATCACGCCCAGCGACGAGATGCGGATCTCCTCAAGCATCGCCGTCCTCCGCGCCGCGCCGTCGTCGCTCCGCGGCGCCGCGCCACCCCTGCACCGGCAGGTCGAACTTCTGGACCAGGCGGTCGGTGAACGGAGCTCGGTGCAGGCGGACCAGGCGGACGGGCGACGCGCCGCGGCGGATCTCGATGCGGGCTCCCGGCGGCAGGTCGACGGTGCGGCGTCCGTCGCACCAGACGACCCCGGCGTCGGTGCCGTCGAGCACCTCGATGGCGACCGCGGAGTCGGGCGCCACCACCATGGGGCGGGCGAACAGGGCGTGGGCGCTGATGGGGACGACGAGCATGGCCTGGACGCTGGGCCAGACGATCGGACCGCCGGCGGAGAAGCTGTAGGCCGTGGAGCCGGTCGGGGTGGCGCAGACGACGCCATCGCACCCCCACCGGGAGACCGGGCGGCCGTCGACGCCGACCACGACCTCGAGCATCCGCTGGCGGGCGCCCTTCTCGATGCTGGCTTCGTTGAGCGCGAACGTGCGGGCCACCACCGTCTTGTCGTGGACCACGGTCACGTCGAGGGTGAGCCGCTCCTCGGTGGTGTAGCTGCGAGCCACGATGGCCTCGATCGTGGCCTCGGCGTCCTCGTGCTCGGCCTCGGCGAGGAAGCCGACGTGACCCAGGTTGACGCCCAGCAGCGGGGTGGATCCGGCGCGGGTCAGCTCGGCGGCCCGCAGCAGGGTCCCGTCGCCGCCGAGCACGACCGCGAGCTCGCAGCCGTGCGCGGCGTCGTGCTCGGAGGACGTGAGCTCGAGGGGCGGGTCGAAGGCCGCGGGGTCCAGACCGAGGTCGACGCAGTCGGCCTCGATGAGGCGGACGGTCAGGCCGTGGCCGGTGAGGGCGCCACAGAAGTCGCGAGCCACGTCACGGGCGTCCTCTCGCCGGGTGTTGGCGAGCAGGAAGACACGACGGCAGTCGTCCGCGGGGGCACTCACGGCTCCACCTTCTCACCCGCCACCCCCAGCGGGGCGCCCGCCGCCACCTCGCTGTGGATGTCGTCGTCGCCGACCTGACGTGGGCCCGGTCGGAGCCAGATGAAGTACTCGACGTTGCCCGAGGGCCCGGGCAGCGGGCTCGTGGTGACCATCCGGGTGCCCCAGCCCCGCCGATCCGCGGCGGCCACGACCTTGACCACCGCGTCCGCCCTGAGCTCGAGGTCCCGGACCACCCCACCCTTGCCGAGGCGGTCGCGCCCGACCTCGAACTGCGGCTTGACCATCAGGGCCATGTCGCCGTCGGGCTCGGTCACCGCGATGAGGGGGTCGAGCAGCAGCTCCAGCGAGATGAACGACAGGTCGCCGACCACCAGCCCGACCCGTCCCCCCATCGCGTCGAGCGTCAGGTCGTGGCGGATGTTGGTGCGGTCGAGCACCAGCACGCGGGGGTCCTGCCGCAGGCTCCAGGCGAGCTGGCCGTAGCCCACGTCGGCGGCGACGACGACGCTCGCGCCGTGGCGGAGCAGGACGTCGGTGAACCCTCCGGTCGAGGCTCCGGCATCGAGACAGCGACGCCCGGCGACGACCAGTCCGGCCGGCTCGAAGATCGCCAGGGCGCCCGCGAGCTTGTGACCGCCGCGGGAGACGTAGTCGGGGTCGGTCGGGTCCTCGCGCACCACGATCGCCACGTCCGTGGTGACTGCCGTCGCCGGCTTGTGGGCACGGGTGCCGGACACGCTCACCCGACCCGCCAGGATCAGCTCCGAGGCCTGGTCGCGGGAGCGTGCGAGGCCACGCCGTACGAGCTCGGCGTCCAGCCGCAGACGACGGGGCACGCCGGCTCAGGCTCGGTCGTCGTCCGGCCGCGCGTCGAGCGCCGAGCGCAGCACCTCGTGCGCGCGCTCGAAGACCGCGACGTGGTCGGCCACGGCAAGGTCGTCGATCCCGTCCAGCGAGTCGAGCACGCCATCGACGTCGGCATTGCCCGTGCGCAGCCCGAGGTCGACGTCGTCGTCCACGGGTTCCACCACGGCTGCAAAGCGCTCGTCGAGATCGTCCATGCCGCCGAGGATAGTGCCTGCGGTGGCGCGATCAGGGCTCCGTCGGCGTCACGCCCGCGGTGTCGACCGGGGTGCCTTCGCGGTCGAGGTGCTCCCAGGCCACGGTGGCGGCTGCCCGCCACCAGTCGTCGGGCTGACCGTCGCCGTCGACCACCAGCCGGCCGTCCTCGACGCGGGCACCCCAGCCACCGCTCCAGACGACGTCGCCGTCGCGCTCGACCGCGGGCTGCGGCTTGAGCAGTCCGGTCAGCTCGGCCGCGAGGAAGGTGGGGCGCTGCTCGGGGGGCGCCGCGACGAGCTCGGGGAGCTTGGTGACGCCGGTCATGACGAGCAGGGCGTCGACGCCGGCCCGCCGGGCACCCTCGATGTCGGTGTCCAGCCGGTCTCCCACCATCAGGGGGTGCTCACCCCCGACCCGCCGCAGCGTCTCGTCGAACAGGGGGCGCTCCGGCTTGCCGGCCACCTCCGGGTCCACACCGGAGAACTGCTGGAGCATCCGCACCATCACCCCGTGTCCGGGCGCCGTGCCGAACGACGTCGGCAGGGTCATGTCGGTGTTGCTGGCCACCCACCAGAGGCCGTCGCGGATCAGCACGGCCGCGCGCATGACGTCGCGCCACACGACGTCGGGCCCATAGCCGCTCACGACCGCGACCACGGGATCGGGGTCGTCGGCCGAGCGAACGGGCACCAGCGCCTCCTCCACCAGGGCGCGGGCCAGCCCCTCCGCGCCCAGCATGAGCACGCGGCTCTCGGGCGGCAGGCGGGAGGCCAGCAGGCGCGCCGCAGCCTGCGCGGAGGTCACGACGTCCTCGGCCCAGGCCTTGACCCCGAGTCGGACGAGGTTCTTGGCCACCGTGTCGGGCGGGCGCGACGCGTTGTTGGTGATGAACGCGACCCGGGCGCCGGAGTCCCGGACGGCGGCGATGGCCTCAGGAGCGCCGTCGATGGCCTTTCCACTGATGTAGACGACCCCGTCGAGGTCGAACATCACCAGGTCGTAGGTCGTGCACAGCGCCTCGCCGGAGGATCCCAGCACCTCAGCTCCTTCTCGTCACTCGGTCGGCCCGGCGTCGTCGCGTTGGGTGGCGGGCCTACGATGCACCAGATGGACGACAGCCCGGTGGTGCCCCCACCTCATCTGGGGAGACCGCTGCGGCTGCTGCCCTTCCGGGGGTTGGCCCTCTCCCCGCGCCGGGTCGGCGACCCGGCGGCGATCGGTGCCCTCGCCCGACCCTATCGTGACGCCCCGGCCAGGCTGGCGCTCTGGGAGCGGGCCGGTCGGCTCTGGCGGGACGGCGGCCCGGCGCTCTATGTCCACGAGTACACGGTGGACGGCCTCTCTGTACGGGGCCTCGTGGGTGCCCTCGACCTGTCGCACCGTTCGGCGGACCCCTCGATGCGGGCGGTGCTGCCCCACGAGGGCGTGCACCCCGACCAGGTGGACCACCTGGCCCGGCGGATGCGCAGGATGGCGCTCAACCCCGCCCCGATCCTGCTGGTGCACCGCGGACCCGTCGCGGCCCGTGAGCTGGTGTCGGAGGCGACCGCTGACGAGCCGCTGCGGACGTTCTCGGACCGCAACGGCCACCGGCACCGGGTCTGGGCACTCCGCGAACCCGACCAGTGGGCGGAGCTCGACCGCGCCCTCGCCGACAGCACGCCGGTGCTGGCCGACGGACACCACCGCTATACGGCGTCGCTGCGCCTGCAGCAGGAGAACCCCGGGACGGCCTGGGACCTCGGGCTGGCGATGCTCGTGGACCAGGACGACACGCCCCTCTTCCTCGGGGCGATCCACCGGATCGTCCGAGGACTGCGCCTCGAGGACTTCGAGGCCGCCTCCGGCCACGGGTGGGCGTTCCGGCGACAGGCGTCGGACGCCGCCATCAGCCTGCTCGGCCCCGAGACGCTGGTGCTGACCGACGGTCAGAGCTGGGCGACGGTGACCATCGACGTGCCGCCCAGCGGCACCGCCGTCGAGGTGCTGCACGGCACCGTGCTGCCCTCGCTCGCCGCCGAGCCGACGACGGTGAGCTACCACCACCGGGTCGCGGACGCGCTGCAGCACGTCCGTTCGCGGCGTGACGTCGCCGTGCTGATGCCGGCGGCCGACTATGACATGGTCCACGACATCGTCGCCGGGAACCGGCTGCTGCCCGAGAAGGCGACGTCGTTCCAGCCCAAGCCTGCCTTCGGGGTCCTCATGCGCTCGCTGCGCGACGGATGACCCGCGCCTGGCGCACCTCGACCTCCACCCTCGAGGCGGCTCCACCGTCACTGGCGCGGAAGAACCTCCGCCGCAGGGCGCCACGCACCTCCACCAGGTCGCCGGCGCCCAGGCGCTGGACCGTCCGGCGTGCCGGACCCGTCCACACCGCGCAGTCGAGCGTGTCGACCCGCGGTGCCTGTGGCCGGCGCCTGTCCGGGACCCGGTCGACCACGACCCGGAAGCTCCACACCGTGTCACCGCTCGGGAGCACCCGCTCCTCGGGCTCGGCGGAGACCCTCCCCGCGAGCACCACCTCGTTGACCCCCGTCGTGACCGCGTCGGTCGCGGTCGTCGTCCGTCCACCCATGGGACATCACCTCCACCCCCGACGATGGTCGGGCGCGCCGACACCTCGGCCGCGCAGCGCCAGACCCCTGTGGAGGGGCCTCCGACGAGGTCGCCTGTGGACGGAAAGTGGGCCGGCACGGGCGAGCGGGCCGCGCGCCAGACGCTCTGCGGTGCGTCGCTGACCCGTCCCGAACATCGCCCGGAACAACAAGGGCTGAAATGGGGTAGAGGCCACCGGGTGGGTGGCCTCTACGGGGTGTTTGTTCGGCGGCGTCCTACTCTCCCACAGCCTCGCGGTTGCAGTACCATCGGCGCTGGCAGGCTTAACTTCCGGGTTCGGGATGGGTCCGGGTGTTTCCCTGTCGCTATGGCCGCCGTAACTTTTGTCCACACTCGCAGTGGTTGCGGTGGTGTGGTGGTCTCGTTGTTCTGTTGTGTCCCGTGTCCCGTGCCCATGGGTTGTGGGGTGGGGTTTTGGTTTCAGTGTAGTGGACGCGAGCAGTGACACCCTGAGTGGTGTTTGGTGTGGTGGCGTGTGTGACAAGCCCTCGGCCTATTAGTACCGGTCGGCTGGGCATTGCTGCTGTATACCTCCGGCCTATCAACCCCATGGTCTGTGGGGGGCCTTACCACATGTCGTGTGGGAAACCTCATCTTGAAATGTGCTTCCCGCTTAGATGCTTTCAGCGGTTATCACGTCCGAACGTAGCTAACCAGCGGTGCCCCTGGCGGGACAACTGGCACACCAGAGGTTCGTCCATCCCGGTCCTCTCGTACTAGGGACAGCTTTTCTCAAGTTTCCTACGCGCGCGGCGGATAGGGACCGAACTGTCTCACGACGTTCTAAACCCAGCTCGCGTGCCGCTTTAATGGGCGAACAGCCCAACCCTTGGGACCTACTCCAGCCCCAGGATGCGACGAGCCGACATCGAGGTGCCAAACCATCCCGTCGATATGGACTCTTGGGGAAGATCAGCCTGTTATCCCCGGGGTACCTTTTATCCGTTGAGCGACGCCGCTTCCACATGCCGGCGCCGGATCACTAGTTCCGACTTTCGTCCCTGCTCGACATGTCTGTCTCACAGTCAAGCTCCCTTGTGCACTTACACTCGACACCTGATTGCCAACCAGGCTGAGGGAACCTTTGAGCGCCTCCGTTACATTTTAGGAGGCAACCGCCCCAGTTAAACTACCCACCAGGCACTGTCCCTGAACCGGATCACGGTCCTAGGTTAGACATCCAGTACGACCAGAGTGGTATTTCAACGATGACTCCACCTGAACTGGCGTCCAAGCTTCACAGTCTCCCACCTATCCTACACAAGCCGAACCGAACACCAATACCAAGCTATAGTAAAGGTCCCGGGGTCTTTCCGTCCTGCCGCGCGTAACGAGCATCTTTACTCGTAGTGCAATTTCGCCGAGTCCATGGTTGAGACAGCGCCCAAGTCGTTACTCCATTCGTGCAGGTCGGAACTTACCCGACAAGGAATTTCGCTACCTTAGGATGGTTATAGTTACCACCGCCGTTTACTGGGGCTTAAATTCTCCGCTTCAACCCCGAAGGGTCTGACAGGTCCTCTTAACCTTCCAGCACCGGGCAGGAGTCAGTCCGTATACATCGTCTTACAACTTCGCACGGACCTGTGTTTTTAGTAAACAGTCGCTTGGGCCTGGTCTCTGCGGCCATCACCGCTTCCCACCGCAAGGGTGTTCACGGATCCGGCCCCCCTTCTCCCGAAGTTACGGGGGCATTTTGCCGAGTTCCTTAACCATGGTTAGCTCGATCGCCTTGGTATTCTCTACCTGATCACCTGAGTCGGTTTGGGGTACGGGCGGCGCATAGCTCGCTAGAGGTTTTTCTCGACAGCATAGGATCACCCACTTCACCCATCAGGGCTCGGCATCAGATCTCACACTCCCGGTAGACCGGGTAGGGTCCGGATTTGCCTAGACCCCGTGCTACATCCTTACCCGTGGACAACCATCGCCACGGTTGGGCTACCTTCCTGTGTCACCCCATCGCTTGACTACTACCCGCTCGGGTCCCACGCAGCCCCACCCCCCACCTACCCCGAAGGGCAGACGTAAGAGTGGTTTTGGGTGGTTAGCATCACGGACCTCGTCAGGGTCGCTACGTTGCCGGTACGGGAATATCAACCCGTTGTCCATCGACTACGCCTGTCGGCCTCGCCTTAGGTCCCGACTTACCCAGGGCAGATTAGCTTGACCCTGGAACCCTTGATCATTCGGCGGACGGGTTTCTCACCCGTCTTTCGCTACTCATGCCTGCATTCTCACTCGTGTCGCCTCCACACCTCGATCACTCGGGCGCTTCACTGCCGACACGACGCTCCCCTACCCACCCACACCCCTGAACCACGAAGGCTCGGGTACACGTGTGAGTGCCATAGCTTCGGCGGATGACTTGAGCCCCGCTACATTGTCGGCGCGGAATCACTTGACCAGTGAGCTATTACGCACTCTTTCAAGGGTGGCTGCTTCCAAGCCAACCTCCTGGTTGTCACTGCGACTCCACATCCTTTTCCACTTAGTCACCGCTTAGGGGCCTTAGCTGATGGTCTGGGCTGTTTCCCTCTCGACTACGGAGCTTATCCCCCGCAGTCTCACTGCTGCGCTCTCACTTACCGGCATTCGGAGTTTGGCTAACGTCAGTAACCTGGTAGGGCCCATCGGCTATCCAGTGCTCTACCTCCGGCAAGAAACACGCAACGCTGCACCTAAATGCATTTCGGGGAGAACCAGCTATCACGGAGTTTGATTGGCCTTTCACCCCTATCCACAGGTCATCCCCTCAGTTTTCAACCTAAGTGGGTTCGGTCCTCCACGCGGTCTTACCCGCGCTTCAACCTGCCCATGGATAGATCACTCCGCTTCGGGTCTTGATCATGCTACTCAAACGCCCTATTCGGACTCGCTTTCGCTACGGCTACCCCACACGGGTTAACCTCGCAACACAACACAAACTCGCAGGCTCATTCTTCAAAAGGCACGCCGTCACCCCCCCCAAAGGAAGGCTCCGACGGATTGTAGGCACACGGTTTCAGGTACTATTTCACTCCCCGCCAGGGGTACTTTTCACCTTTCCCTCACGGTACTTGTCCGCTATCGGTCATCAAGGAGTATTTAGGCTTAACGGGTGGTCCCGCCAGATTCACACAGAATTTCAGGGGTTCCGTGCTACTTGGGAACACAAACACGCAGCCATGAGCTTACAACTACGGGGCTATCACCCGCTCCGGCACCGCTTTCCAACGGACTTCGTCTTCACCCATGGTTTATCACTGCGCACCCGGACGGCGGACCGGGTAAATCTGCGTCCCACAACCCTCACAATGCAACGCCCGCCGGCTATCACACACCATGAGTTTAGCCTCATCCGATTTCGCTCGCCACTACTCTCGGAATCACTATTGTTTTCTCTTCCTACCGGTACTGAGATGTTTCACTTCCCGGTGTTCCCTCCCAACACCCTATATATTCAGGTGCAGGTGACTGGACATGACTCCAGCCAGGTTTCCCCAT
>JAXLSP010000004.1:0-907500 GCA_046330515.1 Nocardioidaceae bacterium | reverse complement strand
CCCGGCCCTCCGGTCCGCACACGAGGTTGGCGCAGAAGTGCATGCCATAGGTGAAGTAGACGTAGAGATGGCCCGGTGGCCCGAACATCACGGCGTTGCGCGGCGTGCGCCCCCGGTGCGCGTGCGACCCCGGGTCGTCGGCCCCGTCGTAGGCCTCCACCTCGGTGAGCCGCACGGCGACCTCCTCGTGCGTGAGCACCGCGCCCAGCAGGAGCGGCGCGACCTCCAGGACCGGCCGTTCGAGCAGGGCGAGCAGCTCAGCGGAGCCGGTCACGGTGTGCGGCGACCTCGGCCCGCAGTGCCGACAGCTGCTCGGACACCCGGACCGGAGCCGTCCCGCCGCGGCCCGAGCGCGAGGAGACCGAGCCCTCCACCGTCAGGACGGCACGCACGTCCGGGGTCAGGTGTGGGGAGACGGCCGCCAGCTGCTCGTCGGTGAGGTCCGGCAGGTCGACGTCGAGCTCCTCGCACCGTCGTACGCACGCTCCCGCGAGCTCGTGGGCCTCCCGGAACGGCACGCCCTCGCGCACGAGCCACTCGGCGACGTCGGTCGCGAGGCTGAACCCCTGGGGGGCCAGCTCCGCCATCCGCGCGGTGTCGAGCTCGAGGGTCGCGACCATGCCGGTGACGGCCGGGAGCAGCACCGCGAGGGTGTCGACCGCGTCGAACAGCGGCTCCTTGTCCTCCTGGAGGTCGCGGTTGTAGGCGAGCGGCAGGCCCTTGAGCGTGGCCAGAAGGCCGGTCAGGTCGCCGATCAGCCGGCCCGCCTTGCCGCGCGCGAGCTCGGCGATGTCGGGGTTCTTCTTCTGCGGCATGATGCTCGACCCCGTCGACCACGAGTCGTGCAGCCGCGCGAACCCGAACTCGCGCGTGGTCCAGAGGATCACCTCCTCCGCGAGACGGCTCACGTCGACACCCGCCATGGCGGTGACGAAGGCCAGCTCGGCCGCGAAGTCGCGGGCGGCGGTGGCGTCGATCGAGTTCACGCTCGAGCCCGTGAAGCCGAGCTCGGCGGCGACGGCCTCGGGGTCCAGGCCGAGGCTGGAGCCGGCGAGCGCGCCGGAGCCGTACGGCGAGTCGCCCGCGACGCGTGCGTCCCAGTCCCGCAGCCGCGCCACGTCGCGCAGCAGCGGCCACGCGTGCGCCAGCAGGTGGTGGGAGACGAGGACGGGCTGCGCGTGCTGGAGATGCGTGCGCCCGGGCATCACCGCGCCGAGGTGCCGCTCCGCCTGGTCGGCGAGCGCCGTCGCGAGGTCGAGCAGCATCACCCCGACCACGCGCGCGTGGTCGCGCAGGAAGGCCCGGAAGAGCGTGGCGATCTGGTCGTTGCGCGAGCGCCCGGCCCTGATCCGACCTCCGACCTCGGGGCCGACCTCGTCGAGCAGCAGCCGCTCGAGCGCGCCGTGCACGTCCTCGTCGGCGGGGTCGGGGTGCAGGTCTCCGGCGTCGTAGCGCTCCCCCAGCACCCCCAGCCCCCGCAGCAGCTCGGCATGGTCGGCGTCGGTGAGCAGCCCCGCCACGTGCAGCGCGTTGGCGTGCGCCCGCGAGCCGGCCAGGTCGTAGGGCGTGAGCCGCCAGTCGAACTGCGTCGACCGCGACAGCGCCTGCAGCTCCGGGCTGGGACCGGACGCGAACCGGCCTCCCCACAGCGCGCCGGTCTGGGTGGTCCCGGTGCTCACGCCGCCGGCGGTCCCTGTGGGTTCGCTCATGGAGGTCATGCTCCCGCAGCGAGCTCGAGGAACCGAACCTGGAGGGCCGCGCCGCCGTGGGGGTCGCGCGAGATCACCAGGACGGTGTCGTCCCCGGCGATGGTGCCGAGCACCTCGCCCAGCTCGGCCTTGTCGAGCGCGGAGGCGAGGAACTGGGCGGCCCCCGGAGGGGTGCGCAGCACGACCATGTTGGCGCTGGCCTCGGCGCTCACCAGCAGCTCGGCGCACAGCCGGGCCAGGCGGTGCGACGCGGCCGCGGTCTCGCGCGGGGCCGTCGGCGTGCGGTCGCCACCCTCGCCCGGCACGGCATAGACCAGGGCGCCCGACGCCGAGCGCACCTTCACCGCGTCCAGCTCGACGAGGTCGCGCGAGAGGGTTGCCTGGGTCACCTGCTGGCCGTGCGTCGCCAGCAGGTCGGCCAGCTCCGTCTGCGACCGGACCTCGTGGGTCGTGACCAGCTCGACGATCCGCTGCTGGCGCGCGGTCTTGGTGTGCGGGCTCCCGGCCCCGGGTCGGCTGTCGGTCATCGCGCCCCTCCGAAGGCGTCGTCGAGGATCCCCGGCCAGGCGGCCAGGAAGGTGTCGGCCTCGTCGCGGGTGAGCACCAGCGGCGGGGCGAGCCGGATCCGCTCCGGCGTCGCGTTGTTGACGACGAAGCCCGCGGCCTGGGCCGCGGCCATCACCTCGGCCGAGCGCGGCTCGACCAGGTCCAGGCCGACGAGCAGGCCGGCCGAGCGGGCGTCGGCGACGCGCGGGTCGGCGCCGAGGCCGGTCGCCAGGTGGGCGCCCAGCTCGGCCGCGTTCGCCAGCAGCCCGTCGGACTCGATGGTGTCGAGCGTGGCGATCGCCGCGGCGCACGCGACCGGGTTGCCGCCGAAGGTGGTGCCGTGGTTGCCGGGCTGGAGCAGCGACGCGGCGTCCCCGAACGCCAGGCAGGCCCCGATGGGTACGCCGCCGGCCAGCCCCTTGGCGAGCGTCACGACGTCGGGCGCGACGGGGTCGGCGAGGGTCGGGTTCTGGTGCGCGAACCAGGTGCCGGTGCGCCCCGCGCCCGTCTGCACCTCGTCGAGCCAGAGCAGCGCGCCGTGCTCGTCGGCGATCGTCCGGGCCGCGGCCAGGTAGTCCCGCGGCGGGACGACCACGCCGGCCTCCCCCTGCACCGGCTCGAGCACGACGGCCGCGGTCGCGTCGGTCACCGCCTCCCGGAGCGCGGCGGCGTCGCCGTACGGCACGAACGTCACCTCGCCGGGCAGCGGCTCGAACGGCGCACGGTAGGCCTCCTTGGACGTGAGCGCCAGCGCGCCCATGGTGCGGCCGTGGAAGGCCCCCTCGGTGGCGACCAGATGGGTCCGGCCGGTGCGCCGGGTCAGCTTGAACGCCGCCTCGTTGGCCTCGGTGCCGGAGTTGGTGAAGAACACCCGTCCGTCGCGGCCGGCCAGGCCCAGCAGCCGCTCCGCGAGGGTGATCTGCGGCTCGCTGGCGAAGAAGTTGGAGATGTGACCCAGCGTGCCGAGCTGCCGGGTGACCGCCTCGACGAGCGCGGGGTGCCCGTGACCGAGCGAGGTGACCGCGATGCCGCCCAGCAGGTCGAGGTAGCGCCGGCCGGCGTCGTCCCAGACGTGGCAGCCCTCCCCGCGGGTGAGCACGAGCCGGGGCGGCCCGAAGGTGTTCATCAGCGCGGCGCCGTAGCGCTCCTGCCAGCTCATTTCTTCCGCTTCCCCCTGGCCGGCCGGATCTTGGTCTCGACACCCGGCAGCACCTGGGTGCCGACGCCCTCGTCGGTGAAGATCTCGAGGAGTACGGCGTGCCGCTCGCGGCCGTCGACCACGGTGGCCCGCGGGACGCCCTCGGTCACCGCCTGGAGGCAGGCGCCCATCTTGGGCACCATGCCGCTGGCCAGGGTCGGCATCAGCGCGGCGAGCGCCTCGGGGCTGATCTCCTTGATGACGTCGTCGCTGGCCGGCCAGTCGCGGTAGAGGCCCTCCACGTCGGTCAGGACGAGCAGCTTCTCGGCGCCCAGCGCGATCGCGAGCGCGGCCGCGGCCGTGTCGGCGTTGACGTTGTGGACCACGCCGTTGACGTCGGGGGCGACGCTCGAGACGACCGGGATGCGGCCGGCCTCGATGAGGTCGATGACCGACTCGGGCCGGACCCGGTCGACCTCGCCGACGAGCCCGAGGTCGACCTCCTCGCCGTCGACCACGGTGTTGGTCGGCTTGGCGGTGAACAGGCCCGCGTCCTCACCGGAGAGCCCGACGGCGAGCGGTCCGTGCTGGTTGATCAGGCCGACGAGCTCGCGCTGGACCTGGCCGACGAGCACCATCCTCACGACGTCCATGGCCTCCGGGGTGGTGACGCGCAGCCCGCCGCGGAACTCCGACTTGATGTCGAGCCGGTCGAGCATCGAGGAGATCTGCGGGCCCCCGCCGTGCACCACGACGGGCTTGAAGCCGGCGAAGCGCATGAACGCGATGTCCTCGGCGAACGCCTGCTTGAGGCCGGGGTCGGTCATGGCGTTGCCGCCGTACTTCACCACGACGATCTTGCCGTGGTAGGCGATCAGCCACGGGAGCGCCTCGGCGAGGGTCGCGGCCTTGGTGGGGTCGGGGGTCTTCATCGTCGGTCCTAGGAGCTGTAGGCGCTGTTCTCGTGGACATAGGCGTGGGTGAGGTCGTTGGTCCACACCGTCGCCCGCTCCGAGCCCGCCTTGAGGTCGATGGTCACGGTCACCTCGCGGCCGGTCAGGTCGACGCCGGACGGGTCCTCGGCCGGCGTGGACCTGCGGCACACCCACACGCCGTTCATCGCGACGTCGAGATCGGCGGGGTCGAAGGCGGCCTGGGTCGTGCCCATGCTGGCGAGCACGCGACCCCAGTTGGGGTCGTTGCCGAACACGGCGGCCTTGAACAGGTTGCTGCGCGCCACGCTGCGCGCCACCTCGACCGCGTCGTCCTCGCTGGCCGCGTTGAGGACCGTGATCGCGATGTCGTGCTCGGAGCCCTCCGCGTCCCGCTGGAGCTGCATCGCCAGGTCGGTGCAGGCCTGGGTGAGCGCCGCGGTGAAGTCGTCGAGCGGCGGGGTGATGCCCGAGGCGCCCGAGGCCATCAGCGTCACCGTGTCGTTGGTGGACATGCAGCCGTCGGAGTCGAGGCGGTCGAAGCTGACCCGGGTCGCCGCCCGGAGCGCCGTGTCGAGGTCCGCGGCACCCACCACGGCGTCGGTGGTCAGGACGACGAGCATGGTGGCGAGCTGCGGAGCGAGCATGCCGGCGCCCTTGGCCATCCCGCCGATGCTCCAGCCGGGACCCTCGACGACGACCTGCTTGCTGACGGTGTCGGTGGTGCGGATCGCGTCGGCGGCCTCGGGCCCGCCGTTCGCGGACAGCCCCGCGGCGGCCGCGTCGACGCCGGCCAGGAGGGTCGCGCGGTCGTTGGCCATGCCGATCAGCCCCGTGGAGCAGACGACGACGTCGATCGGACCGATGCCGAGGTTGCCGGCGACCTGCTCGGCCACGGCGTGGGTCGTCTGGAAGCCCTCCGGTCCGGTGTAGCAGTTGGCGCCGCCGGAGTTGAGGACGACGGCGCGCACGACGCCGTCCTTGACGACCTCCTTGCTCCAGAGCACCGGGTTGGCCAGGCAGCGGTTGCTGGTGAAGACGGAGGCCGAGTCGAAGGCGGGGCCGTCGTTGACGACCAGGGCCAGGTCCTTGCCGCCGGAGGACTTCAGCCCGGCGGTGACGCCGGCGGCGCGGAAGCCGGCAGGGGTGGTGACGCTCATGACGGTTCTCTCTTCGGAGGTCGGGAGGGACGTGCGGTCGGGCGGGCGGTCAGCGGCGGCGTCGTCGTCGCGTCACGGTGCCAGCCCCACCGTGCTCAGCCCCGTCGTCTCGGGGAGCCCGAGCGCGAGGTTGAGGCACTGGACGGCGGCCCCGGCGGTGCCCTTGGTCAGGTTGTCGACGGCGCCGACGGCCACCAGCCGCCGGGCCGCCTGGTCGACCGCGACCTGGAGGTGGACGGCGTTGGAGCCGGCAACGGCCTGGGTCTGCGGCCACTGGCCCGGCGGGAGCACGTGCACGAACGGCTCGTCGGCATAGGCCGCGGCGTAGGCGTCGTAGGCCTGCTCGGTCGTGAGCTCGTCGGCCAGCGGGGCCGAGCACGTTGCCAGGATCCCCCGGGGCATGGCCACCAGCAGCGGTGTGAAGCTGACCCGCACCGGGTCCTCGGAGAGCTTGGAGAGGTTCTGCACCATCTCGGGGGTGTGCCGGTGCACGCCGCCGACGCCGTAGGCCGACGCGTTGCCCATGACCTCGCTGCCCAGCAGGTTGGTCTTGGCGGCCTTGCCGGCCCCGGACGTGCCGCTCGCGGCGACGACCACGATGTCGGGCTCGACGAGGCCGGCGCCGATCGCGGGTGCCATGGCGAGGGAGGTCACGGTCGGGTAGCAGCCGGGTACGGCGATGCGCGTCGCGCCGCGCAGCAGCTCGCGCTGACCCGGCAGCTCCGGCAGACCGTAGGGCCAGGTGCCGGCGTGCTCGCTGCCATAGAAGGACTCCCAGGCACCGGCGTCCTCGAGGCGGAAGTCGGCACCGCAGTCGACGACGATCGTGCTGTCGCCCAGCAGTGCGGCCAGCGGGCCGGACTGGCCGTGCGGCAGGGCCAGCACCACGACATCGTGACCGGACAGGGTGAGCACGTCGGTCTGCTGGAGCACCCGGTCGGCCAGC
Organism: Nocardioidaceae bacterium; assembly: GCA_046330515.1. Taxonomy (GTDB): domain Bacteria; phylum Actinomycetota; class Actinomycetes; order Propionibacteriales; family Nocardioidaceae; genus Nocardioides. Next base: position 901,069 of record JAXLSP010000004.1, on the reverse strand, counting down.
GGGAGGAGGTGCGGCTGGAGGGAGCCGAGCCGCTCGCCGGCGTTGGAGGCGCCGGTGAGGGCGCCGATCCTGGCCTGCGGATGGCCGAGGAGGAGGCGCAGCACCTCGCCCCCGGCGTACCCGCTGGCACCGGCGACCGCGACGCTGAACCCGCTCATGTGCATGACTATACATAGCCATGCATGTTCAGGCGAACCGATCTCGGGTTTCGGGTGTCGGCGGGGTTGGCTAGGTTGCACGGATGAGCCGTCTGCCCTTCGAGGACTACCTCCGCCACCTCCGCGACGAGTCGGCGCGGTTCCGCGCCGTGCTGGCCGACTGCGACCCCGCGGGCCCGGTCCCGACCTGTCCCGCCTGGGACGTGGGCGACCTGCTCTGGCACCTGACGGAGGTGCAGCGGTTCTGGGCGGCCGTGGTCGCGCAACGCCCGGCGGCCCCCTCGGAGGAGGAGGGCTCGGGCGAGCGGCCGCGCTCCTTCGACGAGCTGCTCGCGGCGTTCGACGGCGCCTCGGCGTCCCTCGCGGCGGCCCTCGAGACCGCCGACCCGACCGACTCCGCGTGGACCTGGGCCGAGGAGCAGACCGTCGGCTTCATCATGCGGCGTCAGGCGCTCGAGGCACTGGTGCACCGGCTCGACGCGGAGGTCGCGGCCGGGGTCGAGCAGTTCTCCGAGATCGACGCCCTGCTCGCGGCCGACGGCGTCGACGAGGTGCTCGACGTGATGTACGGCGGCTGCCCGCCCTGGGGCACGTTCTCCCCGCTCCCCCACTTCCTGCGGGTCGACCTGATCGACGTCGACCAGGAGGTGTGGGTGCAGTTCGGCCACTTCGACGGCACCGACCCCGACGGGGTCGAGCACCACCAGGACGACATCCACGTCGTCACCGACCCGGGCGAGGAGCCCGACGCCGTCGTCAGCGGGACCGCGGCGGTCATGCTCGCCCGCCTGTGGCGCCGCGGCCCGGGCGACGACATCCACCTGGCCGGCGACCTCGCGATCGTCGACCGTTTCCGGTCCGCCATCCACCACCCGATCGAGTAGGGGCGGGGGTCGCTGCGGGTCAGACCGTGCGCGTCGGCTTCCAGCGGAAGCCGACCTTCACGATCCCGTGGTCGCCGGTGCCCTTGAGCCGGTGGACGGCGCTGTCGTCGTCGTTGAGGTGGTCGTTGGCGATCGTCAGACCGTCGAAGAGCCACTGCCTCCGGTAGGCGTGGTCATAGAACTGCTCGCTCACCAGCACGTGGTCGAGCGACTCGCGCAGGTCGTCGTGGACGTGGGTGTAGTAGACGTCCCGGGTGTCCCTGTACTCCTGGAGCGTCTGGGCGGTGTAGAGCGCGATGTCTCCCCCACCCTGGGAGTCGCCGACGAGATAGCGAGGCTGCTCGGTCAGGATGTTGATGGTGTTGCTGTGCTGGCCGTCGTTGCAGTCGCCGAGCACGATCACCGGGGTGACGGTGCCCTTCATGACCTGGGTCAGCAGGACGCGGAGCGCGGTGGCCTCCGCCGTGCGACGGATCGTGGCGAGGGCGGCGCCGATGGCGGTGCGGTGGTTGCCGTGGACGGCGGGGTCGTACCACGGCTCGGTCGAGATCTCGGCCGGGAGCTTGGACTTGAGGTGGGTGACGAACACCTTGGTCAGGGGCGGGGCCTCGCGCAGGGCGACGTCGAAGGTCAGCACCGGTCGCGAGAAGCCGGTGATGTGCACCGCGATGTCGGGTGCCTGGGGGTCGCCCGTGGTGTTCTCGAGCCGGACGGCGTCGGGAAACGTGGAGATCCACTGCGGGTCGCCGCGCAGGAGCCCCTTGCGGACGATCGCGGCACAGACGATCTTGTCGCCGGTGGCCGGAGCGCTGAGGACGTCGTAGTCGTCGTCCAGGTTGGCCTCCACCAGCACGTCGGCGAGGGCGTCGGCGTGCCAGAGCTCCTGGAACCCGACGATCTCCGGCCGCAGGTCGCGCAGCCGGTCGGCCGTCCAGACGACCTTGCGGCGGTACTCCTGCTCGTCGTAGGGCCGCTGTCCGGGGTTCATGTGCGCGCCCGGCACCTGGAAGTTGTAGAGGTTGAACGTCGCCACGCTGAAACGGTCGAGATCCATCGCCGGCTCCTTCTCCTGGGGCCATGATCCACCCACCCAGGAGGAACGGGGGCCGCCCGCCCAGATACCCGGGGAGGAATGCCGGGTCCAGGTGGGGTCGTCAGGCGGCCCCCGCCGCCACGGTCGCGACTGCGCGGCGGTGCACGACGCCCAGCACCCACAGCGCCAGGTCCCGGTGGGGGAAGCGGCCGGCGGCCGCGCGGTCCCAGATCTCCAGGTAGGCATCGTGGGTGGCCCGGTCCGCGGCGTCGTCGTCGCCAGCCACACACCGCGCCACGGCCAGGGCCGCGCAGGCGGTCCTGTCGAAGAGCACCGCCATGGCGCCCTCGTTGCCGCGACCACACGACTCGAGGAGCGAGAGCAGGAGGGCGTCGTCACCACCAGTGCGGGGCGTCTCTGCTCGACCAGCCATCGAGCGGCACCCCCTCCCAGACGACGATCGGAGCCCTCGCTCCGCCGAGCCGAACCTGAACAGATATCTCGACAAGTTGTTCAGGTAGTCTTTCTACCATGCCGATCGCCACCACACCAGGGCCGTCCCTCGACCCGGCGCCCGCCGTCGACGACATGCTCACGATCGGGCGGCTCGCGGAACGCACCGGCATGACGCCCGACGTGCTCCGGATCTGGGAGACGCGGCACGGGTTCCCCGTCCCCGTGCGACTGCCGAGCGGACACCGCCGCTATCGGGCGAGCGACGTCGACGCCGTGCTCGCGGTCCTCGGCCTGCGCGAGGGCGGGCTGCGCCTGGAGCAGGCGATCGCGCAGGTGCGCCGGGCCGGCGCGACCAGCGCGGGGTCGTCGGTCTATGCCGCGCTGCGACGCGAGTTCCCCGAGCTGCCGTCCTACTCCCTGACCAAGCAGAGCCTGCTCGCGCTGTCCTGGGCGATCGAGGACGAGAGCGTCGCGCAGGCCCGCCATCCGCTGCTGATCGGCGCGTTCCAGCGGGGGCGCTTCCTCGATGCCTCGCAGGCCCGCTGGCGGGAGCTCGCCCGGTCGGCGCGCGCCTCGTGGGTCCTCGCCGAGCTGGCCGAGTCCGACGACAGCGCTCGGCCGCGCCGCGTGGCCCTCGACTCGGCGTCGCCGCTGCTGCGGGAGTGGGTCGTGGTGTGCGAGGACCCCGGGCTGTCGGCGGCGCTGGTCGCGTGGGAGATCCCGGGTCAGGACGACGTGCCCGACCGGGACCGGATGTTCGAGGCGGTGTGGTCGCTCGAGCCGGCCGTCGTCCGCTCCGCCGGGCTGGTCTCCCTCCGGGTCGCGGCCGACTCCGGCTCGGAGGCGGCGCGTGAGGAGCTGGCTCGGCTCGCGAGCGTGCCGCTGCCCCCGCCGGCCCCCCAGCGGGTGGCCAGCGGGCTCTTCGCGCGCATGGTCGCCTATGCCGACGGGACGATCCTGCTGGCGCGTCGTCGCCGCTGACCCTCGGGCTGCTCCCCCGGGAGGTGGTGGGGTCGTCGGCGTCCGTCGTACGGCGCGCGCGTCACTCGCGCCCCCGGAGTCACCGGGGGTGGCCGAAGCTGTCACTGGTGGGCCGAAACTTCGGCCGACCAGTGCCGGTCTCCCCGCCTGAGCGGGGAAACCGGCAGCCCCTCAGACCCGCTGGACGGCGCCACACCGCTCGGCGGCGACGGCGACGGCCGCGTCCCGGGCGGCGGTGGTCTCCTCGACGGTGAGGGTGCGGTCGGGGGCGCGGAAGCGCAGCCGGTAGGCCAGCGACTTCTTGCCCGGGCCGACCTGGTCACCGGTGTAGACGTCGAACAGCCGGACCGACTCGAGCAGCTCGCCGGCTCCGGCGCGCAGCGCGGCCTCGACGTCGGCGGCGGCCACCGAGGCGTCGACGACGAGCGCCACGTCCTCGCGAGCGACCGGGTAGGACGAGAACCCCGGCGCCGGCACCACGTCGACGGCGAGGTCGAGGAGCGCGTCGAGGTCGATCTCGGCGGCTGCGGTGCGGGCGGGCACGCCGAAGGCCGAGCACACCTTGGGGTGCAGCTCGCCCGCGTGGCCCAGCACCACGTCGCCGGCGAGCACCTCGGCGCAGCGGCCGGGGTGCCAGGGCGCGCGCGAGGAGGAGCGCAGCTCGAGGGGTACGTCGAGAGCGCGCCCCACCGCCGCGACGGCGGCGACGGCGTCCTGCCAGCCGGCGGACCGGCCGCTCCCCCACCAGCCGGAGCGCTCACGCTCACCGGTGGCGACGAGGCCGAGGTGCAGCGGCTGCTGCGGCAGCGCCTTGTCGAGGTCGGCCAGCTCGCCCTCCGAGGGACGGCGGTCCACCGGCAGGATCGGCGCCGGCTCCCCGGCATGCGGCAGGGTGACGGTGGCGGTCTCGAAGACGGCGACGTCGGCCAGGCCACGGCCGGCGTTGCGAGCCACGGCCCGGAGCAGACCGGGCAGCAGCGTCGTCGTCATCGACGGTTCCTCGGCCGACAGCGGGTTGGCGAGCCTGAGCACCTGGCGGCGCGGGTCGGCCTCGTCGAGGCGCAGCGCGTCGAGGTCGGCGGCGCCGATGAACGGGAACGACAGCACCTCGACATAGCCCGCCCCCGCCAGCGTGCGGCCGACCCGGCGCCGCAGCCGCTGCGAGCGGGTCAGGCCGCGCCCCGCGGGCGCGGGCGGCAGCACCGACGGCACGTTGACATAGCCGACGATCCGCGCGACCTCCTCCACGAGGTCGTAGGGGTCGGTCAGGTCGGGCCGCCACGGCGGTGCGGTCACAGTCAGCTCGTCCCCGGAGACCGCGACCGAGCAGCCCACGGCCTCCAGGTCGGCGATGGTCGTCTCGGCGGAGATCTCCATCCCGGTGATCCGCGCCGGCAGCCCGGCGTCCATGGTGATCACGGTGGGCGCGGGCGGCGTCCCGACGACGGTGACGCCGGGCTCGACGGTGCCGCCGCCATAGGTCGTCAGCAGCTCGGCGACGCGGTCGGCCGCGGCCTCGCAGATCGTCGGGTCGACCCCCCGCTCGTTGCGCTTGCCGGCCTCGGAGGTGAGCTTGTGGCGCCGGCCGGTGCGGAACATCGACACGGCGTCCCAGTGGGCGGCCTCGATCAGCACCGAGGTCGTGGTGTCCGACATCTCGGTGGTCTCGCCGCCCATGACACCGCCGAGGCCGATGATGCCGGAGTCGTCGGTCACGACGAGGTCCTCGGTGGAGAGGGTGCGGTCGTTGCCGTCGAGCGTGGTGAGGTGCTCCCCCTCGGCGGCGCGGCGGATCCGCAACGGGCCCTGGAGCTTGTCGAGGTCGTAGCCGTGGATCGGGCGGCCGAGCTCGAACATGACGTAGTTGGTGACGTCGACGGCCAGCGAGATCGACCGCTGCCCGACGAGCGCCAGCCGGCGCGCCATCCACGACGGGGTGGGGGCCGACGGGTCGAAGCCCGTGACGGTCCGCGCGACGAAGACCGGGCAGCCGGCCGGGTCGTCGACCACCACCGGGTAGCCGGAGTCGTTGGCGGTGGGCACCTCGCGCAGCGCCGGGTCGCGGAAGGCGACGCCGTCGCCGTGCACGGCGTACTCGAGCGCCGCCTCGCGCGCGACACCCCGCAGGGACAGCGCGTAGGCGCGGTCGGGGTTGATCTCGAACTCGATGACCTCGTCGCGCAGGCCGAGCAGCTCGATCGCGTCGTCGCCGGGCGTCCCGAAGTCGGCGGGCAGCACGATGATGCCGTCGTGGTCGTCGCCCAGGCCCAGCTCGCGGGCCGAGCAGATCATGCCCGCCGAGACGTGCCCGTAGGTCTTGCGCGCGCTGATCTCGAAGTTCCCGGGCAGCACGCCGCCGGGGAGGATGACCACGACCAGGTCGCCGGCGGCGAAGTTGTGGGCACCGCACACGATGCCCTGCGGCTCGCCGGTGCCGTTGGCGGCCCCGACGTCGACCTGGCACCAGCGGATGGTCTTGCCGTTGGACTGCGGCTCGTCGACGCACTCCAGGACGCGACCGACCACGAGCGGTCCGGTCACGTCGTGACCGGGCCGCTCGAGGGCCTCGAGCTTGAGCCCGAGCGCGGTGAGCCGGTGGGCGAGGTCCTCCGCGGTGACGTCGGCCGGGAGGTCGACGTGGTCACGGATCCAGCTGACGGGCGCCTTCACTGGTCAGATCTCCGTTCCGAAAGCCGAGGAGAAGCGCACGTCGCCCTCGAAGAAGTCACGCAGGTCGGTCACGCCGTGCCGGAACATCAGCGTGCGGTCGATGCCCATGCCGAAGGCGAAGCCGGTGTAGCGGTCGGGGTCCACGCCGCACGCCACGAGGACGCGCGGGTTGACCACGCCGCAGCCGCCCCACTCGATCCAGCCCTCGCCCTTGCAGGTGCGGCAGGACTCGACGGCACCCTCGGCGCCGCGGCAGACGAAGCAGCGCAGGTCCACCTCGGCGGAGGGCTCGGTGAAGGGGAAGTACGACGGCCGGAAGCGCGTGTCGATCCCCTCGCCGAACATGGCCGTGGCGAAGTGGTCGAGCGAGCCCTTGAGGTGCGCCATCGTGATGCCCTCGTCGATCACCAGGCCCTCGACCTGGTGGAACATCGGGCTGTGCGTGGCGTCGTACTCGTCGGTGCGGAAGACCCGCCCGGGGCAGACGACATAGATCGGTGGCGTCCGGGTGAGCATCGTGCGCGCCTGCACCGGCGAGGTGTGGGTGCGCAGCACGAGGTGCTGCTCGGCCGGCTCGGTCCAGAACGTGTCCTGCATGGTGCGGGCCGGGTGGTCCGGACCGAGGTTGAGGGCGTCGAAGTTGAGCCACTCGGCCTCGACGATCGGGCCCTCAGCGACCTCCCAGCCCATGGCCACGAAGACGTCGGCGATCAGCTCGGACCCCATGGTGATGGGGTGCCGGGCGCCGCGGGGCGCGCGGTCCACCGGCAGGGTGATGTCGACGGTCTCCTCGACCAGCATCCGCTCCTCGTGCTCGGCCTCGAGCACCTCGGTGCGAGCGGCCAGCGCCTGGCTGACCGCGCCCCGGGCCTGACCGACACGCTGGCCGGCCTCCTTGCGGGCCTGCGGCGGCAGCGCGCCGATCTCCCGGTTGGCCAGCGCGAGCGGCGAGCGGTCGCCGGCGTGCTCGAGCCGGACCTGCTTGAGCTGGTCGAGGTCGGCGGCCGCGCCGATCGCCGCGATGGCGGCGTCGCGCATGGCCTCGACCTCGGCGGCGCCGAGCGGCGCCACCTCGACCGGGTCGTAGTCGGAGTTGGGTCCGGACAAGAGTTCCCTCGCTGACGGGCGTCGTGGTGCGGTACGCCGGATGCGGCGCGGCCCAAGTCTAGGAAGAACCCGCCCCGAGCGACGAACCGGTTAGTCCGAGAGACACCCCGCGAACCGGGCGTCCCACCCACTGAGCCCTCCGACTGCATCGAGTGCCCTCGCCCGACCGAGGTTCCACGACAGCCAGGAACGGTCCCGGACATACCACGACTGAGGGAGCGCGCAGGTCAGCTCGACGACGTCGGTCTGGCCGGCCATGACCGGCACCGCATCCGCGGAGAGTGTCGACAGGTAGGCGGTGTCCACCTTCCCGGTCTCCTGGTAGCGGTCGAGGTTGTGCTGCGCGATCCACGCGTCCGGGTTGAGCAGCGCCAGCCCCGCGAGCGCCGCCGTACCTGTCAGGAGGCCGAAGCGGGCGAGCCAGCCGGCCCGGAGCCGCAGCCCGGCGCCGAGCACGCCGAGCAGCACCAGTCCGAGCCAGCCCTCGAAGACCCAGACCAGCAGCCGGGTGCGGGTGAAGCCGTAGGCCTGGTCGTAGACCTGCATGCGGTGCATCGCCGACCACACCACGACCAGGGTCAGCAGGCACAGCGCGCCGAGCGCCCCGCGCAGCCAGCGCCGGTCGACCGCCGTCTCGACGGCCGCCTTGCGGCCCGCGGCCCACACGACGAGAAGCGTGAGCACCGTGGCGACCACGAGCTGCCAGAAGCCGTGGTGGGCGTACTCCGAGTAGGTGAGACCGGTCGTGCGCTGCACGTAGGCGTCGCCTCCGAAGACCTCGGCGAGCTGGGCGCCGAGGAAGGCGGCGAAGACGGCGGCGACGACCAGCACGGGCGCCAGCCACTCGTAGCGCTGACGCACCGGGCGACGCTCGCCCGCGCCGTGGTCGACGACGGGCGGGTTGAGGGCCAGGTAGGCCGCCGCGAGGACGACGCCGCCCACGAAGACGGCGACGAACGTCCGGGCGACGAACGAGTCCACCGTCCAGTCGGGCAGCACCAGGTCGAGCCAGTGCGCGAAGACCGCGTCGGCGGAGGCGAACAGCAGGCCGAAGACCAGCAGCCCCGCGACCGAGAGCGCGACGGTGCGGACGACCGCAGGCCCACGGCCGACCCCGGCCAGCCGGCCCGCCGTGCGGCCGAGCCACGGGAGCCCGCGCAGTCCGGCGAGCACCCACGAGATCCCTGACAGGACGAACCCGGGCACGGTCGCCCCGCGCGTCACCGCGACCGTCATCAGCCCCGCACCGGCCAGCAGGCACAGGAGGACGATCCACTGGGCGTCGCGCAGCACGACCGTCGACGCGAGCACCGCGCAGATCGCCGCGCTGGCGAGCGTGAAGGGGTCGCGGCGGTGTCGGGCGGCGAACAGCACCGTCGCCCCGGCGGCGGCCAGCACGAGGAGGAGCGCCAGCCCCGGCTCGTGCTCGGGCAGCACCACCCCGGCGAGCGCGCCGGTGCCGAGGGCGGCGAGCAGCACGTCGACGCGCCGGGGCAGCGCACGCTCGGGCCAGAAGGCTCCGAACAGCGCGTCCAGCGGCGGAGGCGGAGTCGCACCCGCCGGTGGGGGTGAGGCGGCGGGGGCCGGCTGCGCCGACGGCGGGGCGGACGGCGGCGCGGCGGCGGCCGGCGGGACGGGAGTGGGCGACATGGTGGTCTCCTCCGAGGTGGGGTGGACCGGGGGTGTCAGGGGCAGCTCGAGGCGCAGCCGCGCGCCGGCGGACCCGGCGGCCGGGTCGACGAAGCGGACCGTGCCGCCGTGCAGCTCGGCGACCCAGCGTGCGATCGCCAGGCCGAGCCCGGTGCCGCCGCCCTCGTGGCCGGCCAGCGTGCCGAAGCGCTCGAAGACGCGCTCGCGGCTCTCGGGCGGCACGCCGGGCCCCTCGTCGGACACCTCGAGCAGCCAGCGCCCGGCGGACGAGGTGGCGGAGACGGTGACCGTGCCCTCGGACGGGCTGTGTCGGGCGGCGTTGTCGAGGACGTTGGTGAGCAGCTGCCGCAGGCGTACGGCGTCGGCGGTGACCGTGAGGTCGCCCGGAGCGACCTCCACCGCGAAGCGGACCACGCGCCCCGGCCGGGTCACCTCGGCGACCACCCCTTCGAGCAGGGGTGCGAGGGCGACCGGAGCCAGGTCGAGCGGTCGGAGGCCGGCCTGGATGCGCGACAGGTCGAGCAGGTCGCCCACCAGGGAGGACAGCCTCCGGGACTGCGCGAGGAGCTCGGCGAGCGCCTCGGGGTCGGGCTCCTCGACCCCGTCGACGAGGTTCTCCAGCCGCAGGCTCAACGCGGTCAGCGGCGTCCGCAGCTCGTGGGCGACGGTCGCGACCAGGTCGCGCCGCTCCCGGTCGACCGTGGCGAGGTCCGCGGCCATCGTGTTGAAGGCGTCGGCGAGCTGGCCCACCTCGTCACGCGTCCCCGAGGCGACGCGAACGTCGTAGTCGCCGCGGGCCATCACCCGGGCCGCCGCCGTCATCTCGCGCAGTGGGGCCGTCATCCCGACCGCCAGGAGCTGGGTGATCCCGAGCGCCAGGGCGACCGTCACCGGGATGGCCAGCCAGGGCGCCACTCCCCCATCCGACGCCACGGTGCCGAGCGCGGCGGCGACGGCCACGCTGGCGGCGACCAGCAGGCCGAGCTTGATCTTGAGCGACGCGACGCGCGCGAGGGGCGCCGCCGGGCGAGGACCGCCGGCCGAGGTGCTCATGCCCGCTCCAGCGCATAGCCGACGCCGTGCACCGTCCGCACCCGGTGAGCACCGATCTTGGCGCGCAGCGCCTTGACGTGGCTGTCGACGGTCCGCGTGCCCGAGGCGTCCGGCCAGTCCCAGACGTCGGCGAGCAGCTGCTCGCGGGTGAGCACCCGACCCGGGTCTGCGGCGAGGCAGGCGAGCAGGTCGAACTCGGTGGGCGTGAGGTGGACCTCGGCCCCGTCGACGACGACCCGCCGGGTGCCGGTGTCGACGCTCACGCCGCCGGCCTCGAGGGTCGACGGCTCCCGTCGGGCGAGCTCGGCGGCGCGGTCGACCCGGCGCAGCAGGGCCGCGATCCGGGCGACGAGCTCCTTCATGCCGAACGGCTTGGTCAGGTAGTCGTCGGCACCCACCGCGAGCCCCGCGAGGATGTCGGACTCGTCGTCGCGAGCGGTGAGCATCAGGACCGGCACCGGGCGGTCGCGCTGGATGCGGCGGCAGACCTCGAGGCCGTCGTACCCCGGCAGCATCAGGTCGAGGACGACCAGCTCGGGCGGCCGGGCCGCGCAGGCGGCGACGGCGCCGGGGCCGTCCCAGGCCTGCTCGACGGCATAGCCCTCGGCCTCGAGCCGACGGGTGACGGTGTCGTTGATGACCGGCTCGTCCTCGACCACGAGGAGCCGCCGAGGCTGCGGGACCGTCATGTCTCTCACCCTAGGGAGCGAGAGGGGTGGGGCGCGGGGACGACGCGTGAAGGTTGTGTGCAGATCCCCGCGCCGCTCGGTCGACGTCCGTCGACCCGTCAGTCGTCCTCGGTCGCCAGCGGCCAGGTGACCTTGACCCGGGCCCCACCGCCGGGGGCGTCGTCGATCTCCACGCTGCCGCCGTGGGCCCGGGCCAGGCCGTGCACGATGTACATCCCCAGACCGGAGCCGCCGCGGGCGCCGCCCGTCCAGAACTTCGTGAACACCCGGCGCCGGATCTCCGGAGCGATGCCGGTGCCCTCGTCGTCGACGGTGAGGACGACCCCCGGGAGCTCGGCACCCGGAGGCGTGGGCCGCGTGGTCACCGTGACAGCGCCATCGCCGTGCCGGACGGCGTTCTCGACGAGGTTGGTGACCACCTGGGTGAACTTGTCGGGGTCGGCCGAGATCTCGGGGAGCTCCTCGGGCGGGTCGTAGGTCACCGGCCGGGCCGTTCCGGCGCGGACCGACTCCACGACCCGGGTCACGAGCACGGCGGCGTCGACGGGGCGCGGGTAGAGCGAGAGCCGGCCGGTGTCGATCCGCGCGACGTCGAGCAGCTCGGCGATCAGCCTGCTCAGCCGGTCGGCGTCCACGTTGACCGTGGTGAGCATGAGGCGCTTCTGCTCGTCGTTGAGCTTGTCCCATCGGTTGAGCATCGCCTGGACGAAGCCCTTCACCCCGGTCAGCGGCGAGCGCAGCTCGTGGGCGACGGTGGCCACCAGGTCGGAGCGCTCACGGTCGAGGCGGGCCCGGCCACGGCCGCTGCGCAGCCCGACGCCGACGCCGAGCAGCTCGCCCAGCGGCTCGCGCCGCACCAGGCGCGCGGTGACCAGGACCTCGGTGCCGTCGGGCAGCAGCCACGCCTGCTCGGGGACGCCGGTCCTGATGTTGATGGACTCGAAGGGGCGGTTCATCTCCAGCCAGGTCCGGCCGTGGCTGTCCTGCAGGCGCAGCACGAGGTCGATCGGCTGGCCGACCGCCTGGGCCACGTCGACCTGGAGCATGCGGGCCGCGGTCTCGTTGAGGATCGTGACCGTGCCCTCGATGTCCGCGCCCACGATGCCGTCGGGGTAGGCGTTGAGGAAGAACTGCAGTCCGCTCGGCTGGGGCTCCGCCACGCTGAGCACTCTAGCCAGAGGCGGGGGCGGATCGCTGGGAGCGCGCGCTGGCATAGAGGCAGACGGCCGCCGCGGTGGACAGGTTGAGGCTCTCGGCCCGGCCGTGGATCGGGATGCGGACCCGGTGGTCGGCCAGCGCGGCGAGCTCGTCGGACAGGCCGTGGGCCTCGTTGCCGAACAGCCACGCCGTGGGAGCGGCCAGCAGCCCGTCGTCGGCCGCCTCGTCGAGGTCGAGCTCGCCTCCCCCGTCGGCGGCGAGCACGGTCAGTCCGCTGGCCCGGAGGTGCCGCAGGGCGCCCGCCGGGTCGTCGGCGAGCGCGAGGGGCACGTGGAAGAGGCTGCCGACCGTCGCGCGGACCGTCTTGGGGTTGTAGGGGTCGACCGAGTCGCCGGCGAGGACGACCGCGTCCGCCCCGGCCGCGTCGGCGGTGCGGACGACCGTGCCGGCGTTGCCCGGGTCGCGGACCTCGGCGCAGACGGCGACGAGCCGCTGGCCGGCACCGACGACGTGGTCGAGGGGCCGGTCCAGGAACCGGCAGACGGCCACGAGCCCCTGCGGGTGCACGGTGTCGCAGAGCGACGCCAGGGCCGCGTCGTCGACGGTCGTCCATCGGGGGGTGCGACCACGCAGGTCGCCGTACCGCTCATCGGCGGCGACGGAGGCGAACACCTCGACCACGCACCCGGGCAGGGCGAGTGCCTCCTCGACGGCCTTGGGGCCCTCGGCGAGGAAGCGCCGCTGCTCGGTGCGGGACGCACGACGGGCGAGCTTCCGTGCCTGCTTGACCCGGTCGTTGCCCTTGGTCAAGGGCACCGGGTGGGTGCGGAAGCCCGCCACGTCGGGATGCTGCGGGTGCGTCAGGAGGCCGCGGGGGCGTTGACGTCCTCGGGCAGCGCCTTGCGGGCCGCCTCGACGAGCGCCTCGAACGCCGGGGCGTCGTTGACGGCCAGGTCGGCGAGGATCTTGCGGTCGACCTCGATGCCGGCCAGGTTGAGGCCCTGGATGAAGCGGTTGTAGGTCATGCCGTTGGCGCGGGCGGCCGCGTTGATCCGCTGGATCCACAGGCGACGGAAGTTGCCCTTGTTCTTGCGCCGGTCGTTGTAGCTGTAGACCAGCGAGTGGGTGACCTGCTCCTTGGCCTTGCGGTAGAGGCGCGAGCGCTGGCCGCGGTAGCCGCTGGCGCGCTCGAGGGTGGTGCGGCGCTTCTTCTGGGCGTTGACTGCCCGCTTGACGCGTGCCATCTGGGTTACTCCTTGATGCTGAAGACGGGTGTGGGTCGGGGGCTCAGAGGCCCAGGAGCTTCTTCGCGCGCTTGACGTCGGGCTTGGCCACCTCGGTGGTGCCCGCCATGCGACGCGTCATCTTCGAGGGCTTCTTCTCCAGGTTGTGGCGCAGACCGGCCTTCTGGCGGCGGATCTTGCCCGACCCGGTGACCCGGAAGCGCTTGCTCGCGCCCGAGTGCGTCTTGTTCTTCGGCATCTCTCTCGTCCTTCTTCTCGATGTCGTGCGGCTGGTCCGGGGCAGCGCTCGCGCGCTTCCTCGTCCAGCGTCAGGTGGCGCGCTGGTGCGCCCGGTGAGTCGTGCGGGTGGTGCGGGTCAGGCGTCGATCTCGGGGTCGAGGTTCTCCGAGCGGCCGCGCTCCTTCTTCTTCGCGCCCACGTGGGCGGCGTTGGCGGCGGTGCGCTCGGCGCGCTCCTCGGCCTCGATGGCGGCCCGCTCGGCGGCGCGGGTCTCCTTCTCGGCCTTCATCTCGACCTTGGCCTCGGCCTTCTTCTTGTGGGGGCCGAGCACCATGATCATGTTGCGGCCGTCCTGCTTGGGCGCCGACTCCACGAAGCCCAGCTCCGTGACGTCCTCGGCCAGCCGCTGGAGCAGGCGGAAGCCCAGCTCGGGACGGTGCTGCTCGCGGCCGCGGAACATGATCGTGATCTTGACCTTGTCCCCTGCGCGCAGGAAGCGCACGACGTGACCCTTCTTGGTCTCGTAGTCGTGCTGGTCGATCTTGGGACGAAGCTTCATCTCCTTGATGATCACGTTCGTCTGGTTGCGGCGCGCCTCGCGCGCCTTCTGCGCGTTCTCGTACTTGAACTTGCCGTAGTCCATCAGCTTGCAGACCGGCGGACGGGCCGTCGGCGCAACCTCGACGAGATCCAGATCGGCCTCCTGGGCGAGCTTGAGCGCCTCGCCCGTCGGCACGATGCCCACGGTCTCCCCGTTGGGTCCCACGAGCCGGACCTCGGGAACCCGGATCCGGTCGTTGATACGCAGCTCGGTGCTGATAGGTCCTCCTGGTGACATGGTGTCCGGAGGCCCGCACCGCTCCGGCAGTGCCGGAACATGGAGAAGGCCTCCGCTGGTGCAAGCGGAGGCCAGTCATGAGCGCCGCCCACGGCTCGCGCCGTGGTCCGCTCTCGGACCGGACCCGACGACCTGCGGCGGCCGATGCGGGTGGGAGACGACTCGTGGCTGTCTCCGCTTGTGGTGATCGTCCCCGGTCGGAACCGGGTCTGATCGGTCAACGCCGCATGCTACCGGATCATTCCGCGGCCGGCCGAATCCAGACCGAGCGCTCCCCCACCCGCCCGAGCGTCCACCCGGCCGCCATCCCGGCGAGGTCCTCACCGTCGACGACCAGCCGGACCGGGCCGGCCAGGTCGACGAGCAGGGCCGCGGCGCCGTCGCGCAGCGCGGTCTCGGCGGCCTCGCGACCGGTGACGGGCAGCGGCCTGGCCGTGGCGTCGTAGCGTCGCAGCGGCTCGGTGCCGGTGAAGGCCAGAAGCCCGCGCAGCCCGTCGGGGCGCTGGATCGAGACCGCCGCCATCGCGGTGTCGCCGTGGTGGTGGTCCGGTGCGGCGTCCTGGTGGTCGTCGTGGCCGTGGTGGTCGTGCCCCTCGGGCTCGGCGAACGTCGAGGCGGGCACCTCGACGAGCGCCAACAGGAGGCGGCTGTCCAGCACCGCCGCCAGCGCGTCGGCGAAGCTGCCCTCGTCGGCGGCGTACGACGCCAGCGCGCTCGCGACCGCGTGCGGGACCTCGCCGGTGTCGGGGGTCGGGGAAGCGCCGGACATGGCGCCGATCTTGGCACGCGGGCGGTCGTGGCGATGTGCGAGTCTTGGCGCGTGGGCCTCTACTACGTCAACCCGATCATGTGGGCGCTGGCGATCTCGCTGAGCACCTTCGCGGGCGTGTGGACGTTCATCTCCTGGCGGCGACGGGCCTGGCGGTCGCTGGTGCGCGGGGTCGCCCTGATGGTGCTGCCCTTCGGGCTGCTGTTCACCGGGTCGCTCACGCTGGCCATGCGGATCCTCGACGCCATCACGCTCTGGGCGACCCGGCTGGTCTTCAGCCCCTCGGTCTGGGTGGGTGGGGCCCTGGTCGTGCTGTCGGTGGTCCTGCTGCTGGTCGCGCGCCGGGTGCCCCAGGCTCCCGGGCGGCGGAGCTCGAGGCGGTCGCTGCGCCGTACGCCCGCCGACGGAGCGCTGCCCGCATCGCCCGCGCCGGCCAGGGGGGCGCCCGTCGACGACGAGATGGCCGAGATCGAGGCGATCCTGCGCAGGCGCGGCATCACCTGATGACCCACGGCTTCGTCGACCGCAACCGGCTCTGGTCGCGCCTGGAGGCGGCCCGCGCCGAGGCGCGCCCCGAGCTGCCGGTGGCCGTGGTCGACCTCGACGCCTTCGACGCCAACGCCGCCGACCTCGTGCGCCGGGCGGCCGGCACGCCCGTGCGGGTGGCCTCCAAGTCGCTGCGGGTCCCGGCGCTCGTGTCGCGTGCCCTGGCGACCCCGGGGTTCCGCGGGGTCCTCGCCTACACCCTGGCCGAGGCGCTGTGGCTCCACGAGCACGGGGTCTCCGACGACATCCTGGTGGCCTACCCGACGGTCGACGCCGCGTCGCTGGCCGCGCTCGTCGCGTCGCCGTCCGCCGCGGCCGCCGTCACGCTGATGGTCGACTGCCGCGAGCACCTCGCGGTCGTGGACTCGGTGCGGTCCTCCAAGGCCGTGCCCGTGCGGGTGGCGATCGACGTCGACGCGGGGCTCCGCATGGCCGGGCAGCAGGTCGGCCCGAAGCGCTCCCCGCTCTATGACACCCGCGACGTCGTGGAGCTCGCGTGCCTGGTGGCGCAGCGGCCGGGGTTCCGGCTGGTCGGCGTGATGACCTACGAGGGCCAGGTGGCCGGGGTGCCCGACGCCGTGCCCCACCAGCGCGCGCGCTCGCTCGTCGTACGACGCCTCAAGGACGCCTCGCTCGGCCAGCTGGCCGTGCGTCGGCGTGAGCTGTCCGACGCCCTGGTGGCCGCGCTCGGGCCCGAGGTCGTGTCCCTGTGGAACGCCGGGGGCTCCGGGTCGGTCGCCGAGTCGGCCGCCGACCCGGTGGTGACCGAGGTGTCGGCGGGGTCGGGGCTGCTGGTGCCGGCGCTGTTCGACCACTTCGAGTCGTTCGACCCCCGGCCGGCCGCCTACTTCGGCCTGCCGGTCACCCGCAAGCCGGCGCCCGGCATCGCGACCGTGCACGGCGGCGGCTTCGTGGCCTCCGGTCCGGGCGGAGCCGACCGGCTGCCCGTGCCGTGGGCGCCACCCGGGCTGCACCTGACGGGCCTCGAGGGAGCCGGCGAGGTCCAGACGCCGCTGACCGGGCGCTCGGCGGCCCTGTTGCGGGTCGGCGACGTGGTGTGGTTCCGGCACGCCAAGTCCGGCGAGCTGTTCGAGCACGTGACGTCGGTGCGCCTGCTCGCGGGAGCGTCGTACGTCGAGGCCGTGCCGACCTACCGGGGGCTCGGCCTTGCGTTCTGACCCGACCCTGCCGAGCGGTGGGGCCGCTGTGGGAGCCGAGGCCGCCGCGCGGCTGGTCCTCGACCACTGCCTGGCCTCCGCACCCACGCTCGGGCGGGGCCGGCTCGTGTGCGTCGACGGCCCTGCCGGGTCGGGCAAGACCACGCTGGCCGACGCCGTCGTCGCGGCCTCGCGGCACCGGGTCCCGTCGGCCCGGGTGCTGCACATGGACGACATGTACCAGGGGTGGTCGGGGCTGGGTGACGTCGCGTCGCGGATCCGCGACGGGATCGTGGTGCCGCTGGGCGCCGGGCTCCCCGGCCGCTACCGGCGGTGGGACTGGCTCGCCTCGGCCTGGGCGGAGGAGCACGTGGTCGGGCCGGTGTCGCTGCTGGTGGTCGAGGGCGTCGGCTCGGGGGCCCTGGAGTATGCCGACGCCATCGGCACCCTGGTCTGGGTGTCCGCCCCCGCCGAGGTGCGCCTCGCCCGCGGGCTGGAGCGCGACGGTGAGGCCATGCTCGGCCACTGGGAGCAGTGGATGGTCGACGAGGCCGCCCACTTCGCCGCCCAGCGGACCCGCGAGCGGGCCGACGTCGTGCTCGACGCCGCTGACGGGTGGCGGCTCGTCGAGGGCTGACCGTCATCTGCCGAGTTGGACCAATCGGTGCGATTTCGGGGTCCAGAGCTGTCGTTTGTGACCAATCGATGGTGTCGATCGTGTGGGTGACGCGGGGCGAGGAGCGGCGGGAGGCCACACCGCGCGTATTGGACGCAAACCGCACGTTCGGGACCCTGGATCGCGCGGATTGGGGCCAAACCGCATGGTCCCGGAGATCCGGTCGTCGCTCACCCGGGGCTGCGGAACTGCCACACCGCGACGTAGAGCACCCCGAGAGACACGGCGGCCACGAACGCTCCGGTCACGACCCAGACGGAGCGGCCGAGCCGGGGCTCCGCGAGGCGGTTGGCTCGCACGACGGCGACGTCGATCCACGCAAGCAGGGCTCCGGTCAGCGCACCCATCGCCAGGCCGTCGAGCTCTAGCCGACGCACGAGCTCGTCACGGTGCTCAGGGAGCAGCCACGCCTCCCGGTGCGGGATGTTGAGCCCCGCGTCGGCATACCGCGCCAGCAGCGAGGCCAGCAGCGGGATGCCGACCACCGTCACGACCGCGAGCGCTCCTTCCAGCAGCAGGAACGACCGGCGCGACATCCAGCCGTCCGGTCTCCCCCGCGGGCCGAAGTGGCTTGCCACCCGCGGTGGCAGCTCGGTCGCCGCCCAGCGGAGGGTCAGCACCTTGACCACCAGGACGGCGACGTAGGCCGTCCCGACCACCAGCAGGGCCACACCTCAGCGTCGCACGGACCTCGTCGATTGGTCACAAACGACAGGTCGAAACGGCATTTTCGCGCCGATTGGTCCAACTCGGCAGGTCACGGCAGCCGGTCTCAGACCAGCCAGGTCGGCACGAAGGCGGGGTCGGTGAGGCCGGGGCGGTCGAAGCCGAACGGGGCGATGTCGGAGGGGGTCGAGCCGTCCACCACCAGGTCGGCGAGGATCCGGCCGAAGGTGGGAGCGAACTTGAAGCCGTGGGCGGCACCGAGCCCGACCACCACCGAGGGGTGCCCGGGCACGGGGGCGAGGACGAAGTCCCGGTCGGGGGTCAGGGTGTACTGGCAGCGGCGCGAGCGCACCGGGGCGCCCGACCCGGGCAGCATCGACGAGACGTGCGCGGCCAGGCGCGCCTCCATCTCGGGGGACGGGTCGAAGGTCCGGGCGTCGGGGTCGACGGCGGGCCCGCCGCAGTCCTGCGCGGCCTTGATCGTCGCCTCGCCATAGCAGGGGAAGCCATAGAACGACGGCTCGTCCATCCAGATCCACAGCGGCAGGGCGCCCGGCCCGAACACCGCGGGGTCGGCCGGCCCGAAGTAGGTCACCTGCTCCAGCGTCGTCGTCAGCGGCACGGACACCCCGAGCCCGGCCAGCACCGCGTTGGTCCACGCGTCCGCGCACACGACCACCGAGGCGCAGGAGTACGTCGTCCCGCCCGCGACGATCTCGACCGACGAGCCGAGGTCCCTCAGCCCCGTGACGGGCGACGAGTCGCGGAGCACGGCCCCCGAGGCCCTCGCCAGCCGCTGCATCGCCGCGGTGCCACGGGCGGCCGGCACGATCGCGCCCCGGCTCTGGAAGAGGCCGACGGTCCCCTCGGGCAGGGAGAGCTGCGGCCAGCGCTCGGCGATGTCGGCGACCGGGAGCAGCTCGTGGGGGATGCCGACCGCGTCCAGGGACTCGGTGTAGTCGGCCAGCCCGATGGCCGGGTCGGGCGGGAACAGGTCGAGACCGCCGACCTCGGTGACGAACGACTCCCCCGCCGCGTCCTCGAGCGCGGCCCAGTCGTCGTAGGCCTCGCAGGTCAGCCGGACGTAGGTCGGCGTGTGATAGCTGTGGCGCAGGATCCGGCTGGTGTCGTGCGAGGCGCCCCGCTCGTGGCCGAGCTCGAACCGCTCGAGCCCGACGACCGACAGCCCGCGGGCGGCGAGCCGGTGGGCCGCGGCCGAGCCGAGGGCGCCCAGACCGACCACCGCGACGTCGTAGGTCTCAGCCATGCGCACCCTCCGCCGGCGGGTTCTCGGCGTGGTCGGCCCAGAAGCACGCCACGTGGTGACCCGTCGGGTCGGCCGGCAGGATCGGCAGCTCGGTCCGGCGACAGTCGTCGGCCACGGCCGCGGCCCGCCCGTCGGCCAGCTGCGGGCAGCGCGGGTGGAACCGGCAGCCGGCCGGGATCCGGGTCGGGTCCGGGATCTCGCCGTGGAGCACGACGGGCGCCATGTGCGCGATCTCGGGTACGACGGACAGCAGGGCCTGGGTGTAGGGGTGCCGCGGGCGCGCCAGCACCTCCTCGGTGGGGCCGGACTCGACGATCCGGCCGAGATACATCACCGCGACCCGGTCGGCGATGTTCCACGCGAGCCCCAGGTCGTGGGTCACGACGAGCACGCCGAGCCCCATCTCCTGGCGCAGCCGGAGCAGCAGCGCCAGGATCTCGCCCCGGATCGACGCGTCCAGCGAGGACACCGGCTCGTCGGCCAGCAGCAGCTCGGGCCGCAGCGCCAGGGCGCCGGCGATCAGCACCCGCTGGCGCTGGCCTCCCGACAGCTCGTGGGGATAGCGCAGGAACAGCCCCTCGGGCGGACGCAGGCCCGCCGACGACAGCGCGGCCGCCACCAGCTGGGTCTCGGAGCGGCCCTCGGGGTCGGAGTCGACCATGCCGTGCAGGCGGATGCCCTCGACGACGGAGTCATAGACCGTCTGCCGCGGGTTCAGCGCCCCCGCCGGGTCCTGGAGCACCATCTGCACCGACTGCCGGAAGGCGCGCAGCCCGCGCATGGAGTAGTCGAGGGGACGGCCGGCGAACGTGACCGACCCCGACGTCGGCCGCTCCAGACCCATCAGGGTCCGGGCGAGCGTCGTCTTGCCAGAGCCGGACTCGCCGACGAGGGCGACCACCTCGCCCGGCCGCACGCGCAGGTCCGCGCCGGCCAGTGCGGTCGCCACGGTGCCGGCCCGGGTCGTGAACTGGACGACCAGCTGGTGCGCCTCGAGCTCCCGCACGTCCTCGGCAACGCCATGGCGGGGCGGGGCCCCGGCCGTCTGCTCGGCGGTCATCGCGCCTCCCCCACCCGGAAGCAGGCCGCGGTCCGCCCGGGTGCGTGCTGGGTCAGGGGCGGCACCGCCTCGCTGCAGGAGTCGACCGCGATCGGGCAGCGCGGCGCGAACGAGCACCCGGGCGGCAGCGCCGCCGGGTCGGGCGGATCGCCGGGCAGCCCGCTCGGCGCGAACCGGGCGGCGGGGTCGCCCACGCGGGGGAACGCGGCCGCCAGGGCGGCGGCGTAGGGGTGTAGGGGCGAGGTGAAGATCTGGTCGGCCGGACCCTGCTCGACGACGCGACCGGCATACATCACCGTGATCACGTCGCACAGGTCAGCGAGCACCGACAGGTCGTGGCTGATGATGAGCACCCCCAGGTCGCGCCCGCGGACCAGCTCGGCGAGCTTGTCGAGGATCTGTGCCTGCACCATCACGTCGAGGGCCGTGGTCGGCTCGTCGGCGATCACCAGGTCGGGGTCGCACGCGAGCGCCATCGCGATCATGATGCGCTGTCGCTGCCCACCCGAGAGCTGGTGGGGATAGGACCGCGCCCGCTCGGGCGGCAGCCCCACCTGGCCCAGGAGCTCAGCCACCCGGTCCGCGACGGCCTGGTCCGACAGGTCCCGGGCGTGGGTCTGGATCGCCTCCGCGATCTGGCGGCCCACCCGGTGCACCGGGTTGAGCGAGTGCAGGGCACCTTGGAACACCATCGAGGCACCCGCCCAGCGCAGCGCCCGCAGCTCGCCCCAGCGCATGGTCTGCACGTCGGCACCGTCGAGCAGCACCTGTCCCTCGACGGTCGCGCTCGCCGGCTGGAGCCGCAGCACGGTGCTGGCCAGCGTGGACTTGCCGCAGCCGGACTCCCCCGCGACGCCGACGATCTGGCCGCGCTCGACGGTCAGGCTCACCGAGCGTACGGCGGGCACCGCGCCGCCGCTCGTCTCATAGGTCACCGACACGTCCTCGAGCGCCAGCAGCGGGCGACCCTCCGCTCCCGGCCGGGCGTCGGCCGCGGGACTCGTCGCGGCGCTCATCGGCGGGCCTTCAGCCGCGGGTTGAGCACCTCTTCGAGGGCCTGACCGACCAGCGTGAACGCCAGGACGACGAGGACGACGCAGACACCGGGCGGCACGAAGTACCACCACGACCCGGTCGTCATCGCACCGACGTTGTAGGCACCTTCCAGCATGGAGCCCCACGAGATGCGCGTCGGGTCGCCGAGGCCCAGGAAGCTGAGCGTGGTCTCGGACAGGATCGCGATGGCCACGGTGAGCGTGGTGTTGGCGAACACCATGGGCATCACGTTGGGCAGGATGTGGCGGCTGATCTGGTGCCAGCGACCGGCCCCCAGCACCTGGGCCCGCTCGAGGTAGGCGCGCTCCTTGACCGTCAGCGTCTGGCTGCGGATGAGCAGGGTCGTGGCCGGCCACGACGTGATGCCGATGACCACCGAGATGTTGATGAGCGAGGGTCCGAGCACCGTCGCCAGGACGATGGCCAACGGGACGAACGGGATCACCAGGAACCACTCGGTGAGGCGGAACAGGATCCGCCCCGGCCAGCCGGTGTAGTAGCCCGACAGCAAGCCGACCAGGGTCCCGATCACCATCGAGATCACGGTCGCGGACAGGCCGACGAACAGCGAGACGCGGGATCCCCAGATCAGCAGCGTCAGCACCGAGCGGCCGTTGTCGTCGGTGCCGAGCCAGTAGGTCGACGACGGGGACTCGAGGACCTCGCCCGTCGCCTTGGTGACCGAGAGGCCGTCATGGTCGGCGAGCAGGGGCGCCGCGAGCGCGACGACCACGAAGAAGACGAGGATGCCGAGCCCGACGAGGCCGGAGCGGTGCCGGCGGAACTCCGCCCAGTTGCGCCGCCAGCCGGCCGCGCGCCGCTGCCGTGCGACCTGGCGCGCGGTGAGGGAGGTGGTCGTGCTCATGTGCGCACCCGCGGGTCGAGCAGGCCGTAGAGCAGGTTGGCCAGCAGGTTGGCGACGATCACGGCCGCGGAGGTCACCAGGAAGGTTCCCTGGAGCATCCACAGGTCGGGTCCGTTGAGCGCCTCGGTGGTCAGCAGTCCCAGCCCCTTGATGGAGAAGATCGTCTCGATGGTGATCGCCCCCGAGACCACGAACCCGAGGTTGAGGGCGATGACGGTGGTCGTCGGCAGCAGTGCGTTGCGCACCGCGTGGGTGTTGCGCACCTGGATGTCGCGCAGCCCCTTGGCCCGGGCCGTCATGAGGTAGTCCTCCCCCAGTTCGTCGAGCAGCGAGGACCGCATGATCAGCGAGT
Organism: Nocardioidaceae bacterium; assembly: GCA_046330515.1. Lineage (GTDB taxonomy): Bacteria > Actinomycetota > Actinomycetes > Propionibacteriales > Nocardioidaceae > Nocardioides. The sequence goes on along the minus strand of JAXLSP010000004.1, from coordinate 878,515 downwards.
AGTCGGCGAGGTAGGCCAGGGTCAGGGTGATCACCGGCAGCGTCAGGTGCCACGCCGTGTCGAACCAGCCGACCACCGACGACGGGTCGACGTCGGTCGAGTGCAGCCCGCCGGTCGGGAACAGCCCCGGGAGCGGTCCGACACCGACCGACAGCACGAAGATGAGCATCAGCCCGAGCCACCACTCCGGCATCGAGTAGAGCGTCAGCGACGCTCCGCTGGTCAGCTGGTCGAACTTGGTGCCGCGCTTCCACGCCTGGTTGACGCCGAGCCAGACGCCCAGCAGCGTCGCCAGGATCGTCGACGTGCCGACCAGCAGCAGGGTCGGCCAGATCTGCGCGGCGATCAGCTCGGACACGGGCTGGTTGTAGCGCACGGAGATGCCGAGGTCGCCGGTCAGGGTGTTCTTGAGGAAGGTGAAGAACTGCTGGACCAGCGGCTGGTCGAGCCCGTGGGTCCGGTTGAACTCCGCCACCTGCTCGGGTGTGCTGAGGCGTCCCCTCCCGAGCGTGCGCGCCGGGTCGCCGGGCAGGACCCGGAACAGGAAGAAGCTCACCACGAGGATGAACGCCAGGCTTCCGAGCGAGCCGGCCACCTTGCCCAGCAGGTAGCGGCCGTAGCTGCGTCGTCCTCGACTGGTGGTCGTGGTCCCGACCGCCGCCTCGGTGGCGGCGAGCGTCACTCGCGATCACCTGCCGTCGTACGGCGCCGCGCCATCGCGAACCCGCCGGCACCCAGCAGCGCCAGCAGCACGACCCCGCCGCCGATGAGCACGCCCGAGCCGACGCCGTCGCTGCCGGACGAGGTGGTCGCCTGGGTGACGCCCTCCTGGCCGCCGCAGTCGCCCGCCTGGTCGGCCGGACGCATGTTCTTGTAGTTGTAGACGCCGTACTGGATGAGCAGCACCCCACCGGGGTCGGGCTGCGGTCGCATGCAGGCGAAGCGGTCGCTGCGCCAGGCCTCGCCGATGGAGTTGTAGGCCGTCACGAGGTAGGGCGAGTCCTCGAAGAGGATCTGCTGCATCTGCTTGACGATCTCGACCCGCTTGGCGTCGTCGACCTCGGAGTGCTGCTGGTCGTAGAGCGCGTCGTAGTCCTTGTTGCAGTACCACGAGTCCGACCAGTTCCCGAGCTGGCCGCAGGTGAGGTAGGACAGCATCGAGTCGGGGTCGGGCTCGACGTACCAGCCCCACTCGAAGGCGTCGAAGTCGCCCGACAGGATGACGTCGGTGAGCTTGCTGGAGTCCATGCCGGACACCTTCGCGTCGATGCCGAGCTCGCCCAGCCACTCCTTGAAGAACTCCATCACGTCGACCGACGTCTTGGACTCGCTGCGGGCGAAGAGCCGCAGGGTGCCGATCGGCGACCCGTCGGGCATCGTGCGCTTGCCGTCCGCGCCCTTGGCGTAGCCCGCCTCGTCGAGCAGCTGGCCCGCCTTGTCGAGGTCGAAGGTGAACGCCTCGTCGGCGCTCGGCTCCCACCGGTAGTTGGAGTAGGTCGGCGGGATGATGACGCTGCCGGGCTCGCCGGCGCCCTGGTAGGCCTTGCTGATGATCTGGTCGAGGTCGAGCGCGTAGCCCAGCGCGTGCCGGAACTTCGGGTCCTGCAGGGCCGGGTTGCCGTCTCCCATCGGGTCGCCGGTCTTGGTGTCGACGGCGCCGGTGTTGAAGGCGATCTCGTCGAAGCCCGGGGAGTCGCCGTTCTGGGCGGTGATGCCGTCGCGGCCCTGGAGCGCCTTGACCTGGATCGCCGAGATGCCCTCGACGAAGTCGACCTCGCCCTTGATGAGTGCCTGGATCGCGGGGTCCTCGGCCTTGTAGACGCGGAACACGACCTCGTCGATGTGGGGCGCGCCGCCCCAGTAGTCGGGGTTGGCCTCGAACCGGTAGGTCGACCCGCCCGCCTGGCCCTCGACCAGCCGGAAGGGGCCGGAGCCGACGACCGGCTGGCCGCCCTCGGGCTCCGCCTTGTAGGTCTTGACGGCCTTCTCGTCGACGTCCTTCCAGACGTGCTCGGGCACGATCGGGATGGGCAGCAGCGGCAGGGTCGCGCTGGGCTTCTTGGTCTTCAGGACCACGGTCGTGTCATCGGTGGCCTCCACCGATGTGACGCCACTGAGGTAGGAGCTCCACGTGGCGGCCTCGGGACCGCCGTCGAGGACCCGGTTGTAGGTGTAGGCGATGTCGTTGGCGGTGAGGTGCTCGCCGTCGGACCAGTCGACGTCGTCACGGATGTGGAACGTCCAGGTGAGGCCGTCCTCGGAGGTGTCCCAGCTGTCCGCGAGCGCGGGCTCGGGCGACATGTCGGTCATCGAGTAGCCGGTCATGTAGTCGTAGGTCAGTGCCCACATCTCGAACGACTCGGCCTGGATGCCCAGGAACGGGTTGAAGGAGTCGGCCTCGTTGAGCAGCGCGACGGTGAAGGTCGTCTTGTCGGCGGCCGCCGCCCCCGGCGCCGCCGCGCCGACGCCGACCGCCGGCGCGAGGGACAGCAGCACCAACGCACCTGCCGCCGCGAGGCGGCCGCCGGTACGTTGACGCCCGTGACCTCCACCCCGCAGCCCCCGCAGGCGCGCGCCGAGGCGTTCGCCCACACCGAGCACGGCGTGACCCGACCGGACCCCTACGCGTGGATGAGGGAATCCGACTCCCCCGAGGTGATCGCCCACCTCGTCGCCGAGCGCGCGTTCTTCGACGTCTCCTGCACCCATCTGAACTCCCTCGTCGCTGCTCTTCAGGCCGAGATGGTCTCGCGGCTGGCCGCGACCGAGGTGTCGCCCCGGTCACATCGTGATGCCTTTTCCTACTACACCGTGCACCCAGCCGGAAGGGACTACGCCGTACTGTTGCGAGAAGATCGTCGTTCCGAGACCCAACGGGGCGAGGATTCCTCGGCGTTGGCGCCTCACGACCGCGAAATTCGTGCGGAGACCATGCTCGACGTCAACTCGCTGGCCGACGACAGCGGATACCTCGACCTGGGGCTGACGGCGGTCAGCCCCGACGAGCGGCTGCTGGCCTGGTCGGTCGACCGCACCGGCGACGAGGTCTTCGCTCTGCGGTTCCGGGACCTGGCGACGGGAGCGGACCTGGCCGAGGAGGTCCCGCGCACCTACTACGGCGGCGCCTGGAGCGCCGACTCGTCGTGGTTCTTCTACACGGTGCACGACGACGCCTACCGCCCGTTCCAGGTCTGGCGGCACCGGGTCGGCAGCGCCCCGACCGACGACGTCCTCGTCCTCGAGGAGCCCGACGAGCGGTTCGAGGTCACCGTCCGGGCGACCCGCTCCGGTGGTCTCGTCGTGCTCGTCAGCGAGAGCAACACCACCTCGGAGTGCTGGGTCGTCGACGCCCACGACGTCACCCGGGGGCCGTGGTCGGTCGGCGGCCGCCGGGCAGGTGTCCGCTACCACGCCGAGCACCGGCTCCTCCCGGGCGGCACCGGCGACCTCCTCGTGGTCACCAACGACGACGCGGTGGAGTTCCGGCTGATGTCGGCGCCGGTGCCCGACGGCGCCGACCAGTCCTCCGACTCGTGGGTCGAGGCGCGCGCCGAGGACCCGGGCGACCGCCTCGAGCGGGTCGACGCGTTCGCGGCCGGGGTCGTCCTGCACCTCCGCAACGGCGGTGACCACGTGCTGCGGGTGCTGGCCCACGACGACCTCTCGGGGCTCGGCCGCGACGTGCGGAGCCGCTTCGACGGCGGGGCGCCGTACCTCTGGGACACCCCGCGCTATGACTCGCCGACGTTCACGGTGGTGGACGAGTCCTACGTCGAGCCGGCCGTCTGGTCGACCGTGGATCTGACCACGGGTGAGCGGGTCGACGTCCATCGCGAGGAGGCCCCGGGGCACGACCCGAGGCGCTATGTGACCGAGCGGCGCTCCTTTGCCTCCGCCGACGGGACGCTCGTGCCCGCCACGATCGTGCGGCACCGCGACACCCCGCTCGACGGGACGGCGCCAGCGCTCGTCTATGGCTACGGCTCCTACGAGGCCGTGTTCGAGCCCGAGTGGGACCCGGCCCTCCCGTCGTTCCTGGACCGGGGTGCCGTGTTCTGCTTCGCGCACCTGCGCGGGGGCGGCGAGCTGGGCCGGGCGTGGTACCTCGACGGCAAGCTGGCCCGCAAGCAGCACACCTTCGACGACCAGGTCGCCGTCGCCGACGGGCTCGCCCGCGAGGGTCTCGTCGACCCGGCACGCATCGCGACCCGAGGGCTGTCCGCCGGCGGGCTGCTCCAGGGCGCCGTCTTCAGCCAGCGGCCGGACCGCTGGTGCGCGGTCGTCGCCGAGGTGCCGTTCGTCGACGTGGTGACCACGATGTTCGACGAGGCGACTCCGCTGACGATCACCGAGTGGGAGGAGTGGGGCGACCCGCGGGTGCGCGAGGAGTTCGACTGGATGCTGGCCTACTCCCCCTACGACAACCTGCCCCCCGCGGGCGGCCGGCCCGACCTGCTGGTGACCGGCGCCCTCCACGACCCGCGCGTGATGGTCCGCGAGCCCGCCAAGTGGGTCGCCGCGCTGCGGGCCAGCGACCCGCAGTGGTCGCCGCGCTGCCTCTTCCGCGCCGAGACCGGTGCCGGGGCGCACGTGGGACCGTCCGGCCGGTTCGGCCACCTGGCCTACGAGGCCGAGGTCTATGCCTGGCTGCTCGACCGGTTCGGCCTGGCCGGGGCGGACCCGCGGTGAGCGCGCCGGAGCCACGCGCCGCCCGGTCGCCGGAGGCGCTGCAGGACGAGGTGCTCGAGGTCGCCCGCCGGCTGATCCGGATCGACACGACCAACGGCAACGAGACCGAGGCGGCGGACTTCCTCGCCGGCTACCTGCACGACGCCGTCGCCGGCACGCCCGCCGAGCAGCGCCTCGAGGTGGAGCTCGTCGCCAAGGACCCCCGACGCGCCAACCTCGTCGCCCGCCTCCCCGCCGAGGCGTCACTCCCCCGGGCCGAAGGGTCGCTCGCGTTCGTCGGTCACCTCGATGTCGTCCCGGCAGATCCCCAGGACTGGACGCACCCGCCGTTCGAGGCGGTCGTCGACGACGCGGGCTTCCTGTTCGGTCGCGGCGCCGTCGACATGAAGAACGAGGTGGCGGCGCGCGTCGTCGCGTTCGCCGAGCTGGCGCGCACCGGGTTCTCGCCGCGCGCGGACCTGTGGCTCGTCATGGTCGCCGACGAGGAGGACGGCGCCGCCGACGTGGGGATGCGCTGGCTCCTCGAGTCGCGGCCCGACATCCGGCCGACGTACGCCGTCAACGAGGGCGGCGGCCAGCGCCTGGAGCTGAGCGACGGTCGGGTGGTGCTGACGCTCGCGGTCGGCGAGAAGGGCACCCAGCCCGTGCGGGTGACGGCGCTGGGTGAGGCCGGGCACGCCTCGATGCCGACCATCGGCGACAACGCCGTCCCGCGCCTGGGCGAGCTGATGACCAGGATCGGCCGTGGGCTGCCGACGCTCGAGGGGTCCGAGCTGCTGGAACGCACCCTGGACGTGCTGGTCCCCGACCGCTCCCCCGACCTCGCGACCGCGATGGACCAGGCGGCCACGCTCCACCCGATGCTGGTGCACTCCCTCCCCCCGCTGGCCGGGATCACGATGGCGCCGACGCTGCTGTCGGGGTCGACCGCGCGCAACGTCATGCCCGCCCGGGCCTGGGTGGAGCTGGACTGCCGGATCCTCCCCGGCATGACGCCCGAGGAGGTGCTGGCCGCCGTCGCGGACCGGCTGGGCCGCGACCTCCCCCACGAGCTGTCCTTCCCCGAGCCGATCGTGCCCGGCACGTCCTCGCCGGCCGACGGACCCGTCGTGGCGGCCATCGCGGGGTTCCTGGCCGAGCACGAGCCGGGCGCCACGGCGCTGCCCCTGCTGTGCACCGGGTTCACCGACTCGAGCTTCCTGCGCGCGGCGGGCGGCACGGCTGCCTACGGCTTCTCGCCGTTCCGCTCCACCCCGGCCGACGTGCTCGACGCGGGCTACCACAACGCCGACGAGCGGGTGCACGTCGACGACCTCGGCCTAGCCGTCGCGTTCCACCTCGACCTGGCACGGCGGCTGCTCAGCTGATCTCCTCGCGGTCCGGGAGGATCGTCCTGAGGCGGGCCAAGGCGTCGTGGGTCTGGGACTTCACCGTCCCCTCCGAGCAGCGGAGGACGTCGGCCACCTCGGCGACGCTCAGGTCCTCATAGAACCGCAGCACGACCACGGCCCGCTGTCGTGGTGACAGCCGACCGAGCGCGCGTCGCAGGGTCGCCCGGTCGGCGACCACGCCGTCCAGGGCCGGTGCCGGCGCGGTCTCCGGGAGCTCGGCGGTGGCCACCTCCCGCCAGCGACGCCGACGCCAGCGGTTGACGCTCTCCCGGGCCAGCACCGTCCGGACGTAGCGCTCCGGGTCCTCGGCGATGCGCGGCCACACCGGCACGACCTTGGCCAGCGCGGTCTGCACGAGGTCCTCCGCGTCCGACCGGTTGCCGACGAGGAGGTACGCCGCCCGCACCAGCGCGGCGTACCTCGCCGCGACGAACTCCTCGAACAGGTCACGGTCGGCCACGACGCCGCCTCCGCTGCCGGATGAGCCACACCGCGCCCAGGAGCACCAGCACGATGCCACCCCAGGTCACCCGGGGGTCCCACGGGTGCGGCGGCTCGACGCCCGGTGCCGTGGGTGACGCGAGAAGCTCGGTGGCGAACGCCTCCGGTGCGTCCTCGGCGAGTCGGGATCGGACCTCCGTGTCCCCGGTCGTGAGGTCGACCGAGGCGACCACGAGGCCGCTGGCAAGACCCTGGCTGTCAGGCGAGGTGTCGGCGAAGCGCAGCGTGACCACGCGGTCGGCCTCGGGTCAGGTCATCACCGCGAAGGTGCCTCGGCTGTTGGGGACCACGTGGCCGCGACCGCAGCAGTGCTTGCCCCCGGCGAGGTCGTACCACGCCACCTTGTTGGGCATCCTGCCCGTCGTGAGCGGGCTGCGCACGATCGCGATGCGGCTCCCATCGGGGGCCAGCGCGCCCTCGGGAGTGCCGCCCAGATGGGCTCCCGAGAGCCGGGGGCCACCCAACCGCTGCACGGTCGGCGGGTTCGACCGCATGTCGACGAGCGCGGGGCCCGTGTCATCCAGACCTGACGTCCAGAAGCGGCCACCCCGGATGGCAGGTTCCTGGGACATCTGCGCCGGTGAGACGAAGCTCTCGGCTGTCGGCTGGGGATCGCTCAGTCGCCAGAGCAACGTGGGAGCAATCATCCCGTAGTTCCCCGTGTCGGGCGGAGCGTCGTCGTGGGCGAACTGGAACTGCGCATACGAGATGACCAGCGCGTCGTTCTGGATGAACACGAGGGAGTCGACCATCAGGCCATGCCTCGTCGGGATCTCGGCACGCCGCACCTGACCGGTCCCGGCGTCGTAGACGTTGACCGCGGTGACGGGCGACGTCAGGTCCTCGGCCCCGTCCGACGGGGTCCCGGTCGCCCAGTAGGCGAGGTGGCGACCGTCCGGAGCCAGGGCCCAGCCCTGGTTCGCATAGTCCGGGAGGTCGAGGAACGCATAGCGGCCCGTCGAGGCACTCACCCCGGCGATGTCCGGATGGTCACCCCAGAAGCCGCCTCGGTCCAGGGACGTCGCAGCGACCAGCGGCCCGAGCAGGCCGCCCTCGTGCGTGTCGGACAGCCACTTCGACGGGCTGAAGAAGGCATCCGGAAGCACGGCGCGTCGCGTGGGACTGACCGGGGCCGGCTGCCGTGCGGCGTGCCAGTCGCCGACCATCAGGCCGGCGATCGCCAGCAGCGCCACGAGTGTGACGACGACGGTGTCGCGGCGCGCGCGCCGGCGGCGCCGTACCTCCTGGTCCCAGAGACCGATCGGCGGCCTCACGTCGGCGAGGTCGTCGGTCAGGTCGACCAGCCGCTCCCTGAGGTCCACGGCCCTCATCCTCCTCGTCGGCGGGACGACGCGCGGCCCGAACGCCGCGTCGCACCCTGCTACGTCGCGAGCGGCCGGCCGGGTTGGGTGACACCGGGAATCGGGTGCGTCACACTCGCCGGATGGCGTACGACGAGCAGCTGGCCCAGCGCCTGCGCGACCACCTCGACGGGGAGGCCGGGCTGACCGAACGCGCGATGTTCGGCGGGCTCGCGTTCCTCATCGGCGGCAACATGGCGGTCGCGGCGAGCGGTCAGGGCGGGCTGATGCTGCGGGTCGGCCCCGGCCAGGGCGAGGCACTCCTGGCCGAGCCGCACGTCGAGCCCGTCGTCATGCGCGGCCGGGAGATGACGGGATGGCTGCGCATCGACCTGCCGGCCCTCGAGTCCGGCGACGACCTGGCCCGATGGGCCGACCTCGGCGTCGCGTTCGCCCGCTCGCTGCCGGCGAAGTGACCCGTCACGGCACCCGGACTCACCCGGTCAGGGTGAGGCCCGGCACCAGCGAACGCAGCCGCGCCAGGGCGTCACGCGCCTGGGACTTCACCGTGCCGACGCTCACGCCGAGGATGTCGGCGACCTCACGTTCGGTGAGGTCCTCGTAGTAGCGCAGCACGACCACCGCCCGCTGGCGGGGTGCAAGCTGCGCCAGGGCCCGCCGCAGGTCGAGACCCAGCTCGGTGGCCGGCCCGGGGTCGAGCGGTTCGGGCGGCGCCTCGACCAGCAGCTCGCGGGCCGGGCGACGCCGCCATCGCGAGATGCTCTCGTTGACCATGATCCGACGGATATAGGCGTCAGGGTTTCCCGAGATCCGGCCCCACACCGGGATCGCCTTGACCAGGGTCGCCTGCGCGAGGTCCTCGGCGTCCTGCTGCCGCCCGGTGAGCAGATAGGCCGAACGGACGAGGGCGGGGAGTCGCGCCTCCACGTAGGCGACGAAGTCCCGTTCATCCCCCATGGCGCACCCTCCGCCACCAGATGAGCGCGGCCCCTCCCAGGGTCAGCACGGCCAGCCCCAGCCCGGCGCGTCGCACCAGCAGGGGTGACACCACGTGCGGAGGTCGCGTGCCCTCGACGAGGTCGTTGGCCCACAGGTCGGAGGCGAGACCGCCCCACCCGTTGAGCCCCGTGAGCCGTTCGGTGGAGGACTTGCCCGTCGTGATGTCGACGACGGCGTAGGTCTCGCCGTCGTCCACCACCACACGTTGCTCGTCGCGCCAGCCGTCGATGCGCCGCGGCTCGAACCCGAGCGCGACCTCCCGAGCCTGGCGTCCCGCCGGAGCGACGTAGAGCGTCCAGGGTCGCTTGCTGGTCACCTTGGGCCCGTCGTGCCCGACGTAGGCGAACGCGCCGGACGGACCATAGCTGGCCAGCAGCGGCCAGCGTGGCTCCTGGCGGAGGCTCGTCTCACCGGTGTCGGGGTGGAAGAGGTAGGCGGTCTTGTTGCGCGTCCAGAGCACGCCGGACGGAGCCAGGCCCAGGTTGGGCTGCCAATAGGCCGTCGTCCGTTCGGCAAGAGAGGGCTCACCGGTCTCGACGTCCCAGGCGACCAGCTGCTTGGTGCTGGGTGTCGCCCTCGACCCTGCGAAGGTGACGAGGTAGTGCGAGTCCCCGCTGAAGGCCAGGTCCATCATGTCCCCGATCAACGTGTCGGGCCGGATCTCGAAGCCGCGCGCGGGATCGAGGTCAAGGGTCTCCCCGGTGGTCGTGTCATAGACGGTCCAGCCCACCAGATGGCTCTGCTCCTCGTCGGAGAAGCGCGAGTAGGCGATGACCCGCCCGTCGGGCGACAGGGCCGCGGAGCCGGGCCACCGCCCCGGTGTGCCCTGGCTGCTGGGCAGGTCGAGCCAGTGCACCGCGCCGTCGACCGCCGACACGCCGTACCACGACATGACCGTGGTCGCGCGCAGGCCGTCGAGCCGCTCGCGGTCATCGGCCGCCAGCACCGCGAGAGGTCCAGGCGGGCCAGTCTCCTCGGTGCCCGGCGCCCACGGGTCGGGGGCATGGACGGTCCGAGGAAGGTGGAGCTCACCGAACGGGACATCGGCGGGTAGGGGACGGTGAGTGCGGTCGCCGGCCACCAGCTGCACGGCCGCGAACCCCACCAGCGCGAGGCAGGCCGCGGCGGCGGCCAGGCGCACCGCCGTGCGGCGGCGGTGGTGACGCACGGTGTCGCGCCACAGGGCCGCCGCGTCCCACTGCGGGGTCCGCGCCTCCTCGGAGAGGGCGCGCAGCCCGTCGCGCAGGTCGGTGTCCATGGTCTCGGCTCCTCGGTGTCTCGATTCTCCTGGTGATACGCCCAGAAGAGGTGAGAAGGAGGGGTGAGTGTCGAATTCGGCCCCGTCAGCCCTGGAGGAAGCTGAACCGCACCTCGCGCACGTCGTTGTCGACGTTGAGGTCGACGAGGCACAGCGACTGCCAGGTGCCGAGGGTGAGGCGGCCACCGAGGACGGGAATGGTGGCGTAGGGCGGCACGAGCGCCGGCATCACGTGGGAGCGCCCGTGACCGCGCGACCCGTGCCGATGACGCCACCGGTCGTCGGCGGGCAGCAGGTCGCCGAGCGCCGCCAGCAGGTCGTCGTCGCTCCCGGCCCCGGTCTCCAGGATCGCGAGACCCGCCGTGGCGTGCGGCACGAACACGTGGAGCAGCCCGTCCCCCCGGCCGGCCACGAAGTCCCCCGCGTCCCGGGTGAGGTCGAGCACCGACTCCTGGCCGCCGGTCCGATAGCTGCGCGTCGTCGAGTCCATGCGGCCGATGCTGTCATCTCGGCCCAGGTGGAACTCGATCACCAGGTAAACATGGTGAGCCGTCACTTTGCATGGTGGGTACGCCGTGCAGAGTGCCGGGTCACCACGTAAACATGGTGACCGAGTGACGCGTCAGCGCCCGGCCCCCTCGGCGAGCGGCTCGACGTCGAGGCCCGGCAGCGCGAGGCGGAGCCGCGCGAGGGCGTCCCGGGCCTGGGACTTGACTGTGCCGACGGCGACGCCCAGGATCTCGGCGGTCTCCCGCTCGGTGAGGTCCTCGAAGTAGCGCAGCACGATCACCGCGCGCTGCTTCGGGGCCAGGGTGGCGAGGGCCTTCTCGAGGGCCACCGCGTCGGCCGAGTCGGGATCGAGCGAGGATCCCTCGGGAGCGTCGGCCACCAGCACCTCGCGACCCCTGCGCTTGCGCCACCGGGAGATGTTCTCGTTCACCATGATCCGGCGGACATAGGCGTCGGGCTCGCCCGCGATCCGACTCCACGCGGGGACGGCCTTCACGAGCGCCGTCTGCACGAGGTCCTCGGCGTCCTCGGGGTGCCCGGTGAGGAGGTACGCCGTCCGGAGCAGCGCGGGCATCCGCGCGGCGACGTACTCCTCGAAGTCCTCACGCCCCGGTACGACGCCGCCTCCACGCCATCGCGACCAGTGCCAGGAGGGCCGCGCCCAGTCCCCAGAGACCGGCCCGCAGGCGGTCGTCCATCGGCCACCGGGGCTCCTCGACCCGGTCCAGCGGCGCCGACCAGATGCCCGGCGACGCCACGAACGGGAGCCCGTCGTTCCAGGGCCGCACGCTGATCCGGGTCATGTCTCCGGTCGTGATGTCGACCGCCGAGATCACCAGGTTCTGCCCCTGCTCGTCAGGGTTCGCCACGGCCACGTGTGTGGCGTCGCGCCAGCCGAGCACCTCATAGCCTCGCGCGCCCGGGATGGCCCACTGCCGCTTGCTGCGCGTGTCGACCACGGCCAGCGGCAGAGGCGTGGCGTCGTCGACCACCGGAGTCGGGTCCTTGACGCCGACGGCGAGCCGGCCGTCCGGACTCATCACAGGAGTGGCAGTGAACGCCCCTCGAGGCGCGACGAGTGTGTGGGTGCCGTCCGCGTGCACGACGACGGTGCCCCGGGGCCCGGCCGACAGGTAGCCGTCGGGGGCGGCTCCCTGGATCAGGAACCCGTAGGTCGAGTCGTCGCGGATCGGCTGCTCACCCCTGCGCCAGTGCCAGCTGCCCTCGCTGCGCGCCCAGCCGTTCTCGCCGAAGAGACCCTGCTGGAACTGGTTCGCCTTGAGGAACAGGGTGTCGCCACTCCAGACGAGCCCTTGGGGCGACAACCCGTGCTCGGTCGGGATGGGGACCTTCTCCACGGATCCGGCGACGGTGTCATAGACCGCGACGCCGACGACCGCGCGCTGCCCGTCTTCCTGACCGATGGGGTCACCCGAGGGGTCACCGACGAACCAGTAGGCCAGCAGCCGGCCGTCCAGCGAGAGCTCCGGGTCCACCGGCCACCCCGAGCCGGCGCCTTCCTCGGCACTGTCGGGCAGGTCGAGGAACCGGTAGGCGCCGGTCTGCGCCGACAGCCCCACCAGGCCGTATCCCGAGTCGAACCAGTCTTTCCGCTCCGCGACCATCACGGCAGCCAGCGGACCGGTCGGACCGAGGTCGTCGGTGCCACCGAGCGACGCGCCCGGCACCCAGAAGTGGTCGGGAAGGCTCGACCGCCCCGACGAGCCGACCGGGTCCGGCGTGGCGAGCCGGTCCCAGCCTGCGGCAGCGCCGACGCCCGCCGTCGACGCCAGCAGCACCGCCGCCAGCGCCCCGGCGACAGTACGGCGCAGCTGGCGACGCTTGCCGGCGCCCCACAGGTCCGGCCCGTCGGCACGCGGCGCGGGCGCCCGCTCGGCGAGCGTGCGCAGCCGCTCCTGCAGGTCCGTCGTCACGGCGTCTCCCCCTCCTGGGTCACATCCTCACCCGGAAAGACGCGGAGGGGAGGCGGAAGGAGGGGTAGCCGGCGTCAACCGGTCACCAGGTAGACATGGTGAGCCGTCACTTTGCATGGTGGGTACGCCGTGCACAGTGCCGGGTCACCACGTAAACATGGTGATCGAGGGGCCTCCGGGACTCAGCCCCGGCGCAGGTTGCGCAGGACGTACTGCATGATCCCGCCGTTGCGGAAGTAGTTGGCCTCACCGGGGGTGTCGATCCGGACGACGGCGTCGAACTCGACGTCACCGGCCACGACCTTCACGGTCCGCGGGGTCCGGCCCTCGTTGAGCTCGGTGACGCCGGAGATGGAGAACGTCTCCTCGCCCGTCAGCCCCAGCGAGTCGGCGGTCTCGCCGGCGGGGAACTGCAGCGGCAGCACGCCCATGCCGATGAGGTTGGACCGGTGGATGCGCTCGTAGGACTCGGCGATGACCGCCTTGACCCCGAGGAGCGCGGTGCCCTTGGCGGCCCAGTCGCGCGACGAGCCGGAGCCGTACTCCTTGCCGGCGAGCACGACGAGCGGGATGCCCGCCGCCTGGTAGCCGACCGACGCGTCATAGACCGATGTGACCTCGCCACCGGCGGTGAAGTCGCGGGTCACGCCGCCCTCGGTGCCGGGCGCGAGCTGGTTGCGCAGCCGGATGTTGGCGAACGTGCCGCGGATCATCACCTCGTGGTTGCCGCGGCGTGAGCCGTAGGAGTTGAAGTCCCGCTGCTCGACGCCGTGCTCGGCGAGGTAGCGCCCGGCCGGAGAGTCCTTCTTGATCGCGCCGGCGGGGCTGATGTGGTCGGTCGTCACGGAGTCGCCGAGCTTGAGCAGCACGCGGGCACCGGCGATGTCGGAGACCGGCTCCGGCTCGTCGGGCATGCCGTCGAAGTAGGGAGCCTTGCGGACGTAGGTGGACCCGGGGTCCCACTCGAAGGTGTTGCCCGTCGGCGTCGGCAGCGAGCGCCAGCGCTCGTCGCCGGCGAACACGTCGGCGTACTCCGAGGCGAAGGTCTCCGCGGAGATCGCCCCGGCGATGACCGTCTCGACCTCGGCCGGCGACGGCCAGATGTCGCGCAGGAAGACGTCGTTGCCGTCGGCGTCGGTGCCGAGCGGGTCCTCGAAGAGGTCGACGTCCATCGACCCGGCGAGCGCGTAGGCGACCACCAGGGGCGGCGAGGCGAGGTAGTTCATCTTGATGTCGGGGTTGATCCGGCCCTCGAAGTTGCGGTTGCCGGAGAGCACCGAGACCACGGCCAGGTCGGCCTCGTTGACGGCGGCCGAGACCTCGGGGATCAGCGGCCCGGAGTTGCCGATGCAGGTGGTGCAGCCGTAGCCGACGAGGTTGAACCCGAGCTTGTCGAGGTAGGGCGTCAGGCCCGCGCGCTCGTAGTAGTCGGAGACGACCTTGGACCCCGGGGCCAGCGTGGTCTTGACCCACGGCTTGCGCTGGAGGCCCTTCTCGACGGCCTTCTTGGCCAGCAGGGCCGCGCCGATCATCACCGACGGGTTGGAGGTGTTGGTGCACGAGGTGATGGCGGCGATGGTGACCGCGCCGTGGTCGAGGGTGAAGCTGGTGCCGTCGGCCAGCGTCACGTCGACCGGCTTGGAGGTCCGCCCGCCGTCGGCCGGTGCCGCCGACAGGTGGTTGCTCGGCGCGGCGGCGCCGTTGGTGGCCGAGTGAGCGGGCGCGTCGGACGCGGGGAAGGACTCCTCCACCGACTCGTCGTAGCCGACGGTCTCCTCGGCTCCGGCGTAGTCGGACAGCGACGCGCGGAAGGACGCCTTGGCGTCGGTGACCTGGATCCGGTCCTGCGGGCGCTTCGGCCCGGCGAGCGAGGGTACGACGGTCGACAGGTCGAGCTCGAGCCGCTCGGAGAAGCGCGGCTCGGCGGCCGGGTCGTGCCAGAGCCCCTGCTCCTTGGCGTAGGCCTCGACGAGAGCGAGCTGCTCGTCGGAGCGGCCGGTGAGCCGGAGATAGCTGACGGTCTCCTCGTCGATCGGGAACACCGCGATGGTGGAGCCGAACTCGGGGCTCATGTTGCCGATCGTGGCCCGGTTGGCCAGCGGCAGCGCGCTCACGCCCTCGCCGTAGAACTCGACGAACTTCCCGACCACGCCGTGCTGGCGCAGCATCTCGGTGATCGTGAGGACGAGGTCCGTGGCGGTCGAGCCCTCGGGCAGGGACCCGGAGAGCTTGAAGCCGACGACCCGCGGGATGAGCATGCTCACCGGCTGGCCGAGCATCGCGGCCTCCGCCTCGATGCCGCCGACGCCCCAGCCGACCACGCCGATGCCGTTGACCATCGTGGTGTGGGAGTCGGTGCCGACGCACGTGTCCGGGTAGGCGACACCGTCGCGGACGAACACGACGCGGGCCAGGTGCTCGATGTTGACCTGGTGGACGATGCCGGTGCCGGGCGGGACGACCTTGAAGTCGTCGAAGGCGCCCTGGCCCCAGCGCAGGAACTGGTAGCGCTCACGGTTGCGCTCGTACTCGATCTCGACGTTGCGTTCGAAGGCCTGCGGCGACCCGAACACGTCGGCGATGACGGAGTGGTCGATGACCATCTCGGCCGGCGCGAGGGGGTTGATCCTCGCCGGGTCGCCCCCGAGGTCGGCCATCGCCTCGCGCATCGTGGCGAGGTCCACGACGCAGGGGACGCCGGTGAAGTCCTGCATGATCACCCGCGCCGGCGTGAACTGGATCTCCTTGTCCGGCTCGGCGGTCTCGTCCCAGCCGGCCAGCGCCCGGATGTCGTCGGCGGTGATGTCGGCGCCGTCCTCGGTGCGCAGCAGGTTCTCCAGGAGCACCTTGAGCGAGAACGGCAGCGAGGCGACGTCGAGCCCCTCCCCGGTCACGGCGTCCAGCCGGAAGATCTCGTAGGACTGGTCCCCCACCGTGAGCGTGCTCTTCGCGCCGAAGCTGTCCTGGCTGGTCATCCGTCATCTCCTCGAGGGTCGCGGAACGCTGTCGTCCATCTTGCCGCCGGGGGAAACCCTCCCGACACCGGGGCCACGATTTGTCTTGATATCAAGATACATGATGTTGAGCGATCAGGCCAGCACGGCCACGCACTCCACGTGGTGCGTCATCGGGAACAGGTCGAAGGCCCGCAGCCCCTCGAGCCGGTAGCCGTGCTCGGCGAAGATCGCCACGTCGCGGGCCAGGGCGGCCGGGTCGCAGGCGACGTAGGCCACCGCCCGCGGCCGCAGCCGCGCGACCTGCTCGACCACCGGCCTGCGGGCGCCCTCGCGCGGCGGGTCCAGCACGACCAGGTCGACCGGCTCGTCCAGGTCCTGGAGCGCGGGGAGCACGGGCGCGGCCACCACGCGGGCCTGCTCGACGCCGGCGAGGTTGAGACGGGCGTGCGCCGCCGCCGTGGGGTCCCCCTCGACGGCCACCACGGCGCCGTCGGACCCGACGAGCCCGGAGAGGTAGGACGCGAACAGGCCGACCCCCGCGTAGAGGTCCAGCGCCCGCTCCCCCGGGCGCGGGGTGAGCACGTCGAGCACGGCCTCCACGAGCACCCGCGGTGCGCCGGGGTGGACCTGCCAGAAGCCGTCGGCAGCCACGACGAACGAGCGGTCGCCATAGGACGTCGACACCTGCTCGACGACGTCGCCGGGCCCCGGCTCGCGCGCGTCCGTCCGGGCGATCAGGCAGTCGTCGACGGGGATGACCAGGTGCGACCGGTGGGCCCGCATGCCGCGTCGACCGTCGGGGGTCTCGGCATAGCGGACCCGCGTCCGCCAGCGCAGGCCGTCCTCGTCGCCGGCCACCGGTTCGACCACGACCGGCAGGTCGAGCCCCGCGAGCCGGGTCAGCTGCTCACGGACGACCGCCGCCTTGAGCTCCCTCTGGACCGGGACGGCGACGTGCTGGAAGTCGCAGCCTCCACAGCCACCGGGCCGCGCGACCGGACACGGCGCGGCCACCCGGCCGGGCGACGGCTCGAGAACCTCGACGGCGTCGCCGCGCCAGAACCGGTCCCCCTCGGTCCCCTCGGTGATCTCGACGACGACCCGCTCACCGGGCAGGGCGTGGCGCGTGAAGACCACCCGGCTGCCCGCCTCCTCACCCACCCGGGCGACGCAGAAGCCGCCGTGGGCGACCGGGCCCACGGTGACGGTGAAGCGCTCACCGACGCGCGATCGGCCGCGGGGACGCCTGGCCCGAGCGTGGCGGCTCAATCCTGCTTGCTCCGTTGGATCTGGCGGCCGTCGCCGGCCACCCTGCCCATGCGCAGGTCGCGGGACTGGTTCCACACCGACTCGTTGTCGTCGTACTCGCGCTGCAGCGAGGACCGCAGCTGGTAGGGCACGGAGATCATCATCACGCCGGGCGCGAACAGCAGCCGGGCCTTGAGCCGGAGTGCCGTCTGGTTGTGGAGCAGCTGCTCCCACCAGCGGCCGACGACGTACTCGGGGACATAGACGGCGACCACGCCGCGCGGGTTGGCCTTCCGGATCTCGGTCGCGTAGTCGACGATCGGCTTGATCACCTCGCGGTAGGGCGAGTGGAGGACCTTGAGGGGTACGTCGACGCCGCGCTGGTCCCACTCCTGCAGGAGCCGGTCGGTGGACGCCGAGTCGGTGCTGACATAGACGGCCTCGAGGATGTTGGGGCGGGCCGCCTTGGCGAACGCCAGCGCACGCAGCGTCGGCTTGTGGAGCTTGGAGGTCAGCACCATCGCGTGCACCCGGGTCGGCAGGATGCTGTCCTGCTCGTCGGCGGCGAGCTCGGCCTCGACGGAGTCGTAGTGCTTGCGGACGGCCTTCATGAGCGCGAAGAAGACCGCCATCGACAAGATGGCGATCCAGGCCCCGGCGAGGAACTTGGTGAGCAGCACGATGACGAAGACGACGGCCGTCATGCCGAGCCCGAAGGTGTTGATCGCGCGGCTGCGGAACATCCGGCGCCGCTCGGCCGGGTCGGTCTCGACCTTCAGGTGGCGTGTCCAGTGCCGGATCATGCCGAGCTGGCTGAGGTTGAACGAGACGAACACGCCGACGATGTAGAGCTGGATCAGTCGGGTCGTCTCGGCCTGGAAGGCCACGATCAGGATGATCGCCATGAACGCCAGGAACACGATGCCGTTGGAGTAGGCCAGCCGGTCACCGCGGCTGCCGAGCTGACGGGGCGCGTAGCCGTCCTGGGCGAGGATCGAGGCGAGCACCGGGAAGCCGTTGAAGGCGGTGTTGGCGGCCAGGATCAAGATGATGCCCGTCATCGCGATGACGAGGTAGAAGCCCGGCTGGAAGTTGTCGAAGATCGCCTTCGACAGCTGCGCGATGACCGTGTGCTGGTTCTCGGTCGGGATGGGCCGGCCCGCGGCGTCGGTGATCCGCTTGGCCGACTCGGGGTCGGACGGGTCGACGTAGCGCAGCCCCATGGTCCGCGCCAGCACGATGATGCTCATGAGCATCGAGATCGCGATCGTGCCGAGCAGCAGCAGGGTCGTGGCGGCGTTCTTGCTCTTCGGCTTGCGGAACGCCGGGACGCCGTTCGAGATCGCCTCGACGCCGGTCAGCGCCGCACACCCGGACGAGAACGCACGAGCGAGCAGGAAGACGAGCGCGAACGTGCCGATGTCTCCTGCGTAGCCCGGCGCCGGCGCGATGTGGTAGCTCGCGCTCTCGACGTCGGGCAGGTTGCCCACGGCCGCCCGGATCACGCCGTACGCCGTCATGCCCAGCACCGCGAACATGAACCCGTAGGTCGGGATCGCGAAGAGGCCACCCGACTCCCGCACACCACGCAGGTTCATGGCCGCCAGGACCACGACCAGGATCACCGCGACGACCGTCTTGTGATCATGGATGAAGGGGATCGCCGCGGCCGCGTTGCTCACGCCGGACGACACCGACACCGCGACCGTCAGGACGTAGTCGACCAGCAGCGCGCTCGCGACGGTGACGCCCGCGGTGGGCCCCAGGTTGACCGTGGCGACCTCGTAGTCGCCGCCGCCGGACGGGTAGGCGTGCACGTTCTGGCGGTAGGACGCCACCACCGTGAGCATGACGATCGCGACCAGGATCCCGATCTTCCAGCTGAAGGCGTAGGCGGCGACGCCGGCCGCCGAGAGCATGATGAAGACCTCGTCGGGGGCATAGGCGACCGAGGACAGCGCGTCGCTCGCGAACACCGGCAGGGCGATGCGCTTGGGCAGCAGCGTCTCCCCCAGCTGGGAGCTGCGGAGCTTGCGACCGAGCAGGAGCCGCTTGGAGAAATTGCCGATGCCCACACGCGAGAGGCTAGTCCACGCGAGCGTCCGGCGCGGGCTGGGATACGGTTTCACCGTGCACGTCGTGATCATGGGTTGCGGCCGGGTCGGGTCGACCCTCGCCCGCAGCCTCGAGGACCGCAACCACACGGTGTCGATCATCGACAACGACCCCGAGTCGTTCCGTCGACTCGGTCCGAGCTTCAACGGCGACAAGATCACCGGCTACGGCTTCGACCAAGCGGTGCTCGAGAAGGCCGGCGTCACGCGCGCCGAGGCCTTCGCCGCAGTCTCCAGCGGCGACAACTCCAACATCATCGCCGCCCGTGTGGCCCGGGAGTCGTTCGGCATCCAGAACGTCGTCGCCCGCATCTACGACCCCGGTCGCGCCGAGGTCTACCAGCGGCTCGGGATCACCACGGTCGCCACCGTGAAGTGGACCGCCGACCAGATCCTGCGTCGGCTCCTGCCGGCCAACGCCGAGCCCGACTACCGCGACCCGTCCGGCACGATCCGGCTCGACCACCTCGCCGTCCCCGACGCCTGGATCGGCCAGCGCACGATCCACCTCCAGGAGCAGACCCGCAGCCGGATCGCCTGGATCGACCGGCTCGGCGAGGGCATGCTGCCCAACCGCGACTCGGTGCTCCAGGAGGGCGACATGATGCACCTGGTCATGCGCGAGGAGAACGCCGCCCACGCCTACGCCACCCTCGAGAAGGGCCCCGAGGAGCACTGACCGTGGTCAGCCCGCCCCCCGCGCCCCCGACCCGACCTCACTGAGGAGACAGACATGCGCGTCGCCATCGCCGGTGCCGGTGCGGTCGGCCGCTCGATCGCCCGCGAGCTCATCACCAACGGCCACCAGGTGCTCCTGATCGACAAGGACCCCAGCTCGATCAAGCCCGAGCGGGTGCCCGACGGCGAGTGGCTGCTCGCCGACTGCTGCGAGCTCTCCTCGCTCGCCGAGGCCGGGCTCGACACCTGCGACGTCGTGATCGCCGCCACCGGCGACGACAAGGCCAACCTGGTCATCTCGCTGCTGGCCAAGACCGAGTTCGGGGTCCCGCGCACCGTGGGCCGGGTCAACCACCCCAACAACGAGTGGCTGTTCACCGAGGCCTGGGGCGTCGACGTCAACGTGTCGACCCCGCGCATCATGTCGGCCCTCGTCGAGGAGGCGGTCAGCGTCGGCGACCTGGTGCGGCTGTTCACCTTCCGCAAGGGCAACGCCAACCTCGTCGAGATGACGCTGCCCGACGACTCGCCCTACGTCGGCAAGCCCAGCGGGCTGATCCCGTTCCCGGAGAACTGCGCGCTGGTGACGATCCTGCGCGACGGCCAGGTCTACCGTCCCGAGGCGGAGCAGCCGGTCGAGGCGGGCGACGAGCTGCTGTTCGTCGCCCCCGCCGAGGTCGAGTCCGAGCTCGAGAAGCTCCTCGCCCCCGGACACCACTGAGGGACACCTGCCGGGGCCGACTCGGCGGGCTAGGGCTCCTCGGCCGGCTCGGGCTCGGTGACCAGCGGGGTGTGGTTGCGGGCCAGCAGCCAGGTCATCAGGCCGAGGGCCGCGAAGCGGAGCGGCCAGCCGAGGCCGTAGCGCAGGGTGCTGAGGGCCAGGACGGCGGTGTCGGCCTCGATCCCACCCGACCAGCCGGCGAACCAGACCGGCCCCTGCAGCGCGACGCCGATCATCCCGGGCAGCCCGAGGACCCAGGTCAGCCGGGTGCACAGCGCCACCACCTGGCGGTCCCGGTGCCAGGCGGTGGGGTCGCCCGTCACGCTGCCGAGCATGAAGCCCACCACGGGCCACCGGGTCAGGCAGCTGACCGCGAGCACGATGGAGTAGCCCGTGCTGTAGATCAGGCCGGGCAGGAAGAACGCGAGCGCCTGGTCGTCCTCGGAGCCGCCTCCGCGACCGGCGAGGTAGACGAAGAACCAGCCGATGCCGATGCCGAACAGCGCGTTGGCGACGAACTGCACGGTCGACCGCTGGACGACGCGGATGACGAACAGCACCACGGCCGCGGCCAGGGACAGCGACAGGGCCAAGGGCAGCTCCTTGGTGGTGAGCCACACGGCCGTGAACAGCAGCGTGGGCGCACCGGCCTCGAACATCCCGCGCCGGCCGCCGAGCGCGGCGGACAGCTGGTGCCGCACCACGGCCTCGACCGACTCGAAGGCCGCCGGGCGGTCCGTCACGGCATCAGCTCATAGCGCGGGTTGAACATGATGCGGACGCCCTCGTGGCGGCCGATCCGGCCCGCGATCTGCATCGAGCGGCCCGGGGCGATGCCGGCGATGCGCCGCCGCCCCAGCCAGATCACCGTGATGACGCCGGTGCCGTCATAGAGCTCGGCCTCGAGCGCCGGGACGCCCCCACGGGGGCGCAGCGTCACTGTGCGCAGCGTGCCGCGCAGGCGCACCAGGGTCCGGTCGGGCGCGTGGTCGATGGTGTCGACGTCCCGGTGGGCATAGGTCTCGCGCATGTCGCGCGCGTGCTGGTCCGAGCTGTTCGCCCAGGAGCTCAGGCTCTGCCGCAGCCGACTCTTCCCCGCCATGTCGTCCAGCCTAACCGTCGAGGCTCAGCCGTTGCGGCGGGCGCCCGGAGGCAGGGACAGGGGCAGGGCGTCGCCGGGGGGCATCGCCTGGGCGCCTCGGTTGACGACGACGGAGGCCAGGACCTCGTCCCACTCGGCGGCGTCGTCGGGCCGCTCGGCCGGGCTGCCGACGAAGGTGCCGCGCAGCAGCCAGCGGGGTCCGTTGACGCCGACCACCCGGGAGGGCTGCATGCCCGACTTGCCGCCGGGCAGCTGCACGGCGAGCTGGCAGAGCAGCTCGGTCCCGAACCTGCCCTCCCGCTCGGCGGTGGTCCCCCCGCGCTGGGCGGTCTCGGCCGCGATCTGGCGCCGCGCCTCGCTCCACAGGTCGCCGTGCCGTGGCGCGGCGAAGGCCCGGAGCTCGAGCGCCCCGTCGCGCCCCGCGATCAGCACCGACTGGACGGTCTGGCTGGCCTCGTCGACCTGCAGCCGCAGCTCCCGCTCGGCCACCGGGGCGAT
The DNA here is from genome assembly GCA_046330515.1 of Nocardioidaceae bacterium. Lineage (GTDB taxonomy): Bacteria > Actinomycetota > Actinomycetes > Propionibacteriales > Nocardioidaceae > Nocardioides. Next base: position 856,593 of record JAXLSP010000004.1, on the reverse strand, counting down.
CAGCAGCGACCCCAGGTCGACGCGGTCGACCTCGTCGTCCACGTCGATCTCCTCGACGTCCCACGGCCCCCCGGAGCGACCCTCCCCCGGGGCGCCGGCCACCTCGTGGGTCTCAGGGGTGTCGGTCTCCACGGAGGCCGGGTCGTCGACCGGCTTGCGGCGCTTGAACACGAAAGGATCTCCTCGGTCGGGGTCGGTCAGGAGCGACCGAAGCCACCCGTAGAACCGTATCCCCCGGCACCGCGGGGCGAGTCGGGGAGTTCCTCGACGTCGACGAAGCGCGCGTGCTCGACGCGCTGCAGGACCAGCTGCGCGATGCGGTCGCCGCGGTGCAGGACCACGGGCTCCCGGGGGTCGAGGTTGACCAGGAGCACCTTGATCTCGCCGCGATAGCCCGCGTCCACGGTGCCCGGGGTGTTGACGATCGACAGGCCGTGCTTGGCGGCCAGCCCGGAGCGCGGGTGGATGAGGGCGACGTACCCCGGCGGCAGGGCCAGGGCGATCCCGGTCGGCACGAGGACCCGCTCCCCCGGCTCCAAGGTGACGTCGACGGCGGTCACCAGATCGGCCCCTGCATCACCGGGATGGGCATAGGAGGGCGGCGGCAGGTCGGGGTCCAGCCGCTGCAGCTGCACCTCGACCGAGCCTGCTTCGTCACGGGTGTCCGACACGGCTGGTGACCCTACCCGCCACCGCCGGTCAGCCGCCGTGGGGCGTCACCCTAGGCTGTGCGCCGTGGAGTACGACGAGCGGCTGGGCGTCCCGCTGCGCTGGTGGGTGCAGGCGACGATGATGGTCGTCAGCGTCTGGCTGGCGACGATCGTCGCGCTCCCCGAGAAGGCCGCCTGGTTCGTGACCGTGCTGGTCGCGGCGCTCATCGCCGCGTTCTTCTGGTCCTACGGCGGCGCGCGCGTCCGGGTCGCCGACGGCACGTTCCGCGCCGGCCGTGCCCACATCGACGTACGCCACCTCGGAGCGGCCACGGCGCTGGACCAGGAGGGCACCCGCCGGCAGGCCGGGGTCGACGCGGACGCCCGGGCCTACCTCCTCCTGAGGCCCTACCTCAAGCGCTCGGTCAGGGTCGACCTCACCGACCCGGCCGACCCCACGCCCTACTGGCTCGTGAGCACCCGGCACCCCGAGGCGCTGGCGGCGGCACTGGCCGACGCGACCGGTAGGGTGGCGGAGCGACACGTCTCACAGGAGGACTGATGGCTTCGGGCTCGAAGGTGTGGTCGGTGTTCTCGCTGGGGTCCGCGCTCGCGGCCGCCGCGCTGGCCAAGAAGGCGCTCAACACCTCGTGGCGCGTGGCCACCGGCAAGAACCCGCCCGCCAACCCGGCCGACCCCGACGTCGACCTGTGGGAGGCGGTGGCCTGGGCCGCGGTCAGCGGCACCATCATCGGCCTGGCCCGCATGCTGGCGACACGGCGTGCGGCCAACTACTACGTCCGCTCCACGGGCAAGCTGCCCGCCGAGCTCGAGTCCGACCACAACCGCGCGGACAGCGCGAAGGCGCCGACGTACTAGACGTCGACGCCTCGGGAGTCCGGTGCCCGCCGCGGGGCGGGCGAGGGTGGCCCACCTGGGGGCCGGTGCCTGCTCAGGCGCAGTCGCGGCAGATGAGCTTCTTGGGGTCGGCCAGCTGGCTGCGGTGGTGGACCAGGAAGCAGCTCATGCACGTGAACTCGTCGTCCTGCCGGGGCTTGACCTCGACGGCGAGCTCCTCGTGGGACAGGTCGGCACCGGGCAGCTCGAACGACTCGGCCGCCTCGGCCTCGTCCTCGTCGACCTTGCCGGAGTTCTTGTCGTGACGACGTGCCTTGAGCTCCTCGATGCTCTCTTCAGACTGGTCATCGTCAGTCTTGCGCGGTGCGTCGTAGTCGGTTGCCATCTTGCCTTCCAGTCCTGATGCCTGAGTCATCACGTGTCGGCGCCAGATTGTGCCTCATGCGGGCGGGTTCTCGCACACCGCCCTGGCGCCGTGTCGCTGAACGGTACGACGTGCCCGGCTATTCCCGGTCGGATCGGCGGAAACCGGCAGCCTCGACGGCGGCGTCGAACTCGTCGAAGCCGTGCTCGGGAGCGCAGACCATCAGCGTCAGACCGCCGACGCCGGTGCTGAGTGACGTCCGCGCGCCCGCCTCCCGCGCGACCAGCCCCGCGGCGGCGTGGTCCCAGAGGTTGAGGCCCTCCTCGACGTAGGCGTCGGCCGACCCCTCCGCCACGTGGCAGATGTCCAGAGCGGCCGAGCCGATGCGGCGGATGTCACGCACCACGGGCAGCAGGCGCGCGATGGCCTCGGCCTGCAGGGCACGCACCTCGCGCGTGTAGTTGAAGCCGGTGATGACCAGCCGCTCGGCCAGCGGGGCGGGACCGCGGACGCCGATCGGCTCGCCGTCGCGCATGGCGCCACCGCCGAGGGTCGCGGTGTAGTGGACGCCGCTCGGGACGTCCCACACGACGCCGGCCACGACCTCGTCGCCGGCCTGCGCGGCGATGCACACCGCATAGCGGGGCAGGCCGTAGAGGAAGTTCACCGTGCCGTCGATCGGGTCGACGATCCAGCGCACGCCGCTCGTGCCGGCGTCCTGCGCTCCCTCCTCGCCGAGGAACCCGTCGTCGGGACGGGCGGCCAGCAGCCGGGACCGGATCAGCGCCTCGCTCGCCCGGTCGACCTTCGTGACGACGTCGGTGGGGCTGGTCTTGGTGTCGGCGACCGACACCGACGAGCGCCGCTCGACCGCGATCATCGCGGCGGCCTCGGCCGCCACCTCGACGGCGAGGGTCAGCAGCTCGGCGGGGTGTGCCGTCGCGGGCGAGCCCGAGGTGGTCATGAGTCGAGTCCTCCGATGGCGGGTCGTGCGGCGCGCGGGTTGGGGCAGCAGCCCACCGCGCAGAGGTCGGGTGGGGCGGGCAGGCTGCCGACGGCGGTCCGCCGTACGTCGGTGCCCCGCTCGGCGGCGGCCCGCTCGAGCAGCAGGTCGCGGACCATCGCGACGAACCGCGGGTCCAGGCCGGGTGTCGCGGCGCGGGTGGCCGGGAGGCCGAGCCGCTCGGCGGTCGCCAGGGCCTCGGTGTCGAGGTCGTAGACGACCTCCATGTGGTCGGACACGAACCCGAACGGGACGAGCACCACGCCCGGGACCCCGGCCGCCGCCAGCTCCTCGAGGTGGTCGTTGACGTCCGGCTCGAGCCAGGGCACCTGCGGGGGGCCCGACCTCGAGCAGAACACCAGCGAGTGGTCGACGCGACGGCCGGTGTGCTGACGCACGCGGGCGGTCACCTCCTGGGCGACACTCTCGTGCTGGTGCACGTAGGCGCCCCCGCGTGGCCCGCTCGAGGCGTTGAGCGACTGGGGCAGCGAGTGGGTGACGAAGACGAGCCGCGCCCCGGCCCGCGCGCCCTCCGGCAGCTCGGCCAGGGCGGCCAGCGTCGCGTCGACGACCGGCTCGACGAAGCCCGGGTGGTTGAAGTAGCTCCGCAGCCGGTCGAGGCGGGGCGCCTCCGGCACGGCCTCGAGCGCCTCGGCGAGGTTCTCGCGGTACTGCCGGCACGAGGAGTAGGACGAGTAGGCCGACGTCACGAAGCAGGCGGCCCGGGTGATCCCGTCCTTGGCCATCTCGCGCAGGGCGTCGGCGAGGTAGGGGTCCCAGTTGCGGTTGCCCCAGTAGACGGGCAGGTCGAGCCCGGCACCCGCGAAGTCCGCCCGGATGGCGTCGAGGAACGCGCGGTTGATGTCGTTGATCGGCGACCGGCCGCCGAACAGGTAGTAGTGCTCCCCGACCTCCTCGAGGCGCTCGCGCGGGATGCCCCTCCCCCGGGTCACGTTCTCGAGGAACGGCACGACGTCCTCGGGCTTCTCCGGTCCGCCGAACGACACGAGCAGGACGGCGTCATAGGGGCGCGCGTCGACCGGGTGAGGAGTGGTGGGAAGCACGAGGATCATCGTACGGACGTGTCACGAGCCGGTCGGTGGGGCGGTCCGTGCCCGAGATTCCCCACGTGGGGGCGGCCGGCCCTAGGGTCGGGCTCCTATGTGGTCCGCCTACCGAGAGATCCTCGCCCGCCCCGGCGCCTTCCTGTTCAGCGCCACCGCGCTGGTGGCCCGGCTGCCCCTGTCGATGGTCGGGCTCGGGATCGTGCTGCTGGTGTCGGCCGCGACCGGCTCCTACGGCGTCGCCGGAGCGGTCAGCGCGGCCTACCTCGTCGCCAACGCCGTCTTCGCCGTGGTCCAGGGCAGGCTGCTCGACCGGCTCGGCCAGGCACGGGTGCTGGTGCCGGCCGCGCTCGTGTTCGCGGGCTCGCTCAGCCTGATGTCGGTCTCGGCCTATGCCGACTGGTCCCGGGCGCTCACCTATGCCAGTGCCGCGGTCGCCGGCGCGTCGCTCCCCGCCGTGGGTGCCTGCGTCCGGGCGCGCTGGTCCCACGTGCTCGACCAGCCCTCCCACGTGCACACCGCCTATGCCCTCGAGTCCGTGCTCGACGAGGTCGTCTTCATCACCGGGCCCATCCTGGTCACCGTGCTGGCGACCGCCATCCACCCGCTCGCTGGGCTCGGCACCGCGGTCGTGGCGGCGCTGCTCGGCACCCTGTTCCTGGCCTCGCAGCGGGCCACCCAGCCTCCGCCCCACCCCGCCCACGCCCGCGAGGGGGCGGCCGACCCGATGCCGTGGGTGCCGATGGGCCTCATCGCGGTGGTGTGCCTGATGCTGGGCACGCTGTTCGGGGCGGCGGAGGTCGCCACCGTCGCGCTGTGCGAGGAGCTCGGGGTGAAGAGCTGGTCCGGCTTCCTCTTGGCGGTCTGGGCGGCGGGCAGCCTGATCGCCGGCATCATCACCGGCGCGATCCACTGGCGCCGGACTCCGGGGGTCCGGCTGCGTTGGGGGGCGGCCGGCATGACCGTGGCCATGTCGCCGCTGTCGTTCATCGGCTCGGTGCCGGTGCTGGCCGTCGCCCTGTTCGTCGGCGGCTTCGCGATCGCGCCGACGCTGATCGCCACCAACTCGCTGACCGAGCGGACCGTCCCCCGCAGCCGCCTGGTCGAGGGCATGGCGATCGTGCACACGGGCATCGCGGGCGGGGTCGCGCCGGGCGCCGCCCTGGCCGGGATCCTGGTCGATGCCTCCGGCGCGTCCACGGCCTACCTCGTGCCGCTCACGGCCGGGGTGCTGGCGGCCCTGGCGGCGCAGCTGACGCCGCGCTGATCCCGCGTCCGACGGCCGCCGATCCCACGGCAGCCACGCCGTCTCGGTGCCCGGGCCGTGACCCTGCTCTGGCGTAGGCTCGGGCCACCGGAGACAGATGGCAGGAGCGGACCCACCGATGGCGCACCTCACGCTCGTAGGGCTGAGTGAGGACAAGACACGCCTGCTCCTGGTCGACGACCAGGGCACGGAGCACACCCTCGCCGTCGACGCCTCGCTCCGAGCCGCCCTGCGCGGAGACCCCTCTCGCCTCGGCCAGTTGGAGATCGACATGGAAAGCTCCCTGCGACCCCGCGACATCCAGGCCCGCATCCGGGCCGGCGAGTCGGCCGAGGTGGTCGCCCGCGCCGCCCAGACGACGGTCGAGAAGATCATGCCGTTCGCGGCGCCGGTGCTGGCAGAAAGGGCGCACATCGCCGAGCGCGCCCAGCGGGCCTCCGTCCGCCGTCGCTCCGGTGAGGCGGGGGGACGGACCCTGTCCCAGTCGGTCGACGCCCATCTGGGCGGGCTCAACGTGAGCGCCGACTCGGTGGAGTGGGATGCCTGGAAGCGTGCCGACGGTCGCTGGACGCTGTCGGCGTCGTACTCCTCCCCCCAGCGGAGCGGCACCGCCGCCTTCGCGTTCGACGCCCCCGGCAACTACGTCGTCGCCGAGGACGACGACGCCCGCTGGCTGATCGGTGAGCTGCCCGAGGAGCCCGTGGCCCCGCCCGCCGACGACCTGTCGGCCGCGCGGCGGCGCCGTCTGGCGGCCGTCTCCGACGAGGAGCCGCTCCCGCTCGGGGACGACGCGCTCGACATGGTCTCCGACGTGGACCCCGACGCGTCGACGGCCGACCTCAGCGAGACCGCCGAGCACGTCCGCCGCGCACAGGCACCCGGCGAGCCCGCCGAGTCCGACACCCTGGGCGCCGAGCCGCCGGCCGAGGCGTTCCTCGACTCCGTGTTCGCCGCCCAGAACCCCGACCCCGACGAGCTCGCCGGCCTCGACTTCGACGACGAGGGCGCCCAGGTCGACCCAGCCTCCGCGGTCGAGCCGGACGTCGACGACGACGAGCCGGCCGCGCACGAGCCACCCCACCGTCGCGCCGTGAAGAAGACCCGGGGACGGGCCTCGGTCCCGAGCTGGGACGAGATCATGTTCGGCGGCGGCAAGCAGGACTGAGACTCAGCGCGCGGGCTCGCCCAGCTCGATCGGGCGCTCAGGGTCGGTGATCCACCCCGACCAGCTGCCGGGATAGAGAGCGGCGCGCACCCCGACGGTCTCCAGCGCGAGCACGTTCTGGGCGGCGGTCACGCCGGACCCGCAGTAGACGGCGACATCGCTCCCCGGCACGGCGCCCTGCTCGGCGTAGATCCCGGCCAGCTCCGCGGGGTCGCGGAAGCGCCCGTCGGCGTTCAGGTTGCGCGCGGTGGGCACGTTGCGGGCGCCGGGGATGTGCCCGGCGACCGGGTCGATCGGCTCGGTCTCACCCCGGAAGCGTTCCGGGGCCCTGGCGTCGATCAGGACCGCCACGGCGGGCACGCGGTCCGCCTCCACGACGGGCATGGCGCCCGGGCGCGCGGTGAAGTCCCCGGACGCGGCACGGGCGCCACCCGTCTCGGCCGGGTGGCCCGCGGCCCGCCAGGCCGCCCAGCCGCCGTCGAGGACCCGCACGTCGCCGTGGCCGTGGAAGCGCAGCAGCCACCAGGCCCGGGCGGCGGCCAGCCCCTGCCAGTCGTCGTACACCACGACCGGCAGGTCGTCGCACACACCGGCCCGCCGCATGGCCGCCTCGAACAGGCCCGTCTCGGGCAGGGGGTGGCGGCCGCCTTCTCCCGGTGGCGCCGCGAGGTCGGCGTCGAGGTCGACGTACGACGCGCCCGGCACGTGCCCCGCCTCGAACTCCGGTGGGCCGGGCGGACCGCCCATGCGATAGCGGACGTCCAGCACGGTGACCCGGTCACCCAGGGCGGCCAGCTCGTCGACGGTGGTCAGGGGGCCGGCGCTCATGCGCCCGACCCTAGAGGAAGGCGGTGTGACAGGATCTCCCCTCGTGGCCGAACTGCACTTCTTCACGGGGACGATGGACTCCGGCAAGAGCACCCTGGCCCTGCAGACCAACCACAACCACGCGCAGCGCGGCCGGGTCGGACAGATGTTCACGACCCACGACCGGGCCGGCGTCGCGACCCTCTCGAGCCGGCTCGGGCTGACCCACGAGGCGATCGAGGTGGCCGCCGACTTCGACTTCTGGCGGCACGTCGTCGACGCGCTCACCCAGGGCGGGCGGATCGACTACCTCATCTGCGACGAGGCCCAGTTCTATACCCCGGCGCAGATCGACCAGCTCGCCAAGATCGTCGACGAGCTCCAGATCGACGTGTTCGCCTTCGGCATCCTCACCGACTTCCGCACCCAGCTCTTCGCCGGCTCGGCCCGCCTCGTCGAGCTCGCCGACCGGACCAACGTGCTGCAGGTCGAGGCCCTGTGCTGGTGCGGCAAGCGGGCCACCCACAACGCCCGGACCGAGAACGGGATCATGGTCGTGGAGGGCGAGGTCATCGTGGTCGGCGACGTGGAGTCCCAGGACCACGAGCCCGCCGACGTCGCCTACGAGGTGCTCTGCCGCCAGCACCACCGGCGCCGCCTCACCGCCGCTCGCGCCAAGGCCGTCTCCCTCGCCCCCGAGCCCCTCCCCTTCGGCTAGGCCTCCGCCACTTCGCCGAAGTGGGACTCCGGGTCCACCGAAGTGGGACTCCGGGTCCACCGAAGTGGGACTCCGGGTCCACCGAAGTGGGACTCCGGGTCCACCGAAGTGGGACTCCGGGTCCACCGAAGTGGGGACCAGGTCCCGGCGAACCCCAACTCCCACCTCGACGCTCCGCAAGTCCCACCTCGACGAGCCCTGACTCCCACCTCGGCGAGCCCGGAGTCCCACCTCGGCGTCAGGAGACGAGCAGCGGGATGAGCATCTCGTCGGGGGTGAGGGAGCCGTGGAGGCCGACGAGGCGGGTCTCGTAGGAGAAGTCGGTGCTGGAGAAGACGCCGTGGGTGCCACGGCAGGCGACGACCACGTCGCCGAGGCGGGGCAGGACGCGGGCGGTGGTGGGGCCGAACCAGCCGCGCTCGATGGCCTGCTCCCGCGTGAGTACGTCGGCCCGCTCGCCGAGGTGCTCGCGCCACGTGGCGACGACCGACTCGACGGCACCGTGGGCACAGTAGAGATGCCGGAACCGTGCCTCGCCGGCGAGCAGCACCAGCCCGTCGCGCAGCGCGGGGAACGCGTCGACGTCGGTGCGGTCCTCGGCCGGACAGTCGATCATCCCGTGGTCGGCCACCACCAGCAGCCGGATGTCGTCCGGCAGCGCCGAGCGCAGCTGCTCGGCCTCGGCGTCGACCATGCTCAGCTGCTGCACCCAGTGCGCCGACGCGACGCCGTAGCGGTGACCCGTCCAGTCGAGGTCGCCGTCATAGACATAGCTGAGCGACGGACGCTCCAGCACCGACGCGACCACCGCCGCGATCCGCTCGCCCACCCGGTCGACCCCCACGAAGTCGGCGCCTCGGTGGGCCGCCACGGTCAGGCCCGACGAGGCGAACTCGCGCTTGTTGACGACCGAGACGCGGACGCCGGCCGCCGCGAGCCGGTGGAACGCCGTCGGGTTGGGCTGCCACTCGACCGGGTCGACCCGCTTGTCCCAGAACAGCGCGTTGAGCAGTCGGTCGGTGCCGGGCACCCGCGAGGTGAACCCGACCAGCCCGTGCGCGCCGGGCGTGAGCGCGGTGCCGAGCGAGGTCAGGCTGGTGGCCGTCGTCGACGGCACGCCTGCGGTGCCGGACGCCTGGCCGGCCATGAGGCCGGAGAGGTACGGCGCGGCGTAGGCGTGGCGGTTGAGCAGCTCCGAACCCAGCCCGTCGATAAGGAACACGACATAGGACGGCGCCGGGGGCAGGACCAGCCCGGACGGCGGCTCCTCCCCCAGCACGTCGGAGGAGACGCCGAGCGCCCGGGCCACCGCGGGGACCACCTCGCCGATGGACCGCCGGTGGTAGGCGGGCTCGACGAACCCCTCGGACACGCGCCCGGGTGCGGTCACGCGCCGTGCGTCCGCGCCGACAGCGAGTCGGCGAAGGCCAGCAGCCCGCCCACGGCGTCCTTGCCGTCGGCGGCGGCCGAGACCCGCAGCGAGAAGTCGTCGCTCGCGAGCACCCCGGTGTAGCCGTGGTCGGCGTCGCACTCGGGGTCGTTGCAGCCGGCCGGCTCCAGGTCGATGCGGCTCACGCCGCCCCAGCCGATCGTGAGCACCGCCTCGGCCGGGGACGACGGCCCCTTGGTCGGGTTGGTGGTCATCCGGGTCACCACGACCGACCGCACCGACGACAGTGCGATGGCCTCGGTCGAGGTGGAGGTGTAGGGCTCGGGCAGCAGGTCGTCGCCGGCGTACTCGTCAGTGTGCGCCAGGATCAGCCGGGTCGGGGTCAGCACGACCACGGTCAGGTGCCGGCGCACCTCCTCGCGCTCGAAGGTCGGCTCGTGGTGGACGTAGAACGCCACGACGTGCTCGCCGCCCACGGCCCCGGCGACACCATCGGCGACCACCTCGGGGTAGTAGCCGGTGCGCTCGATGGCCTTCCTGAGGTCGCGCGAGCGGTCGTGCTCCTCGATCACCGTGCGATGCATGCGAGTCAGTCTGTCACGCCTGACCCGGCAGGGCGTCCGGGGCGGTGGGCCGCCCGACGGCGAGGCCGTCCTGGTCGTCGGTGAGGTGTCGCCGCAGCGTCAGGAACAGCACCGAGGCGAGGGCGGTCCCACCCACGACGCAGGTCACCCAGATGTGCGGCAGCCCGTGCCCGATCAGCATGCCCGCGAGCGCCGGCCCGACGATGGACCCGACGGTCCAGGTCATGCCCTGCAGGGCGTTGTAGCGGCCGCGCAGGTCCTCGCGGGCCAGGTCGTTGATGATCGCCGGCGCGACCGGCGCCCAGAGCGTCTCCCCCGCGCCGAACAGGCCGAGCCCGACGATGATCGCCGCGACCGCCACCGGACCGGACACGGCGTCGGACGACGCCATCACGGCCCAGGAGACCGACCAGACGGCGGCGGCGAGAGCGAGCATCGACGTCCGGCGGCGCCCCGCGATGAACCGCAGGGTCACGAGCTGGCCGAGCACGATCGCCCCCGTGTTGGCGGCGTAGGCCCAGCCCAGGGAGCGGGCCGGCACCTCGGCGACGTCGACGGCGTAGGCCGCCAGCCCGGCCTCCATCTGGGCGTAGCCGAAGGTGATCGCGAGCACCGAGATGCCGACGACGCGCAGCAGCGTCCGGTCGCGCAGGACGACGCCCCACGAGGGCTGCGCGGCGGCCGGGTCCTGGGCGGCCTCGGCGTCCGACTCCTCCGGCGGACGGGCACCGGTCCCGCGTGGGAGCGTCAGCAGCACCACGATGTAGACGATGTAGCTCAGCCCGTTGACGAGGTAGAGCCGCTGGAAGGACGCCACCGACGAGGTGTCGATGATCAGCGCACTGATGACGCCGCCGATCCCGAGCCCTGCGTTGAGCAGCATGAAGTTGATGCCATAGACCGTCTCGCGCGCGTCCGCGGGCACCAGCCGGGTGAGCATCGCCGTCGACGCGGGCCACAGTCCGACGGTCCCGACGACCATGACCGAGGCGACGAGAAACCCCTTCCACACGGTGTCGACGTGGCCGAGGTAGACGAGGCTGGACGCCTCCACCACCAGGCCGCCGATCATCACCGGACGTGGCCCGAACCGGTCGATCAGGGTGCCCCCGATGGGTGCGGTCACGAAGCCGAGCAGGCCCATCCACGCGAAGACATAGCCCACCGTCGACGTTTCGAAGCCGCGCACCTCGGCGAGGTAGACATACAGGAACGGCATCGTCAGGCCGCTCCCCAGCGAGGAGAACGCGAAGCCGAACAGGATCCGCAGCGCCAGCGGGTCGAGGTCGCGCAGCCTCATCCTCGTGGCGGACTGGGTCTCCTCCGGGCGGACGTCGGTCACAGTCTCCGAGTCTCCGCCATCGCCCCACGCGTGAGCCAATCGTTATCGGTGGGGCGGCCGCGGGCTGCCGGCCCGGTGGGACGATGCCGCCATGGGCGGTAGAGGTACGGCGAAGCGCGCGGGCGCCGCCCTCGCGGCCGCGGCGGCGGTCTGCGTGCTCGGCGGGTGCACCGAGCACCGCGAGCCGAGCCCGGCATTCGAGCTCACCGGCTCCTGGAAGCTGACCGACGCCGTCGTCGAGGGTCACGCGTTCGAGTCACTCGGAGGCCGCGGTCCCACGCTCGCCCTGTTCGACACCGACTCCGGCCAGGCGATCGCCGGGTGCCTGGTGTCCGAGGTCCGGGCCACCGCGAGGACCGACCGGCGCGTCACCTTCGCGGCTCGCAAGCCCTCCTCGATGCGGAGCTGCCCTCCGCTCGCTGACGACCCCACCGACGGCGCCTACCTCGAGGCGCTGCGGCTCGTGGACCACGGCGACCTCGCCGCCGACGACAGCCTCACCCTCACCGGTCCGGACGTGCGGCTGCACTTCGTGGCGCTCCGGGGCTGATGCTGGACAGGCGCCCGCCCTACTCCGGGATCGTGTCCCCCGGCAGCGTGCTCATCCGGCGCACGAACCAGTCGGACCGCGGGTCGCGCACCGGCTCGACGCGGATGGCCGTGGTGAGCACGCTGGCGCCCTCGGCACCGGCCAGGACGAGCGACAGGTCGAGCGAGCGGACCTGGGGCAGGTCGTGCTGGAGCTGGGACACCCGCAGGATCAGCCGCTCCACCTCGGCGACGTCGACGACCTCGCTGCCGCGGTAGCCGAAGAGCAGCGGCGACGACTTGATCTCGCGGACCATGTCGGCGGCGTCCTGCGGTGCCAGCGGCGGGATCCGGAACGACTTGTCGGCCAGCAGCTCGGTCATCACACCGGAGATGCTGAACGAGATCACGGGCCCGAACAGCGGGTCCTCCATCGAGGCGATCGCGACCGGCACGCCGGGCGGTGCGTTCTTCTGCACCACGAAGCCCGCGTGCTCGGGATCGGTGATCATCGAGTTGAGGGTCGTCCAGGCGTCGGTCATCTCCTCGGCCGTGTCGATGTTGCGCCACACGTGGGCCAGGTCGGGTCGGTTGCGCAGCCGCTCGTGGGTCGCCTTGAGGACGACGTCCCAGCCGAGCTCCTCGCCCGCGGTCACGGCGCCCGAGAGGTCCTCGACGGCCCGCAGCGGCCACACGTCGATGTCGTAGGCCGCCAGCAGCGCCGCGCGCTCGACCTCGTCGAGGTCGCGTCCCTCGGGGTGCCGCATGAGCACCTCGTTGACCAGGCGCTTGCCGACCGGGGTGTGCGCGTTCGCACCCGGCTCGTGGTGCTCCAGGGCGGGGTGGCGCAGCCAGACGCTGTACTCCACCACCCGGGCGAGTGCCCGCACGGCGGCCTCGACCGCGGGGTAGGACGGCACGGAGCCGCGACCGGCCGTGTGACCCGCCACGTCGGGGACCCGCAGCAGCTCCGGGATGCCCTCGGCACCGAGGAACGACGACACGAGCGGCTTCTCCGACTGCTCCCCCACGGCGGCGAGCACGTTGGCGACGTCCTCACCGGACACGTTCAGCGGCGGGATGTAGACCGCGACCACCGCGTCGACGTCGGAGTCGTCGATCGCCGCGTCCAGCGCGTCCTCGAAGTCCTCGGCGGTCGCGTCCGCCCCGAGCGAGACCGAGTGGTTGACGACGAGGCCGACGGCGGCGGCCGCGTCGGTGGCGAGCAGCCCGAGCGCGTCGGAGTTGCCGACCACCGCGACCCGGCGTCCCGCGGGCAGCGGCTGGTGGGCCAGCAGCTGCGCCACGTCGAACATCTCGTCGAGGGTGTCGACCTGGATGACGCCGGCCTGGGCGAACATGGCGTCGACGGCCTGCTGCGGCGCGGCGATCCGGCGCACGGTGTGGCCCATGGGCACGCCCTGCGTCGTACGCCCGGAGCGCACCGCGATGACCGGCTTGCGGCGCGACACGCGGCGCGCGACGCGGGAGAACTTGCGCGGGTTGCCGATCGACTCGAGGTAGAGCAGAACGACCTCGGTGGCATCGTCCTCGAGCCAGTACTGCAGCAGGTCGTTGCCCGACACGTCGGCGCGGTTGCCGGCGCTGACGAACGTCGAGAGGCCGAGGCCGCGGTTGTGGACCTTCTCGAGGATGGCCGACCCGAGCGCCCCCGACTGGCAGAAGAAGCCGGCGCGACCGCGGGGCGGCGTGAGGGACGCGAGGGAGGCGTTCATCGAGACCGACGGCGCGGTGTTGATGACGCCGAGGCAGTTGGGCCCGATGAGCCGCAGGCCATAGGAACGGGCCAGCCCGACCAGCCGGCGCTGGCGGATCCGGCCCTCCTCGCCGGTCTCGGCGAACCCGGAGGAGATCACGACCAGACCGTGCACGCCCTTGGCGGCGCAGTCGAGGACCACGTCCTGCACCGACTCGGCGGGGACGGCGACCACCGCGACGTCGACCGCGTCGGGGATGTCCCCGACGGACTCATAGCCCGGGAGCCCGGACACGGCCACGCCCTGGGAGTTCACGACATAGACCCGCCCGGTGAAGTCGCTGGTGACCAGGTTGCGCACCAGCGCGTGCCCGATGGTGTCCTGGCGACGGCTCGCGCCGATGACGGCGATCGAGGACGGGTTGAGGAACTTCTCGATCGACGCGGCCTCGGCACGATGCTCGCGCGCCTCCATGACGCCCATCGCGGTCTCGGTGGGGTCGATGGGGAACTCCAGCATCATCACGCCGTCCTCATAGCCGGAGGCGAGGCGGTAGCCGGCGTCGCGGAAGGTGTGGATCATCGCCTGGTTGTCCGGGAGCACCTCGGCGACGAAGCGCTCGAGCCCGCGCTCACGGCCCGCCTGCGCGAGGTGCTCGAGGAGCAGCTGGCCGATCCCGCGGCCCTGGTGGGCGTCCTCGACGAGGAACGCGACCTCGGCCTCGCCGGGCTCCACGGTGTCATAGCGGCCGACGGCGATCATCTTGCCGCCGACGAGCATGATCAGGGCGACCCGGTCGACGTTGTCGACGTGGGTGAAGCGGTGCAGGTCGTGGGCCGACAGCTCGGGCATGGGGGCGAAGAACCGGTAGTACTTCGACTCCGGCGAGACCCGCGCATAGAACTGGACCATCAGGTCCTCGTCGTCGGCACGGATCGGCCGGATATGGGCGGTCCGCCCGTCCCGCAGGAGGACGTCCGCCTCCCAGTGCCGCGGCGGAGGTACGACGGCCGGCGGGGCGGCCTCGGCAGGCTCCGCGGCGGCGTCGGCGGTCGCGGCGCCACCGGCGGGGCGCTGCTCGGTCTCGCTCACGCTCATGAGGCTATCGCCAACGGGCGGACGCGGCGTGCCCACCGGGGAACGTCCGTGCCGACAAGGGACAATCGTCCCCATGTCCCGTCGCACCAAGCAGGCCCTCCCCGACGACTTCGAGGAGCACATCCTCGACATCGACGTCTCCGACGAGATGCGGTCGTCGTTCCTGGAGTACGCCTACTCGGTCATCTACTCCCGGGCGCTCCCCGACGCCCGCGACGGTCTCAAGCCGGTCCAGCGCCGGATCCTCTACACCATGAACGACATGGGCCTGCGTCCCGACCGCGGCCACGTCAAGAGCGCCCGTGTCGTCGGCGAGGTGATGGGCCGCCTGCACCCCCACGGCGACGGGGCGATCTATGACGCCCTGGTCCGCATGGCCGCGCCCTGGGCGATGCGCCTGCCGACCGTCGACGGTCACGGCAACTTCGGCTCGCCCGACAACGGCCCGGCCGCGATGCGCTACACCGAGTGCCGGATGGCGCCGTCCGCCGTGGCGATGACCGCCTCCATCGACGAGGACACCGTCGACTTCAAGCCCAACTACGACAGCCGGGAGTACGAACCGGTCGTCCTCCCCGCCGCGATCCCCCACCTCGTGGTCAACGGCACCACGGGCATCGCGGTCGGCATGGCCACCAACATGGCGCCGCACAACCTCGTCGAGGTCGTCCAGGCGCTGCGCCACCTGATCAAGCACCCCGACGCGGGCGTCGACGACCTGATGCGCTTCGTGCCCGGCCCCGACCTGCCCACCGGCGGCAAGATCGTCGGCCTCGACGGCATCCGCGACGCCTATGAGACGGGACGCGGCAGCTTCCGGATGCGTGCCACCACCCGCATCGAGGCGGTCGGCCGCCGCAAGGGCATCGTGGTGACCGAGCTCCCCTACGGCGTCGGCACCGAGAAGGTCATCGAGCGCATCAAGGTGCTCGTGCAGTCCAAGAAGCTCCAGGGCATCGCCGACCTCAAGGACCTCACCGACCTCGACAAGGGGCTGCGGCTCGTCATCGAGGTCAAGAACGGCTTCCACCCCGAGGCGATCCTCGAGCAGCTCTACCGCCAGACGCCGATGGAGGACACCTTCGGCATCAACAACGTGGCCCTGGTCGACGGCCAGCCGCGCACGCTCGGGCTCAAGCAGCTGCTCCAGGTGTTCCTGGACCACCGCTTCCAGGTCGTGCGCCGCCGCACGACCTACCGCCGCGGCAAGGCGGCCGACCGGCTCCACCTGGTCGACGGCCTGCTCATCGCGATCCTGGACATCGACGAGGTCATCCAGCTGATCCGTTCCTCCGACAACGCCGCCGCCGCCAAGGAGCGGCTCATCGCCGTCTTCGACCTGTCGACGATCCAGGCCGACTACATCCTCGACATGCCGCTGCGCCGGCTGACGAAGTTCTCCCGCATCGAGCTGGAGAAGGAGAAGGACGAGCTCGAGCGGACCATCGAGCAGCTCGACGCGATCCTGGCCGACGAGGGCCTGCTGCGCCGCGTGGTGTCCGACGAGCTGGCCGAGGTCGCCACGACCTACGGCACGCCGCGCCGCACGGTCCTGCTGGAGTCCGCCGGCACGGTCGCCACCGCGGCGGTCCCCCTCGAGGTGGCCGACGACCCCTGCTTCGTCTACCTCTCCTCCACCGGCCTGCTGGCCCGCACGTCCTCCGACGAGCAGCCGGGCTCGGGCGGCGGCCGCGCCCAGCACGACGTCGTCGTGTCGGCCGTCTCGGCGACGGCCCGGGGTGAGGTCGGCCTGCTGACCAGCACCGGCCGGCTCGTCAAGCTGGGCGTCCTCGAGCTGCCCCAGCTGCCGGCCACGGCCAACGACCCTCACCTGGTCGGCGGGGTCCCCGTCGGCGAGCTGGTCGCGCTCGACGGCGGAGAGCGGGCCCTCGCCCTCACCACGCTCCGCACCGACGGGCCCGGCATCGCCCTCGGCACCCGACAGGGGGTGGTCAAGCGCGTCAACCCGGAGGTGCTCACCAACAAGGACGACTGGGACGTCATCGGCCTCAAGGACGGCGACGAGGTGGTCGGCGCGGTCGAGCTGGCCACCGGCTCCGAGTCGCTGTGCTTCATCACCTCCGACGCCCAGCTCCTGCACTTCGAGGCCGGCGCCGTACGCCCCCAGGGCCGCGGTGGCGGCGGGATGGCCGGCATCCGGCTCCCGGGCGGTCAGCAGGTCGTCTGGTTCGGAGCGCTCGACCCGGCCGCGTCGGTCGTCGTCTCGGTCGCCGGCGCGTCGACCGCGCTGCCCGGCACCGACGCGGGCAGCGTCAAGGTCACGCCCTTCACCGAGTACCCAGCCAAGGGCCGCGGCACGGGGGGCGTCCGCTGCCATCGCTTCCTCAAGGGCGAGGACGCCCTGGTCTTCGCCTGGGCCGGGGTCGGCCCGGCGCGGGCGGCGGCCACCAGCGGAGCCCCCGTGGAGCTGCCCGAGCCCCTCGGCCGGCGCGACGGCTCGGGCACCCCGGGGAGCCAGCCGATCGCGGGCTGCGCGGGCCCGGTGTCGCTGAGGGTCACGCCCGGTGCGGGTGTGGCAGGCTGACGCCATGTCGCTGATCTCGCGCGGGCCGCGGCGCGCTCTCGTCGCCGCCCTCGTCGCCTCGCTGACCCTCGTCGGCGCCTGCAGCAAGGACGACTCCGGGTCCGACGGCGCGTCGCCCGCCGAGGTCATGAAGGAGGCGCAGGCCAAGCTCGACGAGACCTCCGGCCTGGAGCTGTCGCTCACCACCAAGGACCTTCCCGACGGCGTCCAGGGCCTCAGCGGCGCCACCGGCGTCGCGACGGACGCCCCGGCCTTCGACGGCACCATCACCGTCGTCATCGCGGGCACCAACGTGCCGGTCCCGGTGATCGCTGTGGACGGCAAGGTCTATGCCCAGATCCCGCTCACGACCGGCTGGTCCGACGTCGACCCCGGTGACTACGGCGCACCCGACCCGGCCGACCTGGTGACGCCGGAGACGGGCTTCTCCTCCCTCCTGCCCGCCACGACCGACCTCGAGAAGGGGTCGACCGCGCGCGGCGGCAAGGACAACAACGAGATCCTCACCGTCTACCACGGCAAGGTGCCCGGTGACGCGATGAAGAAGGTCATCCCGAGCTCCTCCGGCGACTCGTTCGACGCGACCTACCAGGTCAGCGACGGCGGGGAGCTGCGCGAGGCGCAGTTCACCGGGGTCTTCTACAAGGACAGCGACCCGATGACCTACACCGTCACCTTCGAGAACTACGGCACGACCAAGACGATCACGGCCCCATGACCCGGCCCGCGGGGTCGGCGGGGACGGGGCCCCCGACCGTGGCGGTGAGCCGGCAGGCCCGCTCGCTGCTGACCCTGGCGGCGTTCGCCGTGGCGTTCGCCGCGGCCGACACCTATGTCGTCGTGCTCGCGCTGCCCGACATGATGAGCAGCGTCGGCATCGCGATCGACGAGCTGCAGCGTGCCGCTCCGATCGTGTCCGGCTTCCTGCTCGGCTATGTCGCCATGCTGCCGCTCATCGGCCGGATCGCCGACCTGCGCGGCCGGGTCCCGGTGCTGCTGCTCGCGCTCGTGGTCTTCGCGGTCGGCTCGTTCGTCACCGCCCTGTCCTACGACCTGCCGAGCATGGTCGCCGGCCGCTTCCTCCAGGGCGTCGGCGGCGGCGGGCTCGTCCCCGCCACCCTCGCCCTGGTCGCCGACCTCTATGCCGTCGAGCGACGAGGGGTGCCCCTCGGCGTGGTGTCGGGCGTGCAGGAGCTGGGGAGCGTGGTGGGCCCGCTGTTCGGTGCGGTCGTCCTCGCCGTCGCCGACTGGCGGGCGATCTTCGCGGTCAACCTGGCGGTCGGGCTGGTCCTGGCGGCCGCGATCCGGCTGCTCACCCCCGCGGGCCTCGCGGGCAACGTCGTACGGCGAGGGGGTCGGCCGGACCTCCTCGGCCTGCTGCTGCTCGTGGTCGCGCTGGCGTCGACCGGGATCGTGTTCGCGCAGCCCGAGCCGATCATGCGCGACATCACGTGGGGTGAGATGTTCGTGCCGTTCGCGGGGTCCGGGCGCTGGCCCACTCCGGTCGGCGCGGTAGCCGTCGTCTCCACCCTCCTGTTCCTCGTGCGCTGCGCGACCGCGAGGCGGCCCCTGCTGGACCTGCGGCGCTGGGGACGCGCGCTGGTGGAGGCCGACCTGGTCGGCGCCCTGCTGCTGGCGGCGGCACTCGGTGGCGTGATCCTGTCGTTCGCGACCGCCGACCCCGAGATCCAGGTCTTCTCCGACCGCGGCTGGTTCTACCTGGCCGGCTCACTCGTCGCCGCGGTGCTGTTCGCGCGGCACCTGCGCCGGTCACCCGCTCCCCTGGTCCCCCACGGCGCGCTGACCTCGACGCCGGCCTGGGGGTCGATGCTGGTCAGCTTCTTCGTGGGCTCCGCCCTGATCGCGGCGCTCATCGACATCCCCATCTTCGCCCGGACCACGATCTACTCCGACTCCCAGCTCGACGCCGCCCTGGTGCTCGTGCGCTTCCTGGTGGCGCTTCCGGTCGGCGCGGTGCTGGGGGGCTACCTCACGCGCGCCCTGCCCGCCGGGGTCGTGACCGCGGTGGGGATGACACTGGCCGCCCTCGGCTTCGTGCTGATGGCGCAGTGGGACGTCGAGGCGCTGCGGAGCGCGGTCGCCACCGTGCCGCTCGTGCTCGGCGGGCTGGGCTTCGGGCTCGCGCTGGCGCCGGTCAACGCCGCGGCCCTGGCGAGCACGGCCGACGAGGTGCACGGCCTGGCCACCGCCCTGGTCGTCGTGGCGCGCATGGTCGGCATGCTCGTGGGCATCTCGGTGCTCACCACGATCGGGCTGCGCCGCTACTACGCCGAGCAGGCCGACATCCCGCCGATCCGCGAGGTCTGCAAGACCTCGACCCGGTGCGAGGCCTTCAACGACCTGCTCCGGGTCGCCGGCATCGCCCAGGAGCACACCGTCTTCCTCGGCGCCGCCGTCTGCGCCGTCGTCGCCGGTCTGCTCGCGCTCGTCCTCTTCCGGACGGCGCAGACCCGTGGCCTCGGCACCGGCGAGCTGTTGCGCAGCGGCGGCTGATCTGCGCTGAGCACGGTCCGTTCCCGTGGTCGACACACCGTCGGGACCACGACGGCGGACCGTGCTAGCTCGGCGGCGCGGCGCCGGGGATGCGGGCGGCCAGCCAGGCGAGCTGGTCGGGGAGCTCGCGGGTCCAGTAGCCCGGGTCGTGGCCGCCGCGCTCGAAGTGCGTCTCGATCTGGGTGCCGCCGGTGAAGTCGACGACGTTGCGATAGAACGGGTCGCCCGTCCCGCAGTCGAGGCGACAGCTCGGGAGCGGCTCGTCGGCCAGGAGCGCCATGGCGTCGTCATACTCCGTCTCGTCGCTGAAGGCCCACGGGGCCGTGTCGGCGAAGGACAGCCACAGCGCCGGGCTGACGCCGAGGACCGGACCGTTCTCGAACCCGTCGCGCTGTCGCAGCCCCGCGAGCCGGAGCACGCCGAAGCCGCCCATCGACCAGCCGAGCCAGGCCGGGGTCTCGGTCCGGAGGCCGCGGTCCGCGAGCATCGGGAGAAGGTCCTCGAGGATCAGCGCCCCCCAGTCCCCGTCGACGTGGGCCTGCCAGTAGCTGCGGCCCCCGTCGACGGCGGCGAGCGCCATCCGGGCCCCCGAGGCGGCCAGGAACTGGGGCAGCCCGAGGATGCGGAACGCACGCTCGGCGCTGCTCCCGGCATAGTGCAGGACGACCACGACGGGCAGGTCGGCGTCCTCGGTGGCGCCGGGCGGGTAGGCGATCCGGAACTCGGGCGCGACCGGCACGTGGGTCGACTCCAGCCGCCCGGTGACGACCGGTCCCACCGGGATGTCGGGGATGGTGCCCCTCGGTCCGTCGAGGTGCAGCAGCCGATGCAGAGCGGGGCGGCCCGGCAGCACGTCGTACTCGACGAGGGCGGCGCCACCGGCGCCGGCGGCGACGACGCCGGCTCCTCCGAGCAGCACGGCACGGCGACTGACCCCCACGCCGAGCACCCTACGGGGCCGGCGGCTGGGCCGGTCACGCTAGGTTGGCGAGGTGGGCGACTTCGACGACCTCCTGGCTGCCAACCGCGACTTCAGCGACCACTTCGAGCTCGGCGGCTTCGACGGCGTCGCGCACGCCGGCGTCGCCCTGGTCACCTGCATGGACTCGCGGATCGACCCGCTCCGGATGCTGGGCCTGCGGCACGGTGACGCCAAGATCTTCCGCAACCCCGGTGGGCGGGTCACCCCTCAGGCCCTCGAGGCGCTGGTGCTGGGCGTGCACCTCCTCGGCGTACGACGGATCCTCGTGGTGCCGCACACCCGCTGCGCCATGACCGCACACACCGAGCGGGAGCTGCAGGAGCGCGTCGCCGCCTCCGCGGGCGCCGACGCCAGCTGGCAGCACTTCAACGTCGTCGACGACCAGCTCGCCCGGCTGGAGGAAGACGTCCGCCGGGTGCGCTCACACCCCCTGGTGCCCGAGACGATCGCCGTCGGCGGGTTCGTCTACGACGTCGACACGGGCCTGCTCACCCGGCACGTCTGAGACGCGCCTGGGCCGGTCAGCTCGCGGTCGGGTGCTGCTCGGCGAAGGTGGGCCGCGGCAGCCAGTGCTCCCACAGGGCGGCCAGACTCTCGGCCGCCGGCTTGAACGACCGTCGCCAGTCGTCCTCGTCGTCCTCGTCCTCGATCTCCTCGGGGTCCCAGTCGACGATGGCGCCGGTGCCCAGGTCCAGGCACACCAGCACGGGGTCCTCCTCGAAGACCGGCAGCAGGTGCTCGGGCCAGTCCTGACCGGCCGGCCCGAACGGCTCGTCGGTCAGGTCCCGGTAGCGCCGGACCAGCTCGGCGAGCGGGAACAGACCCTCGCCCGGCCCGAAGCCTCCGTCGCCGATGGCATAGCTCTCGCGCAGCTCGTCGGGCAGCGCGTGGCCGAGGTCGATCTCGGCCTGCGCCAGCGCGTCGTCGCTCGGCGCCGGCGCGAGGCGGGTCGACGCCTCGGGACGGCCACCGAGGGACGCCGGTCCACCCGGCCCCGTCACCAGGGGTCCGGCGGTCGAGCCACCGAGGCCTTGGAGGGCGGCGACCAGGCCCTGCGCCTGGGGCGCCCCGTGCTCCATGACGGCGCTCATCAGGGCCGTCAGGTCGACCGGCTGCGCGGTGGTCGCGGTCGCGCCCAGATAGGTTCGGCGCGCCGGGTCGTTCGCGCGCACCGCGAGACGCGCGACCAGGTCGACGGACAGCTCCCTCATGCCCACAGGGTGACAAGCAACCCGGCGTCGTGTGCGGGTTTCGACCAAGTCGTGACCTGTGATCAGACCGACGCGGCCCCCTGGGCCCGGCGTACGAGCGCCAGGGCGCCGGCCGCGAGCACCACCATCAGCGGCAGGATGCAGAACGCCGCCCGCAGCGACGCGAGGTCGGCGACCGTCCCGACCGTCAGCGGGGCGAGCAGCACCGCCACCGACGTGAACGTCACAGCGCGGGCGCTAGCGGCTCCGGCCCGCTCCGGCACCAGCGAGACGACCACCGCCAGGCCCATCGGGAACAGGTTGCCGATGCCCACGCCCAGGATCGCCAGCCCGGCCACCGCCGGCAGGACGGCGGTCGAGGTCCACAGGGCCGCGAACCCCACCAGCGCCACCCCGAGCGCGAGGCCGAAGATGCGCGCCGGCTCGTGCCGGCGGGCCAGGCGGCTCCCGACCAGGCGGCCGACGATCACGCCGCTGAAGTAGCCGGCCATCAGCGA
This sequence comes from Nocardioidaceae bacterium, assembly GCA_046330515.1. Lineage (GTDB taxonomy): Bacteria > Actinomycetota > Actinomycetes > Propionibacteriales > Nocardioidaceae > Nocardioides. The sequence goes on along the minus strand of JAXLSP010000004.1, from coordinate 834,288 downwards.
CGTCGCCGTCTCCGGCGACACGTCGACCTGCTCCCCCGCGAACGTGGCCCCCCACGCGGTCACGCACCACTCAGCGGCGACCGCGCACATCAGCATCGCCGCGGCCACCCAGAAGACCGGGGGCATGCGTCCGTGGTCCACGTGCGTGGGGAGTGCTCCCGTCACCGGCAGCGACCGGTTGGTCCACCAGAGCACCGCGGGGACGACCAGCGACAGGCCCAGAGCCGTCCGCCACCCCGCGTCGAGCGCCAGCGACAGCGCCAGTGCGCCGGCGAGCACCAGATAGGAGATGCTCGCCGCGACGTTGGCCTCGGCCAGCGCGATCCCGCGCAGGTCGCCGTGGTGGTCGGCGAGCATCGACTGGATGCTGGTGAGCAGGAGGCCGGCACCGAGCCCCATGACGAGGATCGACCCGATCGTTCCCACGACCGTCGGGGCCACGATGAGCAGGAGCACCCCCGCGGCCAGCACCGCGCAGGCGCCCCACAGCACAGAGCCCCGTCCCCAGGACCGCTCGAGCCGGACCGAGCTGAGCCCCGCGAGCGTGCTGCCCGCCGCGAAGGCCGCCACGTGCAGGCCGCCGACCGAGTAGCTGAATCCCAGCTCGGACCGCAGGTAGGGCACCACCAGACCGGGAGCGGCCTGGAGGTAGGCGAACCAGGCGAGGAGCAGGTAGCCCACCCAGGTCAGGCGGTCCCGGTCGAGCTGCTCCACGCCCTCACCTCCGCCCGAGCGCCAGCACACCGGCACCGAGCAGCGCCGCCGCGAGCGCGCCCCCACCGTTGCGGACCACATCGGCGGCCTGGCACTGCCCCAGGGCGGCGAAGGACTGCAGCGCCTCCACGAGCAAGGGTACGGCGGCGCACGCGACGAGGACGGGCAGCAGCCGCTGCCAGGCCAGCATCGCGAAGAAGCCGACCGGGGCCAGGACGAGCCAGTTGAGGATCGCCTCCCCGTCGAGGGCCGTCAGGGACGACCCGGCCGAGCAGCCACGCCACTCCCAGTCCGAGAGCACGAACCAGCGCCCCAGGGTGAGCGCGACGGTGCCGGCCAGACCGACGCCCGCCAGGGCGGCGGCCGCCCGCCGCGGCCGCGACCACCCGGCGCGGCAGGCCAGGAGCTGTGCGAGCGGCGCCAGGACGAGCACGCCCGCGACGAGCGTGACCAGGCTCGACCGGTCGCGGAACATGATCTCCGCGATCGACAGGGCGTCGTCCATGCGCGCAGTCTGCAGGTCCGTGGCAAACGTCAGGCGTCCAGCGCCTCGACGTCCACGTCGTAGGCGCCCTGGACGATGAACTCCTTGCGCGGCGCGACCTCGGAGCCCATCAGCAGCTCGAACACCGTGGCCGCCTCGTCGCCGTCGTCGACGGTGAGCTTGCGCAGGGTGCGGTGGCGCGGGTCCATGGTGGTCTCGGCCAGCTGGTCGGCGTCCATCTCGCCGAGGCCCTTGTAGCGCTGGACGGGGTCCTTCCAGCGGATGTTGCGCTTGGTCAGCTCGGCGAGCTTCCGCTGCAGCTCGTCGTCGGAGTAGGTGTAGATGAACCTGTCCATGCCCTTCTTGGGGTTGGACAGCTCGATCCGGTGCAGGGGCGGGACCGCCGAGAAGACCCGGCCCTTCTCGATCAGCTCGGGCATGTACTTGAAGAACAGGGTCGCCAGCAGGCAGCGGATGTGGGCGCCGTCGGAGTCGGCGTCGGCCATGAAGATGATCCGGCCGTAGCGCGCCGCGTCGAGGTCGAAGGTGCGGCCGGACCCGGCGCCGACGACCTGGATGATCGAGGCGCACTCGGCGTTCTTGAGCATGTCCCCGACCGAGGCCTTCTGGACGTTCAGGATCTTGCCGCGGATCGGCAGCAGCGCCTGGAACTCCGAGTCACGCGCCAGCTTGGCGGTGCCGAGCGCCGAGTCGCCCTCGACGATGAACAGCTCGGAGCGGTCGGTGTCGTTGGTGCGGCAGTCGGCGAGCTTGGCCGGCAGAGCGGAGGACTCCAAGGCGTTCTTGCGACGCTGGGTCTCCTTGTGCTGGCGGGCCGCGATCCGGGTCTTGGAGGCCCCGACGACCTTCTCCATGACCCGCCGGGCCTGTGCCTTGTCCTTCTGCTTGGTCGAGGTCAGGAACTTCTTGAGCTCACGGGCGGTGACCTTGCGGACGACGCTGCGCGCGGCCGGGGTGCCGAGGATCTCCTTGGTCTGCCCCTCGAACTGCGGCTCGGCCAGCCGGACCGTGACCACGGCGGTCATGCCCTCGAGCACGTCGTCCTTGACCACGTCGGCGTCGTTGACCTTGAGCGCCTTGGTCGCGCGCATCACCTCGTTGAACGTCCTGGTGGCTGCCTGCTCGTAGCCGCTCACGTGCGTGCCGCCCTTGGGCGTCGCGATCACGTTGACGAACGAGCGCATCTCGGTGTCATAGCCCGTGCCCCACCGGACCGCGATGTCGACCTGGAGCTCCCGCTCGACCTCCTGCGGGGTCATGTGGCCCTGGTCGTCGAGCAGCGGGACCGTCTCGACGAACGTGTCGCTCCCCTGGAGCCGCACCACCTCGGTGACGGGCTCGTCCTTGGCCAGGAACTCGCAGAACTCCCCGATGCCGCCGTCGTGGCGGAACTTCTCCTCGACCGGCTGGTCGCCGCGCAGGTCGCGGATCACCAGCTCCAGTCCGGGGACGATGAACGACGTCTGGCGCGCCCGCGCCGCGAGGTCCTCGAACACGAACGTCGCGTCCTTGGTGAAGATGTGGCGGTCCGGCCAGAAGCGCACCCGGGTGCCGGTGCGGGTCTTGGTCACCCGCGGCCCCTTGCGGGTCAGCCCCGAGCGACGCTCGAACGGCGCACCGGGCCCCTCGCCGCTGAACACCCCCGGAGTGCCGTGCTGGAACGACATGCCCTGCTGGGACGGCGGCCGGTCGACGTCGATGTCGAGCCGCGACGACAGCGCGTTGACCACCGATGCGCCGACGCCGTGGAGGCCGCCGGTGGCGACGTAGGACCCGCCGCCGAACTTCCCGCCCGCGTGCAGCTTGGTGTAGACGACCTCGACCCCCGGCAGCCCGGTCTTGGGCTCCTTGTCGACGGGGATGCCACGACCGTCGTCCCAGACCTCGGCGGAGTCGTCGCGGTGGAGGGTGACCTCGATCCGCTTGGCAGCGCCCGCCAACGCCTCGTCGACGCCGTTGTCGATGATCTCCCACAGGCAGTGCATCAGCCCGCGGGTGTCGGTCGACCCGATGTACATCCCCGGTCGCTTGCGGACGGCCTCGAGGCCCTCCAGGACGAGGAGATGGGCGGCGTTGTAGGTGTTGTCGGCGATGATCGTGCTCCTGCTGGGGTCAAGCGGGACGGCTACCTGCCGAATCTACCTGCGACACGCCACACGCCCACGTTGCCACGCCTTGCCGCCCGCCGCTGGGGTCGGCGGTTACGGTGGGCGCACGCCGTACGCCGTACGTCGTGGTCGTCTCACCGGTGGAAAAGCCGGGTCGGCGGCCCTCGGCCATGATTGGATGGGTGGCAGGCAACACGTCCGGACGGGAATCTTCGGGCAGTGCACGACGTTGAGCCAGGCACCGAACGCAGAGAGAGAGGTCGACGTGAACACCGCAGTTGTCCCCAGTTCCGCAGCGCTGAGCGCCGCCGACCGTTGCGACCGTTGCGGAGCGCAGGCCTACCTCCGGGTAGAGCTGCAGAGCGGCCTCGAGCTGCACTTCTGCGCGCACCACGCTCGTGAGCACGGTGCCAAGCTCCGTCAGGTCGCCGTCGTCTTCCAGGACGAGACCGAGAAGCTGGCCGGCACGCCCTCGAGCGCCCCGGACGGAGAGCACTGAGCTCCAGCACGCACGCTTCGGCGGCCCCGGACCCCACGGTCCGGGGCCGTTCGCGTTGCCCCGGCGCGGCCGCGTGCGGCCCTGTGGGAGGGTGACGCCGTGACGCTCCCCGACATCGCGGCCGGCCTCGCGATCCTGGTCGGCCTCGCCGGCATCCTCGTGCCGGTGCTGCCGGGCTCGGTCCTGATCCTGGTCGCCGTCCTCGCCTGGGCGGCCGAGAGCCAGACGCCCACCGCGTGGGTGGTCGCCGCCCTGGCCACGGTGTTCCTCGTGGTCGGAGGGGTCGTGAAGTACCTCCTCCCCGGACGGCGCCTCAAGGCCACGGTGCCCACCTCGACTCTGGTCGTCGGCGCCCTCGTCGCCCTCGTCGGCTTCTTCGTCGTGCCCGTGGTGGGGGCGCTGGTGGGGTTCCCGGTCGGCGTCTACCTCGCCGAGCGGCAGCGGGTCGGGGCCGAGGCCGCCTGGCCCTCGACCACGACCGCTCTCAAGGCGGTCGGTGCGAGCATCCTCATCGAGTTCGTGGCCGGGCTGCTCGCCGCGGCGGCCTTCGTCGTCGGCGTCGTCGCGACCTGAGCCGACGTGACGGTCCTCCTCTCGCTCGTCGCGGCGCTGTCCTACGGCCTCGGTGACTTCGTCGGCGGCGTCTCCGCCAAGCGCAGTACGGCGTGGGCGGTCGCCGTGACCGCCCAGTTCGGCGGAGCCGCCGTGATGCTGCTGGTCTCGCTCGCCGTCCCCGGGACCCCGTCGACCGCCGACCTGTGGTGGGCGGGGACCGCCGGGATCGCCAACGGGTTCGGGACCGCGTTCCTCTACCGAGGGCTGTCCTCGGGGCGGATGGGCGTGGTCGCGCCCGTCTCGGGTGTCGGCACCGCCGTCGTCCCCGTCGTCATCGGCCTGTGGCTGGGCGAGCGCCCCTCGGCGATCGTGTGGCTCGGCATGCTCGTGGCCGCGCCCGCGATCTGGCTGGTCTCACGCGAGGCGCCCGAGCAGGCCGGTGCGACCGCGCAGCGCAGCGGGTTCCTCGACGGGGTCCTGGCCGGCCTCGGCTTCGGCACCCTGTTCGCCCTGCTCGCGCAGGTGGGCCGGGACGCCGGGCTGGTGCCCCTGGCCGTCAACGAGATCATCGCCGGGCTCGCCGTCGTCGTCGTCGCCCTGGTCATGCACGGCGACTGGGTGCCCCGCAACCGCCATGCCGGCCTCGGCGTCGTCAGCGGCACCCTCGGCGGCGTCGCGACCTTCGCCTTCCTGCTGGCGACCCACCACGGCTTCCTGAGCGTGGCCGCGGTCCTGACCTCGCTCTACCCCGCGATCACGGTCGTCCTCGCCGCCACCGTCCTGCGCGAGCACATCCACCGCGGCCAGGCCTGGGGCCTCGCGGCCTGCGGCCTCGCGATCGCGCTCGTCGCGGCCGGCTGAGCCTCAGCATCGAGGCTCAGCCCGGACCCACGGCTCAGTCCAGGTAGTCGCGCAGGACCTGCGAGCGGCTGGGGTGCCGCAGCTTGGACATCGTCTTGGACTCGATCTGGCGGATCCGCTCGCGGGTCACGCCATAGACCTTGCCGATCTCGTCGAGGGTCTTGGGCTGACCGTCGGTGAGGCCGAACCGCATGCTCACCACGCCCGCCTCGCGCTCCGAGAGCGTGTCGAGCACGGCGTGCAGCTGCTCCTGGAGCAGCGTGAAGCTGACCGCGTCGGCCGGGACGATCGCCTCGGAGTCCTCGATCAGGTCGCCGAACTCGGAGTCGCCGTCCTCGCCCAGCGGCGTGTGCAGCGAGATCGGCTCGCGGCCGTACTTCTGGACCTCGATGACCTTCTCGGGGGTCATGTCGAGCTCCTTGGCGAGCTCCTCGGGCGTGGGCTCACGGCCCAGGTCCTGCAGCATCTGGCGCTGGACGCGGGCGAGCTTGTTGATGACCTCGACCATGTGCACCGGGATGCGGATGGTGCGGGCCTGGTCGGCCATCGCCCGGGTGATCGCCTGCCGGATCCACCAGGTGGCATAGGTGGAGAACTTGTAGCCCTTGGTGTAGTCGAACTTCTCCACGGCGCGGATCAGGCCGAGGTTGCCCTCCTGGATCAGGTCGAGGAAGAGCATGCCGCGGCCGGTGTAGCGCTTGGCGAGGCTGACGACGAGGCGGAGGTTGGCCTCGAGGAGGTGGTTCTTGGCGCGCCGACCGTCCTCGGCGATCCACTCGAGCTCCTCGTGCATCTTCTCGGAGATCTTGCCGCCCTTGCCGAGCTTCTCCTCGCTGAAGAGGCCGGCCTCGATGCGCTTGGCGAGCTCCACCTCCATCTCGGCGTTGAGGAGGGGCACCTTGCCGATCTGCTTGAGGTAGTCCTTGACGGGGTCGGCGGTGGCACCGGCGACCATCACCTGCTGCTCGGGCTCGTCGGTGTCGTCGGCGGCGGAGACCACGAAGGCCTGCTGCTCGTCCTCGACGATCGACGGGTCGGCGGCGACGTCCTTCTCGAACTCGGTGTCGTCGAGGTCGGGCAGGACCTTCTTGCCGTCGGGGCCGACCGGGGCGGCCTCGACGTCGGCGGGCGCGTCGGCGGCGGGAGCGGCGGCCTTCTTGGCGGCCGCCCTCCTGGCCGGCTCGGCCTTGGCGGCGGGCCCCGTCGCGGGAGCCTTCTTGGCCGGTGCGGCCTCGGACGCCGAGGTCGTGGCCGCGCTCACCTTCTTCGCCGGAGACGTCTTCGCCGGCGCGCTCTTCGCAGGAGCGGTGGTGGCCTTCTTGACCGGCGCCTTGGCGGCTGTCTTGCGTGCGCTCGAAACCACGAACAACCTCTCGTCAACGGCGTGGGGGCGCGGCAGAGCCCGGAGACGTCAAGTGCCGCGACGCACATTGTGCCATGGGGTCGGTGAGCCTCCGACCATCGGGCCACCTCCGAAACGGACGGTCGACCCGTGACGGCTCACCCCTGCTTGGCGGCGGCCTTCTGCTGCTTCTTGAAGTCGCGCACCTTCTGCAGGGAGTCGGCGTCGACGACGTCGGCGACCGAGCGGTAGCCCTCCTCCGCGTAGGCCCCGACCGCGGCCTCCCAGCCCTCCGGACGGACGTCCAGCTGCTTGGCCAGCAGCGCCACGAAGATCTGCGACTTCTGCTTCCCGAAGCCGGGCAGCCGACTGACCCGGCCCAGGAGGTCGCGCCCGGTGGCGGCGTCGCGCCAGATGGCCGACGCGTCGCCGGCGTAGTCGTCGGCGACGATCCGGGCGAGCTCCTGCATCCGGGCGGCCATCGAGCCCGGGAAGCGGTGCACCGCCGGTGGCGTCGAGCAGAGCGCCGCGAACTGCTCGGGGTCGGCGGCGGCGATCGCGGCCGGGTCGAGGGTGCCGAACCGGTCGAGCACCTTGGACGGGCCGCGGAACGCGTGCTCCATGGGGTACTGCTGGTCGAGCATCATGCCGACGAGCAGGGCGAAGGGGTCGTCGGTGAGGACGGCGTCCGCATGGGCGTCGCCGGTGATCGCGAGGGCCACGTGTGCCTACTCGGAGTCGGTGGCCTTGACCGCGAGCACGGGGCAGTGCGCGTCGAGCAGGATGCGCTGGGCGTTGCTGCCGAGGATGAGCTTGCCGACCGGCGAGCGCCGCCGCAGGCCGATCACGATGAGCTCGGCGTTGTTGGCCTCGGCGATGCTGATGAGGTCCTCGGCGGGCTCGAAGCCGCGGACCATCTCCCGGACCTCGTGCTCGATGCCGGCCTCGCTGAGCTTCTGGTCCACCTTGGCCATCGCCTTGTCGGCGCGCCGGGACTCGCTCCCGTCGAACTCGTCGCCGCCACGATGGGAGTTGACCACGACCAGCTTGCTGCCGCGCAGCTTGGCCTCCTCGATCGCCCGGTCCAGGGCAGCGTCGCCCTCGGGCTTCAGGACGTAACCCACCACAACGGTCCCCATCGACCACTCCTTCGCGCGACGCACGGCCCCGCTCTGTCGGGGCCACCCGAGCAACCTATCGAATGCATCCACAGCATGGCAGCCTGTGGAGGGCCAAATCCCCGGACCCCTTCGATGCGTCACGCTGGTCACATGTCCGAGCGGGGGCCGTTGCGACCGCACCGGACGGGTGGCCTGACCGACCCGCTCCCCCGTCCGCTGCGGCGCGGACTGCGGGCCCTGGTCTTCGAGCTCGTCGACCAGCGCGGCCTGCGGCGCCCCGCGCCCACCCTGTCCGTCGGCGTCCCGGGCGGACCGCGCGCGACGTGGTCCCTCGAGCCGCGTCCGGGAGCCTCCGACGACGACCACGCGCTGCGGACCGAGGTCGTCAGCGCCCTGCTCCGGCGCGCCCGGACGTGGACCGACGCGCCGGTCTGCTGGCTCACCCGGCCGGGGCACGCCGCCTGGCACGACCTGGACGCGGCGTGGCTCTCACCCTCGGCCGCCGCCTTCGCCGAGGCGGGGCTTCCGCTGGTGTGGGTGGTCGTCACCCGCAGCGCCTGGCACGACCCGCGCAGCGGCCTGACCCGACGGTGGCGTCGGCCGCGACGCCGCTCGAGGCCCGCGGGCTAGGACCAGGTGTGCACCGGCTCGTTGGTGTGCATGTGCTCCCGGTAGTCCGCCAGGACCGCACGCAGGGCGTCGTAGCGGTCCAGGGAGCGTCGCTGGTCCATCTTGGTGACGAACCACTCGGCGCCGTTGACGCCGGTGAGGCAGCGCTGCTCGATGATCCCGAGCAGCCGGTCGCGCACGTCCGGCTCGACCCCCCACGCGTCGAGGCCGTCGTGGGCGAGCGGCAGCAGCCGCCGCAGCACCAGCTCGGTGGCCCGCACCTGCCCGATGCCCGGCCAGTAGAGCTGGGCGTCGATGCCCTCGCGGGCCGCGGTGTGGAAGTTCTCCTCGGCGGCGCTGAAGGACATCTGGGTCCACAGCGGCCGCTCGTTCTCGGCGAGGGAGCGCACGAGCCCGAAGTAGAACGCCGCGTTGGCGATCATGTCCGCCACCGTCGGCCCGGCGCCGAGGATGCGGTTCTCGACGCGCAGGTGCGGGACGCCCGCCTGGATGTCGTAGACCGGCCGGTTCCAGCGGTAGATGGTGCCGTTGTGCAGGCGGAGCTCGGGCAGCTTGGGCACGCCGCCCGCGTCGAGGACCGCGACCGGGTCCTCCTCGTCGGTGATGGGCAGCAGCGCCGGGAAGTAGCGGACGTTCTCCTCGAAGAGGTCGAACACCGAGGTGATCCACCGCTCTCCGAACCACACCCGGGGCCGCACCCCCTGGACCTTGAGCTCCTCGCTGCGGGTGTCGGTGGCCTGCTCGAACAGCGGGATGCGGGTCTCGCGCCACAGCTCCTTGCCGAGGAGGTAGGGCGAGTTGGCCGCGAGCGCCACCTGCACCCCCGCGATGACCTGCGAGGCGTTCCAGTAGTCGGGGAAGTCCTCCGGCGACGTCTGCACGTGGAACTGGGTGCTGGTGCACGCGGCCTCGGGCAGGATCGACTCCGAGGTCGTGTCGAGCGTCTCGCGGTGGCCGCGGATCGCGATGGTGATGTCCTCGCCGCGCGCCTCGAGGATCTGCTCGCTGAGCAGCTTGTAGCGCGGGTTGGCGCTGATCGAGCTCGGGGCCATGTGCCCCTCGCCCAGGGTCGGCAGGATGCCGATCATGACGAGGTGCGCCCCGATGGCGGCCGACTTGGTCTCCGCGTCGTTGAGGCTGCGACGCAGGCTCGACTCGAAGGTGGTCAGCCCGCCCTCGCGGAGCTTGGCCGGCTGGACGTTCATCTCGATGTTGAACTGGCCGAGCTCGGTCTGGAAGTCGGGGTCGGCGATGGCCTCGAGCGCCTGGGCGTTCTTCATCGCCGGGTCGCCCTGCTCGTCGACCAGGTTGAGCTCGACCTCCAGCCCGGTCATCGGGTCGTCGGTGTCGAACGCCGCCTCCCGCAGCATCCGCTCGAACACGTCCAGGCAGCGGCGCACCTTCTCGCGGTGCCTCGTGCGGTCCGCCCGTGAGAACTCCTGGGCGGCGACCTCTTCTCCCATGACGGCACCCTAGACGCGCGGAGGGCCGGGGCAACAGCACCGAAGGGGTGCATCGCCCGCTCAGGCCGGGTCGGGTCCTGGGTCACCACCTCCCTCCGTGCCGTCCCACACCGACGGGTGGAGCCCGTGCTGCAGCGAGTGGGCGAGGGTCAGGGCGAGCGAGTCGAGCCTGGTCTCGGCGAAGCAGCGGTCCAGGGCGCACCAGGCCAGGGCCCCGTTGCCGGCCAGCCAGGCGGCGAAGGCCAGCAGCACCGCCGGCCCCGAGGCCCTGCCCTCGGGCGCGCTGCGCAGCACCCGGGTCCACAGGTCGACGTGCGCGGCGGCGGTGGGCCGCTCGAGGGCGAAGCACAGGTGGTCGCGCACCTCGTGGTCGCGCAGCCCGTCGACCAGCCGCGCGAGCACGGCGCTCGTCAGCCGGTCGGGGTCGGCCAGGGCCCGGTCGACGGCCGACAGGGCCCAGGCCACCTCGGCCGGTCGCTGGGCCGGCTCGAGCGGTGGGCGGGCGCTCCAGAGGCTGCGGGCCACCGCCTCCGCCGCGACGGGGTCGCGCGCCACGGAGGCGCGGAGCTCGTCGCGGCTCTCGAGCGTGACCTCGCCGCGCAGGACGCTGTCGGCGAGGAAGGGGTGGCTGCCGATGTCGAAGGGCACGCCCTCCTCAGTGGGGTGGTCGGGGAAGCACCGGAACCACCTCCCGTCGGTCACCCGGAGGGCGTCGCGGACGCGGACGCCGACGGCCTCCAGCGCCTCCACCAAGGTGTGGACGGTGAGGTCGGCCACGAGCTCGTCGTCGGCGTAGGCGATCACGGCGGCGTCGGAGACGTCGTGGCGGACCACCGGCTCCAGCAGGACGTCGACCACCTCGTCGACGTCCTCGAGGACGCGCGGCAGGTCGCAGCGGGCGTGGAAGGACCGGCCGACCGCTCCGAAGGTCATCAGGACGACCGACTCGCCGGGGTGGAAGCCGAGCACCACCGGCACCATCGCGAGCAGGTCCTCGGCGCAGCGCGCCACCAGGGTGGGGCGGGTGGGTGGCTCGGGGGTGGTGGTCCGGCGGGCGCGTCGAGAGGTCATGCCCGCACCCTGCCCGCGGCGGGGCGCCCCCGCAGCGGGCCGCTGGGCCCCCTGTGGACGACCGCTCGGCGGGCCGGCCTGTGCACGCCGTACGGCCCCTTTCGACCCGGCACGGGCGGCGCCGAGGCGAGCCGTCGGCGGCAGGAGGTACGTTGCCGCCATGTGCCGTGCCGGGAGCCGCTGATGCGCGCCTCGGCCTCGGTGCTCCACCTCGACCTCGACGCCTTCTTCGCGTCCGTCGAGCAGCGCGACAAGCCGTCGCTGCGCGGCAAGCCGGTCGTGGTCGGCGGCGTCGGCGGTCGCGGGGTGGTCGCGACGGCGTCCTACGAGGCCCGCAAGTACGGCGTCCGCTCGGCGATGTCGACCCGCGAGGCGCGGGCCCGCTGCCCGCACGCCGCGTTCCTCACCGGCCGCTTCCCGGCCTTCCACGAGGCCAGCAACGCCGTGATGACGCTGCTGCGCTCGGTCTCGCCGCTCGTGGAGCCGCTGAGCCTCGACGAGGCGTTCGTCGACCTGGCCCAGGCGGACCTCCCCGACCTGGAGGTCGCGACGGTGACGGCGCTCGCCCAGGAGCTGCGGGCCCGGGTCGTCGAGGTCACCGACGGGCTCACGGCGTCGGTCGGTGTGGCCAGCTCCAAGTTCGTCGCCAAGGTCGCGAGCGACCTCGACAAGCCCGACGGCCTGGTCGTCGTGCCCCCCGGCACCGAGCTGGACCTGCTGCGCCCCATGCACGTCACCGTGATCCCCGGCGTCGGCCCCGCGACCGCGGAGCGGCTGCGGCGGGCCGGGATCCACACCGTGGCCGAGCTCGAGGGGGTGAGCCTCGACGAGCTGGTCCGCCTGGTCGGCAAGGCCCACGGGCACGGGCTGTTCGCCCTGGCCCGGGCCGACGACGACCGGCCGGTCGTGCCCGAGCGGGAGACCAAGTCGGTCAGCGTGGAGGGCACCTACGACACCGACCTGACCGACCGCAAGCTCATGGAGGGGCTGCTGACCCGGCAGGCCGGCGAGGTTGCCGGCCGGCTGCGCAAGCACGGACTCTCGGGCCGCACGGTCTCCATCAAGGTGCGGCTCCACGACTTCACCACCCTGAGCCGCTCCACGACACTGCCCTCCCCCACCGACCAGACCGGCACCATCGCGCGGCTCGCCCGTGGGCTGCTCGCCGACCTCGACACCAGCGGCGGCGTGCGGCTGCTCGGCGTCGGCGTGTCCGGACTGGCCGACTGGGTCCAGGAGGACCTGTTCGGCGAGACCTCCGAGGCCGACGACGAGGAGCTGCCCGATGTCGGTGCGCTCCCCAGCCGGCACCGCGGCGGCTGGGCGCCCGGGATGGACGTCGTGCACGCCGAGCTGGGCGAGGGCTGGGTCTGGGGGTCGGGCCGTGGCGTCGTGACCGTCAGGTTCGAGACCCGCGTGTCGCCGGTCGGCCCGGTGCGGTCGTTCGCGGTCGACGACCCCGCGCTCAGCCCGCGGCGGGCGGCCGAGCGCTGAAGCGCACCACGTCCCCCGGCCGCAGCTGCGCGCAGCGGGCCAGGTCCGCCGCGGCGACGACGGCGACGACCGGATAGCCACCGGTCGTCGGGTGGTCGGCGAGCAGCACCACGGGACGCCCGTCGGGGGGCACCTGGACGGCGCCGGCGACCAGCCCCTCGCTCGGGAGCTCGCCGACCCGCGCGCGGGCCAGTCGCGCTCCGTCGAGCCGCAGCCCGATCCGGTTGGAGTCCGGGGTCACCACCCAGGCCGCGTCGGTGAGCAGCCGCCACGCGTCGGGGGTGAACCAGTCGGCGCGGGGGCCCCGGCTCACCGTGAGCGGACCGGTCGTCGGGCGCGGCCCGGAGACGTCGACCGGCCGGGGACCACCGGACGACGGCGCCACCGGCAGCTCTGTCCCGGCGACGACGGGCGGCGGCCCGAGCAGGGCCAGCGTGTCGGTCGAGCGCGACCCCATCACCGGTGCGACGTCGAGGCCGCCGGCGACGGCCACATAGCTGCGGACCCCGGCGCGCGCGGCACCCACCTCGACGAGGGTGCCCGCGGCGACGGTGACCGGCTCGCCGTGGGGCCGGGACCTGCCGTCGGCCACGACCTCGCAGGGGGCGCCGGTGACCGCGAAGGTGAGCGCCCGGTCGGTGACGAACCCGACGCCCAGCAGCGTCGTCTCGAGCACGGCGGCGTCCGCGAGGTTCCCTACCAGCCGGTTGGCGAGGTCGGCCGCGGGCGCGTCGAGGGCACCCGCCCGGGGGACGCCGACGTGCGCCCAGCCCACGCGGCCGCGGTCCTGCACCGTGACGAGCCCGTCGGCCCGGGTGACACGCAAGGTCACTGCGGCACCAGCCGCACCCGGGTGCCCGGCACCAGCAGCGCCGGCTGCGCGGCGGAGGGGTCGAACAGCGGGACGGTCGTCCGCCCCAGCAGCCGCCAGCCGCCGGGCGACGCCGAGGGGTAGACCCCGGTCCAGGCGTCCGCCACCGCGACCGAGCCGGCCGGGACCCGGGTGCGCGGCGTCGCCAGGCGCGGCAGGGCCAGCTCGGCCGGCAGACCGGCGAGGTAGGCGAAGCCCGGCGCGAAGCCGCAGAACGCCACCACGAAGTCCTGGCGCGCGTGCAGGCCGGGCACCTCGGAGACGTCGACACCCCAGGCCTGAGCGGCGTAGGCGAGGTCCGGCCCGTCGTAGGACACCGGCAGCTCGACCACGGCCGCGGACGGCTCGGGCGGCTCGTCGGGCCACGCGTCGAGTGCGGCGAGGAGGGCGGTGGGGTCGTCGAGCCCCGCGAACATCACCGTCTGGGCGGCGGGGACGATCTCATCGGCCACCAGCCCGGCCCCGCGGGCCCAGGTGGCCAGCGACAGGGCGCGGAGGGCGTCCCCGGTCTCGACGAGCACGGCGCGGTCGCCGAGCGGCAGCACGGTCGGGCGGGGCGTCACCGGACCAGTATCGGGGGAAATAAGGTGAGGGGCTCCAGATGGTATGAGCATCAGGAGCCCCTCGGGTTGACCGGTGGTGTGACGTCCGATCGACCGATCCGGTCCTCCGATCCCGCCTGCCCCGTCACAGGGCCTGCGCGGCGGGCGAGCCCGCCGTCTGGATCTTCCTTCCGGTCCGATCCCCGTCCCCGCAAGCGGGGTTGGTGAGAAAAGTTCTACGCCCGTCGCGAGGGGCCCCGCAAGAGGTTCCGCCCAACAATTTCGGGAGATTCCGCGGCGACGGCGTGTCGTCCACAGAAGGCCCCGCTGCGTCCACAGACGGGGCCCGATTCTCCACAGGAACCGGTCCAGATCTGTGGATGAGTCACAGTCCTCGGAGCTCGAAGCCGGCGGCCTCGAGCGCCCGTCGTACGGCGTGGGCGTGCGCGACCGCGCCCGGGGTGTCCCCGTGCACGCACACCGAGTCGACCAGCGCGGCGAGCCGCACGGCGTTGGCCGCGACCAGCGCGGAGTCGGTCACGAGCGCACCCGGCTCACCCCGCGGCACGAGCCGCCCGTCCTCGGTGTAGCCCCGGTCCGGGAAGCCCTCGAGCAGCACCCGCCGGCCCCGTGCCGCCGCCAGCTCGAGCGCCACCGCGCCCGGCATGCCGAGCACCGGCAGCGACCCCGAGCCGTCGAGCACGGCCGCCGCCTGCACGGCGTCACGGGCGACCCGGTGGTAGAGCGCCCCGTGCGGCTTGAGGTAGCGCACCACGCTGCCCTCCTGCGTCGCGATGGAAGTCAGCGTGCCCACCTGGTCGGCCACCTGCTCGCGCAGCAGCGCCGGGTCGACGTCGAGCTCGACGCGGCCGAAGCCGGGGCGGTCGTCGTAGGACACCTGTGCCCCCACTGAGACCCCGCGTCGCGCCGCCTCGGCGCAGACGGCGCGCATGGTCGCGCGGCTCCCGGCATGGAAGCCGCAGGCCACGTTGGCACTGGTCACCACGGCGAGCAGGCCGGCGTCGTCGGTGACCTCCTCGCCGAGGTCGGCGTTGAGGTCCACGACCGGCGCGCTGTCCACCACGGCGACATCATCTCGCCTGCTCCCTCACGTGTGCTGCCGGCGCCTGGCCGCCGGTTAGTCTCCACCTCATGCAGCCACCCGTCGCCGACCGCCGGCCGGTCACCCGCGAGCACCACGGCCGGTCCCGCACCGACGACTTCGAGTGGCTGCGCGCCAAGGAGGACCCCGAGGTCCTCGCCTACCTCGAGGCCGAGAACGCCTACACCTCCGAGCGCACCGCCCACCTGGCCGAGCTGCGCCAGCGGCTCTTCGACGAGGTCAAGGCCCGGACCCTGGAGACCGACCTCTCGGTGCCGAGCCGCAGCCGCGGCTTCTGGTACTACGGGCGCAGCTTCGAGGGCCGCGAGTACGGCGCCAGCTGCCGCGTGCCCGTCCGTGACGAGTCGGACTGGACCCCGCCGCAGCCCGACGAGCACTGCGCCCCCGACCAGCCGGCCCTGCCCGGCGAGCAGGTGCTGCTGGACCTCAACGAGCTGGCGGAGGGCCACGACTTCTTCTCCCTCGGTGGGTCGTCGGTCTCGATCGACGGCAACCTCCTGGCCTACGGCACCGACACGACCGGGGACGAGCGCTACACGGTGCGGATCAAGGACCTGCGCACCGGCGAGCTGCTGGGCGACGAGCTGACCGGTGTGATGGGCGGGGTCACGTGGTCCCCCGACGGGCGCGAGGTCTTCTACACGACCCTCGACGAGACCTGGCGCCCGGACCGGGTGTGGCGGCACCGGCTCGGAGACGCCCAGGCCGACGACGTGCTCGTCTTCACCGAGCCCGACGCGCGCTTCTGGGTGGGCGTCGGCCGCAGCCGCACCGACCGCTTCCTCGTGGTGGCGGCCGGGTCCAAGACCACCACGGAGTACCACTACCTCGACCTCGAGCACCCCGAGGACGGGCTGCAGCTGTTCTGCCCGCGCGAGGAGGGCGTCGAGTACCTCCTCGAACACGCCGTGCTCGGCGGTCGCGACGTCTTCCTGGTGCTGCACAACGCCACCGGCCCCGACTTCGAGATCGGGGTCGCCCCCTGCTCCCCCACGGGCCACGACGGCTGGGAGCCGCTGATCGCCCACGACCCGGCGGTCAGGCTCGAGTCCGTGGACGCCTTCGCCGGTCACCTGGTCGTGCATCAGCGCAGCGACGGGCTGACCCAGCTGCGGATCCTCGAGATCGGGGCCGACGGCGTCACCGACGACTACCTCGTGGAGTTCGACGAGGAGATCTACACCGTCGGGGCGGGCGGCAACCCGTCGTTCGTGCAGCCGACGGTCCGGCTCGGCTATGGCTCCATGGCCGTCCCGTCGTCGGTCTACGACTACGACGTCCGGACCCGCGAGCTGGCGCTGCGGCGCCGTACTCCCGTGCTCGGCGGCTACGACCCCGCCGCCTATGAGGAGCACCGGCTGTGGGCCACCGCCCCCGACGGCGAGCGCGTGCCGATCTCGATCGTGGCGCGTCGCGGGCTGCACGAGGAGGGTCCGGTCCCGGTGCTGCTCTATGGCTACGGCGCCTACGAGTACTCCCTCGACCCCTACTTCTCCATCGCCCGCCTCTCCCTGCTCGACCGCGGCGCCGCGTTCGCCATCGCCCACGTGCGCGGTGGCGGCGAGATGGGCCGACGGTGGTACGACAACGGCAAGCTGGGCGCCAAGCAGCACTCCTTCACCGACTTCGTGGCGTGCGCGCGGCACCTCGTCGACACCGGCTGGACCCGACCCGAGGTGCTCGTCGCCGAGGGCGGGAGCGCGGGCGGCCTGCTGATGGGCGCGGTCGTCAACCAGGCCCCCGAGCTGTTCGCCGGGATCGTGGCCGCGGTGCCCTTCGTCGACAACCTCACCACGATGCTCGACGCGAGCCTGCCGCTGACGGTCACGGAGTACGACGAGTGGGGCAACCCGGAGGCCGACCCCGAGGCCTTCGACACGATCCGCGCCTATGCGCCCTACGACAACGTGGCCGCGGTCGACTACCCGCCCATCCTGGCCGAGACCTCGCTCAACGACACGCGCGTGCTCTATGTCGAGCCCGCCAAGTGGGTGGCCAGGCTGCGGGCGACCGCCGTCGGACGATGCGACTTCCTGCTCCGCACCGAGATGGCCGCCGGCCACGGAGGCGTCTCGGGTCGCTACAAGGCGTGGCACGACCGGGCTTTCTCGCTCGCGTGGATCCTCGACCGGATGGGGCTGGCGGAGGTCGCCCCGGTCTCCGACCCGGTGTCGGCTCCCGACGTCTCGGACGCCTCAGGAGCCCCGCAGGCCCCTCCCGCCCCCGTGGCCGCCTCGGCTCAGGGCTGAGTCCCCGCCGACAACCGCCTGAGAACTCCCTGAAAGTTGTGCAACGGGGCAACTCCGGGTACTTCTCACTCGTCTTGTTAGGTGAACCTTCCTAAACCGGGAATCTTCCGGCAGGGTCGGAACGTTGGACTTGGAGTGGAAACCGGCGCATACCGGGACTCCGCGAAGGAGGAGGACGCAGATGGCAACCAGCACGGCAACGTCTCGGACCCGGGAGATCGAGGGGCGCGACAGCGTAGGGCTTTACCTCGACGAGATCGCGCGCAACCCTCTGTTGGACGCAGCGACCGAGGTCGAGCTCTCCAAGACCATCGAAGCGGGTCTGTTGGCCGAGCAGCTGCTCGCCGAGGGCCGCTGGGGCCGCCGCAAGGGCGGAGCCCCCGGCAACGCCTCCAAGGAGGAGCTCGAGTGGCTCGCCGAGGAGGGCCGCAAGGCCGTCGACACGTTCATCACGGCCAACCTGCGCCTGGTCGTCTCGATCGCGCGCAAGTACGGCCGCGCCCAGATGCCGATGCTCGACCTGATCCAGGAGGGCAACACCGGCCTGATCCGGGCGGTCGAGAAGTTCGACTACACCAAGGGCTACAAGTTCTCCACCTACGCGACCTGGTGGGTGCGCCAGGCCATCACCCGGGGCATCGCCCAGCAGGCGCGCGTCGTGCGCCTGCCCGTGCACGTGGTCGAGGAGCTCAACCAGGTCGGCGGCGCACGCCGCACGCTCGAGCGCCAGCTCGGCCGCGACCCGGAGCCCGAGGAGATCGCCCACGAGCTCGGCATGGAGGTCGAGCGGGTGCTCGACCTCATGGCCTGGGGCCGCGAGCACGTCAGCCTCGACACGCCCGTCGACGAGGACGGCGACACCTCGCTCGGTGACCTGATGGCCCAGGAGACCTCCCCCAGCCCGGACCTCACGGTGCTCGACACCGAGTCCCGCGACCGCCTCAACTCCCTGGTCTCCCAGCTCGACGACCGTGCGGCCGACATCATCCGGTCCCGCTATGGCCTCGTCGACGGCCGTCAGCACAAGCTGGCCGACATCGGCGCCCGGCACGGCATCTCCGCCGAGCGGGTGCGCCAGCTCGAGCGCGAGGCGCTGGCCAAGCTCCGTCGCTTCGCCGACCCCGACCTGGCCGCCTGAGCAGCTCCCCGCGCGTCAGCGCGGGGAGCGTGCGCTCAGGAGGGTCGAGCAAGCGCGCGACCGAGCCGGCGAGGTCGCGACCGCGCGTCGAAACCACCCTGAGCAAGCGCGACCGCACAGCTTGCTGGTTTCCCCGCTCAAGCGGGGAAACCGGCACTGGCAGGCCGAAGTTTCGCGCGCCAAGTGCAGGCTTCGGCCTAGCCGTGTGACCCGAGGGACTCCAGTGACCGGAAGACCTCGGTGACCCGCTCCCGCAGCTCCTCCAGCGAGCCCGTGTTGTCGATGACGTACGACGCCGCGGCGAGCCGCTCCTCGCGGGTCGCCTGAGCGGCGATCCGGGCGCGGGCGTCCTCCTCCGACATCCCGCGCAGCTCGACGAGCCGGGACAGCTGGACCTCGACCGGCACGTCGACCACGACCACCGCGTCGAACGACGCCGCCTGGCCCGTCTCGACCAGCAGCGGGATGTCGTGCACGACGACGGCCTCCGGGGGCGCGGCGGCCTCGAGCTCGGCGCCTCGGGCGCGCACCCGCGGGTGGATGATCGACTCGAGCCGGCGCCGGGCGTCCTCGTCCGCGAAGACGATCGCCCCCACGGCCGGCCGGTCGAGCTCGCCCGACTCGGTCAGCACGTCCGGCCCGAACGCGGCGACGATCGACGCGAGCCCCTCGGTCCCCGGCGCCACGACCTCGCGGGCCAGCAGGTCGGCGTCGATGACGACCGCCCCGAGCTCCCCCAGCATCCGCGCGACCGTGCTCTTGCCGGACGCGACGCCGCCGGTCAGCCCCACCCGCACGCGCATGGGGGCAGGCTAGCCGTCCGCCGGGTCCGCCGGGTCCTCGGAGGTCCCGCCCGCCTCGGGCGGCGCCTCTCCCTGCTGGCGGCGCTTCTCCTCGCGATAGCGCCGGCGCTGCTCCTCGGCCCGCTCGCGCACCTGGCGGAGGAAGTCCTCGTCGTCGTCCGGCGTGGTCGCGGCCATCCGGCCGGGACGGTCGTACTCCGGGAACCGGTCCGCGACCCCCGCCCGAGCTCGCGAGCCGCCGCCCGGCGTCCCGACCTGGGGGCGCCCCGCGGCCAGCCAGGCGATCGAGCCGACCAGCGGGAAGAGCAGCACGATGAACACCCAGGCGATCTTGGGCAGGCTGCGCACCTCGCCCTCGCGCGTCTGGATCAGGTCGATGACGCAGAAGATCCACAGCGCCAGCACGACCAGCCCGAACAGCCCCTCCAGCTTCAGCACGAGCCGAGGATATGCCCCGGCGCTCGCGCGCGGACGGCGACCCGGCGGCGACCCGGCGGCAGCGACCCGGCGTTCTCGAGGCTCAGCCCGCGAAGGCGCGGCGGTACTGCTGCGGGGAGACGCCCCGCTCGCGCAGGAAATGGTGGCGCAGCGCCCCGGCGTTGCCGAAGCCCACCTCGGCGGCGACCCACTCCACCGGCCGGTCGCTGCACTCGAGCAGGGCCTCGGCGGCCCGCACCCGTTGCGTGGTCACCCACGCGTGCGGCGTCGTGCCGGTCTCCTCCCGGAACCGGCGGGCGAAAGTGCGCGGCGACATGTGCGCCCGCGCGGCGAGCGCCTCGACACCGAGCTCCTCGTCGAGGTGGGCGGTGATCCACAGCAGCAGCGGCCCGAGCGTCTCGGCCTGGCAGTCGACGACCGGCCGCGCGATGAACTGGGCCTGTCCGCCCTCGCGCTGGGGCGGCACCACCATCCGGCGGGCGACGGTCGTCGCCACGGCGGCGCCGTACTCCTGCCTCCAGATGTGGAGGGCGGCGTCCAGGCCGGCCGCGGTGCCGGCGCTCGTCACCACCTGCCCGGCGTCGACATAGAGCACCTCGGGGATCACCCGGGCCAGCGGGAACCGCTCGGCCAGGTCGGCGGCGTGCTTCCAGTGCGTCGTGCACTCGATCCCGTCGAGCAGCCCGGCGGCGCCGAGCGCGAACGCTCCCGAGCACACCGAGAAGAGCCGGGCCCCTCGTGCGTGCGCCGCCCGCAGGGCGTCGAGGACCACGTCGTCGGGGGGTGCGTCATAGGGATAGGCGGGGACGCCGACCAGGTCGGCCTGCTCGACCCGGTCGAGCCCGTGGTCGGCCAGCAGGGAGAACCCGCCGCCGGTCCGGATCGGGCCCCGCTCGGCCGCGCACACGGCGAACTCCAGCGGCGGCACGCCGTCCTCGGTGCGGTCCACCCCGAACGCCTCGCAGAGGAGGCCGAGCTCGAAGGCCGCCACGCCGGGATAGGCGAGGACGGCGACGTTGGTGAGCATCGGACGGACCCTCCTCACGAGGTTGGCAGGAAATCAACGTGGGATGTCATCCCTGCCACTGTTGGCAGGATCGAGACTATCGCATGATTCCTGTCATGACCACGACGACCGCCACCTCCACCAGCAGGACCGCCCGGGCCGCTCGGCTCCTGACCACGGCCTCGGGCGTCCGGCTGGTCGCCCGCTACCTCGCCCACGACGCCCTCGGCGGGTCGACCGGTGCCCGGCACCGCGTCGACGAGCTGGGGTCGCCCCGTCGCTCGCTCGACATCCCCGGCCTCAGCGACTGATCCCGGAGACGACCCCCGGACACGACCGCCGGAGACGACTCCCGGACACGACGATGCCCCGGCGCCACAGGCGCCGGGGCATCGTCGTCGTTCGGTGTGGGTCAGACCCTGGGGAGCAGGTCAGTTGCCCCCGCCGGTGAGCTTCTCGCGGAGCGCCTGGAGCGCCTCGTCGGAGGCCAGCGCACCGCCGGTCTCGCCGGTGGAGCCGGCGTCGGAGGAGTAGGACGTCGCCTCGCCTGCCTCGACCTCGGCCTGCTTGGCCTCGGCCTGCTGCTTGACGTGCGCCTCCCAGCGGGCGTGTGCCTGGGCGTACTGCTCCTCCCAGGCCGCGCGCTGCTCCTCGTAGCCCTCGAGCCACTCGCCGGTCTCCGGGTCGAAGCCGTCGGGGTAGACGTAGTTGCCCTGCTCGTCGTAGGTCGCCGCCATGCCGTAGAGCGTGGGGTCGAACTCCTCGACATCGGTCGCGGTCGCGGTCTCGTTGGCCTGCTTGAGGGACAGCGAGATCCGACGACGCTCGAGGTCGATGTCGATGATCTTGACCATGACGTCGTCGTTGACCTGGACGACCTGCTCGGGGATCTCGACGTGGCGCTCGGCCAGCTCGGAGATGTGCACCAGGCCCTCGATGCCCTCCTCGACACGGACGAACGAGCCGAAGGGCACCAGCTTGGTGACCTTGCCCGGCACGATCTGGCCGATCTGGTGGGTGCGGGCGAAGTGCTGCCAGGGGTCCTCCTGGGTCGCCTTCAGCGACAGCGAGACGCGCTCGCGGTCCATGTCGACGTCGAGCACCTCGACGGTGACCTCGTCACCGACGGCCACGACCTCGCTCGGGTGGTCGATGTGCTTCCAGGACAGCTCGGAGACGTGCACCAGACCGTCGACACCGCCGAGGTCCACGAACGCACCGAAGTTGACGATCGAGGACACGACGCCCTTGCGGATCTGGCCCTTGCCCAGCTGGGTGAGGAAGCCGTGCCGCACCTCGGACTGGGTCTGCTCCAGCCAGGCGCGCCGCGAGAGGACGACGTTGTTGCGGTTCTTGTCGAGCTCGATGATCTTGGCCTCGAGCGTCTGGCCGACGTAGGGCTGCAGGTCGCGGACGCGACGCATCTCCACCAGGGAGGCGGGCAGGAAGCCGCGCAGGCCGATGTCGAGGATCAGGCCGCCCTTGACGACCTCGATGACGGTGCCCTCGACGACGCCGTCCTCCTCCTTGACCTGCTCGATCGTGCCCCAGGCGCGCTCGTACTGAGCCCGCTTCTTGGACAGGATCAGGCGGCCTTCCTTGTCCTCCTTCTGGAGGACCAGGGCCTCGACCTGGTCGCCGACCTTGACCACGTCCGCCGGGTCGACGTCGTGCTTGATCGACAGCTCGCGGGAGGGGATGACGCCCTCGGTCTTGTAGCCGATGTCGAGCAGGACCTCGTCCCGGTCGACCTTGACGATGGTGCCATCCACGATGTCACCGTCGTTGAAGTACTTGATGGTCTCGTCGATCGCGGCGAGGAAGTCCTCTTCCGAGCCGATGTCGTTGACCGCGACCTGCGGGGCGTCGATCTCGGCGAGAGGGGTGGTGATGCTGCTCGTCATAAGGGAATCGGGTTCCTTGGTGGATGGAGTCGTACGGGCGCACCACAGATCTGTTTCACTACCGTGGATCGTTGCCCGAGAGGGCTGATAGCGAGCACGAGTCCGCTCCGTCTGGAACCCAGGCAGACCTCTGGCGCCTATCAAGCCTACTGGCCAGCGCCGGGAGACGTCCATTCGGCCGCATCCGCCCCACCGGGCAGCCGCAGCTCGAGCCGCGCGCCCCCTCCCGGTCCCGGGTCGACGGCCACCAGGCTACCTCCGTGCCGGCGGGCCACGGCCCGCGCGATCGCCAGCCCGAGACCGCTCCCCGCGGCGGGTCCGCGGACGGGATCGCTGGTCACGAACCGGTCGAAGACGCGCTCGCGCTCCTCGGCTCCGATGCCGGGGCCGTCGTCGGCGACCACGAGCAGGACCTCGCCCTGCGACTCGGTGGTCAGCGACAGCGCGACGACGCCGCGAGCGTGCCGGGCGGCGTTCTCGAGCAGGTTGCGCACCAGCCGTCGCAACGAGGTCGGGTCGCCGAGGACCGGCGCCGCGGACACCCCGGTCGCGTCCACCCGCGGCCCGCCGTCGGCGCGCACCCGGGCGGCCTCCTCGAGCACGACGTCGTCGAGGTCGAGCAGGCTGCGCGTCGGCGGTGACGTGGGCCGACTCTCGCGGGCGAGCTCCAGGAGGTCGCTCACCAGGGACTCCATGCGCGCGGTGTCGGCGAGCAGGTCGTCGGCGACCACCGGCCAGTCGGCAGCCGGGTCGCGCCGGGCCACCTCGAGGCGGGTGCGCAGCGCGGCCAGGGGGCTCTGCAGCTCGTGCGAGGCGTCCGCGACGAACTCGTCCTGGCGCCGGCTCGCCTCCTCGAGCCGGACGAGCGACCGACCGACGGCCAGCCAGGTCGCCCCGGCCACCAGGAGCACGAGCACCGGCACCGCCAGCGCGAGCTCACGGCGCAGCGCCCTCGTGGCCTCGCCCACGGACTCCAGGCTGGAGCCGACGACCACGGTCCGGTCGTCCGCGGGGAGGTCCAGCACCCAGACGCGGTAGTCCTCGGTCTCGGCGTCGTCGGGCGCCCCGCGGAGCACGCGGGTCACCGGCTCGGCCCGCGACCGGCCGGGCGCGACGAGCGGACCACGGCCGACGATGTTGGGGGACGCCGCGACGACGCGTCCGTCCCCCGCCACCACCTGGGCGACGCCCTCGCCCCCCACGTCGGTGAGCACGCCCGGGAGCGTGCCCTGGGAGATCTCCGCGGTCAGGGAGCGGACCCGCGCCAGAGCCACGTCGTCGTCGGCCGCGGAGAGGGACCGGTCAAGGACGACGACGAGCGCGGCGGCGCCGAGCGCCAGCGCCACCGCGGCCACCGCCGCCGTGGCGACGGTGATCCGCCAGCGGACCGACCCCAGCAGCCGTTGCACCCGGGTCACCCCCCGGCCGGGTCGAGCCGGTAGCCGACGCCCCGGACCGTCTCGAGCGCGTGCCGCCCGAACGGCTCGTCGACGCGCTGCCGCAGCTGGCGGACATAGACCTCGACGATGTTGGGGTCACCCTCGAAGCCGAGGTCCCAGACGTGCTCCATGATCCGCGTCTTGGACAGGACCTCCCCCGGGTGCCGCAGCAGCAGCTCGAGCAGCTGGAACTGCCGCGGGGTCAGCGGCACGGGGACGTCGCCGCGGTGGACCGCGTGGGCAGCGGGGTCCAGCGCGAGGTCGCCGGCCCGCAGGATGCCGGGCCGGGGCGTCGCGCCGCGCCGCACCAGGGCCCGGAGCCGGGCCAGCAGCACAGGGAACGAGAAGGGCTTGGCCAGGAAGTCGTCGGCGCCGGAGTCCAGGGCGCCGGCCTCCTCCCGCGCACACGACCGCGCCGTCAGGACCAGGATGGGCGTCCACCTCTCCGCGGCGCGCAGGCGGCGACAGACCTCGGTCCCGCTCCGTCCGGGCAGCATCTCGTCGAGCACCAGGACGTCGTAGTCGTGCTCCTCGGCGAGCCACTGTCCGTCGGCGCCGTCGTGGGCCACGTCCACGGCATACCCCTCGCGCTGGAGACCCCGGCGCAGCGCGTCGGCCAGACTGACGTCGTCGTCGACGACGAGGATCCGCACGGGCCCAATCTCGCACAGCCGGCTGAAGCCGCGCTGAACCTGACGTCGCGCTGAAGCCGGGGCCTGCCTTCAGCGCCGCTTCAGCGGTGCCGGAGCACGGTGGCCCCATGACCACCAGCCGGCTCCTCTCCCTTGCCGCCCTCGCACTCACCCTGCCGCTCGCCGCCTGCGGGCAGGCGGGCTCCGACTCCTCGGCCTCGAGGAGTCCCTCCGGTCCTCCGGTGCCGACCCACCCCGCCGCCACGTCCTATGTCTCCACCGTGGACAACCCGTTCTTCCCACTCCCGGTCGGCCGGACCTGGACCTATGTCGGCAGGACCGAGGCCGGGGTCGAGCACAACGTCGTGACGGTCACCGCCCGGACCCGCGTGGTGGACGGCGTCGTCTGCGTGGTGGTGCACGACGTGGTGCGGGACGGCGGCGGACGTCTCGTCGAGGACACCGACGACTGGTTCGCCCAGGACGTCGACGGCAACGTCTGGTACTTCGGCGAGGACACGACCGAGCTCTCGGGCGGCTCGTCGAGCACGGCCGGGTCGTGGGAGGCGGGGGTCGACGGGGCGCGGGCCGGCCTGGTGATGCCGGCGCACCCGGCCGTGGGCCAGGCCTACCGGCAGGAGTACCTCCCCGGGGAGGCCGAGGACCAGGCCTCCGTGCTGGCCGTCGACGCGCGCGTCACCGTGCCCGCCGGCCGCTTCACCGACCTCGTGCAGACCCTCGACTTCACCGCCCTCGAGCCCGACGCCGACGAGCACAAGCTCTATGCCCGCGGCGTCGGCCTCGTCGCCTCCCGGGCCCTCGACCAGCTCGACACCGCCCGCCTGGTGTCGGTCACCGACGACTGAGCCCCCCCACCCGCTGGGTCAGGGGGTGGCGTGGAGGTCGCGGGAGCGGGCGACGGCGCGGAGGAGGGCCGTGGCGGCTACGACGACCGGGTTGTCGGGGGCGCGGGCGGCGAAGTCGACCAGGGCCCAGAGGTCGGCGGCCCGGGCGAGGTCGAGGGCCGCGACCGGCGTGCCGCCGCGACGCAGGCAGAAGGCAGCGAGGGCGGCGTCGACGAACGCGGGCCGGCGCTCGAAGCGCAGCAGGTTGCCCAGGTCGGTGAACGGGTGGCCGGCGTGCGCGAACTCCCAGTCCAGCAGGCCGGTGACCTCCAGGCTGTCCGGGTCGACGAGCAGGTTCTTGGGGTTGAGGTCGCTGTGCACCAGGGCGACCCGGCCGACCGAGTCGAGCAGCCGCTGGCCGCGGTCGCACACCTCCAGCAGGCCGGCGACCTCGTCGGAGGACCACCCGACCAGCTGCGTCCGGTGCTCCTCCACCCAGCCGGGCAGGTCGTCGGCGGCGCCGAAGGGCTCGACGGTCAGGTTCCCGTCGACGAACCGGCCGGCACGCGGCTGCGGGATCCCGGCGATGTCGGCGGCGAGGGCACCCAGCCGGTCACCGACGACGGCCGCCGCCTCGTCGTCGAGGCCCGGCAGCAGCAGGTCGGCACGGGTGCCCGGGAGCAGCGAGGTGACGAGCAGGGCGGGGAGGCCGGCGGCCGGGTCCGCGCGCCGTACCTCCAGGACCTCGGGCACCGGCAGCAGCCCCCGGACCAGGCGCAGCAGCGCCGCGTCGACCTCGTGCGCCGCGGCCCCGCGATGGCTCGGCCGGGCATAGATCCGGACCACGGACCGCTCCCCCGCGGCCTCGGCGAGGAAGGTCTCCCCCGACCAGCCCCCCTCCAGCGGAATCAGGCTCGTCAGGTCCACGTCGTGAACGCTAGCCTGTCGCGCTCCGAACCAGGAGGAGCCATGGCAGCCGCGCACCCGGTGCTCGACGTCCTCGTCGTGGGCGACCTCGAGGCTGCCCGGCTGACCTGCGGCGCGCTCGAGGAGCGCGGCCACCGCACCCGGCACCTGGTCAACCCCGACGAGGTCTCGCTGCGCGCCGCCCTGTTCCCCGACGTCGACGCCGTGGCCATCCTCGTGCGCGGCGACGTCCACGCGCTGCGACTGGCGCTGCTCACCGAGCACCTGCGCCCGGGCGTGCGCCTCGTCGTCACGATCTTCGACCGCACGGTCTCCGAGCACCTCGAGCGCGTCGTCCCCAACAGCCAGGTCACCTCGCCGGCCGCGGTCTCGGCGCCGATGATCGTCGCGGCCTGCCTCGGCGGCGACGAGGTCGCGGTGCAACGGACGGCCGAGGACCAGGTCGTGCGGTGGCTCGGGCCGCCGGGTGCCCGAGGCGCCCAGGCGTACGACGCCGTGCCCGGCCGCCTGCGCCAGTGGGCCGGCTGGCTGCTCCCCCGGATGCGCTGGCAGCCGGGAGCCACCGGTCTCATGCTGGCCGGGCTGGCCGGGCTGCTCGCGATCCTGCTGGTCGACTGGCTGCTCGCCGTGACCGTCCTGCACGAGCCCGGGGTCCGGGCGTTCTATGCCGCCGCCCGGGTGCTCGCGACCGTCGGACCGGGCGGGGCGGACGCCCACGAGGCCCCGTCGTGGTATCTCGTTGTCGCCGCCCTGTTCATGCTCGCGGCGATGGGCTTCACCGCGATGT
The DNA here is from genome assembly GCA_046330515.1 of Nocardioidaceae bacterium. GTDB lineage: Bacteria > Actinomycetota > Actinomycetes > Propionibacteriales > Nocardioidaceae > Nocardioides. Next base: position 807,221 of record JAXLSP010000004.1, on the reverse strand, counting down.
TCACCGCGGGTCTGATCGACTGGCTGCTGTCGGCCCGCAGCGTCGCGCTGATCGGGCCGCGCCGCCTGCCGTCGCGCGGCCACGTCATCGTGGCCGGGCTGGGCCAGGTGGGGCTGCGCCTCGCTCTCAGCCTCCGCCGCATCGGCGTCCCCGTCGTCGGCGTCGAGGTCAAGGCCGACGCCCCCGGCGTCCGCGTCGCGCGACAGCAGGGCATCCCGGTGGTCGTCGGCAACGCCGGCGACCGATCCACGCTCACCCGCGTGGGCCTCACCCGCGCCCGGGCGCTGGCCGCCATGGGCTCCGACGACCTGGACAACATCGAGATCGCGATCGCGGCTCTCGGCGTCGCTCCCGACGCCCGGGTGGTGCTGCGCGCCGGTGAGGGCGACGTCGTCACCGAGACCCGCTCGCTCTTCCACATCGGTCAGGTCGTCGACGTGTCGGCCCTCACGGCCGCGACGGCCGCGCTGTCCCTCACCGGCCACCAGCCTCGCGTCGTGTTCGGGTCCGACGACGGCTGCGTGGCGGTGACCGACGACGGCGAGATCACGCTGCCCCGCGCCACCCGGTGCCGGTGCAGCGCGGCCCCCGCCCGCGTCGCTGAGTAGGGTCGAGGCGTGGAGGAAGCAGCCGCAGCCCCCGAGCACCCGTCCGTGCAGGTGGAGCGCCGGCCCGTCGACGAGGAGGAGTCGCGCCGCGCCAACGGGGCCGACTGGGACCGCTATGCCGACGAGTACCAGGCCACCCACGGCGAGTTCCTGGGCGACATCGGCTTCGTGTGGGGTCCCGAGGGGATCAGCGAGTCGGAGACGCGCGTCCTCGGCGACGTCGCCGGCCGCGACGTGCTCGAGGTCGGCTCGGGCGCCGGCCAGTGCTCCAGGTGGGTGCGCTCCCAGGGCGGCCGCGCGATCGGCCTCGACCTGTCACACCGCCAGCTCCAGCACTCCCGACGCATCGACCAGTCGACCGGCGTCGCCGTGCCGTCGGTGCGGGGCACGGCGACGCACCTCCCCTTCGCCGACGACAGCTTCGACGTGGTGTTCTCCTCCTTCGGCGCGCTGCAGTTCGTCGCCGACATCGAGCGCGCCGTGGCCGAGGCCGCCCGGGTCCTCCGGCCCGGTGGTCGCTATGCGTTCTCCATCACCCACCCGACGCGATGGATGTTCCCCGACGACCCGGGCGAGGGCGGGCTGACCGCCTCGCAGTCCTACTGGGACCGGACGCCCTATGTCGAGGTCGACGACGCGACGGGCGTCGTGAGCTATGTCGAGCACCACCGGACCCTGGGCGACTGGGTGTCCCTCCTGGCCGACGCCGGCTTCGTCCTCGAGCGGCTCCACGAGCCCGAGTGGCCGGCCGAGCACGACCGCGTGTGGGGCGGGTGGTCACGGACGCGTGGCCTGCTCACCCCGGGTACGGCGATCTTCGTCGGCCGCTGGCAGCCCGCGCAGGGCTGACCCCGCCGGCCGCTCCCCGGCGGGAGGGTCAGGCGGGCGCGAGGTCGACGAGCTCCGGGTGCTCGCGGAACCAGTCGATGGTGTGCTTGAGACCCACCTCGATCGGGACCACCGGAGCCCAGTCGAGCTCGGCGCGCGCCAGCGTGGTGTCGGGCCTGCGCACCTCGGGGTCGTCGACGGGGCGCTCGATGAGCTCGATGCGCGACGACGACCCGGTCAGCTCGATGATCCACTCGGCGAGGTCGATCATCGAGATCTCGTGCGGGTTGCCGATGTTCATCGGTCCCGAGTGGTCGGAGCGGGTGAGCCGGACGATGCCGTCGACCAGGTCGTCGACATAGCAGATCGAGCGGGTCTGGCTGCCGTCGCCGGCGACCGTGACCGGGTGGCCCAGCAGCGCCTGCCGGATGAAGTTGGGGATGGCGCGTCCGTCGTTGGGGCGCATCCGGGGACCGAAGGTGTTGAAGATCCGGACGATCCCGGTGTCGAGGCCGTGGGTCGACCGGTAGGCCATCGTCATGGCCTCGGAGAAGCGCTTGGCCTCGTCATAGACCCCGCGCGGGCCGACCGGGTTGACGTGTCCCCAGTAGTCCTCGGGCTGCGGGTGCACCTGGGGGTCGCCGTAGACCTCGGACGTGGACGCGAGGATGAAGCGGGCGCCCTTCTCGCGGGCCACGCCCAGGGCATGGAGGGTGCCGATGGAGCCCACCTTGAGCGTGTGGATCGGCAGCCGCAGGTAGTCGATGGGGGAGGCCGGCGACGCGAAGTGCAGCACCGCGTCGACCTCGCCCACCACGTGGACGTAGTTGGTCACGTCGGTGCGGATCAGCTCGAAGCCGTCCTCCCCCGCGAGGTGGGCGACGTTGGCCGGAGACCCGGTCAGGAAGTTGTCGAGGCAGACGACCTGGTGGCCGTCGCGCACGAACCGCTCACACAGGTGGGAGCCGAGGAACCCGGCTCCCCCCGTGACGACGACGCGCATCAGGCGTTGGCTGGCTCTTCGGCCGGCGTCTCGTCCTTGGCGGCGGACGAGCGGCCCACGAGGACCAGCAGCGCACCGACGACGAGGGCCAGGAGACCGCCGACCAGGCCGACGATCGGCAGCGTGACCCGCAGCAGGTGCAGCTGGGAGCCGAGCGGCTTGTACTCGTCGATGTTGTCCTTGACCTGGTCGTCGGGGTAGCCGGTGGTGCCGCGGGTCGCGACCACCCGGTCCTCGCCGTTGTAGCGGAGCGTGGTGTTCTGGCTCTCCGAGGCGTCCATGATCACGCCGGTCTCGGGCTCGACCCAGTAGGTGCGGTCGTTGGCATACCAGGTCTCGGCGCTCAACATCTCGTCACCCGTCTCACCGACCACACCTGGTGGAACGTCGATCGAGCCGGTCATCGTCGGCTCGATGGTGCCGGTGAAGCGGTAGGTCTTGAGCCCCTGGATGGTCTCGGTGCCGTCGTAGGTCATCGTGGTGGTGTCGCGCAGGTCGTCGTCCCACCACTGGTAGGACTTCTTCTGCACGTTGAAGGGGAACTTGAACACCAGGCCCTTGTAGGTGTTGGCCTCGTCGTTGAGCGTGGCATCGCAGCAGTCCTTGGCCTCACCCGAGGTGCGGTCGAAGCCAGCATGCTGCGTGGTCACCGAGATCTCGTCGCCCGCGGAGTTGGTCGTCACGGTCGCCTTGTCCCAGATGGCGGTGTTGTCGCCCTCGTCCTCCGATGCCTTGACCTGGCCGATGACGCGCAGCTTGGACGTCAGCGTGTCGGTCTGCTCCGACAGCGTGCCCTTGTCGAAGTAGGTCATGTTCTCCCCCACCGAGGTGGAGTCCGAGCGCTGGTCGAGCGGCACGACCGCCAGCGTCGGGTAGGCGTACCACTTGACCAGAGCGGTCATGGCCAGCAGGAAGCCGGCGAACCCGAGCAGCACCAATCCAACGATCCGGCGCATCCATCATCCCTTTCTCACGCGGCGCGAACGCCGCAATCTCCACCCCGCGCGGATGGTAGCAGTCTGAGACCCCCCTCGCCCTCATCCAGTCGGACGTCGTGTCCAGACGATCCAGAGGTTCCAGCTGGCCACCTCGCGCACCCCGGGCACCTTGAGCAGGGGTCTCGACCACCCCGGCCAGTAGCGGGGACGCAGGTCGAGCACCTCGGCACCCTCGATGCGGTGCGCCATCCGCATCGCCTCGGCGATGGAGAGCCGGAACAGGCTGCGGTCGATGTGGTTCTTGGGGTCCCTGCCGTGCTTGCGGCGGTAGCGGCGAGCGGCGTAGTCGCCGCCCAGGTAGTGCCACGGCGACGTCTCGTGGCCGCCCCACGGCGACAACCAGTTGGTGAAGGACGCGATGGCGACCCCTCCGGGCCTGGTCACCCTGACCAGCTCGCGGCACAGGACCTCCGGGTCCGGCACGTGCTCGAGCACGTTGGAGGTGAACGCGACGTCGACGCTCCCGTCCCGGAAGGGCAGCTGCTGTCCGACGCACGCGACGGCCAGGCTGGCCTCGGTCTGGTGGGCGAAGTCGCCGGCGTCCACGTCGCAGCCGACGTAGGTCGCGCCGGCCCGCTCGAAGGCCTGGGCGAAGAAGAGCGGCCCTGCGCCGACGTCGAGGACGGTCCGGCCGGCCAGGTCGGTGTAGTCGGAGACCATCTCGACCGAGTCGCGCGCCAGGGCCGTGTAGAACCGGGCCGGGTCGTCCTGCTCGTGCAGGAAGTCGGCAAAGAGCCGGGCCGAGCGGCGCAGCCCCCGGGCGGGTGCGGACGGCGTGCTCTGCATGGCTGCGGAGCATATCGGCCGTGCCCGGGCCGAGCGGTTGATACCCTCCTCGGGTTCCGCGGACGTTGGAGGAGCGTCCGCGCGACGGAGGGAGTCATCTGTGCCGGGTCGTGCGCATCGCCGTGTGCTGATCCTCAACTGGCGCGACGAGCACCACCCCGAGGCCGGCGGCTCCGAGGTCTGGGTCGGCCAGATGGCCCGCGGGCTGGTCCAACGCGGGGTCGAGGTCACCATGCTCTGCCCGCGCTACCCCGGAGCGCTCCGGCGGGAGGTCGTCGACGGCGTCCACTACCGCCGGGTGGCGGGGCGGCTCACGGTCTACCTGGTGGTGCCGCTCCTGGCGCTGCTGCGGCGGCTCCCCCGCCACGACGCGGTGGTCGAGATCCAGAACGGCGTGCCGTTCCTGGCGGCGTCCTACTCCCGCAAGCCGGTCCTCGTCGTGGTGCACCACGTCCACCGCGAGCAGTGGCGGATCCTCTTCCGGCCGGCGCTCGCGCGGTTCGGCTGGTGGCTCGAGAGCCGCGTCGCGCCCCGGGTCGCGCGGCACGCGCCCTATGTCACCGTCTCCGAGGCCACGCGCCAGGAGCTCGCCGACCTGGGGGTGGACGCCGAGCGCGTCTCGGTCGTCCGCAACGGCTCCCCCACCAAGGACGTCGCCAACGAGCCGTCGAGCCGCTCCGACGTGCCCGAGATGCTGGTCCTGTCGCGCCTGGTCCCGCACAAGCGGGTCGAGATCGCGCTCGAGGCGGCCCAGCGGCTGCGCCACGAGCTGCCGGACCTTCAGGTCACGGTCGTCGGCGAGGGCTGGTGGCACCAGCACCTCACCGACCGGGTCGCCGAGCTGGGTCTGCGCGATGTCGTGACCTTCACCGGTCACGTCAGCGAGGCCGAGAAGCACCGCCTCCTCGGCCGTGCCTGGGTCCACGCCCTGCCGTCGGTCAAGGAGGGCTGGGGGCTGGTGGTCGTCGAGGCCGGGCTCCACCAGACCCCCACGGTGGCCTTCCGTTCCGCCGGCGGCGTGCGCGAGTCGCTGGTCGACGGCGAGACCGGCCTGCTCGCCGACGACGAGGCCGACTTCACCCACGCGCTGGGTCGGTTGCTGACCGACGCCGACCTGCGCGACCGGCTCGGTGTCGCCGCCGAGAAGCATGCCCGGTCGTTCACCTGGGAGCCGTCGCAGGAGCAGTTCGCGGGTCTGGTCGACCTCCTGCGCTGAGCCTCGATCCCCCGAGTCCGGTCCCCGACAGACGAAGACTCCCGATCCAGGAGGACCGGGAGTCGAGGGGCGCTGCGCCGAAGGTCAGCTGTTCTCGCCGTAGACGATCAACGGCGCGTCACTCTGGTTCGCCGACGGGGTCAGCGCCTGCGTGCCAATGAAAATGGACAACGCCGCGAGAATAATGCCGATGATCATCGCGATCAGCGACCTGATCCATGCGCTCACTCTGGTTTCCTCTCGCGTGTGTTGCCGCGACCGGAGCATAGCACCCGCAATCGACCACGGTTGGCATTGACGCCCGCTGCCGCGAGCAGCCAGCCGGCCGCGAGGAGATCGGTGGCCAGCACGGCCGTCGCGCCCGGCCCGCGGTCGTCGTAGGGAGCCGCGGGACCGAGGTCGACCACGCGCACCCAGCGTCCGTCGAAGACGGTCGTGCCGGCGAGCGCGGGAGGCTCCTCGCCCGGCGTCGTCAGGTCCTCCACCACGAACCGCACCCCGTGGTCGCGCAGCGCGTCGGCGGTCAGGTCGCCCGCCTCGATGCGCTCGGTCACCCAGGCCGCGTCGGGGTCCTCCCCGGGCACCACGCCCGAGCGCACCTCGAGGTCGTCGCGGACGATCGTGGGCCGCCGCAGCAGCCGCTGCCACGGGTCCAGCACGGTCCGGTCGTCGTTCCAGCCCCAGGCCCGGAAGGCGTGCCAGGGGAAGACGACGGCGGCCCCCGTGGCCGGCGAGTCGTTGACGACGGCGGCGGCCGCGGTGAAGTCCGAGGGCCACTCGGCCCGGTGGAGGCGTCCGTCGAGCCCCCAGGCAAGGTCGGGGCTCGCGGCAACCGGCAGGACGGCGCCGCACGCGACGAGGAAGGCGGCCTGGCGGGAGGAGAAGGCGCGGGTGAGCCGCTCGAGACCCGGCCCGACGCCGACCGCGACGGCCAGCAGCCACCAGGCGACCCACTTCTGCGCGTCGCGGAGGATGCCGGCACCGGGGACGTGGTCGGTGGTCCAGACCAGCAGGTCCCGGCCGGGCGAGGTCAGGGAGGCCAGCCCGATGACCAGGCCGAGCACACCGAGCGCGAGCAGCACGGCCTGGGCCCGGCCGCGGGTCCCGGGCCACCAGCTCCGGCCGACCGTCGCCCAGCCCGTCAGCGCGACCAGCAGCACCACCACGCTCAGCGCCACGGCGACCCCCAGCCCACGCGAGGTGGGATGGGTGAGCTCGTTCCAGACGCCACCCCCGGTGAGCAGCGAGACGGCGCCGCCGAAGCGGGTGTCCGGGGAGACGGCGAACGCCTGCACCCCGAAGGGGTCGCGGGTCACCCGGGCATGGGCCAGCACACCGGGCAGCGCCCAGGTGGCGTTGGCGAGGGCCACCGAGAGGACCAGGACGACCCGGTCGCGGCGGGTGAACCGCGGGAGCCAGGCCAGGCCCACCACGAGGAGACCGGTGAGGAGGCCCGCGGTCGGCGCCGCGACCGCCCCCACCCCACCGAGCAGCACGAGGGTCCACGGCAGCGCCGGACCCCGCGGGCCCGACCGCTCCACGTCGTGTCGCAGCGCGGCGACCAGGATCCACGGGAGCAGCGCCACCCCCAGCAGCAGCGACCAGTGACCCATCGCCAGCCGCTCGGCGAGGTAGGGCCCCCAGCCGAAGGTCAGGGCACCGGCCGCAGCGCCCGGCAGCGTCGTGGCGGGCGAGGCGCGCCAGGCACCGAGCACCGCCAACCCCACGACCGCGAGGAGCAGCGCCTGCTGCACCAGGGGCATCGGCAGCACGGTGCCGAGCAGGGCGAGCAGGAAGTCCATGGGGACCGCGCGGGGCACGGATCCGTCGCCGCCCCAGGAGCGTGCGCTCAGCGCGGGGTTCGGCACGAAGACCATGTCGGAGACGAGGGTGTAGCCACGCCCCAGCAACGGTCCGCAGACCACCAGGGCGACGGCCAGCGCGAGCCCCCGCGCGAGCCAGCGATCGGCGAGCGGACGCTCCTCCCGCGCTATGCTCCGCATGCCCGCACCGTACTAGTGAGTAGGCCGGACCCGGGCTCCACACTCGAGCCGGGGGCCTGGAAGGGGACGTCGTTGACGGCAGCCGTCGCGGGGCGGCGACCCTCTCGGCTGGCCGAGGGAGCCGTCGCGGTCGGCACGCTCGGCTCGCAGGCGTGCGTCTACCTCCTCAACATCGTCGCGACCCGGCGGCTCGGTCCACCCGAGTACGGCGAGCTCGCGGCCCTGCTGACCCTCACGGTCATCATGTCGATCCCCGCGATGGCGCTGCAGTCATGGACCGCGCGGACCACCGCCCAGGGCGCCGACGCCCGATCGCTCCTCGCGACGACGACCGGTGTCTCGGTCGCCAGCGCGCTCGTCACGTTCGTGGTCGTGATCGCCATCGCCCCGCACATCGACACCGCGGCCGTCCCCGGGGCCACCTCGGCGGCTCTGCTGGTCCTCCCCCTCGTGTGGCTCTCGACCGCCCAGGGCCTGCTCCAGGGGAGCAGCCGGCTGCTCCGGCTCGCCCTCGTCGTCCTGCTCGCCGGCGTCGGCAGATTCGTCGGCGGCACCGTGGCGCTCGTGCTGGGGCTGGGTCCGTGGGCGGTCGTGTGGGGCATCGGCCTCGCGACCCTGGTCGTGGCGGGGGTCGCCTGGGCCCTGGTCCTGGCGCACGCGCCGCGCGGCACGGGGCGCCCCCGCTATGGCCCGGTGCTGCGGATCGCGCTGGCCACCGGCGCGATGTGGGCGCTGGCCAACATCGACGTGCTGCTCGCCCGGATCACGCTCGACCCGCACTCCTCGGGCTGGTACGCCGCCGGGGCGCTCATCACCCGAGCCGTGCAGTTCGCCCCGCAGTTCGTCGTCCTCTCGGCGTTCGCCGCGCTGACCGACCCGGAGCGGTCCCGCCGCGTGGTCACGGTGGCCGGCACCAAGGTCGCCGCGATCGGCCTGTCCGCGGTGGCGGTGCTCGCCCTCGTCGGTCCGTGGCTGGTGCCGGCCGTGCTGGGCGCCGGCTTCGACCGGGTCGGCCGGGTCGCCTGGCTCTATGCCCTGCTCGGCACCCTGCTCGCGGTCAACCAGCTGCTGGTGGCCCAACGCGTCGCCCGCCACGACGAGTCGATCGCCTGGGCGGTCTGGACGGCGACCGTCCTGCTGGGCGTCGTGGTGCTCGGAGGGGTGACGCACGGCATCGTCTCGCTGGTCACCGCGGTGCTCGTGGTCAACGTCGTGCTGGCCGCCGGCCTGGTGTGGCGGCTGTCGGCGCGGCCGTGAGAGACCCGGCCGGTCGCGGCCTCACATCCCGAGACGCGACTCGGCACGGGTGAACGCCTCCCCCATCCGGCGGGCCTGCGTGCGCACGTCGTGGTTGGCCACGACCCACTCCCGGTTGGCGCGCGCGACCGCGGCGCGCCGAACGGGGTCCTCCAGGAGCTCCACCAGGGCGTCCGCGATGGCGTCGACGTCGTCGGGCACCCGCTTGTTGGGCTCCTTGACGGCCTCGTCGTTGGTGCCGCTCGCGGTGGTCACCACGGCCATCCCGCTGGCCATGGCCTCGCAGTAGACGAGCCCGAACTGCTCGTTCCACATCCGGGTGGCGCGCGGCGCGGTGACGAAGACGGCGCAGCGTCGCATCAGGTCGGCGACCCCCGCCTGGTCGAGCCCCCCGAGGAAGTCCACGTGCCGCGGGTCGGCCTCCGCCGCAGCCCGGGCCATCCCCTCGTCCTCGCCGGTCCCCGCGATGACCAGGCGGGCCTCCGGCACGGCGGTCTTGACCTTCTCGAAGGCGAGGAGCACCCGGTCGAGCCCCTTGTTGTTGCGCAGCGGCGAGATGAACGCGACGACCGGCTCCTCGACCGGGGTGGCCGGTGGGGTGAAGACGGTCGTGTCGATCCCGGGCAGCACGCAGTCGACCCGCTCGGGCTCGACGCCCATCTCGAGGATGTGTCTCCGGCTGGCATCGATCAGGCAGAGGAAGAAGTCGGCGTGCCGCGAGGCCAGCCACGCCTGGCGATAGCCGGGAAGCCGGTAGAGGGGCGTCTCCTTGAAGTTGTGCCACATGAGCACCGCCAGCCGCCGTCGGTGTCTCCTGGCGAACCGGGCCGCCTGGCCCGTGGTGAGCGAGAACGGCTCGAGCGAGGAGACCCAGTCGACGTCGGTCGGCGCGCGGTCGAGGTCGCGCAGCCACGCCATCGCGCCGGCCTCGATGAAGCGGGTCGTGGGCTGCCGGTAGCGCGACGCGATGTGGCTGACCGCCTCCGGCGGCGTCGGCGACCCGACCGACGTCACGTGGGTGTAGGGCATCAGCGACAGCCAGTGCAGCTCCCGCCATGGCCGCTGACCGACCTGCATGAGCCACAGCAGCTGACGCATTCGGACTTCCGAGGTCATGTTGCCTCACGTTCCTCGCGCCGTGGTCGACAGGCGAGCGCGAGCGACCCCGCCACGAGGGCGATCGCAGCAAGGCGACTCGGCCAAGGGGTGTGGCTGACTAGGTCTGGCGAGATGTAGTGACGTCGGGGCCAATTTCCGACGACCCATGCCACCGGCACAGCAGCCATGCAAGCGACAGCCAGCCACGTCATCAGCCGCGAACCCGCCCAGCCCAGCAGGTAGGCCCCCGCCAGTAGGGCAGCGGCCAGCGCCGGCCACCGCCCCGCGACGAAGCCGGCAGTCACAACTCCGGCCACAGACCACACGACACGCCTAATCACGGCTGACCTCACTTCTTGGTCGAAGGGCCACCAGGGCACCGGACACGCGGCGCCACCCCAGGTGAATCGTCCAGCCCGCGAAGCCGAGCACACTCAGCACCGAAAGCCAGAGCGCAGCGGTGTAGGCCCGTTGAGGGCCGTAGCGCACGTCGATGGCGCGCGCGGGTCCCGCGTCAACCCACCAGCCGAGCGCGTACCCGTCACTGACGACAGGCCCATCAAGGCGCTTCCCAGCTATCGAGGCCTGCCATCGGTCGTCGTAGCTCTCCGCGACCACCAGGAAGAAGGGTTTGTCACTGGCCGCGACCTGAATCGACAGGTGGGATGGGTCGCCCGACCACGAGGTGACCTCGGGCGGATGATCAACGAGCTCACGTTCCTGGACCTGCACGTCACTCAACTGCAGCGAATCCACTCTGAGGTCAGTATCTGGCTCGAACGCGTGTGTCCCCTTCGAAAGCGGTCGGTCCACGCCGCACTGTTCGAAGGTGGCGGTGTCATCGGCTCGGCGACGGTCTAGCCGGACACGAACCGGGTCGCCGTCCAACGAGCCAACTGTGACGCATGCCCGTCTGTCACGCGACGCTCCGACGCCACGATGAAACTCACGAACGCCAGATGCGACCCCAGTCACCCGGAAGGTGCGGTCGACCGGAAGCGAGAACTCGCGCCTCAACGACCGTTCGTCCTCCATTCCGAACTCGCGGCGCAGGGCAACATCGAGCGGAGTCACCTCGAGTAGATCCTCGATCTTCGAGTCGGACTCCGCGAGTCGATCAAGCGTCAAGGGCAGCCGGACCCGCTCGGAGAGATCGAGGTCATCGATACTGATTTCGCTGATTCCGACCTGGTTGGAGCCCTTGCCCGACGTCTTGGTCACGCTGATGTCCACCGTCTGCGCCTCGGTCCCACGTGGGAATCGAGCCACGGCAGTGTCCTTCGACGTGAAGTCCAGCCCGGCCGCGCGACTACCGGCCAGCACACGGACCTGAGACACCTTGGCCGGAGAGGTGTCCTTCACGGTGACCCGCACCTCGTTCACTGGAAGACGTGTTCCGAGGTCCACCGTGACGGAGTCGCCCACTGCCGATCGGAAGTCGCCAAACTGCCACGATGTCGAGGGGTCACCGTCGAAGGCAAGGCCCACTCTTCCCGAAGCCTCCGGCCCGAAGATGGAGCCGGACGACGATGCGACAACGGACGCGGCATCGCCATAGAGAGCCACCGTCTGGTCCTCGGCCCCAAACAGGGCGCGCGTGGAGCTCAGAACGCTGGTGGCAGGCAGGATCGGCCCTGCTCGGTCGAGGGCCCGGTCGTTCGCCTCTCGTCGACGGTTGCTGTCAGTGAGCACCACCCTCGCACCGCTGGCGAGGAGACTCTCGACCTGTTCCGGCTTCAAGGACGCCGCCAGCTCGAACGGGCGGGTTCCGTCGAGGAGGAGGCCATCACCGGCTACGGCCATCGCCCCCGCGTTGTCCCCCACAACCAGCACATGTCCCGCCGACGGCTGCGTACGCACATAGGACCCGGGGTCGGTGACGGCGTACCTGAATAGCGGTGCCAACTGCGCTTCGCGGCGATCCGCACTTGGCAGCTGCCCCAGGCGCCCCAGGGCAACGACGTTGCTTCCAGGGAAGCCGTAGATGGCCTTCGCCTCCAGCCCCGGATCTCTCTCGACTGCAGCCATGACATGCGCGGGACGAGCTCCGTGCACAGACTCCCAGCGCATGTCGTTGCGGACGAGAAGGTCGCTGACACCGAGGTACCGGGCGGCTGCGGCCAGCTCGCCAGGGCTCAGGCGCCTCGTCTGAAGGTCGTTGTCAACCGCCGCCAGCAGGTTGGCGCTCAGCCCGGGCACGTCGGGAAAGGTCCGCCGATAGATGCTGGGACGAGCGATCACGTAGGAGGCGAAGTCATCGACGCCTCGACCACGCCACCGGTAAAGGGCGTTCGTCTCGCCTGGGACAAGCCAGACGCGCCCGTCGTCGCCGGTGTGAGAGAGGTCTTTGGCCGCTGAGGTCCAGTAGCTCGGCATCTGCAGGGGGTTGGCGAGGAAGTCCGCCCGCAGTGCTGGTAGCACGGGGACCGACCACAGCAGGACCAGGACCACCGTCAACGGAAGGCGGACGGACCAGGTCCAGCGCCTCAGAGCGCGCTCGACGGCTAGCCCCGCCATTGCTGAAAGACCGAGGACGAGGATGGGCCCCGCCTTGTTGGTGGTGCGGAGAGCAATGAGCCCAGGTACGTCGTCGAACCCGGCACGAAGGAGCCGCCCAAGCAGGGTGGGTGACGACGGGGGGTACATGCCAACCATCACGACCGCACCCGCGACCACGAACATCCACGGTAGCCAGATGGCACGAGATCGGGCGACCAGGAGCCCCACCATCGCCAACACGGGCAGGAGGAACGTGAGCAGCACGGTCACGGTGTTTGTCAGGTAGGCCGCGGTCCCGGGAGAAAACGGCCCCGAGCGGTCGGCGCCGTAGACCAGCCACCCGCCCAGGCCACGGAGCACCTCGGCATAGGACGAAGTTGTGGCGATGGTGACCGGAGACTCCGTGGTGCTCGCGACCGTGGACGCGGACGAGAACGCCAGTGCCGTTCCCACCATCCAATAAGCGGACGCCAGCAGAGCTCCCAGCACCGCGGTGGCCGTTCGCGCGAAGAGATCACGCCAGGACAACCTCCCGCGCAGCCGAGCATCGACGAGAACGAGTGGCAGGGCGAGGAGCAAGAAGACGTCGACGACTCCGGCGTTCATACCTCCCATCCAGAACACGAGCAGGCCGAAGACCGGCACATATCGCCAGCCTCGCCGTCGCAGGCAGGCCTGGAAGGCCGTCACCAACCAAGGCAGGAGCGCCATCGGCAGCATCACCGGGGTGCTTGCCGCGCCCACGAGGGCAAAAGGCGTCGCGGCGTAACCCAAGGCCACCGTCCAGCGACCCGTTCCGGTCCACACGCCGCCAAAGGTGCGACAGGCGAACCGCTCAGCCCCCCATGCGGCCACAACGAAGAGCAGCAGTCGCCAAAGCCGCATCGCGAGCCAGGCAGGAGTCCCTACTCCGGTCACGCCCCAGAGCAGCAGCGCGGGCGGCAGGTAGCCAAGGTCGTAGTTCGGGGCGCCGAGGGACGAGCCGCTGGACCAGCTGTGCAGGCAGTCTCTGATCAGCCGCCCAGGCGCGAGGTATAGGTCTGGCCGGGTGTCCACGTAGAGAACTCCGTGGTCTCGCGCGACGAACACCCATCCGACGACGAGCAGAGCCACGCCCCAGCCCGCCCTTCGCAGGAGGGTCTGAGCACGCTCGTGTGTTGGCTCTCCGACCACAGCGCGAGCACTCCTCAGAAGCAAAGAACGGGTCCGACCAGGCAAGGTATCCTATGGCCCGCCAGGCACCGGAAGGTCACGAGGACATGTCGCACCACGCAGTCGCGCCTTTCGTAGTCACGGGGATGCCACGGTCCGGGACCACCTACACTGCCGCCGTTCTGACGAGACTTGGGCTCGACTGCGGACACGAGGAGGTGTTCCACCCGGCCACGACCCACTATGAGGGCATGGGTCGCTGGGACGGCGACGCATCCTGGCTCGCTGTTCCCTTCCTCGCCGACCTGCCCCAGGAGGTCCGGGTGGTTCATCTCGTCAGGCACCCGCTGCGCGTGGCCGGGTCCTTGGTGGGTACCCGCTTCCTCGAGCCTGCGTCGTGGGTCGAACGAGCCAGAGATGACATGTGGGCCACCACCAAGTGGCGTATCCGGGGCGCGCTGGTGCGCCGCGGCCACCTCGACCACGTGACGGCCAGCCCAAGACCAACGTCGGCGTTCCAGGACTTCCTACGCCATCACCTGTCCGGCGTGTGGGAGGAGCCAACGCCCATCAAGCGGGCGCTGCGCTTCTGGCTGGAGTGGAACAGGCTCGTCGCAGCGGCGCCGCAGGCACCCAGAAGCCACCGCCTGCGTATCGAGGACTTCAATCCTGATGCAGCCCAACAGCTCGCGGGCTTCATCGGGCTCCCGGTGACCGCGGAGTCCGCTTCGCTAGCCGTGGGCAAGGTGCCCGCCAACCTCAACCAAAGGGCACGGATTCAGCTCAAGTGGAGCGATATCCCTCCCGGGGCCCTTGCCGACGAGGTGGCCTGCTTGGCGGACGACCTCGGTTATAGTCCGTCGGACGTTCTGTGGACGCCCGAGGAGGGGTGACTGTTGCCCTCGCGGCCGGCCGGCAGGCCACATCGGAGCCTCGCCTACTCACCTGCGCTCGACGGCATTCGGGCGCTATCCGTCATCGGCGTCATGCTCTATCACGGACTGGTCCCCTGGCTTCCTGGCGGATTCCTTGGAGTCGACGTCTTCTTCGTGCTGTCCGGATACCTGATTACATCGCTGCTGCTCGTTGAGTGGCGTCGATGGCGAGATATCGATCTGCTGACGTTCTGGACCCGGCGGGCTCGGCGACTCCTCCCAGCATTGCTCGTCGTCGTCACAGCCACCTGTGTCGTGTCGTGGTGGCTCGAACCACCGGAGAAGCTCGCCACCATCCGCGGCGACGCCATGGCCTCGTTGTTCTATGTCGCGAACTGGCGGTTCGTGATCAAGGATCTCTCCTACTTCGACCAGTACGGCGACCCGTCGCCCTTCCGGCACATGTGGTCCCTCGGCATCGAAGAGCAGTACTACCTGCTGTTTCCACTATTGCTTCTCGGACTTCTGGCCCTGCGCCGCCCACGCGTCCTGGCTCCCGTTCTGCTCGTGGGAGCCGTCGCGTCTGCGGTTCTCATGGCAGTCCTGTTCGATCCGCTAGCGGACCCCTCGCGCGTCTACTTCGGCACCGATACTCGGGCGCAAGAACTGCTTGTGGGAGCGTGCGCGGCTGCCCTGGTGCAGCACCCACCGGACTGGATCGCGCGCAGTCATTCGCCTCGTTGGCTTTGGGAGTTGTTTGGAGCCCTCAGCCTTGCGGCCGTGGTGACGACGTTCATCGTCGCAAGGGACTCGGACCCCTGGCTCTACCAAGGAGGTTTCTTCGCCGTCTCGTGCGCGGCTGCTCTCTTGATTGTGACGGCATCGCGCCGACACACGCTCGTGACTCGGCTGCTCTCGATGAGGCCGGTTGTGGCGGTTGGCGTGATCTCCTACGGCCTCTACCTGTGGCACTGGCCCATCGACGTGTTCGTGAGCCCCTTCCGGACTTCGCTCGAGGGACCAGAACTCCTCGCCGTTCGGCTGGCTGCCGCACTGGGCTGCGCCCTCGCCTCCTACTTCCTTCTCGAGCGACCGATCCGCCGAGGCGGCCTCTCACGCTTGACCGTACTTCCCAGAAGACTTCTGGTGTGGACGCCAGTGCCGTTGGTAACCGCGCTGGTCCTGGCAACCACTGCCTCGGCCGTGGCACCGCCCGGGGAACGGTGGCAGTTGCCGCCCGCATCCACAGGGCAGAGCAACAAGCCTCACATCGCCGTGATCGGCGACTCCGTCGCCGCGACAGTTGCGGAAGGCGTCCCCACAGATGTGGGGCAGGACTATCGCGTGACGGATGAGGCTACTCTCGGCTGTGGACTCGGTCCCAAGAAGCTGTTTGTCGCCGGGCGGGACTCGCCCGAGTTCGCCCATTGCGATGACAGCGCCAGCAATGTCGCGGCGGCCCTCGAGACCGACCCTCCGGATGCCACGATCATGTTCTACGGGGCCTGGGAGACTGTCGACCACGTCGTCGACGGTCGACGGCTGCACGTCGGGACGCCGGCCTATGCCCGCTACCTGTCGGATCAGTACCGGACTGCCATCAAGGCCGCCTCGCCCGGCGGGGCCCCGTTGCTGCTCGCGAACGTCCCCTGTTACCACGACACGTCGACCGTGGGCGCCCTGGCGGCGATCGCGGACAACCGCAACTCGGTCGAGAGACAAGCTGCGGTCAACGCAATCATCGGATCCGTTGCCCAGGACATGCCCAACGTCACCGTCATCGACTTGAGGTCCTTCCTGTGTTCGGGACCAAAGGCTGGAGAAGACCCGGCGATCCGATACGACGGCGTGCACTTCACCGCCAAGGGCGCAGCGAATCTTTGGCGCTGGATGCTCCCTCAACTCGAGAGTCGGTTGGTGGATGACGGCGACACGGCTACCGCTGAAGGTGTTCGGACAATGCTTCTCGGCGACTCCGTTCCCAATCGCCTGATCGCCGACGGTCCCGCTGACCCTGGTGTCATTCGGCCGCTCGACGGCACCAAGCTTGGATGCGGCCTCATTCCCGAACCTGCCTATGTCGAGGACAAGCTCGTCTCGGAGCAGGGGCCCGACTGTGCGGCCTTCGTCCAGGAACTCGGATCACGCATCGACAACCTCAAGCCTGATGTGGGACTTGTCTTCCTCGGAATCGGTGAGCAGTTCGACCGCAAAGTCGGCGACAAGGTCCTCGAGTTCGGCACGGACGCTTACGCCTCGTGGCTCGGCGAGGCTCTCGCCGAACGGACGGGGTTGTTCACTTCGAGGGGCCTGCCAGTCATTCTCGTGAACATCCCCTGCCATCGCGTCGCCGACATCGGCCTCGCTCCGCAGACCGCAGCGATCAACGACGACGAGCGCATTCAGTGGGTCAACGGGTTCGCCGATGCGTTCGTACGCAATCACCCAGATGTCAAGCTCGCCGACCTCAACAAGTTCCTCTGCGCCGACGGCTACCAGGAGGAATTGAACGGCGTGCATTTGCGAACCGACGGCATGCACTTCACCCCAGATGGCGCTGCCCTGGTGTGGGACTGGCTTGCAGACCAACCCACCGTGCGGCGACTCGGGCGCTAGCAGGTCGGACAATCGGCCTCAGTCGTCGCCGTCCGACTCCCCAACCGCTTGGTTGTCCCTTCGCCCGATGCCGAAGGTCATCACACCACCCACCCCGACGATCACGGCAGCGGCACCTACAGCAATGGTCTGGGCGAGCCGCATGTCGTTCGCTTGGCCGCAGAGCCCCCTCACAAAGTCGGTCGGGGGCGGTGAGACCACGGTGCCACAGTCGACCGCCTTGTTGGACGCATCCGTCCGGCTGACCGGAGACAGCATCAGGAAGACCATGAACACCAGCAGCAGCAGAGCGGCCACGACCGACAGTTTCCCTCCGGTCGACATCTTGGCGACGACTCGTCGCTGCGATGCCGACTCATCGGCATCCGGAGCTTCGTCCAGCCAACTGTCGTTCTCGGTCATTCGGATCCCTCCACCCATGCTGGTTGCTCGCGCACGGCATTCTGCACTACGGGGCGACCATCCTGACACCTGACGAGCCCGCTCGGGACCGTCGGCTAGGGTCGGGGCGTGCCGCGCCCGTCCCTGCTGTCGTTCCTGCGGGGCAGCGGGGCCATCGCGGTGGCGATGGGCGTGATGAGCGTCGCGACCTACGGGTTCACCGTGCTCGCCGCGCGCATCCTCGGGCCCCAGCCCTACGGCGCCCTGGCCGGGCTGATGAACAGCCTGCTCATCGTCGGGGTCGTCCAGCTCGGCCTCCAGGCGACGGCCGCGCGGCGGATCTCGGCGGAGCCGGCCCACGTCGGGCAGATCGAGGCCGCCGTACGGCGCGTCACGAACCGTGCCGCGTGGACCCTGGGTGGCCTCCTCGTGCTGCTGAGCCCGCTCCTCGACCGGGTGCTGCGGCTCGAGAGCATCCCGACGGCCGCGCTCATCGGCGTGACCGCCGTCCCGATGACCATCATGGGCGGGCAGGCCGGGATCCTGCAGGGCGAGCGCCGGTGGCTGCCGCTGTCGCTGGTCTACATCGCCGTCGGCGTGCCCCGGATCATCCTCGGCACCGCGCTGATGGCGTTCTGGCCCAACGAGCTGGCCGCCATGATCGGCGTGACGGTCGCGTCGTTCGCGCCGGTGCTCGTCGGCTGGCTGGCCCTGCGCGGCAGCCGGGAGCCGGGAGCGATCTCGGAGTCGCATCGCGCCGCTCCCGTCATCAAGGAGACGATCCACAACAGCCAGGCGCTGCTGGCCTTCTTCGCCCTCTCCAACGTCGACGTGATCGTCGCGCGCAACGTGCTGTCACCGCACCAGGCCGGTCTCTATGCCGGCGGGCTGATCCTGGTGAAGGCGGTCATGTTCCTCCCCCAGTTCGTCGTCGTCATCGCGTTCCCCTCGATGTCGACCACCGAGGGCCGGCGCCGAGCCCTCGTGGGCAGCATCGCGGTCGTCGGCGCGCTCGGCGCCCTCTGCAGCCTGGTGGCCTGGCTGCTGTCGTCGTGGGCGTTGCTCTTCGTGGGCGGTCAGCAGTACGGCCAGATCCAGGACCGGCTGTGGCTCTTCGCGGTCCTCGGGACGGCACTGTCGATGCTCCAGCTGCTGGTCTACTCGGTCATCGCACGCCGTGGGCACCTCTCGACCTACGGCCTGTGGCTGGGCCTCGTCGCCGTCATCGGCCTCGGGCTCACCGCCGACACGCTCCCGCGGCTGCTTGCCTTCGTCCTGGTCGTCGACCTCGCGCTCTGCGTGCTGCTCTTCGTGGTCAGCCTCGCCCGCCTCGGCCGCGACGAGGAGGCACCAGAGCCCGCCACCGCCGGTTGACGGCCAGCGAGGCCCCACCGCCCCTGAGCCTCGAGGCCGAGCCCGGCTGGTGACGGTGGACAACCGTGGGTGGGGCGCCCAGCTCTGTCGGTGGTCCCTGCTTGAGTGGACCCATGAGCCAGTCATCGCGTCGACGTGATCCGCAGGGTTCCGCGGGCGCGGTGCTGCGGGCGGCGCGCGAGTTCCGCCAGGCCGAGACGGCCGCGGCCACGGGCCTGCTCGAGGCCGCGCTGGACTGGGCCGTCATGCACGAGCCCGTCGACCCGGGTGACGGCTCGGAGGCGATGTGGTGGGAGTCCGGCCGTGGGTTCTCGATCGCGGGCGCGGGCACGCCCCAGGTCACCGAGTTCGCCGTCTGCGAGCTCGCCGCGGCGCTCGGCATGTCCACCGAGGCGGGTCGGTCGCTGGTCGGACAGGCGCTGGACCTGGCGTTCCGGCTGCCCAACACCTGGGACCTCATGCGGGCCGGCAAGGTCCAGCCGTGGAAGGCTCGCCGGTTCGCCGAGCTCACCCGGTCGCTCCCGCAGCTCGCGGCGGCCTTCGTCGACGACCAGCTCGCGGCCGTGCTCGGCAGGGTCTCGTGGGCCCAGCTCGACCGGCTGATCGCCGAGGCCCGCGTCCGGTTCGAGCCGCAGACCGTCGATGACCCCGGCGAGCTCACGCCCGCTCCCGACCGGCGCGGAGTGTGGGTGCACACGGCTCAGGCGGCGGTCGACGGCCTGGTGCCCGTCGAGGCCACCCTGAGGATCGGTGACGCGCTGGACCTCGAGCAGGCGCTCCAGGCAGGCTCCGAGCAGTTGCGCCTGCTCGGTTCCACCGACTCGCTCCATGCCCGGCGCGCCGGCGCCCTGGGCGAGATGGCCCGGCGCGAGCTCACCCTCACCTTCCCCGAGACGGTCGACGACGATGCCACCCGCTCCGACGGCGTCGGAGACGTGGGCCCTGCGGGACCACTCCCCCAGGCTCCCGGGGCCGCCGTCGGCCTGGTCCGCCGCCCTCGGCAGACCGTCACCCTCTATCTCCACCTCCACCAGGACGCCCTCCGCCGAGAGGTCGGCGCCGTCGGCCGCTGTGAGAACACCCGCAGTCCCGTGACCGCCGAGGCCGTCCGGGCCTGGTGCGGCGACGCCAACGTCAGCCTCACGGTCAAGCCGGTCATCGACCTCACCGACCACCACGAGGTCGAGCAGTACGAGATCCCCGACCGGCTCCGCGAACGCCTCTGGCTGCGCGCCCCGGCCTGCGTGTTCCCCTGGTGCACCCACCGTGCCCGGAACCACTGCGACGGCGACCATGTCATCCCCTACGACCACGACGACCCGGCCGCCGGCGGCTCCACGTGCGACTGCAACCTGGCGCCGCTCTGCCGCAAGCACCATCGAGCCAAGACCCACGGGCGCTGGCGCACCAAAATGCTCGAACCCGGCGTCCACCTGTGGCACTCGCCCCATGGCTACGTCTTCGTCCGCGACCACAACGGCACCACCGACGTCACTCCCCCGGACACGCGAGCCGTGCCCGCCTGCCGCGCCTTCGAGCCTCCCGCGCTCGACGACTCCGACCATCCCGACTGACGACCCCGCCCCGCACCCCGCCGCGGCACCACTCGGCGGGGGCTGTGGCCTGTCCGGCCTCGGCCTCTCCACTCCCGCTTGACCGCTCTTACCCGGGCATCCTCCTCGGGCGCCTAGCCGGGGCGCTGGTCGAGGCTAGGATCACGGCTTCCGCTCCGACGCGTGAGAGGACCGCTGTCATGGCCGAGGACGGGCACACGTTCGTGCCGGTGACCTTCGAGACCTGCGGGAGCATCACGGGGCCGTTCCTGCACGGCACGCGGTCCGCGCTCGCGGTCGGCGACGAGCTGGTGCCGGGCCGAGGTTCGAACTACCAGACCGGCCGGGTGTCGAACCACCTCTACTTCACCACGCGCGAGGAGACCGCCGCGTGGGGCGCGGAGCTCGCCAGCGCCCTCGCGGGCGACGAGGGACGCGGACGGGTCTGGGTGGGCCACACCCCGGAGGTCCTGCAGGGCATGCTCGACAGCCTGGCTCGCCTGCGCGAGCAGGGGCTGGACGTGATCGAGGACTGACCCGGAGGCGGCCGGCCCGGGTCACTCAGTGGGCCGCCTCGTGCCAGCTGTGGCCGGTGCCGACGGAGACGTCGAGGGGTACGGCGAGCTGGGCCGCGCCACCCATGGCGTCGCGCACCAGCGCCTCGAGCCGCTCCCGCTCGCCGGGCGCGACCTCGAAGACGAGCTCGTCGTGGACCTGGAGCAGCATCCGCGAGCGCAGCCCCTGCTCGGCGAGCTCGGCGTCGACGCGCAGCATCGCGACCTTGACGAGGTCGGCGGCCGAGCCCTGGATCGGTGCGTTGAGGGCCATGCGCTCGGCCATCTCGCGGCGCTGCCGGTTGTCGCTCGTCAGGTCGGGGAGATAGCGACGCCGCCCCAGGATGGTCTCGGTGAAGCCCGTGCGCCGCGCCTCGTCGACGATCCCGGCGAGGTAGTCGCGGACGCCCCCGAAGGTGAGGAAGTAGTCGTCCATCAGCCCGCGGGCCTCGCCCGGGTCGATGCGCAGCTGCTGGGCGAGGCCATAGGCGGACAGGCCGTAGGCGAGGCCGTAGTTCATCGCCTTGATCTTGGCCCGCATCCCGCCGGTCACCTCCTCGGCGGGGACGCCGAACACCCGCGAGGCCGTGATCGAGTGGAAGTCCTGGCCCGACCGGAACGCCTCGATGAGGCCGGCGTCCTCGGAGAGGTGGGCCATGATCCGCATCTCGACCTGGCTGTAGTCCGCGGTCATCAGCGACTCGAAGCCGGGGCCGACCACGAACCCCTCGCGGATCCGGCGACCCTCCTCGGTGCGGACCGGGATGTTCTGGAGGTTGGGATCGGTGCTCGACAGCCGCCCGGTCGCCGCGATGAGCTGGTTGAACGTCGTGTGGATGCGACCGTCGGGCGCCACCGTCTTGAGCAGACCCTCGAGCGTCTGCCGCAGCCGGGACACGTCGCGGTGGCGCAGCAGCGCGAGCAGGAACGGGTGCTCGGTCTTGTCGAACAGCTGCTGGAGCGCGTCGGCGTCGGTGGTGTAGCCGGTCTTGGTGCGCTTGGTCTTGGGCATCCCGAGCTCGTCGAACAGCACCGTCTGGAGCTGCTTGGGCGAGCCCAGGTTGATCTCCTTGCCGATGACGCCGAACGCCTCGGCGGCCGCGGCCTGCACCTCGCCCGCGAAGTGGCTCTCCAGCGACTCGAGATGGGCGATGTCCACGGCGATGCCGGTCTGCTCCATGGTGGCCAGGAGGCGGACCAGCGGCAGCTCCACCTCGGCCAGGAGCGAGGTGCCCCCGTGCTCCTCCACCGACTGGTCGAGGGCCTCCGCGAGGTCGAGGACGGCGCGTGCATGGAGCATGGCCGTCTCCGGGGCGCCGGAGCCGTCGAGGGCCGCGTCAAAGCTGAGCTGCCCGTCGTCCTCGGTCTCCTGCTTGAGCTCGCGCTTGAGGTAGCGCAGCGTCAGGTCGGCGAGGTCGTAGGACCGCTGGTCGGGCCGCACGAGATAGGCCGCCAGCGCCGTGTCGCTCACCAGCCCGGCCAGCGTCCAGCCGCGCGCGGCCATCGCGAGCATCGGCCCCTTGGCGTCGTGCATCACCTTGGGCGAGGCCGGGTCGGCCAGCCACTCGGCGAGGGCCGCGTCGTCGTCGGGCGACAGGTCGGCGGCGTCGAGCCAGGCGGCGGTGCCGTCGTGGGCCGCGAGCGCGATCGAGTGGACGTCGCCCGTGCCGGCCCGCCAGGTGCCCTGCACGGTGATGCCGACGCGCTGGCCGGCGACCGCGTGCTGCTCAAGCCAGGCCGCCACCGCTCCCCCCGCCAGCCGCGCACCGGCCAGCTCGAACCCCGAGTCGTCGATCTCCTCCTCCGACTCCAGCGTCTCGAAGAGCCGGTCGCGCAGCACCCGGAACTCGAG
The DNA here is from genome assembly GCA_046330515.1 of Nocardioidaceae bacterium. Classification (GTDB taxonomy): domain Bacteria; phylum Actinomycetota; class Actinomycetes; order Propionibacteriales; family Nocardioidaceae; genus Nocardioides. Next base: position 784,568 of record JAXLSP010000004.1, on the reverse strand, counting down.
ACCGTCGAACAGCGTGTGCACCTCGTGGCGGTCCCACGGGCGCATCGCGAGGTCGACGGGGTCGAGCTCGAGGTCGAGGTCGCAGACGAGCGCGTTGAGCTGCCGGTTGCGGATCACGTCGCCGAGGTGGGCGCGCAGGTTCTCACCGCGCTTGCCCGTGATCTTGTCGGCCTGGGCGATGACGTTGTCGAGCCCGTCGTAGTCGTTGAGCCACTTGGCGGCCACGCCCGGACCGACCAGGGGCACGCCGGGCAGGTTGTCGGAGGTCTCCCCCACCAGCGCCGCGAGCTCGGGGTAGCGTCCGGGCGGGACGCCGTACTTGTCCTGGACCGCCGCCGGGGTCATGCGGGCCAGCTCGGAGACCCCGCGCATGGGGTAGAGCACGGTCACGTCGTCGCTCACCAGCTGGAGGGAGTCTCGGTCACCGGTCAGGATCAGCACCTGCTGGCCCTGCGCCGCAGCGCGCGTCGCGAGGGTGCCGATGATGTCGTCGGCCTCATAGCCCTGCTTCTCCAGGAACGGGATCCGCAGCGCGGTGAGCACCTCCTGGATCAGCGGCAGCTGGCTGCTGAACTCGGTGGGGGTCTTGTTGCGGCCGGCCTTGTAGTCGGCGTACTGCTCGACGCGGAAGGTCTGGCGCGACTTGTCGAAGGCGACGGCGATGTGGGTCGGCTGCTCGTCGCGCAGCACGTTGATGAGCATCGAGGTGAAGCCGTAGACCGCGTTGGTGTGCTGGCCGGTGGTGGTGGAGAAGTTCTCCACCGGCAGCGCGAAGAACGCGCGGTAGGCCAGGGAGTGGCCGTCGAGCAGCAGCAGGCGGGGGCGGTCGGCGCTGGGAGTCGTCTCGGGCACGCCGCGACTCTATCCGGCGCCGCCCCCAGCCCGGCGACCGGAGAGAATGGCCCCCATGACCCCACCTGAGCAGCCCGTCGCCCACCCCTCCGTCGAGGAGTTCCTCGCCGCCATGCCGCAGGGCATGGGCGGCCTGAACGACAAGATGGGCATCGAGCTGACCGAGATCTCGGCCGAGCGGATCGTCGCGACCATGCCCGTCGAGGGCAACACGCAGCCCTACGGCCTCCTGCACGGCGGCGCCTCCGTCGTCCTCGCCGAGACGCTCGGGTCGGTCGGCTCCGCGCTGCACGCCTGGCCCGACCGTCTGTCGGTCGGCGTCGACATCAACGCCACCCACCACCGCTCCGCGACGAGCGGCGTCGTCACCGGTGTCGCCACCGCCGTCCACCTCGGGCGCCGGATGGCGTCCTACGAGGTCGTGGTGAGCGACGAGCAGGGCCGCCGGCTGTGCACGTCGCGGATCACCTGCGCGCTGCTGCCGCGCGCGGAGCTCGCGCCGCCGCAGGGCTGAGACCTGCCGACGGGGAGCGCCCGACGGACGCTCAGCCCTGGAGGTCGCCGACGGTGGTCTGCCGGCGCCGCTGGGCCCGCCGCGCGGCGAGCACCGTGCCGATCTGCCGGCCGCCGGCCCGCGAGCGCGAGGCGCGCTGCACCTCGAGCTTGGCGCGCACGGTCTGCGTCGACCCGACGCGGAGGACGGCGTGCGGGCCGAGCCCGAGCCGGGCGAGGAAGCGGTTGCCGTCGCGCGACGCGGTGAGCGACCCGCTCCCGATGTGGGCGATCCCGCGCTGCTCCGCGAAGGTGGCCGCGGCGTCCATCAGGGCCCGGCCGAGCCCGTGGCGGCGATAGTCCGGGAAGACGTGCGGAGCGATCACCTGGACGATCGGCTCGAGGTTGAGAGGGCTCATCGACGCGACCTTGAGCAGCACGGCGCCGCCGACGACACCGTCGAGCTCGGCGACCACGATCCGGGTGTCCGCGTCGTTGGTCGCGGCCGCGATCACCGCGGCGAGGTCGGTCTCCTGCTCACCCGCGTCGCAGCGGCGGAGGACGTCGCACCACAGCTCCACCAGGCGCGGCGCGTCCGCCAGCGTGGCGTCGCGCAGGCTCACCGCTGCCCGGCTCATATGGTTGCCTTTCGGAGGTCGAGAGTCCTTGGTCGCTCCCCCCGCGGGCGACTGCTCCGCACGAGACTACGCTCTGTCCTCCTGTGCTGTCAGAGGAGTCCCCTTGTTCGTCGGTATCGGCACCGTGGTCAACGTCGCGACCGTGCTGGCGGGAGCCGTGCTCGGCGTCCTGCTCGGCAACCGGCTGCCCGCGCGCACCCGCGACCTCGTCACCGACGGCCTCGGGCTGGTCACCCTCCTGATCGCGGCCACCTCGGCGTGGTCGGTGCTCGACCCGGCTCTCGCGGCCGAGGTGGGCAACAGCGCGCCGATGCTGATCGTCCTCGGCTCCCTGCTGGTCGGGGGCATCGTCGGGTCGCTCGCCCGCCTCGAGCAGCGGGTGGAGTCGCTGGGCGGCTGGCTCCAGCGACGGCTCGCGGGGGGCGCGGGCTCGGAGGAGCGGCACCGCTTCATCGAGGGGTTCGTCTCCTCCTCGCTGATCTTCTGCACCGGCCCGCTGACGATCCTGGGGTCACTCAGCGACGGCCTGGGCCGGGGCGCCGACCAGCTGTTCCTCAAGGCGACCCTGGACGGCTTCGCCGCGATCGCGTTCGCGGCGTCCTTCGGCTGGGGCGTCGCCGCGAGCGGGCTCACCGTCCTGGTGATCCAGGGCTCGATCACCGTCCTCGGGCTCGCCCTGGGCGACGTGCTGCCCGAGCCCCACCTCGCGGCGATCACCGCCGTGGGCGGGCTGCTGCTCGTGGGCGTGTCCCTGCGGCTGCTGCGGATCCGCGAGATCGCCGTCGCCGACCTGCTGCCAGCCCTGGTCGTGGCGCCGCTGCTCGTCAGCGCCGTCGCGGCGTTCCGCTGAAGCGGTCGCGACCGCGCGACGAGACCTAGACGTCGCCGCCGAGGTAGGCCGCCTTCACCGCGTCGTCGCCCGCGAGCTCGGCACCGGTCCCGGAGCGGACGATCTCGCCGGTCTCCAGGATGTGGGCGCTGTCGGCCCGCTTGAGGGCCTGGGCGGCGTTCTGCTCGACGAGCAGCACGGTGGTGCCCTGCTGGTTGATCTCGTCGATGATCGAGAAGATCTGCTGGATCAGCTTGGGCGCCAGCCCCATCGACGGCTCGTCGAGCAGCACCAGGCGAGGACGGGCCATCAGGGCGCGGCCGATGGCCAGCATCTGCTGCTCGCCCCCGGACATCGTGCCGGCCTGCTGCTCGATGCGTTCGCGCAGCCGCGGGAACAGCTCCATCACCCGGTCGAAGTCCTGGCGGTAGGCGGCCGTCTTGCGGTCGGTGCGGACGTAGGCGCCCATGTCGAGGTTCTCGCGCACGGTCATGCCCGGGAAGCAGCCTCGACCCTCCGGCGACTGCGAGATGCCCATCTTGACCCGGTCGAACGGCGCCGCGTGGGTGATGTCCTTGCCCTCGAACAGCACCTGGCCGGCGCGCACCTTGCGCAGACCGGACAGCGTCTTGAGCGTCGTGGACTTGCCGGCGCCGTTGGCGCCGATCAGCGTGGTGATCGAGCCCTCGGGGACGTCGAAGCTGACGTTGCGAACGGCCTCGATGTGGCCGTAGTTGACGCAGAGCCCCTTGACCTCAAGAAACATCGTCTTCGTCCACTCCCAGGTAGGCGGCGATGACCGCGGGGTTGTCCCGGATCTCGGCGGGGCTGCCCTCCGCGATCTTGCGACCGAACTCGAGGACGACGATCCGGTCGGTGACACCCATGACCAGCCGCATGTCGTGCTCGATGAGGAGCACGGTGATGCCCTGGTCGCGGACCTTGCGGATCAGCTCCATGAGCCGCTGCTTCTCGGCGGGGTTGAAGCCCGCGGCCGGCTCGTCGAGGCACAGCAGCTTGGGCCGCGTGGCCATCGCGCGGGCGATCTCGAGCCGGCGCTGGTCGCCGTAGGACAGGTTCTGCGCGAGCTCGCCGGCCGAGCCGGCGATGCCGACGAAGTCGAGGAGCTCGAAGGCCAGCGCGTGGGACTCGGCCTCCGTGCGCCGGTGCAGGGACGTGCGGAAGACCGCGTTGAGGAGGCCGACCTTGCTCCGTGCGTCGGCGCCGACCATGACGTTCTCGAGGGCCGTCATCGACCGGAACAGCCGGATGTTCTGGAACGTCCTGGCCATGCCCAGCTTGGTGATCGCGTGCCGCTTCATCTTCGACAGCACCGTGCCGTCGAAGCGCACCCGGCCCTCGGTGGCCTGGTAGACCCCCGTCATCACGTTGAAGAGCGTGGTCTTGCCGGCGCCGTTGGGGCCGATCAGGCCGAGGATCTCGCCCTCGGCGATCTGGAAGTCCACGTCGTCGAGCGCGGTCACACCGCCGAACGTGATGGTGACGTGGTCGACCTCGAGGATGGCGCGCCCGGGAGTCCGGGCGGCCGTCGTCGGTGTCGCGGTGGTCTGCTCAGACATCGGCGCCCTCCCCCTCGAGCTCCTCGATCACGGCCTCGGCCTTCTTGGCGCGTCTGGTGCGCACCGGCGGCAGCAGGCCCTGGGGCCGCCAGACCACGATGGTCATCAGCACGATGCCGAAGATCAGCAGTCGCCAGTCGCTCAGCCCGCGGAACCGCTCGGGCAGGTAGGCGACCAGCACGCCCCCCACGATCGCACCCCACCGGTTGCCGGCTCCGCCGATGATGACGGCGGCCACGAACAGCATGGACAGCAGCAACGGGAAGTTGTTGGGGTTGATGTAGCCACCCTGGCCCGAGGCGAGCAGGGAGCCCGCGAGGCCGCCGATCGCGGCGCCCATCGCGAACGCCAGCAGCTTGAACTTGAAGGTCGGCACGCCCATGAGCTCGGCGGCGTCCTCGTCCTCGCGCGTCGCCTCCCAGGCCCGCCCGACCCGCGACTGCTTGACGAGGAAGTCGACGATGAGGACGACGACGACCGCGGTCAGGATCAGCCAGTAGTAGGGGATGGCGTCGAGCACGCCGAACGTCAGGAACGACGTCTTGTGGTCGACGTCGATGAGCGGCACGAGACCGTCCCACGCGAGGTGCGGGATCTGGAACAGGCCGTCGCCGTCGGTCCCGATCGGGTTGGGGCCGATGCTCGGCGGGGACGGGATGTCCTTGATGCCCGCCGAGGCGCCCAGCCAGTCGGCGTTGGTGACCGTGATCCGGATGATCTCGCCGAAGCCCATGGTCACGATGGCGAGGTAGTCGCCGCGCACGCGGAGCGTCGGCGCACCCAGGATCACGCCCGTCACCATCGTGACGGCGATGGCCACCGGGAGGGTGAAGAAGTAGGGCCAGTGCCAGTGCTGGGAGGTGAGGACACCGGTCGTGTAGGCACCGGCCGCATAGAACCCGACATAGCCGAGGTCGAGCAGGCCGGCATAGCCGATCACGATGTTGAGGCCGAGGGCGACGAGCGCGTAGGACGCGGCCGTGACCATGACGCCCCCGAAGTCGGACTGGGTCGTGGTGATGAACGGCGGCCGGATGAGCGGCAGCGCGTAGGCCAGGAGCAGCCCGCCCGCGATGAGGAGCGGCCGCCAGCGCCGGGTCCGCGAGCCGTCGCCGGAGCCGCGCGGCAGCTTGATGCGGCGTCCGGGGCTCTGGGACTCGACGGCGCTCATGCGCGTGCCTTTCCGAGTGCCTCACCGAGCAGGCCCTGCGGCCGCACCAGGAGGATGAGGACGAGCAGGACGAACGCGACGACGTCCTTCCACTCCGTGCCGAACAGGGCGGAGCCCCAGTTCTCGACGACGCCGAGGACCAGGCCGCCCAGGAGGGCGCCGCGCAGGTTGCCGATGCCGCCCATGACGGCCGCGGTGAACGCTTTGACGCCGAAGATGAAGCCGGCGTTCTGGCGCGTCGACCCGATGCGGATCATGTAGAGCGTGGCGGCGGCGCCGGCCATGATGCCGCCGAGCAGGAAGGTCACCTGGATCACCCGGGTGGAGTTGACGCCCATCAGCGCCGCCGACTCGGGGTCCTGGGCCACCGCCCGGATGCCGCGGCCGATGCGGGTCCGACGCACGAACTGGTCGAGCGCCAGCATCATCACCAGGGCCGACCCCAAGATGACCAGGTCGACGTCCTTGACGTGGTAGCCCGCGATGTTGAACAGGGGCTTGGGGTCGATGGTCACCGGGCTGGAGTAGACGTTGCGAGCCTGGCCGACATAGTCGACCAGGTTGTCGTCCAGGTTGAAGAAGCCCGCGATCCGGTCGCGCAGGCCCATCAGCTCGGCAAGGCTGAAGGACGCGCCGATGGCCGAGATCAGGATGATGAGCTTGGGGGCGCCCCGCTTGATGAGTGGCCGATAGGCCACCCGTTCGAGGAGCAGCGCGATGCCCGCCGAGGTGAGCATCGCCGCCACCAGCGCGATCGACAGCAGGCCCAGGGCGGACCCCAGGCTCTGGTTGGCCGACGCGGTGCCGTGGAAGAACACCACCACCCAGGCGACGGCGAACGTGCCGTACATGAACACTTCTGAGTGGGCGAAGTTGATGAGCTGCAGGACGCCGTAGACCATCGTGTAGCCCAGCGCCACCAGCGCGTAGACCGCGCCGAGCGTCAGGCCCGTGATCGTGAGCTCCGAGAAGTTGTGGAACAGGAACGCGAAGTCCACTTCGTGCCCTTCCCGCATCAGGGGAAGCGGCTGCGGCCGAGAGTGCTCCCGACCGCAGCCGCCTCGATGACTGGACCTTCCGGACTTACTGGATGGCCGTCGGGTTGGCCACGTCCATCACGCCGTCCTTGACGAGGTAGGCGTAGATGACCGACGAGGTGATGTCGCCCTTGTCGTCGAAGGCGATCGGGCCGCTGACGCCGTCACCGGTGTAGCTGCCGACGAACGCGTTGACGTCCTCGTGGCTGGTCTTCCCGCCGTCGAGCGCGGCCAGGAAGATGTTCGCCGCGTCGTAGGACTGGGTCGAGTAGAGACCCGCGTCGGCGCCGTTGACGGCCTTGTACTTGTCGTTGAAGTCGGCGGGAGCCGGACCGGCCGGAGCCGAGAGCACCGCACCGTTGGCGGCCTGGGCGCCGGCGGCCTTGACGAACGCCGGATCCTGCGAGCCGTCGCCCGACATGAAGGTGCCCTTCCAGCCGGCCTGCCGCAGCTGCTTGACCAGGAGGCCCGCCTCGGCGTAGTAGCCGCCGTAGAACACGGCGTCGGCGTTGGCGGCCGTCACCTTGGTGACCGTCGCGGAGAAGTCGGTCTGGCCGGTCTGCACCTGGTCGGTGTCGACCTGCGAGTCACCGAGACCCTCGGTGACATAGCTGGCGAGACCCTTGCCGTAGTCGGAGCCGTCGTCGATGACGAAGACCTTGGAGGCGCCAGCGGTCTCCATGAGGTACTTGGCGTCGGACGCGCCCTGGGCGGAGTCGTTGCCGATGACGCGGTGCCAGGTGGCCCAGCCCTGCTCGGTGATCGTCACGTTGGTCGCCGACGGGGAGATCGACGGCAGGCCGGCCTCGGCGAACGTCTTGCCGGTGGCCAGGGACTCACCCGAGAAGCCCGGACCGATGAGGCCGATGATCGAGTCGTCGCCGACGATCTGCGTGGCGAGCGGGGTGGCCTTCTGAGGGTCACCCTGCGAGTCGAAGGTCTTCAGACCGACCTCGCAGTCGGAGTGCTCCTTGTTGTACTCGTCGAGGGCGAGCTTGATGCCGCCGACCATGTTCTGACCGAGTGCGCCGTAGTCACCGGTGGTGGCTCCCAGGAAGGCCAGGTTGTAGTTGCCACAGTCCGACCCGCTGGAGTCGCTGCTGTTGTTGTTGTCCTCGGTGGTTCCGCAGGCGGAGAGCGCAAGCGCCGTGGCCGCCGCCACCGCGGCCCACCGGGCCAGCTTCTGAGGGTGCTTCATCGGGTATGGGTTCCTCACTGCAGGAGTTAGCGGCACCTCCGCCGCCGGTTCGGCACAACCTAACGTTTTTGCAGCACGCTGCCGAGTGCTGGCCACGCCGAGTTGCAGATTCGTAACCTAGCAACAACACCGCGTTCACCGGGGCCCCCACGCGGGGGTGAGACACCGTTCGGACGCCGTACGCACGGCGACGGGGCGCTCCCTCAGGCCGGGTCGCCGCCCATCCCGGCACCGTGCTCGACGACGCCCTCGGCGACCTGACGCATCGACATCCGCAGGTCCATGGCGGTCTTCTGGATCCACCGGAACGCCTCCGGCTCGCTCAGGGCGAGCTGCTCCTGGAGCACGCTCTTGGCCCGCTCGACGGCCTTGCGGGTCTCGAGCCGGTCGGTGAGGTCACCGACCTCCGCCTCCAGCGCGGCGATCTCGGCGTAGCGGCTCATCGCCATCTCGATGGCGGGCACCAGGTCCCCCGGAGAGAACGGCTTGACGACGTAGGCCATGGCCCCGGCGTCGCGGGCGCGCTCCACCAGGTCACGCTGGGAGAACGCCGTCAGGATGACCACGGGCGCGATCCGCTGGGCGGCGATCCGCTCGGCCGCGGCGATGCCGTCGAGGACGGGCATCTTCACGTCCATGACGACCAGGTCGGGCCGCAGCTCCTCCGCCAGCCGGACCGCCTCGGCCCCGTCGCCGGCCTGCCCGACGACGTCGTAGCCCTCCTCGACGAGCATCTCCGCGAGGTCCATCCGGATGAGGGCCTCGTCCTCCGCGATGACGACGCGACGACGCTCGGAGCCTGCTGCCTGGGTCACGGTCACAGGGTAGTGGCCGGGTAGGGTGACGGCTGCTCGCCCCGGTATCCCAACGGCAGAGGAAATGGTCTCAAACACCATCAAGTGTGGGTTCGAATCCCACCCGGGGCACCATCTGAGGACTCAGGCGCGTCTGCGCTGGTAGGCCGGGGCGACCTCGTTGATGGCGTCGCCCATCCGGTGGATGCGCAGCGCGTTGGTCGAGCCGGGGATGCCGGGCGGGCTGCCGGCGATGATCACGACGTTGTCGCCCTCTTCCACGCGGCCGAGGGCGAGCAGGGACTCGTCGACCTGGCGGACCATCTCGTCGGTGTGCTCGACGGGGGACGTCTTGAAGGTCTCGACGCCCCAGGTCATGGAGAGCTGGGAGCGGATCGCGTCGGTCGTGGTGAACGCGACGATCGGGATCGGGCCGCGGTAGCGCGCGAGCCGGCGGGCCGAGTCGCCGCTGGAGGTGAAAGCGACGAGGTACTTCGCGTCCACGGCCTCGGCGACCTGGGCGGCCGCCTTGGCGATGATGCCGCCCCGGGTGCTCGGGTTCCAGTCGATGGCCGCCATGTGCTGGAGGCCGTGGGACTCCGTCGAGGAGATGATGCGCGCCATCGTCGCGACGGCCTCGATCGGGTAGTCCCCGACGCTCGTCTCGCCGGACAGCATCACCGCGTCGGAGCCGTCGAGCACGGCGTTGGCGACGTCGGACGCCTCGGCGCGGGTGGGCGCGGGCGCGGAGATCATCGACTCGAGCATCTGGGTGGCGACGATGACGGGCTTGGCGTTGCGGCGCGCGCGGTCGATGATCAGCTTCTGGTGGACCGGGACGTCCTCGAGCGGGCACTCCACGCCGAGATCGCCGCGCGCGACCATGATCCCGTCGAAGGCGTCGACGATGTCGTCGATCTCGTCGAGCGCCTGGGGCTTCTCGATCTTGGCGATGACGGGCACGTGCACGCCCACCTCGTCCATCACCTTGTGGACGTCGCGGACGTCGCGGGCGCTGCGCACGAAGCTCAGCGCGACGAAGTCGACGCTGAGGCCGAGGGCGAACCGCAGGTCCTCGACGTCCTTCTCCGACAGCGCCGGCACCGAGACGGCGACGCCGGGCAGGTTGATGCCCTTGTGGTTGCTGACCGTCCCGCCGACGACCACGCGGGTGTGCACCTCGGTGCCGTCCACCTCGACGACCTCGAGACGCACCTTGCCGTCGTCGATCAGGATCGGGTCGCCGGCCGACACGTCGCCCGGCAGTCCGTCGTAGGTCGTCCCCGCGACCTCGTTGTCACCCGGCACGTCGCGGGTCGTGATCGTCCACGACTGGCCGCGCGTCAGCCGCACCGAGCCGTGGTCAAAGGTCGCGAGCCGGATCTTGGGGCCCTGGAGGTCGGCGAAGATGCCCACGCCCCGCTTGGCCCGGTCGGCGGCCTCGCGCACCATGCGGTAGGCCTGCTCGTGGTCGGCGTAGGTGCCGTGGCTCATGTTGAGCCGGGCGACGTCCATGCCGGCGTCGACGAGCTCCCGGATCTTCTCGGGAGTGTTGACGGCGGGGCCCAGGGTGCACACGATCTTGGCTCTTCGCACCCCGCGACCCTATCCCGGTTTGATCGTTCCAACCAAGCCGAGCCTAACTCGGCCCGGGCGCGTCGCGCGTCAGACGGTCAGCGGGCGCGCGGTCGGCGGGATCGGCGCCGGGAGCGTGGTCGAGCCGGTGAGGAACCGGTCCACCGCCGACGCCACGGCCCGGCCCTCGGCGATCGCCCAGACGATGAGCGACTGGCCGCGGCCGGCGTCACCGGCGACGAACACACCCTCGACCGAGGTGGCGTAGGACGCGTCGCGCGCGACGTTGCCACGCTCGTCCAGTTCGACTCCGAGCTGCTCGACCAGGCCCGGACGCTGCGGTCCGACGAAGCCCATGGCGAAGAGCACCAGCTGGGCCGGGATCTCCCGCTCGGTGCCCGGCACGGGCTGGAAGGAGGAGTCGACGTCGACGATGCGCAGCGCCCGCACGCGACCCTCCTCGTCGCCGAGGAACTCCTGGGTCGAGACGGCGTAGACGCGGTCGCCCCCCTCCTCGTGGGCCGAGGAGACGCGGAACAGCATCGGGTAGGTCGGCCACGGCTGGCCGGTGGGCCGGTCGTCGGTGGGCCGGGGCAGGATCTCGAGCTGGGTCACCGAGGCCGCGCCCTGGCGCAGCGAGGTGCCGAGACAGTCGGCGCCGGTGTCGCCGCCACCGATGATGACCACGTGCTTGCCGGTGGCCACGACCTGGTCGGCGACCTCCTCACCGAGAGCGACCCGGTTGGCCTGCGGCAGGTAGTCCATCGCCTGGTGGATGCCGTCGAGCTCCCGACCGGGGACGGGCAGGTCGCGGGGGGCCGTGGAGCCGATCGCGAGCACCACGGCGTCGTAGCGCTCGCGCAGCTGGTCGCCGGTCAGCTCGACCCCGACCTCGATGCCCGAGCGGAACACCGTGCCCTCGCGGCGCATCTGGTCGATCCGACGGTCGACCTGGCGCTTCTCCATCTTGAACTCGGGGATGCCGTAGCGCAGCAGCCCGCCGGGCTTGTCGGCCCGCTCGAAGACCGCCACCGTGTGCCCGGCCCGCGTCAGCTGCTGGGCGGCAGCGAGTCCGGCGGGCCCGGAACCGACCACGGCGACCGTGCGGCCCGAGAGCCACTCGGGCGGCTGGGGGCGGACCAGGCCGGACTCCCAGGCGCGGTCGATGATCGACACCTCGACGTTCTTGATCGTCACCGGGTCCTGGTTGATGCCCAGCACGCAGGCGGTCTCGCAGGGAGCGGGACAGAGCCGACCGGTGAACTCCGGGAAGTTGTTGGTCGCGTGGAGGCGCTCGATGGCGTCCTCCCAGTCGTCGCGCCACACCAGGTCGTTCCACTCGGGGATCAGGTTGCCCAGGGGGCAGCCTTGATGGCAGAACGGGATGCCGCAGTCCATGCAGCGGCCCGACTGGGCGGTGATGATCGGCAGCAGGGCCCGGCCCAGGCCACCGGGATAGACCTCGGTCCAGTCCCCCAGCCGCTCGTCGACGGGGCGTCGCCCGGCGACCTCGCGGCCGTTCTTGAGGAAACCCTTCGGGTCAGCCATAGAGCACCTCCATGATCCGGGCGGCCGCCTGGTCCTCGTCGAGGCCCTCGGCCAGGGCGGCGGCGCGGGTCTCGAGCACGCGCCGGTAGTCGGTCGGCATCACCTGGGTGAAGCGGGCGAGGGCGGCCGGCCAGTCGGCCAGCAGCGCCTCGGCGACCGCGGACTCGGTCAGCTCGGCGTGGCGGGCGACCAGGCCGCGCAGCTCGTCGGCCGCCTCCCCCTCGACCGGGCCGAGCTCGACCAGCTCCTGGTTGACGCGGCCGGGCACGAGGTCGAGCACGAAGGCGACGCCGCCCGACATGCCGGCCGCGAAGTTGCGGCCGGTGGGACCGAGGACCGCGACGCGGCCCCCGGTCATGTACTCGCAGCCGTGGTCGCCGACGCCCTCGACGACGGCGCTGACGCCGGAGTTGCGCACGCAGAACCGCTCCCCCACCTGGCCGCGGAGGAAGATCTCCCCGGCGGTGGCGCCGTAGCCGATGACGTTGCCGGCGATGATCTGGTCCTCGGCCTCGAACGTGGCGGCCCGGTCGGGGCGTACGACGACGCGTCCGCCGGAGAGGCCCTTGGCCAGGTAGTCGTTGGCGTCCCCCTCCAGCCGCAGCGTGATCCCGCTCGGCAGGAAGGCGCCGAAGGACTGGCCGGCCGAGCCGGTGAGGGTCACGTCGATCGTGCCGTCGGGCAGCCCGGCGCCGGCGTAGCGCTTGGTCACCTCGTGGCCGAGCATCGTCCCGACCGTGCGGTTGACGTTGCGCACGGGCAGCTCGATGCGCACGGGCTCCCCGCGCTCGATCGCCGGCTCGGCCAGCATGACCAGCTTGTTGTCGAGCGCCTTGTCGAGCCCGTGGTCCTGGGTCTTGGTGCAGAAGCGGTCCTGCTCGGCGAGCTGCCCGCTGAGGCTGGGCTGGTGCAGGATCGGCGTCAGGTCGAGGCCCGAGGCCTTCCAGTGCGCGACCGCCTCGCCCGTGTCGAGCGCGTCGACCCGGCCGATGGCCTCCTGGAGCGTCCGGAAGCCGAGCTCGGCGAGCAGCTCGCGCACCTCCTGGGCGATGTACTCGAAGAACGTCACCACGAACTCCGGCCTGCCGGAGAAGCGCTCGCGCAGCACGGGGTTCTGCGTCGCGACGCCCACGGGACAGGTGTCGAGGTGGCAGACGCGCATCATGACGCAGCCCGAGACGACCAGCGGGGCTGTCGCGAAGCCGAACTCCTCGGCGCCGAGCAGGGCCGCGATGACGACGTCGCGGCCGGTCTTGAGCTGGCCGTCGGTCTGCACGACGATCCGGTCGCGCAGCCCGTTGACGAGCAGCGTCTGCTGGGTCTCGGCGAGACCGAGCTCCCAGGGACCGCCCGCGTGCTTGAGCGAGGTCAGCGGCGACGCACCGGTGCCGCCGTCGTGACCGGAGATCAGCACGACGTCCGCGTGCGCCTTGGAGACGCCCGCGGCGACCGTGCCCACGCCGACCTCGGAGACGAGCTTGACGTGGATCCGGGCCGAGGGGTTGGCGTTCTTGAGGTCGTGGATGAGCTGCGCGAGGTCCTCGATCGAGTAGATGTCGTGGTGCGGCGGCGGGCTGATGAGGCCGACGCCGGGCGTCGAGTGGCGGGTCTTGGCCACCCAGGGGTAGACCTTGTTGCCCGGCAGCTGGCCGCCCTCACCGGGCTTGGCGCCCTGGGCCATCTTGATCTGGATGTCGTCGGCGTTGGTGAGGTAGTCCGAGGTGACGCCGAACCTGCCCGACGCGACCTGCTTGATCGCGGAGCGGCGCTCCGGGTCGTGCAGCCGGTCGGCGTCCTCGCCGCCCTCGCCGGTGTTGGACTTGGCGCCGATCCGGTTCATCGCGATCGCGAGGGTCTCGTGCGCCTCCTTGCTGATCGAGCCATAGGACATGGCTCCGGTCGAGAAGCGCCGCAGGATCTCCGAGACGGGCTCGACCTCGTCGATGTCGATCGGCGCGCGTCCGGCGTCGGCCGGGTCCTTGAACCGGAACAGCCCGCGCAGGGTCATCAGCCGCTCGGCCTGCTGGTCGATGCGGCCGGTGTACTGCTTGAAGATGTCGTAGCGGCCGTTGCGGGTCGCGTGCTGGAGCCGGAACACGGTCTCGGGGTCGAACAGGTGCGGCTCGCCCTCGCGGCGCCACTGGTACTCGCCGCCGATGGCCAGCTCGCGGTGTGCGGGCAGGATGCCGCCGCGGGGGTAGGCCGACGCATGCCGCCGGGCGACCTCCTCGGCGATGGTGTCGAGCTCGACACCGCCCAGCTTGGACGTGGTGCCGGTGAAGTACTTGTCGACGACGGCCTGGGAGAGGCCGATCGCCTCGAAGATCTGCGCACCGGTGTAGGACGCCACGGTGGAGACGCCCATCTTGGACATCACCTTGAGCACGCCCTTGCCCAGCGCCTTGACCAGGTTCTTGACGGCCACCTCGGGCTCGGTCTTGACATAGAACCCGTCGCGGGCGAGGTCCTCGACGGACTCCATCGCGAGGTAGGGGTTGACCGCCGCGGCGCCATAGCCGATCAGCAGCGCCACGTGGTGCACCTCGCGGACGTCGCCGGCCTCCACGAGCAGGCCGACCTGGGTCCGCGTCTTCTCGCGCACCAGGTGGTGGTGCACCGCACCGGTCAGCAGGAGCGACGGGATCGGCGCCAGCTCGGCGGTGGAGTGCCGGTCGGACAGCACGATGATCCGCGCTCCCCCGGCGATCGCGGCCGACACCTCCGCGCAGATCTCGTCGATCCGGGCGGCCATGGCGGCGCCGCCGCCCTCGACGTCATAGAGGCCCCGGGAGACGTGGGTGATGAAGCCCGGCATGTCGCCGTCCCGGTTGATGTGCCGGATCTTGGTGAGGTCGTCGTTGGAGAAGACCGGGAACGGCAGCACGACCTGGCGGCACGACGCGGGGGTCGGGTCGAGCAGGTTGGACTCGGGACCGATCGAGCCGTAGAGCGAGGTGACGAGCTCCTCGCGGATGGCGTCAAGCGGCGGGTTGGTGACCTGGGCGAACAGCTGGCTGAAGTAGTCGAACAGCAGCCGCGGCTTGTCCGACAGCGCCGCGATCGGGGTGTCGGTGCCCATCGAGCCGATCGGCTCCGCCCCGGTGTTGGCCATCGGGGTGAGCAGGACCCGCAGCTCCTCCTCGGTGTAGCCGAACACCTGCTGGCGACGCGTGACCGAGGCGTGGGTGTGGACGACGTGCTCGCGGTCGGGGAGGTCCTCCAGACGGATCAGACCGGCGTGCAGCCACTCGTCGTAGGGATGCTCGGCCGCGAGCTCCGCCTTGATCTCCTCGTCCTCGATGATCCGGTGCTCGTCGGTGTCGACGAGGAACATCCGGCCGGGCTGGAGCCGGCCCTTGCGGACGATCGAGGCGGGGTCGAGGTCGAGCACGCCGACCTCCGAGGCGAGCACGACGAGCCCGTCGTCGGTGACCCAGTAGCGGGACGGGCGCAGGCCGTTGCGGTCCAGGACGGCACCGATCTGGGTGCCGTCGGTGAAGACCACGCAGGCGGGGCCGTCCCAGGGCTCCATCATCGAGGAGTGGAACTCATAGAACGCCCGGCGCTTGGCGTCCATCTCGGCGTGGTTCTCCCACGCCTCGGGGATCATCATGAGGACGGCGTGCGGCAGTGACCGGCCGCCCATGTGCAGCAGCTCGAGCACCTCGTCGAAGCTCGCCGAGTCCGAGGCGCCGGTCGTGCAGATCGGGAAGATCCGCTCGAGGTCGCCCGGGATCAGGTCCGAGCGCAGGAGCGCCTCGCGCGCGCGCATCCAGTTGCGGTTGCCCATCACCGTGTTGATCTCGCCGTTGTGGGCGATGAACCGGAACGGGTGCGCCAGCGGCCAGCTCGGGAAGGTGTTGGTCGAGAAGCGGGAGTGGACCACGGCGACCGCCGAGGCGATCCGCTCGTCGGTCAGGTCGGGGAAGAAGGTGTCGAGCTGGTCGGTGGTGAGCATGCCCTTGTAGGTCAGGGTGCGCGAGGACAGCGACGGGAAGTAGACGTCGGTCTCCTTCTCGGCGCGCTTGCGCAGGCAGTAGGCCTGCCGCTCCAGCGCCATGCCCGCGGAGCGCACGTTGGCGCCGGCCACGAACAGCTGGCTGAAGGCCGGCATCACCGAACGGGCGGTCTCCCCCAGCGAGGACGGGTCCACGGGGACCTCGCGCCAGCCGAGGACGGCGAGCCCCTCCTCGGCGGCCAGCTCCTCGATGCGCTGCCGGGTCTTGGCGACCTGCTCGGCGTCCCCGGGCAGGAACGCCGTCCCGACGGCGTAGGCGTGCCGCGTCGGGAGCTCGAAGTCCACGACCTCGCGGAGGAAGGCGTCGGGGACCTGCATGAGGATCCCGGCGCCGTCGCCGGAGTTGACCTCGGCGCCCGCGGCTCCGCGGTGGTCGAGGTTGCGCAGCGCTGTCAGCGCCTTGGCGACGATGTCGTGGCTGGCCTCGCCGGTCAGGGTCGCGACGAAGGCCACACCGCACGCATCGTGCTCGAAGGCCGGGTCGTAGAGCCCTTGGGGCGGCGGGAATGCGTGCACGGGCATTCTCCCGTCGTCGTCTGCGTCCCGAGGTGAGCGGGACGAACTGGCAGTGCTCGAAACAAGCAGGGGACGACATTGGCCCGCAGCAGGACGCACACGCTACCACTCGGTGACTCCGCTGTCCGTCGTCGTGCGCGGGAGCGGACAGGTGCGGCGCGGGGGCCCCGGCCGCCGTCCTCCCGGGGGTCAGTGGCAGGCGTGGCTGCCGGCGTCGCGGCTGACCCCTCCGAGGCCGCGGAACTTCCAGGAGAAGCTGCCGTCGTCGAGGGTCAGTCTCAGCACACCGAAGACGTCGTTGCCGAAGTAGCGGGAGCCCTGCGGATGGCCGGTGCGCTCATAGAGCGACCGACCGCCGGCACCGGACACGAACGACAGGATGCCGGTCGCGGAGCGTCGTCCCGAGGCGTTCATCGGGGCGAAGCGCTCGTAGTCGTGGTCGTGTCCCGCCAGGGCCAGGTCGACACCGTGGGCGATGCCGATCTTCCAGAAGCTGCTCATCGACGCGTTGTTGCCGTGCTCGCCGCTCGAGTAGCGCGGGAAGTGCAGGGCGATCGCCGAGCAGGTGGTGGGGTTGGCCTCCATGTCCGTGCGCATCCAGGTGCGCTCGGCCTTGCAGTCGATCTCGTCGCAGTTGCTGTTGAGCAGGTAGACCCGCCAGGTGCCGATCGTGACGACGCGGTAGCCGGGCGCGGTCTCGCCGAAGTAGGTGTAGTAGCCCTTCGCACCCGCGGTGTTGTACTCGTGGTTGCCCGGGATCGGGAGCGTGCGGTCCTTCAGCGCGCCCCAGGACTTGGCGTAGGAGGCCTTGAAGTCGCGCAGCCGGCCCCTGTCGTACTGCAGGTCGCCGAGGGCGATCACCGCGTCGGGGTCGATCCTGCCCACCAGCCGCGCCGTCGCCCGCTGCCGGCACTCGGTCGAGTCGTGGCCGTAGTTGGGCGGGCAGGCGATGTCGCCGACCGCCACGACAACCGGGGCGGTGTCGCCGGCGGTGACCACGGCGGTCGCCGAGGCGAGACCGTCGGTCGTGGCGGGGCGGGCATCGTCGGGCGTGGTGCAGCCGAGGGCACCGAGGCTGAGCAGGGCAGCGACGAACGAGGTGAGCAGCGAGGGCACGGGGGACTCTCCGGACTGGCGGTGGGGTGGTTCCACGCTAGTGGCGTGAGGAGCTCTCGTCCGCGGGATCGGCAGATCCGTCGCCCTCGGGCGCGTCGTCGGCCGCTCCGTCGGTGGCCGTCTCGTCGGTGGCCGCTCCGTCGGTGGCCGTCTCGTCGGTGGCCGTCTCGTCGGGGTCTGTCTCGTCGGTGGCGGTCTCCTCGGCCTCGGGTGCACGACCCTCGAGATAGACCTCCGTCTCGCGGCCCGGCCGGGCGCGGCCGGCCCACACGAAGTAGGCGGCGGCCGACACGAACACCACGATCGAGACCCACACGTTGAGCCGCAGCCCGCCGACGTCGCTCATCTGGACGGGGTCGATCCGCAGGTCCTCGATCCAGCCGCGTCCGGCGGTGTAGGCCATCACATAGAGGGCGAAGACCCGGCCGTGCCCGAGCCGGAAGCGCCGGTCGGCCCAGACGACGAACGCGAAGGCACCGAGGTTCCACACGCACTCGTAGAGGAACGTGGGGTGGAAGGTCGCGACGTCCTCATAGCCCGGGGGGCGGTGGTCGGGGTCGATGCGCAGGCCCCAGGGCAGGTCCGTGGGCCGTCCGAAGAGCTCCTGGTTGAACCAGTTGCCCCAGCGCCCGAGGGCCTGGGCGACCAGCACACCGGGTGCGAGCGCGTCGAGCATGGGGGCCACCCGGATGCCCTTGCGGTGGGCGCCGATGAGCACGCCGACGGCTCCGAGCGCGATGGCACCCCAGATGCCCAGCCCGCCGCGCCACACATAGAGGGCCGCCCAGGCGCTCTTGCCGGGACCGAAGTAGCGCTCGTAGTCGGTGATGACGTGGTAGAGCCGACCGCCCACCAGGCCGAACGGCACGGCCCACAGGGCCAGGTCGGTCACCTCGTTGGGCCGGCCACCGCGGGCGATCCAGCGCCGCTCACCGATCCAGATCGCGGCCAGGATGCCCGCGATGATGCACAGCGCGTAGCCGCGCAGCGGGAACGGTCCGAGGTGCCACACGCCCTGGGACGGGCTCGGGATCGACAGGGGCAGGATCATGGAGCCTCTTCCAGGAGGGTCGCGATGTCGTCGGCGAAGTCGGCGGCGGAGGTGCCTTCGGTCCACACGATCGGGCTGCGGTCGTCGGCGTCGATGGCGACCACGGGCGTGCCGTGGGTGACCTCGTAGCCGCCGCTGGGGAGCTTGCGTCCCTGGGCGATGTAGACGCCGAAGGCCTTGCCGAGCTGCTTGATGGTGCCGAGGTCGCCCGTGAGGCCGAGGAAGGACGGGTCGAACCGGTCGAGCCAGCCGCGGATGGTCGCCTCGTCGTCGCGGGCGGGGTCGGTCGTCACGAAGACCACGTCCACCCGGGACCGCTGCCCGTCATCGAGCCGGGCCATCGCCGAGGCCAGGTTGGCCATCGTCATGGGGCAGATGTCCGGGCAGTGGGTGTAGCCGAAGAACACCAGGGTGAGCGGCTTGTCGGTGTCGGCCGACAGCGAGAACGGCTTCCCATCGGTGTCGGTGAGGTCCACGTCGGGAGCGGTGTACTGCTCGGTGAGCACGGCGCCGTGCATGCCGTCGTCGTCGCCACGCACCACGCGCGGCGTGGCGCCGCCGCAGCCGGCGAGCAGCGCGAGGAGCACCGCGAGGCCGGCCGCGCCGAGCCGCGGGCCCGGGCTAGCCAGCGGCACGCCGGACCCCCTGGGCCAGCTCGGTGGTGAGGGTGCTCAGCGCGCGGAGACCTGCGCCGTGGTCGCCCGCGTGGTCGAGGAGCGTGCGTACGAACGCCGAGCCCACGATGACCCCGTCCGCATAGGCCGCGACCTCGGCGGCCTGGGCGCCGGTGCCGACCCCGAGGCCGACGCCGATCGGCAGGTCGGTGGCCGCTCGGGTGCGTGCCACGAGGGGCGCGGCGAGCTCGCTGGTGGTCGAGCGCGCGCCGGTCACCCCCATCACGGCGGTCGCGTAGACGAAGCCGCGGCAGTGCGCGACGGTCATCGCGATCCGCTCGTCGGTCGAGGAGGGCGCCACCAGGAAGACCTTGTCGAGGCCACGGGCGTCGGCCGCGGCGATCCACTCGGCGCCGCTGTCGGGCGTCAGGTCGGGGGTGATCAGGCCCGACCCGCCGGCGGAGGCCAGGTCGGCGGCGAAGCGGTCGACGCCGTAACGCTCCACGGGGTTCCAGTAGGTCATGATCACCACGGGGACACCGGTGGCCGCGACCGCCTCGACGGTGCGCAGCACGTCGGCGGTGCGGATCCCCTGGTCGAGTGCCTGCTGGGCGGCGGCCTGGATGGTCGGACCGTCCATGACCGGGTCGCTGTAGGGCAGGCCGACCTCGATCACGTCGCAGCCGGCGTCGACCATCGTGCGGATGGCGTCGATGCCGCCCGCCAGGTCGGGGAAGCCCGCCGGCAGGTAGCCGACGAGGGCGGCTCGGCCCTCGGCGCGGGCCGCGGCGAAGGCGGGGGCGACGCTCACGACGGGTCCTCCTGGTCGAGGCCGAACCACTCGATGGCCGTGCCCATGTCCTTGTCCCCGCGACCGCTGAGGTTGACCAGCAGGATCGCGTCGGAGCCCTTCTCCTCGGCCAGCCGAGGTGCCAGCCGCAGCGCGCCCGCCAGCGCGTGGGCGGACTCGATGGCGGGGATGATGCCCTCGGTGCGGCTCAGGAGGGCGAGGGCGTCCATCGCCTCGGCGTCGGTCACGGCCTCGTAGGTCGCGCGGCCGGTCCTGGCCAGGTGGGCGTGCTGGGGCCCGACCCCGGGGTAGTCCAGGCCGGCGGAGATCGAGTGCGACTCCACGGTCTGCCCGTCCTCGTCCTGGAGGACATAGGTGCGTGCCCCGTGGAGCACGCCCCGCTCCCCCGCGACGATGGTCGCTGCGTGGCGGCCGCTCGCCACCCCCTCGCCGCCGGCCTCGAAGCCCCAGACGGCGACGTCGGGGTCGTCGAGGAACGCGGTGAACAGGCCGATGGCGTTGGAGCCGCCACCCACGCAGGCGGCGATGGCGTCGGGGAGCCGACCGGTGAGCTCGAGGCACTGGGCGCGCGCCTCGTCGCCGATCCCCCGGGTGAAGTCACGGACCATGCTCGGGAAGGGGTGCGGGCCCGCGGCGGTGCCGAAGAGGTAGGCCGTGTGGTCGACGCTCGCGACCCAGTCGCGCAGCGCCTCGTTGATGGCGTCCTTGAGGGTGGCCGACCCGGAGTCGACCGAGACGACCTTGGCACCGAGCAGCCGCATCCGGGCGACGTTGAGCGCCTGGCGGCGGGTGTCGACCGCACCCATGTAGACCGTGCAGTCGAGCCCGAAGTAGGCGGCCGCCGTCGCACTGGCGACGCCGTGCTGGCCCGCGCCGGTCTCGGCGATCACCCGGGACTTGCCCATCCGCTGGGTGAGCAGCGCCTGCCCCATCACGTTGCGGATCTTGTGGGCGCCGGTGTGGTTGAGGTCCTCGCGCTTGAGCAGGATCCGGCAGCCGGCCGTCTCGGAGAGCCGGGCGGCGTCATAGAGCCGGCTGGGCACGCCGGCGTAGTCGCGCAGCACCCGGTCGAACTCGTCGACGAAGGTCGGGTCGGCCATGGCCTCCTGCCAGGCCACCGTCAGCTCGTCGAGGGCGGCCACGAGCGCCTCGGGCATGAAGCGGCCGCCGAACTCGCCGAAGTAGCCGAGCGCGTCGGCGTCGTAGGTGTCTGTCATCGCGAAACCTCCCCGGCCGTGAGGCCGGTCATGGCGCGCACCGCGCCCTCGGGGTCACCGTCCTTGACCAGGGCCTCGCCCACCAGCACGGCGCGGGCGCCCTCGTCGACGAACCGGGCGACGTCGGCCGGGCCGGTGATGCCCGACTCGGCCACGAGCACCCGGTCGGACGGCACCAGCGTCGCCAGGCGTCCGAAGGTCGCCCCGTCCACCGCCAGGGTCTTGAGGTTGCGGGCGTTGACGCCGACCAGCTCGGCGCCGAGCGTCACCGCCCGCTCGGTCTCGGGCTCGTCGTGGACCTCGACGAGTGCGCGCATGCCGAGCTCACGGGTGAGCTCGAAGAGCCGCCGCAGCTCGGCGTCGTCGAGCGCGGCCACGATCAGGAGCACGAGGTCGGCTCCGTGGGCGCGCGCCTCGAGCACCTGGTAGTCGGTGACCACGAAGTCCTTGCGCAGCAGCGGGGTGTCGACGGCCGACCTGACCTTGCGCAGGTCGTCGAGGCTGCCGCCGAAGCGGCGCTCCTCGGTGAGCACGCTGATGGCGGCCGCCCCGCCGCGGGCGTAGGCCTCCGCGAGGGCGGCCGGGTCGGGGATCTCCGAGAGTGCGCCCTTGCTGGGCGAGCGCCGCTTGACCTCGGCGATGACGCTGGACCCGGCGCCCCGCAGGTGGGGCATCGGGTCGCGCGGCGCGTCGACGTCGGCCAGGGCGGCGCGGAGCTCGGGCTCCGGGAGCCGTGACTCGCGGGCGGCCAGGTCGTCACGCACGCCGGCGATGATGTCGTCGAGGACGGACAATCAGGGCCTCCGGCTGGTGGGGACAGTGCCCGCCCAGCCTCTCATGACGCGCCCAAACCGCGGACGGGCGACCCGCCTGACGGATAGGGTGCCGTGGCTGGAGGGAGCACCGTGACCACACCATCCGACTTCGACCCGGACGCCTACTACGGCGACCCGGAGGCCGACGGGACGCCCGACCGGTCAGCGGGATGGGTGGCGCCCGGGCCGGTACCCGCCGACCCCGCCCCGCCGGCCACGCCGCCCTCCGTCGGCGAGACGCCCACCGCGCCGTACCCGCAGCCCTACCCGCAGGCGCCCTACCCCCAGCAGCCCTACCCGCAGCAGCCTCCGGCCTACCAGCAGCCACCCGCCTCCGCGGCGACACCGCCGTCGGTGCCCTGCACCGGCTACGGCGCGCCGCCGTCCTACTACGTCGGCGTCGGCGTCCCCCAGGTGGCCAACCGGCTCGCGACCACGTCGCTCGTCATCGGCATCGTCTCGGTCGTCGTCAGCCTGGCCTGCTGCTCGCTGCTGTCGGTGTTCGGGATCGCGGCCATCGTCTGCGGCGTCGTCGCGCGGCGCCAGATCGCCGCCAGCCTCGGCTACCAGACGGGCGCCGGCCTGGCCCTGGCCGGCATCATCACGGGGGCGATCGCCGTGCTCATCGGGACCGGCATGTTCCTGCTGCTCTTCGCGGTCTCACCCGGCTCCCTGAGCTGACCCCGCTCGGGCGTGGTCGCTCCCTCGGACCGGTGAATGTCGGTAGGGTCGCTGGGGACAGCGGGCCTCGCGGCCTGGCAGCCGCACCACACAGGAAGCAGCACCCATGAGCAATCAGGCACCTCCGCCTCCTCCTCCGCCCGAGGGCTACGGCCAGGGCGGCTACGGACAGCCCAGTGACCCCTACGGCCAGCCGCAGGGCGGCTACGGCCAGCAGCCTCCGAGCTATGGCATGCCGCAGTACGGCGGCGGCGCGCCCGTGCCGTCGGGGACGAACTCGAAGGCCATCTGGTCCCTCGTCCTCGGCATCCTGAGCTTCGTCTGCTGCGGGATCATCACGGGCGCCGTCGCGATCTTCCTCGGTCGCGCCGCCCAGAACGAGATCGCGCGCACCGGTCAGGCCGGCGCCGGCATGGCGAAGGCCGGCTTCATCCTGGGCATCATCGGCTTCGTGGTGAGCCTGATCTGGATCGCGCTGGCGGCCACGGGCACGCTGGACTTCAACTACAGCGTCGGCAGCAGCAGCTGACGCATCCCGCTCCACGCAGTCGAGGCCGGACCCGTGCGGGTCCGGCCTCGATCGCGTGCGGGGCGATGGTCACCTCCGTCAGGGAGCCAGCCAGGCGCCCGCCGGGATGTTGCGCAGGACCGTGAAGCCCACGAGCAGGACCAGGCTCAGCACTGAGAACGCCCTCGTCGCCACCCACCGGGGCCGGTAGGGCACACCGGTCCAGGCCCCGACCAGCCAACGGCCGAGGACCCAGACGACGAGCGGGATCGAGGCGACGAACAGCAGGTTGGACGAGGCGGCCGCCAGTAGGTCGCCGTGGGTCAGGTCGTTGACCGCGCGCAGTCCCCCGCACCCGGGGCACGACACCCCGAACAGGACCCGGGACGGGCAGTAGCCCCACGAGCCGCTGGCGTGCGGGTCACGGACGTGCAGCGCCACCGTGGTGGCCGCCAGGGCACCGATGGTGACCAGTGGGGCGGTCAGGCGCTGCCGCCGCCCGGCGGTGCCGGGCGTGGCCGCGAGCTGACCGGCTGTCGTCATCCGTGCTTGGCGCCGTTGAGGCCCATCTTGGCCATCACGAGGAAGACGGGCAGTCCCGCGACGGCGAGCACGAGACCCACCCAGAACATCGCCATCGGGGCGGGGTGGAGCATCAGCGCGATGCCACCGACCACGAAGCCGACCATCGAGACGGCCACCCCGGCCCAGGCTGCGGGGGTGTTGCCGTGGTGAGAGGTCATGAGGGTGCTCCTGTTGTCACTGCTGTCGACGGGCTGGCGCCAGTGTATTCATGACGGGCCGTCCGTGGGGTCACGACCCTCGTCGAGGGCCTTCCAGAGATCGAGGCTGCTCGCATCGTCCTCGGCGACCGGCCGCGCGCCGGGCGCGTCATAGCGACGACCCATCTCCGGCCAGCCGGGGAGCCACTGCCAGGCCAGCGCGAGCGTGACCAGCCCGAGCGCGCCGGCGACGGCCGCGACGACGTACCAGGCCGTGGGATGGGAGCCGAGCTCCAAGGCGCCGATCATCGCGAGGTCGCTGCGCAGCCGGGTCGGGACGGTGATCCAGGCCCAGACCGTGGCGCCCAGCATGACCAGGCCGGCGACGAACCCGAGGAGGGCGACGGCGCGGCGCACCCATCCACGGGTCACCAGGAGCACGCCCCAGGACGCGAGCACCACCAGGGCGAGCGCGGTCGCGACCGGCGCCTGGGCACCGCCGCCGGTCGCCACCACCGCGGCGGCCGAGTCGGAGTCGGGCACGAACCAGGGGCGGCTAGAGGCCAGCGCGGCGAGCCCACCCAGCGCGAGTCCAGCGCCGACGACCGGGGCGAACGGCCGCGCCGTGGCGACCCGCTCAGCCATCGCCGAGCAGCAGGTCGGCGTCGAAGCAGGTGCGGTCACCGGTGTGGCAGGCGGGGCCCTCCTGGTCGACCCGGACCAGGAGCGTGTCACCGTCGCAGTCGAGCCGGACCTCCTTGACCCACTGGCGGTGGCCGGAGGTGTCGCCCTTGCGCCAGTACTCGCCGCGCGAGCGGCTCCAGTAGGTCGCGCGGCCGCCGGTCAGCGTGCGGGCCAGCGCCTCGTCGTCCATCCAGCCGAGCATGAGCACCTCGCCGGTGTCGTGCTGCTGGACGACGGCGGGCACGAGCCCGTCGGAGGTGCGCTTGAGGCGGGCGGCCACGGCGGGGTCGAGCTCGGTCACCCGGCGATTATCCCTGGTCCGCGCCGCCGCTGCGGTCAGGACCGCCCCTGCTGGGCCACCCATGAGGCGTGCAGCCCCGCATAGACGCCCTCCTCGGCGACGAGCCGGGCGTGCGGGCCGCGCTGGACCACCACCCCCTTGTCGACGACGACGACCTCGTCGGCACCCTCGGCCGTCGAGAGGCGGTGGGCGATCGTCACCGACGTCCGACCGGTCATCAGCCGCTCGAGGGCTCGCCCGATGCGCATCTCGAGCGCGGGGTCGACCGCGCTCGTGGCCTCGTCGAGGACGAGCAGGTCGGGGTCGGCGAGCTGGGCACGCAGCAGCGCCACGAGCTGGCGCTCGCCGGCCGACAGCGACTCGCCCCGCTGGCCCACCCGGGTGGCCAGGCCGTGGGGCAGGCCGGCGAGCCAGTCGCCCAGGCCGAGCTCCTCGGCGGAGGCCGTGATGTCGGCGTCGGTGGCGTCGAGCCGGCCGTAGCGCACGTTGGCGGCCAGGGTGTCGTCGAACAGGAAGCCCTCCTGCGGCACCAGCACCACCCCGCGGCGCAGCGACGCCGCGGCGATCGAGCGGACGTCGATCCCGTCGAGCAGCACGGCTCCGAGCGACGGGTCCATCAACCGGGTGAGCAGCTTGGCGAAGGTGGACTTGCCCGAGCCCGTCTCCCCCACGATGGCCACCCGGGTGCCGGCGGTGAGCTCGAGGGACACGTCGTGCAGCACCGGAGGACCGTCGGGGTAGGCGAAGGTGACGTGGTCGAAGCGGACGTCGATCGGCCCGCGCGGGAGCTCGACGCCGTCGGCGCCGGGGTCGACCAGGTCGGCGGGGGTCTCGAGGATGCCGATGACCCGGCGCCAGCCGGCGATGGCGTTCTGGGCGTCGGTGAGGATCTGGGTGCCCATCTGGACGGGGCCGACGAAGAGGCTGACCAGGAACGCGAACGCCAGGACCCGGCCGGCGGTGATGTCGCCGGCGAGGCCGAGCCAGATGCCGACGATGAGGACGCCGGCGTTGGCGAGCCCGGCGGAGACGCCGCCCAGGGAGAACGAGAAGGCCGTGAAGCCCTGGGCGCGGGTGCTGGCGGCCTGGTGGGCGGCGACGGCCTCGTCGATGCGCTGCTGGGTGCGGGCCTCGACGGCGTAGGACCGGACGACGGCCGCGCCCACCACCGGCTCGGAGATCGCCGAGAGCATCAGCCCCACCTGGCGGCGCACGGTGGCGTAGGCCGCGGAGAGCTTGCGCTGGAAGAACCGCAGCGACAGGAACAGCGGGGCGAAGCAGACCCAGACGACCAGCGCGAGCTGCCAGCTGTAGACCGCCATCACGACGGTGGCGACCAGCACCTGCCCGATGCTCACGATGAGCAGGAGGCCCCCGAAGACGAGGAACTGGCTCACCTGGTCGACGTCACTGGTCACCCGGGAGACCAGGCCGCCGCGGCGCTCGGTGTTCTGGGTGAGGAGCGGCAGGTCGTGGACGTGGCGGAACGCCTTGATGCGCAGCGTGGCGAGCCCGCGCTCGGCGGAGGTGAACAGCCGCGCGGTCATGAGGAACGACGCGAGACCGGTGACGGCGATGGCCGCGGTGGCCCCGAGCCCGACCCAGATGGTGAAGGCGATGTCGGGGCCGCCGGGGGCCCGGAGCCCGTGGTCGAGGGCCTGCTGGACGGCCACCGGGACGACGACCTGACCCACGGACGCGACCACGGCCAGCAGCAGCGTCCCGACGAAGCCCTCCTTGAGCTCCGGCGACAGCGCCACGCCGCGCCGGATGGTCTCGAGGGCGGGGATGTCCTCGCCGGTGTCCATCCGGGTGCCGGTGCCGGTCATCGTCGTCATGCGGGGTCCTCGACGGCGTCGGCGGAGCGGTCGTGCTCCTGCTCGTAGGCGTTGACCAGCCGGGCGTAGGCGGTGTTGCGGCTCAACAGCTGGGCGTGGGTGCCCCGGTCGGCGACCCGCCCGTCGGCCAGGAAGATCACCTCGTCGGCCAGCGCGATGGTGGCCTTGCGGTAGGCGACGACCACGAGCGTGGTGCCCCCGCGTGCCTCGCGCAGGCCGCGCAGGATGCGCGCCTCGACCTCCGGGTCGACGGCCGAGGTGGCGTCGTCGAGGATCAGCAGCCGCGGCCGGCGTACGAGCGCGCGAGCGAGCGAGATCCGCTGCCGCTGGCCGCCCGACAGGGAGGTGCCGCGCTCGCCCAGCCGGGCGTCGAGCCCGTGGGGCAGGGCGGCGACGAAGCCGTCGGCCTGGGCGATGCGCAGCGAGGCCCAGACGTCGGCGTCGGGGATGTCGGCCCCGAGGGTGACGTTGCCCCGGACCGTGTCGTCGAACAGGAACGCCGTCTGGGGGACGACGGCCACCGCCTCGGCCAGGCCGCCGCGGCGCAGCCGGCGGAGGTCGACGCCGTCGATGCGGATGGACCCGTCCACCGGGTCGACCAGCCGGGTGAGCAGGGTGGTGAGCGTGCTCTTGCCCGACGCGGTGGCGCCGACGACCGCCACCGTGGCGCCGGGCTCGACGGAGAAGCTGAGCCCTTCGAGCAGGCTCTGGTCGTCGGTGTAGGCGTAGGTCAGCCGGTCGACCTCGAGCCACGCACCGGGCTCGGCGGCCGGCAGGGACGCGGCGCCGAAGGCCATCTCGCCGGTGGCGTCGAGCACCGAGCGGACCCGCCGGAAGCCGACGACACTGCGCGGGAACTCTCCCAGCAGCCAGCCGATCGAGCGGATCGGGAAGGAGACGACGGTCAGGAGGTAGGCCACCGTGACGACGTCGCCGGCGTCGCTCGCACCATGGAGCACCCGGGCGACGCCGACGGCGAGCACCACCATGACGCCGATGTTGGGCAGCGCCGCCAAGGCGGGGTCGAACGCCGCGCGGATCCGCCCGGCCCGGATGTTGACGTCGCGGAGGGCGCGGGCCTTGGCGGCGAACCGGTCGGTCTCCTCGCCCTCGCGCCCCAGCGTCTTGACCACGAGGGCGCCGTCGAACGACTCGTGCGCGATCTCGCTGACCTCGCCCCGCAGGCCCTGGGCGCGGGTCATCAGCGGCGAGGCGAGCCGCTGGTAGACCAGGTTGGCCGAGATCACCAGCGGGAAGATCAGGAGCCCGACGAGCGCCATCACCAGGTCGGCCGCCAGCATCTGGCCGACGGCGATGAGCATCATCGCGACGGTGCCGACGGCCATCGGGAGCGGCGCGATCGGCCCCCAGGCGGCCTCCACGTCGGAGTTGGCGTTGGACAGCAGCTGTCCGGTGGGGTGCCGCTGGTGCCACTCGAGGGGCAGGGAGAGGTATTGCCGGGTGACCGCGCGGCGGTCGTGGGCCTGCATGCGGTATTGCATGACGCCGGCCCCGAGCCGGCGGGCGACGATGCCGACGGCGCGGAGCAGGGCGACGCCGACGAACAGCCCGAGCACGGCCCACAGCAGGGACGACCTGATCTCGCCGTCGCGGAAGGCCGGCAGGACGGCGTGGTCGGTGGCCCAGCCGAGCACCCAGGCGTCGGCGACGGTGAGCGCGCCGAACAGCACGCTGCCGAGGGTCGAGGCCGCGAAGATCCAGGGCTCGCGCTTGATCGCGACCCACAGGACGGCGAACCCGGCACGCGTGGTCGAGCCGCCTCGCGCCGGCGCCGTCTGCGTCACCTGGTCCGTCTCTCCTTCACTCGCTGCTCGGACAGGCTATGTCGCGGCACCGACAAGTCGCGAATCACTCGTCCCGAGGGTTGGTGCCGTCTCACTAGAGTGACCGGGTGAGCGGCACCTACCTGGCCCGGCGCGAGCGTGAGGCGCTGTGCGACCTGGCCCTCGAGCTCGGCCCCGACGCCCCGACCCTGTGCGGCGACTGGACCGTCAAGGACCTCGTCACCCACCTGCTCGTGCGCGAGCGCAGCCTGCTCGGCGCGCCCGGGATCGTCTTCCCCCCGCTGGCGCGGCTCACCGAGCTCTCGATGGCGCGGCTCGCCCGCCAGGACCTGCCCGCGCTGGTCCGGCAGCTCCGGGGACGCGGCCTGACGCCGATGGCGCTGCCGGCGGTCGACCGGCTGTTCAACACCATGGAGTACGTCGTCCACCACGAGGACCTGCGGCGGGCCCGGGCCTCCTGGGACCCGCGCTCCCTGTCCGAGCGGGACCTCGCCACGATCTGGGGGGCGCTCAAGGTCACCGGCAAGGGACTCGTCCGCCCCGCCGGGGTGCCGGTCGTCCTGCGCCGGCGCGACGACGGCGCGACCGCCGTACTCAAGGCCGGGGAGGAACCCGTCACCCTGACCGGCGACGTGGTCGAGCTGACGATGTTCCTCTATGGCCGGGCCCAGCATCGCGACGTCGACCTGGCCGGGCCCCAGGACGCGGTGACCCGGCTGCGGCACGCCAACCTGGGGTTCTGAGAGACGTGCCGGAACCTGTTCCGCGGGGCTGTCGTATCGGCGCAGGCCCGTTCGTGGAGAGGGCAGGAGGCGGTCGACCGGACCGCCCGAGAGCGAGGAGACAGAGATGGCGCACTACCTGCTGAGCGTGCACGGCCCCGTCGAGCGGGCCGAGTTCGGCGACTACGGGTCCCGCGAGGCGATGGAGGAGGCGTTCGCCGCGACCGGTGCCTTCAACGACCGGCTCAAGGCCGAGGGACACTGGGTGTTCGCGGGTGGGCTGGAGCCGGCGACGACCGCGACCGTGGTCGACGGCCGCGGCGACTCCCCCGTCATGGTCGACGGCCCCTACCTGGAGACCAAGGAGGTCATCGGCGGCTTCTGGGTCATCGACGCCCCTGACCTCGACGTGGCCCTGCGGCTGGCGGCCGACGGCTCCAAGGCGTGCGGCGGCAAGGTCGAGGTCCGTCCCTTCGAGGGCCTCGCCTGAGCGCGCCACGCCCGGCGAGGGATCCGATGGAGGGCGGGACGGCGGCCGTCGAGCGGGTCTTCCGCGAGGAGTACGGCCGCCTCATCGCCTCGCTCGTCCGGCGCTTCGGCGACATCGACATCGCCGAGGAGGCGGCGAGCGAGGCCCTCGTGGTCGCGCTGGAGCGGTGGCCGGAGTCCGGCGTGCCGCCCAACCCCGGCGGCTGGCTCACCACCACCGCGGGGAACCGCGCGATCGACCGGATCCGCCGGGAGCGGCAGCGGCTCACCAAGCACCAGGCGGCGCTGATGTCCGTCGACGACACGCCCCACGAGCCGACCGGTCCGGTCGAGGACGACCGGCTGCGGCTGCTGTTCACGTGCTGCCACCCCGCGCTCGCACCGGAGGCGCGCATCGCACTGACGTTGCGGCTGCTCGGCGGGCTGACCGTGGCCGAGATCGCCCAGGCGTTCCTCGTGCCCGAGACCACGATGGCGCAGCGCATCACGCGGGCGAAGAAGAAGATCTCGGCCGCTCGGGTGCCCTACCGCGTGCCGGAGCTCGCCGACCTGCCCGCGAGGCTCGACGGGGTCCTGACCGTGCTCTTCCTGGTGTTCAACGAGGGCTACCTCGCCTCGGGGGACGGCGACCCGGTCCGCGCCGACCTGACGGCGGAGGCGATCCGGCTCACCCGGATCCTCCGAGGTCTGTTGCCGGACGAGCCGGAGGTGGCCGGCCTGCTGGCGCTGGAGCTGCTCATCGAGGCCCGACGCCCGGCCCGGGTGCGGGCGGGGCAGCTCGTCCCGCTGGGCGAGCAGGACCGCGCGGGCTGGGACCGGACACTCGTCGCCGAGGGTCACGAGCTCGTCCGCGCCTGCCTGGCCGTCAACCGTCCCGGCCGCTACCAGGTCCTGGCCGCGATCAACGCGGTGCACACCGATGCTCCGTCGGCCGCGGACACCGACTGGTCGCAGGTGCTCGCGCTCTATGACCGACTGGTCCGGATCGACCCGTCCCCCATCGTCGCCCTCAACCGGGCCGTCGCCGTGGCCGAGCTGGACGGACCCGAGGTCGCCCTGGCGCTCGTCGACCGGCTGCCGCTCGACGGCTACCACGCCTGGCACGCCGCCCGGGCCGACCTGCTCCGGCGACTCGGTCGCAGCGCCGAGGCCAAGGCGGCCTACGACGCCGCCATCGCCGCCACGGCGAACTCCGCCGAGCGCGCCTACCTCGGCCGGCGGCGCGGCGAGCTGGTCTGACGAGCGCGTCGAGCGCTGCCCGGCCGAGAGGTGCGGTTGCGTGTCCGAAGGGGACGGCGACCGCCGCGACCTCAGCGCACGGGATGACCGGCCGCGGTGAGGGCCGCCTTGACCTCGCGGATCCGCACCGTGCCGAAGTGGAACACCGAGGCGGCGAGGACGGCGCCGGCGCCGGCCTCGACGGCGGGCGGGAAGTGCGCGGCGGAGCCGGCGCCGCCGGAGGCGATGACGGGCACGGTGACCTCCGCGCGGACGGCGCGGATCAGCTCGAGGTCGAAGCCCTCGCGGGTGCCGTCGGCGTCCATGGCGTTGAGCAGGATCTCCCCCGCTCCGAGGCGGGTGGCCTCGACGGCCCAGGCGAGGGCGTCGAGGCCGGCGGACTTCCGGCCGCCGTGCGTCGTGACCTCGAAGCCCGAGTCCGTCCCCGTGGCGCGCCGCGCGTCCACCGAGAGCACGAGCACCTGGCTGCCGAAGCGGTCCGCGATCTCGGCCACGAGCGCGGGCCGTGCGATGGCCGCGGTGTTGACGGCGACCTTGTCGGCCCCGGCGCGCAGCAGCCGGTCGACGTCGGCCACCGACGAGACTCCCCCGCCGACGGTCAGCGGGATGAAGACCTCCTCGGCCGTGCGCGAGACGATCTCCATCGTGGTGGCGCGGCCCTCGTGCGAGGCGGAGATGTCGAGGAAGGTCAGCTCGTCGGCGCCCTCGGCGTCATAGGTGCGCGCCAGCTCGACCGGGTCGCCGGCGTCGCGGAGCTCGCGGAAGTTGACGCCCTTGACCACGCGTCCGGCGTCGACGTCGAGACACGGGATGACGCGTACGGCGAGCGTCATCGACGCCGCTCCTCGGGCAGGGTGAGCGCGAGCGCCTCCTCGAGGGTGAACCGGCCCTCATAGAGCGCCGTCCCGATGATCGCGCCCTCCACACCGGCGTCGACGAGCCCCTGCAGGGCCTCGAGGTCCGCCAGCTCGGTGATCCCCCCCGACGCGACGACCGGCCGCTCCGTCGCGGCGCAGACGGCACCCAGCAGCTCGAGGTTCGGCCCCTGGAGCATGCCGTCCTTGTTGACGTCGGTCACGACATAGCGCGCGCAGCCCTCGGAGTCGAGACGCGCGAGCACCTCGTAGAGGTCGCCGCCCTCGCGGGTCCACCCCCGCGCGGCGAGCGTGCGGCCCCGGACGTCCAGGCCGACCGCCACCCGGTCGCCGTACTCCACGATCGCGGCCGCGCACCACTCGGGCTGCTCGAGCGCCGCGGTGCCGATGTTGACGCGCCGGCAGCCGGTGGCCATCGCGGCGGCGAGCGACTCGTCGTCACGGATGCCGCCGCTCATCTCGACGTCGATGTCGAGGGTGCCGACGATGCGGGCCTGGAGCTCGCGGTTGTGCCCGCGCCCGAACGCCGCGTCGAGGTCGACCAGGTGGATCCACTCGGCGCCGGCCTCCTGCCAGCGCAGCGCGGCCTCGACGGGGTCGCCGAAGCGCTTCTCCGACCCGGCCACGCCCTGCACCAGCTGGACGGCCTGGCCGCCGGCGATGTCGACGGCGGGGAGGAGCTCGAGGTAGGACATCAGGACTTCCCGTCTGGCGTGGTCACAGGCTGCCGACCCAGTTGCGCAGCAGCACGGCTCCGGCGTCGCCGGACTTCTCGGGGTGGAACTGGGTGGCCGCGAGCGGCCCGTTCTCGACGGCGGCGACGAACCGGTCACCGCCGTGCTCGGACCAGGTCACGAGCGGCGCCCGGGTGCGGTCGTTGGTGACCAGCGTCCAGTCGCGGACGGCATAGGAGTGCACGAAGTAGAACCGCTCCCGCTCCACGCCCGCGAACAGCGAGGTGCCGGCGGGGACGTCGACGGTGTTCCACCCCATGTGGGGTACGACGGCCGCCTGCAGCCGCTCGACCGTGCCCGGCCACTCGCCGCACCCCTGCGTGGTCACGCCGTGCTCGACCCCGGTCTCGAAGAGCACCTGCATGCCCACGCAGATCCCGAGCACCGGCCGGCCCCCGGCCAGCCGGCGTCCGATGATCTCGGGTCCGTGCACGGACGCGAGACCGGTCATGCAGGCGGCATAGGCGCCGACACCGGGCACCACGAGGCCGTCGGCCTCCGACGCGACCGCGCGGTCGGCGGTCAGCGTCACCTCGGCGCCCGCCCGCTCGAGGGCACGCACGGCCGAGCGGAGGTTGCCCGAGCCGTAGTCCAGGACGGCGACGCGCTTCACGACGTCACCCTGAGGAGCGCAGGGGTCACAGCGATCCCTTGGTCGACGGCACGCCGCTCTCGCGCGGGTCGAGCGCCACCGCGTCCCGGAAGGCACGCGCGAAGGCCTTGAACTGCGCCTCGACGACGTGGTGGGGGTCGCGCCCGGACAGCACCCGGACGTGCAGGGCGACCTGGGCGTGGAAGGCGATCGTCTCGAAGACGTGGCGGGTCAGGGAGCCGACGTAGGTGCCGCCGATGACGACGTACTCCTGCCCCTCGGGCTCGCCGACGTGCACGCAGTAGGGCCGCCCGGAGACGTCGACGGCGCACTGCACCAGCGCCTCGTCGAGCGGCACGAGGGCGTCGCCGAAGCGGCGGATGCCGCGCTTGTCGCCCAGCGCCTCGCGCAGGGCCTCGCCGAGCACGATCGCGGTGTCCTCGACCGAGTGGTGGGCGTCGATGTGGGTGTCGCCCACCGTCTCGACGACGAGGTCGACGAGTGCGTGCCGGGCGAACGAGGCCAGCATGTGGTCATAGAAGCCGACGCCGGTCGAGACCTCGACCCGGCCGGTGCCGTCGAGGTCGACCTCCACGTGGACCTTGGACTCCTTGGTCTCCCGGTCCACCGTCGCCGTGCGGCTCATGATCGCTCCTCCCTCGCCTCGGCCCTCACCTCGGTGAGTGCTCGCCTGAATGCTGCCATCTCCGGGGCCGTCCCGACCGAGACTCTCAGCCAGCCGTCGGGTCCGGTCTCCCGGATCAGCACGCCGCGGTCCAGCAGCCCCTGCCAGACGGCGTGCCGGTCGCCGAAGGTGCCGAAGAGCACGAAGTTGGCGTCGCTCTCGGCCGTCTCGAGCCCCTGCTCGCGCAGCCACGTCACCGTGGCGTCCCGCTCGACCCGCAGCTGGTCGACCGCCGCCAGCAGCTCGTCGGCGTGCCGCAGCGCGGCCAGCGCGACCGCCTGGGTGACCGCCGAGAGGTGGTAGGGCAGCCGCACGACCTGCAGCGCGGCGCAGATGTCGGGGGCGGCCGCGAGGTAGCCCAGCCGCGCGCCGGCCAGCGCGAAGGCCTTGCTCATGGTGCGGGTGACCACCAGGTTGCGGTGGGTCGGCAGCAGCTCGAGCGCGCTCGGCGTGCCGACGCGCCGGAACTCGGCATAGGCCTCGTCGACGACGACGATCCCCTGCGGGGCCGCCTCGCAGAGCGCCGAGACCGCCTCGGGCGGGAGGGCGGTGCCGGTCGGGTTGTTCGGCGACGGGACGAGTACGACGGCCGGGCGCCGCTCGGTCACGAGCGCGACGGCGCGGTCGAGGTCCAGGGAGAAGTCCTCCTCGCGCCGGCCGGCGAACCAGTCGGTGTGGGAGTCGCGGGCGTACTCGGGATACATCGAGTAGGTCGGCGCGAACGACATCGCCAGCCGGCCCGGGCCGCCGAAGGCCTGGAGCACCTGCAGCATGACCTCGTTGGACCCGTTGGCCGCCCACACCTGGTCGGCGGTCAGCCCGTGGCCGAGGTAGCCCGCGAGCGCGACGCGCAGCTCGGAGAAGTCCCGGTCGGGATAGCGGTTGAGGTCTCCGGCCACCGCGCGCACGGACTCGGCGATGTCGTCGACCACGGCGGCCGAGGGCGGGTAGGGGTTCTCGTTGACGTTGAGCAGGACGGGCACGTCGAGCTGGGGTGCGCCGTAGGCCACCTCGCCCACGAGCTCCGGGCGGACGGGCGGCCACACGCCGGCGGGCGCCGGCTGGTCGATGGTCACCACGGGTCAGCCTCGGTCGAGGCGGACGCGGACGGCGGCGCCGTGCCCGGGCAGGTCCTCGGCGTCGGCCAGCGTCATCACGTGGCCGGCGACCTCCTCGAGCGCCGCGCGCGAGTAGTCGACGACGTGGACGGCCCTGACGAAGGAGCGCACGGACAGGCCGGAGGAGTGGCAGGCGCAGCCGGCGGTGGGCAGCACGTGGTTGGAGCCCGCGGCGTAGTCGCCGAGCGACACCGGGGCGAACGAGCCCACGAACACCGCGCCCGCGTTGCGCACCCGGGCGGCGACCCGGGCCGCGTCGGCAGTCTGGATCTCGAGGTGCTCCGCGGCATAGCCGTTGACCACGGCGAGCCCCTGCTCGATGTCGTCGACGAGCACGATCGCGGACTGCTGACCGCCGAGCGCGGTGCGGATCCGCTCGGTGTGCTTGGTGGCGAACACCTGCTTGTCGAGCTCGGCCTCCACCTCGTCGGCCAGCCGGTCGCTGGGCGTGACCAGCACGGACGCGGCCATCGGGTCGTGCTCGGCCTGGCTGACCAGGTCGGCCGCGACGAAGCCGGCGTCGGCGGTGTCGTCGGCGAGGACGGCGATCTCGGTGGGGCCGGCCTCGGAGTCGATGCCGACGATGCCGCGCAGCAGCCGCTTGGCCGCGACGACATAGATGTTGCCGGGCCCGGTGACCAGGTCGACCGGACGGCACTCCCCCGCTCCGTAGGCGAACATCGCGATCGCCTGGGCGCCGCCGGCGGCATAGACCTCGTCGACGCCGAGCAGCGCGCAGGCGGCCATGATCGACGGCTCCGGCAGCCCGCCGTGAGCCTTCTGCGGCGAGCTGGCCAAGGCGATCGAGCCGACGCCGGCGACCTGGGCGGGGACGACGTTCATGACGACGCTGGACACGAGCGGCGCCAGGCCGCCGGGGACATAGAGCCCGACGCGGTCGACCGGCACCAGGCGGTGGGTGACCGTGGCGCCCGGCGCGAGCGTGGTCGTGACGTCGGACTCGAGCTCCGCCTCGCAGGTCACGCGCAGGCGTCGGATCGACTCCTCCAGCCCCGCGCGGACGGCCGGGTCGAGCTCCTCGAGGGCACGGGCGAGCGCCTCGGCGGGCACCCGCACGCGCTCGGGAGCGACGCCGTCGAAACGCTCCGACAGCTCGCGGACCGCGGCCTCGCCCCGCGTGCGGACGGCCTCGACGATCGGCGCCACCTGATGC
This sequence comes from Nocardioidaceae bacterium, assembly GCA_046330515.1. Classification (GTDB taxonomy): domain Bacteria; phylum Actinomycetota; class Actinomycetes; order Propionibacteriales; family Nocardioidaceae; genus Nocardioides. Next base: position 748,529 of record JAXLSP010000004.1, on the reverse strand, counting down.
GTCGCGGCCTCGACGTCGAGGCCGGCCCGTGGCACGACGGACCGGTAGTCGACGGGTGCGCTGGCACCACGGAGGTCGATTCGCCGGATCATGGGCACGATTCTAGGTGCGCCGGGTCGGCGGCTCGCCCGCCCTTTCCGCGGGCGAGATTTCGCGCGGGGCCGGTTAGTCTCGCTGTCGTGAGCACCCGACTGCCGATGTTCCCGCTGAACACCGTGCTGTTCCCGGGTGCCGTGGTCCCCCTGCACGTCTTCGAGCCGCGCTACCGCGCCCTGGTGAGAACCCTCCTCGAGCAGCCCGACCCCACCCAGCGGCTCTTCGGCAGCGTGGGCATCCGCGAGGGCTACGAGGTCGGCGACCACGGCGCCCAGTCGCTCTACCGCGTCGGGTGCCGCCTCCAGCTGGTCGACGTGTCCGCCGGCGGCGGCGGCACCTTCGACATCGAGGCCGTGGCTCGCGACCGGATCCGGCTGGACGGGATCGACACCTCCGGGGAGTTCCCGCTCGGCGAGGTCGAGGACCTGCCGGGCCGCGAGGAGGAGTTCCCCGAGCACGCGGTCACCCTGGCCACCGAGACGTTCGAGGCCTACCGCGAGGCGGCCGCACTCGTGCGTGAGGACCCCTATGTCGGCACCCTGCCCACCGACCCGGCCTACCTCTCCTGGACGCTGGCCGCCGCGGCGCCCCTGCCGCTGTCGGACCGCCAGGCCCTGCTCGAGGCGGAGAGCGCCGCGGAGCGGCTGATCCTGGTCACCGACCTGCTGCGCGCCGAGCTGCGCGCGATGGCCGTGGTGCCGTCGCTGCCGGCCACCGACGTGGCCCGCACCCGGTGGTCGCCCAACTGATGGTCGCCCGGCTGGTCGTGGTCGGCTGATGGCCAGGCGGTCGGGCCGGTCGTCCGGAGGCACGCCGGCCACCGTCGCGCTGGAGCGGGCCGGTGTCGCCTTCGCGCTGCATGCCTATGAGCACGACCCCCGCGCCGCGTCGTTCGGCCTAGAGGCGGCCGAGGCGCTCGGGCTCGACCCGACCCGGGTCTTCAAGACGCTGATGGTGTCGCTGGACGGCCGGCTGGTGGTCGGGATCGTGCCGGTCACGGGTCAGCTCGACCTGAAGGCGCTGGCGCGGGTGCTGGGCGGGTCCAAGGCCGTGATGGCCGAGGCCGCGGCCGCGGAGCGGGCCACGGGCTTCGTCGTCGGTGGCATCTCGCCGGTCGGGCAGAAGCGCGCGCACCCGACGGTGCTGGACGAGTCCGCGACCGGCTTCCCGACCGTCTTCGTGTCGGCTGGGCGGCGCGGGCTCGACCTGGAGGTCGCGCCGGCCGACCTCGTCGAGGTGACCGGCGCGACCCTGGCCGCGATCAGTCGGCCGTGATCAGTCGGTGGTGACCCGCAGGACCATGTGGGAGGCGTCGCCGTCCACCCAGGCCGACATGCCGAGCCCGGACAGCGGCTCGAGGTTGTCCTGGGCCTCCTGGTCGTCCTGCGCGAGCTCGGTCAGCCAGTCGTTGGCGTCGAAGTTGACATAGAAGAGCACGCTCGCCTTGTCGCCGCCGCGGATGACGTCGCGATAGTCGGCGGTGTCACCGAGCCCACCGTCCCCGACGAGGGCCGCGCGGTAGTCGTCGTCGGGGGCGACGGCGACCATCTCGCCGGAGCTGTCGCTCTCGATGAAGCCCTGCGCCTGCTCGGGCAGCTGGCCACGCACCTTGTCGAGGACGTCCTCGATGGCGGCCGGGTCGCCGTGCACCTTGAGTCCCACCGGGATCCCGCTGCCGTCGCTGCTCTGCTCCATGGTGTTGACGTCGAAGTCGCTGCCCAGGGAGATGACGGCCGAGTCGCCCATCAGCGTCTCGGCGTCCTCGGGCAGGCCGAGCCCGGTGGCGTCCTCCATCGACGACAAGATCTCGTCGACGTCGATGTCGCCCGAGGCGGCGGCGCTGTCGAGCACCTTGGTGAACCAGCCGTCGGCGAACCGCATGCCGAAGGCCGCGGCGGTGTCGGTCGGCAGCGTCGCCATCACGTCGGTGCCGGCGCCGGTGCCATAGATCTGCATCTGGTCGCCGGGGTCGCCGGCCACCTCGAGCTCCATGCCGCCGTCGGCGAACCTGATGGTGGCCGCCATGCCCTTGAAGTCCTCGAGGGCCTTCGTGACCTCGGGCGGGACGTCGCCGTCGTCGGCGGCACCGCCGGTGAACGCCGAGGGCTGGGCCTCGTCGGTGTAGGAGTCGGTCATGCCGAGGCTGTCGCCGAAGGCACCGCCGAGCGAGTCCATCGAGTCCAGCATCAGCGTGCCGGCGTCCGGGGAGACATACATGGTGACGATGCCGGGGTCGCCGACCTCGTCGACCCACTTCGTGTAGGTCGAGTCCTCGGCCAGGGAGCCGTCGGCCGTGGCGGCGACGACCTGCTCGGCGACGTCGTCGGACTCGGAGATCACGGCCCAGCCGTCGGAGATCTTCCAGCCCAGGTCACCCGAGGTGTCGCCGGACTCGTCCGCGTCGCCGGTGGCCGAGCAGTGGGCGATGGCGGTGAGGCCGGCCTCGGCCGCCTTCTCGTCGCTCACCTGGAGGACCACCACGGGCTTGGGCTTGCCGTCGACGTCGACGCCCGCGACGGCGGCCCGGTTGCCCAGCCAGCTCGCGATGTCGTCGTCATAGTCGAGGCCCTCGCACTCGGAGTCCTTCTGGATGGCGTCGAACAGCTCGCGCCGGATGTCGTCCTGGGCGTTCATGTCGACGGCGTCGTCGAAGGCCGGGAACTTCTTGAGCGTCTTCATCGCCTCGATCTTCTGGCCCGCGGAGGGGTCGAGGTCGACGCTGAGATAGGCGACGGTGGTGGACGGCAGACCCTCGGCCGGCTGGGGACCCCCACCGGACAGGGCCAGCACGGCCCACGTGGCGGCGCTGCCGAGGGCCGCCACACCGACGACCGCGCCACCGAGCAGGGCGATCCGACGGCCGCGGCCGCCCCGCCCACGCTGCTCGGGCGGGATCGGCGACCCGCCACCCATCTCGAGGACCTCGCCCTGGCCGGGGCCGGGCACCGGCGGCACGCCGGGAGCACCCCACGGCTGCTGCGGGGACCCGAAGGTCGGCGGCTGAGGCCCGCCCACGGGCGGCTGCGGCGGCTGCTGAGCGCCGTACGGGCCCTCGGGCGGCAGGTCGTTGGACATCAAGGCTCCCCCATCATGCGGCGCCGCCCCTCCGGCGGCGTCAGCGTGTCGTGTCGGGGAACAGCGTAGCCACAACCGGGGTCGCTCGACGGCGCAAACCCGGGAACAGGAAGAGCAGCAGATAGCCCCCCACGAGGCCCAGCAGAGCACCGAAGGGCAGGGCGAGATAGGGGCTGAACCCGTTGACCACCAGCTGCTGTCGCAGCTTGGTGAAGTCGGCCGCCGTGGCAGCCACGACGGTCGGGTCGGGGGGCCCCAAGCGGTGGCCCACCGTGGCCATCAGCCAGGCGGCCAGGGCCGAGAACGCGACGACCGCGACGAGGGCGGCGACCTCCTGGCCGCGCACGACCAGGGCGACCGTGAGCCCGAGCAGCAGCCCGATGACCAGCGCGATGAGCAGGTAGCTCCCCGTTCCCGAGAAGTCGCGGGCGGGCCCCTGGCCGGTGAGGATGAACTGGTGGCTGTAGGCGACGCCGCGGGGTGGCACCCAGCGGCGCTCCCACAGCCAGCCACCCACCGAGCCGCCGACCACGAAGAGCGTCGCGACGAACCCGAGGGCGAGCAGGAGCCGCAGCGGTGCCGAGGTCACCCGGCCAGGCACCCGGGCCCCAGCAGCTGCTTGAGGTCGGCGAACAGGGCGGGACTCGGGGTGACGCGCAGCCGGTCGTCGAGCTTCATCACGGTCGTGCCGTTGCGCGCCAGCAGGCGCAGCCGGACCTCCGTCACGCCGGGATGCGTCGACAGGACCTCGCGCAGCGAGTCGACGACCGGCGCCGTGCACCGCGTCGAGGGCAGGCTGATGACGACCGGGCCGGAGGGCCCCTCGGTGAGATCGGGGACGGTGACCTCCTGGCCGTGCAGCTCGGGCTGGTCCTTGCTGCGCGAGAGCCGCCCCTTGACGGTGATGATCGCGTCCTCGGTGAGGTAGGTCGAGGCGAGCTGGTAGGAGCTGGGGAACAGCAGCACGTCGATGGCGCCGTCGAGGTCCTCGAGGGTGACCATGGCCCAGGCGTCGCCGCGCTTGGTGATCTTGCGCTGCACCGAGGTGACCAGGCCGCTGATCGTGATCACCGCGCCGTCGGGGCGCTCCTCGTCGAGCATGAGCTGACCGATCGTGCAGTCGGTGCCGGCCGACAGCACGTGCTCGAGGCCCATGAGCGGGTGGTCGGAGACATAGAGGCCGAGCATGTCGCGCTCGTGACCGAGCAGGGTCATCTTGTCCCACTCGTCGAGGTCGGGCACCGCCACCGAGACGCCGAACCCGGCCCCGTCGCCGCCGAGGTCGTCGAGCCCCGCGAACAGGGAGTCCTGGCCGATGGCCTCGTTGCGCTTGATGTCGACGTACTGGTCGACCGCGGTCTCGTGGATGGCGACGAGCGCACGGCGCTTGAGCTTCATCTCGTCGAAGGCGCCGGCCTTGATGAGCGACTCGATGACCCGCTTGTTGCAGACGAGCGCGGGGACCTTCTCGAGGAAGTCGTTGAAGTCGGAGTAGCGGCCCTTCTCGTCGCGGGCCCTGACGATCTCGGCCACGACGTTGGCGCCGACGTTGCGGATCGCGGTCAGGCCGAAGCGGATGTCCTGGCCGACCGGGGTGAAGGTGGCCTCCGACTCGTTGACGTCCGGCGGGAGCACCTGGATCTTCATCCGGCGGCACTCGTTGAGGTAGATGGCCGACTTGTCCTTGTCGTCCTTGACCGAGGTCAGCAGGGCGGCCATGTATTCGGCCGGGTAGTTGGCCTTGAGGTAGGCGGTCCAGTAGGAGACGAGACCGTAGGCGGCGGAGTGGGCCTTGTTGAAGGCGTAGTCGGAGAACGGCAGCAGGATGTCCCAGAGCGTCTTGACCGCGCCCATCGAGAAGCCGCGTTCGCGCATGCCGCCGGAGAACGTCTCGAACTGCTTGTCCAGCTCCGACTTCTTCTTCTTGCCCATGGCCCGCCGCAGCAGGTCCGCCTGACCGAGCGTGTAGCCCGCGACCTTCTGGGCGATCGCCATGACCTGCTCCTGGTAGACGATCAGGCCGTAGGTCTCGTCCAGGATCTCCGCCAGCGGCTCGGCGAGCTCGGGGTGGATCGGCTCCACCTGCTCGCGGCCGGTCTTGCGTCGGGCGTATGTTGTGGGAGTCGGCGCCCATGGGGCCGGGGCGATAGAGCGCGCCGACCGCGGAGATGTCCTCGAAGCAGTCGGGGCGCATCGAGCGCAGCAGCGCCCGCATGGGACCGCCGTCCAGCTGGAAGACGCCGAGGGTCTCGCCGCGGGCCATCAGCTGGTAGGTCGCCGGGTCGGTGAGCAGGAGCTCCTCGAGGACGACCTTCTCGCCCCGGTTGCGCTCGATGTTGACCAGCGCGTCGTCGAGCACCGTGAGGTTGCGCAGACCGAGGAAGTCCATCTTGATGAGGCCGAGGCGCTCGCAGGTCGGGTAGTCGAACTGCGTGATGATCGCGCCGTCCTGCGGGCGGCGCATGAGCGGGATCACGTCGAGCAGCGGGGCGCTGGACATGATCACGCCGGCGGCGTGGACGCCCCACTGGCGCTTGAGGCCCTCGATGCCCATCGCGGTGTCGACGACCTGCTTGACGTCGTTGTCGTTGTCGTAGAGGGAGCGGAACTCGCCGCCCTCCCCGAACCGGCCGTGGCTCGGGTCGAAGATCTGCTTGAGCGGGACGTCCTTGCCCATCACCGCGGCGGGCATCGCCTTGGTGATCCGGTCACCCATGGCGAACGGGTAGCCCAGGATGCGGGAGGAGTCCTTGACGGCCTGCTTGGCCTTGATCGTCCCGTAGGTGACGATCATCGAGACGCGGTCCTCGCCGTAGCGGTCGCTGACGTACTTGATGACCTCGCCGCGCCGGCGCTCGTCGAAGTCGATGTCGAAGTCGGGCATCGAGACGCGGTCGGGGTTGAGGAACCGCTCGAACAGCAGCCCGTGGACGAGCGGGTCGAGGTCGGTGATCCGCAGGGCGTAGGCGACGATCGAGCCCGCGCCCGAGCCGCGGCCGGGGCCGACGCGGATGCCGTGCTCCTTGGCCCAGTTGATGAAGTCGGCGACGACGAGGAAGTAGCCCGGGAAGCCCATGGAGGAGATGACGCCCATCTCGAACTCCATGCGCGCGCGCACCTCGGCGCCCACCCCACCCGGGTAGCGGGCGGCCAGGCCGCGCTCGACCTCGGCCCGGAGCCAGGTCTCCTCGGTGTGGCCCTCGGGGCACGGGAACACCGGCATGTAGGTGCCGCTGCCCTCGGTGAACTCGACGTGGCAGCGCTCGGCGATGAGCAGCGTGTTGTCGCAGGCGGCCTTGAGGCCGTTGCGGTGCTCCCAGAGCTCGCGCATCTCGGCGGCCGACTTGATGTAGTAGTCGTCGCCGTTGAACTTGAACCGCTTGGGGTCGGCCATCGTGCTGCCGGACGAGACGCAGAGCAGGTGCTCGTGCGCGCCGGCGTCCTCGCGCATGACGTAGTGGGAGTCGTTGGTGGCGATCGGGGGGATGCCGAGGTCCTTGCCGAGCTTGAGCAGGCCCTCGCGGACGCGGTTCTCGATGTCGAGCCCGTGGTCCATGAGCTCGAGGAAGTAGCTGTCGCGGCCGAGGATCGCCTGGAAGTCGGCGGCCGCCTGCCGGGCCTTGGCGTAGTCGCCGATGCGCAGCCAGGTCTGCACCTCGCCCGACGGGCAGCCGGTCGTCCCGATCAGTCCGGTGGCGTGCTCCGCGAGCAGCTCGCGGTCGGCGCGGGGGTTGTAGAAGAAGCCCTCCATGCTGGCGCGCGAGGACAGCCGGAACAGGTTGTGCATGCCGACGGTCGACTCGGCCAGCAGGGTCATGTGCGTGTAGGCGCCGGAGCCCGAGACGTCGTCGTCGCCACCGTCGTTCCAGCGCACCCGCTTGCGCTCGTAGCGCGAGGTGTTGGGCGTGAAGTAGGCCTCCATGCCGATGATCGGCTTGACGCCGGCCGCGGTCGCCTTGGAGTAGAAGTCGAAGGCCCCGAAGACGTTGCCGTGGTCGGTCATGGCGATCGCGCCCATGCCGAGCTCGGCGGTCCGCGCGAACAGGTCCCCCAGCCGGGCCGCACCGTCGAGCATGGAGTACTCGGTGTGGTTGTGCAGGTGGACGAAGTCACCGGACGACATCGGTTGGCGCGACTCCCAACGGGCTCGAGACGGACACAGCGTGAGACCCCGGCCCGTGAGGGCCGGCATCAGTCCGGGGAAGGGGCTCAGCCTAACCCGGGACCTGCCCCATCCTGGCGGGGCGCACCGACAGTTCTCGCGATCCGGTCCGGGCCGGGTCAGCCACCCGTCGCGTCGAGGCTCTCGCGGATGATCGCGTCGACGATGCGGCGGAGCCGGACCTCGCCGAGCTCGGGGGCGCGGGCGGCAACGACCCGGGCGACCTCGGCCTCGCGGTCGGGGTCGCGGGGCGCACCACCGTGGGCGGCCTTGTGCCGCTGGATCACGCGGGTGAGCGCCACCCGGCGGGCCAGCAGGTCGCCGAGCTGGACGTCGACCTCGTCGACGAGCCCGCGCAGGAAGGCGAGCGGGTCGGCGCCGGGCCAGACCATCCGGACGTCGGGAGAGCGCTCCTCGTTGGCCTGGCCGTCGGTGCGCTCGAGCTCGACGAGCCCATGCCGGGCATAGAAGGCGCGGGCGGGCACGTTCGACTCGAAGACCCACAGGCAGAAGCCCTCGGGTCGCTCGGACTTGACCAGGTCGAGCAGCGCGGAGCCGATCCCGGTGCCGGCGTGGTCGGGGTGCACGTAGAGGTCGTCGAGCCAGGGTCCCGGGAAGCGGGCGTAGGCGACGACCTCGCCGTCGCGCTCGGCGACCCACACCGGGTCCTCCAGCACGCGGGCGGCCAGCCACTGCCTCACCTCGGCGTCGGTGTGCACCGGGTCGGGCATGGGCGCGGCCCGCCGCGCGGCGCTGTGGACGGCCGCCACCGCCTCCTCGTCGCGCCCCTCGAGCGCGGGACGCAGCAGCACCTCGGTGTCGGCCCGGACCCACCGGTCAGTGGGCATCGCGGATCACCTCGAGCGCGTGCGCCAGGTCGTCGGGGTAGGGGGACTCGAACTCGACGTACTCCCCCGTCTCCGGGTGCTCGAAGCCGAGGCGTACGGCGTGCAGCCACTGCCGTGACAGCCCGACGCGCTCGGCGAGGACCGGGTCGGCCCCATAGTGGAAGTCGGCGACGCAGGGATGCTTGAGCGCGGCCATGTGCACGCGGATCTGGTGGGTCCGCCCGGTCTCGAGGTGCACCTCGAGCAGGCTCGCGAACCGGTGGGCCTCGAGGGTCGTGTAGTGCGTGATGCTGTGCCGGCCGTCCGCCATCACCGCGAATTTGTGGTCGTGCTTGGGATGCCGTCCGATCGGCGCGTCGATGGTGCCCTCGAGCGGGTCGGGATGGCCCTGCACGAGGGCGTGGTAGGTCTTGTCGACGGTGCGGCGGCGGAAGGCGTTCTTGAGCACGGAGTAGCCGTGCTCGGACTTGCAGATGACCATCACGCCCGACGTCCCGACGTCGAGCCGCTGCACGATGCCCTGACGCTCGGGGGCGCCGCTGGTGGCGATCCTGAACCCGGCTCCGGCGAGGTGTCCGACGACGGTCGGACCCGACCAGCCGGGCGAGGGGTGTACGGCGACGCCGACCGGCTTGTCGATCACGACGATGGCGTCGTCGTCGTGGATGATCCGGATGCCCTCGACGACCTCGGGCACGACCTCGAGCGGGTCGCGCTCCACCGGGATGACGACGTCGAGCAGCGCGCCGGCGTGGACGCGCTCGCTCTTGGCGACGGCGACACCGTCCAGCTGCACGTGTCCCGCGGCGATCAGCGCCGCGGCGCGGGTGCGGGAGAGGCCGAACAGCCGGGCCAGCGCCGCGTCGATGCGCTCCCCGTCCAGGCCGTCGGGGACGAGCAGGACGCGCTGGTCCCCCGGAGTCGCGGTCACGGGGTGCCCTCCGGCTCGAGGTCGCCGTCCTGCTCTTCCTCGTGACCGGTCCGACGCCCGTCGATGGCGATGCCGCGCAGCGCCTGCAGCACGATCAGGGCGACGCCCGTGTCGATGCAGATGTCGGCGACGTTGAAGATCGGCCAGTGCGGCAGCTGCATGAAGTCGACGACGTGACCGCGCATCGGACCGGGCGCACGGAACAGCCGGTCGGTGAGGTTGCCGCCGACCCCGGCGAGCAGCAGCCCCAGTGCCAGGGCCCAGAGCCGCGTGCCGACCCGACGGCCGACCCAGAGGATCACCACCACGGCGACCACGGCCAGCGAGCTCAGCGCCAGCGTGAGCCCGGTTCCGGTGCTGAAGGCCGCGCCGGGGTTGCGGGTGAGGTTGAAGCGCAGGAGGTCGCCGACGACGTTCAGCGGCTCCCGGCCGGTGAGGTGCTCGACGGCCCAGATCTTGGTGCCGACGTCGAGGACGTAGGCCACCAGGGCGACCGCCGCCATCAGCAGACGCGGGCGCGCCCCGCTCGTCGTCGTGTCGCGGGCGAAGCCGTCCGGGGAGCCGTCGCCGGTCAGCGGCGTTCCTCGCGCTGCTTGCACGTCATGCACAGGGTGGCGCGCGGGAAGGCCATCACGCGCAGCTTGCCGATGGGCTCGCCGCAGGACTCGCAGATGCCGTAGGTGCCGTCCTCGATGCGCGCGAGCGCACGGTCGATCTGGGCGAGCATGTCGCGCTCGTTGTTGACGACCGTCAGCTCCTGGTCGCGCTCGAAGCTGGTGGCCCCCATGTCGGCCTGGTCGTGCCCCGCGCCGTCGCCGGCGTCGCGCATCAGACCGGCCAGCTCGACCTCCTGGTCGGCGAGCAGCCGGGTGATGCGGTCGCGGTGCTCGTGGAGCTCGGTGAGCACCTCGTTGAGCTCGGCCTTGGTCCAGGCGGTCTCCCCCGGCTTGACCGCGAGCGCGGCGGCCTTCTTGGCGGGACTCGCGGAGGTCGCCGCCGCGCGGGCGGTGGACTTCGCGGGAGCGGTCGTCACGGTGGCCTTCCTGGCTGGGGCGGCCTTGGCGGCCGGCTTGCTGGAGGGTGCGGGCGCTGCCTTCTTCGCGGGCGCCGCCTTCTTCGCGGCGGGTGCTGCCTTCTTCGCAGGCGCTGCCTTCTTCGCGGCGGGTGCTGCCTTCTTCGCCGGCGCCGCCTTCTTCGCGGCGGGTGCTGCCTTCTTCGCCGGTGCTGCCTTCGCGGCGGGAGCGGTCTTCTTCGCGGCCGGAGCGGCCTTCGTGGCCGGGGCCGCCTTCTTCGCCGCGGCCGCCTTCGTGGCGGCGGGCTTGTCGGCCGCCGGCGCATCGGTGATCCGCCTGCCGATGACGCGCTTCGCGACCGCGGCAGCAGAGCTTGCCAGCGACTTCCTGGTGCTGCGGGTCATCGAGATCCAGCCTCCTCGGCGCGGGGGGCGGCGTGGCGACGCTTCACCACGGCGAGTGGAGGGTAACGAATGGCTGGGGTCGACTCAAACCGCCGCGCCCGCAACGACGACGGCCGGTCCCCTCGCGGGAACCGGCCGGACGTCTGCTCGGGGGTGCGGGACAGGCCCGATCAGCCCTCGTCCTCACCCAGGATCGAGCGGAGCCGCTTGGGCGCCGCAGGGGCCTCGGTGGGCACCGGCGGGTTGGACCGGTCGGCGGTGTCGTTGAGGGCCTCGAGCTGCTGGGTGAAGTAGGACTTGAGGCGGGAGCGGTACTCGCGCTCGAACGAGCGGAGGTTCTCCACGTCGCTGTTGAGCTTGTCGCGCTCGCGCTCGAGCTCGCCGAACAGCTGCTTGCGGCGGTCGGCGGTCTCGGAGTCCAGCATCTGCGACCGCGACCGGGCGTCGGCCTCGAGGCGGTCGGCCTTGCCCTTGGCCTCGTTCTCCAGGCGCTCGGCCTTGGTGCGGGCCTCGCCGACGATCCGGTCGGCCTCGTCCTTGGCGCCCTCCACGAGCTCGTCGGCGTTGCGGGTCGCGATCTCGAGCAGGCGGGCCGCGGCGTTGGACGCGTCGGGGACGGTCTCGACGCGCAGCGTCTCCACGGGAGCCGCGATCGGGGCGGCGACGGGCGGCGGCGGCGCCATCACGGGCTCGGGGGCCGGGGGCTCCTCGACGACCGGGGGCGCGACCTCCTCGACGACGGGCGGCGGAGGAGCGGCGAAGCCACCGCCACCGCCGGACTGGGCGGCGACGAGCTTGGCTCGGAGGTCCTCGTTCTCCTTGGTGAGGCGGGCCAGCTCGGCCTCGACCTCGTCGAGGAACTGGTCGACCTCGCCCATGTCGTAGCCCTCGCGGAGGCGGACGGGCGTGAACCTCTTGTTGCTCACGTCCTCAGGCGTCAACGGCATGACCTCACCTATTCGTTGTCTCGGGGAGTGTGTCTCTGCGAAACAATAGCGCCTGCACGGGGCAGCGGCGCACAAGACCACCAGATTGAACCATCGTCACCGCTGGTCACAGCAGCCTCACTGGCACCAGTCGACCAGGGGCGGGACGGGAGCGCTGCGCGACCCGGTCAGCTCTGGTTGAAGAACCCGCCCGTGTCGGCGATGCGCTGCTTGTCCTCGGCCGCGACGCTGACGTTGGGCGGCGAGAGCAGGAACACCTTGTTGGTGATCCGCTCGATGCTGCCACGGGTCGCGAACACGAGCCCCGCGGCGAAGTCGACCAGCCGCTTGGCGTCCGCGTCGTCCATGTCGGAGAGGTTCATGATCACGGGGGTGCCGTCGCGGTACTGCTCGCCGACGGTGCGGGCCTCGTTGTAGGTGCGCGGGTGGATCGTCGTGATCCGTGCGAGCTCGGCGACCACGCCCGCGACGGGACGGTGGCCGCGCCGCTCGGACAGGTCGGAGACCGAGGCCTCGCGAGGGGCGCGCTTGGCCGGGGTGCGGTCCTGCGCCACGACCTCGTCGGCCGCGTCGTAGTCGTCGGCGTCGTAGTCGTCGTAGCGGCCGGTGTCCTCGAGCAGGCCGAGGTACTCACCGATCTTGCGCATCGCGCTCATGCCTGTCGTCCTCCGGAACTCCGCGCCCCCTTGCAGGGCTCTGGTGTGCTCGTGACATTACCCGTTGGTGGGCCTCGGACCGAGGACCGCGCTGCCGACACGCACGTGTGTCGCGCCGGCCCTGATGGCGGCCTCGAGGTCACCGCTCATGCCCGCCGAGAGCCAGTCGGCGCCCGGGTGGGCGGCCAGGAAACCCGCCCTGATCGTGGCCAGCCGAGCGAAGGCCGCCTCGGGGTCCTCACCCAGGGGCGCGACGGCCATCAGGCCTCGCAGCCGGAGCATCGGGGCCTGCTCCACGGCGCCGGCCAGCGCGTCGAGGTCTGCGGGGTCGGCGCCGCTGCGACCGTCCGTGCCGGCGGGGTCGAGGCTGACCTGGAGCAGGCAGTCGACCGGACGGGACCGGGCGTGCGCGCCGCGGTCGAGGCCGGCGACCAGCTTGGCCCGGTCGACGGACTCGACGACGTCGGCATAGGAGGCGACGGCGGCGGCCTTGTTGCTCTGCAGCCCGCCGATGAAGTGCCAGGTGAGCCCGAGGTCGACACAGGACGCCGCCTTGTCCTGGGCCTCCTGGTGCCGGTTCTCGCCGACGTGGCGCACGCCGAGCCCGGCCAGGAGGCGGACGTCGGAGGCGGGGAAGAACTTGGTGACCACGACCAGCGTGACGGACTCGGGGTCGCGTCCCGCGTCGCCGCAGGCGCGGTGGATCCGGGCCCGCACCCGGTCGAGGCCGCCGGCGACCTCGTCGAGCCGGCTCATGCCGACATCCAGACCACACCGGCCAGCCGCCCGGCGGCGACGCCGTCGCGACGGTAGGAGTGCAGGTCGTGGTCCTCGCGGGTGCAGCGACCGACCGTCACGATGCCACACCCCTCGGCGGCGAGCTGGGCCGCGACCCCGGCGCCCAGGTCGAGGGCGGGCGTCCCCCAGCTCGTCACCGAGCGCGTCTCGGGAACCAGCGCCGCCACCTCCTCGCGCATCTGGTCGGGAACCTCGTAGCAGGAGCCACACACGTGCGGCCCGACCCAGGCCACGAGCTCACCCGCACCCAGCGCGCGCACCGCCCGACACGCGGCGGTCACGACGCCCGCGGCCACGCCGGGCCGTCCCGCGTGCACCGCTGCCACGACACCCGCGTGCGGGTCGGCCAGCAGCACGGGCACGCAGTCGGCTGCCCGGGTGAGCAGGGCGACTCCGGTCCGAGCGGTGGCGAGGGCGTCGGCGTGGGGGTCCCAGGTCGCGGCCTCCCACTCCTCGACGACCTGGACCGCCGCTCCGTGCACCTGGTGCATGGTCAGCGGCGTGGCGCCGGTCGCGTCGGCGATCGCTCGCAGGCCGGCGGCACGCACGTCGTCGGGCGCGTGGTCGCCGAGGTCGAGGCGGCGGTCGGTGAAGCCCACCTCGACCCGGACGTGTGGACCCGACCGGCCGTCGCGGTAGGCGAAGACCGGGTCGGGACCGTCGTCGGGTCGCTCGTTGGTCACTTCAGGAAGTCGGGGACGTCCAGGTCGTCGTCGTCGAACTGGGTCGACACCCGCGTCTTGGTCGCGACGGGGGCCGCCTGCCCCGAGGTGCCCACGTCGGCGGACGAGCCGACCGGTGCCGGGCTGGGCTCGGGCACGTCGACCGCGGGAGCCGAGGTCGCCTTGTCGGCCAGGGCCTGCGCGGCCGCCCGGGTCTCGGCCTGGCTCTGCTGCTGGGCCGGCCGCCGCAGCAGCGACCCCGCCTCGCGGCGCTTGGGCACCCCACCGTCGAAGCCGGCGGCGATGACGGTGACCCGCACCTCGTCGCCGAGGGCGTCGTCGATCGTCGCGCCGAAGATGATGTTGGCCTCGTCGTGGGCGGCCTGCGACACCAGCGCCGCGGCCTCGTTGATCTCGAAGAGACCGAGGTCGGAACCACCGGCGATGGACAGCAGGACGCCGTGGGCACCGTCGATGGAGGCCTCGAGCAGCGGGCTGGAGACGGCCATCTCGGCGGCCGCGACGGCACGGTCCTCGCCGCGCGCCGAGCCGATGCCCATGAGGGCGGAGCCGGCGTTGGCCATGACGGACTTGACGTCGGCGAAGTCGAGGTTGATCAGACCCGGGGTGGTGATCAGGTCGGTGATGCCCGAGACGCCCTGGAGCAGCACCTGGTCGGCCTGCTTGAAGGCGTCGAGCACCGAGACGCTGCGGTCGCTGATGGACAGCAGGCGGTCGTTGGGGATCACGATCAGGGTGTCGACCTCCTCGCGCAGGGCCGCGATGCCCTCCTCGGCCGAGGTGGCACGACGCTTGCCCTCGAAGGCGAAGGGGCGGGTCACGACGCCGATGGTCAGCGCCCCGAGCGAGCGGGCGATGCGGGCCACGACGGGCGCGCCGCCCGTGCCGGTGCCGCCACCCTCGCCGGCGGTCACGAAGACCATGTCGGCGCCCTTGATGACCTCCTCGATCTCGTCGGAGTGGTCCTCGGCCGCCTTGGTGCCGACGTCGGGGTTGGCGCCCGCGCCGAGACCGCGGGTCAGCTCGCGGCCGATGTCGAGCTTGACGTCGGCGTCGCTCATGAGGAGCGCCTGGGCGTCGGTGTTGATCGCGATGAACTCGACACCCTTGAGGCCGACCTCGATCATCCGGTTGACGGCGTTGACACCGCCGCCGCCGATGCCGACGACCTTGATGATGGCCAGGTAGTTCTGGGCTGCTGCCATGTCAGTTGCCCCTCCTCGGGCGTGGACGGAGAGCTCGTGGTCGCTCGTCGCTGGTCGGTGAAGTCTGGGTCGGTGGGTGGTCTCACGGGGCGGCTCGGGCGTTCGTCCCGGACCCGGTCCGGACCTTAACCCTGAGCCTGAGGGTTATAGTTATGTCAACCTCGTGATGCCCCGACCCTAGGCAGTGCCGACCGACGATCCGCGGCGACACGCGGAGCCGCGGGTCATTTCTCGCGCGCGGCGCCGGCGGCGGGACCCGACACGACGGTCAGGGCCGGGTGGTCGGCCGGCCCGGCACCGAGACGTCGTACTGCTGCGCGTCGAAGGTGAGCAGCGTGGCGAGCACGGTGGCCTTCTCGTCGGACTGGTCCGCGCTCCCCCACACCACCACCCGACCGTCGCGGAGCACCAGCCGGATCTGGTCGACGGTGTCGGCCTCGAGGTGGTCGACGTCGTGCAGCAGGTCGGCGGGCAGCGCGGCGAGCACACCGGCGACCTCGCGGCGGGTTCCGGCGTCCGCGTCGGTGGGGATCTGCACCGCGGGCAGGCCGCGCGGGCGCGCGGGGTAGGTCCGGAAGAGCACGCCGTCGCCGTCCATGCCGCGCAGCGACCCGGCCACGTCGACCACCGCGACCGCCTCGCGCTCGGTCACGTGGATGAGGACCCGGTCGGGCCACGCCCGGGTGACGTCGGCCGACTGCACCGGCGCCAGCGCCTCGACCCGGGTCCGGATCACGTCGAGGTCGACGCGCGCCAGCGGCTCGCCGGTCGGCACCTTGGCGGCCTGCTCGATCTCGCCGGCCTTGAGGTAGCCCGTGCCGGTCACGGTCACGCCCTGGACCGCCAGGACGGAGGAGAAGAGGACCAGCCAGACGCCGGTCACGAGCAGGGCGACAAGGAGGACGCCGGCGGCCACCCAGCGCCAGACACCCCAGCGGCGCGCCCACTGGCGTCGGGCGAAGCGACGGCGGGTGCGCTCCTCGGGCGAGCGCCGGCGCAGCCTAGCCACGCGGTTCCTCGGCCAGCAGGCGGAGCAGCGCGGGGCCGACCCGGGTGACCGTGCCGGCACCGAGGGTCAGGACGAGGTCACCCGGCCGGGCGAGGGCGGCCAGCGCGGCCGGCGCCTCGTCGAGGTCGGGGACATAGTGGACCCGCTCGCGCGGGAGGGGTACGGCGTCGGCGACCAGCGCGCCGGTGACCGCCGGGTCGGGCTCCTCGCGAGCGACGTAGACGTCGAGCACGACGACCTCGTCGGCGGCCCCGAGCGCACGCCCCATCTGCTCGCCGAAGATCCGGGTGCGGGAGACCAGGTGCGGCTGGTAGGCGACCACGAGCCGTCCGTCGCCGGCGACGGCGCGCGCCGCCTCGAGGTCGCCCGCGATCTCCTGCGGGTGGTGGGCATAGCTGTCGTAGACCCGCACTCCCCCGGCCTCGCCCTTGGCCTCCATGCGGCGGGCGGTGCCGGCATAGGACGCCAGTCCGGCGGCCAGGGCGTCGGGCTCGAACCCCAGCCCCAGCCCGACCGCCAGGGCCGCGGCGGCGTCGGCGAGGTAGTGGCGTCCCGGCACCTGGAGGGTGACGGTGCCCAGGTCCGGCGACCCCAGCGACGGGTCGCCCGCGACCACGCGAGCCGACGAGGAGCGGCCCTCGAAGCGCAGGTCGACGATCCGCAGGTCGGCGCGCTGCGACTCGCCCACGCCGATCACGCGGAGGCCGCGCGCCCGGGCCTGGTCGGCGAGCGCGGCGGCCCCGGGGTCGTCGACGACACAGACGAGGAAGCCGGCCGGGTCGATCCGGTCGAGGAACGCCGTGAAGGCGGCGCGGTAGGCGTCCTCGGTGCCGAAGTGGTCGAGGTGGTCGGCCTCCACGTTGGTCACGATCGCGGCGAACGGCGAGTAGACGAGGAAGGCGCCGTCGCTCTCGTCGGCCTCGGCGACGAACAGGTCCCCCGTCCCGTCGGCGGCGTTGGCGCCGGTCTGCGCCAGGTCACCGCCGATCGCGTAGGACGGGTCGGCGCCGGCCGCCTGGAGGGCCGTCGTCAGCAGCGATGTCGTCGTGGTCTTGCCGTGGGTGCCGGCGACCGCGAGCACCCGGCGCCCCGCCAGCACCGAGGCCAGTCCGGCCGAGCGGGGCAGCACCCGGAGCCCGCGACGCTGCGCCTCGAGCACCTCCGGGTTGTCCTCGCGGACGGCCGTGGAGACGACGAGGGTGTCGGCGTCGGCGACCTGGGCCGCGTCGTGGCCGACGTGCACGCGCGCCCCGAGGGCGCGGAGTGCGTCGAGGGTCGGCGAGTCCTGACCGTCACTGCCACTGACCGTGATCCCGCGGGCGAGCATGATGCGCGCGATCGCCGACAGCCCGGCCCCACCGATGCCGACGAAGTGGACGCGGCCCAGCTGCTCAGCGGGCAGCAGGACGTCGGGAACGGGGACCTTCATCGGGCGGTCTCCACCACCAGGGCGGCCAGCTTGTCGTCGGCGTCGCGTGGGATCAGCCCCGACGCCGCCCGGCTCATCGCGGCGAGGCGGTCGGGGTCGGTGGCCAGCTCGGGCACGGTGGCCGCGACCCACTCCGCGGACAGCGCCTCGTCGCTGACCAGGAGTCCGCCGCCGGCGTCCACCACGGGCGCCGCGTTGCGGGCCTGCTCGCCGTTGCCGATCGGCAGCGGGACGAAGACCGCCGGGAGCCCGACGGCCGCCGCCTCCGTCACCGAGGAGGCGCCGCCCCGGCAGACGACGAGGTCGGCCGCGGCGTAGGCCAGGTCCATCCGGTCCACGAACGGCACGACGACATAGGGCACGCCGGTGGGCTCGGGGGTCGCCTCCCCCTGGGGGCCGACGACGTGCAGCACCTGGACGCCGGCCCCGCCGAGGGCGGCGGCCGCGCCGGAGACCGACTGGTTGAGCCGGCGAGCACCCTGGGAGCCGCCGGTCACCAGCAGCGTCGGGCGGTCGGGGTCGAGGCCGAAGAACGCCCGCGCCTCCGCCCGGAGGGCAGCCCGGTCGAGCGTGGAGATCATCCGGCGGATGGGCAGGCCGACGTACTCCGCCCGCGGCAGCGGGGTGTCGGGGAAGCTGACGGCCACGCGCGCCGCGATCCGGGCGCCGGCCCGGTTGGCCAGTCCGGGCAGCGCGTTCTGCTCGTGGACGACCACCGGGATCCTGGCCCGGCGGGCGGCGAGGTAGGCCGGCATCGAGACATAGCCGCCGTAGCCGACGACCACGTCGGGGCGGATCCTGTCCAGCACGTCGCGTGCCTGGCGTACGGCGGAGCGCAGCCGCCCCGGGACGCGCGCGAGCTCGACCCCGGGTCTCCGCGGGAGCGGCACCGGCGGGATCAGCTCGAGCGGGTAGCCCGCGGCCGGGACGACGGTGTTCTCCATGCCCCGCGGCGTGCCGAGGCAGGTGATCTCGGTCGCGGGGTCCAGGCGCCGCAGGGCGTCGGCCGTGGCGAGCAGGGGCGAGGTGTGGCCGGCGGTGCCGCCGCCGGCGAGCAGGATGCGCATCGCGGGTCAGCCTAGAAGGTCATCAGAGGGCGGTCTGGTCGACGCTGCCGGCGGACAGGCCCGCCGAGCGGTCGCGGCGGCGGGCGGCGAGTGCGCGCGCCGCCTCGGGCTCGCGGCGGGCGAAGCCCACGAGCAGGCCCAGGGCGGCCATCGTGGGCACGAGGGCCGAGCCGCCGTAGGAGACGAGCGGCAACGGGATGCCGATGACGGGCAGGAGCGTCAGCACCATGCCGACGTTGATCATCATCTGGCCGAGCAGCCAGATGACGATCCCGAAGGAGGCATAGCGGGTGAACGCGTCGGAGGTGTGCAGCGCGACGCGGATCGCGGCGTAGGCGATGGTGAGGAACAGCAGGATCACCAGCAGCGTGCCGACCAGGCCGAGCTCCTCACCGAGCACGGCGAAGATGAAGTCGGTGTGCGCCCCCGGGAAGTCGGCCCACTTCTGCCGGCTCGCGCCGATGCCCTCACCGAACAGGTGGCCGCTGGACAGGGCGTAGAGGCCGTGGGCCGGCTGCCAGCCGGTGCCGTAGTAGTCGCGGAACGGGTCGGCGAAGTTCGTGATGCGGGCCAGCCGCTCGGGGTTGGTGGTGGCGAGGAACATCACGAGCACGCCGACCAGGCTCAGCCCGAACGCGAAGACCCTGGCCGGGACGCCGACCACCCAGAGCATCGCCAGGACGATCGCGAACAGCACCAGGCCGGTGCCGAGGTCGTGACCGAGCACGACGAGCCCCGTGGCGAGCAGCAGACCGGGCACCACCGGGAAAAGCACCTCGTGGAGGCTGCCCAGGCGCCGGTCCTTGTGGGCATAGATGTGTGCGGCCCAGAGCACCAGCGCCAGCTTGGCGATCTCGGACGGCTGGATGGCGATCGGGCCGACGACGAGCCAGTTCTGGTTGCCGTTGACGGCCCGGCCGCTGACCGCGGTGAGCACGAGCAGCCCGATCGTGAGGAGGTAGCCGGGCCAGACGAGGCCCCGCACCCAGCGGTGCGGAAGCCGCATCGCCACCCAGGCGACGGGCAGGCCGATGGCCACCCACATCAGCTGCTTCTTGACGATGGCGTAGGAGTCGCCGGTCTGCTTGAAGGAGTAGACGCTGGAGGAGCTCAGCACCATGATCAGGCCGATGGTGAGCAGCAGCGCCGACGCGCCGAGGAGCAGGTAGTAGGAGGCCAGCGGGCGGTCGAGGGCGTGCCGTGCGGCGGCGAACCAGCTGCGCGGCCGGAGTTCGGGGCCCGACGAGGTCGGGGCGGACACGGCCGGGGGCGCCTCGGGACGCACGGTGGTCATCGTGCCCCCTCCCGACTCGGTCGTGCTGTCGGTCCAGTCTCCCCGGCCCCAGCGGGGACGCCCGGCAGATCGGGCGCGTGTCGCCGAAGTCGGCGCGCTCGGCGGCGCACCCGCACGCGCGGAGCGGTCGACGCTCAGGCGAGGCGGCGTACGGCGGCCGCGAAGGCGTCGCCGCGGGCGCCGTAGTTGGCGAACATGTCCATCGACGCGCAGCCGGGCGCCAGGAGGACGGTGTCGCCGGGCTGCGCCAGCCTCGCCGCGGCGTCCACGGCGCGACCCATCGGGTCGTCCTCGGCGCTCTCCCCCACGTCGACGACCGGCACGGTCGGGGCATGCCGGGCCAGCGCTTCGGCGATGACATGGCGGTCCCGGCCCAGCAGGACGACGCCCCGCAGCCGGTCGGCGACGGCGGTGACCAGGTCGTCGAAGCGTGCGCCCTTGGCGAGGCCGCCGGCGACCCAGACCACGGGCTCGTAGGCGCGCAGCGAGGACTCGGCGGCGTGCGGGTTGGTGGCCTTGGAGTCGTCGACCCAGGAGACCCCGTCGACCGTCAGGACGTGGGCGATCCGGTGGCCGTCGGGGCGGAAGCCGCGCAGGCCGTCGCGGACGGCGGCCTGGGTGACGCCGTGGGCACGCGCGAGCGCCGCGGCCGCGAGGGCGTTGGCGACCACGTGGGGGGCGGGTGAGGCGAGGTCGTCGACCGTGCACAGCTCGGCAGCCGAGGTGGCCCGCTGCTGGATGAACGCGCGGTCGACGAGGATGTCGTCGACGACGCCGACCATGCCGACCGACGGGACGCCGAGGGTGAACCCGATGGCCCGGGCTCCCTCCTGGACCTCGGCCTCGCGGACGAGCCGCTCGGTCTCGGGGTCGGCGGCGTTGTAGACGCAGGCACGCTCGACACCGGCGTAGGCGCGGCCCTTGTCGGCGGCGTAGTCGGCCATCGAGGAGTACCAGTCGAGGTGGTCCTCGGCGACGTTGAGCACGGCGGCGGACTCGGCGGTCATCGAGTGCGTGTAGTGGAGCTGGAAGCTCGACAGCTCGACCGCGAAGACGTCGTAGGGCGTGGGGTCCATGACCGCCTCGACGATCGGGAGCCCGACATTGCCGACCGCGGCGCTGCGCAGCCCCGCGGCCCGCAGCATCGCGTCGAGCATCTGCACCGTGGTGGTCTTGCCGTTGGTGCCGGTCACCACCAGCCAGGGCGCCGGGTGCTCGGGGTCGCGGAGCCGCCACGCCAGCTCGACCTCTCCCCACACCGGGATGCCGCGCTCCCGGGCCTGGACGAGGAGCGCGGCGTCGGGCCGCCAGCCCGGCGAGGTGACGACGACGTCGACGCCGTCGGGAAGGGTCGCCGTCGAGCCGGGGCCGAGGCGGACGTCGGCCCCGAGGATCTCCAGCAGCTGGGCGCGCTCGGCCTTCTCACCGCTCGTGGCCTCGTCGAGGGCGACCACGCGGGCGCCGAGGTGGGTCAGGTTGTCGGCGGCTGCGAAGCCCGACACCCCGAACCCCGCGACGACGGCGCTGACCTCCTCCCAGGAGTCGCGGCGCCCCAGATCGTCGAGCCTCACGTGCCGGCCACCCACTCGGCGTAGAAGATCCCGAGCCCGGCCGCGACGCACAGACCCGTGATGATCCAGAAGCGGATCACCACGGTCACCTGGTCCCAGCCGAGCATCTCGAAATGATGGTGCAGCGGCGCCATCCGGAAGATGCGTCTGCCCTTGCTGAGCTTGAAGAACCCGACCTGGAGCATCACCGAGAGCGTCTCGACCACGAACAGGCCGCCCAGGACGACCAGCAGCAGCTCGGTGCGGGTGAGCACCGCCAGTCCGGCGAGGCTGCCACCCAGCGCCAGCGAGCCGGTGTCGCCCATGAAGATGGCGGCGGGCGAGGCGTTCCACCACAAGAAGCCGAAGCAGGCGCCGGTGATCGCGGCGGACACGACAGCCAGGTCGAGCGGGTCGCGCACGTCATAGCAGC
Source organism: Nocardioidaceae bacterium (assembly GCA_046330515.1). GTDB lineage: Bacteria > Actinomycetota > Actinomycetes > Propionibacteriales > Nocardioidaceae > Nocardioides. The sequence goes on along the minus strand of JAXLSP010000004.1, from coordinate 726,929 downwards.
GCGCGCTCGGCACCGGGCCGCAGGCCTGGTTGCGCTGCCAGATGTTGACGAGCGTGTAGGCGCCGAACACCATCACCGACGCGCCGGTGGCCAGGCCGTCGAGCCCGTCGGTGAGGTTCATGCCGTTGCTGAAGCCGGCCACGATGCCCCAGATGAAGACGATCACCACGATCATCGGCAGCGTGATGGCCGGGATGTCGCGCAGGAACGAGATGTGCAGCGAGGCCGGCGTGCGGTGGTCGGCGTTCTCCAGCATCGGCGAGGTGGCCAACAGCCCGAAGGTGAGCGCGATGACGGTCTGACCGACCATCTTGGCCTTGCTGCGCAGGCCGAGCGAGCGCTGCTTGACGATCTTGATGAAGTCGTCGAGGAAGCCGACGAAGCCGAGCCCCACGAAGAGGAAGAGCAGCAGGAGCGCGGACGCCGAGGGCCGCGACTCGGTGATCAGCTTGGCCAGGAAGTAGCCCAGCAACGTGGACAGGATGATGACGAGACCGCCCATCGTGGGCGTCCCGCGCTTCGTGTGGTGGCTGGTGGGGCCGTCGTCGCGGACCTCCTGGCCATAGCCGCGTGCGGACAGGACGGTGATCGCGACCCGCGTGCCGAGCAGCGAGATCAGCAGCGCGAGCCCGCCGCCGAACAGGATCGCTCTCATCGCCCGGATGCTCCTTCGTCACGCTCGTCCACTGCCAGCAGCCCGTCGACGAGGTGCTCAAGCGCCACTCCCCGCGACGCCTTGACGAGTACGACGTCGTCGGCCGTCACATTGTTCCGTACGGCGAGGAGCGCGTCGTCGCGCCCCGCCGTGGTGATGGCCACTCCGCCCCAGGACGGCACGGCGCGAGCGCCCTCGGCGATGAGGTCGGCCTCCGGGCCGACCGTGACGAGCAGCTCGACGCCGCTGCCGGCGACGGCCGCGCCGACCGAGAGGTGGCCCACCCTCGCCTGGTCGCCGAGCTCCTTCATCTCACCGAGGACCGCCACCGTCCGGCGGCCGCTGCGCTCCCCGATGGCCGCGAGGGCCTCGACGGCCGCGGTCATCGAGGCGGGGTTGGCGTTGTAGGCGTCGTTGACGACGAGCAGCCCGTCCTCGCGCTGCAGCGGCTGCATCCGCCACGGGGACGCGGCCGTCGCGCCCGAGAGGGCCGACGCGACGTCGTCGAGGTCGACGCCGACCGCGAGCGCCATCGCCGCGGCGGCGGTGGCGTTGAGCACCTGGTGGGCGCCGAGCTGGGAGAGCCGGACGCGGCTCCAGCGGCCGTCGTGGCCCAGGTCGAACTCGGGGCGTCCGAGGTCGTCGAGCGCCACGTCGCGCCACCGCACGTCGGCCTCGACGCCGAAGAGCAGCACGCGGGCCCGCGTGCGCGGACGCATCGCCACGGTCAGGTCGTCGTCGGCGTTGAGCACCGCGACCCCCTCGGCCGGCAGCGCCTCGACCAGCTCGCCCTTGGCCTGCGCGATGGCCTCCCGGTTGCCGAACTCGCCGATGTGCGCGGTGCCGATGTTGAGGACGGCGCCGACCCGGGGCGGCGCGACCTCGCACAGGTAGCCCACGTGGCCGACCCCGCGCGCGCCCATCTCGAGGACGAGGAAGCGGGTGTCGGGCGTGGCGCGCAACGCGGTCAGCGGCACACCGAGCTCGTTGTTGTTGTTGCCCCGTGTGGCGACGGTGGGACCGGCCGCGGCGAGGACCTGGGCGAGGTAGTCCTTGGTGCCGGTCTTGCCCTGCGACCCGGTGAGGGCGAGGACCGTCGTGTCGGGCAGACGCTCCAGGACCGCGTGCGCGAGGCGCCCCAGCGCCACCACGGGGTCGTCGACCACCACGGTCGGCACCGCGGTCGGACGGCTGCCGAGGACCGCGGCCGCCCCACCGGCCACGGCGGCCTCGGCATAGGCGTGGCCGTCGCTGTGCTCCCCCACGACGGCCACGAACAGGCCGCCCGGCTCGGGTGCGCGGCTGTCCACGAAGGCGGCACCGGTGACGAGCACGTGGGGGTCTCCGGCGAGCGTGCCGCCGGTCAGCTCGGCGACCTCCGCGAGGCTGAGAGGGATCACCGTCGCCCCAGCTCCTCGGCCGCGACCGTCCGGTCGTCGAACGGGTGCACCACCCCGGCGACCTCCTGCCCGGTCTCGTGGCCCTTGCCGGCGATCAGCACGACGTCGCCGGAGCGCGCGCGGCGCAGGGCCTCGCGGATCGCGAGCCGGCGGTCACCGATCTCCAGGACCTCCGCGCGCCCGCCGGAGGCGCCGGCGAGCACCGCCTCCCGGATCGCGGCGGGGTCCTCCGAGCGCGGGTTGTCGTCGGTGACGACGAGCAGGTCGGCGACCGCCGCGACCACCTCGCCCATGATGGGTCTCTTGCCCGCGTCCCTGTCGCCGCCGGCGCCCAGCACGACGACCAGCCGTCCCTGCGTCAGCGGCCGGAGGGTCGCGACCGCCGCCGCGAGGGCGTCGGGCTTGTGGGCGTAGTCGACGATCACCGTGAAGTCCTGGCCGCCCTCGACGCGCTCGAGGCGGCCGGCGACTCCCCCTGTCCGGGCCAGGCCGGCCGCCACCGCGGCCGGGTCGCAGCCCGCCTCGGCCGCGGCGGCGACCGCCGCGAGACCGTTGGCGACGTTGAAGTCGCCGGGCAGCGACACCGAGGTGGGGTAGGACGTGCCGTCGGGCGCGACCACCGTGAAGCGGGACCCGGCCGGCGACAGCTCGAGGTCCACCGCTCGCCAGTCGGCATCGGTGCCACGCACCGAGAAGGTCCGCACCGGGACCGCGGTCTCGCCGGCCAGTCTCCGGCCGTGCTCGTCGTCGACGCTGACCAGCGCGAGGCGGGCGCGCTCGGGCGTGAACAGGGACGCCTTGGCGAGGTAGTAGTCCTCCAGCGTCGCATGGAAGTCGAGGTGGTCGCGGCCGAGGTTGGTGAAGACGGCGACGTCGAACACGACCCCGTCGACGCGGCCCATCACCAGAGCGTGGCTGGAGACCTCCATGGCGCAGGCCTCGACGCCGTCCTCGACCATGCGCGCGAAGAGCCCGTGCAGGTCGGGTGCCTCCGGCGTCGTGAGGGCGGTCTTGACCTCGGCGCCGTTGATGCGGGTGCCGACCGTGCCGACGACCGCGGACCGGGTTCCGGAGGCGAGGAGCGCCTCGTCGGCCAGCCGGGTGGTCGTGGTCTTGCCCTGCGTCCCGGTGACGCCGACCATCCGCAGCCGGGTGGCGGGCTCGTCATAGACCCGCGCCGAGAGGGCGCCGAGGACCGCCCGCGGCCGGGACACGACCAGGGCGGGGGCGCGTCCGGCGAGGGCGGCGGCCCCCTCGTCGTCGGTCAGCACGGCGACGGCGCCGGCCGTGAGCGCCTGGTCGACGAACGAGACCCCGTGGGTCCGCGAGCCGGGCAGGGCGGCGTAGAGGTCGCCGGGCAGGATGCGCTGCGAGCTCAGCGAGATGCCCTGCACCGCCACGGACCCGTCGCCGACGAGCGCGGGCGCGCCGCCCCGGCCCGACAGCCAGTCGCCCAGCTCGGCCAGCGAGGTCCGGGGAGGGTGATGTGGCCTCGTCGCCGTCAGCAGGTCGTCGCTCACCACGCCGGTGAGGTTACCGGGACCACGTCGTGGGCAGCCGGGACGGCTGGGTGCCGGTGGGTTCGATGCCGTAGTGGTGGAGGGCGAACGCCATGATCTTGGAGAACGCCGGACCGGCGATCGAGCCACCGCCCCCCGCGACCTGGGGGGCGTGCACGACGACATAGACGGTGAAGCGGGGCTTGTCGGCCGGCGCGAAGCCCGCGAAGGACACCGAGGTGGATCCGTCGTACCTGCCGTCGTTGACCCGCTGGGCGGTGCCGGTCTTGCCGGCGACCCGGTAGCCGGGGACGGCGCCGCCGGGAGCGGTGCCCGCCTCCGGGTCGAGGACGCGCTCCATCATCAGCATGGTCTGGTGGGCCGCCTTGCCGCTCACGACCCGGCGCCGCACGGCGTGGTCGGTGCCGACCTCCTCGCCCTTGCGGGTGGTGGCGCTGCCCTGGATCAGGCTGGGCGAGATGTAGACGCCGTGGTTGGCGATCGTGTTGACCGCCGCGGTCATCTGGAGTGCGTTGACCGACAGCGACTGGCCGAACGCCATCCGGTCCTTGGTCTGCGGCGTCAGCGCGGGACCGGCCGGCAGGATGCCGGCGGACTCGCCCAGGACCCCGACGTCGGTCTTCTGGCCGAGGCCGAAGCCGTGGAGGTAGTCGACCAGCTCGTGTGCGGGCATCGTGTCGGTCGCCAGCACGGTGCCGATGTTGGAGGACTGGGCGATGACGCCCGCGAGCGTCAGGTTGATGGTCCCGTGGACGAACCAGTCGTGGATGGGGTCCACCTGGCCCGCCGTCAGCTCGCCGGGCACGACGAGCCGGGTGCGCGGGGTGACCAGACCCGCGTCGAGGAGCGACGAGACGGTCAGCACCTTCTCCACCGAGCCGGGTTCGTAGACGTCGTTGAGGGCGCGGGAGCCGAGGTCGTCCTTGGGAGCGTCGAGCGGGTCGGACGCGTCGTAGGTCGGGTAGTCGGCCAGGGCCAGCACCTCGCCCGTGCGCGAGTCCATGACCACGGCGACGCCCGACTCGCCGCGGAAGTCGTCGACGGTCTGGCGCAGCACGCGGGCGACGTACCAGCTCAGGTCCAGGTCGAGCGTCGTGTGCAGGTCGGTGCCGTCGACCGGCTTCACCAGCGTGCTGTCGGCGAGCGGGATCCGCACGCCACCGCCGGTCTGGTAGGACGTGATGCCGTCCTTGCCGGCCAGCAGCGGGTTGAAGGCGCGCTCGAAGCCCGCCAGCGGCTGGACGCCCTTGTGCGGGTCGGGCGTGCCGAGGAAGCCGACGAGGTTGGCGCCGATGTCGTGGGCGGGATAGCTGCGGACCGGGTCGCGGCTCGTGGCGAGGCCCTTGAAGCCGAGCTCGTCGGCCTTCTCCAGGACCCGGGTGGCGCGGGCCGCTGGGATGCGTCGGGCGAGGTACTGGAACTTGCTGTCGGTCTTGCGCAGCCGCCGCAGGGTGTCGAAGTAGTCGAGGTCGAGCTCCCGGGCCAGGAAGGTGGCGATGGCGGGTGCGTCGGAGCTGGTCTGGGAGGGGTCGGCGACCAGCATCAGACCGTCGACGGACTGGGCCAGCGGCTGACCGTTGCGGTCGAGGATGTCGCCGCGCTCGGCGGGCAGGACCACGGTGACCAGGCTGTTGGCGACCGCCTTGGCGGCCAGTGCCTTGGAGTCGACGCCCTGCAGCTGCACGAGCCGGACGCCGAAGACCGACATCACCATCGCGATGATGATGAAGCCCACGCGCAGTCGCAGCTGCGGCGACCCGCGCCGGGAGACGACCTTGCGGGTGGCGGGCAACGGGGCTCCTGGAGTTGGTGTCGGGTGCGGTCGTGCGGACGGGGTCAGCGGGACCGGCCCGCGGCGGGCTGCTGGCGGCGGCCCTGGTCTCCATTACTACCCCGGTGCTTGCCCCCGTCCCGTGAGGCGGCGCCCGTGTCGTGCTTCGGCTTGAGGTGGACGACGACCGGGTCCGGGTCGAGCGAAGCGGGCTTGGCCGGCGGCAGCGGGCGGATGCGCAGCGGGGGGGCCGCCACCGAGGCACCGTCCTTGCAGGAGGCCGCGGGACCGCCGACGTGCACCGAGCACCAGGTGGTCGGCAGGACCATGCCGAGGCGCTGCGCCTGCTCGGCGATCCGCTGGGGGTCGCGCAGCCCCTCCAGCTCCATGGTCAGGCTCTGCTCGTGGGCCGTCAGCGCGGTGACGCGGTCCTCCAGCCCGCTCGCGGCGAAGGACGCCTGCTGCATGGAGGTGTTGAAGAGGAGCAGTCCCACGACCCCGCCCACCAGGACCAGTGTCACCAGCGCCAGGAAGGGCACCCGCGGGCTGGCCGACCGGCGCCGGGGCACGACAGTGAGCCGGGCCCGCGAGACGGCGGACTCGGCGATCCGGGACGCCCGCAGACGCGTGGTCCCGGGCTGCGGTGCGGCACTGCTCATCAGGCGACTCCCTTGACGTCACGGACACGTTCGACGGCCCGCAGGCGGACTGAGGCGGCTCGGGGGTTGGCGTGGATCTCGCGCTCGTCCGCCTTCTCGGCGCCCCGGGTCACCAGCCGGAGCTCCGGCTCGTGGTCGGCGGGCACGAACGGCAGGTCGTCGGGGACGTCGGTGCGGGTGCGCGCGGTGAACGCGCGCTTGACGAGCCGGTCCTCCAGCGAGTGGTAGGACTCGACGACCACCCGACCACCGACGCGGAGGGCGTCGATGGCGGCGGGGATCGCCCGGCGCAGCACGGCGAGCTCGTCGTTGACCTCCATGCGCAGGGCCTGGAAGGTGCGCTTGGCCGGGTGTCCCCCCGTGCGCCGGGCGGGGGCCGGGATCTCGCGGTAGAGCAGCTCGACCAGCCGGGCCGACGTCGTGAAGGGCTGCCGGGCGCGCTCGCGGACGACGGCCGCGGCGATCTTGCGGGCGAACCGCTCCTCGCCGTACTCGCGCAGCACCCGGGCGAGCTCGTCGGCCGCGTAGGTGTTGAGGACGTCGGCGGCGGTCGGCCCGGTGGTCGGGTCCATGCGCATGTCGAGCGGGGCGTCCTCGGCGTAGGCGAAGCCGCGCTCGCGCAGGTCCAGCTGCATCGAGGAGACACCCAGGTCGAAGAGCACTGCGTCGACCGCGTCGAGCCCGAGGTCGGCCAGGACGTCGGGGATCTCGTCGTAGACCGCGTGCGCGGGGGTGAAGCGGTCGCCGTACGGCGCGAGGCGCTCGCCGGCCAGGCGGAGCGCCTCGGGGTCACGGTCGATGCCGACGACCCGGGCCAGCCCGCAGGCGGACAGCACCGCCTCGGTGTGGCCGCCGAGGCCGAGCGTGGCGTCGACCATGACGGCCTCGGGGTGCGACAGCGCCGGCGCCAGCAGGGCGACGACCCGGTCCAGGAGCACCGGGTCGTGGCAGGGGGTGGTCATCGGGCTACCTGCCCACCCGGGTGAGCAGCAGCAGGACGGTGGCCAGCCCGCCGGACATCGCCACGGAGACGACCATGACGGCGACGGCCTCGCGGGCCCGCTGCCGCACCCGGACGGTGCCGGTCGGTGCGCTGGCGGTGCTGCTCATGGTCTCGACCCCACGGTGTGTGCTGACTGACGGAGTGCCGGAAGTGGCGATCGGACTCGTCCGGCCAGGTCCCTGCCCGCTCACACCGGGGGAATGCCTTCTGGTGCCGGGGAAGTTGCCCCAGACGGCGGCGGCAGAGCGGGCACGAGACCTCGCCTGACGAGTCCGTTGTTGAGTTGTGCTGGTGGTGCTGGTGCTGCCTGCCCGGGTCAGAACCCGGGGAAGATCTCCTCGGAGACGTCGGAGAACGCCTGCTCCTGCTCGGCCGCGTAGGCCTCCCAGGCCCGGGGGTCCCAGATCTCCACGTGGTTCATGACGCCGATGACCACGACGTCCTTCTCGAGCGAGGCGTAGTCGCGCAGCTGAGCCCCGAGGGTGATCCGCCCCTGCTTGTCCGGCACCTGGTCATAGGCGCCCGACGCGAGCATGCGGACGTAGTTGCGGGTGCTCTTCTGGGTGAACGAGGACGCCTGGAGCCGCTCGGTGATCCGGGTGAACTCGGCCAGGGAGTAGATGGTCAGACAGCGCTCCTGGCCACGGGTGACCATCAGCCCCTCCTCCAGCTCGTCCCTGAACTTCGCGGGGAGGAAGAGCCGACCTTTGTCGTCGAGCCTCGGCGTGTAGGTGCCGACGAACATCCGGCACCTCCTTGCATGGCCCGTCTTCCACCACTTCGCCCCACCATACCCCACTTCACTCCACCGTCAACCAGATTCGCGGCATTTCGCCCCACTTTCGGTGTCGACACCCCGCGTCTGACCTGCGGCGATGCCGGGTGGGGCGTCGTGGAGGGGCGGGGCGGGCCGGGTGGCGGGGTCCGGACCGCCGCCGGACGGCGTACGACGGCGCCCGGGCCGGCCTCGGAGCCGCCCGGTGGGGGACGGTGGAGCGGCCGGATCGACCGCTCGCAACCAAACCGTGACCCCGCGCGTCGGAACCGTCAGCGGCGTGGGCGCGTATGTTGCCCTGACGGAATACGGTGGGCGGCAGCGCCCGCATCGGCGACGGGCAGGGCAGAGGGAGGACGGCACGTGGGAACTCCGCCGGCGGGAGGGGCCGACCTGGAGACACTGGCCCGGGTGACGGGCCTCGTGCGCAGGAACGTCGAGCGCGTGATCGAGGGCAAGACCGACGTCGTGGCCGCGGCCATGGTCGTCATGCTCGCCGAGGGCCACCTGCTCATCGAGGACGTGCCGGGCGTCGGCAAGACGATGCTCAGCAAGGCGCTGGCGCGCAGCATCGACTGCTCGGTGCGCCGCATCCAGTTCACGCCCGACCTGCTGCCCTCCGACGTCACCGGCGTGTCGGTGTTCAACCAGAACACCCGACAGTTCGAGTTCCGCCCCGGTGGCATCTTCGCCAACATCGTGGTCGGCGACGAGATCAACCGGGCCTCCCCCAAGACCCAGTCCGCCCTGCTCGAGTGCATGGAGGAGCGGCAGGTCACCGTCGACAACACGACCTACCAGCTCGAGACGCCGTTCATGGTCATCGCGACCCAGAACCCCATCGAGATGGAGGGGACCTACGCGCTCCCCGAGGCCCAGCGCGACCGCTTCATGGCGCGGGTGTCGGTCGGCTACCCCGTCGAGGCCGCGGAGATCGCGATGCTCGACTCCCACACCGGCGGCAGCCCTCTCGAGGACCTCGAGCCGGTCGCGGACGCCGCCGCGATCCGCAAGCTCATCGGGATCGTCGGCCAGGTCTATGTCTCGCAGGCCGTTCAGCGCTACGCCGTCGCCCTCACCACCGCCACCCGGCGCTCGCAGGAGCTGACGCTGGGCGCCTCGCCCCGGGCGACCCTCCACCTGATCCGGGCGTCCAAGGCCCAGGCCGCCATGCAGGGACGCGACTACGTCCTGCCCGACGACGTCCACTCCCTCGCCCGCCCGGTGCTGGCCCATCGGCTGCTGCCGAGCGTCGAGGCCGCCATGAACGGCCGCAGCAGCTCCGTGATCCTCGACAGCGTCCTCGCGTCGGTGCCGGTGCCCGACGGACAGGCCGGCTGACCGGACCTCCACGACCGAGCCGCCACCGAGGGGAAGGGAGCAGCCAGGTGCGAGAGGCGTTGAGCGCGTTGACCCTGCGCGGGCGTGCCTTCCTGGCCGCCGGCGTCACCGCCGTCGCGTGCGCCATCGTGCTCGGTCAGCCGATGCTCACCCGGGTCGGCATCCTGCTGACCGCCGTCCCCCTCATCACCGCGGCCGTCGTGGGCCAGGGCCGCTACCGGCTGGCCCTCGTCCGCACCGTCTCGCCCGACCTCGTGGCCGCGGGCCAGGCCGCCCGCGTCCAGCTGGCGCTGACCAACGAGGGCAGGACGCCCACCGGCGTGCTGCTCCTGGAGGACCAGGTCCCCTACGTCCTGGGCACCCGACCCCGCTTCGTCCTCGAGGGGATCGGCCACGGCTGGCGCCGACACGTCACCTACCAGGTGCGCTCCGACGTCCGCGGCCGCTTCGAGATCGGGCCGATGACGGTCCGGGTGAGCGACCCCTTCGGCATGGTCGAGCTGGGCCGCGCCTTCCGCACCACCGCTGCCCTCACCGTCACGCCGCGGACGGTGGCCCTGCCGACGATCCCCCTCGGCGGCGCCTGGACCGGCTCCGGCGACAACCGGCCCCGCGCGTTCGCGACCGGCAGCGCCGAGGACGTCACGGTGCGCGAGTACCGCCACGGCGACGAGCTGCGGCGTGTCCACTGGCCCAGCTCGGCCCGGCTGGGCGAGCTCATGGTGCGCCGCGAGGAGCAGCCGTGGCAGTCGCGCGCCACGCTCTTCCTGGACAACCGGATCATCGCCCATCGGGGTCAGGGCATCGCCTCCTCGCTGGAGGCCGCGGTCTCCCTCACCGCCTCGGTGGCGATCCACCTCAGCCAGCGCGGGTTCACGGTCCGCCTCGTCACCGCGACCGGCGAGGACCCCGGCGCGTCCTGGCACTTCCGCGAGGCCGAGCTCAACACCGGCCCCCTCCTGGAGGCCCTGGCCGTCGTCCAGCCGACCGCGCGGACGGTCATCGACACGGGCTGGCTGTCCGAGGCGAGCCAGGGCGGCCTGCTGGTCGCGGTGTTCGGCTCGCTCGAGGACGCCGACGCCAGCGTGCTGCGTCGCATGCAGCACCATGCCGTGTCGTCGCTCGCGGTGGCGCTGGACGTGCAGGCGTGGACCACGCCGCTCGCGGGCGGCAGCGGCGCCGTACCCGCGCTGACGCGGCAGGGCTGGCGCGCCGTGCCCCTGCGTCCGGGTGACCGCTTCGAGAACGTCTGGCAGGACCTCGGCCGGCTCGTCGGCCGGGGTGGCGGGACGGCCGCGGGGACGGCCGCCGGGACCGACCCGGCGCTGCAGTCGGCGGGCTCGCCGTGACCGGCCGCCGGGGGGCCTTCGGGACCGCGCTGCTCCAGGCGCTGGTCGGCACGCTCACGGCGTTCGTGACGCTGCTGTCCTGGCGCGGGTTCAGCATGCACTCCGCGACCTATCTGGCGCCGTGCTTCCTCGGCGCCCTGCTCATCGCGGCCGTCGGCTCCGCCCTGCGCTGGAGCCGCCTGGCCGCCCCGCTCGTCGTCCTCGCCCAGGTGGTCGTGGTGACGATGTTCGGGTGCCTCGTGATCTCGGGCTCGCCCGTGCCGTGGGGCGAGCGCTGGACCGAGCTCACCACCGCGGTCCGCGACGCCGTCGACGCGACCCAGGCCTATGCCGCGCCGGTCCCGACGTCGGCGGCCAGCATCGCCCCGCTGATGCTGCCCCTGGCGCTGGTGCTCGTCCTGCTCGTCGACGTGTTCGCGGGGACCATGCGGCGGGTCCCGCTGGCCGGGCTGTCCCTGCTGACGATCTACAGCATCCCGGTGAGCCTGCTGACCGACGGGGTCTCCTGGTGGGTCTTCGTGCTGGCCGCCGGCGGCTTCCTCACGATGCTGTTCCTCTTCGAGGACGAGCAGGTCGCCCGCTGGGGCCGGCCCATGGGTCAGAGCGAGGCGCAGGCCGACCCCGCCGCCTTCGGCGTGCGGACCGGTGCCATCAAGACGACGGCGTTCGGCATCGGCGGCGCGGCCACCGCGGCCGCGCTGCTGCTGCCCGCGCTGGTGCCCACGCTCGACCTGGGCGTCTTCACCGGCGGCACCGGCTCCGGCAACGGCGACGTCCACATCGAGAACCCGATCACCGACCTGCGCCGCGACCTCCAGCTCGGCCGTGACGAGCCGCTGCTGCGGCTGGTCACCGACGATCCCGCACCGGCCTACCTGCGCATCTCGGCGCTGACGACCTTCACCGGCACCGAGTGGCGGGCGGGCAACCGGGAGATCCCCTCCAACCACACGCCCAGCGGGCCGCTGCCGCCTCCCGAGGGGGTGTCGAGCACGGTCGAGGGACGAGCGTTCGACTACCAGGTCTCGGTGCTCGACAGCTTCGACTCCACCTGGCTGCCCACGATGGTCCCGGCCACCTCGGTCACGGCCGCCGGCGACTGGCGCTACGACGACGCCACCATGGACTTCCTGGCCATGGAGGGCACCGACACCCGCGGCCTCGACTACCGGCTGACCGCCGAGCGGCTCGACCTGCTGCCGGCGTCGATGGCCGCCGCACCGAACGCCACCGGCCGGATCCAGGACCGGTTCACCGACCTGCCCGAGGGACTGCCCTTCGAGGTCAAGCAGATCGCGGACCAGGTCACCGCCGGCCAGCCCAGCAAGTTCCAGAAGGCGACCGCCCTGCAGGACTGGTTCCGCAAGGAGGGCGGCTTCACCTACGACATCCGTTCGGCGCCCTCGGGCAACGGCGCGGACGCCCTGGTCGAGTTCCTCGACGGCAAGGTCGGCTACTGCGAGCAGTACGCCTCCGCGATGGCGGTCATGGCGCGCGTCGAGGGCATCCCCGCCCGGGTCGCCGTGGGCTTCCTGCGCCCGGACCGGCTCGGCCCCAACAGCTGGGAGTACTCCTCCCACGACCTGCACGCCTGGGTCGAGGCCTACTTCCCCGGCTCGGGCTGGGTGCTGTTCGACCCGACGCCGAGCTCGGTCTCCGGTGCGGCGCCGTCCTACACCCGCGCCGAGCTGCCCGGCTCCCCGGAGCTGCCGAGCGTCAGTGCCCCGACGGACACGGGCAACGCCGAGGCGCTGCCGACCCGGGGGTCGTCGGCTCCCGCCGGCGCACAGCGCGACCAGTCCTCCGCCGACGGCGCCTCCGACTCGGGCGGCTTCCCCTGGCTGGCCGTCCTCGGCGGACTCGTCGGCGTGCTGGTGGTGGCGTTGCTGGCCATGGCCCCGCGCACCGTGCGCCGGCTGCGCAGCGACCGCCGCTGGGCGGCCTGGAACGAGCCCGAGGCCGCCTGGGCCGAGCTGCACGACACGATGCTCGACCTGGGCCACCCCTGGCCGACGGGGCTCTCGCCCCGGGCCGCGGGGGCCCAGGTGGCTCGTCACTTCGGGCTGCCCGAGGACGAGCAGACCGCCGACCGGCCTCGGCACGGCGTCGGGGTCTATCCCGTGGCCGAGCTCGCGCTGGAGCGGATCGTGCGCGCGGTCGAGCTGCTGCGCTATGCCGCGCCCGGCAGCGCCTCGACCGACGGGCTGCGCACGGAGGTGGAGACCTGCGTCTCCTCCCTCGTCGGCGGCGCGCCGACCGCGGCCCGGCGCCGCGCCCGGTGGCTGCCGCGGTCGGTGCTGCGCAACCGCCGCCGCCCGCTCCCGACCGGGTCGGTCGAGGTCGTGGGCCACGGCGGCCTGGTCGACCACGTGGGCTGACCGCCGGGGACCGACCTCAGCCGCGCGTGGGGCGATGTGCTCAGCGGTGGGTCAAGCGTCGTCGCCGTGCTGGCGGCGCCAGCGGTCCTCGAGGCGGTCGCGCAGCGTCTGGCGCGGGCCATGGGTCTCGGTCGAGGAGGAGGCGTCGGAGGAACGTCCGTGCCAGGCACTCAGGGCCACCCAGGCCGTGACCAGCATCAGCAGGAAGCCACCGATGCCGAGCAGGGTGATCCGCAGGATGGCGCCGGACATGAGGACGGCGACGCCGACGAGGAAGCCGAGGATCGCCAGGATCATCCGGCGGTGGGCGGCGCGGCGCATCGCGGTGCCGCGGAGGGTGGACGCGAGCTTGGGGTCCTCCTGGACGAGGGCGCGCTCCATCTGCTCCAGCAGTCGCAGCTCCTCTTCCGAGAGCGGCACGGTTCCTCCCCGGTGGTTCCAGCCCATGACTGGGCTTCGGCACCAGTCTAGGCAGCGTCGGGTCAACTCGGTAGCGGCGTTCTCAAATTGGTCCTCAGCTGTGATCCGGGTCCCGGTCTCCACCCCGACGAGGGGTCATTTCCCCGGGTCGAGAGGTCACGTCCCGGGTCAGGGCCGGGAGGCCAGGAGGCTGGCGGGCTGCACCACCGGCGTCCCGAACCGCCGGGTCGCCCGGTCCACCGCCCGGTCGGCGTCGGCCCAGCCGTGGTCGCGCTCCCCCAGCACCAGCTGGCGGTGGACGCTGGTGCGGGGCACCAGCCCCTCGACCCGGACGCCGACCAGCCGGAGCCGGGCACGCTGCAGCCCGAGCGCGTCATAGAGGCCGACGGCGGTGCGGTAGATCTCCTGGGTCACGTCGGTCGCCTCGGGCAGGGTGCGCGAGCGGGTGATGGTGGTGAAGTCGGCGAAACGCACGGTGATCGTGACGGTCCGGCCGGCGACCTCGGCGACCCGCATCCGCCGGGTCACCCGGGCCGCGAGCCGCAGCAGCTCGCGCAGGATCGCCTCCCGCTCGTCGGTGTCGCGACCGAAGGTCTCGTTGGCCCCCATCGACCGCTCCGGCTCCTCGGGGCCGCGCGAGGAGACGACGGCGCGGTGGTCGATCCCCCAGGCGAGCTGGTGCAGGTGGGTGCCGAGGCCCTCGCCGACCGCGCGACACAGGGTGCGCACCGGGGTGTGCGCCACGTCGGCGATCGTCATCAGCCCGAGGCGGTGCAGCATCGCCTGGGTCTTCTCCCCCACCCCCCAGAGCTCACCGACGTCGAGCGGGTGCAGGAAGGTGGTGACCTCGGTGGGTGGGACCACGACGACGCCGTCCGGCTTGGCGCGGCGGCTGGCCATCTTGGCCAGGAACATCGAGGCGGCCAGCCCGACCGAGCAGGTGATGCCCTGCTCGTCGCGGATCCGGGCGCGCAGCTGCTCGGCGATCTCCAGCGGCGAGCCCAGCCGCCGGGTCGAGCCGCGGACGTCGAGGAACGCCTCGTCGAGGGAGAGCACCTGGACGAGCGGGGTGACCCGGCGGAAGTTCTCCATGACCGAGGACGAGACCGACGCGAAGGTCTCGAAGTCCGGCGACACCACCACGGCCTGGGGGCACAGCCGCCGGGCACGGGTCATCGGCAGCGCCGAGCGGACGCCGTAGTGACGGGCGAGGTAGTTGGCCGACAGCACGACCCCGCGGGACCCCCCACCGACGATCACGGGGACGTCGTGCAGGTCGGGTCGGTCGCGGACGGCGACCGAGGCATAGAAGGCGTCCATGTCGACGTGCAGGACCGGACACTCCCAGGAGGCGTCGCTCATCGGGCGCACCCCCGGGGGACGGGGCGGGGGTCAGCGGCGGGCGAGCAGGTGGAGCTGGGTGGCGAGGGGAAGGTAGTCGGGGCGCTCGGCCACGGCCTGCTCGAGCTCGACCAGTGCCTGGGTCGCGCCGGGCTCGAGGTCGAGCAGGGAGCCGGGCACCAGGTCGGAGAAGACGCGGACCGCGTGGACGGCGGTGACGGACAGCCCGGCGGCGGAGACCAGCGCGGTGAGCTCGTCGTGGGTGAACCGGCGTCCGGCGCGGCCGCCGGGGTCGGTCTGGTCGAGCAGGGCACGCGCCTGCTGGAAGTGGCCCGCCATGGCCCGGGCGATGACGGCGGCGTGCCGCTGGGCGACGAGGAGGGAGACGGTGCCGTCGGGTCGCAGCACCCCGGCGATCGCCGCCAGCGCGGCGACCGGGTCGTCGACGACCTCGAGGACCCCGTGGCACAGCACGACGTCGGCGCTCCCGGCCCCCAGCAGCTCCACGACGCCGGCCAGGTCGCCCTGGAGGGCGGTGACCCGGTCGGCCACGCCCCGCTCCTGGGCGCGCCGGTCGAGCGCGGCCAGCGCGTCGGGACTGGGGTCGACCACGACCACCCGGTGCCCGAGCTCGGCCGTCCGGACCGCGAAGCCGCCGGTGCCGCCCCCGATGTCGACGACGTCGCACGGTCCGGCCGCGTCGAGGACCCCCTGCAGGGCACCCCAGACGACGGCCGTGCGGGCCGCCCCCCGGCGCTCGCTGGGTCGGTCGCTTCCCGTCGCCATGGCACCCACCCTAGTGTCATCCGGGGCTCCCGGGGCTGCGGTGCCACAGCTTGCGCGCGACGTCCTTGGTGGACTCCCCCGCCGGCTTGACGTCGGCGTAGGGCGAGAGCGCGAACCCGCTCGAGTGCACGAGCACCCGGCGCCGGCCCATGCCGCCCGCCACCCCGCGGGCAGCGGGGTCGCCGGGACGCGCGCCGTCGAGGACGGGGGACGCCACGACCGGGCGGGAGGACCGGCTCTCGGCGGCCCCGGCGACGGCCTGCTCCCCCGCGTCGGCGAAGCCGTCGGGCACGACCGCCATGAGCGCGTGCACCGCGTCGACGCCCTCGCGCTCCCACAGGGCGTGCAGGGTGGGCAGCTCCCAGGCGCCGGTGGCGCGCAGCGAGACACCGCGGCGTCCGGTGCGACGCAGCACGCCGCGCACCACGAGCAGCCACGAGTGGAAGACCGTGGCGGCGTAGGGCCCCTGGACGTCCTCGAAGAACGTGGCGTCGACCGGGCCGGTGGCGTCGTCGAGGGTCAGGAAGATGACCCGGCGGCCGGACCGGATGGGCGGGGTCTGGGTCGCGACCTTGACCCCGGCGACCAGCAGCTCGGCCTTGCTGCGTCGGCGCAGCAGGTCGCGGCTGCGGGTGACGCCGAGCGCGTCGAGGAGCTCGGCATAGGAGTCGACGACGTGGCGGCTGGCGTCGAGGCCGAGGATCTCCAGCTCGGCCTTCATCTTCTCCTGGGCGTCGAGCTCGGGCAGCCCGCTCACCTCGCCCTCGGCCGGCTCGTCGCCGAGGTCGAGCGCGAGCTGGACCGAGGTCACCGGTCGCGGCGACGGGGTCGCCCGGGACTGGGCCGAGGCCTTGGCCCACACGCCGGCCTCGGCCAGCGGGTGACGCTCGAGCGCGGTCGACTGCTCGCGGGTCAGCGGGTCGGCGCTGTTGCGGGCGGCCGCCTGGTCGGCGCGCTCCGCCGCCACGGCGGGAGTGCGGCGTCCCACGGTGCGGCCGCGACCCCGGGCGGCCCGGTCGAGCGCCCGGGCGTGCCGGTCGAGGTCGGCCACCTGGAGCAGCAGGTCACGCCGCGTCACCCGGCCGCGGCGACGCAGGTCGAGGGCGACCGAGCCGATGCGGTAGATCGAGTCGAAGCCCCCGGCCAGCACCAGCCGCTCCACGATCGGGCGGGACACGTGGGCGCGGTGCCAGAAGTCGGTGAGCGACCGGTAGGGCCGGGCGGCGACGATCCGCTCCACCTCGGCCTCGCTGATCCCCTTGACCTCGGCCAGCGCGAGCCGGATGCCGTAGGCACGGCCGTCGGGCCAGCCGTCGCCGGGGGTCCGCGAGGAGTGCCCGAGCACGACGGGCGGCGGCTCGTCGAGGGAGGCCATCGGCTCGACGACGTAGTCCTTCATCGAGGCGTTGACGTCGAGGCCGAGCACGGCGATGCCGCACTGGCGGGCGTCGTCGAGGATCAGCCGCTTGGGATACATCCCCGGGTCGTGGGTGAGCACCCCGGCCAGGAAGTGGGCCGGCCAGTGCGCCTTGAGCCAGGCGGACTGGTAGGTCGGCAGCGCGAACGCCGCGGCGTGGGCCTTGCAGAAGCCGAACGACGCGAACGCCTCCAGCACCTTCCAGAGCCGCTCGACGACCTCGAGCGGGTAGCCGCGGCCCAGCGCCCGCGGGAAGAACCAGGCCCGGGTCTCGGCCATCCCTTCGACGTCGCCGAGGGCCCGGCGCTTCTCGTCGGCCTCGGCATAGCCGATGCCGGCGAACAGGGCGATCATCTCGATCACCTGCTCGTGGAAGACGACCACGCCGTGGGTCTCCTGGAGGATCGGGCGCAGGTCCTCGTGGAGGTAGGCGGGCGGCTTCCAGCCCTGCTTGGCGTCGAGGTAGGGGGTCACCATGTCGCTCTTGACCGGCCCCGGCCGGAACAGCGAGATGTCGGTGATGATGTCGGAGAACGACCCGATCCCGGACTTGCCGACCAGCTCGCGCTGCCCCGGCGACTCGATCTGGAACACCCCGAGGGTCTTGGAGCTGGAGATCATGTCGTAGGTCGGCGCGTCCTCGAACGGCACCTGCGCCTCGTCGTCGAGGTCGACCTCCACCCCGTCGACGCGCCGGATCTCGGCCACGGCGTGGGCCATCGAGGACTGCATCCGGATGCCGAGCACGTCGAGCTTGAGCAGCCCGAGGTCCTCGACGTCGTCCTTGTCGAACTGGCTCATGGGGAAGCCGGCGTAGGACGCCTCGACGGGGGTGCGGTCGAGCAGGGTGGCGTCGGAGAGCAGCACCCCGCAGGGGTGCAGCGCGATGTGACGGGGCAGCCCGTCGAGCCGCTCGACCAGCCGAAACATCAGGTCCAGCCGGCCCTCGCCGATCCCGGAGGCCCGCAGCTCGGGCAGCTCGCGCAGCGCCATCCGCGCATCACGGGCCCGGATGTGGGGGAACGCCTTGGCGATCGCGTCGGTCTCGCCCGGCGGCATGCCGAGCGCCGCCCCGACGTCGCGGACGGCGTGCCGGACGCGGTAGGTGTCCATCATCGAGACCGCCACGCAGCGCTCGCCGCCGTAGCGGTCGAGGATCGCCTCGTAGACCTCGGTGCGGCGCGCGGACTCGACGTCGACGTCGATGTCGGGCAGCGCCTGCCGGCGCGGGGACAGGAAGCGCTCCATGAGCAGGCCGTGCCGGATCGGGTCGACCCCGGAGATGCCGAGCAGGTAGTTGACCAGGCTGCCCGCCCCCGACCCGCGCGCCGCACAGCGGATGCCCCTCTCCTTGATCAGGTCGGTGACGTCGGCGACGGTGAGGAAGTAGGAGGCGTAGCCGAGCTGCCGGATCATCTCGAGCTCGTCGTCGAGCCGCTTCCAGACCACCTGCCGCGGGCCGTCGCCATAGCGGTCGCCGACCGCTCCCTCGCAGCGGGCGCGCAGCGCGGTGTCGGCGGTCGGGGGCGCGGCGCCGGCCGAGGTCGCGGACGCGGCGAGGCCGTGCACCTCGAACTCGGGGAAGTGGATCTGCCCGAGCCCGAGGTCGCCGCGCGGGTCCAGGGCGCAGCGGTCGGCGACGGCACGGGTGCGGGCGAGCAGCCGGTGGGCCTCCCGCTCGGAGTCGCCGACCCCGGAGAGCCGGCAGATCTCCTCGGCGATCTCGTGCATCTGCTTGCCGGACTTCAAGAAGCCCTCGGCGTTGGCCCGGTCGACGTGGCGGCGGTCCAGGGCGACCAGGCGCCGCGCGGCGTCGAGCACGTCGACGGTCGGGGCGTCGAGCCGGTCGGCATAGCGGACCGCGTTGGTGAGGACCGTCCCGAGCCCGGCCTGCCGGGCCAGGCCGGCCATCCGCGCGGCGTGGGCGGAGGTGCCGGGACCCCAGGTGCCGTCGGCGCCCCGGAACCGGTGGGAGACCAGCTCGACGAGGAGGTTCTCCGCCGGCACCAGGTCGCGCCAGCGCGCGAGCACCTCGAGGGCGAGGTCGTCGCGGCGCCGGGCGACCGGGTCGCCGAGCTCGGACCCGGGACCGAGCAGGACCACCACGTCACCGCCGGCGAGGAAGGGCGCCAGCAGGTCGAGGCTCGCCACCGGCCGACCCCGCTCGCCGGCCAGGTGTGCGGCCGAGACCGCCCGGCAGAGCGTCGCCCAGCCGGCCGCTCCCCCGCGGCCTCCGGCATGGGCGAGCAGGGTCACCCGGGGCGGGCGGTCGTCGCGGAAGGCGCCGCCGCGCGCGGGAGTGCGGCGCGCCACCCCCTCCGGCCCGGCGCCGCCCGGCGGACGGTCCGCCCGGGTGCCTCGCGCGTGGGACGTCCCCGCGTCCTCGGGCGGCCGGTAGGCGAGGTCGACGCCGAGGACGGGGCGGATCCCCAGGGCCAGGCAGGACTTGGCGAACTTGACCGCGCCGTAGGTGCCGTCGCGGTCGGTGAGGGCGAGGGTGTCCATCTCCTGCTCGGCCGCCCGCTCCACGAGGGCGTGCGGGTGGGAGGCGCCGTACTGGAGGGAGTAGCCGGAGGCGACGTGGAGATGGACGAAACCGTCAGGCGACACCGGCCCGGCCGACGGCGCGCAGGTCGTCGGCCCGCCCGACGGCTCCGTGAGGCACCAGCCCGAGCGCGGCCTCGACCACGCCCAGGAACCGGTCGGCGTCGCGCACCAGGTCGTCGGCCTCGCGCGCGGTGACCGCTCGGCTGGAGCCGGCCTCGGCCGCGGCACGCTTGGCGGCGCCGGCGGCGAAGAAGGTCGCCCACTCCCCCATCTCGGGCGCGACCTCGGCCAGCAGCACCCAGGCGTTCTTCTGGGGTCGTCGGCGGGCGGTGGCCGGCCGGGCGCGGGCGGCCAGCAGCGCCGCGGCGGCCCGCAGCGCGGCCACGTGGGCGCAGGCGTAGCGCGCCGGCACGTCGGGGGCGGTGATGGCCTCCTGGAGGGAGGCCGCCGCCCGGGCGAGATAGGAATGGGTGGTGGCCGGGAGGGCGTAGGGGCTCATGACCGTCGCCCTCAGTCGGCGCAGCCGACGAGCTGCCAGGAGCCGGCCTCCCAGTCGAAGGAGAGGTCGAAGACCCCGGAGGCGTCACGGCCGCGCGCGGCCTCGACCCGCCACAGCTCGCGCTCGGCGAGCAGGTCGGCGCGGGCCGTGGGCACCGAGCCGGCCCGGGCGTCCGGGGCGTGGGTGCTCGGCGCGTGGGTGCTCGGGGGTGCCGTCTCGTCGGAGCCGATCACCGCGCGGACCGGTGCCGACTGCCACCACGGTCCGGTCTCGACCCAGTGGGCCAGGACGGCGCGGACCTGCCAGAGCCGGCCGCGCCAGAGGAACTGCTCGGGTCCCTCCACACCCGGATCCCCGGCGCCGGGTCCGCGCACCCGGCCCTTGCGCACCTCCACGGGGTCGACGTACCGCCTCATGCCACGCTCCCTCCACGACGTCGACCCCTGCCATCGACCCCTGGCTCCGACCCCGTGCGAGCGGGCCGGTCCTGGCGGAGGCGGGGGTCGAGGTCGCCTCCGCCAGGGATCGAACAGATGTTCGACTGACCTCACGGTACACCTCGCCACGGACAGTCCGTCAAGCCCCGGTCCCGGCCGCCGTGCGACGTCGTACCGGTCGTCACACCGGCCCCACGGGGCGCCCGAAGCCTGCACTGGTTGGCCGAAGTTTCGGCCGACCAGTGCCGGTTTCCCCGCCTGAGCGGGGAATCCGGCGAGCGCCGACAGGCGCGTCAGGCCGAGCGGACGTAGGGCGCCTTGAGATAGCGGCTGGTGTCTCGGTGCCAGAGGAGGACGAGCAGGCTGAGCGACAGCAGCAGGCCGATCACCGAGAGGGCGATGAAGAAGCCGGGCGGGTCGCGCCGCAGGCCGGCGACGGTCGAGAAGCCCATGAACACCACCATGAGCGTCATCGCCATCCGGGCCCAGCCGTGACCGGCCCGGAAGAACACCACCAGGACCCCGGCCATCGCGGCGAAGACCACGAACAGCACGATCGCCACCGGCGCGAAGGCGGGGATGTTGATCGAGCTCTCCTTGAGGCCCTCGAGGCCGCGCTCGTCGAGGATCACCCGGGCCGTCTCGTTGCCCGCGGCCCACGCGCGGATCAGCTGGTCGCTGAAGACCCAGGTGAGCAGGGCGGTCAGTCCCGCCCAGACCACGACCACCCGCAGCAGCCAGATCGCTCTGGTCACCGAGGCGGGCATCTCCGGCATCATCGGTCCCCTCTTCCCGCCGTCGGCTCCCGCCGACGGCTCGTCGCCCGACCCACGGCTAGGGTCACGCCATGAGCTCCGAGCACCCCGCTGTCGCCCGATTCCGCGCCGAGCACTCGAGCCGGGGCGGGACCGGGACCATCGTGATCCTGCCAGACTCGGTGCACACCGCGGCACTCGCCGCCGAGGCCCTCGGCTGCGAGGTCGGGGCGATCGCCAACAGCCTGCTCTTCGACGCCGACGGCGCCCCCGTGCTGATCCTCACCTCCGGCGGGCACCGGGTCGACGTGGCCAAGGCGGCCGCCACCATCGGCGTCGGCGCGCTCCGCCGGGCCACCCCCGAGTTCGTCCGCGAGCACACCGGCCAGGTGATCGGCGGGGTCTCCCCCATCGGCCACCCGGCGCCGGTGCCGACCTACATCGACCCGTGGCTGCGGCGCTACGACGTCGTGTGGGCGGCCGCGGGCCACCCGGCCGCGGTGTTCTCCACCGGCTTCGAGGAGCTCGTCGCGCTGACCGGGGCCGTCGAGATCGAGGTGGCGTGACCATGGAGATCTGGGTCAACCCCGCCTGCTCCAAGTGCCGTACGGCGGTCTCCGAGCTCGACGCCGCCGGGCTGGGCTACACCGTGCGCCGCTATCTCGAGGACCCGCCGACCGCCGAGGAGCTCCGGGCGGTCGTCGACCGCCTCGGCCTGGAGCCGTGGGACATCGCGCGGGCGACCGAGGCCGCCGAGGAGGGCATCGACCTGCCCCGCGACGCCGGCCACCGCGAGGACTGGCTGGCCGCGCTGGCGGCCCACCCGCGGGCGATCCAGCGACCCATCGTCACCGCGACCGACGGGACCACGGTCGTCGGTCGCGACGCCGACGCCCTGGCCAGGGTCATCGCCGCGGAGTCCTGAGGAGCTCGTCGAGCATCACGCCCATCCGGGTGACCAGGGAGACGTGCCCGTCGCCGGCCAGCAGGTGCGGCACGGCGTCGGGGAGGTTCGCCGCCAGCCACTCGCCGTGCGCGAACGGCACCATCAGGTCCTCGGTGCCCTGCCACACGTGCACCGGCCCGACGCCCGCCAGGTCGAAGCCCCACGGGCGGGCGAAGGAGAGGTCGTCGTCGACCCAGCCGTCGATCCCGGTCGCGAGCGCGGTCCGGCAGTTCCGCGCCAGGTCCTCGGCGAACGCGAGACCGTCGTCGCCCGACAGGACGGCCACGTCGACCGGCGGCAGCAGCGAGGAGAGCTCGCCGACGATCTGGTCCGGCGTGACGCCGGCAAGGCCCGGGGCGACGGCGTCGAGGTAGTCCCGCAGCGCCGCCTCCCCCGCCACCGTCGCGGCGAACTCCTCCTGGTTGTCCTCCCCCATCCCGGCCGACCAGTCCAGCCCCGGGGCGTCGTACGGCGCCACCCCGGCGACCACGAACACGCCGGTGACCCGGTCGGGCGCCCCGGCCGCGCAGGCGAGGGCATGCGGGCCGCCACCCGACCAGCCGCCGACCCACGCCTCACCGACGCCGAGGTGGTCGAGGACCGCGACGAGGTCCTCCGCCGCGTGAGCGACGTCGCGGCCCGGGAGCCTGGTCGAGCCGGCATAGCCCGGTCGCGACCAGGTCACCACGCGCAGCCCACGGCCGTCGCAGGGCCCGGACACCGTCCGCATCGGGTCCGCGCTGCCGGGGGTGCCGTGGTGGAAGACGAGCACCGGCCCGTCGTCCGGGCCGCTCACGGCCAGGTCGAGGCGGCGGCCGTCGGCCACGGTGAGGGTCGTGCGGGAGGTGCTCATGGTCAGCCAGTCCAGCCGCCCCGCACCGGGCGGTCAAGGGCCGAGCCCGGGCCGGGCGGGGCCGCACGAGGGGGCTCCGGTCCGGACCACCCCCGTGAGCCCGGAGCCGGAGCCCCGCCCCAGCCTGCCGACCCGCTCGCGGAGCGGCATCCGCTCGCATACTCAGGCCCTCCCTATGCTCAGCACGTGGAAACGCTGCCTCTGGTGTTCTCGAGCGGCTGGGCGAGTGGCATCAACGCCTACCTCGTCGTGCTCGTGCTCGGTGTCGCCGACCGCGTCAACCCCATGCCGGACATCCCCGACGTGCTGGGCCGTTGGGACGTGCTGGCGGCGGCCGCGTTCATGTATGCCATGGAGTTCATCGCCGACAAGATCCCCTACATCGACTCGACCTGGGACGCGATCTCGACCGCCATCCGCCCGACCGCCGGCGCCGTCGTCGGCGTCCTGCTCGCCGGTGACGCCTCGACGCTCCAGCAGGCGGTGATGGGTGTCGTGGGAGGTGGCAGCGCCCTGGCCTCCCACCTGGTCAAGTCCGGCAGCCGGCTCGCCATCAACGCCTCGCCCGAGCCCGCCTCCAACATCGCGGCCAGCGTGACCGAGGACGTCGCCGTCCTCGGCGTCGTCTGGTATGCCATCGACCACCCGAGGGCGGCGGCCGCCATCGCCGCGGTCCTGCTCCTGATCGGCCTGGTCCTGCTCTTCTTCATCGGCCGGATGATCCGGCGCGGCTGGCGGCGCTGGAAGCGCAAAGACCCCATCCACGCCGTCACCTGAGTCCGCGCGGCGCGGTCGGGGGCGTCGGCTCGGCCGTGCGTGGTCGCCGCGTCCGGTCGTCGGACTAGATTCGAGCGGGTGGACCTCGCGGACGGGGCCGTCCAGGCGGCGCTGACGAGGCGGTGGGGCGAGCTCTATGCCGGCCGCCGGGTGCTGCTGCCCCCGGCCCCCCTCTCCGCGGCGACCGGGACCGTGCGGTGGCTGCGGGGGCTCGGCTGTGAGGTGCTGGTGCTCGCGACGTCCCGGGGGGCGGGCGCGCCACCCGCGGACGGGGAGTGCGTCGTCGTCGACGTCGAGCCGGGGACCTTCGGCTCGGCCACCGAGGAGTTCCGGGCCCTCGACCACCTGACCCGGCACCTGCCGCCCGACGTGGCCGCCGCGGTCGACGCCTTCGACCCGGAGCATCGGGGCGTGTGGCGGGGCAGCCCGTTCCTCACCAGCGACGAGCCCGTCGACGGGCGCGTGGTCCTGGCCGGTCGCCCGGCCGCGTTCGTCGCGCTGGAGGACAAGCTCCTCGCCGAGGACGTCTGGGCCGCCTGCGGCGTGCCGACGGCCCCGCACCGCGTGACTCCCGTCGAGCGCGCGGCGCTCCTCGAGGCGACCGACGCCGTGGCGGGTCCTCTCGGTGCGGTCTGGGCCGGCGACACCCGCGACGGCTTCAACGGCTGCGGCGACCTGGTCCGCTGGGTCGTGGACGAGGCCGACGCCGAGGCGGCGAGGGAGTTCTTCGCGAGCCGATGCGACCGGGTGCGGGTCCAGCCCTTCCTCGACGGCGTGCCGTGCTCCATCCACGGGATGGTGCTGCCCGACGGCACCGCGGCGTTCCGTCCGGTCGAGATCGCCATGCTGCGCGACCGGGCCGCGCGGTCGTTCGTCTATGGCGGGCTCTCCAGCTTCTGGGACCCTCCGGCGGCCGACCGGGCCGAGATGCGCAGCGTCGCCCAGCGGGTCGGCGGCCATCTCGCGGCGGCGCACGGCTACCGCGGCGCGTTCGGGATCGACGGGGTGCTGACCGCCGAGGGGTTCCGGCCCACCGAGCTCAACCCCCGGTTCTCGATGGGGCTGACCGCGCTCGCCGCCGTCGCGCCGGTGCTGCTGCAGCTGCTCCAGGACAACCTCCTGGCCGGCCGGTCGACTGGAGTGACGGTCCACGACGTCGAGACCCTGGTGCCGCTGATGGACGCGCAGCGCACCGGCCGGCCGCACGTCCTGGTGCCGGGCCGGGCCCCGAGCAGGCCCTCGAGATCCCGGTGAGCTGGGACGGCAGCGTCCTGCGTCGCACCTCCCGCGCCACCGGCAGCACGGTCGTCACCGGCGGCAACGCCGTCGGGCTGTTCGCCACGATCGACCCGTGTGCGGCGCTCGCCCCCGGCGAGCGGTTGGCGCCTCTCAACGCCGCGCTGCTGCGCCTGCTCGACCGCGAGCTCGGCACCGGGCTGCCGGACGTCGAGGTGGCACCCGACCTGCGGACCGGACGGGCCCGCCGGCGGGCGGTGCACCCGGGCTAGGGTCGGCCGCGTGGCGCGAGTGGTGGTGGCCGGCGGCGGCCTCGGGGGGATGGCCTCGGCGGCCCGGCTGGCCAAGCTCGGCCACGACGTCACCCTCGTCGAGGCGCGCGACGCGCTGGGTGGGGCGCTCGTCGCCACCGCGGTCGACGGCTTCGCCTGGGGTCCCACGTCGACGCTGCTGCCCGCGGTGCTGCGCGACCTGTTCCGCAAGACCGGCCGGCCGCTGGAGCGCGAACTCGAGCTGACGCCGCTGGAGGTGGTGCGCGAGCACCGGTTCACCGACGGGTCGTCGGTGCGGCTGCCCGGCGGGTCGCGCGCGGCGCAACTGCGCGCCGTCGAGGCGCTCGGCCCCGGCCTCGGTGACCGGTGGATCGCCCTCCTCGACGAGCTCGCCTCCGACTGGGAGATGGTCCGGCGCGGCTGGGCCGAGGTGCCCTACGACGACGCCACCGCCACGCCGGAGCTGCGGCACCGCCTCGCCACGCGCACCAGCGTGCACCGACGGATCGCCCGCCTGGGCGACCCGCGGCTGCGGCTGCTCGCCACGGACCCGCTGGTCTCCGCGGGCCAGGACCCGCGCCGCGTCCCCGCCTGGCTCGCCGTCTGGCCCTACCTGGAGCAGTGCTTCGGCGCCTGGCGGGTCACCGGGGGCCTGCCGGCCGTCGCCGCGGCGCTCGGGAGCCGGCTCGCGACCCGGAGGGTCACCGTCGAGCTGGACACCCGGGTCCTCGACGTCGCCGTGCGCGGCGGTCGAGCGGTCGGGGTGACCACCGACCGTGGCGACCTCGACGCCGACGTCGTCGTCTGTGCCGTGGACCCGCGGCTGCTGCCGGCGCTGGCCGGCCACGTGCGCCGCACCCGGCCGGTCGAGCCGTCGGACCGCACCCACCTGGGGCTGCGACCCGACCCGGCCTCCGACGTCGGGGAGTCGGTCGGGAAGGTCGTCTGGCACGGCCGCACCGACGTCACCGTGCATCCCGGGACCGACGCTCCCGACGGTCTCGTCGCGGTCACGCTCGAGCATCGCGGCCACGGCGTCGACCCGCTGGACGCCCTCGCCGAGCACGGGCCGGACCTGCGCGACCGCGTGGTCGCCCGGGTCGACGACCCGGCGGCCGGCCAGGTGGCCCGCTGGTCGGGCTCGCCCTGGGGCGTCCAGTGGCGCGGGCGTGGGACGCTGCGCCACCGGCTGGGCCCGGGCACCCCCGTCCCCGGCGTGCTCGCGGCCGGAGCACACGCCACGCCGGGCGCCGGCGTGCCCTTCGTGGGGCTCTCGGCCGCCCTCGTGGCCCAGACGCTCGGCCCGGCCTGACCCGCGGTCAGGTGTGGGCGGGCACCAGCGTCCAGGTGACGGTCACGCCCGAGGCCAGGGAGCGCTGACCGGGCTGGAACGACACGTCCTTCGCGGCCGCCGCCATCACCCGCGCCCCACCCGACTCGAGGGGACCGGGCGGGAGCCCGGCGCCCTCCGCCACGGCCACGACGTCGCCCAGGACGGCACCGGCGAGGCCCGCGAGGTGCTCGGCACGGTCCCGTGCGTCCGCGAAGGCCGCCTCGCGGGCCGCCGTACGCGCGGCGGCGGGGTCGCCGACCTCGAGCGAGACCGACTCGACGTTGAGCCGGTTGCCGACCGCTCCGGCGAGCCCGGCGATGAGCCGCCCCGCCACGGCCAGGTCGGGCACGACGATCGCGAGGCCGTGCCGGGCCTCGAAGCCCGAGGGCCGGCCCTGGTCGTCATAGGCCGGCCACACCGACAGCTCGGTCGACGAGACCCGCTCGGGATCGGTGTGCTCCCGTGCCACGGCCGCCATCGCGTCGAGCGCGGAGGTGACTCCGTCCAACGCGGCGGCGACATCGGCTGCGCGATGGCTGGCGGCGACGCGGACGACGGCGGTGTCGGGGGCGACCTTGACCGTGCCCTGGCCGCTGACGGTGACGGTGCGCTTCATGGCGACAACCTAGACGACCGGCGGGCTCCCCGCCGGGGTCAGCCGCCGCGGTGCAGGTCCAGCGCCTCGAAGATCTCCAGCGTGGCCCGGGAGCGGTTGAGCGTGAAGAAGTGCAGCCCGGGGGCGCCGGCGTCGAGCACCTGCCGGCACAGCTCGGTGGCGATGGCGACTCCGACGTGCCGGACCGCGGCCGGCTCGCTCAGCCCGTCGAAGCGGGCCATCACCTCGTCGGGGATGCGGGCGCCCGACAGCTCGGCCATCCGGGTGATCGAGCGCAGGTTGGTGATCGGCATGATCCCCGGGAGGATCGGGATGTCGACGCCCAGCGCGCGGACCCGCTCGACCAGCCCGACATAGTCCTCGGCCCGGAAGAACAGCTGGGTGACCGCGAACTCCGCGCCCGCAGCGGCCTTGTCGGCGAGGACCCGGGCGTCGTGGTCGAGCGACGCGGCCGACGGATGGCCCTCCGGGAAGGCGGCGACACCGACGCTGAAGTCGCCGACCTCGTGGGCCAGCTCGACCAGCTCGCGGGCATAGGTCAGCCCGCCCGGGGTGGGCGTCCAGGCGGCGCGCGGTCCCTCCTTGGGGTCGCCGCGCAGCGCCAGGATGTTGCGGACACCGGCCTTGGCATAGGCGCGCAGCACGTCGACGAGCTCGTCGCGGGTGTGGCCCACGCAGGTGAGGTGGCCCATCGCGCGGAGCGAGGTGTCGCGCGCGATCCGGCCGGTGATGTCGACCGTGGTGTCGCGCGTGGTCCCGCCGGCGCCGTAGGTCACCGACACGAACGTCGGACGATAGGGCTCGAGCTCCTGGATCGCCTTCCAGAGCTGCTCGGCCCCGGCCTCGTCGCGCGGCGGCATGAACTCGAAGGAGACCGACCGGCCGCCCTCGCGCACCAGCTCGCCGAGCGGGCGCTGCGGATCCCCGTCCTCCACCATGCGCTGCATCGTAGGTGAGGGTCCCCTGTCCGGGCCGGGACCGTCCACTGGATAGGCTCGCCGGGTGACCGGCCCGTCGTGGGACGCCTCCGCGTTCCGAGCCAGCATCCAGGACACACTGGACTCCTTCCTCGGCGAGCAGGCCCATCGGCTGGCGCCCCTCGGCGACGACGCGGCGCGGCTGCTGGCCGAGGCCCGGCTCTCGGTGAGCGGCGGCAAGCGCCTGCGGGCCGCCTTCTGCGACTGGGGCTTCCGGGCGGTCTCCCCCGACCCCGACGCCGACACCGAGCGGGCCCTGCTGCGCGCGTGCGCGTCGCTCGAGGTGCTGCACGCCAGCGCGCTGGTGCACGACGACTACATGGACGCCTCCGACACGCGACGCGGGCGGCCGTCGACGCACCGGGCGTTCGCGGAGGCCCACCGCGCCGACGCGTGGGCGGGCAGCTCGGCGCAGTACGGCGCCGCTGCCGCGATCCTGCTCGGCGACCTGCTGCTCTCGTGGGCCGACGAGCTGCTGCGCCGCTGCGGCCTCGACCTCGGGCGGGTGATGGACGCCCTCGACGTGTTCGACCTGTGCCGCTCCGAGGTGATCGCCGGCCAGTTCCTCGACGTCTCGGCGCAGGCGCGCGGGCTCGCCGACGTGGACGCCGCGATGCGGGTGCTGCGCTACAAGTCGGCGAAGTACTCCGTGGAGCGGCCCCTCCACATCGGCGCCGCCCTGGGCGGCGCGTCGCCCGAGGCGGTGGCGGACCTCGCGGCGTTCGGACTGCCCCTGGGCGAGGCCTTCCAGCTGCGCGACGACCTGCTCGGCGTCTTCGGCGACCCGGAGGCCACCGGCAAGCCGGCGGGCGACGACCTCGTCGAGGGCAAGCGCACCGTCCTGGTCGCCCTGGCGCTCGACGCGGCGCCCGCCGCCGACGCGGAGCTGCTGCACCGCTCGCTCGGCACCGCGCTCGACGACGACGGCGTGGCCCGGCTGCGCGGGATCATCGACTCCTCCGGCGCGCACGCGCAGGTCGAGCAGGTGATCGACCAGCTGGCCGACCTGGCGCTCGCCGCGCTCGACCGGGCACGCATCGACGACCACGCGCGCGCCGTGCTCCGCGACCTCGCCGAGGCCGCCACCCAGCGCGTCGTCTGACGCCACCCGGGCACCCTTCGCCGCCGAGCCGTCACCTGCCGCGACGACTCGGCGGGAGGCTCTCAGTCGAGCGAGCGCACTCCGGGGACGTCGGGGCCCTCGCCGCGCAGGAGCACGGCGAACGAGCCGCCGTGGTCGGCGCTGACCCGCTCGTCGAGGACCTTGATGATCTTCTCGAAGGCCTCTTCCTCGTGCCGGGCGAAGGGGCCCCAGCCGTCCCAGAGCAGCAGCCAGCCCTGGCCCTCGCCCGCCTTGACGTCGCGCAGGCAGTCGGCCAGCGCGTCGAAGTTCTTGCCGAAGTGATCAGGGAACTTGAGGGCCTCTCCGATGTCTTCCATGAACTCGCGCTTGGTGTCCCCGTGCCACCCGTCGACGTGGGCGAAGTGCCACCCGGCGTGCTCGACGGTGTGCTGCACGTCGGCCGTGCCGAAGGCGCCGTGCCAGGTGTAGATGCCGGGGTCCTTCTTGCCGGCCAACAGGGCTGCCAGTCCACTCATCGGTGAATCCTCTCGAACGACTGGTAGTGATCTTCGGTCCAGTAGAGCTGTCCGTCGGACCCGGTCACGATGCGGCGCGCGCCGCGGTCGGAGGACCCGGGGGTGTCGACGGTGTACTCGTGGTAGTAGCCGTAGTCCTCCTCGGGCAGGATGCGCTCGAGGTTCCTGAAGACGTCGCCGTCCTCGTCGTAGGGGAACGGGCCACCCGAGTCGACCAGTGCCAGGGTGTCGGCCGCCTCGGGCGGCAGGTCCGCGGCATCGATCCAGGGCAGCCCGCTGTCGGCGTCCGTGGTGACGGACACGGCAGCGGGTGAGGTGGTGGTGTCGCCCGACACGAGGCCGGGGCCCCACCACACTGCAGCCAGGACGACCATCCCCAGAAGGAGGAGGGTCGTCCTCGACTTGCTCATGCCACCGACCCTAGAGCACCCCCCACAGGGCTGCGCGCGGGGTCGGGGTGGAGGCGGACGTGAGAAAGCAGTCAGTCGGCGGCGGTGCCCGGCGTGGCTCCGGTCAGTAGGCCATGGCCTGGGCCCGGCGCTTGACCTCCGAGCCGCGGTTCTCCCGCAGCGCGTCGATCGGGCGGCCCGGGAGGGCGGCATCGGTGAAGATCCACGCGATCGCCTCGCGGTCGTCGAAGCCGCCGTCGTGCAGGACCGTGAGCAGGCCGGGCAGCCCCTTGACGACCAGCCCGTCCTGGACGAAGTCGGCCGGGACCATGAGGCCGCCGGCCTCGTCGGGCGCCGCCGCCGCCAGCTCGTGGTCGCGGATCATGGTGCGCACCTTGGCGGGCGTGACGCCGAGCAGGTCGGCGGCCTGGGACCAGTCCAGCCAGCGGTCGACCAGGGTCGCGAGGTCGGGGACGTCTGCGCTCATGGGCCCACTGTGACATCTCGACCGAAGCGGGCCCTCATCGTGTCCGCGACGCCACGCCGCGCCGTGGCTGGGCCCTGGGACGACGAAATCCGTACCATGAGGGGTCCCGGACCGTTCCCCGTCCGGAAAGCTCGGAGGTCGACAACGTGCAGCCAGACGACGAGGCCCAGACGCCACCCGAAGGCGTCGGGCCCTACGGCGGCGACCTCAGCGACCCCTTGATCGGGCGGATCCTGGACGGCCGCTACCGGATCGGCACCCGCATCGCCCGCGGCGGGATGGCCAGCGTCTACCGCGCCGCCGACCTGCGGCTCGACCGGACCGTCGCGGTCAAGGTGATGCATCTCGGACTCGGGGACGACCGCGAGTTCGCGGCTCGCTTCGTGCGCGAGGCACGCGCCGCGGCGCGGATCTCGCACCCCAACGTGGTCGCGGTCTATGACCAGGGCGACGACAACGGCGTGATCTTCCTGGCGATGGAGCTCATCTCGGGCCACACGCTGCGCGACGTCATCCGCCACGACGCGCCGCTCTCCCCCGCCCGTTCGCTGGCGTTCTTCGAGCCGGTCGTGGCGGCGCTGGCCGCCGCCCACCGGGCCGGCCTCATCCACCGCGACATCAAGCCCGAGAACGTCCTGATCGCCGACGACGGCCGGATCAAGGTCGCCGACTTCGGTCTCGCCAAGGCCGTCTCGGCCGACACCCAGCACACCGCGACCGGCGGTGTCCTCATCGGCACGGTGTCCTACCTCGCCCCCGAGCTCGTCGTCGACGGCAGCGCCGACGCCCGGGCCGACGTCTACGCCGCCGGCGTGATGCTCTACGAGATGCTCACGGGCGCCAAGCCCCACGAGGGCGAGAGCCCCATCCAGGTCGCCTACAAGCACGTCCACGAGGACATCCCCGCCCCGTCGGCCACGGTGGGCCGGATCCCGGCCTACGTCGACGCCCTCGTGGCGCGGGCGACGAGCCGGGACCGCAGCCTGCGCCCCGCCGACGCCGACGTCCTCCTCCACCAGGTGCGCCGGGTCTCCCAGGCGCTCGCCGACGGGGTCTTCGACGACCCCGAGCTGGTCTCCGACCTGATGCCGGTGGGCGGACCGGCGGCGGCCGCGGCCGCTGCCGGCATGGCCGAGGTCGCCGCGGACGACTACGACGAGGCGGGCTTCGACGAGGACGGGCAGTACGACGACGGTCAGTTCGACGAGGCTCCGGACATCGCCGACCACGTCGCGGTCGCCGAGGGGCCGGTCGCCGCCGAGGAGCCCCCACCCGTCGCCCCGCCTGTCGCCCCGCCCCCGCCGGCCTGGCAGCCGCCGCCGCGCGTCGAGGACCCGCGCGACACGCAGCCGTCGATGGCCCGGGTGGAGGACGACGAGCCCTACGACCAGGAACGGGACGACCGCTTCGACGTGGCGTCCGTGAGCGACGCCGACCTGGCGGCGGCCCTGGCTCCGGGCGCGGCCGCGGCGACGGTCGCCGATGCCGACATCGCCCCCGGCGAGCCGCGCATCGACCCGCCGCTGGGCCGGGTCACCAGCCCCCATCTCGCGGGCGAGCCCCCGCCGTGGGCCGACTTCGGCGCGAGCATGCGCGAGCAGACGACCCGCATCCCGGAGATGGGCGGCACCGCGACGGCGGTCCCGCCCGGCGGGCCTGCCTTCGGTCAGCCGGTGCCCCCGGCCGCGGGTCCGGGCCGACCGGGCAAGCCGCCCCGGCAGCCCAAGGCCCCCAAGCAGCCCAAGCCCCCGCGCCAGCGCCGGTCCGTCAAGGGCCCCCTGCTCGTGGCGCTGGCCGTGCTCCTCCTGGCCGGCGTGGCGACCGGCGCCTGGTGGTTCGGCATCGGCCGCTACACGACCACGCCCGGTGTGCTCGGGCTGACCCAGGACAGCGCGACCGCCAAGCTTGAGGACGCCGGGCTGAAGGTCGACCTCGCGGAGCCGCAGTTCTCCGAGGAGGTCCCCCAGGGCGAGGTGATCGCGAGCGACCCCAAGCCCGGGACCAAGATCCTGCGCCACGCCACCATCACGCTGACGATCTCGCTCGGCAAGGAGCGCTACAAGGTCCCCCAGCTCGTCGGGCTCACCGAGGACAAGGCCCAGGACCGGATCCTGGCCCACCATCTGGCCTTCGGGAAGTCCACGCGCGTCTTCAGCGAGAAGGTCCCCCGGGGCCGGGTCATCTCCAGCAGCCCCCGACAGGGCATCAAGCTCAAGCGCGACAGCGTCGTCGACCTCGTGGTCTCCAAGGGCCGCAAGCCGATCAACTTCGCCGACTGGACCGGCAAGGACGCCGCGACCGCCAAGAAGGCGCTCGAGGCCAAGGGGCTGGTCGTCGACATCAGCAACGAGGAGTACTCCGACACGGTGCCCGCCGGCAGCGTGATCGCGCAGGACCCCCGCCAGGGCCCGCTCTTCCGAGGCGACAAGGTCACGCTGGTGGTGTCCAAGGGCCCGGAGATGGTCACCATCCCGACCGACGGCATCATCGCCGCGGGAGTCGAGGCGGCGACCGCCAAGCTGGAGGGGCTGGGCTTCGTCGTGAAGACCAAGAAGGCCGACGGCTACCTCGGGCTGGGCTTCGTCCAGTCCACCGACCCCGCGCCCGGCACGTCGGTCCCCAAGGGCAGCACCATCACCCTTTTCCTCATCTGAGCCGGTGCATGGCTGACCGGACCTCCGACGCTGCGCCGCGCGACCCCGCCGCGCGCAACCCCGTCGGCACGCACGTCCTCGTCGGCAAGGGGCTGGTCCGCGGCGCTCTCGCCGAGGCCGACGCGCTCGGCTGCGAGGCCCTCCAGATCTTCGTCGGCAACCCGCGGGGCTGGGCGCTGGCACCCGGCGACCCGGAGCAGGACCGGCTGTTCCGCGAGGCCGCGGCGGCCCGCGGGCTGCGGGTGGTGCTGCACGCGCCCTACCTCGTCAACCCCGGCTCCCCCACGCGCGAGACCTGGGAGCGCTCGGCCGCCAGCGTCGCCCACCAGCTCGGCCGGGCGGCGACGCTCGGCGCCGAGGGGGTCGTCGTGCACACGGGCTCCTACGTCGACGCCACCGGCGGTTCGGGGCTGCACGCGGCCGCGCTGCGTCGGGTCCGCGACGGGCTGCTGCCTGTCCTCGAGCGGCTGGACGGCGACGCCGCGCCGTGGCTGCTGCTCGAACCGACCGCGGGGCAGGGCCGGTCGCTGTGCGCCGGGGTCGACGACCTGGCCGGCTACCTCGACGCCCTGGACCGGCACCCCAGGGCCGGCGTCTGCCTGGACACCTGCCACGTCTTCGCGGCCGGCGCGCCGCTCGACGAGCCGGGTGGGGCGACGGCGACCCTCGACCGGCTGGTCGAGGTCGCCGGCCACGACCGGCTGCGGCTCGTGCACGCCAACGACTCCCGGGACGTCCGCGGTGCCGGCAAGGACCGGCACGAGCGCCTCGGCGAGGGACACATCGGGACCGAGGCGTTCCGCGAGCTGCTCGCGCACCCGGCGACGGCCGGGGTCCCGTTCATCCTGGAGACACCCGGCTCGCGCGACCGGACCAACGTCGACATGCCGCTGCTGAGGCGGCTGCGCTCCGAGGTCGCGTCCGGCCTCGCCGGCAAGGGGTCGCGATGAGCTCACGCCGGACCACCCTGCTCGCCATGCTCGCCCTGCTGGCCATCACCGCCACCTGGGGCTCGACGTTCTTCATGACCAAGGACCTGCTCGACCGGCTGCCGCTGCTGGACTTCCTGGCGATCCGGTTCACCGTCGCCTCGGTCTTCATGGTCGCGCTCGCGCCCCGCGCCGTACCCCGCCTCGCGTCGGCCTCGGCGCGGCACGCCGTCGTGCTGGGGGCGATGTACGGCGTCGCGCAGATCGTGCAGACCGCCGGCATCGCCCGGACGCCGGCCAGCGTGTCGGGCTTCATCACCGGGATGTATGTCGTCCTCACGCCCGTCCTCGGCGCGCTGGTGCTGCGCTCGCGGATCACCGCGATGACCTGGGTGGCCGTCGCGGTGGCGATGACCGGCCTGGGGGTGCTCACGCTGGACGGCTTCTCGGTGGGGTACGGCGAGGCGCTGGTGCTGGTGTCCGCCGTCCTCTATGCGGCCCACATCCTCGGGCTCGGCGCCTGGTCGCGGCACGACCAGGCGATGGGCATGTCCATCGTCCAGGTCGCCATGATCGCGCTCATCGCGTGGGTCGCGACCGTCTGGGACGGCGTCAGCCTGCCGGGCAGCGCGGCCGACTGGGCGCGGGTGGTCTACATGGCCGTCTTCGCCGGGGCGCTCGCGATGCTCGGCCAGACGTGGGCGCAGGCCCACCTGGCGCCGACGAGGACCGCCATCATCATGACCATGGAGCCCGTGTTCGCGGCGTTCTTCGCCGTCCTGCTCGGCGGTGAGCACGCCACCGCCCGGATGCTGCTCGGCGGGCTGCTCGTGCTGGCCGCCATGCTGCTCATCGAGCTGGTGCCGCGGCGCCGGGTCGAGGGCGAGGTCACGCACATCGCCGTCTGACCCGCTCGCCCCGGCCGTTCTGCATCGTGGGACCGTCCCGCGGCCGCCGCCGCTGTCGGCTAGCGTTCCCGCCCGTGAGGACTCGCTATCTGTTCGGTCGCCTGCCGGGAGCTCCCGTGCAGGGCGGTCACTGACCTCACGCCCACCGCACCCCCAACGCCCCGGCCACCACCGCGGGGCGTTCTTGCTTGTCCGGCCCCCGCGCCGTGGCCCCGATGGAAAGAGGACCCCATGGTCGTCGTCATGGCACCCGAGGCCACCGAGGAGGACGTCGCCCGCGTCGTCGCGCGCGTGGAGGAGGTCGGCGGGGAGGCGTTCGTCTCGGCCGGCCTCGAGCGCACGATCATCGGCCTGGTCGGCGACATCGACTCCTTCCACGGGCTCAACCTGCGCACCCTGCCCGGCGTGGCCGACGTGCACCGGATCTCCGACCCCTACAAGCTGGTCAGCCGCCAGCACCACCCCGAGCGGTCCACCGTCTGGGTCGGCCCCGAGCGCCAGGTGCCCATCGGGCCCGACACCTTCACCTTCATCGCCGGCCCGTGCGCCGTGGAGACGGTCGAGCAGACCCTGGAGGCCGCGCGGATGGCGCAGGCCGCCGGCGCGACGCTCCTGCGGGGCGGGGCGTTCAAGCCGCGCACCTCGCCGTACGCCTTCCAGGGGCTGGGCGTCGAGGGCCTGGAGATCCTCGTGGAGGCGCGCCGCCAGACGGGACTGCCGATCGTGACCGAGGTGGTCGACGCCCGCGACGTCGCGGTGGTCGCGGAGAACGCCGACATGCTGCAGGTCGGCACCCGCAACATGGCCAACTTCGGGCTGCTCCAGGCCGTCGGCGAGGCCGGCAAGCCCGTGCTCCTCAAGCGCGGGATGACGGCGACGATCGAGGAGTGGCTGATGGCGGCGGAGTACATCGCCCAGCGCGGCAACCTCGACGTCGTGCTGTGCGAGCGCGGCATCCGGACCTTCGAGCCGGCCACCCGCAACACCCTCGACATCTCGGCCGTCCCGGTGGTGCAGGCCACCAGCCACCTGCCGATCATCGTGGACCCGTCGCACGCGGCGGGACGCAAGGACCTGGTCGTGCCGCTGTCCCGCGCGGCGATCGCCGTCGGTGCCGACGGAGTCATCGTCGACGTCCACCCGCACCCCGAGACCGCGCTGTGCGACGGACCGCAGGCGCTCCTCGGCGGGGAGCTGCGGGCGCTCGCCCAGGCCGTGCGGCAGCTCCCCCCGGCGGTCGGCCGGGTCGACGCCTCGCAGTGGCCGTCCGGCCGGGCCTCCGAGGGGCGGCCGCCGACCGAGGGGTGAGCCGCGACGCCGCACTAGGCTGGCGGCGTCGGCACGAGGGACCAGGTCGCGAGGAGGGACATGACCGGCTGCGAGCGCTGCGGGCAGGACCCCGGCCCCGGCCGGTTCTGCGTGCGCTGCGGCGCGCCGGTCGCCGTACCCCGTCATGCCGCGGAGCGGCTCACCGACACCGCCGAGCGACCGGCCGTCGTGGCGCCCGGGCCGCGGCGCCGGACCCCACCGCCGCCACCGCCGCCGCACCCGCCGGCGCCGTCCAACGCGCGCTTCCCGATGTATGCCGACGAGGTGGTGCCCCACCCCTCGGTGCCTCCGCAGCCCGGCTGGGCGCCGCCTCCGGCGGGTCCGCCCCCTCTCGCCGGCCCGGCGCCGACGCGGCGCCGGGGCGCGCAGCCCATCCTGGTGGCCGGCGTGTGCGCGCTGCTGCTCGTCGCGCTGGTCGCGATCTGGCTGGTGCTCGGCTCAGGCTCGGGCGAGGACCCTGCCTCCGACGCGTCGGCGCGCCCCGGCTCGGGCGGCGAGAGCTCCTCGGCGGGCGACGACGGCTCGCCGAGCGGGGATGGGTCGGCCCCCTCCGGCGACACCCAGGACCTGGCGTCCGCGGCGACGGTCGACGTCCCGGCGGTGGCCCGGCCCAACCAGGACGTCAACGGCCGCCCGGTGACCTACGACGCGGCCAACATGCTCGACGCCGACCCGCAGACCGCCTGGCGGATGCCGGGCAACGGCGCCGGGGCCGAGCTGACCATCGACCTGGGCGCGGCCACCACCGTCAGCGAGGTCGGGCTCGTCAACGGCTATGCGAAGGTCGACCGGGACGGCACCGGCCGCGAGGTGCGCTGGTATCCCCGCAACCGCCGCATCCTCGCCGTCGAGTGGGTCTTCGACGACGGCACCGTGATCCCCCAGAGCCTGCGCGAGACCCCGCGCCCGCAGTCCGTCGACGTCCCACGCCTCACCACGACCACGATCACCCTGCGCCTCCTCCGGGTCTCTCCCCCCGCCTCCGGCCCCCAGGGTCGCGACTACACCGCCATCAGCGACCTGACCCTCCTCGGCCTCCCCTCCTGACCCCGCCGAGGTGGGACTCCGGGTCCGCCGAGGTGGGACTCCGGGTCCACCGAGGTGGGACTCCGGGTCCACCGAAGTGGCGCTTACGTACGTCGAGGTGGCGCTCCGGTACGTCGCAGGGAGCGTCAGTAGGCCGGGGTCAGGACCTGGGGAGGGCGGCGAGGAGGGCGGCCGCGCGCTCGGCGTCGCCGCGGCTGACGTCGAGATGGGTGACGAGGCGGACGGTGGTGGGGCCGACGGCGCTGACCTTGACCCCGTGGGAGGCGGCCGCGGCGACGAAGGACGGGGCATCGGCGCGCTCGAGGACCACGATGTTGGTGTCGACGGACGCCGGGTCGACCCCGCACGCCTCGGCGAGGAGCCGGGCGTGCGCGTGGTCGTCGGCCAGCCGCTCGACGTGGTGCTCGAGCGCCCAGAGGCCGGCCGCGGCGAGGATGCCGACCTGACGCATCCCGCCACCCATCCGCTTGCGCCAGACCCGCGCCTCGGCGACGGCGTCGGCCGACCCGATCACGAGCGAGCCGACGGGTGCGCCCAGCCCCTTGGACAGGCACACGGCCAGCACGTCGGCGACGGCACCGTAGTCGGCGAGCGCGACACCGCTCGCGACATGCGCGTTCCAGATGCGGGCGCCGTCGAGGTGCACCCGCACGCCGGCGCTGTCGGCCCACTCGCGCAGTCCCCGCAGCCGATCGAGCGGCTGCACCGTGCCGCCGGCGAAGTTGTGGGTGTTCTCGACCGACACGGCGGCGGTGCGCACGAAGAACGGGCCGAGGTCGGGCGCCGCCATGCGTCGCAGGGCGTCGAGGTCCACCAGCCCCCGCGGGTCGGTCCAGGTCCGCATCGTCAGCCCGGTGTAGGCGCCGTGCGCGCCGAGCTCGGCCCGCGCGATGTGGGCCGAGGACTCGCAGAGGACCTCCTGGCCGACCCCGACGAGCGAGCGCACCGCGAGCACGTTGGCCATCGAGCCGGTCGGCGTGAACAGCGCCGCCTCGTGGCCGAACAGCTGCGCGACGCGCTCCTGGAGCTCGATGACCGTCGGGTCCTCGGCGAACACGTCGTCGCCGACGTCGGCGCGCGCCATGGCTGCGCGCATCTCCTCGGTGGGTCGGGTGAGGGTGTCGGAACGCAGGTCGATCATGGGCGCCGCTCGGCGGCGCGGAGCATCTCGGCGACGAGGAACGCCAGCTCCAGGGACTGCACCCGGTTGAGCCGTGGGTCGCAGACCGTCTCGTAGCGGCTGGCGAGGTCCATCTCGGCCAGCTCCTCACCTCCGCCGACACACTCGGTCACGTCGTCGCCGGTGAGCTCGACGTGCAGCCCGCCGGGCCAGGTGCCGAGCGCGCGGTGTACGTCGAAGAACCCCTGCACCTCGGCGATCACGTCGTCGAACGCGCGGGTCTTGTAGCCCGAGGACGCCTCGAACGTGTTGCCGTGCATCGGGTCGCACACCCAGGCCACCTCGACCCCGGCCGCCGTGACCTTCTCGACCAGCTCGGGCAGCCCGTCGCGGATGCGCTTGGCGCCGAACCGGGTGATGAAGGTCAGCCGACCGGCCTCGTTGTCGGGGTTGAGCCGCGAGGCCAGGGCCAGCGCGTCGTCGGCCGACGTGGTCGGGCCGAGCTTGACGCCGATCGGGTTGCGGATGTGGCGCAGCAGCTCGACGTGGGCGTTGTCGATCTGGCGGGTGCGCTCGCCGATCCACACGAAGTGGCTCGAGACGTCGTAGGGCAGCTGGGTGCGCGAGTCGATGCGGGTGAGCGCGTGCTCGTACTCCAGGACGAGCGCCTCGTGGGAGGAGTGGAAGTCGACGCGGTGGAACTCGTCGGGGTCGGCGCCGATCGCCTGCATGAAGACCAGGGCCCGCTCGATCTCGTTGGCCATCGACTCATAGCGCTGCCCGATCGGGGACTCGCGGACGAAGTCGGTGTTCCAGGTGTGCACCTGACGCAGGTCGGCGTAGCCGCCGGTCACGAACGCCCGGACAAGGTTGAGGGTGGCGGCGGACGCGTTGTAGACGTCGACGAGCCGCTGCGGGTCGGGCCTCCGGGCGTCGGGGCTGAAGTCGAAGCCGTTGACCGCGTCGCCGCGGTAGGCCGGCAGGGTGACCCCGTCTCGGGTCTCGGTGTCGGACGAGCGGGGCTTGGCGTACTGCCCGGCCAGCCGGCCGACCTTCACCACGGGGACCGAGGCGGCGTAGGTGAGCACGACCGCCATCTGGAGCAGCACCCGCAGCTTGTTGCGCACGTTGTCGGCGGTCACCCCG
Source organism: Nocardioidaceae bacterium (assembly GCA_046330515.1). Classification (GTDB taxonomy): domain Bacteria; phylum Actinomycetota; class Actinomycetes; order Propionibacteriales; family Nocardioidaceae; genus Nocardioides. Next base: position 687,258 of record JAXLSP010000004.1, on the reverse strand, counting down.
GCCAGGGTCTCGGCGCAGTCGCCCCCCTGCAGCAGGAACGCCTCGCCGCGCGCGACGGCCGCGATCTTGTCCTTGAGCTCGTCACACTCGCCGGCGAACACCAGCGGCGGCATGGTCCGCAGCTTGGCCACGGCCGACGCGAGGGCCGTCGGGTCGTCGTACGACGGCTGCTGCGCCGGGCCGAGCGCATGCAGCGCCTCGAGGTCGGGGATGGTCACCGGTCAAGGGTACGCGGCACGCTCCCCGCCGGCCGTCCAGGTCAGCCGCCGAGGTCGTCGATGTCGCGGAACCCCGTCTTCTTCGCGCGGATGCCCCGGTTGGTGAGCCAGGTGAACACCCAGAGCACCAGCCCGATGGCCAGCAGACCGCCCGCGATCGTCCACTGCAGCGGGTCACGGTCGACCCACGGCCCGACGAGGAACAGGCACAGCGCCGAGGCGACCAGCGGGGTGATCCCCGGCGACCTGAAGATGCCCCTCCTCGACGAGTCGCGCCGCAGCACCACGCACGAGACGTTGACCATCGCGAACACCAGGAGCAGCAGCAGCGACGTCGTCCCGGACAGCTGGAGCACGAGCGGGCTGTCGGCTCGGAACGCGACATAGGCGATGAGCGCCAGCGCCAGCACGGTCGAGAACGCGATGCCGACGTAGGGCGCCCGCCGCCTGGGCGACACCCGGCCGAGGGCGCGCGGGAGGACGTCCTGCCGGGCCAGCCCATAGAGGAGCCGGCTCGCCATCAGCATGTTGATCAGTGCGGTGTTGGCGACCGCGAAGACGGTGAGGAACGGGAAGACGGTGTCGATCGGGAAGTTCGGCGCGCCCTGGGACACCACCTCGAGGAGGGCGCGGCCCTCGGACTCGTTGATCGTCTCGAGCTCCGACGGGCTGAGTACGGCGACCACGGCGACCGCGACGAGCATGTAGACGACGACCGCGATCCCCAGGCCGGTGAGCATCATCTTCGGGAAGATCCGCTCGGGCTCTTTGGTCTCCTCGACCATGTTGACGGAGTCCTCGAAGCCCACCATCGCGAAGAACGCGACGGACGTCGCCGTGGTGACGGCGAGGAACATCCCCTTCTCCTCGGGTGAGGAGAACACGGTGATCCGGCCGAGGTCGCCGTCGCCCTTGGCCAGCGCGAAGAAGCCGATGCCGATGACGATGGCCAGCGCCGCCATCTCCACGAGGGTGAGGACCACGTTGAACTTCACGCTCTCCCCCACGCCGCGCAGGTTGACCAGCGCCAGCAGCACCATGAACGCCATCGCGACCAGCGTCGTGCCCGTCGTGCCGATGCCGGTCTCCAGCCCGACCCCGTCGAGCCCGGCCACGAGGTTCTGGGCCAGCACGTTGGACGACGTCGAGGCGCTGGTGATGCCCGAGCAGACCACGGCGAACGCGATCAGGAAGGTCACGAAGTGGATGCCGAAGGCCTTGTGCGTGTAGAGCGCGGCGCCGGCGGCCTGGGGGTACTTCGTGACCAGCTCCAGGTAGGACATCGCCGTCAGCGTCGCCACCAGGAACGCGGTGAGGAACGGCAGCCAGACGATCCCGCCCACCGTCCCGGCCATCTGCCCGGTGACGGCATAGACGCCCGCCCCGAGGATGTCGCCCACGATGAACAGCAGGAGCAGCCAGGGCCCCATCACCCGGCGCAGCTCGCCGCTCTCCGCCACCTCCGCCGTCGCCTGTGCCGCCATCGCGTGCCCCCTCGTCATCGGACACCGGGGGTGTACCCGATTCGGGGGCAAGTAGCGCGGCCCTTCCCTGACCAAGCCAGGTTTCGACGCGCGGTCACGACCTCGCAGGCTCGGTCGTGCGCTTGCTCAACCCGCCTGAGCGACGCCGGGCGCGCTGTCGCTCCCGGCTGCTCATGTAAGGAGCTCCGGCGGTTGATCACCGTCGCGGGTCCCGGGATGGTGAGTGTCCCGGCTGGTCCGGTGAGTGGCGTCGAGACGGGCTCTGGGGTGTCGGCCTGCGGGTCGGTGGCCCCGTTCGGCTGATTGCCATCGCTGGTCTGGCCACGGATGCCCCGGATGAGGGAAGTGGACCGGCCCAGCGAGGTCGGGTCCGGTTTCAGCGCATGAGTGGGAGCCGTCGTCAGATCGCTCGCCCGCTCTTGGGACCGTGGCCGTGAGGTAGCCCGCTCGGCGGACCTGTCGGAGTCGATATCGAGGACACGACAAGAAGGTGAGCAATGGGGTCCAGGAGGCTGGTCGGGATCGACCTGGGTATCGCCAGCGACCACACGGTGCGGGTGCTGGCCGAGGACGGGCGCGAGGTGTGTCGACGACGATGCCGCCCGACGGTGGAGAGCCTGACGCTGATCAGGCAGGCGGCGTTGGCCGGCGCGGATCCGGGCACGCGGTTGGAGGTGGTCTTCGAGCCGACCGGGCCGGCCTGGCTGCCGATCGCGGTGTTCTTCACCGCTCGGGGCCATCTGGTGTTCCGGGTGTCCTCGGCCAAGGCCGCGGACCTGCGCCGGTTCTTGTCCCGGCACGCGAAGAGCAACGGCATCGACGCCGACACTCTGGCCCGGCTTCCGCTGGTCGCGCCGGACTCGGTGCGCCCGCTGCAGCTGCCTGATGTCGAGGTTGCTGCGCTGGACCGACGGGTCCGTGCCGTCGACCGGCTCACCCGGCTCGCGTCCGAGCACAAGGTCCGGATCAAGGACCTGGTCCGGCAGCTGATGCCGATGACGCCGCTGACCGGCGACTTGGGCGCAGCCGATCTGGCGGTCTTGGAACGGTGGGCCGACCCACGCGCACTGCTCAGGGCCGGGCGGGCCCGGTTGACGGCGGTCATCGTGAAGGCGTCCCACAACCACCTGGGCGCCGCTCGTGCCGAGCAGTGGCGCGAAGCTGCGGCTGCCGCGGTCGAGCTCTACGGCGACCATCCCGCGATCGCATGGTCCGACCTGGCCGCCGAGATCGTCACCGAGGTCGCCCTGCTGCGCGCGGTTCAGGCCCAGCTCGTCCAGCACGCGGCCGCCCGCGAGGAGGCCTACCGATGGGTCGACGTCGGACAGCTCGCCCGCACCCTGCCCGGTGTCGCCGACGTCAGCGGTCCCGTGTTGGCCGCAGCGATCGGGGACCCGCGGCGGTTCCCCAGCGGCAGGCACTTCAAGTCCTTCGCCGGGCTTGCCCCCAGGGCGAGTGAGACCGGAGAGACCGACCGCAAGGGCCAGCCGATGAGCAAGGCCGGGTCGAGCCTGCTGCGCGTCACCTTGATCCGGGCCGCCGATCACGCCCGCAAACACGACCCCCAGTTGGCGCGGGTCTACTACCAGCAGATGGTCGAACGCGGCGCGGACCACCTCAAGGCCAACTGCGTCGTTGCCGGCCACCTCGCCGAACGCTTCTGGGCCGTCATGCGCCGCGGCATGCCCTACGTCATCTGCGACACCGACGGCACCCCGGTGACCCCAGAGCAGGCAAAACGGATCATCGCCCAGCAGTGGACCGTGCCGCCCGAGGTGCGCTCGCGCCGCCGCAGCAAGAAGGCGGGGAAGGCCCCTCACCAAGCCCCAGCGGGGCATGCAAAGCCAGACACCCAACGGCGTCGGCAACACGAGGCGACCTTCCCCACCAACGATCCTGACAACCGGCATCGGCGACGTCAAACAACCGCCACTTGACGCCCGATCCCCAATAGGGAATCAGCCGAAGAAGACCTGGGCCTCGGCGTAGTCCTCGGGCTGGACGAGCTTGAGCTCGCCGGTGCCCTCGAGGAGCGGGACGGGCACGATCTTGGTGCCGCGCAGCGCCATCATCGTGCCGAAGTTGCCCTCGGCGACCGCGTCGATGGCGTGCAGTCCGAACCGGGTGGCCAGCCACCGGTCGAAGGCCGTCGGCGTGCCGCCGCGCTGGGTGTGGCCGAGCACGACCGACCGGGTCTCGTGGCCCGTGATGTGCTCGAGCTCCTCGGCCAGCCGGTCGGCGATGCCGCCCAGGCGCACGTGGCCGAACGCGTCGACCTCGTTGTTGAGCATCGTCATGACGCCGCCCTCCTTGGGCACGGCGCCCTCGGAGACGACGAGGATGACGGCGTAGCCGCTGGCGTAGCGGTGTTTGACGTAGTCCGCGATCTCCTCGAGGTCGAACGGGTGCTCGGGGATCAGCACGATGTTGGCGCCGCTGGCCATGCCGGAGTGCAGCGCGATCCAGCCGGCGTGCCGGCCCATGACCTCGCACACGAGCACGCGGTGGTGGGACTCGGCCGTGGTGTGCAGCCGGTCGATGGCCTCGGTCGCGATCTGGACCGCGGTGTCGAAGCCGAAGGTGAAGTCGGTGCCGTTGAGGTCGTTGTCGATGGTCTTGGGGACGCCGACGACGTGGACGCCGAGCGCGTCGAGCTTGGTCGCGACGCCGAGGGTGTCCTCGCCGCCGATCGCGATGAGCGCGTCGACGCCGTCCTTGGCGAGGTTCTCCGTGATCCGCTCGACGCCACCGTCGACCTTGAACGGGTTGGTGCGCGAGGAGCCGAGGATGGTGCCGCCCTTGGGCAGGATGCCGTGCACCTGGTCGAGGCCGAGCTCCATGGTCAGGCCCTCGAGCGGGCCCTTCCACCCGTCGCGGTAGCCCACGAAATCGAACCCGTGGGTTCCGATGCCCTTGCGTACGACGGCCCGGATGACCGCGTTCAGGCCTGGGCAGTCACCGCCACCGGTGAGGACTCCGACTCGCATTGTGTGCACTCCTTGTGCCGTCTCTGACCGTCTGTCGTTGGATCGTTCTAAGACCCTGGGCGAGCCTACTCACCCCCGGACCCGGCGGCTAGAAGCGTCCACGCCGTACTGCGCGGATTGGACGCACGTCACATCGCCGGGGTCCTTCGCCCCGGGTCAGGCGGGCTCGGCAGCGACCGGCTCGACGCGGTTGGTGACGGGCAGCGCGGCGTGCGGCATCGTCCGGCCCAGGCGTACGGCGGCCGCGACCGAGACCGCGCTGACGACCAGCAGCGCGACCCACAGGTCGGCGACACCGCGGGCCAGCAGCCACGCGAACGACACCGGGGCCACGGTGCTGGCGACGTTCCACGCCAGCTGGATGAGTGCGAGGTAGCGGCCGCGCAGCTCGGCCGGGGCCGCCTCGGCCGACAGGGCACCGAGCACCGGGCCGCCCAGCAGCTCGCCGCCGGTGTAGACGACCGAGCCCACGAGGATGAGCGTGATCGCGAGCGGCTCGGAGAGCTCGCCGGCGACCCAGAGCACCAGGAACGACGCCCCGAACACCAGCTGGGTGACCACCAGGATCCGCCAGCGCAGCCGGCCGGTCATGCCCGTGACGACGAGCCCCTGACCGAAGCCGATCATCACGGTGTTGATGGTGAAGACCGCACCGGTCAGCCAGCCGGGGAGCCCGAGCATGGTGACGGCATAGACCGGGATCGCGAAGTTGAGCACCATCATCGCGATCGAGTAGCCCAGCTGGGTCCCCACGAGCAGCCGGTAGCGGTGGTCGCGCAGCACCGTGCCCCAGGTCCCGGGCAGCGCGGGCGCGTGCGCCGGGCGGGTCTCGGGGACGGCGAGCAGCAGCAGCAGGGCGACGACGTAGGACGCCGCGTTGGCCGCCACGACCGCGTCGAACGCGAGCTCCGTCCCGACCGTGATCGCGGCGCCGGCCGCCAGCCCGCCGACGGCGAACCCGACGTTGCGCAAGGCGCCGAGGAAGCCGAACCACTTCTCGCGCTCCCCCGGCCGCGAGATGGCCGCGACGATGTTGGCGTAGGAGCCCCAGAAGGCGGTCCGCCCGACGGTGACCACGATCGTCCACGCGAGGACGGCCGCGAACGACTGCGTGACGAGGTAGGCCGCGAAGCCCACCGCCTGCAGCAGGTTGCCGGCGAGCAGCACCCGCTTGGCACCGACCCGGTCGACGATGCCGCCGATGACGGGTCCGGCGGGCAGGGCGACCGCCGACGCGATGGAGATCGCCGCTCCGACCTGCACCAGCGTCAGCGGCGTGACCTCGAGGAAGTAGAGCATCGCCAGCGGCATGAACACGCCCGACCCCACCGCGTCGACCGCGATGGCGGTGACGAAGCGTCGGTGGCGGCCGATGGACGGGAAGCCGAGGCGTTGCAGCACCCGCTCATCATCCGACTTCGAGCCCGCTTGAGGGCAAGCGGATTCCGGACGTGGTGGCACTAGTCTCCGAGCATGACGTTCTCCATCGTGGCCCGGTCCGACGACGGCGAGTCGTGGGGCGTGGCCGTCGCCTCCAAGTTCCTGGCCGTGGGCTCCGCCGTACCCGCTGCCGTCGCCGGCGTCGGCGCCATCGCCACCCAGGCCGACGCCAACGTCGCCTACAAGGGCATGGCGCTCGCGCACCTCGACGAGGGAGCGACCGCCGAGATCGCGCTGGAGCGGCTCCTGGAGGAGGACGAGGGCCGCGACCACCGTCAGGTCGGCATCGTCGACGTCGACGGCGGCGCCGCGTCGCACACCGGGCCCTCGTGCCTGGACTGGGCCGGCGGACGCTCGGGTCCCGGCTATGCCATCCAGGGCAACGTGCTCGCCGGCGAGGAGGTCGTGGCCGCCATGGAGCGCTCCTGGCAGGGCGGCGACCCGGCGACGGCGCTCGGCCGACGGCTGCTCGCGGCCCTCGCCGCGGGCGATGCGGCCGGTGGCGACAAGCGCGGTCGCCAGTCGGCGGCGCTGCTCGTGGTGCGGGACGGCGCGGGGTACGGCGGCCTCGACGACATCGCGGTCGACCTCCGCGTCGACGACCACGCCGACCCCGTCGGGGAGCTCGCCCGGCTGCTGGACCTCAACGACCTCTACCTGACCGCCTCCACCGAGGAGGAGAAGGAGCCCGTGACCGCCGACCTCGGAGCCGAGCTCGAGGAGCGGGCCCGCGCGCTGGGGCACGCCGACTTCCAGGCCTGGGTCGGCACCGAGAACTACGAGATGCGCGTCGCCGCCGACGGGTCGTGGGTCGACCGCCGGGTCCTGGAGATCATCCGCGCCGCCGGCGCCACCGGCTCCGAGACCGGGGAGGCCGTCCGATGAGCGTGCTGGCGATCGACGCCGGCACCACCGGCGTCACCGCGGTGGTCGTGACCGAGGACGGGACGATCGCCGCCAAGGGCTACCAGGAGTTCCCCCAGCACTTTCCCAGGCCCGGCTGGGTCGAGCACGAGCCCGAGGAGATCTGGCGGGCGGCGCTGGCCGCCACGACGCAGGTCCTGGAGTCCTTCGACGGGTCGCAGCTGCGCGCGGTCGGCATCACCAACCAGCGGGAGACGATCGCGCTGTGGGACCGGGAGACGCTCACCTCTCCCCGCAAGGCGATCGTGTGGCAGGACCGTCGTACCGCCGACATCTGCCTGCGCCTCCAGGAGGCCGGCCACGAGGCGCGGGTGACCGAGGTGACCGGGCTGCGGCTCGACCCCTACTTCTCCGGCACCAAGCTGACCTGGCTCGCCGAGAACGAGCCGCACACGTGGGCGCTGGTCGAGTCGGGCCGCTATGCGGTGGGGACGGTCGACTCCTACCTGGTCGCGCGGATGTCGCGGGGCACCTACCACGTCACCGACGTCTCCAACGCTTCACGGACGCTGCTCTTCGACCTGGCCGCGGGCGACTGGTCGCAGGAGATGTGCGACCTGTTCGGCGTCCCCCGCGAGGCGCTGCCCGACCTCGCACCCAGCTGGGGCGAGATCGCGGTCACCGACCCGGCGACGTTCTGCGGTCTGTCGCTGCCGGTGGCGGGGATCGCGGGCGACCAGCAGTCGGCGCTGTTCGGGCAGACCTGCCTGGACCCGGGCGACTCCAAGTGCACCTACGGCACCGGGTCGTTCATCCTCACCAACTCCGGGACGACCCTGCGCCGCTCGGAGGCCGGGCTGCTCAGCACCGCGGCGTGGCGCTCGCCGTCGGGTGAGCTGACCTATGCCGAAGAGGGCGCGATCTTCGTGACCGGCGCAGCCGTGCAGTGGCTGCGCGACGGGCTGCAGATCATCGCCGCGGCGGCCGACACCGCAACCCTGGCCGCCACGGTGCCGGACTCCGGCGACGTGGTCTTCGTGCCCGCGCTGACCGGGCTCGGGGCACCCCACTGGGACCCCCACGCCCGGGGGCTGATCATCGGGCTCACGCGCGGCACGACCCGAGCCCACCTGGTCCGAGCGACGCTGGAGGCGATCGCCTTCGAGGTGAGGGACGTGCTGTCGACCATGGAGCCCGGCGACTGCCTCAAGGTGGACGGCGGGGCGGCCGCCAACGACCTGCTCTGCCAGATCCAGGCCGACCAGCTCGGCATCCCCGTCGAACGGCCGCGCATCGTCGAGACCACCGCCCTCGGGGCGGCCTTCCTGGCCGGTCTCGGCGTCGGCGTGTGGTCCTCGCCCGACGACCTGCGCCGCACCTGGGCCCTCGACCGGCGCTTCGAGCCCTCCGGCGACCGGGCCGCCGCCGACGCCGCCTATGCACGGTGGACCGAGGCCGTCGCCCGGTCGCGCGACTGGGCCCGGTAGAGCGCCGCTGCTGGCCTCGGGGACATGCGGTTTGGCCCCAATCCGCGTGGAATCGGGGGCCGAACCTGCAGTTCGCGTCCAATCCGTGACCTGAGGGCACGTCGGAGGTACGACGGCGCGCGCGACCGCCGTACGACCGCTCCCTCCCCCACGACCCGGCCCGACCAGCGCTTCTCCACAGCCACGATTGGTCACAAACGACACCTCCGACCGGCGTTTTCGCGCCGATTGGTCCAAATCGGCAGGTTCCCGAGCCCCGAGCAGCGGCCCGCAGGCCCCGGGACTCACAGCCCGTCGAGCACCGCCTGGGCCTCGTCGCGCACCCGGGCGGCCTGGGCGGCCTCGGCCTCGACCGACGAGAGCTCGTCCTCGGCCTCGGCGAGCTCCTCGTCGGTGTCCTCGGCGGAGGCCTCGAGGTCGGCGAGGCGGCGGCGCAGCTCCTCGAGCTCACCCTGCACCTGGAGGGCCCGAGCCTGGAGGTCGGACACCGAGGCCCGAGCCTCGTCGACCCGGGCACCGACCGACTCGACCGCGGCGACGGCTGCGTCGAGCGCCGCCCGGGCCTCCTCGCGGGCGCGCTCGTCGGGCTCGGGGTCCGGCACCACGTGCAGGTCGGCGCGCGCCTCGGGCGGGGCGACCCGGGGCGTGGCCGCGAAGCCCGCCGCCGACGGCACCGCCAGGGCAGCGACCGCGTCCACGGCGTCCACCCCGGTCGCCCGCAGCGCGGCGACCAGTAGCCCCGACCGCACCGCCGCGGCCGCGCCCTCGTCGAGCATCGCCGCCGTGAGGGTCCCCTCGACCTGCTCGGCGACCGAGTCGGTCACCCGCACCCCCGACTCGGCGGCCAGCGACCGGGCCCGCGAGGTCACGGCCGAGGTCACCTGTCGACGCTGCCGGGTGAGCTCGCGCAGCTCGGCCCCGTCGAGGCTCGCCTGCGCCTGTCGCAGCGCGGCCCCCACGCTCAGCACCTGGTCGACCTGGTCGGTCTCGCGACGGACCAGCAGGTTGACCACCCACGCGGCCAGCGACGGCTTGCGCAGCGCCTTGACCGCCGCGGAGAGCGCCGCGTCCTCCTTCTTCAGCGCCTTGGCCCGCGCGTCACGGGCCGGCGTGAACTCGTCGAGCGGCAGCGCGAAGAGCTCGTCGGCCTCGCCCAGCAGCGCGTCCGCGGTCACGGGGCGAGCCTACGCAGCGGCAGGACGTACTCGACCTCGAGCGGGTACGGCGGCCACGGCGCCGGCTGCTCGGCGCCGGTGACCCGCCAGCCGAGCGACTCATAGAAGCCCCGGGCCCGGGAGTTATCCGCCAGGCACCACAGCCGCGCCTCTCCCGCCCCGGAGGCTCCCAGCGCGCCCACCGCCAGCCCGAGGGCCCTCCGTCCCGCACCACGGCCCCAGGCCTCGGGAGCGACCGCCAGATGGCGCACCGTCGCGTGGTCGTCCCACGCGACGAGCCACTCCGGTCCGGGGTCTCCCCCGTCGACCAGCGTCACGCAGCCCGGGTCCGCCAGCACGAGGTGCCACCGCGCGAGCACGTCGGAGGACGGATAGGGAAAGCGCTCGGGAGGGAACACGTGCCCCAGTGCCGCCAGGCTCGCCGACCGCTCGAGGGCCAGCAGCGCCCCGGCGTCGGCCGGGCCGGCCCGCCGGACCGACGCGCTCACGGCCGGCCGGCCAGGTCCCAGGCCCGGTGGGTCGCGAGGGTGCGCTCCCACAGCCCGGTGACGTCGGCGGCGGGGAGGTCGTCGAGCGGCAGGCCGAGCACTCCGGTCAGCGCGCCGCGCCAGTCGTCGAAGGACGTCACGTCGGTCCGCTCGCGGCGACCGGGCTCGACCCGCTCGAGCACGCAGCCGCGCAGCGCGTCCACCCCGGTGCGACCCCGGCGCTGCACGACGAGGAAGCGGGTGAAGTGCCCTCCCGGCGTCAGCGCAAGGGTGTCGTGCGCCGAGCCGACCTCGGCGTCGCCCGCCGGCAGGTCGCGGACGCGGACGCCGGAGAACGACCCGGCGGGGTCGTGGCGGAACGTCCAGCCGTCCTCGGAGAGGGACACCGAGTAGTGGAAGCCGTGCTGCCGGTGCGGTCCGTCCACGAGCGGCACCGGATCGAGGAACCCGTCCCCGAGCCCGGCGTCGGCCCACCAGCGGCCGCCCGGGTTGTCCGGCGACGGCAGCCCCGACACCTCGAGCACGAGGTGGTTGAGCGACGGCGGGGAGCCGTCGGCGTCGGCTCCGTCGAACACCTGCCCGTGCCAGCGCCGTACGGCGAAGCCCAGCGAGGACAGCAGCATCTCCAGCGCACCGTTGTGGTGGAAGCAGTAACCCGCCCGCCCGACGGTCGCGATCCGCTCCACCGTGGCGGTGGGCGCGGCCGACGGTGGCCGGCCCAGCATGATCCCGAGGTTCTCGTAGGGCAGCGCACGCAGGTGCGCCCGGTGCAGCGCGACCAGGGTCGACAGCGTCGGCGACGGCGGGTCCTCGAACCCGAGGAGCCGCAGGTAGCCCTCCAGCGCGGAGCCCACGCCGGGTCAGTCCTCGTCGTCGTCGAGCCCCTGCTCGATCGCATAGCGGGTCAGCTCGACCCGGTTGTGCATCTGCAGCTTGCGCAGGGTGTTCTGCACGTGGTTCTGCACGGTGCGATGCGACAGCACGAGCCGCTCGGCGATCTGCTTGTAGCTCATCCCCTTGGCGACCATCTTGAGCACCTCGGTCTCGCGCTCGGTGAGCTGCGGCGCCTCGGGGTCGGCGGGCGCGGGTCCCTCGGACAGGCGGCGGTACTCCCCCAGCACCAGGCCGGCCAGCCCGGGCGTGAACACCGTGTCGCCGTTGGCCACTCGCTGGACCGCCCGGATCAGCTCATCGCGCGAGGCGGACTTGACGAGGTAGCCCGTGGCGCCGGCCTTGACCGCGTCGAGCACGTCGGACTGCTCCCCGGACGCGGACAGGATCAGCACCCGCGCCGAGGGGTCCTGCCGCACGACCTCCGCGGTCACCTCGACGCCGTTGGGCGCGGGGATCTGCAGGTCGAGGACGACGACCTGGGGCCGCGCCGCCGGGAAGCGGGCCAGCGCCTCGGAGCCGTTGGCGGCCACCCCGACGACGTCGAAGCCGGCCTCCTGCAGGTCGCGCTCGACAGCGTCGCGCCACATGGGGTGGTCGTCGACGACCATCACGCGGATCTTGCCCTCGTCCATGGCGGTGACCCTACCGAAGCCCACCCCCGTCGAGGGGCGCCCGACACGTCAGCGCGGGACCGTCAGCTCCCACTCGGTGCCATAGGAGCCGGTCGACAGCTCGGCGGTGCCACCGAGCTCGGCGACGCGTCCGAGGATCGACTCGCTCACCCCGAGCCGCCCCTCCGCCTCGGCCTCGGCCAGCCGACCCTCCGGGATGCCGGGGCCCTCGTCGCGGACCGAGACGGCGACGCGGTCGCCCAGCTCCTCGAGCAGCACCCACGCGCCGGCGTCGGCGCCGACGTGTCGTGCGACGTTGTCGAGGCAGGCGCGGACGACGGCCACCAGCTCCCCTGCCCGGTCGACGGCCACCAGCACCGGCGGGCCGGGCGTCGCGACGGACACCACCGGCGGACGCACCGCCTCGAGCTGGTGCAGCAGCGCCGCCAGGTCGACCTGCTCCTCGCCGCGCGACGGAGCGGGCACCGACACGGAGTCCTGCTGCCGGATCAGCGAGCGCAACGCATGCTCCTGCTCGCCGGCCATCCGGCCCAGGTCGGCGAACTCGCCGCCCAGCTCCAGCCCGCGGCGCTGGACCATGGCCAGCACCTGGAGCACGCCGTCGTGCACGGCCCGGGCGAGTCGCGCACGCTCGGCGGCCGCCGCCGCCTTGCGCTCGGCCGCGTCGCGCTCGACGGCCATCAGCTGCAGCGACTCGGCGACATAGCCCACGATCGGGCCACCGATCATGATGAGGAAGACGTTGCCGTAGTTGGACTGCGTCACCTCGGTGCGGATCGCGAGGTCGGCCGCCGACAGCACCGCCGCCGCGAGCAGCCCGCCCCGCCACCGCCAGTGCACCGCCCAGGCGAGCAGCGCGCCCATCACCCAGAAGCCGGGCACCGTCGCCCGCATGTGCTCGCCCTTGATCAGCGGCGATACCAGGATCCCGCCCGTGGCGACGGCCAGGTCGGCGACGAGCAGCCAGGTACGGCGACGCGCCGCGTCGTCGTAGGCCCAGACGGAGAAGCCGGTCCACGCGACCATGACCACGACCGCCACCACGCCGGCCGCGGGGTGGTCGAAGTTGTCGGCGCGGAAGAGGTTGAGCCCGATCGCGTTCAGTAGGACGACGACGCGCAGCACCACCAGGGCGCGGAAGAGCCGGTCCTCCACCGCGATGGCCGGCGGCGAGGCCCACACCTGGCCCGGATCGGTCCCGACGGGCATCGAGCGGCCGCTCAGGACGCCTTCTTCTTCTCGTCCGCGGCGGCGCGCGCCGCGGCCTCCTTCTCGGCCTTCTCGGCGCGCCGGGCCTCGTCCTTGGCCTTGGTGGCCAGCTCCTTGGCCTTGGTGGCGTACATGTCGACGTACTCCTGCCCCGACATCCGCATGATCTCGTACATCACCTCGTCGGTGATCGAGCGCAGGATGTAGCGGTCGCCCTCCATGCCCTCGTAGCGCGAGAAGTCCAGCGGCCTGCCGAAGCGCACCACCGGGCGGGTGAACGACCCGAACTTCTTGCCGGGTGGGGCGACGACGTCGGTGCCGACGACCGCGATGGGGATGACCGGGACGCCCGTCTCGAGGGCGAGCCGCGCCACGCCCGTGCGCCCGCGGTAGAGCCGGCCGTCGTGCGACCGGGTGCCCTCGGGGTAGATGCCGAAGAGCTCGCCCTCGGCGAGCACCTTCTTGGCGGCCGAGAGCGCGCCCTCGGCGGCGGTCGCTCCGGACCGGTCGATCGGCACCTGGCCGGTGCCGGAGAAGAAGCGTCGCTGGAACCAGCCCTTGAGGCCCGGTGAGTTGAAGTACTCGGCCTTGGCGACGAACGTCACCCGCCGGGGCAGGGTGAGCGGCATGAACAGCCAGTCGGCATAGGACAGGTGGTTGCTGGCCAGGATGGCCGGGCCCTCGAGCGGGACGTTGTCGGCACCCTCGACGCGGGGACGGAAAACCAGCCGCAGCAGCGGCCCGACCGCGATCCACTTCAGGAACCAGTAGAGCAACGAAGCCCTTCCTCACCACCGTCGGGCGCGACCCTCGGCGCCTCTCCGGAGAACCCTAGTGCCGTTTGCCGCCCCGGCCCCACCCGGCCCGCGGGACGGATTCCGCCGATGGTGGAGCGACCGGGCCTGCGGCACAATGCGGAGCATGGCCGTCGACCCCCACGCCGCACCGCTGTCCGCCCCTGCCCGCCCCGAGCTCACGGGCGGACGCCGCGTCGGCGTCCTGCTGAGCCACGGGTTCACCGGGTCGCCGTTCTCGATGAAGCCGTGGGGCGAGTTCCTCGCCGAGAAGGGGTACGCCGTCGAGGTGCCCCGCCTGCCGGGGCACGGGACGACCTGGCAGGAGCTCAACCGCACCGGCTGGTCGGACTGGACCGAGGAGATCGCCCGCACCTACGAGCGGCTGGCCGCCGACACCGACAGGATCGTGATCGGCGGGCTGTCGATGGGCGGCGCGCTGGTGCTCCGGCTGGCGGCCGACCGACCCGACAAGCTGGCGGGGGTCATCCTGGTCAACCCGGCGATCCGCACCCTGCGCAAGGACGTGCTGGCGCTGCCGGTCCTCAAGCACGTGGTCCCGGCCTTCCCCGCGATCGCCAACGACATCAAGAAGCCGGGCATGGACGAGCACGCCTACCCCAAGACGCCGCTCAAGGCGGCCGCGTCGATGATGGCCGGCTGGAAGGGCGTGCGCGAGGACCTGGGCCGGATCGACGTGCCGGTGCTCTACTTCCGCTCCACCGTCGACCACGTCGTCGACGACTCCACCGAGCCACTCGTGACCGGGGGCGTGTCCGGGCCGGTGACGATGCGCCGGCTCGAGGACAGCTTCCACGTGGCGACCATCGACAACGACGCCCCGACCATCTTCGAGGAGTCCGCCGAGTTCGTCGCCAAGGTGACGGCCGGGTCGTGACCTCGCCCGGACCCGGCCGCCACGACAGCTCCCCCGACGAGGAGGAGGCGGCCTGGCGAGCCATCGTCGAGAACTACGGCGAGCGCCCCGAGCTCCCCGACCTGCCCGCCGACAACGGCGTCGGCGGTGCCGCCGCCGACCGCGCCGCGGTCGAGCGCGCGGCCCGCGAGCGAGCCGCCCGCGAGCAGGCGGCGCGCGAGCACGCCGACGACGAGTGGGCCGAGCGGTTCGTGCCGCCCGACCCTCCGCCGCTCCCCCGGCCCGACCCGCCGGTGCTCGTGGCGTGGCTGGGTGTGCTGGGAGCCCCGCTCGCCCTGATGGCCGTGGTGGTCTTCTCGATCGGCGTCCCGGTGATCATCGGGCTCGGGCTCGCCGTGTGGTTCCTCGGCGGCTTCGCCTACCTCGTCAGCGCCATGCCGAGCGAGCCGCGCGATCCCGGGGACGACGGCGCCCAGGTCTGAGGGTCCCGGCGCCCAGCGGACCCGGGCCGAGCGGGCTCGACCCGATGGGGTTGCGCCGCTCGCGGCGGATGGTCAGTCGCCGCACCAGCACCGCGGCGCCCACGAGGCCCGCGCGCGGGCCGAGCTGGGCGGGCACGATGTCGGGGACGGTGCGGTGCTCGGCACCGACCAGTGACTGGCGCAGCGCGATCCGGGCCGGGGCGAGCAGGCGCTCGCCGGCGTCGACGACGCCGCCGCCGACGACCACGATCTCGGGGTCGAAGGCGGCGACCAGGTTGGCGGTGCCGACACCGAGCCACTCCCCGACCGTGCCGAAGGCACGACGGGCGACGAGGTCGCCCCCCTCGGCCGCCTGGGTCACCATGGGGCCGGTCAGCCGCTCGGGGACGCCTCCACACGACTCGTCGAGCATGGTCGGCTCTTGGCCCATGGACTCGCGGGCATAGCGGACGAGCGCGCTGCCGCTGCAGTACTCCTCCCAGCAGCCCTCGCCGCCGCAGTTGCACCGCCGACCGCGCGGGACGACCTGCATGTGGCCGAACTCGCCGGCCATGCCGTTGACCCCGCGGAGCACCCGGCCGTGGAAGAGGATCGCGCCTCCGATGCCGGTGCCCAGGGTCACCATCAGGGCCGAGTCAGTGCCGCGTGCCGCGCCGTAGGACCACTCGGCGACGGCGGCGCAGTTGGCGTCGTTGTCGAGGACGACGGGGGCGCGCAGCCGCTTGGCGAAGCGCGCCCGCACGTCCTCGCCCTGCCACGGCAGGTGGGGCGCGAACATGACCCGCTCGCCCGCTCCGTCCACGAAGCCGGCGGCTGCGATCCCCACCCCGCGCAGCGGAGCACCGCCCGCGGCCTCGAGCACGGCGGCCACGACGGCGTCCTCGACCATCTCGGGGTTGACCCGCCGTCCGGGGGTGGACCCCCGCGCGGTGGCGAGGATCCGGCCGCGGGCGCTGACGACGCCCGCGAGCACCTTGGTGCCGCCCACGTCGACGCCGACGTAGACCCCTCTCACCCGGCTGACCGGGCCCGGACGACCGTTCATCTGCGGGCCAGGTCCCCCGCTCCGATCATGCCGGCCCGGTTGCCCAGCGCGGCGCGGCGGATCTCGAGGACGGGCCGGTGACCGCGTCCACTGAGCTCGGTGGCGAACGCGTGTCGCGCCGGCTCGATGAGCAGGTCGCCGGCGGCGCTGACCCCTCCGCCGATGACCGCCACCGCCGGGTCGAGGACGGCGGCCAGGGACGCGATGCCCTCGCCCAGCCACCGGCCGAGCGTGGCGAGCTGCTCGACGGCGAAGGTGTCGCCGTCGCGTGCGGCCTCGGTGATGAGGGGACCGGTGATCTTGTCGGGGTCACCCCCCGCGCGGTCGAGGATGCCGCGTGCCAGCAGGGAGCCCTCGGTCACCTCGTCGCGGACGCCGCGCACGAGAGCCGTGCCGCTGGCGTACTGCTCCCAGCAGCCGCGGTTGCCGCAGCCGCAGAGCCGCCCGCCGGGCACCACGCGCATGTGACCGACCTCGGCGGCGACGCCGAACGCGCCGCGGTGCAGGCGGCCGTCGAGCACCAGCCCACCACCGACGCCGGTGCCGACCGTCAGCAGGAGCAGGTCGTCCACGTCCTCGCCGGCGCCGAACGCGAACTCACCCCAGGCCGCGGCGTTGGCGTCGTTCTCGACGACCACCGGGAGGCCGATGCGCCGCTCCAGGTCGGCGCGCATGTCCAGGTCGCGCCACGCCAGGTTGGGCGCGAACATCACGATCGACCGGGTCGAGTCCACATAGCCGGCCGCACCGACGCCGACCGCCTCGATCTCGTGGGATCGTCGCAACGTGGCCACGAGGTCGGCGATCGCGCTCTCGATCGCCTCCACGTCGCGGGCCGGTGACACCACCCGGCGCTCCTCGACGAGGGTGCCGTCCTCGTCGACCACCCCGCCGGCGATCTTGGTGCCGCCGACGTCGATGCCGATGGTCAGTGTCACGCGTCCCCCTCGTCGTCGCGGTCGCCGTCGCCGTCGCCGTCGGGCTGCTGCCCCTCGAGACCCGGCCCGTCGAGACCCGGCCCGTCGCTCCACGGACCGTCGTCGAGGTCGATGTGCTCGAGACCCTCTCCGGTCGCCGCCCGCGCCCGCTGCTCGTCGGGCGCGACCGTCGCCAGGATGCCCGCGGCCGCCTGGAGCAGCGACGCCGCGGCGACCGCCAGGTGCGCCTTGACCTCGGGGGAGGTCTCGCGCACGGCATGGATGGTGCGGCACACGGGGCAGTAGGTGCACTCCTCGGCCCCGGTGGCGATGTGGTCGTCGACGTCGTGCCAGGACCCCGCGGCGTGGGCGGCCATCGCTCCCATGCCGGCTCCGAGGTCGGCGCCCTGGTCCTTGGCCCAGGAGGCCAGCGCACCGAGCAGCTTGGCCGTCTCCTCACCGAGCGACCCCACGTCGGTCGCGCCGGTGTCGTGCGCGTCGTTCACGGCGCCCTCTCCTCGAACCTCACCTGCAGCTCACCCTGGTCCACGCGCGCTCCGGCGATCCGGTGCCTCGACAGGCCGGTGGGCAGGGTCAGGAGACGACGATAGGCCCCCACCGTGAGGACCAGGTCATCGCCGTTGCGTGCCAGGTCCACGTCGGGGCTCGCGACGTTGGGCAGCGACAGGCGCAGGAGCGAGCCACCGTCGGTCCTGGTGATGCGCAGCGGTCTCGGCCCGGCGGGTACGGCGAGGGGGTCGCCGTGGTCGTACACGTCCTGCGCCAGCTGGGTCAGGGCGTCCACCCCGACCGGCTCGGACGCCTGGTAGTCCGACCGCCAGACCGGCAGCCCGGCGAACGACTGGTCGACCTGGGCCAGCACGGCGTCCTGCGCGGCGACCCAGCCGTCGCGCCAGGGGTCCCCCTCGGCGCGGGGGAAGACGCGGTTGGCCACGACCCCGTCCACGGTGTAGCCGAACAGCGAGAGCGTCGTGTAGGACCGTCGCGCCTCGGCCAGGACGACGCTCTCCGGCGTGAGCACCAGGCGGACCGACGAGTCCTCCCCGACCAGCAGGTCGCGGACCTCGTCGAGCTCGCGGTGCAGCCGCTCCACCGCGTCGAAGACGGTGTCCTCGGGCATCGGCACCCCGGCCGCGCGCGTGAGCACGGGCTTCAGCGCGCGGACCACGCGCCGCTCGACCGGGAAGACGCGGGTCATGTACCAGCCGAGCGCCTCGGGCAGGGCCAGCAGCCGCAGCGTCTCGGCGGTGGGGGCACAGTCGACGACGATCACGTCATAGTGGCCCGAGCGTGCCTGCAGCCGCAGCTCCAGCAGCGCCAGCACCTCCTCGGCTCCCGGGATGACCGTCAGCTCCTCGGCGGCGACCGGGTCGACCCCGGCCACGTCGAGCACCGCCATGAGATAGCCCTGGATCGCCGCCCAGGACTGCTCGAAGCGCAGCTGGGCGTCGACCTGCTGGACCCACAGCCGGTCGGCGATGGGCGTGGGCTCGGGCCCGACCGTCGCTCCGTAGGCGTCGGCCAGGGAGTGCGCCGCGTCGGTCGACAGCACGAGGGTGCGCAGGCCCGAGCGCGCCGCGAGCGCCGCGGTGCCCGCGGCGATCGTCGACTTGCCGACGCCGCCCTTGCCGGTGAAGAGGAGGACGCGCACGCTCACCGGGCCCCCGCGAGCGCAGGGCGGGCCTCGGTCTTCACAGCCCCTCGGCCCGCTGCTTCAGGCCCTTCAACGCCGAGTCGATGATGAGCTTCTCGCCCTTGCGCTTGATCATGCCGATCAGCGGGATCGCGACGTCCAGGGCCAGGCGGTAGGTCACCTCGGTGCCACCACCGGGCAGCGCCCGGAGGAGGTAGGAGCCGTCCATGTGCGTGAGCACCTTGCCCTCGACCAGCCACCAGGTCACGCCGTCGTAGCCGTCCCAGACGTACTGCAGCGTGTAGTCGTCCTTGATGGGCGGGACGTCGAGCTGGAAGTGCACCCGCTCGGCCCAGCCGCCCTCGAACTCCGACACCACCCGCGCCTCACGCACGCCACGGGCCCAGCTGGGGTAGGCGGAGAAGTCGCCGATCACCTCCATGACCGTGGCCGGGTCGGCGTCGATGACGATCGACGAGGTCGTCTGCTCGGCCATCGAGAACTGCCTCCCTGAGGTGTGTGCCCGACGTGCGAGCGGGCCGGTCTGCCGCACTCGGAGCGTACCCGAACGCGGCCGCTCGACCGGCAGCGGTAACGTGCGGCTGAGGCCCTGTGCGCGGTCCGGGAGGAGTCCAGGTGCGGGAGTACACCACCCCGATGACGGTCGAGGTCGCCGAGACCGGCAACCTCACCGACGACGTCGTGCGGCACGCCCGCGAGACGCCCGAGCGGGCACTGTTCGCGCGCCGCACCCAGTCGTCCGACGAGGCCGGCTGGACCGATGTCACCGCGGCGGCCTTCCACGACGAGGTCCGGGCCGTCGCCAAGGGGCTGCTGGCCGCCGGGATCGCTCCCGGTGACCGGGTCGCCCTCCTCTCGCGCACCCGCTACGAGTGGACGCTGCTGGACTATGCGATCTGGTTCGCGGGGGCGGTCACGGTGCCGATCTACGAGACCTCGGCGGCCGAGCAGATCCAGTGGATCCTCGGCGACTCCGGGGCATGTGCCGTCGTCGCCGAGACCGCCGACCACCTGGCCCGGATCCGCGAGGTGCGAGCCGGGCTCCCCGACCTCCACCACGTCTGGTCGATCACCGACAACGCCGTCGACGTGCTCTCCCGGCTCGGGGCCGACATCTCCGACGAGGTCCTCGAGGAGCGTCGGACGCTGGCGACGCCCTCGGACCTGGCGACCCTGATCTACACCTCGGGCACGACCGGCCGACCCAAGGGATGCATGCTCACCCACGGCAACTTCATGGTCGAGGTGGGGGTGGTGGTCCAGGAGGTCCGCGAGATCTTCGCGGACGAGGACGCTTCGACCCTGCTCTTCCTGCCCCTGGCCCACGTCTTCGCCCGCATGATCCAGGTGGGCTGCCTGCGCGCGGGCGCCCGGCTGGGACACAGCGCCGACATCCGGCGCCTGGTCGCCGACCTCCAGTCCTTCCGTCCGTCGTTCGTCCTGGCCGTGCCCCGCGTCTTCGAGAAGATCTACAACACCGCGTCGCAGAACGCCGCCGCCGACGGCAAGGGCCGGATCTTCGACCGGGCCACCGAGGTCGCCGTGGCCTACTCACGCGGCCTCGACAAGGGCCGCCCCTCGCTGGCGGTGCGCGCCCAGCACACCGTCTTCCGGAGGCTGGTCTATGCCCGGCTGACCGCGGCCCTCGGCGGGCGCTGCCGCTATGCCATCTCCGGCGGCGCTCCGCTCGGAGAGCGGCTCGGCCACTTCTACCGTGGCGTCGGGCTGGTGGTGCTCGAGGGCTACGGCCTGACCGAGACCACGGCCGCCCTGGCCGCCAACCTGCCCGACGCCACCCGCATCGGCACGGTGGGTCGCCCCCTCCCCGGCACGGGGGTCCGGGTCGCCGACGACGGCGAGCTGCTGTTTTCCGGTGGTCAGGTGTTCGCCGGCTACTGGCGCAACGACAACGCGACCGCCGACGCCTTCGACGCCGACGGCTGGCTGCACACGGGTGACGTCGGCGAGGTGGACGACGAGGGGTTCGTCCGGATCACGGGCCGCAAGAAGGAGATCATCGTCACGGCGGGAGGCAAGAACGTCGCCCCCGCTGTCCTCGAGGACCGGCTGCGCGGGCACGCCCTCGTGTCGCAGTGCATCGTGGTCGGCGACGGCCGCCCGTTCATCGCCGCCCTCATCACCCTGGACGCCGACGCGGTCGCCTTCTGGGCCGCCGCGCAGGGCAAGTCGGGAGACCTGGTCGACCTCGTCGACGACCCCGACCTCCAGGCCGCGGTGGGCCAGGCCGTCGACGACGCCAACAAGGCCGTCTCGAAGGCCGAGTCGATCAGGAAGTTCGCGATCCTGCCGAGCGACTGGACCGAGGAGACGGGCCAGCTGACGCCCAGCCTCAAGCTGCGCAGGAACGTCGTCATGCGGGAGTGCAAGGACGACATCGCGGCCCTCTACCTGCCCTAGACAAGAGGGCAGTTCCGGGTTTCCGGGGCTCGTCACGATAACGCCGAAACCCCAGGAAATCCGGGGTTTTCGGAGTCCCGTTTGAGGCCCTTTACGTGTTATTCCGTTTTCGGGACAGGGCTCTGACTAGACCATTAGAGTCGCGGCCGAGAGACCGACAGGCCGTCCCGGGGGCCGACCACGCAAGTCACTCGCTTCACTCGCCCACCAGGACCTGAACACGGGGAGACCCGTCGGTCCGCTCGTCACCGAAAGGTGCTGCCGCACCATGAACCGACGCTCCGTTCTGCTGCTCCTGGCGACGCTGGTCGCGCTGGTCGGAGCGCTCCTGGTCTTCTTCTACGTGCGCTCCGCGGACAGCCGCGCCAAGGACAAGTACGAGACCGTCGAGGTCCTCGTCGTCACCCAGCAGATCGAGCCGGGCGAGACGATCGACGCGGCGGCCGGTGCCGGCAAGCTGAAGACGCAGTCGGTGCCCAAGATCGACGTCATCGCGGGTGCCCTCGACAGCATCGACTCCATCAAGGGCTCGGTCGCGACCACGACGATCTACGCCGGCGAGCAGGTCCTCCCCTCCAAGTTCGGCGCCACCGTCCAGACCGACGTGCTGGCCATCCCCAAGGGCATGCAGGCGGTCTCCGTCGAGCTGAGCGACCCCTACCGCGTCGCCGGCTTCGTGACCCCCGGCTCCAACGTGGCCATCTACTTCCTCCCGACGATGTCGGACAGCTCCACCGCCAACGACGACCGCGTCAAGCTGCTGCTCAAGAAGGTGCTGGTGCTCGGTGTCGGCTCCACGTCGACCACCACCAAGAAGACCACCACCGTGGACGGCCAGGAGGTCGTCTCCGAGATCCCGCAGACCCTGCTGACGATCGCGGTCGACCAGAAGGACGCCGAGAAGGTGCTCTTCGCCGAGGACGAGCCGATCGACCACGGCGAGCTCGCCTTCGCTCTGATCAACGACGACAGCGACCTCCAGCTCGGCAAGGGCACCGGCTGGGACAACGTCTACAACAACTGATTCCGCGCACCACCTGACCGACGGGGAGCTCCCATGCCAGTTGTCGTCGACCCGGACAGCGGCACCATCGAGGCGCTGCTGACCGCCCTGCCACCAGGGGCGCACGGGGTCGAGTCCACGGACCGCCTGTCCCTGTGGCTCGACAACCGCAACGACGAGTACCTGGTCGTTCTCGGGCCGACCATCCCGCTTGACCACGCGCTGGCGTTCACCGACGCCCTGCGCTTCTCCAAGCCGACCACCAGCGTCGTGCTGGTGCGAGGTGCCGTCGACACCGAGGTCCTCACCAAGGCGATGCACGCCGGGGCCCGCGACGTCGTGGCGGTCCACGACCTCGAGGCGATCGGCGCCGCGGCGGACCGCGCCCACCAGCTCTGGTCGGCGCTGCGCGGCCCGGGCGGGATCGCCCACATGGGCAAGGTCATCTCGATCTTCTCCCCCAAGGGCGGGGTCGGCAAGACGACCGTCGCGGTGAACCTCGCGATGACGCTGTCCGACCGCGGCGCTCGCCAGGTCTGCCTCATCGACATGGACCTCGCCTTCGGCGACGTCGCGATCACGATGCAGCTGTTCCCCTCCCACTCGATCGAGCACGCGATCGGCTCCGAAGACACCCTCGACTACGGCGCGCTCGACGGCCTGCTCACCCGGCACGAGTCCGGGCTGATGGTGCTGGCCGCGCCCAGCCTGCCCGACGCCCACGACCGGGTCACGCCGACGCTGGTGGCACGGATGGTGCGCACGCTCAAGGAGAAGTTCGACTTCGTGGTCATCGACACCGCGCCGGCCTTCGACGAGCAGACCCTCACCGCGCTCGACGAGACCGACGACCTGGTCATGGTCGCCACCCTCGACGTCCCCACGCTCAAGAACGTCAAGGTCGCCCTCGAGACGCTGGACATGCTCAACGTCGCGCCGGGCCACCGACACCTGCTCCTCAACCGTGCCGACGACGCCGTCGGCATCGGCGCGGAGAAGGTGGAGGCGATCCTGGGCATGCCGATCACCGCCCAGATCGCGACCTCGATCGAGATCGCCGCCGCGACCAACGCGGGCCGCCCGATCGTGGCGTCCTCCCCCGACCACCCGTCCAGCCGGGCCGTGCGCGCCATGGCCGCCACGCTGGCCGGGCACGAGGAGTCCGACTCCGAGGACCTGTCCGATGAAGGCACCAACCGACGACGCAGGAAACGCCGATGAGCTCTCTACGTGACCGACTGGCCGCCGCGGCGACCGGTCAGACGATCGCCCCTGCCGAGGCGCCCGCGGCCCCCGCGAGCCCGCCCAAGGAAGCGGGTCCGCACGGTGCGAACGGGCACGCCGCCCCGCCCAACGGCGCGCGTCCACCGGCGCCGGCACCCGAGGGCAAGCTCTCGCGTCGCGCCCTGGCCGCGAGCCAGCACGACCGCATCGAGGACCTGAAGTCGAGCGTGCACGGCCAGCTGCTCAAGGAGCTCGGCCCGCAGCTCTACGACGCCAACATGGAGCAGACCGAGCTGGAGTCGCGCGTTCGCGCCGCCCTGCTCGACGTGCTGAGCCACCAGGACCGTCCGCTCAGCGCGAGCGACCGGTCCCGCATCACCCAGGAGATCAGCGACGACATCCTGGGCTACGGCCCGATCCAGCCCTACCTGCTCGACCAGGACGTCTCCGAGGTCATGGTCAACGGGCACCAGAACATCTTCCTGGAGCGCAAAGGCCGGCTGGTGGCCGCCGAGGCGCAGTTCGCCGACGAGGCCCACCTGCGCCGCATCATCGACAAGATCGTCTCCCGGGTCGGCCGTCGCGTCGACGAGTCCAGCCCGATGGTCGACGCCCGCCTCCCCGACGGCAGCCGTGTCAACGCGGTCATCCCACCGCTGGCGATCGACGGCTCGTCGCTGACGATCCGGAAGTTCGCGGCCGACCCGCTGACCGTGCACGACCTGATCAACTTCGGCTCGCTGAACCCGCAGTCCGCCGAGTTCCTCGACGCGGCCGTGCGCGGCCGGCTCAACATCATCGTGTCCGGGAGCACGGGTGCCGGCAAGACGACCACGCTCAACGTGCTGTCGTCGTTCATCCCGATCGACGAGCGCATCGTGACCATCGAGGACGCCGCCGAGCTGCAGCTCCACCAGGACCACGTGGTCCGGCTCGAGTCCCGCCCGGCCAACATCGAGGGCAAGGGCGCGGTGACCATCCGCGACCTGGTGAAGAACAGCCTCCGCATGCGACCCGACCGCATCATCGTCGGTGAGGTCCGCGACGCCTCCGCCCTCGACATGCTCCAGGCCATGAACACCGGCCACGACGGCTCGATCTGTACCGTCCACTCCAACGGCCCTCGCGACACGCTGGCCCGCATCGAGACGATGGTGCTGATGGCCGGCATGGACCTGCCCGTGCGCGCGATCCGCGAGCAGGTGGCGGCCGCCGTCGACCTGATCGTGCACCAGACCCGGTTCAAGGACGGGTCGCGCCACATCACCCACATCACCGAGGTGGAGCGGATGGAGGGCGACGTGATCACCCTCCAGGACATCTTCCTCTACGACCACTCCGCCGGCTTCGACGCCGAGGGCAAGGCCCGCGGCGCGCTCAAGGCCACCGGACTGCGCCCGAAGTTCCTGGAGAAGATGGCGCACTCCAACGTGACCGTCGACCCGATGATGTTCGCGAGGCAGATGTGAAGCGCAACCTCCGTTCCGTCGCCGTCGCCCTGGTCGCGGCGCTGGCGGTGCTGCTCGGCGTCGGGCCGGCCCAGGCCGCCGACGGCGGCGCGAGCATCACCCACGTCAAGCCCACCGACAAGGGCGTCCAGGTGCTCGTCTCGGTGCCCGAGGGCGCCGAGGTCGACCTCAGCGGCGTCACCGTCAAGATCGAGGGCAAGTCCGCGACGGCGACGGCCGACCAGGCCAGCGACGACGCCAAGATCAAGCGCACCACGGTGCTCGCGATCGACACCAGCAACTCGATGAAGGGCGCGCGGTTCGACGCCGCGGTCGCCGCCGCGACGACCTACCTCGACACCGTGCCCGACGACGTCTACGTCGGCATCACCACCTTCGACAGCGAGGTGACGCCGACCCTGCCGCCGACCCTCGACCGCGACGCGGCACGCAACGTCCTCGGCGGGCTGACCCTGCACAAGGACACGCGGCTCTACGACGGCGTCATCGCCGCCGCAAAGATGGCGGGCTCCGACGGCCAGCGCTCCCTCCTCGTGCTCTCCGACGGAGCCGACACCAGCGACACCAACATCGCCGCGGTCGCCAAGGCGATCAAGGACAACGAGCTGCTGGTCGACGTCGTCGCGCTCGAGCAGGACGACAGCAAGGCGCTCGCGGCCCTCCAGACGATGGTCGACGCTGGTGACGGCCGTGTCATCGAGTCCGACTCCGCCGCTCTCCAGCAGGCGTTCAGCGACGAGGCCGACGTCCTCAGCCGGCAGATCCTCGTCACCGCGGAGATGCCCCCGGGCGTCACCGCCGCCGAGGGCAACATCGAGATCACCCTCCCGACCTCGGCGGGCACCCTGACGACGTCGGCGTTCGGCCCGCTCGGCAAGAGCGACGGGTCCGGCGACGAGGCATCCTCGCCGCTCAAGGCAGGAGGGCGCAGCCTGCTCACCCTGGGCAGCCCCTTCATGTGGGCCGGACTCGGCCTCATCACCGTCGGCCTGGTCATCATGTTCACGATGCTGGTGCCGGGACGCCCCAAGGCCGACCTGGCCCCCGCCGAGCTCGTCACGCAGTACACCGCCTCGGTCAGCTCGGGCATGCACCCCGCCGAGGTCCACGAGCGCGAGGCGGCCCTCGAGAGCGCCCGCCAGGCGGCCGCCCTCATGCTGCGCCGCAACAAGAGCCTGGAGGCCCGGATCGCCGGCCGGCTCGAGGCAGCGGGCAGCGACCTCAAGGCCGCCGAGTGGCTGCTGGTGCACGCCGGCATCATGGTGCTGGCCGGCGTGGTCGGGATCCTGCTGACCAAGAGCTTCATCGTCAGCTTCGTCTTCGCCCTGCTCGGCTTCGTCGTGCCCTGGGTCTACCTGGGCATGCGCCGTGGGCGTCGGCTCAAGGCGTTCAACCGGTCCCTGCCCGACACGCTCCAGCTGATGGCGGGATCCCTCCAGGCAGGCCTGTCGCTCGCCCAGTCGGTGGACACCATCGTCCGCGAGGGCACCGAGCCGATCGCCAGCGAGTTCAAGCGCGTGATCATCGAGGCCCGCCTCGGCGTCTCGCTCGAGGATGCCCTCGAGGGCATCACCGAGCGGTTCGAGAGCAAGGACTTCGCCTGGGTCGTCATGGCCATCAAGATCCAGCGCCAGGTCGGCGGCAACCTGGCCGAGCTGCTCAACACCGTGGCCGGCACGATCCGCGAGCGCGAGTACATGCGTCGCCAGGTCGCCGCGCTGGCCGCGGAGGGCAAGCTCTCGGCCTTCGTGCTGGGTGGCCTGCCCCCGGGCTTCCTGCTCTATCTCCTGCTGATCAACAGGCCCTACGTCATGCCGATGTTCACCCAGCCCATGGGGTGGGTGCTGCTCTCCGGCGCCGGGCTGCTGCTGTCGGTCGGGGTCTTCTGGATGAGCCGACTGGTGAAGGTGGAGGTCTGACATGGTCATGCTCTTCGTGCTGGGGCTCGCCATGGTCGGGACGGCGATCGCCCTGCTCTCCATGGCGATGCGCGGCGAGGCTGAGGCGTCCGGCATCAACCGGTCCATCGCCGTCCTCGAGGCGATGACCAACGCGCCCTCCGCGCTCACCAAGGAGCTCGACAGCTCCTTCAACGACCGGGTGATGGAGCCGCTCCTCAAGCGCTTCCTCGGCATCGGCCGCCGGCTGAGCGGTGCCGACACCGGTGAGCGGATCCACCGCCGCCTCGAGCTGGCCGGCAACCCGCCCGGCTGGACCGTGGACCGCGTCGTCTCCTCCAAGGTGCTCGCCGGCATCGGCGGCTTCTTCGTCGGCATGCTGTTCGCGATCGTGATCAACCCGGGCAGCACCGTGAAGCTGGTGATCGTGGCCGCAGCCACGGCCATGGGCTACTTCGCGCCCAACATGTTCCTCTACCAGCGCTCCTACGACCGGCAGAACCAGATCCAGAAGGGTCTCCCCGACGCGATCGACCTGCTGACCATCAGCGTGGAGTCCGGCCTCGGCTTCGACGCCGCGCTCCAGCAGGTGGCCCGCAACACCACCGGCCCGCTCGCCGAGGAGTTCGCCCGCGTGCTGCGGGAGATGCAGATCGGCCAGGGTCGCAACGACGCACTCCGCGGCCTCTCCGAACGCACCAACCTCGCCGACCTCCGCAGCTTCGTCAGCGCCCTCGCGCAGGCCGACTCGTTCGGCATCCCGATCGGCCAGGTGCTGCGCGTGCAGTCCTCCGAGATGCGCGTCAAGCGTCGTCAGAAGGCCGAGGAGAAGGCCCAACAGGTCCCCGTCAAGATCACCGTCCCGCTGATCTTCTGCATCCTGCCCTGCCTGTTCATCTCGGTGATGGGCCCCGCCGCGATCAGCATCATGCACAGCTTCCGGTGAACACCACTCCCGGCACCCGGTTCGCGCGGCTGGCGACGGCCGCCAGGGGCTTCCTGCTCCTGGCGCTGTCGCTCCCCGTCCTGTGGGAGGGGCAGGCCCGCACGCTGCCCTTCCTCGGGGCGCTCGCCGTCGTCTGGGCCGTGGCCGGGTGGCACGAGGCGCGGGTCGCGCAGCCGTCCCTCTGGCCGACCCTCGCCGAGGCGTCGCTGGTCGGCATCGTGTGCGGCGTGGCGCTGCCCGAGTCTCCCGGCGTGCTGGCCGCACTCGTCCTGACGCCCTTCGTCGCCGGGCTCCGGCACGGCAACGACGGTGCCGCCGAGGCGCTGGCCGCACAGCTGGTCGCCGTCGTCGGCATCGCGCTCACCGAGACCGGCGCCATGACCACCGCGGTCGGCACCGCGATCTTCACCTGGGCGATGGTCGCCCTGGGGCTCGGCCTGGTGGCCGGCTTCATGCGGGCCTCCGCGCTGCCCGACGACTCGCTGGCGGCCTACCGCGAGGCGCGTCGCCTGCTGTCCGAGCTCGTCGACCTGTCCGGCGGGCTGAGCTCCGGCCTGGACCCCATGGCGCTGGGCAGCTCGATCCTGACGGCGGTCGCCGACGCCGTACCCACCCGCTCGCTGAGCCTGCACGTCCGCCGCGGCGACGAGCTCACCGCACTCGTGCGCTCCGGGGCCGACCAGCCGCTCGACCACGAGGACGACGACCGGATCGCCTGCCGGGCAGCGGCCGAGGAGCGTCTCCAGCTGGACGGTCAGGTCTTCGCCCTGCCCGTGCGGACCGACGACGGCATCATCGCCGTCGTCGCGGGCACCCTCTCCCCCGGGCTGGTCCCCGACGCCATCGGGCTGCGCGCCCTGCTCGACTCCCAGGCCGACGCCCTGCTGCCGACCGCCGTGCGCCTCGACACCGCCCTGCTCTTCGCCCGCTTCCGCGACGCCGCCACCGCCGACGAGCGCCGCCGGCTCGCCCGCGAGATGCACGACGGCGTCGCCCAGGACATCGCGTCCATGGGCTACCTCGTCGACGCCCTGGCCGCGGCCCCCGCCTCGCCCGAGCAGGCCCGCCAGCTCCAGCTGCTGCGCGAGGGCATCACCAGCGTGGTCGCCGAGGTACGGCGCTCCGTGCTCACCCTCCGCTCCCAGGTCGACGGCAGCGAGAGCCTCGGCGCCGCGATCGGGTCGGTCGCCCGCCACCTCAGCGCCGTGTCGGGGGTCCCGATCGAGGTCACGGTCAAGGAAGGCACCACGCGGCTGCGCCCCGAGGTCGAGGCCGAGCTGATGCGCATCACCCAGGAGGCGCTCAACAACGCGGTGCGGCACGCGCAGGCGACGCGCATCGTCGTGAGCTGCCGGGTCGACCCCCCCGAGGCCGAGATCGTCGTCGCCGACGACGGACGCGGCCTCCAGTCCAAGCGTGTCGACAGCCACGGGCTCGAGATCATGAACGAGCGTGCCCGACTGGTCGGCGCCCGCCTCACCATCGGCGACCGGCCGGGTGGCGGGGCCCAGGTCTCGGTCCGAATCCCCGGGGAGGCCGCGCCAGCGCTCTCCGAGCTTCCCCGCAAGAAGGAGAGTGTGGCCTGATGTCCGACTCTGTCGTGCGTGTGCTCCTGGTCGACGACCACGAGCTGATCCGCAAGGGTCTCGCCAACTCGTTCGCGCTCGAGCCACGGACGGAGGTCGTCGGCGAGGCCGGCACCGTCGCCGAGGCGCTCACCGTGTTCGCCGAGACCCAGCCCGACGCGGTCGTCACCGACCTCCAGCTGCCCGACGGCACGGGCCTCGACATCGTCCGCCGGCTGCGCAAGCAGGCACCGGAGGTGGGCCTGGTGGTGCTCACCATGCACGCGGGAGACGACCAGATCTTCGCGGCCATGGAGGCCGGTGCCTCGGGCTTCGTCGGGAAGGACGCCCCCGCCGGGGAGGTCGTGCGCGCCACCCAGCACGCCGCCGCCTCGCCCCGCACCTTCGTGTGCAGCGGGCTCGCCGCGGCCATGATGCGCCGGGGCACCGCGGAGTCGACCCGCCTCTCCGAGCGCGAGCACGAGGTGCTGCTGCTGCTCGCCGACGGCCTCGGCTCGGGCCAGATCGGCGCGGAGCTCTACATGAGCGAGTCGACGGTGAAGTCCCACATCGGCCGCATCTACCAGAAGCTCGGCGCCACCAACCGCGCCCAGGCCCTCGTCACCGCCATGCGCATCGGCCTGCTCTCCAGCGTCACCCAGCGCGCCTCCGGCTGAGCCTGGACCCACGCCGAGCCTGTCGTCACGCTGGGCCGCCGCCCTGGCCGGCCCCCCTGCCGAGTCGTCACGTCAGGTGACGACTCGGACCTCACCTCCCGCCCGGTCGTCACCTCGTCCGGCGACCCGACAGGGGCGGCGCTGCCGCCACGCCCGGGCACGCTCGGGCACCCATCACACCACCCCAGGGCCACCCCGGACTAGTCACAACGGACTACCCGGGTCTGACCGAATTCGGCCTACATTCCCCCACCAAAACCCGCAGGATTGTCACCAACGAGGCGCCGGAAAGCGATCCTCGGAAGACACCTCAGGATCGAACCCATTCAAGGAGTTACCCATGCTGGACTACCTGCGCATCATGCTCACCGCTCGCATCGCCAAGATGGACGAGCGCGGCGCCTCCGCCGTTGAGTACGGCCTCCTCGTGGCCGGCATCGCCGCCCTCATCGTCGCCGTCGTCTTCGCCTTCGGTGGCGTCATCAGCGACGTCTTCTCCACCACCTGCAACTCGGTCGCCGGCGGCGCTGGCACCACCGGCTGCTGACCCCATCAGCACCTCGAGTGCCGCGGACCCTCTGGGTCCGCGGCACTCGGCATTTCCAGGGCCCCGCCGCGCTCACGTCGCCGAGAGCAGCTTCTCCGCGATCGCGATGCGCTGCAGCACCGTCGGGTGCGAGCCGAAGCAGAACTGTGACCAGGCCGGTGGCGTCGGGTCGGCCAGCGAGTGCAGCGCCAGGGCCCGCTGCATGGTGACGAAGCCGACGCCGTCCCGGGTCGCCTCGAGCGAGTCCACGTCGGCCCTCGTCTCGATCGCCCTGCTGACCAGGTTCACCCCGGGGCTCGACAGCAGGGTCCCCGCCGCCAGCAGCGCCAGCAGCACCGGCACCACGGCCGGAGAGCCGGGCTCGGGGACGCGTCGCCGGAACGGTCCCGCGGTGAGCACCAGGCCGACCAGGCCGATGCCGGCGGCGGCACCGAAGGCCCCCAGCACCGAGCTCACGAGCACATCGTCGTGGCGGGCGTGCGCCAGCTCGTGGGCGACCACCACGAGGACCTCCTGCTGGGGCAGGTCGTCGATCAGGGTGTCGTAGAGCACCACCCTCCGGGTGTTGCCGAACCCCGAGACATAGGCGTTGAGCGTCGTCGTCCGGCGCGAGGCGTCGGCCACCAGGACGTCGTCGACGTGCACGTGCTCGCGTTCCGCGAGCTGGAGCACGGCGGTGCGCAGCGGCGAGTCCGGCAGCGGGGTGAACCGGTTGAACACCGGCTCCACGACGACCGGGTAGACGAACGAGCCGGCCAGCACCAGTCCCGCCATCAGGGCACCCGCCACCGCGGGCCACGCCCGCCGCCACCTCCGGGCGGCGCCGAGCACCACCAGGAGCCCGAGGGAGGCCATCACGGCCCCGACGCCGATCCCCTTGAGCCGGTCGACGGCGAAGCCGCCCCACCCCTGCTCGGTCAGCCCGCCGTGCCGCAGGTGCACCCGCATCGCCACGTCGAGCGGGAGCCGCAGCACGGACGCCGCCACGTCGACGAGGACGACCGCCTGGACCACCTGGAGCCACCAGGGCCCGGGGAGCCGGGTCACCAGACCGCGCAGCCTCGCCGACCCGGCCAGCAGGCCGTAGCCCACCAGCGCGACGACCAGCCCACCCCACGACCACACCCGCGACCAGCGGGCGAACTCCTCGGCCCGGGCGATCTGCGTCGGTGTGAACTGGGAGGTGGCCGAGACCGCCGGTGGTGTGCCCCCCGGCACGGGGTGCCACGGGATCCGCAGCGCGGCAACGACGACCAGCCCCACCAGGGCCACCCCCAGGACCAGCCAGGAGGTACGGCGCAGGGTCACGCCGCCCAGTGTGACACCCGGCGCATGACCGCCCGGGCCAGCCACCGGGGCGTCATACCCGCCACCCGCGCCCGGGCGGGACCGACACGGCGCCCGCGCTCGGCACGCACGTAGGCACGGACCAGTGCCCGCTCACCCCAGCGTTCCGCGACGGCCACACAGGCCAGCCACGACGCCTCGTAGGCGACCGCCGGCCGCTCCCCCGAGGCCGAGAACCACGCGTCGCCCGGCAGGCGCCGCAGCCGTCCGCCGGACCGCACCCAGTCGACCAGCGCGGCCGCACTCACCCGCGCGGGCACGGGCACGTCCCGCAGCGCCACATAGTCCGCGAAGCCCTCCACCAGCCACAGCGGCAGGTCGCTCGCCGCGGCGCCGACGGCGACGTGCGTCGCCTCGTGGGCCAGCACCACCCGCTGCCCGCGCGCGTCCTGCCGGGTGAAGACGTCGGGGTTGACCACGACCCGGGCGACGCTCGAGGAGGCGGGGTCCCCCAGCGTCGTGGTGACGGCGGCGTCGGTGTCCCGCTCACCGGGCTCCACGCCCAGCGCGGCGTCGTAGGACGGCCCGTCCGCGGGCACCTCGACGGCGAGCCGGCCGCGCCACCCCGGCAGCACCCGGTGCACCGTCCGCACCGCATCCAGGGCTCGGCTCAGCCAGCGACCCGCCCCGGTCGCCTCCCCGTCGGAGCCGTCCGCCCCGCCGGGGCCGGCGGCGACGGTCACCAGGACGTCCCCTCGTCGCGCCACGGTCACCGGTCCCTGCGTCCACAGCGGCGCCTGACCGGCCACGGCCACGGCGTCCACGAGCGCTCCCGTGCTCCCGGCCACCAACCGCAGGCGCAAGGTGGTCGTCACGCGCGCCGCGTCGACGCCGGGCACGCGCCACCGCACCGAGAGACTCTCCCAGCCGCCGGGCCCCTCCGGGCCGACCGAGGGTGCGACGACCGACAGGTCGAGGTGCAGCAGCCGTGCGTTGCGGGCGAGCGCTCCCAGCGACCTGCGCGCCGCGTCGGCGTCCGCCGCCGCCAGCGCACCGGCGGCAGCGACATCGCCGGACCGGAGCGCCTCCTCCAAGGCGTGCGCCACGCGTGCCGCGTCGGACGTGCTCACGGTCGCGCCCGGTGCGGCGGGCTCCGACCCGGTGCAGGCGGCCAGCGTCAGGACCAGGCACGGAAGAAGGCCGGCAGCGCACGCACGGGCGCGACCGGCCCCCGCCCGGTTCCACCGGTCGCCGTCGCGGCGCACCGCAGGCGCGAGATCGGTGGATCCAGGCGGCAGGGGGGACCTGTCAGCCAGGGCGGACGGCCCCGACGTAGGGCATCGAGTAGAGCCCGGCCACGCGCACGCCGGCTCCGGGGTTGGCGGCGTGGACGATCATGCCGTTGCCGATGTACATGCCCACGTGCGAGATCGGGCTGTAGTAGAACACCAGGTCGCCGGGCTGCAGGTTGCTCGCCGCCACATGGGGACCGGAGCCGTACTGCGCGCTCGACGAGTGCGGGAGGCCGACGCCCGCCTGCGCCCAGGCCATCATCGTCAGGCCGGAGCAGTCGAAGGCGTTGGGGCCGGCGGCACCGTAGACATAGGCCTTGCCGACCTGCGCGAGCGCGTAGTGGACGGCGGCGGAGGCGCGACCCGACACGGGGACGTCGGACGGGGCGACGCTGCTGCCACCGGACAGGATGGCGTTGCGCTGCTCCTCCTTGAGCTTGTCGAGGAGGGTCTGGGCGTCGGTGAGCCGGTCGTCGGCGGTCGACTTGGCCTCGGCGGCGGCCTTCTCGGCCTCCGCGATCTCGTCGGCCCGCTTGACGGTCGCGTCGTGGCGGATGTCGAGCGCCTTGAGCTCGGTCGCATAGTCGGCGTAGAGGCCGGTCTGCACGTCGGTGACCGCCGACATGGTCGACAGCTCGCCGAGGAAGCCGCTCGGGTCGTCGGACACGACGACCTGGCCGACAGTGGACAGACCCTCGCCCTGGTACTGCCGGACGATGGTGTCCTCGACCTGGCGCTGGATCTCGCTGAAGCGACGCTCCTGGCGCTGCTCGTCGGCCTGGAGGGCAGCGAGGTCGCTGCGCAGGCCCTTGAGCTCCAGCTGGATGTCGTTGTAGCGCTCCGACGCCTGCTCGGCCTCGTGGTAGAGCCGGTCGACCTTCTTCTGGACCTGGTCGATGTCAGGCTCGGCCGACGAGGGGCTGGCAGGCGCCAGCCCGACCGCGATCACGGCGGTCACACCGGTGAGGACTGTGATGAGGCGCTTCCGTCCGTGCAGCACGAGCGGGAGTTCTCCCTTGCGTGTCGTACGCCTACCGGGTGAGCTGACGGGTTCGGGCACGACATGCCCTACGGTCCTCGGTCTCCGCTGTCGCGGGTACGTCGGGCCGATTCACCCCAGGAACCTGGGTCCCCGGCTCCCTATCGCGGTCGTCCCCCCGACCACGCATCGAGACTCGGCGCGGTGCCCGCGCGGACCCGGTCTGGTCCACGGCCACGGCCACCATCAGCGCCTGACACTAGCCCGCCGCGGCGAAAGGTCACAACTTGGGCACGGCCTGCGGAACGTGTTTCGTCCCACGTTCTGAGAACCTCAGGACAATCAGTGATCTCCAGCCCCATCCGTCACTCCAGTCACAGTCACCTCCCCCGGTCACGCCGACTCGATCACCGGCCCGTCGAGCGGGGTCACCATCCGCAGCGGCGGGACCAGGCCCGCTCCCGCCAGGACGTCCAGCGCGCGGCACTGGTCGTCGTCGAAGCTGAGCTCCTCGGGGGGACCCAGCAGCACCGTCACCACACAGTCGTGGCAGGCGGGCCCCCGCAGCACGCACGTGTCGCAGTCGATTCGCGTCGTCATGTCGGTGACGCTGTCACCGACCACCGACAGTCCTGCCCGGCGGCGCCGTACCCCGGCGTGTCGCGGCGCCGGCGGGTCGCGGCGCCAGGTCAGCCGGGGGCCGACGTCGAGCCGTCCGGCCCGAGCTCGCCCTCGACCTCCGCCCGCGCCACCACCTCGATCGCGTCGGCGCGTCCGCACCAGCGGCAGCTCACCGCCTCCACGGTCTCGGCCAGCAGCTCGGTGTCCTCGACGGTGGGCTGCCCCGCCAGGTCGAGGTGCCAGAACTCGGAGGTGCGCCGTGTCCGGGTCACGTCGAACCGGGTCAGGTTGCCACACCCGGCGCACCGCCAGCGATGGGTCCCGTCCGGGATCGGAATGGTCACGTCCTCACCCTAGGACCGCCTCCACCGGGCTCTCGACGCGGTCCCGGGTGCGGGTGGCCGGACCGTCCCGCGCGGCGTCCCGGCATTGTCCGTGGCGACATCTAGCGTCGGAGCATGGCCAGCTCGAGCGCGACCGCCTCCCGGTGGGAGGCTCAGCGCAGCTTCGACGAGCTCGGCCGCCCGCTGCGCGACCTCACCTTCTGCGTGGTCGACCTGGAGACGACCGGCGGCTCGGCCCAGGGCGGCTCGATGATCACCGAGATCGGCGCGGTCAAGGTCCGCGGGGGCGAGGTGCTCGGCGAGTTCCAGACACTGGTCAACCCCCACACCGCCATCCCGGCCTTCATCGCGGTGCTGACCGGGATCACCAGCTCCATGGTGGCCGATGCCCCTCCGATCGAGTCGGCGCTGCCGGCGTTCCTGGAGTTCGCGGCCGGCTGCGTGCTCGTGGCCCACAACGCGCCGTTCGACGTGGGCTTCCTCCAGCACTTCGCGGCCCAGCAGGGGCGGCCGTGGCCGTCCTTCGAGGTCGTCGACACGGCCAAGCTCGCGCGCCGGGTCATCACCCGCGACGACGCCCCCAACTGCAAGCTGTCCTCCCTGGCGCAGACCTTCCACGCGACGACCACGCCCAACCACCGGGCGCTCTCCGACGCTCGGGCCACGGTCGACGTGCTCCACGGCCTCCTGGCCCGCGTCGGCACACTCGGGGTGCACACCCTCGAGGAGCTGCAGACCTTCTCCGCGCGGGTCTCTCCTGCCGTACGCCGCAAGCGCCACCTCGCCGAGCCGCTCCCCCACGCGCCCGGCGTCTATCTCTTCCGCGACGGCCAGGACCGCGTCCTCTACGTCGGCACGTCGCGCGACCTGCGCGCCCGGGTGCGCAGCTACTTCACGGCCTCCGAGACCCGCACCCGGATCGGCGAGATGGTCGGGCTGGCCGAGTCGGTGGTCGCCATCGAGTGCGCCACCCCTCTCGAGGCCGAGGTGCGCGAGCTGCGGCTGATCGCCGAGCACAAGCCGCGCTACAACCGCCGCTCGCGCTTCCCGGAGAAGATGCACTTCGTCAAGCTGACCCGCGAGCCCTGGCCGCGACTGTCGCTGGTGCGGCGCGTCCTCGACGACGGCGCCGACTACCTCGGCCCCTTCGCCTCCAAGCGGTCCGCCGAGCAGAGCCTCGCCGCGCTCCACGAGGCGTTCCCGATCCGGCAGTGCTCCGACCGGCTGCCCCGCGAGCCGTCCCGATCGGCTTGCGTGCTCGCCGAGATGGGTCGCTGCCTGGCGCCGTGCGACGGCAGCGTCGAGGCCGGCCCCTACGACGGCCTCGTCGAGCGGCTGCGCCACACGCTGCTGCGCGACCCTCGCGCGGTGGTCGAGGTGGTCAGCGGCCGGATGGCCGGACTGTCCGGTGACCAGCGCTTCGAGGAGGCGGGGGTCCATCGCGACCGGCTCGGGGCGTTCCTGCGCGCCGCCTCCCGGACCCAGCGGCTGACGAGCATCACCGCGAGGGCCGAGGTGGTGGCGACCGCCTGCGACGAGCGCGGGCGCTGGCAGGTCCACGTGGTCCGGCACGGCCGGCTGGCGGCCTCCGGGGTCATCCCGCCCGGCTCCGACGCCCACGCCTATGTCGCCCAGCTGCGCGCGGCGGCCGAGACCGTGGCCGGAGGGCCGGGGCCGGTGCCCGCGGCCAGCGCCGAGGAGACCGAGCGGGTGCTGCGCTGGCTCGAGGCCCCCGGCGTCCGCCTGGTCGACATCGACGGCGAGTGGACCTGTCCGGTCGCCGGCGCCGGCCGGCACCTCGCCGCCCACGACGCCGTGCAGCGCTCGCGGCTCGAGCTGGTGCCCTTCGACGAGCGCCGCGAGCTGACCACCGTCCACCGCCCGGCCCGCTGAGGCGGGCGCTCGTCCGGAGGGGTCGTTCCCAGGAGTGCGCAGCGCGCGATCCCAGGGAACGAGTCGTCTAGGCTCCCGACCATGATCACCGCCATCGTGTTCGTGAAGGCCGACGTCGCCCGCATCCCCGAGGTGGCGGAGGCGATCGCCGCACTCGACGGGGTGAGCGAGGTCTACTCCGTGACCGGCCAAATCGACCTGATCGCCCTGGTCAGGGTCCGCAACCACGACGACGTGGCGAGCGTCGTCGCCGACCGGCTCAACAAGGTCGACGGCGTGACCGCCACCGAGACCCACATCGCGTTCCGCGCCTACTCCCGCCACGACCTCGAGTCCGCCTTCTCGGTGGGTCTCGACTGATCGGGACCGATCCTCGAGGGTGTCCGACCCCGGGTGCACGACGGACCCGTTGCGGGGCATCGACCGAACGGCTGCAATTCCTCCATTCGGCCACGCGGGGGGCGCCGCGGCCTTTACCGTGACGGTTGATTCCTGTCGGCAACGCCAGCAAGGAGCACGGGGTGCCCACATCGTTCTTCACCGCGCGCACGCGCGCACTCCTCGGAGCAGTGGCGGCGGCCGCCCTGCTCCTGGGAATGATCGGCAGCGCGCCGGCGCAGGCAAGGGCAACGCTCGCCGCTCCCACCGGGCTCACCCCTGACGCGGTGACCGTCGACAGCATCCCGGTGCTGACCTGGGACCGTGACGACGCCGCCACCGGCTACCGCGTCGAGATGTCGCTCTCGCCGACCTTCGACACGACGATCTTCACGGTCAACACCACCAACCACCAGACCGTGCCGACCAAGCAGCTGCCGATGAGCACGATCTACTGGCGGGTCCAGGCCTCCGCGAGCTCCGTGGTCAGCCCCTGGTCCACCGCGGTCATCGAGCGCAGCGCGCTGGCCGGACCGACGCCGGTCACGCCCGAGGACGGGACGGTCCTCAAGCTCCCTCAGGAGCCCGTGCTCCTGACCTGGGCTCCGGTCACCGGCGCCAAGGAGTACGTCGCCGAGGTGAGCACCGACTCCACCTTCGCCGACGACGCCCTCAAGGACAGCTACACCCAGAAGACGACCTCGCTGGTGATCCCCGACCCACGCGTCGCGCAGACCTACTACTGGCGCGTGCGCGCGACGCTGGACACCGGCATCTACTCGATGTGGTCGGAGACCCGCAGCTATGAGATCGGCGGTCTCGCCAAGCCGGTGCTGACGGGGCCCGACGACAGCCCCTTCACCGACGTCGAGGACATTGTGCTCGACTGGGAGCCGGTGCTCGGCGCCAAGACCTACAACCTGCAGATGAGCACCGACCACAACTTCGCCGACAACAACCTGGACGTGAACATCACCGGCGTGACCGGCACGGCCTACTCGCCGCCGATCACCAAGGCCAACGACCAGTACTACTGGCGCGTGCAGCCGGTCGACTTCGCCGGAAACAAGCTCGACTGGGCCGACGTCGACATCTGGACCTTCCGTCGGCACTGGCCGGACCAGCCCGCGCTGCAGTACCCCGACCAGGGTGAGACCATCGGTCAGCCGCTCTACTTCCAGTGGAGCCCCGTGCACCTCGCCTCGCGCTACATGCTGCAGGTCAGTGGCACGTCGACGTTCGACACCTACGTCACCAAGACCACGGTGCACACGAACTACATCCCCACCAGCAAGTGGCTGCCCTCCTCGGCCGGAGGCACCTACTACTGGCGAGTGATCGCGATCGACGACCCGGGGAGCACGCGCGACGGCGACGACATCGTCACCGACGCCATCAGCGCCGAGGTCCGCAGCTTCAACTACGACCCCCAGCGTGCCTCGCTGGTCAGCCCCACGCCGGGCGAGACCCTCGAGATCCCGACGCTCCGCTGGCAGCCCGTGTCGGGTGCCTACAGCTACCTCGTGACGATCACCCATGTCTCGGACGCGGGCACGGGCGACGGGGCCTTCACCACCTACGGCACCTCCTTCACGCCCCGGTCGCTGCTGACCCCTGGCGCGACCTACCGCTGGGACGTCCAGACCAAGAGCGCCTCCGGCGAGCTGGGCTCCTCCCTGCTGCCCGGGGGGCAGCGGACCTTCACCGTGGCCGACTCCACCCAGGTCGACGGGGCGACGCCCGAGCCCCTGGAGTCGCCCGAGCCGTCCACCCGGTTCCCGACGCTGAGCTGGACCAAGGTCACCGACGCGACGCGCTACCGCATCCGGGTCCGACCCGCCGGCTCCACGGGCTGGAGCTACCTGCCCGACTACTTCGTCTACACCTCCGGTGAGGACGACCTGGCGACCTACCTCAACGCCGGCACCTACGAGTGGGCCGTGGAGGCCTACCAGGGCTCCAACTACATCTCCGAGTCGTCGACGTCCTCGACCTTCGAGATCCTCCCGCTCGACGCACTGTCCGGGCTCCGTCTGGCCCTGACGCCCGTGGCTGTCGAGAGTCCGGCCACCTCGTGCGAGACCGTCCTCCCGGAGCGGTGCATGGACCTCCGGCAGACCCCGGTCCTCGCCTGGGACCCCGTTCCGGACGCCTCGCTCTACAAGGTCTACCTCGCCCGCGACGAGGAGATGACGAACCTGGTCCTCCCCTCGCCGCTGAGCACCGAGAACACCCGGTTCATCTGGCCCGACCAGCTGGTCGACAGCCAGGCCGGCTCGGCCTTCTACTGGCTGGTCGTGCCCTGCAAGAGCCCCTCGTCGTGCAGCCCGCTGACGCACGCGACGCACGCGTTCAACAAGCTCTCCAAGCCGGTCGAGCCGCTCACGCCGGCGAACAGCGCCATCCAGGCCAACGACGTGACGCTGACCTGGCGCGACTACCTGGAGACCAACCAGGACCCGTCCGCGTTCCCGTCCGACGAGCCGACCGGCGTCAACGACGTCGACGCGACCGTCGAGGCGCAGCAGTACCGCGTCCAGCTCTCCACCGACGCCAACTTCGGCTCCCCCTTCATCACCAAGACGGTCGACCAGACGACGTTCACCAGCTTCGACAACACCCTCCCCGAGGGCCCCATCTGGTGGCGGGTCCAGGCGATCGACGGCACCGGGAACTTCCTCAAGTGGAGCGACCCGATGACCTTCACCAAGAACTCGCCGACCGTCACCCTCACCGAGCCGACCAACCAGATGCACGCATCCGGGTCGGTGCCGCTGCGCTGGGAGCCGCTGCCGTTCGCCGCCAGCTACGACGTCGAGGTCTACCGCAACGGTGACACCACGGGGTCGGCCGTCAACAAGGTCGACAACGGGAGCACGCCGCAGGCGGCGATCTCCTGGATCACGCCGATGTCGGCGGACACCTCCGCCTACACCTGGCGGGTGCGCCCGGTCGACGCCAAGGGCCGCAAGGGCCGCTGGACCGACCTGGCCGACCCCAACGCGCGCTTCTTCGTCGACGGTGAGACCCCGGTCCTCTCCGACCCGGCGGCCGACGTCTTCGTGCACGGCAACAACGCGCTGTTCACCTGGCAGCCGGCCAGCGGGGCGACGACCTACAAGTTCGAGCGTCGCAAGGTCGGGGCATCCTCGAACGACGAGACGGTCACGACGGCCGCTCTCGCCTGGGCGCCCAAGGCCAAGATGGCCGACGGCGCGTGGGAGTGGCGGGTGAGCTCGCTCGACGCCGGCGGCAAGGTCCTCGGCGCGACGGCGTGGCGCGGCTTCCTGGTCGACGGCACCGCGCCGACGATCACGTCGTACACGCCGAAGACGACGGCCAAGAAGACGGCCAGCTTCGTCGTGAAGTTCTCCGAGCCGGTCTCCTCGGTGCACAGCAAGTCGTTCACGCTGAAGGTCAAGGGCTCGACGACCAAGCTGCTCGCGACGGTGACCCTCAACGCGGCCGGCACCAAGGCGACCCTGGACCCCAAGGTCGACCTCAAGCCCGGCAAGAGCTATACCGCCACCCTCAACGCGGGCGTCCGGGACGCGGCCGGCAACCGGCTCGTGCTCTTCTCCTGGAACGTCAAGGCAGCCTGATCCGCGCCGGCGCACGGGCGGGGCACTAGCCTCTCCTCGTGCGCTGGATCGGTGACCACTGGCTCGACATCCTCGGCTGGGGCGGCAGCGCCCTGCTCGTCTTCAGTCTGCTGCAGACGCGGGTGCTGCGGTTCCGGGTGCTCAACCTGACCGCCTGCGTGATCCTCATCGTGTTCAACGCACTGATCGCGGTGTGGCCGATGATGGGCATGAACGCCGTGCTCGCGGCCATCAACATCTGGTTCATCGTCAAGCTCGTGCGCGAGCGGCACGACGAGGCCGTCTTCCAGGTGCTCGAGGTGGCCCCCGACGACGAGTATCTCCGCCACGTCCTCCGCGTCCACGGCGCCGACATCCTCGGCTTCCAGCCGGACTTCGTGTGGGACACCGGCGCGCCGGGCCAGCACGCCTTCCTCGTCCAGCGCGCCGACGAGACCGTCGGGGTGGTCCTCCTGCACGTCGACGGCGACACGGCCCAGGTGCTGCTCGACTATGTCACCCCGCGGTTCCGGGACTTCTCCCCCGGCGAGTTCGTGTGGCGCCGCAGCGGCCTGCTCTCCGGTCTGGGGATCCGGAAGGTCGTCACGCCGCCCGGGATGGTGGATGCCTACTACGGCCGGCTCGGGTTCCGCGCCGAGGGCCGGTCGTTCGTGCTGGAGGTCTGAGGCGGCGCCACCGGGCGCCCGCCGCTCGCCGAGCGGAGGCGGGTGTCCGCCGTCAGCCGGCGGTCGCGGCGACCCAGCCGTCCAGGGTCGCCTGAGCGGCCCCCGAGTCGATCGCGGCCCGGGCCCGCTCGATGCCGGCACCGAGCCGCTCGTCGACCGAGCCGGCGGCGGCGTCGAAGACGGCGAGCGC
This sequence comes from Nocardioidaceae bacterium, assembly GCA_046330515.1. Taxonomy (GTDB): domain Bacteria; phylum Actinomycetota; class Actinomycetes; order Propionibacteriales; family Nocardioidaceae; genus Nocardioides. The sequence goes on along the minus strand of JAXLSP010000004.1, from coordinate 645,592 downwards.
GGCACCCGCGTTGAGCAGGACGGCATCCCGGACGGCCCCCGGCTCGCCGGCCAGGAGCCGGCGCACGACCGCGGCGTTGTGGGCCGTGTCGTCCCCGCGCAGGTCCTCGGCGCTCGCGGTGGGCAGACCGTGGGCCCTCGGGTCGACGGTCGCCGTCGCCACCTCACCGCCCTGCACCAGCCAGACCGACGAGGTCGTGGTCGTCGTCAGCTCGTCGAGCCCGTCGTCCCCGCGGAACACCCAGGCGTCGACGCCACGGCGGGCGAAGACGCCGGCCATCACCGGCGCCATCCGGAGGTCGGCGCAGCCGATCGCCTGGGCGGCCGGCTGGACGGGGTTGGCCAGCGGGCCGAGGAAGTTGAAGGTCGTGCCGATGCCCAGCTCGCGCCGCGGCACGGCCGCGTGCCTCAGGGCCGGGTGGAAGGCTGCGGCGAAGCAGAACGTGATGCCGACCTCGTCGACGACCGACGCGACCCGGCCGGCCGGCAGGTCGAGCCGGATCCCCAGGGCCTCGAGCACGTCGGCGCTGCCGGACTGCGAGGACGCGGAGCGGTTGCCGTGCTTGACCACCCGCGCACCCGCCGAGGCGGCGACGATCGCCGCCATCGTCGAGATGTTGACCGACATCGAGCGGTCGCCGCCCGTGCCGACCACGTCGAGGACCCGGCCGGGCACGTGGATCGGCGTCGCCTCCGCGAGCATGGCCCGGACCAGCCCCTCGACCTCCTCGACGGTCTCGCCCTTCGCGCGAAGGGCCACGGCGAAGCCGGCGATCTGTGCGGGGGTCGCCTCGCCGGCCAGCACCTCGCCCATGGCCCAGGCCGTCTGGTCGGCAGCGAGGTCCTGCCGGGCGATGAGGGCGGAGAGCACCTCCGGCCAGGTGTGCGTCATCGTCTGCCGTCGCCCGTCTGGAGGTCGGCGGTCAGGTGGCGGCGGGGACGCGCGAGCGCAGCAGCGAGACCACGGCCTCGGCGAGGCGGACCGGGTCGATGGGGTGGGGTACGGCGGCCTCGGCGCGCGACCACGTCGCGAGCCAGGCGTCCTGCGGCCGGCCGATGAGCACGAGGATCGGCGGGCAGCGGTAGATCTCGTCCTTGAGCTGCTTGGCGATGCCCATGCCGCCCGCGGGAACGGCCTCGCCGTCGAGGATCGCCAGGTCGATGCCACCGGCGTCCATGTTCTGCAGCACGACCGGCTCGGTCGCCACCTCGACATAGTCGAGCGGCGGGAGGTCGGGGTGCGGCCGGCGGCCGAGAGCGAGGATCACCTGCTGCCGGGTGTTCACGTCGTCGCTGTAGACGAGCACCCTCAGGCGGGGGGTCTGGGCGGTGTTCGCGTCGGTCACGGGCCCGATGCTACCGGCACTCGGCGCCGGGGATGCGGGGCAGCCGCGCGGGCTCGGTCACACGAGGCTCGTGCACCCCTGCCGTCACCCCTCCGGAGGTCGCTTCGCGGCGGCCGCCTCCAGCCGGTCGAGACGCCGGTCCTCGCGCGCCGCCTCCTTGATCGAGGCGCGCACCCACTGGGCGAAGAGCACCCCGAAGAACAGCAGCCCGACCAGGTCGCCCGAGGCCCACAGGATGCCGCCCGCCAGGTGCTGGTCCTCGGCGATGGTCGGCAGCCACGAGCCCATCGGCCCCTCGCGCAGGCCGGCGTACCACGACTCGGCGAGCAGCCTGCTCGAGTCCATGATCGTCACCCCGAGGAACGCGTGGAACGGCAGCGTCAGCAGGATCATCAGCATCCGGAACGGGTAGCCGACGCGTCCGGGTACGGGGTCGACGCCCATGAGGGGCCAGAAGAACAGCGAGCCGACCAGCACCAGGTGGATGTGCATCATCTCGTGGACGTAGGACGAGTGCAGGCTGCCGACGTACCACCCGCTGAAGTAGAGCGCCCACGGCGAGAGCACATAGAGCAGGAACGTCAGGGGCGGCCAGGACAGCACCTTGGCGACGCGGGAGTGCAGGACCGCCAGCAGCCACCGCCGCGGCTGGGGCGGCAGGGTGCGCAGCAGCAGCGTCACCGGCGCACCCAGCGCCATCGCCAGCGGCACCAGCATGGACAGCACCATGTGCTGGACCATGTGCACGCTCAGCAGGGTCGTGTCGTAGGCGGCCATGCCGCCCTGGGTGGCGAAGGCGAAGGCGCCGATGCCGACCCCCACGAAGGCGAACGTGCGTCCGAGCGGCCACCGGTCCCCCCGCCGATGGAGCGTCCACACGCCGACGAGGTAGAACCCGGCCAACCACACGGTCACCACGAACAGCCACGGGTCGAAGCCCCAGTCGGTGACGAGGCGGCTGGGAGTGAAGCGGGGCAGGTCCGGACCCACGACCCACGGCACAAGGTTCACGATCTGAACAATATGTCTCAGCAACGCCGGGGGTTGGGGTGGCCTTCGGCCGCGATACCGCCATAATGGCGTCCGTGGCGACTGCTTCAGCTATTCCTGCATCCCGTCTGCACGGGCATCACGACCGACCCAGCATGGTGAGCGTGGGCACGATCATCTGGCTCGCGAGCGAGCTGATGTTCTTCGCGGCCCTGTTCGCGGCCTACTTCACGGTGCGCGCGGTCAGTCCGGACCTGTGGGCGCAGGAGACCGAGAAGCTCAACGTCCCGTTCTCGGCGGTCAACACCGTGATCCTGGTGCTCTCGTCCGTCACCTGCCAGCTGGGCGTGTTCGCGGCCGAGCGCGGCCAGGTGGGCCGCAGCGGCTCGGTCGCCAAGGTGTCCGGGTGGGGGCTGCGCGAGTGGTTCGTGCTCACCTACCTCATGGGCGCCATCTTCATCGGTGGCCAGGCGTTCGAGTACGTCAAGCTGGTGCAGGAGGGCTTCACGCTCCCCAGCAACGCCTACGACACCCTGTTCTTCCTCGCGACCGGCTTCCACGGCCTGCACGTGACCGGCGGCCTGTTCGCCTTCCTGTTCGTCCTGGGACGGACCTTCCTCGCCCGCCGGTTCACCCACGAGCAGGCGGTGAGCGCGATCGTCGTGTCCTACTACTGGCACTTCGTCGACGTCGTCTGGATCATCCTGTTCTCCGCGCTCTACCTCATCCAGTAGTCCCCGTCCTGACCCGCTGATCCACCCCTCGCAACCCGAATAGGACGAAAAGGTGCGTTTCCTGAACCGTTCCGTTGGCAGGCTCTCCCGGCATCGCCGGAGCCGGCTGGCGGGCTTCCTCGTCGTGGCCTTCGGGCTGATGACCATGGGCGGGGTCTATGCCGCGCTCGCCCCGGCCCAGGCGGAGCAGACGTCGAGCACCGACGCGCAGGTCGCCCAGGGCCGCGAGCTCTACACCGTCAACTGCTCGTTCTGCCACGGTCAGAACGGCGAGGGTGTGCGGACCACCGACGGGCAGTACGGCCCCTCGCTGGTCGGCGTCGGCGCGGCCGCCGTGGACTTCCAGGTGGGCACCGGCCGGATGCCGATGACCCAGCCGGGTCAGCAGGCTCCCGCCAAGGAGGTCGTCTTCACCGACGAGGAGCGCGAGGCGCTGGCGGCCTACGTCGCCACCCTCGGCCCCGGCCCCGCCATCCCCGAGGAGGGCGACTACTCCACGGCCGGCATGAGTGACGAGGACAAGCAGGCCGCGATCGTCCGCGGCGGCCAGATCTTCCTCACCAACTGCACGGCCTGCCACAACTTCGACGGCGCCGGCGGTGCCATGCCGCGCGGCGGCAAGGCCCCCTCGCTGCACAAGACCAGCGACAAGCACATCTACGAGGCGCTGCTGACCGGCCCCGGCCCGATGGACAACTTCTCCGACGGCAACATCGCGCCGGAGGACAAGAAGGCCGTCATCGCCTACATCAACTCGATCCGCGAGGAGCCCGAGGCCGGCGGCTTCGCGCTGGGCGGCATGGGCCCCGTCGCCGAGGGCCTGTTCACGTGGCTGAGCATCGGGGTGCTGGTCGCGTTCACGATCTGGATCGCGGCCCACACGACGCGCTCGAAGAAGGAGAAGGTGGAGGCGTGAGCGACCACGACGAGGCCAACCTGCCGGCCGAGGAGCCGATCCCCAACCCGGGGATGCCGGCCCACCAGTGGCGCCCGACCGACGTCGACGCCCGGGCCGAGAAGCGCGCCGAGCGCCAGGTGGCGATCCTGTTCGGCCTGTCCATGCTGTGCGCCGTGCTCTTCGTCGTCTCCTACTTCGCCCTGAAGATCGGTGACGACCCCACGACGTTCCTCTACTTCCGAGCCTCCAACGTCGCGCTCGGCGCGTGCCTGGGCGGCGCGTTCCTGTTCATCGGCATCGGCATCATCCAGTGGGCGCGCAAGCTCATGGGCGACCACGAGATCGTCGAGCTCCGCCACCCCGCCGCGTCGTCTCCCGAGGACCAGGAGGCCACCAAGGCGATCCTCGGGCTCGGCCTCGAGGAGTCCGGCATCGGCCGGCGCCCGCTGATCCGCAACTCCCTGCTGGGTGCGGTCGGCCTGTCCAGCCTCGTCCCGGCGGTCATGCTGTGGGACCTCTCCGACAGCAAGGACATCGAGGACCTCGAGCACACGATCTGGTCCAAGGGCATGCGCGTGGTCCGCGACGTGGTCGGCACCCCGATCAAGGCCTCCGACCTGGAGGTCGGCGACCTGGTCAACGCCCAGCCGGCCGCCATCTTCGACACCGACGACGCCGGCGAGCCTCTCGTCGAGGGCACCGAGCTCCAGGTCGCCAAGGCCAAGTCCTCGGTCATCCTGCTCCGGATGGACCCCGCCGACATCAAGCCCGGCAAGGGCCGTGAGGACTGGACCGTCGACGGCATCGCCTGCTACTCCAAGATCTGCACCCACGTCGGCTGCCCGATCTCGCTCAACGAGCGCACCACCAACCACCTGCTGTGCCCGTGCCACCAGTCGACCTTCGACCTGGCCGACAGCGCCAAGGTCGTGTTCGGCCCTGCCGCTCGTCCGCTTCCTCAGCTACCGTTGATGGTCGACTCCGAGGGGTACCTCGTAGCTCAGAGTGACTTCACCGAACCCGTAGGACCAAGCTATTGGGAGCGTGACTCGAAGTGAGCATCGACACCAGCAAGGCCGCCACCAGCAACCGCGACTCCGCGGCGACCGCCAAGAAGCCCGGGCGGGCCGGCAAGGTCGCCGGCTGGGCCGACGAGCGGCTCGGCCTGTCGGGTGCCATGAAGAAGAACCTGCGCAAGGTCTTCCCCGACCACTGGTCGTTCATGCTCGGCGAGATCGCGCTGTGGAGCTTCGTCACGCTGCTCATCACCGGCGTGCTGCTCACCCTCTGGTTCAAGCCCAGCATGGGCGAGGTCCAGTACATGGGCTCCTACAGCCAGCTGCGCGGCATCCAGATGTCGGAGGCCTACGCCTCCAGCCTGGACATCTCCTTCGACGTCCGCGGCGGCCTGCTGCTGCGCCAGATGCACCACTGGGCGGCCATGCTCTTCGTGGCCGCGATGTTCGTGCACATGATGCGCGTCTTCTTCACCGGTGCCTTCCGGCGCCCGCGCGAGCTCAACTGGGTGATCGGCTGCCTGCTGCTGCTGCTCGGCACGCTCGAGGGCTTCACGGGCTACTCGCTGCCCGACGACCTGCTCTCCGGCACCGGCATCCGCGCGGCCGACGGCTTCATGAAGTCGGTCCCTGTGGTCGGCACCTACATGTCGTTCCTGCTGTTCGGGGGCGAGTTCCCGGGTGACTCGATCATCCCGCGTCTCTATGCCGTCCACATCCTGCTGATCCCGGGTCTGCTGCTCGCCCTGGTCGCCGCCCACATGCTGCTGCTCGTCTACCACAAGCACACCCAGTGGCCCGGCCCCGGCCGCACCGAGCAGAACGTCGTCGGCTACCCGATGCTCCCCGTCTACATGGCGAAGGCCGGCGGGTTCTTCTTCATCGTCTTCGGCCTCACCGCGCTGATGGGCGGCCTGCTGACGATCAACCCGGTGTGGAAGTTCGGTCCCTACGACCCGTCCAAGGTGACCGCGGGCTCCCAGCCCGACTGGTACATGGGCTGGCCGGACGGCGCCCTGCGCATCTTCCCCAACTGGGAGACGCACCTGTGGGGCCACACCCTCCCCTGGAACATCTTCCTGCCGATCATCGTGCTGCCCGGCGTGATGACGTTCATCCTCATCCTGCTGCCGTTCCTGGAGGCCTGGATCACCGGTGACAAGCGCGAGCACCACCTGCTCCAGCGCCCGCGCAACGCCCCGACCCGCACCGCCACGATGGTCGCCCTGATGACCTTCTACGGCGTGCTCTGGGCCGCCGGCGGCAACGACATCCTGGCGATCAACTTCAACTTCAGCATCAACCAGATCACCTACATCAACCGGGTGGCGGTGTTCCTCTTCCCGGTGATCGCCTTCATCGTCACGCGCCGCTGGTGCATCTCGCTCCAGCGTCACGACGAGGACCTGCTGCTCCACGGCTACGAGACCGGCGTCATCATGCGGTCCCCCGAGGGCGGCTACTCCGAGCGTCACCTCCCGATCAACGACACCCACGCCTACACGCTGACGGCGCGTGAGCGTGAGGAGGTCTATGCGATCGAGTCCGACGTCGACGAGAACGGCGTCGCGGCGCCGGGCACCCGCGCCCAGCGGATCCGGGCCCGGCTCTCCACGCTGATGTATGCCGACAACGTGCAGAAGCCCACCGTGGCCGAGCTCGAAGCGGCCCGGCACCACGCCGAGCACGAGCTGGAGCTCCAGTCGAGCCTCGCGCACCCGGCCGACGGTCACCAGTTCGACGGGCACCACCTGCACGACGCACCCGAGGAGCCGCTGCGCTGAGCGGTTCCTGACGCACCTGCCGCTGACCCCGTCCGGGCCTCCCGGGCGGGGTCAGTGCTGTGACGAGGGTGTTCGGGGGCCGGCTCCAGGGGGAGCGGCGACTCAGCGGAGCGCGGAGCCCTGGCGGTAGTCGGCGAACGAGACGTTCCAGTCGCCGTAGCCGTTGTCGAAGGTCATCGGCCGGTCGGTGCCGGTGTATTCCACGACGTCGCCGCGCTTGGACATGTCATAGAGCCAGCCCGCGTTGGCCGTGGACATGCCGGTGCAGCCGTGGCTGACGTTGGCATAGCCCTGGGAGCCGACCGACCACGGGGCGGCGTGGATGAACTCGCCCGAGTAGGTGACGCGCATGGCGTACTCGACATCGTTGATGTCGTAGCCCTCGGGGCTGTCGGTGGCGATGCCGACGGTCTCGGAGTTCATCCGCTTGACGCGGAACTTCTCGATGATGACCTTGGTGCCGGACCGGGTCGTGAAGCCGGGCTTGCCCGTGGTGATCGGCAGGGTGCGCAGCAGCCGACCGTTGGAGAACACGCGCATCTGGTGGGTCTGGGCGTTGACCTTGTAGATGTTGGCGTCGCCGACGTGGAAGCTCAGGGTCCGGCTCTCCTGGCCGTAGATGCCGTTGCCCGCCGGGAGGCTGTTGACGTCGACGTCGACCGTGACGTCGGTCCCGGCCTTCCAGTAGTGGGCCGGACGCCAGTGGGCCTCGTGGTCGCTCAGCCAGAACCACGAGCCGCGCTGGGAGGGGCTGCTGGTGACGGTCATGTGCTTCTCGAACTCGGCCTTGTCGTGCACCGCCACGTCGAAGCTGACGATCACCGGCATGCCGACGCCCACCGTCTCCCCCTGGAGGGGCGCCACGGAGGGATAGGTCTGCTGGTCGAGGGTGAGGGCCTGGGTGTGGAACGCCGAGCGCTCACGCTGCAGCTGGCCGTCGGCGCGCACCGCGACCGTGCGGACGGCGTAGGCCAGACCCGGCTCGAGCCGGCCGGTGGCCGTCCAGGAGGTCTTGTCGGCCGACAGGGTGCCGGCGACGGTCTGCTTGCCGGAGCGGACCTGGACGCTCTGCAGCGTGCCGTTCTGGGCCGTGACCCCGACCTGGGTCGAGACGGGGACCGCCCGCGGGCGCGAGCCGACGTCGGTCGTCACCTGCACCGGAGGCGCCGCCGGGGACTCCGACGCCGAGGCGGAGCCGCTGGACGGCTCCCCCGGCCCCGCCGAGGCGGTGTCGGACTGGCAGCCCGACAGCGCCGTGGCGGCGAGGGCGAGGCCCAGCAGCCCGGCGACGGCCGGTGTCGGTCGTGTGATGTGCTCGCGTCGTGCGAAGCGCAAACTCGGATCCCCTTCGGACGGTGTGCCGTGCGGCTCGTGTCGGCTCCAGGGTAACGAGCGGCGCCGACACCGCCCAAAAGGCCGACCGCCCGTCGAGACCTCGGGAGGTTCGACGAGCGGTCGTCAGGCCGTGCGGGCGGTCGCCTCAGTGGGCGTGCTCGCCGCGGTAGTACTCGAACACGAAGCCGCTCAGCGCCACGAAGCCGAGGCCCGCGCCGATGATCAGCAGCCACCACGCGTCCATCGCCACCGCGAACACGCACACGCCGAGCGTGAGCGAGCACCACAGCGGCCACCAGGAGTAGGGCGGGAAGAAGCCGAGCTCACCGGCGCCGTCGGCGATCTCGGCGTCGAGACGGTCCTCGGGACGGGCGTCCATCCGCCGGGCGTGGAAGCCGAGGTAGATGGTGATCATCAGGCACAGCAGCGCGGTCATCGCGAGCGCGGTGAAGCCCGTCCAGTCGCCCTTGCCGTCGAGGTAGCCCCCGCTGGCGGTCGCGATCCAGTAGATCGGCGTCATCAGGACGAAGAAGGCCGTGGTGGCCACGAACATCCAGGTCTCGGCCTTCACTGGCCGACCTCCTTGAGCTCGGTCTCGTGCTGCTCGAGCTCCAGCGCGGCGACCTCGGGGTGATGGAGGTCGAAGGCCGGGGACTCCGAGCGGATGCGGGGCAGGGTGTGGAAGTTGTGCCGCGGCGGCGGGCAGCTGGTCGCCCACTCCAGGGAACGGCCCCAGCCCCACGGGTCGTCGCTCTCGACGAGGGGCGCGTGCCGCGACTTCCAGACGTTGTAGAAGAAGGGCAGCATGCCGGCGGCCAGCATGAACGCGCCGATCGTCGAGATCTGGTTGAGGGTGGTGAAGCCGTCCTCGGGCAGGTAGTCCTGGTAGCGACGCGGCATGCCCTCGACGCCCAGCCAGTGCTGGATGAGGAAGGTGGTGTGGAAGCCGACGAAGGTCAGCCAGAAGTGCAGCTTGGCCAGCCGCTCGTCGAGGAACCGGCCGGTCATCTTGGGCCACCAGTAGTAGAAGCCCGCGAACATCGCGAACACCACGGTGCCGAAGACCGTGTAGTGGAAGTGGGCCACCACGAAGTACGAGTCTGACACGTGGAAGTCCAGCGGCGGGGAGGCCAGCATGACGCCGGTCAGGCCACCGAACAGGAACGTGGTGAGGAAGCCGAAGGTCCACAGCAGAGGGCTGTCCATGGAGACCGAGCCGCCCCACATCGTGCCGATCCAGTTGAAGAACTTCACGCCGGTCGGCACCGCGATGAGGAACGTCATGCCGGAGAAGAAGTCGAGGTCGACCGCCCCGGTCACGAACATGTGGTGCGCCCACACCGCGACGGAGAGCATCGCGATGAGCAGGGTGGCACCGACCAGGCCGACGTAGCCGAAGATCGGCTTGCGGCTGAACACCGGGATGATCTCGGAGACGATGCCGAAGAACGGCAGCGCGAGGACATAGACCTCGGGGTGGCCGAAGAACCAGAAGAGGTGCTGGAACAGGATCGGCCCGCCGTGCGACGGGTCGAACACGTGGGCGCCCAGCGACCGGTCGGCCTCGAGGGCGAGCAGGGCCGCCGCGAGGATCGGGAAGATGATCAGCACGAGCAGGCTGGTGACCAGGGTGTTCCAGACGAAGATCGGCATCCGGAACATGGTCATGCCGGGCGCGCGCATGCAGATGATCGTGGTGATGAAGTTGACGCCACCGAGGATGGTGCCGAGGCCCGCCATCCACAGGCCCATGATCCACAGGTCGCCGCCGACGCCGGGCGAGGCCACGGAGTCACTGAGCGGGACGTAGGCGAACCAGCCGAAGCTGGCGGCGCCGCCGGGGGTCAGGAAGCCGGAGGCGGCGATGAGGCCGCCGAAGAGGTAGAGCCAGTAGCTCAGCATGTTGAGCCGCGGGAAGGCGACGTCGGGAGCACCGATCTGGAGCGGCATGATGACGTTGGCGAAGCCGAAGAACAGCGGCGTCGCGAACATCAGCAGCATGATCGTGCCGTGCATCGTGAAGAGCTGGTTGTAGACCTCCTCCGACACCACCTGGGTGCCGGGGAACGCCAGCTCCGAGCGCATGATCAGCGCCATGATGCCGGCCAGGACGAACCACGCCATCGCCGTCGTGAGGTACATCTTGCCGATGAGCTTGTGGTCGGTCGTGGTCATGATCCGGACCAGCTGCTGACCGAGCGTCTTGCGGCCCTCGACGACGGCGCTGGGGTGGGCGGCGGTGGCGGTCACTGGGCGGCTCCCTCAGACTCGAGACCGGCTTGCGTGGTGGTCTTCTCGTTGCCGAGCAGCGGGGTGTCGGAGACGAACCCCTTGGCGATCTGCTCCTGGAGGTAGGCCTCGTAGTCCGCCTCGGACACGACCTGGACCTTGAAGAGCATGCGCGAGTGGTAGGCACCGCAGAGCTCGGCGCACTTGCCGGCGAACTCGCCGATCGAGTCGGGCGTCACCTGGAACTCGTTGACGCGACCGGGGATGACGTCCTCCTTGTAGAGGAAGCCGGTGATCCAGAACGAGTGGATCACGTCCGGCGAGTGCAGCTCGAAGCGCACCGTCTGGTCGACCGGGAGCACCAGGGTCGGGATGTAGGACCCGGTGCCGGCCTCGTAGACGTTCTTGCCGTCGGTGCCGGGCTCGCCGGCGTAGGTGCCGTCTGCCTGCCGCTCGCCGGCGTAGTTGAACGTCCACGACCACTGCTGACCGGTCACCACGATGGTGTGGTCCGGGTGCGGGTCGAGGCGCGTCTGGTCGTGCTGGACGATCACGGTGTTGGCGAAGAACACGATCACGATCACGACGGGAGCGATCGTGTAGAGGATCTCGAGCGGGACGTTGTAGCGCGTCTGGACGGGGATCTCGTCGTCGCTGCGACGGCGATAGCGGACGACCACCCAGGCCATCAGGCCCCACACCAGCACGCCCACGACCATGGCGGCGATCCAGGAGTAGCGCCAGAAGTCGAAGATCTGCCACGCCTCCTTGGTGCCCGGCTCGGGCATCGCAAGGCGCTTCCACTCATCGGTTGTCTCAGCCGAGCACCCGCTCAGGAGCAGGACCACGGCACCCAGCGCCAGCACGAGACCCCGCCTGACCCGGGGCGCGCCGACACGCTTGGGGAGCTGCACACTCACGAAAGGAGCCTTCCTCTAGACGCGGCGTTAGGCGGAACACTAGCGGAAGTCGGCGTCGGTGCTCCGATGGCCACCCGGTAAGTTCACACCGTGGGCAACTCGTTCCGGAACAACGCTCCGGATGTCTCGGGCGATCTCGACGCCGCCGGCTCCGAACCGCTGCACCCGGCGGCCAAGGAGGCCTATCTCAGCGCGCTCGACACGGGCTATGCCGACCCGCGGCGACTGCACCGTTCCGGGCGCATGGCGCGGCTGCTGCTCGACAACGCGCGGGCGGCCGTGGCCGACTGCCTGGAGGTGCGTCCCGACGAGGTGTCCTTCACCTCCTCCGGCACCGACGCCGTGCACCGCGGCCTGCTGGGCCTGCGCCGGGGGGCGGCCCGTGCCGGCACCGGCGTGGTGCTCACGGCCGTCGAGCACTCCGCGGTCCGGCACGCGCTCGACTGGGTGCGCGCCCCGCAGACGGTGGTGGGGGTCGACCGCCTCGGTCGGGTGGACCCGCAGGCTCTCGTCGACGCCGTACGCCGGGCACCGCAGCCGGTGGCCGTCGCCGCCATCCAGACCGCCAACCACGAGGTCGGGACGCTCCAGCCCGTCGCCGAGGCCGCCGCGGCGCTGGACCTGCCCCTGTTCACCGACGCCTGCGCCTCCACGGGGCGGCTCGACCTGCCCGACGGCTGGGCCGCCGCCGCGGCCTCGGCGCACAAGTGGGGCGGTCCCGCCGGCGTCGGGCTCCTGCTGGTGAGACACGGAGCGCGCTGGCGCAACCCCTTCCCCGGCGACGACCGGATCGACGAGCGGGTCTCCGGCTTCGAGAACGTCCCCGCCGCCCTCGCGGCGGCCGCGGCGCTCCAGGCCGTCGTGGCCGACCGCGAGGAGACCAACCGCCGGCAGCACGCGCTGGTCGCCCGGATCCGGGAGCGCGTCGCCGCCACCGTGCCGGACGTCGAGGTGGTCGGCGACCCCGACCGGCGGCTCCCCCACCTGGTGACCTTCTCCTGTCTCTATGTGGACGGCGAGGCGCTCGTGAGCGAGCTGGACCGGCACGGCCTGGGCGTCTCCAGCGGCTCGGCCTGCACGGCCAGCACGCACACCCCGAGCCACGTGCTCGAGGCGATGGGCGTGCTCACCCACGGCAACGTGCGGCTGTCGCTCAACCGGTCCGCCACGGAGGCCGACGCCGACCGGTTCCTCGAGGTCCTGCCCGGCGTCGTCGCGGAGCTGCGCGGGCGCGTGGGCATGTGAGGGACGACGCCGAGCCCGTGGAGCTCGACTGCCGCGGCATGCTCTGCCCCGCCCCCGTGCTCGCCCTGGCGCGCCGGCTGCCCGACCTCCCGGTCGGCTCCGTGGTGGCGGTGGCCGCCACCGACGCCGCCGCGCGCACCGACGTACCGGCCTGGTGCCGGATGCGGGGCCAGGAGTACGTCGGCGAGGACACCGCCCCGGATGGGACCCCGCGCTACCTGGTGCGCCGGGTCTCCTGAGCGCGGCTGTCCGTCAGCCCAGGAAGCCGGCCACCTCCCGGCCGGCGTCCTGGCCGTACTCGCGCCCGAGGCGGGCGGCGAACTGGGGGTGGGTGAACGTGTACTCCTGGGTGCCCACCGTCTCGACGACATAGGCCGCCAGGACACAGCCGACCTGGGCGGCCCTCTCGAGGCCCACCCCCCAGGCCAGCGCCGCGAGGAAGCCCGCGCGGAAGGCGTCTCCGACCCCGGTGGGCTCGATCGCCTCGACGTCGGAGACCGCGGCGAGCTCGAAGGTCTCGATCTCCCGGCCCTGGACCCGCACCCCGCGGGCACCGAGCGTGGTGACCTGGATGCCGACCCGGTCGAGCACCTCGTCGGCGCTCCAGCCGGTCTTGGCCTGGATCATGTGCGACTCGTATTCGTTGGAGAACAGCAGGCTGGCGCCCTCGATGAGGTCACGGATCAGGTCGCCTTCGCTGAACGCGAGCTGTTGGCTCGGGTCGGCGATGAACGGGTAGCTGCGCTGGCGGCACTCGTGGGTGTGGCGGCGCATCGCCTCGGGGTCGTCGGCCGCGATCAGGACATAGTCGGGCGTGCCGACGCGGGCCACGATCGGCGCCAGCTCGATCAGCCGGGCCTCGCTCATGGCTCCGGGATAGAAGGACGCGAACTGCGCCATGGACGAGTCCGTGGTGCACACGAACCGGGCCGTGTGCCGCGTCTCGGAGATGTGCACCGACTCGCAGTCGACACCGTGGCGCTCCAGCCAGGAGCGGTAGTCGGTGAAGTCCTCGCCGGCCGCCCCGACCAGCACGGGACGCAGGCCCAGGCGCCCGAGGCCGAAGCACATGTTGGGCGCGACGCCGCCGCGCCGGATCTCCAGGTCGTCGACGAGGAACGAGACCGACAGCTTGTCGAGCTGGTCGACGACGAGGGAGTCGGCGAACCGCCCCCCGAAGCTCATCAGGTGGTCGGTGGCGATCGAGCCGGCGATCAGCAGTGACATGACACGGAAGACTACTGACCGGTACTCCTAGGGATACTCCGGAGTAGTCACTACGGTCGGCCGCATGGCCTCGTCCACGCACTCCTCCCGACTCGCCTACACCGAGCTCGCCAGTCCTCACGAGATGTACGCCGACTGCCAGGCCGTGGGTCTCAACCTCCGTCTCCCCCGGCTGGAGCAGGCCGCGGCGGCCGCCGTCACGGCGCCGCCGAGCATCCGATTCGAGGACTACCCGCGCGAGGTCGGCAAGCGCGAGATCCGCGTGAGTGACGCGGCCGCGCGTCTGGCCAACGCCCTCCACCTCCATCTGGACTGAGGCAGACGCAGCAACGAGCAGGGCCCCCGTCCGATGGACGGGGGCCCTTGCTTCGTGTCGGTCGCCGACGGGCGTCGCCGGCTCACCCGGCGCGGCTCACCCGCCGCTGCTCGGACGGCTCAGTGGAACGAGTCGCCGCAGGCGCAGGAGCCGGTCGCGTTGGGGTTGTCGATCGTGAAGCCCTGCTTCTCGATGGTGTCGACGAAGTCGATCATCGCGCCGTTGAGGTAGGGGACGCTCATCCGGTCGACGACGACGGCCACGCCGTCGAAGTCGGTGACGACGTCGCCGTCGAGGTTGCGCTCGTCGAAGAACAGCTGGTAGCGCAGGCCCGAGCAGCCGCCCGGCTGCACGGAGATGCGGAGCTGGAGGTCGTCACGACCCTCCTGCTCGAGCAGGCTCTTGACCTTGGTGGCGGCCACGGTGCTCAGGTTGATCTGGTCGTCGCGTCGCGCGGTGGTGGTCTCGACCTGTTCGGTCATCAGTCGCTCTCCCGTGGGTGTGTGGGCTCGCGGGCGTCGCCGCGGTCGTCTTCAGAGGTCAATGGTCGCACAGGGACGGTTATTCCCCACGTCGTCGGGACGGGTCGCGAGACGGCGGTGCGGGCCGCTCAGCGGGACCAGGTGCGGGCGGCGCGCGCCGCCACCTCCGCCAGCGACCCCGCCGCGTCGGCGAAGGCGCGCTCCCGGCCCACCACGTCGACCAGGGAGTAGGCCGACTCGACGCCCAGCGCGCGCATCTCCCGGGCGCCGACCAGCACGTCCCCGGCGAGCGCGATGCACGGCCGGAGCGCGGCCGCCGCGACCTGCGCCACGCCGTACGGCACCTTGCCGGAACGGCTCGAGAAGTCGAACGCCCCCTCACCCGTGACGACCAGGTCGGCGCGAGCGGCCCGCTCGGCCAGCCCGACCGCCCCCGTCACCAGGTCGATGCCCGGCTGCCGCACCGCGCCGAGCACCAGGAGCCCGAAGCCGAGACCGCCCGCGGCGCCCGCTCCCGGCTCGAGGGACGCGCGTCGGTCGACCGCCGCCGCCCAGCCCTCGAGAACGCCGTCGACCACGGGCAGCCTCTCCTCGGAGATGCCCTTCTGCGGCCCGAAGGTCTTGGCCGCCCCGAAGAGCCCGGTCAGCGGGCTGTCGACGTCGCTGGCGGCCACCAGCTCGACGTCGGCCAGCAGCTCCCGGGCCGGCGCCACGTCGACACCGGTCACCCCGGCGAGGCCGGCCGGTCCACGGTCGAGCGGGACGTCGGCGGTGGCCCCGAGGGCGCCGAGCAGCCCGGCCCCACCGTCGGTGGTGCCGCTGCCGCCCAGCCCGACCACGATCCGACGGGCACCGGCCTCCACGGCCGCCCGGAGCAGCTCGCCGACGCCGCGGGTCGTGGCCTCCTCGGCCCGCTCCCGCCGGGTCAGGTGCAGCCCGCACGCCTGGGCGCTCTCGACGAAGGCCGTGTCCCCCACCAGCAGCAGGGCCGCGGGCACGGGGTCACCGAGCGGACCCGGGACCGTGACGGCCTGGAGCTCGCCCCCCAGGGCCGCCGCCAGCACGTCGACGAAGCCGGGTCCGCCGTCGGACATGGGGGCGAGGTCGAGCTCGTCCCCGGGCGCCTGCCTGGCCCAGCCCGCGGCGATGGCGTCGGACGCCTGGACGGCGGTGAGGGTGCCCGCGAACTTGTCGGGAGCGATGAGGACGCGCATGGCTCCATCCTGCCGGTCGCCGCCGGGCGTCATACGATCTGGTCGCCATGACAGCCAGCTCGCATGACGTCCTCATCCGGCCGATGACCGCCGACGACGTGGCCGCCGCCGAGCTGCTGAGCGCCGACGCCTACCTCGAGGTGGACCAGCGCAGCCGGCCGCGCTCGTGGCCGGAGCCCGCGCGCCGCTCGCGCTCGCGCGCGTCCGACTGGCACGCTCGCACCCTCCACCTGATCGGCACCGACCCGGGTGGCTGCTGGGTCGCGGACCGCGACGGCGAGGTCGTCGGGTTCGCGACGTCGCTCGTGCGCGAGCTGATGTGGATCCTGGCGTCCTACGCCGTTCGGCCGGGGGTGCAGGGCGGCGGCATCGGCCGGCAGCTGCTCGAGGCCGCGCTGGCGCACGGGCGCGGCTGCCTGCGCGGCATGCTCAACGCCTCCCCCGACCCCCGGGCGGTGCGGCTCTACCGCTCCATCGGCTTCGACCTGCTCCCCCAGATGCTGCTGTGGGGGCGGGTCGACCGCGCCGACCTCCCCGTCGTCCGGCACGTGCGCGACGGCGGCTCCGAGGACCTCGACCTGCTCGACTCCCTCGACCGCCGGGTCCGCGGTGCCGCCCACGGTCCGGACCACGCGGTGATGGGCCGCCGGTTCCGGCTGCTGGTGACCGACCGGCCGGCCGGGTCGGGCTATGCCTACGTCGACGCGGACGGCAGCACCGCCGTGCTCGCGGCGACCACCCGGCGGGCGGCCACGTCCCTGCTGTGGGAGGGGCTGGCCGCCTCGGACCCCGACGTGCCGGTGCAGGTCGGGCACGTGTCGCCGGCCAACCAGTGGGCCCTCGACGTCGCCGTCGCCGCCCGGCTCGAGATCCACTCGAGGGGCTTCCTTGGCCTGCGGCACCACGCCGACCCCGCGCCCTACGTCCCGCACCCGACGTTCCTCTGAGCAGGCGTCCTGGCGGGAGCCGGCCAGACCTAGGATGTGCGCCATGAGCACCATCGACCTGCCCCTCCTCCCGCTCGGCAAGGGCCGCGACCTCGACGCCGAGCGGGGCGTCGAGTGCCCCGGCGGCCTGCCGGCGGCGTCCGACCCGAGCCTGGTCGCGCGGGCACGCGCGGCCAAGGACGCGCTGGGCGAGCGGGTGTTCGTGCTGGGCCACCACTACCAGCGCGACGAGGTGATCCAGTTCGCGGACGTCACCGGCGACTCCTTCAAGCTGGCACGCGACGCGGCGGCCCGGCCGGAGGCGGAGTTCATCGTCTTCTGCGGCGTGCACTTCATGGCCGAGTCGGCCGACATCCTCACCTCACCCGAGCAGCAGGTCGTGCTGCCCGACCTCGGGGCCGGCTGCTCGATGGCCGACATGGCCCGGCTGGCGCAGGTCGAGGACGCCTGGGACGCCCTGGCGGACGCCGGGGTCGCCGAGGTCGTCGTACCCGTGACCTACATGAACTCCTCGGCGGACATCAAGGCGTTCTGCGGCCGCAACGGCGGGGTCGTGTGCACGTCGTCCAACGCCGACGTCGCGCTCGAGTGGGCCTTCGAGCAGCACGGCCCCGAGACCAAGGTGCTGTTCCTCCCCGACCAGCACCTCGGACGCAACACCGCCGTCCTCAAGATGGGTCTCTCCCTCGACGACTGCGTGGTGTGGAACCCGCTCCTGCCGGGCGGGGGGCTCACGGCCGAGGAGCTCCGGGACGCCCGGATGATCCTGTGGCGCGGCCACTGCTCCGTGCACGGCCGCTTCACCGCCGACGTGGTCGAGGAGCTGCGCGCGACCTACCCCGGCATCAACGTGCTGGTCCACCCCGAGTGCACCCACGACGTCGTGCTCCAGGCCGACCTCGTCGGGTCCACCGAGTTCATCATCAAGACCATCGAGGCCGCCGACCCCGGCACCTCCTGGGCGATCGGCACCGAGCTCAACCTCGTCAAGCGGCTGGCCGACGCGCACCCCGACAAGCACATCGCCTTCCTGGACCGGAACGTCTGCTACTGCTCGACGATGAACCGCATCGACCTCCCC
The DNA here is from genome assembly GCA_046330515.1 of Nocardioidaceae bacterium. GTDB lineage: Bacteria > Actinomycetota > Actinomycetes > Propionibacteriales > Nocardioidaceae > Nocardioides. The sequence continues at coordinate 627,829 of JAXLSP010000004.1, read as the reverse complement.
CACCTCGTCTGGGCCCTGGAGTCCCTCGTCGACGGCACCGTCGTCAACCGGATCGAGGTCGACCCCGACACCGAGCGGTGGGCCAAGCTCGCGCTCCAGCGGATGCTCGACCTGCCCGGCAAGTCGCACCGCGACTGAGGGCCGGGGGTCGTCGTCTCCCCGGATCTCCGGGGCTGCAGGATTCCCCGCTCGAGCGGGGAAAGCCGCACTGGTTGGCCGAAGTTTCGGCCCGTCAGTGCCGGCATCGGGCAGCCCGGGTGACCGATGAGGCTGGAGGTACGACGTCGCGCGGCCGGCGCGGCGCCGCCTCAGACGCCGGGTGCCCCCCAGACCGCCATCCAGCGGCTCAGGTCCTGCTCCATCGGCAGCTCGCCGCTCAGCAGGTCCCGGACCTGGATCTCGAGGAGGTTGTCGCGCGACTGAGGGCCGGTGGGAGCGAAGGCATAGAAGGTGCCCTGCTTGTAGAGGTAGACGAGGCCGAACCGGCGGCCCGACGCGTCCGCGAACGGCACCAGCGTGCAGAGCAGGCCGGAGTCGAAGCCCTGCTCGACCAGCGAGGTGTTGACGGCGTGCAGCCCGGTGCACAACGCGGAGGTGTCCGACGGGTCGCCGTGGACGGTGAGCCAGGTGAAGCCGAACTCGTCGGTCCGCTCGTCGACGTCGGGCGACCCGGCGTCGGACTCCAGGAGCGAGACCACGTCGGCCTGCAGCTGGTGGAATGCCGCGCCGGCGGCCGCGCGGAAGCAGACCGACCCCTCGCCGGTGGCGACGAAGCCGGCGGCCGTCTGGAGGGTGATGGCCGCGCTGGGGATGCCGAAGAGCGCGTCGAGGTCGGGCCGCTTGACCCGGCTCCGCCCGGTCATCGCCTCCCACAGGCCCATCGGCGTGTCAGGCCGTCGGCCGGCCGAGCTCGGCCTGGATCCGGGCGAGCTGCTCGAGGCGCTGCTCGAGCGACGGGTGGGTCGAGCTGAGCGTGCGGAGCGTGGCGCCGCTGATCGCGGGGGCGATGAAGAAGGCGTTCATCGCCCCGGAGGTCCGCAGGTCGCGCTGCGGGATGCTCGAGATCTCGCCGGTGATCTTCTGCAGGGCCGAGGCCAGCGCCTCGGGCTTCATGGTCAGGTAGGCGCCCGACCGGTCGGCGCACAGCTCGCGGTAGCGCGACAGCATCCGCGTCAGGAAGAAGCTGATCGCATAGACGACCAGGGAGACCACGAGGGCGACGAGGTAGGCCGGCATGCCGCCCCCGTTGCTGTTGCCCCGGCTGCGGAACAGGCCGAAGCCGCCGAACTGCGCGCCGCGCGTGAGCATGCCGGCGATGATGCCGGCGGACGACGCGATAGTCATGACCAGGACGTCGCGGTGGGCCACGTGGGACAGCTCGTGTGCGAGCACACCCTCGAGCTCCTCGGCGTTGAGCTTGCCGAGGATGCCGGTCGTCACGCACACCACCGCGCGCTCCGGCGAGCGGCCGGTCGCGAACGCGTTGGGCAGGTCGAGGTCGGCCACCCCGACCCGGGGCTTGGGCATGTCGGCCATCGCGCACAGCCGGTCGATCATGCCGTGCAGCTCCGGCGCCTGCTCGGGCGTGACCTCGCGCGCCCGCATCGCGCGCATCGCGACCTTGTCGGAAGCCCACCACTGGTAGAAGGCGATGCCGAGCCCGATGATGCCGATGAACGGCGCATAGGACGGGGCGACGTACATCAGCCCGACGATGAGCGCGACGAACAGGGCACCCAGCAGGAACATGACCGAGGTCATCCGGAGGGTGAGCCCGGTGTCCTTGATGAAGCGCGACCGTGCCATGAGGAGATCAGCCCGGGATCAGACCGTCGTCCGAGAGCAGCTCGCGCACCTCGTCGATGGAGGCGTCGGCCGGCGGCAGGATGGCATCGGACTGGTCGAGGCTGTCGACCGGACAGGGCGCGCCCTGCGAGCGTACGGCGGCCAGCAGGCTGCCGAGGGCCGTCGAGAACGCCGCCTCGTCGGCCGCCTCGACCGCGGCCTCGACCGCGGCGTCGAGCTCGTTGAGGCCGGCCGCCGCGTCGTCGGGGAGGTCGAACTGTCCCTCGCCGAGGATCCGGACGATCATGGCTGCTGCTCCTCCGGTGCTGAGACCTTCTGGGGCTCGACGGCCAGGATCTCGCCACCGTCGACAGGCGACTCGATCGCCTGCGGGGCCGACCCTCCCTTGAGCCGCGCCAGCTCGGCCTCGACGTCGGCCTGCGAGCTCATCGCCTCGAGTTCGCGCGAGATGTCGTCGCCCCGGTTGACCGAGGTCGCGTCGTCGAGCGCACCGGAGGCGATCAGCTCGTCGATCGCGCCGGCGCGGGCCTGCATCTGCGCCGTCTTGTCCTCGGCGCGCTGGATGGCCATGCCGACGTCGCCCATCTCCTCGGAGATGCCGGAGAACGCCTCGTTGATGCGGGTCTGCGCCTCCGCGGCGGTGTAGGTCGCCTTGATGGTCTCCTTGCGCGTGCGGAACGCCTCCACCTTGGCCTGCAGGCGCTGCTGGGCCAGGGTGAGCTTCTCCTCCTCGCCCTGGAGCTGGGCCTGCTGGGCCTTGAGGTCGGAGATCTGGCTGGTGAGGCCGGACTTGCGGGTCAGCGCCTCCCGAGCGAGGTCCTCGCGGCCCATCTCGATCGCCTTCTCGGCCTGGCTCTGGAGCTTCGAGGCCTGCTGCTCGAGCTGGGTGGCCTGGATCTCGACCCGCTTGCGGCTGGTCGCGACGTCGGCCACGCCGCGGCGTACCTTCGTCAGCAGCTCCTGCTGCCGCGCATAGCTGTAGTCGAGCGTCTCGCGGGGATCCTCGGCGCGGTCCAGCGCCTTGTTGGCCTTGGACCTGAAGATCAGGGTGATGCGCTGCCAAAGACTCATGGGGTCCGGCCCCTCCTCGTTCGTGTCACCCGTGGTGAGCTCCTGGGCTCACCCTAGGCTCTCCCTCAAGACAACGGCGAGGGACCTCCCACCGTTCCCGGCTGCGCCGACCGGCTCCCCCACCGGTAAGGTTGGCCTCCCCACCACCCTGGAGAAAGCCGCCCGTGTTCCGCCGAACCAAGTCCGACACCGACGCCACTCCGCCCCCGGCCAAGCCGGGCGGCAAGGGCCGTCCGACCCCGACCCGGCGCGAGGCCGAGGCGGCCGCCCGCGCCCGTGCCAAGCAGCCACGCACCCGCAAGGAGCTGGCCGCCGCCCAGCGCGCCTCGCGCACCGACGCCAGCCAGAAGATGCGCGCCGCGATGCGCAGCGGCGACGACCGCTACCTCCCGCCGCGCGACCGCGGGCCGGTCAGGCGCTTCATCCGCGACTTCGTGGACTCGCGCTTCCAGTTCATCCAGGTGCTGCTGCCGATGCTGCTGGTCGCGCTGGTCCTGCCGTGGGTCAGCGGCGGCAGCGAGCGGGTGCTGGTCTTCTCCAACATGCTGACGCTGACCTCGCTCGTGCTGGTCGTCTACGACGTGGTCATGCTGCGCTTCCGGCTGCGCCGTGAGCTGACGAAGAGGTTCCCGGACGAGTCCCTCAAGGGCACCACGTCCTATGCCGTGATGCGCTCGATGCAGCTCAAGTTCACGCGCCAGCCCAAGCCCCAGGTCCGGATGGGCGAGAAGCTGCCCGAGACCTACCGCTGACCCCGCTGGCGCATCGGTGCTCTGGGGTCTGGTCGCCGGGCTGGCTGCCGCGGCGTGCTTCGGTCTCGCCTCGGTCGTGCAGGCGCGGGCGGTGCGCTCCCTTCCCGACCGCGTCACCGGGCTGAGGGGGTTCGTCCGCGCGGCGCTCCGGAGCCCGCTGCTCCTGGTCGTGGTGGCCGCCTACCTCGCGGGCTTCGTCCTGCACGCCGTCGCGATCTGGTGGCTGCCGCTCTACCTGGCGCAGGCCAGCATCGCCATGTCCCTCCCCATCACGGCACTGGCCGTCGGGCACGTCGACGAGCGGGTGAGCACCCGGCAGTGGCTGGCCCTGGGCGCCGTCGTCGCGGGCCTGTGGCTGCTCGCGGCCAGTGCCGGCGACCCGGGCACGGTGCGGGTGTCCGCGGGGTTCGTGACCGTCCTCGTCGTCGGGGCCGCGGCGATCGGCGGGCTCGCGCTCGTGGTGCACCGCCCGGTCCTGCTGGGGTCGCTGTCCGGGCTGGCCTACGCCGGGTCGGCGATCGGGGTCCGGGGCGTCGGCTGGCCGCCCGGCCTGCTGGTGCTGCTCGCGCTGCTGGCCGTGTCGACCTACGGGCTGCTCGGCTTCTGGCTCTACTCCACCGGGCTCGACCGTGGAGAGGTCTCGGTCGTCACCGCGCCCCTCATCGTCGGCCAGACGGCCGGCCCGGCGATCGTGGGTGTCGCGCTGCTGGGCGACGGGGTGCGCACCGGCTGGTGGCCGGAGCTCGTCGCGGGCCTGCTCCTGGCGACCCTGGGGGCCGCTCTGGTCAGCGGAAGGAGTCCCGGTCCGGAGACCGGGTCAGCTCCGGCGACCGCTCGATGACGCCCTCGAAGATCTCGTCGATCCGCTGCAGGACGGCCGGCTCCAGCACGACCCCGACGGCCTTTACGTTCTCGGTCACCTGGTCCGGACGGCTGGCGCCCACGATGGCCGCCGACACGTTGTCGTTCTGCAGCACCCACGCCACGGCGAGCTGGGCCGGCGTCAGCCCGACGTCCCGGGCCACGCCGGCCAGTCGCTGGACCCGGCCGAGCACGTCGTCGTTGAGGTAGCGCTGGATGAAGTGCGCACCACCCCGGTGGTCGGTGGCGCGAGAGCCCTCCGGGGGCGGCTGGCCCGGGAGGTACTTGCCGGTGAGGACGCCCTGACCGATCGGCGACCACACCACCTGGCCGATGCCGAGCTCGCGGGCGGTCGGCACGACCTCCTCCTCGATCACCCGCCAGATGATGTTGTACTGCGGCTGGTTGGACACGAGGGGGATCCGCAGCTCGCGCGCGAGGGCATGGGCCTCGCGGAGCTGTGCGGCCGTCCACTCCGAGACTCCGATGTAGTGGGCCTTGCCCGCGTGCACCACGTCGGCGAACGCGCTCATCGTCTCCTCCAGCGGCGTCTGGTGGTCGAACCGGTGCGCCTGGTAGAGGTCGACATAGTCCGTGCCGAGCCGGCGCAGCGAGCCGTCGATCGACTCCCTGATGTGCTTGCGCGACAGGCCGTGGCCGTTGGGACGGACCGCCCCGACGGGGAAGAACACCTTGGTGAAGATCTCCAGCGTCTCGCGCCGCTCCCCGGCCAGCGCGTGCCCGAGCACGGTCTCGGCGGCACCGCCCGCATAGACGTCGGCGGTGTCGAAGGTCGTCACCCCCTCGTCGAGGGCACGGCGGACGCAGGCGATCGCGGCCTCCTCCTCGACCTGGGATCCATGGGTGAGCCAGTTGCCGTAGGCGATCGCGGAGACCTTCATCCCGCTGGCGCCGAGGTTGCGGAACTCCATGCCGGCGAGCCTAGACGACGGTGGCCACCGCTCTCCCGAGGCCGCTCCCGGGTGCCCGTCTCCCCGGTTCGGGGCGCCTGGGAGGATGGCCCGATGACCGAGCACCCCGACCACCACTCCGGCCCGTCCGCCGACCTGTCCGTGCGCGTGGCCTGGGCCGACGACGCCGCCGCCGTCGCGCGCGTGCAGGTGGCCGTCTGGCAGGAGCAGTACGCCGGCCTGTCCGGAGCGCTGCCCTCCGTCGAGCAGGTCGCGGAGGCGTGGCACCGGTCGCTCCTCTCCCCCGGGGACGCGCGCAACCGCGTCCTCGTGGCCCTCGAGCGCAACACGGTCCGCGGCTTCGCGGTCTGCCAGCCGGCGTCGGATCCCGACTGCGACCCGATCGCGGTGGCCGAGCTCTCCGAGCTGGCGGTCGACCCCGGCGCCCGCGGCCAGGGCCACGGCTCACGCCTGCTGCAGGCCGCGGCCGACACCCTCCACGCCGACCGGTTCACCCGAGCGGTCTGCTGGCTGGTGGCCGACGACGACCGGCTGCGCACGTTCCTCACCGGGGCGGGCTGGGCACCCGACGGCGCCCACCGACAGCTCGACCTCGACGGCACCGGCGCGACCACCGTCAAGCAGGTGCGGCTGCACACCGCGCTGGTCGACTAGTCCGACGGAGTCGAGAGGCCGGGGCCCTTGATTTCTGGCCGCAACGGACGACCATGGAGTTCCCGGTTCTTTCGCGTGGCCGGGACCGACAGATTGGGGGACGCGGTGTTCGGTCGGCTTCCCAGGCTCTACCGCTGGCGCACGATCGCCGCGGTGCTGGTCGTCTCCATGGTCGCCGGGGCCTGGTTCGCCCACGAGACCCACCTGCCCGTCGTCACACCCCTCGGAGTCGTCATGGGCGGCCTCGTCGGCGTGCTGCTCGCGCATCTCGTCGTCCACCAGGTGGCCTCTGCCCCGCGTCTCGTCCGGGTGCGGCACCGCCGCTGACCACCCGCCGGGACCGTTAGGGTCCCGGGGTGACCGACTCCCCTGCCACGCCCGGCTGGACCGACGAGCGCGCGCGGATCGTCCGCGACTCGATCGCCGTGGGTGTGGCGACCGGCGCCTACGGCGTGTCGTTCGGGGCGGTCTCCGTGGCGGCCGGGCTGTCGGTCGTGCAGACCTGCGTGCTGTCGCTGCTGATGTTCACGGGCGCTTCGCAGTTCGCGCTGGTCGGGGTGCTGGCGGCGGGCGGGGCCCCGCTCTCCGGAGCGGCCACCGCGATGCTGCTGGGCACGCGGAACACGCTCTATGGGCTGCGGCTGGCCCCGCTCCTGGGCTGGCGCGGCTGGCGACGCCTGGGGCTGGCCCACTGGGTGATCGACGAGTCGACGGCCATGTCGGTCACGCGGGGGCACCGGGCGGCTGCCCGGGTCGGGTTCCTGACGACCGGCGCCTCGGTCTTCGTGCTGTGGAACCTGGCCACGGCGGTCGGTGCCGTGGCAGGCAACGCGATCGGCGACCCGCGGACCTACGGACTCGACGCGGCCGTGGGCGGGGCGTTCCTGGCCCTGTTGTGGCCGCGGCTGCGGGACGCCCGCAACCGCGTCGTCGGCGTGCTGGCGGCGGCGGTCGCGCTCGGGCTGGTTCCGGTGACCGCGGCGGGCGTGCCCGTCCTCGCCGCTGGTGGGGTCGCCCTGCTCGCCGGCGCGCTGTCGCGGCGGCCCGACCCCACCGAGGTGCCCGGTCCCGAGGACGTCGCGGGTGGTGACCGATGAGCGTGTGGACCGCGGTGCTGCTCGGCGGGATCGGGTGCTACCTGCTCAAGCTCGCCGGGATGTCCGTCCCGTCGAAGGTCCTCGACCACCCTCTGGTCGAGCGCGTCGCCGACCTCATCCCCGTCGCCCTGCTGGCGGCGCTGGTCGCCGTCCAGACCCTCGCCGACGCCGGTCGCCTCGTCCTCGACGCCCGTCTGGCCGGGCTCGGGTTCGCGGTCGTCGCGCTGCTGCTGCGGGCGCCGTTCCTGGTCGTCGTCTTCGGCGCGGCCCTCGTGGCGGCGCTGGTCCGGATGCTCTAGCCGGTCAGCCCAGGTCGAGGTAGTGCTCCAGACCCACGGTCAGACCGGGGTGGTCGGCGACGCCACGGAGCCCCGCGAGCACGCCGGGCACGAACGACTCGCGGTCCAGCGAGTCGTGGCGGATCGTCAGGGTCTCGCCGGTCCCGCCCAGCAGCACCTCCTGATGCGCGACCAGCCCCCGCAGCCGGATGCCGTGGATGTGCACGCCGGCGACCTCGGCACCCCGGGCGCCGTCGAGCGACGTGGTGGTGGCATCCGGCATCGCACCGAGCCCGGCCTCGGCGCGGGCCTCGGCCACGAGCTCCGCCGTTCGGCGTGCGGTGCCGGAGGGCGCGTCCACCTTGTTGGGGTGGTGCAGCTCGATGATCTCGACGGACTCGAAGTAGGGCGCCGCGACGGCCGCGAACCGCATCATGAGCACCGCGCCGACCGAGAAGTTGGGCGCGATCAGCGCGCCGGTGCCGGGCGACTCGGCCAGCCAGCCGCGCACGGCGTCATAGCGCTCCTCGTCGAACCCGGTCGTGCCGACCACGGCGTGGATGCCGTGCCGGATGCAGAACGCCAGGTTGTCCATCACCACCGCGGGGGTCGTGAAGTCGACCACCGCCGCGGCGCCCGCGGACACGAGCGCGTCGAGCGGGTCGCCCGCGTCGACGGCGGCCACCAGATCCAGGTCAGGAGCCGCCTCCACGGCCTGGCAGATCACGGTCCCGACCCTGCCGCGGGAGCCCAGCACGCCGACCTTGAGAGGATTCGTCACGGACACCAACCTAACGCCGCCCGGGGCCCGGTCGTGGCGGTGCCTGACGGCGGCGCCCCGAAGTGGCAGTCTTGCACCATGTCACGACAGCCGATTCCGCCGCGGATCCGCTGGGCGGTCGACCTCATGGACGTCCAGCCCAACGACCACGTGCTCGAGATCGGCTGCGGACCCGGCGCCGGCGCCGAGGCCATCTGCGCCAAGCTCGAGTCGGGCAAGCTGTTCGCGATCGACCGTTCCGAGTCGGGGGTCGACCGGACCCGGCGTCGCAACCAGGCCTACGTCGACGCCGGGCGGCTCACGGTCCGGCAGATCGACCTGGCGACGCTGCGCGTCCCGGTCAAGCGGCTGACCAAGGTCTTCGCGTTCAACGTCAACCTCTTCTGGGTGCGTGCATGCGTCGACGAGGTCGCGCTGCTCCACCAGCGGGTCGTCCCGGGCGGCGCCGTCTATCTCTTCTATGAGGCCAACCGCCCCGAGCTGGTGCCCAACATCGTCCGCAAGGCCTCGGCCGCGCTCGTCGACGGCGGCTTCCGCGTCTCGGTCGTCGAGCAGAAGGCCCCGCCGGTCGTCGGCATCATCGGCCGCCGCTGACCGCCTGGTCAGTCACATGATGTGACGACTGGGCTGGTTTCGACGCGCCGTCGCGACCTCGCAGGCTCGGTCGCGGGCTTGCTCAACCTGCCTGACCCCACGGCGAGCGCACTTCGTGCGCTCGCCTGGTCAGTCACGCGGGACCGACGACGGCGAGGATCTCGGGCTGGGTGAAGAGGTCGGCTGCGAGGGTGCGCACCTCGTCGAGGGTGACGCTGTCGATGCGCGCGATGACCTCGTCGACCGACAGCAGCTCGTCGCGCACCAGCTCGGCCTTGCCGAGGCGCGACATCCGGGAGGCGGTGTCCTCGAGGCCGAGCACGAGCCCGCCCCGCAGCTGGCCCTGACCCCGCGCCAGCTCCTCGGCGCTGATGCCCTCGCGGGCCACGCGAGCCAGCTCCTCGCGCACCGTCGCGAGGACGGCGTCGACCTTGCCGGGAAGGCAGCCGACCGAGACCCCGACCAGACCGGCGTCGGCGTGGTGGGCCGCGAAGGAGTAGACCGAGTAGGCCAGCCCGCGCCGCTCCCGCACCTCCTGGAACAGGCGGCTCGAGGTGCCGCCGCCGAGCGCCGCGTTGAGCACGCCGAGGGCGAAGCGGCGGTCGTCGTTGCGGGTGATGCCGTTGACGCCGAGCACGATGTTGACCTGCTCGAGGGGGCGGGTCGTGCTCGCCACCCCCGCGCTCACCCGGCGGACGCGCTCGCCGCCGCGCGCGGGTGACGGCGCGGCGAGCCGGTCGAGGAAGCCGTTGCGGTCGAAGGACCGGCGGACCAGGCGCACCAGGGCCGTGTGGTCGAGGTTGCCGGCGGCCGAGATGACCATGTTGTCCGGGCGGTAGTGCCGGGCGAGGAACCGGGCGACCTGGTCGCGCGACAGCTCGGTGATCGACCGGGCGGTGCCGGCGATGGAGCGGCCGAGCGGCGAGTCGCCCCATGCCTGGGCGGCGAAGAGGTTGTGGACGACGTCGTCGGGGTCGTCGTCGTGCATGGCGATCTCGTCGAGGATGACCTCGCGCTCGGCCTCGACGTCGTCGGGGAGCAGCAGCGAGTCGGTGAGCATGTCGCCCAGCACGTCGACGGCCACGGGCAGGTCCTCGTCGAGGACCCGCGCGTGGAAGCAGGTGTACTCCTTGGTCGTGAAGGCGTTGAACTCCCCTCCGACCGCGTCCAGGGCCGCGGAGATGTCCAGGGCGCTGCGCTGCCCGGTGCCCTTGAAGAGCAGGTGCTCCAGGAAGTGCGAGCAGCCGTGCAGCGTGGGGTTCTCGTCGCGCGACCCGACCCCGACCCAGACGCCGAAGCTGGCCGACCGCACGCCGGCGATCTGCTCGGTGATGATGCGCAGGCCGCTGGGCAGCGTCGTACGGCGCACCCGCGAGGTCACCTGACCGTCGGCGGCGCGCTCGGTGTGAAGGGTCCGGGTGACGCCCCGAGACCCCGCCGACCCACCCGGAAGGACCGGATGGGTCGGCGTGGCCGACGCTGTCACTCGGAGTCGGCGCCCTCGGCCGGCTCGGCGGCCTCGGCCTCGGACCCGGCGGACTCCTCGACCACGGGGACCAGGGAGAGCTTGCCGCGGTCGTCGATCTCGGCGATCTGCACCTGGACCTTCTGGCCGACCGACAGGACGTCCTCGACGGCCTCGACGCGCTTGCCACCCGCCAGGGCGCGCAGCTTGCTGATGTGCAGCAGGCCGTCCTTGCCCGGGAGCAGCGACACGAAGGCGCCGAAGTTGGTCGTCTTGACGACGGTGCCGAGGTAGCGCTCGCCCACCTCGGGCATGGTCGGGTTGGCGATCGCGTTGACGGCCTGCTTGGCAGCCTCCGCGGCCTCACCGTTGGTGGCACCGATGTAGATGGTGCCGTCGTCCTCGATGGTGAGCTGAGCGCCGGTGTCGTCCTGGATCTGGTTGATCACCTTGCCCTTGGGGCCGATGACCTCGCCGATCTTGTCGACGGGGATCTTGATGGTGATGATCCGCGGAGCGTGGACGCTCATCTCCTCGGGGGTGTCGATGGCCTCGGCCATGACGTCGAGGATCGTCATCCGGGCGTCGCGCGCCTGGGTGAGCGCCTGGGCCAGGACCTCGGCGGGGATGCCGTCGAGCTTGGTGTCCAGCTGGAGGGCGGTCACGAAGTTGCGCGTGCCGGCGACCTTGAAGTCCATGTCGCCGAAGGCGTCCTCGGCACCGAGGATGTCGGTCAGCGCGACGTACTGCGGCTGGCCGTCGACCTCGCCCGAGATCAGACCCATGGCGATGCCGGCGACGGGCGCCCGCAGGGGCACTCCGGCCTGGAGCAGCGACAGCGTGGACGCGCAGACCGAGCCCATCGAGGTCGAGCCGTTGGAGCCCATGGCCTCGGAGAGCTGGCGGATGGCGTAGGGGAACTCCTCGCGGGTCGGCAGCACCGGCAGCAGGGCCCGACGGGCCAGGGCGCCGTGGCCGATCTCGCGGCGCTTGGGCGAGCCCACGCGACCGGTCTCGCCGGTGGAGAACGGCGGGAAGACGTACTTGTGCATGTAGCGGCGCGTCTTCTCCGGGGAGAGGGTGTCGAGCTTCTGCTCCAGGGTCAGCATGTTGAGGGTGGTGACGCCCAGGATCTGGGTCTCGCCCCGCTCGAACAGCGACGACCCGTGGACGCGCGGCACGACCGCGACCTCGGCGTGCAGCGGCCGGATGTCGGCCAGGCCGCGGCCGTCGATGCGGACCTTGTCGCGGAGCACACGCTCGCGGACCAGGGCCTTGTTGAGCGACCGGAACGCGGCGCCGACCTCCTTCTCGCGACCCTCGAACTGGGCACCGACCTTCTCGAGCAGCGAGGCCTTGATCTCGTCGAGGCGCTCCTCGCGCTCCTGCTTGCCGGCGATGGTCAGCGCGGCGGCGGTGTCGTCCTTGACCGCGTCCTCGACGGCGGCGAAGACGTCGTCCTCGTAGTCGAGGAAGATCGGGAACTCGGCGACCGGCTTGGCGGCGACCTTGGCCAGCTCGGCCTGCGCCTCGCACAGCTGCTTGATGAAGGGCTTGGCAGCGTCGAGGCCACCGGCCACGATCTCCTCGGTCGGGGCCTGGGAGCCGGACTCGACCAGCGTCCAGGTCGACTCGGTGGCCTCGGCCTCGACCATCATGATCGCGACGTCGCCCGTCTCGGTGACCCGGCCGGCGACGACCATGTCGAAGACGGCGTCCTCGAGCTGGCTGTGCAGCGGGAAGGCCACCCACTGGCCCTCGATGAGGGCGACGCGGACGCCACCGACCGGACCGGAGAACGGCAGGCCGGACAGCTGGGTGGACATCGACGCGGCGTTGATCGCGAGCACGTCGTAGGGGTGGTCGGGGTGCAGGGCCATCACGGTGATGACGACCTGGACCTCGTTGCGCAGGCCCTTCTTGAAGGTCGGGCGCAGCGGGCGGTCGATGAGACGGCAGGTGAGGATCGCGTCCTCGCCCGGGCGGCCCTCGCTGCGGAAGAACGAGCCGGGGATCTGGCCCGCGGCATACATCCGCTCCTCGACGTCGATCGTCAGAGGGAAGAAGTCGAACTGGTCCTTGGGCTGCTTGCCAGCCGTGGTGGCCGAGAGCAGCATCGTCTCGTCGTCGAGGTAGGCGGTGACCGAGCCGGCCGCCTGGCGGGCGAGCAGCCCGGTCTCGAACTTGATGGTGCGCTTGCCGAACTTGCCGTTGTCGAGAACGGTCTCGACGGCGTGAATGCTGGGTTCCACTAGGACGTGGTCCCTTTCTCTTCGCGGAGCGATCCGCGGCGTCTCGTCGTGCCCGCCGGCCCGTGCCCGCGGACGCGGACGGCTGTTCGAGCGTGTCGAGACCAAGGGCCCCGTTGCGGGAGGGCCGGTCTTCGATCGAGACCCGCGGAGGACGTCTGTCGTCCGAAGGTCACTACCGAGGACCGGGCCAGACGTGCGGGTCGCTCCTGGTGATGATGGGTGTTCAGTTGTGGTCCGGGAACGAGACTAGCGCCCGACCCGGCGGGAAATCGACGGAGCGGCCGCCACGAGGCGACCGCTCCGGAGGGTCATCGACGCAGACCCAGGCGCTCGACGATCGAGCGGTAGCGCCCGATGTCGTTCTTCTGCAGGTAGTTCAGCAGCCGACGGCGCTGACCCACGAGCAGGAGCAGACCACGACGGCTGTGGTGGTCGTGCTTGTGCTGCTTGAGGTGCTCGGTGAGGTGGGCGATGCGGTGGCTGAGCAGCGCGATCTGCACCTCGGGGGAACCGGTGTCGCCCTCGGTCGTGGCGTACTCGGCGATGATCTTCTTCTTGGTCTCCGCGTCGGTTCCGATCGACATGAAGGCTCCTTCGGGTTCTCGTTGCGCGGCGCGCCGGGGCCTGTTCACCCGGGCACTCTCGATCCGCGGCCGTCAGACGGCAACCGAAGAAGGCTATCAGCGGTGCGCACGGCGCCCCAAAACGCCGTACGGCGCCCTCGCGGGGCCGCCATGACAGGATGACGCGATGGAGAAGCGGATCGGTGTCTGCAACCTCTGCGAGGCCATCTGCGGCCTCGAGCTGACCCTCGAGAGCGGTCCCCACGGCCCGACCGTCGCCTCGGTGCGGGGCAACCCCGACGACCCGCTGTCGCGTGGCCACATCTGCCCCAAGGGCGTGGCGATCGCCGACGTCTACGCCGACCCCGACCGGCTGCGCCGACCCGTCCGGCGGGTGACCGGCCCCGACGGCGAGACCACGTGGGAGGAGGTCGACTGGGACACGGCCCTCGACCTGGTGGCCGACGGCCTGGCACGGGTGATGCGCGAGCACGGCCCGGACGCCCTGGCCGTCTATCTCGGCAACCCCAACGCCCACAGCCTCGGCTCGCTCACCCACGGCATCGCCATGCTCAAGGCGCTGGGCACGCGCAGCCGGTTCAGCGCCACCTCCGTCGACCAGCTCCCCCACCAGCTGGTGGCCAACCAGATGTTCGGGCACCAGCTGCTGCTCCCGGTGCCCGACCTGGACCGCACCTCGTTCCTGCTGGTGCTCGGCGCCAACCCGATGGCGTCCAACGGGTCACTGATGACCGCACCGGACTTCCCGACGCGGATCCGCGACCTCAAGGCCCGGGGCGGCCGCCTCGTCGTCGTCGACCCGCGGCGCACCGAGACCGCCAAGGTGGCCACCGAGCACCACTTCATCCGGCCCGGCTCCGACGCCTGGCTGCTGCTGGCGATGCTGCACGTCCTGTTCGCCGAGGACCTCGTCCGGGTGCCCGGCTGGAGCAAGGGTGCGGACCGCGTGCGCGCGGCGGTCGCCGCGTTCACCCCCGAGGAGGCCGAGGCGCGCACCGCCGTACCGGCGGAGACGATCCGCGGCCTCGCCCGCGACCTCGCGGCGACCGAGCGGGCCGCCGTCTATGGCCGGATCGGGGTGTCCACCCACGAGTTCGGCACCGTCTGCCAGTGGGCCATCACCTGCCTCAACGCGCTGACCGGTCACCTCGACACGGTCGGCGGGGCGATGTTCACCTCGCCCGCGATCGACATCGTCGGCACCGGGCTCGTCGGCCCGGGGCACGTCGGCATCCGCACCAGCAGGGTCCGCGGGCTGCCGGCCATCGCGGGCGAGCTGCCGGTCTCGGTGCTCCGGGAGGAGATCGAGACGCCGGGCGACGGGCAGATCCGCGGCCTGCTCACGATCGCCGGCAACCCCGTGCTGTCCACGCCGGCGGGCAACCGGCTCGGCGCGGCGGTCGAGGGGCTCGAGTTCGTGGCCGCGATCGACATCTATGTCAACGAGACGACCCGGCTGGCCGACGTGATCCTGCCTCCGACCACGGCGCTCGAGCGCGACCACTACGACCTGGTCTTCCACGCCCTGGCGGTGCGCAACACGGCGCGCTTCACGCCGGCCGTGCTGCCCCGGGACCCGGGGACGATGCACGACTGGGAGATCTACCGCGAGCTGACGTGGCGCACGCTCCGCCGGCTCGGCCGCCGGCTCCCCTGGCGACGCCGGCTCGTGCTGCGGGCACGGCTCGCCGCCAGCCCGGCACGGCTGATCGCCCTGCTGCTGCGGCGCGGAGGGACCGGGGTCACCATGCGCGTCCTGCGCGAGCACCCGGAGGGCGTCGACCTCGGGCCGCTGCGCCCGGGGCACCTCCCCGCCCGGCTCCAGACCCGCGACCGGCTCGTCGACCTCGCACCGGCGCTGGTCGTCGGCGACCTGGAGCGGCTGGCCGGCACGCCGGCCCCCGATCGCGAGCACCTGCTGCTGATCGGGAGGCGGCACCAGCGCGACAACAACTCCTGGATGCACAACGCCGAGCGCCTCACCAAGGGCCGCGCCCGACACCAGCTGTTCGTGCACCCCGACGACCTCGTCGCCCGGGGCATCGCCGACGGCGACCGGGCCACGGTCACCTCACGGGTCGGCTCGGTCGTGGTCGAGGTGCTCGCGACCGACGACGTGATGCCGGGAGTCGTGTCCCTCCCCCACGGCTATGGCCACCAGCGGTCCGGGGTGCGCCTCGAGGGCGCGACCGCCGTCGCGGGGGTCTCGGTCAACGACCTGACCGACCCCGACCGGGTCGACGTGAGCGGCAACGCGGCGCTGACCGCGACTCCGGTGACCGTCTCCCCCGCCTGAGCGGTCCCCCGGTCGTCACCGACCCGCAGACGCCACGAGGGCCGAGTCGTCAGGTGACGACTCGGCCCTCGCGCTGGTCTGACAGACGGTCCCCTTCGGGAAGACCGGCCGCCCGACCCGCCCCTCGCATGCCGACTCTGGACAGGTCGGCGGCCGGGCGGGCGGCCGGAGTCCCGGGGGGGTTCAGGCGTCCGCGCGGTTCAGGATGTCGACGACGTCCTGCGCGGACGATGCCGAACGGAGCTCCTCGACCCGGTCCGCGTCGACGAAGATCATCGCGATCTTCCCCAGCAGGGACAGGTGCTCGTCGCCCACTCCGGCGATTCCGATGACGAACTCCGCCGGCTTGCCGTTCCAGTCGACGTGCCCCGGGTAGCGCACGAAGGACAGCGCGGTCCGCTTGATGGACCCCTTCGCCTCGTTCGTCCCGTGGGGGATCGCCAGGAAGTTGCCCATGTAGGTCGACACCGAGGTCTCACGCTCGTGCATCGCGTCGACGTAGGCCGGGTCCACCGCGCCGACGCTCACCAGGAGGTTTCCGGCCTCCGAGATCGCGTCGTCGCGGGTGCGAGCGGACCCGTCGAGCACGACTGCGGACAGGTCGAGGATTCCGTCGGTCACGGAGCTCAGCCCTTCGTGTTCGTCTGGTTGATGAGGTCGACCACCTCGTCGTACTTGTCAGCCGCGAGGAAGTTGTCGACCGACACGTGCACGGCAGACGGGGTCTGCTGCTGCGCGCGGGCCGTCAGGTCCTGGTGGGTGACGACGAGGTCGTACTCGTCCTTGAGGTTGGCGATCGCCTGGTTGACGACCGTCACGTCGGAGTGACCGGCGTCCTGGATCTTCTTGCGCAGCACCGAGGCACCCATGGCGGAGGAGCCCATGCCGGCGTCGCAGGCGAACGCGATCTTGTGGATCTCGCTGGTCGCGACGGCGGTGGTCGCGCCACCGGTCAGGGCCGAGGCCACCGACGAGCTCTTGCCCTTGAGGGCCTCCATCTGGTGGGTCGCACCGACCAGCTGGTCCTCGGCCTCTTCGGTCTTGTCGGTCTTGAGCAGGATCGCTGCCACGAAGAACGACGCGGCCGCGCCACCGATGATCGACAGGGTGATGCCGAGGAGGTTCTTGGCGTCGGTCGGGGCCGAGAGGTAGACGGCGAAGACCGAGCCGGGAGCCGCAGGAGAACGCAGGCCGCTGTGGAAGATGACGTTGATCAGGATCTGGGTGAACCCGCCCGCGAACATCGCCAGGATCAGCTTGGGCTTCATCAGCACGTAGGGGAAGTAGACCTCGTGGATGCCGCCGAGGAAGTGGATGATCGCGGCGCCGGGAGCCGACGCCTTGGCCAGGCCCTTGCCGAACAGCGAGTAGGCCAGCAGCAGGCCGAGGCCGGCGGCGGGGTTCGCCTCGAGCAGGAACAGGATCGACTTGCCGTTGTCGGCCGACTGCTGGAGGCCGAGCGGGGTCAGCACGCCGTGGTTGAGGGCGTTGTTGAGGAACAGCACCTTGGCGGGCTCGATCACCAGCGAGGTGAACGGGAGCACGTCGTGGTTGACCATCCACTCGACGCCGTCACCGGCGCGGTTGGCGACCCAGGTGAGGACCGGGCTCAGCGCGAAGAACGAGGCCGTCGCGAGGATGCCGCCCCAGATGCCGGCCGAGAAGTTGTTGACCAGCATCTCGAAGCCGGGCTTGATCTTGCCGTCCCAGAGGGCGTCGATCTTCTTCATCGACCAGCCGCCGAGCGGGCCCATGATCATGGCGCCCATGAACATCGGGATGCTCGTGCCGGCGATGACGCCGAAGGTGGCGATCGCGCCGACGACGCCACCGCGGGTGTCGTAGAGCGCCTTGCCGCCGGTGTAGCCGATCAGGATGGGGAGCAGGTAGGTGATCATCGGGCCGACGATGCCGCCACCGGCCCAGTCGCCCCAGCCACCGATGTGGGCGATCCAGCTGTGCTCGCTGACGTGGCCCTTGCCACCCAGGTTGAGCCATCCGACCTGGATGAACATTGCGGTGATCAGGCCCCATGCGATGAACGCGCCGATGTTGGGCATGACCATGTTGGACAAGAACGTGCCGAACCGCTGCACCTGAACCCGGGCGCCGGCCCGGGGAGCGGCTGCTGTGTCTGTCGCCATGCTGATCCTTTCGTGACGCCCCTCGACACTGAGGGGCTGCCAGACCAGGTTGATCTGTGTATATCTTTATAACGACCCGTTCTTGCCCGAGTCAAGAGGTTAGTGCAGACTAAATACCAACAATCCGGGGGTACAGGCGTAACGTCGGCCACAACGGGTCCCCTTCACAGACGTCGAGCAAAGGAGCACACGATGAAGGCACTGAGGTTCTACGCACCCGAGGACGTCCGCCTGGAGGAGGTGCCCGAGCCGACGTGCGGACCCGACGAGGTCAAGCTCAAGGTGAAGAACTGCTCGACCTGCGGCACGGACGTGAAGATCTTCTACAACGGCCACCAGAACCTCACGCCCCCGCGGATCACCGGTCACGAGATCGCCGGCGAGGTCGTCGAGGTCGGCGAGAACGTCAACGCGACGTACGGCGCCAGCTGGCAGGTGGGCGACCGCGCCCAGGTGATCGCCGCCGTCCCGTGCGGCGACTGCTATGAGTGCACGAAGGGCTGGATGGCCGTCTGCCAGAACCAGACCTCGGTCGGCTACCAGTACGAAGGCGGCTTCGCGGAGTACATGATCGTCCCGCGCGAGGTCCTCAAGGTCGACGGGCTCAACCGCATCCCCGACAACGTGGGCTTCGACGAGGCGTCGGCCGCCGAGCCGTTCGCCTGTGCCATCAACGCCCAGGAGCAGCTCGGCATCGAGGCCGGCGACACCGTAGTCGTGTTCGGTGCCGGCCCGATCGGCTGCATGCACATCCGCATCGCCCGCGGCGTCCACCAGGCCGGGCCGGTCTACCTGGTCGACGTCAACGCCGACCGCCTGAAGATGTCCGCGGACGCCGTCCAGCCCGACGAGGTCATCAACGCCGCCGAGGTCGACGTCGTCGCCCGCGTCATGGAGCTCACCGAGGGCCGCGGAGCCGACGTCATCATCACCGCGACGGCCGCCAACGTCACCCAGGAGCAGGCCATCTCGATGGCCGCTCGCAACGGCCGGATCTCGTTCTTCGGCGGCCTGCCCAAGACCGACCCGTTCATCAAGTGCGACTCCAACCTGGTGCACTACCGCCAGCTGCACATCCACGGCGCCAACGGCTCGGCACCCGAGCACAACAAGCGGGCGCTGGAGTACATCTCCACGGGCCAGGTCCCGGTCAAGGACCTGATCACCGAGCACATCCCCCTGGAGCGCGTCCTCGACGCCTTCCAGATCGTCAAGAACGGCAAGGCCATCAAGGTCACCGTCGAGCCCTGATCCCGACCCGGGACAGGGCACCTGGACCGCGGCTCGTCGCCTCGCGTCGCCACGATGGGCGGCGAGCCGCCCCGGACCCCCCGCCGACCCGGCAGCACTGCTGCCGGGTCGGTCTCATGTCCCGGCCGACCCGGCGGGACGGGACCTCAGCGGTCGAGGATGGCGCGGACGGCGGCGCGGGCAGTCATCGGGTCGCCGGCGGTGAGCGCCGCCTCGGCGGCCTCGGCGCAGGTGGTCATGGTGACCTTGCCGAGCTGGGCACCGACCGCGCGGACGGCGGCGGGCGCCATCGAGAGCGAGGTGATGCCCATGCCGACCAGCGCGCAGGCCAGGGCCGGGTCGGCCGCGGCCTCGCCACAGACCCCGACCGGCTTGCCGGCGGTGCGGCCGGCGTCCGCGGTGATCGCGATGAGCTGCAGGACCGCCGGCTGCCAGGGGTCGGTGAGGTGTGCGAGGTCGGTGGCCATCCGGTCGGCGGCCATCGTGTACTGCGTGAGGTCGTTGGTGCCGATGGACAGGAAGTCGACCTCCTCGAGCATGCGGTGCGCGAGCAGCGCGGCGCTCGGGATCTCGATCATCACGCCCGGCTTGAGGCCGCGGGCGCGCACCTGCGCGCCGAAGTCGGCGGCCTCGGCGACGGTGGCGACCATCGGCGCCATCACCCAGGTGTCGGTGCCGGTGCGCTTGGCGGCCCCGGCGATGCCGTCGAGCTGGTGCTCCAGGAGTGCGGGGTTGCCGAACGCCAGCCGCAGCCCGCGGACCCCGAGGGCGGGGTTCTCCTCGCCCTCGTGGGTCGCGAAGGCGATCGGCTTGTCCGAGCCGGCGTCGAGGGTGCGGATGACGACATAGCTGCCGTCGTCGTGGAACGCGTCGAGGACCTCGCTGTAGATGTCGGTCTGCTCGTCGACGCTGGGCTCGTCCTGGCGGTTGAGGAAGCAGAGCTCGGTCCGGAACAGACCGACGCCCTGCACCGGGGCGGTGGCGGCCTGGCGGGCCGACTGGCCGTCGGCGACGTTGGCGAGCAGCTTGACCGGCGTTCCGTCGAGGGTGGCGGCCGGACCGGTCCACGACTCGAGCTCGGCACGGGCGACGCGGTCGGCCTCCACCCTGGCGACGGCCTCGTCGGCCGCGGGCTCGAGCTCGATGGTGCCCAGCGTCCCGTCCACCAGGACGGCGGTTCCCGACGCGAGGCCCATCGCACCGCCGACGCCGACCACGCAGGGGATGCCGAGCTGGCGGGCGATGATCGCGGTGTGGCTGGTGGGCCCGCCGCGCTCGGTGACGAGGGCGATGACGGTCGCGGGGTCGAGGCCGGCGGTGTCGGAGGGGGCGAGGTCCTCGGCGACGAGCACCGACGGCACGTCGGGCTCGGGCACGCCGGGCTCGGGCTCGCCGACGAGGTGGGCGACGACCCGGCGCTCGATGTCGCGCAGGTCGGTGGCGCGCTCGGCCATCAGGCCGCCCATGGCGGTGAAGATGTCGACGAACTGGTTGGTCGCGGCGGACACCGCGCCCAGGATCGGGGTGCCGGCCCCCAGCGACTTGCCGACGGCGCCACGCAGGCCCTTGTCGCGCGCGAGCCCGGCACTGGCGGTGAGCACCTCGGCCGAGGGGCCGGAGACCTTGTCGGCCTTGGTCGCGAAGCCGGTGGCGACGGCCTCGGCGGCCTGGTCGAAGGCCGCCAGGGCGGCGTCGGAGTCGGCGAACCCGCCGTCGCCAAAGCGCGCGATCGCCTCGGGCGACACCTCCCCCGAGACGGCCAGGACGGGCCCGTAGGCGACGCCGGGAACGACGGGGGTGCCGGTGAGCTGGGAGGCAGGAGCGGTGGTCGACATACCGGTAGTCAACTCTTTACGCTCTTGACAGTCAACAGATTCGGCACTAAAACAATACAAACACAGATCCACAGACTCGCAGGTCTCGCCACCCTGCCCCGACCACCGACCAGGGAGGCGGCATGTACGCCGAGGAGCGTCAGCAGGCGATGGCCGAGCTGGTGACCCGCCGCGGTCGAGTGTCCGTCGTCGAGCTCGCCCAGACCTTCGAGGTCACCACCGAGACCGTGCGCCGCGACCTGTCCACACTGGAGGCGCTCAACCTCATCCGCCGCGTCCACGGCGGTGCGCTCCCGCCCGAGTCGGTCACGCTCCTCGAGACCCGGCTCAGCGAGCGCGACCTCGCCAAGACCGAGGAGAAGAACCGCATCGCCGAGTGCGCGGCGCTGTTCGTGCCCAAGCACGAGTCCACGCTCATCATCGACGCCGGCAGCACCACCGTGCGGCTCGCCGAGCTGCTCCCCCGCGAGTTCCGCTGCACCGTGTTCACCCACGCCGTGCCGGTCGCCTCGCGGCTCGCGGACCTGCCGCACGTCGAGCTCCACCTGCTTCCGGGCCGCGTGCGACGTCGCACCCTCGCCGCCGTCGGCGTCGACACCGTGCAGGCGCTCTCGCGCATCAGGGCCGACGTCGCCTTCGTCGGCACCAACGGGATCTCCGCCTCCCACGGGCTCTCGACGCCCGACCACGAGGAGGCGGCCACCAAGGCGGCCATCGTCGCCGCCGCCGAGCGGGTGGTGGTCTTGTGCGACTCCAGCAAGATCGGAGTCGACCGGACCATGCAGTTCGCCAAGCTCACCGACATCGACGTGCTCGTCACCGACGCGGACATCACCGACGAGCAACGTGCCCAGATCGAAGCAGCCCATGTGGAGGTCGTAGTCGCATGATCGTCACCCTGACGCCCAACCCCAGCATCGACCGGACGGTCACGCTCGACGAGCCACTCCAGCGGGGCGCCGTCCAGCGGGTCCTGTCGGTGAGCTCGGTCGCGGGCGGCAAGGGCGTCAACATCTCGCGCGCGGCCGTGGCCGCCGGCGTGCCGACGGTCGCCGTGCTGCCCGCCTCCGACGACGACCCGTTCGTCCACGAGCTGCTCAGCGCCGGCATCGACTGCCGTCCGGTGCGGCCCGCGGGCGACGTCCGCGTCAACCTCGCCATCACCGAGCCCGACGGGACCACGACCAAGCTCAACTCCCCCGGCGCGACGGTCACGCCCGAGGTGCTCGACGCGATGGCGCAGGCGATGCTGACCCGCGCCGAGAACGCCTCCTGGGTGGTGCTGGCCGGCTCGCTGCCGCCCGGCGCGCCCGCCGGGTGGTATGCCGACCTGGTGGTCGCGCTGCGCCGTACGCCGGCCAAGATCGCCGTCGACACCAGTGAGGAGCCGCTGGTCGCCCTCGTGGACGCCCTGCCGGCCGCCGCGCCGGACCTGATGAAGCCCAACGGACACGAGCTCGCGTCGTTCACCGGCGGCGACCCCGACGTCCTGGAGTCCGATCCCCTGGCCGCCGCGCTGGCGGCCCGACAGCTCGTGGACCGTGGTGTCAGCACGGTCCTCGCGACCCTGGGCGGTACTGGAGCCGTCCTGGTCACCGCAGAGGGGGCGTGGTTCGCGCCCGCTCTGCCCATCGATGTTGTCAGCACCGTCGGTGCTGGCGACTCCAGCCTGTTCGGCTACCTCCTGGGTGAGGTGCGGGGGCTCGCTCCCGCCGAGCGGCTGGGTCTCGGTGTCGCCTACGGCAGCGCCGCCGCGGGACTACCCGGCACCACCATCCCCAACCCCTCGCAGACCCATCCGGACCTGGTCCGGGTGAGTTCGCTCAACCTCCTCTCGGAGACACCATGACCGACATGATCACCAGCGATCTCGTGCGCCTCGATGCCGACCTTGGCACCGACAAGTCCGAGGTCATCCGTCAGCTCGCCGCGATCGTGGCCGCTGCCGGGCGGACCGGCAACCCCGATCTGCTCGTCACCGACGCCATGGCTCGTGAGGCGACCTCCAACACCGGTCTCCCTGGCGGCATCGCCATCCCGCACTGCCGCACCGCCGCGGTCGACGTACCCACCCTCGCGTTCGCCCGCCTCTCCCCCGCCGTCGACTTCGGGGCCAAGGACGCCCCGGCCGACCTGGCGTTCCTCATCGCCGCCCCCGAGGGCGGCGACGCCACCCACCTCAAGGTCCTGACCATGCTGGCCCGGGCCCTCGTCAAGCCCGACTTCGTCGCCGGGCTCCGCTCCGCGGCCACGCCCGACGACGCGGTCGCCCTGATCCAGTCGCAGGTCGACGAGCCGGTGGCCGCCGGCGGTGCCCACGCGGCCGCCCCGGCCGCCGCGGCTCCCTCGGGTGGCGCCCAGGCGTCGCTCGTCGCCGTCACCGCCTGCCCGACCGGCATCGCGCACACCTACATGGCGGCCGAGGCCCTGGAGCAGGCCGCCGCCAAGGCGGGCGTCGACATCCACGTCGAGACCCAGGGGTCGGCCGGCGCCAAGCCGCTCGACCCGGCCATCATCGCGGGCGCCAGCGCCGTGATCTTCGCCTGCGACGTCGGGGTGCGCGATCGGGCCAGGTTCGCCGGCAAGCCGATGGTGAGCTCGGGCGTCAAGCGCGCGATCGACGACCCGGACGGGATGGTCGCCGAGGCCCTGAAGTACGCCGCGGCGCCCGACTCCGCACCCAAGGTCGAGGGCACCCCCGGTGCTGCGTCCGCCGCCGGCGGCGGCGGCGCCGGCGAGTCGTGGGGCTCACGCGTCCGCCGGGTCCTGATGACCGGCGTGTCCTACATGATCCCGTTCGTGGCGGCGGGCGGTCTGCTCATCGCCCTCGGCTTCCTGCTGGGCGGCTATGACATCACCAACGGGTTCGGCAAGATCGCCTCGGAGAACAGCCTCTGGAACCTGCCCAACCTCGGTGACCTCGGGATCACCAAGACACCGGGCGGCAGCTCCTTCCTCGCCTATCTCGGCGGCGTGTGCTTCACGCTGGGCGTGACGGCCTTCAAGCTGTTCATCCCCGCCATGGCCGGCTACATCGCCTATGCCATCGCCGACCGGCCGGGCATCGCACCGGGCTTCGTCATGGGTGCGATCGTCACGGACGTCCCGGGTCTGGGCCTCCCCCAGTCCGGCTTCCTCGGCGCCATCCTCGGTGGTGTCCTCGCGGGCATCGTCGCCAAGTGGATCGCGGGCTGGAGCGTTCCGGCCTGGGCGCGCGGACTCATGCCCGTTCTCGTGATCCCCCTGCTCACGGTCCTCAGTGTCGGGTTCGTCCTGGTCGCGTTCCTGGCGCGCCCGATGGCATCGCTCAAGACCGGCATGGAGAACGTGCTGACCGACATGTCGGGCGGCTCGGCCGTCGTGCTGGGCATCGTCCTCGGCCTGATGATGGCCTTCGACATGGGCGGCCCGCTCAACAAGGCCGCCTACACGTTCGCCACCGCGGGACTGACGGCCGAGGCGCTCGCCAGCACCAACGCTCCGCAGCTCAAGATCATGGCTGCGGTCATGCTCGCCGGCATGGTGCCTCCGCTGGGCCTGGCGCTGGCGACGGCCCTGCGCCCGCACCTGTTCACCCCGGCAGAGCGTGAGAACGGCAAGGCCGCCTGGGCTCTCGGGATCTCCTTCATCACCGAGGGGGCGATCCCGTTCGCCGCGGCGGACCCGCTGCGGGTGATCCCGTCGATCATGGCCGGCTCCGCGGTCACGGGTGCCATCTCCATGGCCGCTGGCGTCACACTCAAGGCGCCGCACGGCGGCATCTTCGTGACCTTCGCGGTCGGTCACATCCTGTGGTTCTTCGTCGCGCTCGTCGCGGGCACGATCGTGGCCGCGGCACTGGTCGTGGCGCTGAAGACTGCCAGCAAGACCGACGCGGAAGAGCTCGTGACGGTCTGACCACGAACCGCCGTCCGGGTGGCTGGCGACCCCGGCCACCCGGACGGCATTCTTGTCCGCAGTACTCTTCACCCGTCGCATCATCGGCAGCCAAGGAGAACCATGCCCAGCAAGTCCGTCGTCGTCGGCTCGTCCGTCGGCCTGCACGCCCGTCCCGCGGCCCTCATCGCCGAGGCAGCCGGTGAGCTCGGCGTCGAGGTCACCATCAACGGCGTCGACGCGAGCTCCGCGCTGATGCTGATGACCCTCGGTGCCGCCTGCGGCGACAGCGTCGAGGTCGCGAGCGACGACGAGGCCGCGCTCGAGCGCATCGCCGGCCTCGTCGAGCAGGACCTGGACGCCTGACGCCTTCGCCCTCGGCCCGGTCCGGCGATCAGGCCGCGGCGGGGTCGTACCTCACGGTCTCGACCCGCAGCTTGTCGCCGGTGTCGTAGCGGCGCCAGACGATCCCCTCCCGGTAGTCGCCGAAGACCGTGACCGACGGTGTGTAGGCGCCGTTCGGCGTGGCGACGTCGAGGTAGGCGGGCACCGTCCAGGTGCCCGCGATGCTCTGCCGGGCGAAGCCGATGCGGTACTGCGACCCGTCGTGCTCCTGCCACACCACGGTGGCGAACTGCT
Organism: Nocardioidaceae bacterium; assembly: GCA_046330515.1. Lineage (GTDB taxonomy): Bacteria > Actinomycetota > Actinomycetes > Propionibacteriales > Nocardioidaceae > Nocardioides. Next base: position 602,661 of record JAXLSP010000004.1, on the reverse strand, counting down.
GGGCGTCGAGTGACACGTCGGGTGCCGTCACCGCGAGGGCATCCAGGGTGGAGGCGCGGTGTGGGAGGTCCCACACCCCATCGGCGCTCCGGCGGCTCGCCTGGATGATCGGGCCGCCACCGGTGTCCACGCGCCACACCGCGACGAACACGTCGTCGGTCCGGTTGGCGGCCACCTCCGGCTCCGCGGCGGCGACGCCGTCGGGCGAGAGCCGCTGGCTGGCCCCCCACGCCCCGGTGCTTCCCGCGCGGTGGGCTCCCCACACTCCTCCGACCCCGCTCAGTGCCCAGACCACCAGCGCGTCGCCCCGGCGCACCTCGGCGATGCGGGGCACGACGGCGGACTGGTCGGCATCGGTGAGCGTGGTCCTGGCGGACCAGCCACCCCCCGCCTTCTGACGGCGTACGACGACCGCGCGCGGCTCGGCGGTCCCGGCCTGGACCCACGCCACCGTGGCGAGGCCGTCGGCGTCCACCCCGAGGGCGGGAGCGCTGGCGCTGACGGCGGCGGAGCCGGCGATCGCCTCGGCCTTGGACCAGTGTCCGGTGGCCGACCGGCGGGCGACGAGGACCCGGCCGCTCGGACCGAACCGGTCCCACGCGAAGGTGGCCGCGGCACCCCGCATCGCCACGTCGACGACGTCGCTGTCGGTGCCGGAAGGCGTCAGGTAGCGGGCGGTGGACCAGCCCTTGCCGGGCGCGAAGCAGGACGCCTGGGCACGCCGCAGGCCGCTGACGGCACGCTCCCACACCAGGCAAGCACGACCGCCCTTGCCGACGTCCACCCGCGGTGCCAGCGCACCTCGTCGGGAGACGGTCACCGGCGCCGACCAGTGCCCACCCGCCGGACGCCGCGCGACCTGGAGGACCGCCGCGTCCGAGGGCCCCAGCGTCCAGGCGGCGACCAGGTCGCCGTCGCGGTTCCCGTCGATGACGGCGGACTGGGCCTGCCTGCCTTCCGGCGACAGCGTCGTGGTGGCGCTGAACGGGGCAGTGGCCCGCGCGGCCGGGACAGCCTGCGAGGGCAGGCCCGTCGTCATCAGCGAGGCGGCCACGAGGCCGAGGAGCGTGGGGGCGGTGAGCCGCCGGCGTGCATGCATGGGCGACATCGTTGCGGCAACCGGCTCCGACCGGAAGGCCTTCGGCCGGACCCGCTGGACACCGGTCCAGCCCACCGCGGGGCGGGCTCAGCCGTCCCGGAGCCTCCGGTAGACCAGCCGGACGCTGACGGCGCGCTCCAGCTCCCGCGTCGTCGCGGTGAAGAACTGCTTGCGGTAGCTCTCGTCGGTGACCGCATAGACGGTGAAGTAGAGACCGGCGAACGCGGCCAGGAACGTCGCGACCCGGATGAGCTCACGGCTGACCAGGTCGCCGACCAGATAGTCCGGCGGGTGCGTGGTCCAGGCCTCGATGACGTCGCGGTGGATGGCGACCGCCCCGAACACCACGAAGAAGACCCACACGCTCAGCGACAGGAGCAGCACCTGGATCGCCTGGGCGACCAGCAGCACGAGCAGCAGGTTGGCCCGCTCGAGACCGACCACGTCGGAGTGCCGGTCCACGTCCTCCTCGCTGACCGACTCGGACTCGACGGCGCTGGCGAGCGGCGTGTCGGCGCAGGACCTGACCAGCCGGTCGCGGGTCAGCTCCTGGTCGAACACCTCGAGCTCCTCCGGCAGGCGGGTGAGCAGGAAGCCGAGCCCCATGGCCGCGAAGATCATGGTGGCCGCCCACATCACGCCACCGCTCAGCCCCGAGGCCACCTGCCACACCTCGGTGTTGATGAACAGGAACGTCATGAAGAGCAGCAGCAACGGCAGCGCTCGGGCCGCGAGCGGGAGCAGCAGGCCGAGCGAGCCGAGCGTACGACGCGCCGCCCACCGCAGCACCGCGAGGCCGTCCAGCGCGACGACGGCATAGAGCGCCCCGCACGCCACGAGCACCGACAGTCCGGCCGCGACGCCGGACCCGGCGTCCTGCCAGCGCCCGGCCAGCACACCGACGGCCACGGCCACGGCCGCAGAGGCGCCCAGCCACGGCAGCACCCGGGCCCGGCCGAGGGACGCGCGCACGCGGCGCCGCGTGCGGTCGACGAACCACGGCAGCCCGTGGGCCTCGAACCAGCGCTCGGTGTCGGCGACGAGCCGCTCCTGCTCGGCCTGGCTCGACACGTCAGGCCAGCGCCTCGCGTGTGCGGCGGACGTCGTCGTGCATCTGGGCGACGAGCTCGTCGACGCCGGCGAACGTCTCCATGCCGCGCAGTCTGGCCAGGAAGGTGACCTCGACCTCGACGCCATAGAGCTCCAGGTCGGTGCGGTCGAGGACATAGGACTCGACCCGGCGCTCGCGCTTGCCCACGAAGGTCGGGTTGGTGCCGACCGAGATCGCAGCCGGATAGGTCTCGCCGGTGTCGCGTCGGCGGAGGCGTCCGGCATAGACGCCGTCGGCGGGCACCGCCGCCATCGTCGAGGCCGGCACGTTGGCGGTCGGGAAGCCGAGCTCGCGGCCCCGGTGGTCGCCCTCGACCACCACGCCGTGCACGGTGAACGGCCGGCCGAGCGCCTCGGCGGCACCCTCGACGTCCCCGGCGGCCACACAGGCACGCACATAGGTCGACGACCAGACCTGGGGCCCGCCGTCGAGCGCCACGCCGGTGACCTCGAACCCGCGGGACTCCCCCGCCTCGGTCAGCACCGCCACGTCGCCGGCGGCCCGGTGGCCGAAGCGGAAGTTGGCCCCGACGACCACCGCGGCCGCGTGGAGCGCGGAGACCAGCACGCGGTCGATGAACTCCTCGGGCGACCACGTGGCCATCTCGCGGTCGAACGGCAGCACGAGCACGTCGTCGGCGCCGGCCTCGTCGAGCAGCCGCAGCCGATCCTCGAGGGTGGTCAGCGTGGGCGGGGCGTGCTCGGGCCGGAGGACGGCGAACGGGTGCGGGTCGAAGGTCACCGCCACCACGTCGGCGAGGCCCCGGTCGGCCGCGACCTCACGGGCGCGGCGTACGACGTGCTGGTGGCCCAGGTGGACGCCGTCGAAGTTGCCGATCGTGACGACCGTGCGTCCCAGGACGGCGGGAACCTCCTCGACTGATCTCCAGACGCGCACGGCGGAAGCCTTTCACACTCACGAGCAGAAGACGGCGACCGGCCGGGCCTCGGCGCCGCGCTGCTCGTAGAGCGCGAGGAACTCGCCGTCCGGGGCGAACACGGCGACCGGACCGTCGGCACCGAGGTCGAGTGGGAGCCGGCGACCGACGCGCACGGAGGCGGCGTCGGGGGCGTTCAGGTCCACGGACGGGAAGCCCGCCCGGGCGGCCTCGGCGATGGCGACGACCTCGAAGGCCTCGGCCAGCTCGTCGAGCGTGCGGGCGCGGTCGAGGCCGAACGGCCCGACGGCGGTGCGGCGCAGCGCCGTCAGGTGCCCGCCCACGCCGAGCGCGGCGCCGAGGTCGCGGGCGATGGCGCGGATGTAGGTCCCGCTCGAGCAGCGGACCGAGAGGCGCACGTCCAGGGCCGCTTCGGCACGGACGACGTCGTGGACGACGAGCTCGTGGACGGTCACCTGCCGGGCCTTCAGCTCGACCTGCTCGCCGTCGCGGACCCGCTGGTAGGCACGCCGCCCGTCGACCTTGACCGCCGAGACGGCCGACGGGACCTGCTCGAGGTCGCCGACGAAGGCAGCGAGGGCCGTGCGCACGCCCTCCTCGGAGACCGCTGCGGCGTCGGCGGTGGCGAGCACCTCGCCCTCGGCGTCGTCGGTGGTGGTGGTGACGCCCAGCCGCACCGTGGCGTCGTAGGCCTTCTGGGTGAGCATCAGATGACCCAGGAGCCGGGTGGCGCGGTTGACGCCCACGACCAGCACGCCGGTCGCCATCGGGTCGAGCGTGCCGGCGTGCCCGACCTTGCGGGTGCCCGCGAGGCGGCGGACCCGCGCGACGACGTCGTGGGAGGTCAGGCCGCCGGGCTTGTCCACGACGACCAGACCGGAGACCGGCTCACTCATCGTCGTCGACGGGCTCGGCCTCGTCGTCGAGCTCCTCGGCGGGCTTCTTGTAGGGGTCGGCCTCGCCGGCGTAGGACGCGCCCTCGCGCCGGGCGGCGACCTCCTGGTCGGACTGCCGGGCCCGCTCGAGCACCTCGTCGAGGTGCCGTGCGGTCTCGGGGAGGGCGTCGTGGACGAACTCGATGGTCGGCGCGTGCCGCATGCCGAGCTGCTTGGCCACTTCGGAGCGGATCAGGCCCTTGGCCGACTCCAGGGCCGCGGCCGTGCCGGCCAGCGCCTTCTCGTCGTCGTCGCCGAGCACGGTGTAGAACACCGTCGCCTGCTGGGTGTCACCGGTGACGCGGACGTCGGTGACGGTCGCGAACCCGAGCCGCGGGTCCTTGATCCGGCGCTCCATCATCTCCGCGACGATCACCTTGATGCGATCGGCGATCTTGCGGACGCGCGGGTTGGTCATCGATGCCTCCTGGGCACACTCGGGATCCCGGACGCACACGTGACGCGGGGCGCCGCGCCCCCCACAGGGGCGCGGCGCCGGCTCGCGTCAGCTGCGCGGGATCTCCTTCATCTCGAAGAACTCGACGATGTCGTCGATCTTGATGTCCTGGTAGTTCCGGAGCACCAGACCGCACTCGAAGCCCTCGCGGACCTCGGACGCGTCGTCCTTCTCCCGGCGCAGCGAGGCCAGGTCGAGGTTGTCGGCCACGACCGAGCCGTCGCGGATGAGCCGCGCCTTGGCGTTGCGTCGGATCGTGCCCGAGATGACCATGCAGCCCGCGATGTTGCCGATCTTGGACGAGCGGAAGATCTCGCGGATCTCCGCCTGGCCCAGCACCGACTCCTCGAACTCGGGCTTGAGCATGCCCTTGAGCGCCGCCTCGATCTCGTCGATCGCCTGGTAGATGACCGAGTAGTAGCGGATCTCGACACCCTCGCGGTCGGCCAGCTCCGTCGCCTTGCCCTGCGGGCGGACGTTGAAGCCGATGATGATCGCGTCGGACGCGGCGGCCAGCATGACGTTGGTCTCGGTGATGGCACCGACACCGCGGTCGATGACGCGCAGCGACACCTCGTCGCCCACGTCGATCTTGGCCAGCGAGTCCTCGAGAGCCTCGACCGAGCCCGAGACGTCGCCCTTGAGGATGAGGTTGAGCTCCTGGCTCTCGCCCTTCTCCATGGAGGCCATGAAGTCCTCGAGCGTGCGGCGCACGCGGCGCTGGGCCTGCAGCGCGGCGCGCTCGCGCGCCTCGCGCTTCTCGGCGATCTGGCGGGCGATGCGGTCGTCCTCGACGACGAGGAAGTTCTGACCCGCGCCCGGGACCGCGCTCAGGCCGAGCACCATCGCCGGACGAGCCGGGTCGGCCTCGTCGATCGGGTCGCCGTGCTCGTCGAGCATCGCGCGGACCCGGCCGTGGGCCGGACCGGCCACGATCGAGTCGCCGACCCGCAGGGTGCCGCGCTGGACCAGGATCGTGGCCACGGGGCCGCGACCCTTGTCGAGGTGGGCCTCGACGACCAGACCCTGGGCGTCCTGCTCGGGGTTGGCGCGCAGGTCGAGCGACGCGTCGGCGGTCAGCACGACGGCCTCGAGCAGCTTGTCGAGGTTGAGCTGGGACTTGGCCGACACGTCGACGAACATCACGTCGCCGCCGTACTCCTCGGGGATGAGGCCGTACTCGGTCAGCTGACCGCGCACCTTGGTCGGGTCGGACTCCGGCTTGTCGATCTTGTTGACCGCGACCACGATCGGCACGCCGGCCGCCTTGGCGTGGTTGAGCGCCTCGACCGTCTGCGGCATCACGCCGTCGTCGGCCGCGACGACCAGCACCGCGATGTCGGTCGCCTGGGCACCACGGGCACGCATGGCGGTGAACGCCTCGTGACCCGGGGTGTCGATGAAGGTGATCCGGCGGTCCTCGCCGTCGACGTCGGTGGCGACCTGGTAGGCACCGATGTGCTGGGTGATGCCACCGGCCTCCTTGTCGACGACGTTGGCGTTGCGCAGCGCGTCGAGGAGCTTGGTCTTGCCGTGGTCGACGTGGCCCATGACCGTGACGACCGGGGGCCGCACGACCAGGTCGGACTCGTCGCCCTCGTCCTCGCCGAACTCGAGGTCGAAGGACTCGAGCAGCTCGCGGTCCTCGTCCTCGGGGGACACGACCTGGACGACGTAGTTGAGCTCCTCACCGAGCAGCTCGAACGTCTCGGCATTGACCGACTCGGTCGCCGTGACCATCTCGCCGAGGTGGAACAGCATCTGCACCAGCTGGGCGGGCTCGACGCCGATCTTCTCCGCGAAGTCGGTCAGCGACGCGCCCCGCGCGAGCCGGACGGTCTCGCCGTTGCCCTTGCGGACCCGCATGCCGCCGATCGTGGGGGCTTCCATGTTGTCGAACTCTTGACGACGCTGACGCTTGCTCTTGCGCCCGCGCCGCGAGGGACCACCGGGACGACCGAACGCACCCTGCGTCGAGCCGCGACCACCGGGGCGACCGCCCGGGCGACCGGGAGCACCGCCGCCACCGGGACCGAAGCCACCGCCGCCGCCGCCAGGCGCGCCACCGCGACCCGGGGCTCCGGTGCCGACGCCGGCACCGCCACGCCCGGGAGCGCCACCGCGACCCGGGGCGCCGCCACGACCGGGAGCACCGGGGCGGCCGGGACCGCTCGGGCGACCGGGACCCGCGCCGAACGCGGCCGGGGACTTGGGCATCATCGCCGGGTTGGGGCGCGGCATGCCGGGACGCGGCGCGGCGCCACCCTCACGGGCGGCCGGCGGACGCGGCATGCGCTGGTCGGGCGCGCCCGGGGCGGGCGCACGGCCCATGCCCTGGGAGGACGCGAACGGGTTGTTGCCGGGCCGCGGGGCACCCGGACGGCCGACGGGCCGCGGGGCCGGCTTGGGCGAGGCGTCGGAGGCGGCGGGCGCCTCGGGCTCGGCCGGCGGCTCGGGAGCCGGGGCCGGGGCCGCCTCGGGCTCCGGGGTCGGCTCGGGAGCCTCGACCGGGGCGGGTGCCGGGGTCGGGACCGGGCCGGGGACGGCCTTCTTGGCCGCCGCCTTCTTGGCGGGCGGCGCGGCGGGCGCCTCGGCCGGTGCGGCGGGTGCCTCGGCGGGAGCCGCGGCCGATGCCTCGGCCTTCAGCTTCTCGCCCCACTCCTTCTTGAAGCGCATCTCGACGGGGAGCTCGATCGTCGACGAAGGCGACTTGACGAACTCACCCATCTCCTTGAGCTTCTCGAGAACGAACTTGCTCTCGACGCCGAACTCCTTGGCGAGTTCGTGGACTCGGGTCTTGGCCACGTTAGAACGGTGCTCCTTCTGGCCCGAGTCCTGGCTCCCCGGCGGGGAGGAGGGTGATCGGACCGCTAGTGGTGGTGCTGGCTCATCGTGAGGTACTCATCGAGTGCTCATGAGCTGCTGCTCCAGTCTCTGGTCGGTCGTGCGGTGGTCATCGGGTGAGCGAGGCGACGTAGTCCCCCACCGGTGTCGGGGCCAGCTCGCCGGACCGAAGGGCCCGTGCGAATGCTCGCCGTCGTACCGCGAGGTCATAACACCCGGTCGTGGGGTGCAGGTGTGCACCTCGGCCGGGCGCGGTGGCGTCGGGATCGGGTACGACGGCCGGCTGGCCGAGCGCGTCCGAGCCGGCGACCACCCGCAACAACTCGTTCTTGGCGGCCCGCTCCCGACATCCCACGCACGTCCGGACGGGGCCCGCGAGGGCCGGGACGTCCGGAGGACATGCAGAAGAGATGCGTTTGCGCGCCACCGGGGAGAAACACTACCGCGAAGCGCCAGCGGATTCCGAACCGGCGTCCGCGGCCGTACGGTCGGGGGATGAGCCCCGTCGAGCACCGGCCGGCCTTCGAGGACGACTTCGAGGGCGTCGCCCTCGACGAGAACGTCTGGGTGGCCCACTATCTCCCCGCCTGGTCCTCGCGCGCGGCAACGGCGGCGAGCGTGCGGGTGGCGGGGTCGATGCTCACCCTCGACGTCCCGCCCGACCACCCCGTGTGGTGCCCCGGCGACCACGAGCCGCCGCTGCGGGTCTCGGGCATCCAGTCGGGGAGCTGGTCGGGGCCGGTGGGCTCGACGCGCGGCCAGCAGCGCTTCCGCGAGGGCCAGGTGGTGCGTGAGGAGCAGCCGCGGGTCGAGGGCTGGCTGCCGTCCGGCGGCCGGGTGGCGATCCGGGCCGCGATGACCCTGTCCGCGCGCTCGATGGCGGCCCTGTGGCTCAGCGGCTTCGAGGACGACCCCGGGCAGGAGCGGTGCGGCGAGCTGTGCGTGTTCGAGGTCTTCGGCAAGGACGTCGTCACCGGGCCGTCGCCGTCGGCCGCGGTCGGCGTCGGCATCAAGGCCTTCCGCGACCCGCTGCTCGTGCAGGACTTCGCGGCGCCGCGCGTGCCCGTCGACGTGGCCGACCTCCACGTCTATGCGGTGGACTGGGACGCCTCGGAGGCGGTGTTCACCGTCGACGGCGCCGTCGTACGACGCTGCGCGCGGCCGCCGACCTACCCGCTGCAGCTGATGCTCGCCGTCTTCGACTTCCCGGAGTGGTCGACGGGCGGCGACGACGACCTCGTGCCCGAGCTGGTCGTCGACTGGGTCCGGGGGTGACATGAGCGACCTCCAGTGCGCCTGCACGCTGCTCCTGGCCCGGCATGCCGAGGCCGACTACGAGACGGACCGCTGGTCGGAGGCCGGCGGGTCGCTGAGCAACGCCGGGAGACACCAGGCCCGGGCGCTCGGCGTGGCGCTCGCGTCCCGCCGGGTGGCCCACGTCTACACGAGCGTGATGGCCCGGGCCGTCCAGACCGCCGAGCTCGCCGCCGCCGGGCTGGCGGGCTCGCCGGTCGCGGGGGCCGGGGTGCCGGTGACGACCCGCGAGGGGCTCCGGGAGTTCGCGGTCGGCGACGCCGCGGGCTCGCCCTACTCCGGGCCAGACCCGTTCGCCGAGCCCTTCGGCCGCTGGCTCGCCGGCGAGTGGGACGTGCGGATGCCCGGCGGGGAGACCGGCCGCGAAGTCGTCGGCCGGGTCCGCGCCGAGCTCGCCGCCATCGCCGACGCCCATCGCGGGGAGACCGTCCTCGTCGTCTCCCACGGCGGGGCGCTGCGCCTCACGGTGCCGGCCGTGTGCCGCATGGAGGTGCCGGCGGCCCGGATCGCCAACACCGCGGTCCTCGAGCTCCGTGTCGACGCCGACGACTGGGTCTGCACCGCCTGGCAGCCGCCGCCGGAGTGACCCGGCGGGGTCAGCACGCTCCGGGGCCAGGCCCCGACGGCGACGCTCGGTCTCGTCGCGCCGCCGTGACCTCGACGATCGGTCGCGGCGCTTGCTCAACCCGCCCGAGCGCGACTGCCGCGCTCGTACCTCGCGCGTCAGTCCTCGGTCGGTGCCTCGTCGGAGCGGATGTCGATGCGCCAGCCGGTGAGGCGGGCGGCGAGCCGGGCGTTCTGGCCCTCCTTGCCGATGGCGAGGGAGAGCTGGAAGTCGGGGACGACGACGCGGGCCGACCTGGCCTCGGCGGAGACGACCTCCACCGCGGTCACCTGGGCGGGCGACAGCGCGTTGGCGACGAGCTGGGCGGGGTCGTCGGACCAGTCGATGATGTCGATCTTCTCGCCGTGCAGCTCGGCCATCACGTTGCGGACCCGCTGGCCCATGGGGCCGATGCAGGCGCCCTTGGCGTTGACCCCCGACACCTCGGTGCGGACGGCGATCTTGGTGCGGTGGCCGGCCTCGCGGGCGATGGCGGCGATCTCGACGGTGCCGTCGGCGATCTCGGGGACCTCGAGGGCGAAGAGCTTCTTGACGAGGTTGGGGTGGGAGCGCGACAGCGTGATCTGGGGACCTCGCATGCCCTTGCGGACGCTGATCACCAGGCACTTGATGCGGGTGCCGTGGTCGTAGGTCTCCCCCACGACCCGCTCGCCCAGGGGCAGCAGCGCCTCGAGCTTGCCGAGGTCGACGAGCACGTCGTCGGGGTTGCGGCCCTGCTGGATGACGCCGGAGATGATGTCGCCCTCCTTGCCGGAGAACTCCCCGAACCTCACCTCGTCCTCGGCGTCGCGCAGCCGCTGGAGCATGATCTGCTTCGCGGTCGTCGCCGCGATCCGGCCGAAGCCCTCGGGGGTGTCGTCGTACTCCCCGACCGCGTTGCCCTCCTCGTCGAGCTCCGAGGCCCAGACCGTGACGTGGCCGGACTTGCGGTTGAGCTCGACCCGCGCCTGCGTCTGGGCGCCGGCGGTCTTGTGGTAGGCCGTGAGCAGCGCCTGCTCGATCGCCTCGACCAGGATGTCGAAGGAGATCTCCTTCTCGCGCTCCAGCATCCGCAGGATGCTCAGGTCGATGTCCATCAGGACTCCTCCTCGCGGGGGCGGTTGAACTCGATCTGGACGACGGCCTTGGCGACGTCGCCGTAGGACAGCGTGCGTGGCTCGTCGGCCACGGCGAGCGTGACGGCGTCGTCGTCGCTCTCGCCGACGCGGCCGGTGACCACAGAGCCGTCGGTGAGGGTCGCCCGCACCAGCCGGCCGGCGTTGCGGCGCCAGTGTCGGGGCAGGGTCAGGGGCCGGTCGACACCCGGCGAGGTGACCTCGAGGGTGTAGGGCGACGCGCCCATCACGTCGGAGCCGTCGAGCACCTCGGAGGCGACGCGGGACGCCTCGACGAGGTGGGTGTCGTTGACGCCGCCGTCGCGGTCGACGGCGACCCGCAGCACGCGACGGTTGCCGGCGGGCGTGAGCTCCACGGCCTCGACGTCCAGCCCCAGGGAGGCCAGGGGTCCGCTCAGCTCCTCCGCTATGCGCTCCCGGGTGGCGAGCTGCCGCGCCCGGTCTGGTGAGGGGCTCATCGGGTGGGACCTCCTGTGCTGTTGTCGGGTTCCACGATAGCGGCTGGGCACGCATCGGGCGGCCCACGAGCCGACGGCCCGCGGGTCGCCGGCCGGTAGGGTCGGCGCCATGGCGCGGCCGGTCGACATCTCCGTGACCCGGCGCCGGCTGCTGGTCGCCACCGCCCTCGGGTCGGCAGCCGCCCTGACGGGCTGCGACCTGTCCTCGACATCCTCTCCCGCGGCCTCCGGCCCGTCGCTCGTGACGCCTCCGGCGGTGAGCTCACCCGACCGCGACCTCGTCGCCGCCGCGCAGGCGAGCGTCGCCGTCCTGGCCGACCAGGTGCGTCGAGCGGGACGTCGCCACCCCGCTCTCCGGCGCCGCCTGGCCCCGCTGCGCGACCTGCACGCGGCTCAGGCGTCGGTCCTGGCCGCCGCCCTCGCCGGGTCGCCCTCCCCGAGCGCGTCCTCCCCGTCGGCGACGGGACCGGCGTCCGCGACGCCGGCCGACGTCGCGTTCGTGGTGGACCGGGGCCCCCTGCCCGAGGTCGCCCGCGCGGAGGCCGCGTGGACCGCCGACCTCACGGCCGACGCCGACACCCCCGAGGACGGGAGCGTCGCCCGACTGCTGGCCGTCCTGGCCGCCGGCACCGCGATGACGCTCGACCCTCTGTCCCGCCGGCCCCTGGCCCCGACTCCCGCCCCCGACGGGTTCGGCGGCGGCGTCGACCTGCTCCAGCAGACGCTGGCGACCGAGCATGCGGTGGTCTATGCCTACGGCGTCGTGGGCGGCCGGACCTCCCAGTCGGCCGACGCGGAGCTGTTCGCGGCCCTGAGCGCGGCCTTCGACGCCCACCGGGCGCGCCGAGACGGTCTGGAGGCGGCGATCCGGTCCCAGGACAGCGACCCGGTGCCGGCCGAGGCGGCCTACGACGTGGCGGCGCCGCTGACGAGGACCGAGGTGGTGGCGGCGGCATCGGGCCTGGAGCGTGCCGCGGCGGAGCAGTACGCCGCGGTGGTGTCCGCTGCCGCGACCGGAGACCGCGCCTGGGCGGTGGGCCTGCTGTCCGACGCCGCGCTGCGCGCGGGGCGGTTCGGGCTGGTGGCGGAGCCGTTCTTCGGCGCTCCCGACCTGGCGGGCTGAACGCGGCTGCGGAGCGGAGCTCGACGGAGGGAGCGGCGGCCGCTGCGGGCGAGACGCCCGGAAATCACAGCGGTCCGCGACCTTGTCCTCCGAGGAACTCCCGAGATCCCCCCCGGACTACAAGGTCGCGGACCGATGCGCTGGGAACTGTCAGCCGATCCCGAGGCTTCGACGGACCCGAGCTCCGCTTTCGCCTCACGAGGCGCCTCCGGACCCGAGCTCCGAACCACCTCCGAGAGGCGCCTGCGGACCCGAGTGCCGCGTTTGCCTCTGTGCATAATTTCGCAACCTGCCAGCCGTTTCGCCAGCGAAACGACCCTGCAGGTTCTTGCGTTGCAGGAACATGCAAAAGTGTGAGGCGGGGCGAGACCAGTCCGGAAGTGGTCTACCAGCCGACAACGATGTCAGGTATGTCGCTCAACCGCTCGGCCACCGCGTCGGGGATTCCATCGGTGTGGCCGCGTTGTTCCTGCGGAATTCTACTGTGGGGAACGTGGATGGCAAGCATTCCTGCACCGTGCGCGCCGTGCACGTCGTCGAACAACCGGTCTCCCACATAGACGCACCGACCGGGGTCGTCGAGGCCCAGGGACTCCATCGCGGATCGGAAGGCGAGAGGCGACGGCTTCGTCCAGGGAAGCTCGCTGGTATAGACCGAAGCGTCGATCTTGTCGAGGATCCCGTCGCGTCGGAAGAACCCGTCGTGCCACGCGCGGGGCCACAGTGTGTTGGAGAGCACACCGACCCGCAGGCCCGCGGCCCGCAACCGGTCCAGAGCACCCGCCGCGTCGGGGTCGGTGAAGGTGTGCGGCTCCCAGAACTCGAGGTAGGCGCGCAGCAGCTCCGGGTCGTGCTCCAGCCCGGCTACCTCGAACAGGTCGGCGAGCGTGCTGCTGCGCTGCTGCTCGCGGGAGCGGCCCCAGACCTCCGCGCCGGCCTCGTGGAGCCGCTCGGTGATCTCCTCGATGCTGTGGTGCGGCGCGTTGACGACCGCCTGGGCCAGCGCCAGCGACTCCGCGTGGAAGTCGATGTCGTGCCAGCGGGTGAGGGTGCCGCCCCAGTCGAAGATGACGGCGTCGACCGCCATCAGCCGACGATCGCGGCGACCCGGGCCGCCGCCTCCTCGACAGGGACGTTCTCGCGCTCGCCGCTCGCCCGGTCCTTGACCTCGACCACGCCGTCGGCCAGACCCCGGCCCACGACCACGATGGTGGGGACGCCGATCAGCTCCGCGTCCTTGAACTTCACCCCCGGCGAGACCTTCTGGCGGTCGTCGTAGAGGACGGTCAGCCCGCGGCCCGAGAGCTCCTCGGCCAGCGCGGCCGCCGCGGCGAAGATCTGGTCGTCCTTGCCCGTCGCGACCAGGTGCACGTCGGCGGGCGAGACCTCCCGGGGCCAGCAGAGACCCAGCTCGTCGAGGGTGTTCTCCGCGATCGCGGCGACGGCCCGGGAGGGACCGATGCCGTAGGAGCCCATGGTGACCGTGACGAGCTTGCCGTTCTCGTCGAGGACCTGGAGGCCCAGCGCGTCGGCGTACTTGCGTCCCAGCTGGAAGATGTGGCCCATCTCGATGCCGCGGGCGCTCTCGAGCACGCCGTCGTCGCAGCTCGGGCAGGCATCGCCGTCGCGGACCTCGGCGGCCTCGATCGTGCCGTCGGGCGTGAAGTCGCGCCCGGCCACCATGTCGATGACGTGGGAGCCGTCGACGTCGGCGCCGGTCACCCAGCGGGTGCCCTCCACGATGCGCGGGTCGACGACGAAGCGGATGCCGGAGGCGTTCTTCTCGCCCAGCGCCCCGGGGCCGATGTAGCCCTTGACGAGCGCGGGGTGCCTGCGGAACTCGTCCTCGTCCATGGGCTCGACCTCGATGGGCTCGAGCTGGCCCTCGAGGCGCTTCTGGTCGACCTCGCGGTCGCCGGGGACGCCGATCGCCAGGGGCTCGCGGGTCCCGTCGGGGTGCTTGAGCACGACAAGGACGTTCTTGAGGGTGTCGCCCGCCTCCCAGGGCCGGTCGTCGCGGGGGTGCTTGGCGTTGAGGTGGTCGACCAGCGTCGCGATCGTGGGCGTGTCGGGGGTCGGCTCGGCGTGCGCGGCGGGAGCGTCGTCGAAGGGCAGCGCCGCGGGCGGCCGCACCTGGACCGCCTCGACGTTGGCGGCGTAGTCGCAGGTCGTGCAGCGGACGTAGGTGTCCTCGCCGACGTCGGCGCGGGCCAGGAACTCCTCGGACCGCGAGCCGCCCATGGCACCGGAGGTCGCCTTGACGATGACGTAGTCGAAGCCGAGCCGGTCGAAGATGCGGATGTAGGCGTCGCGGTGGGCCTGGTAGGACACGTCGAGGCCGGCGTCGTCGACGTCGAAGGAGTAGGAGTCCTTCATCACGAACTCGCGCCCGCGCAGCAGCCCGGCGCGGGGGCGTGCCTCGTCGCGGTACTTCGTCTGGATCTGGTAGAGCCACAGGGGCAGGTCCTTGTAGGACGAGTAGAGGTCCTTGACCACGAGCGTGAACATCTCCTCGTGGGTGGGGCCGAGTAGGTAGTCGTTCTCCCGCCGGTCCTGGAGCCGGAAGATGCCGTCGCCGTAGTCGACCCAGCGACCGGTGGCCTCGTAGGGCTCCTTGGGCAGCAGCGCCGGGAAGTGGACCTCCTGCGCGCCGATGGTGTCCATCTCGTCGCGGATGATCTGCTCGATCCGGCGCAGCACCCGCCAGCCGAGCGGCAGCCACGTGTAGATGCCCGGGGCGGCGCGACGGATGTAGCCGGCGCGGACCAGCAGCCTGTGGCTGGGCACCTCGGCGTCGGCGGGGTCGTCGCGCAGGGTGCGCACGAACAGCGTGGACATGCGAAGGATCATGGGACGCAAGGCTACTTGTGGGGTCTCACCGGACGCGAAGCGGTTTGCCCCCGTGGACGTCGTACGACGACCGGCGGGTGCCGCGCTCAGAACATGACCGTGGTGAACCGTGCCGTCTCGACGAAGCCGACCCGCTCGTAGGCCCGGCGGGCGGGCTCGTTCCAGTCGTTGACATACAGGGAGACGACCGGCGCGATGTCGCGCCGTACGGCCTCGACCACCGCGGCCATGCCGGCGGTCGCGAGGCCCTCACCCCGCCGGTCGGCGGGCACCCAGACGCCCTGCACCTGCGCGGCGAAGGGCGACGTGCACGCGACCTCGGCCTTGAAGACCAGCCGGCCCTCGTCGAACCGCGCGAAGGACCAGCCGCGGTTGATGAGCTGCCGGACGCGGGCACGGTAGAGGTCGCCTCCCCCACCGGCCTCGGGCGAGACGCCGACCTCCTCGGTGTACATCGCCACGCATGCGGGATAGACGGCCTCGAAGTCCTCGACCACCGTCGCCCGGACCAGCGGGTCGGGCTCGACCGCCGCCGGCCGGTCGGTCTGCAGGTGCGGCTGGCCGCGACGGATCTCGCGCGGGCGGCGCCAGCGGTGGCTGACCGCCTGCCAGAAGGCTTCGACGGGCTGCTCGAGGCCGACGATCGTGGTGGCCGTGCGGCCCCCCTGCAGGGCGCGCTCGGCGAAGGCGCCCACGTCCTCCAGCGTGCACTCGACGGGCACCAGGTTGGCTCCGACGTGGCAGGCCGCGGTCAGCTCGCCGTCGGTGAAGCGGCCCCAGACCTCCCCGCCCAGCCAGCGCGGCTCGAGGTTGGTGGTGCGGGCGCGGTAGTCGGCGAACACGTTGACCACCGGGTCACGCTCGGCGAGCTCCAGGAACGCCGACAGGTCGTCACGACCCAGCGTTCGCACCTGCTGCCGACTCGTGAGCACGCGCCGAGCCTAGTCTGCGCGCCCGCCCCGTCGGCCGGCACTAGTACCAGGCACTACGACCAAGGTGCACTGGTGGCTCGGACCGGTTCGCCGAGAAGGTCGTGCCATGACCACGACCGCACTCTGGCGCCTCACCCGAGGCCCGGTTCGTCAGGAGGCCCGCCCGCGCGCCGGGTCCGCCGCCCTGACGGTGCTCGGCATCCTGGTCAGCCTCGCGCTCCCCTGGCCGCTCGCACTGGCGGTCGACCACGCCCTCGGCTCGCAGCCCGCTCCGGGTCCGCTCCGAGGGCTGTCCGCGCACACCCTGCTCGTGCTGGCCGGCCTGGCGAGCGTGCTCCTCACCGCCGCCGCGGGGCTGCTCGAGGCGGCCGCGACCACCGTCGGCGAGCAGGCCGCGGAGCGGATCGGCGGCCGGCTGCGCGCCCGGACGATGGCCCGGGCGCTGCGCCTGTCGCTCCGGTGGCACGCGGGCGTCAAGCGCGGCGAGCTGGTCTCGCGCATCTCGTCGGACACCTCGCGCGTCGTGGACGCGCTCATCGCCACCACGAGCACCCTGGTGCCCGAGCTGCTCGCGCTGGTCGCCGTCCTGGCGGTGCTCCTCGTGGTCGACCCGGTCATGGCGCTGGTCGGACTGGCGGTCATCCCCCTGCTGGGCGTGGTCGCCGTGCGCCAGCGCCGCGCGATCCGCGCGGCTCAGCAGGGCTCCCGCGCCGCCTCGGGCTTCCTCGGCTCGACCTCGACCGACCTGGTCCGGCACGTCCCGGCCATCCAGGCGTTCGGACGCGAGGACGTCGCGCTCGCCCGGTTCGGTGCCGACAACGACGCCGTCGTCGCCGCCGAGCAGGCCCAGATCCGCACCGAGGCACGCTGGCTGCCGCGCGCCGACATCGTGCTCGCCGGCGGCACCGGGCTGGTGCTCGTGCTGGGTGGCCTCACGGTCCTGTCCGGCGACCAGAGCATCGGTCACCTGCTGGTCGTCGTCGCGTACCTCCGCGAGCTCTATGCCCCCGTCCGCGGCCTCACCCGGCTGTCGACGGTCCTCGCCCGGGCCGGCGTCAGCGCCGACCGGCTCGCGGAGGTCGTGGAGGCCACCGACAGCGTGCCGGAGCACCCCGGCGCCCTCGACCTGACACCGTCCGCCTTCGCCGGCGGCGGGCGGGGGGTCGCGCTGGAGCTGCGCGGCGTCACGTTCGGCTACGACCCGGAGCGGCCCGTGCTCCGCGACCTCGACCTCGAGGTGCCTCCCGGCGCCACGGTCTGCCTCACCGGCCCCAACGGCGTCGGCAAGAGCACGACGCTCGCCCTCCTGCTGCGGCTCTACGACGTGGACGCCGGCGCCGTGCGCGTGGCGGGGATCGACGTCCGTGACCTCACCCTCGACTCGCTGCGCAGCCTCGTCTCCTTCGTGCCCCAGGACCCGTGGCTCACCGACGGGACGGTGGCCGAGAACATCGCCTTCGGAAACCCCGCGGCCACCCGCGAGGAGATCGAGGAGGCGGCGAGGACGGCCGGGGTCACGGCGTTCACCGACCCGGCCCCGCTGGGCCTCGACTCCCCCGTGGGCGACGCCGGCTCGGCGCTCTCCGGCGGTCAGCGCCGGCGGGTGGCCCTCGCCCGGGCCATCGTGAGGCGGGCGCCCGTACTCCTGCTCGACGAGCCCACCGCCTCCCTCGACGACGCCGCCGTCGGCGAGGTGCGCGAGGCGATCGCCCAGGCCGGTCGCGGCCGCACCACCCTCGTCGTCACCCACGACGACCGCCTGCTCCCCCTCGCCGACGCGGTGCACGAGCTCGTGCCCGCCGCCTCGGCACGGCCCCCCGTGGCCGCCCCGTCTGTCCGTGTCCCCGAGCTTGCCGAGAGGAGGTGAACGAGATGATCACGTCCCCCATCAAGGAGACCGCGACGCGGCGCCGCCGTCGTCGGCGTCGTCGCAGCAGCGGAGGCGTCGGTGGCACCAGCACCGGCACGTCGACCGGGACCAGCACCGGCACCGTCGGCTGACGACCCGCACGACCGGGCCGCCGGCGACCCCCACAGGCCGACGGCTCGGAACCCCAGGTGGCCCGCTCCCGCCCCGGAGCGGGCCACCACCCCTTTCCCCCCTTCACCCCGCCCGACAAGGAGGCCGGCCGTGCGCACCACGACCGACGAGCGCGACGGTCGCCCGTGCTGGGACGCCGAGCCCGGCGAGGAGCTCGTCCCCGGCTGGCGGGCGTGGGAGCACCTGGGCACCGGCCACCGCTGCGAGGCCTGGCTGGCCTGGTCGACCGGGCGCTGGTGCGCAGGGGTGGTCAAGCTGGCCCGCCCCGACCAGGTGGACCACCCGCGGGCCCGCCGGTCACTCGCCCGGGAGGCCCGGGCGCTCGCGGCCGGACCGCACCCCGGGCTGCCGACGCTGTTCGTCAAGGCCACCCGGGCCCGGGTCCCGCACCTGGTCGAGTCCTATGCCGACGGCCCGGCCCTCGACGAGCTGCTCGATGAGTCCGGCGTCCTGGACGACGCGGCCGCGGCGCTGCTCGGCGTCCACCTCCTCTCGGCGCTCGTCCCCGTGCACGGGCGCGGTCTCGGGCACCTCGACATCAAGCCGGAGAACGTCGTGGTCGACGAGGGCCGTCCGTGCCTGCTCGACTTCGGCAGCTCGCGCCGGCTCGGCGGCCGGCGGGACCCCGGCACTCCCATCGGCACCCCCGGCTATGCGGCGCCGGACCTCGACGCGGGCGCGTCCCCGGCCGCGTCCCACGACGTGTTCGGGGTCGGCGCGACCCTCGCCGCCGCGCTGACCAACCTGCGGCCGGACCCCTCGGCCGTCACCGCCGTGGAGCGGTGGCCCCTCGGTGACCGGCACGAGTCGCCCCTGCTGGACGCCGTACGCGCGATGCTCGCCGACGATCCGGGCGAGCGGCCGACCGTGCCCCAGGCGCTGTGGGCGCTGGCCGCGGCCCTTCCCGAGGAGCAGGAGCCCTGGCCTCCGGGTGTCGTGCCCGCGGGGCTCGTCAGCTGACGCTGACCACCGGCTCACCGCCCTCGAGGGGCTCCATGTCCTCGGCCAGGCGCATGGCCTCCTCGATGAGCGTCTCGACGATCTGCGACTCCGGGACGGTCTTGATGACCTCGCCCTTGACGAAGATCTGGCCCTTGCCGTTGCCCGAGGCGACGCCGAGGTCGGCCTCGCGGGCCTCACCGGGGCCGTTGACGACGCAGCCCATGACCGCGACGCGCAGCGGGACCTCCATGCCCTCGAGGCCCGCGGTGACCTGGTCGGCGAGCTTGTAGACGTCGACCTGGGCGCGGCCGCAGGACGGGCACGAGACGATCTCGAGACGGCGCGGGCGCAGGTTGAGCGACTCGAGGATCTGGAGCCCGACCTTGACCTCCTCGACCGGAGGCGCGGACAGCGAGACCCGGATGGTGTCGCCGATGCCCTTGCTGAGCAGGGCCCCGAAGGCGACCGACGACTTGATGGTGCCCTGGAAGGCCGGCCCGGCCTCGGTGACGCCGAGGTGCAGCGGCCAGTCGCCGGCCTCGGCGAGCAGCTCGTAGGCGCGCACCATGACGACGGGGTCGTTGTGCTTGACCGAGATCTTGAAGTCGTGGAAGCCGTGCTCCTCGAACAGGCTCGCCTCCCAGACGGCCGACTCGACGAGCGCCTCCGGCGTGGCCTTGCCGTACTTCTCCAGCAGCCGCTTGTCGAGGCTGCCGGCGTTGACGCCGATGCGGATCGAGGTGCCGTGGTCCTTGGCCGCGGCCGCGATCTCCTTGACCTGGTCGTCGAACTTCTTGATGTTGCCGGGGTTGACGCGGACGGCGGCGCAGCCGGCCTCGATCGCGGCGAAGACGTACTTCGGCTGGAAGTGGATGTCCGCGATCACCGGGATCTGGGAGTGCTGCGCGATGGCCGGGAGCGCCTCGGCGTCGTCCTGGCTCGGGCACGCGACCCGCACGATGTCGCAGCCGGCCGCCGTCAGCTCGGCGATCTGCTGGAGGGTGGAGTTGACGTCCGCCGTGAGGGTCGTGGTCATCGACTGCACGGAGATGGGCGACTCGCTGCCGACCCCCACCTTCCCGACCCTGATCTGGCGGGTCTGGCGGCGCGGCGCGAGCACGGGAGGCGGGAGGGCGGGCATGCCCAGGCCGATGGACGTCATGCCGCCCAGGGTACCGGCGCTCGGGCGGAGCCCCCGCGGCGCGACGGTGCCGGTGTGGGGCGGTACACGGCGGCCGTTGGCTCCGTGGGGTGTGGGGGTCGTCGGTTCACCATGGGATGCAGACGAGCTGTCACTTCCCCTGGTGTGCACGCCGTGGGAAGTGACAACACGCCGACATCCCATGGTGAACCGTCATCGCGGCGGTGGACGCGGACTGTCACTCGATCACCATGTTTACGTGGTGACCCGTCACTCTGCATGGTGGGTACGCCGTGCAGAGTGACAACGCACCATGTTTACCTGGTGATCGGCTTCCGCCTCACGACGACAGCGCGACGGTCTCCCCGAGCTCGGCGGAGCGGCGGGCGGCGTCGAGGACGGCGACGGTGCGGACGCCCTCGGCGGCGGGGACGGGCTGGGGGCCCTCGCCACGGATCGCAGCCGCGAAGGCGGTGTAGAGGTCCTGGTGCCGGCCGGCGGCCGACGGGACGCGCTCCTCCCCCGCGGACGTCGCCAGCACGCCCCAGTGCTCAGGAGCGTCGAGGCCCCAGGTGTCGGGCTCGTCGACGGGGCGCCGCCCGGCCAGGATCGCGTCGGTCTGCACGTCGGTCGGCCGGCAGACATAGCTGCCGCCCGAGCCGTACGCGCGAAGCTCGCGGCACGCGACCCGGTTGATCTTGGACGACTCGACGAACGACCGGACGCCGTTCTCGTGCACCAGGGCCACGACGAAGCCCGCGTCGGTCCGACCCTCGGGCTGGTCGACGACGTCCAGCTGGGCCGACACGTGGGTGACCGGCCCGAGCAACCAGAGCATCTGGTCGACCAGGTGGCTCCCGATATCGCGCAGCAGTCCTCCGCCCGGGCCGGCGTCGAGCGAGCCCGGCTCGTCGAGGTCGAAGCGTGAGTGCACCCGCCACAGGTCCCCGAGCCGCCCGCTCTCCACGACTCCGCGCAGGGTGAGGATGTCGGCGTCCCAACGCCGGTTGTGGAACACCGAGAGCAGCACCCCCGCCGCGTCCGCGGCCTCGGCCAGCTCGACGGCGATGTCGGCCGTCGGCGCGAACGGCTTGTCGGCCATCACGTGCACCCCGCGCCCGACGGCCTCCAGCACCAGGTCGCGCCGGGTCTCGGGCGGCGTCGTGACGGTGACCGCGTCGACGCCCGCGTCGAGCAGGTCGGCCAGCGTGTCGAACGCCGGCACCCCCGGCCAGTCCGCGGCCAGCTCGGCCCTCCGCTCGGGCGAGCGGGTCACGACCCCGGCGAGCTCGATACCGTCGGCCGCCTCGATGAAGGGCGAGTGGAAGCGGCGCCCGCCGGCGCCGTACCCCACCAGCCCCAGCCGCACCGGCCCGGACGAGGTCACAGCCACCGCAGCTGCTGCCGCTTGGCGTCGTCATAGGACGCGCGGCCCGACAGATAGCGCGGCACACCGGTCTCCCACCAGGCGCCGGCCTCGGTCCACGTCGAGTGGTGCACCCGGCACGAGAGCACGACGGGCCGCCGGCTCGAGAGCGCGAGCGAGCGGGCCTCGGCATAGGCGGCACGCAGCTCCTCGAGCCCACCGCCGTCGGGGACCTCGACCACGCCGCAGCCCAGGGACCGGGCGTGGCCGGCGAAGTCGACGCGGACCCCGTCGGCCGCCGCGCCAGGACCGCGGGCGTCGCTCAGCATGTTGTTGAAGCCGTCGGCGCCCTGGTTGGTCTGCAGCCGGTGGATGACCGCGAAGCCCTCGTTGTCGCAGACGATCGCGACATAGGGGTGGCCCGAGAAGGCCGCCGAGTAGAGCTCGGAGTTGAGCATGAGGTAGGACCCGTCTCCGAAGATCGAGGTCACTAGACCGTCGGGGTGCGTCTGGGCGCGAGCCATCGAGGCACCCCAGGGTCCGACGATCTCATAGCCCATGCACGAGAAGCCGTACTCCAGGTCCATGGTCGCGCCCGACGTCGGGCCCGCGTGGGAGACCGACTCGGTCGTGCGCCAGCCGCCGTGCAGCTCGCCGGGCATGCCGCCCGACGACGCGAGGACGTAGTCGTCCGGGCCGCTGGCGTCGTTGACGACCCCGACGACCTGCGCATAGGTCAGCGACCCGTCGGGACTGACCCCGCCGGCCCGCAGCTTGTCGATGTGCGCGTCCCAGACGCCCTTCTCCTGGGCCGCTCGCGAGGACCATGCCTCGCCGACGACCCACTCCCCCAGCTCGGCACCGAGCTCGACCAGGGTCTCGCGGGCGTCGCCGACGACGCTGTGCGCGTTGTGCTTGACGGCGTCGAACCTGGCCGCGTTGACCGTGACGAGACGGACGCCGGGCGAGAAGCCGGTCCACGACGACGTCGTGAAGTCCTGGAGCCGGGTGCCGACCGCCAGCACGACGTCCGCGTCGAGGGCGAGGTCGTTGGCCGAGGAGGCGCCGATGATGCCGAGGGCTCCGCCATAGAGCGGGTGCTCGTGGGGTACGAGCGTCCGGCCGGCGACGGTCTCGACGACGGGCATCCGGTGCCGCTCGGCGAAGGCGATGGCCTCGGCCGCGGCGCCGGAGTAGCGCGCGCCGCCGCCCAGCACCAGCAGCGGCCGCTCGGCCGACCGGACGATCTCGGCGGCGGTCTCGAGGGCGGTCCGGTCGGGCCGCTGGCGCGGCGTGACGTGGAGCCGCGGCTCGAACATGGCCACCGGGAAGTCGAACTCCTCGGCCTGCACGTCCTGCGGCAGAGCGAGCACGACGGGGCCGGCGTCGGCGGGGTCGGTGAGGACGCGCGCGACCTGCGGGAGCGACGAGAGCAGCTGCTCGGGCTTCATGATCCGGTCGAAGTAGCGCGAGACCGGCTTGAACGCGTCGTTGACCGAGATGGTGGGGTCGCCGTAGTGCTCCACCTGCTGGAGGACCGGGTCGGGCGCCCGCCCGGCGAAGGTGTCGCCGGGCAGCAGCAGCACCGGCAGCCGGTTGGCGTGCGCCAGGCCGGCGGCGGTGACCATGTTGAGCGCACCCGGGCCGACCGACGTGGTCGCCACCATGACCTGTCGGCGGTCGGTCGCCCGCGCGTAGGCGACGGCGGCGAGCGCCATGCCCTGCTCGTTCTGGCCGCGCCAGGTCGGGATCTCGTCGCGCGCGTCATGGAGCGCCGTGGCCAGGCCGAGCACGTTGCCGTGCCCGAAGATGCCGAAGACGCCCGCGAACAGCGGCACCTCGGTGCCGTCGAGCAGCTGCGAGTGCTGTGCGAGCATCCACCGCACCAGGGCCTGGGCCGTGGTGAGGCGGACGGTCTCGATCTCGGTGGACATCAGTCGTTCCTCTCGACAGGGTGGACACGCCCGGAGGCACTGGTGACCGGGCAGCGCGCGTCGGTCTCCTGGGTCTCCCAGGAGTCGCGCACCCACCCGTGGACCGGGTCGTCGCAGAAGGCCAGCGCCCGGTCGCCGGGGCCGGCCATCACGTTGAGGTAGTACATGGGGTAGCCCGGCGCCGCGATACACGGGCCGTGGTAGCCGTGCGGCACGACCACCGTGTCGCCGTCACGGACCTCGATCGCCTCGTCGAGAGGGGCGAGGCCGGCGGCGTCGTGCTCGGGGCCGGTGTAGGTGCGGTGGTAGCCGATGCCGTCGCGCGACGGCGTGACCTGGTCGCGTCCGGCGATCCGGTAGAAGTAGATCTCCTCGTTGACCACTGGGCACGGCTCCGAGGCGTCGTGCTTGTGCGGCGGATAGCTCGACCAGTTGCCGTCGGGCGTGATCAGCTCGCAGCAGATGAGCTTCTCGGCGTGGTCCCACACCCCGGGGACCCCGAAGTTGGTGACCTGACGCGTGGCGTTGCCGGCGCCACGGACCTCGACCGGCACGTCCTCGGCGGCGCCGTAGGCCGGCGGCAGGACCTGCGAGCACCGGGAGGCCGGCAGCGCGACCTCGGCGCCCGCGGCCGACGTCAGCACGGCCACGTGGTCGCGGCCGACGTAGGCGAAGTCGGTGACGCGGCTGAAGACCGACGCACGGCCGGTCAGGTCGTACGACGCCCGGAACGCGCCGTCGGCGTCGTGCACCGCGACCGACAGGCCGCCGGCCAGGGGCAGCACGAACATCTCCGAGCCGCCGGTGTCGACGGTCGTCGGCTCGCCGGCGGCCAGCCGCAGCACCCGGATGCCCGTCCACTCCCAGCCGGCGCTCTCGGGGGTCAGGTCCACGAGGGCGCCCGCGGCTCCGGGGTCCAGGGCCGGCACCAACAGGCTCATCGATCCACCTCCCAGTGGGCAGCACGCAGCACAGCGGCCGCGGCGTCGACCGCTCCGAACACGTTGCCGTCGGGCGGGTAGAGCAGGGCCCGGCCGACCACGAGCCCCCGCACCGGCGGCTGCCGCAGCGCGCGTCCCCACGACTCGAGGTCGCGTGCCGGGTCGGGGCCGGGGACGCCGCCGAGCACCACGCAGGGCAGAGACGTGGCGGCGAAGACCGCCTCCGGGTCGTCGCACGAGGGCATCTTGAGCCAGGTGTGGGCGCTGGTCGCGCCCAGGCCGCTGGCGACCGTGATCGCGCGCGAGAGCGACGGGACGTCCTTGAGGAGGCGCAGCGTGCCGTCGACCCCACGCCGGTAGGGCAGCGGCTCGACCATGGCCACGAGCTCCTCCGCCGCGAGCGCGGAGACCGCGTCGGCGCAGCCCTGGAGGGTCTCGGCGGTGCCGGCGTCCTCGTCGTCGATGCGCAGCAGCATCTTGCCGCCCTCGAGGCGGTTGCGCGCGATGCTGGCGGCGTCGTAGCCGGTGAAGCGGTCGTCCATCGTCCACACCGCGCCGTCGAGACCGCCGCGGTTCATCGAGCCGATGACGACCTTGCCCTCCAGTGCGCCGAGCAGCAGCAGCTCCTCGACGATGTCCGGCGTCCCGAGCACGCCGTCGACGCCGGGGTGGGACAGTGCCTCGACCAACCGCGCGAGCAGCGAGCGCCGGTCGGCCATCGCGAGCGGGTCGCGGCCCGACCCCAGGGCGCCGCGGGCCGGGTGGTCGGCGGCGACGAGGAACAGCGTGCCGGCGTCGGAGAGGATCCGGCCGGGTCGGCGGCGCTCGGCATAGGCCCGCGCGATGGCGGACGGGTCCTGGGCGCGGGTGCGCAGCAGTCGTCGCCAGTCGCGGTCGGAGATCGTCGGGCCGGACTGCGTCGCTGGGACGTCGGTCAGGGTCATGGGCGGTCTCCTCGGCTCGCGAGCAGGGCGTCGAGCTCGGCGACGGTCGGCATGGCGTCGGCGCAGGCCAGGCGCGAGGCGACGACGGCACCGGCGGCGTTGGCATACTCCGCGCAGCGGGCCGGGTCCCAGCCCGAGAGCAGGCCGTGGACCAGAGCCGCCCCGAAGGCGTCCCCGGCTCCGAGACCGCAGACGACGTCGACGAGGTGCGGCTTGACCACGGTCGAGCCGGCGGCCGAGGCGACCAGCACGCCCTCGGCGCCCATCTTGACCACGGCCAGCTCGATCCCGCGGTCGAGCAGGCGGCTGGCGCCCTCCTCGGGGTCGTCGGTGCCGACGGCGACCTCGACCTCGGCGCGGTTGCCGACGGTGACGGTCACGTGGTCGATGAGGAAGGAGTAGCGCTGGCGAGCCTCGGTGAGCGAGGACCAGAACATCGGCCGCCAGTCGAGGTCGAGGATGGTCCACCGTCCCGAACCCGGCTCCGGTCGGGTCCTCCGGGTGAGCATGTCGTGCTGCGTGGTGCGGGCCGGCTCCACGCTGGCACCGGTGCCCGTCACCCACAGCACCGGCACCCGCTCGACGAGGTCCCACGGCACGTCGTCGCGGGTCAGGGTGAGGTCGGGCGCCCGGGGTGACCGGTAGAAGGTCAGCGGCGGGTCCTCGGGCGGGTTGAGCTCGCAGAAGACGATGGGGGTCTGCAGGCCTTCGGCGGTCCCGACGTAGGACGCGTCGACGCCGAAGCCGGTCAGGGCCTCGCGCACGTAGTCGCCGAACCCGTCGGGGCCGACCTTGGTCAGCACGCCCGATCGGTGGCCCAGCCGGGCGGCGCCGACCGCGACGTTGGTCGCGGTGCCGCCGAGCGACTTCTGGAAGGTGGTGACGTCCTTGAGGGGGCCGCTCTGCTGGGGGTAGAGGTCGACGCCGACCCTCCCCACGGTGAGCAGCTCGAGGGTCATGGCGCCTTCCTCGCGAGACGTGATGGACGTGGTTGACCGTGCGGGCGGGAGGATCGGCCCCCGCCCGCACGGAGGCTCATTTGGCGGTCGGGAAGTGGAAGCTGGCGTCGCTGGCGTGGGTGGGCTCGGGCCAGCGCGCGGTCACGACCTTGGCGCGGGTGTAGAACGAGACACCCTCGGGGCCATGGATGTGCTTGTCGCCGAACAGGGAGTCCTTCCACCCACCGAAGGAGTAGAACGCCATCGGCACCGGGACCGGCACGTTGATCCCGATCATCCCGACCTGCACACCCCGCTGGAACCGGCGCGCGGCCTCACCGGAGTTGGTGAAGATCGCGGTCCCGTTGCCGTAGGGGTTGGCGTTGATCAACGCGATCGCCTCGTCCACGGTGTCCGCGCGGACCACCGACAGCACCGGACCGAAGATCTCCTGGGTGTAGACGTCCATCTCGGTGCCGACCTGGTCGATGACCGTCGGGCCGACCCAGAACCCGTCCTCATAGCCGTCCACCTTGAAGCCACGCCCGTCGACCGCGATCGAGGCACCCTGGGTCTCCCCGGTCTCGATCAGGCCCAGGATCCGCTGCTGGGCGTCCCGAGTGACCACCGGACCCATCTCGCTGCCCGCATCCCGACCCGCACCGACCTTGACCGCACGAGCCCGCTCCGAGACGGCCTCCACGATCCGGTCCGCCGCCGAGCCGACCGCGACCGCCGCCGAGATCGCCATGCACCGCTCACCGGCCGACCCGAACGCCGCCGCGGCCAGGTGGTCGGCGGCGAAGTCGACCTCCGCATCCGGCAGCACGATCGCGTGGTTCTTCGCACCACCCAGGGCCTGGACCCGCTTGCCGGCCGCCGAGCCACGCTCATGGATATAGCGCGCGATCGGGGTCGAGCCCACGAACGACACCGCAGCCACCCGCGGGCTGTCCAGGATCGTGTCCACCGCGACCTTGTCACCGTGCACCACGTTGAACACGCCGTCGGGCAGACCCGCCTGCTTCCACAGCTCGGCGATGATCAGCGACGCCGAGGGGTCCCGCTCACTCGGCTTCAGCACGAACGTGTTGCCACACGCGATCGCCACCGGGAACATCCACATCGGCACCATCGCCGGGAAGTTGAACGGCGTGATCCCCGCGACCACACCCAGCGGCTCACGGAAGGAGAAGGTGTCCACCCCCGTGGAGACCTGGTCGGAGTAGTCGCCCTTGAGCATCGACGGGATGCCGCAGGCGAACTCGACGACCTCCAGGCCACGCTGCACCTCGCCCAACGCGTCCGACAGCACCTTGCCGTGCTCGTCGGTGATCGCCTCGGCCAGCCGCTGCGCATTCGCGTTCACCAGCTCACGGAACGCGAACAGGACCTTGGTCCGCGCGCTCACCGAGGTCTGCGACCAGCCCTCGAACGCCTCCCACGCCGACGCAATCCCCGCCTCCACATCGGCCACCGACCCCAGCAGCACCTCGGCCTGCTGCTGGCCCGTCGCGGGATTGAACACCGCCGCGGTCCGGTCACTCCCACCAGAGACCAGCTCTCCACCGACCCAATGCTGAATGGTGCGCATCCACCTACTCCTTGATGACGTGAATTGTCTTAACAATGGTACATGACTCACCGGACCATGGCTAGTGCGCTCCGGCGCCGAGACGCCTCAGCCTAGGACCAGCAGA
This sequence comes from Nocardioidaceae bacterium, assembly GCA_046330515.1. Taxonomy (GTDB): domain Bacteria; phylum Actinomycetota; class Actinomycetes; order Propionibacteriales; family Nocardioidaceae; genus Nocardioides. The sequence goes on along the minus strand of JAXLSP010000004.1, from coordinate 574,953 downwards.
CCATCGCGCCCCGAGGCCAGGCCCCGGGGCGCGATGAGGTCGTGCGGCCACGCCCGCTGGGCCAGGATCAGCTCAGGACGGGCGAGGCCACGGCGGGCTCGTGCGGTCTCACCAGGCGGCGACGTAGCCGTCGATGGTCTCGCGCATGAAGGTGCAGGACTCGCGGGCGCGGTCCTCCCAGGCGAAGACGCAGGAGGTCATGACGGCGCGGTCGTTGTCGCCGAAGCCGAGCCTGTTCAGCGTCGCGAAGAAGGTGTCCCGATCCCCCTCTACTTCCAGGTCGCCCAGCACCTTGAGCAGGCCATCTCGTCGGGCACCGTGCCCCCGGCACGCTGTTCGAGAACGAGATCGCGCTGGCCGACACCATGGGCGTGTCCCGGCCGACGATGCGCCGGGCGATGGAGCACCTCGTCGACCTGGGCCTGATCGTCCGTCGGCGCGGCATCGGCACCCGCGTGGTCAGCCCAAGGTCCGCCGTCCCCTCGAGCTCACGAGCTTCTATGACGACCTGGCCAGCAGCGGGCAGAAGCCCACGACCGAGGTCCTGGACTTCGACGAGGTCGACTGCGACGTCGAGGTCGCCGAACACCTCCGCATCAGTCCGGGGGATCCGGTCCTCCGCATCGTCAGGGTGCGGAGCGCGGCGGGCAACCCGATCGCCAAGATGACCAACTACCTGCCCGCCTCCATCGTCGAGTTCGGTCGCGACGACCTGGAGAGCACCGGTCTCTATGACCTCATGCGTCGCAGCGGGATCTACCTCTTCTCAGCGACGCAGGTCGTCGGGGCGCGGTCGGCCACTCCCGACGAGGCGGCCCTCCTGGGCGAGTCCAAGGGAGCGGCCCTGCTCACCATGCAGCGCGAGACCATGGACGAGGCCGGCCGCATCGTGGAGTACGCCACTCACCTCTACGCCGCCAGCCGCTACTCCTTCGAGATCCACCTCGGCCGCGCCTGACGCACGAGCGTCAGGCGCAGGCCGACGCGGGTCAGGCGGTCAGGAAGGCCAGCGAGGCTCGCACGTCGGTGACCGGCCCCTCTCCCGCGGGCTCGCCGGGCAGCATGACGTCCTGCTCCAGGACATACCAACCCTGGTAGCCCGCGGCCTCCAGAGCTCGGACGATGCCGGCGATGTCGACGTCTCCCTGGCCCAGCGGCCTGAACAGCCCCTCACGAACGGCGTCGCCGAACGTCGTGTCGCCTGCGACCACCCGCGCGGCGATGTCGGCGTCGACGTCTTTGAGGTGGACGTGACGGACGCGGCTCGGGTTGGCAACGGTGATGGCCACAGGGTCGGCACCCGCGGCCGCGAGGTGGCCCGTGTCGACGCACAGCCCCATGTGCGACCCGTCGAGGACCCGCTGCACCTCCTCGCCGTTCTCGATCATCGTGCCCATGTGTGCGTGGAGCGTGACCTCGACACCGCGACGCGAGCCCAGGTCGGACAGCCGGTCGAGGTTGCCCAGCAGGGTCGCCCAGCCCTCGTCGTCGAGGACCCGGCGGGCGTCATAGCCGTCCGCCCCGGTGCCGGCCGCGAGGACCACGACACCCGCGTCAGCCGCCAGGCACTCGTCGATGAAGGCGTCGACCCCGGGCAGCGGGTCGTGGGTCGGGTCGTGGAGGACCGCGACGAAGAACCCGCCGACGGCCGCCATGTCGTAGTCGCCCAGCTGGGCGACCCGGGCCTGCGGGTCCTCGGCGAGGAAGCCGGGAGGGCCGAACTCCGTCGCGACCAGTCCCAGCTCGCGCATCTCCCCCAGCACGCGGGCCGGGGTCAGCTGGTAGCCCCAGCCCGGGACCTCGCACAGCCCCCACGAGATGGGGGCGCCCGCGATGCGGTCCACAGTGAGCAGCGCTGTCATGTCAGTTCCTATCCCTCGGTGTGGTGCCCGGGCGTGCGCCGGGAACGTCAGCTGAGCGGGACCGGGTGCCCCAGCTCCAGCTCCTGCTTGAGAGCGCCGAGCTGCTCCTCGATGGGGTGCAGCTCAGCGCCGAGGAGCGCCATGGTGCGCTCGCCCGCCATGCTGGTGTCGAAGGGCACCGGGGCCGGCAGCCGCGCCTCGTCCGGCGGCGGGCCGAAGTCGACCAGCGACTCGTCCAGGCCGAACACCCGACAGGTGGCCAGCGCGAGCTCACGACGAGTGACGGCCGTGCCGCCGGCGAAGTGGAGGACCCCATCCACGCCTCTGTCGAACGCCCTTCCGAGCAGGGCGCCGATCTCCGGGGAGACGATGGGCGTGGCGACGGCGTTGATCGCCGGGTCCTCCCAGACGGTGAACCTCCTGCCCTCCTTGAGGGCGTCGGCCAGCGCCAGCACGAAGTAGCCGAAGCCCACGTCCTGGGAGCGCGGCCCGGCCTCCTGGGTCTGGTGCAGCCCCTGCACCCCACCGACACGGGCGACGAAGCCTGACCTGGCACGCTCGAGAACGACCAGCTCAGAGGCCGCCTTGAGGAAGCCGTAGAGGTTGACGGGGTTGGGCGGCTCCTCCTCGTCGACCAGGTGCCCGGTGCCGTCGAAGACCCAGTCGCTGGAGATGTAGCCGACGCGGGCGCCTGCGTCGTTGGCCGCGTCGACGACCCGCCGGGTGAGGCCGACGTAGCCGTCCCAGCCTGCCCGACGGTCGGCGTACATCCCGAAGAAGTCGTTGAGGATGGCGAGGTGGGCGACGGCGGCGCAGCCCTCCAGCCCACGCGCGAGCGAGGAGACGTCCGCGGTGTCGACGACCGTGGTGGCCCAGGGGAAGTCGGGGCCGGGGTCCCGGCGCACGAGGCACACCACGTCGTGTCCCTTGGCGGCGAGGACGGAGGCGACCGTCCCACCGACGAACCCGGTCGCCCCGGTGACGGCGATGCGTGCCATGGTCAGCCGATCTCCTTCAGCTGCACGGTGCGGCCCTCCTTGAGGGACAGGCCGGCTGCCAGGGCGACCGCCGTGCAGGCACGCACCGACGGGCCGTCGGCCGGGGAGGGCCCCCCCTCGGTGAGGTAGGTGTGGAAGGCCCTCCACTCCTGCCGGTAGGACTCCGTGTAGCGATCCAGGAAGAACCACGGGAGTGGCTGGGCCGTCGTGGCGTTCCGGTTGATGCTCCAGCCGGCGTGCGCCTTGGGGTTGTCGGAGATGGCCATGCCGCCCGACCCGAAGGCCTCGACCCGCTGGTCGAAGCCATAGACGGCCTCGCGGCTGTTGTCGATGGTGGTGATCGTGCCGTCCTCGTGGGTCAGCACGGTCACGGCGGTGTCGATGTCGCCTGCCTCGCCGATGCGCGCGTCGACGCGTACGGCGCCGCGGGCGTAGACGTCGACCACGGGGCTGCCCACGACGTAGCCGGCCATGTCGAAGTCATGGATCACCATGTCGAGGAAGATGCCGCCGCTGACCGCGACGTACTCCGGCGGCGGCGCCGCGGGTCGCGGCTGGTGATGCGCAGGACGTGGAGGTCGCCGATCGTGCCGCCGGCCACGGCGTCGCGGACCGACTTGTGTCCGGGGTCGAAGCGACGGTTGAAGCCCACCATGAAGGGCACCCCCGCCGCCTCGACGGCGCCCAGCGCGCTGTCGACGAGGGCGAGGTTGAGGGAGACCGGCTTCTCGCAGAAGATCGCCTTGCCGGCTTGGGCAGCGGCGACCACCATGTCGACGTGGGTGTCGGTGCTGGTGCAGATGGCCACGGTGTCGATCGCCGGGTCGGCGAGCAGCTCCTCGATGGTCATCACCGCTGCCCCCGTCTTGGCGGACACCCCCTCGCCTGCCGCGGTCACGACATCCGCCACCGCAGCCAGCTCGAAGCCGGGGATCTCCCGTGCCAGCAGGTCGGCGTGCATGCGGCCGATTCGGCCGCAGCCGATGACCCCGATGCGACGGATCTTGAGCTCCGGACCCGAGTCGACGGCGAAGCCGGCGTCGCGGTTGGTCATGAGAGTTCCACCCACTTTCCCGATCGATGCGAGGTCACCATCGCGTCGAGCGCGGTGGCGCTGGCCACGGCGTCGTCGAGCGTCGCCAGCTGCGCCGGCTCCTCCCCCGCGATCGCCCTGACGAAGTGCGCGGCCTCGACGACCTTGGTGTCGTCGTAGCCCATGGCGATGCCCGCGCCCGGCTGGAACGCGGCGTACTCCCCGTCACCCGGCTCGCTGAACACGGTGGCGGTCGGCTGTCCGGAGTACTGGGTGCCGGCGGAGACCTGCAGCTCGCCGGGGCGACGGAAGTCCCAGCGCAACAGGCCCTGGGTGCCGTGCACCTCGAGGGCGTAGTTGTTCTGCTCCCCCCGGCGGCCCGGTTGGCCTCGCAGACGGTCAGGGCGCCCGACCGCATCCGCAGCAGCGCGATGACATAGTCCTCGTTCTCGACGGTGCCGAAGCGGAGCCCGGGCTGGTCGAGGTCGAGGAACGAGTAGTGACCCTGGGCCCCCTCGGCGATGGGCCGCTGAGGAATGTGCACGGCGGTCTGCGCGGTGATGGCCGCGATGTCACCGAGCACGAAGCGAAGCAGGTCGACACCGTGTGACGCCAGGTCGCCGAGCACACCGTGCCCGCCCCGATCCACGGCATAGCGCCAGGACAGGGGGCTCCCCGGGTGGGCGGCGTAGTCGGTCAGCAGCTGGACCCGGGCGTGGGTCGGCGTCCCGATCGCGCCGGACTCGACCAGGCGTCGAGCCCGAGCCACGGCGGGCACGTTGCGGTAGTTGAACCCCACGCAACCCACGACGCCGGCGGACGCGACCGCGTCGCGCACCGCGAGGGCGTCGGCCGCCCGGAGCCCGACCGGCTTCTCGATCCACAGGTGCTTGCCGGCCGCGGCGACGGCCACGCCGATCTCACTGTGCAGGAAGTTCGGTGCCGTGACGCTGACAGCCTCGACCGACGGGTCGGCGAGCAGGTCACGCCAGTCCGCGTGCTGGGCCATGTCTCCGTGCGACCGGGCGAAGGCCGCGGCGGCCGGCTCCGAGGAGTCAGCGACCGCGACGATCTCGCACGACCGTGGCAGGTCCGGCCAGTGCTGCGCGAGCCGCTGGTAGGCCCGTGCGTGCACGTGGCCCATCCAGCCGGCCCCGATGATGCCGACCTTGAGGGTGTCCATCTCTTCCCGTTCTCGAGTGGTGTCGTCCGCCGGCGGAGCCGGCCTAGTCGTTGGATTCGAGCTCGTGGGCGAGCGCCTCGAGCTCGGCGCCGCCGGCCATCGCCTGCACCAGCTCCTCGCGGCCGACGGATCCTTGACGAACTCGTTGGTCAGGCGCCCACGGTTGAGCAGGTAGAAGCGGTCGCCGACCATGAAGGCGTGGTGCGGGTTGTGGGTGATGAACACGACCGCGACACCGCGCGACTTCGCCTGGCGGATGTACTTGAGCACCACGCCCGACTGCTTGACGCCCAAGGCGCTGGTCGGCTCGTCGAGGATGAGGACCTTGGCACCGAAGTAGACCGCCCGGGCGATGGCCACGGCCTGTCGCTCGCCGCCGGACAGGGTGCCGACCGGTTGTTCGAGGTCGCGGATGTCGATGCCCATGTTGAGCAGCTCTTCGCGGCAGGTGTCGCGTGCCTTGCGCGCGTCCAAGGTCTTGAACGGCGTGAGCGGCTCGTTGCCGAGGAAGAAGTTGCGCCACACCGACATGAGCGGCACGGTCGCGAGGTCCTGGAAGACGGTCGCGATGCCGGCGGACAGCGCCTCACGGGGAGCCGAACTTGTGCGACTCTCCCGCGACCAGCACCTCGCCGTCACTGGCCTGGTGCACGCCGCTGAGGATCTTGATCAGGGTGGACTTGCCGGCGCCGTTGTCGCCGAGGACGCAGGTCACGGTGCCCGGGTCGACGTGCAGGGAGATGTCGCGCAGCGCCAGGACGCTGCCGAAGTTCTTGGAGACGCCCTTGAGCTGCAGGGCGGGGACGATGTCAGTCGCGGTCGCGGTCATTTCTTGGCCCCCTGAGCCCGACGTCCGATGTAGGTGTTGACCAGCACGGCGATGAAGAGGATCACGCCGAGGAACAGCCAGGTCCAGTCGGTGTTCCAGCCGGCGAAGGCGATGCCGATGAACGCCATGCCGATGATCGACGCACCGATGCTGGCCCCGATCGCGGAGCCGTAGCCACCGGTGAGCAGGCAGCCTCCGACGACCGCCGCGATGATGAAGGTGAACTCCTCGCCGATGCCCTGGCCGGCCTGCATCGAGCCGAGACGCACGACGTTCATGATCCCGACGAGTGCCGCCGCCAGCGACGTGCCGACGAAGAGGGTGATCTTGGTCCTGCGGACCGGGACCCCGGTGTTGCGGGCGGCGTTCTTGTCGCCGCCGACGGCGTAGATCCAGTTGCCGAACCGCGTCCGGGTCAGGGTGAACGTGGCCGCAGCCGTGATGCCCAGCCACCAGAGCACGGTGATGTAGAAGTTGCCACCGAACTGCGAGGCGAAGACACCGTGCGCCGAGTCGTAGCCCGGGACCTGCGAGACCCCCGCAACGCGGACGGTGTCGGTCAGCGCCTTGGTGACGCCGAGGTTGATGCCGCGCAGCGAGAAGAACATCGCGAGCGTCACGATGAACGACGGGAGTCCGGTCAGCATGACCAGCCAGCCGTTGATGAGCCCGATGCACGCCGCGAACGCGAGGGTCAGGAGGATCGCCGGCCACATCGACAGGCCGTACTCCGTGGTGAGCAGACCAGCCAGCAGACCCGAGGTTCCGATCATGACTCCGGAGCTGAGGTCGAACTCGCCGCCGATCATGAGCATGGCCACCGGCACGGCGGCGATGCCCGTCATCGCGGCGACGCTGGTCCAGTTGGCCAGCCCGCTGATCGTGTTGAACTCACCGGTCTGGTCGGAGATGGCGAAGAGTGCGTAGACCACGACGGCACCCAGCAGGGCGCCGAGCTCGGGCCGGCGCATGATCCGGGTGAGCCAGGAGACCTGGACGAGGCGTTCATCGGTTCGAGCCGTTGTCGATGCGGACATGGGGTCCCTCCTCAGGTGATGTCCACGTGGTGCCCGGCGAGCCGGGCAGGAGCCGCGGACGCAGGCCACGGCGGTGTCCGTGGCGGGGCGACGGAAGTCGCCCCGCCACGGGCTGATCAGATCAGCGCGTGCCGGCCTCGGCCAGCTTCTGGACCTGGTCGGCGTTGTCCTTGGTGACGAAGCCCGGGCCGGTGTAGATCGGCTGGCCGCCACCGAGCTCGTGCCCGTTGGTCTGGTTGAGGTAGAGCAGCACGACCGAGAGGTAGCCCTGCGCGTACTGCTGCTGGTCGATGGCGAACGCCAGCTTGCCGTCCTTGACGGCCTGGACGGCGTCGCCGGACAGGTCGACGGTGCCGATGGTGATGTCGCTGCCCACGGCCTCGACGGCGGGCATGGCCGATCCGGTGGCGATGTCGGCGTTGAGCGCGAACACCGCGTCGATCGACGGGTCGGACTTGAGCTTGGCCTCGATCTCGGCCTCACTCTTGGTCAGGTCGGACAGACCGGCCGAGAGCTGGAGGTTCTCGACGTTGCCGAAGGTGTCCTTGGCGCCGTCGCAGCGCTGCTGGAGTCCGATGTTGTTGGCCTCCTGCAGGACGCAGAGCACCTTGGTCGCCCCGAGCTCCTTGAACTTCTCACCGGCGCCCTGGCCGGCGATGAACTCGTCCTGGCCGACGTGGGTGAAGGCACCGAGCTCCTTGAAGACCGAGCTGCCGCTGTTCATGGTGACGAACGGGATGCCGGCGGCGGTGGCCTTGGACAGCGCGTCCTTGATCGCGTCGGGGTTGGGCGCCGAGACGGCCATCGCGTCGCAGCCGGCGGTGGTGCCCGCCTCGATGAGCTGGGCCTGCTTGGCCGGGTCGTTGTTGGTCTCCTGGTAGTCCAGGGTCACGCCCAGGTCGTCGGCGGCCTGCTCGGCACCCTTCTTGGCGACCGACCAGAACCCTCCGCCGTCACCGTGGGTGTACATGCAGATCTTGATGTCCTTGTGGTCGCCGCTCGCCGACCCTCCGGAGTCGTTGTTGTTGCCACAGGCGGACATCACCACGGCGGTCACCGCCACGATGGCGGCCAGACCGAGCTTCGAAGCCTTCATGCTTCCTCCTTCGACGCGGGCTCGGGCCCGCCTGCGCGACTTGCGCGTTAGCGCGCTCTACCGATTAGCGCGCGCTAATCAGGTACTGTGTCGTGCGTCACGGGGTGAACGCAATGTCCGAACATATGGTGTTACCAAAACGTTATCGAGGAGTGCGGGATGCGCCCCACCCAGGCGGACGTCGCCGAGAAGGCCAGGGTCTCGCGCGCGCTCGTGTCCCTGGTCATGCGCGGTGCGCCCAACGTCTCGGACAAGCGCAGACGCCGCGTGCTCAAGGCGGCCGAGGAGCTGGGCTACCGTCCCAACGCCTACGCGCGCTCCCTCGCCAGCAAGAAGGTCCAGACGATCGGGGTGCTCGTCTACGACGTCACCAACCCCTACTTCGCCGGCGTCTACGCGTCACTGGCCAAGGCTGCCGAGCGCGTCGGCTACACCCTGCTGGTGGCGCCGGCCATCAGGTCCGCCGCCCAGGAGTCGGCGCTCGTCGACACCCTCCTCGAGCACCGGGTGGCGGGCCTGGCACTCCTGAGCCCCGTGATGCGCACCAAGAAGCTCCGCCAGCTCTGCGCCGCGGTCCCGACCGTCGTGGTGGGCAGGGCCGTGGAGATCCCCGGCGTGGACGTGGTGACGACGGACGAGCGACAGGCCGCCGAGCTGGTCATCGACAGGCTCGTCGGTCTCGGCCACCGCGACATCGTGCACATCTCCGGCGGCGCCAACCGCTCGGCACGCGACCGCCAGGTCGCCTACGAGGCCGTCATGGCCCAGCACGGCCTCTCACCCCGGGTCGTGGCGGGTACGTTCAGCACGCGAGGCGGTCGAGATGCTGCCCGGACGCTTCTGGCCGACGGACCACTGCCGACCGCCGTCGTCGCAGCCAACGACCAGATCGCGTTCGGGGCGATGGGCGCGCTCAGGGTCGCCGGCGTGCGCGTTCCCGAGGACGTCAGTGTGATCGGCTACGACGACTCCGAGTTCGCCGGGCTCGACCTCGTCCGGCTCACCAGTGTCCGACAGGCCAACGACCGGTTCGGCCGCGCCGCGATCACGATGCTCCTCGACCGTATCGACCACCCGGGCGGCCCCAGCGTGGTGCGACTCCTGCCGGCCAAGCTCAAGGAGCGCTCGACCACCGGCCCCGCGCCAACCATGGCCGGGCTCGACGATCAGGCATAGAGCGGCGGCCGCTCCCCCGCGTCCACCAGGGCCCGACCACCGTCGGCCAGGGACCGCTGGCCGGCCTCGGCGGCCACGCTTGCCAGGTGACCGTCCCAGGCGGAAGGCCCGGGCGGACCTTCGGCCAGGACCGACGTCGTCCACGCCGCCAGCTGGAGCCGGTAGGCATCCTCGAACCGGCCGAGCCAGTCTGCGGTCACCTCAGCGCCGTCCAGGCCGGCGCGACGATGCCGGAGCCCGTAGGGCGGTCCGAGGCGGACCGTCCCTCGGTCGCCGACCACCTCGACCTGCACGTCGTAGCCGTAGTGCGCGTTGACCGACACCTCGACCGTAGCCAGGGCGCCCGAGTCCGTCTCGAGCAGCGCCACCTGCGTGTCGAGCAGCTGACCGTCCCGCTTCCCTGCTGTGGGTGCGACGACCGTGACCGCTCGCAACGGCGACGCGAACAGCCAGGGCACGTGATCCAGCTCGTGGATCATCGAGTTCGACACGATCCCCGCCGAGGTCGCGGTGGCGTTGGCCGCGACGTTGCGGTGCACGCAGTGCATGAGCCGAGCGGTCCCGACCGTGCCGTCGGCGACAGCCTTCCGCAGCCCCACGAAGGCGGGGTCGAAGCGCCGCATGAAACCGACCTGGACGAGACGTCGCCCGAGCCTGACCTCGGCTTCGACGATCCGACCGGTGCCGGCCGAGTCGGACGCCATCGGCTTCTCGCACAGCACCGGCTTGCCCGACTCGAGGCAGGCGAGCACGAGATGCTCGTGCGTGTGGTCGGGTGACGCGACGAGGACGGCGTCCACGACCTGGCTGTCGATCAGCGCCTCCGCAGAGTCAATGACACGCGCTCCCACCGTCAGTGCGAGGTCTCCGGCTCGGTCGAGATCGGCATCGTGGACCCCGGTGACAGTGGCGCTGGGGATCCAGGCGTGGAGCGTGCGCAGATGGTGGCTGCCCATGACACCCAGGCCGATGATGCCCACCCGGACGATCGCCATGGGTTGCCGAGTCCCGACCGGTCAGGCGACGTGGATCGGCACGACCAGGTCGGCCACGATGAGCACGAGGCCCATCACCAGCATCGCCGCGCCGACGACGTAGGCGACGGGCAGCAGCTTGGCGACGTCGACGTAGCCGGGGTCGGGTCGCTTGAGCAGCCGGGCGATCCGCCGACGCAGGCCCTCCCACAGCGCACCCGCGATGTGACCGCCGTCGAGCGGCAGCAGCGGCAGCAGGTTGAAGACGCCGATGAAGAAGTTGAACCCCGCGACCAGGGCCACCAGCAGCACGATCTTGTCGGCGACGCCGATCGTGTCGGAGGCCGTCACCTCGCCGGCGATGCGGCCGCCGCCGACGATGCTCACGGGGCTGTCGGCTGCTCGCTCCTCGACGCCGGCGACGGCGAGGGCGACGTGCCACACCTTGACGGGGAGGGAGCCCAGCGCCTGCACGGTCTGCTTGGTGAGGCCGCCCATCTGCTCGACGGTGTAGATCGGGCCTCCGGTGGTGGGTCCGGCATCGGTCGCGCGTACGCCGAGGAAGCCGACGTCGACCAGCTTGGGATCCTCGGGCGAGGCCGGCAGGGCGGTCACCGTCGTGTTGGTGCGGATCGTGACCTCGTTGCCGTCGCGCAGGACGGTCAGCACGACCTTGCCGTCGGCGTTGGCCCGGATCTGCTGGGTCGTCTCGTCCCAGGAGGTGACGGGGACGCCGTTGACCGACAGGAACCGGTCACCGACCTGGATGCCGGCCTTCTTGGCCGGGGTGACCGGGTCGTCGGCGGTGCAGGCGCGACCGTCCTGGGTGTAGGGCACGACGCAGTCGAGCACCTCGCTCACGACCGGCTCGGTCCTGTGGTCGAAGGGGTTGCCGTAGGTGGCGTAGAGGCCCCAGAAGAGGACGAAGGCGATGACGACGTTCATCAGCGGCCCGGAGGCCATCACGATGACCTTCTTCCAGGCGGGCAGCTTGTAGAACAGCCGCGGCTCGTCCTCGGGGTCGATCAGCTCCCACTCCGCGGCGCGCGCGTCGGAGATGAGCTGGGTGAACATGCCCGTGTTGCTCTGCCGGACCTTCACGACCTTGTTGCCCTGGTCGTCGCGCTCGACCTCCGGCGGGCCCTCGGGACCCGGAGGGAGCATGCCGACGATCTTGACGAAGCCGCCGAGCGGGAACGCCTTGAAGCCGTACTCGGTCTCGCCCCGGCGCCGGCTCCAGACGGTGCGCCCGAACCCGATGAAGTACTGCGGCACCTTGCAGCCGAAGATCTTCGCCGGAACCATGTGGCCGACCTCGTGGAGGCCGATCGACACCAGGATCGCGACGAAGAAGCCGACCAGGCCCAGGGTGAACAGGAGCGTGCTCATCAGGCGGGGGGTGCTGCCTCTCGGATCAACCGGGCGGCCTCGGCACGTGCCCACGAGTCCGCCGCAAGGACGTCGTCCACGGTGAGCCCCTGCGGGGTCAAGGGTACGTCGTGCCGGGTCAGCACGCCCGCGATCGTGGGCACGATGTCGACGAACCTCATCCGGCCCGCCAGGAACTCGTGCACGCACACCTCGTTGGCGGCGTTGTAGACCGCCGGCGCGGTCCCGCCGCGCTCCCCCGCCGACCGAGCCAGCGAGACCGCCGGGAACGCCTCGTCGTCGAGCGGGAAGAACTGCCAGGTGTCCGAGCGGCTCCAGTCGACCGAGGGTCCGGCCCCCGGGACCCGCTGCGGCCACGCGAGCCCGAGCGCGATCGGGATCATCATGGTCGGAGGGCTCGCCTGCACCAGCGTCGAGCCGTCGACGAACTCGACCATGGAGTGCACGACCGACGCCGGGTGGACGACCACCTCGATGCGGTCGAACGGCATCCCGAAGAGCAGGTGCGCCTCGATGACCTCGAGCCCCTTGTTGACCAGGGTCGCCGAGCTGACCGAGATGACCGGCCCCATGCTCCAGGTGGGGTGGGCCAGCGCCTGCTCCGGTGTGACGTCCTCGAGCTCCTCGCGCGTGCGGCCGCGGAACGGTCCCCCCGAGGCGGTCAGCACGAGGCGTCGTACGTCGGCCATGTCCTCGCCGCGCAGGCACTGGGCGATCGCCGAGTGCTCGGAGTCCACCGGGACGATCTGTCCCGGCTTGGCGAGCCGGGTGACCAGCGGGCCGCCGATGATGAGCGACTCCTTGTTGGCCAGCGCCAGGGTGTTGCCCGCCTCGAGGGCGGTCAGCGTGGGACGCAGACCGACGGCGCCGGTGATGCCGTTGAGCACCACGTCGCAGTCCAGGCCCGCCGCGGTGACCGAGGCGTCCTCGCCGAGCCCGTGGAAGGCGGGGTCGAACTCGGCCACCTGCTTCTCGAACAGCTCGGGGTTGCCGCCGCCGGCCGTCAGCCCCACGACCCGGAACCGGTCGGGGTTCATCCGCACCAGGTCGAGCGCCTGGGTCCCCACCGATCCGGTGGACCCGAGAATGACCACGTCACGTTGTGCCATCCGGACATCCTCGCAGGCGGTACGTTCGTGTCCGCATCGACACGGAGGCTTCTGTTGGACGACCGGATCATCGCCAGCCTGACAGCTGCCGTCGAGGCCACCCCCGGCGACGTACCGCTCCGGCTCCACCTGGCCGAGCTCCTCGTTGCCGCGGGCCGGTCCACCGAGGCCGTGCAGCACGTGGCCGTGGCGCTCTCGATCGAGCCCGGGTCCACCGAGGCCCAGCGGCTGATGGCGGCGGCGCTTGGGACCCCTCCCCCAGCAGGGCCGGCCGAGCCGGGGACGGAGCCCGCCACGCAGCGCGCGACCGAGGGTTCCGGCCGGGGATTCGACTGGTCGGCGGCGGAGGACGACCTCGACGCCTCGGTGCCTCCCATGTTCGTGGATGGCAGCACCGAGGGCGACGAGCCCGCCTCGGCGTACGACGTGGAGCGCTTCGGGGTCCGGCTCGCGGACGTCGGGGGCCTCGAGGAGGTCAAGGCCAGGCTCGAGGCCAGCTTCCTGACGCCCATGCGCAACCCCGAGCTCGCCTCCCTCTATGGCAAGTCACTGCGTGGTGGGCTTCTCCTCTACGGCCCGCCCGGCTGCGGCAAGACGTTCCTGGCCAAGGCGGTGGCCGGCGAGCTGGGCGCCGGCTTCCTGCACGTCTCCCTGGCCGACATCCTCGATATGTTCATCGGGCAGAGCGAGCGGAACATGGCCGAGCTCTTCGCGACGGCTCGCGCGGCCGCGCCGTGCGTCCTGTTCCTCGACGAGCTCGACGCGATCGGCGCCAAGCGGTCGCTGACCCGGCACTCAGGCATCCGAACCACCGTCAACCAGCTCCTCACCGAGCTCGACGGGGTCGCCCACGACAACGAGGGCCTCTATGTCCTCGCCGCCACCAACGCGCCCTGGGACGTCGACCCGGCGCTGCGTCGCCCCGGCCGGCTCGACCGGACCCTGCTGGTGCTCCCGCCCGACAAGGCGGCACGCGAGGCCATCCTGCGCACGCACCTGCGGGACCGTCCGCTCGAGGCCATCGACGTCGCCCGGCTCGCCGCGCGCACCGAGGGCTTCTCGGGCGCGGACCTGGCCCACCTCTGCAGCTCGGCCGCCGAGTCTGCGCTGATGGACTCGGCGCGAACCGGCGAGGTCCGGATGATCCAGATGCGGGACTTCGACGCGGCCCTGGCAGAGATCCGGCCCTCCATCGGCCCCTGGCTGGAGGCGGCCCGGAACGTCGCCCTCTATGCGAACGAGTCCGGTGAGTACGACGACCTGGCTGCCTTCCTGAGGCGCTACAAGATCCGATGACCGAGCACGACCTCCAGGCCGCGGCCCACCTGCTCGACCTCGGGCGCGCCGACGAGGCGGAGCGCCTGGCCCGCGCGCACCTGACCGAGGACCCGGACTCCGCGCCGGCGCTGGGCCTGCTCACCGAGGCGCTCACCGAGCAGCAGCGCTGGCCGGAGGCCGTCGCGGCGGGACGGGCCACGGTCGCGGCGGCACCCGACGCGGCACGCGGGCTGGTCTGCCTGTCCGTCGCCGAGGGCGGTGCGGGGAACGCGCGGGGCGCACTCGACGCCGCACGCTGTGCCGTCACGCTCGCGCCGGGCGACTGGTCCTGCCACTACCAGCTCTCCTTGGCGCTGCTCAGGCGAGGCGAGCGGCGCGAGGCCCTGGCCACCGCCCGGGACGTCGTCGCGCTCGCCCCCACGTCGGCGTCGGCCCACAACCTGCTCGGAGTCTGTCTCCAGGCGGTCGGGGACGACGCCGGGGCCCGCCGCGCCTACTCCCACGCTCTGAGGCTTCACCCGCACCACGTCCATGCAGTCCAGAACCTCTCCTCGCTGGACCTGTCGGCGGGCCGGCTGAGCCGTGCGGCCCGGGGCGCGACGGCCGCGCTCGCCCTGGCGCCGCAGGACGAGCGCGTGCGGCGCCGGTTCGGCTGGGTGCTGCACGCCCTCGTGCGTCAGCTCAACCTCGTGGTCGCCGGCGGTGGGACCGTCCTGGGGGTGGCCATCATCCTCGCCGCGAGCTATCCCGTCCGGGCGCTCGTGGGCGTCGCGATCCTCGCGGTCGACGCCTGGGCGTGCCGACGGATGACGCGGCACCTGCCGCGCGGGCTCCGCCGCCCCGGGCGCCGGTCACTGCCCTATCTGGGGCTGTTCGTTCGCGTCCAGCTGCTGCTCATCCTGGTGGCGACCGTGGCCATCGTCGGGACGGCCTTCGCGCCCCTGGCCGCCACCGCGGCGGTGTGGCCCCAGGCCTACCCGTGGCTCGGTGGTGTGGTGCTCGCGATGATCGTCATGGACCTGGTGGCCGCCGTGGGGCAGGAGGTCACCCGATGACGGCGGAACGCGACCTGGAGCAGATCGAGCACCTGCTCCACCTGGGCCGTTCCGCGGAGGCGGAGACCCGGCTCCGTCGCCTCCTCGCCGACGAGCCGACGTCGGCAGCGGCGCTGCTCCTGCTCAACCGTGCGCTGCTCCGTCAGGAGCGGGCGGAGGAAGCGCTCCCGGTGGCTCGCGCGGCCTGCGCCACGGCCCCGGACCTGGCCGACGCGCACATCGCGCTCTCGACCTGCCTGACTCGGCTCGACCGGATACCCGAGGCGATCGAGGCCGCTCGGCGGGCCGTCGCGATCGCACCGCAGAGCTGGGTCACCCACTACCACCTGGCCTACGTGCTCCTGCAGGGCCGACGCCCCCGCACACGGGATGCCTACGAGGCGGGGGTGCGGGCGGTGGGCATGAACCCCGGCTCGGCCGAGGCGCACAACATCGTCGGGATGGCGCTGGCGGACCTCGGCGACAACGCCGGCGCCCGTCGCGCGTACGAGAACGCGTTGGGCATCGACCCCCAGCTCGCGACCGCCATCAACAACCTCGCCGCCCTGGAGCTGTCGGAGCGACGGCTGCACGTGGGCGCGCGCGGGCTGAGCCGCGCGCTCGCCGTGGACCCCCAGAGCCGACTCGTCCAGCAGAACCTGCGGGGCGTGGTCGTGGTGGCGCTCCGCTGGCTCTACGTCGCGGTCATCGGGGGCCTGGTGCTGCTCGCCCTGCTCGTCTATGGCAAGGCCGGCCTGGTCCTGCGGGCGCCCGTGGGTGTGGCCCTGCTCGGCGTCTATGCGGTCCTGGTCGCCCGGTTCGTGCGCACCCTCCCGGCAGGGGTACGTCGCTCGCCCCGACAGCTGCTGCGCCTCATCCCGTGGTTCGCGTGGCTCTATGTCGCCGTCCTGCTCGCGGCCTCGGGTATCGGGCTGGTCATGGCGTTCGGCTCCCTCGACTGGGCGCGGGCCGCCGGTCTGCTCGTCATCCCCATCGGACGGGGCCTGCTGCTCGCCGTGGTCGTGGGGGGCACGGTCGCCGCTGGCAAGGCGCTCGTGTCCGGCAAGTGACCCGACCGAGCGCCCCACACCCCTCGATTGGTCACAAACGACAGGCTGAACCCGGGTTTACACGCCGATTGGTCCAATTCGGCGAGTCACTCCGCGGGTCACCAGCCGCTTCACTCGGGCCGCAGCACCGGCCTGAGCCGGTCGAGCACCGAGGCGTCCTCGATGGTCGACGGCACCTGGGCGTCCTTGCCGTCGGCGATCTCGCGCATCGTCTTGCGCAGGATCTTGCCGGAGCGGGTCTTGGGGAGCCCGCCGACCACGGTGACCTCGCGGAAGGAAGCCACGGCACCGATCTCGTCGCGGACCATCTTCACCAGGTCGGCGCGGATCTCCTCGGGGTCGGCCTCCACACCGGCCTTGAGCACGACGAAGCCGCGCGGGAGCTGGCCCTTGAGGGTGTCGGCGACACCGATGACGGCGCACTCGGCGACGGCCGGGTGCTGGGCGATGACCGCCTCCATGCCGCCGGTCGAGAGGCGGTGGCCGGCGACGTTGATGACGTCGTCGGTGCGGCCCATGACGTAGAGGTAGCCGTCGGCGTCGACGTAGCCACCGTCGCCGGACAGGTAGTAGCCGCGATAGGCGGAGAGGTAGGACGACACATAGCGCTGGTCGTCGCCCCACAGGGTCGGCAACGTGCCGGGCGGAAGGGGCAGCTTGATGCAGATCGCGCCTTCGGTGCCTGGTGCCACCTGGTCACCCCGCTCGTCGAGCACCTGGACGTCATAGCCGGGCACGGGCACCGACGGGGACCCGGGCTTGATCGCCATCGGGTCGAGGCCGCGCAGGTTGGCCGCGATCGGCCAGCCCGTCTCGGTCTGCCACCAGTTGTCGATGACCGGGACGCCGAGGTGGTCGGTGGCCCAGTGGTAGGTGTCGGGGTCGAGCCGCTCCCCCGCCAGGAACAGGGTGGCGAGCGAGGAGATGTCGTGGCCGGCCATCAGGGTGGCGTCCGGGTCCTCCTTCTTGATGGCCCGGATCGCGGTGGGCGCGGTGAAGAGCGCCTTGACGCCGTACTCCGCGATCACCCGCCAGAACGTGCCGGCATCCGGCGTGCCGACCGGCTTGCCCTCGAAGAGCACCGTCGTCGCCCCGTTGATGAGCGGGCTGTAGACGATGTAGGAGTGGCCGACGACCCAGCCGACATCGGAGGCGGCCCACCAGGTGTCGCCCGCTCCGCAGCCATAGATGTTGGGCAGCGACCAGGCCATCGCCACCGCATGGCCGCCGTTGTCGCGGACGATGCCCTTGGGCTTCCCGGTCGTGCCGGAGGTGTAGAGGATGTAGAGCGGGTCGGTGGCGGCGACCTCCACGCACTCGGCGGGGTCGGTCCGACCGGCGCGCATGGCGACGTCCCAGTCGACGTCGCGGCCCTCCACCATCGTGGCCTCGGCCTGCGGGCGCTGCTTGAGCACCACGGCGGTCGGCTTGTGCTCGGCGAGCTCGAGGGCCCTGTCCAGGAAGGGCTTGTACTCCACGATCCGGCCCGGCTCGAGGCCGCAGCTCGCCGAGACGACGGCCTTGGGAGTGGCGTCGTCGATGCGGACGGCGAGCTCGTGGGGGGCGAAGCCGCCGAAGACCACCGAGTGCACGGCGCCGATCCGGGCGCACGCGAGCATGGCGACGACCGCCTCGGGGATCATCGGCATGTAGATGACGACCCGGTCGCCCTTCTCCACCCCGAGCGTGCGCAGCACCCCGCCGAACGCCGCCACCTCGGCGAGCAGCTCGGCATAGGTGAAGGTCTGCTTGGTGCCGGTCACGGCCGAGTCGTAGACGAGGGCCAGCCGGTCGGCCGCCCCCTTGGCGACGTGGCGGTCCAGCGCGTTGAAGCAGGTGTTGAGCGAGCCGTCGGGGAACCAGCGGAAGAACGGCGGGTTCTCGTCGTCGAGCGCCCGGGTCGGCTTCTTGATCCAGTCGACCAGCCCGGCAGCCTCGCCCCAGAAGCCCTCGGGGTCGCGGATGGACCAGTCGTAGGTCGCGCGGTAGTCACCCATGGTGCACACCCTGCCCGCACCGCCGTACGGCGTCCACCGCCCGCGCGCCGTTGTCGACCAGCGGCCGACGCGGGTCGCTCAGCGGTTCCCGGTCCGCCCGGTGCGACGCGGGTTCGCCGGGTTGTCGGACAGCGTCAGCGCGGACGTCGCGCCAACGACCCCGGATGGTCACCAAACCGTTGCCATCGGCTACTGCCTTGCGGGGCAAGTGTCCGATACGTTGCGATCAGGCGACGGATTCCGTCGCGGACCTGGACCTTGCGTCCCAGTGATCTGAAAGGTCGGACATGAAGCACTCGCGTTTGATGAGCCTCGGGGTTCTGGCCGCAACCGCGGCCCTGGTGGTGACCGCCTGCGCACCACCGGAGAAGGACAAGGCGGACACCACCACGGACTCCGGCGTGAAGGCCTCCGAGGCCACGTCGTCGGCCGACTTCGGTGGCATGGACAAGCTCATCGCCGCCGCCCAGGAGGAGGGCACGCTCAACGTCATCGCGCTGCCACCCGACTGGGCCAACTACGGCGAGATCATCTCGGCGTTCGAGGCCAAGTACAACATCAAGGTGAACTCGGCCCAGCCGACCGCCGCGAGCCAGGACGAGATCAACGCGGCCGACCAGCTCAAGGGCACCGACCGCGCTCCCGACGTGTTCGACCTCGGCCAGGCGGTGGCGCTCGCCAACACCGACATCTACGCCCCCTACAAGGTCGAGACCTGGGACGACATCCCGGCCGACTTCAAGGACGCCAACGGCGCGTGGGTCAACGACTACGGCGGCTACATGTCCATCGGCTACGACTCGGCGAAGGTCCCCGACGTGACCTCGGTCAAGGACCTGCTCGGCCCCGACTTCAAGAACAAGGTCGCGCTCAACGGTGACCCGACCCAGGCCGGCGCCGCGTTCAGCGGCGTGATGATGGCCTCGATCGCCAACGGCGGCTCGGCCGACGACATCGGCCCCGGCGTCGACTTCTTCAAGCAGCTCAAGGCCGCCGGCAACTTCCTGCCGGTCGACCCCGACTCGTCCACGATCGAGTCCGGCGACACGCCCGTCGTCATCGACTGGGACTACCTCGGTGCCGCTGCCGCCAAGAACGTCCCGACGTGGAAGACCGTGGTGCCGGCCGAGGCCGTCGTCGCGGGCTACTACTACCAGGCGATCAACGCCGACGCCCCGCACCCGGCCGCCGCGCGGCTCTGGGAGGAGTTCCTCTACAGCGACGAGGGCCAGAACCTCTGGCTCAAGGGCGGCGCCCGACCGGTCCGCGGCGACGCGATGGCCTCGGCCGGCACGATCGACAAGACGCTGTGGGACGCCCTGCCTGCCGTCGAGGGCACCCCGGTGATCCCGACCGTCGACCAGACGACGGCGGCGGCGACCTACCTGGCGGACAACTGGGCCAAGGCCGTCGGCTGACGTCGTGGCTCTGACCACCACCTCGGGGACGGGTCGGCGCTTCCGCGTCGGCCCGTCCCTGGCCCTCCTGCCCTTCCTGGCCTACGTCGGCATCTTCCTGCTGGTGCCGACCTTCACCGTGATCGTCAACGGGTTCGTCGAGAACGGCAGCTTCTCGCTCAGCAACGTGCGGACCCTGTTCACCGCGACGGTCTTCGAGACGACCTGGAAGAGCATCCTGCTCTCCTTGAGCACCGCCCTCATCGGCGCGACGCTCGGCGCGCTGCTCGCCTACCTCGCCCTGTCGGGCAACCCCAACGGCCTGCTGCGCCGGGCGACCGTCTCGGTCAGCGGCGTGCTCGCGCAGTTCGGCGGCGTCACCTTGGCCTTCGCCTGGATCGTGACCGTGGGCTCCCAGGGGCTGCTCACCCAGTTTCTCACCAAGGTCCTGGGCCACGACGTCTTCAACGGCTCGGGCTGGCTCTATGGCATGCCCGGGCTGATCCTCGTCTACACCTACTTCCAGATCCCGCTCATGGTGATCGTCTTCGTGCCCGCGATCGAGGGCCTGCGGCCCCAGTGGCGCGAGGCGGCCACCAACCTCGGGGCGAGCACCTGGCGCTACTGGCGGGAGGTCGGCATCCCGGTGCTCACCCCGTCGTTCCTCGCCTCGACCATGCTGCTGTTCGCCAACGCGTTCGCCGCCTATGCCACCGCGGCCGTGCTGGTGAGCCAGGGACAGCCGATCGTGCCGCTGATGATCCGCGCCGCGCTGACCAGCGAGGTGGTCCTCGGCCAGCAGAACCTCGCGTTCGCGCTGGCGCTGGAGATGGTGGTCATCGTCAGCCTGGTCATGGTGCTCTACAACTGGTACCTCAAGCGGACCGCGAGGTGGCTGCAGTGAACCACTCGACAGGCTTCCGGGTCTTCCGGGCAGCGATGCTGCTGCTCTTCGCCGCGTTCTTCGCGCTCCCCCTGGCCGCGATGGTCAACTTCAGCACCAAGGTCCCCGTCACGGGTGAGCGCACCTGGGAGGACTGGAAGCTGCTCGTCACCGACGCGACGCTGCGCGACTCGATCATCACGTCGCTGGAGCTGGCCGTCCTCACCGCGGTCCTGATGATCCTCCTGCTCCTGCCCACCATGATCTGGGTGCGGCTGCGGGTGCCCGGTGCTCAGCGGCTCATCGAGTTCCTGTGCCTGCTGCCGCTGGCGATCCCCGCCCTGGTGATCGTGGTCGGCATCAAGAACGTCATGGCCTGGGTCAGCTACTACATCGGGGACACCCCCCTGGCCCTGGCTCTGCCCTACGTCGTCCTGGTGCTGCCGTTCTCCTACCGCTCCATCGACGCCGCACTCGGCTCGATCGACGTGAAGACGCTCTCCGAGGCCGCGCGTTCGCTGGGCGCCGGGTGGCCGACCGTCTTCGTGCGGATCGTCCTGCCCAACGCGATCAGCGGCGTGCTCTCGGCAGCCACGATCACCGTGGCGCTGGTGCTCGGTGAATACACGTTCTCCTCGCTCCTCAACTATCTGACCATGCCGGTGCAGATCGCCGCGATCTACAAGTACGAGGCCCGTGCGGCCGTCGCCGCGGCGTTCCTGTCCATCGTCGTCGTGGCGCTGCTGCTGCTCCTGCTGTCCTCTGTCAGCCGCGACCGCCGTACCAAGGAAGGAAGTGCCGCGTGACCGCCACCGACACGCCCCGCACCCAGACCGGCGTCGCGGTCGAGCTCACCGACCTGACCCGCGTGTTCGGGGCGGTCCGTGCGCTCGACGGCCTGACCCTGCACATCGAGCCGGGCGAGCTGGTGGCGCTGCTGGGTCCGTCCGGCTGCGGCAAGACCACGGCGCTGCGGATCCTCGCCGGCCTCGACACCGCCACCTCCGGCTCGGTCGCCGTCGGCGGCAAGGACCTGACGACCGTGCCCGCCAACAAGCGCGACATGGGCATGGTCTTCCAGGCCTACAGCCTGTTCCCCCACATGACGGTGCTCGAGAACGTCGCGTTCGGCCTCAAGATGCGCGGCAAGGACCGTGGCGCGCGCTCGTCGCGCGCCGGCGAGATGCTCGAGCTCGTCGGCCTGTCCGAGCACGGCAACCGGTTCGCCC
The DNA here is from genome assembly GCA_046330515.1 of Nocardioidaceae bacterium. Classification (GTDB taxonomy): domain Bacteria; phylum Actinomycetota; class Actinomycetes; order Propionibacteriales; family Nocardioidaceae; genus Nocardioides. The sequence continues at coordinate 553,379 of JAXLSP010000004.1, read as the reverse complement.
ACCAGCTGTCCGGCGGCCAGCAGCAGCGTGTCGCCCTGGCCCGTGCCCTCGCGATCGAGCCGTCGGTCCTGCTGCTCGACGAGCCGCTGTCCGCGCTCGACGCCAAGGTCCGGGCCCAGCTGCGCGACGAGATCCGCCGGGTCCAGCTCGAGGTCGGCATCACCACCCTCTTCGTCACGCACGACCAGGAGGAGGCGCTCGCCGTCGCCGACCGGGTCGGCGTGATGAACCAGGGCCGGCTCGACCAGATCGCGGCCCCCGCCGACCTCTACGCCAACCCGGCCACCCGGTTCGTGGCCGAGTTCGTCGGGCTCAACAACAAGGTGCCGGCCGTGGTCAGCGGTGGTCAGGCGACGGTGCTCGGCATCGGCGTGCCCGTCATCGAGGGGTCGCTCGCGTCGGGCTCGGGGCGCGCGATGGTGCGGCCCGAGTCGGTGACCGTCGCCGTCGACGGCACCGCCAACGGCTCGGTGGTGTCGGTCAACTTCCTCGGCTCGATCTCGCGGGTCTATGTCCAGCTCGACGCGGGCCAGGGCGACGACGAGCAGCTGATGGCCCAGGTGCCGAGCTCGCTCGCCGTACGTTTGTCCCCCGGTGACCGGGTGCGGGTGGGCGTCGAGGCGACGCCGCTGCTCGTCGTCGCCGACTGAGAAGGCGCCGCCTGACCGGGGGGTTCGCGACCCGGCGTCGGTGGCGGGCACCTACGCTGCGGCCATGGACTGCACGTTCCACCCGGGCACCGAGACGCTGCTCAGCTGCACCCGCTGCGACCGGCCGGCCTGCGGGGCGTGCCTCAGGCCGGCCCCCGTCGGAAGCCACTGCCCCGCCTGCGTCGCCGGGATCGATGCCGACGCCGACATCTCCGACTCCGGCACCCGGCGCCGGCTCTCCCGGGGAGCCGCGGCCGCCGACCCGTCCCTGCGGCGGCCGGGCTGGGTGTTCTATGCCCTCGTCGGGCTCTTCCTCGCGCTCTGCGTCGCGACCGCGTTCGTCTCCGGTGACCGACAGCCCGACTCGTTCGCGCCGCGCGCGCTGGCCATGGGCATCGTGGTCGTCGGCGCCCTCGTCTCGGTCACCCTGCACGAGTGGGCGCACGCCTACGTCGCCTACCGCGGCGGCGACGCCTCGGTCGTGAGCCAGGGCTACCTCACCCTGGACTTCCGCAAGTACGCCCATCCCCTGCTGTCCTTCGGCCTACCGATCCTCTTCCTGCTGGCCGGCGGGCTTCCGCTGCCCGGCGGGGCCGTCTGGATCGACAGGTCCGCGCTGCGCTCGCGCGCCTGGGGCAGCGCCGTCTCGGTCGCGGGGCCCCTGATGAACCTGCTCAACGGGGTGGTGCTCCTCGGCGTCGTGCGCAGCGGCGCGCTCGGGGACAACTGGCTGCTGTCCTCGGCCCTCGCCTTCCTCGGCTTCGTGCTGGTCGTGATCGTGATCCTCAACCTGCTGCCCGTGCCCGGCCTCGACGGCTATGGCGCGCTGGAGCCGTGGCTGCCCGCCGAGCTGCGCAACGCCCTTGCTCCGGTGCGCAGCTGGGGGATGCTGATCCTCCTGCTGCTGGTGTTCCAGACCAACGCCCTGGGCTTCATGTATGACTGGTCGCTGAGCCTGGCCACGGCCATGGGGGTCGACCCCGGCTACATCGGGCTGGGGTCCTGGTTGGCCAGCCCGCAGCTCAATCGCTGATTCCGTCGTGAGACGTGGCCGGGGATGCTGGAAACCGCAGACCACCTGACCCTAGGCTGACCTGCATGACCGAAGCCCCCACCGCCGTCGTCGGAGGCCCCGGCCTCCCCCAGGAGCGCCGCCTCGTCACCGAGATCCCCGGCCCCGAGTCCCTCAAGCACCTCGAGCGCAAGCACGCCTATGTCTCCAACGGCATCGCCGACGGGCTCCCGATCTTCGTCACCGCCGCCGGCGGCGGGGTGATCGTCGACGCCGACGGCAACTCGCTCATCGACATGGGCTCCGGGATCGCGGTGACCACGGTAGGCAACGCCGCCCCGGAGGTGGTCGCGCGGGTCATCGACCAGGTGCAGCGGTTCACCCACACCTGCGCCATGGTCACGCCGTACGACGTCTACGTCGACGTCTGCGAGGCCCTCGCCGAGCTGACCCCGGGTGACTTCGAGAAGAAGTCGGCGCTGTTCAACTCCGGCGCCGAGGCCGTCGAGAACGCCGTCAAGATCGCGCGCCACCACACCGGCCGCAACGCGATCGGCGTCTTCGAGCACGCCTACCACGGCCGCACCAACATGACGCTGGCCATGACGGCCAAGAACATGCCCTACAAGCACCGCTTCGGGCCCTTCGCCTCCGAGATCTACCGCGCTCCGATCTCCTACCCCTTCCGCGACGGCGGGATGTCGGGCGAGCAGGCGGCGATGCGCGCCATCGACATGTGGGACAAGCAGATCGGCACCGACAACCTCGCCTGCGTCGTGCTCGAGCCGATCCCCGGCGAGGGCGGCTTCGTCGTCCCGGCCGAGGGCTTCATGGCGACCCTCAAGGACTGGACGAGCGAGCACGGCATCGTCTTCGTGGCCGACGAGGTGCAGTCCGGCTTCTGCCGCACCGGGGCGTGGTTCGCCTCCGACCACGAGGGGTTCGTCCCCGACCTCATCACCACCGCCAAGGGCATCGCCGGCGGCATGCCGCTGGCCGCGGTCACCGGCCGCGCCGACATCATGGACTCGGTCCACCCCGGCGGGCTCGGCGGCACCTACGGCGGCAACCCGGTCGCCTGTGCCGCGGCGCTGGGCTCCATCGAGGCGATGAAGAAGCACGACCTCGCTGCCCGCGCCCGCGAGATGGAGGGCACGATCCGGGGCAGGCTGGAGAAGATCCAGGCCTCGCACCCGGTGATCGGCGACATCCGCGGCCGTGGCGCCATGATGGCGATCGAGCTCACCGAGCCCGGCACCACCAAGCCCGACGCCGCTCGCACCGCCGCGGTCAACAAGTACTGCCACAGCCAGGGCGTCGTGACGCTCACCTGCGGCACCTGGGGCAACGTCTTCCGCTTCCTGCCCGCCCTGGCCATGGGTGACGACATCCTCAACGAGGCCTTCGACGTGGTCGCCGACGCGTTCGACGCCACCGCCTGAGCCGACCCGTCCCCCGTCACCGTGGCTGGGGTGACCCTCGCCGGACCCGCTTGTCGAGGTCCACCACGGCGAGGACCACCCCCGCCGCGGCGACGGAGCAGACCCAGTGGGCCACTCCGAGCGAGGTGGTGCCGAAGGCGTGCTGGAGCACGGGGACGTGCACCACGAGCACCTGGAGCACCAGCGCCAGCGCCAGCGACCCGAGCAGCCAGCGGTTGGAGCCCAGGTCCCGCAGTGAGCCCAGGGCCCCCGAGCGCGAGGCCAGCGCGTTGGCCAGCTGGGTGAGGACGAGCGTGGTGAACGCCGCGGTGCGCGCGGTCGGGAGCGAGTCGTGGCCCGACACGAGACCGCCCGGAAGGAAGACGTCCAGCGTCGCCAGCGTCACGGCCGCCATCGCCACCCCGACCAGCAGGATCCTGTGCCACATCTCGCGGTCCAGGATCGGCTCGTCGGGCCGACGCGGCGGCCGCGCCATGACGTCGTCGAGCTCGGGGTCCACCCCCAGGGCCAGGGCCGGCCCGGAGTCGGTGACCAGGTTGATCCACAGGATCTGGGTCGCCAGCAGCGGCACGACCACCTGCCCCGGGCCCAGCGCCTCCGCGAGTCCGAGCGGCCCGGCCAGGAGCACCCCCAGGAAGACCGTGAGCACCTCTCCCATGTTGGAGGAGAGCAGGTAGCGCAGGAACTTGCGGATGTTGTCGAAGACGACCCGCCCCTGCCGGACCGCCACGATGATCGTGGCGAAGTTGTCGTCCGAGAGCACCATGCGGCTCGCCTGGCGGGCCACCTCGGTGCCCGACCGGCCCATCGCCACGCCGATGTCGGCGCTCTTGAGCGCGGGCGCGTCGTTGACCCCGTCGCCGGTCATCGCGACGATGTGGCCGTCCGCCTGGAGCGCGTCCACGATCCGGAGCTTGTGCTCGGGACTGACCCGCGCATAGACGGCGACGTCCCGAGCCGCCGCGACCAGGTCCCGGTCGCTCAGGGCGCTGAGCTCCGCTCCGGTCAGGGCGGGAGCGCCGGGCGTCACGATGCCGAGGTCGGCGGCGATGCTGGTCGCCGTGGCGGGATGGTCGCCGGTGATCATCACGACCCGGACGCCGGCCCGCTGCGCCTCCGCGACCGCAGCGGCCGCCTCGTCGCGGGGGGCGTCGATGATCCCCACGACGCCGAGGAGCACCAGGTCCTCCTCGACCTCCGGGTCCAAGGTCTCCCCGGTGCCCGACCACGCCCCGAGGTCTCGGGTGGCGACCCCGAGGGTCCGGAAGCCCTGGCGGCTCAGCTCCTCCACCCAGCCCAGGACCGTGGCACGCCACCCCTCGTCGAGCGGCTCGTCGCGGCCCGCGCGGCGCAGCCCCCGGCAGCGCCCCAGCAGCACGTCGGCGGCACCCTTCACGAACAGGCGGTGCTCCCGCGAGCCGTGCTCGCGCGCCAGCGTCGACATCCGCTTGCGATCGGAGTCGAACGGCGCCTCGGCGACCCGGCGGTAGCGGTCGACGATGGGACCCGCCTCGGCCACCTTGGCCGCCGCGACGAGGAAGGCGCCCTCGGTGGGATCGCCGCGCACCTGCCAGCCCGACGGCCCCTCCTCCAGGGTCGCGTTGTTGGCGACGGACCCCGCGACGAGCAGGTGACGGACCTCCTCCAGGAGCTCGGCGTCGCTGGAGCCCGACGCCACCACCCGCACCTCGCCGACCGGGCGGTAGCCGGCCCCGCCGAGCTCGACGCGGCCCGAGGGCGTCACGACGGTGCGCAGCGTCATCTCGTTGCGGGTCAGGGTCCCCGTCTTGTCGGAGCAGACGACCGACGCCGACCCGAGTGTCTCGACCGAGTGGAGCGCCTTGACGATGGCACCCCTGCCCGCCATCGCCCGCACCCCCAGCGCGAGCACCAGCGACAGGACGGCCGGCAGGCCCTCCGGCACGGCCGCGACGGCCAGGGACACCCCGAGCAGCAGGATGGTGACGAGATCGCGGGCCGAGTGGACGCCGTTGACCACCGCCAGGGTCACCATGACGACGGCGGCCACGGCGAGCACCGCCAGCCCGATGGCCCGCGAGACCGTCGCGAGCTCGCGCTGCAGCGGGCTGGGCTCGGCCTCGGTGCGCTCGAGGAGGTCGGCGATGGCCCCCATCTCGGTCGCCATCCCCGTCGCCGTCACGACGGCGGTGCCCCCGCCCCGGGTGACCGCGCAGCCCTTGAACACCATCGACGACCGGTCTCCCACGGCCGCGTCCGGGTCGCCGGGTGCCGTGTCCTTCCCCACGGGCGACGACTCGCCGGTCAGCGCCGCCTCGGACACCGACAGCCCGCGAGCGGACACGACCCGGGCGTCGGCCCCGATGCTGTCGCCCTCGGCGAGGACGAGGACGTCGCCGGGCACCAGCTCGACCGACGCCAGCTCCCGAGGGATGCCGTCGCGGACCACGGTCGACGACGCGGCCGTCAGCGCCGCGAGCGCCGCGACGGCCTGCTCGACGTGGCGCTGCTGCACGAACCCGATCACGGCGTTGGCGACGACGATCGCGGCGATCACGACGGCGTCGACGGGAACGCCGGCGGCGCCCTCCGCGACCCAGGCGGCCAGCGACACGGCGGTCGCGACGCCGAGCAGGTAGACCAGCGGGTCCTGGACCTGGGCGAGCAGCATCCGCCAGGGCGGCACCGGCTCCGCGGCGGCGAGCTCGTTGGCGCCGTACGACGCCCGTCGCGACGCCGCCTCGGCGCTGCTCAGCCCGCGCGTGGCGTCGGTGCCGAGCTCGGCCACCACCTCGTCGGCCGAGCGTGCCCACGGAGCCGGTCGGACCGCAGGTGCGTCCACCGCTCCATCATCCGCCGGTGTCGCGGTTCGCCAGTAGGTCCAAGATCACGCCGCCGCGTGCCGACCGGCCCGCCGGGGCCACGCCGGTCGGGCTGATGCCGTGACCGAAGGCTCAGGCGAGCTCCATGCGGCCCCACGGGGAGCCGTAGTCGACGAGCAGGTCGAGGAACGGGACCGGGTCGAAGGCCTCCGGACCGAGGATGCCGGCGCCCGACCAGGTGCCCTGGGCGAGCAGCTCCAGGGCGACCACCGGGTTGATGGCGGTCTGCCAGACCACGCACTGGTGGCCGTACTCCGCCATCGCCCACTCGTTGTCGACGACGTGGTAGTAGTAGGTCGAACGCCACTCGCCGTCCTTGCCGGTGCCGGTGACCCAGAGCCCGGCACAGGTCTTGCCCTTCATCCGCGGGCCGAGCTCGGCCGGGTTGGGCAGGCAGGCCGCGACGACGTCGCGCGGGGACACCTCGACCCCGCCGACCGTGACCTTCGCGGTGCTGTCGAGACCGAGCTTGTGGAGCGTCTTGAGCACGTCGATGAACTCGTCACCGAGGCCGTACTTGAACGTGGCCCGCTTGCAGTCGACCCAGCGCGGCATGAGGAGCACCTCCTCGTGCTCCACGTTGACGCACTCGACCGGCCCGATGCCCTCGGGGAAGTGGAAGACCTCGGGCTCGCTGAACGGGGGCGTGGTGAACCAGCGTCCCTCGCCGTCGGCGCCCTTCTCCCAGATGACCGGTGGGTTGAGGCACTCCTCGATGGTCGTCCAGATCGAGAACGACGGCGCGAACTCATAGCCGTCGACGGTCAGGTTGGACCCGTCGCGGGTCCCGAGCTCCTCGATCTCGTCGAAGTCGTGGTCGGCGGCATAGCGCGCGAACACGTCGGACAGTCCGGGCTCGACACCGATGCCGACCAGCGCCAGACGTCCGGCACCCTCCCACGCGCCGGCCTTGGCGAACTGCTCGTCGCCGAGCTTGACGCCGCACTCGGAGTAGGGCGACGTGGGGTGCGGATGGGACAGCGACATGGCCATGTCGAGGTAGTCGGCCCCGGCGGCGAACGCGCCGTCGAAGATGGGCATGACGAACCGCGGGTCCACCGCGTTCATGACGTGGGTGATGCCGTGCTCGCGGCACAGCGCGGCCACCGAGTCGGCCGACGAGGCGTCGACCTGCGCCGCCACGAACCGCGGGTCGACGGCCGCCGCCCGCTGCGCCGACGCCTCGTTGTAGTCGGCGATGACGATCGTCTCGAAGAAGTCGCGGCGCTGGGCGATGGCGGCGAACGCCGCGCCCACGCCCCCCGCGCCGACCAGCAGGATCCTCACGTTGTTCCCCTCCGATGAGCTGTCGATGGCGGCCAGCGCCCCACCCGCAGACTATCGACAGATCTGCGGATCCTGTACAGCCGGACCGGGGGTTTCGACGGAATCGTGGGACGGGCCGGTGCGGCAGTGCCGAGACCGCACCCGACCAGCCATAGGTCATGATGGGGGTGGGTTCGAACACGACAGGGGTACGACGCATGCGGCGCTGGGCTCTTCCGCTCGGGGCGCTCGTCGCCCTGCTGCTCGCCGGTGCGGGGCTCTGGTGGCTGATGCACCACGACCTGCGCGCCGCCTTCTGGACGGCGATCGGGCTGGTGGTCGCGCTCCTGGCCGCCGCGGTCGTGTTGTGGCGTCGCGGGCACCGTCGTACGCCGCTCGCGCTGGTCGGCGCCCTCGTGCTGGCCCTGGTGGCCACGGCCGGCTATGCCTGGAACCTGAACTCGACACTGGGCCAGATCGACACCGTCAAGCCGCCGCCCAACTGGGGCTCGGGACACCCCGACCCCGAGCCGACCACGGCGGTCAACATCCTGCTGATGGGCTCCGACAACCCCAACCAGCTCGAGGACAAGCCCACCGTCGCCGAGCTGATGGCCGACGGCTCGTGGGACCCGGGGGCCTACCGCAGCGACAGCCTGATGTTGCTGCACATCGCGGCCGACCGGAAGTCCGCGTCGGTCGTGTCGATCCCGCGCGACTCCTATGTGCCGATCTTCGACGGCGACAACGTGCAGCACGGCAAGAACAAGATCAACTCGGCCTTCTCGTTCTATGGCCCGTTCGGCACCATCCGGACCGTCGAGCACCTCACCGGCCTGCGCATCGACCACATGGCGATCATCGACTTCGAGGGCTTCCGCGACCTGACCACCGCGCTCGGCGGCGTCGACGTCTATGTCCCAGCGACGCTCGACGATCCCAAGCAGCACCAGCACTGGGAGAAGGGCTGGCACCACATCGAGGGCCAGGTGGCGCTCAACTATGTGCGGATGCGCTACAACCTGCCGGGCGGCGACTTCGGGCGGGTGGCGCGGCAGCAGAACTTCCTGCGCGCCGTGCTCCACGAGCTCACCGACGACGGCACGCTGGGCGACCCGTTCAAGGTCCGCAAGGTGCTCAAGGTGATCGTCCGCTACGTGACCGTCGACTCGACGTGGTCGACCGGCGACATCCGCTCGCTCGCCCTCGGGCTGCGCAGTCTCAAGCCCGAGAAGATCTCCTACGCCACGCTGCCGTTCGACCACTTCGAGAACGTGCCCAACGTCGGCGACGCCAACATCGTCGACGCCGCCGCGGCCAAGGAGCTGTGGCAGGCGGTGCGCGCCAACGAGGTGCCGGCCTATCTCAGGAAGCACCCCGACGACGCTCTCGCCGACCCGACCGGGGTGAGCTGACCCTGGCGAGCCGCGCGTGGGAGCCGATCAGCCGATGCTGAAGACCGGCTCCCCCGCGACCCAGGTCGAGACCACCGTCGTCGCGCCGATCTCCGAGACCGGGCCGGCGAACGGGTCGCGGTCGAGCACCACGAGGTCGGCCGCGGCGCCCTCGCGCAGGACCCCGGCGTCGTCACGGTGGCACACGCGGGCGGACCCGGAGGTGTAGGCCGCGAACGCGGTCTCGAGGGACAGGGCCTGCTCGGGCAGGAACGCCTCGCTGCCCTCGCGCCCCGGCCCACCGTGGGACATGCGGTTGACCGCGACGTGGATCGCCGCCAGCGGGTCGGGCGAGGAGACCGGCCAGTCGCTGCCCATCGCGAGCGGCGCGCCGGAGCGGTGCAGGTCGCCGAAGGGGTACTGCCAGCGCGACCGCTCCTCCCCCAGGAACGGCAGGGTCAGCTCGATCATCTGCTCGTCCAGGCATGCCCAGAGCGCCTGCATGTTGGCGGTGACGCCGAGGTCGGCGAAGCGTCGCACGTCGTCGGGGTGGACCAGCTGCAGGTGGGCGATGTGGTGGCGCAGGTCGTTGGCCCCGTTGGCCGCCCGGGCGGCCGCGAAGGCGTCGAGGGCCTCGCGGACCCCGCGGTCGCCGATGGCGTGGACGTGGACCTGGAAGCCGGCGGAGTCGAGCGCGCGCACGGCGTCGACCAGGGCTCCGGCCTCGACGAACGAGTGGCCGCGGTTGTCGGTGGCGTGGCCGCAGCGGTCGAGGTAGGGCGAGCTCATCGCCGCCGTGAAGTTCTCGGCCACCCCGTCCTGCATGATCTTGACCGTCGTCGCCCGGAAGGGCCCGCCGGTCATGGCGGCGCGGCGCGCGACGAGGTCCTCGACCTGCTCGACCCCGAGCCGCCGCTCCCACCACAGCGCGCCGACGACCTGCGACCGGAGGTCGCCGTTGGCTGCGGCCGAGGTGTAGGTCGAGGCCGGGTCGTCCATCCCCGAGTAGGCGCCCACGATCGCGTCCTGCCAGCCGGTGACGCCCAGGGAGTGGAGGAACGACTGACCGGCCAGCAGCGCGGCGTAGTAGTCCTCGCCCGTGGTCCGCGGGACGTGCCGCGCGACCAGCGCCGTGGCGCCCTCGTGCAGGGTGCCGGTGGGCCGGCCGCCCGCGTCCCGTTCGATCCGGCCGTCGGGCGGGTCGGGGGTGCCGGCGCCGATGCCGGCGATCTCCAGGGCGCGGCCGTTGACCCAGGCGCCGTGGTGGTCGCGGTTGGGCAGGAAGACGGGCCGGTCCGGCACGACCGAGTCCAGGTCGGCCGCCGTCGGCGTGCCCCCCGGGAACGCCGGCATGGCCCAGCCGCCACCGAGGATCCAAGGCAGCTCGGGGTTCGCCGCGGCATAGGCGGCGATGGCGGCGAGATAGTCCTCCCGCGTGGCGAGCTCGGACAGGTCGCAGCGCAGCCGCTCGAGGCCGCCCTGGATCGGATGCACGTGGGCGTCGACGAAGCCGGGCGCCAGCAGACCCGCGTCGACGACCTCGGTCCCGCCGGGGAGGTCGGCCTCCAGGGCGGCGACGCCACCACCCGCCTCGGTCGCGACCCGGGTGATCCGGCCGTCGGTGACCAGCACCGCGCCCCGGCCGCGGTGGCGGTGCCCGTCGAAGAGCGGCCCGCGGAACAGCGTGCTCATCGGCCCTCCAGCAGCGGTCCGGCCGGGTCGTGGGTGATCCCGACCTTCGTGGCGGCGAGGCCTGACAGGGCCTCGAGGCAGACGCGGTTGGCGAGGAACGCCGTGATCTCCGCGTGGTCGTAGGGCGGTGACACCTCGACCACGTCGATCCCCGCGACGGGCAGCTCCCGGCAGATCCGACGTACGGCGTCCAGGAGCTGGCGCGACGACAGGCCACCCGGCTCCGGGGTGCCGGTGCCGGGCGCGTGCCCGGGGTCGCACACGTCGATGTCGACGGAGAGGAACACCGCGTCGCACTCGTCGGTCGCGATCTCGAACGCCTCGTCGAGGCACGCGTCGAGCCCGCGAGCGCCGATCTCGGTCATCTCGAAGGAGCGCATGTTCTGCTCGGCCATCCACCCGAGCGTCTCGGGACCCGGCCAGTAGCCGCGCAGCCCGACCTGGAGGAAGCGGTCGCCGCGCAGCGCGCCCGACTCGATGAGCCGCCGCATCGGCTGGCCGTGGCCCCACAGCGAGCCGAACTCGATGTCGCCGGTGTCCGCGTGCGCGTCGAAGTGGATCATCGAGACCCGCCCGAAGCCGAGGTGGCGCGCGACCCCGGTCGCATCGGGGAGCGCGATCGAGTGGTCACCGCCGAGGACGAGCGGCACGGCCCCGGCCGAGGCGACGGCGAAGACCGCGTCCTCGAGGGCGCGCAGGGACCGCTCGATGTGGCCGGGCGGCATCTCGACGTCGCCCACGTCGACGACCCGGATGTCGCGGAGCGCGTCGACCCGCAGCGCGAGGTGCGGCCGGGTGCCGTCGTGGCCCAGATAGTCGGTCTGCCGGATCGCCATCGGCCCGAAGCGCGTGCCGGGGCGGTGCGACGTGCCGCCGTCGAACGGTGCCCCCACGACCACCACGTCGGCGTCGGCGAAGGTCGCCGGGTCGTCGAGGTCGGCGCGGTCGACGCCGAGGAAGGTGATGTCCGGTCCGAACTGCGCGCCGTATCGGGTCATGGGCAATTCCTACCAGCCGCGGGGCGGGTGAGGAAGGCAACGGAATCCGCATCTCCCGACGCGCCAGACCACGGATTCACTTGCTCCGAAGGGCACGAACCGGCACCATGGTCGGACGCTCCCCCGGAGCGTCGCCGACGCCGTACGACGAACCCATGCGAAAAGAGCGATACCTGATGGATCCACACCACGTGATCGACGCCGTCGAGCACGAGCGGCTGCAGGAGTCCGCACGCGACCACCTGTGGCTGCACTTCTCCCGGCACTCGGTCTACGAGGGCGGCGACATGCCGGTCATCGTGCGCGGTGAGGGGGCCTACATCTACGACGCCTCCGGCCGCCGCTACCTCGACGGTCTCGCCGGGCTCTTCGTCAACCAGCTGGGCCACGGGCGCACCGACCTCGCCCAGGCCGCGGCCGACCAGGCCGCCACGCTGGCGTTCCACCCGCTCTGGTCCTATGCCCACCCGGGCGCCATCGAGCTGGCCGAGAAGGTCGCGTCCCATGCGCCGGGCCACCTCAACCGGGTGTTCTTCACCACCGGTGGCGGCGAGGCCGTCGAGTCGGCCTGGAAGCTGGCCAAGCAGTACTTCAAGCTGACCGGCAAGCCCACCAAGCACAAGGTCATCAGCCGGTCCATCGCCTACCACGGCACCCCCCAGGGAGCGCTGTCGATCACCGGCATCCCCGGCATGAAGGCGCCCTTCGAGCCGCTCGTGCCGTCGACCTTCCGGGTGCCCAACACCAACTTCTACCGCGCTCCCCAGCACGGCGACGACCTCGAGGCCTTCGGCCGCTGGGCCGCCGACCGGATCGAGGAGGCCATCGAGTTCGAGGGTCCCGACACCGTCGCGGCCGTCTTCCTCGAGCCGGTGCAGAACTCCGGCGGCTGCTTCCCGCCGCCGCCCGGCTATTTCCAGCGGGTGCGCGAGATCTGCGACCGGCACGACGTCATCATGGTCTCCGACGAGGTCATCTGCGCCTACGGCCGGCTCGGCCACATGTTCGGCGCCGAGCGCTACGGCTACGAGCCCGACATCATCACCAGCGCCAAGGGCCTGACCTCCGGCTACGCCCCGCTCGGCGCGATGATCACCTCCGACCGGCTGATGGAGCCGTTCCTCCAGGGACACAACTCCTTCATGCACGGCTACACTTTCGGCGGCCACCCGGTCTCCTGCGCGGTCGCGCTGAAGAACCTCCAGATCTTCGAGGACGAGAAGATCAACGAGCACGTCCGCGCCAACGAGGCCGCGTTCCGCAACACCCTCGAGAAGCTCTATGACCTGCCGATCGTGGGCGACGTCCGCGGCGACGGCTACTTCTATGGCATCGAGCTCGTCAAGGACAAGGCCACCAAGGAGACCTTCACCGACGACGAGTCCGAGCGGCTGCTGCGCGGCTTCCTGTCCAAGGCGCTCTATGACGCGGGCCTCTACTGCCGCGCCGACGACCGCGGCGACCCGGTGGTCCAGCTCGCTCCCCCGCTCATCTGCGACCAGGAGCACTTCGACGAGATGGAGCAGATCCTCCGCGCCGTCCTCGACAAGGCCTGGACCCTCCTCTAGACCCGCCCTGCGGCCGCTCAGCCGAAGCGGTCGAAGTGCAGCCGGTCGAGCTGGTGGCCGGCGTCGCGGAGGAGCAGCGTCACGGCGTCGACCATCGGCGGTGGACCGGCGAGGTAGACGTCGGCGGCGAGCACGTCGGGCAGCCGGGGAACGAGGGCGTCGGTGACGAGGCCCTCGACCCCGTCCCACCCGGGGGCGGGGCGAGCAGGGACCCGACGAGCTCGGCGTCGGCCAGTCCTCCGGCGAGCTCCGCCAGCTCGGCCCACCGCACCAGGTCCGGGGCTCGCGTCGCGCCGTAGGCCACGAGCACGCGCCGCTGCGACCGGCTCCCGGCGAGCTCCCGCAGCAGGGCGAGGATCGCCGACACCCCCGTGCCGCCGGCCACGAGCACGACGGGCCGGTCGGAGGGTCGCAGCCACATGTCGCCGTACGGCGCCTCGACCGCGACCTCGGCGCCGACCGGCAGCCCGAACAGGCCGCTGCTCCCGACCCCGCCCGGATACCGCTTCGCGACGAGCTCGAGCTCGCTCCCCCCGGGCAGGTTGGCCATCGAGTAGCACCGACGCAGGCCGGGTGCGACCTCGAGGACGGCATACTGCCCGGGCCGGAACGGCACCGGCTCGGACGTCTCGAAGCGGAAGCCACTGATGTCCTCGGACAGCGGCTCCACCGAGGTCAGCACGGCCCGGACGTCCACGGTCGGTCGTTCCGGGACGGGCTCCCGGTCGACGCGCAGCGGCTTCAGCACCAGGTCGCTGACGGCCGTGGACTGGCACAGCACGACCCGGCGCCGCCGCTCGTCGCGCGCGTCGACCGCGGGCGCCCCGGCGAACACGAGCCGGGTCTCGCCCTCCACCAGCGTCGCCTTGCAGGTCCCGCAGCTGCCCCAGCCGCACTCGAAGGGCAGCCACAGCCCGGCCCGGCGGGCCGCCGTCAGGATCCGCTCGCCCTCGCGGACCTCGAACCGGTCCCCGGTGCCCGCGATCTCGACGACGTGCGTCCGGTGTCCGCCCGGCTCGGTCACATCCCGCAGCCGTCGAGCAGCGACCGCCGCTGGGCCGCGACGCGGGCGACGACCTGCGGCGCGTCGGCCGCCTTGGGAGCCGCCTCGAACATCGGCGCGAGCCCGGAGACGGCGGCGTCGGCGCGCGCGGCCCAGGTGTCGGCCCAGCCCTGCAGGACCTCGGCCATGGCCGGGTCCTGGTCGACGGCGTAGGTCACCAGCGCCGAGGTCCAGCTCCGGCTGCGCCCGGCGTCGAGGCCGAACTCCGCGAGCATCAGCGACAGGAACTCGTCGCCGTTGTCGGCGGCCAGCTCCGACAGCTCGCCGTTGACCAGCGCGTCGACGGCCGGCTTCAGCACCAGGTTGAGCGCGACGAACGCCTCGCCCCAGTCCTGGACCGCGAGCAGCCGCTCGAGCGCCTCGCGCAGCGGCTGCCAGGCGGGCGCCTGCTCCCAGGCGTCGCGGGCGGTCGCGGTGGCCGCGAGGTCCTCGCCGTGGGCGTTGGCCAGCCCCTTGGTGACATAGGCGAAGCGCTGGATGCGCCGCATCTCGTCGGCCGCCTGGAAGTTGGCGCAGTTGATGATGAACGCCGAGGGCGACATCTGGGCCACGTAGTGGGCGGTCATCTGGAGCACGTGCAGCGGGAAGCGCAGCGGCACGAACAGGTGCCGCAGCGTGCCTACCCACTCGGGGTCGAGCCCCTCGACCGACCCGGCCGCCTCGTGGTGGTCGGTGAGCAGGTCGAGGTAGGTCTCGCGGTCCTTCTGCACCGTCACGTAGTCGGAGTAGGTGAGCCGCGCCGGGTCGCGGAACCCCTCCCAGTCGTCCACGTTGAGGGGCGAGCCCTCGCGGTTGGCCAGGTAGAAGCGGTTCAGGTCCGCGGCCGGGTCGAGCTCGAACGGCGCGGGCTGCCGGCGGAAGTGGTAGTTGAACTTCGCCGCCGTCACCTCGTAGGGCGTGGGGCGCCGCTTGACGTCGCCGAGCAGGCTCCAGGTGCGGGGTGGCTTGCGCTGGGAGATGGCCATGGTCAGTCCTGCCTCTCGAGGAACCAGACGAGCTCGTCGTCGGTGACCTTCATGCGTCCTGCGAACCCCGCCAGCTGGGGCTCGATCTGGAAGAGCTTGATGTCGCGTCCCATCGCGTCGGCCAGGCTGGCCTGGGTCAGCCGGCAGAACTGGGGCGTGACGATGCGGATGTAGCCGCCCTCGTCCTCGACGGTGACGTCGACGTCGGGGTTGTCGATCTCGATCGCGGTGATCATCGCCTCGGCGAGCGCGGGGTCGAGCCCGCGGACGACGGGGCCGACCATCTTGACGTGCTGCTCCATGGGTGTCCCTCTCTCACTCGGGCTCAGTCGGCCGCGGTGCTGAAGCGGTGGTAGTGCCGCTCGCCGTCCTGGGGGATGCCGACCTCGACCTTCCCGTCCTGAACGCGGACGGGGAACTCGAACAGCCGGCAGCCGAGCGGGTTGAGCCCGGCCCCGGAGGTGAGGTCGAACTCCCAGCGGTGCCCCGGGCACTCGAGCTTGCCGGTGTCGGGGTCCCAGGTGCCGTCGGCGAGCAGGACCTCCTGGTGGGGGCACATGCCCTGGTAGGCCTTGATGGGTCCGCCGTCCAGGTGCACGAGCAGCACCTGGTCGTCGTCGAGCTCGACATCGAGGAGGTCGCCCTCCCAGAGGTCGTCCTCGGCGACGGCCGGCAGCCAGCGGAGGTCGGCGGTCATCCGAACACGACCTCCAGCACGTCCATCGGGGCGCAGCCGGCGTCGACGATGGTCGAGTCGTCGTCGAGGACGGTGCCCTGGTAGCGCACGTGGAGCGGACGGCCCGGGTCGGCGACCCGCTTGCCGACCCCGTGGTGCGCGATCTTCTCGGCCACCACCCGCATCGGGTCGGTGTCGTCGACGGGCACGAGGACGACGACGAAGTCACCCTCGGTGATGCCCTGGACGGGGAACAGCGCCATGGTCACTCCCTCCCTGCGGCCGAGGCGTGCGCCCAGGCATAGTCGGTGCCGTCCTGGCCCATCTCCTCCGGAGACAGGCCCATGTAGGCGAGCGCACCCTCGATGGTCGGCGGGTCGATGACGCCGCCCAGGAACCGGTCGATGATCGACAGGTGGCCCTTGAACTGGTCGGGGTCCTCCTCGAAGACCCACTTGCACGGCTCGGAGCAGAACACATAGCGACGGCCCTCGAGGTCCAGCAGCAGCGGCAGCGGACTGTCGAGGTAGCCGGCGGCGTACCCCGCGGGCGTGCACACCGGGACCTGGCAGCTGTTGCAGACCATCGGGAACGTCTCGGGCATGGTCAGCTCGGGGTGGCCGGCCCGGACGTTGTCGCCCATGACGTCCCAGTACTTCCCGAAGCTGTCGTTCCAGCCGGGGTACTTCTCCTCGAGCCACGCCCGCTCCTCCGGCGCGGCGCCGGCCACGGGGTTCCACCACACCGTGGGCCGCCAGAAGTAGACCCCGATGTGGTAGGCGTGGTGGAGCCAGTTCATCTCGCTGAGCAGCTGGTCCCAGTACCACGGCTTCTCGAGCCCGAGGTCGCGGAACTGGTCGATGAACTGCTTGTTGATGAACTCCTCCATGAACTCCTTGAAGGAGTGCGTGCGGTGCTCGAGCGGGGTGTAGTAGTCCATCGACAGCCCGGTCAGCAGCGAGAAGATCTTCCAGGCCCGCCAGAACATCCGGTCCAGCAGGTTCTGCGCCTCCGCCTTCTTGCCCGCGGCGACCAGGATCTTCAACGTCGGCTCGCCCTGCTGGGCGTGCCGGGCCTCGTCGGTCTGGATCGAGGAGATGAGGGCGCCGAAGTCGAGGTCGCCGACCTTCATCGCGTCGGCGGCCATGCCGAGGAACTGGAGGTTGGTGAACCCGGTCTCGAAGGTGAAGGTCAGCTGGATGGCCATCGAGACCGCGTCGTTGGCGGTGAACATGTCGTCGAAGAGGTGCCGCGCGGCGATGATGCCCCACTCGTTGGTGTGGTAGGCCTTGTGCGCCCAGTCGAGCCGCGGCTCCTTGGCCAGCGCCGTGTAGGGGAAGTAGGTCTGGAGCTGGCCGTGGCGGGTCTCGTCGAGGGTCCCGAAGGTGGCCATGTTGCGCCACGCCGCGGCCCGGCCGAAGCGGGCCATCCGGGCCTCGCCGATGCCGGCCTGGTACTCCGCCACGGCGATGGCGCCGTAGTGCGCGAGCACGGCCGCCTTCCAGCCCGGCTCGAGGTTGTCGAAGATCTTGGAGCGGCTGACCACGTTGTTGACCGAGAACAGGCCCTGGTCCTTGCCGGCCTGGTTCTGCACGTACTCCGAGTAGGTCACCTTGTAGGGCTCGTCCCACGTCCACCAGTCGTGGACCGGGACCCCGAACCCCTTGGACAGCAGCTCCGGGAAGGCCTCCTCCTGGGTGACGTAGGTGAGGTCCCAGTTCATGTCCCGGGTGAGGTCGTACCACTCCGAGCGGGGCAGTGCTGGCATCGCGGTTCCCTTTCGCTGATGCCGCGGGGTACGGCGTACGACGTGACTGCGGCGCACGCTAGGCGCGGACCGCGCCGCTCAGCCATGGCCGCCCAGGGCCGATCCCGGCCCGGGACTCGCCGCCCGCGGCCAGGTGCAGTTCCGGCACCCGGAACATCCGCGGCGCGCCGGCGCCGGGCGGGTCACTGTGGCCGCCATCACATCTCGGGCCCTCGGACCAAGGAGGCGGGATGCCCGACCTGCTGCAGCTCCCCGGCGTCACCCTCGAGCGGGGCGACCACGTGTGCGGCTTCTACTACGGCGACGAGGAGCGGGACGCGCTGCTCATGCCGTTCCTGCGGGGCGCGCTCGCGTCCGGGGACAAGTGCGTGGCCGTGGTCGACTCGGTGCCGCCCGCCGAGCTGCTCAGCCGGCTGGAGGGCGACCTGGACGTCGCCGACTGCGTGGCCACCGGCCAGCTCGAGATGTATGACTCCTCCCAGACCTACCTGCGCACCGGCACCTTCGAGCCCGACGAGATGATCGCCTTCTGGGAGTCCCGCGCCCAGGCGACCAGCGAGGAGGGCTGCTATCCCTTCGCCTGGGTCGTCGGCGAGATGTCGTGGCTCGACCGGGTGCGCCCCGAGCGCGAGCGGGTCGTCCGCTACGAGTCGTGGGCCAACGCCTTCGCGGCGCGCTTCCCGCAGGCGGTCCTGTGCCTCTATGACCTGCGCCGGCTGGGCAGCGGGGTCCTGCTCGACCTGATCAAGACCCACCCGCGGATCCTGCTGGGCGGGCTGGTGCTCGAGAACCCCCACCACCTGACCGACGATGAGTTCACAGCCGCTTTCGCCTGAGCGTCGCTCGGCCCCCGGCGACGGGCCCGCGACCGCGACGGCGCGGCCGCGCTCGGTGCTCGACTCCGAGCTCGCGCTGCGCGAGCAGCTGTCCAGCATGCGCGGCCTGCTGGCCCTGTCGCTGCTGATGACCGAGCGCCGGCGCGAGGACGAGATCCTGCACCTGGCCCGGACGGCGACACCGGCGCTGGTGGACTGCGAGGTCGTCGGCGTCCACCTCGACCGGGACGGATGGCACGGTCAGGCTCCCGGACCTGACGTGGCGTCGACCGTGCGCGTCGCCCGCCAGCTGGGACTGCTGCCGTCCGACGGCGGCCCCCTCGACGTCCCCGGGTGGCCGTGGGCCTGGGGCGTCCCCCTGCCCGGGGTCGACGAGCGCGTCGGCCACCTGCTGGTCGCCAGCCGGGAGGCCCCTCCCCCGGCGAAGGTGCGGCTGCTGCGGTCGCTGGCCCAGCAGACCGGCATCGCGGTGTCCAATGCGCGGCTGCACGCCAGCCACCTCGCCGCCAACGCCGCGCTGGCCGACACGGTCGCGCTGCTCGAGCGCAAGAACGCCATCCACGACCGGTTCACCCAGGTCGCGCTGAACCTCGACGGCTATGCCGGGATCGTGCGCACGCTCTTCGAGCTCACCGGCCTTCCGGCGGTCGTGGAGGACGACCGCGGCAACGTGCTCGGGAGGTCCGGCCCGGAGCTCGCCCCGCCGACCCGGGAGCTGTCGCCGGCCGCGCCGTCCGACCTGGCCCGCCGGGCGCTGCGGGCCGGTCGGCCCATCCACGCCGAGGACCGCCTGCTCACCGTGGCCCGCCCCCGCCCGGACCTGGTGGGGCTCGTCTATCTCATCGGACCCGAGTCGCTCATGGGTGAGCAGGAGACGATGGCGCTGGAGTACGCCGCCACCGTGCTCGCGATCGAGCTCGCCCGGCTGCACAGCATCGCCGAGACCGAGCTGCGCCTCGGCGTCGACCTCGTGTCCGACCTCGTCAGCGGCGCGGGAGACGGGGTGGCTGCCCGGGCCCGCGCGCTGGGGCACGACCTCGGTGTCCCGCACCGGGTCGTGGCGCTGCGCGGTCACCGCTCCGAGGACCTGACCGACCTGCTGCCGGCCGCGCGCGAGGCGCTCGCCGGCCCGCGGGGCACCCTGCTCATGCATCGCGCCAACACGCTCGTGGCCGTGGTCGCGACCGGACCGGCGGACGGGACGGCGCTCGGGCCGCTGTCCCGTCCGCTCCTGGCGCTGGCCACCGCGCAGCGGCTGCACGTCGGCGTCGGCGGCCTGGCCCGGGTCCCCGGCGACTACCCCCGCTCGCACCGGGAGGCGCTGATGAGCCTGCGGCTCGCGGAGTTCGGCGACGGCCGGGACGGGGTCGTGACCTACGACGAGCTCGGCGTCTTCCAGTTCCTCTCCGAGGTCACCGACCCGCGCGGTGTCGACGCCTTCGTCCGGCGCTGGCTGGGGTCGCTGCTCGACTACGACGAGCGACGCGGCAGCGAGCTCGTCCTCACCCTCGCCCGGTTCCTGGACACCGGCGGCGGCTTCGACGCCGCCGCCCGGGCGCTGGGGATCGGCCGGAGCACCGTGCGCTACCGGATGGCCCGGATCGCCGAGCTCACCGGCCTGTCGCTCTCCGACCCCGACACCCGGTTCCAGCTCCAGCTGGCGACACGCTCGTGGCTCGCGCTGCGCGCCCTCGCCGCCGAGGAGCCGTCGGCGGGCAGCTGACCCTTCCTCCGCCTGAACCCGTCCTCAGATGGAGCCGGCGAGGGTCACCGTCGCCGTGTTGGTGAACGGGTTGCTCGCGGTGGCGGTCGTGGTGGCGGAGCCCGGGCTGTTGTCGGTGATGTTGAGCAGGAAGCCCAGGTCCGACGTGGAGCCGAACGGCGCGAGCGACCCCGTCCAGGTGAAGGTGTAGACCCAGGTCGCGCCGACGTGGCTGCTGGACTGGTAGGCCCAGCCGGTGCCCGTCACCGACGACGGGGCGGCGCCGGAGACCCGGTTGTCGGGGAAGATCGTGGTGACGGTGAGGCCGGTCAGGGTCCGCTGGACCGATCCGCCGCTGTTCTGCACCGACAGACTGCCGGTGAACGCCGTCGGCCGGCCGGAGACGTTGTAGTTCGTCAGGCTGATGTTGTAGTAGTTGAAGACGATCGAGCTGGTCGGAGCGGTCACCGTGACCGCCGCGCTGCACGCGCTGGTGCTGGTCAGGTTGAAGCTGTCGCTCGGCGTGTAGGTCGCCTGCCAGTAGTAGGTCCCGGCCGTCGGCTGGAAGGTCCCGGTCGCGCTGCCGGAGGACAGGGCCTGCGCGCTGCTGGTGTAGGACGCGCCGCCGGTGCACGACGAGCTGGTGAAGAGGGAGAAGACGACGGTGCCCGCCGGGGTGCCCCAGCCCGCCACGGTCGCCGTGGCGGAGAACATGGTGCCCTGGCTGGCCGAGGTCGGCGTCAGGTTGCTCAGCGTCGTCGTGGTCGACTGCTTGCTGGTCGTCGCGGTCACGGTGGCGGTCTTCGACCAGCTGGAGAGGTTCGCGGTCAGCGTCCACGTGTAGGACGTGTTGGGCGTGAGGCCGGTCGCCGTGCAGCTGCTCGAACCGGATCCAGGCGCGGCCGCGCACCCGCCCAGCGAGCCCGGCGACTGCGCGAGGGCATAGGAGGTCGGCGTGTAGGGACGGGTCCACGACAGCGGCATCGTCGTCGCGGTCGCCGTCCCCGCGGTGAGGGTCGGTGCGGTCAGGGTGGTCGCCTGCGCGAGACCGTAGGAGCCCGTGGAGCTCGCGGTCCACAGCGCGTGGCCCGGCCCGGAGGCGACGAGCAGCAGCAGCGTGACCGCGGCGCCCAGCACCCGGACGCGGAGCCGCCCGCGCCCGCGTCGCGGGACCGCGAGACGATGACGGGCCGCGCTCACTGGCTCACCACCACGGTGACCGGGACGCGGAAGGACGCGCCCTGGCAGCCCGAGACCGACGAGGTGCTCATCGCCGCGCCCGACGACACGTGCACGGTCGCCGTCGCGCCGCCGGCGACCACGACGCTGAGGCCCGTCGTCGTGGCGACGGTGACCCCGGAGTTGCCCAGCGTGGTCGGCCAGGCGGAGTCGCTCGTGCAGCCGGAGCCCCCCACGACCGTGACTCCCCCACCCTGGGAGACGCCGGTGATGGTCACGGCGCTGGAGTTGGGGTTCGTCACGTTGAGCAGGAGGTCGCCCGTGCCTCCGGGCTGGAGCCCCGACGAGGGGGAGCCCGTGGTGGCGGACAGGATGGTCAACGGCTGGAGGGCCCCGGTCGCGCCTGAGGCGGAGCCCGAGCCGGTGGCCGTGAAGTAGGCGAACGCGGGGGCCGTGACCACTCCGCCCGTGACGAGGGCGGCGGCCAGCATCGCCAGGAGGCTGCGCCGGCCCGTCAGCCGGGCGGGGCGCCGGTCGCCTCGTCGGCGCGAGCCGGGCGACGCCGCGCGATGCCGACCAGCAGCAACCCGGCCACGAGGAGCGTCCCGCCGGCGGCGACGAGCCCCACCAGCCGGCCCGGGGACAGCGGCGACCCGGTCGCCGGGAGACCGTCGGGCGACGACCCGTGCTGGCCGTCGGGACGGGTCTCCGACTCCGCCTCCGTGTCCGCCACGAACCGCGCCGTCCCGGTGAACCGGAAGTGGAAGACCGTGTCCTGGCACGCGTTCTGGTCCGCCCCGGTGCTGCGCAGCACGATCGGCAGTCCCGGGCTCGTCGCCGTGCCCCGGGCGGGCACCAGGACCGATCCCTCGAACGTCGGCAGCGAGAGCGCCGCCGCCGAGCAGCTCTCGGGTGGCGGGGGGAACGCCGGGTCCAGGGTGGCCTCGACCGAGCCCACCCGGATCGCCGTGTCCTGCGGGTTCTCCAGCCGGAACACCAGGCATCGCGTCACGCCGGGACTCAGCTGCGCCGGTGCCCCCTGGCACGCGGTCGCCGAGCCCGTCGGCAGCGCCTCGAAGATGTGGCTGCGGATCGTGAACGTCGGCTCCGAGGCCAGGGCGAGCCTCGGCGCCGCGAGCTGCGTGGCGCCCAGGAGCAGGAGCAGGCCGCACGCCGCCAGACAGCCGAGGACGCGCGGCGTCCAGCGGGCCGGTCCTCTCGTCCACGACATCGGTCCTCTCCAGTCTCGGCGCGCGCTCGCAGGCCGCACCAGCTCGGGTCCAGGCGCAGGATCAGCTGGCGGTGTAGGACAGGTTGACGGTGGCGCCCTTGCAGGCGTCCTGGTTGACGGCAGCCTTGTTGTTGAACTGGATGGTCGCGCCGGTCCAGGAGCCTTGGGCGTTGCCCGCGGGGACGGAGGCGTTCACGGTCATCGTCGCGCTCGCCAGGGTGTAGTCGGTCGAGTCACAGGTGCCCGCGGGCGCGCCCACGGCCTTGGTGACCGAGCTGATCGACGCGGTCACGGAGGTGACGTAGACCGGGCCCGAGTTGGGGTTGTTGAAGTTCCCGCTCAGGGTCTGCGCGGAGTCGCCCGGGTGCATCCCGGTGACGGTGCTGGTCTGCACGACGGTCACGGCGGACACGGTCCCCGTGGTCGCGGTGCCCGTGCCCGACCCCCCGGCACTCCAGTAGGCGAAGGCGGTGCCCCCGACGGCCAGGAGCAGAACGACGGCGACGGACAGCCAGATGCTTCTCTTCTTCACGGAAACGGCCATGATCGGGTTCCTCCGGGTGCACACAAAGTCGCGTCCTCGGTGACGCATCAGGACATTCGGCCGCGCGTCAAGGGACATGAGTCACATATGCGAACCGATTTCGCCTTCCGGTGCCGAAAGCCCGGGCGGCGGCGCCGGCGGTCAGGAGTCGAAGCCGAGGCCCACCCGGTCCAGGGCGCGCAGCCAGAGGTTGCGACGACCGTCGCGCCGGTCGGCCCGCTCCAGCGACCACCGGGTGACGTTGATCCCGACGGCGCGCGCCGGCTCGGGCGGGAACGGGAGCGGCCGCTCCAGCACCATCCGTAGCCTCGTGCGCTCGGTGTCCTCGCCCTGCAGCAGGTCGAGCATCACGTCGGCGCCGAAGCGGGTGGCACCCACGCCCAGCCCGGTGTAGCCGAGGGCATAGGCCACGCGACCGGCGTACGCCGTGCCGAAGAAGGCCGAGAACCGCGTGCAGGTGTCGATCACGCCGCCCCAGCGATGGGTGAACCGCAGCCCCTCGAGCTGGGGGAACGTCTCGAAGAAGTGCTCGGCCAGGAGCGTGTGGGTCCGTTCGTTCTGCTCCAGCGACCGCGCGATCCGGCTGCCGTAGTGGTAGATGGCGTCGTAGCCGCCCCACACGATGCGGTTGTCGCGGGTGAGCCGGTAGTAGTGGAAGAGGTTGGCCGAGTCGCCGAGACCCTCGTGACCGGCCCAGCCGATCGACGCCAGCTGCGCCGCGCTGAGCGGCTCGGTGGCCAGCACGTGGTCATAGACGGGCACCGTCATCAACCGCAGCCGCTGCAGCAGCGGCGGGAACGCGTTGGTGCCGAGCGCGACCCGGTCGGCCCGCAGGACGCCACCCTGGCAGACGACCTCGATCCGGCGTCCGTCGTCGTGGAGGTCGCGCACGTGCGTCTGCTCGTGGATCACGACACCGAGGTCGAGGCACGCGCGACGCAGGCCCCAGGCCAGGCGCGCGGGCTCGACCAGGGCCGTGCCGTGGCGGTCACGCAGTCCTGCGAGGTAGGTCGGCGACGCGACCGCCGCGCGGACCGCGTCGGTGTCCAGCAGCTCGACGTCGTGGCCGGCGGCGCGCATCTCCTCCGCCGCCTCGCCGAGCGCCTCCACCTGGTGCGGCCGGGTCGCGACGTCGAGGCTGCCGGTGCGCTCGAAGCAGCAGTCGATGCCGTGCTCGGCGATGGTCTCCCCGATGGCGTCGAGGTTGGCGGCCCCGAGGCGGTCGAGCGCGGCCAGCTCCTCGGGCCACCGGGCCTGGCCGTTGTGGAAGCCGTGGGTCAGCGAGGCCGCGACGAACCCGCCGTTGCGTCCGGAGGCCTGCCAGCCGCACTCCCCCGCCTCGACCAGGTGCACGTCGAGGTCGGGGTAGCGCTCCTTGGCGAGCAGCGCGGTCCAGAGTCCGGTGTAGCCGCCGCCCACGACCGCCAGGTCGGCGGTCACCGAGCCGCTCAGGGGGTCGAGCGGTCGCGGCCGCGCCGGGTCCTCCAGCCACAGCACCTCGGGCCGCGCGTCGGCCAGCGCACCTCTCACGTCCATCGTCGAGCTCGCTCGGTCGTCAGCCTCGCGCCAGCGCCTTGGCCTGCCGGCTGCGGCGCAGCTCGCCACCGAGCACGATGGCGATCGAGACCAGCAGCATGACGGTGCCGATCACGTTGACCTGCATCGGCACCGTGCGGCGCGAGACGCCCCAGACATACATCGGGAAGGTGGTCGTCTGGCCCGCGTTGAGGTTGGTGATGATGAAGTCGTCGAAGGAGAGCGAGAAGGCGAGCAGCGCCGCACCCGCGATGCCCGGGAGGACCAGCGGGAAGGTGACCCGCCAGAACGTCTCGCGCGGCGTCGCATAGAGGTCCATCGCCGCCGACTCGAGCGTGTCGTCCATGCCGGCGAGCCGGGCTCTCACCGTGACCACCACGAACGACAGGCAGAACATGATGTGGGCGATCAGGATCGTCCAGAAACCCAGCTGGCCGGCGAAGTTCGCGGCCACGAAGAGCGCCAGGAGCGAGGAGCCCATGACGATCTCGGGCGAGGCCATGGGCATGAAGATCAGCAGGTTCATCGACGAGCGGCCCACGAAGTCGTGCCGGACCAGCGCGAACGCGAGCAGGGTGCCGAGCACGGTGGCGACCAGCGTGGCCAGCAGGCCGATCGAGATGCTGCGCCCGAGCGCCTGGCACATGCTGGGGTCGGTGCACGGGTGCAGCCAGTTGTCGAGGGTGAAGGACTCGAACTTGTAGAGCTTGGACTGCTCGCTCTTGGGCTGGTTGAAGCTCATCGCCACCACGACGGTGATGGGGATGAAGGTGTAGGCCAGCACCCCGAGCCCGAGGATCAGGACGATGCGCTCACGGATCCATCTCACAGCAGCTCCTCCGTCCCGGCCCGCCGGACATAGAGCAGCACCATGCCGATGATCATCACCATGAGGATCACCGACAGCGCGCTCGCCGCGGGGTAGTCGTTGGCGTCGGTGAACAGGCTCTGGATCACCGAGCCGATGACGCGGGTGTTGGTGCTGCCCAGCAGCTCGGCGTTGATGTAGTCGCCCACGGCCGGGATGAAGGTGAGCAGCGTTCCCGAGACGACGCCCGGCAGGGACAGCGGCCAGGTCACCTTGAAGAAGCCGACGATCGGGTTGGCGTAGAGGTCGTTGGACGCCTCGATGAGCCGGTAGTCGATCTTGTCGATGCTGGCGAAGAGCGGCAGCACCATGAACGGCAGGAAGTTGTAGGTCAGGCCGGTGACCACCGCGACCGGCGTCGCGAGCAGGTGTCCGTTCGGACCCACGATGTGGAGGAACTGCAGCGTGTTGACGATCAGCCCGTCGTCGGCCAGCAGCAGCTTCCACGACAGCGTGCGGATGAGGAAGCTGGTGAAGAAGGGCGCGATGACCAGGACGAGCATGAGGTTCTTCCACCGGCCCGACTTGAACGCGATGGCATAGGCCAGCACGTAGCCGAGGATCAGGGCGAAGAGGGTGGCGAGCCCGCCGTAGATCAGGGCCCGCAGCAGCGGCTGCCAGTACTCCTTGACCGCGTCGACGTAGTTGGCGAAGTGGTAGGTCATCGTGTAGCCGGTGGCGTCCGACCCCGACGGGTCATAGAGGCTGGCGGCGACGAGCGAGTAGAACGGGATGAGGAAGAAGACCACGAGCCAGGCCACTCCTGGGACCAGCAGGAGATAGCCGGTCCTCCCCGGCGTCGGGTCGTGTCGCTCACGACTCGTCCACTCGCTGCGCGCCGGCGTGGGAGTCCTGCGCGTGGTCGAGGAGGAAGGCGTACTCCGGTCGCCAGGACAGCTCGACGGGCTCCCCCGTCTTGTAGAGCCGACGGTGCCCGGTGTTCTGCTGGAACACCTGGAGCTCCTGGCCCCAGGGCATCCGCACGAGGTACTGCGTGCTCACGCCCACGAAGCTGACGTCGGTCACGACACCACCCGGGATGCTGTTGCCGGGGGCGTCGAGCTCCTCGCCGGGGTCGCCGATGAGCACCTTCTCCGGACGGATCCCGACCCAGCCGAGGTCGCTGCCGGTGTGCGCCCGGGGCTCCGGGATCGAGACGTCGATGCCGTGCATGTCGACGCGCACGATGCCACCGTCGCGGCTCTTGACCCGGCCCTCGATCAGGTTGGACTGACCGAGGAAGTTCGCCACGAAGGTGGTCCGCGGGTTCTCGTAGAGCTCGGCCGGGGCGCCCATCTGCTCGATGAGGCCGCTGTTCATCACCGCGACGGTGTCGGCCATCGTCATGGCCTCCTCCTGGTCGTGGGTGACGTGGATGAAGGTGAGGCCGACCTCGGTCTGGATCCGCTTGAGCTCGATCTGCATCGACCGGCGCAGCTTGAGGTCCAGGGCGCCGAGCGGCTCGTCGAGGAGCAGCACCTCGGGGTGGTTGATGAGCGCCCGCGCCAGGGCCACACGCTGCTGCTGTCCGCCGGAGAGCTGGGCCGGCCGCTTGCGCGCCTGGCTGTCGAGCTCGACCAGGTTGAGCATCGCGTGCACCTGGGCGTCGACGTCCGCGACCTTGCGACGCCGGAGGCCGAACGCGACGTTCTCGAAGATGTCGAGGTGGGGAAGAGCGCGTAGTTCTGGAAGACCGTGTTGACCGGGCGCTGGTAGGGCTTGCTGCGCGTGATGTCGTTGCCCGCCAGGGTGATCGTGCCGGAGGTGGGCTCCTCCAGGCCGGCCACCATCCGCAGCGTGGTCGTCTTGCCACAGCCCGACGGGCCCAGCAACGCGAAGAACGACCCCTTGGGGACGTCGAGATCGAGGAGTCGACCGCTGTGAACGACGCGAACTGCTTGGTCAGCGCCCGGAGCCGCAGGCCGTCGAAGCCCTGGTCCTCGCTCATCGTGGTGATCTCCTCAGCCGCCTTGGACATCGGCCCAATCCCTTTCGTAGGCAGTCGCGGTCTTCTCATCCAGCGCCATGAAGGCGAACGTGTTGGCCAGCGTGGCCTCGTCGGGAAGATCAGCTGGTTGTCGACCAGGCTCGGGTCGACCTTCTCCATCGCCTGCTGCGCGCCCTCGACGGGGCAGATGTAGTTGTTCCAGGCGGCGAGCTTGGCGGCCACCTCGGGCTCGTAGTAGTAGTTCATCCAGAGCTCGGCGTTGGCCTGGTGGGTCGCGAGGTTGGGCACGATCATGTTGTCGCTCCAGAGCGACAGGCCCTCTTCGGGCACGACCCATTTGATGTCGGGGTTGTCGTACTGGGCCTGGATGACGTCACCGGACCAGGCCTCGCAGGCCAGGACGTTGCCCGACGCGAGGTCGTTGAGGTAGTCGTTGCCGTTGAACGAGCGGATCTGGCCGTCCGAGACCGCCTTGCGGAGGGCCTCGATGGCGTTGTCCCAGTCGTTCTGGTCGAAGTCGTCGGGGTTGCCGCCGGCGACCTTGACCATGAAGGCCATCGTGTCGCGCATCTCGGTGAGCAGCGTGACGCGCCCCTTGAGGTCGGATCGGGTCAGCAGCTCGGAGAAGCTCTTGACCTCTCCGGTCTGCTTGGCGTTGTAGGCGATGCCGGTGAGGCCGCTCTGCCACGGGACGTGGTAGGTCAGGTCGGGGTCCCAGGCCTTGCCCTGCAGCGGCTTGATGAGCCGGTCGTGGACGTTGGGGATCTTGTCCGCGTCGAGGGGCTGGATCCAGCCCAGGCTGATCATCTTGGCCGCCATCCAGTCGGTGAGGACCATGATGTCGCGCCCGACGGTCTGGCACGAGGCCAGCTGGTTCTTGACCTTGGCGTAGAACTCTTGGTTGTCGTTGACGTCGTCGGTGTAGTCGACGGTGATCCCGGTCTCGCGCTGGAAGACCTGGAACGTGGACGAGGACTTCTTGCGCGGGTCGATGTAGGCCGGCCAGTTGGAGACGACCAGCCTCTTCTCCGTCGCCGAGACGTCGGGGGCCGGCACGCGGCCGCGTCCTGCACGGCGGGATCGGTCCCGAAGAACGGCAGCTTGAGGGCGGCCAGGCTCAGCCCGGCGAAGGCAACACCGCCCGCCCCCTTGAGCAACGTCCGGCGGCTAGGTCCGCCGGGTGCGGCGTCCACCAATGAGCCCTCCTCGGTCGAGATTTCCCCGGCAGCCTGACATGTGATCCGCGTAACCACAAGGGAATCGCTTGCCGAAACAGAACGTTTACACGGATTCCGCGATCCGAGGACCTCGCGACGCGCCATTGGTCAACCTTTGACCCGGCCTTGGTTGCCTGAGAGGCTTCGGGGGTGACGAGGTCCAGCAGGTCGAGCCGCAGCCGTGCGGTGCTCGACGACGTGTCCAAGGCCATCATCGAGCAGCTGCAGCAGGACGGCCGGCGCTCCTACGCCGCCATCGGCAAGGTCGTGGGGCTGTCCGAGGCCGCCGTACGCCAGCGCGTGCAGCGGCTCATCGACTCCGGCGTCATGCAGGTCGTCGCCGTCACGGACCCGCTCGAGCTCGGCTTCGCCCGCCAGGCGATGGTGGGCATCAAGCTGCGGGGTCCCGTCGAGGGCGTCGCCGACAAGGTCGCCGAGCTCGACGAGGTGGACTACGTCGTGATCACGGCCGGCCCCTTCGACCTGCTGGTGGAGGCCGTCTGCGAGAGCGACGAGCACCTCCTCGAGCTGCTGTCCGACAAGATCCGCACGATCCCGGGCGTCGAGTCGACCCAGACCTTCATGTACCTCAAGCTCAAGAAGCAGACCTACTCGTGGGGTGTGCGCTGAGCGTCCGCTATGGCGAGCTGTCGTTCTGGCACTCGCACCCCGCGCTCGACTGGACCCCCCGACCGGCACTGTCCGGGGACCTCTCCGTCGACGTCGCCATCGTGGGTGGCGGCTTCACCGGTCTGTGGACCGCCTACTACCTC
The DNA here is from genome assembly GCA_046330515.1 of Nocardioidaceae bacterium. Taxonomy (GTDB): domain Bacteria; phylum Actinomycetota; class Actinomycetes; order Propionibacteriales; family Nocardioidaceae; genus Nocardioides. The sequence goes on along the minus strand of JAXLSP010000004.1, from coordinate 524,190 downwards.
GCCGAGGCCGATCCCTCCCTGCGGATCGCCGTCCTCGAGCGGGACGTGGCCGGGTTCGGGGCCTCGGACGCAACGGCGGCTGGTGCTCGGCGCTGTTCCCGGCGTCGGCCGCCAAGCTCGCGCGGCTGCCCGGAGCGGACCGGGCCGGCGCGATCGCCCAGCACCGGGCGATGTGCGACACGGTCGACGAGATCGGAAGGGTCATGGCCGCCGAGGCCATCGACGCCGACTTCGCCAAGGGCGGCACGATCGTGCTGGCTCGCACCGACACGGGGCTGGCACGGGCCCGCGCCGAGGTCGAGGAGGCGCGCGCGTGGGACCGCGGCGAGGACGACCTCCGGCTGCTCGACGCCGACGAGGCCGCGTCCGTCCTGGGCGCCACGGGCGTCCTCGGCGCGACCTACACCCCACTGCGCAGCCATCCACCCGGCCAAGACCGTGCGCGGCCTGGCCGAGGTCGTCGAGCGCCGCGGCGTGCGGGTCCTCGAGCAGACCCGGGTGCTGGCCCTGGAGCCCGGTCGGGTGCGCACCGAGCACGGCACGGTGACGGCCGACGTGGTCGTCCGGGCGACCGAGGGCTACACCGCGAGCCTGCAGGGGCTCGGGCGGGCCGTCGTCCCCGTCTACTCCCTGATGGTCGCCACCGAGCCCCTCCCCGAGGAGGTCTGGGAGCGGATCGGGCTGCGGCGTCGCGAGACGTTCTCCGACTTCCGGCACCTGCTCGTCTATGGCCAGCGGACCGCCGACGACCGGTTGGCGTTCGGCGGCCGCGGAGCGCCCTACCACTTCGGCTCCGACACCAGCCCCGCGAACGACCGCAACCAGCGGGTCTTCGTGTCCCTGCACCAGACCCTGCTGGAGCTGTTCCCCGTGCTGCGCGGCACCCGCTTCACCCACGCCTGGGGCGGCGCGCTCGGTGTGCCGCGCGACTGGTGCGCCTCGGTCGGCCTCGACCCCACCACGCGCGTCGCCTGGGCCGGCGGCTATGTCGGCGACGGCGTCGGGACCACCAACCTCTCCGGGCGCACGCTGCGGGACCTGATCCTGGGCCAGGACACCGAGCTCACCCGCCTGCCGTGGGTCAACCACCGCTCCCCCGCCTGGGAGCCCGAGCCGCTGCGCTGGCTGGGCATCAACGCCGGGCTCCGCGCGATGACCTTCGCCGACACCGAGGAGCGGCTCACCCACCGCCAGAGCCTCACCGCCCGGGTGCTGGCCCCGCTGCTCGGGCACTGACCGGCCCACGCCTCACCGGCCAGGGAGCCGACGGCCCGTACGCCTCACCGGCCAGGGAGCCGACGACCCACGCCTGACCGGGCCAGGTCTCGACGCGCGGTCGCGACCTCGCGAGCTCGGTCCTCGGGCACTGACCGGCCCCGGAGTCGACGACCCACGCCTGACCGGGCCAGGTCTCGACGCGCGGTCGCGACCTCGCGAGCTCGGTCGCGCGCTTGCTCGACCCGGCTGAGCCCACACGGCCCGCGCTTCGCGCGGTCCGTTGCTCAACCGAGCCCGTTGTCGGTGGTGTCGGCCGGCTTGGCCGGCGTGTCGAGCCAGGCGGTGAAGAACGCGTCGAGGTCCTCCCCGCTCACCGACGCCGCGAGGGCGCGGAACTGGGCGGTCGAGCCGTTGCCGGCGTGGTGGTCGGCGACCCAGGTCCGCAGCAGGGTGGTGAAGTCGGCGTCGCCGATCCGGTTGCGCAGGGCCGCCAGCGTCATCGCCCCGCGCTGGTAGACGGCGAAGTCGAAGATGTGGTCCGCACCGGGGTCGGAGACGACCAGCGACCACGGCGCGAAACCGGTGTAGGCACTGCGGAGCCAGGAGCCGGTCGACTGACCACCGTGGCCCTCGGCCCAGCGCACCTCCATGTAGGTCGCGGACCCCTCGTTGAGCCAGATGTCGGACCAGTGGTGCACGGCGACGTCGTCTCCGAACCACTGGTGCGCCAGCTCGTGGACGACCGTGGTGTGGTCCACCCAGCTCGGGTAGGTGGGCCGGGTCTGGTTCTCGAGCGCGAAGCCGGGGTCGAGCCCGGTCACGAGGCCGCCGGAGCTGTCGAACGGGTAGGCCCCGAGCTGCTGGTCGAGCCAGCGCACGATGCCCGGGGTCTCCTGGAGGAGGGACATGGCCTCGGCGCGGACCACGGGTGCGAGTCGCTTCGAGACCGCGACCAGCCAGGGACGGCCGTCGACCCGGCCCCGGGCGACGTCGAACGAGCCGGCGGCGAAGAACGCGAGGTAGGGCACCATCGGCTGCGCCGAGCGCCAGTGCCAGGTGACGAGCCCGTTGGCGGTGTCGTGTCCGGTCGGCATCCCGTTGGACACGACCTGCAGCCCGGCGGGCACCGTGATGTGCACGTCGACGGTGGCCTTGTCGAGGGGGTGGTCGTTGGACGGGAACCACCACGGAGCCATGTGTGGCTGGTTCATCGCCACGACCTCGTGGGCGTCGGCGAGCCAGTTGCGCTCCCCCGCGTAGGAGTAGCTGCTCGGGTGGTCGTCGTAGCGCACCGTGACCGTGACCGGACGACCCGACGGCAGGACGCCGGGCGGGTCCACCTGCAGCTCGTGCGGGCTCGGCTTGCGGAAGGGCGTGAGGCGGCCGTCGACCTTCACCGAGCCGACGTCGAGCAGGAAGTCGAGGTTGAAGCGCGTCAGGTCCTTCGTGGGGGTCAGCGTGATCCTGGTCCACCCGCTGAGGCGCCGCTCGGCGAACCGGTAGCGGTCGTGGATCGAGTAGCGCGACACGTCGTAGCCGCCGTTGCCGTCGCGCGGGAAGTAGTCGTCACCGATCCCCGCGGCTCCGGGTGAGCCGGCCTTGTCCCGGTCGGCCGGCAGGGCCGACACCGGCGCCTGCAGCCCGCCCAGCACCGCGGCGGCGCAGGCCACGCCGACGAGCGCGAGCCGGCGTGACCGGGAGCGCCCTCCCGTGGAACGGGGGCCCGAGCTCGACGTGGTCGTGGTGCGCATGGGCTCCATCCTGTCACCAGGATCGCCCCGAAAAGGCGTTGCCTGCCCGATCCGCGGCGGTGCACACTGGTGGGACATGAGTTCCGGCGTGCGTGCCGGGTGTGAGGAGAGGAGGCAGCTGTGACCGTCGCCTCCTGTGGCCTGCCCTCGACCACCTCCTCCAACACCTGGAGCACCGCACCCGATGTCTCATCTGTCTCCCGACTTTCCTGAGTTCCCTGCGGCTGACGCCGTCACCCTGCCGGATCTCGACCCGGCCTTCGCGTTCGACTTCCGCACCTACGACGAGATCGACGACGACCGCCAGCGCTGGTCGACGTGGATGGACGTCGAGCCCCTGTGTCGCGGCCCCGAGCCACGTCCCGACTGGGTCGTGACCTCGCGGGGCGCCGTCGACACCGAGCTCGGCATCCTCAAGACGGGCAAGGAGGCCGACGTCTTCCTGCTCGAGCGTGCCGACCCCCTGGACCCGGACGGCGGGGTCGTCATGGCGGCCAAGCGCTACCGCGACAGCGACCACCGCAGCTTCCATCGCTCAGCGGCCTACACCGAGGGCCGCAGCATGAAGCGCTCCCGCGACCAGCGGGCGCTCAAGCGCAAGAGCACCTGGGGTCGCGTCGTGGCCTCCGGCGAGTGGGCGGTCTCCGAGTGGGACGCGCTCAAGCGCTGCTGGCTGCTGGGCCTGCCCGTCCCCTACCCCGTGCAGATCGACGGCACCGAGATCCTCATGGAGTGGATCACGGTCGACGGGGAGACGGCACCACGGCTGGCCCAGACGCGGCCCGCACCCGACCTGCTCGCGTCGTACTTCGAGCAGCTCCGCGAGGCGATGGCGCTGCTGGCCCAGGTCGGCCTGGTGCACGGCGACCTGTCGGCCTACAACCTGCTGGCCGCCGGCGAGCGGCTGGTCATCATCGACCTGCCGCAGATGGTCGACCTGGCAGGCAACCCGGCCGGGCTCGACTTCCTGCAGCGGGACTGCACCAACATCTGCACCTGGTTCCGCTCGCGTGGTCTGGACGTCGACGAGCACGACCTGTTCGGCGAGCTGATGGCCCACGCGTTCTGACCTCGCGACCGGCCCGTGAGCGGTAGCGTCGGGCGTCATGAGGCAGACGCGCGGCCGCGGGGTCGAGGTCGACTCGTTGGCTGACTTCGACCGGCGGCTGTCGGTGGGCGCCACCCGGATGGCGGGCTGGCACGTCGTCGGCCTCGACCTGTCGGAGCGCCGGGTGGAGCTGCGCCGCGCCTCGGTGGCAGGGGCGCTGTTCCTCGGCTGCCGGTTCGGGAACGGCGACGAGGAGTCGGTGCGCGCCCGCGGGGCGGTGGTCTTCCCGTCGGTGCCGGGCGTCCCCGTGGACACCTACCGGAACTCCCTCTACACCCCCGCCGAGCTCTACGACACCGACGACTACGCCGACTCGCTGGATGCCCGCGCCTACGCATGGTCCCAGCGGCCACGCGACCGCGACCAGACGCTCGCCGTCGCGCTGCACGACCACGCCCTCGACGACGCGCTCGGTGCCTGGGTCGCCGACCGCCAGCTCGTGGGCGTCATGGGGGGGCATGCGCTGCAGCGCGGCCAGGACGGCTACGGCGACGCCGCCCGGCTCGCCCACGCGCTGGGCAGCCGGTTCACGGTCGCCACGGGCGGTGGCCCGGGCGCCATGGAGGCCGCCAACCTGGGCGCCTATCTCGCGGGCTATCCCTCGGCGGTGCTCGAGGAGGCGTTGGCGGTGCTCGGCCGCGTGCCGTCCTACACCCCCGACGTGACCGCCTGGGTGGACGCGGCCTTCCGGGTGCGCGAGCGCTGGCCCGAGGGCCGCGGGTCGCTCGGCATCCCGACCTGGCACTACGGACACGAGCCGCCCAACGCCTTCGCGAACTCGATCGCGAAGTACTTCCGCAACGCCATGCGCGAGGCGATCCTCATGGAGGTGTGCGAGGCAGGGATCGTCTTCCTGCCGGGCGAGGCCGGCACCGCGCAGGAGATCTTCCAGGACGCCTGCGAGAACTACTACGCCGACGAGTCCTCGGTGGCGCCGATGGTGCTGGTGGGACGTCGCTACTGGACCGAGGAGATGCCGGCCTGGCCGCTGCTCAAGCGGCTGTCGCGACGCAAGCCCATGGCCGGCTCGGTGCACCTCGTCGACGACGTCGCCGAGGCTGCGGCCATGCTGACGGCACGCGCCACCCACGGCCCCGCCACCTCGGCGCGCCACAAGTCCCACCTCGGCACGCCCTAACTCCCACCTCGCCGCGCCGCGAGTCCCACCTCGGCGGTCAGGTGGTGGCGGTCAGGTGGTGGCGGCCAGCTGGCCGCAGGCGCCGTCGATCTCACGGCCGCGGGTGTCGCGTACGGTCGTCGGCACGCCCTTGGCCTCCAGGCGCCGGACGAACTCGCGCTCGTCGCGCGGGTCGGAGGCCGTCCACTTGGAGCCCGGCGTCGGGTTCAGCGGGATCAGGTTGACGTGCACCCAGCCGCGCGGGCCGTGGGCCAGCAGCACGTCGGCCAGGAGGTCGGCTCGCCAGCCCTGGTCGTTGATGTCGCGGATCAGGGCGTACTCGATCGAGACGCGACGCCCGGTGCGCTCGAAGTAGGACGCCGCGGCGCCGACCGCCTCGCCCACGGTCCAGCGGGTGTTGATCGGCACCAGCTCGTTGCGCAGCTCGTCGTCGGGCGCGTGCAGCGAGAGCGCGAGCGTCACGGGGATGCCCTCGTCGGCGAGCTGGAGGATGCGCGGCACGAGCCCGACGGTGGAGACGGTGATCCCCCGAGCGGACATCCCGAGCCCGTCGGGCGTCTTGTCGGTCATCCGCCGGACGGCTCCGATGACGGCCTTGTAGTTGGCCAGCGGCTCGCCCATCCCCATGAACACCACGTTGGAGACCCGGCCGGGACCGCCGGGCACCTCGCCCCGGGCGAGCGACCGGGCACCGGCCATCACCTGCTCGATGATCTCGCCGGTCGTGAGGTTGCGTTGGAGGCCGCCCTGGCCGGTCGCACAGAACGGGCAGGCCATGCCGCAGCCGGCCTGGGACGACACGCACATGGTGGCTCGGTCGGGGTAGCGCATCAGCACCGACTCGACCCGCGACCCGTCGACGAGCTGCCACAGCGTCTTGCGGGTGGTGCCGCGGTCGGCCTCGAGCGTCCGGACCGCCGTGAGCAGCGGCGGCAGCAGGGCGGCCACGATGTCGTCACGCCGGTCCGCCGGGAGGTCGGTCATCGCGGCGGGGTCGTCGACCAGCCGCGCGAAGTAGTGACGCGCCACCTGGCGCGCCCGGAACGCCGGCAGGCCGAGCCCGGTCACCACGGCCGCGCGCTCGTCGGGCGTCAGGTCGGCGAGATGCTGGCGAGGCTTGGTGCGTCCGCGCGGCTCGTCGAAGACCAGGGGCAGGGCGCGGGGCCGGTCCTCGCTCATGCCGACGAGCGCAGCATCAGCCAGAACACGAACGTCCCGACACCGAAGACCACCAGCAGCGTGACGGCCATGCCGAACATCAGGTAGGTCCCGAAGCGACGCGTGCGCGGGAACACCATGAGGCCGATGGGCACGGCCAGGAAGAGCAGGACGAACGGGAACGCCTCCTCGGCCGCCCGGTCGCTGAACGCCGCCCGCAGCACCCCCACGAACAGCGCGGGCAGCACGGCGACCGTCACGAGCCCGGCGAAGAAGCCAGTGAGGGCCGTGAACGTCGGGTGGTCGCGGTGCCACCAGTCGGGCTGGCGGGCCGGCATGCCGGAGTCCCAGTCGAGGCTGCCCAGGCCGTCCTCGCGGGCGTCGTCGTCGGACCAGTCCCCCGAGCCGGTCGGGGCGTCGGTCGGCTCGGGCGCGCTCACGGCGCTGTCGCTGTCCCTTCGCTCCATGCCTCCATCGTAGGTGGAGAGGGCCGCGAGCGACGGATCGCCACGAGCCTCAGAAGACGAGGTAGTAGAGCATCAGCCAGATCGGTGCCACCGTCGCCAGCAGGGAGTCGAGCCGGTCCATCAGGCCGCCATGGCCCGGGATGATCTGGCTCATGTCCTTGATGCCGAGGTCGCGCTTGATGACCGACTCGCACAGGTCGCCGAGCGTGGCCATCACGACGGCGACCAGGCCCAAGAGGACACCGACCCACCACGGGCCGTCGAGCAGGTAGGTCACCAGCAGCCAGCCGACCAGGACGCAGGCGAGCGTGGACCCCGCGAAGCCCTCCCAGGACTTCTTCGGCGAGATCACCGGCGCCATCGGGTGCCGGCCGAAGAGGACGCCGGCGACATAGCCCCCGATGTCGGAGGCGACTGTGACGAGGATGAAGGTCACGACGCCCTTGACGCCGTCGTCGATCTCGACGCCGAACCCCGGGGTCCGTCCGCCCTCCGACAGCAGCAGCGCCACGAAGGACGCCAGGAACGGGACGTAGACCAGGGTGAAGACCGACGCGGTGGCGTTCTTGACGTAGCCGTCGACGCCCCGACGCAGCAGCCACAGCATGATCACCAGGGCGGTGACGCCGGTGGCGGTGACCAGGGCCGCGGCCCCGAAGAAGTAGGAGACGGCGAGCATGATGACGCCGCCGAGCATGAGCGGCTGCTCGGGCAGGTCGATGTCCTGGGCCAGCAGCCCCTTGCGCAGCTCCCAGACCGCGACCACGACAGCGGCCGCGACGATCACCATGAACGCCGTCTTCCAGAGGACCAGCGAGGCCGCGATGGCGCCGAGCAGGACGACGGCGGAGCCGACGGCCGCCGGGAGGTCGCGTCCGGCGCGACCGTGGTCCTTCTGCGCCGGTGCTGGGGTGCTCGTCATCGGGCCGCGCTCAGACTTCGAGCAGCTCGGCTTCCTTGTGCTTGAGCATCTCGTCGATCTTGTCGGTGTGGCCCTTGGTCAACGACTCCAGGCGCTTCTCGGCGGAGGCGACCTCGTCCTGGCCGGCCTCGCCCTCCTTGTCGAGGATCTCGAGGTCGTGCTTGGCGTGCCGGCGGATGTTGCGGACCGAGACCCGCCCCTCCTCGGCCTTGTGCCGGGCGACCTTGATGTACTCCTTGCGGCGCTCCTCGGTCAGCTCGGGGAAGACGCAGCGCAGCACCTTGCCGTCGTTGGCGGGGTTGACGCCGAGGTCGGAGTCGCGGATGGCCTTCTCGATGGCCACCATGGCGCCCATGTCATAGGGAGAGACGAGGATCGTGCGAGCCTCGGAGGCCGTGAACGACGCGAGCTGCTGGAGCGGCGTGGGTGTGCCGTAGTAGTCCGCGTGGATCTTGGCGAACATGCTGGGGCTCACCCGGCCGGCCCGGATGGCCGCGAACTCCTCACGGGTCGCTTCGACCGACTTGTCCATCTTCTGGTCGGCCTCGTTGAGGATCTCGTTGATCACGACTGCTCCTTGAATGCGTTCGAGCTCGGACCGCCGAGCGCGGGGGTCACCCCTCGGCGCTCACCAGCGTGCCAATCTTCTCACCACGGACGATCCGCAGGAGGGCGCCCTCCTGCTCGGCCCCGAACACTACCAACGGCAGGTCGTTCTCCATGCAGAGCGCGAACGCCGTGGCGTCGGCGATCTTGAGCCCCCGCTGCAGGGCCTCCTGGTAGCTGAGGGTGTCGTACTTGGTCGCCGTGGGGTCCTTCTTGGGGTCGGCGCTGTAGACGCCGTCGACGCCCTGCTTGGCCATCAGCACGACCTGGCACTTGGTCTCGAGCGCGCGCTGCGCCGCGACGGTGTCGGTGGAGAAGAACGGCATGCCCGCGCCGGCGCCGAAGATGACGACCCGGCCCTTCTCCATGTGCCGGATCGCCCGGCGCGGGATGTAGGGCTCGGCGACCTGCCCCATCTGGATGGCGGTCTGGACGCGCGTCTCGACGCCCTCCTTCTCCAGGAAGTCCTGGAGGGCCAGGCAGTTCATCACCGTGCCGAGCATGCCCATGTAGTCGGCGCGGGACCGGTCCATGCCGCGCAGCTGCATCTCGGCGCCGCGGAAGAAGTTGCCGCCGCCGACCACGATCGACACCTGGACGCCGGCTCGGACCACCTCGGCCAGCTCGTGCGCCATGCCGGCCACCACGTCGGGGTCGACACCGACCGCCCCGCCACCGAAGACCTCGCCGGACAGCTTGATGAGCACGCGGTGGTACTCCGTCACATCCCCTCCTCGGGGGTCGGCCGGGTCGTGCCGGCATGGGTGGGAGGACGACGGAAGGCCGGTCCGATGAGCGATGTGATCGTCATCGAACCGGCCTCCTCGTTGTCCTACGGCGGTCGAGCCTCGTCGGCAACCCTACTGGCCGGGTGGGTCAGGCGCCGACCTCGAAGCGGGCGAACCGCTTGACGGTGGTGCCGGCCTCGTCGAGCACGGACTTGACGGTCTTCTTGGCCTCGGTGATCGACTCCTGCTCGAGGAGCACGACGGTCTTGTAGAAGCCGCCCAGGCGGCCCTCGACGATCTTGGGGATCGCCTGCTCGGGCTTGCCCTCCTGGCGCGTCGTCTCCTCGGCGATCGTGCGCTCGTGCTCGACGGTCTCGGCGGGCACGTCCTCGCGGGTGAGGTACTCCGCCTTCATGGCCGCGATCTGCATCGCGGCACCGCGGGCGGCCTCGGACTGGCCGTCGTACTCGACGAGCACGCCGACCGCCGGGGGCAGGTCCGCCGCGCGCTTGTGCATGTAGGTGACGACCGGACCGTCGAAGTAGGCGACGCGACCGAGCTGGATCTTCTCCCCGATGGTGATCGACAGGTTCTCGACCACCTCGCCGACCGTCTTGTCACCCAGGGTCTGGGCGGCCAGGGTCTCGGGGTCGCCGGCCTTGGCCGCATCGGCGACCTCGGCGATCTGCTGCGCGGCCGCGATGAAGTCAGCGCCCTTGGCGACGAAGTCGGTCTCGCAGTTGAGCTCGACCAGCGCGCCACCGGACGTGGCGACCAGGCCCGCCTTGGCCTCGCGCTCGTCGGCGCGCTTGGCCATCTTGGCCTGGCCCTTCGTCCGCAGGATGTCGGCGGCCTTGTCGAAGTCGCCGTCGGCCTCCTCGAGGGCCTTCTTGCAGTCCATCATCCCCGAGCCGGTCATGTCCCGGAGCTTCTTGACGTCGGCTGCGGTGAAGTTAGCCATGTGCTTCTCTCTCGCTGGTGGTGAGTAGGGGGTCGGGCGTCGCGACCGGTCGGGTCACTCGGCCTTCTGCTCGGCGTTGGCGAAGCCGGCGGCCTCCGCGGCCTCGGCGGTGCGGAACCACACCTCGGCCTTGGTCCGGGCGTACCACGGGCTGGACGGGGCGTGGAACTTCATCGAGTCCTGGTTGCCCTTGATGTCGAAGCCCTCGGGCGCAGAGCCGTCCTCGAGCGGGGCGGCGGAGTCGGGGCCGAAGCCGCCGTCCGTGGTCTCGCCGGCCTCGGTCACGGCCGCGAACGCGACGGGCGCCTCGGCGGCGGGCTCCTCGGCGGCGGGCTCCTCAGCCGCAGCCTCCTCGGCGGCCGGCTCCTCAGCGGCCGGCTCCTCAGCCGCAGCCTCCTCGGCAGCCGGCTCCGCGGCGGCGTCGGCAACAGCCTCAGGCGCGGCCTCGGCGGGGGCCTCGGTGGCGTTGCCGGACTGCTCGAGCAGCTCGCGCTCCCACTCGGCCAGGGGCTCCTCGGCGGTGGCGTCGCCGGACTTCACGCCCGAGCGGGCGATGAGGCCCTCGGCCACGGCGTCAGCGATGACGCGGGTGAGCAGACCGACCGCGCGGATGGCGTCGTCGTTGCCCGGGATCGGGAAGTCGACCTCGTCGGGATCGCAGTTGGTGTCGAGGATGCCGATGATCGGGATGCGCAGCTTGCGCGCCTCCTCGACCGCCAGGTGCTCCTTCTTGGTGTCGACCACCCACACCGCCGCGGGCGTGCGGACCATCTCGCGGATGCCGCCGAGGGTCTTGTCGAGCTTGTCGCGCTCGCGCTTGAGCTGCAGGAGCTCCTTCTTGGTGCGGCCGGAGCCGGCGACGTTGTCGAAGTCGATCTCGTCGAGCTCCTTGAGGCGGTTGATCCGCTGGTGCACCGTCTGGAAGTTGGTGAGCATGCCACCGAGCCAGCGCTGGTTGACGAACGGCATCCCGACGCGGGTCGCCTGCTCGGCGATGGCCTCCTGGGCCTGCTTCTTGGTGCCGACGAACATGACGGTGCCGCCCCGGGCGACGGTCTCCTTGATGAAGGCGTAGGACCGGTCGATGTAGGCCAGCGACTGCTGCAGGTCGATGATGTAGATGCCGTTGCGCTCGGTCATGATGAAGCGCTTCATCTTCGGGTTCCAGCGACGGGTCTGGTGACCGAAGTGCACGCCGCTCTCGAGCAGCTGGCGCATGGTGACGACTGCCATGGTGGTTCTCCTCGTGTGGGGGACCGCCCGCCACGTCATCACGCTGACGTCGTCCGGCCTCGACGAGGCCGGACCGGGAGGGACCGCGTCCCCGGTGGTTTTCAGTTGCCGCGCCCGGCGGGTGCCGGGAGCCCTGACGCCCACGCGCGACCCGATCCGGACCGGAGTCTGGAACTGAGGGTCGTCGCCCACGGGTGGTCGGCTCCGGGCCGGGCTCTGGCAGCGAGCCGACACGGGACCGTCGCGGTCTGTGTGCGTGCGAAGTCGGCTCCCCCAGACAGGCGGGAACCGCTCCGGCCATGGTAGTCGACCCACCTCCGGACCGGCCAATCGGGCCACGGCTCACGCGACCGCGCCGTACGACGTCCACAGGCGCCCCCGACCGGCCCTTCTCCACAGCCGCCCGGGACGGCCGGTGCGCACGACGTCCGTCGCCGGCACGGTGGACCCATGGTCCTGAGTCGCGTCCTGGTCGCCGTCGTCGTCATGCTCGGGGCGTCGCTGCCCCCGGTGGTGCCGGGCGCGGCGCAGGCCACCACCCCCGTCGTCGTGGAGCCAGCCGGGCAGTGGCCCCTGGTCCCGGAGCCGCGGGTGGTGCGGGCCTTCGACCCTCCCGAGGTCGTGTGGGGTGTCGGCCACCGCGGGGTCGACCTGCTCGGCTCGCCGGGTGAGGCCGTGCACGCGGCGCTGGCCGGGCGGGTGTCGTTCGGCGCCATCCTGGCCGGCCGAGGCGTCGTCGTGGTCGACCACGGTGACACCCGGACGACCTACCAGCCTGTGACGGCCACGCTGCCGGTCGGCACCCCGGTGGCCGCGGGTGACGTCATCGGGACGCTCCAGGTCGGCGGCTCCCACTGCCCGCCCGCCGCGTGCCTGCACTGGGGCTGGCGCCGGGGCGACCGCTATCTCGACCCCCTGCTGCTGGTCGGGCTCGGGCCGGTGCGGCTGCTCCCCCTGTGGGGACCGTCGGCGGGAGGTCAGGCGCGGGGGTGTGCCTGCTGGTAGGCCCGCCGCAGCCGCTCGGTGGTGACGTGGGTGTAGAGCTGGGTCGTCGCCAGCGACGCGTGTCCGAGCAGCTCCTGCACCGACCGGAGGTCGGCTCCCCCCTCGAGCAGGTGGGTCGCCGCGGTGTGGCGCAGCCCGTGCGGGCCGATGTCGGGCGCACCCGGCACGTCGGCGATGCGGCGGTGCACCAGCGTCCGGACCGCACGCTGGTCGATGCGACGTCCGCGGGCACCGAGGAACAGCGCCGCACCGGAGCCGTCCACGCGCAGCGCCGGTCGACCGAGCGCGAGCCAACGGTCGACCGCCCGGCCCGCGGGTGCGCCATAGGGCACGGTCCGCTCCTTGCGGCCCTTGCCGAACACCCGCACGACCCGCCGGTCGTGGTCGAGGTCGTCGATGTCGAGGCCCACGAGCTCCCCGACGCGGATGCCCGTGGCATAGAGCAGCTCGAGCATCGCGACGTCACGAAGCCCGACCGGGCTGCCGTCGTCGGCGAGCTCGGCGGCCGCCTCGACCAGGGCCCGGGCCTCGTCGGTGCGGAGCACGGGCGGCAGCGACGCGCGCGGCTTGGGCGACCCCAGCAGCGCACCGGGGTCGGACGCGGCTCGGCCGGTGCGGGCCAGCCACCCCGTGAACACCCGGGCCGCCGTCGCCCGGCGGGCCAGGGTGGTCCGCGACCGGCCCAGGGTCTGCTGCTTGGCGAGCCAGCTGCGCAGCGTCCGGAGGTCGAGGTCGGCGGGACTGCCGAGACCCAGCCGATGGGCGTGCTCGAGCAGCCCGGCCACGTCCGCCACATAGGCGCGCACCGTGAGCGGCGCGAGGTCACGCTCGGCGGCCAGGTGCCGCTCCCAGTCGGCCAGCGTGCGGGCCATGGCCTCGGGCAGCCCCGGGTCGCCGCCGTCCGGGGCCGGGGCCTCTCCCGCACCCGCAGCCGCCTGCTCCCTGGACATGCTGCGAGTCTAGGAAGGACGGAGTCGGTCGTGACGCCGCCGCGCGGGCGTCGCCGGCTCACCTGGTCACTCCTGGGCGCGCGGGGTCAGCCGCCACCCGGTGCTCACCTCCTCGACCAGGCCCAGCCTCGCCATCTCGTCCAGCGCGACGCCCACGTCGGCGGCCGCGATCCCCGCCGCCCGCGCGATGGAGTCCCGGCCCGCCGGCACCACGAGCGGGACCGCGTCGAGGACCTGGCGCTGGCGGGGCGACAGACGGTCGCGTCGGCGGGTCGGCCCGCGTCTGACTTCGACGAGGTGCTCGCCCGACGCGCCGACCAGCTCGAGCACGTCCTCGGTGCGCGTGACCAGGGTGCCGGAGCCGGTGCGCAGCAGCTCGTGGACGCCGGCGGACGGCTCGCTGGTCACCGGTCCGGGGACGCCCATGACCTGACGGTTGAGCGCCTCGGCCCAGCCGGCCGTGTTGAGCGCGCCGCTGCGGAGGGCCGCCTCCACCAGCACGGTGCCGCGGGCGAGGGCGGCGATGAGCCGGTTGCGCACGAGGAAGCGCCACCTCGTCGGGGCGGCCCCGACCGGAGCCTCCGACACGACCGCGCCGCACTCGGCGATGCCGTCGAGCAGCGGCCGGTGGCTCAGGGGGTAGGCGCGGTCCACGCCACAGGCCAGCACGGCGACGGTGCCGGCCGACCCCGCTGGGGCGGCCAGGGCGCCGCGGTGGGCCGCGTGGTCGATGCCGAACGCCGCACCGGAGACCACCCAGAACCCCTCCTGCGCCAGCCGCGCCCCCATCTCGAGCGCGATGTCCTCGCCATAGGTGGTGCTGGAGCGCGAGCCGACGATGGCCACGGACCGGGCGAGCGCGTCGAGCCGCGCCGGGCCGCGCACCCACAGGCCGACGGGTGCACCACCGCCGAGCCCCTCGAGCCGGACCGTCGCCAGGTCGTCGAGCTGCGCCGGCCACTCGTCGTCGCCCGGGATGACGAACCGGATGCCGCGGCGGGCGGCCCGCTCGAGGTCGCGGGCCGGGTCGATCGCCGCCATCCGTGCCGCGACGTCGTCCTGGAGCCCGGGGAGCGCTCGGCTCTCCAGCAGCTGGTCTCGCACCGCCACCCCTCCGACAGCCGCGACGAGCCCGGACATCCGAAGGTCGCCGGGCTCCCCCAGCCGGTTGAGCGCGACCCGGGCGAGCCGCTCGTCCTCCAGCGAGCTCATCCGACGCGTCGCAGGGTGGTCAGGGTGAGCGCCTCGCCCTGCCGCAGGCGGAGGGCGACGTCGACCTCGTCGCCGTCGGGACGGTCGAGACCCCGCAGGTCGGCGACGGTCCAGGCCAGCCGGTGGACGCGGGTGGCGCCCCGGCGGCTCAGCTTGGCGGTGTAGACGAGGTCGTCGACGAGCGTCTGGCCCCGGTCGGTGAGCGGGAACTCCTCATAGAGGACCGGGCCCGGCGCCTGGCCGTTGAGCCGCCAGGCGCGGCCCTCGAAGCGCCTCTCCTGCCGCTGACGTGCCTCCGCCACCCGCGCCCGGACCGGCGCAGAAGGCTCGGGTGTGGCGAAGCGGTCACGGCGCTCGTGGCCGCCGATGGGACGCAGGTGCCGGACGATGTCGATCCGGTCGACGATCGGCCCGGAGAGCCGGGAGCGATAGTCGCGACGCTTGACCTCGGTGCACGTGCACCGGTTGTCGCGGGCGCTCGGGTGGTAGTTGCCGCACGGGCACGGGTTGGCGGCCAGCAGCATCATGCCCCGGGCGGGGAACGTCGCCGACTCCCTCCCCCGCGCGATCGTGACCTCGCCGCTCTCCAGGGGCTGGCGCAGCGCCTCGATCACGTCGGCGTGGAACAGCGGGAACTCGTCGAGGAACAGCACCCCGCAGTGGGCGCGGCTGATCTCCCCGGGGCGGACCGAACCGGTGCCTCCGCCGATGAGGCTGGCCCGGCTGGCGTCGTGGTGGGGAGCGAAGAACGGCGGCCGGGTGAGCAGGTCGTCGCCGGGCTCGAGGGCGCCCGCCAGGGAGTGGATGGCCGTGAGCTCGAGCGCCTCCTCGGGCAGCAGGTCGGGCAGGATCCCCGGCACGCGCTCGGCGAGCGTGGTCTTGCCGGACCCCTTGGGGCCCGAGAGCAGGAGGTGGTGGCCGCCCGCGGCGGCCACCTCGACGGCGAAGCGAGCGTCCGCCATGCCGTGCAGGTCCTTGAGATCCAGCTCCTGGAGGCGGTCCTGGCCACGCCAGGTGAGCAGGCGACTGCCCGACATCGGCGCGACGGGCTCGGCCAGCGGCATGAGATCGCCGGTGAGAGCGGCGACCACCTGGCCGAGCGAGCGCATGCCCAGCACCTCCATGCCCGGCACCAGGGCCGCCTCGCGGGACTGGGTCTCGGGCACGAACACCCGGCGGATGCCGCGCCGGGCAGCCGCCATCGTCATCGGCAGGACCCCGGGCACCGCTCGCAGGCCGCCCGCGAGAGTGAGCTCACCGATGAACACCGTGGCATCGAGCTCCGCGCGGGCGACGGCACCCGCCGCGGCCAGCACCGACACGGCGATGGCGAGGTCGAAGTGAGTCCCGCGCTTGGGGAGGTCGGCCGGCGACAGCAGGATGGTGACCCTCCGGGTGGCCGGCCAGTCCAGCTCGCTGTTGACCACGGCCATCCGGCAGCGGTCGCGCGCCTCGTTGAGGGAGGGGTCGGGACGGCCGACGACGGTCGTGCCGACGATCCCGGCCGAGATGTCGGCCTGCACCTCGATGAGATGGCCGAGGGCTCCTTGGAGGGAGACGGCATAGGACGTGGCGAAGGGCATCAGCCGATCCCCCTCACGTGGTCGACGACCGGCCCGCCGCGACGGCGGAGCACCACGGCCACCAGGTCGACCCGCACGTCGGGCACGCGGGTGCCGTGCTCCTCCTGCCACCGAGCCGCCAGCAACCGGAGCCGGGCCAGCTTGTCCTCGGTGACCGCCTCGTGCGGAAGCCCGGCCCGCGTGCTGCTGCGCGTCTTGACCTCGCACACCACGAGCACGTGCCCGTCGCGCAGGACCAGGTCGATCTCCCCGCTCTCGCAGCGCCAGTTGCGGTCCAGCAGGACCATGCCCTCCGCGAGCAGCCTCCGGGCGGCGGCGCGCTCGCCGTAGCTCCCGACGGCCCGGTTGTGGGCCCCGATCGACGTCAGCTCCATGGACGACCTCCTCGTGGCAAGCGTCACCGGGGGCACAGACGTCTAGACAGCAGGCGTCCAGGGGGCTGTGCAGAGTCGCCGTTCGAGGTCGCTTGTGGACGTTTTCCGGTGCATCTGGCCATTCCGCAGCGGACCGGTCGGCGCCGGACGTACCTTCCGGCTGGAGGCTCTACGGGAAAGGACCGAGGATGTTGCGCTCTCGCCGCAAGGGTGAGCGTGGGGCGGTGGCCGTCGAGGCCGCGCTCGTCACGCCACTGCTGTTCCTCTTGGTTCTCGGGATCATCGAGATGTCGCTCTACATGCGCGACACCATCAGCACGACCAGCTCGGTCCGCACCGGTGGGCGCGTCGCCTCGGTGAGCGCCGGAGCCGGACCGGGCGTCTGCCAGGCGAGCTCGAACCCGCCGCCCTGCTCGCCGGCGAACACGCCGGCGCTCGCGCAGGCTGCGGCGGACGCCATCCAGAAGGCCGGCGCCGCGATGCCCAAGGACCAGATCCAGTACGTCCTCGTCTACCAGGCGAACGCGGGCGGCTATCCCATGCCCACGGGGAACACGTCCCTGACCTGCAGCACCAACTGCGTGAAGTACGTCTGGGACGCGGGCCTCAACAAGTTCCGCTACGGCGGCGGCTCGTGGGTGTCGACCACGATCAACGCGTGCGTCAACAACGCCAGCCGGGACACCGTCGGTGTGGCCATGGTGGCGCGGCATCCCTGGGTGACGGGCCTGTTCGGCAGCGGCGTGACGATCAAGGAGCGCGCCGTGATGAACTTCGAGCCGCTCCCCAGCGACTCGTGCATGCCGGGGACGCACCTGTGATCGCCCGGCTGCTCCGCCGCCGCGACGAGGCCGGCTATGCCGCCATCCTGGTGGCGCTGATGATCTCGACCGTGCTGTTCCCGATCTCCGCGCTGTCGGTCGACGTCGCCCGGTGGTACGTCGAGGGCGAGCGCGTCCAGGCCGCCGCCGACGCCGCCGCGATGGCCGGCGTCACCTTCCTCCCCGCCGACCTCAACAGTGCGCGGACCGAGGCCATCAAGGTGTCGGGCCGCAACGGATACCCCAACAGCGGGACCTCGACGGTCACGGTGGTCCAAGGCCTCAAGCCAACCCAGCTCGAGGTGACGGTCACCTCCCGCATCCACAACACCATCGCGGCCTCGTGGGGCGACGACTACACCGTCATCACCCGCACCGCGACGGCCGACTACAACGGCCCGGCGCCCATGGGCAGCCCCTGCAACACCTTCGGCAACGAGCCTGCGGGGACGGCGGGCGCGGGGCCGGTCGCCAGCCAGCTCAGCGTGCCCGGCGGTGGCGCCACCTGCTCGTCGACGCCAGGCTTCTGGGCCAGCGTCTACGGCCCGGACATCTACAAGGTCGACGGCGACCAGATCATGGTGCGCAAGTGCTCCGGCACCGAGAGCAACTGCACCAGCGGCACCAACAACGACTTCCGGCCGCAGGGCTACTTCTACATCGTGCGCGTGGGCGCGGCCGCTGTCGGCAGCACGGTGACGCTGCAGCTCTACGACCCCGCCTTCGTCTTCACCGGCCAGCAGTGCCAGACCTCGCCGGGAACCCCGACGGTCAACAACATGAACCCGTTCGCGACCACCGACGCCAAGACGCGCTACAACACCTCGTCGACGGCCAACGCGTTCTGCAACGGCGACAACACCTACACCGCCGTCAGCGGTGGCAACGTGGCGACCACGACGTCGTTCGGCCTGCGCAAGCCGGTCGAGACGTTCGTGCCGACCGACGCCGCGCCGGTCCCGGGCTGCGTCAAGCAGTACCCCGGCTACGCCCAGTCCGCCGTCACCCTGAACGCCCTGACCAACGGCAACGCGGCCTACAACCAGAAGCTCGCCGCGGTGTTCCACCAGTGGCAGACCCTGTGCACCTTCACGCCGACGGCGGCCGGTGACTACTACCTGCAGGTCCGGACCAACGTCGCGCTGAGCACCTCGTCCTACGACAACCGCGGTGGGTACGACGGCAACAACACCGTCTTCACCCAGAACGGCGACAACACCGCGGTCCGTGGCAGCGGCGGCAACACGTTCGCCGTCCGTGCCTACTCCTCGGCGTCCGGCGCACTGTCGGTGGCCGGCTGGGACCGGATGGGCATCTGGCAGAACCTGACGGGCACGACCGCGACCTTCAACCTGGTGCGCGTCGTCCCCGCGGCCGCGACCAAGACGCTCGACTTCGAGTTCTTCGACGGTGGTGATGCCGCCTCTGGCGGAACCATCAAGATCCTCCCGCCGACCGAGACCGCCATCACGCTGTCCAACTGCCAGGGCTCCGGCGTCGTCTCCGGAACGCTGTCGAACTGCCAGGTGTCCAACGTGTCCAGCAGCAGCGGCTTCAACGGCAAGTCGCAGCACATCCGGGTCCCGATCCCGGCGACCTACACGTGCAACTGGTCGCAGCAGGGTGGCTGCTGGTTCCGCGTGCAGATCAACTTCGGATCGGCCCAGGTGCACGACACCACGACGTGGACCGCCAAGATCGAGGGCGACCCCGTCCGCCTCATCAAGTAGCGACCAGACCCTTCGACCCGGGCCCGCACCCCCACGGGCCCGGGTCGTCGTCGTGGTGGGAGCCCCTGCGGGGACGAGCCGCCTCAGGACTTGGGCAGGTCGAGATCGGCCCGGCTGAGCTCCTCGACGTTGACGTCCTTGAAGGTGAGGACCTTGACGTTCTTGGCGAAGCGGGCGGGGCGGTACATGTCCCAGACCCAGGCGTCGGTCATCGAGACCTCGAAGAACACGTCGCCTGCCTCGGTGCGGGCCTTCACGTCCACCTGGTTGCACAGATAGAAGCGTCGGTCGGTCTCGACGACGTACTTGAAGATGTTCACCACGTCGCGGTACTCGCGGTAGAGCGTCAGCTCCATCTCGGTCTCGTACTTCTCGAGATCCTCGGCGCTCATGCCGTCTCCTCCTGCCCCGTGCCGGCGTAGGCCGCCGTGACGTCGGTGGGCCTGTCGAGAGGATTGTGCCCGTCGAGCGGCGGCTCGAGGCCCGCGGCCCGCCGTACGTTGACGAACCGCATCCGGTGGACCGGTGACGGACCGAGCCGGGTCAGCGCCTCGGTGTGCACCTCGGTGACGTAGCCCTTGTGGGTCTTGAAGTCGTAGTCGGGGTAGTCGGCGTCGAGCGCGACCATGATCCGGTCGCGGCTCACCTTGGCCAGCACGGACGCGGCGGCGATGCAGGCGGCGACCCGGTCGCCCTTCCAGATGGCCAGGCCGGGTACGTCGAAGCCGTCCACCGGGAACCCGTCGGTCAGGACGTAGGCCGGCCGCCGGTCCAGCAGGGCGACCGCCCGGCGCAGCGCCTCGACGTTGGCCACGTGCATGCCCAGCCGGTCGCACTCGTCGTGCTCCACGACGACGACCGACCAGGCGAGCGCACGGGCGACCACCTGGTCGAAGCAGCGCTCCCGCGCGGCGGCCGTCAGCAGCTTGGAGTCGGCCAGTCCCGGCACGACACCAGCCTTGCCCTCGGGCAGCACGACGGCGGCGGCCACCAGAGGGCCGGCGCAGGCGCCGCGGCCGGCCTCGTCGACACCCGCGATCGGGTCGATGCCGACGCGACGCAGCGCACGCTCATAGCCGTAGAGGCCGGCGTCCCGGCGGACCGTCGAACCGCGTGGCAGGTCACTCATGCTGGGGCCCTCGTCAGGACTGGGGCTTCACGTCCGGGACGTCGTCGAAGGAGTGCGGACGAGTCACCCAGCGGAAGTGGTCGGTCGGCCACAGCAGCACGAACACCTTGCCGACCACGAGGTCGACGGGCACGAACTCATGGCCGGGTTGACACTCGGTCTGTTTGGGTCGACACATGTGGACCGTCGAGTCCGCGGACCTGTGCCGGTTGTCCCCCATCACGAAGATCTTGCCCTCGGGGACGGGTCCGGCGGTCCAGGAGCAGCCGATCATCGGACCGTTGCACGGCGACGAGGGGTCGTTCTTGACATAGCCCTGCTCGTCGATGGCGACGCCGTTGACCTCGATCCGGCCCTGCTTGTCACAGCAGTGGATGGTGTCGCCACCCACCCCGACGACCCTCTTCACCAGGTGTCCGCCCTGGGGGTAGAGGCCGATCTTGGCCATCACCCGGGCGATCGGGTTGGTCGGCCCGACCGACTCCGACGGGTCGAGCCAGCCGCCGGGGTCCTTGAAGACCACGACGTCACCGCGCTGGGGCGTGCCGCCACCCCAGTAGGAGACCTTCTGGACGAGGATCCGGTCGTTCTTCACGAGCCCGGGCTCCATCGACTCCGAGGGGATGTAGAACGCCTGGACGAAGAACGCCTTGATCACGACCGCGAGCACGAGCGCGATCGCGAGCAGCAGGAAGGTCTCCTGCCACAGGGGCAGCTGCTTGCGCGAGCGACCCGGACCGTCTCCGTCGGGTGAGCTGGAGACGCAGTCCTGCTCGTCGGTGGTCACCTGGAGAGCCTAACGAGTGGGCGCGGGGCCGCGGCTCACGCCTCGCGGCGCTCCTTGATCTTGGCGGCCTTCCCGCGCAGGTTGCGCAGGTAGTAGAGCTTGGCGCGACGCACGTCGCCGCGGGTCACGACCTCGATCTTCTCGAAGATCGGGGAGTGCAGCGGGAAGGTGCGCTCGACGCCGACGCCGAAGGAGACCTTGCGGACGGTGAACGTGCGGCCGATGCCGGAGCCCTGCACCCGGATCACGACGCCCTGGAAGATCTGGACACGCGAGCGGGTGCCCTCGATGACCTTGACGTGGACCTTGATGGTGTCGCCGGCGCGGAAGTCGGGGACGTCGTCGCGCTTGCTTGCTGCGCCGAGGTCGGCGATGACCTTGTTCATCTGTGCTCCTCACGAGTGCCACAGGTCAGCCGCGGGTGTCGGTGCTGGTCGGTTTGCGTGGTCCGGACGTGGTGGCCGGCGGCACCCACTCCCCCTGTGGCAGGAGCTGGCGCAGACGCCACGCGCTCGCGCGCGTGAGCCGTCCTTCGGCCGTCAGGACCGAGGAGCAAGTCTGCCAGAGCGGGCGCGCGGCGGGAAATCGGGGCCGCAGCGGTCTGCTCCGGTCGGTCAGCGTCTCGGCTTGGAGAGGCCGACGACCCCCGGAGCCACCTCGCCGCGCGGCCGGTAGCCGGCGCGGCGGTAGCGCCGCAGGTTGGCCTCGCTGCGGGCGCCGGTGACGAGGCCGAACCGGGTCGCCGAGTCGGGCGCGGCGGCCTCCACACGCTCGAGCAGCAACCGGCCCAGACCGTGGCCCTGCAGGTCGGGGGCGACCATCAGCCGGCCGATCTCCCAGCTGTCGTCGTCCAGCCGGGCGCGCACGGCACCGACGAGGCGGCCGGCCCTGCGGAGCACGAAGACCGTGCACTGCCCCATCCACTCCTGGACGTCGGCGAGCCCCTCCAGCAGGGCCGGGATCTCCACACCGGGGTTGGCCTGCTCCTCCTGCACCCAGCAGGCACGCTGCAGGGTGAGCAGCTCGCCGGCGTCCGACGGGACCGCGAGCCGCAGCTCGTCCTCCCCCGAGACCAGACTCGGGTGCGCGAGGTCGGGACGGCGCTCCGCCGTACGACGGAGGGCCTGCTCGCGGCGCCAGGCGGCGATCTCGCCGTGGTGACCGCCGAGCAGCACCGCCGGGACGTCGTACCCGCGCCAGGAGGCCGGCTTGGTGAAGACGGGGTACTCCAGGAGGCCGTCCTCGTGGGACTCCTCCTCGAGGGAGCCCGGGTTGCCCATGAAGCCGGGCAGCAGGCGGGCGATGGCCTCGATCACCGCGAGGGCGGCCACCTCGCCGCCGTTGAGGACGTAGTCGCCCAGGGACACCTCGACGAGCTCGGTGCGCGCGGCGGCGTGGTCGAGGACCCGCTGGTCGATGCCCTCATAGCGTCCACAGGCGAACACGAGCCGCTCGCGGGTGGCGAGGTCGCGCGCGAGCGCCTGGGTGAAAGGACGACCGCTCGGCGTCGGGACCACCACGGTCGCCCCCTCGACCTCGAGGGCGTCGAGCGCCTCCCCCCACGGCTCGGGCTTCATGACCATGCCGGCGCCGCCGCCGTAGGGCGTGTCGTCGACGGTGCGGTGCCGGTCGTGGGTCCAGTCGCGCAGGTCGTGCACGCGCAGGTCGAGGAGCCCGGTGTCGCGTGCCCTGCCGGCCAGCGACAGGCTCAGCGGGGCGAGGTAGTCGGGGAAGATCGTGACGACGTCGATGCGCATGAGGGGGCTTCAGGCCTCGTCGGGGAACGGGCTGACCAGCCCGGGCCGGTCGGCCACGACGATGCGCCCGCCGGCGACGTCGACCTCCGGGACCAGCGCGGCGACGAACGGGACCAGCGGCTCCCGGCCGTCGGGGGTGCGGATGGTGAGCAGGTCCTGTGCGGCCCCGTGGACGACCGCGGTCACCTCCCCCAGCGAGCGGCCGTCCTCGTCGACGGCGTGGAGCCCGACCAGCTGGTGGTCATAGAACTCCTCGGGGTCCTCGGGCGACTCGTCGGCCGGGATGTCGGCCAGGAGCAGCACCCCGCGAGCGGCCTCAGCCGACGTGCGGTCGACGATCTCCGCGAAGGAGACCAGCCAGGTGCCCTGGTGGACGCGGGTGCCCTCGACGGTCAGCTCGGTGGCCGCGAACGCGGACCCCTGGGGCGGCCGGACGCGCAGCGCGCCGCCGTCGGCGAAGCGCGACTCCGGCTCGTCGGTGCGCACGTCCACGGTCACCTCTCCCCGCAGCCCGTGCGGCTTCCCGATGCGCCCGACCACGACCTCGATGGTGTCCACGGAGGTCAGGGTAGCGGGGTGTCGGATTCCCCGCCCAAGCGGTGAAACCCGCACTGGGCGGCCGGAACTTCGGCCCACCAGTGCAAGGTTCGCTCCGCTCGTGTGACTCCTGGGACGGCACGAGGGGCGCCACCCGGAAGCCCGGGTGGCGCCCCTCGTGGTGCAGCCTGGTCAGCGGCGCCGGTCGACGTCCACGAAGTCGATCCGCGCCCCCCCGCGGCCGGCGAGGGCCGAGATGACGGTGCGGAACGCGGTCGCGGTCCGGCCGTTGCGGCCGATCACCTTGCCGAGGTCGTCGGGGTTGACCCGGACCTCGAGGATCGAGCCGCGACGCAGCTGCTTGTCGCGCACCGACACGTCGTCGGGGTGCTCGACGATGCCGCGGACGAGGTGCTCGAGAGCGTCGGCCAGCATCGTGCTCACGCCTCGTCGGGCGTGCCGTCGGCCTCGTCGGCGGCGGCCTCGGCGGTCTCGGCGGCGCCCTCGGGCGTCTCCTCGGCCGGGACCGGAGCCGGCTCGTCGGCGGCGGCCTCGGCGGCCGGAGCCTCGGCGGCCGGAGCCTCCGTGGCCGGGGCCTCCTCGGCAGCCGGCGCGGCCTCGGCGGCGGGCGCCTCCTCGGCCGGGGCGGCCTTCTTGGAGGCGCGACGCGTCACGGCCTCGCCGGACGGCTCGCTGGCGGCGTCCTTGAGGGCGTCGTTGAAGATGTCGAGCTTGGAGCGCTTGGGCTCCTTGACCCGGAGGGTCCCCTCGGCACCGGGCTCGCCCTTGAACTTCTGCCAGTCGCCGGTGACCTTGAGGAGGACCTCGACGGCCTCGGTCGGCTGCGCGCCGACGCCCAGCCAGTACTGCGCCCGCTCGGAGGTGACCTCGATCAGCGAGGGGTCCTCCTTGGGGTGGTACTTGCCGATCTCCTCGATCACCTTGCCGTCGCGCTTCTTGCGGGAGTCGACGATGACGATGCGGTACTGCGGCACCCGGATCTTGCCCAGGCGCTTCAAACGGATCTTGACGGCCACGTCTGTGGTGTCTCCTCGAAAGTTGTGTGTGGGTGAGGACCACGACCCAGGTGGGGCACCGGTGCGTCGGTCCTCGAAGGGCACCGCGACGACCGGGTGAGAGGGTCCGGACGTCACAGGACTCAGCGCGCCATTGTGCCAGACCCCGGGAGGTCCGCCGAAATCCGCAGGGAGGCCTGTCAGACCACTCCGACGAGGAGCTCAGGCCTCGAGCCCGATGGACCTGCGGAACGCCTCGAGCCCGGTCACCTCGAGCGCGTGCTCGCCGCGGACGAGCAGGTCCGGCGTGAGCACCAGGAGCTGGTTGACCGCGAGCTCGCCCTCGCGTCGCCGCAGGCGCCGTACGCCGTTGTCCCGGTAGCCCACCTTGTGGCTCACCGCCAGCGAGGCCGGGTTGTCCACGAAGGCCGCGGAGGTCACCTCGGCGGCCTCGAGGTGGTCGAAGGCGAACGAGCAGATGACCTGGCGCATCGCCGTGCCGATCCCCCGTCCCTGGAACTCCTGCCCCAGCCACGACCCGGTCTCGCCCGTGCGCGTGACGAGGTAGTCGCGCGTGTCGAGAGCCTGCGTCCCGACGAGCCGTCCCTCGTGCCACACGCCGAGATGCAGCGCCCACGCCGCCGGCGAGAAGTCCGCGCGCGAGCGCCAGTGGTACTGCGCGACGTTCCTCGGCAGGTCCTCCGCCGCGGCGTCGGTCCACGGGAAGAAGAACGGCATCCGGTCGCTCGGGTGGATGCCTCCCAGCGCGAGGTCGCACAGCGCGGGGAGGTCGCCGTCGGTGAGTCCGCGCAGCTCGAGGGGCCCCGCCGTGATGCGCAGGCCGAGGACGGGAAGGAGGTCGGCAACGGTCGTCACCAGGGCATTGTGTCCGGGCCGGTGAACAGACCGCGAACCGTTTGCGGAGAGAAGGCCCAGCGTGGATCCAGGCTCTCAGCCTCGGTCGGGGTCCCGCGGCAGCTCGGCGACGACGCTGTCGAGGTAGAGGAGCAGGATCCGCTTGAGCTCCACGAGCGTGACGTCGTCGCCCTCGGGGTCCACGCGGAAGGCCAGGTGCATCAGGGAGTCGGCGGCCTGAATGGCCACCCGGCAGTAGGCGCGCAGCGTCGGCGTGTCCGGCAGGCCCTCCTGGCCCTGCAGCAGCCGCCTCAGCAGGTCGGTCATCGTCTCGATGTCGCGGTCGTCCTCGCGCTGGGCCTGGGCACTGAGGTCGCGGTTGGCCCAGACGGCGACGTAGGCCGGGTCCGCGCGCAGTCGGCGGATCTGCCGGTCGATGACCAGCGTCAGGATCTCGCGCCACGGGAGCGAGTCGGCGGCGAGCTGCTCCATCTCGACCATGAGCACCGGCGTCGCCTCGCCGTGCCGGTGGACCAGGGCGTCGACGACCCCCTGTTTGTCCACGAAGAACTGGTAGAGCGTGCCCACGGGCACCCCGGCCTCGTCGCTCAGCCGCCGCATCGTGAGCCCCTCGACGCCGTCGGTGGCGAGGATGTGCTCGGCCGCGTCGAGCACGGCCACGACGCGTTCGCGGCTGCGTTGCTGCTGCGGCAGCTTGCGCAGTCCGGACACCGGACTGTCCCACCACTGGGGATCGATCGGCGAGACCACGGTGAAGCTCCTTCCCCCGTTGGATCCGTCACCACGGATGGCACGAGCCTAGTCCCGACTGGGCACCCAGGTCCGTGCTGCGGAACGTGTCGCACGAGACAACTCGGTGTCCTCCCGTGGCATCACACTGGAGAAGAGGACACCAGCACGGGGGAACTGGAGGCCCGCGATGACCACGCTCACCCACCCGCTCACCCGGGACCGGGCTCGCGAGCTGGGGCTGCGGCTGCCGGCGCGTCTGACGGCCGCGGCGCGGCCGAGCGAGCGCCACCCCTGGCTCTATCCCTGGGCCGTGCGTGCCCATCGGCTCCGACGCCGGCTGCGTTGGTGGACCTCGGGGACCCGCTGGGCCCGCGACCGGACCGACGTCGACCTGCCGGTCCGCGTCAAGGCCCACTCCTCGCTGCTACTGCGCCGACTCTCAGAGCGGGAGATGGTCCTCCAGCACGGCAAGGTCACCAACCTGCAGATCGCCACCCGCCGCGTCGACGGGCTGCTCATCCGTCCCGGCGAGACGTTCTCCTTCAACCACGTGGTGGGGAGCTGCACCCGTCGCAAGGGGTACGTCGAGGGCATGCGGCTGTCCAACGGGGACGCCGAGGCCGGCGTGGGGGGCGGCATCTGCCAGCTCGCGAACCTGCTGCACTGGATGTTCCTGCACGCGAGCCTGACCGTGGTCGAGCGGTCCGAGCACAGCTTCGACCCGTTCCCCGACAAAGGCCGGGTGCTGCCCTGGGGAGTGGGCTGCTCGATCGCCTACAACTACGTCGACCTGGTCGTCCGCAACGACACCGACAGCACCTTCCAGCTGCGCACCTGGGTCGACGACCGGCACCTGCGCGGCCTGCTCTTGGCCGACCGCGCCCAGCCGTCCAGCTTCTCGGTGGAGGCGCGCGAGGAGCGCTTCTTCGGCTACCGGGGGCAGGTCTTCCGGGCCAACCAGATCTGGCGGAGGGTGATCGACCGGCACACGGGCGACACCGTGGGCGAGGAGCTCGTGAAGGAGAACTGCGCGCTGGTGAAGTACCACCCGCAGGGCGTCGAGATCCTCGAGGTCGTGGACTGACTCGGCCGGAGTCCGGGCTCGGCTCAGGCGACCACGCGTCCGCGCAGCACGATGCGCGACGGCTCGCGGAGCACGCCGAGATCGGTCAGCGGGTCGCGGTCGAACACCACGAAGTCCGCCGGCGCCCCCTCGTCGAGGCGGGCGTTCCAGCCGAGCCACTCGCGAGCACGCCACGACGCGGCGCCGAGTGCGTAGTCGGCGGGCATCCCGAGCGCGGCCAGCGCGAGCACCTCGCCGGCGAGGTTGCCGTGGCGGGCGACGCCGCCGCCGTCGGAGCCGGCATAGAGCGGAACCCCGGCCTCGTACGCCGCCATGATCGTCGCGGGCATCCGCCGGTGGAGGTCGGCCATGTGCGCGGCGTAGACCGGGAACTTGTCGCCCGCGGCCTCGGCGTACTGGGGGAACTTGTCGAGCTGCATCACCGTCGGCACCAGCGCGACCTGCCGTGCGGCCATCACGCCGACGAGGTCCTGCGAGAGTCCGGTGCCGTGCTCGATGCAGTCGATGCCGGCCGCCAACAGCCCCGGCAGCTCGGCCTCGCCGAAGCAGTGCGCGGTGACCTTGGCGCCGTGCTCGTGGGCGGCGGCGATCGCGGCGGCGAAGGCCTCGTCGGGGAAGGACGGCGCCAGGTCGCCCTCCTCGCGTGAGATCCAGTCGCCGACCAGCTTGACCCAGCCGTCCCCGCGCTGGGCCTCCCGCGCCGTCACGGCCGCGAGCTCCTCGGGCTCCACCTCGTGGGCGTAGTTGCGGATGTAGCGCCTCGTCCGTCCGATGTGGCGGCCGGCGCGGATCAGTCGTGGCAGGTCCTCACGGTCGTGGATCCACGAGGTGTCGGCCGCGGTGCCGCAGTCGCGGATCAGCAGCGCCCCGCCGTCGCGGTCGAGCACCGCCTGCCGCTCGGCCTCCTCGTCGTCGACCGCGCCGTGCTCGTCGAGCCCGATGTGGCAGTGGGCGTCGACCAGCCCCGGCACGATCCAGCCACGGGCGACCAGCTCGGCGCCGGGCTGGGGCTCGTAGGTCACGCGCCCGTCGACGACGTAGAGCTCGGCGTTCTCGCCGTCCGGGAGGACGGGTCCGGAGCACCTCAGCGCAGTCATGGGGGCGACGCTACCGGCGGCGGGGCCGCCGACCGGCCGCGACCCGACGGGGTGGACCCGGGCGGAGGACCCGTTCCCCCACCGATCTCTATTGTGGTATTGTTCTGACATACCCTCTTTCCGACATGGACGCCAGGAGGCTCACATGGCGACGCCCGCCGCCCCGCTCGTCCCCGGCCCGCTGGCCGACATGGTCACCGGCACCGACACCGTGCTGTGGAACGACTCCGCCGACCTCGAGGAGCTCGGCCAGTCCATCGGCTTCGGCGCCGTGGGCGCGACCTGCAACCCGGTCATCGCCTACACCACGATCAAGAAGTGGCCGCAGGTCTGGGGACCCCGGATCCGGTCCATCGCCGAGGCCAACCCGACCTGGGGCGAGTCCCAGATCGGGTGGGAGGCCGTCCGCGAGATGTCGGTCGAGGCCGCCGCGCTGCTGGTGCCCGCGTTCGAGGCCCACCAGGGCCGCAACGGCCGGCTCTCGATGCAGACCGACCCCCGCCTGCACCGCGACCCCGCCGCCCTGGTCGACCAGGCCGTCGAGTTCGCCGCCCTGGCCCCCAACATCATCGTCAAGATCCCCGCCACCGAGACCGGCGTGGCCGCCATGGAGGAGGCCACCTACCGCGGCGTGTCCATCAACGCCACCGTCTCCTTCAGCGTCCCCCAGGTCCTCGCCGTCGGCGAGGCCGTCGAACGCGGCCTGCGCCGCCGCGAGGCCGAGGGCCTCGACGTCTCGGCCATGGGCCCGGTCGTGACCCTCATGGTCGGCCGCCTCGACGACTGGCTCAAGGTCGCCGCCGCCCGCGACGGCATCGACGTCGACCCCGCCCACCTCGAGTGGGCCGGCGTCGCCGCCATCAAGCGCGCCTACCAGATCTTCACCGAACGCGGCTACCGCGCCCGCGTCCTGTCCGCAGCCTTCCGCAACCTGCTCCAGTGGAGCGAGCTCGTCGGCGGCGACCTGGTCATCTCCCCACCCTTCGCCTGGCAACAGAAGATCCAGGCCTCCGGCATCCCCGCCGAGCACCGCATCGACGAACCCATCGCCCCCGAGATCCTCGCCACCCTCACCAAGCTCGAGGACTTCCGACGCGCCTACGAACCCGACGGCCTCACCCCCGCCGAGTTCGCCGCATTCCCCCCCACCGCACGCACCCTGCGCCAGTTCCTCGCCGCCGACGCCGACCTCGACACCCTCGTCCGCGACGTCATCCTCCCCAACCCCGACCCCCAGTAGCCAGCAGCCACCACGGGCCGTTGCCCGGGAACGACGAAGCCCCCCGGCGTCTCGGGTCACCGGGGGGCTTCGTGCATCCAGCGTACGACGGGGTGCACCCGCCTCGGTGCGCGAACCACGCAAACGCGCAGGCGGGACTGCGCGCTCCGGCCGCCCGGACCGCCGGGCCGGGACCGGCCTACTTGAGGTACTTGGAGAAGTCCTGGGGCAGGTCGAGGGCCGCGGCGGCCTTCTCGTAGTCGATCGACTCGCCGCCGGGGTTCCCGAAGGGGCTGCCGCCCGCGGTCGCGGCCTTGTCGGCCTGCGCCTTGGCGTCGGCGGCCGCCTTCGCCGGGTTGCCCGAGACCCGGCGCCCCTTGGCCGGCTTGGTCTTGGCCTTGTTGCGGCGCCCGCCGGCGGCGGCCATCCCGGGCATCCCCGGCATGCCGCCCCCGCGCGCGAAGGACATCATCATCTTGCGCGCCTCGAAGAACCGGTCGACCAGCTGGTTGACGTCGGAGACCTGGCGACCCGAGCCCCGCGCGATCCGGGCGCGACGCGAGCCGTCGATCAGCTTGGGGTTGGCCCGCTCGGCGGGCGTCATCGACTGGATGATCGCCTGGATGCGGTCGATCTCGCGCTCGTCGAAGTTCTCGAGCTGGCTGCGGAACTGGCCCATGCCGGGCAGCATCCCCATGATCTTCTGCATCGAGCCGAGCTTGCGGACCTGCTGCATCTGCTCGAGGAAGTCGTCGAGGGTGAAGTCGCCGCCCTTGCCCGTCAGCTTCTCGGCGGCCTTGAGCGCCTGCTCCTGGTCGAAGGCCTTCTCGGCCTGCTCGATCAGGGTCATGACGTCGCCCATGTCGAGGATGCGCGAGGCCATGCGGTCGGGATGGAACAGGTCGAAGTCGGTCATCTTCTCGCCGTTGGAGGCGAACATGACCGGCCGACCGGTGATCGAGGCGATGGACAGCGCGGCGCCACCGCGCGCGTCGCCGTCGAGCTTGGTCAGGGCGACGCCGTCATAGCCGACGCCCTCGAGGAAGGCCATCGCGGTGTTGACCGCGTCCTGGCCGATCATCGCGTCGACGACGAAGAGGACCTCGTCGGGATCGAGCGCGTCGCGGATGTCGATCGCCTGCTGCATCATCTCGGCGTCCACGCCCAGGCGGCCCGCCGTGTCGATGAGGACGACGTCGTGCAGCTTGCGCTTGGCCTCCTCGACGGAGGAACGCGCGACGGCCACCGGGTCGCCCACCCCGTTGCCGGGCTCGGGGGCGAACACCGGCACGCCCACGCGGTCGCCGTTGACCTGCAGCTGGTTGACGGCGTTGGGCCGCTGGAGGTCCGCCGCGACGAGCATCGGCGTCCGACCCTGCTCCTTGAGCCACAGCGCCAGCTTGGCGGCCAGCGTCGTCTTGCCGGCGCCCTGGAGGCCGGCGAGCATGATCACGGTCGGCCCGCTCTTGGCGAACCGGAGGCGGCGGGTCTCGCCGCCGAGGATCGTGACCAGCTCGTCGTTGACGATCTTGACGATCTGCTGGGCGGGGTTCAGCGCCTGGCTGACCTCCTCGCCGCGTGCCCGCTCCTTGACCGCGGCGACGAACTCCTTGACCACGGGCAGCGCGACGTCGGCCTCGAGCAGGGCGATCCGGATCTCGCGGGCGGTCGCGTCGATGTCGGCCTCGGAGAGCCGGCCCTTGCCACGGAGGTTCTTGAAGGTGTCGGCAAGGCGGTCGGAGAGCGTGGCGAACAAGTGAGTGGTCCTCGACGAGTCGGGTGGGTGAGCGGTGCCCCAGCCTATCCGGCGTGGGGAGACTCCCCTAACCGATCGAGCGCTTCCCGTCGTACGGCGCCCGCGCGGCCGCGGGCCCGTCGCTCACTTGCCGATGCCGTCGGTGAGGCCGCGCAGGAAGTGCCGCTGGCCGACGAGGAACAGGACGATCATCGGCAGCGCCGCCATCGTCAGGCCCGCGAACTGCACGGGCCAGTCGGTGAGCAGCCGGCTCTGCATGTCGACGAGGCCGACGGGGAGGGTCTTGTTCTCCCGGGTCGCGATGAAGACCAGCGCGAAGGCGAACTCGTTCCACGCGAAGAGCGCCTGGAGGAGAGCCGCCGACACCAGGATCGGCCGGCACAGCGGCAGGATGATGTGCCAGAAGATCTGCCAGTGCGTCGCCCCGTCGATGTAGGCCGCCTCGTCGATCGACGAGGGCATGTCGATCATGTAGGCCCGGATCAGGAACGTCGTGAACGGGATCCGGAAGGCCGTGTAGAGGATGACGAGCGCCCACAGCGTGTCATAGATGTGGAGGTCCTGCAGCAGCCCGAAGAGCGGGATCAGCGCGACCGTCGGCGCCATCATCAGGCCACCGAGGATGACGCCGGTGGCGATGTTGGAGAACGGGGCCTTGACCCGGACCAGCCCGAAGGCCGCCCACGCGCTCACCAGGGTCGTCGTCACGATCGACCCCGTCGTCACCAGGATGCTGTTGACGAAGTAGCGCACGACGCCGGCGTTGCCCGCGCGGGTGAAGTTGTCCCAGCGGAGCCTGCCGGGCAGCGACCAGGGGCTGCTGAAGATCTCGCGGTTGGTCTTGAAGCTCGAGAAGACCATCCACAGCAGCGGGTAGATGACGGCGACGGCGAACGCGACCAGCAGGATCACGACGACCGTGCGCAGCAGGACCATCCGGACCAGGGCCGGACCGGTGGTGCTCCTCGGGTTGCCTCCAAGGCCGACGACGCCGTTCACCACTCCACCCGCCGGCGTCGCGAGTAGGCCAGCTGCACGACCGCGAAGAGCAGGGTGAGGACGAAGATCAGCGTCGCGATGGCCGCGGCGTACCCCATGTTGTCGGCCAGGAAGGCGTTGCGGTACATCCACGTGCCCAGGACCTGGCTGGAGTCGGCCGGCCCGCCGGCGGTCATGACCATGACCTCGTTGAAGAGGAGGAAGGCGCCGGACACGGTCAGGATGATCAGCAGCGTCGTCATCTCACGGACCATCGGCACGGTGACGGTGAAGAACGAGCGCACCCGGCCGGCGCCGTCGACGCGGGCGGCCTCGTAGAGCTCGGTCGGGATCCGCTGGATGGCGACGCAGAACAGCACCGTCGTGTAGCCGATGCTCTGCCACTGCGACATCGCGATGATGCTCCAGATCGCGGTCGCCCGCTCCCCCAGCCACGAGTGCTGCCAGCCCTCCAGCCCCACGCCGGCGAGCAGCTTGTTGAGCAGGCCGAAGCGCGGGTTGTAGATGAAGGCGAACAGCAGGCCGGCCACGGTGATGGAGATGACCGAGGGGATGAAGTAGATCGAGCGGAGGATGGTGCGCAGGCGGGACACCACGAGGTCCTCGAGCACGGCGGCCAGCACGAGCGACAGCGCGACCTGGAACACCAGGGACACGACGGCATACCAGACGTTGTTGAGCAGCGCCCGCCAGAAGACGGGGTCGTCGGCCATGTCCCGGTAGTTCTGCAGCCCGACGAACTCCGGAGCGGGGCTGAAGGCGCTCCACGAGAAGAACGACAGCCGGATGTTGTCGATGATCGGGTAGTAGACGAACACGCCCAGCAGCACCAGGGCCGGGAGGACCCAGGCCAGCGAGAGCAGGCGGCGACGGCGCCAGGACCCCATGTCCGTTGCCTCCCTCCGTGGGTTGAGAGCCCGGTCCGGGAGGCCGTGTGCTCTCCCGGACCGGGTTGTCTGTCAGCTGACCGACTTCTTGGCCTTCTCGGCCGCGGCCCGCACGTCGTCCATCACACCAGCCGGGTCGTTCGACCCGTCGAGGATCCCCTCGACTCCGGACAGGTAGGCGTTGGCGACCTCGGCGTTGGTGACCGTGTCGAGCCAGATCGCGAAGTCACTGGCCTGGCTGATGTCGTCCAGCGCTCCCTGCAGCTGCGGGAAGGAGTTGTCCGACGTGGCGGTGCCCTGGACCGGGCTCAGGTAGCCGATCTGCTTGAGCATCTGGGCGCCGTTCTCCTGCGACGTCATGAACTTGAGGAAGTCGACCGCCAGGGCGGCGTGCTCGCTCTGGGCGTTGACCATGAAGCCGTCGGGTGCACCGGTCAGGGCGTTGGTGTCGCCCTGGGCGCTCGACGACGGCGGCAGCCGGAAGAAGTCCCAGTTGTCGGCGACCGCGGCGGGCGCGCCGCCGTCGGCGGTGAGCACGGGGAACTCGAGCGACTCGAGGTAGTGCATCCCGGCCTGGCTGTCGAGGAACTCGGCCTGGCCCGCCTCGTGGGACAGACCGTTGGTGCCGGACTCGAAGCAGGCCGACGCGATCTGCGAGAACTCGGTGAGGGCCTGCTCGTAGCCGGGGTCGGTGAAGGCGCCCGTGGCCGGGTTGTAGTCCGTCGCGCGCACGTCCGCCGGGACGTCGTAGGCGTTGAGCTGGGTCATGTAGTGGATCGCGGGCCAGCCGTACTGGTTGCCGAACGCGATGGGCGTGTAGCCCGCGTCCTTGAGCTTGCCGCAGGTCGTGATCAGGTCCTCGAGCGTGGCGGGCGGCTCGACGCCGACCTCGTCGAAGATGGCCTTGTTGTAGACCATGTACTTCGCGTCGAGGTCGATGGGGACGCCGTAGTACTTGCCGTCGGTCTCGAACGCCTTGAGGGCGGCGGGCGAGAAGGTCGAGCCCCACTCGGAGTCGGGCGCGATGACCTCGGTCAGGTCGGCGGCGAGGTTGGCGCGCACGAACTTGTTGGCGAAGTCGCCGGCCCAGGAGAAGTAGATGTCGGGCAGCTTCTTGGAGGCTGCCAGCACCCGGATCTTGTCCTTGTAGGGCTGGTCACCGACCTGTTGGAGGTCGACGGTGACGTCGGGGTTGGCCGCCTCGTAGTCGGCGGCCATCTTCTCGAAGTACGGCGCGTACTTCGGGTCCGCGAACTTGGTGACGATGGAGAGCGTGCCCTCCTTGGCCGCCGGCGACGTCAGGTCGACGTCCTTGGGAGCATTGCTGCTGGTCCCGGGAGCGCCGCATGCGGCCAGGGCGGTCACGACGGCCGCGGTGGCGAGTGCATGGACGATGTGTCGTGCGCGCATCATTCTTGCCTTTCGCTGGTGTTCGATGGCGGAGCATTCGGGGTGAGTGAGGCGGCGTGCCCGAACGCTCCCCGCTCCATGCAGGCCGCCGTCGCATAGGCGGTGGCGGCCGGCAGCCAGACGTCGGGGGTCTCGCCCTCGACGATGCCGACGAGCAGCCGGGCGATCAGGGAGTCGCCGGCGCCCAGGGTGTCGACCACGCGGGCGTCCGGAGCCGCCGCGTGGAGATGCCGCGTCCGGTCGGCCCAGAGCGCACCCTTGGCGCCCGAGCTGACCACGACCTGGGTGGGCCCGAGCTCGAGGACGCGCGCGGCGACCTCGAGTGGGTCGTCGCTCGACCGCTCCGGGCGGGACAGGATCGCGAGGTCGGCGTGGGGGGCGTGGGCCTCCACGTAGTCCCAGTCCCGCTCGGAGAAGTCGAAGCTGAGGAAGCGTGCCGCCGCGGAGAGCGCGTCGAGATGGGGCTCCATCATCGAGCACTCCCCCGTGTGGACCACGCGCGCGGCGGCGGCCAGCGCCAGGTCGCCCGCGTCGGGAGTGAACCGCGAGACGCCGACGCCGCCCTGGGAGAACACCCGGTCGCCCGCGACCAGCCGGACGGTGGCGAACGCGTTGGGTCCGTCGACCACCCGCGTCCGACCGGTGTCGACGCCCTCGGCCTCGAGGGCGGCGAGCACCACCTTTCCGGCATGGTCCGTGCCGAGCGCGCCGACATAGGCGGCCGGCGTCGCACCGATGCGGGTGGCGTGGACGGCGACGTTGAGCGCGTTGCCGCCGGGATACATGAAGCCCTCGTCCACATAGACGTCGACGACGTTGTCGCCCACGCAGACGAGCCCGGCGGTCATGTCAGTACTCCACTCGCTTGTAGTAGCGACGCGTCGTCAGGGGGTGGTCGCGCAGGATCTCGAGGTGGGCGGCGACGCGCTCGAGCTGGGCCGCGAGCACGACCGGACCGGCGACCCCCCGGGCGTCCGGTGACAGGGCGGACAGGTCTGAGGTCGCGGCGTCCAGCACCAGCACGCGGCGGGTGCGGTCGGCCAGGAACGCCTCGACCCGCTCGGCCATCGGCCGGTAGGCGCTGGCGTCCTTGAGCACGACCACGCTCACGTCCTCGTCGACGAGCTCGAGGGTCCCGTGGAAGAAGTCGGCGGCGTGCACCGGACGGGTCCGGATCCACTGCATCTCCTCGAGGATGCACATCGCGAAGTAGTGCGCCTCGGTCCAGGCGGGCCCGGCCCCGGTGAAGATGTGCCAGTCGGCGTCGGCGAGGAAGGCCGCGTGTCCGGCCGCCGGTCCGTCGATGTCGCGCTTGGCCCTCGTCAGCAGCTCGGGCAGCTGCGCCAGCTCGCCGCCCAGCCGCCGGGCCCCGTCGGTGTCCGCGAGGCCGAGGACGCCCAGCATCGTCTGGAGGAAGAACGACTCCGACGACGTGTCGTCGAGCGCCTCGTTGACGAACGTCGCGTGGGACAGCTCCGCGAGAGGGGTCTGCTCGCGACCGACCAGCGCCACCAGCCGCGCACCGCGACCTCGGGCCAGCTCCGCGACCGCCAGGGTCTCGGTCGTCGTGCCCGACAGCGACGGCATCACGACGATGCTGCGCGGCCCGAGTCGCGCCGCCTCGTCGACGACCTCCTCGGCCGAGCGTCGTACCTGGGCGGGGAAGGAGGAGTGCCGTGCCAGCAGCTGCACGGCGGGCTCCATCAGCAGGTTGGCCCCACCGGTGCCGAGGAACACCAGCTCCTCGGCGCCGTCGCGCCGCGCCGCGCCCAGCTCGTCGGCGAGCGCGAGGCCCGCGGCCACCGCGCCCTCCTGGATCCGGAGATAACGGGCCTCGTCGAAGCCCAGCTCCGTCGTGGTGGTCATCAGTAGTCGACCTTGAACATGTAGCGGCGGGTCTCGAGGTCGTGCTGGCGCAGGTGCTCGTAGTGCTGCGAGAGCCGGTTGGCCAGCGCGGCGATCACGATCGGCGAGGCTTCGCCGCGCACGGCGGCCGGGATGCCGGGCAGCTCGAGCTCGGCCACGTCGACGAACCGGTGGCGCGGGGCGTAGGTCCGCAGGAACGCCAGCGCCCGCTCCCCCATCGGGCGGGACGGGTCCTCGCCCAGCCAGACCAGCACGGCGGACTTCTCGTCCACCATCTCGAAGGCTCCCTGGAAGAACTCGCCGGAGTTGTAGCCCGCGGCCTGCTTCCACTGCATCTCCTGCAAGAAGCACATGGCCATGCCGTAGGCCCAGGCAAAGCTGGGACCGGAGCCGAGGATGAAGGTGAAATCGTCCTGCGCGAAGTCGGCCGCGATCTCGGCGAGCAGCGGGTCGGCCTCCTCCACGGCGTGCCGGGTGGCCTCCGGGAGCGCGGTGAGACCTGCGGACACGGCCTCCCAGTCGAGCTCGGCGCCCGTGGCCTCGAGCACCGCGAAGGCGACGATCTGCTCGAACAGGTCGCTCTTGCCCAGGAACGAGTGGTGGGCGGCCTCGGCGAGCGGGCTGTCGGCCTTGGCGGCCGCGATCACGGTGGCACCGGTGGCGGCCGCCGTCCTGGCCGCGGCCACGGTCTCCTTGGTCTTGCCGGTGTAGGAGGCGAGGACCACGAGAGCGTGCTCGTCCATCAGCGCCGGCTGGCTGCAGTTGAGCTCGTCGCTCTGCACCTGGAACGAAGGGACCGTGCCGTGCTGGACCAGCAGGTAGTGCGCGGGGTGGCTGCAGATCAGCGAGCCGCCGGCGCCGACCCAGTAGACCGCCCGCAGGCCCTTCTCCACGACGCCGTCCACCACGGCACGGATCGCGTCGCGCTCGGCGACGGTCTCGGCCAGCTTCTCGACCGTGTCGGCATCGATCGGCTTGAGGGGCAGCTGCTCGGCTGCTGCGGACTGGGTCATCGCGTCTTCGCTCCTTGGCTGATAACGTTCTCAGTAATTCGTGATAACGTTCTCAACCGCACGGCGGTCTTGTCAAGGGAACTCGCGTCAGTAGTCTCCCGAGGGCCAGATCACCCGAGGCCGCGAAGGCCGCGAAGGAGGGACGAGGTGTCGACACCCACCACGGGAGCGGTCACCGTCACCGATGTCGCTCGACGGGCGGGCGTGTCGGTGGCCACCGCGGCACGGGCCCTCGGCAACTACGGCTCGGTGAGCGACCGCAGCCGCGAACGCGTGGAGGCGGCCGCCGCGGAGCTGGGCTACCGGCCCAACATGGTGGCGCGGTCGATGATCACCAAGACCACGCAGACGGTGGGCGTGATCGTGGCCGACATCGAGAACCCGTTCTTCCTGCGCGCCCTGCGGGGCATCACCGACCGCCTGGCCCGATCCGGCTACGACGTGCTCCTCGCCAACTCCGACGAGGACCCCGCCCAGGAGTACCGAGCGCTCCAGGTGATGGCCGCGCGGCGCGTGGACGGCCTGATCGTGACCCCGACCGAGGAGTCGGAGCGAGACATGCTCGCCGAGCTCATCGACGACGGGCTTCCCGTCGTCCTGCTCGACCGGCGCCTGCACGGCCTCGAGGCCGACTCGGTCGGGCTGCGCAACCGCCGGGCCGCCCGGGAGGCGACCCAGCACCTCCTCGACGTGGGTCACGAGCGGATCGCCGTGATCACCGGCGCCGGACCGGACCGGGCCGACGAGCTGCACCGCACCGACCCGCGCGGCCTCAAGCGGATCCAGGCCACCACGTTCGGCATGCGCACCGCCGGCTACCGCGAGGCGCTGGCGGCAGCCGGCATCCCGTTCGTGGCCGACTACCTGCCCACCGTCGGGTTCCGGCGCGAGGACGCGTGCGCCGCGACCTCGGCACTGATGGCCCTCCCCCGCCCACCGACGGCGATCATCACCTTCGACAGCGTGCTGACACTCGGCGCGCTGCGCGGGCTCCAGCAGACGGGGGTGCGCTGCCCCGACGAGTGCTCGCTGATCGGCTTCGACGACGCCGAATGGACCGAGGTCGTCAGCCCGCCCATCACGGTGATGAGCCAGCCGGTGCTCCAGCTCGGCGAGCGCGCCGCCGAGCGGCTCCTGCAGCGGATGAACGGCGAGCCGGTCGACGTGGCCGCCATCCGGCTCTCGGCCCGGCTCGTCGAGCGGGGCTCGGTCGCACCGCCGCCTTCGGCCCGCTAGCTGGGCCCGCCCAGCTCTCGCGCTCGTCGGAGCACCGGACCATGGCGCCAGGGCGGCTCGGGCATCATGGCGGCATGCCGCGCACCCTCGCCGACGTGTCCTGGCCGATCCGCACCGAGCGGCTCGTGATCCGTCCCGCGACGGCCGGCGACGCGGAGTCGACCTGGCGCTACCGGAGGCTCGACGAGGTCAGCACCTGGCTCTCCGGCACGCCCTCGACGTACGACGGCTATGCGGCGCGCTTCGCCGACCACGACCGGCTCACCAAGACGCTCGTGGTGGAGCTCGACGGCACCGTGGTGGGCGACCTCTACATCGCGCTCGAGGATGGCTGGGCGCAGGCCGAGGTGGCCCACCTCGCCGTCGGCGTGCAGGCGGAGATCGGCTGGGCGCTCGACCCCGCGGTCCAGGGCCGCGGCCTGGCCACCGAGGCGGTCACCGCGCTCATCCGGACCGCCTTCACCGACCTCGGCCTGCGCCGGGTCTATGCCCAGTGCTTCGCCGACAACGAGGCCTCCTGGCGCCTCATGGAGCGGGTCGGCATGCGCCGGGAGTCCCACACCCTCCGCGAGTCCCTCCACCGTTCCGGCGCCTGGCGCGACGGCATGGCCTATGCCCTCCTCGCCGACGAGTGGCCCCCCTGACCCCGACGTGGCGCTGAGGTACGCCGACGTGGCGCTGAGGTACGCCGAGGTGGGACTTGCAGCTCGCCGAAGTGGGACTTGCGGCTCGCCGAAGTGGGACTTGCGGCTCGCCGAAGTGGGACCGCGGGTCCAGCGAGGTGGGAGGTCAGGCGTCTCGACGGGCGGTCCGCCGGACCGACACTCCTCGCGGACGACCGTCGGGGCCGGCGATCAGCTTGACCGGGTCCTCGTCCTCGTCGTCGGGCGCGCGGGTGACAGGCCCCGCGTTGTGGTGTTCCTGGAGGTCACGCTCTCCGCGGGAGCGACCGGGGTCGAACACATCGATGAAGTTGCCGAAGGCATCGGCCGTGTGGCTTCCGCCCGACCAGGCGTCGGGAGACTGCATCCACCGGCTCAGCCTCCACACCACGGCCGCGACAACGAGCAGCCCCACGACGCAGATGAGCACTCCCGCCAGCACGCATCCAGGGTAGTCCGGTCACGGTCGGGCGGGCCGCCCACGACGTACGCCCTGGCGAACCCGGACGCCCACCTCGACGAACCGCAAGTCCCACCTCGACGAACCGCAAGTCCCACCTCGACGAACCGCAAGTCCCACTTCGACGAACCGCAAGTCCCACTTCGGCGAACCGCAAGCGCCACCTCGGGTCAGGCGGGGGCGGGGGCGAGGGCGGCGCGGACGGCGTGGGCGGCGGCGGCGCCGCGGGCGTCGGAGAGGGCGCCGGCGTCGTACTCCTGGAGATAGAACACGTCGACCGCCTGCGGGCCGAGGGTGTCGACGTGCGCCGACCGGACGGTGATCCCCATCGCCGCGAGGGCGGCGAGCACGAGATAGAGGACGCCCGGCTTGTCCGCGGCGCGGACCTCCAGGACGGTGGAGCGCTCCGACGCCTCGGGTCGTACGGCGACCGACGGCGCGAGCGAGGCCCCCTCGGCGGGGCGCAGGCGCTCCGCCGGCCGGACCCGGCCGCTGACGATCGCGTCGAGGCGGTGCCGCAGCACGGCCGGGTCGAGCAGGTCGTCCGCGACGTCCCAGACGCTGACCGCGAGCTCCCCCTGGTCCCAGGCGCGCGCCGCGCGGACCGAGGTCCGCTGGAGCGCGAGGCACGCCGCGACGTCGGCCAGCAGCCCGACCCGGTCCCGGGCGATGACCGTGAGGCGAGCGCCGTCGTCGGCCGCCACGACCTCCATGGACACCGCCTGCGGGTCGCGCCGCAGCGCCTTCGGCACCTCGACCAGCGCCTCCTCGGCCCCCGACGCCGGGACCGACAGGTCGTCCAGGGCGATCAGGCACCGGCGCGTGAGGGAGCGGACCAGCCCGGCCCGCCACGAGGTCCAGGCCGCCGGGGCCGTGGCGCGTGCGTCGGCCTCGGTGAGCGCCGACAGCAGCGTCACCGCCTCCGGGTCGCCGACGCGCGACAGCACCTCGTGCACCGTGGCGGGGTCGTCGGGGTCGCGCGTCGTGGCCGTCTGCGACAGCAGGAGGTGCCACCGCACCAGCGTCGCCACCAGGTCGACGGACGTCTCGCCGAAGCCCATGCGCGTCGCGATCTCCCGGGCGATCGGCTCGCCCGCCACGCTGTGCTCGGTGAGCCCGCCCTTGCCGATGTCGTGCAGCAGCGCCGCCACCATGAGGACGTCGGGACGCGCCACGTGCCGGATCAGGGACGACGCCTCCACGCAGGTCTCGACCACGTGGCGGTCGACGGTGAAGCGGTGGATGACCGAGGCATGGGGCAGCAGGTGGATCCGGTCCCACTCGGGCAGGATCCGGTGCAGCGCCCCGGTCTCCTCCAGCGTCTCCCAGACCTCCAGCAGCCCGCGCCCGGCGGCCAGCAGCCGCACCATGAGCTGTCGCGCCTCGCGGGGCCACGGCTCCGGCAGCGGCGCCCCCTCGCGCACGAGCCGGGCGGCGGTGGCGGGCGCGAGGACGACGTCGCGCTCGGCAGCCTCCGCGGCCGCCCGCAGGAGCAGCAGCGGGTCGGAGCCCGGCCGGGTGCGCCCGTCGAGCACGACCTCGCCCGACGACAGCGCCACGCCCGGCGCGATGGCAGTCAGCTGCGGCCGCCGGGCACCCCCCACCGACGCGGGCCGGGTCAGGACGGCGTCCACCCGGCGCCAGGTCAGCCGCGAGAGGTGCGTGATGCGGCGCCCGAGCTCGCGCACCTGGGCCTGTGCGGCGGCGGCGTCGTCGAGCCCGCTCCCCCGCGCCACCTCCGCCCACAGCTCGGGCGCGACCCGGTCCGTGGGTCGCCCCGTCGCGTGGTGCAGCACGTCGCGGACGTCGAGCAGCGCCTGCCGCGAGCGTTCGAGGTCGACGTGGGGGACGTCGACGAGCCAGCTGGCGACCAGCGCCTTGAGCACGGTGGCGTCGCGCAGCCCTCCCTCCGCCTCCTTGAGGTCGGGGACGGCGGCGTGCGCGAGCTCGCCGACCAGCTCGTGCCGGCCCTCCACCAGCCGGCGCAGCGCCGGCAGCCGGTCGCGGGCGTCCCGACGCCAGGACGCGAGCATGGTGGTGCGCAGCCGCAGCGTCAGGTTGGGGTCACCCGCGACGTGCCGGAGGTCGAGCAGCCCCAGAGCCACGCGCAGGTCGCCGGTCGCGGCGGTCACCATCTCCGAGAACGACCGCACGGCGTGGTCGAGCCGCGAGCCCGAGTCCCACAGCGGGTACCACAGCCCCTCCACCCACGGGCCCGGCGACTCCGGCGAGTCGTGCACGAGCACCAGGTCGAGGTCGGAGAAGGGCGCCAGCTCGCCGCGGCCGTAGCCGCCCACGGCCACCAGGGCGACGCCGTCGACCGGGCCGCCCGCGGCGTCGTAGGCCTGCGA
The DNA here is from genome assembly GCA_046330515.1 of Nocardioidaceae bacterium. Classification (GTDB taxonomy): domain Bacteria; phylum Actinomycetota; class Actinomycetes; order Propionibacteriales; family Nocardioidaceae; genus Nocardioides. The sequence continues at coordinate 482,351 of JAXLSP010000004.1, read as the reverse complement.
GCAGAGCGCGTCCGCCTCGGCGGTACGGCGGGCGCGCCCGGTCGCGGTCATCGGTCGACGGACCCGGCCTCAGAGGGCGGCGTCGTCGCGGTCGCCGGTGCGCACGCGGACGACCGTGTCCACGGGCGTGACCCACACCTTGCCGTCGCCGATCCGGCCCGTGGCGGCGGAGCGCACGATCGTGGCGACCACGTCGTCGGCGTCGGCCGAGTCGACGACGATCTCGACGCGGATCTTGGGCACGAGCGCGATGTCGTACTCCGCGCCGCGGTAGACCTCGGTGTGCCCCTTCTGGCGGCCGTAGCCGGACACCTCGGACACGGTCATGCCGGTCACGCCCATCGTCTCGAGCGCGGCCCGGACGTCCTCCCACTTGTGCGGCTTGACGACCGCGGTGACGAGCTTCATCAGTCTTCCTCCCGGTGCGTGAGCGCCGCCAGCACCGAGTGACCGGCGGCCCGGCTGCCCGCGGTGGCGTGCAGGTCGTAGGCGGTCTCGGCGTGGACGACCAGGTCGATGCCGCTGATCTCGTGCTCCTCGTCGATCCGGAAGCCGATCAGCTTGTCGACCACGAGTCCGATGATGCCGGATGCGACGAACGCATAGACCAGCACCACCCCCGAGCCCACCAGCTGGCTGCCGAGCTGGTCCACCCCGCCGCCGTCGAGCAGGCCCGCGACGCCGGTCGGCGCGGCCTTGCTGGCCAGGAACCCGATCCCGATCGTGCCGACCAGGCCACCGACCAGGTGGACGCCGACGACGTCGAGGGAGTCGTCGTAGCGGAAGCGGTACTTCAGCCCCACGGCCAGCGCGCAGACCACGCCGGCCACGGCCCCCATCACCAGCGCTCCGACCGGGGTCAGGGAGCCGCAGGACGGCGTGATGGCCACGAGCCCCGCGACCATCCCCGACGCGGCCCCGAGCGAGGTCGCGTGACCGTCGCGCAGCCGCTCCAGGGCCAGCCAGCCCAGTGCTCCGGTGGCGCCCGCCGCGAGGGTCGTGGTGAAGACGACGGCGGCGCTCTGGTCGGCGTGCAGCGCCGAGCCCGCGTTGAAGCCGAACCAGCCGAACCAGAGCAGCCCGGCGCCGAGCATCACGAGGGTCAGGTTGTGCGGGCGCATCGGGTCCCGGCCGAAGCCGACCCGGTGGCCGGTGACCAGCGCCAGGGCGAGCGCGGAGGCGCCGGAGCAGATCTCGACCGCTGTCCCGCCGGCGAAGTCCACGAGGCCGACCCGGTTGGCGAGCCACCCGCCGACGTGCCCGTCGGCGGAGACGTCGAAGACCCAGTGGGCGACGGGGGCATAGACGACCACCGTCCACACCGCCACGAAGACCAGCCAGGACCCGAAGCGGGCCCGGTCGGCGATCGCGCCGGACACCAGCGCCCCGGTGATCACGCAGAAGAGGCCCTGGAAGACGGCGAAGAGCAGCACGGGGACGGTTCGCGACCCGGCGGCATCCGGGCCGAGCAGCTGCCCGAGGCCGGCGTACTGGCCAGGATCACCGAGGAGCCCGGCCCCGACGTCGTCGCCGAAGGCCAGCGAGTAGCCCACGAGCACCCACAGCACGACGATCACGGCGAGCGCGCCGAAGGTCATCATCATCATGTTGAGCACGCTCTTGGAGCGGACCATGCCGCCATAGAAGAGCGCGAGCCCCGGGGCCATCAGCAGGACGAGCGCCGACGACACCAGGAGCCAGGCGGTGTCGCCCGAGTCGATCACACCGGAGGCCAGGAGGGTCACGAGGCCACACCCTGACCGACCACGGTTTCGCCGAGCGACCCGATGTGTTTCGGGCGTGTTAATCACCCGGCCGGTCGTGCCGGCCGGGTGATCGCCCCCGGCGTCCGGGAGATGGTTCCGGACGCCGGGGACGGGGAGCGCGGCTGGTGCCGATCAGCCACGTCGTCCCGGGACGGTGACGGGGGCGCTAGAGGGCGGCCTCGTCGCGCTCACCCGTGCGCACCCTGACCACAGAGTCGACCGGCGTCACCCAGACCTTCCCGTCACCGATCCGCCCGGTCTGGGCGGTCTTCACCACGATGTCCACCACGTCCGGGACGTCGGCGTCGTCGACGGCGATCTCGATCCGGATCTTGGGGACCAGCGCGATGTCGTACTCCGCACCCCGGTAGACCTCGGTGTGCCCCTTCTGCCGGCCGTAGCCGGACACCTCGGACACGGTCATCCCGGTGACCCCGAACGTCTCGAGGGCCTCGCGGACGTCCTCCCACTTGTGCGGCTTGATCACCGCGGTGATGAGCTTCATGCCTTCGCCCCTTCCTTGGTCGCGGTGGCGGTGGCGGTCGCGGTGGCCGCGGAGCCGAGCAGCGAGCCGGAGCTCCGGCCGCCGGAGACGCCCAGGTCGTAGGCCGTCTCACCGTGCTCGTTGAAGTCGATGCCCTCGACCTCGGCGTCCTCGGTGATGCGCCAGCCGATCGTGTGCTTGATGGCGAGGCCGATGATCGTCGTCATCACGGCCGACCAGGCGATGGCGATGCCGGCCGCACCGAGCTGGTCGCCCAGCGAGCCGAAGCCGCCGCCATAGAGGAGACCGTCGATGCCGCCGGGTGCCGACGACGTGGACAGGAAGCCGATCAGGACGGTGCCGATGATGCCGCCGACCAGGTGGACGCCGACGACGTCGAGCGAGTCGTCCAGCCCGAACCTGTACTTCAGGCCCACGGCCCAGGCACACGCCGCACCCGCGACCGCCCCGATGACGATCGCGCCGACGAGGCTCACCGCGCCGCAGGACGGCGTGATGGCGACGAGGCCGGCGACGATGCCGGACGCCGCGCCGAGCGAGGTGGCCTTGCCGTGCAGGATCCGCTCCATCGCCAGCCAGGCCAGCATCGCGGCGCAGGTGGCGATCGTCGTGTTGAGGAACGTCACGCCCGTCTCCGACATGAACTGCGCGGTGTCCTTCGTGCCCCCGTCGCCGGCGAGGAAGACGATCGAGCCCACGTTGAAGCCGTACCAGCCGAACCACAGCAGGCCCGCGCCGACCATGGTGAGCGTCAGGTTGTGCGGCCGCATGGGCTCCTTGCCGAAGCCGACCCGCTTGCCGATGATCAGCGCCAGGATGCCGCCCGCGACACCCGCGTTGATGTGCACCACGGTGCCTCCGGCGTAGTCCTGGGCACCGAGGTGCTCGAGGATGAAGCCGCCGCCCCAGACCATGTGGCCGATCGGGAAGTAGCTGAGCGTCACCCACAGCGGCAGGAAGACCGCCCAGGCCGACAGCTTGACGCGGTCGGCGATCGCACCGCTGATGAGCGCCGCGGTGATGACCGCGAAGGTCATCTGGAACGCGACGGCGATGTAGGAGTCCCAGCCGACGTCCTTCAGGCCGAACAGGGTGAAGGGGTTGGCGAAGATGCCGCCGACGTCGTTGGGACCGAAGGACGTCGACCAGCCCCAGAGGACATAGACGATCCCGACGATGCCCAGCGAGACATAGGACATCATCATCATGTTGAGCACGGACTTCGAGCGGCTCATGCCGCCGTAGAACAGGGCGAGCGCAGGCGTCGTCATCATCAGGACGAGCGCGGTCGCCACGATCATGAAGGCGTAGTAGCCGTCCACGGAACCTCCAGGCTTCATTCGTCACGGACGGGCCCAGCGGGGCTGACGGCGCTGTCGGCACATGCACCCGTCCTCGTGGGCCACAGCCTGCGCGGTGCAGGTTTCGCCGTACGGCGCGCCGTGTTGCGGTCTCGCAACGTCTGGGCTCCCGGTGTTACGCCCGTGTGAACGCCGTACGGCGCGCGTGCCGCTCGGCGACGTATCCACGCGGCGCATCGGCGGCTCCTCAGTTCGTCGCCACAGGCGGCCGATCACGACCGGGGGTGAGGACATGCACGAGGCCGATCTGGTGCTCGAAGGCGGCGGCGTCAAGGGCGCCGGGCTCGCCGGTGCGGTCCACGAGCTCCGGGAGTCGCACCGCTTCGACCGCGTCGCCGGGACCTCGGCGGGTGCCATCGTGGCGGCCCTGGTCGCCGCGGGGCTCGACGACCGGCTGGAGGACCTGACCGTCGAGACCGACTTCGCCGCGTTCCTCGACCGTGGGGTGCTGGGCTCGTGGCTGGGGCTCCTGGGGCAGAGCCTCGACGTCCTGCTCCGCGAGGGCATCTATGCCGGCGAGACGCTGCACCGCTGGATCCGCGACCAGCTTGCGGCCGCGGGCGTGCACACGTTCGGCGACCTGCGCCGGCCCGGTGCCACCTGCCGGACCCCTGTGCAGCAGCGCTACCGGCTCGTCGTCATCGTCTCCGACGTCTCTCGGGGCCGCATGCTGCGCCTCCCCTGGGACTGCGAGGAGCTGCTCGGCTGCGACCCGGACACCCTGTCGGTCGCCGACGCGGTCCGCGCCTCGGCGTCGATCCCGTTCTTCTTCCGCCCCTGGCGCATCGCCGTCGCGCCCGAGCTGGCCCACGGCCGCCGCGAGCTCGTGCTCACCGACGGGGGGATGCTGTCGAACTACCCGATCGGGCTCTTCGACGACGAGATGGAGCGCCCGACCCTGGGCGTGAAGCTGTCGGCGCGGATGCCGATGTCGCGCCAGCACTGGCGCGACGTGGACGACCCCGTGACGCTGGCCAAGGCGCTGGTCACGACGATGACCAACGCGCACGACCAGATCTACGTCGACCAGGCGTCGGTCGCCTCGCGGACCGTCTTCGTCGACGCGTCGGGCGTCTCGACGACCGACTTCGACCTCACCGACGACCAGAAGGCCGGCCTGTTCCGCTCCGGGCGCCGGGCCGCCACCCGCTTCCTGGACGGGTGGGACTTCGAGCGCTGGCGGGCCGAGTACGCCCCCGCGGCCTAATGGGCGTGCATCGCCTTGGTTTCGGTCAGAGTGGTGTCCGAGTCCGCCGGCGGGTGAGCACTCCTGCAGCCTGGCCATCCAGGTCTACGTCTAGATCGTGCCCCTGCCGGTGAACGAGCCGAGGCGTTGATGGCTGCTGGGATAACGCGCCCCGCCGTGTGCGGTGAGCACTGAACCGACGGCGATGTCGAGGTCGCCTGCGAGCCTCTTCGGGACGAACCGGTTCAAGTGGTGAGGAGGACGGGTGCTGTTCCTGGGTGCGACCTGGGCCGAGGCCCATCACGACATCGAGCGACCAAGACGACCAAGGCCGGGTGTTCGAAGCGGCGCCGGCTGCCCGAGGGGGCGACCGGGCTGACCCGGCTCCACGCGCTGATCGCCGACCACCTCGCCGACGACGACGAGCCCGAGTCGGTCTTGGTGGGGATCGAAACCGACCGGGGCGGCTGGGTCCACGCCCTGGTCGCTGCCGGCTAGCGGTGTCGCGATCAACCTCGTGGCCGCTCGCTACCGCGAACGGGCTCACCACCTCGGGCGCCAAGAGCGACCCCGGCGATGCGCATGTGCTGGCCGAGATCGTCCGCAAGGACCGCGAGCACCACCGTGTCGTGGCCGTCGGACGGCGAACAGGCCGAGGTGGTCAAGACCGTGGCCCGCACCCACCAGACGATGATCTGGACCCGGCAGCGACAGGCCAGGCCGACGCCGCGTTCGATGCTGCGGGAGTTCTACCCCGCCGCGCTCGAGGCGTTCGGCGATGCGCTGGCCGGCAGGGACGCGCTCGCAGTGCTCGCGATCGCCCCCACTCCGGTCGCCGGTCGGGCCATATCGGTGCCGCGTCTGGTCCGTGCTGCGCAAGGCCGGACGGCAACGGAACCTCCAGCGGCGGCCGAGGAGATCTCACCGCCCTGCGCGGCGAGCACCTCGCACTGTCCGACGCGCTCACCGAGGCCTACGGCATCAGCGTCCGGTCACTGGTCGCCGTGCTCACCACGATGCTCGCCCAGACAGCGGCGCTCGAGGGCGAGGTGGAGCGGTGTTTTGGCCAGCACCCGGACGCTGAGATCATCACCAGCCAACCCGGCCTCGGTGTGGTGCTCGGCGCCCGGGTGCTTGCCGAGTTCGGCGACGACAAGGACCGCTACGCCGACGCCAAAGCCAGGCGCAACTACGCCGGCACCAGCCCCATCACCAAGACCTCAGGCAAGAGCAAGGTCGTGCTCGCCCGCTACGCCCGCAACAAACGGCTCGCCGACGCGCTGCACCAACAAGCCTTCGCAGCGCTCACCGCATCACCCGGAGCCCGGGCCTTCTACGACCAGCACCGCGCCCGCGGCGCACCCACCACCAAGCACTCCGCACCCTGTCCAACCGCCTCGTCGGCATCCTCGACGGCTGCCTACGCCACAGAACCACCTACGACGAAGCCATCGCCTGGGCACACCGGACCCCAGCAGCCGCTTGACGTCCTACCCCCTGGGATATCTAGACGACTCCCCGCCGAGGGACCTGCGCCGGGAGGGGGTCGCTCGTCCCCTCGGGGACGGGCGGACGCGGGACAAAGCACCCTCGTGGGGGCACCCTGGGAAAGGTCACGATTTAGCATCGGTGCGCGATCTGTGCTTAGAGTCGTCGACCCCCACCTCAGGAGTACACCCCCATGATTCGAAAGATTGCCTCAGTTTGCGTTGGTCTGGCACTCGGTGCCGGCCTCCTGGTCGGCCTCGGCGTCAGCCCGGCGGGAGCGGGCGGGCTGCCCCCCACGATGCTCGGCCCCGGCGACGCCCACGTGCACAACGTGAAGGACAAGGCCATCCTCCGGATGAACAAGTACGGCCTCGTCTACATCGCCGGCCAGCAGAACTCGCACCTCACGGTCACCTACCTCGCCGACAGCAACAGCCTGCGCTACCGCGACACCGGCACCAAGCGCATCGCCGGGCTCGCCAAGGGCTGCCACCGCGAGGGTGTCCGCAAGGGCATCTCGGCGGTCTGCAAGGTCCCCGCCCGCTTCGACGGCCGCAAGATGTTCGTGCAGGTCTGGCCGCGGCTCGGCAACGACTATGTCGACGGCCGCGGCCTGGGCGCGCGGTTCCGCCTGTGGGTGCTGACCGACGCCGGGCAGGACGTGGTCTACGGCGGCGCGGGCGCCGACTTCGTCAACGGTGCCAAGGGCAACGACCGCGCCTACGGCTTCGGCGGCAACGACTGGCTGCGCGGCGGCCCGGGCGGCGACCGCCTGGTCGGCGGCGCCGGGCGCGACCGCATCGCGCGCAACTGACGCAGCGAGCCGGCTCGTGACGAGAGGCCGGCGACCGGGGAGACCCGGGCGCCGGCCTCTCGTGCGTCGGGGCTGGTAGCCCTCGGCCGAGAGCGGACGCTCAGCCGAGGAGGGCGTCGACGAAGGCGCCGGCGTCGAACGGCGCGAGGTCGTCGGGTCCCTCGCCGAGACCGACCAGCTTGACCGGGACGCCGAGCTCGCGCTGCACGGCCATCACGATGCCGCCCTTGGCGGAGCCGTCGAGCTTGGTGAGCACGATGCCGGTCACGTCCACGACCTCGGAGAACACGCGGGCCTGGATGAGACCGTTCTGGCCGGTGGTCGCGTCGAGCACCAGCAGCACCTCGGTCACCGGGGCCTGCTTCTCGATCACCCGCTTGACCTTGCCGAGCTCGTCCATGAGGCCGGCCTTGTTCTGCAGGCGCCCGGCGGTGTCGACGATGACCGTGTCGACCCCGCGGTCGACTCCCTCCTTGACGGCCTCGAACGCCACCGAGGCGGGGTCACCCCCCTCGGGGCCGCGGACCACCTCGACCCCGACCCGCTCGGCCCAGGTGGCCAGCTGCTCGACGGCCGCGGCCCGGAAGGTGTCGGCGGCACCGAGCACGACCGAGCGCTCCTCGGCGACCAGGATCCGTGCGATCTTGCCGACGGTGGTCGTCTTGCCCGACCCGTTGACGCCCACGACCAGGACGACCCCCGGGCTGCCGTCGGCCCCGCTGACCTGGAGCCGGCGGTCCATGCTGGGGTCGACGAGGTGGAGCAGCTCGTCCCGCAGGACGGCGCGCGGCTCCCCCGCCTGGCCGCCCTCGACGCGCATCCGGGTGCGCAGGTTCTCGACCACCTGCTGGGTGGGCGCGACGCCGATGTCTGCGGTCAGCAGGGTGTCCTCGATGGACTCCCAGGTGTCCTCGTCGAGCCGGTCGCGCGACAGCAGCGCCAGCAGCCCCCGGCCCAGGGTCCCCTGGGAGCCGGCCAGCCGCTGCCGGAGCCGCACCAGCCGCGACGCCGTACCCTCGGGGCGCTCGACGGCCTCGGGCACCCGTCCGGCGGGCGTCTCGGCCTCGGCCTCGGGGGGCGCCGGGGCCTCGGGGGCGGCCGTCCCCGGCTCGGGCGGCGCGACGACGTCGGTGCCCGCCGAGGGCGGCGTACGGCGGCGGCCGGACGTCACCAGACCGGCGACGAGGAGGACGCCGACGACGGCGATGCCGATGATCAGGTAGAGCCAGTCACCCATGGCCGCCATCCAACCAGAAGGCCCGAGCGCCTCGGAATCGCGAGGCGGGCCCCGAGGTCAGCGGGACTCGCGCGGGACGGACTCGTAGAAGTCCTCGGGCTCCGCCTGCGTGGGCAGGGACTCGACGGCCTTGCCCATGGCGTCGCCGAGCCAGGGCACGACGGGCATCCGCTGTCCGCGGTGCGGGAACGCGACATAGGCCACGACCGCCCCCGCGATGATGAGGATGGTCAGCATCGCCACTGCGATGAGCACCACGTCGATCTACCCCCGCGCGTCTCGGTTGTCCAGATTCTCGCGTCCTACGGTGGCACATCGCCCGGGCCGCGTCCCAATCCGCGCCGGGCCGCGCCGTGAGGCGCCGGTCACCCGGCGAGGGGCGCCAGCACGGCCCGGATCGCCTCGGGCACGGGCGTGACCCGGCGGTCGGGGGCCGCGTTGTCGACATAGACGTGGACGAACCGGCCCTCGGCGGCGGCCTCGTCGTCGGGGCCCTGGAAGAGGCCGATGCGGTAGACCACCGAGGAGGTCCCGAGTCGCTCCACCGCCAGGCCGGTGTCGATGGGCGCCGGGAAGCCGAGCTCGCGGAAGTAGCGGCAGCCGGACTCGGCGACGATCCCGATCGCGGGCAGGGCCCGGATGTCGAGCCCCGTCGCCTCGTAGAGGAAGGCGTTGACCGCGGTGTCGAAGAGCTCGTAGTAGGTGGCGTTGTTGAGGTGGCCGTAGGCGTCGTCGTCGCGCCACCGCGTGGTGACCCGGCGCCAGACGGCATAGTCGGCGCGCGTGGGCCGCGCCCGCTCGGTCATCGCCGGCTCGCACGTCGGCCGGCGCGGACCCGGGTCATGCCGACTCTGCCTCGCGCAGCCGCTGGCTGATCACCGTCGAGACGCCGTCGCCGCGCATGGACACGCCGTAGAGCGCGTCGCCGACCTCCATGGTGCGCTTCTGGTGGGTGATCACGAGCAGCTGGGAGTTCTCGCGGAGCTCCTCGTAGATCTCGAGGAGGCGCCCCAGGTTGGTGTCGTCGAGCGCCGCCTCGACCTCATCGAGGATGTAGAACGGCGACGGCCGTGCCTTGAACAGCGCCACCAGGAACGCGACCGCGACGAGGGAGCGCTCACCGCCGGAGAGCAGCGAGAGCCGCTTGATCTTCTTGCCGGGAGGCCGGGCCTCGACCTCGACGCCCGTGGCGAGCATGTCGGAGGGGTCGGTCAGCACGAGCCGGCCCTCGCCCCCGGGGAAGAGACGCGAGAAGGTCTGCTCGAAGGCCGTCTCGACGTCGGCGTAGGCCTCGGTGAAGACCTGCTCGACCCGGGCGTCGACCTCGCGGACGATGTCGAGCAGGTCGCGACGCGTGCGCTTGAGGTCCTCGAGCTGCTCGGTGAGGAACTTGTGCCGTTCCTCCATCGCCGAGAACTCCTCGAGCGCGAGCGGGTTGACCCGCCCGAGCATCGCGAGCGCGCGCTCGGCGGTGCGCAGCCGCTTCTGCTGCTCCTCGCGCACGAAGGGAACCGGCGCGGGCGGCTCGGCGCCCTCCTCGACCTCGCCGGTGAAGGGGACCAGCTGTCCGGGGCCGTAGTCGGCGACCAGGCCCTCGGCGTCGAGACCGAGCTCCTCGAGGGCACGCTCCTCGAGCTGCTCGATCCGCATCCGCTGCTGGGTGCGGGCCATCTCGTCGCGGTGGACGGAGTTGACGAGCTCGTCGTGCTCCTTGGTCAGCTCGCGCAGCCGCGCGCGGACCTCGAGGAGCTCCTGCTCACGGCGGGCCCGGGCGCGCTCGACGTCGGTGCGCTCGGCGGTCGCGAGATCGACCGAGGCGTCGAGCCGGTGGAGCACGACCGCGACGGCGGCGACGACCGCCTCGGCGGCCCTGCCCTCGCGGATCAGCCGCTCCCGGCGCTCGGCGGCACGGGCCCGGGTCTCCCGCTCGGTCTGGGCGGCACGCAGCAGCGAGTCGGCGCGTCCGTGCAGGGCGCGCGCCCGCTCCTCGGCGGTGCGGAGGGCCAGGCGCGCGTCCATCTCACCCTGGCGGGCCGCTCGGGCCGCCTCGGCCAGCCGCTCGCGGTCGCTGGTGTCGGGCTCCTCGTCGGGCGCCTCCTGGGCGCTCGCGAGCCGCGACTCGAGGTCGGCGAGACCGGCCAGGTCGCGGGTGCGCGCCTCCTCGGCCTCGGCCACCGCCTTGGCCAGCCGGTCGGCCTCGGCGCGGGCCGCGCGCGACTGGGAGCCGTAGTGGCCGAGCTCCTCGGCGACGGCGGCCAGGGTCGCGTCGGACTCGTGCAGCCGGGCGAGGGCGACGTCGACGCGCTTCTGGGCCTCGAGCCGCTCGGACTCCAGGCGCGACATCTCGAAGCCCAGCCGCTCGGAGCTCGCGACGGCCTCGGCGAGCTGGTGGGCGGCCTCGTCGACGGCGGCCTGGATCTCGATGAGGCTCTGCTGGGCCGAGGAGCCACCGGCGGCGAAGTGGGCCCCGAGCAGGTCGCCCTCGCGGGTGACGGCGGTGAGGTCGGGCAGCTCGCGCACCAGGTCGGTGGCGGCGGCCAGGTCGTCGACCACGGCGACCTTGAACAGCAGCCGGGACAGCGCACCGGCGAGCTCGGCGGGCGCCTCGACGACGTCGAGCGCATAGGTCGCCCCAGCGGGCAGACCCGGCCACCCGGCGTCGTCGGCGGGGGCGCCGCCGAGGATCAGGCCGGCGCGGCCGAGGTCGTCGCCCTTGAGGTGGCCGATGGCGCCCACGGCGGCGTCGGCGTCGCGGACGGCCACCGCGTCGGCGGCGCTGCCGAGCGCCCCCGCGACCGCCGCCTCGAACCCCGGTCGGACCGTGACGAGCGCGGCCACGGAGCCCAGCAGCCCGGACACGCGGTCGGTGGCCGCCAGGAGCGCGCCGGCGCCGTCCTTGCGGTTGAGGCCGATCTCGAGCGCGTCCTTGCGGGCCGCCAGCGACACCCGGTCCCGGTCGGCCTGGAGCGCGGCGTCGCGGGACTTGGCCAGGCGCTCGTCGAGGTCGGCGAGCGCGGCACTCGCCGCCTCGTGCTCGGCGTCGAGGCCCTCCTCCCCGGCGTCGAGCCCGGCCACCTGGGTCTCCAGCGAGGTGAAGTCGCGCTGGGCCCGGTCGGCCCGGGCCAGGGCCTCCTCGCGGGCCAGCCCGAGCCGCCCCAGCTCGTCGTCGGCCGCCGCGGCGCGCGACCTGAGCGCGTTGACCTGTCCGTGCAGGCGTGCAAGCCCCTCGCGACGGTCGGCCGCGGCCCGCTGGAGGCCAGCAACCCGGCGCTCCTCGGCCGCGGCGGCGTCCTCGGCCTCGCGGCGTGCGGCGACGGCCTCCTCGAGCGCGGTGCGCTGCTGGTCGACCTCGGTGGCGATGGCCGCCTCCTGGTCGCGGACCCGCTGCGCCTCGGCCTCGAGGGTCTCGGGGTCGCGACCGGACTCGAACTCGAGCTCGGTGGTCCCGGCCGCGTTGCGCACCCGCTCGGCGGCCAGGGACTCGGTGCCGCGGAGCCGCTCGCGCAGCCCGGACAGCGAGAACCAGACCTCCTGGGCCCGCGACAGCGCCGGCAGGTCCTCGCGCAGCGCGGCCTCCACCACGGCCTCGGCCTGCTGGGTCTCGGCGATCGCCGCCTCGACCTCGGTGCGCCGCTCGACCAGGATCGACTCGTCGGCCAGCTCCTGCTCCAGGGCGGTGCGGGCGGTGACCAGGTCGTCGGCCGTCAGCCGGGCGCGGGCGTCGCGCACGTCGGCCTGGACGGCGGCCGCCTTGCGGGCCACCTCCGCCTGCCGGCCCAGCGGCTTGAGCTGCCGCCGGATCTCGGTGAGCAGGTCGCCCAGGCGGGTCAGGTTGCCGTCGGTGGAGTCGAGCTTGCGGAGCGCCTTCTCCTTGCGCTTGCGGTGCTTGAGGACGCCGGCGGCCTCCTCGATGAAGCCTCGGCGGTCCTCGGGCGTCGCGTGCAGGATCGAGTCGAGCTGGCCCTGCCCGACGATGACGTGCATCTCGCGGCCGATGCCGGAGTCGCTCAGCAGCTCCTGGACGTCGAGCAGCCGGCAGTGGTTGCCGTTGATGGCGTATTCGGAGCCGCCGCTGCGGAACATCGTCCGCGAGATCGTGACCTCGGAGTAGTCGATGGGGAGGGCGCCGTCGGAGTTGTCGATCGTCAGCAGCACCTCGGCCCGGCCGAGGGGCGGGCGACCGGCAGTGCCGGCGAAGATGACGTCCTCCATCTTGCCGCCGCGCAGCGACTTGGCGCCCTGCTCGCCCATCACCCAGGCCAGCGCGTCGACGACGTTGGACTTGCCCGACCCGTTGGGCCCGACGATGCAGGTGATCCCCGGCTCGAGCTGGAGGGTGGTCGAGGACGCGAAGGACTTGAACCCCTTGAGGGTCAGGCTCTTCAGGTACAACGGTTCTCCTCACTCCGGCGGTCGGGGCGCTCAGGCGGCCGAGGCATCCTCGCAGATGCCGGCCCGGGGGAAGAACGGCCCTCCTAGCCTACGGTCCCCGGGGGACAGTCCGGAGATCCGCGCCGCGTGTCGGTCCGCCGTACGGCGCCCTCCCGGCCTGTCGCCGGACCGGCCTAGGGTGAGGACATGGCAGGCGACGCACCCGGACCCCACAACTTCCAGATCACGGTGCCGGAGGCGATGAGCGGTGGCGTCTGGGCCAACTTCGCCTCGGTGTCCCACTCGCCCTACGAGTTCACCATCGACTTCGTGCGGCTGGACTTCGCCCACGGCACCGACACCACGATGCCGGGCCAGGTCGTCGCACGGGTCAACCTCTCCCCGCTGATGGTCACCCAGCTGCTCGAGGCGCTCGACCAGAACTGGCGGAAGTACGCCGAGCGCGCGCTGCCCGACCTCGACGGGCCCGACCTCGACGGGCCCGGTCTGGGCCCGCTCGGCGGCTGACCGCCCGACCGGTCAGAGCACCGCGCCCGGGTTGAGGATCCCGTCGGGGTCGAGGGCGTCCTTGATCCGGCGGGTCAGCGCCATGACGTCGGGACCCAGCTGGTCGGGCAGCGCCGCCTTCTTGGTCCGGCCGACGCCGTGCTCGCCGGTGATGGTGCCGCCGAGCGCGATGGCGGCGCGCAGGATCGCGTCGAAGGCCTCGCGGGCGCGCTTCTCGGAGTCGGGGTCGGCGGGGTCGTAGACGATGATCGGGTGGGTGTTGCCGTCGCCCGCGTGCGCGACCACCGGGATCTCGACGCCGTGCTCCTCGGCGATGGCGGCGACCGCCGCGAGCAGGTCGGGCAGCACCGGCACCGGCGCCCCGACGTCCTCGAGCAGCAGCGCGCCGCGCGCCTCGATGGCGGGGAACGCCTGACGGCGCGCATGGACGAACATCTCGCCCTCCTCGGCGTCGTCGGTGACGAAGACGTCGCCGGCCCCGGCCGCGCGGCACTCCTCGGCGATGACGCCGATCTCCTCGGCACGGGCCGCACCGGGCGCGTCCGACTGCGCGACCAGCAGCGCGCCGACCGTGCGGTCGAGCCCCATCGGAGAGAAGTCCTCGACGGCGTTGACCGAGGCACGGTCCATGAGCTCGAGCATCGACGGGCGGAGCCGACGCCCGAGCGAGACGACGGCCTGGGCCGCGGCGGCCACGGTCGGGAACGCCGCCACCAGCGTCGAGCGCGCACCCTGGGCGGGCAGCAGCCGGAGCACCACCCGGGTGACGACGCCGAGGGTGCCCTCGCTCCCGACGAACAGCTTGGTCAGCGACAGTCCCGCCACGTCCTTGATCCGCGGTCCGCCGAGCCGCACCAGGGTCCCGTCTGCCAGCACCACGTCCAGGCCGAGGACATAGTCGGTGGTGACGCCGTACTTCACGCAGCACAGCCCGCCCGCGTTGGTGGCGATGTTGCCGCCGATCGAGCACATGTCATAGGACGACGGGTCGGGCGGATACCAGAGCCCGTGCTGCGCTGCGGCGGCCTTGACCTCGATGTTGAGCACGCCGGGCTCGACGACCGCCACCCGCGCCGCGGTGTCGACCTCCACCGCGCGCATCCGCTCCAGGGACACCACGATCCCGCCGTCGACGGCGGTCGCCCCGCCCGAGAGGCCCGAGCCCGCGCCGCGCGGCACGACGGGCACCCGGTGCCGCGCCGCCCAGCGGACGGTCTCCTGGACCTGCTCGGCCGTCTCCGCGCGGACGACCGCCAGCGGCACCCCGGCCGCGGCGTCGTGGGACCAGTCGTGGCGGTACTTCTCCATCGACTCGGGATCGGTGGTCGCCACGCCGTCGGGCAGGGTCGCGAGCAGCTCGGCCAGGGCATCCATGTGCCCATGCAACCATTCCGGGGTGAGCGACGTGAGCCCCTCGACCCCGCGCTGGTTCTCCCACCGCACTCCCGAGCAGCGGGCGGACTATGCCTTCCGCTTCGTGCGCATCGCCGAGGGCGGCGACGACGTGGACGGCGAGGCCCGGTTCGTCGACGCGATCGCCGACCGCGGTTCCCGGGTGCTCGACGCCGGATGCGGCACCGGCCGCGTGGCCGCGCGCCTGGCCGTCTGCGGCCATGACGCGGCCGGCGTGGACGTCGACCCGATCCTCGTCGAGCGGGGACGCGAGTTCTACCCCGGCCTCCCGCTGGCGGTCCTGGACCTGACCGAGGTCTCCCCCGAGTCCCTCGCGGGCGCCGGCCTGCCCGACGCGTTCGACGTGGTCGTCTGCGCGGGCAACGTCATGCACTTCGTGGCCGAGGGGTCCGAGGCACGCGTCGTCGAGCGGCTCGCGTCGGTGCTCCGCCCCGGCGGCCGCGCGGTCTTCGGCTTCCTCACCGGTCGTCCCTTCGACCACGACCGGCTCGACGAGCACGCCGCCGCCGTCGGCTGGACCCGCGAGCACCGCTTCGCCACCTGGCAGTGCGACCCCCTCACCCCCGAGGCCGACTGGGCCGTCTCCGTCTACCGCGCGCCGCGGGGCCGGTCCGGTCGCTAGACGACTCATTCCCAGGGATCGCGCGCTGCGCGGCCCTGGGCATGATCCGTCTAGTCGGCGTGGGCGATCCGGGGCAGCTGGCGCCAGATGAGGGCGAGGATGACGGCGGTTCCGGCGAAGGCGAACCAGAACGGCGCGGTGATGCCGAAGTGGCGGCCGATGAGACCGCCGAGGGCGCTGCCCGCGACCAGACCGGCGTAGACGCCGACCAGGTAGACGCTGCCCACCCGGCCCTGGAACTCCGTGGGGACCGCGCGCTGCCGCACCGTCTGCGCGAGCGTGCCCCAGACGAACGCATAGGCCCCGAACACGAACAGGACGACCAGCGCCTCCCAGGGCCTGTTCGCGAGCGCCAGCGCGAGGTGCACGCACACCTCGAGCGACAGGCAGACCCGCATCAGGGTGCCGAGCGAGACGTGCCGCTCCAGCCAGTCGTAGGACGACGTACCGACCAGGCCACCGAGCGCGGCCGCGGACGCGAGCAGCCCGAAGCCGATCTCCCCCATGTGCAGGTGGACCGTCGCATAGAGCACGAGGACCGACCAGGCCGCCCCGAAGGTCACGTTGAAGCTGACGATCACCAGGGCGAGGGTGCGCACCGGAGGGTGCTCCCACAGCCAGCGCATGCCCTCGGCGATGTCGCGACGCATGTGGCTGCGCTCCTCGGGGGCGCGGCCGTGGTCCGGGAGGGCCAGCCGGGCGACCAGCATCGCGCCGAGGAGCACGCAGACCAGCTCGGTCACGAACGGGAACGCGAGGCCGAGCGCGAACAGGAACGCCCCGACCGGAGGCCCGACCAGCTGGTTGAGGGTGATGTAGCCGGTGAACAGCCGCGCGTTGGCGACACCCAGGTCGTCCTTGCCGACCAGCATCGGCGTCAGGGTGCTCGACGTCGTGTCGGCGAACGTCTCGGCGACACCGAAGCAGAAGAGCACCACCAGGACGATCGCGATCTCGACGGCACCGGTGATGATCGTGGTGACGAGGACGGCCAGCATCGCGGCGCGGGCGAAGTTGGCGATGACGACGAGCCGGCGGCGGTCCACGCGGTCGGCCTGGGCGCCGGCGAACAGCCCGAAGAGCAGCCAGGGCAGCTGCTGCATCATCGGGGCGAGCGCGACGATCATGGGGTCGCGCGTCTGGGACGCGATCAGCAGCGGTCCCGCTGCGAGCGCGATCCCGTCACCCAGGTTGGTGATCCAGGACGCGCCGAGCAGCAGCCGGAACTGGCGTCCGAGACGAGCAGGCAGCACTGCCTGCATGATGCGTTCCACGATTCGTGCACGCTAGCGGGTCATCGCCGAATGTTCACCTTCGGGGCGACCACGCGGAGGTCCGGTGGGGGTCAGACGGGCTGCATCTGCTCGTCGAGCTCGAGCAGCGCCTCGGCACGGTCGGAGACCAGCGCGTCGTTCTGCTGCTTGAGCTGGAGCACCAGGCTCTCGAGCTCGGCCACCCGCGCGCGGAGCCGGGCGTTGTCGGCCGCGAAGCGGTCGGTGCTGCGCCGGTCGTTGCTGAGATAGCCGATCAGCGCCTTTGCCATCACGCCTCCGCACGTCCTGAGATCAGGGTCCACCAGATCGAACCGGCCAGACCGACGGCACATCGACCTGGGCTGCCTTCAAGAGTCGCACCGAACGGCGCCGGGGTCAATTCGGGCCATGGCGATTTCGGCGACCCGTCACCTCGGGTTCGCGGGCACGGGCGACCGCGGCGTCGCCCGGCGCCGCGGCGCCGGCTGGCAGAGCGGGCAGAAGTAGGACGAGCGGTTCATGAACGCCACCCGGCGGATGGGGCTCCCGCACCGGTCGCACGGCTCCCCCTCGCGCCCGTAGGCGTGCAGCGACCGGTCGAAGTAGCCCGACTCCCCGTTGACGTTGACATAGAGGGCGTCGAAGGACGTGCCGCCCTGGCCGAGCGCGTGCGTCATCACCGCGCGGGCCTGGTGCAGCACCTCGAGCACCTGGGCGCGGGTGAGCCGGTCGCCGGTGCGCTCGCCGTGCACCCGGGCGAGCCAGAGCGCCTCGTCGGCATAGATGTTGCCGACACCGCTCACGACGGTCTGGTCCAGCAGGATCCGCTTGATCCCGGACGTACGGCGGCGCACGCGGCGCACGAGCTCGTCCTCGTCGAACTCCGGGTCCAGGGGGTCGCGCGCGATGTGCGCGATCTCGAGGGGCAGCTCCGCGCCCCCGGGCGAGACGAGCAGCCCGCCGAACATCCGCTGGTCGACGAACCGCAGCTCCCGGCCCTCGTCGGCGCCGGTGAGCCGGAAGCGCACCCGCAGGTGCCGCTCGTCGGGCGCGTCGGGCGGCTGCACGAGGAGCTGGCCGCTCATGCCGAGGTGCCCGAGCAGGGCGTCGCCGCCGTCGAGCGCCAGCCAGAAGTACTTGCCCCGCCGGCGGACGGCCTCGATCCGCCGCCCGGCGAGGGCGGCCGCGAAACCCGTCGGGCCACGCGGGTCACGACGGACCGGGCGCGGGTGCAGCACCTGGACCGCGTCGATGGTGGCGCCGAGCACGTGTCGCTCGAGGCCCGCCCGGACGACCTCGACCTCCGGCAGCTCCGGCATCGGTCGGTCAGTCGTCGACGGGGGCGGCGGCCCGCTCGACGCTGTGCTGGATCTCGGCGTAGGCCGTCTCGGCGGCGCCCTGCTCGGCCTCCTTCTTGGACCGGCCGATGCCCTTGCCATAGAGCGTGTGACCCACGCGCACCTGGGCGGTGAAGGTCTTCATGTGGTCGGGGCCCTCGTCCTCGATGACGTACTCGGGGACACCGAGCCCGTGCAGGGCGGAGAGCTCCTGGAGCGAGGTCTTCCAGTCGAGGCCGGCGCCCATGGCGGCCGCGGCCTCCATGAGCGGGTCGAACAGGAGATGGACCACGCGGGCCGACTCCTCGATGCCCGCGCTGAGGTGGACGGCACCGATCACGGCCTCGACGGTGTCGGACAGGATCGAGGCCTTCTCGCGACCGCCCGTGGCCTCCTCGCCGCGGCCGAGCTTGATGTGCACCCCCAGCCCGATCGTGCGCGCGACATCGGCGAGCGCACGGGCGTTGACCACCGCGGCGCGCAGCTTGGCCAGCCGCCCCTCGGAGAGGTCGGGGTGGGTGAGATAGAGCGTCTCGGTGACCACGACGCCGAGCACCGAGTCGCCGAGGAACTCCAGGCGCTCGTTGGTCGGGATCTGGCCGTGCTCATAGGCGAAGGAGCGATGCGTCAGGGCGCGCTCGAACAGCTCGGGGTCGAGCTTGGGACTCCCGAGCGCGTCGAGGAGCTCCGCGTAGTCGGTCAGCGGACCGGGTGGGTCAGAGGACCTGGCGACGGCTGGAGCGGGCGCCGTACTGGCCGCACTCCCCACACGCCCGGTGGGGCAGGTGCTTGGCACCACACGCGGGGTTGGCGCAGGTCACCAGGGTCGGCGCGACGGCCTTCCACTGCGACCGACGATGACGCGTGTTGCTGCGCGACATCTTCCGCTTCGGGACTGCCATGTCTTGGTCTCCTCTTGGTTCAGTCTTCGTCGGGCTGCAACGCCGCCAGTCCGGCCCAGCGCGGGTCGACCGCCGCATCGTGTGCATGGCCGGGGTCGTCGGCGAGCCGGGCACCACACTCGGTGCACAGCCCGGGACAGTCGTCCGAGCACAGCGGCTGGAACGGCAGCTCGAGAACCACCGCGTCCCGCAGCAGGGGCTCGAGGTCGAGCAGGTCGCCCTCGAGCCGGCGGACCTCGTCGTCCTCGTCGTCGGGACCCCGGCGAGGGTCGTCGTACGAGAAGAGCTCCTGGAACGTCGCGGTCACCTCGTCGGTGATCTGCTCCAGGCACCTCGCGCACTCGCCCTCGAGCGCGGCTTGCGCCGTGCCCGTGACCAGGACTCCCTCCATGACCGCCTCCAGTCGCAGGTCGATGTCGACCGGCGAGCCTTCGGGGACCCCGAGGACGTCGATGCCCAGATCTGCCGGGGCCGGCACCGTGAGCGACACCTGACGTTGGGACCCCGGGCGGCGTCCGAGCTCGTGGGTATCGAGCACGAGCGGCGCTCTCGGGTCCAGGCTGGTCAGAAGATCACTCCCGGATGAGGACACGACAAATCCCCAGAATCCTAGCCGGGACGGCTGCGGGACGCCAAAAAACGCCGTTCCGTGGTCGTGCGGGGGTGACGACGGTGGGCCGGCCGGGCCGGCTCACGCGTCGCGCCGCTCGGCGAGCCGGGCGACCAGCCGCTCGTGCACGAATCCCGGCACGAGGCCCGACACGTCGCCTCCGAACGCCGCGACCTCCTTGACCAGCGACGACGCGAGGAAGGAGTACTCCGGGGAGGTGGGCACGAACACGGTGTCCAGTCCCGGCGCCAGGCTGGCGTTCATCTGGGCCATCTGGAGCTCGTAGTCGAAGTCGCTGACCGCGCGCAGCCCCTTGACGATGGCCGCGATGCCGTGGTCGCGACAGAAGTCGGTGAGCAGCCCGCTGAAGCCCTGGACGCTGACGTTGCCGAGCGGGTCGCAGGCCGTGCGCAGCATGTCCATGCGCTCCTCGGGCGTGAACAGCCGGCTCTTGGAGACGTTGACGCCCACGGCCACCACGACCTCGTCGAAGAGCCGCGAGGCCCGCGACACGATGTCGAGGTGTCCGTTGGTGACCGGGTCGAACGAGCCCGGGCACACGGCACGACGGGGGCCGTCACTGCTCATCGCTGGCCTCCTCGGCCTCGCTCGCGGCCTCCGGGCTCCTCCCGGCCGGTCCCGCGTGACCGTAGCAGAGCACGGTCTCGCCGTAGCGGCGCCGTCGACCCTCCTCGAAGCCCTCGGGCCAGGCGAGCGGCTCGCCCCGGACGGAGCGCTCGACGACGACCAGGGCACCGGGGACCAGCCACCCGTGGTCGCGGAGCGCCTCGAGGTCGGACACGACCCTGGGCGTGGGGAGCGGGTAGGGCGGGTCGCTGAACACCAGGTCGACGGGCCGGTCGGAGGGACGGGAGAGGGCGGCGGCGACCGAGGTCGCGAGGACCTGGGCGTGGTCGCAGCCGACGGCCTGGGCGTTGGCCCGCACCACGGCGGCCGTGCGGCGGTCGGACTCGACGAACGTCACCGCCGCCGCACCGCGCGACCAGGCCTCGAGCCCGACGGCACCGGACCCGGCGTAGAGGTCGAGCACCCGCAGGCCGGACAGCGATCCGCACCAGGACTCGACCGCCGAGAAGAGCGCCTCGCGCACGCGGTCGCTCGTCGGCCGGGTGTCCTGCCCGCGCGGGGTCGCGAGCCTCCGCCCACCGGCCCGGCCGCCGATGATGCGGGTCATGACTTCTCCATGAAGCCGGACTCGACCGAGATCTCGAGCGCGGCGACCGCGGCGGCCAGGTCGGGGTGTGCCGCGAGGTCCGGGTCGGCGTCGTGGAGGAGCTCGGCCTCGGTGCGCGCGGCGACGATGGTCTCCTCGTCGCGCAGGACCCGGAGGTTCTGGAGGCTCGAGCGGCGCCCGGCCTGGGAGGCGCCGAGGACGTCGCCCTCGCGGCGCAGCTCGAGGTCGATCTGGGAGAGCCGGAAGCCGTCGGTGGTCGAGGCCACGGCGTCGAGCCGCTCGCGGCCCGGCGTCCCGGCCTCGGCCCGGGTGACGAGCAGGCACAGGCCCGCGTGGCCGCCCCGGCCGACCCGGCCACGGATCTGGTGGAGCTGGGAGACGCCGAACCGGTCGGCGTCGAGGATGACCATCGCAGTGGCGTTGGGGACGTCGACGCCCACCTCGATCACGGTGGTCGACACCAGGACGTCGACGTCGCCGGCGGCGAAGGCCCGCATCACGGCGTCCTTCTCGTCTGCCGGCAGCCGGCCGTGCATCCGGGCCAGCCGGAGGCCGTTGAGGTCCATGAGGCCCAGGTCGCCGAAGGTCTGCTCGACGGAGGCGAGGTTGAGCGGCGCCGTGACCGGGTTGCCCTCGTCGTCGAAGTCGACGATGTCCGGGAGGCCGTACTCCCCCTCGTCGCCGTCGATGCGCGGGCAGAGGACATAGGCCTGGCGTCCGGCGTCGACCTCCTCGCGGACCCGCTGCCAGACCCGGGCGATCCAGGTGGGCTGGTCCCACAGGGGGACCACGTTGGTCTGGATGGGTGCGCGGCCCGCCGGCAGCTCGGCCAGCGTGGACACCTCGAGGTCGCCGAAGACCGTCATGGCGACCGTGCGCGGGATCGGGGTCGCCGTCATCACCAGCAGGTGCGGCGGGGTGCCGGCCTTGTCGGTGAGCGCCGCCCGCTGCTCGACGCCGAAGCGGTGCTGCTCGTCGACCACGACCAGCCCCAGGTCGGCGAACGAGACCTTCTCCTGGAGCAGGGCGTGGGTGCCGACGACGATCCCTGCCGCGCCCGACGCGATGTCGAGGAGCGCCTGCCGGCGCTGGGCGGTCGACTGGGAGCCGGTGAGGAGCGCCACGGTGGTGCCCTCGGCCGCGCCCCCGAGCATCCCGCCCTGGGCCAGGTCGCCGAGGAGGTCGACCATCGAGCGGAAGTGCTGCTGCGCGAGCACCTCGGTCGGGGCGAGGAGAGCCGCCTGGCCGCCGGAGTCCACGACCCGCAGCATCGCCCGCAGCGCGACCAGCGTCTTGCCGGAGCCGACCTCACCCTGGAGCAGGCGGTTCATCGGCCACTCGCGCGCCAGCTCGGCCTCGATCGTCGCGCCGATCTCGCGCTGTCCGGTGGTCAGCTCGAACGGCAGGCGCGCGTCGAACTCGGCCAGCAGCCCGCCCCCGCCCGTGCGGGCCCGCGCCCCCGCGGCCCTGATGGCGGCGCGCCGCCGGGCCAGCACGAGCTGGGTGACCAGGGCCTCCTCCCACTGGTAGCGGCGGCGGGCGCGGGCCGCCTCGCCCTCGTCGGCAGGGGCGTGGATCCAGTCGAGCGCCTGCCGCGCGTCAGGCAGCCGCTGCCGGTCCCGCACCTCTGCGGGCAGGATCTCGGGAAGGTCGTCGACGACGGTGCGGGCGAAGGTCACCATCCGCTGGAGGTCCCACGAGTCGAGCCCCTTGGAGAGGGGGTAGATCGGGTAGAGCCCGCCTGCGCCGTGCAGGACCTGGAACGTGTCGGGGTCGGCGTCGTCCTCGCTGAACAGCACCGACTTGGGGTTGGTGAGCTGCCACGTGGACCCGAACCTGCCCACCTGCCCGGCGAAGATGCCCTGCTGCCCGACCGCGAACTTGCGCTGGAAGAACTCGGCGAGGTGCGCCTTCTTGGCGAAGAAGGTCATCTTGAGCTCGGCACCGTTGGTGTGCAGCGTCGTCTCGACGCGGTAGGCCGGGCGGTTGGTGCGCCGGTCGGTGTAGGTCTTGAGCGTGCTCTGGGCGATCTCGCCCACCACGGTGAGCATCTGCCCGACCGCGAGCGACGACACGCGGCTGAGCTCGCCCGTGCGCAGGTAGCGCCGGGGGAAATGGGTCAGCAGGTCGCCCACGGTCTGCAGACCGAGACCCTCGACGACGGCCTTGCGCTTGGCGGCAGGCGCGTCGCCGAGGACGGCCTGGATCGGGCTGTCCCGTGTGATCACGACCGGGTCACCTTCTCGCTGCTCGGGCTACTCGACGGACACCAGGAGCGGGTAGCGCTCCTGGCCTCCGTCGTACACCACGGCATCGACAAGCGGGTGCCGCTCGGCGAGGTAGGACGCGCAGCGGGCCGCCAGCTCGCCGCCCTCGTCGCCCGCCACGAGCGTGACCAGCTCGCCGCCTCCTCCGAGCAGCCGGTCGAGGATGCCTCGGGCGACGGCGTCGAGGTCGTCGCCGACGAGCACGAAATCGCCGCCGATCACCCCGAGCACGTCGCCGGGCTCGCACGGCCCGGCCATCGTCATGGCCTGCTTGACCGCCACGGTCACCGCGCCGTGACGAGCGTGCCGCGCGGTGGCGGTCATCTCGAGGATGTCCTGGTCGAAGCTGCGACCGGGCTCGTGGACGGCGAGGGCCGCGAGCCCCTGGACCTGGGCCTGGCTGGGGATCACGGCGACGCGGACGCCGTGGTCCTCCTCGGCCGTGCGGGCCGCGATCTCGGCCGCGCGTACGGAGTCGTGGTCGTTGGGCAGCACGACCACCTCGGCGGCCGCCGACCCGACGATCGCGTCGAGGATCATGCCCGCCGACGGCCGGCGGCCGGGCCCGCCCTCGATGACGACGGCCCCGGCCTCGCCGAAGAGCGCCGCGAGGCCGGGCCCGGCCGCGACGGTGACCACCGCCCGCTGCTGCGGCGTCGAGACCTTCTGGCGCGCGGCCGCGACCTGCTCGGCGAAGTGGGTGACCCGGATCCGGTGCGGACGTCCGGCGACGATGCCGGCCTCGACGGCGGCGCCCACGTCGTCGACGTGGACGTGGACGTTCCACAGCCCCGTGCCGCCGACGACGACGAGCGAGTCGCCGAGGGCGTCCAGCCGCTCGCGCAAGGCGGGGATCTGCTCGTCGGCGGCGTCGAGGAGATACATCACCTCATAGGCCGGGCCGCCCTCGGTGAGGTCGTGCCCGGACCTGGGGGTGGGGATGTGATGGCTGCCGATGTGGGTCTTGACCGGGCTCGGCCGCCGCCCCGTGAGCACCGTCTCGGCCGCGTCGAGGATGACGCTGACCCCCCGACCCCCCGCGTCGACCACGCCCGCGTCGGCGAGCGTCTGCAGCTGCTCGGGCGTGTGCGCCAGCGCGTCGCGGGCCGCCGCGGCGGCGGTCGTGAACACGTCGCGGCCGCGTGCCCGGGGGTCCTCGACGAGCACGCCGGCCGCCTCGGAGGCCGCGCGGGCGACGGTGAGCATGGTGCCCTCGACGGGGCGGCCGACGGCGGCGTACGACGCCTCCGTGGCCTGCTGGAGCGCCTCGGCGAGGACCACCGCCTGCCGTTCCTCGGGCCGCGCCGCGGCGATCCGGCCGGCGATGGCGCCCAGCATCTGGCTGAGGATCACCCCGGAGTTGCCGCGGGCACCGAGGAGGGCGCCCCGCGCGAAGGCGGCGAGCGCCTTGTCCACGCCGATGCCGGGGTCGGTCTCGACCGCCTCCCGGATGGCGTCACGGGCCGCCGAGACGGTCAGGAACATGTTGGTGCCGGTGTCGCCGTCGGGGACGGGATAGACGTTGAGCGCGTCGATCTCCTCGCGGGCCGCGCTGAGGGCGTCGGTGGCGCTGTCGACGAAGCGCAGCACGACGCCCAGCCGGAAACCCTCAGCGTCCATGGCTCCTACCCTCGAGACTGCCCTGTGCACCGCCCCGTGACCGGTGTCACGACGACGCCTGAAGGGTAGTGGCTGGACAGCGATTTCCTCCCCACCGGGCGCGTCGGATACTCTTGTGCGGTTGCCCGCCCGGCGGGCCCATGACCTTCGAAGACGATCAACTCAGGAGTACCCGGTGGCTGCCGTCTGTGACATCTGCGCCAAGAAGCCGACGTTCGGCAACAACCGACCCTGGTCGCGCAAGATCACCAAGCGTCGCTTCAACCCCAACATCCAGCGCGTGCGTGCCGTCGTCAACGGGACCCCCAAGCGCATGCACGTCTGCACGAGCTGCATCAAGGCCGGCAAGGTCACTCGCTGACCCGCTGACGGCCCCTCCGCGAGCCCCCGCCGCCCCCGGCGCGGGGGCTCTCTTCATTTCGCATCGGGGGGATAGTCCGCTACGTAAAGCACCTCTCCGGTGCCTGATGAGGTGCTTTACGTAGCGGACTATCCCGGCACGGCGGTCGCCAGGTCAGAAATGGGTCCAGCCGGCGGGGCCGTCGTAGGGCGCTCCGTCGACCGTGACCCCCTCGCCCTCGAGGACCTCGCCGACCGCGGTCCAGCCCGGCGGGAGGGCGGCGTCGGCGGGGAAGGTGGCCAGCAGGGCGTGGTCGTCTCCCCCGCCGAGGATGAACTGCATCGGGTCCGCGCCGAGGGCGGCCGCCACCGCGTGCAGCGGCTCGGGGACGACCAGCTGGGAGGTGCGCAGCGCGATCGCGACCCCGGACTCGTGGGCCAGGTGGCCCGCGTCGGCGACCAGCCCGTCGGAGACGTCGATCATCGCGGTCGCCCCGGCATCGGCGGCGGCCGGGCCGGCGTCGTACGGCGGCTCCGGGCGCCGGTAGGCCTCGACCAGCACCCGGGGCGACCGGAACCCGCGGCCGAGGACCGCGAGCCCGCCGGCCGCCCAGCCCTGGCGGCCGCAGAGGGCGACCACGTCGCCCGCCTCGGCGCCGGAGCGCACGACCGGGGAGACGGTGCAGGCACCCAGGACCGTCACGGCGACCACTACCTCGCGGGCACCCGTCAGGTCACCGCCGACGACGCTGGCGCCCACGAGCGCCGCCTCCTCGGCGAAGCCCCGGGCGAAGTCGAGCGCCCACTGCGCGGGAAGGTCCGTCGGCGCGGCCAGGCCGATGGTCAGCGAGGTCGCCCGGCCGCCCATCGCGTTGATGTCGGAGAGGTTCTGGGCGGCGGCACGGTGGCCGATGTCGGTCGCCGACGCCCAGTCGCGGCGGAAGTGCCGCCCCTCCACCATGAGGTCGGTCGAGACCACCACGTGCCCGGTGCGGACCCGCAGCACGGCCGCGTCGTCGCCGGGACCGATCAGGACGTGCTCGCCCTGGGCGAAGACCTCCGTGAGCGCGTCGATGAGGGCGAACTCGCCCACGTCGGCCACGGTCGCGTCGGTCGGGAACGGGGCCGGGTCTGGCATGGGTCCATCCCACCAGATCGCCGTGCCCGCGGGCCGGTCCCGGCTCCCGACACGCACACCGATCAGGGTAGGTTGGCCGTGGACAGACCCGCTACGAGACCGAGGAGTCCCCATGGTTGTGCAGGCCTACATCCTCATCCAGACCGATGTCGGCAAGGCCGCAGAGGTCGCCAAGGAGATCGCCCAGGTCAAGGGCGTGACGCTGGCCGAGGACGTCACCGGTCCCTACGACGTGATCGTGCGCGCCGAGGCCCGCAACGTCGACGAGCTCGGCAAGCTGGTCGTGGCCAAGGTGCAGACGCTCGAGGGCATCACCCGCACCCTCACCTGCCCCGTCGTCCACATCTGACGCCGTTGGCCGACTCTCGTCGACGCCCTGGGTCCGCGCGGACCCGGGGCGTCGTCATCTCCGCCGCGTCCCTGCTCCTGGCGCTGACGCTCGCGGGCTGCGAGTCCGACAAGGTGCCGATCGACTCCCCCACCCCCGGCAGCGACGCCCAGGCCACGCGCTGTCGCGCCCTCCTCGACGCGCTGCCCGACACGGTCTTCCACGAGCTGCGTCGCTCGGTGGACCCCGAGGACGCCCTCGGCGCCGCCTGGGGCGACCCGGCCATCACGCTGACCTGCGGCGGCGACATGCCGTCGGGCTTCGACAGGTTCTCGACCTGCGAGGTGGCCGACGGGGTCGGGTGGTACGCCGACGAGGACGAGGCCACCGACCAGAGCCTCGACGCGACCCTGACCACCGTCGGCTACGAGCCGGTCGTCAGCGTCCGCCTGCCCGCGACCTACCGCCCCGAGGGCATCGCCTCCACGATGGTGGCCCTCGCCCCCGCCATCAAGCGGCACCTCCGCCTGGTCGAGCCCTGCGTCTGACGGTCACTCCCGCGCGGGCCCTCCTGCCCGACGTCAGCGCAGGCCGGTGCCGCGGTGCAGGGCGAGCTGGATGAGCCGGTCGACGAGGCTCGGGTAGTCCAGGCCGGAGGCGGCCCACATGCGCGGGAACATCGAGGTGGGCGTGAAGCCGGGCATGGTGTTGATCTCGTTGACGACGACGGAGTCGTCGGGCATCACGAAGAAGTCGACGCGCGCCAGGCCCTCGCAGCCCACGGCGTCGAAGGAGCGCGCGGCGAGGTCGCGCAGCTGCTCGGCGACCTCCTCGGGCAGCTGGGCGGGCACGTCGAGCTCGGTGTGCTCCTCGGGGAGGTACTTGGCGGCGAAGTCATAGAACTCGTGGTCACCGCCGATGCGGATCTCGGCCGGCTGGGTCGTGGCCGGAGGCCCGTCGAAGGACTGGAGCACGCCGCACTCGATCTCCCGGGCGCCGACGGCCGCGACCTCGACGAGCACCTTGGGGTCGAAGCGCTGGGCCTCCTCGATGGCCGCGTCGATCTCGGAGGCGTCATGGATCTTGGAGATCCCGATGCTCGAGCCGCCGCGTGCCGGCTTGGCGAACAGCGGGAAGCCGAGCGCCGACATGCGCTCCCGGCAGGCCTGGGGGTCGGCGCGCCACTCGCGCTCGGTGACCGTCACCGACGGCAGCACCGGCAGCCCGGCGGCCGCCAGCACGATCTTCATGTAGGCCTTGTCCATGCTGACGGCCGACGCCAGGACGCCCGCGCCGACATAGCGCACGCCGGCCATCTCGAACATGCCCTGGATCGTGCCGTCCTCGCCCCACGGCCCGTGCAGCAGCGGGAAGACCACGTCGACCTCGCCGAGGGTGTGCGGCGGCTGCGACGGCTCCGACACGACGAGGTCGGTGCCGTGCACGTCCTGCGCCAGCGCGACGGTGGCGCGGCTGCCGTCGACCGACGGGAGGCGGTCAGGCCCGGTGATCCGCAGCCGCTCCGGGTCGGCGGACTCCAGCACCCAGCGGCCGTCGGTCGCGATGCCGACGGGTACGACGTCGTACGCCTCGGGGTCGATCGCCGCCAGGACGCTGCCGGCCGTGACGCAGGAGATGGCGTGCTCGCTGGAGCGTCCACCGAAGACCACGGCGACCCGAGGCTTGCGCGCCGGGTCTCGGGGGGCTGACTCGTTCATCGGGGCCGACCCTACCGGCCTAGGGTGGGGCGCATGCCCGACGCCCACCCCTCCCTGTCGCCCGCCACGCTGGCCGTCCATCGCGGTCGACCCGACCACGTGCCCGACGCGACCCTCAACCCGCCGATCACGATGGCCTCGACCTATGTGGCCGGGGGCGACCTGGAGTACGGCCGCTATGACAACCCGACCTGGGTGGCCTTCGAGGACGCCCTGGGGGCGCTCGAGGGCGGCCGCTGCCTGACCTACTCCTCGGGTCTCGCGGCCGTCGCGACGGTGCTCGACCTGGTCGGCAACGGCAACAAGGTGGTGGCTCCACGGCACGCCTACAACGGCGTCACCATGCAGCTCGCGGACCTCGAGGCCCGCGGCCGGCTCACCGCCGAGCTCGTCGACGTGGTGGACACCGACGCGGTCGTGGCGGCCTGCGAGGACGCCGCCCTGGTGTGGCTGGAGTCCCCGACCAACCCGGCGCTCGAGGTCGCCGACATCGCCGCCATCGCCGCCGCCGCCCACGAGGCCGGCGCGCGGGTCGTGGTCGACAACACCTTCGCCACCCCCCTGCTCCAGCGGCCGCTCGACCTCGGGGCCGATCTCGTGGTGCACTCGGCGACCAAGTACCTCGCCGGCCACAGCGACGTCCTGCTCGGCGCCGTGCTGACCCGCGACAACGAGGTGTGGGGCGCGCTCCGCGGTCGCCGCGAGCTCATCGGTGCCATCCCGGGCGCCTTCGAGGCCTGGCTGGCGCTGCGCGGCCTGCGCACCCTGTCGCTGCGTGTCGAGCGCGCCCAGGCCAACGCCCAGGAGCTGGTGCGCCGGCTCGAGGGACACCCCGCCCTCAGCGAGGTCCGCTACCCAGGCTTCGGCGGGATCGTCTCCATCGTGCTCGCCGGCGGGGCCGACGCCGGGGACCTGCTCACCCGCTCCACGTCGCTGTGGGTGCACGCCACGTCGCTGGGTGGCGTCGAGTCGACCTTCGAGCGGCGGCGACGCTGGCGCACCGAGCCGCTCACGATCCCCGAGGGGCTGGTGCGGCTCAGCGTCGGCATCGAGGACGTCGAGGACCTGTGGGCCGACCTGGAGCAGGGGCTGGCCCGCCTCTAGGTCTAGGCCGTGCCCTGTCGGCCCAGCGACCGATCGTCGACGTTCGCTGCGCGGCGCAGGATCGGTCGGCTCAGGGTCGGCCCGGATCAGTCGGTCTCGGCCTTGGTGTCGCGCGCGAGCATGGCGGCGATCAGGTCGGTGGCGGTGAGCCGCCCCGAGATCACCGCGTCGACGTGCTCGGCGATCGGCGCGTCGACGTCGTTCTGCCGCGCCAGCGCGAGCAGCGACGAGGACGACTTGGCGCCCTCGGCGACCTGTCGGGTCGAGGCGATGATCTCCTCGGTGGTCATCCCTTGGCCGAGCCGCTCACCGAAGGTGCGGTTGCGCGACAGGGGTGACGAGCACGTCGCGACCAGGTCGCCCAGCCCGGCCAGCCCCATCAGGGTGAGGGGGTTGGCGCCCAGCCGCGTGGCGAGGCGCGCGGTCTCCGCGAGGCCGCGGGTGATGACCGAGGCGGTCGAGTTGTCGCCGTACCCCATCCCGACGGCCATGCCGACGGCGAGCGCGACGACGTTCTTGTAGGCGCCGCCGAGCTCGCAGCCCACGACGTCGACGGAGGTGTAGGGCCGGAACGCGGGCGAGTGGACGAGGTCCTGGAGCCGCTGGGCGACGTCCTCGTCGGCGCACGCGACCACCGACGCCGCCGGCTCACGCCGGGCGATCTCGTGGGACAGGTTGGGTCCGCTTACCACGGCGATCCGCTCGGGGCCGGCGCCGGTCACCTCGGCGATGACCTCGCTCATCCGCTTGAGCGAGCCGAGCTCGACGCCCTTCATCAGCGACACGAGGGTCGCGCCCGGCGGCAGGACCGGGGCCCACTCGACGAGGTTCGCCCGCAGCGTCTGGGAGGGCACGGCGAACACCACGACCTCGGCGCCCGCCACGACCTTCTCGGGGTCGTGGGTCGCGGTGATGACGGGCGGGAGCCCGATGCCGGGGAGGTAGTCGGTGTTCTCGCGGCGCTCGTTGATCGTCGCGCACACCTCCTCGCGGCGGCCCCAGATGGCCACCTCGTTGCCGGCGTCGGCGAGCACGACGGAGAACGCCGTACCCCAGGATCCGGCGCCGAAGACCGCCACCTTGCTCATGCCGACTCCTTCGTCTCGTGGCCGCCGCTGCGTCGGCGCTTGCGGGGGTTGCCGGTCTGGGCGACCCCGGCCTTGCGCGGGTCGAACCGTTCGACCGGCGGGGTCTCGCCGCGGATCTCCGCGACCAGGGCGGTGAGCGCGGTCATGATCCGGTCGGTCGCCTGGGTGACGACCGCGGGCGTCCTCGGCTCGACCGCACGCAGGTCGTCGAGGTCGACGGGGTCGCCGGCCTTCATCACCACGTGCTTGCGCGGCAGCAGGTGAGGAACGGCCTTGTAGGGCTCGAGGATCTCCTGCGCGCCCCACTGACCGACCGGGATGACGGGGCAGCCGGTCTCGAGCGCGATCCGGGCGGCGCCGGACTTGCCGGTCATCGGCCACAGGTCGGGGTCGCGCGTCAGCGTGCCCTCGGGGTAGACGACGACGCACTCCCCCGCGCGCACGGCCGCGACGGCCGCGTCGAAGGCGCCGACCGCGTTGGCGCTCAGCCGCTCGACGGGGATCTGGCCGGCGGCCTTGAGGAAGCCGCCGAGTGCCTTGTTCTTGAACACGCCTGCCTTGGCGAGATAGCGGGGCAGCCGGCCGTGGTCATAGACGAAGTGCGCGGCGAGCAGAGGATCGGCGTGCGAGATGTGGTTGAACACGACGATGCAGCCACCGCTGGCGGGGATCTTGGTGCCGTCCACCCAGGTCCGGGAGGAGACGGCGAGGAGCGTCGGCTTGACCAGGGGTACGGCGATGTTCCACGCCCACCCGCGCTTCTGGGACAGCTTGCGAACCTTCACCTGCCACCTCTCCGCAGTCGCACGGCCCGTCCGTGCGAGCGACACATCGGGAGCAGGCTACCCGTCCCGGCGCCGTCGGCCACCCGAGCGGCTGGCAGGATGACCGGCTGTGTCGAGGTCCTTCGCGGTCGTGCTGCCGGTGAAGCCCCCGGCGGTGGGCAAGTCGAGGCTCGACGCCCTCGGCTCGGAGCTCCGGGCGCAGCTCGCCGTCGCGTTCGCGCTCGACACCGTCACCGCAGCCGTCGGCGCTCGGTCCGTCGAGCGCGTCGTCGTCGCCACGGACGACCAGGAGATATCCCGGGTCGTGGCGGACCTGGGCTGCCTCGTGGTCCCCGACGCCGGCGGGCTCAACGAGGCGCTGGTCGCCGCGGTCGCCGCCGTACGACGCCTGCTGCCGCACGCGCTGCCCGTCGCGCTGTGCGCGGACCTGCCGTGCCTGCGCCCCTCGGACCTGGACGAGGCGCTGACCCGGCTTCCCCAGCTGGGCGCGGGATTCGTCGCCGACGCCTCCGGCACCGGGACCACGACCTACGCGGCGCCCTTCGACCTCTTCCAGCCGCGGTTCGGGCCGGACTCGCGCGCGCGTCATCTCGAGGCGGGAGCCGTGGAGCTGGCCGGCGCACCCGCCCGGCTGCGTCGCGACGTCGACGACCCCGACGACCTGGTCGCGGCACGCGCCCTCGGGGTCGGGGCGCGCACCGCTGCCGTCCTCGCCCGGCTGTCCTGAGGTCCGGGCGTCTGCGCGACCCGGATCGCCAGCCAGGGCTGGGGAAACGCCACGAGGCCACCGCCGACGCAGCCTCGGCTGCGCCCGACGGTGGCCTCGTCAGGTGATGGCGACCTAGCGCTTGGCGGCGGTCTTCTTGGCCGGCGCCTTCTTGGCGGGGGCCTTCTTGGCCGGAGCCTTCGTGGCCACGCCCTTCTTGGCGGGAGCCTTCTTGGCCGGAGCCGCCTTGGCCGTCGTCGTCTTCTTGGCCGGAGCCTTCTTGGCAGGAGCAGCCTTGGTCGCCGGGGCCTTCTTGGCCGGAGCCTTCTTGGCGGGAGCGGCCTTCTTGGCCGGAGCAGCCTTGGCGGTCGTCGCCTTCTTGGCCGGGGCGGCCTTCTTGGCGGGCGCGGCCTTCTTGGCCGGGGCGGCGGCCTTGGCCGGAGCCGCGGCCTTCTTGACGACCGCCTTGGGCACGACCAGCTTGGGCAGCTTCTTGGCGCCGGAGATGACGTTCTTGAGGTCGGCACCCGCGGTGAACTTGGGGACCGCGGTCTTCTTGGCCTTGATGCGCGCGCCGGTCTGCGGGTTGCGCACCCAACGAGCCTCACGGATCCGCTTCTCGAACGACCCGAAGCCGGTGATCGCGACCTTCTCGCCCTTGGCCACCTCGCGGGTGATGGTGTCGAGCACGGCGTCCAGCGCGTGCGCTGCCGCCTTGCGGTTTCCTTCGTAGCGCGCGGCCAGCGCGTCGATCAGCTGTGACTTGTTCACGATTTCCCTTCCGATGAACGTGGTCGCCGAGCCCGTGCTCGACGGTTCACCAGTAGACGCTAGACAAACGCATCCTGTCCATGGCGGCCACACGCCGCAAGAAACAAGGGGATTTGCTCGTCGGGGTTCAGAGCGTGACCGGCTTGTAGGAGGGCCGACCGGCCTCGAACGACGCGATCTGGGCCTCGTGGGAGAGCGTGATGCCGATGTCGTCGAGGCCCTCGAGCAGACGCCAGCGGGTGTAGTCGTCGATGTCGAAGGAGTCCTCGACGGAGTTCTCCCCTTCGCCCGCACGGATCGTGCGCGACTCCAGGTCGACGGTGACGGTGGTGCCGGGCTCGCTCTCGAGCAGGTCCCACAGGCGTTGCACGACCTTCTCGTCGACCTGCGCGGCGAGCAGTCCGGACTTGCCGGAATTGCCACGGAAGATGTCGGCGAAGCGCGGCGAGACCACGACGCGGAAGCCGTAGTTCTGCAGGGCCCACACGGCATGCTCCCGCGACGACCCGGTCCCGAAGTCGGGACCTGCCACGAGCACGGAACCCCTGGTGTAGACAGGGTTGTTGAGCACGAAGTCGGGGTCGTTGCGCCAGGCGGCGAACAGGCCGTCCTCGAATCCGGTGCGGGTGACGCGCTTGAGGTAGACCGCCGGGATGATCTGGTCGGTGTCGACGTTGCTGCGGCGCAGCGGGACGCCGACGCCGGTGTGGGTGGTGAACGGGTCCATGTCAGGCTCCTGCAGGCTCGAGGTCGGCGGGTGACGACAGCGTCCCGCGGACGGCGGTCGCGGCGGCGACGGGCACCGACACCAGGTGGGTGCGACCCCCCTTGCCCTGGCGGCCCTCGAAGTTGCGGTTGGACGTCGAGGCGCTGCGCTCGCCGGGGGCGAGCTGGTCGGGGTTCATGCCCAGGCACATCGAGCAGCCCGCCCCACGCCACTCGGCGCCGGCGGCGACGAACACCTCGTGCAGCCCCTCCTCCTCGGCCTGCATGCGCACCCGGACCGAGCCGGGGACGACGAGCAGCCGGGTGTCCTTGTCGACCGTCCGGCCCTTCAGGATGCCGGCCGCGAGGCGCAGGTCCTCGATCCGGCCGTTGGTGCAGGAGCCGATGAAGACGGTGTCGACCTTCACCTCGCGCAGCGGCGTGCCGGCGGTGAGACCCATGTAGACCAGCGCCTTCTCGGTGGCGATCTTGTCGACCTCGTCCTCGAAGTCGTCGGGCGACGGGACCGCGCCGCCGAGCGGCACGCCCTGCCCGGGGTTGGTACCCCACGTGACGAACGGCGTCATCGTCGAGGCGTCGAGCACGATCTCCTTGTCGAAGGTCGCGTCGGCGTCGGTGACCAGGCCGCGCCAGTGCGCCACGGCGGCGTCCCAGTCGGCGCCCCGCGGCGCCTCGGGCTTGCCCTGGATGTAGTCGAACGTCGTCTGGTCCGGCGCGACCAGACCGGCCTTCGCACCCCACTCGATCGACATGTTGCACACGGTCATCCGGCCCTCCATCGAGAGCTCCTCGATGGCCGGGCCGCGGTACTCCACGACGTACCCCTGCCCGCCCCCGGTGCCCGTGTGGGCGATCAGGGTGAGCACGAGGTCCTTGGCGGTGACGCCCTCCGGCAGGCTGCCGACGACGGTCACCGCCATCGTCTTGGGCCGCGCCTGCGGCAGCGTCTGGGTGGCGAGGACGTGCTCGACCTCGGAGGTGCCGATGCCGAAGGCCAGCGCGCCGAACGCACCGTGCGTCGAGGTGTGCGAGTCGCCGCAGACGATCGTCATCCCGGGCTGGGTCAGGCCGAGCTGCGGGCCGACCACGTGGACGATGCCCTGCTCGACGTCGCCGAGCGGGTGCAGCCGCACCCCGAACTCCGCGGCGTTCTTGCGCAGCGTCTCGACCTGGGTCCGGCTGACGGGGTCGGCGATCGGGCGGTCCCAGTCGAGCGTCGGGACGTTGTGGTCCTCCGTGGCGAGCGTGAGGTCCGGGCGCCGTACGGTCCGGCCGGCGAGCCGCAGGCCGTCGAAGGCCTGCGGCGAGGTCACCTCGTGAATGAGGTGGAGGTCGATGTAGAGGAGGTCCGGCTCACCCGGAGCCGTTCTGACGACGTGTTCGTCCCACACCTTCTCGGCGAGGGTCTTGCCCATGGCCGATCCTCCTTGTTCCGTTGACGACGGCGTTCCTCCACGCCGGAAATCACTGTAGCGCTTGCATCCCGCAATCTGAGACGGCAGTATTGCCATATGGACAACTCAAGTGGCGTCGGCGTCCTCGACAAGGCCGCCCTCGTGCTCTCGGCTCTCGAGGCCGGCCCGGCCACCCTCGCCGGCCTGGTCGCCGGCACCGGCCTGGCCCGTCCCACCGCCCACCGCCTCGCCGTCGCGCTCGAGCACCACCGGCTCGTGGCGCGCGACATGCAGGGCCGCTTCGTCCTCGGTCCGCGCCTGGCTGAGCTCTCGGCCGCCGCGGGCGAGGACCGGCTGCTCGCCGCCGCCGGCCCCGTGCTCGCGCGGCTGCGCGACATCACCGGCGAGTCGTCGCAGCTGTGGCGCCGCCAGGGCGACCACCGCGTCTGCGTCGCCGCCGCCGAGCGTCCCTCGGGCCTGCGCGACACCATCCCCGTCGGGTCGCAGCTGACCATGCGCGCCGGCTCGGCGGCCCAGGTCCTGCTGGCCTGGGAGGACCCCGAGCGCATGCACCGCGGCCTCCAGAACGCCGCGTTCTCCGCCACCGCCCTGTCCGGCATCCGCCGCCGCGGCTGGGCGCAGAGCGTCGGCGAGCGCGAGCAGGGCGTCGCCTCGGTCTCCGCCCCCGTCCGCTCCCCCGGTGGCAAGGTGATCGCCGCCGTCTCCGTCTCCGGCCCGCTCGAGCGGCTCTCCCGCCAGCCCGGCCGCATGCACGCTCCCGCCGTCCTCGCCGCCGCCGAGCGGCTGTCGGAGTCGCTGCGCCGCGCTGCTGCGGAGTAGGCGTGTCGGTTTCCCCGCTCGAGCGGGGAAACCCGCACCGGTTGGCCGAAGTTTCGGCCCATCAGTGACAGCTTCGGGCAGCCGGTGTGACCGGTGTGGCGTCTGAGTAGTCGTCCTCAGCACGCCCGGGTACGACGGCGCGCGCGGTTGCCGCGGTCGGCAGGGAGGCTCGGAGTCATGCGAATCCTCCTGCACACCGTCCTCCGCGTCCTGGGCGTCGCCGCCATCGGCCTCGCGGGCTCCTGGCTCGCCACGGCCCTCAACCCGCACGACGACGACGGGCTCGGCACCGGTCTGACGTTCTTCCTCGTCGTCGCCATGGCCGTCGGCGCCTGGGCACTCGCCGACGGCGCGGTCCTCGGCTGGCCCAGCCTGGTCTCGTGGTCCGTCGCTGCAACAGCGGCGCCCCTGCTGTTCGGCTGGGGCCTGCTGCTGGGGTCGTCCGACAACGCGGTCTATGACCCGTTCTTCCTCGTCCTCGTCGGCGCACCGGCGCTGACCGCCGCGGTCGTCGGCGCGGCCATCAGGTCCTTGCAGGGCCGGGCTGGCGCCACGGGGCCCACCCCCGGCGCGAGCCTCGCCGCTCCCCCGCAGGCATGACCCGAGCGGAGCAGGAACGCCCTCAGAACAGGGCGTCCTGCTCCAGCTCCAGCAGCGCCTGCTTGCGACCCACGCCGCCGGCGTAGCCGGTCAGCGACCCGTCGGCCCCCACGACCCGATGGCACGGGATCACGAGCGGGATCGGGTTGCGGCCGTTGGCCAGCCCGACCGCCCTCGACGCGGCGTTCGTCATCCCGAGCCGGTGCGCGATCGCGCCATAGGACGTGGTCTCGCCGTACGGGATCAGCAGCAGCTCCTTCCAGACCCGCTGCTGGAAGTCGGTGCCGACCGGCGCCAGCGGGAGGTCGAAGTCGCGCAGCTCGCGGGCGAAGTACGCCGTCAGCTGGCGCACCGCCTCGGCGAGCACCGGGTGGGCATCGTCGCGGTCACCACGAGGCCGGCCGTCGGAGCCGGTGCGGAAGGGCGAGAACTCGATCTCGGCGATCGCGCCTCCGCGCTCGACGATCCTGAGGTCACCGATCGGTGAGGGCATCACGGTCCACATGTCAGTTCTCCTCGGACGTGGGGTCGGGGGTGGTCGGGTCGCCCAGGCTGTGCCACAGGTGCAGCAGGGCGTAGGAGCGCCACGGGCGCCATCGCTCGGCGATCCCGGCGGCAGCGGCCGGGGCCTGCCCCAGCCGCAGCAGCGCGTCGCGGACGCCGAGGTCGGTGGGAAGGAAGACGTCGGGATGGCCGAGTGCCCTCAGCGCGATGTAGTCGGCGGTCCACGGCCCGATGCCGGGGAGGTCGAGCAGGCGGCGGCGCGTGTCGTCGCGGTCGGGCCCGCGGTCCAGGGCGAGGCGGCCGTCCGCCAGCGCGGAGGTGACACCGACGAGTGCCCGGCCGCGGGCCCGCGGCATCGGCAGCGTCTCGGGGTCGAGGGCGGCCAGGGCCGACGCATCCGGGAAGAGCCGGGTCAGCGTGCCGTCGGGCTCGGGGAGGGGGCGCCCGTATGACGCCGCGAGCCGGCCGGCCACCGTCCGGGCACCGGCCACGCTGACCTGCTGTCCGAGGACGGCGCGCACGGCCACCTCGGCACCGTCGACGTGTCCGGGCACCCGGAGCCCGGGACGACGGCGCGCGAGGCCCCGCAGCAGGCGGTCGTCGGTGAGGGCGTCGCCGACCGCGATCGGGTCGCAGTCCGCGTCGAGCAGGCGCCGTACGCGCTCGACCGCGGCGGAGGTGTCGCGCAGGTCGCTGAGCCGGAACGTCGCCGGCACGAACGCCGTCTCCCCCGGCGTCACGTGGTCGCGCAGCTCGATGCGCACGGTCCCGGGACCGTGGGGCAGGTCGAGGGTGCGGGCGTACCAGCCGTCGCCGGCGTCCTCGACGCCCGGAACCGCGCGCAGGGCGAGGAACCCGAGGAGGTCGCGGCCCGCGAACGGCGTGCGCACGGCCAGCCGCATGGAGACCGTCCCGGCCGGGCTGCGCCGACCACCGCGCCGGCCGCGGAGCTCGGAGGGGCTGGCGGCGTAGACCTCGCGGACGGTGTCGTTGAACTGCCGGACGCTGGAGAAGCCGGCGGCGAACGCGACATCGGCATAGGTCATGTCGGTGGTCTCGATGAGGATCCGTGCCGTCTGGGCGCGTCGGGCACGAGCGAGCGCCAGCGGGCCGGCTCCGAGCTCGCCCATGAGCAGCCTGTTCAGGTGGCGCGGCGTGTAGCCCACGTGCCGCGCCAGCCCGTCGACTCCCTCGCGGTCGACGACCCCGTCGGCGATGAGGCGCATCGCCCGGCCGGCGACATCGGCGGCGACGTCCCAGTCTGGGCTGCCCGGAGTGGCGTCCGGCAGGCACCGCTTGCAGGCCCGGAACCCTGCGGCCTGCGCGGCCGCCGCGGTCGGGAAGAAGGAGACGTTGGCATAGGCGGGGAGCCGTGCCGGGCAGGACGGCCGGCAGTAGATCCCGGTCGTCCTCACCGCGGTGTAGAACACGCCGTCGAAGCGGCGGTCCCGCGACTTCACCGCGCGGTAGCAGGACTCCTTGTCGAGCCGCTCCGTTGCCGTTGTCATGCGCTCATCCTGCCCCATCGTCGGAGCCGGTTCTCGCGGGAATCGGACATGGAGGCGAACCCGGGGGACTTGCGGTTTGGACCCAATCCGCGCGAAAACCCGGGACCGGCCTGCAGTTTGCGTCCAATCGTGGCTGTGGACAACGACGACGGGCCGAATTCGACCCCGGGCCCGACGACGAGGGCCGCCATCCCTGAAATCGCCACGAGGCCCGCCCAGCTTCTCACTGGTCGGACCTCGTTGGTGGGTGGTACCCCCGACCGGATTCGAACCGGCGCTACCGCCTTGAGAGAGGGATCAGCGACATATCGGACGATGCTTGAAATCACTGAAAGCCCAGGTCAGAGGCACATTGGGCGATGTGACGCGGTTGGTCAATTTGGGCTGTTTCTGGACTTCGTGTTGCCCCAGTGTTGCCCCAGACCCAGATGATGACGCCCTACCCTCATAGCAATTGTTGCTATAGTTGTTCCATGACGGGGCGGAGCGAGGTGTTGCGCGAGGTGATGCTCGAAACGGGCACCACCCAGTCCGATTTGTCCCGACTCAGTGGAGTCCGCCAGCCGAGCATCAGCGGCTTCCTCTCAGGTCGCGTCCGGCTCAGTGACCAGCAACTCGACAGGCTCCTGTCGTGCATGGGCCGCCGACTCGAGGTCGTGCGGCGACCGTTCGTGCCCGAGCTCACCCGCTCAGAAGAACGCTCGTGGCTGCTCCACCGCCACCTGTCCACTCTCCTGGACGACGACAGCTTCAACCAGTGGCGGACCCGGGTCCAACACAATCTCGAACACCTCGAGAGCCGCGTGACC
This sequence comes from Nocardioidaceae bacterium, assembly GCA_046330515.1. Taxonomy (GTDB): domain Bacteria; phylum Actinomycetota; class Actinomycetes; order Propionibacteriales; family Nocardioidaceae; genus Nocardioides. The sequence goes on along the minus strand of JAXLSP010000004.1, from coordinate 443,518 downwards.
GGGCAGCCCCATAGGCGCAATCTGCACCGATGGCGCGAGCTGATCGATCAAGGGGATCGACCCGGTCTGCATCGTGTCCTGACCGGGCTCGACCGCGAATCCATCGAGATGCGCGAGGTCTCCCCCATGTCCGGCCTGCTCTCTGACGAGCAGCGTCGCCAGGTCCTACGACTGGCTGGCTGATGCGACGAGATCAGTTGGAGCACGCCATCCGGACGGCCTGCCAGATCATTCAGCATCCCGCCGTCATCGTGGTCGGGTCACAGGCGATTCTCGGCAGCCCGCGACCGGGGTTCGCCCGAGCAGACGGATCTGCCGATGAGCGGTCGTCGAACGTAGGGTGCGGCTCATGCTGTCAGCACGCACGGAGGACATCGCCGAGGATCTGCGCCGATACGGCGAGCCTGAAACCGCTGACTGGGTACTCGGGTGCTCCGATGACGAACTAGTTCGTGTGTGCGCGCCGTGGCCGACTGGCTGCTTTACCAAGGGCCAGATCGTCCCTCGGGCACGAGCATGATGATCGCCAAGGCGTGCGCACTCGCCGCCGTGTACGTGTGAGAGGGAGCGCCACGAGATCTCGCTCGCGGTAGGCGCGGACAACCATCGGGAGTCGCTGTCCCGCCGACGGGCGGACGCCGGCCCAACTACCAACTGCAGATGGATGCCCCTCGTGCGTACGGCGTCGGCGACGATGCGCGTCGCTTCTGGACGAGCGGCGCTGCGACGTAGAAAACGACCGCTCATCCGCGGATAGCTCCGCGGCTCCGCGGCCATGCGGGTCTGGCCGCGGATAGCCTGCGGCTCGCGGGAAGCGGTGGCTTTGGGAGGCGGGTGCTGTCAGGCTCCTGACATGGAGGAGGCTCCGGTCATTGAAGGCCCGATGGCTCGCGGCGATCGACGGTGGTACAGGGCCGGCCTCGCAGCCCTCCTCGTGGTCTGCGTGGTCACGACGACCGGTTGGATCATCGCAGCTCGCGAGACCAGCGGACCGACCTCGGCGCCGGACTGCTACCGCCTGATCGGTGACTCCACCCTTGAGTTCACGGCGACCCACGGTGCCGCCAGCACTCGGACAACGCTGACCGTCGCACCGTCGAGAACCAACGTGGTCCTTGGGTACGGCGACGAGGTTGCCGACGGATCGTTCCCCGCGATCGCACTTGAGGCCGGGGTTCAGTTCGATCTGGGCCGCCCATTGGGTGACCGCCAAGTGGTCGGGCCCTCGGGCGAGTCAATCAGGCCGTGCGAGTGACCCTGCCGTGCGGACCTTTCGCGGATAGTCTGCGGCCGCGGGCGTCAGCGGCCAGCGGGAAACACAGGCTGGCGGCCGCCGCCCGTGAGTACGCTGCGATCGTGAAACCCGGAGCGGGCTTAAACGCTCAGTCCTATGGCGACATCCGCGGCATCACCGTTTGCCCGGCCAAACGCTGGCGGAGTGCTACCGAGACTGGGGTCTGATGACGAAACGTCGAAAGGCCGCGGCCTTCACCGTGCTGTTTGCGCTGGGCGGAGTCTTCGTCGTCGCATCAAATGCTTGGCACGCCCCCGGCCGCACGATGCCGACACTGGTGGGAATGGTCTGCCTGATTGGCGCCTTCCTCTTCGCCTTCTTGTGGATGCGAATCAAGTACTCGACCTGGGACCCTGGGGAGGCCAACGATGTCGAGACCACGACTCCGGCAGCACCACGCTCCTGGAGTGATCGGGGCCTGCCGCAGCGAGTAGCACTAGCTGCCGTGCCCATCCTCTTCATCTTCAGCCCGCTCAGAGAGGCCTGGCTCTTCTTCATGAGCCTGGTCGCCGGAGGGCTCGCGGGGCTATCCGCAGCCATCGGCATCTTCCACCCGAAGGATCGTGCCTAGATCGCATCCTGGCAGCGCCCCACAGGCGGGGTCCTTCTTGTCATCGACTGGATGTGGCGGAGATTCCCACTCGCACCGCGGCAGATCAGCGCGGCCGCGAAGCCGCAGGCTATCCGCGGCTACTTAGGAGACTCCCAGGATTGGGGTCTGGCCAGGGGCCAAGCCCGCCACGATCGAGTGCGGCAGCACCTATGCTCGTGACGTGGAGATGCGCGACCTGCGGGAAGCGGCTATGGGCTTCGGTGGGGAGATGGCAGCGGGTTTCTGGCGTCTCTGCGTCATCGTCGTCGGGGTGCCGGTCTATCTTCTCTTGTCTCCGTACATGCTCTATCGGCGCAGGTGGCCCGTGCAGACCATAGAGCAGTGGATTCGGTGGGGAGAGGACGCGATCGCAAGAGGAACTGGGCTGAACGAGTACCCGCGGTACCCGTCGATGGCTCAACTGTCTCAGCGAAAGCTCGACCGCATGCCGAGGTCGCCGAGAAGAGCCGGCCGTCAAACCCGCCGCCCCTGAGGCGCGTCACTCGACCCGTCTCGGCATAGGTGCTATCCGCGCGGCAGATCCGCGTGGAGTTTGAGTGTGAATGTGTCGTGAAGACGCGCGCCCTCGTCGCTGGCGCCGACAGCGGTCAGCGATGTGAAACGCGTGGCCTCCGCCGTCGCACTGGTAATCGTGCTGGTGGCGGCATCTTGCATCTACTTCCGGATCGGCTGGACCCGCATGGAAGGTGCCTGCGGGAGTGACGTGAGCCGAGCATCTGCCGAGCAGACGGTGGAGTACTCGTGGTCCTGGAGTCCCGTGGGCTTCCAGTGCGAGTTCGATGGCGGTCGACAGCGCACGTCCCTGTGGTTCTGACCAGTGTCGCGTGCCGGGTGTGATGGAGGCCCGTCGTCGGTGGTAGTCCCGCACTCCGCAGGCTATCCGCGGCAGATCCGATCACCTCGTCGACCGCTGACGTTCAGGCTGGTGTCACTCCTAGGTTGAAGTCCCAGAGGTGTTCCTCGCGCCCCCGGGTGAGAGCGGCGAGGATCGGCCTGGGGTCGGCTGAGGCGTCGACCTCGACCACTACTAGACCCAACGTGGCGATCCAGAGGCCACACTCAAGGTCGTTGAGGCGCTCGATAACTGCGTCGGCTTCGAGCGGGCGGAAGGGCACCACACGCGAGCACCAGTGGCCAGGAGTGGAGTAGACGCTGGTGATCCAGCGACTGCCGTCCTGCCCTTCCTGGGTGGTCACGAGGTCGCCTCGGGCAATGCCGAATGCCCATGCAGGCGATCGCACAAGGCGGTAGACACCTTCTTCGACAGCGGTGGCGTCTATTGCTTCTTCGGCCACCGGCGGGTAGCCGTCGGCATCCTGCTCCAGGGCGATCCATGCTCCATGGTCACGCTCACCATTCTCACGTGCGGAGAAGACCGAGCCTTCTCAGGTCCGGGAATCTGTCATCGGCACGGTCGCTCTGGCCCGCCTGGCGGCGAAGGGGCCTGTCGGATGGGAAGGCTATTGCTGGGCGCTGCCGGGGTGGCCGATGGCGTCGAGAATCCAGTGACGGCCGACCGTCCAGCCGAGGAACGGTGAGTGATCCTCGTCGACGGTCCGTCCTGCTGCAGAGCCGCGCAGATCGTCAAGTAAGTGGGCCATGACCGCGGGCCCTGTCGCGGCGAGGCCCTCGTCGTGGAGCAGGACGTGGGCTTCCGTCGGGTCGGCGAGACTCAGGAAGAAGACGCCCTGACGCCAGGCGTACGCGGCGTCCTTCACTGTCGCAAGCGGGCGTCGTTGCCGCGAGGCCAGGTCAAGGAGCGCTCCACTTCGCTCGATGGCTTCGCGGGCGAGGTCGACCCAAGGCCGCGTGGGTTGAATGCCGATGGAGACTAGGGCCGCTAGGTTGTGAGTTGTCAGGATCTGGGACTGCTCGATGACCGTTCCGTTGGCGGCGACTGACCATCTGTCGCTTGGGGAGCGTGCTGCCCGGGTCACGCAGAGGTCACCAAAGGTCAGCGCCGGCTCGGTGGGCCGCGTCCGGGGCATTCTCCACCTGCTCGACGCATGTGGCTCCGGGGTTTCGGCAAGGCGCAGGATCTGGTCGGTGTCGATTCGGTAGTAGCCCGCGTACAACGTTCCGCCAACGACTCGTGCCGCGAGGTGCGCGGCCCTGCGGAACTTGTCCGAGAAGCGACCCATGAAGATGTCTGCAGCCAACTCCTCGACGAGGGGAATATCGTGACCGGCTGCGGAAAGCAGATGCGCGAGCTCTCGCACCAAGGGGTTGGGAGCGATTGTCGCTGGGAAATGGTCGAGCGCAAGGGCGCCCACGCGCCTTGCGACGCCCATCGCCTCGTCAGTCGTCGCCTCGCTGTGCCGTGCGCTCGCACGCACCCAAGGGAGCTCGGTCAGTTGAACCTGCTTCTCCAGGTTCAGCAAGAGCAGAGATCGACGACGACGGAAGGCCCGATAGTTCGCGGCCGCGAGCGTCGACAGGGAGCGGTCCGGGTAACCTGCTGCGATCACCGTGGCGCTGATTCGCGGCACCAGCGCGGCAAGTACCTCCGCCGAGGGCACCACCCGTTCGTCGAGCAATTGCTCGACGGGAGCGGAATGGGCCCGCGTGAGTAACCGAGGCACGATCGCAGGCATCGCCGATCCAGCAGCGATCCCGGATGCGGTCGCCTCTTCCGGCGTCACCTCGACAATGAGGGTTTCGGGGTGCTCGATGCCCTCGGCGGGGTCGATTGCACTCAGACGTCCCGCGGCTAGGCCGGCGAGCTGGGCGTGTGCTGGGGCACCAGCGACAACTGACTGGCGATCGCGTACCGCCGAGTGCTCCGCGGTTCCCGGGACTCCACGCTTCGCCACGGAACAGGTGACCGCATGCCGAACAAGGCCACTGTCGCGAGCGTCGAGCGCCTCACCAGCGTTGACAGTCCTCAGGCCCCTGAGCAGAATTGCGAGGTTCTCCTTGGGCCGTCGATGCTTCGAGCAACGTGTGTGAATCGTGGCGAGCCGGTCATACTCATCCACCAGCGCGGATGCCTTGGCACGCCAGACGGGATCACTGTTCACAGTGCCAAGGTCAGCGCCGCTCTTCTCCAGCCACAACGAAAGAACCCGGTCGCCAAAGGGGTTCCAGACCGCCAGGGCCTCGCGCTGGGCCTCCACCCGAGGATTCGGCCTCCGGCCGCGGAGCGCCTCCGCCGCTTCCCCGGCGGTGATTCGATAGACGAACTCCGGCGGCGAGGTTGGAGCGGCCGCAACCTTCGGCGCCAACCGAAACCTGTCCGTAAAGGGCGACACCGCGTCCAGAACATCGAGAGCGGCCTCGCGATCCCCCGACCGGACTAGCCACGCGACCGTAAGCAGCGCAGCATCCTCTGGGATCTCGATCCGGTACCCGCCTGAATCCAGGAGGCCGTACAACTCCTGAAGGCCCGCGTCCGTGAGGAAGTAGCCGAAGATCAGGCGCCGCGCCGGGGCCAGTCCCACCCGACGCGCAACTGCGATCTCATCTGCCTGCAGCGGCACCTCCGCGGACGCACCCCCCGTGGCGAATCCGCCTCGCAGCACCTCCAGCGTCACCCATGACGGAAAGCCCCGAACCGGGACTCGCGACCCAACCTCTACCCGACCGTCGGCCATTGCCTCGATCGCTTGCGCCCAGGTGCGGACACGACGATCTGCACGACGCCGGACGGCCGGATCCTCATGCGTGGTCGCCGTCAAGAACGCCTGCCCCAGTTGCCCAAGCGCGTAGCCGTCCGTCATCATCCGCCATTCAAGTTGGTCTCGCCGACGTGGCAGGTCCTGCCCCTGCGCCCTCCGGGTCCAGAGCCCGGTGCTCTACTACTGAGCTACACGCCGATGCCAGCACCCTAGTGACAAGCACGCTCCATCGCCACGGATTCACAGACCCCACACCGAAACTGCGGCGGCAGGAGACGCGAACGATACGCCGACATCCGCCGAGGTGCTCGCCGCGGCAGATCAGGCCGTCGGTGCTGCCCAGCAGGGGTGATGGTGGCAGCATCTGGGTATGGCGAGCGAGTGGTCGCGTCTGTACGGCGACGAGACCTTGACGACGCGGCCGGGAGCTGACTCGGCTGCGGTCGCGCACGCGGGCGAACGGCTGGGCCGACATCTACCCGCCGGGCTCGCGGAGCTATACGCGGAGAGCGATGGCGTGTTCGATGAGCTCGGCCAGTGGTGGATCATCTGGCCTCTGGACATGCTTGTGCAGGAGAACACGGCCCGTTGGGCAGTCGGCGTTCTGCCGACGCGCCTCCTCGCCTTCGGAGACGACGGAACCGGTGACGCATTCGGCCTGGAAGGTGACCAACCGGACATCGTCTGTTGGCATCCCATAGACGACGCCTCTGTCCATCTGGCGCCTGACCTGCACACCTTCTGGGATCGATGGGTGAGCGGCGACCTAGAGACGTAGCTGCTCGGTCATCGGTATGCCCTCCGCGGCAGATCCGCATGGCCGCGGAGCCGCAGGCTATCCGCGGCAGATCAGCATGGCCGCGGAGTCGGAGTCGCGGGCCGCTAGGGCGTTGCGGACTCGGCAGACCCGGCCATCCGGGTTCGAGCGAGCCGCATGGCTGCGACACACATGGCCAGGCTGCCGCAGGCAATCAGGCCAGCCACCAAACCATCGGAGCCGGGTCGTCCGTTGAATGCTCCGCTGAGCGCGAGCAGCAGAATGATGGCATTAGGCCCAAGCACGAGTAGCGCGAGCGGGTCGCGAGTCCCTTGACGTCGAGACCAGGTCTCGATCGCGTACAACGCCAGCGCTCCCGCCAGAGCCAGCAATCCCAGTGGCATTGGCATCGTGTGCGCATGAGGCCCAGAGGGCGTGGAGAACACCGATGCCGCTTCGAAGGTGAGGAAAGCAACCTCCAATGCCGCTGCTGACGCCAGCAACCGATCCTGTGAGATCACGAAATCGAACCTAGGCCAGAGCGACACCCACGTCAGGACGGGTGGACAAACGCCCGCCAGAAGATGCTGGGTCCGATCATCGGCGCCGCCAAGGTTCGAAGTTGGCGCGCGTTCATCTCGAACACCAGGCTGGTAGAGCTTGGGCGGACGGGCGACGTCTTCAAGGTCACCCCCAACCTGGCGATGGTGAAGCCGCATGGGGCGTTCGAGCCTGTCCCCGACGGGCAACTTTCTCTGTCTTCGCCATCGCCAGAAGATCTGGGGCGGGCAATCCTGTACGCGTTCGCGGCCGCTACTCCAGCCTAGTCAGGTGTCGGACCCTGCCGCATGGAGGGCGGCTCCGCGGCCATGCGGATCTAATGGCTTCTGCCAGGTGGCTTCGGCAGTCTGGTGGGGGTAGCGGCCAGTGGGTCAGCACTCTGTGGATCTGATCGCTTGTGAGGTCTTGCGGCAGGCCGTGCGCTCACTGGTCGTGAGGAGGGCGTTGACCGCTGCTGGGATGACGTGCCCCGAGGGTTTGGTGAGCACTTGACCATTAGATCGCCGGTTGTCCTTCTCCGCGCTGCACTAGGTGAAGCCGTCCGAGCGGGAGGTGAAGGTGTTGTTGTTCATCGGGGATGACTGGGCCGAGGACCATCACGATGTCGAGCTGGTCGACGACCAGGGTCGGGTGCTGGCCCGGCGGCGGTTGGCCGAGGGGATCGAGGGGATCGCCCGTCTGCATGCGCTGGTGGCTGAGCACGTCGGCGACGACGTGGAGCCTGAGCGGGTCGGTGAGCTGGTCAAGGTCGGGATTGAGACCGACCGGGGACCGTGGGTCGCGGCCATGGTCGCGGGCGGGCTATGAGGTGTACGCGATCAACCCGTTGTCGGTGGCCCGCTATCGCGAGCGGCACTCGACCTCGCGGGCGAAGTCGGACATGGCCGATGCGCACCTGCTGGCCGAGATGGTCCGGGTGGACCGGGCCGCCCACCGCCCGGTAGCCGGAGACACCGATGCGGCCGAGGCGGTCAAGCTGGCCGCCCGACACCACCAGACGCTGGTGTGGGAACGGACCCGGCACCTGCTGCGGCTCCGCTCGGCGCTGCGGGACTTCTTCCCCGCCGCCCTGCTGGTCTTCGACGATCTCGACGCCCCTGATGCCCTCGAGCTGCTCGCCTTGGCGCCCGACCCCGACCGGGCCGCGAAGCTGACCCGCCGGCAGGTGGTCGCCGCACTGCGCCGGGCACACCGCCGTGACGTCGAGGAACGCGCCACCACCATCCTGGCGGTTCTTCGTGGCGAGGAGCTGCGCCGGGCACCGCAGGTACAGGGCGCCTACGCCGCGGTGGTGGCCAGCCAGGCCGCGGTCCTGGCGGCGTTGAACACCCAGATCGAGGCCATGAGCGAGGTGGTGGACACCCATTTTGGGGTCCACCCGGACGCTGAGATCTACCTCAGCCAACCCGGGCTGGGCGTGATCCTCGGGGCCCGGGTCCTGGGCGAGTTCGGCGACGACCCCCGCCGCTACGCCGACGCACGGGCGCGCAAGAACTACGCCGGCAGCGCCCCGATCACCAGGGCATCAGGCAAGAAGAAGGTCGTGATGGCCCGCTACATCCGCAACAAGCGACTCGGGGACGCCCTGCAATAGTGGGCGTTCTGCTCGCTACGCGGCTCACCCGGAGCACACGCCTACTACCGCCAGCTCCGCGCCCGCAACATCGGCCACCAAGCCGCCCTCCGCCAGGTCTCCAACCGCCTCGTCGGCATCCTGCACGGCTGCCTCAAAACCGGCACCCCCTACGACGAACACATCGCCTGGGACCACCACATCCCCCACGTCGCTTGACATCTGAAAACCTGGGATGTCTGCCGCGAGGTGGACGCCAATGAGTGGTCGTCAGGGCTGGGCCCGGAAGGTCGGGCGCATGCTCTCGACCTCGATTGGCCCGCCCAACCCTCGAAGTGCTGAGTAGCGTGAGGGGCGTGGAGCGGCGGTACTTGGAACTGCGAGCCCTGGGAAGGCTGCCCGCCGACGGTGCGGCGCCCGATGAGTCGTCGGTGGCTCGCTTTCAGGAAGTCTTGGAAGCCGTGCGTGCACCCCAATCGGACGAGGAGGTGCTTGTCCTGGTCAATGCCCTTCCGACTGACGACAGCACGGCCTTCGGGCTCGCCTGGGCGATCGTGCACAAGGTTGAAGCGTCGCCTTTGTGGCCAGCCTGGGACGCTCTTGGTGGCTCAGGGTGGTGGGTCGGGTTCCTGAAAGACAGAGCCGAGCGGGGCGGCCTCGTTCCGCCTCCTTAGCGTGCTGATCTGCCGCACAACGGGTGCCGGATCTGGCGCCCCTCTGTGTCAAGACACCTTGGGGAGGGCGGGCTTAGGCTGGTGGGTGGCGGGTCCTGGAGTGGCTTGTCCGAAGTGCCGGTGTTGGGGTTGTGAGCCGGTCGCGCTGGAGTCAGAGTCGTTGCCCCGTTGCCCTCCCGGGCCCGTCCTCGCGCCGTTGATGGTGTCGTCGAGCATCCGTTGGTAGACGATGTTGGACAGTCGGCGTTTGAGGGCTCGCATGGCTTCCATCGAGGTCTTCCCTTCGGTCTTGCGTCGGTCGAAGTAGGCGCGGCCTTCGGTGGGATTGCGCAGCTGGACGGTGGCCATGATGTGCAGGACCTGGTTGATCTGCCGGTTGCCCTTTCGGGACAGGCGGTGGCGGACCTGGTCGCCAGAGGACGCATCCAGTGGGGCGGTGCCGTTCCAGGAGGCGAAGTGGTCGCGGTCGGGGAAGCGGGTGATGTCACCGACCTCGACCAGCAGCCGGGCTGCGCCGGAAGGGCCGATGCCGGGTAGGTCCATCAGCGTCGTGTCGGTCGCGGCGACCAGCGTCTTGAGCTCCTTGTCCGCGACCTTGCTGCGGGCGTAAACGCGCTCGAGGTCGGCGACCAGCTCGGCAGCGACTCGACGTCGGGCCTTGCCGGCGGCGTCGCGGGGTCGGACCTTGGCGAGCAGGACCTTGGCCTGGGCGGCTGAGAGGTCGCGCTTCGCCCCGCCAGGAATGAGCTCGAGCAGGAGCTGGTGGAGTTGGCTGACCATCCGGGTGTGGTCCTCACCCAGCGACCGGCGCCGGTCGACCAGGACCCGCAGCACTGCGAGCTGCTCGTTGTTGACCACGGCCCGCAGACCGGCGATCCGGGTCCCGACCAGCGCGACCGAATGCGCGTCGGTCGCGTCGGTCTTACGGCCCTGCCCAGCCGAGTAGACCCGCATCCGCGCCGACAGCTTGGGTGGCACGTCGACCACGTCCTCGCCCTGACCGACCAGCCGGACCGCGACGTGCTTGCCGATCCCGTTGCAGCCCACGATCGCCCAGACCCGCTGCGGCCACCGGCGCGTGTAGTCGAGCATCGCCCAGAAGCCGGCCACGTCCGTGCTGAACCGGCCAGAGCCCAACACCGCCTCATCAGCGGTCATCACCTCGATCGTGGCGGACCGCTTGTGGGGATCCATCCCGACCACCACCCGCTCGGACACCGATGACACCATCACGACCTCCTGACACTCGATGGGAATGTTGTATCGAGCCGGGAGGGCAGCGCTGCTTACAGCTGGGCATTCCCCTCTCGAGCCTCTCCAAGCCCAAGCGACGCCCGGGCCACGCAGGCCAAGACAGAGCCACACGACCAGCGCGGGCAGCCGATGAGAGAGCGACGACCCGGGCGCCTAGACCGAGCCTCGCCAGGCACCAGTCCTGAGGTCAATGAAACAAGCAGCCGATGAGCGGACGGGTCGAGATTGGAGGCCTATGGTGTTGACATGCCCGACCTGGCGCGTATTCGGAGACTCGTGTTCGGAGCGGTGAGAGCGCCAGAAGAGAGGTTGGTGGGCGCGACGCCCAAGCAACTCATCAGCCTGCAAGAACGAGTCGGGCGTCCCCTACCCGAGGAGCTCCTCGCACTTCTCAGCATCTGCAACGGGGCGGCCATCGGTCCGGGAGGCCTCTTTGGGGAACGCCCGGATGCTCCATACCTCGATCTTCCGAGCATACGTGCCCTCTTCCCCGAGTGGGACTCGAAAGGTTGGATGCCCGTCGCTGGCGACGGCTGTGGCAACTACTTCGTCTTACTGACGGACGGCCGGGTCGGGTTCGTGGACACCATGAGCGACCCGAGTGCGTTGGCGTCGATCGAGTACGGGACTCTGTTCGAGTTCGTCGAGGCAATCCTCGTGGGCGACCAGGCCGCTCCCTAGTCACGCTGGGAACGGCGTCCGCTCACCCGCGGATAGCCTGCGGCTCCGCGGGCTATCCGGCAGAGCCGGGTGAGCCCCTGAAAGTCGCCGCAACTAGTCCAGCGTTCTTCTGTGGACGACTCGTTCGCCTGGGATGCTGAGAAGGTGGTGGACAAGAGCCCCAACCCGCTGTCGCCAGGGACACGCGTCTTCTTCGGAGGTCTCGGCACTTTCTTGATCGTTGTCCCTCTTGCACTTTGGGTTGCAGGTGGTGAAGTCGGCTGGGGCCCGGTGGCGGCCCTGACCCCACTGGCACTGGTCTTCGGCTTCGCCACGTTCAAACTCGTCACCAGCATCCCGCAACCTGACCCTGCATCGCGGGTGGCCAAGGTCGGGGCATGGGTAGACCGTCAAGCCATCTGGCTATGGTCATGTTCAGGCGTTCTTGGCGGTGCGGTTTATCGGCTCATGCCCCAACATGGACACGCCTCGTTCCTAATGCCGCTGCTAACAATGGCCATGGGCTCGCTCCTGTGGGGTTTCGCGATCACCCCGCGCTTGCGATCAGCGACCCCGTGGCAACCCCCCGCCCCCTGAACTACGACGTACTGACATCGACAGAGTCGCTGAGAGAGCCGCCTCCGAGCCGCTGTGCCGAGATCAGGTCGTCTCGGGCCCGCAGCCCGTATCGGTGTTGGACGGTTCGGTCACAGCCGCTGTCTGAGGAGCCGACCTGGGAGCAGGATGACGTCATGTGGTTCAAGAAGGCGTCCCGGGACTCGGCACCAGAGGATGGCCGGGCAGCGCCCGAGCGCCTCGGGGTGATCAACACAGGATCGGGCGAGCTCTTGCTCGTCGACTTCGGAGAACTGGAGTTCTGGTCCGGCGATAGAACTCCTGTGGTCGAGGATGGACTGCTTGATCCGGAGCTGACGGACCGGATCAATGCGGCTGTCGACCTCGAAATTGTCGGGCCGGACGCCGTCCGGGTTGGGGATCTCATGGACTTGGCTGCAGTGAGCGGCACTTACGTCTTCGATATCCCGCGGGACGCGCCCGAGCTCCAGGAGCGCCTGGCAGCGGTATGCGGGCAGCACGGTCTTGAGGCGAGTCTCCGGGTCATCGGTCGGATGCCGCACCGTGAACGCATGCGGCGAGGCCTCGACCGAAGCCCGACCGGGATCGAGGTCCCGTTCAATGGCGTGTGGGCCGTGGGCGTTCGGGATGTGCCGAGAGACGCACCACTGGTCGTCTACGGAGAGCGGATGGATGCCCAAGGTCCCGACAGCGGACGCTGGCGGTCGGTGTGGGTCCAGTGTGCCGAAGGCGAGGCGACGTCGTCGCGGCTCATCGGCTATGTCCTTGTCGATCAGGCGCGGCTGATGTTCGCCGACCCCGACGCGCTATCGGGGTGGAACGTGGGTGATCCCACCGCGGGACTGGCTGACCTGGTGTTCTGGGGACGTGACGAGGAGGCGGTCGCCGGGCACCTGGGGGCGAACGCGTTCGAGGAGTCCGGCGGGCAAGTCTATGGATGGCGTGACGTTCCGTTCGACGAAGCCATGAGGCTGGGTGCGACGCTCCACGAGCATCTCGAGGCGCGATCAGCCAAGGTCGCTACCGACTTCCGCCCCCATGACGACAACCACCGCATCCTGGCCTCCATGCGCGAGTCATCGACGGAGTCCGCGACTCTCGAGGTCGACGGCCGTCAGGTCTGCGGCTTCTTCACCACATGGGGCGACGGAGCCTTTCCCGTCTTTCGAGACGAGGGATCGGACTCAGAGCTGCTTCGGATACGCGTCGAGCTCGGTGCGGCCGAGATCATCACGCGTACCCGCCGCATGGAGGAGCTCTGGTTCGGCAGTCTGTCCAAGTTGGCCATCGCCTCCCCAGCGGTTGCGCGCGGGGCCCCGGTCGTCTGGCTGGAACGCGACCAGCCGCGGAACGAGCAGGACAGCGGATGGTGCCTCTACGCGGGAACCGAGACCCAAGACGAGCTCGACGAGCCGGGCGCTGCCTCGCTCATTCCGCTGCGCGACATCATCAGCTCCCAACCAGACCTCGAGGCCATACTCTCGACCCCGGCGCCAGCGGCATTCGAGCGAACCAATGACGGAGGTTGGCGGCCAAACCCACCCGAGCGCGACTGACGCGATACATGGGAGGCGCATCGGTCCGGAGGGCCATGATGTGCATGACGTCGTCACTGCTAGCCACCCCAGACCGAAGTGACTTCAACGCCTCTGACACGCGGGGCTCCCGAGAGACATAGCGGCCACTCTGAGCGCATCTCCGCAGGAGATCCGCGGCTACAGATCAGGTCATTACGGATGGTCGTTAGCGGCGCGCTCCCAGAGCAGGCGGCGGGACTCCTTCGTGTCCGCCTTCTCCAGACCCACTTCGCCCCAATACCGGATGGACTTGTCTGGGCTGTCCAGCGCCTCGACTAACACGGGGAGCGCCTCAGGCGAGCGAGTCTCGCCGAGCAACTCCAACAACCAGCACCGTAAACCGTGATCGCTTTCCTCGGCGTAGGCGCTGCTGAGTTCTGCGACGTGGGCAGCGGCAACGCCCTTGACCAAGCCGAATCCGTCCTCTTGGACCTGAGGGTCGTGCTTGCGCATCATCGCCAACCCACGGATGAAGTCGTCGACCACGATTCGGAGTCTAGGTTTCCGACCGGCAACCGGTCCTCGGCTCACCAGCTCGACGCCGCTTCTTCGCGACGACTCTGCCGAGATGCGGTCGTGTGCGATCCTCGGCGGGTGCCGACCTTCTGGGACCTGGACGAGGTGGAGCGGGCTGTCCTCGACGTCGCTTCCGAAGAGGGCCTTCCCTGGGAAGTCTGCGCGACGTGGCGACCCGACCCGGCAAGCCGCACTCAGGAGGACATTGAGAGAACCCGGGCCACGGCGGGCAGCCTCGTGGAGCGGGGCTGGGTGTGGATGTACCGCATCGCTCCCGGTAACCCTGATCTCACGCGAGACGAGGTACTGGCTGTCCTGGAGCATCCTCACGCCTGGAACTACACGCCCACCTGGTCGCATGACGTTGCTGTGTACCTCAAGCCCGACGGAGAGCGGATCTACTTCGGAACGACGTCGAGCGATCCCCCGCCGTCGCCCGAGTAGATCGTGTGCGAACGACCGGATCTGCCGCGACGGGCATGCCGATGAGGGATCGTGCCCGGCGCCCTGGGAGATGATGGGTGGATGACCGCTAGCGCCGCACAAGCCGACGCCTTCTACCGGGAGGCGCTGGAGCACGGGACCGTCTGGTCTGTCAGGGACGAGAGCGGTTTCCCTGCGCCGGAGACGCCAGAGGGTCGGGCAACGCCGTTCTGGTCGTCGGAGTCCCGAGCGCAGACACTTATCGAGTCGGTACCTGCGTATCGAGGCTTTGAAGTCGTGGCCATTCCTCTTACGGACTGGCGCAGCCGTTGGCTCCCAGGATTGCAGCGTGACGGGGTGCGAGCGGGGCTGAATTGGTCAGGGCCTTCGGCTACTGGCTACGACCTCCCACCCCAAGACGTGGAGCAGAACTTGTCGGCCCGAGAGGGACGGAGGTAGCGACCGGATCTGCCGCGGAGCCGCAGGCTATCCGCGGCAGATCAGCACGCCGCGGAGTCGCAGGCTATCCGCGGCAGATCCGATCGGCGCTCCGGCAGGATGGACTGCATGACAGACACGGGAGATGTGACTATCACCCTGACTTCCGATGAGGCGCTCGTACTCTTCGACCTGCTGCATCGCTGGGAGGACGCCAGCCTGGTCTCAGCACCCCAGCACAAGGGGGAACAGGTCGCCCTGTGGAACCTGTCCGCCCTGTTGGAACGCGAACTCCGTGAGCCATTCGACGCCCACTACGGCAGACTTGTAGAAGCCGCAAGGGCCCGGCTGAACCCCATCGAGTAATCCCCGCTCATCGGCAGAGCCGTCTAAGGAGAAGCCGGCCCTGAACTGTTGTTCCGAGAAGAGGTTGGTCAGGGGTCGACGAGCGGGGCAAGCAGCTCCAGGTCTCGTCGATGGGAGTCGGGCAGCTCGTAGCCCTGGTGCATAGCGACCTGGGTTCGGGCCGAGACGCATTGCACGTGCCTGCCCGCGATGACTCCGGTGCCTTCCAGCGAGTGTTCGTCGAACACCCACGGGACTAGGCAGACCGGCATGGCGACACCGGCGACGAGCCTGATCACGTGAACGTCGAGCTCGACGCCGGCCTCGGTCGCGGCTACGAATGCCGTCGGCCAGAGCGTTCCTGCGATGTCGATGGGGCGGTTCTCGGCCGGCCACATGTGTCGGATCTCGAAGCCGTGGTCGGCAAACAGCGAGGCCAGGACCGGCAGGTCGTCGGCGAGGACCAGCACGTCGAGGTCGTGGTGCTCACGGGTCTGCTCCTCCACGAGGGCATCGACTCCCCACCCGCCCATCACCCAGCAGCGGATGCCGCGCTCGCGGAGAAGCTCGTAGAGGCCGACGGCAGCCTCGGCGTCGAGGTTCACGGTCCCGAGTCTGGCCGACGACGCACGCTCCAGCCGCATATGGCCTGCGGCGCGCGCCGTGCACATTGGCCGCGGATAGCCTGCGGCTCCGCGGCCATGAGGGATCTAGCCGCGGACCGCGCACTCCCCGACGACCATGGGTTCTCTTCAGTCGTCGAACTGGAACCCGGACGACTCCGCTTCGCGGACGGTCGCTCCGACCCGCTCGCCATCGTCGAGGTAGGGATCGATGAGCGTCTGCACCTGCTCGAGGACCTTACGGTCGCCGTAGGCACAGAACATGCCCGCCTCCGAATCAAGCTCCACCTGATTGGCAAGGTCCGGCGCGAGGTACTGCACCATCCCCTCCCAGAAGTAGCCGTTCGGCTCGTGGCCAGAAGCGGTGATGGCTCCGTCCGCAGGAAGTTCGCCGCAGTAGAACGTCAGGCTGATAGAGCCGTCGATGTCGTGCAAGATGGTGTGGTTCGGCACGGTGTGGATGATCGCAGATGCGGGCGCAGAGAGACCGCACATGCCGCTACCGGTTCAGTCGGCGGCTCAGGGTGTTTGCGCTGTTGTAGATCTCGCCCCGGAGTTGGTGGAGAGCCAGGTCATCAATCCGCTCGTCGTCCGGTGGTGGCGGTGGCTCAAGAGCGATCTCGGCAGCTGAGCGAAGGCGTGCAGGCCGGTGCAGGGTCACGTCGTTGAAGCTGCCCATTCCTCCGTACGCTTCGAGGATCTTGCTGATCGCCGAGGTGTCGCCATCGGCCAAGGCATTCCGGCATCGAGTCATCCAGGCCGACCAATGCTGCTCGCCGTACGCGTCGAGAAGTGTGACGGCCCTGTCGAGAAGCGTGATCATCTTGGTGATCCGCCGCCCGTTGGCCCTTCGATTCACCAGCCCACTCTAGGGTGTCCGGCGTATGGGGATCTGCCGCGAGGGGCATGCCGATGAGAGGTCACCCTCGTGCATGCTGTCCGCATGGAACCCGTGGTCATCACAGACGGTCGCACGAAGTTGGTCTTCTCCGACCCGGTCACGGAGATGACGGTTCCGGCGCAGTACCTCTCGGTCACCCTTGAAGGCCCCGACCTCCGAGCATCGCGACAGGTCTACGAAGGCTACGACGAAGGGTTCACCAGTCTGGCCCGCTACTTCGGCGACCTAGCCACCAACTGGCGGGGTTGGAAGAAGAGTCGCGACTTCGAGTCCACCGAGGGTGACTTTCGTGTGCAGGCCACTCACGACGGTCACGTGAACCTGCGGGTGTTGCTGTGGGAGTCGACCGTGCCCACCGGGTGGCGGGTTGAGGCTGAAGTTCGCCTGGACGCCGGGGAAGCGCTCAGTGCGGCTGCTGCCGACATCGCTGACCTCGTGAGGGCCCGACTGCAGTAGCGAGCGGATGTCTGCCGGGACGGGCTCGCCGAGACGTCACCTAGACGAGGGTGCTCCGCTGTCGGTAAGTGCGTAACCCGAACTAGGCCCACGTGCCAGCCAGCCCGACCACCATCAAGTCAGCAAGGACGGTCACCCAGTACCAGGCGCTCTCCCAGCCGCTGCGATAGCCGTACCAAGGCGATCCCAGCGCCATCGGCCCGAAGAGCAAGATGAGCGCCCCAAGGACGACCATCAGGGTCGCCACCGATCCAGCGAGAAGCGTTCGGGCGGAGCGACGGTCGAGGGACTCGGCTGTCGAAGAAGGAGCCCGAGCGCACGTCGGCTCGTTCGACCTAGCAGCGCCCAAGAAGTCCGTCATCGCACCGAGCTGGATCTGCTCACCACATGGAGACAGAAGAAGTACGAAGTCATATGCTCTTCGCGTGGCGAATCGATCTCCCCGCGAGTTTCGGCACCGTGAGGAAGAAACTACTCGAGAAGGGCTACGGATCTAGGAGCCCATTGCCAACCAACTCAACTGCCACATCGACCGCTTCAAAACTGTTCCGAAGGACGGCAACGTCCGCCGCCCTCTCCCAGTCGACCAAGTTATCCGCGGCGTCGGAGACGAATACGATAAAGTCCAAGTCGGCAGTCAAGAGCGCGCCGTATCGACTGTTATCTTCAAGCCCGATTAGGCCAACCAAAGCCGTTCGGTCGAGTTCAACGCCCCTCTCAGTCAACGCGAATCGAAGGCCTTCGCAACTTTCCGAGTGACGCAAGATCTCTGTCAGCTCGCGGACTTCTGCCTCAAGTTGCGATTTCGTTGCTGCCATTCCTATTTCCTCGCTGTCACGATCGGAACGTAAGCCGGGAGCGCCGCTTGACACCAGGTGCACACCGGACGAGTTGCCCCGATGGCATTAATAGTGGCTCCTTCAGCTTGCGCGGTGCGATAAATATGCATCTCGGCATCATTGATGTGTGGAAGCGACGATAATGCGGACGGAGCCGGTGCTTTCACATTGATCGCATCCCCTCGAATAGCCGGTCGTACGTACCCTTCCTTCCCGGCCCCTGCGACCCACATTTCCATATCACCATCCGCTTTTGTAACATGAGCTGCCGCATATGTCGTCAGCCGGGCTTCCATCGGCGTCATACTGTTTTGCATCTCAACGACCTTGGACTCAACAAGGGCGGTTGAGTCTAGCGCAGAAGTCTTCCTAACGGCTGCGCCAATGAGTTTCGAGGCACCAACGCCTACAATCGAGGCCGCTACGTCACCACCAACGCTGACCACGAGCTTGCCTACGGCCTCGCCGCATTGGTCCATGGTGCCGGATGTGCACGAGTTCCATGCGGCCTTGATCTCGTCGAAGTGCGTGATGCCTGTGACTACGGTCTTCAGGAAGCCCCAAGGGTTGTGGACAGCGCTGCTGGCAAGGCTCTTGAGGTTGGCGACGATGTTCTTTGGGTTGAGCGCAGAGAGCATGGCCGCGCCTTGATCGCCCGCGCCGCGGGCGAACCCATGGAGGAACTGTTCCGTTGCCGAGGGAGGGCTGGGCGGGACCGTGGGCATGGCGCAATAGGCCTGACAGTCCAGGCCGTCGTACGTACTGGTGGCGGTGCTGGATGTTGAGTCGCCACGGCTTCCACCGCCGCCGACGGTCTGGTACATGAGACCGGTTGGGTCGCTAAAGCTGACTGGGTTGTTCTCGGCGTAGCTGTAGCCGTTGGCCTGTTGCGGATCGTCCGTGCTGATCTGGGGATCGACGGCCGCGAACCGTCCGAGAATGGGGTCGTACAGTCGGGCGCCGAGGTCGATGTATTTGGCGACGCTGTTGTAGGGCTGGTTGAGGAAGGTGTGGGTGCCCGGGAAGGTGGAGCCGCTGGGGGTGTTGGTCCCGATCTGGTTGCCGAAGGGGTCGTAGGTGCGGCGGATCGCTGTCCAGTCGAGTGGGTTGACGGCGACCTGGTTGGTGCCGTGTAGGTCGCCCATGACGTAACGGACGTTGCCCTTGTTGGTGCGCATTGCGATGTTGATGCCGTCGAAGCTGTAGTACCGGGTGACTGTGACACCGGTGATGGTGGTGCCGTTCTTGGCGATCGCGACTTCTTGTCCGGGCAGGTACAAGGTGGTGGTCGAGGTGGAGCCGGTGGTGTCGGCGCGCATCAGGATGTTGCCGTCCGCATCGCGGATGTAACGGCTGGTACCGGCGGTGTTGATGAGGGTTCCGACGGTGCCGTCACTGCGGTAGGCGATGGAGGTGGAGTCGGTGGTGGCGCCTGTGATGTTGCGGGTCTTGATGTTGCCGACGGGGTCGTAGGTGAAGGCTCGGGTGGTCGCGGCGGTGGTGGAGGTGCCGAGCTTGGTTTCGGCTTTGGCGACCTGGTGGACGGTGTAGCCGGTGCCACCGATGGTGTAGGTGGTGGTCTCGTCGGCGGTCATTGCGCCGGTCTTGCGGATGATCTGTTTGTTGCGGTTGCCGCCGGCGTCGTAAGTCCAGCTCATGGCATAGGGCTGGGGGCCGCCGACCTTGGTGGTGTTTCCGAGAGCCGAGGGGCGGGTGGCGCAGGCGTCGGTGGAGGACCAGGCCTCGGTGAGTTGTCGGAGCTGGTCGTAGGCGTAGCAGTTGGTCTCCGCCGGGGCAGTCGGTCCGCCCTGGGTGTCGACCATCTTGGTGACGTTGCCGTTCTGGTCGTATGTGTAGGCCATCTTTTCCAGTTGGGGGATGGCCGACTGGCCGGTCAGGGTCATGTCGGTGATGCGGCGGTTCTCCACGTCGCGGGTGAAGTTGAGTGACCCGGTCTGGCTGTTAACGCCGAGTACGAGCTGGGTGGGCTCGTCGTAGGCGTTGGTGGTCGAGGCAGAGACGTAGTTGTTGAGGCCGACCATGGTGCGGGCGTTGCCGAGGGCGTCGTAGCCGTAGGTGAGGGTCTCCGGGGAGAGCCCGGCCCCGGAAGCGTCGGTGCTGCCGGCGAGCTGCATGGTGGCCATCAGGCCGGTGCTGGTCCAACTCTGGGTGGTGGTGTAGCTGGTGTTGAACCCTGCCTCGGAGAGTCCGACGGTGGTGCCGAGCGGTCGGCCGGCGTTGTCGTAGCCGGTGACAGTCTGGGTGTAGGTCGCGCCGTCGACGGTCGCCGACGATGAGGTTGGGTGGCCTTTGAGGAGGGTGTCGTAGGTCCAAGTGGCGAGTTTCTGGCCGGTGAGGCTGCCGACGTACTTGCCGGTCGGTCGCCCGATGGCGTCGTAGTCGAAGGCGAGCTTGTTGGCGTTGGCGTCGGTGGTGGTGTCGACCTCGCCGGTGTCGAGGTAAGTGGTGCGGGTGGTTCCGCTGTCGGGGCTGATGCTGGTGGTGACTCGTCCGGCCAGGTCGTAGGTGTTCTTCCAGGTCGCCGCGAGGGCGGTTCCGTAGGCCGTGGTCTGTTCGGTGAGCTGTTCGAGGGCGTCGTAGGTGTACTTGACGACCTGCGGTGAGCCGCCGGTGATCACGTCCCCGGTGCGGGTGGGTGTGGTGGTGTACTGGTCATACTCTGACTTCTGGCCCAGGCCGTTGGTGATGGTGGTGAACGCGATGCCGCCGGTGGGCGGCAGAACGGTGACCCGGTCGCCGCCGTACACGGTGGTGGTGGTGCCGGTGATGGTGCTGGCGCCCTTGCGCGCGCTGGTCGCGGTGGGGCGTCCGGCGCCGTCGAAGGTGGTGGTGCGCCACCCGTCGACGCTGGTGGGGCCGACCCCGGTGAGCAGGTCGGTGGTCGGTGCGCCGAGGGTGTACCAGTGGTCATAGCTCATCACACCCCAGCCGTGGGTGTCGGCGAAGGTGTCGGTGACGGCCACAGTGCCGCCGACTCCTTGTGCTTGGGCCTGGCGGGGGTTCCCGAACGCGTCGTAGATCTGGATCCGGGTGCGGTAGCTGGTGGCCGCTCCCTGGCCGGGGTCGATGAGGGTCTTAGTGGTGACCGCGAGAGGTTTGTCGGGGTTGATCAGGTAGGAGTAGGTCTCGGTGGCCGGGTCGGTCCCCTGGACCTGGCCGGGTCGCCAAACAGCGGTGAGCCGGCCGAGGGGGTCGTAGCTGGCTTGGGTGAGTAGGCCGTCGGCCGTGGTCGCCTTGGTGACCGTGCCGCGGCCGGGATCGACCCAGCGGGTGTCGACCAGGGTGGTGACTGGCTGGGTGGTGGTCACCTTGGTGAGGGCTCCGACGCCGGCGGGGGTGTACGCGGTCCTGGTGACCCGGTCCCCGGCCGAGGCACCCGGGTTGACTTGGGTGGTCGTCAGGACGCGGCCGTAGTCGTCGTAGGTGGTGCGGGCGGTGATCCACTCAGTGGCGGTCTTCGCGGTCTCGGTCTTGGTGGCGTCGCCGATGCCGACGCTGCCGAGGGTCGAGAAGCCGTCGTAGTAGGTGCGGATGTCCTTGACCGGTGGAGTGTTGTCGGTCGGGCAGGTGCCGGTGAAGGTCTTGACCTCGCTGGCCTTGTCCATGACCCAGAGGGTGGTGTTGTCGGCGTAGGTCGTGTTCACGCAGTTCCCGACCGCGCTGTCGCCGGCGGTGAGGACCTTGGTGGGCCGGCCCATGGTGTCGAAGGTGCTGGTGGTGGTGGCCTTCAGCCAGCCTCCGGCGGCCTTGGCGGTGTAGGTGACAGATAGGTTCGGGCGGACGATGGTGGCCTGCAAGGGGTCGAGTCCCTCGCGGGCTCGGCTGCCGGTGGTCGCCCAAGTCTTGGGTGTGCTGATGGTCTTGGACAGCAGGGTCCCGCCGGAGCCGTTGTACTGCTGGGTCTCATAGACCTGACCGTTGAACTCCGGGGCGTCGGTGATGACCGTACCGTCGGTGGCGTTCACCTTCGCGGTCCTGGTTCCGGTCGCGGTCTTGTCGCCGTCCATGCCGCGCAGGTAGAAGGTCTTCTCCAGGGTCTGCTTGTCGACCGTACCGCCGAAGCTGGGGCCGATGACGTTGACGGTGGGGTCGCCGGTGCGCACGTCGACCTCGCCGTAGCCGCGGAACTGGCCCCAGGTCCGCATCTTGGGTTTGAGAACTTCGTTGTCGTCATAGTGCCAGGCGGGCGTGCCGATGTAGGTGTAGGTGGTGGGCCGGTTGTAGGACGTGCCGTTCTTATCCTCGACGTCGACCTCGGTGACCACGTACTTGTGGAAGTAGTCCACGATCGGGTCTGTGTGGCCGAGGGGGGTCCATTTGACCGGGAAGCATTCGGTGGTGTTGGAGGCCGGCGACGCAGGGATGGTGGCCTTGGTGCACATCGGCTTGGCCCGGCCCTCTTGGCCGAGCTCGTCGGCGTAGTGGATCTCGATGATCTGGCCGGTTTCGCCGGTGATTCCGGTCATGCGTTGGTGCAGCATGCTCGGCATGGCGTTGACGTCAACCACGTGGTTGTCTCGCTGGTCATAGGCGAACGAGATGGGCGGAGTGGAAAGGGTGGTGCCGCCGTCGTGGCCGGTGTGGTCAATGCCGTCGAGGACCATCTCGTTGTCGCCGACGTTGTGGAAGGACTGCGAGAGGTCGTAGACATCGACGGTCTGCCGGCTGGTGCCGTCCCAGAAGGAGGTGGTGATTGTGTCCAGCCGTCGCCGGGTGAAGAACGTCGGTGAAGTGTTGTCACAGGCGCCGGTGGCGTCGCACGCTAGGTCGGCGGGGGTGTCGAACCAGGCGGCCGGGGTGTTGTTGAAGTCGCTGTCACTACAGCCGTAGACGGTGTGTTCGAGAGGGTCGGTGTAGGGCCAGCAGCGTTCGCTGGTGTGGAAGCTGACCTGCTGGGGGGCTGTGTCGAACAGGCCGCCGTTGGTGGAGGTGAGCCCGTAGCGGATGTTATCGAGGTAGCCGCCGCGGGTGTATTGCAGCCGGCTGCCGCCGGCGCCCTGGGACTGGTAGTAGTTCTTCTCCTGGGTGTAGGTGTAGACCGCCGCGTTGTGATGCACGTCCTCGATCAGGTCGACGTTCCATCGATAGGCCATCTGGCAGTGCTTGCCCGGCAAGTCGTGGCAGGTGTCTCCAGCCTTGGGGCCGAAGACGGGCTCGGTGAACGCCGAGTTCGTCCCCTGACCGGCCGCAGCGCCGGGGAGCATGTCACGTCCGAAGGTGAATCTGGTTCCATCGGTGGTGGTGACGACCCAGTACTCCCCGTCGTGGGCGCCGTTGTCGGCGCCGGTCTTGAGCTCGATCCGGGCGCCGGCGTCGGACTGCATCTTCCACTCGCCGTCGGAGTCCTTCTTCACCAAGGCGGTCGTCGGCCCGCCGGGCAGGTGCATGGTGACGATCTGGCCGGCCCAGCAAACGTCTGGGGTCTTGTCGGCCTGGTCGAGGCTGGTGTCCTCGGAGCAGGTGCGGTAGGTGCGCTCGATGTATCCGGGGTCGTAGCTCCAGCCTTCGCCCACCCAGGACGGTTGGGTGTTGCTCGAGGAGTTCTGGCCGTCGACCTCTTGGGAGTTGTAAGACAAGGAGATCTTGGGGGCGACATCGGCGCCGGTGCCCGCTGGGGGGACGGTGATGGGGTAGTCCCAGTTGAATCCGCCAGTGGCGCCGCCGACCGACCAGGAGCCCGCTGGCTGGAGCGAGGTAGAGGTGAAGTCCCCGCTGGGACCGCTGGGAGCGGCGGTGAGTGCGACCACCGCGTCGGTCGCACCGCCGGCCGCCCGACTCAAGGTGCTGGTGGCAGGTTCGAGCGAGCCGGTGACGGTTTGTGCCTTGTAGTGCAAGACCGTTTCCAGTGGGGTCTGCGTCTGGCAGGCGGGGAGTTCGGGTGTGGTCAGCGCGCAGGCGGGCAACTGTACGAGTTGCAGGCGGTGGGCCCAGTGTCCACCGTAGGCATTGGCGTAGTCGGTGTAGCTCATCGTCAGGTTTACCGGGTTGGTGGCGGGCGCGCTGACCTTGACGATCACTCCGTCGATCCCGAGTCGCTTGGATACGCCGGCGCTCAGCACACTGGCAGTGACGGCGGACGTGCCCGATCCGGTCGTGCCGACCCGGCGGGCGCTCACGACCGCTGCTGTGGTCGAGGGGGTGGGCATGGTGGCGCGCACACCCCGCGGTTGCGTATGCGGGATCGGGACATGGGGTGATGTCAGCCGCTCCACCTGCCGTGGCAATGGCTTCTCTTGCTGTGGTTTCGGCAGGTAGATCGGCTTGGCCTCGGCGGCCGGCTCGGTGATCCCCAACAGTGCGACCACCATCACAGAGGTCGCCATGATCGACGTGAAAGCCCGTGACTTTGACATGCCTGCCCCCGCAAGATGGCTCGCGCCCAAACGCGTTCGGTTTTTCGCAGGCTATCGAGAGTCCGGGTTCCTGCAACCCCCCGAGTTTGCCAAGATTCACGGACGTGGGGTCGGATGAATCACGGCGACTTAGCGTTGACTTACGTCGGTTCGCGCGTTTCATGATGGGTCCCAACACCGTCGGACTATCGGTTCCGTGGCGGCATTTCGTTGCATTCAAACCACGCAGTACCTTGGCTGCCAGGGGGATGGAATGGGCAGGTCCACGCACTCACGCTTCACCACCCGGATGACGGTGATCGCGCTGTTCGCCGCACAAGCCATGTGGGCGGCCGCGCCGCCGGTCGCAGCACAGGCAGGAACGCTGTCCGGGACGGACGGAGACGAGCCCGGCGCAGTCGAATTGACGCAGTACACGACCGAGACCAACCAGGTATTCGCCCTTCCCGACGGCAGTTTCCGGCTCATCGCCCATGAGCTCCCAGTCCGGGTGGAACAAGACGGAGACTGGGTGCCGGTGGACACCAGTCTGGTGCGCGACGGCGGCGGCAATTACGCCCCCGAGGCGATCTCGGTGCCGTTGACGCTGTCCGGCGGAGGGTCCGACCAGCCGCTGCTGCAGATGGGTGAGGACGGCGCTCAGGTGTCGATGGACTGGGAGACGACCCTTCCCGAGCCTGTCGTGTCCGGTGCCAGCTTGACCTACCCCGAGGTGCGTCCAGGCGTGGACCTCGTGGTCACCGCCGAGGTCACCGGCTACTCCCAAGTCCTAGTCGTCCGCGACCAAGCCGCCGCCGAACAACTCAGGGCCGACCCCGCACAGTTGACCGTCGAGGGCGACGGCCTGAAGATCGTGAAGACCGCCGATGGCGGCGTGTCGGCCATCGGGCCCGACGCCCAGTTCAACGGGGCACCGCCGATCGCCTGGGACTCCACCCCCGAAGGCGGCGATCTAGGCGACCCCGCCACCCCAACCGACCCGGGCACCGGCGAGGTAATCGCCGTCAACGCCGACTACGACCAGGTGGACGCCAGCACCATGCAGGTCGAGATCGCCCCGCCCGCTGCGGCCATCACCGCAGACGAGGCCTCCTACCCGATCTACGTCGATCCCAAGATGAGCGAAGCCGGGCAACCTCACACAATGACGGTGCGGTCCAGCAGCCACAGCCACGACTACTACGACGACCCCTCCCAGCCGCTGCGCGTCGGCTACTGCGCCTGGGCCGAGTGCAACCCCTACGAAAACGCCCGTTCCTTCTTCTCCTTCGACATCTCCGCCCTATCGGTCAACGGCGCCGACCCGCAGATCTTCGACGCCACAGTGAAGGCCTACCAGCTGTGGAACGCGTCTTCCTCGCCCACCCCGGTCAACCTGACCCAGGCAGGGTCCTTCGGGCCCAGCACCAACTACCCCGGTCCGGTCGGTGCTCAGTTGCAGCAGGTCAGCTCCGACAAAGGTGCCGGCGGGAACAACGCCGGCTGGATCAGCTTCAGCAACGCCGCCGTCGCCTCATACGTCCACGACGTGGCGGCCAACGAAGGCGGCGCGCTCCGCTTCTCGCTGTCGGCACCGCAGGCGAACGACAAGTACCTGTGGAAGAAGTTCGGCAACACCGCCGATTTCAACCCCACCATCGACATCACCTACAACTTCCCCCCTGGGACTCCGACCGGCCTCACCCTGAAGGACGGCATCGACTGCAACGGTGAGACACTGCAGTCCGCAATCCCCACGCCGGTACTCCAGGCTCAGGCCACTGACAACAACCCCAACCCTCTCAGCGTCCAACACTCATTCCAGGTGTGGAGCGGCCCCACAGACAGTGACACCAAGATCCGTTGGAACACAAATCAAAGTGCAAACACAAATGTGGCAAGTGGCGCGACCGCCTCATTTGGCACTGGCTGGCCGATCAGCAACAACACCGAAGGCCTCGCCGACGGCACCTTCCACTTCCGCGACCAAGCAGCGAACAGCCCGACATACGGCACCGGTCTCAGTTCGGCCTGGTCAACGTGGAAGTATTTCAAGGTAGACACCACACCCCCCCCATCCGCGGTCATCACGAGTTTCGATTATCCCGTCGACCAGTGGGGTGCCTCTTCCCAATCGCCCGGGACATTCACCCTCACCGGGAACTCTGACACTGTCGGGTTCAGTTACTCCTTCGACAACGACTCTCCCGCCACCATCACCGGGTGCAACTACAGCAAGACTGGCACAATCGGCTTCGTCCCTGCGACTGGGGGTATTGCCAGCCTGACGTTGCCGACCGGGCTTCCTCAAGGAGTTAGGCACACTCTGAGAGTTCAAGGCTTCGACCGCGCCCACAACATGAGCAACACAGTGTCCAGTTACGACTTCTACCTTCCCCAGAACCTCGCTGGCATCAGCCAACCTGCAGCCGACACGAAGTACCGCTACGAAGCCGAAGACCCATCGCTCCTTGGCAACACGGGTGCCGCAACCGTCAGCGTCGCTACCGAGGTGAGTGACTCAGGCGGGAAGGCCGCGATCATCTCCCCTGCCGTCACGCCCAGCCCAAGTGAGCCGGTCGTAGTCACCTACCTCCTACCAGTACCCGTCACCGGCTACTACTCCCTCGTCGCCGACTTCGACCAGAACCAAAACGGCGGTCAGATGAGCTTCAAGGTCGCCGGCACCCAGGTCTACGACGGCTCGGGCAACCTCGTCACCTTCGACGACTACGCCCCTAGCAACGGCAGCCTCCTTCCGCTCGGCGGATTCTCCCTTACCCAGGGCGCGGTCGGCGTCTCGGTCGTCATCACGGGCAAGAACGCGAGCTCCGGCGGCTACCAAGCCGTCATCGACAAGTTCCACCTGGTACCCCTGAAGCTCACCGCTTTCAGTTCCCTGACCGCCGCCTTCGACAATCGAGGCGTCGGCGTCGACAACGACACCGCAAACGCAGCCAAGCTCGTCACCCTCAAGGACGGAACCAAACTGTCCCTGTCGAAGACTGCTTTGGCCCAAGGCGGAGTAACCCTGGGCACAGCAAGCACCCAGGGCTCGACCGTGACCGTCGGGTCTATGTCGTTCACCCTTCCCCAGATCAAGTCGAGCGGCGAGGACAACGCCGTTGCCGCAGGCCAAGAGATCCTCGTCGGCACTGGTGGGACCGGGATACCGACTCCCAGGTACTTCGTCGCGGGGCAGACCAACCCGGGGTACATCAACCTGCTCATAGCCACCACGTGCGGCACCTTCAGTCCCAACGCCATCGACAAGAGTCACGCCCTCAGCGTCCGGTACAACGACGGCTCCGAGGACGCGGTACTCGACTACGACGTCATGAAGGTCCCCGACTGGCTGGCCTCCGCTCAAGGCACACAAGTCTCAGCCCCAAGATCGTTCTCCTACCATCTCTCCAACGGATCCACGGTTAACGCGCAGCCGACGCTATACGCGATCCGCTGGCGACTCGATCCTGACCGCGTCGGTCCCTTTGACCGGATTATGTCGGTCATCCTTCCCCGGGTGGGCAGTGATCTCCGCAACTGCGACGTAACCCGGCAGAACCCCACAATGCACGTGTTCGCACTTAGCTTCACCAACGAGTGATGCCGAGGGCAAAGTGATTGGCATTCCTGCCTGGAAGACGGTGCTTCTGTCCGCACTCGCGACACCACTGCTCCTATGTTCGACGATCCCAGGATCGGCAGAGGGTGCTGTTCCGGAAACAATCCAGGGGACCCTCGTCCAAGCGTCGACTGGCTACCCTTTGTCCGGCATCTACGTCGTGGCAATAGGCAAGGACAATGGGCGTGGCTACGGCTCGGATGAGACGGATGCGGATGGCCACTTCACCGTAAGCATGTTCGGCCCGACCGCCTACGCACTGACCTACCAGGACTTCCTCGGCGACGGAGGCGTCGTCCGCTGGAACGACGGCGCGACCGGGCTCGACGCCGCGCCAGCCATCCAGGTGCAACCGGGCGAGACCGTCACCCACAACGACGCCCTCGCCTACGCCGACCCGCTAGGACAGCCCCACACACTCAGCGGCCAAGTGATCGACTCCGACACCAACCCACTGGGTGGCATCGCCGTCACCGCCACAGACCAATCCGGCAACGCTCTCCGGACAAGCACCGACCGAGAAGGGGTGTGGGCGCTGAACGCCCCGGACGGAGACTGGACCATCCGATATGAGCAGAGCGCCTGGTGGTCAACCCCGCGAATCGCAACCCCCTGGATGGTCACCTACTACCCCGGCGTATGGCTCGCCGACAACGCCGAAACGGTGACCCTGGATCGGGAAGTTGGGCCCGCCAGCGTGGGTAACCTCGATCTGACCCTGCGCCGCTCAGCCCGCTATCTCGGCCACACGCACGCAACCGAGTTCGACGAGGTCAACGACGAGGTTTACGACCTGGACGGACAGT
Organism: Nocardioidaceae bacterium; assembly: GCA_046330515.1. Taxonomy (GTDB): domain Bacteria; phylum Actinomycetota; class Actinomycetes; order Propionibacteriales; family Nocardioidaceae; genus Nocardioides. The sequence continues at coordinate 415,016 of JAXLSP010000004.1, read as the reverse complement.
TGGTCTACAGGTCTCCCTGGCCCCGCCCCGCCGACGGGATCATCGTGCCGCCCGGCCGGTGGAAGATCCTGATGACCAACCACATCGGGGGAGCCAGCCCTCACGACTACGTCCCACAGTGGCTCACCCCTGACCCCGCGATCGGGAGCCCCTCGAGCTTCGAGGGAGCCTTCGTGTTCGACGTCGTTGAGGGCTACAACAGCCACGCTGTCTACGACATCTGGTTCGTGCCGGACCTCAGGCCCCTGACACCGCCGTACCTGTCGGTGGACGACTACACCGGCGTCCCCGTCGGCACCACCCTTACCTTCACCCCAGCCGTATGGAACCAGAGCTGGCAAACTACCACCCGCGTCACGTGGCTCCGCGACGGCAAGACCGAGATCGCGACCGGAACGACCTACACCACCACCCTCGCCGACGCCGGTCACCGCATCATCGCCGCCGAACACGCCTCCAACGGCACCCTGCGCGCGGTGGCCCAAGACGAGGTCACCGCAGCTAGGCTCCGCTCACACATCAGCGTCACCAACATCAAGCACCGCCGACACAGCATCCGTTTCGTCATCCACGTCAACGCCAGACTCGGCATCCCCGAAGGCGTCGTCCACGGCGCCAACAACTACGGCTACACCCACCGCCCCTTCCAGGCCCGGCTGCACAACGGCAAAGCCACCGTTACCCTCACCGACCAGCCACGCGGAACTCACCGAATCGACCTCGACTACTACTCAAAGTCCTACACCTATTCAGAGGCCCACTTCCGCGTCCGCCTCTGACCTGATCGGGAAGCTCGGCTCTCGCCGAGCGAGATCGCCAAGCGGACGCCCCCGCTCACCGCACGGCCGCGTGCCGCAGGCTATACGCCAGATCCGCGTGGCCGCGCAGCCGTTACAGGGTGTGGGAGAACGCCTTGCACGCGTGGGAATCAAGATTTCGTTTACAGATGTAGATCGAGAACAGTACGTCTACGGATTCCTCATCGCCATCAGCCTCGTAGAAGACGCGGAATCGTTGGGCCGAGGCCGGGGCGCTGCCTGGCTTGGATATCTCCAAGTTGAGGTCTTCACGCTGGGCGCCGAACGTCGGGTCATCGGCGTCATCGGAGCAGGGCAACCGCACCTCATGGGAAGTGAAGTCGGGGTACAGAGCAGAGAGGCTCTTCTTTGCGGTGAACCCAACCTTCACCGAGTTGGGAGGAGTAACCACGAAATCGACAACCCGAAGCCCTCCCATGGCCCGTACGGGCTCCACCCGAGTGATCACTATGGGAGCGCCGCGGTCGGTGCAGATGCCACCGACCCACACCGAGGCGTGCGGCATTCTTCCCGCAACCTGGGTGACACCACCGAATGACGTGAGAGAGGTTCGTAGCCCACCAGCGGAGGCGGGCTTTCCCTGACAAGCCGCCAGCAGAGCGCAGAACAGGCCCGCGACCACGCCGACTACCAGCCTCGAATGAAGGAGGGTCCGCTCGGCCACGTCTTGGAGCCTAGTTTCGATCACCGACCAACACTGCAGATCCCTTCGTGACGGTCACCTCACCCGTCCGTCGGTTGCACTTGGCCGGGGTACCCGCAAGCACGAGGGGTGGGACCCCGTCGCCGACGGATGCACTCGACGGTCACGCAACCTGATCTCGGCAGATCCGCACACCGCCCGACCGCCTGAGTCACGCGAAGTGTGACTCAAGAGTCTGGGTGCTCGTTCGGCTGGCTGCACCGCGGGCGACCGTGGTTGAGGATCCCGCGCAGTTCCCGAAGAGCGGGTGAGTAGTAGCCACCGCCGCGGGCGTGAGGATTCAACCCGGTTGGACGTTTTCCCAGGTCACACGGTCCCGGCCAGTGTCCGGCACCGGAGACTCCCCCTGGCGGCCTGCTCGGGCCGCCCACGTGATTCCTCACCAACGAGTGTGTTCGCTTCTCCACCATGCGCCTGACCGTGGTTCCCCGTCAAGACAAGCCCTCAGACTGGCAGATGCTCCGGGCGAGCTGGCGATCGAGCTGGAGCGGTAGAAGAAGCGTTGCTTGGCCACCCTCCGATGCCCGGTGGACCCGCCCGGTCACTGTCCGGGGCTGCTCATCCCCGCCGTCTCCACTGTCGGGGACGGCAATCCCCTGAAACCGTAGAGACCTGGAATTGTGGATCCTCCTGAGCCGGCGTCCCGCTCCTCGCCATCGGGCCGCGCCCGGAGTCGGGGTCAAGGCTGGCCGCAGGCCACCCGGAGGGCTCGGCCTGGACGTCGACGAGGACGTGGTCATCGTGGGTGCGCGGGACCCGGGGGTCGTTCATGCTGCCGGCTCCTGCTCTTGTTCGGGACCGGGCTCGTCGGCGAGGGCGTGCTCGTAGGCGATCGGGGAGAGCATCCCGATCGAGGAGTGACGCCGGTCGTGGTTGTACTCCTCGATCCAGGCTGCGACCCGGCGGCGGGCCTGGGCCTTGGTGGCGAAGTGCTCGAGCATGCGCAGCTCGAACTCCACGGTGGAGTGCCAGCTCTCGATGACCGCGTTGTCGAGCGCCGATCCGACGCGGCCCATGGATTGGGTGAGCCCGACCCGACCACAGGCGGCCCGGAAGTTGCTCGCGGTGAATTCGCTGCCCTGATCGGTGTGCATGATGACCTCGCCGAGCGCCTCCTTGCCGCCGCGGACCGCGACTGCCATCTGCATGGCGCTGGTCGCCAACGCGGCGTCGTGGTGCTCGCCGATGCTGAACCCGACGATGCGGCGTGAGCCCATGTCCAACACGCTGTCGAGGTAGAGCTTGCCCTCGTCGGTGGGGATCTCGGTGCCGTCCCCGTACCACTTGTGGTTGAGCCGATCGGTGCCGAAGTCCCGGCCGATCAGGTCCGGTGCCCGCCACCTGCCCCGGCCCTGCCGGGTGGTCTGCTTGCGCCGCTTGTTCCGCCGGGCGGCCAGCCCGAGCTCGGCCATCAGCTTGGCCACGGTGTTCTCGCTGACCTTCCACCCCTCATCGCGCAGGTCCGCGGTGATCCGCGGCGACCCGTAGGTGCCACGATGCTTGGCGAACAGCCGCGCGATCTCGATCTTCAGCTGCTCACGCCGCGCGTGCTGCGCTGAGGGATCGCCGTCGCGCCACTTGTAGAACCAGGCCTGGCTCACCTGCAGCGCCCGGCACGCGGTCGCGTGCGGGACGTCGTGGTCGTCCCTCTGGGCGGCGATGAAGGCGGCCACGGCTACCGGCCCATCGCCTCGTCCACCCAGAGGGCCACCGAGCGCTTGAGGACATCACGCTGCATCCGCAGCTCGGTGTTCTCCTTCCGCAGCCGCGACAGCTCGGCCCGCTCGGTCTCAGACAACTCGCCGTTCGTGCCGGCCGCCGCCCGGGCCTTCGCGCACCAGTTGCCCAGCGTTCCCTCGTTGACACCCAGGTCCCGGGCCACCTGCGCGATCGGCTTCCCGGTCTCCACGACCAACGCGACCGCGCCCTGCTTGAAGTCCTCGTCGTACTTTCGGTAGTTCCTCGTCGCCATCGCCAACTCATCTCCTCAAAGGCGATGTCTCCACGCTACGAGGGGAAGCCCAGGGACCCATCCCCTTCCCTATTTCTCCGCCGGCCACTCCTCCCCATTCCCTCTCTCCATCAACCACCACCAACCCCCATCACTCCACCCCATTCCCACCCCAATTCCTCCCCCCATTCCTCACCCCCACCCCTTCCCTTTCCAACGGCACGCATGCTACGAATGTCGTAGATGGGCCGCCCCGAATGGAGGTGGCCCTCGAGTCATTTTCGGGCGAATTGTTGGACGTGATTGATAATGCATGGTGGCGTGAAGGTGTACCGCGGAAAGGCGTCCGCGGCACGCGCCTATGTCGAGGCCGACCGGTCCCGCGTCGATGACTACTACCTCGCCGAGGGCACCGGCCTGGCACGCCGATACACCGCTAGCCCGGAGCAGGGTGCGGTCGAGCTGGGGATGCTCGATGGCGACGGCTACGAGGCCTGGGTCGCCGGCCGCGACCCCGACACAGGTGCGCCGCGGGGACGGCTGCGGCAAGACGCGGCCGGGGTGCGGTTCGTCGAGATCACTGTGAACGGCCCGAAGACCTGGTCGCTGGCAGCGGCCCTGTCCCCGGAGGTCGCCGCGGCCTATGACGAGGCGCAGGACAGGGCCGCGGAACAGATCATCGGCTGGGTCGCCGAGCACGCCACCACCCGGGTCGGACCCCGCGGCCGACAGGTCCAGGTCCCGGTCGAGAAGCTTGAGGCGGTCACGGTGCGGCACTACACCTCCCGGGCCGGCGACCCCCACCGCCACCTCCACCTCCAGGTCAACGCGCGGGTGTTCGCCGCCGGCAAGTGGCGTGGCCTGCACACGGTCGGGTTCCGCGACTCGATCGAGGCTCTCAACGGCATCGGACACGCCGCCGTCCTGTGTGACCCGGAGTTCCGGGGCGCGCTGGCCGAGGCCGGGTTCACCCTCGACCCCGCCACCGGCGAGGTCGTCCAGCTGGAGCCGTTCGTGGGTGCGTTCAGCGAGCGGGCCGCCCAGATCGGACGGAACATCGACTCCTTCGAGGCCCAGTGGCGGGCCGCGAACCCCGGTCAGGAGCCCGGCCCGGCCGTGCGGCGGTCGTGGGACCGGCGGGCCTGGAAACAGGCCCGCCCGGACAAGGTCGTGCCCGCCGACGGGGCCGAGATGGCCGCCCACTGGGTCGAGCAGCTCCGAGAGCTCGGCTACCACGACCCCACCACCCAGCCCGGGCTGCCGATCGTGGTCGAGATACCGCGGGTAGCGGACCTCGACCGCGACACGGTGGTCGCTGGGATCGTGTCCCGGTTGGGGGCGCGGCGGTCGGCGTGGAACACCGCCGACATCCGCGGACAGGCCGAGAAGGCCATCGCGGCCGCCGGCCTCGTGGCTGACCCGCGGGTGCGGGGCGAGTTGGCCGAGGACCTCACCTCCCGCGCGGTCCGAGCGTGTGTGCCGTTGATCGAACGGGCCGGAGTGCCCGAGCACGTCCGGTCCTTGACCTCCCCCCACGTCCTCGCCGTCGAGGCCGACATCGTGACCCGGCTCGCCAACCGCACCCACACCACCCTCGCGGAACCCGCCCTGGATGCGGACTGCCCGGCGGTCGACGGGCTCGATGAGGTCCAGCAGGCAGCGGTCGCGGCCTTGGCCGGCCAGGCAGGGCTGGTGGTCGTCGAAGGGGCGGCCGGGGCCGGGAAGACCACGACCCTGGCCGCCGCCCAGACCCTCCTGACCGGTCAGGGGCGACGGATGTTGGTGGTGACCCCGACCCGGAAGGCCGCCCAGGTCGCCGCCCGAGAGGTCGGCGCCGCGACCTCGGTGGCCTGGCTGGTCCACCAACACGGCTACCACTGGGACCCCAACGGCGTCTGGACCCGCCAGCCAGCCGACCCTGCTCCCGCAGCCGTGCTGGCGCCCGGTGACCTGTTGCTGGTCGACGAGGCCGGGATGCTCGACCAGGACACCGCCCGCGCGCTGCTGACCGTGGCCGACGAGATGGGCACCCGTGTGGCGCTGGTCGGGGACCGCCACCAGCTCCCCGCCGTCGGCCGGGGCGGCGTCCTCGACCTCGCCGCCCGCTGGGTCACCCCCCAGGCTCATGTCGAGCTCGACATCGCCCACCGGTTCACCGATCCCGCCTACTCCGCGATCAGCCTCGCCCTACGCACCGGCACCCCCACCTACCAGATGCCGGCCACCCCAGCCGACCAGCCCGGGGATGAGACCCCCAGTGAGCCGGTCGGTGAGCGGGTCGGTCAGGTCTGGGAGGCCCTGGTCCGGCGGGGTCAGATCCGGATCCATCCCAGCGAGGCCGAACGCACCCACGCCCTCACCCAGCTCGCCGCCAACCAGCTCACCGGGGGTGGGGACGCAACCGGGGATGGGGGTGGGGGGACGCTGGTGATGGCCGACACCCGCGAACACGCCGCTGTGTTGAACGGCGCGATCCGCGACCACCTCCGCACACTTCCCGACCCCAGAGGCGACGCATCTGCGGGCGGGGATGCCACGAGCCTGGTGACCGCGGCCGGGGAGCGGATCGGGGTCGGGGACCGGGTCGCGACCCGCCGCAATGACCGGACCCTGGGGGTCGCCAACCGCGACACCTGGACCATCACCGCCATCGCCGACGACGGCACCCTCACCCTCCAAGGCGCGCAAGGCGGGAGTCGGGCGGTGCCGGCCGGCTACGCGCGGGCGCATGTCGAGCTGGCTTACGCCACCACCGTCTACGGCGCCCAGGGCGAGACGACGGCCGTTGGTCACCTCGTGATCGGTGAGCACACCACTGCTGCCTCGGCCTACGTCGGCATGACCCGCGGCCGCGAGGCCAACGTGGCCCACCTGGTCGCCGAGGACCTCGACCAGGCCCGCGCCCAGTGGGACGAGGTGTTCAGCCGGGACCGGGCCGACCTCGGCCCCGCCCACGCCGCCGCATTGGCTGCCGACGACATCGACAGGTATGGACCCCAGCAGACGTCCCGGCCACTGGAGGAGATCCTGCCCGAGCTGTGGCAGGCCTGGACCACCCACGCCGACCTCGAACACCGCCACACCACCCTGGCCGAGCGCGTCAAAGGCCTCCAGCAGGCCGTCGCGATCCACGCCCGCTACCAGCCCCCCCGAGACCGGCTCAAAGACGCCGAGGACACCACCTACCGCCACTGGAAGCAGGCCGAGCAAAGCCGCGAGGACCTCGACCAGGCCCTGGCCACCGACACCACCCAGTTCGACCAGCAGCTACGCGAGGCGTGGCAGGCCGCCCTCCCGGCCGCTCTCGCCGCCGCCGAGACCCTCGAGGCCGGTCCCGGCCTGTTCGGGCAACGCCACCGCGCCACCGAACATGCCTGGGACGACCTGACAGGCTTCGCGCACGCCTGGCGCCCCGTCCACCCCGACCTCGCCTTCGACGCCTTCCAGATCGCCGACCAGATCCGCGGCCTGACCGGTCCCCGGCTCACCGAGGCGCTCGCGGCCTACACCGCCCACCGGGTCGCCGCCGCCCACCCTGACGCCGACCAGATCCGCCAACACGAACACGACACCAACGCCGCCTACCACCACGCCCACCGGGCGCGCACCGAGTACGAGGACACCATGTGGACGCTCTTCCGCGAGCATGGAGGCTACGTCTACACCAGCGACCCCCAGACCCGCCTGGTCGCCGACACCGAGGTCCTGGTCGACCTCGACCACCAGCTGGCCGCCGCGACCACCCACGTCCAGGCACTCGAACGCGAGCCCGCGATCCGGGCCCTCCCCAGCAGCGCGCTCGACAGCGAACGCCAGCGGTGGGCAACCGACCGCCACACCACACAGGTAGCCAAGGCCCGCCAAGACCGAGAAGACCGTCTCCACCGACCCGCCCCCACCCACCAGTCGCCGTCCAGCGGCTACCACCGCCCGGTCGACCACGGCTACGGCATCGGCCGATAACCGGCACCCGGCTGATCGCCCGGCACCTCCTGCACACCTTAGGTACAGCACGCACTTTCCACTCGCAGCCATCCATGCGCTTGCAGAGGGTGACAACAACCATCCAGGAGGCACCCATGAGCACCGCACCCCACCACCAGCCCGACCACGCCGACGACGAGATGCTCACCATCGAAGAAGCAGCGGACTATCTCCGGATGCCTGTGGCGACCCTGCGCTACTGGCGTTACTGCGGCACCGGTCCCCGCAGCTTCAAGCTGATGCGCCACGTCCGCTACTGGCGCTCTGATCTCATCCTCTGGCTCACCGAACAGTCCAACCGTCCACAACGCGACGCCTGAGCCGGACGAGGCGGCCACCAGGAAGGCAGGATGAACCATGACCAGCATCGAGAAGCGTGTCCGCAACGGCCAGGTGTCCTGGCGCGCTCACTACCGAACGCCGGCAGGCAGCCAGCGCAACAAGACGTTCACGCGCAAGATCGACGCGGAGCGGTTCCTCGCCTCCGTCCAGTACGCCAAGATGACCGGAGGGTACGTCGACCCGGCGCTGGCCAAGGTGACGGTCGGACACTGGGCTGAGCAGTGGCTCGCCTCTCAGGCTCATCTGAAGCCGACGACCTACGCGCGCTACGACGGGGTACTGCGCAGTCACGTGATCCCGAAGTGGGGCGGGGTGCGCCTGGCCAACGTGTCGCACGGTGACGTCCAGGCGTGGGTCGTCGAGCTGGGGCAGCAGCTCTCCCCCGCCAGCGTCCAGAAGATCCACCGCGTACTCAGCCTGGTCCTCGATCTGGCGGTGCGTGACGGGCGGCTGGCTCGCAACGTCGCCACGGGGGTCAACCTGCCACGCGTCGGCCGGCGCGAGCACCTCTACCTCACCCACGACCAGGTCGACGAGCTGGCCTCCGAGTGCGGTCACCCCTCGGATCCGAGCAAGCACGCGACCTACGACACCCGCACCAACGAGATGTACCGGCTCGTCGTCTTGTTCCTCGCCTACACAGGCGTCCGCTTCGGTGAGATGGCCGCGCTCAAGGTCGGCCGGCTCGACCTCCGCCGCAACCGGGCCGTCATCGCGGAGTCGGTGACACCGATCGCCGGCCAGGGCCTGGTGTGGGGCACTCCCAAGACCCATCAGCGCCGCGAGGTGCCGATCCCCCGGTTCCTGTCCGCCGAGCTGACCAGCCACCTCGCGGGCAAGAGGAAGGAGGACCTCGTCTTCGCCAGCATCCGCACCGGACAGCCGCTGCGGGTGAGCACCTTCCGGGTCAGCTTCGGGGCGGCCGCGGCGGCGATCGGCGTTCCCGACCTGCACCCTCACCAACTGCGGCACACCGCCGCCAGCCTGGCCATCGCCTCGGGGGCCGACGTCAAGGTCGTCCAGCAGATGCTCGGACACGCCTCCGCCACCATGACGCTGGACACCTACGGCCACCTCTTCGAGGACCGCCTCGACGAGGTCGGCGACGCGCTTGACCGCGCGCGGGCGGCTGCGCACGCTCGCCGCGATGCCCAGAATCTGTTGCCCCGTGTTGCCCCAGCGTTGCCCCAGGCCGATTTCGACGGAAACGACGAAGCGGCCCCGATCAGCGTTTCCGCTGGTCAGGACCGCTTTCCAGAGTGGTACCCCCGACCGGATTCGAACCGGCGCTACCGCCTTGAGAGGGCGGCGTGCTAGGCCGCTACACAACGGGGGCTTGCCTTGAAGCAACAGCGCGAGACTCTACCGAAGCGCGCCTTCCCAGACCAAATCCCGGCGTCCGGAGGGCCGGTCACCGGGACTGCTGTGGTGCCTCGCTGGGGTACTAGGACTCGAACCTAGACTAACTGAACCAGAATCAGTCGTGCTGCCAATTACACCATACCCCATGGGGTATTCAGACCCTCACGAGCGGCCGCTCCGTCAGAGCGGCTGTGTGGGGGGCTGAACCGGGGGGAAACGATACACAAGCCCGCGAGACGCAGCCAAAACGGCCGGGTCGGTGCGCGTCGCGAGTCCCATCCGCCGGGCCGCCCAGGTGGCCAGCGCGAGGTAGACCAGGGACTGGGTCAGCGTCGGGACGATGTCCCACCACGAGCCGGGCGGCGGGTTCAGCGCGGTCGCCATGTCGCTGAACGCGAGCGCCAGCCCGAACGCCAGGAAGTTGTTGAGCACGTGCATCGCGATGCCCGCCTCGAGCCCGCCGGTGAGGATCACGAGCAGCCCGGCCACGACCCCGAACGCGAAGCGGTCGAAGAACACGGGCACGCTCTGCCCCAGTCCGTGGGCCAGGCCGAACAGCAGCGCAGGCACGAGTACGGCGACGGCGCGGCTCACCGTCGGAGCCGCCCGGCCGAACAGCCCGCCGATCGCCTGCGTGAGGTAGCCGCGGAAGAAGTACTCCTCCCCCGCTGCCTGGAACGGCGTCAGCAGCGCGATCACGAGGAGGTAGTCGCGCGTCGTCGACGTGAACGCGTTGAGCTGTCCGGTCTCGTCACCGGCCCCCGACGTCCCGGGCAGGAGCGCCCCGACGGCGACCGTCGCGAGCAGTGCGACCACGGACAGCACCAGGCACGCGCCGAAGTAGGACCAGCGGATCCGCGGGCGCACCGACGCCAGCCAGCGCGGCTTGAGCCCGTGGAGGACCCGGTTGAGGAACCACGCCGTCGGGATCGCCCCCGCCAGCGTCAGGTTGATGTAGGCCAGCATCACCGGCGTCGGGCTGGTGGTGTCGGCGAGCCGCTGTCCTTCGGCCACCGGGTCGAGGCCGGCGACGGCGAAGCCGATCATGAACACGAAGATCAGCCCGATCGGCACCAGCACGAACACGAGGATGATGCCGAGCAGCACCCCGACCACCGGACGCCACCAGCCGCGGGCGCCGCCGAGGTGGACGAGGTGGTAGTCCAGCGGGTCGGTCGCAGCGGCCGTCGGAGGCCCCGTCGGCACGGGCGGTGCGGGCGGGTACGGCGGCCAGCCCGGAGGCGGCTGCTGGGGCGGCCAGCCGGAAGGCGGCTGTTGCTGCCAGCCGGGAGGCTGCGAGCCGGCCGACATCAGCCGAGCGCTCCCTGGAGCCGGGCGAGCGACCGCTCCCGACCGAGCAGCTCGAGCGACTCGAAGAGGGGTGGTGACACACGACGCCCGGTCACGGCGACGCGGACGGGGCCGAACGCCAGGCGGGGCTTGAGCTCCAGTCCGTCGACCAGCGCCACACGGAGCGCCTCCTCGATGGCGGGGGTCGTCCACTCCGGCAAGGCGGCCAGCGCGTCGTGCGCCGCGCGTACGACCGGCACGCCCGCCTCGTCGACCACCTCGACCCGCGTAAACGCGGACTCGTCGACGAGCAGGAAGCCCAGCATGTCGGCGACCTCGGTGAGCTTGTTCATCCGCTCGTGCACGAGCGGCATCGCCGCGGCGAGCAGGGCGGCCTGGTCGTCCGACACCGGGGACGTGACCAGCCCGGCGTCCTGGAGGTAGGGCGTCACGCGCTCGGCCATCTCCTCGACCGACAGCAGCCTCATGTGGGAGGCGTTGATCGCCTCGCACTTCTTGAGGTCGAAGCGCGCCGGGTTGGGGTTGACGCGCGCGATCTCGAACGCCTCGACCATCTCGGTCATCGAGAAGATGTCGCGGTCCTCCGCGATCGACCAGCCCAGCAGCGCCAGGTAGTTGAGCAGCCCCTCGGGCAGGAACCCCTGCTCGCGGTAGCCCAGCAGCGAGGACTCGGGGTCACGCTTGGAGAGCTTCTTGTTGCCCTGCCCCATGACATAGGGCAGGTGGCCGAACCGCGGGGTGCTGCCGTTGCCGACGCCGATCTCGGCGAGCGCGTCATAGAGCGCGACCTGCCGTGGCGTCGACGACAGGAGGTCCTCGCCGCGGAGCACGTGGGTGATCTCCATGAGCGCGTCGTCGACCGGGTTGACCAGCGTGTAGAGCGGGTGCCCGTTGGCGCGCACCAGCGCATAGTCGGGCACGTTCTCGGGCTGGAACGTGATCTCGCCCCGCACCAGGTCGTCGAACGTGATCGCGCTGTCGGGCATCCGGAAGCGCAGCACGGGCTTGCGGCCCTCCGCCTCGAAGGCGGCGACCTGCTCGGCGGTCAGCTCGCGGCAGTGGCCGTCGTAGCCGGGGGCACGCCCCTCGGCACGGGCCCGCGCGTTGCGGTCCTCGAGCTCCTCGGTCGAGCAGTAGCAGTGGTAGGCGCGGCCGGCCTCGTGGAGCCGCGAGGCCACGTCGCGGTAGATGTCGTAGCGCTCGCTCTGCCGGTAGGGCGCGTGCGGGCCGCCCAGCTCCGGCCCCTCGTCCCAGGTGAAGCCGAGCCAGCGCATCACCTCGAGCAGCGTGTCGTAGGACTCCTGGCTGTCCCGCGCCGCGTCGGTGTCCTCGATCCGGAAGACGAAGGTGCCGCCGTGGTGGCGGGCGAAAGCCCAGTTGAACAAGGCGGTCCGGGCCAGGCCGACGTGCGGGCTGCCCGTCGGCGACGGGCAGAAGCGGACGCGGACGGTGGGGTCGAGGGCGGAGTCAGTCACGGGAGGCGACTCTATTCGTCAGGGCGCCGATCCCCTCGATCGAGACCTCCACCTCGTCGCCGACCTCCATCGGGCCGACCCCCTCCGGGGTGCCGGTGAGGATCACGTCGCCGGGCAGCAGCGTCATCACGCTCGACACGTGGGCCACCAGCGTCGGCACGTCGAAGACGAGGTCGCGCGTGTTGCCGTCCTGCTTGAGGTCGCCGTTGAGATGGGTCTGCACGGCGCGGCCCCCGGCCTCCGCGGTGAACGCGTGCGGGTCGAGGTCGGTCTCGATCCACGGCCCCAGCGGGCAGAACGTGTCGAAGCTCTTGGACCGGGTGAACTGGACGTCCTGCCGCTGCAGGTCGCGCGCGGTCACGTCGTTGGCGATCGTGTAGCCGTAGATCACGTCGGTCGCCTGCTCCGGCGGCACGTCGCGGCAGATGCGGCCGATCACGACGGCCAGCTCACCCTCGAAGTGCAGCTCGCGCGTCTGCCGGGGGTAGACGATGTCGTCACCGGGCCCGATCACGGCGGTGTTGGGCTTGAGGAAGATGAGCGGCTCAGTCGGCAGCTCCGAGCCCATCTCCGCCGCGTGGGCCGCATAGTTCTTGCCGATCGCGACCACCTTGCTGCGCGGGATCACCGGCGCCAGCAGCCGCACCTCGGCGAACGGGATCTCCTCCTCGGTGAGCTGGATCCCCGAGAACATCGGGTCCCCGACCACGGGCACCACGATGGCATCCTCGGCCGGCTGCCCGAACCGGTCCAGCTCCCCAGTCACCACGCCGTAGCGGGGGTCCTCCCCCGTCGTGAATCTCGCGATACGCACGTCCGCGAGCCTATCGGGCAGTGCCCGTCGGGGGTCGGCCTACCATCGCGGGGTGGAGCTGCAGGTCCTGGACGAGCAGGAGTGGGTACGGCGCCGCGCGGCGCACGAGGCGCGCGTCGCGCCGTACGTCGACCCTCACCTCGCCCGGCGGGCCGCCCGGCAGAAGCACCCAGTCCACGACTTCCTGTTCGACTACTACTCCTTCAGGCCGGCCCAGCTGCGCCGCTGGCACCCCGGCTGGGGCGTCGCCCTGGCGGGGACCGACGCGCAGGAGATCTATGCCGGCCTCAAGGGCTACGGCACCGACCCCGTGACGGTCACCGACGAGTTCGTCGACTCCCAGCGGGGCCTGGTCGACCAGATCCGCACCCTCCTGGCCGCGACCGCCTCGCGAGCCCCGTCCTTCGGCTGCTTCGGGCTGCACGAGTGGGCGATGGTCTACCACCTCGACGAGGACCACACCCGGCACTCCACCTGGCCGCTGCGGCTCGGCAGCCGCGGCACCGACGAGGTCGTGGACGCGCATCGGATCGCCTGCTCGCACTTCGACGCGTTCCGGTTCTTCACCCCGGACGCCCGGCCGCTCAACACCCTGCAGCCCGGCCACGACGACCGGCCCGCGTTCGAGCAGCCCGCCTGTCTGCACGCGGGCATGGACCTCTACAAGCATGCGTTCCGGCTCAGCCCGATGGTGGGGTCCGACCTGGTCGCCGACTGCTTCGAGCTCGCCTGGGACGCCCGCGACCTCGACATGCGCGCGTCGCCGTACGACGTCGCCGACCTCGGCTTCGAGCCCGTCAGGATCGAGACCCCGGAGGGCAAGCAGGTCTATGCCGCGATGCAACGCGACCTCGCCGGCCGGGCAGCGCCGTTGCGCGAGGCGCTCGTCGCCGCGTGCGACCGCCTGCTCGGGTCCGCCACCACCAGCGATGCCCGGGCTACCGTGAGCGGGTGACGCGACCGATGCCCCTGCTCGTCCTGCTCGCGCTCGTGCTCGCGCTGCTGAGCCCGGTGTCCGCCGACGCGCGGACGGGGACGACTGGGCGGCACGACGCACCGCCGGCGCGGGCCGCGAAACCCGACCCGCGCTGGGTGTTCTACACCAAGGACAAGCACCGCTACTCCTCGCCGTGGTTCGCGGGAAGGCATCGCAAGATGGTCCCCTTCGGGTGCACGCGGGCTCCCTACTACGACCCCGACCCGAGGTGTCGCCATCAGCGTGGCTTCCACCACGGCATCGACATCGCGATGCCGTGCGGCACCAGGCTCTATGCCGCGCGTCGCGGCCGGGTGGTGTCCCACGACGCGCTGGGACCGGCCTACGGCGACAACCCGCTGCTGTTCCGCAACTACAAGCTGGGCCTGGACTTCCTGCTCGCCCACACCCGCACCGTGTTCGTGAAGAAGGGCGAGCGGGTGCACCGCGGCGAGCTCATCGCCAAGGCGTCCGACTCCGGTGCCCCGGACGGCTGCCACCTCCACTTCGAGGTGCGCACCGCCCGCGGCGGGCTCGACGACGCCCGATATCCGGTGGGCCTGCTCGAGCTCACCGCCTAGCCTCGAGGGATGGCCGAGCAGACCACCGACACCGCCCTCGACGAGACCACCCGGCGCATCGTCGCCAACTTCGTGCGGCCCGACGGCACGCTGCACACCATTCCCAGCAAGCGCGCCAAGCTGCTGGCCGTGCTCGACCACGTGGCCCAGTCCTTCGAGCTCGGCCGCACCTACCCCGAGCCCCGCGTCAACGAGATCCTCGGCGCGCTGCACCCCGACTTCGCGGCCCTGCGCCGCTATCTCGTCGACGACGGCTTCCTGACCCGCGAGGACGGTGTCTACTGGCGCACGGGCGGCACCGTCGCGCTCTGAGCAACGGTCCGCCTGGCGCCGCTGAGCGCCGCAACTCCCCACGGCGTCGGCGCGTCACAGCGACATGGGGACGGACACCGAGGCGGTCGCGGGACCGCGGCTGGGCGACCCCGTGGCCGACTTCGAGGCCTACGTGCGCGCCGGCGAGCGCCACCACAAGCGCCTCGCCTTCCTGCTCACCGGCGACCTGGACGCGGCCGAGGACCTGCTCCAGGCCGCCTATGCCAAGGTCTACCCACGCTGGGACAGCATCCGCACCTACGACGCCCCGGACGCCTACCTGCGCAGGGTCATGGTGTCGCTGCGCACGTCCTGGTGGCGCCGGCACCGCAACCGTGAGTGGGCCACCGACGACCTGCCCGCGTCCGGCGCGACACCGGACCCGGCCGGCCACGTCATCGAGAGCCAGCTGCTCCTCCGGGCGCTCCGCGGCCTCCCCGACCGGCAGCGCGTCGCCGTCGTGCTGCGACACTGGTGCGACCTCTCGGAGGCCGAGACGGCGGCGGTGATGGGGTGCTCGACGGGCACCGTGAAGAGCAACACCAGCAAGGGCCTCGCCCATCTGCGCGCGGCGTTGGAGCAGGCCGGAGGGAGGGCGTCATGAGCGCCCACGACCGCGACCCGGTCAACGAGTCGCTGGACCGGCTGGCCGGCCTCGCGGACGACCACGCCGTGGGCGACCGCATGCCGGACATCCACCGCCGTGCCCGCGTCGCGCGCCGCCGTCGTACGGCGGCCGCGGGGGTCACCGCCGCAGCGGTCGTCGCGGCGGGCCTCGGCCTCTGGCAGCTGCTCCCTCGGGAGGACGACGGGCCCGACCCCACTCCCCCGGCCCCCGAGCTCGCGCAGACGGTCACCATCGACGCCACCCCGCTGCAGGCCGACCTCGTCCGGGTGAGCTTCACCGTCACCGGCCGCTCGTCGGCGTGGACGGACCCCGCGACCGGCGAGCCGATGCCGGCCGGGCCGCACGGCGTGGAGCTGTGGGTCGACGGCCGACGCGAGAAGCGCTTCGGCGAGCCCGCCGGCGGCTGCGAGGCCGGCGGCGAGGTGTCGTCGTACTCCCGCACGTTCCCGGCCGACCGCGACTACCAGGCGTTCGTCGCCGGACCGGGCGACCACACCGTCGAGGTGCGCAGCCGCTGGTGCTCGGACGGCGAGGTCGTCGACGAGCCCACCCGGGTCACGGTGGCGACCGAGGCCGACCCGCCGACCGTCCTCGGCGTGCGGGCCGACGTCGACGGCGACGGCTCGGCGGACGTGGTCCGCCTGGTGGTGCCCGCGGACTCCTCCCACGCCGAGACCATGGAGCTCCGTGTGCGCTGGGGCTCGGGGGGCACAGCGACGCTGGAGCTGCCGTTCGACGGCTATGTCCGCCGGCCGCAGCCGCTGGACCTCGACGGTGACGGCGGCCAGGAGGTCGTCCTGGAGTCCAGCGGCGGCGACAGCCGGTTCTGGAAGGTCGTCCACGCGGTCGACGGTGGGCTCGAGGTCGTGCGGGAGGCGGATGCTGCGGGCGGTGGCGCCGGCCTGGCGAGCACCTGCACCGAGTGCGGCGGAGGACCCCAGAACCGGACCTGGGTCACGACCCTGACGAGCGACGGCTTCGTCGCCTACCGGTTCGTCGACCCACAGCCGGTGATCCCGGCGGCCGTGACGGTCCGGCGCTGGCGGCTCGTGGGCGACACCATCACGCTGCTGGCCCCGGAGACTGCGGGATGCCTGCACCGCACGCAGGACGGCGTCCTCGACCTGACGACGGGCGGCTGCTGACCGGGAGCTGCCGACCGGGAGCTGCCGACCGGCGGGGTCTCAGCCCGTCGTGACCCCGTGCTCGACGCACTCGGCGGTCCAGCCGAGCGGGTCGACCTGCACCTTCATCCGCCGGGCGCACGCGGCGCAGAAGCGCGGCGGCTCGAGGACGAGCCGTCGTGCGCAGCCCTCGTGGCCGCCCTCCGCGAGCGGCCGGCCGCACTGACCGCAGAACACCGGGGCGCTCACAGCGTCTTCGACAGCTCCTTGATCGGCATGCTGAGCTCGGCGAGCAGGGCGAGGTCCTCCTCGGGGTCGCGGCCGAGCGTGGTGAGGTAGTTGCCCACGATCACGGCGTTGATCCCGCCCAGCAGGCCGTCACGGGTGCCGAGGTCCCCGAGCGTGAGCTCGCGGCCTCCGGCATAGCGCAGCAGGGTGGTGGGCATCGCCAGCCGGAACGCCGCGATCGCGCGCAGCGCGTCGGCCGACGACATGACGGGGAGGTCGCCGAAGGGTGTGCCGGGCCGCGGGTTGAGGAAGTTGAGCGGCACCTCGTGGGGCCCGAGCTCGGCGAGCTGGGCGGCGAGCTCGGCCCGCTGCTCGAGCGTCTCGCCCATCCCGACGAGCCCGCCGCAGCACAGCTCCATCCCGGACTCCCGCACGAGACGGCAGGTCTCCCACCGCTCCTCCCACGAGTGCGTCGTGACGACGTCGGGGAAGTAGGACCTCGCGGCCTCGAGGTTGTGGTTGTAGCGGTGGATGCCCATCGCCCGCAGCTGGTCGGTCTGCTCGGGCGTGAGCATCCCCAGCGACGCGGCGACGTTGATGTCGACCTCCGCGTGGATCGCCTCCACGCCCTCGCGCACCTGCTCCATGAGCCGGTCGTCGGGCCCGCGCACGGCCGCCACGATGCAGAACTCCGAGGCGCCGGTGGCCGCGGTCTCCTTGGCCGCCTTGACCAGCTGCGGGATGTCGAGCCAGACGGCGCGCACCGGCGAGCTGAACTGGCCCGACTGCGAGCAGAAGTGGCAGTCCTCCGGGCAGCCGCCGGTCTTGAGGGAGATGATCCCCTCGACCTCGACGTCCGGGCCGCAGTGCGCCATGCGTACGGCGTGCGCGAGCTCGAGCAGCTCGGGGACCCGCTCGTCGGGGAGCCGCAGCACCTCGACGAGCTCGTCGTAGGACAGCCCCTCGCCCCGCTCGAGGACGGTCACGCGCGCTCGCTCCAGGATGTCAGTCACGACGGTCAACCTAACTGCCCCGGGGGCATCGGCGGCAGTCCCGACCGCGAACCGGACGAGGTCCGTCGCCGGTTCAGGAGCCGGCGACGCCGTCGCGAGCGAGCGGGACCGAGGCCGAGCCGGTGAACTCCACGGTGTCGAACTGGCGGCCGCTCGCCGGCAGGTCGGACCAGGCGATCAGCTGGACGTCGTCGACCCGCAGCTCGGCGGCGAGGTTGACGTCGTGGATGGGCGAGAGCCGGACATAGGGCTGCACGGCGACCACCCCCTCGGGGACCTGGAGGTCGAGCCGGACCGGGGAGCAGGGGCCGTGGAGCCGGTGCGGCTCGATGGCCACGGAGGTGGAGCCGCTGCTGCGCTTGGCGGGGTCGAGGGTGCGATACCAGCGGACCTCGAGCGAGGCGCCTTCGGAGGCGAGCCGCACGTCGGCGGTGAGGGTGAGACGGGTGCCGGGCACGACGGGCTCGCGGTACTGCGGCGAGATCACGACGTCCTTGGTGCTGAGCGGACCGCGCCGCAGGCGCAGCCCCTGCACGCCGGAGCAGGCCGCCTCCATGGACGTGGTGACGTACTTCCCCAGTGCCCACTGGGTGGAGCCGGTGTCGGAGGGGTCGGACTCGAGGTCCTCCATCGAGCCCGTCCCCCACAGCAGGTCGTGACCGGGCCGCACCCCGGCGTCGGTCCCCTGGAGCCACTGGCCCTGCTGGAGGCGGGCGATCGTGCCTGCGTCGCCGGTGAGGGTCCCGGCCACGGTGGTCGGCGCAGCGGGCCAGTGGGCGTCGCCGTCGCCGAGGGTGAGCAGGCCGTCGGGGTCGGCCGCCGCGCGGCGAGCCGTGGCGTCGGCGAGCGAGCCGGCGGCGGGCACGGGGCGGAAGCGGACCATCGTCAGCGGGTCGAGCGAGATGCTGCGCGCAGCGCCGCCGGCCAGGACGACGCGCGCGAGCGACGACGGGAGCGACGACCACATCCTGCTGTCGGACACCAGGTCGCCGGTGCCCTCGAGCCACGGGACGCCGTCGAGGTCGGTGGCCCCGCGGACCACATGGGACCGGGCGCCGACCACGACGGAGGCGCCGGCGTCGGCAGCCGTGCGCGCGAGGCGCTCGGCGTCGGATCCCGCCCGCTCGTGATAGCGCGCGGGCCCGTCGACGCCGGGGCCGGCGTCCAGCAGGAACACGACCTCGTCGGCCTCGGCGGCCGCCTGGGCGACGTACTTCTCGATCGACGCGGTGTCGCAGCGCGCCGCACCGCCCTGGTCGGGCCCGGCCACGAAGTGGATGTCGTAGTCGCCGCCACCGAAAGCCGTGCAGGCGACGAAGCCGACGCGCTGGCCGCCGGACTGGACATAGGTCGGCCGCCACGCCTCCTCGACCGTGGCGCCGGCCCCGACGTGGGCGATGCCCGCGCTGTCGAGGGCGGCCGTCGTGGAGTCGAGCCCCGGCTGGAGGGCGTCGAAGACGTGGCTGTTGGCGAGGTTGACCAGGTCGACCCCCGAGGCCGCCAGGGCGGGCGCGACCGAGGTCGACGAGGACAGGACGACGGGCCGGTCGGGGTGGAAGCCGGAGGGCCGGTCCCCTGTCACAGAAGGGCTTCGCACCAAGGGGGCGCCCAGCGTCACCACCGAGAGATCGGCGTCGCCCAGCATCGGCGTGACCGCGGACAGCACGGCCGAGTGCGCGGCGGCGTCGGAGGCCGAGGTGAGCAGAGCCGGGGTCGTGCTGGTCGCCGGGGCATAGAGGCCGCGGCCCATCATCACCTGACCGCCGAAGCGCAGCGACACCGAGCCCGCGGCCGCGGGCGTCAACGGGACGACCATGGCGGCCTTGACGTCGGAGGAGTCGGGTCGCGCGACGGCGACGACCCGGGGCAGGTAGCCGTCGGCGGTCAGTCGCACGAGCCGCGGGGTGGACACGGTCAGGCGCAGCGTCCCGTCGGAGCGGGGCAGGATCCCGCGGCCGGTCTCGGCCCCCGACTCGTCGAGCCGGGTGAGCACAGCGCCCGCGACGTCATCGCCGGTGGCGACGTCGACGGCACGCAGCAGCGCCGTCACGGGAGCCGCCTCGCCACCCTTCTGCAAGGGGGCATGACCCAGCAGCTCCACGACGGCGAACAGTGCCGCGAGGAGGGCGACGTAAATCAGCGGTTTTCGCAAAATCCTCCGCTCGCGGCCGCTACGGTGACCGGGACAGATCGTAATGACCGTACTCGCTCGGGGGGCGGACATCGCGGAAGCAAGCCGAACCAACCTCAGGGATTCGGCAGAGCTGTGCGAGAGGAGCGAGACCTCATGGTGGGCCCCCCGCTGCTGCACGGCGCGCTCGGCGCGCTCGTCTTCGCGGTCGTGCTCATCCTCGCCCTGATCAGGTTCCGAGGAGGTGAGCAGGTTGCGTCGACTGACAACGGCCTGGACTGACGCCCACCTCTGGCTGATCGTCGCCGCCGCCGCGCTCGTCACCCTCGGCAACATGGCCACGACCGGCATCCACGACACCCCCGAGGTCACGGTCGTGACGCTCGCCGCGATCGTCGGCGCCTTCGCGATCGCCTCGTTCACCGACGCCTTCGGCGGGCTCATCGCCGGCCTCGTCGCCGCGGCGCTCTACACCGCGATGCACCAGTACCTCCCCGACGCCCGTCCGGTGTCGTTCCTGACCACGTCCCTCACGGTCACCCTGCTGCTGGTCGTGGGGCTGGCCAGCGGGGTCGTCGCCGACCGCATCCGTCGCGGCCGCCGGATCGTGGCACGGCAGCAGAGCCAGGCGATCGCGCCCGTCGAGGGCTCGCTCGGCCTGATCTCGGCCGAGGACGCCGAGATCGTGCTCGAGGAGGAGAAGGTCCGCGCCGAGCTGCACGAGCGCCCGCTCTCGCGCGCCGTGATCACCGTCGCGTTCACCGACACCGGGCTCGCGACCGAGGACCAGCGCCGGGCCCGCCGTTCGGTCGCCCGGGCACTCGAGTCGGAGCTGCGGATCACCGACGTCGTCTATGTCGGCGAGGACGACCGCTTCGGCGTGATCCTCCCGGAGACCAACGCGCTCGACGCGCTCGACATCATCGAGCCGGCACTGATCCTCGCGCGCTCCGCGACCTTCGCCGACCGCGCGGCGGGGCACCGTCGCCCGCTGGACGACGTCGCGCAGGTGCTCGTCGAGGTCCACGCCGTCGTCACCTCGTCCCGCGTCACCAGCACCAGCCGGACCACTCCCGCCCGCGCCCGGGCCAACGCCAACCGCCGCCGTCGCCGCACGGGCACGGAGCGCCCTCAGGCGTCCTGAGCGGGTGACCTCCTGACATGGCAGGCGCGGTCGTCAGCATCACGCTCCTCTGGATCGTGACCATCACGCTCATCGGCATCTGGGCGTCCTCGGTGCGGCAGCACACCAAGCGGCTCGAGCAGCTCGACGTGCGCGTGCACGTGAACGGGATCCGCGGCAAGAGCACCGTGACGCGGCTCGTGGCCGCGGTGCTCCGCGAGGGCGGCTATGTCACCGTCGCGAAGACGACGGGCAGCGCCGCCCGCGTGATCGGGCCGCTCGGTGAGGAGTCACCCATCACCCGGCTGGGTGCGGCGACCATCAACGAGCAGATCGACATCGTCAAGGAGCACGTCACGCCCGGGGTCGAGGGCCTGGTCATCGAGTGCATGGCCGTGCGGCCGATCTACCAGGAGTACTCCCAGGACTTCATCGTCCGCTCCGACGTCACCGTCATCACCAACGTCCGCGAGGACCATCAGGAGGAGATGGGCGAGACGCTCGAGGAGATCGCGGACTCGCTCGCGCTCACCACGCCGTGGCGCGGCACCCTCATCACCGCCGAGGACCGGCCGGAGCTGCGCGAGCGGCTCGCCGGGCACGCCGCGCGCCGGGACTCGGAGTTCATCTACGCCGACCCGGCGATGGTGCTCGACGAGGACATGAAGGGCTTCGACTACCTGCAGTTCAAGGAGAACGTCGCGATCGGGCTCGTGCTGGCCGACATCCTGGGCATCAGCCGCGAAGCGGCGATCCGTGGGATGTGGAAGAGCGTGCCCGACATCGGCGTCGTACGCCTGCGCACCTATGACATCCGCGGCAAGCAGGTGCAGTGGGTGCCCATGTTCGCGGCCAACGACCGCGAGAGCGTGGCGATGACCCTCCAGACGCTGAGCGCCCAGTGGCCCGAGGACGCGACCGTGATCGGCGTCCTCAACAACCGCCGCGACCGCGGGCGCCGGGCCGAGCTGTTCGCGAGCATGGCGTCGCGCGACCTCAAGCCGTTCATCGACCACTTCGTGCTCTTCGGGGCCTATGAGGACAGCGTGTGCGAGACGATGGTCGCCGACGGTGTCCCGGCGGCGTCCGTGCACAAGCTCGGCGACAACAAGCAGCCGTCGCTCGACGAGATCCTCGACCGGATCGCCGCGCTCATCCCCGGCGAGAAGGCGATCCTCATCGGGATGGTCAACATCCACACCCACCAGGCCGAGATGCTGATGGAGCACTTCGAGCACGAGGCCGGTGACGACCACGTCGACGAGATCGCGGCCTCGCTCGACCCCGCGCGGCAGCCCGAGTCGCGCCGCCGGCTGCGGCTGCTCGCCGCGCGTCGCGCGTCGATGGCGGGTGACGCCTGGTGAACGAGTACATCTACTCCCCCGACGTCGTCCGTGTCACCCTCGTCATGGGCGTGATCGTGTCGATGCTCTTCTATGAGCGGCTGCACCTGACCACCGGCGGCGCCATCGTGCCGGCCTACCTCGCGCTCGGCCTGCAGGCCCCGCTCACCGTCGCGGTCACCGTGACGCTCGGCTTCGTCACGCACACGGTGGTCGAGAAGGTCATCACCAAGCGCAAGATCCTCTATGGCAGACGGAAGTTCGAGGTCGAGGTGCTGGTCGGCCTCGCGCTCGTGGCCTTCGTGTTCCTGGTCCGGCTGCTCTTCACCGACCTCACCGACTGGGACGTCGCGGTGAGCACGATCGGCTTCCTGGTGCCCGGCATCATCGCCCACGACATGACCCGCCAGGGCCCGGACCGCACCGTCATGGCGATCGCCGCGACCAGTGCGATCCTCGCGACGTTCCTCTACATCTACGTGATGGTGCTGCCGCTCGCCGGCGCCGATGTGGCTCCGCCGCAGATGCTCGCACCGCTGCTCGGCTATGACCGGCGGCTGATCCTGGTCGCGGTCACCGTCAGCGTGCTCATGGGCATGATGACGTTCTCGAAGATCGGCCTGCGCTCCGGCGGCTTCATCACCGCGGCCTACCTCGCGTTCATGCTGCCGCGCTGGTGGGACCTCATCTATGTCCTCTCGACCGCACTCCTGACCTGGCTGGTCGTGGTCAAGCTGATCATGCCGCGGCTGCTGCTGTTCGGGCGCCGCAAGCTCTCGGTGATGGTGCTGTTCGGCGCCCTGATCGGCTGGACGATCGAGCTCGTCGCCCGCTATGTCACCGACGGGCTCTGGGAGCCGGCCCGCGGGCTCACCGTGATGACCGTGATGCTGCCCGCACTGCTCGCCAACGACGCCCACCGGCAGGGCTGGGAGAAGACCGCCTGGGGCACGACGCTCGCGACGTTCGGCGTCTATGGCGCCACCAACCTGGCCGCGGCGTTCCTGCTCGCCACGGGCCTCATGGGGCCCGAGGTCCCCGGCTGCGACACCGAGTGCCCGGCCCCCGTCGCCGTGGTGCAGCACGCCGACGGCTGACACCGCTGCGAGGTCGCTCGCCGTACCGTGGAGCGCGTGAGCGAGCGACCGGCCACCGTGGCCGACCTGCACGACCTGTGCGCGGCCATGCCCGAGGTCACCCGCGAGGTCGGCACCGGGTCGATGGTCGCCTACCAGGTGAGCCGCCGGAGCTTCGTCTTCTTCCGCAACCCACGGCCGGACGCGTTCGACCCCGAGACGGGCGAGAGGTACGACGACGTCATCGTGCTCTGGGTGGCCTCCGAGGAGGAGAAGCAGTCGCTGCTCGCCGACCCGGACCTGCCGTTCTTCACGACGCCGCACTTCGCCGGTCATCCGTCGGTGCTCGTGCGCGGCTGCCGCGTCGGGGAGCTCACGCGCGACGAGCTCGCGGAGTTCGTCTCCGACGCGTGGCTGGCCCGGGCCGGTGTCCGCCCGACGAGCCTGGCTCGCGGAGCACGGCCTCCCGGTCGAGTGAGTCCCGCTCGGAGCCTCGCCCGGCGCTGGTCGAGCGCTGGCGCTGGTTGAGGTGCGAGCGGAGCGAGCCTCGAAACCAAGCCGCAGGGGCCGCGCTGGGCGCTGGCCGAGGTGCCAGCGAAGGTGCCGGCGCTGGTTGAGGTGCGAGCGGAGCGAGCCTCGAAACCAAGCCGCAGGGGCTGGGTGGCCGGGCTCTGGTTTCGAGGCCCTCCTGCGTCGGGCACCTCAACCGCCGCCCGCCAGCGCTGGCCGAGCTGCCAGCGGAGGGGCTGGCGCTGGTTGAGGTGCGAGCGGATGGGCCGGCGCTGGTTGAGGTGCGAGCGGAGCGAGCCTCGAAACCAAGCCAGGGGCTGCTGACCGGGGCCGAGCGGAGCGCGGCGGGAAGTGATTCGAAAGTTTCTTCTCAAAGTGTCTCAGCCTGTGGGATCGGGGGCGGGTTTCGGGGCAGGAATGTCGGTGTCTCCTGGTTGGCTGGAGCCATGAGTCAGGCAGCCGAACAGCACCACCCGCACGGGTCTCCCGCCGAGGTGCTCCGTGCTGCGCGGGCCTGTCGTGAAGCCGAGATGAGGGCCACCGCCCAGATCCTGGAGCATGCTCTGGACTGGGCGTTGATGCATGAGCCGGTCGATCCCGGCAGCCATGGAGTGTCGATGTGGTGGGAGGCCGGCCAAGCGCTCCCGCTGGCCGGGGCCGGTGCCCCGATGGTGATGGAGTTCGCCGTGGCCGAGCTCGCCGCCGCCCTCGGCCTGTCCACCGACGCCGGCCGGACCCTGATCGGGCAGGCACTGGACCTGGCGTTCCGGCTGCCCGCGACCTGGGACCAGGTCCGCGCCGGGCGGGTCCCGGCCTGGAAGGCCCGCCGGTTCGCCGACCAGACCCGCTCGCTGTCCCAGGCCGAGGCCGCGTTCGTCGACGACCAGCTCGCCGCCGTGACCGGGAAGGTCACCTGGGCCCAGCTCGACCGGCTGATCACCGAAGCCGTCCACCGCCACCTGCCTCAGACCCTCGATGACCCCGACCAGGCGCCCGCGACGGTGGACCGGCGACGAGTCACCGTGGACCTACGCAACATCGGGCTCGACGGGGTCATCACCGTGGAAGCCGCCCTGGACACCCACGACGCCCTCGACCTCGAACAAGCCCTCCACCACGGCGCCGAACAGCTCAAACTCGCCGGCTCCCCAGCATCACTGGACGCACGCCGCGCCGCCGCGCTCGGCGAGATGGCCCGCCACGAGCTCACCCTCACCCTCCCCACCCCCGGCGAGGATGCCACGCCGATGGCCGAGGCTCCGCCCCAGCGGCGTGGGCGGGCGGCGAAACCAGTGACCCTCTATCTGCACCTGCACGAGTCCGCCCTCACCGACCAGCTGGCCGGTGGCCTGGCCGGCCTGGGTGGGGTGGGTCGGGTCGAGAACACCCGGATGCCGGTCACCGCCGACACCATCCGCGCCTGGTGCGGGGACCCCACCGTGAGCCTCACGGTGAAGCCGGTGATCGACCTGACCCAGCACGTCAAGGTCGCCCAGTACGAGATCCCCGACCGGTTGGCCGAACGGCTCTGGCTACGCGAACCCTCCTGCGTGTTCCCGTTCTGCGACCGCCCCGCCCGCACCGCCTGCGACGGCGACCATGTCATCTCCTACGACCACGACCATCCCGACCACGGCGGACAGACCTGTGACTGCAACACCGCCCCCTGCTGCAGGCACCACCACAGGCTCAAGACCCTCACCCCCTGGCGCTACAAGGCCATCGAACCCGGCGTCTACCTATGGACCAGCCCCCACGGCTACCAACTCCTACGCGACTGGACCGGCACCACCGACATCACCCCCACCGGCACCCGCCCGGCACCCGGCTGCCCCGACCACAGGGACCTCTACGGCCCCCAAGACACCGGTCATCCCGACGACCCCGGACCACCCGACTAGCCACCCCGCCCCACACCCCGCCCATCAACATCATCCGGCGGGGACACCGGCTTGCTCAGGGTTGGCTCCGGCCAGGCGGTCGGCTGCCCGCTAGTCGTGCGTGGGCCAGACGAGACGTTCGTCCGTCCAGATCACGCCTCGGTTGCGGCACAGGCAGAACGGATGCCCGACGGGGTCCGTGAAGACGCGGAACCCGAAGCCTTCCGGGTCACTGCAGTCGCGCTGCAGCGTCGCTCCCAGCATCAGCACACGTTGCTGCTCGGCCTCGAGGTCGTCGACCTCGAAGTCGAGGTGGAACTGCTTGGGGTGCTCGCTGCCGGGCCACTGCGGAGCACGGAAGTCCTCGACCCGGACGAAGGCCAGCTCGATCTCGCCGAGCCGGATCCCGGCCCAGTGCTCGCTGCTGTCCTCCTTGACCGGCACCCCGGTCACCCCGGCATAGAAGGCCGCCAGCTCCATCGCGTCCGGGCAGTCGATGATGAAGTCCGTGAGTCGAAGCACCCCGAGATCCTGGCACACCTGCAGGCCGGCCTCGGGCACGCAGGTCGCTGGTGGCGCTGGTGGCCGACCGACAAGACCACACGCCTCCACGCCAGCCCCCGGAGGGGTGTGGCGCCGCGTTGCATCTCGAGGTCGCGTGCTCCCCAGCGTGCTGCCCGGCTGGGTCCGAGATCGTCGATCAGGCCGGGTTCATAGTCCACCGGCTCCCACACCGGCAGGAAGCCTTGGAAGAACGTGTGCACATAGCCGCACGTGTCGCAGACCGCGATCTGCGCTCCCTTGTTGAACCCCGAGTTGGCGATGCCCGAGGTCAGGGCGTCATCGTGCGCCGTTGGAAGACGTCGCCCTGGCACACGAAGCAGACCAGCCGGTGTCCGGCCGAGCTCACGTGGTGCAGATCCTTCATGTCAACCTCCCTGCCGAGCATCGTCCCACCGACGTCGGGTCGCCGGTGCCGCCGGATCGGCCGCGGCACGTGCAGGGCGACGACGGCGTCGGACGCCTGCAGATACGGTGCCGACATGACGGCGTACGACGGCTCGTGGGGGCAGATCGACCCCGACCTGCGACGCCACCTCGACACCGTCGCTGCCTGGCTGGCACTCGAGGACCCGTGGCCCGACCACGTCGACCTGATGCTGCTGTTCGGAGGCTCGCTGCCACCGACGTGGGAGCGCGCGGCGCGGGCCGTGCGGGCCGGCGAGGTCGGGGCGCTGATGCTGGTCGGCGGCAGGGGCCACACCACCGACGCCCTCCTGGAGCACGTGGGCATCGACCCACGCTCCCCCGCGGCCGGCCGCCTCACCGAGGCCGAGGTCATGGCGCGCTGGCTCGGCGAGG
Organism: Nocardioidaceae bacterium; assembly: GCA_046330515.1. Taxonomy (GTDB): domain Bacteria; phylum Actinomycetota; class Actinomycetes; order Propionibacteriales; family Nocardioidaceae; genus Nocardioides. The sequence continues at coordinate 387,969 of JAXLSP010000004.1, read as the reverse complement.
AGCACGGCATCGTCGACGTCCTGCTCGAGACCCGCTCCACCAACTGCGGCAACAACGTCACCCTCGCCGCGGAGGTGGCGCGCGAGCACGGCCTCGCGCCAGGGACCGTCGCGCTCGTGCAGGACCCGACCATGCAGCGCCGCATGGACGCCCGCTTCCGGCACACCTGGACCCTGGGCGGCGCGCGGGCGGTCAACCGCCCGGGCCCCGACAGCCGCCGGGACTGGCCGTGGGAGACGTGGGTGCGCCTGGTGGTCGGTGAGGTCCCGAGACTGCGCGACGACGCCGACGGCTACGGTCCCGCCGGCGCCGGCTTCGTCGCCCACGTCGACGTCCCCGACGACGTGGCGGCGGCCCACCAGGCACTCATCGCCGCCCGCCCCGAGTGGCACCGCCCGCGGTGACGGTCCGGACCAGCCAGACGACCCCGACGCCCAGCGCGACCGACGGCACGCCTGCCACCGCCGCCAGGACCAGCTCCATCGGCCACAGGCTGTGCGACGTCGGGTCCGCGGCCACGTCGACGACCACCCGACCCGCCGACGCGACCGGCAGGCAGGCCGCCATGGCGAGCGCCAGGAACCACGGACGCACCCGGTCGACCAGTCCTGCGACGACCGTGCCCACCAGCAGTGCCGCCGCCACCATCCAGAACCAGCCCAGGACACCGTCGTCCGCGACGCGCTCGGCCGGTGCCGCCCAGTAGGGCACGGCGATCGCGGCACAGGTCAGCACGGCGACGAGCAACGCGAAGGCCGGCGGCTCGTTCGCGCGTACGGCGGGGCGGGGCGTCGGGGTGGTGTCCACGCCACGAGTGTCGGCCGCGTCAACGAGGCGCGCAGCACATTCCGGGCAACCCCCGTACGGGTACTCAGACCACCGGGAGTTCACTGGCCCGCATGGTCGCGATGAGCAGAGGTTGGGCAGGCTGGGGGCTGTTCGCGGCCCTGGTCCTCGTCGGCGTCAACGCCGTGTACGGCGGCATCGGGCTGATGGTCAACGGCATGGGCATGCCCCAGGACTGGCTGGACCGCACGCCCTTCGACTCGTGGCTGCTGCCGGGGATCGCCCTGATCGTGACCGTCGCGCTGCCGCAGTTCGCCGCGGCCTGGCTCGTTCTCCGGCGCGCCCCGCGCGCAGCGACCGTCGGGATCCTCGTCGGGGCGGCGCTGATGCTCTGGATCCTGGTGCAGGTGGCGATCCTGCGTCGCTACTTCTTCCTCCAGCCCGTCATCGCCGGCTTCGGCATCGTCGAGGTGCTGCTCGGCCTCGACTGGCGGCGCCACCTGGCGCGGCAGCCCGCTCCCGCCCACCGCGCCTGAAGCCGCCCAGCAGACGGCTCGGACGGCCCCGTCGAGGAAGCCGCTCCTAGACTGCTCGGGACATGAGCCCAGCCTCCGCGACCGAGCTGCTCGCCTATGACCGCGAGCACCTCTGGCACCCCTACACCTCGATGACCGAGCCCTCGACGGCCCGGCTCGTCGTGGACGCCGAGGGCGTGCGGCTGCGCCTGTCCGACGGCCGCGAGGTCGTCGACGCGATGTCCTCCTGGTGGGCCGCGATCCACGGCTACCGCCACCCGGTGCTCGACGCCGCGCTCGCCGAGCAGGCCGGGAGCTTCGCGCACGTCATGTTCGGCGGCCTCACCCACGAGCCGGCCGTCCGGCTCGCCCGCACTCTCGTCGACATCACCCCCGCCGGGCTCGAGCACGTGTTCCTCGCCGACTCCGGCTCGGTGAGCGTCGAGGTCGCGATCAAGATGACGCTCCAGGCCCAGCGCGGTCTGGGCCGCCCCGAGCGCACCCGCCTGCTGACCGTGCTCGGTGGCTACCACGGCGACACCTTCGGCTGCATGAGCGTCTGCGACCCCGTCGGGGGCATGCACTCCATGTTCAGCGGCGTCCTCGCCCCGCAGGTCTTCGCCCCGAGGCCGCCCGCCCACGACGCCGAGGTCGACGCCTGGGCGCAGGAGGTCGAGCGGCTCGCCGACGAGCACGACCACGAGCTCGCGGGCATCGTCGTCGAGCCCCTCCTCCAGGGGGCCGGCGGCATGCACGCCTATCCCGCCGCCTGCCTGCGCGTCCTGCGCGAGGTCGCCGACCGCCACGACCTCGTCCTCGTCTTCGACGAGATCGCCACGGGCTTCGGCCGCACCGGCACGCTCTTCGCCGCCGAGGCGGCCGGCGTCGCGCCCGACGTCATGTGCGTCGGCAAGGCGCTCACCGGCGGCTACCTCACCCTCGCCGCCGTCCTCTGCACGACCCGCGTCGCCGAGGCGGTCTCGCGCTCGGAGTCCGGCGTCCTCATGCACGGCCCGACCTATATGGGCAACCCGCTCGCCTGCGCCGTCGCCCAGGCCAGCATCGACCTGCTGGCAGCGGAGGACTGGTCCGAGCAGGTACGGCGCATCGGTGGCGGCCTCGCGGTCGGGCTCGAGGAGTGCCGCGACCTCCCCGGCGTCAGGGACGTCCGCACCCTCGGGGCGGTCGGCGTCGTCCAGCTCGACCACCCGGTCGACGTCGCGGCGGCCACCGAGGCCGCGCTCGACCACGACGTCTGGGTCAGGCCCTTCCGCGACCTCGTCTACACGATGCCGCCCTATGTCAGCACCGACGACGACGTCGCCGCCATCACCCGCGCGATCCGCGCCGCGGCGGTGGCCGGATGACCGGCACGCGGTGGAGCGCGTGGCTCGCCCGGCAGGCGCGCGAGCGCGAGGACGCCGGCCTCACCCGCCGACTCGCGCCCCGCCGGGCCGACGACGACGTCCTCGACCTGGCCGGCAACGACTACCTCGGCCTCTCCCGCCATCCCGAGATCGTCGCCGCGGCCGTGGCGGCGGCCCGCACCTGGGGAGCCGGCGCGGGTGCCTCGAGGCTGGTCACCGGCAGCACCAGCCTGCACACCGAGCTCGAGGCCGAGCTCGCCGACTTCCTCGGCCGACCGGCCGCACTGACCCTCTCGACCGGCTACCACGCCAACCTGGCCGCGGTCGCCGCGCTCGCCGACCGTGACGCGCTCATCGTCTCCGACGCCCACGTGCACGCCTCGCTGGTCGATGCCGCTCGGCTCTCACGAGCCGAGGTCCGGGTCGTCCCCCACGGCGACGTCGCGGCGGTCGACGCGGCGCTCGACGCGGGTGGGGACCGTCGGGCGATCGTGCTCGTCGAGTCGGTCTTCAGCGTCCTCGGCGATGCGGCGCCCCTGGCCGACCTGACCGCCGTCACCGAGCGACGCGGCGCCCTGCTGCTCGTCGACGAGGCCCACGGGCTCGGCGTCGCCGGTGCGGGCGGCCACGGCCTGCTCCGCGAGGCCGGGCTGTCCCGAGCCGAGCACGTCGTCGTGACCGCGACACTGTCCAAGGCCCTCGGCAGCCAGGGCGGCGCCGTCCTCGCCTCCCCCGCCGTCGTCGAGCAGCTCGTCAACCGGGCCCGGCCGTTCATCTACGACACCGGCCTCGCGCCACCGGCCGCCGCGGCCGCCCTCGCGGCCGTCCGCCACCTCCGCGCGCACCCCGAGCTCGCGACCGTGGTCACCCGCCGGACCGCCGAGCTCGCGGCCGCCCTGGGCGAGCAGCCGACCTCCGGTGCCGTGCTCTCGGTGCCGATGCCGTCGCCGTACGCCGCCCTCGACGCCCAGGCCGCGTGCCTGGCCGAGGGTGTGCGCGTGGGATGCTTCCGACCACCGTCCACCCCCGACGCCGTGTCACGGCTGCGGGTCACCGCCAGCGCCGGCCTGTCCGAGCCCGACTGGGCGCGCGCGACCGACGTCGTCGCCCGTGCCGTGAAGGACCACCGATGAGCACGATCACCGTCGTCACCGGCACGGACACCGAGATCGGCAAGACCATCGCCACCGCGGCGCTGGCCGTGGTCCGCGGGGCCGCGGGCACGGTGACGGTCGTCAAGCCCGTGCAGACCGGGGTCGGCCGGCACGACGGCGGTGACGCGGCCGAGGTGCACCGGCTGACCGGAGCGTCGACCCAGGAGTTCACGGCCCTGGAGGACGCCCTCGCCCCCGACACCGCGGCCCTCGTGCGCGGGCGACACATCCCGCCGGTCGCGGAGTACGCCGACCGCATCCGGGTGCTCGCCGACTTCCACGACCACGTGCTCGTGGAGGGCGCCGGCGGGCTCCTCGTCCGCCTGGACAACCAGGGCGGCACGGTGCTCGACCTGGCCGAGGCCTGCGCCGCCGAGGTCGTCGTCGTGACCTCGCCCCGGCTGGGCACCCTCAACCACACCGAGCTGACCGTCAACGCGCTCCGCGCCCGCGGCATCGAGCCGGCCGGTCTCGTCATCGGCGCCTGGCCCCACCGGCCCGGGCTGGTCGAGGAGTGCAACGCCGACGACCTGCCGCGCCTCACGGGTCTTCCCGTGCTGGCGACGATCCCCGAGGGCGCGGGCGGCCTGACCCGCGAGGAGTTCCGCGAGCGGGCGCCCGGCTGGTTCGCCTGAGCGACCGCCCGCTCGGCGTCAGCCGGGCGGCCGCCGGTCGGCCCAGGGCCGCGCCTGCTCGACCTGCGCCGCCAGCGCGAGCAGCAGCGGCTCCTCCGCCGGGCGTGCGGCGAGCATGACCCCGACCGGCAGCCCGTCGGCCGTCCAGTGCAGCGGCAGCGAGACCGCCGGCATGCCGGTGACGTTCCACGCCGAGGTCCACGGGGTGAACGCCTTCTGCGCCTCGAAGTCCGCCTCGGGGTCGGCGTCGTCGCGCAGCGCCCCGACCGGCAGCGGCGGCTGCGCCAGGGTGGGCGTGAGGACGGCGTCGTACGGCGCCAGCGCGGCCAGCGCCCCGGCGGCGAGCCGTCGCATCTCACCGATCGCGAGGCCGAACTCCGGGCCGCTGACCGCACGCCCGCGCGCGGTCAGCCACCGGGTCAGCGGACGGAGCAGCGGCTCCTGGTCCGGCGGCACCACCGACAGCGCCGTGAGCACCGCCCAGCACGTCTCGAAGACGGGAACGGCGCTGGGCGACAGCGGCACCTCGACGTCGACGACCTCGTGTCCCAGCGACTCCAGCAGGAGGGAGGCGTCCTCCCACGCCGCCCGCACCTCGGCGTGCACCGGGGCATCGGCGATGACCGGCTCCACGAACCGCGCCACCCGCAGGCGCCCCGGCTCGCGGTCGCACGCCGCCAGGAACGACGCCGACTCCTCGGGTGCCCAGAACGGGTCCCCGACCGCGCGCCCGGCGAGCACGTCGAGCAGCGCGGCCGCGTCGCGGACGGTCCGGGCCAGCGATCCCGCGGTCGCGAGGCCGACCGGGTCGCCATACATCGGCGCCCCGGAGATGCGTCCCCGCGTGGGCTTCAGCCCGACCAGCCCGCAGCAGGACGCCGGGATGCGGATCGACCCACCCCCGTCGGATCCCTGCGCCACCGGCACCAGCCGCGCCGCGACCGCCGCGCCGGCGCCGCCCGACGAGCCGCCGGCCATCCGGCTGCGGTCCCAGGGGGTCACGGCGGGCGGAAAGCCCTCGGGCTCGGTATAGCAGGGCGACCCGAACTCCGGTGTGCTCGTCTTGCCCAGGCTCACCATCCCCGCGGCCTCCATCGACAGCGTCACGTGGTCGGAGACCGGCGGCACGAAGTCGGCGAATGCCGCGGAGCCGAAGGTGGTCCGCACCCCCGCGGTCAGGTTGAGGTCCTTGATCGCCGTCGGGACGCCCCAGAGGGGCGAGTCCCCCGGCCCGGCCGCGTCGAGGGCGGCCGCCCGCTCCAGGGCGAGGTCCGGCGTGCGGAGCACGAACGCACCCACGTCGTCGACCCGCTCGAGGTGGTGGCGCGCCAGCTCCACGGCCGACACCTCGCGACGGCGCAGCAGCGCGCCCTGGTCGAGCGCGGTCAGGTCGTGCAGCTCCGGCATAGCCGGAGACGCTACCGCTGGTGCTTGCGCAGCCCGAAGGTCAGCCCGTCGACCAGCGCGCCCCACGACGCCTCGACGACGTTGGCGCCGACGCCGACGGTGACCCAGCTGGTCTCGCCGTCGGTGGTCTCGATCAGCACGCGGGTCACGGCGTCGGTGCCGTGGCCCTGGTCGAGGATGCGCACCTTGTAGTCGATGAGCTGGAACTTCGCGACCTCGGGGTAGGCCTGGCTGATGGCCGAGCGCAGCGCCTGGTCGAGCGCGTTGACCGGGCCGTTGCCCTCGCCGGTCACGACATAGCGGACGCCCTCGGCGCGCAGCTTGACCGTCGCCTCGGAGACCGCCTCGTCCCCGGGGCGCGTCTCGGTGATGACGCGCCAGGACTCGGTGTCGAAGTAGGACGGCCGGTGCCCCTCGACCTCCTCGACGAGCAGCAGCTCGAAGGACGCGTCGGCGGCCTCGAACGTGAAGCCCTTGGCCTCCAGGTCCTTGACCCGCGCGGTGACCCGCTTGACGAGCTCCTTGTTGTCGGAGAGGTCGTAGCCCAGCTCGCGACCCTTGAGCTCGATCGAGGCGCGGCCCGCCATGTCGGAGACGAGCAGCCGCATGTCGTTGCCGACCTCGACGGGGTCGAGGTGCTGGTAGAGGTTGGGGTCCACCTTGATGGCCGAGGCGTGCAGCCCGGCCTTGTGGGCGAAGGCCGACGTGCCCACATAGGGCTGGCGCGAGGCCGGCGGGACGTTGGTGACCTCGGCGACGGCGTGCGCGATCCGGGTCGCGTCCTGCAGGAGGCCCTGGGGCAGCACCCGGCGGTCCAGCTTGAGCTCGAGGTTCGCCACCACGGCGACGAGATCGGCGTTGCCGGTGCGCTCGCCGTACCCGTTGATGGTGCCCTGGACGTGCGTCGCGCCCGCCTCGACCGCCGCCAGGGTGTTGGCGACGGCGCAGCCGGTGTCGTTGTGGCAGTGGATCCCCACGCGCACCTGGGTGGCCTCGATGACGTCCCGGACGACGTCGGAGACCCAGTCGGGCAGCATCCCGCCGTTGGTGTCGCAGAGCGCGATCACCTCGGCGCCGGCCTCGGCCGCCACGCGGGCCACCTCGAGGGCGTAGTCGCGGTTGGCGCGGTAGCCGTCGAAGAAGTGCTCGGCGTCCAGGAAGACCTGCTGGCCCTCCGCACGCAGGTGGGCCACGGTGTCGCGGACCATCGCGAGGTTCTCCTCCAGCGTGGTCCGCAGCGCGAGCTCGACGTGTCGGTCGTGGGACTTGGCGACCAGCGTCACCGCCGAGGCTCCGGAGTCACGCAGGGCCGCGACCAGCGGGTCGTCGGCCGCCTTCACACCCGCGCGCCGTGTCGCGCCGAACGCGACCAGCCGGGCGTTGCGCAGCTGGAGCTCCTCGCTGGCGCGACGGAAGAACTCGGTGTCCTTGGGGTTGGCGCCCGGCCAGCCGCCCTCGATGAACCCGACGCCGAGTCCGTCCAGCTGGCGCGCGATCGTCAGCTTGTCGGTGACGGAGAGGTTGAGCCCCTCCTGCTGCGCCCCGTCGCGCAGGGTGGTGTCGTAGACGTGGAAGGAGCCCTGGAGGTCCATCGGTCTCATCTTCTTTCGGTGCGGCGGGTGCGGGAGGTCCGGGAGAGCAACAAAAAACCTCTCGTGAGAACGAGAGGTCGGCGCGTCGAGGTCGTCGACGCGCTAAGAAATGATGATCTCCTGGATCTGCATGGGTCCATCGTGACACGTCGTTTCCTGCTTGTGGACACGAGTCTCGGATTCCGGGCGGGTCCGAGCGCGGTCAGCGACCGGAGAACGGCGCCCCGAACGGCCGCCAGTCGGGACCCTTCTCGAACGCGAGCGCCCCGGCGCCGCTGGCGGCGCCGAGCACCAGGAGCACGGCCACCAGCCAGACGACCGGCCTGGCAGCCACGGGGCTGACGACCCGGCCGAGCGGCCCGCGGACCCGTGAGCCGCCCGGTCCGAACCAGAGCGCGAAGGCCAGGAAGGCACCCGCGGAGCCGAGGATGCCCATCACGTCGGAGCGGGAGCCGGTGCCCCAGGCGGCGTAGCCGAGCATGCCGCCGGCGAAGGACAGCCCGCCCGCCCACATCACGAGCATCGCGGTGCCGGGCACGGACTGGACGAGGTGCCAGGGCGCGGCCGCCAGCAGCTGCGGTCCGTCGTACCACCGGATGCCGCGGACCTCGCGGCGGGAGACGGCGGCCGTCGCGGCCAGCGACCCGCTGCGCAGGACCCAGGCGACCAGGACCAGGCCGGCGATGCCGAGCGACGGGAACGCCATGACGGCGGCCGTGGCCAGCGCGCCCAGCGCCAGGACCAGCGTGCCGCGCCGCAGCCGGACCGCCGGGGGCACCGGCGGGGCGGGAGCCGGCGCGAGGACGAAGGGATGCTCCGGTTCCTCGTCGAACCGCGACTCGGGGAAGGTCGGCGCCGGCGCGACCGGCGCGGTGCCCTGCCGCGCCTCCCACGACGAGGCGAGGGCGAGCGGCAGGGTGAACGGGTCGTCCGTGGCCGGCGGCTGGGCGCGCGCGACCCGGGTCGGGTCGGGCTCCTCGCGCAGCCGGGCCAGGATCTGGTCGAGGCCGGGTCGGCGCGTGGGCTGCGGGTCGAGCGCGGCGGCCACGATCGCCCGGAGGTCGTCGGGCAGCCCCTCGAGCCGGTGCTCCCCGCGGCGGACGCGGTCCATGATGGCCATCGACGGCCCGCGCCCGAACGGCGGGCGCGCGGTGCCGGCGTAGGCGACGGTGGCCGCCCACGAGTGCACGTCGGAGGCGGTGGTGGCGTCCTCGCCGTGGAGGATCTCGGGCGCGAGATAGCCCGGCGTGCCCAGCAGCCAGCCGGTGTGGGTCAGTTTGGGGTCGTCGGCGACCCGGGCGAGACCGAAGTCGATGAGGACCGGCGAGCGGCCCTCCATGAGGACGTTGGACGGCTTGACGTCGCGATGCAGCACCCCGCAGGAGTGCACGGCCTGCAGTGCCTCGGCCAGGCAGCGCGCGAACCAGGTCAGATCGCGGCCGGTGATCGGCCCCTCCTCCTGCACGTGGTCGTGGAGGGAGAGCCCGGGGACATAGCGGGTGGCGACGAACGGCACGGGACCCCAGGGGTCGGCGTCGACGATCTCGGCGACCCGCGACGAGCGGATCCGCCGCAGCGAGCCGACCTCGCGGGCGAGGCGGGCCCGCGCCTCGTCGTCGCCGACGATGTGGGGGCGGAGCACCTTGAGCGCGACTCGGGGTCCGCCGGGCTGCTGGGCGAGGTGGACGACGCCCATGCCACCCTCGCCGATCCGCGTCAGCAGGGCGTAGCCCCCGACCGTGAGGCCGGGCGGCGGCGCCGGGGGACGCGGAGTCGTCGTCACCCGACGAGGGTACCCGCGCGGGGCGTCCGGCCCGTGATCCCGGTGGCGGCTGTCCAGGTGTCGCAGACACCAGCGCCGGTGGTGCCGGAGTCCCCACAGCCTCCGACGCCACCGGCGCTCATCACGAGCGGGACGACCCGACCAGGTCCGGCGCCCCGTCCCCCCTCGTGCGTGTGGTGACCATGGTGGCGGGGTGGCTGAAGGTGGCCTTAAGGCCGCGGGGGTACGGCGCGGGCCGGGCTCCCGGGGAACGGGGCGGGGTCGAGGCCGAGCTCGCCCATCCGGGCGGCGTACTGCTCATAGACCCGGCGTGCCTCACCGTGCTGACCCTCCCCCGACACGGCCGCCACCAGCCCCAGGTGCGCCGCCTCGTCGAACGGGTCGACGGCCAGCAGGCGCTGGTAGTGGCGGGCCGCCGCGTCGGGCCGGCCGGCTGCGTCCTCGATCCGGGCCAGGGCGCGCGCGACCGCGACGAAGGACGCCCGCGCCTGCTCGCGCAGCCGGCTCAGCTCCTCGTCGTAGGCGTCCTCGGGGAGCACGTCGCCGAGGTAGGCCGCCTCGGCCCGGGCGAGCAGCTCACGCGCACCGGGATCCGCGGCACCGGCCAGTCGCAGCCCGCGCTCGGCGTCGGCGAGGAACAGCTCGACGTCGACGTCGACCCGGGACAGGTCGAGACGCACGCTCACCCGGTCGGTGACCACGACCGGAGCGTCGACGGGGCGCCCCGGGACGTCCAGGACGCCGCGGAGGGTGGACAGCGCGACCGAGAGCCGGTTGGACGTCCGGGACGCCGGCTCGCCGGGCCACAGCGCCTCCATCAGCTCCTCGCGGTGCACGGCCGTCCCGCGCCGGGCGACCAGGATCTTGAGGAGGTCGCGCGCCTTCTTGGACTGCCACGCCGCGAGGGGGACCTGCCGGCCGCCTCGGTCGACGCCGAAGCCGCCGAGGGTCCGGATCCTGACCCGACGGCCCGGCTCCGCGCCCCGGTCGAGGTCGCGCGCCGCCGCGACCAGTCCGCGCGCGCCCAGCCGGGTCGCCGCGTCGATGACGTCGGCCAGCTCCTCGGGCGCGCCGCCCCACAGCCGCATCCGGGCGAGCCGGTTGCCGATCTCGTCGAGTGGCGATCCCAGGTCCTGCCACAGCCGCAGAGCCTCGTCGAGCCGCTCCTCGGTGGCGGCCCGGTCGCCGCGCGGGTCGCTCTCGGCGGCGAGCTCGAGGGCCTGCGCCAGCCCACGCCGGTCCCGTCGTACGCCCGCGACCTCCTGGGCGAGGCCGGCCTGCGTCACGGCCTCGTGGTGGTCACCTCGCCGGAGGTGGACGTGGCCGAGCGCGAGGTGGGCGCCGACGACGTCGAGCGCGGCGGCGTGCTCGACGGCCCGCTGCGCGAGCCGCAGCGCCTCGTCGGGGTCGTCGTGGACGAGCACGAGCGCCAGTCCGGCGAGCGCCGGCACCAGCGCCTGGGCGTCGCCCTGCGGCTCGGCGACCTCGATCGCCGATCGGTAGGCCGCCTCGGCCTGGGCCCGGTCGCCGCGCAGGTGGTGGACGTCGCCGAGCGCGGCCGAGGCGTAGGCCGAGTGCCGGGACCCGGTCGCCTCCCAGCGGACCCGCGCGGCGGTGAAGTCGGCGACCGCCTCGTCGACCGCGCCGAGGCGCAGCCGGGCGCGCCCCCGGTTGAGCAGCGCGAGCGGCTCGAAGGTCCGGTTGCCCGTGAGCTCGGCCAGGCGCAGTGCCTGCTCGGTCTCGGCGATCGACTCGGCGTAGTTGCCCTCCTCCTCGTGTCGCGAGCCGCGGTTGGCGTGGATGCGCATCTGCTGCCAGACGTCGCCGGCGCGCTCGGCGTGGTGGAGCGCGCGCAGGTAGTGGGCCTCGTTGCCGGCCCGGTCGCCCGCGAGCGCCGCGACCATGGCCATCACGGTGTGCGCGGTGCCCAGCGCCCGGTCGTCACCGCAGGACGCCGCGACGTCGAGGGCGCGCTCGGCGAGCTCGCGGCTGCCGGTCAGGTCGGCGGTGACCCACAGGGCCGCGGCCCGCCATGCCAGCAGCATGGCGACGTCGGGCGACGCGCCGGAGCTGTCGCCGCGGCGGTAGACGGCGAGGGCCCGGTCGACCTCCCCGCGCAGGTGGTGGATCAGCCCGGTCCGCCAGGCCAGGGCCGGGTCGAGCTCGCCGGACGCGCCGGTCAGCCGGGTGAGGATCGCCAGGGCACCATCGCCGTCCCCCAGCGTGCGACAGGCCTCCGCATGCGCCCGCTCGAGGGCTGGGGGTCGCTCGCTCGGCGGCACCGACTCGACGGCTGACACCAGCGCGGCCGCCGCGCCGGCGTCGAGCATCGCCGCAGCATGGTCGACCACGGTCGCCGTGAGCTCCTCGGGGTCCCCCAGCCGCCGCAGCAGCTCGAGGCACTCCGCCCAGCGCCCGTGGCCGCGATGCCAGACCGCGCCGGCGCGGAGCACCTCGCGCCGGTCAGCGCCGGTCAGCGCCTCCGCGACGACGGGGTGCCCGGCGACCAGCGGGCTCAGCTGGAGAGGCTCGGCGCCCGAGTCGAAGTAGAGACCTCGGCCGCGCAGCCTGGCCAGCACCCCGGCTGCGTCGGCGACGCCGAGCCGTCCGGCCAGCGCCACGTCCACCGCACCGACGGTCGCCGCCACGGCGAGCGCACGCCGGGCATCCGGAGACTCGGAGGCGAGGACCTCCTCGGCGAGATAGGCGACCAGGGTGCCTCCCACGTCGCCACCGGGGTCCAGGAGGCGGGCCGCGTCGTGCGCCGCGCCGCGCCGTACGGTCTCGCACACCAGCCGGACGGCGACCGGCCAGCCGGACGTGGCCGCGTGCACACGCTCGGCCAGCTCGCGGCCGGCGTCGCCGAGCTCCGCGGTGAGCAGCTCGGCCGTCTCGTCGGCGGTGAACGCCAGGTCCGCGGCGTCGAGGTCCTCGACCGAGCCGGCCACCCGCAGCCGGGACAGCCGCACCGGTGGGTCCCCGCGTCCGGCGAGCACGAAGTGGAGGCGCTCGGGAGCGTGGCGCACGAGCCCGTCGAGGAGGACGGCGCCCTCGGAGCCCTCGAGCTCGTCGACGTTGTCGAGCACGAGCGCGAGGTCGCGCGCCAGGTGGACCGCCAGCCGGTCGCCGAACTCCGCCGCGAGGGCCGTGGGGTCGGGCGCCAGGTCAGCGGTGTCGGAGAGCACCGTCGAGAGCGGCGCCCCCAGTCCCGGAACGCGCAGCCGGAGGCCGTCGAACAGGGCCCGGGCCAGGGTCCCGGCCGCCCGGTGGGCCGGCGTGACGCCGAGCAGGACCGAGGGCACGGCCTCGGCCCACCCCGTCACCAGGGTGGTCTTGCCGAAGCCCGCGCCCGCCCTGACCACGTGCACGCGGCGACCGAGCACGTCGCGCTCGAGTCGGGGTCTCGTCAACACGCGGAGCGTCGTGGGTCAGCGGGCCACCGGGCGTCGCGTCAGCAGACGCGGTGCAGCCAGGCGTGGGTGTCCTCGGCGCGGCCGTACTGGATGTCGACCAGTGCCTGCCGGACCTGCTTGGTCACCGGGCCGGCGTCCTCGACCTCGGGGGTCTGGCCGCCCTCCCAGCGCAGCGACCCGACCGGGGTCACGACCGCGGCCGTGCCGCAGGCGAACACCTCGGAGATCTCGCCGCTGGTCACGCCGTCGCGCCACTCGTCGACCGAGATGTGGCGCTCCTCGACCTGGTGGCCGAGCTTGCCGGCGAGCTCGATGATCGACCGGCGGGTGATGCCCTCGAGGATCGTCCCGGTCGCCGGGGTGACGATGCGGCCGTCGGCGTAGACGAAGTACATGTTCATGCCGCCGAGCTCCTCGACGTACTTCCCCTCCTGGGCGTCGAGGAAGACGACCTGGTCGCAGCCGCGGGACATCGCCTGCTGCTGGGCGACGAGGCTGGCGGCGTAGTTGCCGCCGGTCTTGGCCGCGCCCATGCCGCCGCGGCCGGCGCGCGTGTAGTCGGTGGAGAGCCAGAGGTCGACCGGCCTGATCCCCTTGGAGAAGTAGGCACCCGCCGGGCTCAGGATGACCGCGAAGGTCACGTGCTTGGCCGGACGCACGCCGAGGAACGCCTCGGAGGCGAACATGAACGGCCGGATGTAGAGGCTCTTCTCCCCCGCGTTGTCGGGGACCCAGCGCTGCTCGACGGTGACCAGCGCGTCGACGGCCTGGAGGAAGTCCTGCTCGTCCAGCACGGGCAGCGCGAGCCGCTCGGCGGAGTGCCTCATCCGCTGGGCGTTGGCCTCCGGGCGGAACGTCCAGATCGACCCGTCGTCGTGCCGGTAGGCCTTCAGCCCCTCGAAGACCTCCTGCGCATAGTGCAGCACCGCCGTGGCGGGGTCGAGCGAGAACGGGCCGTAGGGCGTGATCCGGGCGTCGTACCACCCCTTCTCCGGGGTCCACTCCGCCACGAACATGTGGTCGGAGAAGTGCACCCCGAAGCCCGGGTTGGCCAGGATCTCGGCGAGCCGGGCGTCGTCGACGGCGCGCTCGGACAACGTGGTCGTGATCTGCATACGGGGCACGGTAGCCCACCTTTCCAGGGATGCGTGAGGGCGAGTCGGGGGGTTGCCGGTTTCCCCGCTCAGGCGGGGAAACTTGCACTGAGCGGCCGAAGTTTCGGCCAACAAGTGCCAACTTCCCCGCTTGGGCGGGGAAACCAGCAGGGCGTCAGCCCGCTACTCGCGCGGCGATGGCGTCGCCGACCTCGGAGGTACGGCGAGCGGCGCCGGGGGTGCGGGCGGCGAGGTCGGCGAGGACGGCCGCCTCGACCCGGGCCGCCGAGTCGGCGTGGCCGAGGTGGTCGAGCATGAGCGCGACGGAGAGGATGGCCGCCGTCGGGTCGGCCTTCTGCTGGCCGGCGATGTCGGGGGCGGACCCGTGCACGGGCTCGAACATCGAGGGCGCGGTGCGGTCCGGGTTGATGTTGCCGGAGGCCGCGAGGCCGATGCCGCCGGTGACCGCGGCCGCGAGGTCGGTGATGATGTCGCCGAAGAGGTTGTCGGTGACGATCACGTCGAACCGCGCCGGGTCGGTGGTCATGAAGATGGTGGCCGCGTCGATGTGCAGGTAGTCGACGGTGACGTCGGGGAACTCCCGCGACACCTCGCCGACGATCCGCGACCAGACGGCCCCGGCGTGGACGAGCACGTTGGTCTTGTGGACCAGCGTCAGCCGGCGACGAGGGCGGTGCTGCGCCCGGGCGAACGCGTCGCGGACCACCCGCTCGACGCCGTACGCCGTGTTGACCGACACCTCGGTCGCGACCTCGGCCGGCGTGCCGACACGCAGCGCGCCGCCGTTGCCGGTGTAGGGACCCTCGGTGCCCTCGCGCACCACGACGAAGTCGACCTCGCCGGGGTCGGCCAGAGGGGACGCGACGCCGGGGAAGATGCGCGACGGACGCAGGTTGACGTAGTGGTCGAGCTCGAAGCGCAGCCGGAGCAGCAGCCCGCGCTCGAGGATCCCGGGCGGCAGGTTGGGGTCACCGGGCTTGCCGCCGACGGCACCCAGCAGGATCGCGTCCTGCGCGCGGATCTCGTCGAGCACGGAGTCCGGCAGCACCTCACCGGTGGCCAGGTAGCGCTCGGCACCGAGGTCGTAGCGCGTCTGGTCGATCTTCACCGGCGACACGGCCTCGAGCACCTTGAGGGCCTCGGCGGTCACCTCCTGGCCGATGCCGTCACCGGGGATGACGGCGAGCCGCAGGAGGTCGCTGGTGGAGGGGGCGGAGGTCATGGGCCGAAGGCTAGTTGTCGTCCGGACGCTGACCGCCGTTGTCTCGCAGGTCAAGCGCGGCCTGGACGGCCTCGGCGCTCTGCGGGTTGGCGGGGTCGTGGGAGGCGGGTCCCCACTCGGGGTACATGTCGTAGAACACGGTCGTTCTCCTGGAAGCGGTGCTGGTCAGAGGCTGGAGGACTGCTCCTGGAGCCGGCGGCGCCCCCCGCGGCGGGAACGATGGCGGTGCGCTCGCGGATCGCGCGTCACGGACCGGTCATCGACCTCGGGACCGACGGATCGCGCCGACCACGGTGGCGACCCGCCGCGGAGGCAGCAGATGGCTGAGACAGGAGCTGCAAGGCCACGCAACGCCGAACACCGCGGCGAGGGGGCCTTGCCTACGAGGCCTCGCCGCGGCAGTCGATGAGTACGAACACGCTCCGCATGGTCCGGCAACGGTACGACGGCGCGCGCGGCGCCGCCACGGGATTGCCCGCAACATCTCACGATCCGAGACCGGGAGTACAGAATGCAAGACTCTCCCCCATGAGTGCGCCCCCCGAGCTGCCCCAGATCGTCTCCCGGGCGTTCGAGGTCTCCCGCCGCGCCGGCTATGCGTCGTTCTGCCGCAACGAGACCGGGCGCCTGCTCGCCACGCTGGCCGCGACCCGCACGGGCACCATGGCCGAGTTCGGCACCGGCTGTGGCGTCGGCACCGCGTGGCTGCGCTCCGGCGTCCCCGAGGGCACCCGCATCATCACCGCCGAGCTCGACCCCAAGCTGGCCAAGGCGGCGGGCGAGATCTTCGTCGACGACCCGCAGGTCGACGTGCTCGCCGCCGACTGGTCGACCCTGCTCGACAAGGGACCGTTCTCACTGCTCTTCCTCGACTCCGGCGAGAGCGGCGAGCTCGGCGTCGAGTCCGTCGCCGACCTGCTCGAGCCGGGCGGCATCGTCGTGCTCGACGACTTCACCCCGTGCGAGAGCTGGCCGCCGATCGCCTACGGCCGCGTCGACACGCTGCGCGAGGAGTGGCTGACCGACGAGCGGTTCACCGCGGTCGAGGTGATGCTGTCCCCCGACGCCTCCGCGATCATCGCGACTCGTCGACCGGGACTGTGAACCACGGCAGCAGGTGCTGGGTCAGCGGCCCGATCGTGAGCGCATAGAGCAGCGTCCCGACGCCGACGACGCCGCCGAGCAGCCAGCCGAGCACCACCACCGCGATCTCGAGGGTGGTCCGCACCAGCCGGACCGACAGGCCGGTGCGGCGGACCCAGCCGGTCATCAGCCCGTCGCGCGGACCGGGACCGAGCTGGGCCCCGAGGTAGAGCGCCGTCGCCAGCCCGTTGAGCAGGATGCCCGTGAGCATCGCCGCGACCCGCCAGGCGAGCGCGTGCGGCGCGGCGAGCAGCGCCAGGGTGACGTCGAGCGCCACGCCGATGAGCAGGGCGTTGAGGACCGTGCCGATGCCGGGCGCCTGGCGCAGCGGCACCCAGAGCAGCAGCACCAGGAACGACGTCACGATCACGACCTGGCCGACCGAGAGGGGCAGGTGCAGGGCGAGGCCGACGTGCAGCACGTCCCAGGGCAGCTGGCCCAGGGTGCTGCGGATCATCAGGGCCATGGAGACGCCATAGAGCGCGAGGCCGACGAGCAGCTGCCCGAGCCGGTGCGCCAGCCGCCCGGCCCGCAGCTGCTGCAGCGGCGAGAGGTGGGCGAGCTCGGTGCGCGTCATGCGGACCATCTTCTCCTCGATTGGCCTTGGCTCAAATAGCCAATCGTGACAGGGTGGCCTGCATGAGCCCCGCCATCGGCGCCCGCCGCGTCGCCACCGTCGTCGCCGGCTTCGACACCTCGCCCGCCTGGTCCGGCCTGGCGTGCGCGCTGCGGACCGCGATCGGGGACGGCCGGATCCCGGTCGACGTCAGGCTGCCGAGCGAGCGCGAGCTGGCGGGCGCCGTCGGCGTCTCGCGCACCACCGCCACCCGCGCCTACGTCGCCCTCCGCGAGCAGGGGTACGCCGCGGCGCGCCAGGGCTCCGGGACCTTCACCCGCATCCCGGGCGGCCGGGCGCGCACCCTCGACCGCGCGCTCAGCACCCGCGCCGGCGACGACGCCGCCATCGACCTCAACTGCGCGGCGTCGTCGGCCCCGCCGGGCATCGAGGCCGCCTACCTCGCCGCGGTCGCCGAGCTCCCGGCCTATCTCTCGGGCCACGGCTACTACCCCGCCGGGCTGCCCGAGCTCCAGCGGCTCCTCGCCGACGGCTTCATCGCGCGCGGCCTGCCCACCGGCCCGGACCAGGTGCTCGTCACCTCGGGGGCCCTCACGGCCGCCGCCGTCGCGGCCCAGGCGCTCGTCCGCCCGGGCGACCGCGTCGTGGTCGAGTCACCGGGCTATCCCAACGCGGCGCAGGCCTTCGAGGCGGCCGGCGCCCGGCTGGTCGCCGTACCCGTCGGCGAGGACGGCTGGGACCTCGACACCCTGGAGTCGACCGTACGGCGCCTGCGGCCGCGCGCCGCCTACCTCGTGCCCGACTTCCACAACCCCACCGGCCGGCTGATGACCGACGCCGAGCGGGCGCGCGTGGCCCGCACCCTGGCCGACGCCGGCACCGTGGCGGTGGTCGACGAGTCGCACCACCTGCTCGCCCTCGACGACCAGCGCCTGCCGCAGCCCCTGGCCCGGCACGTGGCGGCCGCGGGCGGCTCCGCCATCACCGTGGGAGCGGCCAGCAAGTCGCTGTGGGGCGGGCTGCGGATGGGCTGGGCGCGCGTCGAGGCGGGCCTGGTCGAGGACTACACGCGGGCACGGCTCGCGGTCGACCTCGGTGCTCCGGTGCTCGAGCAGCTCGCGCTCGTGCACCTCCTCGGCGACGCCGGGCCCACGATGGCGTTCCACCGGTCCCGGCTGCGCGAGCAGCGCGACGCGCTCGTGGCCGCGGTGAGCCGCCTGCTGCCCGAGTGGACCTTCACGGTGCCCGACGGCGGGCTGGCCCTGTGGTGCCGCCTCCCCCGCCCGCTGGGGCCGGCCGTCGTGGTCGAGGCCGAGGCGCGTGGTGTCGTCGTCGCCCCCGGACCGGTGTTCGCACCGGAAGGTGGCCTCGCGTCGTGGGTGCGGATCCCCTTCACCCGTCCGGTCCCGGAGCTCGAGCGCGCCGTCGAGGTGCTCGCCGAGTCGTGGGCGGTGACCCGGCGACCCGGCCCGGGTGGGGGTCGTCCCACCCGGGCCATGGTGGCCTGAGCAGCCAGCCGCGCAGCGGGTGGCGTCGCGAAGGCGGTTGAGCGAGCGCGCGGCCGAGCTCGCGAGGCCGCGACCGCGAGTCGAAACCCTGAGCAGCCAGCCGCGCAGCGGGTGGCGTCGCGAAGGCGGTTGAGCGAGCGCGCGGCCGGGTGAGGCCGGGTGCGTGAGCACCCGGCCTCACCGTCGGACTTACCTCGGAGCCACCTTCACCAGGAAGACGTCACCGTTGCCCCACTGGCGCACGATGCTGATCGTCGTGCCCGTCTTGGGCACGTCGACGCTGTACCAGCCGGGCTGGTAGCGCCCGACATGGCTGCCCGTGGAGGCGTGCTGGTCCGCGTCGAACCAGTAGCTGCGGGTGTCGTCGAACACCCGCGAGGTGCGGTGCGGCGGGATCCCGTCGGCCACCCCGTTGAGGTGCAGGCGGATGCCGTCGGCCTGCCGGTCCCAGACGAAGGTGGAGTCATAGGACGCGATGCGCGGGCGCATCAGGTTGCCGTCCTTCCAGTGCCGGAACTGCGGCGAGGCGTCGATCGGCAGCACCAGGCCCTGACCCGGGTGGTCGCCGACGTTGTTGTCGGTGAACTCGTCGTTCCAGTACCAGATCAGCATGCCGGGCTGGTAGCGGAAGTACTCCGTCCAGTTCGGCCGGTCCGTGCCACCGAAGCCGAAGTTGTAGGCGGTCCGCAGCGACCGGTCGTAGCCGTCGTACTGCCGGTTCTCCGCCACGTAGGCGTTGAAGAACTTCTGCACCTCGTGGCCCGTCGTGCGGAGGAACCCGGCCAGGTCCCAGCCCTCGGTGTCGGTCTCCGCCGTGCCGACGGCGGTGCCGTCGATGGCGACGTCGTCGACCTTGAAGCCCGACAGCACGAACGCGGTGTCGGTCTGGTAGCGGAACCGGACCGCGTCGGTCCCGGCGGGCAGGGTGGCCGTCATCGCGACCCAGCCGCCGGAGTTGCCGGTCATGCCCGTCTGGCTGCTGTTGAAGCCACTCTGGTCACCGGAGGTGTCGGACAGGTTCGTCGCGACCGGCTCCCAGGTGCCGCCCCCGTCGGTCGAGGCCTCGAGGAACGCGTAGTCCCAGTCCTCCTCGATGTCATAGCTGACGTTGGCGGTCAGCGAGGTGCCCGACGTGCCCGTCAGGGTCATCGTGTTGTTGAGGTCGTTGCCCTGGTCGGACCAGAACATGTAGCTCCCCGTCGCCGGGTCGCCCAGCTCGAGCGGAACCTCCCGGTCGGGCAGCACCGTGAACAGCGCCTGCACGCCCTTCTTGCTGGACGGGACGTTGCCGGCGAGCTTGTGGGTGGAGGTCTCGCCGGCGAACGCGACGTCGTAGAACGGCCCCTTGGTGCCCTGCGGGTCCAGCCAGCCGAGCTGGAACAGCTCCCAGGCGCTGAGGTCGTTGGGGTGGTCGTCGATGCCGCCGTTGCGGCTGCCGTCACCGAGGTGGCTGCCCGAGGACATCAGCGTCCAGAAGCCGGTGCTGTTCTCGGCGCCGCCGGTGTTGCCGGAGGTGTCGTAGAGGTCGGGCAGGCCGAGGTCGTGGGCGTACTCGTGGGCGAACACGCCGAGGCCGCCGTTCTCGGGCTGGATGGTGTAGTCGCCCGCCCAGATGCCGGTCGGGTTGTTGGGCACCAGGCTGCTGGAGACGAGGCCACCGTTGGAGCCGACGTCGACGCCGACGAGACCGCCGGGGCCACCGGCCTGGAGGTTGGCGTAGGAGCGGTGGCTCCAGATCGCATCGCTGCCGAAGACCGGGTCGCTCGACGCCTCGTCGCCGCCGGCGTGCACGACCTGGAGGTGGTCGATGAAGCCGTCGGGCTCGTCGTAGTTGCCGTCGCCGTCGATGTCGTAGCGGTCCTGGATGTCGAAGGTCTTGAGGTAGTCGGTGATCTGGGTCATCGTCTGGCCCGCGTCCAGCTGGCCCTGGACCCACTCGGCCAGGGCGTCACGGATCAGCGCCTTGGTGGTGTTGCAGACGATGCCGCCGCAATAGTCGCGACCGTAGAGGGCCTCGTTGAACGGCACCTTGACCCACTCGGTCACGTCACCGTCGACGGAGTAGCGACCCGAGGACTGGCGCTCGTAGTAGTCCGCCATCCGGTTGAAGTACATGTCCTCGTAGTGGGCGCGGTTGTAGTCCGCCTGCCACAGCGTGGAGTTGTCGACCGACCGGTCCGGCTCAGGGATCTGGTTGTGCAGCGGACCGTCGAAGCGCTGCGGCTGCGGGTCCGCGATCGGCGGGGTCGGGGTGTCGGAGAAGCGCGGGTCGGGATAGCGCTGGTCGCCGAACTCGACGAGCACCACGAAGATCCGGTCGGTGCCCTCGCGCTCGAGCTGGATGTCCTGGTTGTCGCCGTGGCGGGCACGCTTGGAGAGCGTCTCCCCCGTGAGCTTGCGCTCCAGCGCGGCCTGACGCTGCGCGTCGCGCTTGTGAGCGATCGCGAGGGGGCTCGGCAGGTCGTCGCTGACGGCGACGGGACGGTCGGTCGACGGCCGGGCCTGCGCCGCCTTGGAGCCACCGGGCTCACCGCTGGCCGGTGAGTAGCCCAGCGTCACTGCGAACACCCCGGCGGTGGCCAGGGCTGTCATCGCTGACAGTGGTGATCGGACTCGGATCACGAGCACTTCCTCTTGTCTGCCGACGGAAGATCCTCCACCGAGACGGACGCCGAGACGGCGAGGACCGGGCGGACCGGCGGCCCGCCCAAGGGGTCATCCTCACCACGGGCGAGTTCCGCCGAGCCAGATCCGAGATCCGATCGTTACCCGAGCGTTATCAACTCGCGGGACGAATACCCAGTCCGCGCGGTTTCATGCGCCCGGCCTCCAGGGGCCGCTAGCAGGCAGAGCGCGTCAGCGCAGGTTGGCGGCGCGCACCGAGGTGGCGGTGATCGCCTGCTCGATCTCCTCGAGCGTGTCGGCCGGGATGGCCGAGTCGACCGATAGCGCGACCAGCGCGGCACCGCCCTTGGCGTCCCGCGACACCTGCATGCCCGCGATGTTGACGCCGGCGTCGCCCAGGATCCGGCCCACGATGCCGACCATGCCCGGCCGATCCTCATAGCGCAGGAACGCCAGGTGGTCGGTCGGCTCGAGGTCGACGTCGAACCCGTTGACCTCGACCAGCCGCTCCTTCTGGCCGATGCCGACCAGGGTGCCGCTGACCGAGACCTGGGTGCCGTCGGCCAGCGTCCCGCGGATCGTGATCAGGTTGCGGTGGTCGGGGCTGTCCGGGTCGGTGACGAGGCGTACGGCGGTGCCGCGCTCCGCGGCCAGCAGCGGCGCGTTGACGTAGGAGACCTGGTCCTCCACGACGTCGGAGAAGATCCCCTTGAGGGCGGCGAGCTCGAGCACCTTGACGTCGTACTCCGTGATCTCGCCGCGGACCTCGACGTCGACCTGCTGGGCGACCTCGCCGGCCAGCGCCGTGAAGATCCGGCCGAGCCGCTCGGTCAGCGGGATGCCCGGCCGCACCTCCTCGGCGATCACGCCACCCTGGACGTTGACGGCGTCGGGCACGAGCTCACCGGACAGCGCGAGCCGGACCGAGCGCGCGACCGCGACGCCGGCCTTCTCCTGCGCCTCCTCGGTGGAGGCGCCGAGGTGGGGGGTGGCGACGACGTTGTCGAGCTCGAAGAGCGGGCTGTCGGTGCACGGCTCCTTGGCGAACACGTCGAGCCCGGCGCCGGCGATGCGGCCCTCCTTGAGGGCGGCATGGAGCGCGCCCTCGTCGACGATCCCGCCGCGCGCGGCGTTGACCAGGACGAGCGACGGCTTGGCGCGCGACAGCTGCTCGGCGCCGATGAGACCGAGGGTCTCCGGGGTCTTGGGCAGGTGCACCGACATGAAGTCGGACTCGGCCACGAGGGTGTCGAGGTCGACGAGCCGCACGCCCATCTGAGCGGCGCGGCCGGGCTGCACGTAGGGGTCGTAGGCGATGACGGTCATGCCGAACGCGCTCAGGCGCTGGGCGACGAGCACGCCGATGCGGCCCAGACCGACGATGCCGACGGTCTTCTCGTAGAGCTCGATGCCGGAGTACTTCGAGCGTTTCCACTCACCGTTCTTGAGGGCGGCGTGGGCGGGCGAGATGTGACGCGCGGCCGCGAGCATCAGCGCGACGGCGAGCTCGGCGGCGGAGACGATGTTGGAGGTCGGCGCGTTGACGACCATCACGCCGTTCTGGGTGGAGGTCTTGACGTCCACGTTGTCGAGGCCGACACCTGCGCGGGCGACCACCTTGAGCCGGGTCGCGGCGGCCAGCGCCTCGGCGTCGATCTTGGTGGCCGAGCGGACCAGGACCGCGTCGGCGTCCGCGATCGCAGGCAGCAGCTCGCCGCGGTCGGCTCCGTTGCAGTGCCGGATGTCGAAGTCGGGACCGAGGGCCTCGACGGTCGCGGGGCTGAGCTCTTCGGCGATGAGTACGACGGGCTTGCGCGCAGCGGTCACAGCGGGAGTCCTCGTGGCTGGTCGATCGACAGGGAGGGATGCACGACGCTGTGCCCGCGCCACTCTACCCGCTGGCGCGCCTGCGGGTGGGTGGTGTCCGCGAAGGGGCCTTGTCAGGCGAACAGGGCCGACCCGAAGAAGTCGTCGCCGTCGCGGACCCCGGGCGGGCAGGCGAACAGCGCGGAGCTGGTGAAGCGGAGGTACTCCATCAGCGTGTCGCTCCTGGCCATCGCGTTCTGCACCGGCACGAACTGCCGGACCGGGTCGCGGACGAAGGCCACGAAGAAGAGCCCGGCGTCGAGGCCGCCGACGGCGTTGCTCCCGTCGACGAAGTTGTAGCCGCGGCGCAGCATCCGGATGCCGTCGTTGTTGCTGGGGTGCACGACGGCCACGTGCGAGTCGACCGGGATCACCGGCCCGTCGCGCCCGGGCATCGCGAAGTCGGGCTCGTCGAGCTCGCCGCCCCCGGACAGCGGCGCGCCCGAGGCCTTGGTGCGCCCGATGAACCTCTCCTGGTCGCCGAGTGGCTGGCGGTCCCAGACCTCGATGGTCATGGCGATCCGCCGGGCGACGAGGTAGGAGCCGCCCGCGAGCCAGGCGGCTGCCGGGTCGTCGTCGGCGGACACCCACACGTGCTCGTCCAGCGCATCGGCCTCCTCGGCCTTGACGTTGGCGGTGCCGTCCTTGAAGCCGAAGAGGTTGCGCGGGGTGTCCTGCGCGACGGTCGTCGACGAGGTCCGGCCGAAGCCGAGCTGCGACCAGCGCACCGCCACGGTGCCGAAGCCGATGCGGGCCAGGTTGCGGATCGCGTGCACCGCGACCTGCGGGTCGTCGGCGCACGCCTGCACGCACAGGTCTCCGCCCGAGCGCGCCGGGTCGAGCACGTCGGCCGGGAAGTGCGGGAGGTCGCGGAGCACCTCGGGTCGGCGGCCGGCCAGGCCGAAGCGGTCCCGTCCGTCGGTGTCCTTGAAGAGCCCGGGCCCGAACCCGACGGTGATGGTGAGCCCCGAGGAGGGCAGGCCGATCGCCTCGCCCGTGTCGTCGGGCGGGGCGTTGTAGGCGCCCTCGGTCGGCCCGACGGGCCCCGCGCCCTCGCCCCGCATCATCCGCGCGCTCGCGGCGGTCCACGCCCGCAGCAGGGCGACGAGCTCCTCCCGGGAGTCGGTCACCACGTCGAACGCCGCGAAGTGCAGGCGGTCCTGGGCCGGTGTGGTGATGCCGGGCTGGTGCTCGCCGGTGAGCTCGTAGGACGTCCGCGCGACCGGGGCGGGGTCGGCTGTCGCCACCGCCCGGCCGGCCGCGAAGCCGCCCGCAGCCCCGGCCGCGAGCCCCGCCGTACCCCCGAGGAGGCCGCGGCGTGAGACCGCACTCAGGAGACGACCACCGTGGTCAGCTCCGAGAGCGGCTCCGACAGCGCGTTGACGGCGGTGGCGAGCTCCTTGATCTCGGCCTCGCTCAGCTCGTCATAGGAGCGGAACCCGTCGCCCACGCGGTGCTGGTCCAGCAGGTCCTGGAGCGCCTCGAACCGCTCGTCGAGCGTCTCCTCGAGCTCAGCGTCCCGGGTGGCGACGAGCGGCTCGAGGAGGTCGAACGCCTCGTGGGCACCGTCGACGTTGGCCTGGAAGTCCCACAGGTCGGTGCGCGACCAGAACTCCTCCTCACCGGTGATCTTGCCGGTCGCGACCTCCTCCATGAGCCCGCGCGACCCGTTGGCGATCTGGTCGACGGTGAAGTCGAGCTCGCCGATCCGCTCGTCGAGGGTGCGAGTGTTGCGCAGCAGGTGGTCGGCATAGCGGGCCCGCTCCCGCGAGGTGAGCGGCGTGTAGGCGTCGGCGCGCTGCGGCCACAGGTCCTTCTCGAGCCGGTGCCAGCCGGTCCACCGCTGGCCGGGCTCGAGGTCGGCCTCGCGGGCGTCCAGGATCGGGTCGAGGTCGGCGAAGGACTCCGCGACGGTCTCGATGCGCTCCCAGTGGGTGCGGGCCTCGGGGTAGAGCTCGCGGGCGGTGTCGTCGTCGCCGGCGCGGTAGGCCTTCGCGAACTCCTCGGTGGCGGTGACGAGCTGGTCGGCCTCGGCCTGGACGTAGTCCTCGTAGCCCTCCTCGGCCTGGTCGACGAGCGCGGCGTCGTCGGGCGAGGCGACGGCGTCGCCCGAGTCGGTGACGGTGAGGTCGACGCGGATGCCGTCGCCCTTCATGCCCGGCTTGCAGGCGGCGATGTAGTCACCCGGCTTGACCGCCACGACCAGCTCCCGCTCGAGGCCGGGTCCGATGTTCTCGACCTCGCTGACGATCCGGTCGCCGCCGTCGCCGTAGAGGTAGAACTCCGTGACGTCGCTGCCGGTGTTGGAGACCTCGAACGTGAGCGACCCCGACGGCACCTCGGTGGCGGACAGGTCACAGGCGTCGTCCGAGGACGTCACCGTGATGGTGCGCGTGTCCGAGTCGCTTCCCTTGGTGGCGCCGCCGTTCTGGGTGCAGGCGGTGAGGAGCGTCGCGAACGGCAGGGCGACGAGGGCGGGCAGGACGAGACGACGCATGGCGGATCCTTCGGCGTGCGGGGGGACGGAGGTGGGGCGACGGGTCGTCAGGCGACGCGCGCGGCCTCGGGGGTGGCGCCGGCCGGGGCCTTGTGGCGGACCTTCCGGAGGAAGACGGTCATCGTGGGCACGACGTAGAGCAGCCAGGCGAGCCCCTCGAGGACCGTGGTGGCCGGGCTGAAGTTGAAGACACCCTTGAGCAGGGTGGCGTACCAGGTGCCGGGCTCGATCACGTCGGAGACGTCGAAGAGCAGCGTGTTGAGTCCCGGGAGGATGCCGGCCTCCTGGAGGTCGTGCACGCCGTAGGACAGCACCCCGGCGGCGACGACGATCAGGAAGGCACCGGTCCAGGTGAAGAACTTAGTCAGGTTGATGCGCAGCGCGCCCTTGTAGATCGCCCAGCCCAGCAGCACGGCGGAGGCCAGGCCCAGCGCTGCGCCCGCGAGCGGGGTGGCCGTGGAGCCGCCGTCGCCGACGGCCGCCTTGGTGGCTGCCCAGAGGAACAGGGCGGTCTCGAGGCCCTCGCGGCCGACCGCCAGGAGCGCGACGACCGCCAGCGACCAGCGGCCGGCGTCGGCGGCCTGGTCGACGGCCTGGCGCAGCTGGGCGCCCATGCCGCGCGCGGCGCGGGCCATCCAGAAGATCATCCAGGTGACGAAGCCGACCGCGACGATCGACAGCACGCCGCCGATGGTCTCCTGCGCCTCGAAGCTGAGTCCGCTCGGACCGAAGGTGAGCAGCGCCCCGAAGGCCAGGCTCACGGCCACCGCGAGACCGACGCCCGCCCAGATGCGCGGCAGCAGGTCACGCCGGTCGGTGCGGACGAGGTAGGCGATGAGGATGCTGACCACGAGGGCAGCCTCCAGCCCCTCCCGCAGGCCGATCAGATAGTTCCCGAACCACATGGCCGTTCCCTTCGAAATTAGGTCACCCTTAGTTAGGTATGCCTAACCTAGCACGTGGGCCAGGTGACCCCCATGATGGGGCGCCCTTCCCGCGCTGAGCCTGCTGTACCGGAGGGCGGGACGGTGAGAGGCTTTTGTCCCATGTTGGTCACCGCGCGGCTCCGGCTCCGTCCCTGGCGGCCCGACGAGGCCCCCCGGCTGCTCGACATCCTCAGCCGCCTCGAGGTCGTCCGCTGGCTCGGCGACCAGGGGCCGATCCTCATGGAGACGCTCGGCGAGGCCCAGGACCGCGTCGAGCGCTATGCCGCGTTCACGGCCGCGCGGGCGCCGCTCGGCGTCTGGGCCGTCGAGGTCGCCGACACCGGCGTCGTCGCCGGCACGGTCCTGCTCGCCGAGCTCCCGCACGGCGACGGCGAGGTCGAGGTGGCGTGGTTCCTGCACCCCGACTCGTGGGGACACGGCTATGCCACCGAGGCCGCCGCGGCGCTGCTCGACCACGCGTTCGCGGCCGGTCTCCCGGAGATCTGGGCGCTCACCCATCCCGGCAACGACGCCTCCCAGGGCGTGTGCCGCAAGCTCGGCATGCGCCACCTCGGCGTGGCCACCCGGTGGTATGCCATCCCGTTCGAGCAGTACGTCGTGGCCGCGGACGACTGGGCCGCCCGACAGCCCTCCTAGACCCGGGCGAGCACCTCGCCGTGCAGCACCGAGAACCAGCCGTCGGGAGCCTCGCTCCAGGAGTGCCAGGCCGCGACGATCTCGTCGACCTCGTCGCGGGTGGCGCGACCGGACTCGACGAGCTGGTCGCCGAACGAGGACGTGGTCATCCGGTCGGCCCACATGCCGCCCCAGAAGGCGCGGTCCTCGGGCGAGGCGAAGCACCAGGTGGTCGCCGACGCGGCCGCGCCGGCCAGCCCGGCCTCGACCGCCCATCCGAGCAGCCGGCGACCGGCGTCCGGCTCGCCGCCGTTGCTGCGCGCGGTCTCGCGGAAGAGCGCGAGCCAGCGGTCGAGCCCCGCCGACGCGGGGTGCCAGACATAGCCGCCGAAGTCGGTCTCCCGCACGGCGACGAGCCCACCCGGCCGCGCCACGCGGGCCATCTCGCGGAGCGCCTGCACCGGGTCGGCGACGTGGTGCAGGACCTGGTGGGCGTGGACGACGTCGAAGGTGTCGTCGGGGAACGGCAGCGCGTGGACGTCGCCGACGCGCACGGTGGCATGGGCGACATCGCGCCGGTCCAGCTCGTCGCGCGTGAGGGCGGCCGTCTCCTCGCTGACCTCCAGGGCGGTCACCCGCCCGGGGGCGACGCGCTCGGCAAGGTCGGCGGTGATCGTGCCCGGCCCCGACCCGACGTCGAGCAACGTCAGGCCGGGGCCCAGGTGCGGCAGGAGGTAGGCGACCGAGTTCTCCGCCGTGCGCCAGCGGTGGGAGCGGAGCACGGACTCCGCGTGCCCGTGGGTGTAGCGGTGCTCGTGGCTCATGGCGCCCCCTCGGTCGCCAGGGGGCGTCACCGGGTGGCGGTGCCCTCCTGGTAGTCGCTGTCGTGGCTCTTGACCCACGCCATCAGCTTGCGCAGCTCACGACCCGTTCCCTCGATCGGGTGCGCCTCGCCCTTGGCGCGCAGCGCCTTGAACTCGGGAGCGCCCGCGTCCTGGTCGTCGATGAAGCGCTGGGCGAACGTGCCGTCCTGGATCTCGGCCAGGATCTGCTTCATGTTCTCCTTGACGTGGGCGTCGAGCACACGGGGGCCCGAGACGTAGTCGCCGTACTCCGCCGTGTCGGACACCGACCAGCGCTGCTTGGCGATGCCGCCCTCATACATCAGGTCCACGATCAGCTTGAGCTCGTGGAGGCACTCGAAGTAGGCCACCTCGGGCTGGTAGCCCGCCTCGGTGAGGACCTCGAAGCCATACATCACCAGCTGCGAGGCGCCGCCGCACAGCACGGCCTGCTCGCCGAACAGGTCGGTCTCGGTCTCCTCGGTGAACGTGGTCTTGATGCCACCGGCGCGCAGGCCGCCGATGCCCTTGGCATAGGACAGGGCGAGCGGCCAGGCCTTGCCCGTCTCGTCCTTCTCCACGGCGACGAGCACGGGCACGCCGCGGCCGTCGACGAACTCGCGACGCACGAGGTGTCCAGGCCCCTTGGGGGCCACCATGAACACGTCCACGCCGGGCGGCGGGGTGATGTAGCCGAAGCGGATGTTGAAGCCGTGGCCGAAGACGAGCGTCTTGCCGGGCTCGAGGTGCGGCTCCACGGACTCGGCGTACAGCTTCCGCTGCACGTGGTCGGGCGCGAGGATGACGATGACGTCGGCCTCGGCGGCGGCCTCGGCGGGGGTCACCACCTTGAGCCCCTCGGCCTCGGCCTTGGGCCGCGAC
Organism: Nocardioidaceae bacterium; assembly: GCA_046330515.1. Lineage (GTDB taxonomy): Bacteria > Actinomycetota > Actinomycetes > Propionibacteriales > Nocardioidaceae > Nocardioides. The sequence goes on along the minus strand of JAXLSP010000004.1, from coordinate 359,478 downwards.
TTGGAGCCCTCGGGCAGGCCGACGCGGACGTCGACCCCCGAGTCCCGCAGGGACAGCGAGTGGGCGTGGCCCTGGCTGCCGTACCCGAGGACCGCGACGCGCTTGCCCTGGATGAGGGACAGGTCGGCGTCGTCGTCGTAGAACATTTCGGCCACGATGGCGTTCTCTCTTTCTTCGTTGGACCGTCCGCGGGGACGGGTGCTTCTCACCGGGGAGACCGACGGCCGCTCAGCCGCCGGCCACCGCCAGGGGAACGGGACGGACGGGTCGCTCGCTGATCGAGCGGGGGCCGCGGCTGATGGCGACCATGCCGGACTGCACGAGCTCGCGGATGCCGAAGGGCTCGATCACCCGCAGGAAGTCGCTCAGCTTGTCGGCGTTGCCGGTGATCTCGATGGTCACCGCGTCCGGCGCCACGTCGACGACGCGGCCCTTGAACAGCAGGACGGCGTCGAGCACCTTGCCGCGGTTGTCGACGTCGGCGCGGACCTTGACCAGCAGCAGCTCGCGGTTGACCGAGGCGGTCGGCTCGAGCTCGACGATCTTGATCACCTCGACCAGCTTGTTGAGCTGCTTGGTGACCTGCTCGAGCGGGAGGTCCTCGACCCCCACGACGATCGTCATCCGGGACACCTCGGGATGCTCGGTCGGGCCGACGGCGAGGCTGTCGATGTTGAAGCCGCGCCGGCTGAACAGGCCCGCGATCCGGGCCAGGACGCCAGGCTTGTTCTCGACCAGGACGGACAGGGTGTGCTTGCTCATCGCTCCTCGCTCACAGCTCGTCCACGTCGAAGTCCGGCGCGAGGTCGCGCGCGTACTTGATGTCGTCGTTGCTCGTTCCGGCGGCCACCATCGGCCAGACCATGGCGTCGCGGTGGACGCGGAAGTCCACCACCACGGGGACGTCGTCGATCTCCATCGCCTTGGCGATCGTGGCGTCCACGTCGTCGGGCGAGTCGCAGGCCAGGCCGACACAGCCATAGGCCTCGGCGAGCTTGACGAAGTCGGGGATCCGGCCGGGCGTGTGGGCGTGCTGGAGCGTGGTGTTGGAGTAGCGCTCGTTGTAGAAGAGCGTCTGCCACTGCCGGACCATGCCCAGGGCCTCGTTGTTGATGACCGCGACCTTGATCGGGATGCCCTCGATCGCGCAGGTCGCCAGCTCCTGGTTGGTCATTTGGAAGCAGCCGTCGCCGTCGATCGACCAGACGGTCGCGTCCGGTCGGCCGACCTTGGCGCCCATCGCCGCCGGCACCGAGAAGCCCATGGTGCCCAGGCCACCGGAGTTGATCCAGGTGCGCGGGTTCTCGTAGCCGACGAAGTGCGCCGCCCACATCTGGTGCTGGCCCACGCCGGCGACATAGATCGCCTCGGGGCCGACGACGGCGCCGAGCCGCTCCATGACGTACTGCGGTGCGAGGCTCCCGTCCGCGGGCGTGTCGTAGCCCAGCGGGTAGCGCTTCTTGACGCCGGCGAGGAAGTCCACCCAGGCCTCGTAGTCGCCGGTGTTGCCGGCGTCGGCCGCGGCCTGGAGCGCCGCCACGAGGTCGGTGATGACCTCGCGCGCGTCCCCGACGATCGGCACGTCGGCGAAGCGGTTCTTGCCGATCTCGGCCGGGTCGATGTCCGCGTGGATCACCTTGGCCTTGGGCGCGAACGAGTCGAGGTTGCCGGTCACGCGGTCGTCGAAGCGCGCGCCCAGGCTGATGATCAGATCGCTGCGCTGCAGACCCGCGACGGCGGCCACGGTGCCGTGCATGCCGGGCATGCCCAGGTGCTGCGGGTGGCTGTCCGGGAAGGCGCCGCGCGCCATCAGCGTCGTGACGACCGGGATGCCGGTGAGCTGGGCCAGCTGGGCGAGCTCGCGCGAGGCGTTGGCGCGGATCACGCCGCCGCCGACATAGAGCACCGGCCGGCTGGACTCGAGGATGAGCCGGGCCGCCTCGCGGATCTGCTTGCTGTGCGGCCGGGTCACCGGCCGGTAGCCGGGGAGGTTGAGCTCCGTGGGCCAGGAGAACGTGGTCATCGTCTGGAGTGCCGACTTGGCGACGTCGACGAGGACCGGTCCCGGGCGGCCGGTCGAGGCGATGTGGAAGGCCTCGGCAACGGTGCGCGGGATCTCGGCGGGGTCGGTCACCAGGAAGTTGTGCTTGGTCACGGGCATGGTGATGCCGCGGATGTCGGCCTCCTGGAAGGCGTCGGTCCCGATGAGGGACGCGCCGACCTGCCCGGTGACGGCGACCATGGGCACCGAGTCCATGTAGGCGTCGGCCAGCGGCGTGACCAGGTTGGTCGCGCCCGGGCCGGAGGTGGCCATGCAGACGCCCACGCGCCCGCTGGCGGTGGCATAGCCGGCTGCGGCGTGCCCAGCACCCTGCTCGTGCCGTACGAGGATGTGGCGGATCTTGCGCGAGTCCATCAACGGGTCGTAGGCCGGGAGGATCGCGCCTCCCGGGATGCCGAAGATGTCGGTCGCCCCTGCGTGCTCGAGGGACGTGATCAGGCTCTGCGCACCGGTGACCTGCCCGGTGGCTCCCTGCTCGCTCATCAGCTGTGTCCTGTCGTGAGTGTCCGCGGTGTGCACCTCGCCCACCGAGACGGCCGAGACCAACAAAAAACCCCTCGGCCGCGGCGGGCGACGAGGGGTGACGCGTGGGCGTGAGAGCGAGCTCCCTAGCTCACGCGTCGTGTGCGTACGAGAATCTGTGCGCGCATGGTCCTACGGTCCCCGCCGGGGACTGGTGACGTCAAGCCAGTCTGCCATCCCGTCTTGCCATGCGGGACGGGCGTCCCACGATCCGGAGCGTGCCGCTCGGCCCGGGCTCAGTCCCGGCCGAGGGACGTGCAGATGCAGGTCCGGTTCCCGTCGGGGTCCTCGAGCACGACGAACGCCGGCTCCTCGTCCTCGCTGACCAGCCGACCGCCCGCGGCCAGCGCGGCCTCGACCCGCAGCCGGGCGACCTCGGGCGGCACGGTCACGTCGAGGTGGAACCGCTGGCGGTCGGGTGCCTCGGAGCCGGTGTCCTGGAACCACAGGGCCGGCGACCGCCCCTCCCGGTCGACCACCTCGTCCTCGGCGCCGTCGCCACTGCCCAGGACCGCCTGCCAGAAGGGTCGGACCACGGCACGGGCCGGGGTGTCCAGCCCGATCTCGACGACCTGCACCGACCCGGGGTCGGCGACGACCCCGAGACCGGCCGCGATGTCGGAGATCCGGCGGGCCAGGTCGACGTCGCGCTCGGTCACGCCGCCGACATCGTGGCTGAACAGCCGGACGTCGAGGTGGCCCCAGCGCAGGTCGAGGTCCGGATGGTGGTCGAGCTCCTCGGCCACCTCCCCCACCCGGTTGACCAGCGCCAGCCCGGCGCCGAAGCCGCCGGTGCGGAAGCGGGTGTGCAGGGCCCGGAGCAGCAGCCGCCAGTCGGGGAGCCCGGCGGCCTGCACGTCGGCGTGGGTCAGGAGATGCGTCGGCCGATCCATGCCGTCGAGCCTGCCACGGCCGCCAACCCGGCCGCGGCGCCGCAAGATCGTCGGCGTTTCCCACCCTCGGGGGTATTCAGCCCGGGGTGACGAGGGACTATCGTCCGCACCGTGAGACGGCCAAGACCCGGGCGGGCCGTCTCGTGTCGGCCTCGACACCATCCGCGCCCGGTCCGAAAGGGACACTCGTGAATCCACGAAGGCTCAAGAGACGGGGCTGGGCAGCCCTGGTCGCGGTCACCGCCGCGGCCACCGCCCTCAGCACCTCGCCCTCCGCCAGCGCCGCCGGCGACCCTCGCCCGGCGAAGGAGGCGCCGACCGTCGCTCCGCACCGGGTTGACCTCCGCAAGGGCGACTTCAGGCTCGACCGCGCCAGCAACGCACGGCAGACCGTGTTCGTCCAGTTCAGTGGAGCGGGAGCCGCTGACGTGGCGAGCCGCACCGGAAGCTCCAAGGCGGCCCAGGACCGGGCCGCCGCCGTCGAGCGCCAGGCGGGCACCGTCCTCGCCGCGGCCCGCCGGGCCGACTCGAAGGCCAGCCGGGTGTTCGTGACGACCAACGCCCTCCCGGGCATCGCCGTCACCACCGACGGCGCCGGGCTCCGGGCGCTCGCCGCGCGCAGCGACGTCGTCAAGGTCTCGCGCATCACGCCGCGGACCCTCAGCAACAGCAACACCGCCTCGCTCGTCAAGGCGCTCGCCACGTGGAAGTCCTACGGCAACACCGGCGCCGGCGTCGACATCGGTGTCATCGACTCCGGCATCGACTGGACCCACGCCGACTTCGGCGGCGTCGGGACCCCCGAGGCCTACGCGGCCGCCGACGGGACCGACCCGGCCTGGCGCGACTCCCTGCCGGCCCTCGGCAAGGCCAAGATCAAGGGCGGCTGGGACTTCGCCGGCGACGACTACAACGCCGACGACCCGCTGTCGTCCCCGGACCCCGACAACAACCCGCTCGACTGCGGCGGCCACGGCACCCACGTCGCCGGCACCGCGGCCGGCTACGGCGTCACCGCCGGCGGCGGCACCTTCAGCGGCGGCTACGGCTCGCTGACCGCCGACAAGCTCATGAAGATGCGCGTCGGGCCGGGCATGGCGCCGAAGGCCAACCTCTACTCGCTCAAGGTCTTCGGCTGCGAGGGCTCCACCAACCTGGTCATCCCCGCGATGGACTGGGCCCTGGACCCCAACGGTGACGGCGACTTCTCCGACCACCTCGACATCGTCAACATGTCGCTCGGCTCCAACTACGGCCGGGCCGACGACGCCGACAGCGCCTTCGTCGACGAGCTCTCCTCCCACGGCGTGCTCTCGGTCATCTCGGCCGGCAACGACAACGACCTCACCGACATCCTGGGCAGCCCGGGTGCCGCGGTCAGCGCGCTCACCGTGGCGAGCAGCGTCGACGCCTACCAGCAGCGCGACGCGATCACCGTCAACGCGCCCGCCGGTGTCGCCGGCCAGGCCGTCGGTCAGTTCTCGGTCGCCTACGACTGGGCGAACAACGGACCCAGCGGCGACCCGGTGACCGGTGACGTCGCCGCGATCCCCGGTGACAACGCCGACGGCTGCGCGCCCCTCAGCGACGAGGACGCCGCCAAGGTCGACGGCAAGGTCGCCTGGCTGGTCTGGGACGACAACGACGCCACGCGTCGCTGCGGCTCGGTCGCCCGCTCGGGCAACGTGAAGGCAGCCGGTGCCATCGGCGCCATCTTCACCTCCGAGCTCGAGGTCTTCGGCGCGGGCATCACCGGTGACAGCGAGATCCCGGTCATCCAGCTGCCCGGCTCCGAGGTCGCGCGCCTCCAGGACGCCGTGGACGCGGGCACGCTCAACGTCACCTTCGACGGCGACCTGCAGGGCGCCGTCAAGGACGTGAACCCGGCGATCAGCGACACCATCTCCTCCTTCACCTCCCGTGGCGGCCCCGGCACCTCGGGCGTCGTGAAGCCGGACGTGGCCGCCCCCGGCGACACCATCGCCTCCGCGGGCATCGGCACCGGCAACGGCTTCCTCGTGGAGTCGGGCACCTCGATGGCCGCTCCGCTGAGCACCGGCGTCTCGGCCCTGGTCAAGGCGGCACACCCGTCGTGGTCGCCGCTGCAGGTCAAGGCCGCGATCATGAACAACGCGGGTCACGACCTGTGGACCGGGACCAACAAGTCCGGAACGCGCTATGCCCCCGCTCGCGTGGGCTCGGGCCGCATCGACGCCAAGGCGGCCGTGTCGACCACGCTGCTGGCCTACGTCAACAACCCGGCCAACGCGGTCTCGGCGTCCTTCGGCGTCGTCCCGGCTCCGGTCACCAGCGGCACGGTCACCAAGACCCGCCAGCTGGTCGTCCAGAACACCGGGTCCAAGAAGGCCACCGTGTCGCTGTCCTACGAGTCGGTGAACTCCTCCCCCGGCGTGAGCTACTCGGTGACGCCGAGCTCGCTGACGATCGGGGCCGGCAAGAAGGCCACGGCCACCGTCAAGATGACCGTGCGTCCCACCCAGCTGCGGCACACGATCGACAAGACGATGGCGAAGAACCAGTACCTCGGCAGCAGCCAGCTGCCGCGGCAGTTCATCTCCGATTCCAGCGGCCGGCTGCTGGTCGCCTCCGACAGCGGCAAGCTGCGGGTTCCGGTCTACGGTGCCGCCAAGCCCGTCTCGACGACCACCGCGTCCTATGACGACGGCCAGATCGTGATGAGCGGCAGCGGCGTCGACCAGGGCGCCGGTGCGACGGCCTACAAGTCGTTCGCCTCGGTCATGCAACTCGGCGCCAAGAGCGGGACCCTGCCCGAGTGCACGCTCGGCGAGGACCCGGTCGGCTGCACCACCACGGCGAGTGAGCGTGGCGGTGACATCAAGGCTGTCGGCGCCGGTGCCACGGACGACTGGCTGTGGTTCGGTGTCTCGACCCACGGCGACTTCGCCAACACCGGCACGGTGATGGTCCCCTACGTCGACTTCGACGTGAACGGCGACGACGAGCCCGACTTCGAGACCTACGTCCAGCCGTGGACCGACACCGACCTCTACATGGCGTTCACGGTCGACCTCGAGAGCGGCGACCTGGTCGAGCTCGAGCCGGTGAACTTCAACTTCGGCGACGTCGACACCAACGTGTTCGACACCAACGTCGTGTTGATGCCGATCGGCAAGGAGTGGATCGGTCTCCCGACCGATGGCACCTCCGCGCCGATCACCTACTCGGTCGGGATGTTCAACGCCTACACGGGCGCCGACCTCGACCACGTGGACGCGACCGGCTCGTTCGACGCCGGCGCCCCGGCGCTGTCGACGGCCGGTCCGCTCTACCGCGACGCCGGTGGCACCGCCATCGACATCACCAACAACGGGGCCGAGCAGGCGCTGGTGTTCCACCTCGACGGTGGCACCGGAGCCCGCGACGAGGTCGTCGACCTCCCGGCACCGCTGCGGTGACGCGGCACTAGCACCACGCAACGGTGGGCCCCGGCGCCTCGGCGCCGGGGCCCACTGCGCGTCTTCGGAGCCGGACGTGTCAGCGCTGCGCGGTGAGCACCGACAGCCGTCGGCGCTGGGCGCCGCCCGCGTCGAAGTTGGACGGGTCGAGCCAGGCGTCGTACGCCGCCCGCACCGCGGGCCACTCGGCGTCGACGATGGAGAACCAGTCGGTGTCCCGGTTGCGGCCGTGGTAGACGAAGGCCTGCCGGAACCGTCCCTCGTAGGTGAAGCCGAGCCTCGCCGCGGCGACCCGCGACGGCTCGTTGAGGCTGTCGCACTTCCACTCGAGGCGGCGGTAGCCGAGGTCGTCGAAGACGTGCCTCGCCAGCAGGGTGAGGGCCTCGGTCGCCGCCCGCGTGCGCTGCAGCGCCCTCGACCAGATGATCGAGCCGACCTCGACGCAGCCCTGGGCCGCATCGACCCGCATCAGGCTGGCCAGCCCCTGGGCGCGGCCCCCGAGCGGCACGATCGCGAAGGTGACGACCGTCGCCGACGTCTCGGCGACCCGGAGGGTCTCGGCCAGCTCGGCGCGGTCGGCCGGCATGGTGCCCGGACGGTAGGTCCACAGGGGCGCGTCGTCAGCGCCGCACAGGGCGTCGAAGAGGTCGGGGGCGTGCGCGGACGCGACCGGCTCCAGCCGCACGTGGTGGCCGGTGAGCACGACCCGGGTGGGCGCGGGTCGCGCCTCCCAGCCGGGGACCGGCTCTCCGACCGGCTGGCCGTGCTCGTTGAGCCGGGTCACCCGGTCGCCCCGAGCTCCTGGAGCGTGTCGCGCACCGCCGCCAGGCCGCGCCGTACCTCCTCGAAGGACGTGGACAGCGGCGACAGCCCGATCCGCAGGCCGTGCGGGTCGCGGTAGTCGGGGATGACGTCGGCTCGCCACAGGCGGGCGGTGACCTCGCGCATCGCGGGATGGATCAGCGTGACATGGCCGCCGCGCAGCTCCGGCTCCGGCGGCGAGGCGACGGTGACCCCCAGCGGGGCGAGCCATGCGCCGGCCACCTCGAGGGCATAGGACGTGAGCGCCAGCGACTTGGCCCGGATGGCGGGCATGCCCGCCTCGGCGACCAGGGCCAGCATGTCCTGCATCGCGAGCATGCCGGTCACCGGAGGCGTGCCCGACAGCAGCCGGCGCACGCCGGTGGACGGCCGGTAGCCGGGTCCCATGAGGAACGGGTCGGCGTGACCCATCCACCCGGTGATCGGCTGGTCGAGAAGCCCCTGGTGCCGGGTCGCCAGGTAGCCGAAGGCGGGCGAGCCGGGACCGCCGTTGAGGTACTTGTAGGTGCAGCCCGCCGCGAGGTCGACCTCCCAGGCGTCGAGCTCGACCGGGACCGAGCCGACCGAGTGCGACAGGTCCCACAGCACCAGCGCTCCGGCGTCATGGGCGATGCGCGTCAGCGCAGGCACGTCGGCGATGAAGGCGGACCGGTAGGCGACGTGGCTGAGGAGGACCAGGGCGGTCGCCGGGCCGACGGCCGCGGCCAGCAGGTCGGCGGTGATGCCGGATGCCGGGTCGACCTCGACCCACCGGACCGTGAGGCCACGCTCGGCCGCGATCCCCTCGGCCAGGTAGCGGTCGGTCGGGAAGTTGTCGGTGTCGACGACGATCTCGCGGCGGGCCGGGTCGGCCGCGACCTGGGCGTCGACGGCGGCACGCGCGAGCTTGTAGAGGAGCACCGTCGTCGAGTCCCCCACGACCGTCTGCCCCGCCGCGGCGCCGAGCACCGCCTGTCCGAGGCGGTCGCCGAGGGTGAGGGGCAGCTCGAACCACGACTCGTCCCATCCCCGGATCAGCCGGTCGCCCCACTCATCGGTGACGAACGAGGACAGCCGCTCGGCGGTGGCCCGCAGCGGCCGCCCGAGGGAGTTGCCGTCGAAGTAGACGAGCGGGGTCTCGGCGCCGACGAAGAGGGCGCGGTAGTGCGCGAGCGGGTCCGCGGCGTCCAGCGCCGACGCGTGCTCGAGGGAGGTCGGGTCTGTCACGCGGACATGTCTACCGCACTCTCGTGGGGGGCCGCGGCGGGATAGTCCGCTACGTAAAGCACCTCTCCCGGCGCTGGGAAGGTGCTTTACGTAGCGGACTATCCCGCCAAGGCCCTTCCGACCAGCCCGCCGGTCAGGCGGGAGGCGAGCACCTCGGGGAAGCGGTCGGCGACGCCGAGGACGGGGGTGGCGCGGAGGCCGAGCCGGTCGGCGGCACCGACGATCCGGTCGCCGATCACCCCGGGCGCGACGAGGAACGGGAGGACGACGGGGTCGGCCCAGGTGCCGGCCACGCCGGCCAGCCCGTCGGGAGCGGTGAGCCGCACCGGGCCGGGCCGGGTGGCGGCCCAGCCGTCGGCGAAGGCGCGGAGGTGCGTGGCGGCCTCGGCACGGCTGGAGCCCGCCGAGACGAGCGCCACCGGGGTGGTCGGGTCGCCGCCGACGGAGGAGACGAGCTCGTCGACGACGCCGAAGAGCCAGGGACCCGAGCCGAGCACGCCGAGGTCGGTCACCGGCACCCCGGCCGGCGCGGTCCTGATCAGTCGCGGCACGTCCACCTGGGCGTGGTAGCCGGGCGCGAGCAGCAGGCCCAGCGTGGTGACCGGCTCGCGCACGCGCGACAGCCAGGAGCGCACGTCGGGCAGGTCGTGCTCGAGGAACGCGGCCTCGGTCGGCACGCCGAGACGGCTGACGCCCGCGGCGAGCGACCGGACGAAGGCCGCGTGCCGTGGGTCGGGTGAGCCGTGGGCGACGAGCAGGTGCCTCATGGCAGGTCCGCGAGGTCGACCACGTCGCCCACCACGATGACCGCCGGGTTGACGACCTCGCGCTCGGCGGCCAGCGCGGCGATGGTGGCCAGGGTCCCCACGGTGACCCGCTGCTCGGGGGTGGTCCCGCGCTCGACGACGGCGACCGGCTGGTCGGCCGGCCGACCGTGGGTGACCAGCTCGGCGGCGACCTCGCCCAGGCGGCCCACGCCCATGAGGAAGACCAGGGTGCCGTCGGCGGCGGCCAGGTTGGCGAAGTCCAGCGGTCCGTCGTGCCCGGAGACCACCGTGAAGCGGCTGGTCACGCCGCGCGCCGTCACCGGGATCCCGGCGGCGGCCGGGACGGCCAGCGCGCTGGTCACGCCGGGGACGACCTCGACCTCGATGCCGGCGGCGCGGCACGCTGCGGCCTCCTCGCTGCCGCGGCCGAGGACATAGGGGTCGCCGCCCTTGAGTCGTACGACGCGGTGCCCGGCGCCGGCCTTCTCGACCAGCACCCGGTTGATGTCCTCCTGGACCATCGTGTGCTTGCCGGGCGCCTTGCCCGCCTCGATGACCTCGACGTCCGGGTCGAGCTCGGCGAGCAGCGACCGTGGTGCCAGCCGGTCGACGACGACCACGTCGGCCTGGGCGAGGAGCGCCCGGCCGCGCGTGGTGATCAGCCCGGCGTCGCCCGGTCCCCCGCCGACCAGCGCGACGTGGCCGACGCCGGTGCGCACCCGCCGCTGCGGAAGCGAGCCGTCGGCCAGACCTCCGGCGATGGCGTTGCGCAGCGCGACGGCCCGGCGCGGGTCTCCGCCGGCGTTGACCGCGACGACGAGGTCGCCGGACCGGGTGACGGCGGGCGTCCGGGCGGTCCCCCGCTCCGCCCGGTCGGCCCGGACGCACCAGATCCGCCGCTCCTCGGCGGCGGCCGAGACCGCCTCGTCGGTCGCGCGGTCGCCGGTGGCGGTGTGCACCAGCCACGCGCCGTCGAGGTCCGCGGTGGTGACGTCGCGCAGGTGCAGCGTGACGTCGCCGCGCGCGGCGTGCTCCCACACGTCCTCGCAGGCGAACGGGGCGACCACGTGCACGTCGGCCCCGGACTCGACCAGCGCGGGGAGACGGCGCGCGGTGACCGGGCCCGCCCCGACGACCAGCACGCGCCGGCCGTCGAGGTCGAGCAGGAGCGGGTGCCCGGTCACAGGTGGATCCCGCACTCGGTCTTGGTGGCGCCGGACCAGCGTCCGGCGCGCTCGTCCTCGCCCTCCGCGACCGGGCGTGTGCAGGGCTCGCAGCCGATCGACGCGTAGCCGATCTGCTTGAGCGGGTTGACGATGATGCCGTGCTCCTCGGCATAGAGCTCGACGTCGGCAGAGCTCCAGCGGGCGATCGGGTTGATCTTGACCTTGCGGCGGCGCGCATCCCAGGCGACGACCGGGGTGTCGGCCCGGGTGGCGCTCTCGTCGCGGCGCAGGCCGGTCACCCAGGAGCGGTACGGCGCCAGCAGGCGGCCGAGCGGCTCGACCTTGCGGATCGCGCAGCACCGGTCGGGCTCGCGCTCCCACAGCCGGGACCCGAGCTCGAGCTCCTGCTGCTCGAGGCTCACCGCGGGCCTGGCGGAGATGACGTTGATGGGCAGCGTGGCGGCGATGGCGTCGCGGGTGCCGATGGTCTCGACGAAGTGCAGCCCCGTGTCGAGGAAGCCGACGTCGACCCCGGGCGCGACGCGGCCGGCGAGGTTGGCGACGACGCCGTCGGCCATCGAGGCGAGCACGATGAGGCGGTCGCCGAAGGTCAGCCGGGCCCAGGCGAGGATGTCCTCGGCCGAGGCCTCGGCCAGCTTCTGGCCGGCGTCGGTGGCGAGCAGCTCGAGCTCGGCGTCACCGAGTCGCTCGGCGTCGGCGACGACGACGCCGTAGGCCTGTTCGAGCTCGCGGGCGTCCTTGACGTGGGTCGATCCGGGTGAGGGCCTCATGCCAGTGCCTCCTCGTCGGCGCGGCGAGCCCAGTCGGCGAAGGTCTCCTCGCCGGTCCGTTGCTCGTCGAAGCGTCGAGCCAGCCGCTCGACATAGTCGGTCAGGTCGGTGGCGGTCACCTTGAGCCCGCGCGGCTTGCGACCGAAGCTGTCGGCAGGGCCGAGCTCGCCGCCCAGGTGGACCTGGAAGCCCTCGACCTGGTTGCCCTCGTCGTCGGTGACGATCTGGCCCTTGAGGCCGATGTCGGCGACCTGGATGCGAGCGCAGGAGTTGGGGCACCCGTTGACGTGCAGGGTCAGCGGGTGGGCGAAGTCCGGCAGCCGGTCCTCGAGCTCGGCGACCGCTGTCGCCGCGGTGGCCTTGGTCTCGACGATCGCGAGCTTGCAGAACTCCAGCCCGGTGCAGGCCATCGTGCCGCGGCGGAACTCGCTGGGCGCGGTGTCGAGGCCGAGCGCGGCCAGGCCGTCGGTCAGGGCGGGCAGGGCCTCCTCGGCGACGTCGAGCACCAGGAGCTTCTGCTGGGCGGTGAGCCGGACCTGGTCGCTGCCGGCCGCCTCGGCGAGGTCGGCGACGGAGGCCAGCAGCGACCCGTTGACCCGGCCGACGACGGGGGCGGCACCGACATAGAAACGGCCGTCGCGCTGCCGGTGCACCCCGACGTGGTCGCGACGCACCGGCGGGGCGGGCGGCGGCGGGCCGTCGGGGAGAGCGCGGCCGAGGTACTCCGTCTCGAGGACCTCGCGGAAGCGCTCGGCGCCCCAGTCGGCGAGGAGGAACTTGAGCCGGGCCTTGTTGCGCAGCCGGCGGTAGCCGTAGTCGCGGAACACCTGCACGACGCCGTGCCAGACCTCGGGGATCTCGGCCAGCGTGACGAACGCCCCGAGCCGCTTGGCGAACATCGGGTTGGTGGAGAGGCCACCGCCCACGAACAGGTCGAAGCCGGGACCGAGCTCGGGGTGGACGACGCCGACGAACGACACGTCGTTGATCTCGTGGGCGACGTCCTGGGCGGGCGAGCCGGACACGGCGGTCTTGAACTTGCGCGGCAGGTTGGACAGCGACGGGTCGCCGATGTAGGTCCGCACGATCTCCTCGATCGCGGGCGTCCCGTCGACGATCTCGTCGGCGGCCACCCCGGCGACCGGTGAGCCCAGGATCACGCGCGGCGTGTCGCCGCAGGCCTCCACGGTGGTGAGCCCGACGGCCTCGAGCTCGGTCCAGATGGCCGGCACGTCCTCGACGCGGATCCAGTGCAGCTGGATGTTCTGCCGGTCGGTGATGTCGGCGGTGTCGCGGCCGTAGGTGGTCGAGACGCGAGCGATCGCACGCAGCTGGGCCAGGTCGAGACGGCCGCCGTCGCTGCGGACACGGAGCATGAAGTACTCGTCGGAGAGCTCGTGGGGCTCCAGGGTCGCCGTGCGCCCGCCCTCGATCCCGGGGCGGCGCTGGGTGTAGAGCCCCCACCAGCGCATCCGGCCGTTGAGGTCGGTCGGGTCGATCGACGCGAAGCCGCGTCGGGAGTAGACGTTCTCGATGCGCGCGCGCACGTTGAGGCCGTCGTCGTCGGCCTTGAACCGCTCGTTGGGGTTGAGCGGCTCGCGGAAGCCCAGGGCCCACTGGCCCTGGCCCTTGGCCTGGCCGGGCCGGGCGGGGCGGGAGCTGGGCGGGGCTGCGTCGGCAGTCATGGAGGATCCTCGAGAAGGGTGGGTGCGGCGTACGGCGGAGCGAGCGCGGGCGGGTGCCGGAGACGGGCGCGCCGGGCTCTCGGCGCACGCGGCAGAACCCCGGTGCGAGCGCGGTCCGCGCTCAGCGGTGGATCGGGTCCGGCGTCAGGAGGCCAGACACATGCAGCAGCCGTAGATGCGCATCAAGTCGACGTGGCGACGGGCCACGAGGACGACGGCGGTTGCTGGCATGGGTCAAGGTTGACAGGACAACCCAACCCAGGATGACCTAATCTCACGATACGGATGGGTGTCTTGAATCTTGAGACGAGCGCATCTGGGGCCTCACTGGAAGCTGACGAACCGCACCTCGGGCCGGATCGCCCGCACGGCCAGGGCCCGCATCCGGTGCCGGTCCTCGTCGTAGAACAGCTTGAACCCCATCGTGAACTGCCGGGGGCGAGCCACGGCGTGGAAGGTGTCGAGCTTCTGGCCCGGGGTGCCGAACCCGTCGACGTGCTGGACCAGCGCGAGACCCGGGTGGCGGCGAACAGACCCGATGTCGCGGATCATCGAGAGCCTGAACTGGTGGACGACGAACAGCTTCTGCGGCAGGTCGCGGCGCCGGGTCAGGTCCGAGAGCCAGGCCGCCGTCCTGTTGAGCTCCGCCGCTCCGACGCTGCCGACGACGCGGGCCGGCACCTGGTGGCGGCCCATCCGCCACTCCGGGTCGCAGGCGAGGCCGACCCAGGGGTCGCGCAGCGCCCACTCCCAGCGTTTGGCCACGGTCAGGAAGTCGGACCGTCCGGGCTGGATGTCGAGCAGGAGCAGGACGCCGTGCCGGTGGGCCGCGTCGATGTAGCGCCGCACCAGGCGCCGGGGGATGTCGTGGCTGAAGCTCCCGTCGCGGCCGGGGCCGGCGTCGGCGACCGTCACGATGAGCTCGTAGACGAGCTGGAGCTGCTCGCCCTTGCGACGGAACGGCGCCGCGGCCTTCGCGAGCCGGCGCGTCGCCCGGTCGGGGTCGGTCTCTCCGAGCACGCCGAGCGCGCCGGTGCCGGCGGTGCCGTAGTAGGCCACCAGGAAGCGGTCCCCGCCGAAGACCGTCCGACGCCCGCCCGGGAGCCGGGTCTTCAGCGTCATCGGCGGCGGGCTCGGCGCGAACACCGGCGGGAACTGCCAGTGGCTGAAGGGGCCCGGGTCACCGGCGTCCGCCGTACCGCTCGGGCCGCTCGGGCCGCTCGGACCGCTCGGCGAGGCAGCGCCGGCCGCACTCGACGACGGCGCGAAGATCGACGGCGGCTCTCCGGCGCGCCCGTCCCCCACCGAGCAGGCCGAGAGGACGAGGGCCGCTGCGAGCGCAGCGGCTGCCGACGCGGGGTGCACGGGCAGGGGTCGGGTCCGGAGGAGCGTCAGCCGCACACGGCGCCGTGCGCCGCCGACTGGACGACCTTGGCGTACTTGCCGAGGACGCCGCGGGTGTACTTGGCGGGCAGCGGCGACCAGCCCTGGCGGCGGGCGTCGAGGTCGTCGATCTGCACCTCGAGCGTCCGGTTGGCGACGTCGAGCGTGATCGGGTCGCCGTCGCGGACGAACGCGATGGGGCCGCCGTCGACGGCCTCGGGCGCGATGTGGCCGACGCAGAGACCCGTCGTCCCGCCGGAGAACCGGCCGTCGGTGACGAGCAGCACGTCCTTGCCGAGCCCGGCGCCCTTGATGGCGCCGGTGATGGCCAGCATCTCCCGCATGCCGGGGCCGCCCTTGGGTCCCTCGTAGCGGATGACCACGACGTCGCCGGCGACGATCCGGCCCTCGGCGAGGGCGTCGAGCGCCGCGCGCTCGCCGTCGAACACGCGGGCCGTCCCGGTGAAGGTGGTGTCGTCGAAGCCCGCGGTCTTGACCACCGCGCCCTCCGGCGCGAGCGATCCCTTGAGGATCGTGAGGCCACCGGTCTTGTGGATGGGCTTGTCGAGCGGCCGGATGACGTTGCCGTCGACGAACGGCGGGTCGATGTCGGCGAGGTTCTCGGCCAGGGTCTTGCCCGTGACGGTGAGGGCGTCGCCGTGCATGAGGCCGGCGTCGAGCAGCGCCCGCATCACGACCGGGATGCCGCCGACCTTGTCGACGTCGTTCATGACGAACTGGCCGAACGGCTTGAGGTTGCCGAGGTGGGGCACCTTGTCGCCGATCCGGTTGAAGTCGTCGAGGTCGAGCGGCACCTCGGCCTCGCGGGCGATCGCGAGCAGGTGGAGCACGGCGTTGGTGGAGCCACCGAGCGCCATGACGACGGCGATGGCGTTCTCGAAGGCCTCGCGGGTCATGATCTGGCGGGCGGTGATGCCCTTGCGGAGCAGGCCGACCACCGCCTCGCCGGACTTGAGGGCGAAGCCGTCGCGGCGCCGGTCCACGGCCGGCGGGGCGGCCGAGCCGGGCAGGGACATGCCGAGCGCCTCGCCGACCGAGGCCATCGTGTTGGCGGTGAACATGCCGCCGCACGCGCCCTCGCCCGGGCAGATGGCGCGCTCGATCCGGTCGACCTCGTCGCGGGTGATCTTGCCCGCGAGGCAGGCGCCGACCGCCTCGAACGCGTCGACGATCGTGACGTCCTTGCCGTCGACCTGGCCGGGCATGATCGAGCCGGCGTAGAGGAAGACCGACGCCAGGTCGAGCCGCGCGGCGGCCATGAGCATGCCGGGCAGGGACTTGTCGCAGCCGGCCAGCATGACCGAGCCGTCGAGGCGCTCGGCCATCATCACCGTCTCGACGGAGTCGGCGATCACCTCGCGCGACACCAGCGAGAAGTGCATGCCCTCGTGGCCCATCGAGATGCCGTCGGACACCGAGATGGTCGCGAACTCGAGCGGGTAGCCGCCCGCCGCGTGCACGCCGTTCTTCACCGCCTTGGCCAGCCGGTCGAGCGACAGGTTGCAGGGCGTGATCTCGTTCCAGCTGCTCGCGACACCGATCTGGGGCTTGGCGAAGTCGTCGTCGCCCATGCCGACGGCGCGGAGCATGCCGCGGGCCGCGGCCTTCTCGAGTCCGTCGGTGACGTCGCGGGAACGGGGCTTGATGTCGGGCAGCTCGGGCATGGTGCGAGCCTAGCTGTGGAGCCCCGTGCGGTCGGCCCCAGGTCCACGGTCGGGCCGGGTCCACAGTGGGCCGGGTCCCCGGTGGGCCGGGCCTAGGGTGGACGGCATGCCGGACCCAGCCCTGGCCGAGGCCGTCGCCGCCGCGTTCGGCCTGTCGGGTGCCGCCGCGCTCGAGGGGCCCGTGGCCCGCGGACAGCAGGGACGGGTGTGGCGACTGACCTGCGGGACGCGGGTCCTGGCGGTCAAGGAGTCCTTCGACGGCTTCGACGTCGCCGAGGCGGAGGCCGATGCGGCCTTTCAAGACGTCGTCCGGGCGGCTGCTGTCCCGATGCCCGCGGTGGCGCGGACAGTGGGCGGCGGTGTCGTCGCCGAGGTGGGCGGGCACGCCGTACGGGCCTATGAGTGGGTCGACGTGCGGTCGCTGGACCGGTCGTCGTACGACGTCGCGGCCGTCGGCGCCCTGGTCGCGGCGATCCACCGGGTGCGGGTGCCGTGTCCGGCTGGCTCTGCCGTGCGTCCCTGGTATGCCGAGCCCGTCGGTGAGCCCGCGTGGCGCGCGCTGGTCGGCCGGCTGGCCTCCGCCGGTGCGCCCTTCGCGGAGGAGCTCGACGCCCTGGTGCCCGGGATCGTCGAGGTGGAGTCGTGGATCGCCGGGGTGGCCGCCGTGCAGCTGTGCCACCTCGACCTGTGGGCGGACAACGTGCGCACCACACCGTCCGGCTGGCTGGTCGTGCTCGACTGGGAGAACGCCGGACCGGGCGACCCGTCACAGGAGCTCGGGCCGGTGCTCTATGAGTTCGGGCTCGGCGACTCCTCGCGGACGGCGCAGCTGTGGGAGGCCTACGTCGAGGCCGGTGGCCCGGGCCGGCCCCGCGGCCCCGACGACCTCGGGATGCTGGTCGCCCAGCTCGGCCACATCCTCGAGATCGGCTGCGAGTCGTGGCTCGCCGCCACCGACGACCCCCAGCGCGCCGGCCACGAGGCCTGGGTGCGGGAGTACCTCGACGACCCGCCCACTCGTTCCCGGCTGCTCGGGATCCTGGCTGCCTTGGGGTGAGGGGCTGGTCGGGGCAGGCCGCCGTACGTCCTGGACCGCGGCTGCTCGCCGGCCCACGAGTCACAGGAGCACCAGGCGCGGCCCGAACCTCGCACTGGTGGGGCGAAACTTCGGCCGCTAAGTGCGGGTTCCCCCGCTCGAGCGGGGAAACCGGCAGCCCCCGCTCGAGCCACCTCAGGACTCGGCGACCCGCTTGAGCCGGGCGAGGCCCTTCTCAAAGTCCTTGCCGACGAGCCGGTCCATGGGGAACAGCCGGCCGAACACGGCGGCCATGCCCGTCTGCTCGCCGTTCATCCGCCAGGAGACGTCGGTGCCGGCGTCGGCCGGGACGAGGTCGAAGGTGACCTGGTTGGTCGCCTTCCAGGGCTTGAGGAAGGTCAGCCGGATGCCGACCCGCTCGGGGCTGGACTCGGTGATCTGCATGCTGCCGGCGCCGGCCTTGCGGTTGCCGCTCCAGGAGTACGTCGAGCCGACGCCGTCGGCCGGGCCGTCGTACTCCCGCTGCATGGCCGGGTCGAGATCCTCCCACGGTGACCAGTCGGGCCACTGCCGGAAGTCGCTCACCAGGTCGTGGACGCGCCCGGGATCTGCGTCGATGTGCGTGCTGCGCACGATCTCGAAGTCAGACATCCGGGCATCGTCTCAGATGTCGGGCGCTCCGCCCAGACCCCAGGCAGCGCCCGAGGCGGCGGCCGAGGCAGCGCCCCGGCCGCCCGCTCCGGGGCGCGCGGATCGACCCCTCACACCACGGCCGCGCGCACCACCATCACGTCGGGCAGGTCGCGGACGATCTCGGTCCAGGTGTCCCCTCCGTCGACGGAGGCGTGCACCGCGCCGTTGCGGCCGCCGAAGTAGATCCCGACCGGGTCGTGGGTGTCGACGCACATGGCATCGCGCATCACCGCGACGAAGTAGTCGTCGGGGAGCGTCCCCTCCCCCAGCGGCTCCCACGAGTCACCGGCGTCGCGCGAGCGCCACACGCGAGCGTGGCCCTCGGTGGGCCAGCGGCCGCCGGCGTCGACCAGGGGGAAGCTGTAGATCGTGTCGGGGTCGTGCGGGTCGCAGACCATGGGGAAGCCGAACTCCGAGGGCAGCCCCGGGGCGATGTCGTCCCAGGAGTCGCCGCCGTTGACGGACCGGTAGACGCCCCCGTGGTTCTGGAGGAACAGCCGGTCGGGGTCGCCCACGCTGCGTGACACCTTGTGGACGCACTGGCCGAACTCGGGGTAGTTGCGGTCGCCCGGGAAGAACTCGGCCTTGATGCCCTGGTTCGCGGGCTCCCAGCTGGCGCCTCCGTCGGCGGTGCGGTAGACCCCGCCGGTCGAGATGGCCGCGAGGACGCGGCCGGCGTCGGTCGGGTGCGGGAGGATGGTGTGGAAGGCCTGGCCGCCGAAGCCCGCGTTCCACTCGGTGCGGTGCGGGTGGTCCCACAGCCCCCGCTCGAGGGTGAAGGTCTCGCCGCGGTCGGTCGACCGGAAGATCGCGCCCGGCTCCGTGCCCGCCCAGACCACGCCGTCCTCGGCGCCCGGGGTCAGCTGCCAGACCCGGGCGACGGCCGCGTCGACATCCTCGGGGAAGCGGACGGCGCCGTTGGGCGTCTCCTGCCAGGTCGCGCCCAGGTCGTCGGACCGCCAGACCTGCGGCCCCAGCCAGGACGACGAGGCGCCGGCCAGCAGCCGCACCCCTCCGCCCCGGGTGTCGGCCATGACGGAGTAGACCTCCTCCATCTGGAAGTGCGGACCGGTCCAGCTCCAGTGCTGCCGGTCGTCCTCCGCCGAGCCGATCCACAGCCCCTTGCGCGTGCCCACCATCACCAGCGTCGTCATCGTGCCTCCTTCACCCAGTTCCGCGACCCCGAAGGACAGCCTTGCCTGCCCCCCTCCGGATGTCGACCCGTCCGGGCCGGGAAACTCATCGGTCCGCGGTGGCTAGATTGGGCCGGTGACCAGCCCCGCGCCCGCCGAGCGACCGGGGGTCTCCCCGGTGTGGCTGGTGCTGACCGGCATCCTGTCGGTCCAGCTCGGGGCCGCCGTGGCCAAGCACCTGTTCGACCGCGTGGAGCCGACCTCCATGGTCTGGCTCCGCCTCGCCTCCAGCGCGGTCGTGCTGACGGCGATGGCCCGCCCCCGCCTGCGGGGACGCAGTCGCGCCGACTGGACCGTCGCGGTCGGGTTCGGGCTGGCGCTGGTGACGATGAACTGGGCCATCTACCAGTCGTTCTCCCGGATCCCGCTCGGCCTGGCGGTCACGGTCGAGTTCCTCGGGCCGCTCACCCTCGCGGTGGTCGGCTCCCGGCGGATCCGCGACCTGGCCTGGGTGGTCCTCGCCGGGACCGGGGTGGCCCTGCTCGGCCTGAGCCGCGCCGGCGTCACGGCCGCGGGCGTGGGCTTCGCGCTGGTCGCGGGCGCGGCCTGGGCGGCCTACATCCTCCTGTCGGCGCGCACCGGGGCGCGCTGGCCGGGGCTCGACGGTCTCGCCGCGGCGAGCGTGGTCGGGGCGCTGGTGCTCACGCCGTACGCCGTCGCCGGCGGCGGCGCCGACCTGTGGCAGCCGGAGATCCTCGCCCTCGGCGGACTGGTCGGGCTGCTCAGCTCGGTCGTGCCCTACTCCGTGGAGCTGGTCGCGCTCCGGTCGATCCGGCCGGCGACGTTCGGCATCCTGATGAGTCTCGAGCCCGCGGCGGCGGCCCTCGCCGCGGCGGTCATCCTGCGGGAGCTGCTGACTCCGGTCCAGCTGCTCGCCATGGCGTGCGTGGTCGCCGCGAGCATCGGCGCCACCCGGTCGGCGCCGACGATCCACGAGCCCGTCCCCGACTGACAGGTGCTTGAAACGTCTTCGATCCGGTCCAGACCGGCCGATGTGAGGTTCAGGAGCCGACAGGGGGCGGAGACAGGTCCCCTGCCGGCTTCACCCAGTCCGGAGTCGGCTCCGCCGGCCGGACGACCACACGCCGCGAGGCCCGCCGCAGCGTCGTGAGGACGGCCGGGCCCAGCACCACGATCGCGACCGAGTTGGTGATCGCCCGGCCGGTGTCCCAGCTCCCGGTCGAGGTGAGCAGGGTGTAGACCCCGAACCGCCGCAGGTTGTCCACGAGCGGGTCGCCGGGCACGAACGACAGCCCCCCGCCGTGACCGGGGACGTCGATGCCCACGAGGAACGGCCAGCCGGAGAGGTTCATCAGGATCCCGAAGCCATAGGCGGCGACCACGCCGTAGGCCACCAGCATCGCGACCTCGGCCCGCCCCGTGACCCGACGCGGCAGCAGCCCGGCACCCAGCCCGACCCACGCCGACGCGAGCATCTGGTAGGGCAGCCACGGCCCGACGCCGCCGGTCAGCAGGGCGGAGGCGAACAGCGAGGTGCAGCCGAGCACGAACCCGAACGCCGGGCCATAGACGCGACCGGCCAGGATCAGCAGGAAGAACACCAGCTCCACGCCGGCGACGCCGGCGCTCAGCCCGCGGAGCACCGCGTTGATCGCGCTCAGCACGCCCAGCACGGCGAGGACCCGGGCGTCCATCCCCCCCTCGCTCAGCTCGGCGAGGACGACGACGATGACGAGCGGGAGCAGCGCCAGGAAGACGAAGGGCGGCGCCACGACCTCCCCGTCGGGGATGCGAACCAGCAGCGGCCAGACGAACATGGCCAGCCCGGCCAGCGAGGCGAGGGTCAGGGTGGCGACGGAGCGCGGCCGGACCGCGAGCAGGGTGGTCCTCATGCCGGCTCCGCGACGCCGGCGAGCTCGGCGACGGTCAGCCACGGCGGACCGAGGATCTTGGTGACCTGCGGGGCGAAGGCCGGCGACTCGGCGACGACCCGGCGGGTGGGGCCGGACGAGACGACCTCGCCCTCGGCGAGCACGACCACGCGGTCGGCGACCTGGGCGGCGAACTCGACGTCGTGGGTGGACACGAGGACGGCGCGGCCGTCGGCGGCCTGGGCGCGCAGGATGACCGCCAGCGCGTGCTTCCCGGGGTAGTCGAGGCCCCGCGTGGGCTCGTCGAGCAGGAGCACCCGGGGCCGGCTGGTGAGGATGACCGCCAGCGCGAGGGCGAGCCGCTGCCCCTCCGAGAGGTCCCGGGGATGCGTGTCGCACGGCACCCCCGGCACCAGCCGCTCCAGGATCCCGGCGCACGTGCCAGCGGCGACGCCGGCCGAGGAGTCCGCGGCGTCGCACTCCTCGGCCACGGTCTCGAGGTAGAGCAGGTCCGCGGCCGTCTGGGGCACCAGCCCGACCCGCAGCCGGCGGTCGGCGTCGGTCAGGTCGGCGGGGTCGGCACCCTCGACGAGGACCCGGCCCGAGCGGCGCGGGCCACTGCCCTGGAGGGCCCAGAGCAGCGAGGACTTGCCGGAGCCGTTGCGGCCCATCAGGGCCGTCACGGTGCCGGGGGCGAGGGTCAGGTCCGCCTCGCGGACGGCCACGACCCGACCGTGCACGAC
The DNA here is from genome assembly GCA_046330515.1 of Nocardioidaceae bacterium. Taxonomy (GTDB): domain Bacteria; phylum Actinomycetota; class Actinomycetes; order Propionibacteriales; family Nocardioidaceae; genus Nocardioides. The sequence continues at coordinate 337,562 of JAXLSP010000004.1, read as the reverse complement.
CGACAGGGACCGCGCGGTCACGACCTCGGTGCCGGGTGCGTCGTGGCCGGAGGCGCCGGCGGCGTCGGTGGCGTCGGGGGCCGGGGGCAGCGCCAGGGTCCGGGCGCGCCGGCGAGCGTCGCGCACGGTCAGCGGGAGCGGCGACCACCCGGCCCTCCTGCCCAGCTCGATGATCGGCGGGACCAGCGGAGACCGCTCGAGCACCTCCTCGGGCGTCCCGACCAAGGCTCCGCCGTCGCCGGTCAGAAGGCACATCCGGTCCGCGAACGGCAGCACCCGCTCGAGCCGGTGCTCGGCGAGCACGACCGACAGCCCGAGGTCGTGGACCAGCCTCGTGATCGTCGCGAGCACGTCCTCGGCGGCGGTCGGGTCGAGGGCGGACGTGGGCTCGTCGAGGACGAGCACCCGTGGGTGCACGGTGAGCACCGAGCCGAGCGCCACCCGCTGCTGCTGGCCACCCGACAGGGTTCGCAGGTCGCGAGCACGGAGCTCCGCGATGCCCAGCAGGTCGAGGGTCTCCTCCACCCGGCGGCGCATGGTCTCGGCGGGCAGGCCCAGCTGCTCCATGCCGTAGGCCAGCTCCTCCTCCACGGTGTCGGTGACGAACCCGGCGACCGGGTCCTGCCCGACATAGCCCACCAGGTGCGCGCGCTCGCGCGGTGGCCGCCCGGTGACCACCTGGCCGTCGACGACCACGTCGCCGGTGAGGGTGCCGCCGCTGAAGCGGGGCACCAGACCGGTCAGGACACCCAAGAGCGTCGACTTGCCCGAGCCGGTCGGCCCGGAGACGAGCAGCAGCTCGCCCTCGTCGACGGCCAGGTCGACGTGGTCGAGGACCGGCTGTCCGCCATAGTCCAGGGAGATGTCTCGCAGCTCGATCACGCGGCCACGTCCTCCAGCTCGGGGACCGGCTCCCGCGTGGCGACCTGGCGGTGCGGCTGCGCGGGCAGAGGGGTGAGCACGGCCGGCAGCACGGCGACCAGGAGGGTGATCAGCAGCCCCAGCGTCATCGTCGGCGCCACGTCGACGCCCGGGTGCGCCAGGGTGACGTCGGTGCTCGCCAGGCGCCAGACCGCCGCCCCCACGACCATCCCGGTGACGGCCGTCGCCACCTCGGGCCAGCGCCAGCGGTCGGGTCGGTAGCGGGTGCGCGTCACCCGCCGGCCGGCCGACCCGAGGCCGAGCACCGCCAGCGCGGCGCCCGCGACGAGCATCGGCGTCGCCAGGAAGCGCGGGGCCGTGCGGTCCAGGACGGCATAGACGCCGACGGTGATGCCGGCGAGCCCGGCGAGCAGCAGCCCGCCGGTCAGGCGGCGCTGGGCCGGCGACTCACCGGGGGCGCGGCCATAGCCCCGCGTGTCCATCCCGGCCGCGAGGGCCAGCGAGCGCTCGAGCGCGTCCTCGAGCACGGGCACCAGGAACCGGCGGAAGCGCGCGACCCGACCGCTGGCACCGCCACGCAGCCGCTGCGCCGCGCGTACCCTGCGGACGCTGTCGGCCAGCTGAGGCACGATCGTGACCGCCACCACGAGCGCGGTGCCGATCTCATAGAGCGCGGGCGGCAGCGACCTGAGCAGCCGCTTGGGGTTGGCCAGGGCGTTGGCGGCGCCGACACAGACGATGATGGCGCCCAGCCGCATGCCGTCATAGAGCCCCGCGAGCAGGGACTCACGGGTCACCGGGCCCAGGAGCCGCACGCCCGCGACCCAGGCGGGCAGCGGGACCTCGGGCAGAGGCAGCAGGACGTGGCCGCCCTCAGGGCCGGCGAAGACCAGCCGGAAGCCGACCCGGACCACCACGATCGCCAGGCCCATCCACAGGTAGATCCGGAACGCCCGCGCCCACGGGTGATCGGGTCGCCGCAGCACGACGACCACCACCGCGACGCTGACGATCACCAGCAAGGTCAGCGGGTTGGTGGTGAGCGACGACGCGACCGCCAGCCCCAGCGCCCAGATCCACCAGGCGACGGGGTGCAGGTCCCGCGGCAGGCGGGCGCGCAGGAGGCTCACGGCTTGGGCGCACCCCGGTTCCGGCGTACGACGGCCGCGCCGGCGGCCGACCCGAGCAGGAGCACGACCACCGACGGGACCGCCCAGCCGGGCAGCCCACCGTCGGGAGGCTCGGCGTCGGCAGCCGCCGAGGTCGGCTCGCCCGCCGCCGCGGAGGTCGAACCGCTCGGCGACGGCTCCGGCGACGAGGCCCTCGTCCGGCTCGGCCGGGCCGACGCCTGGTGGTGACGCCGGTGCGGCTTGCTGCTCGCCGACGCCGACGCGCTCGTCGTGGGCGACGCCGACGTCGTCGCGCCGGAGCCCGAGCCCCCGCCCCCGTCGCGGGTGGGGTGCGCGGTCGGGGACGGGGACGGAGTCGGGGTCGGCGAGGGGTGCTTGCGCGGCGTCACCCCGGGCGGGCTCTTGCTGCTGCTGCCCTGCCACGCGAACCCGACGTAGCCGCCGTCGGGGACGGTGAGCGACCCGGCGCCCTCGGAGGCATAGCTCCAGCTGCCGCTCGTGCCGTCGGACCAGAAGAGCCCCCAGTAGGCGTCCGCCGGAGGCGTGTTGACGCAGGGGTCGTCCTCCGGGGCCGGCCGGCCGTCGATGCGGCACACGAAGCCCGGCTGGCGCTGCACATAGGTCAGTGACCAGCCGTTGCTCGTGAACAGCGCCGTCGCGCTCTTGCCGCCACCGTCGGGGTCGCACACCGACATCACTCCGCCGCCCAGCTCGCCGCCGTCGACGACCACGGTCACACCGGACGCCGAGCTGCACACCGACGCCTGAGCGGGTGCCGGCGTGAAGACGCCGACGCCGGCCGCCGCGGTCAGAAGGGCCGCGACGGCCAGGCGGCGCACGGAGCGGACGATGCGCGGGCGCACGACGATCAGAACCTCCGGCACGCCGCGGCGGTGAGCAGGTCCATGGCGGGGGCGGCCTGCGCCGAGGCGCGGCGCCACTGGTCCCGCTTGGCCGTGGGGATGCCGTCCTGACGGCCCGCGGCGAGCGCCGCGCCGTTGTAGGCGATCGCGCCCTTCTGCTTGCGGAGCTTGCTGCCGGCGGCCGGCTTGACGACCTGCAGGCGAGTCACCCACGTCGCGGCGTCGACCGCGGCCCCGCAGGATCCGTCGCCGGCCAGCGCCCACGCGGCGAGGCCGGTGCTGTTGGAGTTGACACCCTCGGTGGACGTCCCGCCGCCGAAGCTGCCGTTGGCGCGCTGGGTGTCCTTGAGCCAGGCGACACCCGCCCGGATGGCCTGCGTGACGTTCGCGTCGTCGGAGCCGAGCGCCTCGAGGCTGATGAGCGCGACCGCGGTGGCATCGGTGTCGGGCGCGCTCGTCGTGGCGTCGTCACCGCCGTCGCAGGTCTGGTCGGCAGCGCCCTTGTCGGCGGTGAAGTTGAGGCGGAAGTAGCCCTCCGAGCACTGCTGCTCGAGCAGGAAGTCGAGCGCGGGCTGCGCCTGCGTGGAGCCGGCCCGGGCGAGGGAGCGGACGGCGTAGGCCTGCCCGAGGACGTTGGCGAAGTCCCCGAAGCCGCTCACGTCGGCGATCCGACCGGTGACCGGGGCGTCGGTGGCGACGACGGACTCGAGTCGGTCGACCAGGTCGACGCCGCCGAAGGAGTGGCCGACCCCGCTGCCGGTCTGGGCGAGGACGAGCGCCTTCGCGGTCGCGCCGGCATAGGTGCTGCCGGGGTCGCCGGTGCCGTCGCCGCTGATGTAGCCACCGATGCCGGTGGCGACAGCCGAGCGGATGTCCTTCACGGTCGCCTTGTTGCCGCCCATGGCGTCGAGGGCGAGCGCGACGTCGATGGTCAGGCCATAGTCGTCGAAGTCGAACTGGCCGTTGTGCACGACCCCGTCGGTGAGCTGGCGGGTCAGCCAGTCGGCCGCGAGCTCCGCCCGGCTGGGTGCGGCTGCCTTCGCCGCGCGCGCGTCGGCCGGGGCGCCGGTGAGCGTGGTGGCGGTGAGCGCTGCGGCGACCGTGAGAACGGCGCCGCGTCGCAGGACCTGGTGCATGTGCTTCCTTCCCGCTGCTGCGGCGGGAAGAGGCCCTCGGAGTCCGGAGCTCCACCCGCTGCTTTCCTCGACAGCGTGTGTTGGAGACGCGTCGCAGCGGGTGCTCCGGCTCGCTCGTCCGCTCCGCCGGGGGCGGGTGCGGGACGGGCCTACGGTTGCGGGTCAGCGCCGGACTTGGACCGGCTTCCCCCAGCGGCGGGCGTGTATGGATGTGTGCCTCGCACCCTACCTCCCGCGGCGCGTCGCGGGCACAGCCGGTGCCGCTCCGCGGACGGTGAGCGGCGTCACCGGTCCGGAGAGGGTCCGAGGCCGCCCGGTAGTGGGAGCATGGAGGTGACGGGACAGCTGTGATCGAAGGTGATGACGATGGCTGTTCACGGAGTTCCGCATCTCCCCTCCATCCCGGACGGATCCACCCACAGCAGCATCGCCAGGTGGAGCATCGCGCTGGCGGGAGCCGCCGGCGTCGTCCTCCTGGCCGGGGCGGCGCTGCTGGGCATCGCCTGGCTCGCCGGCGGCGCCGACGCGGTCGAGGACACGTGGGTCGGCGAGAGCGTCGTGGTGACGCTGTCTGCCACGCTGGTCGCGTCCCTCGCCGGCTTCCTGATGGCGCTCACCGTGCGGCTCAGGCACGAGGCCTGGCCGTGGCTGCGGCTTCCGCTGCTGTTCTTCCCCACGGTGGTGCTGCTGCTCGTGCTCGGTGAGCTGTTCGTCTGGGAGTAGCCGAACCACCGCGCCGGGCCTGCCGGCCCGCACATGAGCCCGCACCTGAGCCCGCCCATGAGGCGGGGCCCGAGGACCGGCGCGGACGACGCCCTAAGACAGCTTCTCGAGGATGAGCTCGCGAACACGGTTGGCGTCCGCCTGCCCGCGCATCTCCTTCATGACCGCGCCGATCAGCGCGCCGGCGGCCGCCACCTTGCCGTCGCGGATCTTGTCCGCCACGTCGGGGTTGGCCGCGATGGCGTTGTCGACGGCGGCCCCGAGGGCGCCCTCGTCGGACACGATCGCCAGACCACGGGCAGCCACGATCTCCTCGGGCGCGCCCTCGCCGGCCAGCAGGCCGTCGAAGACCTCGCGCGCCAGTTTGTCGTTGAGGGTCCCCGCGTCGACCAGCGCCTGCACCTCGGCGACCTCGCCGGGTGTGACACCGAGCTCGCTGAGCTCGGTCTCGGAGTCGTTGGCGCGCCGGGCGAGCTCGCCGAGCCACCACTTGCGGGCCGCCTGCGGCGAGGCACCGGCCGCGATGGTCTGCTCGACCAGCAGCAGGGCCCCGGCGCCCACGGTGTCGCGCATCTCCAGGTCCGAGAAGCCCCACTCGGCCTGGAGCCGGGCGCGGTGCTCGCGGGGAGGCTCGGGAAGGCTGCCGCGCAGCTCCTCGACCCACGCGCGCGACGGCGCGACGGGGACGAGGTCGGGCTCGGGGAAGTAGCGGTAGTCCTCGGCGTCGGACTTCTCCCGACCGGAGGTCGTGATGCCGGTGTCCTCGTGCCAGTGCCGCGTCTCCTGGAGGATCGAGCCTCCCCCGCCGAGCACGGCGCCGTGGCGGCGCATCTCATAGCGCACCGCCCGCTCGACCGAGCGCAGTGAGTTGACGTTCTTGGTCTCGGTGCGGGTGCCGAGCCGGTCGGCGCCCCGGGGTGCCAGCGACAGGTTGACGTCGCAACGCAGCGATCCCTGCTCCATGCGGACGTCGCTCACCCCCAGCGCGAGCAGCAGCTCGCGCAGATGGGCGACGTAGGCCCGGGCCACCTCGGGTGCCTTCTCACCGGTGCCGCGGATCGGCTTGGTGACGATCTCGATGAGCGGGATCCCGGCGCGGTTGTAGTCGACGAGGGAGTAGTCGGCGCCGTGGATGCGGCCCGTCGTCCCCACGTGGGTGGACTTGCCGGTGTCCTCCTCCATGTGGGCGCGCTCGATGTCGATGCGGTAGGTCTCCCCATCGACCTCGACCTCGGTCCAGCCGTTGAAGGCGATCGGCTCGTCGTACTGGCTGGTCTGGAAGTTCTTCGGCATGTCCGGGTAGAAGTAGTTCTTCCGCGCGAACCGGCACCACTCGGCGATCTCGCAGTTGAGCGCGAGGCCGATCCGGATCGCCGACTCGACCGCCTTGCGGTTGACCGCCGGCATGGAGCCGGGGAGGCCCAGACAGGTCGGGCAGACCTGGGTGTTGGGCTCGGCACCGAACTCGGTGGAGCAGCCGCAGAACATCTTCGAGGCGGTGTTGAGCTCGACGTGGACCTCGAGGCCCATGGTCGGGTCGAACGTCTCGAGCACGTCCTCCCAGCCGAGCAGCGCGTCGCTCATCGGGCACCTCCTTCGGCGAGAGCGGGCGCCTTGTCGAGCAGCGGCCCGCCCCACTGGGACTCCAGCAGGGCCTCCGCGGCCGCGCCGACGCGGTAGAGCCGGTCGTCGGCCAGCGCGGGCGCCAGGACCTGGAGCCCGGCCGGCAGGCCGTCCTCGGCGGCCAGGCCGGTGGGCACCGAGATGCCCGGCACGCCCGCCAGGTTGGCCGGGATGGTCGCGAGGTCGTTGAGGTACATCGCGAGGGGGTCGTCGAGCTTCTCCCCCAGCTTGAAGGCGGTGGTGGGAGCGGTCGGGGAGAGCAGGACGTCGGCCTGCTCGAAGGCGGCCGCGAAGTCACGGCTGATCAGGGTGCGCACCTTCTGGGCCTGGCCGTAGTAGGCGTCGTAGTAGCCGCTCGACAGGGCGTAGGTGCCGAGGATGATGCGCCGCTTGACCTCGTCGCCGAAGCCGGCGTCGCGGGTGGACCGCATCACCTCCTCGGCCGAGGGCGAGTCGACCCCTTCGGGCCAGACCCGGATGCCATAGCGCATCGCGTCGAAGCGGGCCAGGTTGCTGGACGCCTCGGCGGGCAGGATGAGGTAGTAGGTCGCCAGCGCGTGGACGAAGCTCGGGCAGCTGACCTCGACGAGCTCGGCGCCCGCGCCGACGAGCAGCTGCACCGCGTCGTCGAAGAGCTGCTGGACGCCGGGCTGGTAGCCCTCGCCGCCGAGCTCCTTGATCACACCGACGCGCACGCCGCTGAGATCGCCGGAGGCCCCCTGCCTCGCCGCCTCGACGAGAGCGGGCAGCGGCTGGTCGATGCTGGTGGAGTCGAGCGGGTCGTGTCCGCCGATCACCTCGTGGAGCAGTGCGGAGTCGAGCACCGTGCGGGTGACCGGGCCGACCTGGTCCAGGGAGTTGGCGAGCGCGACGAGGCCGTAGCGCGAGACCCCGCCGTAGGTCGGCTTGACCCCGACGCTGCCGGTGACGGCGGCGGGCTGCCTGATCGAGCCGCCGGTGTCGGTGCCCAGCGCGAGGGGCGCGAGGAACGCCGAGACGGCCGCGGCGGAGCCCCCGCCGGAGCCACCCGGGATCCGGTCGAGGTCCCAGGGGTTGTGCGTCGGGCCGTAGGCCGAGTGCTCGGTCGAGCTGCCCATGGCGAACTCGTCCATGTTGGTCTTGCCGAGGATCGGTAGCCCGGCGTCCTTGATGCGGCGGACCACGGTGGCGTCGTAGGGCGGCACCCAGCCCTCGAGGATCTTGGAGCCGCAGGTGGTCGGCAGACCCTCGGTGGCGAGCACGTCCTTGACCGCGATCGGGACTCCGTCGAGGCCCGATGCGGGCGTGCCCGCGGCGCGGCGGGCGTCCGACGCCTCGGCCTGGGCGAGCGCGCCCTCGTGGTCGACGTGCAGGAACGCGTGGATCGCGCCATCGGCCGCGTCGATGCGGTCGAGGTGCGCGCGGGTGAGCTCGACCGAGGTCACCTCACCGGCGGTGAGAGCGGCGGCCAGCTCGGCCGCCGTCCGGCGGGTCCAGTCCCGGCTCACTGCTCGTCCCCCAGGATCCGGGGGACGCTGAACCGCTGCTGCTCGACCTCGGGGGCGCCGGACAGCGCCTGCTCCGGGGTCAGGCCCGGCACGACGACGTCCTCGCGGAAGACGTTGGTCAGCGGGATCGCGTGCGACGTCGGCGGGATGTCCTCGGAGGCGACCGCGTTGATGGACGCGACCGACTCCAGGATCACCGACAGCTGGGGCGCCAGGTGGTCGAGCTCGGCGTCGTCCAGCTCGATGCGGGCGAGGTTCGCCAGGTGCGCGACCTCGTCACGGGTGATTTCGGGCATGGGGACCATCCTAGGAAGTCGGCGGGTCGGCGGCGGGTGCGGGGCCGCTCGCCGGACGTCGTACGCGCGGCTCAGGCGAGCCGGGTGACGCCCTCGTGGGCGACCGCGGCGTCGATCCGGTCGACGAGAACGCGGTGCATCGGCGGCAGGTCGTCGAGGTGGAACCAGCCGACCTCGAGGGACTCGTCGTCGCCGACCCGGGCCTCGCCGCCGAGGAAACGACACCGGAACACGTGCACGAGGTACTGCGCCTGGTCGCCGTTGACGTGGATGACGGGCTGGCTGACGCTGACCCACGCGAGCCCCTCGACCTCGACGTCGACGGTCGTCTCCTCGAGCACCTCGCGGACGGCGCAGTCCGCGGGGTGCTCCCCCGGGTCGACGATGCCCGACACCGGCGCCCACTGCCCGTTGTCGACCCGCCGGACGAGCAGGACCTCCTCGCCGCGCAGGACGACCGCCGTCACGCTGGCGAGCCACAGCGGGTCGTGCCCGATGCGCCCGCGCAGGCGCACGATGAACTCGGGGATCGGCATGTGGCTCACCCTAGGCAGGCGCTGGTGGCGCGCCCGGCCGCGCGGGCTCACAGCATCGTGGAGCTGCCCTCGACGAGGAAGGTCGGGAACTCCCCGTCGTGCTGGACCTCGGTCGGGATGACCGGACTCACGGGCGTGCAGGCGAGCGACGGCAGCCGGCAGCTGACGACCTGCCGGGCGCGCAGCACGCCGTCGACGTTGTCTTCGTCGATGCGCTCGGCGACACCGAAGAACGTGCGCTCGTCGCTCCAGCCGACCAGGGTGAAGTGGCGCCAGGGGGCCTTGATCGCCCGCTGCCGTCCGGTCTCCGCGTCATAGACGACGGCCGGGGTGGGCCACATGCCGACGTCGAAGATCGTGCTGCGGTCCGGTGACAGCCGCGCATAGCCATACATCGTGGACTCCGAGAGCTCGCGGTGCCTGCCCTCGCCGCGGATGCTCACGTGGTAGCCGTCGGAGAACAGGGTGTCGGCATAGCCGTCGTAGACGTCGATGCCGTCGGCGTCCTGGGTCGCCGACACGGTCGCCCCGTCGCCGAGGTCGACCGTGAGGCCGGCGAAGAAGGCGCGCTCGTCGCTGACGCCGTAGAGCAGCGGCATGATCTCGCTGTAGAGGTCGGCCAGGTCGTCGCCCTTGCGGGGCTCCTGGTCCGGGGTGCGGTAGAGCTGCTCCCCGGTGCGGGTGTCGAAGACCGCCAGCTGGATGACGTGGGTGCCGTAGTCGTCGACCGGGCCCCGCGACTGGTCGACCGTGGCGAACACCGACCGGTCGGCCGACACGGCGAGGTTGCCCCAGCGCACGTCCTCGACCTTCTGGGTCTCCCCCTCGGCGCTGGTGAACATCAGCGTCTGGCCGCTCATCCAGTAGGCGCCGGTCGCGCCGAGCACGAACTCGTCCACGCGGTCGCCGAGCTCGACGGTCCGCTTGCCGACGTGCAGGGTCCCGTCGTGGAACCAGGCGGGGGCGGTCGCGTCCCACGTCGTGCTTCCGACGGGGAGGCTGAACGGCTGGGTGGAGCCGTCCGGCGGTGCTCCCGTCGAGTCGCCGCACGAGGCCACGGCGAGGCACGCGACGACACCGACGACGACCCCCCGTGCGTTCATGCGGCCATGATGGCATCGGCGCCCAGGATCGCCTGCGCGGCGCCGCACCTAGGATCGAGCCGTGCTGGGTGACCGGTGGGGTGTGACGGACGCCGAGGTCTCGCGTGCCTACCCTGCGACGCGCTCGTGCCCGCGCCCGCGTGGCAGGCGTGGCGTGGCGTCACCGTCGACGCCCCGGCCGATCTCGTGTGGCGGTGGGTCGTGCAGATCAGGCTGGCGCCCTATGCCTACGACTGGGTCGACAACCTCGGTCGCCGGTCGCCGCGCGAGCTGCGCGGGCTCGAGGACCCCCGGGTCGGCGACCCGTTCAGCGCCAGCGCCGGCCGACCGGTCGGCACGATCGTGGCCGTCGAGCCCGGGGTCCACCTGACGGCGAGGATCCTGGGCACGCACCTGTCCTATGTGCTCGTCGGCTCCGGTGGCTCGACCAGGCTCCTGCTCAAGCTCGCCTCCGGCCGGTGGCGCCGGCTCGGCCCCCTCTTCGCCGCCGGCGACCTGGTGATGGCGCGCAGGCAGCTGCTCAACCTCAAGGAGCTCGCCGAGGGCCGCTGACCGGTCCGGGGCGCCGCCCCACTGTCGGCGCGCCCGTCAGGCGGCGAACCAGATGACGGCCATGGTGGCGATCTCGACGACGAGGACGCCGGCGGCGACGAGCCAGGCGCGGGAGTCGCGCCACTTCCTGGCCATGGCATACCAGGGCAGCGCCATGCCGGCGAGCCCGACCACGACGCCGAGCGCGACCCAGGCCGGCTCCCGGGTGAGCACGCCGGCGATCACCGTGATGAGGGAGAAGAACACGGCGCCGTTGAGCAGCAGGTCGAGCACGAACGCGCCCGCGGCGCGCCCCACGAGGCCGGCCGCGCTCCTGGGGCTGTCGTCGGGGCTCGTCACGGCGTCCACCCTAGGGGGCCGCTGGACGGGCCTCGGTCGCGGTCGGCCTCGACGAGCGGCTCGAAGTCGGGGTCCTCCTGGAGGGCGACTCGCCAGCGGTCGGCGTATCTCTCGCCCATCGCCGTGAGGTGCGGCAGGAGGAGGTCGGACCAGGGGGAGCTGCCCTCGAACACCTCGCCCCAGCTGGTCTCGCGTGCCTCGACCCGCTCGGCGATCTGGCGCATCTCGGGCCCGAGGCGCCCGCTCAGGGCGTCGCGCTCGAGCTCGGCGCGCTGCTCGGCGGTGTGGACGGGCGTCGCGGCGACCCGGGCGACGTGGGCACGCGCCTCCTCCAGCGTCTGCCGGAAGGCGGCGAGCGCCTCCTCGAGCGCGAGCTCCTGCGCCCCGCTCATCGGGCGGCCGGGACGACCGGCGCGGCGGGCAGGCCGTCGGCGGTGACGGCATGGGCGATGCTCACGAGCAGGTTCTTGATCGTGGTGATGATCTGCCAGAACGCCTGGATCGCCTTGCGGGCGGTCTTGAACAGCTCCCAGGCCTCCTTGATCGTCTGCACGGCCTTCCACTGGCCCCACAGCGGGATGTAGGACGACGACAGCGCCGCGCTGCAGATGGAGATGATCATCCGGATGATGTCGACGACGTTCTGCGCCAGGTCGACAGCCGACCGGATCATGTCGTGCAGGTGACTGCTGATCGTGGCCGTCGACCGCGACTGCTCGCCGAGGGACGCGAGCCACTGGTCCACGTAGGCAGCCGACGCGGTGGCCGCCTCTCCCTGCCACGTGGCGTTGATCGCCGTCTGGCCCCTCGCCACGTTCTTGTCGACCCCGTCGAGGCAGTCGCTCACGTGCTGCCAGGCCGACGCCTGCCGGGAGGCCTTCTCGATGTCACCGGCGATCCAGCGGGTGACGTAGTCCCGCGGGTCGATGCCGATGATCCAGTGGGTGAGGTCGCAGATCTTGTCGAAGATGAACCCGAAGGAGACCTGGGGCAGCGAGGCCGCGTTGCTCGACGGGCCGGGCACCGGCAGCACCGTGGAGAGGTCATAGAAGCCGGTCCCGATCAGCCCGTCGTCGGTGATCGCCTTGCCCTCGCCGAAGTCCTGCGCCACCCGCGCGTCGGTCGCGGCGTAGTCGCGCACGATGCTCTCGATCGAACGGCCGGTGGCCTGCAGACGCGTCCCGTCGGTGGCGAGCGCCTCGGTGAACACCGGGATCAGCCGCTCGTAGTCCATGGTGATGAGCTCGAGGATCATCCCGAATTCGCCGTCGGTGACGTGGGCGGAGAGGTAGTCCGACAGACCCTGGCAGTCGGTGCCGGCCCTCCCGACCTGCTGCGACCAGCCCGTCAGGTCGGAGAGCTCTGCGGCGAGAACAGTCATCGGTCCCCCATCGTCGTGCCGTCGGGATGCGCGTTCGACTGCACCCTTCCCGCACCGACACCGGGTCAAACACCGTGATCCACCGGGGTTTCCCGACACGTCCCAACCGAACCGGACCCTTGCGGCATCTGTGAGGGTGACATCACGAGGGGGAACGCCATGCCGGGATCGCGCCGACCACCGTCCGACGACGACTTCACGGAGTTCGTCCACGCCTCCTGGCCGGGGCTCTACCGCACGGCCTACCTGCTGGTCGGCGAACGTGGCCTCGCGGAGGACCTGGTGCAGACGTCGCTCGCCAAGACCTATGCGAGCTGGGCGAAGGTCCGCGACCTGGCGGCGGCGCCGGCCTACGCGCGAACGACGCTCGTCAACACCGCGTCCTCGTGGTTCCGCAAGACCGCGTGGGGCAGCGAGCGGCCCACCGACGAGCTGCCCGAGACCAGCGTCGAGGAGACCGGGACCGACCGTCCCCTGGTCATGGCCGCCCTCTCCCAGCTGCCGCCCCGGCAGCGGGCCGTCGTCGTGCTGCGCTTCTTCGACGACCTGTCGGTCGGCGAGACGGCCCGAGCACTCGGCTGCAGCGAGGGCACCGTCAAGAGCCAGACCCACGACGCCCTCGAGCGCCTGCGCCGGCTCCTCGGGGACGCCGTCATCCCCAGCACCAGCATCACCAGCACGTCCCGCACGACAGGAGCACGTCATGACTGAGCGCCTCAGCCAGCTGATGCACGCGGAGGCCGACACCCTCGAGGTGCCGGTGCCCCGCGCGGCCGCCGCTCTCGACGCCGGCCGGCGGATGCGCACGCGACGCCGCGCCACCGAGGCCGTCGCGGGCCTCGCCGTCCTGGCCGTCGTCGGCGGCGGCGCGACCCTGTGGATGGGACGCGGCGACGACGCGGCCCGCGACCCCGTCACGTCGAGCGACCACGCGCCGTACGCCTTCGGCAACGGCTCCAGGATCGTCGTCGGCGACGAGGTGGCCTCCGTGCCCGACACGGTGCACTCACTGCACTACACGTCGGTCGGTGTCCTGGTCCGCAGCAACCCCCACGACGGCGCCTCCGACGGCTCGGGGCCCGAGAGTCTCACCCTCGTGCGCTGGGACGGCTCGACCAAGGACCTCGGGACGGTCCCGGAGGGCGTCGGGCCGGCCACCGACCCGAGCCAGCCCTACTACGCGCTGGCCGAGGCCGACGGTGACGGCTTCGTGGCGGTCGTGCGCGACGCCGACACCGGCGACGAGGTCGAGCGGCTGCCACTGCCCGACGAGCCCCGAAGCTATTGGGAGGTCCCACCGCTGGGCCTGAGCGGTGACACCCTCTATGTCGGCTACCGCAAGACCACCGCCGCGGTCGACCTCGAGACCGGTGAGTCCCACCTGGTCGACGGGCTGCCCGGCGGCATCCCCGACGTGTCCGGCGGTCGTGCCGTCGTCGCCTCCGGCGACAACACCCTGGTCGTCGACGTCGCCACAGGCGACACGGTGGCCGAGATCCCCGTGGCCGGCGACCCGATGGACGGCGAGGGCGGGGTCCGCCTCTCCCCCGACGGTCGGTTCGCCCTGGTGTGGACGGTCGACCCGGAGACCTACGAGACGGTCGACCCCCTGCAGGTGTTCGACCTGTCGACCGGCGACGAGCAGGACTTCTCCGGCGATCCCTGGGCCTGGGGCTGGAGCCCGGACGGCGACCTCTTCAAGGTCGGCGACGGCACGATCACGACGTGCGACGCCGCCAGCGGGGCCTGCAAGGACACGGCCGTCCCGGGCGGAGTCGGCACCGGCAACCTGCGGCTCGGCGGCCTGGTCTACGAGTCCTGATCCCTTCGCTCGACCGGCGAGGGCTCACGTCGCGGCAGGACCCAAATCACAGGACGAATGGCTGGGTCCGTCACTAGCCTGGACACCGGCATGTTCGAGCTACACCACACAGAAGTGCACGGTGTCCGGTGCTTCTGGGTGGAGACCGGTCGCCCGACGCTGGCTGCCCAGCTGCTCTTTCGCACCGGCATGGTCGATGAGTCCCTGACCGAGTCCGGATGGCTTCACCTGCTCGAGCACCTCGCCCTCCACGGTCGGGGCGGTGGAGCCCTCCAGGTCAACGGGTCCGTGTCCCTGCTGCACACGGCCTTCGAGGCGCACGGACCTGCCGAGGCGGTCGCCGATCACTTGCGCGATGTGAGCGGATGGCTGTCGAGGCCCACGTTCCTCGAGTTCGAGCGCGAGCGGGGCGTTCTGCACGCCGAGTCGGCGTTCCGCCCCGCCAGCCAGGTCACCAGGGCACTCGCCTGGCGGTACGGCGCCCGCGGGCCGGGCATCGCGTCCCACAACGACGCCGGACTGGGCCGGGCGACCCCCGAGCTGCTCAGTGCGCGCGCGGCGTCGGTCTTCACGCGTGGCAACGCCGTGCTGGTGCTCGACGGTCCCCCACCCGCAGGCCTGTCGCTGACCCTGCCGGGGGGTGAGCTGCTTCCGCCTCCCGTGTCCCAACCGGTGGAGACCGACGTGCCAGCGGCCTATCTCGAGGAGGGTGGGCTGGTGCTCAGCGGTCTCGTCGACCGCAGCGCGACCGCCACGCTGGTGCCCGAGCTCGTCGAACGCGCCCTCAAGGAGCGGCTTCGCGAGCACGCCGGCGCGGCCTACGCCCCCTGGGGTCTCTACGAGCGGGTGGACGACCACACGGCGGTCGTGATCGGTGGCTCGGACGTCCTGCCGACTCTGCTGCCCACGCTCGCCGGTCACGCGCTCGACGTGATCGACCGCATGCAGGCCCAGCCGATTCCGGAGGCCTGGCTGTCGGAGATGCTCGGGGCACGGGAGCAGGGGATGCTCGACCCCTATGCCGGCCCTGGTGTGGCGATGCACGCCGCCCATGCCGTGCTCCGTGGCGAGGAGCCCAAGACCCATGCCGCGTTGCTCGACGAGGTCAGGAACACCGATCCGCACGACGTACACCGGTCCCTCACCCATTTCTGCCAGTCGCTGATGCTGGGTCTGCCGAGTGGCACCGCGTGGCGCGACCAGCTCCGGCAGGTGGTGCACCCCGAACGCGCGCCGAGCCGGGAAGGGCATCGGTTCCGCCACCGTTCCTGGCCCGCCACGACCGCACACATGCGGGTCACCTCGGTCGGCCTCGAGGTCTCCGATCGAGACGTCGCCCGAGCCGTCGACCTCGACCGCCTGGCCGGGCTCATGGTCTTCGACGACGGCGTGCGGCGCCTCGAGGACATCGACGGCTGGGGTGTCAACGTCGTGCCGGACGAGTGGCACGACGGGCCGCGTCTGGTGTCCATGGTCGACCAGTTGGTGCCGAAGGATCTGCACCTGCCCCAGCCGGCTCGCTTCGACCCGCCGGCCTATGTGCGGCCCGGTCCGTGGCAGCGCTGGAAGCCCGCCGTCCGTCGCGGCTGGCTCGCCGCCTGGCCGGTGACCAGAATCGTCCTGGTCGTCCTCATCATGGCGTCACTCTTCCTGGCCGCAGTCATGCTCCAGATGCCAGCGCTGAGCCTGCTGTCCGCCCTCCTGATCGGACGCATCGTTCGGTGGGTCTCGGCGAGGGCCTCCACGAGCAGGCCCGACGACAGGGCCGGGTGACCACCCTCGACGGATCCCACGGATCCCAGGACAGGCGGCATGGAGGCTGTCTAGCGTGGACGGGTCATGGTCGAACTCCACGCAACCGATGTCGACGGGGTCCGGTGCTTCTGGGTGGAGACCGGTCGCCCGACCCTGGCCGCCCGGCTGATCTTCCGCGCCGGCATGGCCGACGAGTGGCTCCACGAGTCGGGCTGGATGCACCTGCTCGAGCACCTCGCCCTGCACGGCCGGGGCGGCGGCGCGCTCGCCGTCAACGGCGCCACCGGCCTGCTGCACACCTCGTTCGACGCGCACGGTCCGGTCGACCATGTGGCGCACCTCCTCGGGGGCCTGACCCACTGGCTCGGCCAGCCCGAGTTCCACGAGCTCGAGCGCGAGAAGAGCGTCCTCGCCGCCGAGAACGCGCTGCGCGGGAGTGGCGGCGCCCAGCGGGCGCTGGGCCAGCGCTACGGCTCGCTCGGCCCGGGTACGGCGGCGTACCCCGAGCCCGGTCTCGCGCGCGCCACCCCGGCCGGCCTCGCGCACCGCGCGCAGTGGGCCTTCGCGCAGGGCAACGCCGTGCTCGTGCTCGACGGTCCACCGCCACCGGACCTCCGACTGTTCCTGCCGCCCGGGGGCCTCAAGCAGCCGGCGCGGGCGATCCCCTGCGGCGACACGCTGCCGGTCGCGTACGGCGAGGAGGGTGGGCTCGCCCTCTCCGGGGTGGTGACCCGCTCCGTCGCCGCGACGTTCCTGCCCGACCTCCTCCAGGAGAGCCTGCACCAGCGGCTCCGCGACGGAGCCGGTGCGGCCTACGCCCCCCTGGCCACCTACGAGGCGGTCGACGACGAGCACGCGCTCGTGATCGCCACCTCCGACCTGCTGCCGACCTTGCTGCCGACCATCGCCGACACGGCGCTCCGGCTGGTCAAGGACCTGGCGTCGATGGGCCCGTCGCCCGAGCAGCTGCGGCTCATCAAGGAACGGCGCTGGCAGGCGATGACCGACCCCTACGCCGCGAGCTCGATCGCCCACCAGGCCGCGCTGGAGTACCTCAGGTCGCGCTCGCCACAGGCCCATGAGGACCTGCTCGACGAGCTGGCCCGGGTCAGCGGCAAGGAGATCAAGGAGCAGGCGCGCGTCTTCGCCGACACCCTGATGATCGGCCTCCCGGCCGCGAGCCGCTGGGTCGGGCAGCTCCCGCGGCTCGAGGTGCCCCACGTGGCGCCCGAGCTGCAGGGCGACCGGCACCGCCACCAGGACTGGCCGGCGGTGTCCGCCCGCCTGGTCGTCAGCGAGCAGGGCCTCGAGATCACCGACCGCCGCTCCGCGCGACGGGTGCTCTTCGAGGACGCGACGGCCGTGTTCGGCTACCCCGGCGGCACCCGGACCCTCGTCTCCCACGACGGCTGGTCCGTGACGCTGGACCCGGCCGCCTGGCACGGTGGCGCGGTGGCCGTCCAGGCCCTCGACGGGTTCACCCCGCCACAGCTCGCGCTGAGCCGGCCGGCGACGGACGGGCAGGGCGGCTACCAGCGGCGCTCGTTCGGCAGCCGTTGGGGCACCTGGCTGGGTCGCGTGCTCAAGCCGCGCGCCGGCTCCACGCTCTGGCAGCGGGTGATGCCGCTCGCCGTGGTCGTCGCGTTCGCGATCGCGGTGACCATCGTCGGGCTGCCCGGGCTGCCGCCGCACTGGGAGTACTGGACGGCCCGCATCGCCTGGGCCGCCTGCGTCGGCACGGTGTTCCGGACGATCCGGGGCGAACGGGTCTAGCCCCTCAGCCCGCGTCGGCGGGTGGGCCATCGGCGGGTGGGCCGTCGGCGAGCAGCGCCTCGAAGCCGGCCTCGTCGAGAACGGGCACGCCGAGCTGCTCGGCCTTGTCGGCCTTGGAGCCGGCGTTGTCGCCGACCACGACGAAGTCGGTGTTCTTGGAGACCGAGCCGGCGGCCTTGCCGCCGCGGCTGATGATCGCCTCCTTGGCGGAGTCGCGGGAGAAGCGCTCCAGCGAGCCGGTGACCACGATCGTGAGGCCCTCGAGGGTGCGCGGCGCGGACTCGTCGCGCTCGTCGGCCATCGAGACGCCTGCGGCCAGCCACTTGTCGACGATGTCGCGGTGCCAGTCCACGCCGAACCACTCGATCACGGCGTCGGCGATGGTGGGTCCCACTCCCTCGGCAGCGGCCAGCTCGGCCTCGCTCGCGGCACGGATCGCGTCCATCGAGCCGAACTCGGTCGCCAGCGCCCGGGCCGCGGTCGGCCCCACATGCCGGATCGACAGACCGACGAGCACGCGCCAGAGCGGCACCTGCCGGCGCGAGCCGAGGTTGTCGAGCAGCCGCTGGCCGTTGGCCGACAGCTGCGGGCCCTTCTCGTCCTTCTTGGGTGCCCGAGTGAAGAGCTCGGTGCGCTTGAGCTTGTCGGCGTCGAGGTCGAACACGTCACCCTCGTTGGCGATCACGCCCGCCTCGAGGAGGGCGAAGGCGGCCTCGGAGCCGAGGCCCTCGATGTCGAAGGCGCCGCGACCCGCGACGTGGAAGACGCGGTCGAGGACCTGGGCCCGACAGAACTGATGGTTGGGGCAGCGGAGGTCCTTGTCGCCCTCCTTCTGCTGCACCAGGGCCGTGCCGCACGCGGGGCACTCGGTGGGCATCACCCATTCCGCCAGTCCCTCGGGGCGCAGCGCGAGCACAGGCCCCAGGATCTCGGGGATCACATCGCCTGCCTTGCGCAGGATCACGGTGTCCCCCGGACGGACGTCCTTGCGCTTGACCTCGTGGGCGTTGTGCAGGGTCGCCCGCTCGACGGTGGAGCCCGCCACCCGCGTGGGCTCCATGACCCCGAACGGCGTCACGCGACCGGTGCGGCCGGTGTTGACCTCGATCGAGAGCAGCTTGGCGTTGACCTCCTCGGGTGGGTACTTGAACGCGATCGCCCAGCGCGGCGCCCGGCTGGTCGAGCCCAGCCGGCGCTGGAGCGCCACCTCGTCGACCTTGACGACGACGCCGTCGATCTCGTGCTCGACGTCGTGGCGGTGCTCGCCATAGAAGGCGATGAAGTCGCGCACTCCCGCGAGGTCGGGGACGACCCGCACCCGCTCGCTGGTGGGCATCCCCCAGGCGCGCAGGGCGTCGTAGGCCGCGCTCTGCGCCGTCGGCTCGAACCCCTCGCGGGCCCCGATGCCGTGGCACACCATGCCGAGGTCGCGGGACGCGGTGACCCGCGGGTCCTTCTGGCGGAGCGAGCCGGCCGCCGCGTTGCGCGGGTTGGCGAACATCGGCTTGCCGGCGTCGGCCATCGACGCGTTGAGCCGCTCGAACGCCTCGACGGGGAGGAACACCTCGCCGCGCACCTCGACCAGGGCGGGCACCGGGAACTCGTCGGTGCCGGTCAGCCGGTGCGGCACCGACGAGATCGTCTTGACGTTGGGGGTGACGTCCTCGCCCGTGCGCCCGTCGCCGCGGGTCAGGGCGCGGACCAGCCGGCCGTGCTCATAGAGGATGTTGATCGCCAGCCCGTCGACCTTGAGCTCGCAGAGGAGAGCCGGGTCGTCGACCCCCTCGCGGCCGAGCCGGGCGAACCAGGCGTCCAGCTCCTCGTCGGTGAACGCGTTGTCGAGCGACTCCATGCGTCGGAGGTGGTCGACGGCGGTGAACTCGGTCGAGACGGAGCCCCCGACCTTCTGCGTCGGCGAGTCGGGGGTGCGCAGCTCGGGGAACCGCTCCTCCAGCTCCTCCAGCTCGCGCATCCGGACGTCGAAGTCGGCGTCGGACAGCGTCGGGTCGTCGAGGACGTAGTAGCGCCAGCGCGCCTCCTCGACCTGCTCCGCCAGGGTCTGGTGTCGCTCGCGCGCCTCCGCGGGCGCCGCCTCGGGCAACGTCATGGGCCCATCTTGCCGTGCGGCTCCGACATCGCCCGCGCTCCGGGCCGACGCCACGTCGATGCGGACCCATCCGTCAGACTCGTGGCTCCGAACCACCCCCGTGCTGTTGGAGGGAGCCACCGTGCCGTCGCCCGCGCTCAGCCGCCTCGACGTGCGCGAGCCACGGGGCGCGGTCCTCCTGCTCCACGGCGGCCGTCAGCGCTCCGACGTCCCCGTCGACGGCCGCAGCGCGTCCTGGCGCCTGGCCCAGCTGCTGCAGCGCGAGGTCGCCCTGTCGGCCCGCCGACGCGACGTGGCGGTCTGGGCCCTGAGGTACGGCGTCCGCGGGTGGAACGGCGGTCGGCCCGTCCAGGACGCCCGGTGGGCGCTGGACCGGATGCGAGCCGACCTCGGTGACCTCCCCGTCGTGCTCGTCGGGCACTCGATGGGCGGGCGCACGGCGATCTCCGTCGCGGACGACCCTCGCGTGGTCGGCGTGGTGGGTCTGGCACCGTGGATCGCGGAGGACACCCCGACCGCACCCCTGACCGGCAAGCGTCTCGTCGCAGCCCACGGGCGCGCCGACCGGATCACGTCGTTCGGCGCCACCCGCGCCTTCACCGAGCGGGCCGCGCGGGTCGCCGCCTCGGCCAGGTTCCTCGACATGGGACCGCTCGGGCACTACCTGCTGCGTGGGCACCAGCGGTGGCGCCGCATCGCCGCCGACGAGTCCCTCGGGATGCTCGCGGCGGACGCCGGCTGAGCACCCACGAGAAGACCCGGAAAAGATGTCTGGTCCGGCGGAATAGATCTCGTCGACCACCCGTTGGATGGAACGAAACCGTACCGTTCCATCCCGGGAGCCGCACCGTGATCAGCATCGCCACCGACCACCACGGGCACCGCCCGCGGGTCGAGGGTGAGCGTGAGCTGGAGATCCTCCAGTCCGCGCTCGACGTCCTCGCCGAGGTCGGCTACGACCGTCTCACCATGGACGCCGTCGCCGCCAAGGCCAAGGCGTCCAAGGCCACGCTCTACCGGCGCTGGAGCGGCAAGGCCGACCTGGTGGTCGACGCGCTCGTCAGCACCAAGCCGGCCCTCGAGCCGCCGGACACCGGCTCGCTCCGCGGTGACCTGCTGGCGTCCTACTGCGGGCGCGGTGGCCTCGACGAGGACACCGCCGCCACGTTCGCCAGCGTCATCACCGCACTCGGCCGCGACGAAGAGTTCGCCGCGGTGTTCCGGGAGCGGGTGCTGGTCCCCAAGATGGCCTCCACCCACGCGATCTTCGAGCGGGCCCAGGCCCGCGGGGAGATCCGCCCCGAGGTCGACCTCGACCTCCTGGCCCCCGCGCTGGCGGGGATCGTGCTGCACCGGCGCTATGTCCTCGGTGCCGCACCCGACGAAGCCACCATCACGGCGGTGCTGGACCAGATCATCCTGCCGGCCGCCCTCCGCCCCCCTCTCGAGCCCGACACGAAGGAAGACCATGTCCCAGACCACGACTGACGCCGAGCGCACCGAGCGCGCACCCGGCGAGCACCTGCACCTGGGCTGGGCCCTGGCGCTGATCTGCGTGGCGCAGCTGATGGTGGTGCTCGACAGCACCATCGCCAACATCGCGCTCCCCTACATCCAGGCCGACCTCGGCTTCAGCGCCGGCAGCCTGACCTGGGTGGTCACCGCCTACGCCCTGTCCTTCGGCGGCCTGCTGCTCCTCGGCGGCCGCCTCGGCGACCTCTACGGCCGCCGTCGCATCTTCATGGCCGGCCTCGTCATCTTCGCCGTGGCCTCCCTGCTCGGAGGCGTGGCCGCCAACGAGGCCATGCTCCTGGGCGCCCGCGGCCTCCAGGGCCTGGGCGCGGCCCTCGCCTCGCCGGCGGCGCTGGCGCTGATCACCACCACGTTCCCGGCCGGCCCGCAGCGCAGCCGCGCGTTCGGCGTCTACGCCATGATGTCCGGCGCCGGCGCGGCCGTCGGCCTCATCCTCGGCGGCTGGCTGACCGGCATGAACCTCGACTTCATGGGCGGCGTCGAGGGGTGGCGCCTGACCTTCCTCATCAACGTCCCGATCGGCATCATCGCCGCGCTCGTCTCGCCGGTCGTGCTGGCCGAGTCCGAGTCGCACCCCGGCGAGCTCGACGTACCCGGCGCCGTCACCGGCACCCTCGGCCTGCTCGGCGTCGTGTTCGGCCTGTCCCGCGCCGGCGACTCCAGCTATGGCTGGGGCGACCCGAGCACCATCGTCAGCCTGGTGGCCGGCGTGGTGCTGCTGGTGGCGTTCGCCTGGATCGAGAGCCGCGCGGAGCACCCGCTCCTGCCGATGCGCATCCTGCGCAACCGCACCCGAGCCGCGAGCTTCGGCGCCATGATGCTGATGCCGGCCGCGATGTTCGCGATGTTCTTCTTCCTCAGCGTCTATGTCCAGACGGTCGTCGGCTGGACGCCGCTGCACACCGGTGTCGCCTTCCTGCCGTTCACCGTCGGCATCGTGCTCGCCGCGGGCGTCGCGTCCAACACCGTCAACCGGATCGACCCGCGCTTCCTGGCCGGCATCGGCACCCTGCTCGTGGCCGCCGCGCTGTTCGGGTTCTCCCGCATCCCGCACGACGTGACCTACCCGGTCTCCGACGTGAACGCGTCCTACGTCTCCGACATCCTGCCGTTCATCCTGATGATGTCCTTCGGGATGGGCCTGACCTTCATCCCCCTGACGCTGACGGCCGTGCACCACGTCGAGGCCCGCGACTCGGGCATCGGCTCGGGCGTCCTCAACACGATGCAGCAGGTCGGCGGCGCGCTCGGCCTCGCGACGCTGAGCACCGTCGCCCAGCACGTGTGGACGAGCACCGGCGACAAGCTGTCGGCGGCGGCCGCCCAGGCGATGGCAGCACTGCCCGCCGGCACCCCGGCGCCGACGGCCGCGCAGCAGCAGGCCATGGAGACCATCGCCCGGCAGCAGGTCTTCGCCGAGGGAGCCACGACGGCGTTCCTCTGGGGCTCCGGCATGGCGCTGGCCGCGTCGCTGATCGTCTGGGTGTTCCTCAACGTGAAGCACACCGAGCTGGCCACCGACGGGCCGCAGGCGGTGGCCGCACACTGAGCGGGCGCTGACGCCGAGCGTCCTCGGACGACCCGCGGGGCCGTCTCCCTCCAGGGAGGCGGCCCCGTCGGCCAGTCCGGTCATTCCCAGGAGCGCGCAAGCGAGAGGGGCTCCGCGCCGCGCAATCACGGCGAACGAGTCAGTCAGGTCGACAGCTCGCGGGCGGCACGCGCGGCGCGCTCCAGCGCCGTACGCGACCAGCCCACCGAGGCTCCGGCGAGGCCGCAGGCGGGGGTCACGACCACGCGGTCGCCGACCTCCTCCGGGTCGAGGCCGAGCATGTCCAGCCAGCGCGCGACGGCCTCGACCGTCCCGGTGTCGGAGGTGGGGACCGGCGGGTCCACGGAGGGTACGACGCCCAGCGCGACCGTCGCGCCCGCCTCGAGCGCCTCCGCGAGCGCATCGTGGTCGCCCGCGGACAGGACGGACACGTCCACCGACAACCCGGCGGCACGCGCCCCCCGGACCAGGCCCCACGGCGTGCGGGCGGCGCAGGCGTGCACCCACGGCTCGGCGCCGGAGTCGGCCACGGCGCCCAGCACCCGCTCGAGGGCGGCGGACGCCTCGGGCAGGTCGACCGCGCGGTGGCGGCCATAGCCGGAGGCGGTCGGAACGCGGGCCTCGATGACCGCGGCGAGCGCGGGCTCGTCGACCTGGACGACGATCCGGTCCACGTCCGGCAGGCGACGGCGCAGGTCGGCCACGTGCTCGCGGACCCCCTCGGCCAGCGCCTCGCCGAGCTCGCGCCGGGCGCCGTGGTCGGCCAGCACCTTGTCACCACGGGGCCGCTCGACCGTCGCGGCCAGGGTCCACGGCCCGCAGACCTGGGCCTTGAAGGCGCCGGTGTAGCCCGCCGACAGCTCCTCGAGGGCGTCGAGGTCCTGCGCCAGCAGCGACCTGGCCCGGCGGTGGTCGACGCCCGAGGAGGCCGATGCGCCGGTGAGCCGCCATCCGGCGGGCTGGAGGTCGGCGGCCAGCCCCGACACGACGGCCAGGCCGCGGCCGGTGAGCGAGGCGGTCGCGCCACGGCCGGGCAGCTCGGGGACGTGCGGCAGGTCGGGCAGCAGGGACAGCACCATGCGGAGGCGCTCGGCATAGGCCTCGGCGTCCGCTCCCGGATAGGACCCGACCCCGCTCGCCAGCATGACGGTCATTGTGCCGGGTACCCGGGAGCGGCCCCGCAGCGCTCGGCCATCGTGGTCGGCGTCACGCCCGGATCGGGAAACCTTGAGGGGCCCGCGTTCGTCTGACCCTGAGTACCCGAGACGCGCACCCGAGCCGGAAGTGATGTTCATGCCTGCCCCCGCTCCACCCGACCGCACCCCCGCGGACGTCGTCGAGCCCCCCGTCCGCCCATCGATCGGCCTGTCGCTCGCCCAGGTCGCCGGATCCGCCCTCGCGGCGGTCTCCGGAGCCGTGCTGGCGTCCTGGATGGGGGTGACCGGCACCTTGGTCGGTGCCGCCGTCGGGAGCGTCGCCGGCACGGTCGGCAGCGCCACCTACACCTACTCGCTCAGGGCGGGCCAGGACGTCGTACTGCGGTCCGCGACCCTGCCCCGACGCCGCACCGTCCAGCTCCGGGAGCCGTCCGGTGAGCCCGTGCCCGAGGACCGGCGCGAGGAGCGCCCGGACCGGCCGGCCTGGTGGCGCGCCCTCCCGTGGCCGCGGCTGGCGCTCGCCAGCGTGGCGGTCCTGGCCGTCGCCCTGGTCGGGCTCACCGCCTTCGAGGGCCTCAGCGGCCGGCCCGTGTCGTCGCTGACCGGTGGCTCCGACGGCGGCGGTACGACGCTCAGCCGGGCGGTCGGCGCGGGGTCCGGGTCGACCGAGGACGCGTCGACTCCCGGGGAGCCCGGCCAGTCCCCGACCACCGAGCCGTCGACCGACCCCAGCGAGTCCCCGACGACCGACCCGACCACCGGCCCGACCGACGAGCCGTCGCCCTCGGAGTCGCCCGCACCCACCGAGCAGCCCACGCCGAGCCCCTCGAGCGACGGCAGCCCCTCGTCGGACCCGTCCGGCTCGGCGGCCCCGCTCGCGCCGTCGGGCGGCGCCTGAGCCGGGATCCCTCAGGACGAGGCGGCCGGGACGCGACGCGTCGCGGCGATGGTCGCCGAGCCCACGACCCTAGTGCCGTCGTAGAGCACCGCGCCCTGGCCCGCCGCGACACCCTGGGCGGGGTCGAGGAGGTCGATGACGACCTCGTCGCCCTCGAGACGCGCCACGGCCCGGTGCTCCGCCCCGTGCGCGCGCAGCTGGACCGTGCAGGCGAGCTCCCCCGGCGGCGGGGCGCCGCACCACAGGGGTCGGTCGGCGACGATCCGGTCGACCGTCAGCCCCTCGCGCGGCCCGACCCGCACGGTCCCCGAGACCGGCTCGATGTCGAGCACGAAGCGGGGTCTCCCGTCGGAGGCCGGGCGACCGAGGCGCAGCCCCTTGCGCTGGCCGATGGTGAAGCCGAACGTGCCGTCGTGGCTGCCGAGCACCTCGCCGCTGGCGTCGTCGACGATGTCGCCGCCGTGGTTGGGGGCCCGGTCGCCCAGCTTCTCGCGCAGCCAGCCGGCGTTGTCGCCGTCGGCCACGAAGCAGATGTCGTGGCTGTCGGGCTTGTCGGCGACGAGCAGGCCCCGCTCGGCGGCCTCCCGACGCACGTCGGCCTTGCGCGTCCCGCCCAGGGGGAACAGCGAGTGGACGAGCTGGTCCTGGGTGAGGACGCCCAGGACGTAGGACTGGTCCTTGCCGTCGTCGACGGCCCGGTGCAGCTCGACGGTGCCGTCCGCGGCAGTGGCGAGCCGGGCGTAGTGACCCGTCGCGACGGCGTCGAAGCCCAGCCCGAGCGCCCGGTCGAGCACGGCGGCGAACTTGATCCGCTCGTTGCACCTCAGGCAGGGGTTGGGGGTCCGCCCGGCGGCGTACTCGCTCATGAAGTCCTCGACCACGTCCTCGTGGAAGCGGTCGGACAGGTCCCAGACATAGAACGGGATACCGATCACGTCGGCCGCGCGACGCGCGTCGTTGGCGTCCTCGATCGTGCAGCAGCCGCGCGCGCCCGAGCGGTAGGACGCCGGGTTGCGCGAGAGCGCCAGGTGGATCCCGGTGACCTCGTGCCCCGCCTCGACGGCCCGCGCCGCGGCCACGGCGGAGTCGACCCCGCCGGACATGGCGGCGACGACCCTCACCCGGTGGCCTTGCGGCTGCCCGTGGCGCGCGCCCGCTCGACGACCGGGCCGATCGCGTCGACGAGGGCGTCGACGTCCTCGCGGGTCGTCGTGCGACCCAGGGTGAAGCGCAGCGAGGAGCGGGCGTACTCGTCGGAGCAGCCCATCGCCAGCAGCACGTGGGAGGGCTGCGGGACCCCCGCGGAGCAGGCCGAGCCGGTCGAGCACTCGATGCCGCGGGCGTCGAGGAGCATCAGCAGCGAGTCGCCCTGGCAGCCGGGGAACTTGAGGTGGGCGTTGCCGGGCAGGCGGTCCACCGGGTCGCCGTTGAAGATCGCGTCGGGGACCACCGCGCGTACCCTCGCGACGAGCTCGTCGCGCAGGGCGCCGATCCGGGAGGCGTGCTCGGCCTGGAGCTTGACCGACAGCTCGACGGCCTCCGCGAAGCCCGCGATGGCCGGGGTGTCGATCGTGCCGCTGCGGATGTCGCGCTCCTGGCCGCCCCCGTGGAGCAGGGGGGTGACGGCGAGCTCGCGCCGGACGACGAGCGCCCCGACGCCGAAGGGGCCGCCGAGCTTGTGACCGGTCAGGGTGAGCGCGTCCACGCCGAGGGCCGCGAAGTCGACGGGGATGTGGCCGACGGCCTGGACGGCGTCGGAGTGCACCGGGATGCCGTACTGCGCCGCCACCGCGACCACGTCGACCACCGGTTCGACGGTGCCGACCTCGTTGTTGGCGAGCATGACCGAGACCAGGGCGACCGACTCGGGGTCGTCCTCGATGCTGCGCCGCAGCTCACCGAGGTCGAGCCGGGCCTTGGAGTCCACGGGCAGCAGCTCGACCTGGGCGCCCTCGTGGTCGCCGAGCCAGTGCAGTGGGTCGAGCACGGCGTGGTGCTCGATCGAGGTCGACAGCACGCGGGTCCGCCGGGCGTCCTCGTCGCGGCGGGCCCAGAAGATGCCCTTGACCGCGAGGTTGTCGGACTCGGTCCCGCCCGAGGTGAACACGACCTCGCTGGGCCGGCAGTTGATCGCCTGCGCGATGCGCTCGCGGGACTCCTCGACCACCCGGCGCGCGGCGCGCCCCGACGCGTGCAGCGAGCTGGGGTTGCCGACGTCGACGAGGTGTCGGGTCATCGCCTCGACCGCCTCGGGCAGCATCGGCGTGGTGGCCGCGTGGTCGAGGTAGACGCGCGGGGAGTCTGCAGACATAGCGTGCTCAAGGGTACGGCGCCGCGGGTCGATCGGCGAGATCGGCACCCCGAGGCCGGGCGGAGGTGGGGGTCAGGCGCAGCGCTCGATCGCGTCGACGAGCCAGCCGTTCTGGCCCTTCCAGGCCGACGCCTGGAGCACGATCTCCCCGGAGTCGTCGTCGACGACCCACCACGCGGGGTTGCGATGCGGCTCCCGCGGCACGCGGACCAGGTGGTAGCCCGTCTCCGACGGCGCCTTCGCCATGATCGCCTCCGCGCGGGTCGGCGGGCCGCTGGCCTCCGGCACGTAGTCGATGTCCGCCACCGAGTGCTCGTCGCAGCCCTGTGCCGGCCAGTGCGGCGTCGGGCTCCCGGTCGGGCTGGCCGACAGGGTCGGGGTGGAGTCGACGGCGACCGGGGGTCCGTCGGAGCACGCGACGAGGCTCCCGAGGACCAGCGGGGCCCCGACGAGGACCGCGTGCAGACGAGTGAGGGTCACGAGGATCGGACGACCGGGTACGGCGTCCGGTTCCGACCGGCACGGAGCACCCGCAGCGCATCCGCGGCCGTCGCTATAGTCCTCGCGTGACCGGGGTCGCCGTGTTCGGCCGCGAGGACGAGGTCGCGCGTGCCCGGGCCGGCCTTCGCGCGGGTCGCGTCGTCAGCCTGTCGGGACCGGCCGGCATCGGGAAGTCCACCGTCGGTCGCGTGGTCGCCCGGATCGAGGGCATGACCGTCGCAGGAGCGACGACCTCGATGGCAGCAGTGCCCCGCGGCGCCCTGCTCGCCGTGCTCGACCCGGACGCTCCGTGGGGCGATGGCGCTGCTCACGAGGCGGTGCAGCTCGCGCGTGCCTTGTGCTCGGAGCTCCCAGCCGGGCTCTTCGTCGACGACGTCCAGTGGCTCGACGACGCGTCCGTGCCGGTCCTGCAGATCGCGTCCCGGCGTGGCCTCCCCCTCCTGCTCGGTCACCGCTCCGAGGCGCCGCTGTCGCCCGCCGTCGCCGAGCTCCTCGACCCCGTGGACCACGTCCTCATCGGGCCGCTCGCGGAGGCGGACCTCGACCTCATGCTCGAGCAGCAGCTGGGTGCGCCGCTGGACGGCGCGGTGTCCCGCTGGTTCCTCCGTCTCTCCGACGGGAACCCCCAGCTGGCCAGCGACCTCGCCGCCACCGTCCGGACGGCGGGCGCGCTGGTCGAACGACACGGGTTCCTCACGGCCGACGCGCCGCTCCCGGTGGGCGGCAGCGTCGCCGAGGCGGCGCGCGGACGGCTCGCCGCTGCGCCATCGGAGGCGCGTGACCTGGTCGCGCTGCTCAGCCTGGAGGAGCCACTCGACCTCGCCGTGCTCCGGTCGGTCAGCTCGCTCGACGCCGCCGACGTCGCCGAGCGCAGCGGTCTCGTCAGGCTCGTGGGTGAGCCGCCCCTGGCCTGGCTCGGGCACCCCGTCTATGGCGAGGTCGCCGCCGCCGACATGACCGGCGCCGAGCGGGTCCGCGGCTACGAGTCCCTGGTGCGGGCAGCCGGGCAGGTCGGCGGCGTGGACCCGGTGCGCCGCGCCCGCTGGGCGTTGGCCGCCGGCATCGCCGTGCCGCCCGAGGAGCTCCTTGCCGTCGCCCGGCTCGCGAGCCCCCCGCTCGCGGAGCGGTTCCTCCGCCAGGCCATCGCCGTGGGCGCCGGGCTGCCGGCCACCCTGGCACTCGCCGGCCTCCTGGGTCACATCCACCGGGGCGAGGAGGCGGTGGCCCTGCTGGCCGAGGCCAGGACCGGCTCGCCCGAGGAGGAGGTCCAGCTTGCGGCGACCCGCGCCTTCGCGCTCTCGTTCGGACCGCAGCGGACCGACGAGGCCCTCGTCCTGCTGGCCGAGGCCGAGCAACGGCTGGGTCCGCATCCGCTCCTGCTCGTGGCGCGAGCCTCCGCCCTGTTCCGCGGCGGCCGGACCTCGGAGGCCCGACGACTCGCCGGGGCGCTGTTCTCCCAGCCGCTGCCCCCAGCGGCGCGCGCCCAGGCGGGCCTGACCCTCCAGACGTGCCTGCTCCACCTCGGCGAGATCGGCGCCGCCCAGGCCATGACCGACGAGCTGGGCGCCCTGACCCGCGCCTGCGCCGCGGACCTGCCCGAGGGCCCGGGGGCGGCCAGCCTGCTCGCCACGTGGTCCCATCGGCTGGGCGGCGACCTCGCGCGCGAGGGGCGCGAGGCCGAACGTGGCTATGTCGAGGCGCTCGAGCACGGGGACGAGGGCGAGCGCGGCCAGTTCGCCCAGGTCCTCGGCTACAACCACGTCTCGTCGGGCCGTCCTGTCACCGGCTGCCGCCTGCTCCGCGAGAGCCTGGCCGGCCGCGGCGTCTGGCTCGACACGACCCGTCCCTGGGTCCTCTCCCTCCTCACCCAGGGACAGGTGCTCGCCGGCGACCTCCGCGGCGCGCGCGCCGGCGCGGAGGAGCTCCGCGGCCTGCGCCGCACCCGTCTGCACGACGGGGACGTCGCCCTGGCCGAGGCCGCCGTGCTCGCCGCGACCGGTGACCGTCGGCGCGCCGTGGACCTCCTCCTCGACACCGCCGGCCCCACCTTCGAGCTCGGTCATCGCATCACCGGCCTCCAGTGCTGGCACGACGCGCTGCGCTATGGCTCGGGCGAGGCGGGCTCGCTGCTGCTGCGGCACGCTCCCGAGATCGACTCCGGCTGGGCGGGGGCCTACACGTGCCGCGCCCAGGCTCGCACCGGCCACGACCTGGAGGCCGCCGCGGCCGCCTGGGCGGGCATCGGCCACGTGTGGTTCGCGGCCGAGACGCTGACGGCGGCGGTCCGCTGGCATCGGTCGCGGCGCGCGGTGGCGGACGCCGTACGCGCGCAGCTGACCTTGCGTGAGCTGCTCGTCGGCACCGAGCCGATGGCAGGCGTCGGCGATGTCCTGACCGGGTTGACGGACCGGGAGGGCGACGTCGTGGCCCTGGCTGTGACCGGGCTGTCGGATCGCGAGATCGCCGAACGCCTCGGGATCTCGGTCCGCACCGTGCAGACGCACCTGTCCCGCAGCTATGCCAAGCTGGGCGTCCGGTCGCGCCGCGAGCTCGGCCCACCGGGCATGCTCAGCCCACCTTGACCGAGCGCGTGGCGCCGACGAGGCCGGTGCTGCCGGTGGTCGGAGCCAGCGACGCGCCGACGTGGGCCACCAGCCGGCCCGAGGCCCGCGGCCGCCAGCGGTAGGTCACGCTCCATCCCTTCCGCACGGCGGCCATCTTCACCGAGAACGTCTTCTGCGCGACGACGGCACCCGAGCGGTTGGTCAGGGTCATCACAACCGCGCCGGAGCCCGTTCGGCCGTGGATGCGCACCGTGGCGGTCACGGCCGTCCGGGCGCCCGCCCCGGCGGCCTTGAGCCTTCCGATGGCGACGGTGCCCAACGCCGAGGGCCTGACGGGCAGCGTGTGGGCCACGCCGCCCACCCGGACCTCGACCGTCGACCCCGAGCCCAGCAGCTGGCCCGTCGCCACCGTGAGGTCCTGTCCGCCGGGCACGCTGACCCTGACGGTCCGGGCCGCGCTCCCGCCCTCGGGCCCCGACGAGTCGAAGGTGAGGGACAGCGTCGTGGGCTCGCTGCTCTGGACCCACAGACCGGCCCCGGTCTGCCGCAGCGCCAGCACCCCCGTGGCCGGCGCCGTCCCGACGACCGTCGTCCGCACCGGCACCCCCGTGACCGAGCGGGCGACCATCAGCTCCACGCCGGTGTCGGTGTCGGGCGTGAGGCTCAGCCCGTGGTCGACCACCGAGGCGTCGGTGCTGCTCCCACCGGACGTCGTGAGCGTGCCGACCACCACGGTGCCCCGGTCCACCGCGAACCCGTCGACGGTGTCGTCGGACGAGCTGTCCAGGCCGACCGTCGTGGCGCCCGCCGCCCGGGAGGCGGTTCCCTTCGCGGCGGGCTCGGCGAGGAACAGCCCGGCGGTGGTGGTCTGGTTCGTCGCGCCGTAGCGGACGAGAGCGGACCCGCCGGTGACCGTCGTGTCACCTCCGGTCGAGCCGAAGCCGATGATCTGCTCGAGCAGCTGCGGGATGCTCACCAGGCTGGGCAGGAGCTGCTTCTTCTTCGCCTCGTCGAGCGGCACGACGATGATCGACCCGCCGAGCAGGCCGCGGGTGTCGCCGGTCCAGACGGTGCTGTCCGGGAACACCAGGGTCCAGGTGTTGCCGACGACGTGGATGCGGCTCCCGTCGACCCGACCCTCGTGGGTCGCCCCCGAGAAGTCGGACTGCTCCGAGGCGAGGAACGGGTAGTTGGGGTCGTAGAGGTCGATCCAGTGCTCGCTCGCCGACACGTCCTCGATCGAGTGGGCGAGGACGACGTGCCCACCGCCGTGGTCGGCGATGGTGATCAGCGCTCCGCCGTGGTTGTCGACGGCGTCGCGAACCTGGGTCACGATGTCGTTGCCGCTCGCGACAGCGTTGCTCACGTGCTGCTTGATCCAGTAGTCCAGGAAGGTCAGGCCGAACTGCTTGAGGTGGTTGGCCTGGATCGTCCTCGCCAGCGGTGCCGAGGGCCCAGCGGTTCCGTCCAGGTGCCAGGCGTCGCCGGCGCTGCCCGGAGGGTAGGTCGTGGGACTCAGCATCCCGGCCCGCATGAGGGCGGCCGTCAGCGACATCCCGTAGCAGTGCCCGCTGCCCGTCGTCCCCACCGTCTCGGCACGCACGATGGCGGTGTAGATCATGGCCACCGGGTCGCGCACCTTGATCGTGCAGCCGAAGGGGAAGCACAGGTCGATGTGCAGGTAGGTCTGGTCCTCGCCGAAGGCGTCGGTCATGTCCTGGTAGACCAGGTCGCCGACCGCGTAGTTGTCGAACGCGAAGCCCGCCGAGTTGCGGAAACCCGTGGCGGTGAGCGACGGGCCCGGGACGAAGCCGAACCCGGCGTCATGGGCCAGCACGCCCGAGGTCGCCAGACGCGGGGTGTTGGCGGTGATGGTCTGCCGGTTGGTGGCACCCGACGCCGAGAGCTGTGCGTCCGGCGGCTGCGACGTCGTCATCGGCGCGGCAGCCTTGTCGTTGCCGAACAGCAGCCGGCTTCCGGGGCAGAACCCCGAACCGGTGAGGCTCACCCCGGTCCCGGCCTGATGGTCGCCGAGGGGCGGGACGACCGAGACCGACGGCTGCACGATCGTCGGGCTCTGACCGGTCACCGGGGTGCTCGTCGAGACCGCGTCACCGGGCCGTCCGGCCGGGTGAGCGCTCACCGTCACCGTCCCGCTGTCGGGCACCGCGTTGGAGGCGTGCTCATAGACAACGGTCGCGGTGGCGACACCTCCCGTCATCTGCACGGGGCTGCTCACCACGCCCGCGTTCCAGCCCGCGGCGCCAGTGCTGGCGGTGACCGTGACGGGGCCGCTGTAGGCGGCGCCGTCGCGGGTGAAGATCGACACGGTCCGTGCCTGACGCGTGCACCAGGGGGCCACGGGGTTGGGCAGGCTCGCCAGCGCCGCGAACGTCGGATCGACGTGGACCGTGAAGTCGTGTCCACCGCCGCTCCCGGCCGTGGGCGGCCCGGCGAGCGACAGGGTCACGTCGGTGGCGCCACTTGCGGGCGCGTTGTCTCCTGCGGTCAGGGTGACACTGAGCGTGCCGTCGCTGGTGCCAGGGAACGACGTGGGACTGAAGGTCGCCGAGATGCCGGCGGGCAGACCCGGCAGCTGGGGCGTCAGCTCGCCGTCCGAGCCGTTGCTGCGGACGACCGCATAGGTCTTGGTGGTCGTGCCGCCTGGTGACAGGAACGCGGCGGGGAACAGCGACGTGCTCGTCAGCGTGAAGGTCGGCAGCGCGGAAGGATCGGGGACGTAGGTCAGGTCGTCGACGAGGACGGTGTTGCCCGACCCGCTGGAGCGCAGCTTGACGAACGTCATGGCCGCCGACCCAGCGGGGTCCAGCGAGAACCCCGTGAGCGCCCCTGGCCCGTCCAGCGCCACGTCCTGGCTGTCGAGCAGCGAGCCGTCGGCGGCATATCCCGAGACCGTGTAGACGGCGCCGCCCGGGTCGGAGGGCGGCGTCGCGGTGCCGTTGCCCATGCCGATGAAGCCGCTGACCGAGAGGCACTGGACGGTGCAGCGTGCCAGCACCGCCCCGGTGAAGAACTCGCCGACGGCACAGTTGGTGGCCACCGACTCCGCGGCCCTGGCCCCGGAGTGGGCATAGAACGAGAACGAGCCGTTGCCGCTCAGCTGGCGCAGCACGGGTCGGTAGTCGCCCACACCGCTGCCGCCGCAGTCGGTCTCGGTGGTCCAGCCGAGGTCGGCGGCGCTGCCGAACCGCAGCCCGTCCGCGCCTCCGGCGAAGCGGTACTGCGTGTCGATCCGACCCCCGTCCGCGACCAGCCCCTCGTCGAAGGTCAGCGTGCCACCGGCTGCGGCCGCCGGCGAGACGCCCGTGAGAAGGCCGAGGACCAGGACCCAGACGACCAGGACGGCGGTGCGGGCCGCGCGCGCACCAACGCGGGCCTGGTGGGTGCTCATGGCAGCAGTGTGGGCAGCGCCGGGACGGGCGGCATCCGTAGTCGACTACGTAGGCCTGCGTCCCGCGCGCCGCTGGTCTCGCCCACGGCCGGGGGGCCGCGGTCCCGGTCGGCGGGTCACAGCGGCGGACAGGCGGCCACGACGCCGCGGCAGTCGAGGGTACGCGCGGCGTAGGCAGCCGCGACCCGGTCGACGAACGCCGCTCGCGGAAGCCGCAGCCGCTCCCCCGAGGCCGGGTCGGTGACCTGGACCGAGCCGTCGTCGGCCTCCGCCGGACCGACGACCGCGATGAGGGCGTCGCGCCGCTGCCGGCTCTGCCGGATCCGGGCGCCGAGCGACCCGTCGGGCTCGAGCCTCGGCCGCAGACCCGCGGCGAGGAGCTCGTCGACCAGCCCACGGGCGGCCGGGTCCTGCTCCTCGCGGACGGGCAGCACGCACACCTGGACCGGCGCGAGCCACAGCGGCAGGCGGCCCTGGTAGCGCTCGAGCAGCGCTGCCACGACGCGCTCCATCGACCCGACGGTGCCGCGGTGGATCATCACGACCGGCTGCCGTGAGCCGTCCGCGGCGTCGTACTCCAGCCCGAAGCGCTCCGGCTGCACGAAGTCCACCTGGACGGTGGCGATGGTCTCCTCGTGCCCGCGGCCGTCGCGGACCTGGAGGTCGAGCTTGGGGCCGTAGAACGCGGCCTCGCCCGCCGCGTCGACCAGCGCGAGCCCGCCGAGGTCGATCTCCGCCGCCGCGGCCCGCAGCGCCTCCTCGGCAACCGCCCACTGGTCGGCGCCGCCCAGGAAGGCGGGGCTGTCGTCGCGCAACGAGAGCCGGACGTGGTCGACCGGCATCCCCAGCACGCGCTGGGCGTGGAGGGCCGACCTCAGCGCCGCGGCCGCCTCGGCGGCGATCTGGTCGGGCCGGCAGAAGACGTGGGTGTCGTCCAGACTGATCTGCCGGACCCTGCTCAGCCCCGACAGGACGCCCGAGCGCTCGGCCCTGAACATCGGCGCGAGCTCGTGGAGCCGGACCGGCAGCTCGCGGTGCGACCGACGCGACGACGCGAAGGCCAGCGCATGGTGCGGACAGTTCGCCGGCCGCAGCACCAGCTCGTCCCCGCCGACGGGCATGGGCGGGAACATGTCGTCGCTGAACTTCGCCCAGTGTCCCGAGCGCTCGAACAGCGCTCGCTTGCCGAGGACGGGCGAGTAGACCTCCTGGCAGCCGTCGGCCCGGGCGATCTCTCGGGCCAGCCTCTCCAGCTCCGACCTGATCACCGCCCCCGCCGGGAGCCACAGCGGCAGCCCGGAGCCGGCGAGCGGGTCGGACGCGAACACCTCCAGGTCGCGGTTGAGCTCGCGGTGGTCGAGGCCGGGTGGTGCGCCCTCCGGGGCTGGGGCGTCAGGTGCGGGGTGGTCGTTCACGGGTTCCTCCTGGGTCGAGGTGCCCCGTGCGCCCGCCCCCGTGGACGCACGAACGCCCCGGAGCCAGGCTCCGGGGCGACGGGTGGTCGGTCAGGACAGGTCGGCGCCGGAGCGGTCCGGCGTCGTGGTGGCCTGTCGATGCTGCATGGCGCCAGGGTACGGCGCCCTCGGTGCCGGCGCCCCTGGTTTTGGGGGGTGCCGGATTCCCCGCTCAGGCGGGGAAACCCGCACTGGGCGGCCGAAGCTTCGGCCAACAAGTGCAGGCTTCGGCCACCGGTCGTGACCACTGGTGCCGGAGGGACGACCAGCCCTCCCCGACGGTGAGGCGACCCGCCCCACCCACGAATTGGACGCGAACCGCACGATCGGACCCGGTTTTCGCGCGGATTGTGGCCAAACCCCACGGCCCCCCCGGCCCCCGGGTCACCCCACCAGCCCCAGCCAGGGGTGCTCGGGGCCATAGGCAGCCACGAGCGACTCCAGCAGCCACGACCGTTGCCCCGCGTCGAGCAGCGGCCAGCACACCTCGAGGTCGCGCCGGTCCTTGGCCCGGTCCTGCAGTCCCTTGAAGAGCAGCACGATCTCGGGGCGCAGGCACCGGATCCCTCCGCCCGACACCCACGTCACCTCCTCGACGGGCGCCACGTGACCGGGCATCCGCTTGGAGCTCCACAGACCCTCGACGGACGGTGTCAGGGGGATGTCCAGCACCCACGGGTCGGACGAGGAGCGGCGGACCCACAGCTGCCCGTCGGCCGCGAGCGGCGCGGGGAAGCGGTCGCTCAGCGGGCGCAGCACCCCGCCGTCGTTGCTCCACGGCGTCCACGACTCCCCGAGGTGGAGCCGCAGGGCGGGTACGTCGCACGCGAGCAGCGAGATGTCGAGGTCCTCGTGCTCGCGCGGACGGCCGGTGAACGCCTCGATCGCCCAGCCCCCGACCAGCCACCACGGCCGCCGGAAGCCCTCCAGGAGAGCGGCCACCCCGGCCGGGTCGAGCGGCGCCCAGGCGCCGTACCACCGGAGGAACTCGGCATCCTCGCGGCGCTCGGACTCCCCCCTCGGGATGGCCCACGGCTCCTCGGTCACCGCAGGGCCACTTCGGCAACGAGCGCGGCGTGGTCGGTGCCGTCGAGCCGGATGGTCCGCGTCGACAGCGCGGTCAGCCGTGGTCCGACCAGCACGTGGTCGATCGCCACGGCGGGCGGGAGCGGCAGCCCGGCCAGGTGGTAGTCCCCGTTCATCGGCCACGTCGGCTGCCAGCCCGCGTTGGTGAGCTCGGCGGCGTCGCGGAGCCCGTCGTCGAGCATCCGCTGCAGCGACCGGTGGTCGAGCGTCGCGTTGAGGTCACCGACGACGAGGTCGGCGTCCTGGGCGGCGGAGCGTACGGCGACCAGGTCGGCGCGCCACTGGGCGGGGTCGGTGGGTGGGGTCGCGTGCGCCGCCACGAGCTCGAGCTCTCCGTCCGGCGCGGACACCGTCACCGACCAGGAGCCGAGCCGGGTGCCGAGCCGGGTCGGGGTGCCGAGCTCGAACCGCGAGAGCACCATCGTGCCCATGACCCCGTCGCCGGTCGCCCCGGCGGCGAAGGGCCAGCCCTCGTCGAGCCCGGCGGCCCGCATCTGGTCCAGCTGGTGGGTGGTGACCTCCTCGACGACGAGCACGTCGACGTCCTCGTCGGAGGCCGCCTGCACGAGCCCGATCGCGTCGACACCCCCCTGGAGCCCGTTGGACGTCATCACGGTGAGCGGCTCCGCGCCCGCGGCCGCGGCCGGCGCCGTCCCGGTCACCAGCGGCGCCCACCAGCCGACGTGCAGGCCCAGCCCGGCAGCCACGAGCGCGGCGACCGGCAGCCACGGCCACCGGCGCCGGCCGTCGCGGCGCACGACCAGCCGCCCCAGCACGAGCAGCAGCGCCAGGACGTAGGGCGCCACGGCGAGCGGGGCGAAGGACACCAGCCGCACCCAGAGTCCCCCGTCGGGCTGCACGAGCCGCAGCACGGTCAGGGTGACCGCGGGGACGAGCAGGACGACCAACAGCAGCCAGAAGACGACGCGACGCACGCGCCGAACCTACCGGGACAGCAGCACCAGGTCGTCGCGGTGCACGACCTCCCGCTCGAAGGCGGCGCCCAGCTCGCGGCGCAGGTCGTGCGACGAGCGCCCCAGCAGCGGCGGCATCTCCTCGGCGTCGAAGTTGACCAGCCCGCGGGCGACGGGCACGCCGTCGGGGCCCGCCAGGTCCACGGGGTCGCCCGCGACGAACGCCCCGGAGACGCCGGTGACGCCGGCGGCGAGCAGCGAGGCCCGCCGCTCGACGACCGCGCGGACCGCGCCCGCGTCGAGGCTCAGCACGCCCTTGGGCTCGGTGGCGTGGGCCAGCCAGAGCAGCCGGGTCGGCCGCCGCTTGCCGGTCGGGTGGAAGACGGTGCCGACCGGCTCGCCGGCGAGCGCCGGTCCGGCCCGCTCGGCGGACGTGAGGACGACGGGGATGCCGGCCCCGGTCGCGATCCGGGCGGCCTGGAGCTTGGTCTGCATGCCGCCGGTGCCGACCCCGGCCGCCCCGGCCTTGCCGACGCGCACCGCCGCGAGGTCGGCGTCGGAGCGCACGTCCGGCACGAGCGAGGTGCCCGGCTGGCCGGGATGTCCGTCATAGAGGCCGTCGACGTCGCTCAGCAGGACCAGCAGGTCCGCGTGCACCAGGTGGGCGACCAGCGCCGCGAGCCGGTCGTTGTCGCCGAACCGGATCTCGGTGGTCGCCACGGTGTCGTTCTCGTTGACGATCGGGAGGACCCCGAGCTCGAGGAGCTTGGCGAAGGTCTGGTAGGCGTTGCGGTAGTGCGAGCGGCGCGTCACGTCGTCGACGGTCAGCAGCACCTGCCCCGAGATGATGTCGTGCCGGGCGAGCTCGATGTTGTAGTGGTGGACGAGCAGCCCCTGCCCGACCGACGCGGCCGCCTGCTGGGCCGGCAGGGCACGCGGCCGGCGCTTCATCCGCAGGGGCGCCAGCCCCGCGGCGATGGCTCCGGAGGAGACGAGCACGACCTCGACGCCCCGGCGGCGTACGTCGGCCAGGACGTCGACGAGCGCGCGGACCCGCTCCGGGTCGATCCCGCCGGCCGCCGTCGTCAGGGAGGACGAGCCCACCTTGACGACCACGCGTCGGGCGTCGGCGACCAGGGGCCTGGTCATGCGTCGCCGTCCTCGCCGCCGGACCCGGTGGGGTCGGTCTCGGCCCAGTCGGGGTCGTCGGGTCCGCCGATCTCGTAGGACATGGGCCCGACCCGGTGGGACTGGTCGATGCGCCGCGCGACGTCGGCTCGGGTCTCGGTCTCCCCGCGGTCGGGCATCGCCGCGTCGATCTCCCGGCGCCGCCGGGCGGCCGGACGCGACTCGTCGAAGCGCGGGTCCTCGCCCCGCCGGCCGAGCGCCTCCGCGCCGGCGTCGATGCCGGGCTTGAAGTCGAAGACGACGGCGTTGTCGGGGTGACCGATGAGGACCGTGTCACCCTCCACAGCGCCGAGCTCGACGAGCCGGGACTCGACGCCGAGCCGGTTGAGCCGGTCGGCGAGGAAGCCGACGGCCTCGTCGTTGGAGAAGTCGGTCTGCCGCACCCAGCGCTCGGGCTTGGCGCCACGCACCCGCCACCCCTCGGCGGTCTGCCGGACGGTGAAGTCGTCGTCGCCGTCGACCGACGGCGGCCGGATCACGATCCGCTGGGCGTCGACGTGCGGCCGGGCGCGGCGGGCCGCCTCGACGATCTCGGCCATCGCGAAGGTCAGCTCGCGCAGCCCCTCGCCGGACGCCGCCGAGACCGGGAACACCTCGAGCCCGCGCTCGCCGAGCTCCTCGACCACCATGTCGGCGATGTCGCGGCCGTCGGGCACGTCGACCTTGTTGAGCGCGACCAGCCGGGGCCGGTCGTCGAGCCCGCCATAGCGGTGCAGCTCGTGCTCGATGACGTCGAGGTCGTCGGCGGGGTTGCGGCCGGGCTCGATGGTGGCGGTGTCGATGACGTGCACGATGGCTGCGCAGCGCTCGACGTGGCGCAGGAAGTCGTGCCCGAGGCCGCGGCCGTCGGCAGCGCCTTCGATGAGCCCCGGCACGTCGGCGACGGTGAACGTGGTGTCGCCCGCGCGCACGACGCCCAGGTTGGGCACCAGGGTGGTGAAGGGGTAGTCGGCGATCTTGGGCCGGGCCCGGGAGATGGCGGCGATGAGCGAGGACTTGCCCGCGCTGGGGAAGCCGACCAGGCCCACGTCGGCGACGACCTTGAGCTCGAGCCGGATCTCGAGCTCGTCGCCGGGCTCGCCGAGCAGCGCGAAGCCGGGTGCCTTGCGCTTGGTGCTCGCCAGCGCCGCGTTGCCGAGGCCGCCCCGGCCGCCCTGGGCGACCACCATCTCGGTGCCGGGACCGACCAGGTCGGCGAGCAGGGTGCCGCGGGCGTCGGTGACGACGGTGCCGTCCGGGACGGGCAGCACCAGGTCGGCGCCGTGGCTGCCGTTGCGGTGCGCGCCGGCTCCGTGGCCGCCGCTCTCGGCCTTGCGGCGAGCGCTGTGGTGGTAGTCGATGAGCGTGGTGACGTCGGGGTCGACCCGGAGGATCACCGACCCGCCGGGCCCACCGTTGCCGCCGTCGGGCCCGCCGAGGGGCTTGAACTTCTCCCGGTGCACCGAGGCCACGCCGTTGCCACCCCGTCCGGCGCTGATGTGCAGCGTGACGCGGTCGACGAAGGTGGGGACTGCCATGAGGGACTCCAGGAAAGGCCGAAGGGCGCCCCCAGTGTGTCAGGGACGCCCTCGCGGAAGGTTGATCGGTGACCGGTGAGTGTCACTCCGCCGGGAGGATGTTCACCACGCGGCGACCGCGCTTGGTGCCGAACTCGACGTTGCCCGCGACCAGCGCGAACAGCGTGTCGTCACCGCCGCGGCCGACGCCGCTGCCGGGGTGGAAGTGGGTGCCACGCTGACGCACGATGATCTCACCGGCGTTGACCAGCTGGCCGCCGTAGCGCTTGACGCCGAGGCGCTGGGAGTTGGAGTCGCGACCGTTCTTGGTCGAGGCCGCGCCCTTCTTGTGTGCCATGTCAGTGAGTCCTTCTGCGCTGGATGAGTCTCGTGGTCGACGCCGGGAGGCGGTCAGCCCAGGATGTCGGTGACCTTGACCTGGGTGTACTTCTGGCGGTGACCCTGGCGCTTCTTGTAGCCGGTCTTGTTCTTGTACTTCTGGATGACGATCTTGGGGCCCTTGGTGCCGCCGAGGACCTCGGCGGTCACGGACGCCTTGTCGAGGCCGGTCGCGGTGACCTTGTCACCGTCGACGAGCATGACCACGGGCAGGGAGACGGTCTCGCCGACGGCGGTGTCCACACGGTCGATCTCGATGACGTCGCCCACGGCAACCTTCTGCTGCTTGCTGCCACTGCGCACGATGGCGTACACCGCGACTCACTCTCCTCGTCGGGACTGATGAACTGTGGGGCCGGAGCCTTGGGCCTGGGTCACTCACGCAGACCGGCCGCCCGGAAGCGGGGAGCGTGTGCGACACCAGCAGGTGTGCCAGGCACACCAAGGGTCAATCTTACGGATCCCCCCCCTGCACCGCAAAACGGCGTCGGGTCACCGCTTGCGGGTGCCCCGCTTCTTGATCGGGACGTGCTCGACCGGGTGGGCGTCCTCGTCGACCGCCTCCCCCGCCTCGGGCTCTCCCGCGGCGGGGTCGAAGGCCACGACGGTGCCCGGCTCGGGCGTGCCGTCGACCGGAGGCGCTCCCAGCGCGAGCACGGGGGTGGCCTCGCCCGCGGGCAGTGCGGCGGGCGGGCCCGCCGGCCGGGTCGCGCTGCGGCGCCGCGTGCGGGTGACCACCCGCGGCGCCTCGGGCACGGTCGCCGGCTCCTCGGCGTCGGCGGGTGCGTCCTGCGGCTCGACGGCAGGCTCCTCCGCCGGGGTCTCCTCGACCACGGTCTCGGTGGCGCCCTCCTCGGGCGCCTGCTCGGCGGACGCCGGCTCGGCCACGACCTCGGGGGCCTCCTCCGGCGCGTCGCCGACCGCCGTGTCACCCATCGGCTCGTCGGAGCCGTCCAGCGGCTCGAGCGGCTCGGCGTCGGCGGGCCGACCCTCACCGGAGGCCGCCGCGGCGGCCAGGTCCTTGGGCGAGGGTACGGCGGGCTTCGCCGGTGTCGCGGGCGTCCCGGCGGCGACGTCGCCGCCCCGGCCGCGACGACCCCGACGACCGCGTCGCGGCTCGTCGTCGCCGCGCTTGGGCTCGACGGGCAGCTCGCGCACGAGCACGCCGCGGCCCGCGCAGTGCTCGCAGGTCTCGCTGAACGCCTCGAGCAGGCCGGTGCCGATCCGCTTCCGGGTCA
This sequence comes from Nocardioidaceae bacterium, assembly GCA_046330515.1. Classification (GTDB taxonomy): domain Bacteria; phylum Actinomycetota; class Actinomycetes; order Propionibacteriales; family Nocardioidaceae; genus Nocardioides. The sequence goes on along the minus strand of JAXLSP010000004.1, from coordinate 296,354 downwards.
TCTGCACGAGGCCGAGCGAGGTGACCTCGGCGACCTGGTGACGGGTGCGGTCTCGGCCCAGGCACTCGACGAGCCGCCGGAGCACGAGGTCGCGGTTGGACTCGAGGACCATGTCGATGAAGTCGATGACGATGATTCCGCCGATGTCGCGCAGCCGGAGCTGGCGCACGATCTCCTCGGCCGCCTCGAGGTTGTTCTTGGTGACCGTCTCCTCGAGGTTGCCGCCGGAGCCGGTGAACTTGCCGGTGTTGACGTCGACGACGGTCATGGCCTCGGTGCGGTCGATGACCAGGGAGCCGCCGGAGGGCAGCCAGACCTTGCGGTCGAGGCCCTTGGCGATCTGCTCGTCGATGCGGTGGGAGGCGAAGACGTCGGCGCCGGACTCGGGCGTCTCATAGCGGTGCAGCCGGACGAGCAGGTCGGGCGCGACGTGCTCGACATAGCCGTGCACGGTGTCCCAGGCGTCGTCGCCCTCGATGACCAGCCGGGTGAAGTCCTCGGTGAACAGGTCGCGGACGACCTTGAGGGTGAGGTCGGGCTCGCCGTAGAGCAGCTGGGGGGCACTGCCCTTGGCCTTCCCCTCGATGTCCTCCCAGCGCGCCTTGAGCCGCTCGACGTCGCGGGTCAGCTCGTCCTCCGAGGCGCCCTCGGCCGCCGTCCGGACGATGACCCCGGCGGTGTCGGGGACGATCTCCTTGAGGAGGGTCTTGAGGCGGTTGCGCTCGGTGTCGGGCAGCTTGCGCGAGATGCCGGAGGTGGTGCCGTCGGGGACATAGACGAGGAACCGCCCGGCCAGGCTGATCTGGCTGGTGAGCCGGGCGCCCTTGTGGCCGACCGGGTCCTTGGTCACCTGGACGAGCACGGACTGGCCGCTGCTGAGCACCGACTCGATCTTGCGCGGCTGGCCGTCGGGGTGCCCGAGGGCGCTCCAGTTGACCTCACCGGCATAGAGCACGGCGTTGCGGCCCCGACCGATGTCGATGAAGGCCGCCTCCATGGACGGCAGGACGTTCTGCACGCGGCCGAGGTAGACGTTGCCGATGAGCGAGGTCTGGGACTCGCGGGCGACGTAGTGCTCGACCAGCACCTTGTCCTCGAGGACGGCGATCTGGGTGAGGTCCTCGCGCTGGCGGATCACCATGACGCGCTCGACCGACTCGCGGCGGGCCAGGAACTCGGCCTCGCTGACGATCGGTGCCCGGCGACGGCCCGACTCCCGGCCCTCGCGGCGACGCTGCTTCTTGGCCTCGAGGCGGGTCGAGCCGCTGACCGCGGTGATCTGGTCCTCGGCCGAGCGGCCCTGCCGGACCCGGGTGACGGTCTTCTCGGGGTCGTCGGAGGCGTCACCGGAGTCCTCGCCGGCCCTGCGGCGGCGGCGACGGCGACGCGAGGTGCCCTCGCCGGTCTCCTCGCCCTCGGCCGGGCTCGTCTCGGCCGCCTCGTCCTCGGAGTCCTGGTCGGCCTGGCCCTCGCCCTGCTCGGACCCGGCCTCGCCGCCGTCACCGGCCTTGCGGCGGCGTCGGCCGCCCCGGCGCCGCCGGCGTCGGGCGGAGGTGCCCTCGCCCTCGCCCTCGTCGGAGGAGCCGTCGCCGTCGGCCGGGGCAGCCGCGGCCGCCTCATCGACCGGAGCGGCCTCGTCGGCGGCGTCGTCGCCGGTGGCCGGCTCGGTCGCCTTGACGGGCTTCTTGCGGCTGCGCTTGGGCTTCGCGGTCGCACTCGCCTCGGGGGCCTGGAAGAGCAGCATCGTGTCGGCGGGCGAGGTGCCCGTCTCGGCGTCCCCGGCAGCGGCCGTGGCCGAGTCGCCGGCGACGGGCTCGGCTGCGGCGACCTTCTTGCGGGTCCGCTTCTTGGCCGCGGGCTTGCCGCCCGACGCCTCGGCGGGCGCCTCGGCGGGCGCCGCGTCGGCCTCCACCGCGGAGGGCTCGACGGCGGGTGCCGCGGCGGCCTTCGCGGCGGTGGTCTTCTTGGCCGTCGACTTCTTGGCCGCGGTCTTCTTCGCCGTGGCCTTCTTCGCCGTCGCCTTGGTGGCCTTGGCCGGCGTGGCGGCCGGCTCGTCGGTCCCCCCGGCGGCGGTCGGCGCGTCGCTCGCTGCCGGCTCCGGCGGCGGCTCGGCCGCCGGAGCGGCCTTCTTGGTGGCCCGCCGGCGGGTGCGCGGCGCGGGAGTGTCGGCCGAGGAGTCGGCGGTCACGTCCGCAGCCGGCGCGTCGTCGCGGGGGGTGACGTTGTCGGTCTGGGTGTCGTCGTCGAGCATCTGCTGCCCTCTCGACCCGGTCCCGAGGTGACCGGGTGTGTCGGCGCCGGCTGTCGGACCGACCGAGGCCGGTCCGGCAGCAGCGCAAAGCCTTCGTGTGGCGGCGACCCCCTCCGCGGGTGCGTCGGCCGGGTCGAGCGGGCACCTACCGCGGTCGCTGGGCCGGCGTTGTCACGCCTCGGTCGGATCGCTGTCACCGGTCCGGCCCTGGCCGCGTCGCGGTCGGGGGCTCACTCTCGTCTGCCGTGCCGACCCCACGGGTGGAGCCGGCGAGAACGTCGTCGGGTTGACCCCTCGCGGGGGCTGTGCGACCCGAGGGCCACACATCAACCATGGCGAGTATGGCACAGGCCACGCCCGGTCGCCCCATCGTGCGGTCCGGCGCGCACGTGACCGGCGGCGCCGGGCCGGCCCCGACGTCAGGCCAGGGGGTCGCCGACGCTGCCCGTCACGGGGTCGAGCGGACCCTGCGCGAGGCGACGGAGCAGCGGGGCTCGACCGGGGTCCAGGCCCGCGACGCTCGCGAGGCCGCGGAGCACGTCGTCGGGACGTACGGCGGGCTCGGTGTGCCGCAGCACCAGGTCGAGGACGGCGCTCCGCCCGGGCGTGTCGTCGCCGGCGTCCGGACCGTCCGCCGGGTCCACCTCGGCGGAGAGCGCGATGATGGCGGCGCGGCAGTCGAACTCGCGCAGCCCCTTCTTCGTCATCCGCTGGACCGGGACGGTCTCCTGGGCGAGCAGCTCGGCCACGGCCGCCCGACACTCCTCGGTCGCCGCGGCCACGGACACCCGCCAGTGGCTCGCCTCGAGACGGTCGGCCAGAGCCCCGCCGGGCGACTCCACGACCCGGACCACGTCGAGGCCGTCGGGGAGCACCTGCGCCAGGGCCTCGCCGACGCGCGCGGGCTCCACCCGCTCGGCCAGCCCGATCTCGAGGTACTCCGCCTCGCTGGAGGCCCCGGTCGGCGCGGCACCGGCGTAGGAGATCCGCGGGTGCGGGTTGAAGCCCGAGGAGTAGGCCATCGGGACCCGTGCCCGCACCACCGCCCGCTCGAAGGCCCGCGAGAAGTCGCGGTGGCTGGCGAACCGCAGCCGCCCGCGCTTGGCGTACTGGATCCGCAGCCGCTGCACCGGCGGCGCCTGCTGTTCGGGCTGGTTGCGCACCGGGTCACGCTAGCGCCTGGCGGTGCCGGCTCAGGATTCGCCGGAGGACCTCCGGGCGGCCCGCACGGCCGGGGCGGTGTAGAGCGTGGGCACGACCTCGCCGTCGAGCCACCCGGTCAGCCGGTCGGCCTCGGCGTCGAGCGCGGAGCGGGCGTCGCGGTCGAGGTCCTCGAGCGGGAAGACCTCGACCCGGCCCGCGTCGTCCTGGAGCCAGCAGCCGACGATGCGGCCGTCCCACCAGGCGGTGGTGCCGCCGTTGCCGTTGCTGTCGAAGACCGACGCGCTGTGGGGGCCGAGGTAGAAGTCGCGGGCCTTCCAGCCCATCACCGTCGGGTCGAGGACCGGCAGCAGCGCCGCCCACGGCTCGACGGGGGCCACGGGGTCGAGGTCGTCGGGCAGCACCCAGCCGGTGGCGCCGCCGTCGAGCGTCACCTCGACCGCGTGGACCTCGGCAAGGGCCGCCTTGACGATGCCCACGGTGGCGCCGAGCCACCACTGGAGGTCGGCCGCCGTGCCCGGGCCGAAGGTGCGCAGCCACCGGCGGGCCAGCTCGGCCCAGCCCTCGGGGGCCGGCACCGGCACCGGTGGCTCTCCGAGCCACCTCTCCATGAGCGTCCACAGCGGCCGGGACACGCGCCAGTGGGTCGCGTTGCGGCCCCGGACCAGCAGCCGCTCGACGCTGAGCTGGGTCAGCACCCGGGGCGCGATGGGGAAGACGCCGCCATAGGCCTTGCCCGCCGAGATCTCGATGCGGCCGTCGAGCTCGGGCACCTGCTCGCGCAGCGTCTGCGCGGGGAGCTCCGACCCGTCCGCGAGGCGGGCCAGGACGGCCGCCTCGGCCGCCTCGAGCCACGCCTCGCCGTCGGCGGCGATGCCGCCCTTCTCGATCTCCTTGACCAGGCGGGGCCGCAGCTGGGCGGCGACCCGGGCGCTGGCGCTGCCCCAGGCCGCGGGCAGCAGGTCACGCGGGAACACGAAGATCGTCCGCCGCATCGCGAGCTGACGGACCAGTGTCCGGTCGGCGTAGAGCACCCGGTCGACGTCGGCGACCGTCAGCCCCTCCACCCGCGCCCAGAGAGCGAGGTAGACCGACGCCGACTCGGTCGCGTGGAGCACCGTCATCGCCCGGGCCGCCGCCACCGGATCGGTCGCGCGGTGGCCGGGGGCGAAGGCATGGCGGCGCGCGAGGCGCGCGCGGCGCTCGTCGTCCGTGATGTGTCGCACGCCGCCATCCTGCCCCGCCGGACCGACACCTCGCGTTAGCCTCCGACCAGCAGCGCATGTCGTCGAGGAGAGTCTCGTGAGCAGCACCCCTCCCCCGCCCGGGCCGGAGCAGGACCCCGGGTGGCAGCCACCGGGGCCTCCGCCGTCGTGGCAGCCCCCGCCGTCGCCGTACTCCCAGGACCCCGCACCGACCTCCGTCCCGCCGGGCTACGGGCCGGTGCAGAACGTGCCGTTCGGCGGATACGGCCCCTACGGCGACTTCCGGCCCGGTGACCAGGTCCCACCCCAGGGCTCGCCCACGATGGCGATCTGGGCGTTCGCCCTCGCGCTGCTCATCTGCGTGCCGTTCGGCTGGGTGGTCTCCATTGGCCTGGCGATCGCCGCGCTGGTCCGTGGCGAGGGGAGGGCCAACACGGGTCGGGGACTCGCGATCGCGGCGCTCGTCATCGACTCGGTGTGGCTGGTCCTCGCCGTCGTGGTCGGGCTGCTGGCGGCCAACGGCACCTTCGACAAGGCCGACACGCCGACGGCCGAGCGCAGCGGCGCGGTCTCGGTGGAGTCACTGGCTCCCGGCGACTGCTTCGACGACCCCGACCTGCTGGGCATCCAGGGCGACGACGACGTCCAGGCGCCCGCGGCGCTGACCCTGCTGTCCTGCTCGGAGGACCACGACTTCGAGGTCTTCGCCACCGTCGAGCTGGACGGTGGCGCCTTCCCGGGCGACGACGCGATCCTCGACGCGGCCAACAAGCGCTGCGGCAACGCCTTCCGGGACTATGCGACCAGGAGGATCCCGCCGGACCTGTCGCTCTACTTCTGCCTCCCGAGCTCGGTCACCTGGAGGCTGGACGACCACTCGATCACCTGCCTGGCGGGGCTGCCCGGCGAGAAGCTGACCCGGTCGCTGCGCGGCTGACGGCCTCAGACCACGCTGAGCGGGAGCAGCGAGCGACCGGTCGGGCCGATCTGGATCTCGGTGTCCATCTCGGGGCAGACGCCGCAGTCATAGCAGGGCGTCCAGCGGCAGTCCTCGACCTCGGCGCCGTCGGGGTCGATGGCGTCCTCCCAGTCGGCCCAGAGCCAGTCCTTGTCGAGGCCGGCGTCGAGGTGGTCCCAGGGCAGCACCTCGTCGTAGTCGCGTTGGCGGGTGGTGTACCAGTCGAGGTCGACCGGGGTCCCGGCCAGCGCCCGCTCGGCGGCGTCGGCCCAGCGGTCGAACGAGAAGTGCTCGTTCCACCCGTCGAAGCGGCCTCCGTCGCGCCACACGGCCTCGATCACCGCGCCGACGCGGCGGTCGCCCCGGGACAGCAGCCCCTCGATGATGCCGGGCTTGCCGTCGTGGTAGCGGAAGCCGATGGCGCGGCCGTACTTCCTGTCCGCGCGTACGACGTCGCGCAGCTGGCGCAGGCGGTCGTCGGTGGTCTCGTGGTCCAGCTGCGCCGCCCACTGGAACGGCGTGTGCGGCTTGGGCACGAACCCGCCGATCGACACGGTGCACCGGATGTCGTTGCGGCCGGAGACCTCGCGCCCCTTCGCGATGACCTGCTTGGCCAGCTCGGCGATCTCGAGGACGTCCTCGTCGGTCTCGGTCGGGAGGCCGCACATGAAGTAGAGCTTCACCTGGCGCCAGCCGTGGGAGTAGGCCGTCGCGACGGTGCGGATGAGGTCGTCGACCGACACCATCTTGTTGATGACCTTGCGCATCCGCTCGGACCCGCCCTCGGGGGCGAAGGTGAGCCCGGAGCGCCGGCCGTTGCGGGAGAACTCGTCGGCCAGCGTGATGTTGAAGGCGTCGACGCGCGTCGACGGCAGCGAGAGCGAGACGTTGCTGCCCTCATAACGGTCGGCCAGCTCGGTCGCGACCTGCCCGATCTCGGTGTGGTCGGCCGAGGACAGCGAGAGCAGGCCCACCTCCTCGAAGCCCGTCGCGCGGAGGCCGCGGTCGACCATCGAGCCGATGGTCTGGATCGACCGCTCGCGCACCGGCCGGGTGATCATGCCGGCCTGGCAGAAGCGGCAGCCGCGGGTGCAGCCGCGGAAGATCTCGACCGAGAACCGCTCGTGCACCGTCTCGGCCAGGGGCACGATCGGCTTGGCGGGGTAGGGCCAGGCGTCGAGGTCCATGAGCGTGTGCTTGCGGATCCTGTCGGGGATGCCGGGCCGGTTGGGCACGACCGCCTCGATCTGGCCGTCGTCGGCGTAGGTCACGTCATAGAACTGGGGGACATAGACCGAGCCCCTGACGGCCAGGCGCCGCAGCAGCTCGGTGCGCCCGCAGGTCCGGCCCTCGGCCTTCCACTCGCGCAGCACCTCGGAGATCGCCAGCACGGCCTGCTCGCCGTCCCCCAGCACGGCCGCGTCGACGAAGTCGGCGATCGGCTCGGGGTTGAAGGCCGCGTGGCCGCCGGCCAGCACGATCGGGTCGTCGTCGCCGCGGTCCGTCGCCTGCAGCGGGATGCCCGCCAGGTCGAGGGCGGTCAGCAGGTTGGTGTAGCCGAGCTCGGTCGCGAAGCTGACCCCGAGCACGTCGAAGGCCCGGACCGGGCGGTGCCCGTCGACGGTGAACTGCGGGATGCCGTCCTCGCGCATCACGGCCTCGAGGTCGGGCCACACGGCGTAGGTGCGCTCGGCCAGCACCCAGTCGCGCTCGTTGAGCACCTCGTAGAGGATCTGCACGCCCTGGTTGGGCAGCCCGACCTCGTAGGCGTCGGGATACATCAGGGCCCAGCGGACCGTCGGACCGTCCGGGGCGCAGTGCCAGTCCTTGACGGTGGAGTTGAGCTCGCCGCCGACGTACTGGATCGGCTTGGACACACCCGGCAGGCGCGGCTCCAGGAGCGGGAAGACCGACGCCGGCTCGGGCGCTTGGTCGAGCTGCTGGGGACGGTTCACGGGGCTGACCTCGCAGGTCTCGGGGGACGGGGCAACGTCCCAGGGTACGTCGGCCGGCCGGCATCTCCGAGTCCTCGGGGCCGGGGACGGCGGCACGACGTCATGGGGATCGTGGGTCAGGACCCACCGTTCCCATGACGTCCGTGCCGCGACCGCTCAGGCGGGCGGCTCGGCCGCGGCGGCGGCGCGGGCGGCGCTGGCGGACTGGCCGCGCAGCTCGATCTTCGGCATCAGCAGCAGCACCAGGAACGCGGCGATCGAGACGATCCCGGCCAGCAGGAAGACCTCGTCCATCGACTGGGCGAAGCCGACCTTGAAAGGATGGGCGAACACGTCGGAGAGCCGGCTGATGACCGAGGAGTCGTTCTGGACCGAGTCCACGATCCCGCCGCCCGAGCCGGGGTTCTGCAGCGAGTCGACCAGGCTCTGGTTGGCGGGGTTGGACATCACCGTCGGGTCCTGCATCGCGGCGGCCCACTCGGGGGTCCGCGCGGCCGAGGTGATCGCGTCCTTGATGTTGGTGCCGAGGCTGTTGAACAGCACCGACAGGAACACGGCGACACCCAGCGTTCCGCCGATCTGGCGGAAGAACGTCGCCGCACTCGTGGCGACGCCGATCTCCTGCGGCGGCACGGCATTCTGCACGATCACGGTGAGGGGCTGCATGGTGTTGCCGAGGCCATAGCCGAACACGAACATGAACAGCATCATCACGATGCTCGACGTGTCGGCGTCGACCCGCGACAGCAGGAACAGCCCCAGCGTGGCGAAGCCGGTGCCGATGATCGGGAAGATCCGGATCTTGCCCGTCCTCGACGTGATGATGCCGGAGCTGGCGGCGGCGGTCATGATGCCCGCCACCATGGGCAGCATCATGAAGCCGGACTTCATCGGCGAGGCCCCGTGCACGATCTGCATGTACTGCGGCAGCACGGTGATCGCGCCGAACATGGCGGCACCGATGACGACGCTGGAGACGATCACGACGCCGGCCGTGCGGATCTTGAAGATGCGCAGCGGGATCAGCGCGTCGTCGCCCATCATCCGCTCCACGGCCAGGAAGAGCAGCACGCCGAGCGCGCCGACGACATAGCAGGTGACCGAGCGGCCCGAGGTCCAGCCCCAGTCGCGTCCCTGCTCGGCCACGGTGAGCAGCGGCACCAGGCCGACGACCAGCGCCGAGGCGCCCCACCAGTCGATGCGCGAGTCCTGGCGGTGGTGGTGCAGGTGGAGCGTGCGAGAGACGACGGCCAGCGCGGCGATGCCGATCGGCACGTTGACGAGGAAGACCCAGCGCCAGCCGGTGACGCCCAGGATCGAGTCGGCGTCGGCGAACAGGCCGCCGATGACCGGGCCGAGCACGCTGGAGGTGCCGAAGACGGCCATGAAGTAGCCGGTGTACTTGGCGCGCTCACGGGGCGACACGATGTCGCCGATGATGGCGAGGACCAGCGTGAAGAGGCCGCCGGCGCCGAGACCCTGCAGCGCACGAAAGACGGCCAGGGAGTACATCGACCAGGCGAACGAGCAGGCCACCGAGCCGAACACGAAGACCACGATCGCGAAGGTGAAGAGCTTCTTGCGACCGTAGATGTCGCCGAGCTTGCCGTAGATCGGCGTGGTGATCGTCGAGGTGATGAGGTAGGCCGTGGTGACCCACGCCTGGATCGACAGCCCGTTGAGGTCGTCGGCGATCGTCCGGATCGCCGTACCGACGATCGACTGGTCGAGCGCGGCCAGGAACATGCCGAGCATCAGCCCGGACAGGATCGTCAGGATCTGCGCGTGGGAGTACTCACCGGTCTCCGACGGGCTCAGCGACGGCTGGGCCTCGGGGAGGGCGTCATCGGGGGCAGAGGTCACGGAGGAAGGTTAGTTGCCCGCGTCAATGAACCCGGCCGTGTTCCGCCGATCAGCGCCCGATCAGGACGCGCGGGTTGGCGAAGACATGGCCGGAGGCCGCCCCCGTGCGCAGGTGGATGTTCTGGAGCAGACCGACGGCGAGCAGGGTCGCGAACATCGACGAGCCGCCATAGGAGACGAACGGCAGGGGTACGCCGGTCACCGGCATGATGCCCAGGCACATCCCGACGTTCTGGAAGGCCTGGAAGCCGACCCAGCACGCGATGCCGGCGGCGGCCACGCGGCCGAAGACGTCGTCGGTGGCGGCCGCGATCCGCAGCGCGCGCCAGACCACGACGCAGAGCAGGGCGATGAGGACGCCGGCCCCGACGAGCCCGAGCTCCTCCCCCGCGACGGTGAAGACGAAGTCGGTGTGCTGCTCGGGCACGAATCCGGCCCGGGTCTGCGACCCGTGGAAGAGGCCCTGGCCGAAGAGGCCGCCGTTGCCGACGGCGATGCGGGCCTGCTCGGTGTTGTAGCCGGCACCGCGCGGGTCGAGGTCGGGGTTGGTGAAGGCCAGGAACCGGTCGAGCTGGTAGGGCTTGAGCACGCCGAGCAGCACGGCGCCGACCGAGGCGGCGGCACCGCCGACGAGCATCGCGCCGAGCCAGCGTCGTGGGGCCCCGGCCGCGGCGAGGACCCCGAAGACGGTGGCCGAGAGCACGAGCATGGTGCCGAGGTCGGGCTGGAGCAGGATGAGCGCGGCGGGAACGCCCGCGATGACCAGCATGCCGAGGACGTCGGCGGTGCCGACCCGGTGCCGCCAGCCCCCCTCGGAACGCTCGGCCACGAACAGGGCCATCCCGACGATCACGGCGAGCTTCGCCAGCTCCGACGGCTGCAGGGACATGCCGCCGAAGGTGAGCCAGGACCGCGAGCCGTTGACGGTGCTGCCCATGAGGAGCACGAGCGCCAGCCCCGCGACGGCCGCGAGATAGGCGGCCGGGGCGAGGATGCGCACCCAGCGGTGGTCGGTCGTCATCACGACGGCCATCAGCATCAGGCCGATCGCGACGTTGAGCAGCTGCTTGCTGAGGTAGGCGCGCGGGTCGCCGTCGACCAGCGCGTCGCGGTGGGCGGTCGCCGACCAGACCAGGACCACGCCCAGCCCGAGCAGGCCGAGCACAGCCACGAGCAGGGTCCAGTCGAGGCCGGGGACGCGGGAGCGCTGGGTGGTCATGGCGCCTTCCTGGCCGGGGGCAGGATCGAGCCGTCGGGGGTGAAGGTCGGCAGCCGCGCGGGCGGCGTGACACCGGGGATGGCTGCCCGGCCCGGGTCGACGGCGTCGCCGCGGACGCCGTAGAGCGCCTCCCAGATCTTGCGGACGGCGGGACCCGACGTCCCGGAGCCGGTGCCACCCTGGCTGACCATCATGACCACGACGTAGGTGTCGTCATAGGACGCGACCCACGACGTCGACTGCTTGCCGTGCACCTCGGCCGACCCGGTCTTGGAGCGGATGTGCACGCGGTCGAGCGGGAAGCCGGTCATCCGCCAGGCCATGGTCCCGGTCCTGGCGGTGCCGAGCAGCGCCTGGTCGACATAGCGCATCGAGGCCGGGGTGGCCTTGACGTGGCCGGCCGCGTGCGGCGCGATGCGGCGCACGACCTGCCCGTCGGGCGACACGACCGCCTTGCCGATCCGCGGCTCCCAGAGCGTGCCGCCGTTGCTGAGGGCCGCATAGGCGCGGGCGAGCTGGAGCGGCGTCACGATGGTGTCGCCCTGGCCGATGGAGTAGTTCACCGCGTCGCCGGCCCGGTAGTAGCTGCCCTCGAGGCAGAACTCGTGGGCGAACAGGTGGAGGTAGTCGCTGCCGCCCTCGCGGTCGAGGCGGCAGTAGTAGTCCTTCATGGCCTGGTAGTAGTCGAGCTTCCACTGCCGGTCGGCGATGCGGCCGGCCGCCTCACCGGGCAGGTCGACGCCGGTCTTGCGACCGAAGCCGAAGTGCTTGGCCTCCTCGACGAGGGGGTCGCGCGCGTCGACGTCGGTCGGGTCGGAGCCGTAGCGCTGCCAGAAGGACAGCCCGACGCGGTAGAAGAAGGTGTCGCAGGAGATCTGCAGGGCCCGGTCGAAGCCGATCATCCCGAACGACGCCGACTCGTAGTTCTTGAACAACCGGTTGCCGACCTGGAGACCCGAGCTGCAGTCGAGCCGGCTGGCCGGCGTGAAGCCGTTGTCGAGGGCGCCGACGGCCATGAACGGCTTCCACGTGGACCCGGGGGCGAACTGGCCCTGCGTCGCGCGGCTCAGCAGCGGCGTGCCCGCGCGGGCGGAGTAGAGCCGCTCGAGCTGGCGCTGGGTCACGCCGCCGACCCAGGTCGCGGGGTCGTAGGTCGGCTGGCTCGCCATCGCGACGATGCGGCCGGTCCTGGCCTCCATGACCACGACGGCGCCGGAGTCGGCGACGTAGTTCTTGTGGGTGACCTCGTCGTAGGTCTGCCGTGCCGTGCGGATCGTGCCGGCGAGCTGACGCTCGGCCACGCTCTGCACGCGCGCGTCGATCGAGGTGACGAGCGTGTCGCCGGGCGTGCTCTCGACGACGGAGTCGTCGCCCAGGACGCGGCCCACGGAGTCGACGGCGACGCTGCGATAGCCGGGCATCCCCCGCAGCCACCGGTCATAGGAGCGCTCGACACCGGCGCGGCCCACCACCGAGGCGGCGTTGACCGAGGCGTCGTCGTCGCGGCGCGCCCGGTCGAGCTCGTCCTCGGTGACGGGGCTCAGGTAGCCGAGGACGTGCGCCAGGTTGACGCCGTAGGGGCTGGGATAGCTGCGCAGGCTCTGCTGCTCGGCCAGCACCGACGGGAAGTCCTCGGGCTGCTCGAGGATCCGCAGCGCGACGGACCGGCGTACGTCGACCGCCACCGGCACGGGCTGGTAGGGAGAGCCGTTCCAGCACCGACCTCGCCTGGCTCCCTCGCTGCCACAGGGCAGCAGGCTGGCCGAGATCCGACGCGCCGGCACGTGCACGGCCGCGGCGACCCGGGCGACGAGCCGCCCTCGGTCCCGCTCGCCCAGCTTGTCGAGCAGCGTGGTGTCGATGGAGACCACCCAGGACGTGCGGTTGGCGACGAGCGGGCGTCCCATGGCGTCGACGATGAGACCGCGGGCGGGCTGCTGGACGATCTCGCGCACCGACTGGGACGCCGCCTCGGCGCGGTAGTGCTCGCCGCCGACCACCTGGAGGTAGTAGACGCGGGCGAACAGCGTGGCGAACAGCGAGAACGCGAGGGCCTGGATCACCACCAGACGCAGCCGGCTGCGACGCGAGGCCGCGCCGGGCGGACGGGACGGGGTCATCGGGCCGGCACCCGCACGGGCTCACGGGCGCCCGCTCGGGCCCGGAGGAGCCGGGTGAGCGGCGGGACGAGGAGCACGCCGAACAGCACGTCGAGCACCGCGGCCACGCCGACGACGGCGAGCGCGTCGGGGATGCCGACGGACAGGTCGCCGAGCAGCAGGCCCGACAGGGCGAAGAGCGAGCCGCCGACCAGCGAGCAGACGGCGAGAGTGGCCGCCAGCGACGGGAGGGCGGGCGGTGCCTCCTGCCGGGCGAGCCCGGCGACCCAGCCGACGACCACGAGCGCGAGCGCCCACCGACCGGCCGCGTGGTCCGCGGGCGGGGCGAGGTCGAGCAGCAGACCGGCCGCGAAGCCGACCAGCATGGCGAAGCGGGTGTCACCGGCGAGCCCGGCGGCGACCACGACCAGCAGGCACACGTCGGGGACGACCCCGCGCCACGAGAGGTGCGGCAGCACCGACACCTGGACCACGAGGGCAAGGGCCACGGCGACCGCGGCCAGCATTCCGCGCGACGGCCTCACCGCAGGCTCCCGTCCGCCTCGACGATGCTGCGGTCGCTGTGGGTCCCGCTCGGGACGACGACGCCCACCAGGTCGAGCGCGGTGAAGTCGACGTAGGGCTCGATGACGGCCCGCCGGGAGCTGTCGCGCAGGCTGGCGAAGACCTGGGTGACGCGACCGACGGGGACCCCGCTGACATAGGGGGCACCGCCGCGGCTGCCCCAGGTGACGACCACGTCACCCTGCGCCGGGACGACCGCGTCGTCCACGAGCTCGAGGTCGAGGCGCGCGCCCTCGCCGGTGACGCCCCGGCCGCTCAGGAAGCCCACCTCCATGGTCGAGCCGACCCGGCCCCCCACGACCGAGCGGCCGTCCACGACGAGCAGGACGGTCGCGGTGGTGGCGGTCACCCGGAGCACGCGGCCGACCAGCCCGTCGGCGTTGAGGACCGTCTGGTCGGGCCGGACGCCCGCTCTGCTGCCCGCGTCGATGGTGACGGTGCGGGTGAAGGTCTGGCTGGCTCCGAGCGCCACGACGTGGGCGGGAAGGAGCGCGTGGCCGCTGGTGCGGGCGGCGGCGGTCAGGCCGTCGTACTCCGCGAGCCGGTTGCGGTCCACGCCCGAGGTCGCCACCTGCTGGCGGAGCTCGGAGTTCTCCGCCCGGAGGGCGGCGACGTCGTGACGCAGCGCGCTGCGGCTGCGGAACCACGCGGGCACGGCGTCGACGGGACGCATCGCCGACCCGACCACGCCCTCGACGGGACCGAGGGCGCCCCCGACCAGGGCGCGGGCCGGGTCGACCGGGGAGCCCGTGTCGTGGTGCAGGTCGAGGGTCATCAGCGTCACGCAGGTGAGGACGAGCGCCAGCAGCATCGAGCGCGGCGACCGGTCGTCGCGTCCCGTCCTGGCCCCCGAGTCGAGCGAGGCGCCGCTGCGCCACCGCCTCATGCGGTCCTCCGTCTGTCGGCGACCAGGACCTGCTGGAGGGCGTCGTACTCCTCCACGCAGCGGCCGGCGCCGATCGCCACCGAGGTGAGCGGGTGGTCGGCGACGTGCACGGGCATGCCCGTCTCGTGGCGCAGCCGGTCGTCGATGCCCGGGAGCAGGGCGCCGCCGCCGGTGACGACGATCCCGCGGTCCATGACGTCGCCGGCCAGCTCGGGCGGGGTCTGGTCGAGCGTGACGCGCACCGCGTCGACGATCGCGTTGAGCGGCTCCTCGAGCGCCTGGCGCACCTCGGCGCTGCTCACGACGACCGAGCGCGGGAGCCCCGAGACCAGGTCGCGCCCGCGGACCTCCGCCGCGGGCTCGCCGGCGCGCGGGAAGGCCGAGCCGGCGCTGATCTTGAGCTCCTCGGCGGTGCGCTCGCCGAGCATCAGGGAGTGCTCCTTCTTGAGCCAGCCCACCAGGGCCTGGTCGAGGTCGTCGCCGGCGGTGCGGATGGACAGCGAGGTCACGATGCCGCCGAGCGAGATGACCGCCACCTCGGTGGTGCCGCCCCCGATGTCGACGACCATGTTGCCGGTCGCCTCGTGCACGGGCAGGCCGGCACCGATCGCGGCGGCCATCGGCTCCTCGATGATGGACACGCGGCGAGCCCCCGAGAGGTAGGCCGCCTCCTTGACCGCCCGCTGCTCCACGGCGGTGATGCCGCTGGGCACGCAGACGACCATCCGGGGCTTGGCGAAGTAGCGGCGACGGTGCACCCGCTGGATGAACCAGCGCAGCATCTGCTCGGTTGCGTCGAAGTCGGCGATGACCCCGTCCCGGAGCGGGCGGATCGCGACGATCGGCTCGGGCGTGCGGCCGATCATCTGCTTGGCCTCGTGCCCGACCGCCAGCACCTCGCCGGTGGTCTCGTTGAGCGCGACCACCGAGGGCTCGTCGAGCACGACGCCGCGACCGCGCACATAGACCAGCGTGTTGGCCGTGCCGAGGTCGACCGCCATGTCGCGGCCGATGAAGCTGTTCGCCATGCGGTGCGCCTCGCTGGTCGTCCGGGGAAGGAAGGGACGGCGGAGGCTCGCCACCGACCCTTTCTCAGCGTAAGGACGCCCTCAGCGAGATCCGGGGAGGACACGCGCGAGGGTATGGGTGGGGCAGACCGCCCCACCCATACCGCCCGAGCTCGTGAGCGCCGCGGCGCTCAGCCGATCGGGATGCTCAGCCGATCCTCCACGCCCGGCCGTCCATCGGCGCGGTCGGCGTGATGCCCATGAGGCGCATCACCGTCGGCATGATGTCGATCGACCGGACCGGTGCCGCGGTGTCGCGCGACGACAGGCCGCCGTAGGCGAACACGATCGGGATCTGCTGGGACCGCCGCTGGATGCCGCCGTGGTCGCCGGCGACGGAGTAGGTCGTGTCGTCGATCAGCGTCCCGATGATGTCCGGGCCGGTCGGACCGGCGGCGGTGTTGACCAGCTCCTGCGCGTGCAGCGCGAACCAGGCCCGCTCACCCGACGTGGGCATCAGGTCCCACCGGACCGGCGACCTGCGGACATAGCGACCGCCGTCACGGACCCAGACCGCCGACACGTCGGGCATGGCGGCCACGATGCGGACCGCCTCGCGCATGCGGGGGCGCGAGGTGTCCTTGAGCCAGAACGCCAGCTGGGAGTCGCTGTAGCCCTGGGCGAGGTTGCCGGTGTCGACGAGCGGCTGGAGCGCCGGCTGAGGGCTCAGGTAGGTGCCGTTGGCGCCCTCGCCGTAGTACCAGTTGTTGAACCCGCGGTTGCTGCTGCCGTCGTCGACGCCGTTGAAGTGCACGGCCGGCACCGAGCCGTGGTCGGCCGTGAGCACCACGACGGTGTTGTCGAGCTGACCGGTGTCGCGCAGGTGGTCGACGATCTTGCCGACCTGCTCGTCGGCCACCGCGGTGGCGTTGGCCAGGTGGGTCATCGGGTCCGGGCCGCCGGGGTCGTTGACGCTGCCCCACATGTGGGCGGCCTTGTCGACGCCGGGCAGCGTCACGAAGATGCCGCTCCAGTCCTCGTTGTCCATGGCCGCGATCGCCGCGTCGGCCGCCCAGACGTCGCCGCCGTAGTGCGCGGGGTCCTTGCCGATCGTGTAGCGGTCGCCGTCGAGCGGGTAGAGACGGGCCGGGGACAGGTTGGTGTCGTAGGTCTTGGAGCTGGCGGAGTCGACGTACCAGCGTCCGCAGACGGGGCTGGAGATGTAGTCGGGGACGTTGACCCCGGTCGGCCCGCGCCAGTTGTTGACGCCGTCGCCGTCGCAGTCATAGCTGCGGCCGGAGAAGGTGATGATTCGGTCGGACGTCGGTCCGCCGAAGGCATAGCCGGCGTAGGTCTTGGGGCTGACGGTGATCACCTGCGAGCCCGGGCGGGCGGTGTGCAGGTAGTCGGAGAGCTTCGGGTAGCCCTCGTGCTGCTGCACGGCGAACATCTGGTCCTTGGTCCAGTCGCTGGTGAACCAGTAGGGCGACCCGTTGGCCGACTGGGCGGTCAGCACGCCGTCGACGTCGCGGTAGCCCTCGGACGACCAGCCCATGTGCTTGGGCAGCAGGCCGGCCGTGATCACGTTGTGGGTCACCACGGTGACCGAGCCGACGTGGCCGAGGTAGCCGTTGGGGCTGTCGACGCCGTCGGCCATGAGCTCCTGGACGTTGGTCATGCCGTACTTGGTGACGAGCTCGCGGGACAGGGCGTCGACCACGATGATGACCACGCGGTCGGGTCTCGCGCGATCACGGCTCTCGGTGCTCGCGACGGAACTGGCGGAGGACGGGCTCAACCCCGCGAAGACGATCGCAAGGACCGTCATACCGAGAGCAACGAGGGATCCTGTCCCCCACGAGTGTGATCTGCGTCTCATGTCGGGAGACTAGTGAGACGCGCCCTCCGGCGCCAGACCACCCGCCCCCGAAGTGGGAGTTGCGGCTCACCGAGGTGGGAGTCGCGGCTCACCGAGGTGGGAGTTGCGGCTCACCGACGTGGGAGTTGCTGAGGTACGGCGAGAGAGACCCGGAGTCCCACCTCGATGCACCCGGAGTCCCACCTCGATGCACCCGGAGTCCCACCTCGACGGACCCGGAGTCCCACCTCGGCGTACGCACGCGCCACGTCGGCGGCGCCGCGGACCGTCAGCCCGCGAGCCCGGGGAACCAGATGGCGATCTCGCGGGCGGCGGACTCGGGAGAGTCGGAGCCGTGGACGAGGTTCTCGCGGTTGGAGAGGGCGTAGTCGCCGCGGATGCTGCCGGGGGTGGCCTTGCGGCCGTCGGTGGCGCCGTTGAGGGCACGCACGCACTCCACGGCGTTGTCACCCTCGAGGACCAGGGCGACGAGCGGGCCGCTGGTGACGAAGTCGCGCAGCGGCGGGTAGAACTCCTTCTCCACGTGCTCGGCGTAGTGCCGGTCGGCCACGGAGGAGTCGATGGTGCGCAGCTCGAGGGCGACGACGGCCAGGCCCTTGGCCTCGTAGCGACCGAGGATCTCGCCCATCAACCCCCGCCGGACGGCGTCGGGCTTCAACAGGACAAGGGTTCGCTCGGTCATGGGCGGAGCCTATCGAGGGCGCTCCGCCCTCCTCACCCTGGGCCGTCGGACCCCTGCTGGAACGTCACGTAGGCCGCGGCGCGCTCGCGCTCGATCTTGCGGCCGAGCAGGTAGGCGGTCGCCCAGAGCATCGCGAAGATCGCCCCGAGCAGGAACATGAACGGCACCACGAAGCCCAGCGCCAGTGCCCCCACCTGGACCACCCAGCCGGCGACGTAGGCCGCCTCCGAGCGCAGCAGCCCGGCCAGCACGAGGCAGGCGGCGGCCAGGCCGAGCCCGGCCGCGAGCGCGGTCCCGAGCGACACGTCGGCCAGGGTCACCATGACCGGGGTGCTCAGCCCGACGGTGATCGCCTCCAGGCTCAGCACCGCCGCGCACATGCCGCGCCGCGGCGACCGCACCTGCTCCCCTGTCGCGGGGCTCGCGTGCTCGCTCACGACCTGCGCCTCCTCAGCATCGCCCGCGCCTCCCCGACCGTGACGACCGACCCGGTCACGAGCACCGCGCCGGACCCGAGGGCGTCGCCGAACGCCTCGCCCCGCTCGGCGAGCGCCGTGGCCTCGTCGATCGCGTCGGCCAGGCTCGGCTGCACGGTCACGCGGTCCTCGCCGAACACCTCCCGGGCCACCGTCGCGAGCGCCGAGGCCCGCATCGACCGGTCGCTGGAGTTCTGGGTGCACACCAGGTGGGCCAGGTGCGGCTCGAACGCGGCCAGCACCCCCTCGTAGTCCTTGTCGGCCATCACGCCCATCACGCCGATCAGCGGCGAGAAGGAGAACGAGTCCTCGAGGGCGGCCGCGGTGGCCTCGGCGCCGTGCGGGTTGTGGGCGGCGTCGAGCAGGATCGTGGGGCTGCGGCGGATCACCTCCAGCCGGCCGGGCGAGCTGATCTCGGCGAAGGCCGCCCGCACCACCTCGTCCGAGAGCGGCTGGTCGCCCAGGAACGCCTCGACGCTCGCCAGCGCGACGGCCGCGTTCTGCGCCTGGTGGGCGCCATAGAGCGGCAGGAAAAGCTCGTCGTACGACGCGCGCACGCCGCGCAGCGACAGCACCTGACCGCCCACCGCCGGTGCGCGGTGCTCGACGGCGAACTCGACGCCCTCGCGCAGGACGCCGGCCCCCACCTCGGCGGCCCGGGCGAGCAGGACCTCGGCGACCGCGGGGGTCTGTGCGGCGAGGACGGCCGTGGCACCGGGCTTGATGATCCCGGCCTTCTCGGCAGCGATGTCCACCGGGTCGGCGCCGAGGTACTTCTCGTGGTCGACGGCGATCGGGAGCACCGCGGCGACCAGGCCGTCGGCGACGTTGGTGGCGTCCCAGGCTCCGCCCATGCCGACCTCGACCACGGCCACGTCGACCGGGGCGTCCGCGAACGCGGCGTAGGCCATCGCGACGATCGTCTCGAAGAACGACAGCGGGAACGGCTGCGCGGCGTCGACGAGGTGGGTGTAGGGCGCGACGTCGTTGAAGGCGCGGACGAACTCCTCGTCGGTGAGCGGCGAGCCGTCCACACAGATCCGCTCGCTCATCCGCTCCAGGTGCGGCGAGGTGAAGCGCCCGGTGCGCAGATCGAGCGAGCGCAGCAGCGTGTCGATCATCCGCGACGTCGAGGTCTTGCCGTTGGTCCCGGTCAGGTGGACGACCGGGTAGGCGGTCTGAGGATCGCCCAGCAGCTCGAGGAACGCGCGGATGCG
The DNA here is from genome assembly GCA_046330515.1 of Nocardioidaceae bacterium. Taxonomy (GTDB): domain Bacteria; phylum Actinomycetota; class Actinomycetes; order Propionibacteriales; family Nocardioidaceae; genus Nocardioides. The sequence goes on along the minus strand of JAXLSP010000004.1, from coordinate 276,911 downwards.
GTCGAGGGACGGCTCGAGCTTGGTCTCGGGCCACCGGGACAGCAGCGCGTCCTCGGCTTCGGCGAAGGTGGCCGCCGGACGCGGCGCGACATCAGTCATGGCGTGCCCACTCTAGTCAGGAGTAGCGTCGCAACCCTGGCGCCGACCACGCGCCGCACTCGGAGATCGGGGGATCCCATGGCCTTCTCGTCGCGTCCTCGGCTGGTCGCCACCGCACTCGCGGCGGCGCTGCTCGCCGGCACGCTCGGCGCGCTTCCCGCCAGTGCCGGGGCCCATGCGGCCGCACCTGTTACCGCGCCGCGGATCCTGACCCAGGTGGACGCGCCCGTGCCCACCCTGGACTGGACGCGCTGCCAGGACATCCCACGGTCACTGTGCGCGACGGCGGTCGTGCCCTTGGACTACGACGACCCGACCGGGCCCACGATCCTGCTCGACCTCGTCAAGCTGCCGGCGCTGGACGCGGGCCGCAGGCTCGGAACGCTCTTCGTCAACCCGGGCGGACCGGGTGGCAGCGCCACCGAGTTCGCGTTCTATGCCTCCGAGCTGCTCGGCGACACCGTCGCCCTGAGGTACGACGTCATCGGCGTCGACCCGCGCGGGGTCGGGCGGCACTCCGAGATGGTGTGCACCCCCGGCACCCGGCCCGACTTCCCCCAGGTCTCGTTCCCGATCACCGAGCCGCAGTCCAAGCGGGTCTGGAACTTCGCCCGGTGGGAGCGGCTCGCGTGCCGCGACAACCCCAACGCGATCGTCGCCCACATGTCGACCGCCGACACCGCCAGGGACATGGACCTGATCCGCCAGGCGGTCGGCGAGGACATGCTGGACTACTACGGCATCTCCTACGGCACCTACCTCGGCACGACCTATGCCGCGATGTTCCCGGACCGCGTCGGCCGCATGGTCGTGGACGGCGTGCTCGACCCCGTGGCGTGGTCGACCGGCGACGAGGACCCGGCGACCGAGCCCTTCTCGACCCGGCTGCGCAGTGCTCGCGGAGCCTATGAGTCGCTGACCACCGGCCTCGCCGAGTGCGACCGGGTCGGGCGCTCCGCGTGTGCGTTCGCGGGCGACGCCGACGCCAAGTGGCGGTGGCTGGTGCGCAAGGCCAAGCAGGGCGACCTGCGGGTCTGGGGCGGCCGGTTCACCTACCAGGACCTCGTCGGCATCACGCTGTCGCTCCTCTACGACAACTACAGCTATGACTCGCTCGGCTACACGCTGGCCGACATCTACAAGGCCGCGCACAAGCCGTCGGGTTCCGGCAAGGTCGCCTCGGCACGGATGCAGCGCCTCCTGAGGGCCGCCCGCGACACGATCAGCGCGCCCTACGGGCTCCAGGCGATCAAGATCCGCGATCCCTTCGCGGGCGTGGCCTGCGCCGACTCGGTCAACCCGAGCGGGCGGCTCGCCTGGTGGGAGGCCGGACGGGCGCAGGACCGGCAGTACCCCTGGTTCGGCTCCCTCTGGACCTGGGCTTCGGCTCCGTGCAGCGGCTGGCCGGCGGCCTACGGGGAGGACGCGTTCCGCGGCCCGTGGGAGGTGACGACGGCCAACCCGCTCCTCGTGGTCGGCAACAGCCACGACCCGGCGACGCCGGTCCAGGGGGCCCGCAAGGTCACCACGCTGTTCGCCGGATCGCGCTTCCTGCTGATGGATGGCTGGGGGCACGGCGCCATCACGAACACGTGCGTGACCGAGGCGTTCGACGCCTACTACGCCACCGGAGACCTGCCGGCGGAGGGCACGGTGTGCCCGGCGGACCGCCCCCTCTTCGGTGCCTTCGAGAAGGCGCGCTCGCTCCCGAAGTGGCGCCCGCAGGCCGGCTGACCGCGCCGGCCGGGCTCGGGAAGCCGGTCGCCGGAGGTCTCAGCCCTCGGGCTGGGCGAACGCCTGGAACGCGGCCAGCGCTCGGGGGCCGTAGACCGTCGCCGGGCCGCCGCTCATCAGGAACACCACGCCGATCGCCTCGGCGACCTCCTGCTCGGTGGCGCCGTGGCGGTGGGCACCGCGCGCATGGGAGGCGATGCAGCCGTCGCACTGGCTGCTGACCGCCACGGCCAGGGCGATCAGCTCCTTGGTCTTCTCGTCCAGCGCACCCGCGGCCAGCGCGGAGCCGTGCAGCTTGCTGAACCCCTCGTAGACGTCCGGGATCAGCCTGCGCAGCTCGCGCGCCGGGCCTCGCAGGTCGGCCAGCACGTCGGGTCCGTGGTTGCCCATCTCAGCTCCTTGTCGCGACCGTGAGGTGATACCCGGGAGGGTATCTCACCGCACGATGACCAGCTCGACCAGGTCGGCCGCGGGCGCGTAGCCGAGGGCCTGGTAGATCCGGTTGGAGGTCGGGTTGGCCTGGTCGGTGAACAGGCAGACCCGCGCCCCGGCGTCGCGCAGCTGCCGGGACACCTCGGCGACGGCCGCGCTGGCATAGCCCCGGCCGCGGTGCTCGGGCGGCGTGAAGACGGGGCCGACCCGGGCCACCCCGAAGCTCGGCGCGTTGGCCCCGGTCAGGTGCACGGTCTCCCCCGCCTCGGTCACCCACAGCCAGACGAGCCCCGCGTCGATCCGCCGCAGCATGTCCGGGAGCGTGAACGTCGAGATCTCCATCGAGCTGCCTCGCGGCCGCCCGGCCTGCTCGTCGGCGTCGGCCAGGAAGGCGTGGAACCAGGCGAGGCACAGCTCGGCGTCCACGTGTCCGGCCAGGCGCAGCTCCCCCGGCGGAGCGACCGCCGGGGGCACGAGCTCCCCGAGCTCGAACAGCCGGGTCCGCTTGGCCTCGACGACCTCGCCGCCGGCGAGCCGGGCCAGCTCGTCGGCGACCACCCGGGTCGACGGCAGCGCACCGTTGAGCGCCGTCAGCCCCTCGGCACGGTCGTGGAGCGCCTGCGCGAACGCGAGCGCCACGTGGTCGGGCATCGCCAGGACATAGGCGGGGTACGGCGCTCCCGTCGCAGTGCGCATCGCGACCCCCACGACCTCGTCGCCCTCGGACGCGAGCATCCACCAGCGCGGCACTGCGGGGTCCCTCTCGACACCCGCCACCTCCTCGGCGACCGCGCGGTTGGTCACGGAGTTGACCACCGTGTTGAGCAGCCCGTCCCGCGCGAGGAAGTCGCCGGCCCGCCCGAGCACGTCGGCCGGTTCCCTCACGAACTCCACGTCCACCATGCCGGCGACGCTAGCCCCGCCCCCGACCACAGGCGAACTCGTTTTCGTGGCATCCGCGACGGCTCATAGGATTCGGCCCATGACCGAGAACCCCCAGCAGCCCCTGTCCACGACGACGAGCCCGACGCGGCCCGTCGCCGTACCGGACAAGCCGGCGCTGGAGGGCCTCGAGGACAAGTGGGGCGCCGTCTGGGACGCCGACCAGACCTACGCCTTCGACCGCACGCGGACGCGCGAGGACGTCTATGCGATCGACACCCCGCCGCCCACGGTGTCGGGAAGCCTGCACGTCGGGCACGTCTTCTCCTACACCCACACCGACCTCGTCGCGCGCTACCAGCGCATGCGCGGCAAGGCGGTGTTCTACCCCATGGGCTGGGACGACAACGGTCTGCCGACCGAGCGCCGCGTCCAGAACTACTACGGCGTCCGCTGCGACCCCTCGCTGCCCTACCAGGCCGGCTTCACCCCTCCGGAGAAGCCGGACCCCAAGCGCCAGCTGCCCATCAGCCGACCCAACTTCGTCGAGCTCTGCGAGCAGCTGGTCGTCGAGGACGAGAAGGTCTTCGAGACCCTGTGGCGCCAGCTCGGCCTGTCCGTGGACTGGAGCCAGACCTATACGACCGCCGGCAGCACCGCTCGCGAGATCAGCCAGCGCGCGTTCCTGCGCAACTTCGCGCGTGGCGAGGCCTACCTCCAGGACGCCCCGACGGTCTGGGACGTCACCGACCGCACGGCGGTGGCCCAGGCCGAGATCGAGGCCCGCGAGTACCCCGGCCACTACCACCGGGTCGCCTACCACCGGCCCGACGGCACCGCCGTCCACGTCGAGACGACCCGGCCCGAGCTGATCGCGAGCGCGGTGGCCCTGATCGCCCACCCGGACGACGAGCGCTACCAGCCACTGTTCGGCACCACGGTCACCTCGCCGGTCTTCGGGGTCGAGATCCCCGTGCTCGCCCACCAGGCCGCCGAGATCGACAAGGGCGCCGGCATCGCGATGTGCTGCACCTTCGGCGACCTCACCGACGTCCAGTGGTGGCGCGACCTCGCCCTGCCCGTGCGCACCGTCATCGGCCGCGACGGCCGTCTCGCGCGCGAGACCCCCGAGTGGCTGGCCGGCGCCGACGAGGCCTACCAGCGCCTCGCCGGCAAGACGGTCCACTCCTCCCGCGAGGAGATGGTCGCGATGCTGCGGGAGTCCGGCGACCTCGACGGCGAGCCGACGCCGACCACGCGGATGGCCAACTTCTATGAGCGCGGAGACAAGCCGCTCGAGATCGTCTCTACCCGGCAGTGGTACATCCGCAACGGTGGCCGCGACGCCGCGCTGCGCGAGGAGATGCTCGAGCACGGGCGCGAGATCACCTGGCTGCCCGAGCACATGCACCACCGCTACGACAACTGGGTCGGCGGGCTGACCGGCGACTGGCTCATCTCGCGGCAGCGGTTCTTCGGGATCCCCTTCCCCGTCTGGTACCCCCTCGACGCCGACGGCGAGCCGGACTACGACCACCCGCTGCTGCCCAGCGAGTCCGAGCTGCCGGTCGACCCCTCGACCGACGTCCCCCGCGGCCACACCGAGGACCAGCGCGGGAAGCCGGGCGGGTTCCTCGGCGACCCCGACGTGATGGACACCTGGGCCACCTCCTCGCTCACCCCTCAGATCGCCGGTGGGTGGAGCGTCGACGACGACCTCTTCGCGCGGGTCTTCCCGATGGACCTGTGCACCCAGGCGCACGAGATCATCCGGACCTGGCTGTTCTCCCGGGTGGTGCGTGCCCACTACGAGCAGGGCGCGACCCCGTGGACCCACGCGATGCTGTCGGGCTGGATCCTCGACCCGGACCGCAAGAAGATGTCGAAGTCCAAGGGCAACGTCGTCGTCCCGACCGACATCCTCGAGAGGTACGGCGCCGACGCGGTCCGGTGGCGTGCCGCGTGCGTCCGGCCGGGCATGGACTCCCCCTTCGACGAGTCCCAGATGAAGGTCGGGCGCCGCCTGGCCATGAAGATCCTCAACGCGACCCGGTTCGTGCTCGGCGGCGTGGGCGCCACCGAGACCGACCTCGCGGCGGTCACCGAGCCGGTCGACCGGGCCCTGCTGGCCCGGCTCGCGGAGGTCGTCGGGCAGTGCACGACCGCGTTCGACGCCTATGACTACACCTCGGCCCTGGAGACCGCCGAGCGGTTCTTCTGGGGCTTCTGCGACGACTATCTCGAGCTGGTCAAGGAGCGGGCCTACGCCGAGGAGGGCGGCGCCGCGACGGCGTCGGCCAAGGCCGCGCTGGCCACCGCGCTGCACGTCCAGCTGCGGCTCCTGGCGCCGTTCCTGCCCTATGTGACCGAGGAGGTCTGGTCGTGGTGGCAGGAGGGCTCGATCCACCGTGCGTCGTGGCCGACGGCCGCGGAGCTCGGCGGCGTCGACGCCGACCCGCAGCTGCTCGACGTCGTCGCGGAGGCGCTCACCGGCATCCGGGGCGCGAAGTCGCAGGCCAAGGCGTCCATGCGGGCACCCCTGAGCCTCGTCGAGATCACCGGCACCGAGGCCCAGCTGGCCGCGGTCGACAGCGCCCGGGGCGACCTGTGCGCCGCGGGCAAGGTCACCGGAGAGCTCCGGCTGGTCCCGGTCGCCGAGGCGGCCGAGATCGCCGTACGCGCGGAGCTGGCACCCGCCGAGGCGTGACGCGCTCGACGGCGGGGTGACGCGACCCGGGTGATCGGGAGTTCGGCTGCGGATCAGCGGTCAGCCGAGATGGTCACCCGAGCCGCGTCAGCCACCCCACCGGTGCCTACCGTGCGCGTGCGCGCCGTCACCATGATGTCCACCGTGGTGGCGCCCGTCGCCGTTCCAGTCGCCATAGCCCCGGCCGTCGCCGTGACGGCCGCCATGGCCGTGACCGTGGCCGCCGTCCCCGTGGTCGTCGCCGTCGTCGTCGCTGCTGCCGCCGTCGCCCTGGCCACTCTCGCCCTGGTCGCCGTCGCCGCTGCTGCCGCCGTCGCCGTGGTCGCCGCCGTGGCCGTGTCCGTGTCCGTGTCCGTGGCCGCCGTCGCCCTGGTCGTCACCGTGGCCGCCGTCGCCGTGGCCGCCGTCGCCCTGGCCACCGTCGCCCTGGCCACCGTCGCCCTGGCCGCCGTCGCCGTGGCCGTGTCCATGCCCGTGGCCGTGCTGGTCACCGGTGCCGCCGCCGTCGGTGCTCCCACCGTCACCGGTGCCCGTCCCGCCGCCGTCGCCGTGACCGCTGCTGCCGTCGCCGTGTCCGGAGCCGCCCTGCCCGTTGCCGCCCTGTCCGTTGCCGTCGTGCCCGTTGTCACCGTGTCCGGTGCCGTGGCCGCCGGTGCCGTGCCCCATCCCGGGTGCGGGATGGGCGGCGGGCTGGCCGGAGGGGCCGCCGCGGCCCGCGGGGCGCCCCGAGGACGACGAGCCGCCGGCGGGCGTCGCGACCGCGAGGCTGCCGCCGGCCCGGGCGTTGCCACCCGACCCGGAGTCGGACGACGACCCGGTCGAGGGCGAGCCGCCCGCGGGACGGGAGGAGTCGCCGCGAGGGGCCGGGGTCGGTGGGTCGGCCATCGGCAGGTCGGCGGACTCCTTGGGCTCGGAGAGCAGGAGGGCCGGCGCCGCGATCATCGGGAAGCCGCGCCGGAAGATCTCCATCGCGTGCTGCCGGCTCGCGTTCACCACCAGCACCGCGCAGATGACGGCCACCGCGATGAAGGCCACCATCGGACGCTTGTGCTCGTTGCTCACGGCTGCTTCTTCCCCCTGGGCTCCCCTGTCCAGACCAGTCTGGCGAGGTCGCCGAGCCCCTCCAACCCGTTCTCGGGCGGTTGGCCCGAAATGACCCGAAGTGACTAGGCCGGGTGGGTGGCGGGACTAGTCATTTGTGACTAGGGGGCCACCCGATCGGAGGATGGCGCCGGGCAGGCGGATGTGCGGTCCGAACCCGCGAGGATCCGTCGCCGAACCGGGCCTTGCTCAGGCGGACTTCTTCTTCTTGGCCTCGGACTCGCGCGGAATCAGTGTCGGAGACACGTCGTCGGTGACGACCTCGCCCGTCACGACCACCTTGCCGATGTCGCCGCGCGACGGGACGTCGTACATCACGTGGAGGAGGACCTCCTCGATGATCGCGCGCAGGCCGCGCGCGCCGGTGCCCCGCTCCATCGCCTTGTCGGCGATCGCCACGATGGCCTCGGGGGTGAACTCGAGCTCGACGCCGTCGAGCTCGAAGAGCTTCTGGTACTGCTTGACCAGCGCGTTGCGCGGCTCGGTGAGGATCTGCACCAGCGCCTCGTTGTCGAGCTTGCTCACGCTCGCGATAAGGGGCAGGCGGCCGATGAACTCGGGGATCAGGCCGAACTTGGTGAGGTCCTCGGGACGGACCTGCGCCAGCAGGTCCTCGGCCTCGCGCTCGGCGGCGCCACGGACCTCGGCGGTGAAGCCGAGGGTCTTCTTGCCGACCCGCTGCTCGATGATGTGCTCGAGGCCGGAGAAGGCGCCGCCCACGACGAACAGGATGTTGGTCGTGTCGATCTGGATGAACTCCTGGTGGGGGTGCTTGCGCCCACCCTGGGGCGGCACCGAGGCGGTCGTCCCCTCGAGGATCTTGAGCAGGGCCTGCTGCACGCCCTCGCCGGAGACGTCCCGGGTGATCGAGGGGTTCTCGGCCTTGCGGGCGACCTTGTCGATCTCGTCGATGTAGATGATGCCGGTCTCGGCCTTCTTGACGTCGTAGTCGGCGGCCTGGATCAGCTTGAGCAGGATGTTCTCGACGTCCTCGCCGACATAGCCGGCCTCGGTGAGGGCCGTGGCGTCCGCGATGGCGAACGGGACGTTGAGCATCCGGGCCAGCGTCTGGGCGAGGTAGGTCTTGCCGCAGCCGGTCGGGCCGATCACCAGGATGTTGGACTTGGCCACCTCGACGGCGTCGTCCTTGGTGTGCTTGCCACCCAGCGGCTGCAGGCCGGCCTGGACCCGCTTGTAGTGGTTGTAGACCGCGACCGCCAGGGACTTCTTGGCGTGCTCCTGCCCGATGACGTAGGAGTTGAGGAACTCGAAGATCTCACGCGGCTTGGGCAGCTCCGCGAGGCTGACCTCGCTGCCCTCGCTGAGCTCCTCCTCGATGATCTCGTTGCACAGCTCGATGCACTCGTCGCAGATGTAGACGCCGGGACCGGCGATGAGCTTCTTGACCTGCTTCTGGCTCTTGCCGCAGAACGAGCACTTCAGGAGGTCGCCTCCGTCACCGATGCGTGCCACGAGCGGTCCCTTTCGGAGTGTGCATGGTCATGCCTGCCGCGTCGATCCGCGCCGCAGACCCCTCGACGGTACCTCGTGCGGGCCCCCGACGGGTGCCTGGACACGAAAGTGGCTCGAGGACATCTGGATCAGTCTCACTGATCAGTTCGACAGGGCGGGCGCCGTCTTGAGGGACTCGAGCACGGCATCGATGAGGCCGTACTCGACGGCCTGCTCGGCGGTGAGGATCTTGTCGCGCTCGATGTCGCGGCTGACCTCCTCCTGGCTCTTGCCGGAGTGCTCGGCGATCATCCGCTCGAGCAGCTCACGCATCCGCAGGATCTCGTTGGCCTGGATCTCGATGTCGGAGGTCTGGCCGAACGTGCCCTCGGTGTAGGGCTGGTGGATGAGGATCCGGCTGTTGGGCAGGGCGAGGCGTTTGCCGGGGGCCCCCGCGGTGAGCAGGACGGCCGCGGCCGAGGCCGCCTGGCCGATGCACACCGTCTGCACGTCGGGCTTGATGAAGCGCATGGTGTCGTAGATCGCGGTGAGCGCGGTGAACGAGCCGCCCGGGCTGTTGATGTAGATGCTGATGTCCTGGTCGGGGTTCATCGACTGGAGGCACAGGAGCTGGGCGATGACGGCGTTGGCCACGTCGTCGGAGATGGGGGTGCCGAGGTAGATGATCCGGTCCTCGAACAGCTTGGCGTAGGGGTCGATGCGGCGGAAGCCGTAGGAGGTCCGCTCCTCCCACTGGGGGATGTAGTAGTTCATGGGTCTCTCGTCTCAGTCCTTGGAGTGGGCCGGCCGGCCCTCGTCGGCCGCCTCGCGGGCGCTGGTGATCACCTGGTCGATGAAGCCGTACTCGAGCGCCTGGTCCGCGGTGAACCAGCGGTCGCGGTCGGCGTCGGCCTCGACCTGCTCACGCGACTGGCCCGTGTGCTGGGCGATCAGGTCGAGGAGCACCTGCTTGATGTGCAGGGACTGCTGGGCCTGGATCTTGATGTCGGAGGCGGATCCGCCCATGCCCGACGACGGCTGGTGCATCATGATCCGCGCGTGCGGCAGGGCGTAGCGCTTGCCCTTGGTGCCGGCGCAGAGCAGGAACTGGCCCATCGAGGCCGCGAGGCCCATGCCGACGGTCGCCACGTCGTTGGGGATGTAGTTCATGGTGTCGTAGATCGCCATGCCGGCGTCCACCGAGCCACCGGGGCTGTTGATGTGGAGGAAGATGTCGGCCTCGGGGTCCTCGGCCGACAGCAGCAGCAGCTGGGCGCAGATCGCGTTGGCGTTCTGGTCGCGCACCTCGGAGCCGAGGAAGACGATCCGCTCGCGCAGCAGGCGCTGGTAGATGTGGTCGTCGAGACCGTACATCGAGCCCGCGTCGGCCATCCGCGGGCCGTCGACGCGAGGCCCGCCGGAGTGCGGGAGGGTGCTGGAGTTGGGGTTCACGAGGCCGACCCTAGCCCGAACCGGGGACGGTTCCACGGCGAAGTCCGCCCTGTTCGCCCAGGGCGGATTTGACCAAGGGAAGGGTTGGCTTGCCACAGCGCCGGGTCTAGCGTCGGGCGCGTGAAGTGGAGATGGGGCTCCGCTCTGGGTGTCGTACGCCGCCGGCTAGCCACCGTGTCGGCGCTCGTGCTCGCGGTCGTGGTCGCCGGGACGGTCCCGACGCCCGCGACGGCCGCAGTGGCACTGGGCAGCACGCCAGCAGCAAGCTGGAGGGTCAACGGGCGCGTCTATGCCGCGCTCCAGGTGGGGAACACGGTCTATCTCGGTGGCGACTTCACGGCCGCGATCAGTCCCACGGGTCAGCAGGTCGCGCGGCAGCGCCTCGCGGCCTTCACGATGGACACCGGTGCGCTGGTGACCGGCTGGCGTGCCGACGCGGGCGCGACGGTGCGGGCACTCGCGACCGACGGCACCTGGCTCTATGCCGGCGGCGCGTTCGGTCGCGTGGCCGGACAGCCGAGGTCGCGACTGGCGCGGGTGTCCCTGACGACGGGCGGTCTGGATCCCGGCTTCGCGCCGACGCTCGACGCGGCGGTGCGCGGACTGGCCGTGTCCGGCGGCTCGCTCTATGCCGGCGGCACCTTCGCCACCGTCAACGGGACCACCCACAACCACGTGGTCAAGCTCGACGCGGCCACGGGTGCCGTCGACCCGGCGTTCACCGCCTCGGTGGGCGGGGTCGGCGTCTTCGGGGTGGTGATGAGCCCGGTCTCCGACACCGTCTTCCTGGCCGGGCAGTTCCCGACGGTCAACAGCCGGTCCCGGGTCGGGCTGGCGGCGGTCGACGGGGCGACCGGCGCCCTGGTCGGCCCGGCGTTCGCCCAGTCGGTCAACCCGATGCTGGCCGTGGACGTCAGCGACGACGGCACCATGGTCTTCGGGGGCGGCGGCACCGGGACCAACGGCGCCTACGGCTGGCAGGCGGCGACGGGCCAGCTGACCTGGCGGCGGTCCGCCGACGGCGACGTGCAGGCGATCGACTTCTTCGACGGAGAGGTCTACTTCGGCTTCCACGACGGCTTCGGCGGCGACCCGACCACCAAGATCCGGGCTGCGGACGCGGCCACCGGGGTCCTCGACCCGGACTTCGTGCCGGTCTTCGACCGCTTCTGGGGGGTGTTCGCCATCGACGTGACCGAGCAAGGTCTCGTCCTCGGCGGCGACTTCACCACCGTGTCCGGGGTGCCGGCGAGGTGCTGGGCGCGCTTCCTCGCCGGCTGACCCTCCGGCTCAGCTCTCGGCCGGGGCCTCGTCGTCCGCGGCGTCGGCCTCGGCCGGAGCGTCGTCGCTCGCCTCGGTCTCGGTGCCCCCCTCGGGCTGGGGCTCACCGATCGTGCCGTCGGGACGCAGGTTGGCCAGCTCCACGTGCTGCCCGGACTCGTCGGTGACCGTGGCGGTCTCGACGATCGTGGCCAGCGCCTTGCCGCGCAGGATCTCCTGCACGAGCTCGGGGATGTGGTTGTGCTCGAACATGTGGTTGGCGAACTCCTGCGGGTCCTGGCCGGACTGCTGGGCACGCCGGACGAGGTGCTCGGAGAGCTCGGCCTGGTCGACGCCGAAGGCCTCGGTCTTGGCGATCTCGTCGAGCACGAACTGCGCGGTGACCGCCTCCCGGACGCGGCGCTCGAGGTCGGCCTCGAACTCGTCGACGGTCTGCTCCTCGTCGTCGAGGTACTGCTCCATCGTGATGCCGGCCATGGCGAGCTGCTGCTCGATGTTGGACCGGCGCGCCGTGAGCTCCTCGGCGACGATCGCGTCGGGCAGCGGGACGTCCATCTTCTCCAGCAGCGCCTCGAGTACGGCGTCGCGCGCGAGGGCCGCCTGCTCGAGCCGGCGACCGCGACCCAGCCGCTCACGCACGTCGGCGGAGAACTCGTCGACCGTGTCGAACTCGCTCGCCAGCTGGGCGAAGTCGTCGTCGTAGGCGGGCAGCTCCTGCTCCTGCACCTGCGTGACGGTCACCGCGACGTCGACGTCCTGACCGACCAGGTCGCCACCGACGAGCTGGGAGGAGAAGACCTTGTCGTCGCCGGCCGACATGCCGACCAGGGCCTCGTCGAGGCCCTCGAGCATGCCGCCACGGCCGACGCGGTAGGACATGCCGGACAGCTCGGCGCCCTCGACGGGCTCGCCGTCCTGGGTGGCCTTCAGGTCGATGACGACGAAGTCGCCGTCCTCGGCCGGGCGCTCCACGTCCTTGAGGGTGGCGAACCGCTCGCGCAGGGACTGGATCTGCTCCTCGACCTCCTCGTCGGTGACGACGGCGTCGGCCACCGTTGCGGCGAGGCCGGTGTAGTCCGGGACGGAGATCTCGGGACGGATGTCGACCTCGGCGGTGAACTCCAGCGCCTCGTTGTCCTCGAAGCGGGTGACCTCGATCTCGGGCTGGGCCAGCGGGACGAGGCTGTGCTCCTGGAGGGCCTCGACGTACTTCTGCGGCAGCACGTCGTTGACGGCCTGGTCGAGGACCGCGCCGCGGCCCACGTGCCGGTCGATCATCATCGGGGGCACCTTGCCCTTGCGGAAGCCGGGGATGTTGATCTGCTTGGCGATCTGCTGGTAGGCCGCGTCGAGGCTTGGCTTGAGCTCCTCGAAGGGCACCTCGACGGTCAGCTTGGCCCGGGTCGGGCTCAAGGTCTCGACGGCGCTCTTCACAGGTGTTCTCCGTTCGTGTCGTCCAGGCGGGTTCAGGGGGTGTGCCTGGCGGATCCGCTGGCGCGGGCTCCGTGGTGCGGGGGTGGTGCTCGTTCTCGTCGGGGCGACAGGACTCGAACCTGCGATCTCCTGCTCCCAAAGCAGGCGCGCTAGCCACTACGCTACGCCCCGCCAGCGGGCCCGGACCGGGTCCGGGACCGCCTGCGAGCGGATGACGGGAATCGAACCCGCGTAGCCAGTTTGGAAGACTGGGGCTCTACCATTGAGCTACATCCGCGTGGGTCCTCCTGCGCCCGTCGGGCGCGCGAAAACCGCGGGTGTCATGGTGCCACACCGGGGCCGCCCGACCCCAACCGAGCACGTCGTCCGGACACCGGGGCGCCCCAGGCGAGGCAAGCCTCACGTGACATGCTGCCGGGGTGCTGCCGCTGTCCATCCCGAGCCCGGGTCAGGGCGTCTGGCACCTGGGACCCCTGCCGATCCGGGCCTACGCCCTGTGCATCCTCGTCGGCATCTTCGTCGCCATCTGGCTCGGCGACCGCCGGTGGCAGGCGCGCGGCGGCGACGCCGGCGAGGTGTCGGCGATCGCTCTGTGGGCCGTGCCGTTCGGGATCGTGGGCGGACGTCTCTACTGGGTCCTGACCGAGTCCAACCGCTACTTCGGCGCCGGGAAGGACCCGTGGGGAGCGCTGCGGATCTGGGAGGGCGGCCTCGGCATCTGGGGCGCCATCCCGCTCGGGGCCCTCGGGGTGTTCCTCGGGGCGCGGCGCTGGCGCCTCCGCGTGGTGCCCATGGCCGACGCCCTGGCGCCCGCCGTCCTGCTGGCGCAGGCGATCGGGCGCTGGGGCAACTACTTCAACCAGGAGCTGTTCGGCACGCCGACGACGCTGCCGTGGGCCCTGCGCATCGACCCGGAGCACCGGCCCGAGGGCTACGAGAGCTTCGCGACCTTCCACCCGGCGTTCCTCTATGAGTGCGCGTGGAACCTGGCTGCCTTCGCCCTCCTGGTCACCCTCGACCGTCGCCTCCGCTTCCGGCACGGGCAGATGGTGGCGCTCTATGTCCTCGCCTACGCGACGGGGCGGATGTGGATCGAGAACCTGCGCATCGACCCGATCCACTTCGCCGACGTGGCCGGCCTGCGGCTCATCGTCTGGGTGGCGATGGGCGCCGCGCTCGCGTCCGGCGTCGCGTTCGTGGCGCTGCGACGCAGGTACGGCGACGCCGACGACGAGATCCACCTCCCCGGGCACGTGAGCCCCGACGGCCCGGCCGCCGGGAGCGCCGGGTCAGCGCCGGTGAATGAGGATGAGGGCCCGGTCGTCGAAGCGTGAGCCCACGTTGTCGACCAGCCGGTCGGCGCCGCGGTCGAAGTTGCCGCGCAGGTCGCGCTCGGCCTGGCCGACGAGCCGGTCGATGCCGATCGTGATGTCGCGGGTCGGGGTCTCGACCATCCCGTCGGTGTAGAGGAGCACGACGTCGCCGGGGCGCAGGATGCTCCGGGTGCCGGTGAACTCGGCGTTGGGGATGAGACCCAGCAGCGGGCCCTCGGTGTCGTGGACCGACCAGCGACCGGTGCCGGCCGCCAGCTGCACCGCCGGGGGGTGCCCGGCGGTCCACACGCGGGCCTCGCCGGTCTTGAGGTTGAGGGACAGCTGCACCGCGGTGGCGAAGCCCTCCTCCCACTCCTGCTGGATGAGGAACTCGTTGGCCGCGGGCAGGAAGTCCTCGGGCCGCAGGGCGCCGAGCAGCCCACCGAAGGCTCCGGACAGCAGCAGCGACCGGGTGCCGGCCTCGTCGCCCTTGCCGGACACGTCGACGAGCACCACGTCGAAGCGGTCGCCGTGGTGGGGCCGGCTCGCGACAACGAAGTCGCCGGAGAACGGAGACCCGCCGGCGGAGCGCAGCGCGCTCTCGACGTGCCAGTCGGAGGGCAGGTCGGGCAGCCCGCCGTGCCGGTTGATGCGGTCGCGCAGGTCGACCAGCATCGACTCGCCCCGCACACCCGCGACACCGAGCCGGGACCGCCGGAACGACGACAGCAGGATGACGAAGCCGATGAGGAAGACGACCAGGATCTCGATCATGGTCCGCGCCGTCAGCTCGGGCTGGCGCGGCGCGACCAGCGCGAGGCCGAGCATGGTGGCCACGACGAACCAGGGCAGCTCGCGGGGACCCAGCACGAGGTGGCCGAGCAGCAGCGGGAGCACCACGACGGTGATCGGCACGTAGGCCGGCCAGATGCCGAGCGCGGCGATGCACGCCACCGAGGCGACGCCCAGGCCGACCAGGATCCGGGTGTCCCCGGAGCGCCGGTAGCGGGTGACCGCGCTGCGGAAGGCACGCCACGGAGACGGCGCGTCGGCAGAGAGCGGCGTCCGGTCCGGGGTCAGGGTGGTCGTGCCTCGGGCGTTGTCCATGGGTGCCTTCACTGTAGAGCCCGAGATCGGCGCGCACGCTGGCATTGGGGACACCAGGCGCGTTCCTCCCGGCGGGTCACCGGTCAACCCGACACTCCCGCACGCAAGCGGCAGTGTCCAGAGGGGTGGCCGCTCTGTGGTCTTCGCCTCAGATGGTTGAAAGCCGGATCACCGCGCGGCCCGGGAGCGGAACGGCCGCTGGCACTGAGGGCACCAGAACGAGTTGCGCCCGGCGAGGACGGCGGTGCGCACGAGCGTCCCGCAGACCAGGCAGGGCTGACCGGTGCGCCGGTAGACATAGACCTCTCCCCCGTGGTCGTCGGTGCGCGGGGGGCGCCCCATCGCCTCGGGCGTGTGCTCGGGCCGCACCGTGTCGATGCGCCCGGTCACGACCCCCTCGCGCATCAGCACCACCAGGTCGTCCCACAGGGCCTGGAGCTGGCTGCGTCGCAGCGAGCGGCCGGGTCGGAGCGGGTGGATGCGGTGCCGGAAGAGCACCTCGGCGCGGTAGACGTTGCCGATGCCCGCCATCACGGACTGGTCCATGAGCAGGTCGCCGATGGAGCGGTCGGACCTCGAGATCCGCGCCCACGCCCTCGCGGGGTCGGCGCCCGGCCGGAGCGGGTCGGGGCCGAGCCGCTCCAGCACGGCGTCGCGCACGGCCGAGGTGACCAGCTCGCACTGGGTGGCGCCGCGGAGGTCGGCATAGGAGAGCAGGCCGTCGCCGGCCGGCGCGACCAGCCGCAGCCGTACGGCGCCGACCGGCTCCGGCACCTCCTCGACCGCCGCGTGCACCGCGAGGCCGCCGATCAGCCCCAGGTGGATGTGCACCAGACGGTCGCCGGTGAACTCCATGAACAGGTGCTTGCCCGCGGAGTCGGCGCCCTCCAGGACCGCGCCGTCGAGCTGCTCGGCCTCGGCGGCGAACCGGCCCTGCGGCGAGCTCACCCGGACCGGGTGCCCGGCGAAGGTCGACGTGACGACGTCGGCGAGCCGCCGGAGGGTGTGCCCCTCAGGCATCGCCGCCGCGGGCGGACTCGGGCAGCGGCGGCAGCTCGCCCGTCGCCTCGTAGGACGCCAGCTGCCCGATCCGTCGGACGTGCCGCTCGTCGTGGCTGAACGGCGTGGCCAGGAAGACCTCGACGAACCGGGTCATCTCCTCGACCGTGTGCATCCGGCCGCCGACCGACACGACGTTGGCGTCGTTGTGCTCCCGCGCCAGGGCCGCGGTCTCCTCCGACCACACCAGGGCGCAGCGGATGCCCGCGACCTTGTTGGCCGCCATCTGCTCGCCGTTGCCCGACCCGCCGATGACCACGCCGAGCGCCTCGACCCCGGCGGCCTGGTCGGTGGCCACGCCGGCGGCCGCGCGCAGGCAGAAGACGGGGTAGTCGTCCAGGGCGTCGAAGACGAACGGGCCGTGGTCGACGGGCTCGTGACCCTGGTCGCGCAGCCAGTCGGTGAGGTGGCTCTTGAGCTCCAGGCCGGCGTGGTCGCAGCCGAGGTGAACGCGCATGGGCGCAGTCTTCCAGACCCCTCCAGCGGGCCGGTCGTGCCGCCGTACGACGGTCAGCCCGCGAATGTCGCGACCGCCGCCTCGTCGAACACCGGGACTAATCAGGTGCGAGCGGGGCCCGGCGCGGCGACGATGAGGGCATGGGGACCCCGTCCGACGACATCCGGGTCGGTCCTGCCACCGACGCCGCGCGCTACCTCGCCACCGACCTGCTGGTCTGGTTCAGCGAGGAGACGACCTGGGAGCCGGCCCAGGAGCTCGAGGGGGTGCCCGAGGAGCAGCGCTTCGCGGCGGAGGTCGAGGGCGCCGACCCGGCGACGTACCCGGGCATCTACGGCGTGCGGCCGCTGCTGCTCACCGTCCCCGGCGGCCGCGCGGCTCCTCGGCAGCTCCCGGTCGCGGGGCTGGCCTGGGTGGGCGTCCACCCCGACCACCGGCGCCGGGGCGTGCTGCGCGCGATGATGCGCGACCACCTGGAGCGCACCGCGTCCGCGGGCGTCCCCGTGTCCGTCCTGCACGCGAGCGAGTCCGAGATCTACGGCCGCTACGGCTATGGCCTGGCGGGTCACGAGATCTCGCTGAGCCTGGCGCGCGGGACCACCTTCCAGGCGCCCCACCTCGAGGCGGAGGCCGCCCGCATCCGGACCCGGATGGTGACGCTCACCTCCCCCGGTGTCGCCGACCGGGTCCGCGAGAGCGACCTGGTCGTCGGCCGCACCGAGGTCGGCACCCTCGTCTTCGACGAGGGCTTCTACCGCCGGTCGGCGCGGCCCAACCCGGCCCAGGTCCGCGACAAGGAGCCCTGGCGGATCCTGTTCGCGACGCTCGACGGCGCCGACGTGGGCAGCGCCGTGTTCCGCCGCACGGAGAAGTGGGAGCAGGGCCGACCGGGCGGCGAGGTGCGCGTGCAGGTGCTCTATGGCGGCCCGGCGGCCCGGCTGGCTCTGCTGCGCCGGCTGGTGGACCTCGACCTCATGGGGACCGTGCGGCTGCCGCAGGTCGGGCCCGACGACCCGCTGTGGCACTGGCTGCCGGGACCACGGTCCGTCTCGGACGCCCATCCGCTGGACAACGTCTGGGTGCGGCTCGTGGACCTGCCGGCGGCGCTGGCCGCGCGAGGCTATGAGGAGGACTGCGACGTGGTCGTCGCCGTGGCCGACGAGCTGCTGCCCGCCAACGCGGGGACGTGGCGGATCAGGGTCGTGGGCGGGGAGGCGTCGGTCGTGCGATCGGACGGCGAGCCGGACGTCCGGCTCGACGTCGCCCGGCTCGGCGCTGCGTGGCTGGGCTGGGGCAACCTGGTCGCCATGCAGCGCGCCGGCGTCGTCGCCGAGGAGCGCCCCGGTGCCCTGCGCGAGCTCTGGCGCGCGTTCCGCACCGACGTCTCGGCGTGGCCCTCGCCCGGCTTCTGAGCGCGCTCAGCCGGCGCCGAGGACCCGGTCGAGGAACGCGGCCGTCGCCGCATAGGCGGCCTCGGCCGCGTCGAAGGCCTCGGGGTGCCGCCAGAAGCCGTGGATCATGCCCGCGCAGCGCAACGTCTCGACCTCGACACCGGCCGCGGTCATCCGCTCCGCGAGCAGGTCGGCCTCGTCGCCGAGGACGTCGTGCTCGGCGACGAACACCTGGGTGGGCGGCAGGGTCCCGAGGCCCGGGGCGTCCACCGGACAGAACTCAGGGTCGTCGAGGAGCTCGCGGTGCCGCTCGTCGCTGCCGGCGTAGGTCCGCCAGAACCAGTCGGACTCCTCGCGGGTGAGGCCGTGGCCGCCCTCGGAGGCGAACGACTCCCCGCGCAGCCGGGGGTCGACGAAGGGGTAGACGAGCACGCAGGCCGCGAACAGCCCCGGGTCGCGCAGCGCCGCCACCAGCGCCAGGTTGCCCCCGGCGCTGTCCCCCAGCGCGACGAGGTGGGCCGCGTCGAGGCCGAGCCCGTCGGCCTCCCGTCCGAGCCACCGGGCCGCCGTGCTCACGTCGTCGTGGGCGGCCGGGAACGGGTGCTCGGGCGGGCGACGGTAGTCGACGAGCAGCACGCTCCGGCCCAGCCGGTTGGCGAGCCGCCGGGCCTGGGCGTCGTGCACCGTGGCGTCGCCGTAGACGAAGCCCCCACCGTGGGCGTGGACGACGGCGCCGCGGCCACCGCCGACCGGCCGGAACAGGCGGCAGGCAACGCCGTCGGCGTCGACCTCGACGGCCTCGGCCACCGGCTCGTGCGGCTCGGCGGCCGCCTCCTCGACCGCGGCGCGGCGCCGGCGCTGGATCTCGGCCAGGTCCGCGCCCACGGTGCTGGGCTCCTGGTTCCAGACGGCGAGCACGGCGGCCGCCTGCGGGTGGAGCGTCATGCCGTCACCCTAGGGGGCCTCCGGAGGCGCCCTAGACTCCCCCGACATGAGGGAGACGTGGGGCTGGGTGGTGCTCGCCGGGGTGTTCGGCGCCGAGCTGCTGGCGATCGCCGCAGCCGCCGTCTGGGGCGCCTGGGCCGACGGGCTCTGGCTGGCCCTGGTCGCCGCGGGCCTCGTCGTCGTCGTGTGGGGGCTGTTCGCGTCGCCGCGAGCGCCCTACGCACCGGGGCCGGTGCGGCCGGTCACCAAGGTGCTGGTGTTCAGGCTCGCCGCGGTCGGACTGTGGGTCAGCGGGCACCCGGTGCTCGCCGCCTGCTTCGTCGTGTTCGTGCTGGCCGTGCACGCGCTGGCCCGCCTGCCGTTCGTGCGCGACCTCACCCCCGCGGTCTGACTCGTGGACGACCTGGTCGTCGAGCGGGTGCTCGTGGCCGTCGAGCAGATCCCGCGCGGCCGGGTGGCCTCCTATGGCGACCTCGCCGAGCTGGTGGGCGTCGGCCCGCGCCTGGTGGGGCGGGTGATGTCGCTCTATGGCGGCAACGTGACGTGGTGGCGGGTCACCAGCTCCTCTGGCGACCTCCCCGAGCACCTCCGCGACGAGGCCCGTGCCCGCTGGGCCGACGAGGGCATCGCCTGGAAGCCCAACGGCCTCGGCTGCCGGATCAAGGAGCACCGTGTCGACCTGCGCCGCCTCGCCCGCGACTTCGACCGCGCCGCCCGCCACCTGTCCTGACCCGAGGGGGTCGGGCTGCCCGGGTGAGGGACGGCCTGCCTGCTCGGGGTCGGTGAGCCCGCCGGTCACCATGTTTACCTGGTGACCCGTCACTCTGCACGGTGGGTACACCGTGTGAAGTGCCGGCGCACCATGTGAACATGGTGATCGTGTGACCGCCGGGACTCAGGTGGCGAGGAACGCGACCGTCACCCGCCCATGCGGGCGAGCTCCTCGTCGACCACCGACGGGTCGAGCTTGCGGAAGACCGGGGTCGGCTTGCCGACCGGCGCTCCGACGCGCACCGGGCGCGACTCCCAGGTCGGCGTGGCGGAGTAGTCGCCGGTGATGACCGGGTAGGTCGACAGCCCCGCGCCCTCACCCGGGTCGAGGTCCTGGACCTGGTCGACGCGCGGCATCGGCATGAACTCGCCCTCGCCACCGAGCACGCGGTGCACGTCGTTGGCCGAGTGCGGCAGGAACGGCGCCAGGATCGTGTTGCAGTCGCTCACGCACTGGGCGGCGACGTGGAGCACGGTGGCGAGGCGGTCGCGCTGCGACTCGTCCTTCATCTTGTAGGGCTCGGTCGCGGTGAGGTACTTGTTGACCTCGCCGACGACCCGCATCGCCTCGGCGATGGCGGCCCGCTGTCGGTGCCGGCCGATCAGGTCGCCGACGGTGTCGAACCCGGCGAGTACGGCGGCGCGCACGGCCTCGTCGACCGGCTCGAGCTCGCCACACGGCGGGATCTCACCGAAGCTCTTGGCGATCATGGTGGCCGTCCGGTTGACCAGGTTGCCCCACCCGGCGACCAGCTCGGAGTTGGTGCGCTGCACGAACTCGGCCCAGGTGAACGCCGCGTCCGACGTCTCGGGCCCGGCGGCGCAGATGTAGTAGCGCAGAGCGTCGGGCTGGTAGCGCGCCAGGAAGTCGTGGACGAAGATCACGTGCCCCCGGCTGGAGGAGAACTGCTGGTCGCCGAGGATGAGGTACTCCGACGACACGACCTCGGTCGGGAGGTTGAGGACGCCGTACTTGCCGGGCTCGCCGCCGCGCTCGCCCCGGCCGGCATAGCCGAGCAGCTCGGCCGGCCAGATCTGGGAGTGGAAGGTGATGTTGTCCTTGCCCATGAAGTAGTAGGACACGGCCTCGGGGTTGTTCCACCACTCGCGCCACGCCTCGGGGTCGCCCGACCGCCGCGCCCACTCGACCGACGCCGAGAGATAGCCGATCACCGCGTCGAACCACACATAGAGCCGCTTGGCGGGCTGGTCGCGCCAGCCCTCCAGCGGCACCGGGATGCCCCAGTCGATGTCTCGCGTCATCGCGCGCGGCCGGATGTCCTTGAGGATGTTCTGGCTGAACTTGATGACGTTGGGACGCCACAGGCCGGTGGCCTCACGCTCGTCGAGCCACTCCCCCAGCGCGGCGGCCAGCGCCGGCAGGTCGAGGAAGAAGTGCTGGGTCTCGATGAACTCCGGCGTCTCGCCGTTGATCTTGGACCGCGGATCGATGAGCTCGGTCGGGTCGAGCTGGTTGCCGCAGTTGTCGCACTGGTCGCCGCGCGCCTCGCCGTACCCGCAGATCGGGCAGGTGCCCTCGATGTAGCGGTCGGGCAGCGTGCGCCCGGTCGACGGCGAGATGGCCGACTGGGTGGTCTGCTCGAGCATGTAGCCGTTGGCCCAGTTCTGGGCGAAGAGCTCCTGGGCCACGAGGTAGTGGTTGCCGGTCGTGGTCCGGGTGAACAGGTCGTAGGACAGGCCCAGGTCGACCAGGTCCTGCACGATGACCGCGTTGTACTTGTCGGCGAGGTCCATCGCGGTGACGCCGTCCTTGTCGGCGGCGACCAGGATCGGCGTTCCGTGCTCGTCGGTCCCCGAGACCATGAGGACGTCGTGCCCGGCCATCCGCATGAAGCGGCTGAAGACGTCGGAGGGCACGCCGAAACCGGCGACGTGGCCGATGTGGCGCGGGCCGTTGGCGTAGGGCCAGGCGACGGCGGACAGGACCTTGGTCATGGGCTGAATCCTAGGTGGCGGGCTCCGGCCGCCGCGCCCGGGTTTGCGGCCGCGAGACCGGTCACCGCTGGTGGAACCGGTCGACCCGCGCCGCGGCCCGCGTGCGGATCTTGGGCAGCAGGTCATAGAGGTACTGCCCGGGACACGCCGTGGCGTTGGTGTCACGGTGGCCGTCGACGACCGGGAGCCGCACGCGGTCGCCCTCGGCGTAGAGGTCGCTGCCGTGGGAGTAGACCGTGACCTCCCCGTCGGGCGAGCGGTGGTAGCGGTCGAGCTTCCACGCGGCCAGGTGCACCAGCGTCGTCAGCACCGCCTTGCTCGGCTCCTGCTCCTCGAGGTTGCCGATCACCGAGATCCCCGTGGAGGTGTTGTTGAACCCGAGGGTGTGCGCTCCACGCACCGGCTTCGAGGCCCCGCCGGCACGTCCGACCCAGGCCCGCCCGAACCGGTCGACCAGGAAGTTGTAGCCGATGTCGGACCACCGCAGGTTGTGCGTGTGGTAGCGGTAGATCCCTCGCAGGATCCCGGGCACGTCACGCCGCCGGTAGTCGTTGCCGGTCGCGGTGTGGTGGATGTGCACCTGCTGGATCGTGCGGTTGTAGCGCGGCCGGGTGCTCCGCCACCGCTCGTTGGCGCCCCAGCGGTGCCGCGACAGCAGCGGCGGCCGCGGCGCACGGTGGGACCGCGGCTTCGCCTCCCTCCGGGGTACGACGACCGCGTGGGCGTCGCCCGGAGCCGAGCCCGGGTCGAGGAGCACCACGCGCGCGGAGCCGGATGCCGCACCGGAGAGGGACAGGCGTAGGCGGTCCGAGGGACCGACCCAGAGCAGCTCGGTCCCGTCGACGGCGGCCGGCTCGGCGGCGCTGCCGTCGGTGAGACGCTCGAGGCGCAGCCACCTCGTCCAGCCGTGGGCGCCGTGCGCGCGCACCCGGGCCTGCACGTCTCCCCCGCGTGGCCAGGTGACCGCGACCATCGAGAAGCCGGCCCGCAGGTCGGTCACGCCGCGCTCGACCGGCCGCGACGCCTCCCTGACCGGGGAGCCCGGGACCGAGCGGAGGGCGACGACCGTCGCCGGGTCGGCGCGGCCCACAGGAGCGCTGGCGCCGACCGGGGAGGCCGTCGTGAGGGCGAGGCTGCCGGCGACGAGCCCGAGGACGGGCAGCACGAGGACGAGGGTGGGGCGCGAGGTCACCCGCCCCATCATGCGCGACCGGGTCGGGTCAGGTGAAGTCGAGCTCGCCGGTGCGCGAGCGCTTGAGCTCGTAGAAGTAGGGGAACCTCGCGACCGCCACGCAGCCGTCCCACAGCGCGGCGGCGTCGTCGCCGCGGGGGATCTTGCTGAGCACCGGGCCGAAGAACGCCGAGCCCTCGAACGAGATCGTCGGGGTGCCGACCTCATAGCCGACCTGGTCCATGCCGAGGTGGTGCGACTTGATGACGGCCTCGTTCCACGACGGGTCGTCCATGGCCTCGACCAGGTCGGTCTCGAGCCCGGCCTCCACGACGGCCGCCTCGATCAGCTCGCGGTCGATCGGCCGGCCCTCGTGGTGGATCCGGGTCCCCAGCGCGGTGTAGAGGGGCAGCAGGACGTCCTTGCCGTGCCGCTCCTCGGCGGCCGCCAGGACCCGCACCGGCCCCCACGCGGGGCGCAGGATCTCGCGGTACTCCTCGGAGATGTCCCGGTCCTGGTTGAGGTAGGCCAGGCTCATGATGTGCCAGGTCACCGTGATGTCACGGAGCTTCTCCACCTCGAGGATCCAGCGCGAGGTGATCCAGGCGAACGGGCAGCGGGGGTCGAACCAGAAGTCGGCGTTGGTCACCCGTTCAACGTAACCGGGGGTAGGCCCCGGCATGCATCGGCGCCCGCCCTTCGGAACGCCGGGCGACCCCGGGCTTGCGGCGCGCCTTCCGGCCGGTGACATGATGCTCGGCATGCCTGGAACCAACCTCACCCGGGACGAGGCCGCCACCCGCGGAGCACTCCTCTCGGTCGACTCCTACACGATCGACCTCGACCTCACGGTCTCCGACAAGGTCTTCGAGAGCACCACCGTGATCCGGTTCTCGTGCTCCGAGCCCGGCGCGAGCACGTTCGCCGACCTGCACGGGGCCACGGTCCAGGAGATCACCCTCAACGGCCGCGCCCTCGACGCGTTCGAGGTCTACCGCGACCAGCGGATCCAGCTCGACGACCTGGCCGCCGACAACGAGCTGCGGGTCTTCTGCGAGCTGCCCTACAGCCACACCGGCGAGGGTCTGCACCGGTTCGTCGACCCCGCCGACCAGCGCGTCTACCTCTACACGCAGTTCGAGGTTCCGGACGCGCGGCGGGTCTACACGACCTTCGAGCAGCCCGACCTCAAGTCGGTGTTCACGTTCAACGTCACCGCGCCCGAGGCATGGACCGTGGTGTCCAACTCCCCCACGCCCGCTCCGGAGTCCATCGGGGACGAGAAGGCGGTCTGGCGGTTCGCGCCGACCGAGCGGATGTCGACCTACATCACGGCGCTGGTGGCGGGCGAGTACCACGCCGTCTACGACGAGTACGTCGGCAAGCACGGCACGATCGCGCTCGGCCACTTCTGCCGCCAGTCCATCAAGGACCATCTCGACCACGAGGCGCTGAACCTGATCTCCAAGCAGGGCTTCGCGTTCTTCGAGGACGCCTTCGACTACCCCTACCCGTTCGGCAAGTACGACCAGCTCTACGTGCCGGAGTACAACATGGGCGCGATGGAGAACGCCGGCTGCGTGACGTTCCGCGACGAGTACCTCCCCCGCTCCCGCCAGGTGCACGCGTTCTACGAGCAGCGCGCCAACACCGTGCTCCACGAGATGGCGCACATGTGGTTCGGCGACCTCGTGACGATGAAGTGGTGGGACGACCTCTGGCTCAACGAGTCCTTCGCCGAGTGGGCGAGCCACCACGCGATGGTCGAGGCCACCGAGTTCACCGAGGCGTGGACCGGCTTCACCAACGCCCGCAAGAACTGGGCCTACCGCCAGGACCAGCTGCCCTCGACCCACCCGATCGCCGCGGACAACTACGACCTGCACGCGGTCGAGGTGAACTTCGACGGCATCACCTACGCCAAGGGTGCGTCGACGCTCAAGCAGCTCGTCGCCTGGGTGGGCATCGACGGCTTCATGGCCGGCCTGCGCGAGTACTTCAAGGCCCACGAGTTCTCCAACTCCGAGTTCGCCGACCTGCTCGGCGCCCTCGAGCAGGCCTCCGGCCGTGAGCTGGAGTCGTGGGCCCAGGAGTGGCTGCAGACCTCGGGCGTCAACACGCTCGCGCCGGTCTTCGAGGTCGCCGAGGACGGCACCTTCACCTCGTTCGCCGTCGCCCAGTCGGCCGCCGCGGAGTTCCCGACCATCCGCCGGCACCGCATCGGCATCGGCCTCTATGACGTCTCGGGCGGCCTGCTGACCCGGCGCGCGTCGGTCGAGACCGACGTGGCCGGCGAGCTGACCGAGGTCGCCGAGCTCGTGGGCGAGCGTCAGCCCGACCTGCTGCTCCTCAACGACGGGGACCTGACCTACGCCAAGATCCGGCTCGACGACCGGTCGCTCGCCACCGCGGTCGCCTCGATCGACAAGATCGACGACTCCCTGGCGCGGGCGCTGCTGTGGGGTGCGACGTGGGACATGACCCGCGACGCGGAGATGGCCACCAGCGACTTCGTCGAGCTGGTTCTACGCGGCATCGGCACCGAGACCGACACGACCGCCGTGAGCCGGCTCCCTGCCTATGTCCGTACGGCGATCAGCTATTACTCGGCTGCCGAGAACCGCCCCGCCCTCAAGGCCCGCTGGGAGGCGGGGATCCGCGCGCTGCTCGAGTCGGCCCAGCCCGGCTCGGACCACCAGCTCGCCTTCGCTCGCGCGTTCGCGTCCTCCGCGCGCTCCGACGAGGGGCTCGCCCTCGTGGCGGGGCTGCTCGACGGCAGCGTCACGCTCCCCGGCCTCGACGTCGACGCCGACCTGCGGTGGACGCTCCTGACCGGGCTCTCCGCGGCCGGCCGCGCCGAGGAGGACCGGATCAACGAGGAGCTGGCCCGCGACAACACCATCTCGGGTCAGGAGCACGCCGCGATGGCGCTGACGGTCCGCCCGACGGCCGAGGCCAAGGCCACGGCCTGGCGCGACGCCATCGAGCGCGACGACGTCGCCAACGAGACGCAGCGGCAGATCGCCCTGGCGTTCCCGGTGGCCGACCAGGCCGAGCTGCTGGCGCCCTACCTCGACCGCTACCTCGCCGTGGCCGACACCATCTGGGAGGAGAAGGGCACCCAGCGGGCCTCGACCGCGCTGGAGTACATGTTCCTCATGCCGCTCGTCTCGCCCGAGGTCGTCGCCCGGCTCGACGCCTGGCTCGAGGAGTCGGAGGCCAACCCGGCCGCCAAGCGCTATGTCCGCGAGGGCCGCTCCGACATGGTGCGCGCCCTGGCCGCCCAGGCCCGCGACACCGCCGGCTGACACGGCACCGCCGAGTCGTCACCGCGGGTGGCGACTCGGCGGGGAGCTCAGTCGGTGGGGCGCTCGGCGCTCTCGAGGGCGGCGGGCTCGTCGTCGCGACCGCCGAGGAGGGCGTCGAGGCCGGTGTGCTCGGGGTCGGGCTGCGGGTCGGTGATGCTGGGCGCGGCCTTGGCGCCGCCGATCAGCCGCGGCAGCGAGGCCAGCAGCACGGTGAGGCCGAACAGCGCGAGCGGGCCGACGATGAAGACCAGGATCGCCGAGAGGCCGCTGACCGGGTCGGGGTCGCTCCAGCCCTCGGGCACCGCGCCGGCCGGGCTCGCGAGGAGCACGGCCCCGGAGGCGGCCAGGGTCACGCTGATGCGGAGGGATCGACGGACGGCGCGCTGGGTCATCACCCGGTCAGGATAACGACCCGGCGGCACGGTCGGGGCCGGCGCTCCGGGCTCCGGACATACTGAGGCCCATGAGCTGGGAAGAGCTGGGCCACCTCGTCGTCGGCCGCCCCCTGACCATCGTCGCGCTGGTCCTGCTGGGGCTGGTGGTGCGGTTCGTGTCCCACCGCGTCATCGACCGGGTGGTCCGGCGCGCCGAGGACGGGGTGCTCCCCGACCGGATGTCCCACCTGTCGGGCTCGGACCCCTCACGCCGGGTGCAGCGCGCCCGGACGACGGGCAGCCTCCTCAAGAGCATCGTCAGCGGCCTCGTGGTCGCGGTGGTGGGCACCATGATTCTCAGCGAGTTCGTCGACATCGCCCCGATCATCGCCAGCGCGGGGGTCCTGGGGGTCGCGCTGGGCTTCGGCGCGCAGAGCCTGGTCAAGGACTTCCTGTCCGGCATCTTCATGATCTTCGAGGACCAGTACGGCGTCGGCGACGTCATCGACGCCGGCGAGGCCAGCGGGACCGTGGAGGCGGTGGGCCTGCGCGTGACCCGGCTCCGCGACGTCAACGGGACCGTGTGGTACGTCCGCAACGGCGAGATCATCCGGATCGGCAACCAGAGCCAGAACTGGGCGCGCACCGTCCTCGACGTCGTCGTCACCCAGCACAACGACCTGACCCAGGTGACCTCGGTGCTCCAGGACGTCGCCCACGACCTGTGGGACGACGACGACTTCAAGGGCGTGGTGATCGAGGAGCCCGAGGTGTGGGGCGTCGAGTCCATCACGCCCGACGGGGTGACGATGCGGGTCACCCTCAAGACGGCCCCGCTCGAGCAGTGGCGGGTCGCCCGCGAGATGCGGGCGCGCATCAAGAGCCGCTTCGACCACGAGGGCATCGAGATGCCCCAGCGCCAGCCGGGCGCCGTACCCCCGACCGGCGCCCAGCCGACGACCTAGGGCCTAGCCGGCGGTCACTCCGCCAGCGAGGCGGACAGCGTGATCGTGGTGCCGGTGAGCGCCTGGCTGACGGGGCAGCCCGCCTTGGCGGCCTCGGCGGCGGCCACGAAGTCCTCGGCCGACATCCCCGGGACGTCGCCGACGACGGTGAGGTGGATGCCGGTGATGCCGGTGCCCGGCTGGAAGGTCACCTCGGCGCTCGTGTCGAGCGAGGTCGGCGGGCTGCCCTCCTTGGCGAGCCCGTTGGACAGCGCCATCGAGAAGCACGACGAGTGCGCTGCCGCGATCAGCTCCTCGGGGCTGGTGCGACCCGCGGGCTCCTCGGCGCGCGAGGGCCAGCTGACGTCGAACTCGCCGATGCCCGAGGACACCATGGTGACGCGGCCGGAGCCCTCGAAGAGGCTGCCTTCCCAACGGGTCTTCGCGGTGCGGGTCGTGCTCATGGGGCGATCACTCCTTTGCGCGGCCACTCCCTCGGCGGCCCGGGTCGAGTCTTCCAGGTGACCCCAACGTCGCCACGTCGCGCCGATTCCCTTCGGGTCGGGGGCGGTCGGCACAATGGGCCGGTGAGCACGTTCTTCGACGAGATCGGCGGGATGGACACCATCCGCACCGTCGTGCACCGCTTCTACCAGGGCGTCGCCGCCGACGACCTGCTCCGGGGCATGTACCCCGAGGAGGATCTCGGCCCCGCCGAGGAGCGGCTCACCCTGTTCCTGGCGCAGTACTGGGGCGGCCCGACGACCTACTCCGACGAGCGTGGCCACCCGCGCCTGCGGATGCGGCACGCGCCCTTCGCCGTGACCCCCGAGGCCCGGGACCGGTGGCTGCTGCACTTCCGCGAGGGTCTGGACGCCGCCGCGCTCACACCCGAGCAGGACGCCCGCTTCTGGGACTACGCCCTCATGGCGGCGCAGTCCATGGTCAACCAGCTGGGCTGAGCAGCGCGCGCAGCCCGTCGGGGACGGGCGCCGGGCGACCCGAGTCGCGGTCCCAGAACACCAGCGTGACCACGGCGCGGGCGCAGACGGTGTCGTCGTCGGCGATCTCCGACTCCAGCGTCACCGACGTGTGCCCCACGCGGGTCACCTCCGACCACAGGTCGTAGGTCTCCTCACGGAAGAGCAGCGGGACGCGGTAGTCGACGTCGGTCTGCGCGACGACCATGCCGGGGTAGGGCGCGTCGCCCGGCAGCTGCTGCCACAGCCGCGACATGAGCGCGATCCGGCCCTCCTGGAGGTACTCGAAGTACTTCACGTTGTTGACGTGGCCGTAGGCGTCGACGTCGGAGAACCGCACGTGCACGGGGTAGTGCGCGGCGGTGGCACGTCCTACGGGAGGGGGCGACGCCCTCCGGTTCGCCGGTTCGGGCTCCAGGTAGCGCTCGAGACCGGCCCGCTCCTCGGCGGTGATCCGGCGGGGGCGCTCGGTGGCGAAGACATAGGGGGTGAGGACGGTCGAGGCACGCAGGAAGGTGGTGCGGACACCGTCCTCGACCGCGAAGGCCTCGTAGGCCATGGTGAAGGACGCCGCGCGGATCTCGGTGACCCAGCACTCGATGTCGACGCCGCTGGCTCCCTCGGGACCCACCGAGAACGTCAGGGGCGACCGGTAGCCGACCTCGTGCCGGACCACGACGATCCCCTCCGCCCGTCCTTCGGAACGGGAGCCCGCGATCTGGGCGCGCATCAGGTCGACGCGCGCCTCCTGCAGGTAGTCGACGTAGACGACGTTGTTGACGTGGCCGAGCTGGTCCAGGTCGGCCCACCGCATGGGACACCGGTAGAGATGGCGCACCCGCCGATGGTGTCAGATCGACCGCGGGCGCGCCTCGCGCCGGTCAGTGGGCGACCAGGATCCGGCGGTAGTAGGCGGGGATCGTCTCCTGCCGGTTCACCCGAGCACGGCGGTTGGTGCCCAGGAACCAGCCGAGGGCGGCCAGCGAGCCGAGCACGCCCAGGGCAGTCACCGTGAACAGGACCGCGAGGAAGTAGGTCAGGCCGGGAAGCAGGTCGTAGGTCATGACGGAACTCCTTCTACATCTGTAGTGATCTACGTCTGTAGAAACTACACCTGTAGAAGAATCATTCCCAACGGAACCGGTAGTGTGCTGTCTCACAGGGCTCGGGCGAGCAAGGAGGCCAGCCGATGACCAAGGCGTCGCTGTCGCCGCGCCGGCGCCGGATCCTGGACGCGGCCACCGTGGTCGTCGCCGACCACGGACTGCGTGGCCTCACCCACCGCGCCGTCGACCGGGAGGCGGGACTTCCCGAGGGCAGCTGCTCGGCCTACTTCCGCACCCGCCGAGCGCTCCAGACCGGGCTGGCCGAGCACGTGTCCCAGCAGCTCATCGAGGACGTCGAGCGGCTGTCGGTCACCCTGACCCGACACCCGGGCGACTTCGACCGGGCCGTGGACAGCACGACCCGGATGTTCCTGCGCTGGCTGACCACGATCGAGCGGCTCCAGGCGATGCTCGAGCTCACCCTCGAGGCGACCCGGGACCCCGAGCTGGCCGAGCTGCTCGCCGAGCTCCAGCAGCGACTGGTCGGCGTGGTCGACCAGGCTTTGTGCGACAGCGGCCGCGGCACCGACCTGGAGCGGGCCACCACGCTCGTCTTCGCGTCGTACGGCGTCCTGCTCGGCTCGCTGACCCGGGGCAAGAAGGAGCGCCGCGCCTACCTCGAGCGGTCCCTCCAGCGGCTCATCGAGGGGCTCGCCGCCCTCGCTCCCGCCTGACCGCGGCCATCTCGGCCACCGGCGCGGTGGCCGCCCTCCTGCTGTGGTCGGGGGGGGAGAGAGAACGGCCTGACGGCGCTGCAGCGGCTGGTGATCATCGTGGCCGGGCCCTTCATGCTCATCCTGATCGGGATGTGCTTCTCCCTGCTCAAGGCCCCGCGCGAGGAGCCGACCGAGTCGCTGATGCCGTCGCGCGTACGACGCGCCGTGCAGCACGCCGAGGCCTACCCGGAGGGACCCGGCCCCCAGCGCGGGGAGCAGACGCCCGACCAGAGCATGACCAGCGCCACATGAGCGGGGGCGCCGGTCCGCACTAGTCTCGTGGCGACCCCTCGAGATTCGGAGACCGCCATGCCCGAGGCAGTGATCGTGTCCGCAGCCCGCTCCCCCATCGGGAGGGCCAACAAGGGCTCCCTGAAGGACTTCCGACCCGACGACCTGGCCGCCCAGATCGTCAGGGCGGCGCTCGACAAGGTGCCGGGGCTGGACCCGCACACCGTCGACGACGTCTACCTCGGCTGCGGCCTGCCCGGCGGCGAGCAGGGCAACAACCTCGCCCGGGTGGTCAACGTGCTCAACGACATGGACGACGTGCCGGGCGCGACGATCACGCGCTACTGCGCCTCCTCCGTGCAGACCACCCGGATGGCCTTCCACGCCATCAAGGCCGGCGAGGGGGACGTGTTCGTCTCCGCCGGGGTGGAGATGGTCTCCAGCTTCGCGCGCGGGACCTCCGACCACATCCCCGGCACCCAGAATCCGGCGTTCGACGCGGCGCAGGCCCGGACCAAGGCCCAGGGAGAGGGCGGGCAGGACTGGCACGACCCGCGGGAGGACGGGCTGCTCCCCGACGCCTACATCGCCATGGGCCAGACCGCCGAGAACGTCGCCCGGCTGCGCGGCCTCGACCGGCGCGAGCTCGACGAGTTCGGCGTCCGCTCCCAGAACCTCGCCGAGAAGGCGATCGTCGACGGCTTCTGGGCGCGTGAGATCACCCCGCTGACGCTCGCCGACGGCACCGTCGTCTCCGCCGACGACGGCCCCCGGGCGGGCGTCACCTATGACGCCGTCTCGCAGCTCCAGCCCGTGTTCCGCCCCGACGGCGTCGTGACCGCCGGCAACTGCTGCCCGCTCAACGACGGCGCCGCCGCCGTCGTCGTGATGTCCGACACCAAGGCCGCCGAGCTCGGCATCACCCCGCTCGCCCGGATCGTGGCGACCGGCGTGTCGGGGCTGTCGCCCGAGATCATGGGGCTCGGCCCCGTCGAGGCGACCCGACGCGCCCTGGCCCACGCGGGCATGACCATCGGCGACATCGACCTGGTCGAGATCAACGAGGCCTTCGCGGCCCAGGTCGTGCCGTCCTACCAGGACCTCGGCATCGACCTGGACCGCCTCAACGTCAACGGTGGCGCGATCGCCGTCGGCCACCCCTTCGGCATGACCGGCGCGCGCCTGCAGAACACGATGCTGAACTCCCTGGACTGGCACGACAAGTCCACCGGTCTGATCACGATGTGCGTCGGCGGCGGCCAGGGGATGGCGCTCATCCTGGAGCGGCTCGGCTGAGGTCGGGCGCGTGGCCCGGCGCCGGCCGACCGTGACCGGCGCCACCACGCGCGACCCGGGTGCGGCAGTTGTCGGACAGACAACTCATAGACTCCACGCATGGGCACACGCTGGCTGGACACGTCGCAGCAGCACTCGTGGCGTGCCCTCATTCTCGGGATGACGCTGCTCCTCGACCGGCTCGACGACGACCTGCGTCGTGACTTCGGGCTGTCCCTCGCGGAGTACGAGATCATGGTCCGCCTCTCCGAGGCGCCGGACCGGTCGATGCGGATGGCGCGGCTCGCCGACTCGCTCGCGCACAGCCGCAGCCGCGTCACGCACACCGTCCAGCGGATGGAGAGGGCAGGCCTCGTCGAGCGGTGCGACTCCCCGGACGACGGCCGGGGCGTGCTCGCCAGCCTGACCGACCAGGGCTTCGCCGTGCTCGAGCAGGCCGCGGCCACCCACGTCACCGGCGTCCGAG
Organism: Nocardioidaceae bacterium; assembly: GCA_046330515.1. Lineage (GTDB taxonomy): Bacteria > Actinomycetota > Actinomycetes > Propionibacteriales > Nocardioidaceae > Nocardioides. Next base: position 244,746 of record JAXLSP010000004.1, on the reverse strand, counting down.
CCAACCTGGTCGACCTGGCCAGCGACGACGACTTCGCCGCCCTCGGCCGGGTCATGGACAAGGTCGCCGACCGGCTCGTCGCCGGTCACCCGGAGATGGACATCCGCACCTGACCGTCGTGTCGCTCCGTGACGAAGCCGTGTCCCCTCAGTCGCGGGTGAGCCGCCGGTGGGTGACCCGGTGCGGGCGGGCCGCCTCGGCGCCGAGGCGCTGGACCTTGTTGTCCTCATAGGCCGCGAAGTTGCCCTCGAACCAGAACCACTTCGCCTCGTCCTCGTCGTCGCCCTCCCAGGCGAGGATGTGCGTGGCGACGCGGTCGAGGAACCACCGGTCGTGGGAGGTGACCACGGCGCAGCCGGGGAACTCCAGCAGCGCGTCCTCGAGGGACTGGAGGGTCTCGACGTCCAGGTCGTTGGTGGGCTCGTCCAGCAGCAGCAGGTTGCCGCCCATCTTCAGGGTCAGCGCCAGGTTGAGCCGGTTGCGCTCACCGCCGGAGAGCACGCCGGCCTTCTTCTGCTGGTCGGGGCCCTTGAAGCCGAACGACGCGACATAGGCCCGCGAGGGCATCTCGAAGTTGGCGACCTTGATGTGGTCGAGGCCGTCGGAGACGACCTCCCAGACGTTCTTGTTGGCGTCGATGCCACCGCGGCTCTGGTCGACGTAGGAGATCTTCACGGTCTGGCCGACCTTGAGCTCGCCCGCGTCGGGCTTCTCCTCGCCGGTGATCATCCGGAACAGCGTGGTCTTGCCGACGCCGTTGGGGCCGATCACGCCGACGATGCCCGCGCGCGGCAGCTTGAAGGTCAGGTCGTGCATGAGCGTGCGGTCGTCGAAGCCCTTCACCAGCTCGTCGGCCTCGAGGACGACGTCGCCGAGCCGGGGACCCGCGGGGATGTTGATGTCGGCGGTGTCGATCTTGCGCATCCGGTCGGCCTCGGCCGCCATCTCGTCGTACCGCTGCAGTCGGGCCTTGCTCTTGGCCTGGCGCGCTTTGGGGTTGGACCGGACCCACTCCAGCTCGCGCTCGAGCATCTTGGCCCGCTTGGCGTCCTTGGCGCCCTCGATCTTGAGGCGCTCCTTCTTGGTCTCGAGGTAGGTCGAGTAGTTCCCCTCGTAGGGGTGCGCCTTGCCGCGGTCGAGCTCGAGGATCCACTGCGCGACGTTGTCGAGGAAGTAGCGGTCGTGGGTGACCGCCAGGACGCAGCCGGGGTAGGCCGCCAGGTGACCCTCGAGCCACTGCACGGACTCGGCGTCCAGGTGGTTGGTGGGCTCGTCGAGGAGCAGCAGGTCGGGCTGCTGGAGGAGCAGCTTGCACAGCGCCACCCGGCGGCGCTCGCCACCGGAGAGGTTGTCGACCAGCGCGTCGCCCGGGGGGCACCGCAGGGCGTCCATGGCCTGCTCGAGCCGGCTGTCGAGGTCCCAGGCGCCGGCGTGGTCGAGCTCGGTCTGCAGGTCGCCCGTCTCCTTCATCAGGGCGTCCTGGTCGGCGTCGGGGTCGCCCATCTCCATGTAGGCCTCTTCGAGGCGCCGCATCTTGGTCTTGAGGTCGTGCACGGCCTCCTCGACGTTCTCCTGGACCGTCTTGCCCTCGGTCAGCGGCGGCTCCTGCTGGAGCATCCCGACCGTGGCCTCGGGGTCGCGGATGGCGTCGCCGTTGTTGGGATGGTCGAGCCCGGCCATGATCTTGAGGAGCGACGACTTGCCGGTGCCGTTGGGTCCGACGACGCCGATCTTGGCGCCGTGGAGGAACGACAGGGTGACGTTGTCGAGCACGACCTTGTCGCCGTGGGCTTTGCGCACGTTGCGCAGGGTGAAGACATATTCGGCCATAGCCGCCAAGCCTACGGGCGGAACCGGCTGAGACCAGAAACGGCGGCCGCGGCGTCAGAGGTGACGGGCCTGGGCGGGCCGAGGGCCGGACAGGACGGGGCGACCACGTGGGCAGAGCGGACGACCGAGAGGCGGAGTACGGCGAGTCGTCGCCGCCCGCTCCGCCGCCCTGTTCCGGACGGCCCTGCTGCTCACCGCGTCCCCGCACGCGGCCGAGGACCTCGTCCAGGCCACGCTGGTCAAGACCTACGTGTCCTGGTGGCGCGTGCGGACCGCGGACGACCCCGTGGCCTATGTGCACGCGATCCTGGTCAAGACCTTCCGCTCCGACCGGCGCCGACGCAGCTCGGGCGAGCTGCCGCGCACCGACCTCGTGGCGGACCGGCCCGACCGCACCCCCGAGCCGACCGACCGGATCGTCCTGCTCGACGCCCTGCGCCGGCTGCCCGAGACCGACCGCGCCGTGGTCGTGCTCCGGTTCTGGGGCGAGCGCGCGGCGACGGCCGGCCGGCGGCTCCGCCGGCGTCGGCGGGCAGTGGCCACGTCGGTCGTCGCGGTCCTCGCGGTCGGCGCCGCCGGGTGGACGCTCCCTCGTCTGGCCGGCGGACCGGGGCGCGACGCGCTCACGGCTGCCGACCCGGGCAGCGCAGCCTCCGTGTCGGTCACCCTGACCAGCTTCGTCCGCGACAACGTCGACCGCACCCCCGGCGAGCCCCTGCACGAGCAGGCGGGCTATCTCGTCGGCCGGGTGACGACCGCCGACGGCGAGCTCGGCTCGGTCACCATCATGCTGTCGCCCCCGGCCGCCCCGGCCACGCCGGCCGCCCACGACGACTCTGCGGGCACGGCGACCAACGCCCCCGGCGCCGACGGGAGCACCGCGGTCATGGAGCCCACGGCCCCGACGTGGCGCGACCGGATCAGCTGCCCGGGCAACCTCGAGGCGCCCACCTCCTGCCGCGAGCTCGTCGACGAGGCCGGACGTCACGTCGGTCGCACCTCGTCGTGGACCGACGGCGTGGTCACCGTGCTCGAGGTGACCATCCGCACCGCCGACGACGGGCTGGTCTATGGCGCGGTCGCCAACACGACCGACGACAAGTGGGGGGTCGGCTCCGGCGCGACGGCCGACCTCCCTCCCCTGACCCGTGATCAGCTGCGCCAGGTGGTCGAGGACGCGGCGTGGACGACCTTCGTCCCCGCCGGCTGACCGAGCCGTCCCGTCACGCCGCCGGGTCGTCGACCTCCCCACGGGGGTCGGGCTCGACCGTCGACGGTGGGCCCACCGGGTCACCGAAGGAGTCGAGCCGCGGCCCGGCCTCGGCATAGGAGTGGATCACCTCCCGCAGTCGCCCGTCCTCGGCGTCGCTGGTGGGCCGGCGGACGTCCTTGGCGAAGGATGTCGTCCCGAAGCCCAGGTCGTGCCCGACGGCGCTGGCCACGACGACGAAGCGCACCGACGTCGACCCGTCGGACTTCTCCCAGACGTCGGCCTCGAGCCGGCCCTGCACGATCACCGGCTCGCGGACCCGCACCGAGTCGGCGACGTGCTGGGCGAGGCCGCGCCAGGCCTTGACGGTGTACCACGCGGTGGGGCCGTCCTCCCACGAGCCGTTGCGCAGCCGCCGCGGCGTGCTGCCCACGCGGAAGCTCGCGACCTGGACGCCGTTGCCGACGTCGGTGAGCGTCACGTCGCTGCCGACCCAGCCGCGGATGGTGATCTGGGTGTCGTTCATCTGGTCCTCCTGTCCGGGGCGGGCCGGACGCCCGCCTGGGACCAGGCTGGGCGCGGTCGCCGACGGGCACCCCGCCGTCGGGCACCGACCTGGGGACGAACCCTCTCCGGGACCGGCTGTGGACGGAAGGTGGGCTATCCGAGCGCTGCGGTCAGCCCATGCCTGGCCTCGGCGTAAGCGGCCAGCTCGGCCTCCACCGGCGTCACCACGAGCTGCTGGGTGACCTCGCTGATCGCGCCTCGCAGCCGGCGGTCGGCCGCCCGGGCCCGGCGGCGCGCCGTCAGGGACACCAGCAGGCGGCAGACCAACGCCAGCAGGATGCCCAGCGCCACGGCCCCGACGAGCAGGAGCAGGGGGACGGGGTAGCCCCGCCAGTCGGGGACGCGCAGGTCCGGGATCTGGAGGTAGTCGGAGGCGAAGATGAGCCCCGTCCACACCGCCGCACCGATCGCCGTCAGGATGAGCAGCCACTGCAGCACCCGCACCAGGCCGGCCCAGAGGGGCAGCCGGTCGACACCGAGGTCGGTGCGGGCCAGGGCCAGGTCGAGGTGGTCGTTGAGGTCGTCGAACCGCGACACCGACGCGCGGCGCACGGCGGCCGCCCACGGGTGGGCCAGCTCGTGGGTGACGTCCTCGACCAGGGCGCGCACCTCGGAGTCCACCCGGGCACGCTGGACCTGGGTGGCCTCCGGGACGGACGTGCGGGCGGTCCCGGTCAGCTGCTTGCCCACCGAGCCCAGGTCGAGGTGCAGGCGCTTCAGCGGGTCGGGCTTGAGCCTGGTCAGCCAGGCGATGAGCGGCCAGCCGGTGGCCCGGTTGGCCCGCAGCCGGGTGGACTGCTGGACCGCGTCGACCACGGTCGGGACGCCGGCGGCGTCGGCCAGCGCGTCGTCGAGCGCCGCCACGCGCTCGCTCGAGAGCGATCCCGGCTTGGCGGTGCCGGTGGCCTCCTGGAGACGGGCCGCCATGGCGCGGATGTCGGCCTCGACACGGGCGCGGTTGGCCTTCTTGGCGGCGACGCGTCTGGTGATCTCGCCGCGCAGCTCCTCGACGCCGTCACCGTGCTTGGCGCTGATCGGGATGACCGGCACGTCGCCGAGCCCGTCCGCCTCCAGCAGCCGGCGGACGTCGGCGACCATGTCGGCGCGCTTCTCGGGCGGGACGGTGTCGATGTGGTTGAGCACGACCAACATCACGTCGTGGTGGGAGGCATAGGGCGCGAGGTAGCGGTCGTGCACCGCCGCGTCGGCGTACTTCTGCGGGTCCAGCACCCACACCAGCAGGTCGGCGAGGACGACGAGCCGGTCGACCTCGAGGTGGTGGGAGACCTCCGTGGAGTCGTGGTCGGGCAGGTCCAGGAGGACGACGCCCTGCATGGCGCTGTCGACCTGGCCGACGTCGAGCATCGAGTCGCGCATGGTCTGGTGGCGCGGGGCGATGCCCAGCCACTCGAGCAGCTCGTCGGCGCCCTGCTGGCCCCAGACGCAGGCCGTCGCCCAGGAGGTGGTGGGCCGGCGCACGCCGACCGAGGACAGGTCGAGGCCGGTCAGGGAGTTGAACGTCGAGGACTTGCCCGACCCGGTCGCCCCCGCGATGGCGACCACGGTGTGGTCCGCCGAGAGCCGCAGCCGGCCCGACGCGCGGTCGACGATGGTGGCGGCGTCGTCGAGGAGCGCGTCGTCGACGCGACCCCGCGAGGCCTCCACCGCCGTCGCCAGACCGGTGACCCGCTCCCCGATGTCGGAGCTCCGGGTCAGCAGCCGCTTGGCGCCTTCGAGCAAGGACGTCATCTTCTCCCTCGGACCTGAACGGAAAGGTTCAAGGATTCACCCTAGGGGGTCGGTGGCTCCGGCCTCGTCAGCGGCCTGCGCGGCGAACCGAACATCGTCGACCCGCCGGGCCGCCTCGCGCAGCTGCTCGGAGGCGTCCGGCGCGATGCCGAGGCTGTCGATCAGGTGCACATAGCGGGCCCGCTCGGGGGCGAGCAGCTCGGCCACCCGGGCGTCGAGGTCCTTGCGGGCACGCTCGGCGAGCGTACGCACGGCCTGGTCGCCGAAGATCGCCTCGAGCAGCTTCTGCCCGACCACGGCCCCACCGCCGGCGATGCCCGCCTCGGCCCCGCCGAGGGCGCCGCCGGTGTGGGCGAACACCACGACCATCAGTGCCACCGACAGCCCGTTGACGCCGTAGGCCATGAACCGCGCCGTCGTGCGCTTGTCGGCGCCCTCGTGGCGCACCATCTCGAGCACGCCCTGCTGCCAGTCGCGCACGGTGCGCTCGGCCCTGCGCCGGAAGTCGCGGGACGCGCGGCCGAGGTCCTCGCCGGCGTCCTTGAGCAGCGCCTGCCCCGAGGCGAGCGACTGCCAGGAGGCCTCGGCCCGCTCGGCCGCGGACTCGGCGTGCTCGAGGAGCAGCGTCTCCAGGCCGGACTCGACGGCCACGGTCACCCGCTCCGCCTGGGCGGGCCGGCCCTTGATCGAGTTGACGATCCGGTCGCGCAGGGCGCCGATGCGCGTCTCGAGGGACCGAAGCAGCTCCCCGGTGCCGACGAACTCCTGCCAGCGGGCGAGCACCTCGCCGCGCAGCAGGGTGCCGTCGGCGGAGGCGGCCGCCACCGACGTGAGGGCCTGGTCGTAGGCGCGGTCGGCGTCCTCGCGCAGTCGCCGCGCGGCCTCGGCCTGCTCGGCCGCGGCGTCGGCGACGTCGTGGGTGTGTCGGGCCAGCGTGCGGATGGCGCCGTCGAGGGTCTGGCGTACGACGGCGGTGCGGGCGCCGGAGTCGGCCGCCAGCGAGACCAGCCAGGCCCGGATGTCGGCGACCGAGCCGGGCGGCAGCACGCCGTCCTCACTCACCGGCCCCTCGTGCACGATGAACAGCGGGGAGTCCTTGAGCCCGCGGCTGGCCAGCATCCTGGCCAGGTGGGTCGAGACGGTCTCGACGGCCTCCTCGGGGGTCCGGTCCAAGACGATCGCCACGGCCGCCGACCGCTCGGCGGCCGCGCGCAGGAAGTCCCAGGGAACCTGGTCGGCATAGCGCGCGGCCGAGGTGACGAACAGCCACAGGTCGGCAGCCGCCAGCAGCTGGGCGGCCAGCGTCCGGTTGCGCTCCTCGACCGAGTCGATGTCGGGCGCGTCGAGGATGGCCAGACCGGCGGGGACGGACCCCGCGGGCACGAGCTGGAGCGCCCCGGGGTCGTCGGTCGGGCGGCCCACCCGCTCGAGGTCGGGCAGCAGCCGGTCCTGGCCGAACCACTTGCTGTCGTCGGGGTGGTGGACGAGCACGGGCGACCGGGTGGTGGGCCGCAGCACGCCCGGCTGGGTGACCTTGTGCCCGACCAGCGAGTTGACCAGCGTGGACTTGCCCGCCCCGGTCGAGCCGCCGACCACCGTCAGCATGGGGGCGTCGATGGTCATCAGCCGCGGGATGACGTAGTCCTCGAGCTGGTCGACCATCTCGGCCTGCTCGCGGCGACGCTCCGCCACACCGGGGGTCTCCAGGGGCAGCCGGACCTGTTGCAGCGCTCCGCGCAGGCGCACCAGCGCGGTCAGCATGCGGGTGCTGTCCGCGGAGTGCTCCGGGGAAGAGTGGCTCATCGGGTCGGTACCACCTGTCCGGGGAAGGAGATGTGCGGTCGGGCAGCCGCGATCCGGGCGACGTATTCCTGGCCGCGGGCTGCGAAGTCGGGGGGCGGGGTGCCCCGAAGATACCGGTGATGCAGGAAGCCGAGCTCCACGGCCGCCTGTTGGTAGTCGCGCATGGCACGCTCGGCGGCCGGCCCGCCCAGCTGCCGGGCCCACCGCCGGCTGCGCCGGCGCGCCCCGAGGTCGACGACCCAGCCGATGTCGGTGGCCGGGAGCAGGCCCCGGCGCGCGGCGTCCCCCAGCGCCAGGGTGAGCATCCGGCGCTCGGAACGGCGGCTCCAGACGGCCAGGGCCACCAGCGACAGGAAGACCGGCGCCATCACGGCGACGTAGACCCCGAAGAAGCCGTCGGCGCCGAAGATCGTCGACCCGTTCCAGGTCGCGTGCGCCACGACGGCGAGGGCGTAGCCGCCCGCCGGCGCGAGCCACCTGACCGCCGTACGACGCGACGCAACCGCGACGCCGACCCCGATGCCGGTGAAGGAGGTGAACAGGGGGTGCGCGAACGGGCTGGCCAGGCAGCGCACGACGAAGGTCGCGGTCAGCGCGTCGGTGCCGCCGGGGCCGAGCCCGTCGGTGCCGTTGTAGGCGGCGGCGAGATAGAGGATGTTCTCGACGAAGGCGAAGCCGATGCCGACCATGCCGGCATAGACGATGCCGTCGAGCACGCCGTCGAGCTCGTGGCGCCGCCACCACAGCAGGAGCAGCAGGAACAGCCCCTTGGAGGCCTCCTCGGTCACCGGCGCCACGATCGCGAGACTGGTCTTGTCGGTGACGCCGACGAACATGCCGATGCCCTGCAGGACGAGCGCCGCGGCGGTGGCCACGAAGCCGCCCCAGACCAGTCCGCTGAGGAGGAGGGCGCGCGGCTCGGGCTCATAGCGGTCGAGCCACACATAGCAGCCGACGAGCGGCCCCACGGGCAGCGCGGCCAGCGCCGTCGCGAGGAACAGGATGCCCGGAGCCGACGACATCCCCAGGACGAGCATCATCAGCCCCGCGCCGAGGACCGTGAACACGGTCACCACGACGGTGAAGCCGAGTCCCGACCGTCGAGCTGCTGGCATGGTCCCGAGCGTAACGGAGGTGACCCTTCCTCCCGGCGTACAGTGACCGTGTGAGCGAGCCCACTGCCGAGACCCCCGAGACCGCCCAGGAGCTCCACACCGAGTCCCACGATCCGGCGGTCCCCGAGGCCTACGCCGCGTTCATGCGCACCGGGTGGGGCGACCGCGAGCTCGACCTCCCGCAGCACCCGGTGGCGCCCCACGCCGCCGCCCGTCGCGCGCGGCTGGCCGAGGCGTTCCCCGGCGAGCGGCTCGTGCTCCCGTCGGGCACCTTCAAGGTGCGCTCCAACGACACCGACTACCGCTTCCGCTCCGACACCGCGCACACCTACTTCTCGGGCAACCAGACCAGCGACGCGGTCCTCGTCATCGACGGCGGCGAGGCGGTGCTCTATGCCCGGCCGCGCTCCTCGCGGGAGACCGACGAGTTCTTCCGGGACCGGCAGTACGGCGAGCTCTGGGCCGGCCGCCGGCCCTCGCTGGGCGAGCTGTCGGGATCGCTCGGGCTGCCGGTGCGTCACATCGACGAGCTGGCCTCCGCCCTCGCCGGCGCCGGCAAGACCCGGGTGCTGCGCGGCGTCGACGCGCGGGTCGACCAGATGCTCACCGCCGACCGGAGCACCGACGACGACTTCGCACGGGTCGCCTCCGAGCTGCGCCTGGTCAAGGACGACTGGGAGGTCGCCCAGCTCCAGGAGGCCTGCGACATCACGACCCTCGGCTTCGAGGACTCCGTGCGCGAGTGGGACCGGGTCCTGGAGTACGGCGAGCGCTGGCTCGAGGGGACCTTCTTCCGCCGCGCGCGGGCGATGGGCAACGACATCGGCTACGACTCCATCGTGGGCGGCGGCCGGCACGCCACGACCCTGCACTGGATCGACAACGACGGCCCGATCACGTCGGGCGAGCTCGTCCTGCTCGACATGGGGGTCGAGGGTCGCAACCTCTACACCGCCGACGTGACCCGCACGCTGCCGATCGACGGCACCTTCTCCTCGGTGCAGCGCGAGCTCTACGACCTCGTGCTCGCGGCGCAGCAAGCCGGCATCGACGCCGTCCGGCCCGGCGTCCCCTTCCTCGCCGCACACCACGCCGCCATGGACGTGCTGGCCCACGGCCTGGAGTCGATGGGGCTGCTGCCGGTGTCCGCGGAGGAGGCGCTCGACGCGGACTCCAAGGTCTATGCCCGCTGGACCCTGCACGGCACCTCGCACATGCTCGGCATGGACGTGCACGACTGCGGCCTCGCGTCGGTCGACATCTACCCCAAGGGCGACCTCGCCGAGGGCATGGTCCTCACGGTCGAGCCCGGGCTCTACTTCCAGGAGGACGACCTGCTCGTCCCCGAGGAGCTGCGCGGCATCGGCATCCGCATCGAGGACGACATCCTGGTCACCTCCGACGGCTCCCGGAACCTGTCCGCCGGTCTCCCCCGCGGCGCCGCCGAGGTCGAGGAGTGGATGGGCCGGCTGCGGGGCTGAGTCGGTTTCCCCGCTCGAGCGGGGAAACCCGCACTGAGCGGCCGAAACTTCGGCCCACCAGTGCCAGGTCCGGGCCACTTGTGTGACGCCTGGGGCACGACGCCCGCACCCTGGCCCCGAGGCGGGCAGCCCGCATCGGTCACAATGGTGCGCACCCAGCCCCCGTAGCTCAGCTGGATAGAGCGGCGGCCTTCTAATCCGCGGGTCACAGGTTCGAGTCCTGTCGGGGGCGCGTCGCGACGCACACGCGGGGGCCGCATGGCCGACCGGCTCCCCGGGGCGGGCTCAGGAGCCCACCCCGGGACCAGTCGACGGAGGCGGGGACACCAGGCGCCGGATGCCAGGAACCGCTCTTGCCCGAGATCGAGAGCAGCTGCCCCGCCCCCGTTGAGGGGTGACACCAGCAAACCCGACCGGGACATGCGCCGCCAGCGTCAACCGTCCCGTCCTGGGCAAGGACAATCGTCCTCGCGGGATGGCCCGTCCTGACTAGCCGGGGTCAGTCCTTGTGCCGCACCGAGAACACGGCAGCCTGCGTACGGCGCTCGAGGCCCAGCTTGGCCAGGATCGACGACACGTAGTTGCGGACGGTCTTCTCCGCGAGGAACACCTGCTCGGCGATCTGGCGGTTGGTCATCCCCTCCCCGACCAGCTCGAGGATGCGCTGCTCCTGAGGTGTCAGGATCTCGAGCGCCGGGTTGCCCTCGGGTCCTCGGCGCACGCGCTCGAGGACCTGTCCCGTGACGGCGGGGTCGAGCAGGGACTGGCCCTCGGCCACGCGCCGGACCGCGTCGACGAGGTCGGTGCTGCGCACCTGCTTGAGCAGGTAGCCGGCGGCCCCGGCCAGGATCGACTCGAAGACGGCCTGCTCGTCGTCGAACGAGGTCAAGATGAGCGCCGCGACGTGGGGGTGCGTCGAGCGCACCTCCCGGCAGACGTGGATCCCGGACCCGTCGCCCAGACGGGCGTCGAGCAGCGCGACGCGAGGCTCGAGCTCGCGGATGCGCGCGATCGCCTCCTGAGCCGCCGCGGCCTCGCCCACCACCTCGATGCCGGGCTCGGTCTCGAGCAGCTGCCGCAGCCCACGGCGGACCAGCTCATGGTCGTCGACGAGGAACACCGTGACGACGTCGGACCCCTGCATGTTCACGGGCCACCCCCCTGTGCCTCCCCCACGGAGGCACCTCAGCCGTTGGTAAGGCAAGCCTAACCCGGCGGACGGGACGTTCGACACGATGAGAAGGGGTCGACCAACAGCAGACTGCGACCGGCGCGACGACCGAGAATGGGAGGGTCAGCCGTCGCATGCGCGCTGACGGACCCGAGCCAGCAGGAGTGGACGTGGACGACAGCGCCTCCGACGTCGCTGCGACGTGGGAGTGGGTCCGCCACCACCCCTCACTCCCCGTCAAGCTTCTCGACGAGCTGCCCGCGATGGTGGCCTATGTCGACCGCGACCAGATCAGCCGCTTCCGCAACCACGCCATGCAGCGGTGGTTGGGGCGTGAGGTCGACGACCGTCGCGAGGTCTCGCTCCGCGAGCTGCTCGGGCCAGCCGGCTACCGCAGCGTGGTCAGGTACGTCGAGGGCGCGCAGGCCGGGCAGCCCCAGTTCTTCGAGCGGACGAGCCCCAGCCACTTCGGCGGCTCGGACCGCTACGAGACGTCCTACCTGCCGATGGACGGACCCGACGGAGCCGACGGCTTCGTCGTGATGATCCAGGACGCGACGCGCCGGGCGGCGGGCGAGTCGATGCGCTCGCACGCCCTCATCAGGTCGGCACTCCTGGAGGAGCGCGCACGCCTGGCGCTGCTCCTCCAGGACGAGGCGCTGCAGCGGCTGTTCACGGTCGGGCTCGACCTGGACCAGCTCGCCGACCTGCCTCCCGACGCCGCGCAGCGGGTCGAGCAGGCGCGCGAGACCCTCCAGTCCGCGGTCGACAGCCTGCGGCAGACCATCGACGCCGTCACCCGCGGGGGCGGCGCCTCCTCCCCCCTGCCCGGTCTCGGCCAGCTGGTGCACAACATCGCCGAGTCCGCCGGCATCCGGGCCTCGGTCGAGCACGTGGGCTCCTTCGACGACGTGCCGGAGCAGGTCACCGAGCACCTGCTGCTCGTGGTCGCCGAGGCGATGGACAACGTGGCGAGCCACGCCAACGCCGGGGAGGTCTCGGTGACGCTGGTCCGCGACAACGACGACATCGTGCTGACGGTCGCCGACGACGGGGTCGGTCTCGGGGCGACCGGTGACCGCGTCCTCTCGGCGGTCGCCAATCCGGGCACCCTCACCCGTCTCGCCGACCGCGCCGACCGGCTGGGAGGCTCGCTGACCACCACGGACAACTCTCCGCGCGGGACGGTCCTGGTGTGGCGGGCACCGCTCCCCGACCGCCGGGCGTGACACACCAGCCACTCTCGCTCGTTCTCAGATATATCACGTCTTGATAGAGTGTCAGCCATGGCACTGCCACGCTCGCATCTCCAGGTGCTGCTGGCTCTGGCCGACGGCGACCGCCATGGCTACGCCATCATGCGCAGCGCCGAAGAGAATGGCGACCGGCTCGGCCCCGGCGCGCTCTACACCGCCCTGGGCCGGCTGCTCGACGCGGCGCTGATCGAGGAGCTCGACGAGCGACCCGCTCCCGACCTCGACGACTCGCGGCGGCGCTACTACCGGATCACGCGAACGGGTCGGGCCGCGCTCGTGGAGGAGCTGGCCGGGCTCCAGTCCGTGCTCGACCGGGCGACCGCTGCGGGGGTGTGGTCGCCCGGTCCGGCCTGAGATGGAGGAGGACGCCATGACCCACGAGCCCACGACGGTGCCGCCCGAGCTGCGGCGCTACGCCGCCGCGCTGCGCCTCTTCCCGCCGGCCCACCGTCGCCGGTTCGGCACCGACCAGCTGCTGCTGGCCGAGGACATGGTCCGCCACGGAGAGCCGCCGTCGCGGCTCTGGCGCGCCCTGGTCCGGGACCTGGGCGCCGCGTGGCTCCACGCGGCAGCCACCGCGGGCACCCACGTCGACAGCCCGGAGCTGACTGCGGCGTTCCCGGGCTTCCCACCCCGGCACCCCGAGGTCGCCGCGATCACACGCCGAACACTGGCGCTCTACACGACCAGCGACCTGCGAGGTCGGGAGGTCTACTCAGCGCTCGCAGCCGAGGGCAAGGTCCACGACAGGGAGGTGTGGCGAGCCCTGGTCGACCTGATGGACGCGGGCCTCATCGTCGACGACGAGCTCCCCACCCGCGACCGGCCCAACTATCGGATGGACTCGCGGTTCCGGATCACCGAGGCGGGCGCCGCGGTGGCGGCGGCCGCCGGCGACGCGGCCGGCTGAGACCGGAGCCAGGCCCGGAAGGCGCGCCCCTGCTCCTCCGGCCAGGCACTCGCCGGGGTCTCGGCGAGGAACCTCCGCAGCAGGGCCCGGGCGCCGTCGGACCCGTGCGCGGTGATCAGGCCTCCCAGCTCGGCCCCGTGCCCCTCGACCAGCAGCGACAGCCGGCCCTCGTCGGTGAGGGCGCGCATGAGGTCGGCCCCCGGGTCCGGGGAGCCCAGGTGGTCGGAGGCCCGCGTGGTGTAGGCGAGCAGCTCGGCCTCCCGCTCGGCCGTCGTACGGCGCTCGCGCGCGACAGGCTCCCCGGACGAGGCGACCGACCCCGACGGCCCAGCCGGGAGCGGCGCCGACCCGGCCACCGGCAACGAGGCGAGCGCATGCAGCGACGCGAGCACCTCCCGGAGACCCTCGACACCGAGCACCGCCACCGACTGGGGCACGGCCTCGAAGACGAGCGCCCGCACCCGGGGCAGCCGCGGGACGACCCGGGCCGCGATCTCGAGGAGGGCGGGGTCCACCGCGCCGACGTGAGCGTCGAGGTAGTAGCCCGCGGTCTCGTAGCCGCCGGCCAGGTGCACCTCCCCCACCCGGTCCAGCGGCAGGTCGGCCAGATAGTCGTCGACGCTCTGGCGGCCGTTGCGCTCGTTGGTCCAGATGTTGTGCAGGTCGAGCAGGATGCCGCAGTCGGCGGCCTCGGCGACCGCGGCGACGTACTCCCCGTCGCGCAGGTCCCCGGCGACCGGCTGGAGGTAGTTGGTGGGCGTCTCGACCAGGAACGGCCGGTCGAGCCGGTCCTGGTAGGACGCGATGTGCCGCGCGGCCGCGGCGACGGCCTCCGGAGTCTGGACGGGCGGCAGCAGGAACCCGGCGAAGCGGTCGCCGGCACGGTTGAAGGCGAGGTGCTCGCTCCAGTGCACGGCTCCGAGCTCGCGGGCGGAGCGGGCCGAGGCGGCGACGCCGTCCGGCTCGGGGGCCGTGGTCCCGCCGACCGGGAAGCCGACGCCGTGGCTGAGCAGAGGGCGGTCGAGGCCGCGCAGCCAGGCCAGCGGCTCGGGCGCGATCCGGCGCCGGGCGCCGGCCGCGCCCTCCCACAGGGTCTGCGGCTCGACCTCGACGACGTCGACGAGGTCGCTGATGTCGGGCCAGACGACGTCGACCGCGCCGAGCGCGATCAGTCCGACGCCGAGGTCGAGCCGCTGCTGGGTGCTGCCCATCGGAGGTCGCTCCGCGGTCCCGAGGACCGCGTCAGCCGCCGAACCGCTGCTGCGGGATGACGGGCTGCACGTCGAGGTCGGGCGTCACGTACCACTCCTCGAAGTGGCGCCAGTTGACGAGGATCCCCGAGTTGCAGCCCTCGCAGCCCAGCTTGCCGAGGATGCTGCGCTCGACCTTCTGGTAGGCGTCGATGTTGCTGAGGATCTCGACGGGGACGCGCACCGTCACCTCGCGGGGCGGCAGCGGTTGCGGGTTGAGGTCGGCCATGGCCGTGCTCCTATCGGTGAGTCGGCGCCCGGTGCGCCGATACCTTCAGGTACGCGCGACCGCGGCCGAGATACGGACCCGACGGGCGCGCGGCGAGGTCGGCCCGGGCCGAGGCGGGGTGTCCCACCGCGCCGACACAAACTCAGCGTGGCGCAGGCCACGCGAGGACACCGTTTTTGTGTGTTGCGAACAATCCCCGGCGATCATTCGTTTCCCCGGCCTCTATCAGTCAGGGGGCCGCGGCCGTCAGGCTGGCATCCGTGAGCACAGACCGGGAACCGGTGATCATCCAAGGCGGCATGGGCGTGGCGATCTCGGACTGGAGGCTGGCCCGTGCCGTGTCGACCGCCGGGCAGCTGGGCGTGGTGTCGGGGACGGCCATTGAGGTGGTCGTCGCGCGGCGGCTGCAGCGGGGCGACCCGGGCGGCCACGTCCGGCGGGCGCTGGCTCACTTCCCGGACCCGGCGGTGGCGGCGTGGATCCTCCAGGCCTACTTCGTCGACGGAGGCAAGGGCGCCGCCCGTCCGTTCGCGGCGGTTCCGCGCTGGACCCTGGCCCCGAGCCAGCGGCTCCAGGAGCTGACGGTGGCGGCCGGCTTCGTCGAGGTGTTCCTGGCCAAGGAGGGCCACGACGGCCTGGTGGGCATCAACTTCCTGCGCAAGATCGAGCTCCCGCTGCCGTTCGCGCTGTACGGCGCCATGCTGGCCGGGGTCGACCGGGTGCTCGTCGGAGCCGGCAACCCGGCGGATCTCCCGGGCCTCGTGCGGAGCCTGGCGGCCCACGAGCCCGTGGCCTGGTCCGTGCGCGTGCAGGGGTCCCGCTCGACCGACGGCGACACGGCCGTCGAGGTGCGGCCGTCGGCCCTCGTGCCGGGTGCCGCCCGGCCGCTGGACCGTCCCGGCGTCCTGGCGATCGTGTCGTCGGTCGACCTGGCCGCCGGTCTGGCCTCCGACCCGGCGACCAGGCCCGACGGGTTCGTCGTCGAGGCACCGAGCGCCGGTGGCCACAACGCCCCGCCGCGCGGGCCGCGCCGCGTCGACGACCTCGGCCAGCCGGTCTATGACGAGCGCGACGTCGTCGACGTCCCCGCGATCGTCGCGCTCGGCCTGCCGGTGTGGCTCGCGGGCAGCCGGGGCACCCCCGACGGGCTGCGCGCGGCGCAGTCGCTCGGTGCGGTCGGCGTCCAGGTCGGCACGGCCTTCGCCCTGTGCGGCGACTCCGGGCTCGACGCCACCTTGAAGGCACGCGTGCTCGACCAGGTCGCGGCCGGCGACGTCATGGTGCGCGCCGACTGGCGGGTCTCCCCCACCGGCTTCCCGTTCCGGGTCCTGAGCCTGCCCGGCACCCTGTCGGACCCCACCGTGGACGCCGCCCGACGCCGGGTGTGCGACCTCGGGGTCCTGCGCTCGCCCTACCGCACCGACGACGGCGGCATCGACTACCGCTGTCCCGCCGAGCCGGTCGACCACTACGTGCGGCGCAAGGGGGGCCGCGAGGCGAACACCGAGGGGCGCACCTGCCTGTGCAACGCACTGCTGGCCTCGGCGGGGCTGCCGCAGAGCCGTCCGCACGGCTATGTCGAGCCGGCTCTGGTGACCGCCGGCACGGACTTCTCCCCCGTCGAGCGGTTGATGGCGGCCGCCCCTGACGGTCGCAGCTACTCCGCCGGGGACGTGGTCGGGTTCGTGCTCTCCGAGCAGGCGGCGCTGGTCTGACCCGCGCCTGACCGGCGTCGAGCATCGACGACCGGCCGTTGGGTACTCCTGCACCACGAGCAACACGGGCGTGACGCCTCGCCCGCCGAGCACGGGGGAAGGAGCCTCAGGGTCATGGATCGCCCGTCGTCAGGTCAGGCACGGATCCCGGAGCTCAGGCGCCGCAGGGCCTATCTGGCCGCCCTGCCGCGGCTCGACGCGTGTGGCGCCGTCCCGGCGTCCGCGGCGACCGAGGACTGGTGTGAGGTGCGCGGGCTGGAGGACGGGCGCGCCGCCCTCATGGTCGGCCACCTGCCCGGAGCCGGGGACTCGACGGCGGGGGCCGTCCTGGCGGCCACCCGCGAGCGACTCACCGCCGGGGACCTGGACGGCGCGATCCACCTCTTCGCCTCGGCCGCGTCCGCCTGCCTCGCGCTTCTGGACCCGTCGTCGGGCGCCCTCTCCTATGGCGTGGTCGGGCCCCATCCGGGCCCGGTGCTGGTGGCGCCGAGCGGCCGGGTCACCCAGCTGCCGGGCTCCGGCCGGGCGACGGTCGGCGAGGACGACCTGCTGCTGCTCTTCGACGCCCGGTCGGCCGAGCCGCCGGTGGTGGAGGCCGTGGTCCGGTCCGCCCAGCACCTGGCCGTCCCCGCGGCCCGCGGCATCGAGGAGCCGTTCTGGCAGGTCGCCGAGGAGCTCGTCACCCTCCAGGGGCGCGACCTCGTGCTGCTCGCGGCTCGGCGCACCCCAGCCCTGCAGCCCCTGGAGATCACCCTGCCGGCACGTCCGGGCTCGACCTGGACGATCCGCACCGCCGCGCGGGACTGGCTGCTCGAGCAGGGGGTCAGCCTGCGGGACCGGATCGTGGTCGACACCGTGCTGCGCGAGCTGTGCCGCACCGTGGTGAGCGGCGCGAGCTCCGACCGGACGCGCCGCGGTCCGATGCGCGCCCGGCTCGACCTGTCCGCGACCGGGGTCCTCCAGACCTCCGTGGTCGACGAGGGACGGCGGCTGCCGGGTCCGGTGGCCACGAGCGCCGGGCTCTCGCTGGCGCGGGCGGCGAGCGACTCCCTCGACGTCCACGTCGAGGACACCGGGACCAGGGCCGTGGCCACCCACCGGGTGACCCGCGAGGGACCCCGCGTCGTGGCTAGGCGGGAGCCTCGCCGACGTCGGGCAGCTGCCGGCTGACCACGAGCTCACGGGCGACGTCACGCAGCTTGAGGTTGTGGTCCTGGGAGTAGCGCATGAGCACCGCGAACGACTGGTCGGCGGTCAGCGAGTAGCGCTCCATGAGGATGCCCTGCGCCTGCCCGACCAGCTTGCGCGCGTCCACCGCCTGCCAGAGGTTCTCGGTCGCCCGCGCCGAGGCCAGGGCCACCGCCGCGTGCCGAGCGAGGAGGTGGGCGACGGCCTGGTCGTCGATGTCGAAGCGGTCGGGCTCGGAGTGGTAGAGGTTCAGCGTCCCGATCGTGGTCGCGCTGGTGTAGAGCCGCACGCTGAGCATGCTGCGGATGCCGAGCCCGGCCACCTGCTCGGCCCAGCGGGGCCACCGCTGGTCGGTCCGGGTGTCGGTGACCAGCACGCCGTAGCGATCGGCGATCACGTCCAGGTCCGGACCCTCGCCGGTCTCGAGCTGCGTCTGCTCGAGCTTCTCAACGATCGGGTCGGTCACCGCCTCGGTCTCGATGCGGTTGCGACCGTGCACGAAGACCACGCCGGCGTACTCGCAGCCCACGGCGTTGCGCGCGTAGGACAGGACGCGGTCGACCGTCTCCTCGACCGTCGCGTCGTCGTGGAGGGAGATCGCCAGCTCGGCGAGCTCCTCCGCCACCGAGTCATGCCGCCTGGAGCGAGAGCTGTCGGGACCCACGTGACGTGATCTAACCACGCGTGTGCTCTCCTGTTCTCGGGGCAGCGGAAAACGTCCCGGTCCACGCCGGGCACCTGGCCACTCTAGAGCCGACCAGGGGTGGATACATCACCCCTAGGGGGGTGAACCGCACCCCCCTGGCGTTCGGGCCCGCGCATCAGGCGACTCGGGGCGGGTACCTCCCATCAACCCGAGCCCGAGAGGAGCGCCGATGACCACCCTGCTGATCGTCTTCATCACCGCAGCGGTCCTGGTGGCGGTGGCCCTCGGCGTGGTCTTCACCCGCGACGCACGGCGCGCGGATGCGGTCGCGCAGGACACCGACCGCCTGGCCACCGACAGCCACGACCCCGAGCCCGACCCGACCAGGCGCACCGACTAGCCACCGAGCGGAGCCGGCCGGCGCGGCCCGACCCGATGCTCAGACCAGCCTGCGCATCGCGGTGATCGCCCCGCGGAGGAACCGCTCCACGACCCTCCGCTCGTCGTCGTCGAGGGTGTCGTCCAGCTCGGCCAGGGAGGCGAACATCGGCATCAGGTGACCGATGACCTCCGCGCGCGCCGAGTCCGTGACGACCAGTCGGGTGCGTCGCCGGTCGTGGACGTCGGGCTCGCGCCGCACGTGCCCCCGCGTCTCCAGTCGGTCGACGATGCCCGACGAGGCGGCCGAGGTGACCTGGAGGTGCCGAGCCAGGTCGGCCGGGCCGACCTGGCGGTCCATCAGCAGCTCGAGCGCGGCCAGCTCGCTGTGGCTCATCTCGGCCCGGCGCGCCACCGCCGGACCGACCAGCGTCGCGACGTCGAGCAGCTCGCGGAGGAGCTGCATGGTCGCCGACTGCACCGACGGGGGAACACCCGAGCCCGACGGCGGTCGCGTCGGGTCCGGCGAGTTGGACATCGCGGTCTCCACGTCCTAAAGTCTCTCACTAAGTTAGATATCTAGTGAGTTATCAACTGAGCTACCTGCTCAGTGTAGACCGGGAGGCTGGCATGCGCGCGTTGTCGGGATGGACGATCCGTCGGGGACGCAGCTGGTGGGTGGCGACGCTCCTGGTGCTGCTGGCCCTGGCCACCATCGGCCTCCTGGGCGAGGCCGAGCGCGACGCCGCCGCGACCGACAACCTGCCCTCCGGCCTCGACTCCACCACCGTCGTGGAGCTCCAGGAGAAGCTGCCCCAAGGGGAGGGGACCGTGGCCGTGGTCCTCTTCACCGCCGACGAGGGGACCCTGCCCGACGCGGCGGTCGCGTCGCTGACCCGGGCCTACGACCCCGCCACCGGCGGCAGCGTCAGCGGGCTGGTCGTGAGCGACGACGGCACCGCGGCCGTCGCGACCGTGCCGGTCGCGGGGACCGAGGCGGCCGAGATAGCCGACGAGGTCAAGGACATCCGGACCCGGGCCGGCGAGGATGCGCCCTCGGGCGTCACCGCGCAGGTGACCGGCCCGGCCGCCGTCCTCGCCGACCTCGCCGCCGTCTTCGACGGCGCCAACACGCGCCTCCTGCTCGTCACCGCAGCGGTGGTGGGCATCCTGCTCCTCATCACCTACCGCAGTCCGGTCCTCTGGCTCGTCCCACTCGTGGTCGTCGGCATCGCCGACCGGCTGGCGGCCGTTCTCGCCACCCACACCCTCAGGATCGTCGACATCCCGTGGGACGAGTCCACCGTCGGCATCCTCTCGGTGCTCGTGTTCGGCGCCGGCACCGACTATGCCCTCCTGCTCATCTCGCGCTACCGCGACGAGCTGCGGCTCGCCGACGACCGCTTCACCGCGATGCGTGCCGCGCTCGTGCGGACCGCCGAGGCGGTGCTGTCCAGCGCGGCGACCGTGGTCGTCGGCCTGCTGACCCTCCTGCTGTCCGTGGTGCCGTCGACGCGCGGCCTCGGGCTCGCCTGTGCGGTGGGCATCCTGGTGGCCGCGTTCTATGCCCTCGTGGTGCTGCCGACGGTGCTGGTGCTGTTCGGCCGTTGGATCTTCTGGCCGCTGACCCCGCGCCAGGGGCAGCAGACCCTGGTCGAGTCCGGGCACTCGGTGTGGCGGCGGGTCGGCGACCTCGTGGCGCGGCGTCCGGGACTCTTCGTGGCGGGCGCGGTCCTCCTGCTGGCGGGGCTCGCCGCGGGGACCACGCAGATCCGGTCCGGACTGTCGGAGTCCGACCAGTTCCTCGACAAGCCCGAGGCGATCGCGGCCGCCGAGCGGCTCGCCGAGTCCTTCCCCGCGGGCTCGACCGACCCGACGGTGGTGCTCACCCGCGCCGACGCCGACCAGGTGGCGGCGACGGCCGCCGAGGTGGACGGCGTCGCCTCCGCCGAGCCGACGACCCGCGCCGACGACGGCCTGGCCCAGGTGGACGTGGTGCTCAGCGCGGACCCCGGGACCGCGGCCGCACGCGCAGCGATCGGCGACCTGCGCGACGCCCTCGCGTCCTATGACGACACGTGGGTGGGCGGCAGCGAGGCCGAGGCCGTCGACGACAACGACGCGGCGAGCCGGGACCGGCTGGTGATCATCCCGCTGATCCTCGTGCTGGTGCTGCTCGCCCTGGGACTGCTGCTGCGCTCCGTCGTCGCGCCCATCGTGCTCGTGGCCACGGTCGTGGCGACCTACGCCGCGAGCCTCGGCCTGTCGTGGTGGCTCTTCAGCGGTCCCTTCGGCTTCGAGCGGCTCGACTCCGGAGTGCCGTTGTTCGCGTTCCTGTTCCTCGTGGCGCTCGGCGTCGACTACAACATCTTCCTGGTCAGCCGGGCGGCCGAGGAGGCCGCCGAGCACGGTCCGCGGGTGGGGATGCTGCGGGCGCTGACCGCGACCGGCGGAGTGATCACCAGCGCCGGCATCCTGCTGGCGGCGGTGTTCGCCGTCCTCGGCGTGCTGCCCCTCGTGGTGCTCGCCCAGCTGGGCGTGGTGATCGGCGTCGGCGTCCTCCTGGACACCCTGCTGGTGCGCACCGTCCTCGTCCCCGCCATCGCCCTCGAGCTCGGCCCCCGCTTCTGGTGGCCCCGCCACGTCGGCTGAACCCGCCGACCCGACACATCGCGCCGGTCGGCAACCGGGGGTGGGTCGGCGAACGAAGAACCCTCCGAGAGGTCACGACGGGTGACCGGACCGGAAGGGGAAGCCATGTTCACGACGAGGTCCATCCGCCAGGGCGTTCGCACGATGGCGGCCGCACTGGCCGCCACCACGCTGGTCGCCGCGGGCGCATCCGCGCCGGCCCAGGCCGCTGCGAAGCCCCAGCCCAAGCTCGGGGAGAAGAGCCTGGCCGCGGTGCTCACCTCCGACGGCAACCGGTTCGACAAGCGCGGCCGTGACTACGACATCGTCACCGAGGCCGTGCTGGCCGTGCTTGCCGCCAAGCCGGACAGCGCCGTCGGCGTGCTGACCGACGGCAGCGTCCGGCTGACCGCCTTCATCCCCAACGACTACTCCTTCAAGGTGCTGGTCAAGGACCTGACCGGACACTGGCCGACCTCGGAGAAGGCCGCGTTCGACACGCTGGTGAGCGCCGTCGGCGTCGACGCGGTCGAGCAGGTGCTGCTCTACCACGTCGTCCCGGGCGCGACGATCACCTCCAAGACCGCGCTGGGCGCCGACGGGGCCGAGCTCGACACCGCTCTCGCCGGCAGCTCCTTCACGGTGCACGTCATCTACCCGGCCATCCCGGTCGTCCAGCTCGAGGACGGCGACAGCAACGACGTCGACCCGCTCCTCAACCCCAACCAGCTGGACATCAACAAGGGCAACAAGCAGATCGCGCACGGCATCCTGCTGGTGCTCCGGCCGATCGACCTCTGACACGGTCCCCCGCGGCGGGCGTCGGTTCCGGATCGCCATGCCGGCAACCGACGCCCCCCGCGGCTCCGAAGGACTGTCATGGATCCCGGACAGGCCATCGGCCTGGGCCTCGCGCGGCGAGACGAGCGAGCCCTGGAGGACGCCTATGCGACCTACGCGCCGACCGTGCTGGCCTACGTCGCGCGGTACGTCGGCCCGGACGAGGCCGAGGACGTCCTGCAGCGCACCTTCCTCGACGCCTGGCGCAGCGCCCACCGCTACGACCCCCGCCAGCGCTTCAGCGGCTGGCTGTTCACCATCGCCCACCGGCGGGCGGTCGACGCGCTGCGGGCGCGCCGGCACCAGGTCGTGGACGTGGAGGCGCTGCGCGAGCTGAGCGGGGAGGACGGGCGGGAGACCGCCAGCCGGTTCGCCGACGCCGCCGACGTCCGCGCCGCTCTCGCACGACTCCCGGAGCACGAGCGCACGGTGCTCGAGCTGGCCTACTTCGCCGACCTCACCCAGCGCGAGATCGCCGAGCGTCTGGACCTGCCGATCGGGACGGTCAAGGCTCGGGCCGCCCGCGGGACACGGCGGCTCGCCGATCTCATGCGTGCCGCACGGGAAGGAGACCTGCCATGAGCGACGCACCCACGCCTGGCACCCCGGCCGCGGGCGAGCACCCCGACCTGCTCGGGCTGCTGCGCGGCCAGCTGACGAACGCCGAGGTGGCCGCCGCCGACGACCACCTGGACGGCTGCGGCGACTGCCGCGAGGAGCTCCGGCACCTGGTCGTCGGTCACGCCCTCCTGACCCGGAGCGCCGCGACCGTGCGACCCGCCCGACCGGAGGTGACGACCGCCGCCCCCCTGGCGCCTCCGCCGCTGCCCGTGCGCCCGGTCGCGTCCGGCCACCGGCCGGGCCGGGTGGCCCGGGTCCTCGCGGCCGCGGCGGCCGTCGTCGCGCTGGTCGCCGGGACCGCGGTCACGACGGCGCGCCTGGTCGAGACCGACGAGCCGGGGGGCGGCCCCGTGGCCGGAGTGACCGGCCGGCTCAGCCCCGTCGAGGGCGCGGGCACGGGCGAGGTCCTGATGGCCGAGCGCGGTCGGACCGTGGTCGTGACCATCCGCACCCACGACCTCCCCCGGGCGCGCAGCGGTGAGTTCTACTACGCCTGGCTGCTCGAGCCCTCCACCAACAAGATGCTCCCCCTCGGGCAGGTCGGACCCGGCGGCTCGGCGTCGTTCGAGCTGCCCGACTCGCTCGTCGATCGCTACGTCGCCGTCGACGTGTCCCTCGAGGACGACGACGGCGACCCGGCACACTCGGTGACGTCGGTGCTCCGGGGTGACTACACGCCGCCCACCCGGGCGTCCTGACTCCGGAGGACGCGAGGATTTCTCGACAAGACGGTCCGGATCGTAAAGTCGTCCGGCGATCAGGCAATTCTTCGGCGAGATGGCCCGGCGGGTCACTCGCGGGCCACATCCGGTGGCTCACCGGAGGATGCGCATGAGCGTCCGCCGCGGGACCGCCGTCGTGGCCGTCAGCCGCCCTCTATCTCGAGGGTGAAGGAGCTCCGGATCCGGCCCGGAGCTGCTTCGTCGTGGCGGTGGTCTCGAGGTGCGGGCACTCGCTGCGTCACGCCTGGTCCGCATGCCGAGGGGGCGCCCGATCTCGGGCCGGGCGCCCCTGGCAGCCGGGTCACGCGTCGGTGGTCTCCCGCGCGACCTCGGCCTCCTCGCGGCGCCGTACGGCGGCCAGGCTGGTGAGCGTCGTGACCACGAGGATGCCGACGATCACCATGAGCGACATCAGGGTCGGGATCTCGGGCACCGACGGCCACACGAGGTGTGCCCAGTGCAGGACCAGCTTCGCTCCGATGAAGCCGAGGATCGCCGCCAGGCCGAAGCCGAGGTGCACCAGCTTGTCGAGCGCCCCCCGGAGCACGAAATAGAGGGCGCGCAGGCCCAGGAGGGCGAACGCGTTGGTCGCGAACACCAGGAACGGGTCCCCGGTGATGCCATAGACGGCCGGCACCGAGTCGACCGCGAAGACGATGTCGGTCACCAGGACGGTCCCCACCACGAGCGCGAACGGCGTCAGGGCGCGGCGACCCTCGACCCGGCTCAGCATCCGGGTGCCCTCGTAGGTCTCGGTCACCGGCATCAGCCGGCGCATCAGGCGCACGCTGCGCAGCGAGTCCACGTCCACGTCGTGCCCGGAGCCCTTCACCGCGTCGAGCAGGAGCTTCACGGCCGTGGCCACGAGGATGAGGCCGAAGAGCAGGAACACCCAGTCGAACGCGGCCAGCGCGGCGGCGCCGACGGCGATGAAGACGCCGCGCAGCACGAGCGCCCCCGCGATGCCATAGAGGAGGACCCGCTGCTCGAGCTCACGCGGCACGGCGAAGGCGGCCAGGATCAGCATGAACACGAAGAGGTTGTCGACGCTGAGCGACTTCTCCACGAGGTAGCCCGCGTAGTACTCCAGCCCGCGCTCCGAGCCGTGGCCCGACCACACGAAGATGCCGAAGAGCAGCGGCAGCGCCAGGTAGAAGCCGGACCAGGCCAGCGCCTCGCGCATGCTGACCTCGTGCGGTCGCCTGGTGAGCACGAAGTCCAGGACCAGGAGGGCGAGGACGGCCGCGATCACGCCGGTCCACAGCAGCGGGGTGCCGATGCTGTCGATCGCGGGGGTCGCCGCCGCGTGGACGAGGGATGGTGCCATGGGATCTCCTCAGGTGTGGGTGCCTGAGGTCTCCTTCACCCGGCGCTGCGACCGGGCTCCACGCCCGGGGCGCCGACGGCGCCGTGATGACCGGAGCGGGATCTGGGAAGTACTCCCCTCGCGGCAAAGTCTAGCGATCAGGATCGGTTTGCCCAACTCGCCGCCGTCGACACGCGCGGCAAATCCCCGGGATGCCCGGCGCGGTCGGTTAGAAAGGGTGAGGCCCCGCAAAGTATGAGTTTGCGGGGCCTCGTGTCTTCCGGCCTAGGGCCTTCCGACAGACCAGTTCTATCCCCGCCGCCCGCGCGAGCACAAGGGGCGGGGCGGGAAATCTTCGGCACCGGCCCCCGGCGGCCGGTCAGCCGTCGGCGTGTGCGTCGGCGTAGGCGGCGATCTCGGCGGTCAGCGCCTGCTTGAGGTCGGGTTCGGCGAACGACGCGTCGACGGCCGCCTGCGCGAGGTCCGCCACCCCGCGAGCGTCCAGGCCGAGCAGGTCGGCGGCGATGGCGTACTCCCTGTTGAGCGTGGTGTTGAACATGGGCGGGTCGTCGGAGTTGACGGTGACGGTGACCCCGGCCTCGACGAAGGTGCGCAGCGGGTGCTCGGCCAAGGACGGGACGGCCCGCGTGGCCAGGTTGGAGGACGGGCACACCTCGAGGGGGATCCCCGTCTCGGCCAGGTGGCGCAGCAGCTCGGGGTCCTGCGCGGCGGACGTGCCGTGCCCGATCCGCTCGGCCCCGAGCAGCAGCAGGGCGTCCCAGACGGTCTGGGGTCCGGTCGTCTCGCCCGCGTGCGGCAGGCTGTGCAGGCCCGCCGCCCTCGCGGCGGCGAAGTGCGGCTGGAACTGCTGACGCGGCACCCCGATCTCGGGCCCGCCGAGCCCGAAGCCGATCAGGGCGTCGACCCGGTGGTCGAGCGCGAAGCGCAGGGTCTCGTCGGCGGACGGCAGCCCGCTCTCCCCCGGGATGTCGTAGGTCCAGCGCAGCACGATGCCGAAGTCACGCTCGGCCGCGACCCGAGCGTCCTCGATCGCCTCGGTGTAGGCCTCGATCGGCATCCCCCGGTCGGGGTCGTGCGGCTGCACCGAGGTGTAGGGCGTGCAGGTGAGCTCGGCGTAGCGCACCCGTTGCTCGTCCGCCATCTCGCGCGCGATCTCGTAGGTCAGCAGGCGGACGTCCTCGGGCGTCCGGATCAGGTCGACGACCGCGAGGTAGACGTCCACGAAGTGGGCGAAGTCGCGGAACTCGAAGAACCGGCGCAGCTCCTCGGGGTCGGCGGGCACGGTCCCGGGGTGGCGGGCGGCGAGCTCGGAGACGATCCGAGCCGAGGCCGAGCCGACGTGGTGGACGTGCAGCTCGGCCTTGGGGAGCCCAGCGATGAAGCCGTCGAGCGGCGAGAGCGGGTCGGTCATGCGGGTCAGCCGATCTTCTGGAAGGGCGGGCAGCCTGTGGGTCGGGCCGCGGCTATCGCAGGATCTTGCCATCGACCGGGCGCGAGCCCGGGATCGGCGGCTTCACCGAGTCCGAGGAGGAGCACCCGTCCACGGCGGTAGTGTGACCACTCGTGAACGAGCGCCTGGTGTGGATCGACTGCGAGATGACGGGCCTCGACCTCCAGGCCGATGCGCTGATCGAGGTCGCGGCCCTGGTGACCGACTTCGAGCTCAACGTCTGCGGCGAGGGGATCGACCTGGTCATCAAGCCGCCGGCCGAGGCCCTCGTGCAGATGGGCGACTACGTCCGCACCATGCACGAGACGTCCGGGCTGCTCGACGAGCTGGACGCGGGCATCGCGCTCGCCGACGCCGAGGCCCAGGTGCTCGCCTACATCCGCGAGCACTGCCCCGACGGCAGCCGCCCTCCCCTCGCCGGCAACAGCGTCGCGACGGACCGCTCGTTCATCGTGCGGGACATGCCCGAGCTCGAGAGCTTCCTGCACTACCGCATCGTCGACGTCTCCTCGATCAAGGAGCTCGCCCGTCGGTGGTATCCCCGCGTCTGGTACGCCGCGCCCGCCAAGCAGGGCAACCACCGGGCGCTGGCCGACATCCAGGAGAGCATCGAGGAGCTGCGCTACTACCGCGAGGCGGTCTTCGTCGCGCAGCCCGGCCCCGACAGCGAGGCGGCCCGACAGATCGCGGCCCGGCACGGGGGGTCCCTCACCGGTCTCTCGGCCCCCGGAGCCCCCGATGCGAGCAAAGCCGGCGGCAACGGGTAGACTCCTGCCCGGTCTCGCCGCCCTGGGTCTCCCGGGCGTCGCCTCATGGTGGGTGTAGCTCAGCTGGTAGAGCACCTGGTTGTGGTCCAGGTGGTCGCGGGTTCAAGTCCCGTCACTCACCCCAGCCCGACGGCCCCGGCGCATCGCGCCGGGGCCGCTCGCATGTCGGTCCCCCTGGGATCCCGCAGATTATCTGACTAAAGTCAGACAAGTGACCGACTCGTCGTACGCCGTGCTCCGCAGCTTCAACCGCACCTGGACCCAACGGGTGGGTGCGCTGGACGAGTCCTTCCTGGGGTCCGGGCGGCCACTGGGCCTCTCGCGACTGCTGTTCGAGGTCGGGCCCGACGGCGCCGAGGTCCGCACGCTGCGCCGGCGGCTCGGGCTGGACTCGGGCTACGTCAGCCGACAGCTCGGCTCGCTGGTCGCCGAGGGTCTCGTGGAGGTGGCGCCGGACCCGACCGACCGGAGGAGACGCCGCGTCACGCTCACCGCCGCCGGGCAGCGGGAGTGGCGGCGACTCGAGGACCGCTCGGAGCGGCGTGCGGCCTCGCTCGTGGCGGAGCTGACGCCCCGGCAGCGGGCCCGGCTGGACGAGGCGCTGAGCACCGCCCAGCTGCTCGTGCGCGCGGCCACCATCGGCTTCGAGCCGGTGCCCGCCGACTCCCCCGAGGCCCGCGAGGCGGTCGGCCGCTACTTCGCCGAGCTGGACGAGCGGTTCGAGGGCGGCTTCGACCCGGGCGACGCCTGGGACCACGACGCCGCCTCCCTCGCACCGCCCGAGGGCGCGTTCCTGCTGGCGCGCAGCGACGACGACGTCGTCGCCTGCGGCGGGGTCCAGCGCATCGGCCCCGGTGTCGGCGAGATCAAGCGGATGTGGGTGCACCCCGGTTGGCGGGGCGCCGGCCTCGGGACCCGCACCCTGCGCCGCCTCGAGGAGGCGGCCCGCGAGCTCGGCCACGACCGGGTCCGGCTCGACACCAACGACGCACTCGTCGAGGCGGTCTCGATGTACGAGCGCTCCGGCTATGTCGCCATCCCGCCCTACAACGACAACCCCTACGCCCGGCACTGGTTCGAGAAGAGCCTCGCGCCGGGCGAGGGATGACCGTCGGCCCCGCTCAGGCGGGGATCTGCCCGAACCGCCCGCGCTGGAAGTCCTCGTAGGCCTCCATCACCTCGGCCTTGGTGTTCATCACGAACGGGCCGGCCCACGCGACGGGCTCGCGGATCGGCTGCCCGCCGAGGACGATCACGTCCAGCTTCGGCGAGCGGCTCTCCTGGCTGCCGGAGGCCGCGACGGTGATGAAGTCGCCGCCGCCCAGCGCCGCGGCCTGGCCGGTGTGGATCGGGCGCTTGTCGTGGCCGACGCTGCCGTCTCCGTTGAGGACGTAGACGAGGGCGTTGAACTCGGGGTTCCACGGGAGCTCGAGCTGGGCGCCCGGCTCGAGGGTCGCGTGCACGAGCGTCATCGGCGTGAAGGTCGAGCCGGGTCCGGCGTGGCCGTCGACCTCGCCGGCGATCACCCGCACGAGTGCGCCGGCGTCGTCGCTCGCCAGGAGCGCCACGGTGCCGGAGCGGAGGTCCTGGTATCTCGGCGCGTTGGACTTGGCGTCACGGGGCAGGTTGACCCAGAGCTGGATGCCGTGGAACAGCCCGCCCTGCTGGACCAGCCACTCCGGGGGCGACTCGATGTGCAGGATCCCGGAGCCGGCGGTCATCCACTGGGTGTCGCCGTTGGTGATGGTGCCGCCGCCGCCGTGGGAGTCCTGGTGGTCGAAGACGCCGTCGATGATGTAGGTGACGGTCTCGAAGCCGCGGTGCGGGTGCCACGGGGTGCCCTTGGGCTCGCCCGGCGCATAGTCGACCTCCCCCATCTGGTCCATCATCACGAAGGGGTCGAGGTGGGCCAGGTCGACGCCGGCGAAGGCGCGGCGCACGGGGAAGCCCTCGCCCTCGAACCCGGTGGGCGCGGTGGTCACCTGCCACACGGGGCGCGGCTGGTCGCCCAGTCCTGGGCGGCGTACGCGCGGCAGGGTGGTCAGGTCGTCGACGGTCACGGCTGGCATCGCTGGGTCCTCTCTCGGTCGGTGCTGGAGGGAACGGTAGTTGAAGTTTGAATATTCCCGCGACGGGGCGCGGCGAGCCGGCGTACCGCGCCCGGGTGGCGGGGTCCCGATTTCTCCGCGACCCCCTCCCGCTGGTAACATCGACGTCGCTTCGACAGCACGCGCCATTAGCTCAATTGGCAGAGCAGCTGACTCTTAATCAGCGGGTTCGGGGTTCGAGTCCCTGATGGCGTACCACGCGTGGCACACGGCGGCTTCTCCTGCGGGAGGGGCCGCCTTCGTCATGTCCTCCACCCCCAGGGGTCTGGTCCCGGGACGATCCGCGGGCTTACCGTAAGGACAGCCTCGGAGTGTCGACGTGGGGGAGGCTGTCATGGGGATTCGGCGTGCGCGGGTGCGGATGTCAGCGGTGGGGACCGGCCTGGTGGTCGCGGCGACGGTGCTGGGCGGCCTGATGCCGCTGCCGGCGACGAGCGCACCACCCGGCGCGACGGCGGCCCTCGCGCCGGGGCAGCAGCTGCTGCTCGGCGCGGTGCCCCAGGGTGCCGGAAACACGCGGTGGACCGGCGTCACCGACCTGGAGTCGACGATCGGACGTCCGCTCGACTTCGTCCGGGTCTTCGAGCTGTGGGACTCGGCCTACCCCACGACGTTCCACAGCCAGCTGACGAGCAGCGACCGGATCATGGCGATCTCGATCCGCGCGCGCCGCACCAACGGGACGACGATCCCCTGGGCCGACATCGCGACCATGCAGCCCGGCAGCGCGCTCTACAACCAGCTCCAGACCTGGATCACGCGGATGATGGCGATCGGGAAACCCGTCTGGTTCACGTTCAACCACGAGCCGGAGATCGCGGCCAACCAGGTCAACGGCACGGACGCCGACTACATCGCCGCCTGGCGCCGGGTCGTCACCGAGTTCCGGGCGCGCGGGGCCACCAACGTCGCGTTCAACTGGATCGTCACCGGCTACGGCTTCGAGCTGCCGAGCACCGACCGGCGCTATGCCCCGAAGTGGTATCCCGGCGACGACTACGTCGACTACCTGTCGACCGACACCTACAACTGGTCGACCTGCCGGCCCGGCGTCTTCAACCCGTGGCGCGACTTCTCCAGCGTCCCGGCGGGGCTCAAGGCGTTCGGCGCCCTGCACCCCGACAAGAGGCTCATCCTCACCGAGTGGGCCTCCGCCGAGCAGGGCGGCGACAAGGCGGCGTGGATCGACGACGCCCGCGAGCTGTTCAAGCAGCCGGGCTACGAGCAGTTCCTCGGCATCTCCTACTTCAACAAGATCGACGGCACCTTCCCCCAGTGCCAGTGGCCGATCGACTCGTCCCCCGCCGCCACCGCCGCCTTCGTGCGGCTGGCCCAGGACCCCTTCTTCGGCGGTCCGGGCGGCGCCTCGCCGCCGTCGGTGACCGTGACGGCGCCCGCGGAGGGTGCCACGGTCGACGGGACCACCCCGCTGACGGCCATCACCAGCGACGGCTCGGCCACCGTGACGAGCGTGTCGTTCCGCGTCGCCACCACGACGGTCGGCACCGACACCGACGCCACCGACGGCTGGTCGGTGCCCTGGGACAGCACCAGTGTCGCCGACGGGACGGTGACGGTCACCGCCACGGCGACCGACGCCGACGGTCTCTCCGGCACGGACACCTCGACGTTCAGCGTCCGCAACCACCCACCCTCGGCGGTCTACCTCGTGACCGCGACGCCGGCCAGCCTGCCCGCCGGCGAGGCGGCGGTCCGCAGCCGCCTGCTGGGGCTGGGCTATGACGTCCGGGTCGTCGACGACGACACCGTGACGGCGAGCGGTGTGGCCGACGCATCCCTGGTGATCATCGGCACGAGCGTCACCCGCACCAGCGCGGCCTCCAACCTGACGGCCATCCCCGCCACCGTCTGGGTCGCCAAGCCCTACCTGTTCGACGAGCTCTCGATGACCGCGGCGCCGACCACGAACTACGGCTCGGTCGCCACGACGACCGTCGACGTCACCGCCCCGGCCAACCCGATGGCCGCCGGCCGCACCGGCACCGTCACGTTCCTCACCGCCAGGGACGCGGTGTCGTGGGGCACGCCCGGCGCCGGCGCCACCACGGTCGCGACCGTGGGCGGGCGCGCCACCATGTTCGTCTACCCCCGTGGCAGCACCCTTGTGGGCGGGGCGACGGCCCCGGGCTGCCGGCTCACCTTCCCGCTCTATGGCACCGCGCCGACCCGACACACCGCGGCCGCCTGGGCGATGTTCGACGCCACCACCGCCTACGCCGTCACCGGCTGCTGAGAGGGAGCTCCATGGGGATCACGACGGGGACGGTCCGACGCGCGCGTCCGGTCGGGCGGACGGCTGCGCTGATCGCCGCGGCGGCGATGGTGCTGGGGCTCGTCTCGGCGGTGCCGTCGCAGGCGGCGGTGCCGTCGCACGCGGCGCTGCCGGCCGCCGCGCCGGACGGCGCGCACCGGCTGCTGCTGGGAGCGACGCCGGCCGGCGGCGGCAACACCCGCTGGAACGGCCTGACCACCCTGGAGACGACGATCGGGCGCCAGCTCGACTTCGTGCGGGTCTTCGAGGTCTGGGACGCCGCCTACCCGACCACCTTCCACAGCAACCTCACCGGCAGCGACCGCATCATGGCGCTCTCGGTCCGTGCCCGCCGCGCCGACGGCACCGTCGTCCCCTGGGCCGACATCGCGACCATGCAGCCCGGCAGCCAGCTCGACCAGGAGCTGCAGACCTGGATCGCGCGGATGAAGGCGATCGGCAAGCCCGTGTGGTTCGGCTTCACCCACGAGCCCGAGACGGCACCCAACGCCGCCAACGGCACCGCCACCGACTACATCGCCGCCTGGCGCCGGATCGTCGGCGAGTTCCGGGCCGCCGGCGCCACCAACGTCAGGTTCATCTGGATCGTGACCGGCAACGCCTACGAGGTCGCGACGACCGACCCGCGCTACGCCGGCACGTGGTACCCCGGCGACGACTACGTCGACCTCATCTCCGCCGACGTCTACAACTGGTCGTCGTGTCGGCCGACCGCCAACACCGCCTGGCGTTCCTTCGACACCCTCACGACGAACCTCCGGGCGTTCGCGGCGCAGCACCCCACCAAGGAGGTCGTGCTCTCCGAGCTGGGCTCGGCCGAGCAGGGTGGCGACAAGGGAGCGTGGATCGACGACGCGGCAGCGCTGCTCAAGCAGCCCGCGTTCGACCAGTTCGCCGGGATCGGGTGGTTCGACAAGGCCGACACCACCTACCCCGACTGCCAGTTCCAGATCTCGTCCTCGTCCGCGGCCACCGCCGCCTTCACCCGCCTGGCCCAGGACTCGTTCTTCGGCGGCGCCACCGATCCCGGGGCCCCCTCGGTGACGCTGACGTCACCGACCGACGGCGCGACGGTCGCCGGTGACGTGACCGTCTCCGCCACGGCGACCCCGGGCACCATGCCGCTCACGGGTGTCACGTTCGCGGTCGACGGCACGACCATCGGCACCGACACCGACGGCAGCGACGGCTGGTCGACCACCTGGGACACCGCGATGGCGTCCGAGGGCCCCGCGGCGGTCAGCGCCGTCGCGACCGACCGGTGGGGACTGTCGGACACCGACTCCGCGGGGGTCGTGGTCGACAACCTGCCGCCGGCGCCTCCCACGCTCGCCCTGACCGCGCCCGCCGACGGCGCGACCGTCGCCGGCACCGTCCCCGTCGCCGCCCAGGTCCAGGCCGGCGACGCCGCGGTCACCGGCGTCACCTTCAAGGTCGGCGCCACGACCATCGGCACCGACACCGACGGCAGCAACGGCTGGGCCACGACCTGGGACACCGCGACGACTCCGGACGGCCCGGCCACGGTCACCGCCGTCGCCACCGACTCCGGCGGGCTGAGCGCGACCGACTCCTCCTCCGTGACGGTCCTCAACGCCCCGCCCGCGCCCGTCGCCTCGCTGGTCGTCAAGAGCCCGTCGGCCCTGACCGCCGGCGAGGCCGCCGTCCGTGCTCGGCTGGCCGGGCTCGGCTACGACGTCCGCGTGCGCGACGACGACACGGTGACGGCGAGTGCCGTGGCGGGGTCGGCCTTCGTGATCGTCGGTTACAGCGTCGCGCAGACGCGCGTGGCCACGGCCCTGCGCGGCGTCGCACTCCCGGTGTGGGTGGCGAAGCCGACGCTGTTCGACGACTTCCGGCTGACGCGCGCCACCACGTCCAGCGCTGGCACGTCCACGGCCACGACGCTGGCGGTGGAGGCCCCGGGCAACGCCATGGCCGGCGGTCGCTCCGGGTCCGTCCGCTTCCTCACGAGCCGGGACGCCGTGTCCTGGGGCAAGCCGGGATCGGGCGCCCGGGTCGTCGCGACCGTGGGCGGCAAGGCAGCCATGTTCGTCTACCGGTCCGGTCGGACGCTCGCCAACGGCAACGCCGCGCCGGGATGCCGGCTCAGCTTCCCCCTCGCGGCGACGGCACCGACGCGGCACTCGGCCGACGGCTGGGCGATGTTCGACGCGACGACCGCCTATGCCGCCGGGGGCTGCTGAGCGGCGGTGAAGCGGCGGCCGAGCCGAGGTGGGGCCGGCTCAGATCTCGGAGCGCCGCTCGCTGACGGTCTGGGTGCCGTCGGAGTGCGTGGTCGTGGCGACGCTGCGCGCGCCGCGGGTGCGGTTCCACGTGAACGCGGTCAGCGCGAGGACGGCGACCCCGACGACCGTCATGATCCAGCCGACCGTCACGAGGTCGATCCCGCTGACGGTGTCGTTCACGGCGAGCGCCAGGATCAGCCCGACGACGAGGAGGAACGCTCCGAGGCCGTAGCCCATGTGAACTCCTAGGTTTGCTTGGCGATGACGCGGCTGGCCGGGTCTTGTGTCTCCTGGAGGTACCCACTCACGGCCGCAGGCACACACCCTGCGTTCCGGAGGAGGCGCCGGACGCCGGCCGACGGCTGACCTCTTCGGGCCCCACGAGGGCCGTATCCCCCGCATCGCGAGGCCGCTCTTCCCTGCAACCGCGGCCCCGCCGATCGGAGCCGCTCCGGAGAAGTCAGGAGCACGTCATGAACAACCTGCGCAGCATCACCGCGGTCGGGATCGCCACGCTCGCTCTCGCCGGCGGAGCCTCCCTGAGCACCGGGGCCGCGAACGCCGGCGGGACGTCGGGCGACGACACGCTGGCCAAGGTCACCTCGGCGAAGGCCATCACCCAGACGTGCGACGGCGGCAAGGTCAAGAAGATGCGCTACCGCACCTCGGACTCCCAGAGCATCCCCGGCGGCACGGCGGCGCAGCTCGAGGGCTCGCAGTGGACGATCGCCGGGCCCGGCGGCGGGACGGACGCCGTCGTCGCCACCGTGAGCTCGTTCGCCCACAGCGGCGGCGCCGGCGAGCTGACCTCCGTCGAGCTGCTCAAGGACGGCGCGCCCGTGGGCGGCGGCGCGAAGTACTTCACCTACAACGGCGAGTACGACACCGCCTCGGTGCAGCTGTGCGGCAAGGTCGGCAAGGGCGTGCACACCTTCGAGATCCGGGTGACCGACCAGAGCGGCAGCGCCACGACCCTCTACCAGCCGTCGGTCACCTACGAGCGGTTCGAGTGACCCCGCGCCCGTGAACGCGACCTCGGTCGTGAGCCGCGAGCCCGCACGCTGCCCCGGCGGTCGTCACCGCCGGGGCAGCGTGTCGTCTGGGGCGACCGCCTCGGTCAGCGCCGGGTGGCGGTGAACAGCAGGTACTCCCACTCCATGGCGCCGTCGTCCAGGAACGAGTCGCCCAGGTCGGCCAGCGCGCGGTCGAGCTCGGCGGTCCGCTCCGGGTCCTCGGCGAGCCCGCGGTAGGCGACGATCGTCGGTCCGTAGTGGGACTTGAAGTAGTCGCGGAACTCGGCGCCGGTGGCGAACGCGGCGACGCGCAGCCGCTGCTGGCGCGGGTGGAGGTCGTCCACCCGGTCGCCGAAGAGAGCGGTCACGTGGTCGACGTGACCCCACAGCGGGGCCGGCTGGACCCCGGGGGGCGGGGCCGGCACGAAGGGCCTCATGGTCGCGAACATCTGCCCGATGAACCCCTCGGGGGTCCAGCTGACCAGCCCGATGGTGCCGCCGGGGCGAGTGACGCGGACCAGCTCGTCGGCCGTCGCCTGGTGGTGGGGGGCGAACATGGCGCCGACGCAGGAGAGGACGACGTCGTACTCCCCGTCGCCGAACGGCAGCGCCTCGGCGTCCGCCTCGCGCCAGGTGAGGTCGAGGCCCTCGGCCTCGGCATCGCGGCGCCCACGCTCGAGCAGCTCCGGGGTCAGGTCGGTCGCGACGACCCGGGCGCCGCGGCGGGCTGCGGGGATCGCCGCGTTGCCGGAGCCGGCGGCCACGTCGAGGACGCGGCTGTCGCTCCCCACCTCGCAGGCGTCGACGAGGACCCCGCCGAGCTCGGCGATGATCTCGTGGGCGACGGCCGGGTAGTCGCCGAGCGCCCACATCGCGCGGTGCCGGCCCTTCAGCTCTCGGTCGGCCTGGTCGCCCGTGGTCGGGGTGGGCTGCGGCGTGGTGGTCTGGGTGGTGGTCATGGTGGATCTCGCTCTCGGGTGTTCTCGGTGATCGGTTGCGACGACGCTAGGAACCCGGGGCCGGTCGCCGCGTCGGTGCGGGCGCGCAGGTTCGCACCCCACGACGGCGACGTGTGGTGGCGCACGCGTAGCGGGCGGAGCCCCGTCCCCGTCCCGCTCAGCCCTGGGAGAGCAGCCGGGCGACGGCGGCGGTGCGGGCGTTGCGGCCCTGCAGCCCGAGCTTGAGATAGACGTTCTGCAGGTGCCTCTCGACGGTGCGCACGCTGAGGGTCAGCTCGGTGGCGATCCCCTCGTTGTCGTGACCGCGAGCCGCCAGCGCCAGGACCTCACGTTCGCGCGACGACAGCGCCGACAGGTCCCCGCCGCTCTCGGCCGGACCGCCGGCGACGCGGTCGTCAGCGACGAACTGCTCGACCTCCTGCAGGAAGACGGGCCAGGCCGGCTCGTCCTCGAGCAGGATGTGGTTGCCGCTCTCGAGCGGCACCAGCCGAGCGCCCGGGATGTGAGCCGCGAGGTAGCGCGCCTCGTGGAACGGGTTCATGTGGTCCTCGCGCGCGTGCAGGACCAGGGTGGGCAGGTCGAGCGACGCCAGGAGCCGCGTCGCGTCGGCGAGGTTGCGCTGCTGGCGCGAGACGACGGCGGTGTCCGCCGTCACGGCCCGCTTCTGCAGCTCGTCGAGCCAGCGCATCTGCTCCTCGGTGGCACCCGGGATCATCTGGTAGGTGAAGACGCGCCGGAACTCCGGCGTGGGGCGCTCCCACCCGACCCTGATGAGCGCCTCGAACGCCGCGTCGAGGTCGCGCTCCTCCTCGGTCGCCCGGGCCTGGGCACCGGCATAGCTGCCATACAGCATCAGCCGCGAGACGCGGTCGGGATGCCGGGCGACGTACTCGATCGAGATCGGGCCGCCCTGCGCCATCGCCATCAGGGCGAAGCGGTCGAGGCCCGCGTCGTCCACCACCGCCTCCAGGTCGGCCAGGCGCGCGGCGGCGGAGAAGTCGTCGACGTCCCGGTCGGAGAGGCCGTGCCCGCGCTCGTCGAAGCGGATCACGGTGGCGAACCGGCCGAACTCGGTGAGGTAGTGGCGCCACACCGGGCTCTGCCAGTCGTACTGCAGGTGGGAGAGCCAGCACGCGTCCAGGACCAGCGGCGGACCGGAGCCGTGCACGGCATAGGCGATGCGCGTGCCGTCGGCAGAGGTGCAGAAGCGGATGTCCTGCACGGGGGTCACGACCACGGTGTCGATGGTAGGACCGCGAGGGTGCGGCGGTCAGCCGCCGATCGCCGCCATCGGCAGGACGACCGTCGTCGCGAGGGGCAGCCGCGGGTCGTCATAGAGCACCACACGCAGGTCCTCCCAGCGCAGCGGGACCCGGTGGGCGCGGCCCGCCAGGGCGGTGCGCCCCGCAGCGAGCGCGTCGTCGAGCGCGGCGGGCGGGACGGAGGGTGCGAGCTCGGCGAGGACCAGGTGGGCGTCCGCGTCGATGTCGGCGGCGTCGCGGTGGTAGCGGTGGGCGATCCCGAACGGGCGGGCGTCACGCCGGAGCCGGTCGAGGGTCGCGACCGGGCTCCCGAGGGGGTCGACCGGCCAGCCGACCAGCACGAGCTGGCCACGGTCAGCGGTCAGAGAGCGCTCGTGCAGGCGCCTGCCCCGGCTCGTGACCCCCAGGTCCCGGTCGGGGAAGCCGCCCAGCTGGAGCGTCACCGGCTCCCGGTCGAGCTCGGTTCGCAGGTGCCGGGCGAAGCCCGCGAGGTCGACGCCCTCCGGCGCCACCAGCCGTCCGGAGCCGGAGGTGTCGGGCCAGGCGACCGGACCGAGCACGTCGAGGCCGACGAGGGTGGAGTGCACGGCGTCGAGCGGTCTCGGCAGGAGCGCCGGTCCGATCCGCTCGGCGAGGTCGGCCTGCAGGACGGCGACGAGGTCGGTGAGCGGCCGGGGCTTGTCGGGGCCATAGAAGGCCACGATGGACGCCGTCGGTGCCTGCCCCGTCACGTCGAGCACTCTAGACACCGGGGAAGGCGCAGACTGGAGGCGTGGCCCGCCACCTGACCCGCGTCGTCGCCGTGTCCATCGCCGTCGCCGTCGCCCTGACGGTCGCGTGCGGCTCACCATCGGCGCCCGGTGGCCGAGCCGGATCGGCCCATGCCGTGGCGTCCTCGCCCGCGGTCGCGCCGCCCTCGACCGCACCGCTGACGGTCCGGAAGAGCGCCTGGGTCGACGTCTCGGTGGCCACCCTCTGGCGGACGCCGAGGTCGCCGCGCAAGGTCGACGCCCCGTCCCTGGCCCAGCCCGCACGGGTCCGGGAGTGGCTGTCGGGCATGACCACCGAGCAGCGGCGCGGTCTCAACGGTCGGGCCGACACCCAGGCGCTGCTGGGTGACCGGGTGGTCGTGCTGCGGCTGCGCCCCGGCTGGGCACGGGTCGCCGTACCCGACCAGCCGGCACCGGGGAGCCCGCGCGGCTACGTCGGCTGGGTGCCGCGCCGCCAGCTGACCGCGACCACACCCCAGCGACCCGACCAGGTGGCCACCGTGGTGCACCGGCTGGCCTGGCTGCGCACCGACGACGACGCCGCCACCCCGGTGCTGCAGGTCAGCTTCGGCACCCGGCTGCCCGTCCTCGAGACCGTGGGCGACGACGTCAGGGTCGCCACCCCGACGGGCGGGAGCGTGCGCGTCGCGAGCCGCCTGGTGGCGGTCCACGACCGTGGCACCGCGGCGCTGCCGACCACCCGCGCCGGGGTGGTGGCGTCCGCGACGATGTTCACCGGCCTGGACTACCTGTGGGCCGGACGCTCGGGCTTCGGCTTCGACTGCTCCGGGCTGACCTCGCTGGTCTACCGCGTCCACGGCCGGACCCTCCCGCGCGACGCCTCGCCCCAGTCGGGCGCCGGCACGGCGGTCGGGTCGAGGACCCTGCGCCGCGGCGACCTGATGTTCTATGCCACCGACGGCGTCGTGCACCACGTCTCGATGTATGCCGGCGGAGGGCGGATGGTGCACTCGCCGCGCACGGGCAGCGAGGTCCAGGTCATCGCGACCTCGACGCCCGCCTATGCGGCGGAGTACGTCGGCGCCCGGCGGTTCGTCGGCTGACCCGCGCGGGCTCCGGCGGTCAGAGGTAGAGGCCGGTGGAGGAGTCGCCCAGCCGCTCGGCGGCCACCGCATGGATGTCGCGCTCGCGCATCACGGCATAGACCTCCCCGTTGACCTCCACCTCGGCCTTCTCGTCGGGGTCGAACAGCACCCGGTCACCGACCTCGACCGAGCGGGCGTGCGGACCGACGGCGACGACGCGGGACCACGCGAGCCGGCGTGCCCCCATGGCGGCGGTGGCGGGGATGACGATGCCGCCGGACGAGCGGCGCTCCCCGAGCTCGCCGTCGATCTCGACCATGATCCGGTCGTGCATCATCTTGATGGGGGTCTTCTCGGACATCGTCGGACCAGTCGACGCGAGCGGTCAGCGCACGACGGCGCGGATGACGGCGAAGACCGCCACGACCCCGACGACTCCCCCGACGACCTTGAGGATGTTGTCGGTGCGGGGCGCGCCCGTCTCGACGTCGACGAAGTGCGCCTTGGTCGCCGCCAGCTGACGGCCGACGATGGTCTTGGGACTCGCCCGGTAGACGAGCGCGTCGATGGTGGTGGCGAGACGCTCGCGGGTCTGCTCGATCTCTGACTCGAGCGAGGACAGCTCCTGGTTCACGAGCCGAGGCTATCAACCGCTCGCGGGTCGAAGCCGAGGGGAAGCTCCAAGCGGTGCCGGCGCATCAGCTCGTCGTCGGTCAGCAGGTCGTAGGTCACCCCGTCGGCGACCACGGAGCCGTCGCTCAGGACCACCGACCGGGGGCACAGCTCGAGCGCGTAGGGCAGGTCGTGGGTGACCATGAGCAGCGTGACGTCGAGACCGCGCAGGATCTCGGCGAGCTCGCGGCGCGACGCGGGGTCGAGGTTGGACGACGGCTCGTCGAGGACGAGGATCTCGGGCCGCATCGCGAGCACCGTGGCCACCGCGACCCGGCGCCGCTGCCCGAAGGAGAGGTGGTGGGGTGGTCGGTCGACGAAGTCCGCCATCCCGACCTGGTCGAGGGCGTCCATGACCCGACGGTCGAGCTCGGCGCCGCGCAGCCCGAGGTTGGCCGGCCCGAACGCCACGTCCTGCCGGACGCTGCCGAGGAACAGCTGGTCGTCGGGGTCCTGGAAGACGATCCCGACCCGTCTCCGGATCTCCAGCAGGTTGCCCTTGTCGACGGGCAGGCCGCTCACGGCGACCGTGCCGCTGCCTGCCGTGAGGATGCCGTTGAGGTGGAGCACCAGCGTGGTCTTGCCGGCACCGTTGGGGCCCAGGAGAGCGACGCGCTCGCCGCGGTGCACGTGGAGGTCGACCCCGAAGAGCGCCTGGTGGCCGTCGGGGTAGGCGTAGGCGAGGCGTCGTACGTCGAGGACGGGGGTGCTCACGCGGGCCCTTCCTGGTGGTGGGTGGGGTGGTGGTGCACGGGCCGCGGACGGGTCGCCTGGAGGTCAGGCATCGTGCCGGTGTAGCCGCGCGACAGCATCGCCAGGTGCACGCGCTCGCCGCGCTCGTAGGAGCGGACGAACAGGGCACCGAGCGATCGGGCCAGGGTGGGCCAGTGCCGCGGTGAGCGCGGGTCGCAGCCGCGCGAGCGCAGCGCCACGAGCATGCGGCCGAGCTCGGCGGTGACGACGTCGAGGTATCTGATCATCAGGCCCATGATCTGCACGACCAGGGACGGCATCCGCAGCCGCTGGAGGCCGCGAAGCACCTCGTCCGGCTCGGTGGTGGCGGCCAGGGTCAGCGACGCGAGCACTCCGAGGGTGCCCTTGGCGAGGAGCGCCCACGCCGCGAGCAGTCCCGACCGCGAGAGCTCCAGGCCCAGCACGTCGACCCGAGGTCCGGTGGCCACGAACGGCATGAGGACGGCGAACACGACGAACGGGAGCTCCACCACCAGTCGCCTGAGGAGGTAGCCGACGGGCACCCGGGACACGGCGACCACGACCAGCAGGGCGGCGAGATAGCCGCCGAAGGCCGGGAACCAGGTCCGTGGCGTGGCCACCACGAGCAGCATGAAGGCGAGCAGCGCGACCAGCTTGAGGTGGCCCGGGGCCCGGTGCAGCGGGCTGTGCCCGTGGTAGAAGAGCCGGTGGCCGTGTCCCGCGCCCACTCAGCCGCGCCCACGGTCGGCGCCGTCACCGCTGCGGTCGGTCGCTCGGTCCCCGCGCCGGCCGAGGGCCCAGAACAGCGCGGCCGCGGCCACCAGCACGGCGAGCGCGCCCGCGACCCGCCCGAGCCAGCCGGTCACGAGCGGCGTGCCCGACCTGCCCTGACTCGCGAAGCCCGCCTGCTCGGCGACGTGCTGGAGCCCGTCGGGGTGGGTGCTCGCCACGATCCCGGCGAGCGCGGACACCAGGAGGATCACCCCGGCGGTCGCGAGCCAGCCGCGCAGCCTCACCGCGCCGCCTCGTCGCGGATCGCCAACGGCGTGGCGCTGCGCAGCCCCTGGGCGCCGCGCACGAGGTCGGGCCGGGCCCGGAGCACCGCCGCCACGACGAGCCCGGTGATGGCCGCCTCACCGAGACCGATCAGGGTGTGCCAGCCGAGCATGCCGACCGCCACGGTGCCGATGGCGATCGGCGCGGTGCCGCCGACGGCATAGAGCCCCGTGAACGCGCACGCGGCGGCCACGACGCTGACGAACGCGGCGACCGCGGCCGCGGGGACGACGGAGGGCACCCGACGCGGGAGCGCGACGAGCACGAGCCGGAACACCAGCCACCCGACGAGGGGGCCGACGAGGGCCATCAGCGTGATGTTGGTCCCGAGCGCCGTGACCCCGCCGTCGGCCAGCAGCAGGGACTGCACGACCAGCACCACGCTCACGCAGAGCACGCCCGTCCAGGGTCCGACCAGCACCGCGGCGAGCGCCCCGCCGAGCAGGTGGCCGCTGGTGCCGGCACCGACCGGGAAGTTCAGCAGCTGACCCGCGAAGACGAAGGCGGCGACCAGGCCGGCCATCGGCGCCGTGCGGTCGTCGAGCTCGCGGCGCGCTCCCCGCAGGGCCAGGCCGACGCCGACCGCCGCGACCACTCCGGTCGCCACCGAGGTGGGGGCGTCCAGGAAGCCGTCGGGGACGTGCATGCGGGCTCCTGTAGGTTGGTGGCGATCTGATGCCCACCCTACGTTATTGCGCATTGTTCGCAATAAGACGGTGACGACAGGACCCTCCGCATGAGCGACTCCCCACGCCTCTCCCCCGGCGACACCGCCCCCGGCTTCACCCTCGCCGACGACACGGGCGGGACGGTGTCGCTCGGCGACCTCAAGGGCCGCAAGGTGATCGTCTACTTCTACCCCGCCGCGATGACGCCGGGCTGCACCAAGCAGGCCTGCGACTTCACCGACTCCCTCGACGCGCTGCACGCCCAGGGGTTCGAGGTGCTGGGCATCTCGCCCGACAAGCCGGAGAAGCTGGCGAAGTTCCGCGAGCGGGACGGGCTCACGATCCGGCTGCTGTCCGACCCCGACCGGTCGGTGATGACGTCCTATGGCGCGTTCGGCGAGAAGAAGCTCTATGGCAAGACCGTGCAGGGCGTGATCCGCTCGACCTTCGTCGTCGACGAGGACGGCAAGGTCGAGCTGGCCCAGTACGCCGTCAAGGCGACCGGGCACGTCGCCAAGCTGCGCCGCGACCTCGGCCTGGACCGATAACGGCGCGCCCTCGCCCGACCCGGTCCCTAGACTCGCTGCTGCGCGCCCGTAGCCCAATTGGCAGAGGCACCAGGTTTAGGTCCTGGCCAGTGCGAGTTCGAGTCTCGCCGGGCGTACTCGTCGGGTCGGCACGCCCGGCCCTCCCGGGCCGTCGGCCATGATGGTCCCGTGACCGACGCCGAACGCCCCGCCCCCGCATCGCCGTCCGAGCAGCCCACCCGCGAGCCCGGGCGGGTCGAGATGGGCGCCATCCTGTTCCTCGTCGGGGCCGAGCTCTTCTCGGGGCTGCTGCCGTTCTCGCTGCTGGGATGGATGACCGGCATCGCGCTGATGGCGCTGTCGGCGGTGTGGACGATGCGCGACAAGATCCGTGGCTGGCTGTTCCTCGGGGCGGGCTACCCGCTCGTCGAGGCCCTCAGCCTGTCGGCGTCCGACCTGCCCCGGTGGGGGCTGTTCGTCGGCGTGGCCGTGCTGATGGTGTTCTTCGTGCTCCAGGTGGTGACGGTGATCCGGCTGCTCAGCGTCCGGGCGCTGGGGCGCTAGCCGCGGAGGGTCTGCGCGATGCGGGGCGCCAGCGCACGCAGGGCCCGGCCCCGGTGGGAGATCTCGTCCTTGGCGACCCGGTCGAGCTCGGCGGAGGTGAGCCCGCCGCTCGCCGGTCCCGCGGCGTCGTACTCCCGGGGCACGAACACGACGTCGTAGCCGAAGCCGCCAGTGCCGCGCACCTCGCGGATGATCCGGCCGTCCATCCGCCCGTGCTCGACGAGCTCGGTGCCGTCGGGGTGGCAGAACGCGATCGCGCAGGCGAAGTGGCCGCCGCGGCGCTCGTCGGGGACGTCGTCGAGCTGGGACAGGAGCAGCTCGTTGTTGCGCTCGTCGGACTTGGGCGGCCCGGCCCAGCGGGCCGACAGCACGCCCGGCATCCCGTTGAGCGCGTCCACGCACAGTCCGCTGTCATCGGCGAGGGTCGGCAGCCCGGTGGCCGCGAGCCCGGCGTGCGCCTTGAGCAGGGCGTTGCCCTCGAACGTCGGCTGGTCCTCGCGCGGCTCGTCGTAGGCGGGGACGTCGTCCAGGCCGAGGACACGGATCCCGGGCGCGTGCTCGGCCAGGATCCGCTCGAGCTCGGCGAGCTTCTTGGCGTTGCGGGAGGCGAGAAAGACCTCGGTCACCGGGCGAGGGCCTCGTGCTGGAGGCGGGTGAGGTCGGCGCAGCCCTTGGCCGCCAGGGTGAGCAGCGCGTCGAGCTCGGCCCGGTCGAAGGCG
This sequence comes from Nocardioidaceae bacterium, assembly GCA_046330515.1. Lineage (GTDB taxonomy): Bacteria > Actinomycetota > Actinomycetes > Propionibacteriales > Nocardioidaceae > Nocardioides. The sequence continues at coordinate 201,270 of JAXLSP010000004.1, read as the reverse complement.
GCCCCCTCGGCGGTGCCCTGCACCTCCACGAACTTGCCGTCGCCCGTCATCACGACGTTCATGTCGGTCTCGGCGCGGACGTCCTCCTCATAGGGGAGGTCGAGCCGGGGCACGCCGTCTATGATGCCGACGCTGACCGCCGCGACGGAGCCGGTGAGGGGCTGCCCCGCGAGCGCGCCGCGCCCCTTGAGGTGGGCGACGGCGTCGGCCAGGGCGACGTAGGCCCCGGTGATCGACGCCGTGCGGGTGCCGCCGTCGGCCTGGAGCACGTCGCAGTCGAGGACGATGGTGTTCTCGCCGAGCGCCTGGTAGTCGATCACGGCGCGCAGGCTCCGACCGATGAGCCGGGAGATCTCGTGCGTGCGGCCGCCGATCCGGCCGCGGACCGACTCGCGGTCCGAGCGGGTGTTGGTCGAGGCGGGGAGCATGGCGTACTCCGCGGTCACCCAGCCCAGGCCCGACCCCTTGCGCCAGCGCGGGACGCCCTCGGAGGCGGAGGCGGCGCACAGCACCCTCGTCCGGCCGAACTCCACGAGCACCGACCCGGCGACGTGGTCGAGCCAGTTGCGGGTGATCGTGATGGGTCGGAGCTCGTCGTCAGCTCGCCCGTCGGCGCGGCCCCCGGTGGTCGTCGTCTCGGCTGAGGTCATGCGCCCGATCCTAAGGTCCGCACCGCCCGCGACCCGAAATGGACGACCGGCCGGCCCCTCCCCCGTGGAGGGCCGGCCGGTCTGGCACGGGTGCGGCAGCGGCTGCTACTTCACCTCGGCACGGAGTACCCGCCAGAGGCCGATGACCAACGGCAGGCCGAGCCACAGGACCCCGGAGGTGGCGAGATGGGCCCACTGCTCGCCACTGAGCGAGCCGTCCATCAGCGGAGTCTGGGCGTCGTTGAAGTCGATCCACGGCTGCAGGTCGCCGAACCAGCCGATCAGCTGGGCACCGATGGCGAAGATGCCCGGCAGCACGAACGAGTAGACGAAGTAGACGACGATCGCGACGGCCGAGTTGAGGAACAGCGTGCCGAAGGCGTAGCCGGTGGCGAGGCCGAAGGCGTGGAGCAGGAAGTAGCGGCCGAGGTCGCCGACGCCGACGCCCCAGGTGGGGTCGGTGCCCGCCATGCCGCCGTACAGCAGGGTCGCCACGCTGGCGAGCGCCAGCCCGATGACGAGCGCGGCGACGGCCCAGGCGAGCACGGCGGTGAACTTGGCCGCGAAGAGGCGCAGCCTCGACGGGACCTGGGCGAAGGTGACCAGGGCCGTGCGCTGCCCGAACTCCTGGGTGACCGACAGGATGCCGAGGACCGGGAGCAGGACCCCCATCGGGGTGTTCATGCCCATCATGAACTCGCGGAAGCCGAGGTCCATGTCGTTGGCCATCCCGACCCAGGTCTGGATGACCAGCACCAGGGCGGTCACCAGCGCGATCGAGATCAGCAGCCACAGCCCGGCCCGGGTGTCGGCCATCTTGCGCAGCTCGACCCGGACCAGCCGCCCGAACGGGATCGGCCGGGTGCGCGAGGTGTCGAGCACCAGCGGCTCGTGGGCGTGCAGGGCGGTCATCGGGATGCTCCTTCCAGGGGCACGTCGGCGGTGGCGGGGGTGGGCACGTGGCCCGGCGCGAGGTCGTCGCGCTGTCCCTCGGTGGTGAGCGAGAGGAAGAGGCCCTCGAGGCCGCCCCCGTCGGGGCGCAGATCGGTGAGGACGACTCCCTGCTGGGCGGCCACGGTGCCGACCTGGAGAGGCTCGGCGGCGACCCGGAGACCGGTCCCCTGCTCGCTGGCCTCGAGCCCCGCGGCCGCGAGCGCCGCAGCGAGGCGCGGCCGGTCGGTCGCGGTGACCAGGGTCCCGGTGTGGGTGCCGGCCAGCAGCGTCTCCTTGTCGCCCCGGGCGACGATCCGCCCGCGGTCGATGAGGAGCATGTCGTCAGCGATCTGCTCGACCTCGTTGAGCAGGTGGCTGGACAGCAGGACGGTGCCGCCGCGCTCGGCGTAGGCGCGCAGCAGGTCGCGCATCCACCGGATGCCGGCCGGATCCAGGCCGTTGGCCGGCTCGTCGAGGACGAGCACGGACGGGTCCCCCATCAGGGCGTTGGCGATGCCGAGCCGCTGCCGCATGCCCAGCGAGTAGTTGCGCACCCGGCGCTTGGCCTCCGTCGGCGTCAGGCTCACCATCTCGAGCATCTCGTCCACGCGCCGCATTGGCAGCCCCATGGTGGCGGCGCTGAGCGCGAGCACCTCGCGACCGGTCCGGCCGGCGTGCTGGGCGGACGCGTCGAGCAGGACGCCGACGTGGAGCCCCGGGTTGGGGATGTCGGCGTAGTGGTGGCCGCCGATGGTGACGGTGCCCGACGTCGGCCGGGTGAGTCCGACCATGACCCGCATCGTCGTGGTCTTGCCGGCGCCGTTGGGACCGAGGAAGCCGGTCACCCGACCGGGCCGGCACATGAAGTCGACGTGGTCGACGGCCGTGAACCCGCCGTACCGCTTGGTGAGGTCGCTGACTGTGATCATGACGACCACTCTGCCGGGCCGGGACCCGAGAGTCATCGGCCCGAGGGCCAGACCGGGTCCGACCAAAGTAGGGGGCGGGGGTCGACCCCGGCCTCGTGTGCACCACCCACCCGGGGACCTAGCCTGGCCGTGTGGACAGACCCCCGCCCGACTTCTACCAGCCGCGGCTGTCCTGGTGGGGCCACACCTGGAGGTTCCTGGCCGTCGCGACCGTGAGCGGCGTCGCCGCGGCGACCTCGCTGGCGGCCGAGTTCGAGCACACGCCGCCCCTGCTCGCGGCCGACCTCGCGCTCGGCGTCCTGGCGTTCGTGCTCATGCATCTCCGACGGCGCTGGCCGCTCGGCATCGGCATCGCGGTCAACGCCTTCGGCATGCTGTCGGCGCTCTCGGCGGGGCCGAGCCTGCTGGTGACCTTCTCGGTGGCCACGCGCCGCCAGTGGCGCGAGATCGTGCCCGTCGCGGCGATGAGCCTCGCCGCGGGCATCGTCTTCTCGACGGTCAACCCGGCCGACGACAGCGACCCCGCCTGGGTGGGGGCGCTGCTCAGCGCGATCTTCACGGTGGCGTTCGTCGGGTGGGGCATGTATGTCGGCTCCCGCCGCGAGCTCGTGTGGGCGCTGCACCAGCGCGCCGAGCGCGCCGAGGCCGAGCAGGGCCTGCGCGCCCAGCAGGCGCGGAGCACCGAGCGGGCCCGCATCGCGCGCGAGATGCACGACGTGCTCGCCCACCGGATCTCACGGATCTCGATGCGGGCCGGCGCGCTGGCCTATCGCGAGGACCTCGACGCCGAGAGCCTGCGCGGCGGCGCGGCCGAGATCCAGCAACAGGCCAACGACGCGCTCGACGAGCTGCGCGCCGTCCTCGGGGTGCTGCGCGACCAGGAGACCGGCGAGCGCCTGGACGCGCCCCAGCCCACGCACCGCGACATCCCCGACCTGATCGCCCAGGCCCGGGCGACCGGGCTTCCGGTGGCCCTCGACGACCGGCTGACCGAGCCGCTGCCCGACGCGCTCGGGCGGACGGTCTACCGGATCATCCAGGAGGGCATCACCAATGCCTCCAAGCACGCCCCCGGGGCCGTCCTCACCGTGCGCATCTCCGGCTCCCCCGCCGACGGCGTCTCGGTCGAGCTGCGCAACCCGGTCGGCTTCGGGCCCACCCGGACCCCGGGCGCGGGTCTCGGCCTCATCGGGCTGAGCGAGCGCGCCGAGCTGCGGGGCGGGCGGCTGGACCACCGCATGGACGGGGCGCAGTTCGTCCTGGAAGGCTGGCTGCCGTGGGCGGCGTGACACGGGTGCTGATCGTGGACGACGACCCGCTCGTGCGCTCGGCGCTGTCACTGATGCTCGGAGGTCGCAGCGACCTGGAGCTGGTCGGCGAGGCGGCGGACGGTGCGGACGGCGTACGACGCTCCGCCGAGCTCGCCCCCGACGTGGTGCTGATGGACATCCGCATGCCCGTCCTCAACGGGCTCGAGGCGACCCGCCGGCTGCAGGCGACGGCCGAGCCCCCGAGGGTGATCGTGCTGACGACCTTCGACGCCGACGAGTACGTCCTCGGGGCGCTGCGCGCCGGGGCCGACGGGTTCCTGCTCAAGGACACGCCCCCGGCCGAGATCGTCGACGCGATCCACCGGGTGGTCGAGGGCGAGTCGATGCTCTCCCCCACGGCCACCCGGACCCTGATCCGCCAGGTGCGCGAGCACGAGGAGGACGACCGCGCCGAGGCCGCGCGCGCCCGGCTCACCGCGCTCACCGAGCGCGAGTCCGAGGTCGCCGTCGCCGTGGGGCGCGGGCTCAGCAACGCCGAGATCGCCGCCGAGCTCTATCTGTCCGTCGCGACCGTCAAGGCCCACGTGTCCCGGCTCTTCGACAAGCTGGGCGTTACCAACCGCGTGCAGATCGCGATCTGCGTGCACGACGCCGGACTGGTGTAGCGCCTCTCGTCCACCCATACCCCACCGGGCATCGAGTGGTCACAAACGACAGCCCGGACCCGGGTTTTCGCGCCGATTGGTCCAACTCGGCAGCTTTCCCCGGAGCCTCAGAGCTCGTAGACCGCGCCGGGGGCGGCGAGCTCGAGCGGGCCGTCGAAGACCGGGCGGGCGGCCTCGAGGGAGACGGCCGGGTCGTGCCACGGGGGCACGTGGGTGAGCACGAGGCGTCGTACGCCGGCGCGCGCGGCGACCTCGGCGGCCTCGCGGCCGGTGAGGTGGATGCCCTCGGGGTTGTCGTCGCCGTCGACGAAGGACGACTCGGCGAGGAACAGGTCGGCGCCGGCGGCCGCGCGCTCGAGGCCCGCGCAGGTGGCGGTGTCGCCGGAGTAGGCCAGGGTGGTGCCGTCGGCCGTGACGCGCAGCGCGAAGGACGGCACGGGATGGACCACCGGGACCGGCTCGACGACGAAGGGGCCGATCTCGACGGGCGCGGCGTACTCCGCGAAGTCGAACTCGCCCGTCATGCCGGGCTGCCGCGGCAGGTCATAGGCAGCCGCCAGCCGGGCCGCGACGCCGACGGGGCCGACGACCGGGATGCGCGGCGGGGCGCCGCCGGGGTGGTACTTGCGCAGGACGTAGTAGCTGCACAGGTCCAGGCAGTGGTCGGCGTGCAGGTGGCTCAGGAAGACGCCGTCGACCTCGAGCGGGTCGGCATAGCGGTGCAGCGGGCCGAGGGCCCCGTTGCCGAGGTCGAGCAGGATCCGCCAGGTGCGCCCGGCCTGCTTGCTCTCGACGAGGTAGCAGGAGGCGGGTGAGTCCGGTCCCGGGTAGGAGCCGGAGCAGCCGACGACGGTGACCTTCACGCGAGACCTCCCACGAACTGATAGGCGGCGTGCAGCTCGGGCCCCAGGAACCGGCGGCCGATCGTCTCGAACTCGTCGGGGGCGCCGGTGGTGAGGAAGCGGTAGGTCGGCTCGCCGCCCGGGCGCATCAGCCCCGTCTCGACGAGCATCTTGTAGACGTCCTTGCCGCACTCCTCCGCGGAGCTGACCAGGGTGACGCCGTCGCCCATGACATAGGAGATGACACCGGTCAGCAGCGGGTAGTGCGTGCAGCCCAGCACCAGCGTGTCGACCTCGTGGGCGACCAGCGGGTCGAGGTAGTCGTGGGCGACCGACAGCAGCTCCTCGCCACCGGTGATGCCCTGCTCGACGAAGTCGACGAAGCGCGGGCAGGCCCGCGTGACCAGGTCGATCTGCGGAGCCGCGGCGAACGCGTCGACGTAGGCGAGCGAGTCGATGGTGGCCCTCGTGCCGATGACCCCGATGCGGCGGTTGCGCGTGGCGGCGACGGCCCGGCGGGTGGCGGGGTAGATCACCTCGATCACCGGGACGTCGTAGCGCTCGCGCGCGTCGCGCAGCATGGCCGCACTGGCGGAGTTGCAGGCGATGACCAGCGCCTTGACGCCCTGGGCGACCAGGTGGTCGAGACACTCGAGCGCGTACTCACGGACCTCGCTGATCGGCTTGGGCCCGTAGGGCTGCCGGGCGGTGTCGCCGAGGTAGATGATCGACTCGTGCGGGAGCTGGTCGATCACGGACCGCGCCACCGTCAGCCCGCCGAAGCCGGAGTCGAAGATGCCGATCGGCGCGTCCGGCGAGGCGGGCGCGTGGTCGGGGCGGTCGAGGGTCGGCACGATGAGACAGCGTAAAGGGGCGCGGCGCCGAACCGGCTGGCAAAGCGACCGACGTCACGCCGCGCGTCGCGTGACCTGCCGCACGGCGACGGCCGGCGGGGAACCTCAGTCGAAGAGCTTGGGCTGCGGCGGGCCGAGCGTCGGGTCGACCCCGTCGAAGAGGCTGGACACCGACTCACCGGCGTGGATGCGGGCGACCGCCTGGGCGAACAGCCCGGCGACGCTGCGGACCTGCAGCTCGGGCCAGTCCTCGGGCGACGGCACGGTGTCGGTGGTGACCACCTCGGTGATCATCGGGTGGTTGCGGAGCCGCTCGACCGCCTTGCCGGCGAAGAGCCCGTGGGTGCACACGACCGCAGCGCCGGTGCAGCCCTCGACGGCGAGCCGGTCCATGAGCTCGACGATCGAGCCGCCGGTCGCGATCTCGTCGTCGAGGACGATCGCACGCTTGCCGTGTACGTCGCCGACGATCGCGTCGATGACGACCCGGTCGTCGGCGAGCCGCTGCTTGGAGCCGGCGGCCACCGGAAGGCCGAGGAGGCGCGAGAACTGGGTGGCCGTCTTGGCGTTGCCGAGGTCGGGCGAGACCACGACGCAGTCGGAGAGGTCCTGGCCATAGAAGTGCTCGGCGAGGATCCCCAGCGCGGTCAGCTGGTCGACGGGCACCGAGAAGAATCCGTGCACCTGAGGGGCATGCAGGGTCATGGTGATGACCCGGTCGACGCCCGCCGTGGCGAGCAGGTCGGCGACGAGGCGGCCGCCGATGGAGATGCGTGAGGCGTCCTTCTTGTCCGACCGGGCGTAGGAGTAGTGCGGGATGACCGCCGTCACCGAGGACGCCGAGGCGCCTCGGGCGGCGTCGATCATCAGCAGCAGCTCCATGAGGTGCTCCTGCGTCGGCGGCACCAACGGCTGGACGATGTAGACGTCGCGCTGGCGGCAGTTGGCCTGGAGCTGCGCCTGCAGGCAGTCGTTGCTGAAGCGGGTGAGCTCGACCGGTGAGAGGTGGACGCCCAGGTTGGCGCAGATGTCCTCGGCCAGGGGTCGGTGGGCACTCCCACTGAAGACGACCAGCTCATGCATCAGGTCGCGCAGGCTGTTGGCCAAGGCAGGGCTCCGACGAGTCCGATCCGACGGGACGAGGCTCACCCTAACCGACCCAGACGCGGCGGTCCGACGCCCTCCCCTGTTCGGACGCCCGAGCCCCGGTCGACCAGCTCTTGCCCGACGGGTGCGCCCATAGCTCCGAGACCAGCGGCCACGGGTTGAGCCGGCACCCGTCGGTGCCCTTGGACTGCTGCATCATCACCGGCGCGAGGCGGCCGCGGCCGGGGCAGGACGCGTGTCCGTGGCCCAGCCAGTGGCCCGTCTCGTGGTTGGCCACCATGTGCCGGTAGTCGCGCCGGCTGCGGTGGGCGGCGTTCCAGGCCGGGCTCGCGTGCAGCCACCGGGTCTGGTTGATGATCACGAAGCGGCCGACGCGGCAGCTCCACTGCGCGCTGCACTCGGAGGAGAACCGGGGCACCCAGCTGGCCTGTGCGAGGACGAGCGTGAACGCGCCGCCCTTCTTGACGCGCTTGAAGCCGATGCCGGCGCCGCGCCAGCCGCGCGGGTCGTCGTAGGTCTCCTGCACCTGCTCCTTGAACTGCGCGAGGTTCGCGGTGATCCGGCCGCGGGTCTCGACGTGGTAGCTGACCGTGCGGCGCAGCGGCACCCGGTGCGCGACGACCGGGCCCTGCGACGACAGCACGCGGGTGGTCACATAGCCGGCGCGCGAGCCGGTGACCTGGAGCCGCACGCGGTGACCGACGTCCTCGGGGGCCAGGGAGTAGGACGCCCGCCGCGCGCCGTCGATCGGCTCGCCGTCGCGCAGCCACCGGAGCCGGACGGTGGTGGCCCTGGGGGTCCACGCCCCGACCTTGGCGGTGAGGGTCCGGCCGAAGCGGCGCACCCCGCTCACCGTGGGGGTGGGCACGTCGGCGAAGTCCGCCTTGACGACCGGGCCAACGGGGGTGGAGTCGGCGGCCAGGCTGCCGCCGGAGCCGTCCGACGCCGTCACCTCGGCGGTGACCGAGGCCCCGAGGTCGTCGAGGCCCAGCCGGTAGGACCGCTTCGTCGCGCCGCCGATGGGCGACCCGTCGCGGAGCCACTGGTAGGTGAAGGTCAGCCCGTCCGGCGTCCAGGTGCCGTCGGAGGTGCGGAGCCGCTGCCCGAACACCGCGTCGCCGGTGACCACGGGCGGCGTGAGGCTCACGATCGTGGTCGTCCCCGCACCGGCGGGGGCGGCGGTGAGCAGCGGCGCCAGGAGCGCGAGCACGACGCCGAGGACGGCGCCGCCCGCCCGGTGCGAGTCGCGCGTCTTCTTCGTCAGGCCCACAGCTGCCCCTCCAGTCGGTCCTCGGCCTCGTCGATGGTGCCCTCGTAGGCGCCGGTCGACAAGTACTTCCAGCCGCCGTCGGCGACGACGAACGCGATGTCGGCCGGCTCTCCTGCCCGGACGGCCTTCGCCGCCTGGCCGAGCGCGGCGTGCAGGATGGCGCCCGTCGAGACGCCGGCGAAGATGCCCTCCATCTCGAGCAGCTCGCGGACCCGGCGGACGGCGTCGCGCGGCCCCACGGAGAACCGGGTGTCGATGAGGCCGGCGTCGTAGAGCTCGGGGACGAAGCCCTCGTCGAGGTTGCGCAGGCCATAGACGAGCTCGCCGTAGCGCGGCTCCGCGGCGATGATGCGCACGTCGGGCTTCTTCTCGCGGAAGAAGCGGGACACCCCCATCAGCGTGCCGGTGGTGCCGAGCCCCGCCACGAAGTGGGTCACCGTCGGGAGGTCGGCGAGGATCTCGGGGCCGGTGCCGCGGTAGTGCGCGAGCGCGTTGGCCTCGTTGCCGTACTGGTACATCATCACCCAGTCGGGGTGCTCCTCGGCGACGAGCTTGGCGACCCGGACGGCCTCGTTGGAGCCACCCGCGGCCGGAGACGAGACGATCTCCGCCCCCCACATCCGGAGCAGCTGACGGCGCTCCTCGGAGGTGTTCTCGGGCATCACGCAGACCATGCGGTAGCCCTTGAGCTTGGCGGCCATGGCCAGGCTGATGCCGGTGTTGCCCGACGTCGGCTCGAGCAGGGTGCAGCCGGGCCGCAGCCGGCCGTCGGCCTCCGCCTGCTCGAGCATCGCGAGCGCGGCCCGGTCCTTGATCGAGCCGGTCGGGTTGCGGTCCTCGAGCTTGGCCCACAGGCGGACGTCGGCACTCGGGGACAGCCGCGGGAGCCCGACGAGCGGCGTTCCGCCCACGGACTCCAGGAGGTTCTCGAACCGGGTCACAACGCTCCGCTCACCTGTGGGGCGGCCCCGGCGGGGTCAGCCGCCGGCGACGGCCGGCAGGATGACGACCTGGTCGCCGTCGGCGAGCGTGGCCCCGAGGCCTCCGATGAAGCGCACGTCCTCGTCGTTGACATAGACGTTGACGAAGCGGCGCAGCTCGCCCGCGTCCACGAGGCGCTCGCGGATGCCCGGGTGGTTGGCGTCGAGGTCGTCGATGAGCGCGACGAGGGTGTCGCCCGCGGCGGGGACGGCCTTCTCCCCGCCGGTGTAGCTGCGGAGGATGGTCGGGATGCGGACCTCGATGGGCATCAGCGCGTGCTCCTGTCTTCGACGGCGGGGTCGACGATCATGATGTCTTCCTCGGTCACCACGCCGTCAGCGATTCTGTAGGACCGAAACTCCACGGGGCCGTCGTTATTCCCGTGCTCCCGCGTGGAGACGAGCACATAGTGGGCGCCCGGCTCCATCGCCAGGTCGATGTCGGTGCGGCTGGGGTAGGCCTCGGTCGCCGTGTGCGAGTGGTAGATCACCACCGGCTCCTCGTCACGGGCGTCCATCTGTTTGTAGAGCCCCAGCAGCTCGGTGGAGTCGAACTCATAGAACGTGGGGCTGCCGGCGGCGTTGACCATCGGCACGAAGCGCCGCGGACGGTCGCCGCCGGCCGGTCCGGCGACGACGCCGCAGGCCTCGTCGGGGTGGTCGCGCTTGGCGTGGGCGACGATGGCGTCGTAGGTCTCGCGGTCGATGCTCAGCATGGCGGGAGCCAGCCTAGGCAGACGGCCCGCCCACGGAAAACCGGTCGCTGCCGGGTGAGACCGTCCGATATCTTGGCGTCAAGATATTCGCGGGGAGCACGGACGAGGAGGCGCGGTGGCGACGGGGGCCGACGAGGCACTGACACGCCGGGGCCTCCCCCTCGATCCCGACCTCCGCATCCTGGCGCTCGGCGCGTTCGCCAACCGGTTCGGCGGCGGCGCCGTGATGACCACGAGCGCGCTCTACTTCACCCGGCACGTCGGCTTCACCGCGGGTCAGGTCGCGCTGGCGCTGTCGGTCTCGGCGGTCGTCGGCCTGCTGGTCCAGGTCCCGGCCGGACACCTGGGCGACACCCGGGGCCCTCGTGAGGTGCTGGCGCTGGCCCTCGCCGGGTCGGCCCTGTTCGCCACACCGCCGGCCTTCGCGCGTACGCCCTGGCAGCTCGCCCTCCTGCTCGGCGCCCTCGCCTTCTTCGAGCGGGCGGCCGGCGCGGTCAACCAGGGCGTCGTGGCCCAGCTGGCGCGCGGCGGCCGCGGCGTCCTGTTCAAGGCCTACCTGCGCTCGGTGACCAACACCGCCATCGCCGTCGGGTCCCTGGTCGGCGGCGCGGCCCTGCTCGTGGACGAGGCCTGGGCCTATGTCGCGGTGTTCGTCGCCAACGCCGTCCTCACCGCCTTCGCCGCCTGGAACACCACGCGCCTGCCGCACCTGCCGGCCTACACCCGGTCGGCCGGCGAGCCTCGACTCGCCGTGCTGCGCGACTGGCCCTACGTCGTCATCACCGCGATGACGGGCCTGTTCGCCCTGCACTTCATCGTGATGGAGCTGGGCATCGCCCTCTACATCTCCCAGCGCACCGAGGCGCCGACCGTCATGGTCGCCGTGCTGCTGCTGCTCAACACCGTGGCCGTGGCGCTGTTCCAGGTCCGGCTGTCCCGAGGCTCCGACGCCGTGGCGTCCTCGGCGCACTCGCTCCTGCGGGGGTCGCTGTGGATCGCCGCCGGCTTCGCGGTGATCGGCCTGGCGACCCGCCTGCCCGCGGCCGCCGCCATCGCGGTGCTGGTCGTCGGGTCCCTGCTCCACGTCGTCGGCGAGATGATCGGCTCGGGCGGGCAGTGGGGACTCCAGATGGGCCTCTCCCCGCACGAGCGCCAGGGTCAGTACCAGGGCTTCGCGGGCCTCGGTTTCACGATGGTCACCATCGTCGGCCCGCCGGTCGTCACCCTGCTCTGCGTGCGGCACTCCGACGTCGGATGGCTCGTCCTCGCCGGTGTCATGGTGCTCATCTCCGGGTCGACCATCCCCCTCGCCCGATGGGCGCTCGCCCACCGCGCGCCCTACGGCGTCACCACCCACTCGGGCTAGCGCCGGGTCAGCGGGAGAGGGCGTCGACCAGGGTCTCCTGGAGGTAGCCGACCCACTCGTAGATGTCGTGGGCCCGGGCGCGGGGGTCGTCGTCGGGCAGGGCGGCCCAGTAGCGCTCGTCGCCCTCCTCGACGCCGAGGCGAGTGGCCAGCGCGAGCCGGAGGTCGGTGAAGGAGCGCATCCAGGTCTCGGCGGTGGGCTCGTCGAGCTCCACGTCGATGACCAGGCCGTCCTGGTCCAGCTCGGGCGGCAGGCCGGCCTCCTCGAGGCCGTCGATGATCGCGGCCGCGGCGGCCGCCTTGCCGTCGCGCAGCGAGCCCTCGGTGAACCGCCGGAACTCCGCCGCCGCGTCGAGGTCGTCGTAGGCCGACGGGAAGAGCCGCTGGAGGACCGGGTCCTCCGGCTCGGAGGTCGGGCCGGAGAAGTCCAGCATCGCCTCGAGCGGGTCGCCGGTGTCCACGGGCGCCGCCCGCTCGTTGCGCAGCAGCTCGATCAGCTGGCCGGCCAGGGAGCGCAGCAGGTCGGCCTCGAACCCGGTGAAGTTCGCGATGACCAGCCGGCTCCTGAGATGGCGGGCGAAGGCACCCAACGGGTCGCTCACCGGTCCTTCTGCATCGTGGCCCACAGGCCGTACTCGTGCATGGCCTGCACGTCGCGCTCCATCTCCTCGCGGCTGCCCGTGCTCACGACCGACCTGCCGTCCTCGTGCACCTCGAGCATGAGCTTCTCGGCCACCGCGCGGTCGTAGCCGAAGTACTTCTGGAAGACGTAGGTCACATAGGACATCAGGTTGACCGGGTCGTTCCACACGATCGTGACCCACGGCGTCGCGAGGACGGTGACCTCGTCGGGCGTGAGGTCGGGCTCGACCTCGACGGGGCTCGCGGTGGACACCCCGCCATCGTGGCACACGATCCCGGCCGGTCCGAGGAGGTCGGCTCGCCTACGCTGACCCCGTGACCTCGACGGCGCTGCTCACCGACCACTACGAGCTGACGATGCTGCAGGCGTCCCTGGCCGCCGGCACCGCGCACCGCCGCTCGGTCTTCGAGCTGTTCCCGCGGCGGCTGCCCGAGGGCCGGAGGTACGGCGTCGTGGCGGGCGTCGGCCGCGCCCTGGACGCCATCGAGGCGTTCCGCTTCGACGAGGCCGCCCTCGAGACCCTGCGCGAGGGGCACGTCGTCGACGACGCGACCCTCGAGTGGCTAGCGGCCTACCGCTTCACCGGAGACGTCTGGGGCTATGCCGAGGGCGAGACCTACTTCCCCTACTCCCCGCTCCTCATCGTCGAGGGCAGCTTCGCCGAGGCCGTGCTCCTCGAGACCGTGCTGCTGTCGATCTACAACCACGACTCGGCGATCGCCTCCGCGGCGTCCCGGATGACGACGGCCGCCGCGGGCCGGCCGTGCATCGAGATGGGCTCGCGGCGCACCCACGAGGAGGCGGCGGTGGCGGCCGCCCGGGCGGCGTACGTCGCCGGCTTCGCCACCACCTCCAACCTCGCCGCCCGCCAGCGCTACGGCGTCCCGACCGCCGGCACCAGCGCCCACAGCTTCACGCTGCTGCACGACTCCGAGGCCGACGCCTTCCGGGCCCAGGTGTCCTCCCTCGGCGTGGGCACCTCGCTGCTCGTCGACACCTACGACATCGCCGAGGCCGTCCGCCTGGGCGTCGAGATCGCGGGCCCCGGGCTGGGCGCCGTGCGCATCGACTCCGGCGACCTCGGCGTGCTGGCCGTCCGCGTCCGTCAGCAGCTGGACTCGCTCGGCGCCACCGAGACCCGGATCATCGTCACCAGCGACCTCGACGAGTACGCCATCGCCTCGCTCCGCGCCGCGCCCGTGGACGGCTATGGCGTCGGCACCGAGCTGGTGACCGGCTCGGGCCACCCCACCTGCGGCTTCGTCTACAAGCTCGTCGCCCGCGAGGACGACGAGGGGACGATGGTCTCGGTGGCCAAGAAGAGCGCCGACAAGATCTCCATCGGCGGCCGCAAGTTCGCCCTGCGGCGCCGCAGCGCCCAGGGCGTCGCGGAGGCCGAGGTGATCGGCATCGGCGAGCCGCCGACCGACGACGGCGACGACCGCCCGCTGCTGGTCCCGCTCGTCACGGGCGGCGAGGTGGTCGGCCGCGAGTCGCTCGAGGCCGCCCGCGAGCGCCACCTCACCTCCCGCAACGAGCTGCCCCTGGTCGCCCGCCAGATGTCCAAGGGCGAGCCCGTCATCGAGACCGTCCACGTCGAGGGGTGACCCCATGGCCCTGATCACCTGCGACGCGTTCTCCGAGACCCTCGAGGTCGGCGTCTCCCTCACCGTGGTGCTGCCCCAGGCCACCGAGGCCCAGATCGGCGTCAGCGCGACGGGCGAGCGGGGCGCTCCCCCGGTCCTCTACCTCCTGCACGGCCTCTCCGACGACCACACCGCCTGGCTGCGCTACACCTCGATCGAGCGCTACGCCGCCGAGGCGGGGCTCGCCGTGGTGATGCCTGCGGTCGGCCGCAGCTTCTATGCCAACGAGGCGCACGGGCATCGCTACTGGGACTACGTCTCCGAGGAGCTGCCGGAGATCGTCGGGTCCTTCTTCCACGTCTCGCAGGAGCCCGAGGACACCTTCGTGGCGGGCCTCTCCATGGGTGGGTACGGCGCCATGAAGCTCGCGCTGCACCACCCCGACCGGTTCGCCGCAGCCGCCTCGATGTCGGGGGCGCTCGACCTGGCCGCGCTCTTCGCCCTCGGTGAGCGCATCGAGCTGCTCGAACGGGTCTTCGACGGCCGGCTCGGCCCGGCCGACGACCTGATGGGGCTGCTCGACCGACCCGCGCTCCCGCGGCTGTGGGTCGGCAGCGGGACCGAGGACCCGATCCACGCGGGGAGCGCCCGGTTCGCCGACGCCGCCCGCGCGGCCGGCCACGACGTCACGGTCGACTGGCGGCCGGGCGGCCACGTCTGGCCGCTGTGGGACGCGATGGTGCAGGACGTGATCGCCTGGATGCTCGCGCCACACACGCCGTGACGGCGGCCTCGAGGCTCGCCTCCGCTCGCTCCTCGACCGGCGTGTGGTCGATCGGCTGATGTGCCTCGGTCCGTCCACGGCATAGGCTCGGGGCATGGGGAAGCGCGCGCTCATCGTGGTCGACGTGCAGAACGACTTCTGTGAGGGCGGCTCGCTCCCGGTCACCGGTGGCGCGCAGGTCGCCCACGACGTCGGGGTGCTGCTCCACCACTGGACGCGCCAGGACCCCGACTCCCCGGACTATGCCCACGTCGTGGCGACCAAGGACCACCATGTCGACCCCGGCGCTCACTGGGCACCCGAGCCCGACTTCGTCGACTCGTGGCCGGTGCACTGCCAGGTCGGCACCGACGGCGAGGCCTTCCACCCCAACCTCGACCCGCAGCCCTTCGACGCGATCTTCCTCAAGGGCGAGCACGCCGCGGCCTACTCCGGCTTCGAGGGAGAGGCCGCCAGCGGCGAGGACCTCGCCGCCTGGCTGCGCCGGCACGAGGTCACCTCGGTCGACGTCTGCGGGATCGCCACCGACTACTGCGTCCGCGCGACGGCGCTCGACGCGGTGACCCACGGGTTCTCGGTCCGACTGTTGTCCGGCATGTGTGCCGGCGTGGCGCCCGGCACCACCGCCGCGGCGCTCGAGGAGATGCGCGAGGCAGGAGTGAGCGTTGCCTAGGATCCAGGCTGTGATGACGACCGAGGTCGAGACCCGGACCGAGCGGGGCGCCCTCTGGGTGACCCTCAACCGGCCCCAGGTCTTCAACGCGCTGACGGCCGAGATGGCCGACCGGATCGCCGAGCTGGCCGAGGAGGCCGCGGCCCGCGACGACGTGAGGGTGCTGGTGATCACCGGCACCGGTCTGGCGTTCAGCACCGGAGCCGACGTGTCCGGCGAGAACGCCCACGAGCACTTCGACGTGAGCGCGCTCGACCGGGCGAACCGGATCATCCGCGCCTTCACCCGGCTCGACAAGCCGGTCGTGGCCGCCGTCAACGGCGTCGCCGCCGGAGTCGCCTGCTCCGCGGCGCTGGCCGCCGACCTCGTGGTGGCCGCCGAGTCGGCCTCCTTCCTGCTCGCCTTCTCCCGGGTCGGGCTCATGCCCGACGGCGGGGCGACCGCCACCGTCGCCGCCTCGGTCGGCCGTGCCCGGGCCATGCGGATGGCGCTGCTCGCCGAGCCGTTGAGCGCCCGTGAGGCGTTCGAGGCCGGGCTCATCACCCACGTCGCCAAGGACGCCGAGTTCGCGGCGACCGTGCAGGCGGTCGTCGACAAGCTGCTGGCGGGTCCGGCGCTGGCCTTCGCCGCCACCAAGCGGGCCATCAACGCGGCGACCCTCGACCACCTCGACGACGCCCTGGAGCGCGAGCGCACCTCCCAGAGCATGCTGCTCCGCTCCGACGACGTCGCCGAGGGCATGCGCGCCTTCAGCGAGCGGCGGCAGCCCCGGTTCGGGGTCGACTCCGTGCCCGCGCCGCGGGCCCACGACTGACGGGCACGCGCCGGGTCAGCACCACCGTTCGGTGATCTCCCGGATCACCTTGGCGTAGCGCGCCGTCCCCTGGCCCAGCGCCGTGAACTCCTTGGTCTTCAGCACCGCGGACTCGTGGAAGTTCTTCATCAGCAGCACGTGCGCGGCCCGACCCCTGACCATCGCGACGTCGTCGAGGCCCAGCGCCTCGACAGCGCTGGCCGCAGCGGCGGGCGGAGGCTCCTTGAACAGCGTCACGGCGTGCGCCCGGGGCTCGCCGTACGTCGCCCACAGCTCGTCAACGTCGGCGACGATGTCGCAGAGCTCCTTCGGCGTGAACACCATGGTCGGGACCTCGAAGCCGCGGTCGGCGAGGAACGCCCTCTCCAGCGCGGCCTCGACCTTGGCGCGCGAGCGCATCGAGGTGGTCAGGCGCACGTTGCCGGTGTTGATGTAGGTCTCGACGTCGGCGCAGCCCACCGACTCGACCGCGGCCCGGATGGCGTCCTTGGGGAACTTGCGGGTCGGCCCGAGGTTGATGGCGCGCAGGAAGGCGACGAAGGACGGCATGCCGCGATCCTGCCCGATCGCGCAACGGGCGTCAGCCCTTGGTGCCTCCCGCCGTCAGCCCGGCCACCAGGTGCTTCTGGGCGAAGAAGAACACGAGCCCGGCGGGGATCGTGATCAGGATCGCCCCCGGGGTCAGCAGGTCCCACTGCGGGTTGAAGCGCGGCACGAACTGCTGCAGACCGGCACCCAGGGTCAAGTTCTTCTCGGACTGGATGAAGGCGATGGCATAGGCGACCTCGCCCCAGGCGGTGAGGAAGGTGTAGAACGCCGTGACCGCCAGGCCCGGCCGCGCCAGCGGCAGGATCACCCTCCAGAAGGTGCCGAAGGGGCCCAGCCCGTCGAGGGCCGCCGCCTCGTCGAGCTCCTTGGGGATGGTCTCGAAGTAGCCCTTCATCATCCACGCGCAGAACGGCACCGCCACCGTGCAGTAGGCGATGATGAGCGACAGCTTGGTGTCGATGAGGCCGAGGTTGGCCATGATCGTGTAGATCGGCACGATCAGGATCGCCACCGGGAACATCTGGGTCAGCAGGAAGACCCACATCAGGCCGCGCTTGCCGGCGAAGTTGAAACGCGCCAGCGCATAGCCAGCCGTCGAGGACATCGCGATCCCGATCACCATCGTGAACGCCGCGACCACGACGGAGTTGAGGAACCAGCGCGGGAAGCTGGTGTCGAACAGGACGTGCCGGTAGTTCTCCAGCGTCGGGTGGTCGACCAGCTTGACCGTCGTCTGCTGGATGTAGGCCTGCGGCTTGAAGGAGCTGAGGGCGACCCACACCACCGGGAACAGCGCGACGAAGCTCGCGAGGATCATCGTGGCGTGCAGGCCGACCGACGCCAGCACCGTGCGCTCGCGGCGCGGTGTCGGCGGCGTCTTCGGCGTCTCGTCGACCGGGATCGTGGGGGCGACCATGGACGTGCCCATCAGAAGACCTCCCCTTGCTTGCGCAGCGCGCGTCGGTAGAACGAGGCATAGACCAGCAGCAGCGACAAGATGAGCACGCCATAGCTGGCGGCGAGCGAGTAGTTGCGCAGACCGGTGAACGCCGCCTTGTAGGCGCCGGTCACCAGGATCTCGGTCTCGCCGGCGGGCGCCCCTCCGGTGACGAAGTAGATGATCGGGAACATGTTGAACGTCCAGATGGTGCCCAGCAGGATCACCGTCGCGGACACCGGCGCCAGCCCGGGCATGGTGATGTTCCAGAACCGCTGCCAGGGCGAGGCGCCGTCGATCGAGGCGGCCTCGTAGAGGTCGTTGTTGATCGACTGGAGGCCACCGAGCAGCGCGACCATCATGAATGGCACGCCGAGCCAGACGTTGGTGACGATGGCGGTGAACATCGCGGTCCACCGGTGCTCGAACCAGTTGACGCCCGACCCGCCGAACTTCTCCAGGGCGGAGTTGATGAGGCCGAACTCCTGGTTGAACAGGAACTTCCAGGCGAACGCCGACACGAAGGCCGGCACGGCCCAGGGCACGATGAGCAGGACCCGATAGACGCCTCTGCCCTTGAAGCGCCGGTTGAGCATCACCGCCAGCCCCAGCCCCAGGGTGTAGTGGAAGAACACGCAGGAGACCGTCCAGACCACGGTGTTGGTGAACTCCCGCCAGAAGTGCCCGCGCTCCCCCGACAGGATCTGGGTGTAGTTCTTGAGCCCGACGAACTCGGACTTCTTGGGGTTCTCCTTGCAGTCCTCGCCGCCACCCAGGGTCTTGGTGCAGATCACCGACTGCTGGTTGCCCTCGTTGAGGTTGGTGAAGGACTGGAAGACCCCTTGGACCAGTGGGTAGAGCACCAGGACGCCGAGGACGACCACGGTCGGGAGGACCATCGCCCAGGCGTACCAGTTGCGGTCCCAGCTCCTCCTGAGCCAGCTCTGCTCCTTGGCGGGGGGCCGGGTCCCCTGCTCCTCGCGAAGTTCGTCCGTGGTCGTCATCTCGCAGCTCCGAGGGGTTGTCCTGCGCGGGCGCGGCGACGCGCCGTGCCCACCTGGGTCAAGCCTGCCAAACAAGCACGGTCGGGGGCCAGGCCCTGGGGGCCCGACCCCCGACCAGTGCTAGGGACGGGTCACATCGAGTAGTCGGGGACCACGTCGGTGGAGAACGCCTTGGCCGCGGCGTCCAGGGCCGTCTTGGGGTCGACACCCTGGATCAGGACCTTGGCGGCCATCTCGTCGAGCGGCGCGAAGAACAGGCCACCCTCCGGGATCCACGGACGGGGGTGAGCCACGTCCAGGGCCGGCTTCCAGGAAGCGACCTTCTCGTTGTCGGTCACCAGGTCGTAGGCGTCGGCGTTGCCGGGCAGCAGGCCGAGCTCGTTGGCGATGAACGCCTCCGACTCGGGGCTGCTCATGAACTTCACGAACGCGATCGCCGCGTCGGCCTTGGCCTCGTCCATGCCGGAGTAGATCACGTAGTTGTGACCGCCGACCGGGGCGCCCTGACCGGCGGAGCCGGCCGGGATCGGGGCGATGCCGAGGTTCTCGAACCCACCGAACTTCGGGTCGCTCGAGACTGCAGCGACCTCCCAGGGGCCGTTGACGATCATGGCGACCTTGCCGGCCTTGAAGAGCGTCATCATCGTGCCGTAGGAGTCGGCGGCGTCGGGCTTGACGGCCGCACCGCTCTTGATGAGGTCCTGGGCGGTGGTGATGCCCGCGATGTTGGCGTCGGAGTTGACCACGATCTGCTTGGCGTCGACGTCGACCAGGTCGCCGCCCTCGCCGTAGATGAACGGCAGCAGGAAGTAGCCACCGGCGTTGATGTAGATCCCGTCGACCTTGGCCTTCTGCTTGAGCAGCTTGGCGTCAGCGGCGACCTCCTCCCACGTGGCGGGCGGGGCGTCGATGCCGGCCTTGGCGAACAGCTTCTTGTTGTACATCAGGCCGAGGGTGTCGGTGACCTGCGGGACGCCGTAGGTCTTGCCGTCGTAGACGTTGCTCGACAGCGGGGTCTCCAGGAAGTTGCCGTCGAGGAGCTCGGTGCCGTCCAGGGCGTAGAGGTAGCCCAGGGACGCGAACTCGGGCACCCAGGCGACCTCGGCGCGCAGGATGTCCGGGGCGCCGGACTTGGACTGCGCGGCGGTCTTGAACTTGTTCTGGGCGTCGGCGAACGGGACGGACTGGTAGTTGATCTTGACGTTCGGGTAGGTCTCGTTGAACTTCGCGATCAGCTTCTTGAAGGCGGGACCCTCGTTGGTGGGGTCCGAGGTGTCCCACCAGGTCAGCTCGGCCGAGAGGCTGGTCGGGTCCGCGCTAGGGTTGCTCGAAGAGTCGGCGTTGCTGTCGCCATCGTCGCCTCCGCTGCCGCAGGCGGCAACGACGAGAGCGAGGGCGGCAGCGCCGGCGATGGCCGAGAGGCGACGCATGGGTGCTCCTTGGGGTTTGGTGTCGGGTGGCTAGCCACCTGGCACGCTAGCAGTGCTCTTGCAGGAAATGGAAGCCCTTGCAATCAGACTGTTATCGCTTGCAGTTCTGGCGTCGACGCGGTTCCATTCTCCCTATGGCCACCCTTGCCGACGTCGCTGCACAGGCGGGCGTCAGCGAGGCCACCGTCAGCCGGGTCCTCAACGACAAGCCCGGAGTCAGCGAGGCGGCCCGCCAGTCGGTCCTCACCGCGCTCGACGTGCTCGGCTATGAGCGTCCCGCGCGGCTGCGTCGACGCAGCGCCGGCCTGGTCGGCCTGGTCGTCCCCGAGCTGGAGAACCCCATCTTCCCGGCGTTCGCGCAGGTCATCGAGGACGCGCTGGCCCGCCGCCGCTACACGCCGGTGCTGTGCACCCAGTCCCCCGGCGGCATCTCCGAGGACGAGTACGTCGAGTCGCTGCTCGACCACGGCGTCGCCGGGATCATCTTCGTCTCCGGGCGGCACGCCGACTCGGCGGCCGACCACGAGCGCTACCGCACGCTCATCTCGCGCGGCATGCCGGTCGTGTTCGTGAACGGCTATGTCGAGGGCATCGACGCCCCCTTCCTCTCGGTCGACGACCGCAACGCCATGCACCTCGCGGTCTCCCACCTCACCCAGCTCGGCCACGAGAGCATCGGCTTCGCGGCCGGTCCGGCGCGCTACATGCCCTCGGTGCGCAAGCGCGAGGGCTTCCTGCGCGCGATGCAGGCCACCGGTCACACGGTCGCCCAGGCCCGGTCGTGGATCGAGGAGGGGCTCTACACCGTCGAGGGGGGCGCGGCCGCGGCCCGGTCGCTGATCGACCGCGGCGCGACGGCCATCGTCTGCGGCTCCGACATGATGGCGCTGGGCGCCGTACGCGCGGCGACCGAGCTCGGCCACCACGTGCCCAAGGCGGTGTCGGTGGTCGGCTTCGACGACTCGGCTCTCATGCAGTTCCTCAACCCGCCGCTGACCACCGTGCGCCAGCCCGTGCAGGCCATGGGCGCGGCCGCCGTGTCCCACCTGGTCGACGCGATCAGCGGGTCGCCGGTGCCGTCGCGGGAGTACCTCTTCAAGCCCGAGCTCGTGCTGCGCGAGTCGACCGGCCCCGCTCCCCGCTGACCTCGCCGGGGCTCAGACGTTGCTCGTGCCCGCTCCGCACGGCCGGTTCGGGTCGCGCGTGACCCGGGCGGACGGGGGCGCCGTCAGCCGCACCGACGGGTCCAGGTGCAGGGAGTAGGAGAACTCCTCGCCGATCAGCAGCCGGGACGACGCCTCGTCGCTCAGTGTTCCGGGCACGACGGCGGCGACATCGGCGCCCGTGTAGTCCCAGTGGTCGAGGCTCCCCTGGTCGAGCGAGATCTCGATCGGCACCTCGGCGTCCGACGCGCGCAGCGCGTCACGGGCCTCGGGCCCGGCGGACTGGCCCACGAACCCGGCCAGCTCGCGCAGGGGCAGCGTCGCCTCGAGGACCTCGGCCGAGCCGACGGACGTGCCCGTCACGTGCGCGTGCCGGAGGACGGCGTAGGGGTCGAGGTGCAGGCCGGCGAGGTCCACCGGGTTCCGGGCCGTCTCCTCGTCGTACTGGAGGAGGAAGCACCCGCGCAGCTGCGGCGTCGGCTGCGCCCCCATCGATCGGGCGTACTCCTGCCGGCCGACCTTGACCAGGGTGACGCCGAGCATCCTCCCGGGTCGCGTCACGTCCATCAGGCGCACGCGAGCCTCGTCGGAGGCGGTGCGCAGGTCGAAGGCCCCCTCGGCCATGAAGGCCGCCGCCCCGGCGTCCTTGACGGTGACGAAGTAGGTCCCACGCCCAACGCTCCTCAGCTCGGCCAGGGCCCCCCTCAGGGCCCGCTCGGGGCGCGGCGTCGGCGTCGCGGCGGGGCTGCCCGACGCGGTGCTCGTCACCTCCGTCGCCGACGGGGACGCCGAGGGTGCCGCGGAGGTGGTGCGGGCGGACCCGCACGCGGTGAGCAGGAGACAGCAGGCGAGAGCAGCGACCCGAGAGGTCATGGCAGCAGGCTAGGGCCCGCCCTCGGGCGCGCGATCGGCGGGGCTCCTGTGACAGGTGCGACGAGTTCTGGCGTTTGCCGGGTGCGCCGTCTTTACCCGTGTCACCCTGACGAGGTCACGGGCCGCCAGGGGGGCGCGTCCCCGACGAGGGAAGGCAGCGCCATGGTCACCCAGACCTACGACCCGGGACGTCCGGGACCGCCGCTCGCGCTCGGCATCGTGGTGCTCATCTTCGGGCCCATCTTCGCCCTGATGATGCTCGGGCGCTCCGCGGTGGCGCATCTCGACGTCGCCAACACCGGGCCGATCACCAACCACGGTCGCGTCGCCCTGAACTCGGGCTCGACCTACCTGGTGGCCACCGAGGCCGCCCAGCCCGGCAGCCAGGGCTGCAAGGTGCACCAGCGCAACGGCGGCCCCGTCACCGTCAACCCCGACAGCAGCGTCGACACCGGCACGGTGATGTGGGGCAGCGAGGCGTTCGTGTCCCAGGGCGACTTCTTCCTGGAGAAGAACGGCGTCTATGTCGTCGACTGCCCCAAGGCCGGCCCGCAGGTGCTGCTCATCCCCATCAAGGGGTCGATGAAGGAGCTCGGCTGGGCCATGGGTCGGTGGCTCGTCGCCGGCGGGCTGCTCGCGGTCATCGGGCTGCTCATGATCATCTTCCGCCGCAAGAAGCCGCGCGAGGTGCGCAGCCTCAACGGACCTCCGCCCCCGCAGGGCGCCTGGCCACCGCCGGGCCCCGGTGCGCCGCCGCCCGGGCCCTGGGCGCAGCCGCCGGCCGACCCGTGGGGCCAGCAGCCGCCCGGGGACACCTGGGTCGACCCGCTGACCCAGCCGGCGTCGTCGGCCCCGGGCGAGCCGTGGGTGCATCCCGGCTCCTCGGCCCCGGTCGGCGGCGGCACGCCGTACGGCGACCAGCAGCCGCCTCCTCCGCCTCCCTGGGCGACGCCGGGCACCTGACCCGCCGAGACGACTCATTCCCAGGGATCGCGCGCTGCGCGACAGCGCACCCGTGGGAATGACCCGCCTAGGAGGTGCGGCGTGCCGCCCACTCGCGCAGCCGGACGATCCGCGCGTGCAGCTGGTCGGCCGACGCGACCGCCGCGGCCGGGCCTCCGCACTCCTTGCGCAGCGCCGCGTGCGTCACGCCGTGGGCCTGGCCCGTGCGATGGTGCCAGGCGGCGACGAGCCCGTTGAGCTCCCGGCGCAGCACCGCCAGCTGCTCGTGGGTGGTGAGCTCCTCCGCGTCCGGGACCTCGGTGACCGACGCGCGGCGCCGGGCCCGCTCGCTCTGCCGGTGGTGCAGCAGCTCGCGCACCTGGTCGGGCTCGAGCAGGCCGGGGATGCCGAGGAAGTCCATCTCCTCCTCGGAGCCGACGTGCACCTCCCCCGCGTGGCCGAACGTCGCCCCGTCATAGAGGACGTGGTCGAAGGTGGCGCTGGAGCCGAGCGCCTCGAACGGCAGCCCGAGCTCGTCGTCGGAGGCCTGGTCGCCGGCCTCGGCGCGTGCGAGGAGCTCGCGCTCGGCGGCGAACAGGTCGTCCTCGTCGGTGATCGCGCGCCCGAGGGCGTGGTCGCGCTCGACCTCCATCTCGGAGGCGAAGCCCAGCAGCGACGGGACGGAGGGCAGGAAGACCGACGCCGTCTCGCCGCGCGTGCGGGCGCGCACGAAACGGCCGACCGCCTGGGCGAAGAACAGCGGGGTCGAGGTCGTGGTGGCATAGACCCCGACCGCGAGCCGCGGGACGTCGACCCCCTCGGAGACCATCCGGACCGCGACCATCCACCGGCCGTCGCCCTCGGTGAAGGCGGCGATCTTGCGCGAGGCGGCCTTCTCGTCGGAGAGCACCACGGTCGGGCTCTCCTTGGTGATCCGCTTGAGGAGGGCGGCGTAGGCGCGGGCGGAGTCCTGGTCGGTGGCGATCACCAGGCCGCCGGCGTCGGGGACGTGTCGCCGGACCTCCGACAGGCGCCGGTCGGCCGCCTCGAGCACGGCCGGGACCCACGAGCCGGCCGGGTCCAGGGCGGTGCGCAGCGCCTGGGACGTGAGGTCCTTGGTGAGCGGCTCACCGAGCCGGGCCGCGATCTCGTCACCCGCGCGGGTGCGCCACTGCATCTCGCCGGAGTAGGCGAGGAACAGCACCGGGCGGACGACATGGTCGGCCAGGGCGTCGGCGTAGCCGTAGGTGAAGTCGGCGACCGAGCGCGGGATCCCGTCGGGCCCGGGCGCGTAGGTCACGAACGGGATCGGGTTGACGTCGGAGCGGAACGGCGTGCCGGTGAGCGCGAGCCGCCTCGTCGCGGGACCGAAGGCCTCGAGGACGCCCTCGCCCCACGACAGCGCGTCGCCGGCGTGGTGCACCTCGTCGAGGATGACGAGGGTCTTGAACCGCTCGGTGCGGATGCGCATGGCGAGCGGGTTGACGGCGACCCCGGCATAGGTGACGGCGACGCCCACGAAATCCTTCGACGTGCGGCCCTGACCGGCCGCGTAGGCCGGGTCGACCGGGATGCCGGCACGCCCGGCCGCCTCCGCCCACTGCACCTTGAGGTGCTCGGTCGGCGCGACGATGACGAGCCGGTCGACGATGCGGCGCCCGAGGAGCTCGGCGGCCACCGTCAGGGCGAAGGTCGTCTTGCCTGCCCCGGGCGTCGCGACGGCGAGGTAGTCGCGCGGCTGCTTGGCGAGGTACTGCTGGAGCGCCGCGGACTGCCAGGCGCGCAGCGAGCCGGCCGTGCCCCAGGCCGCCCGGTCGGGCCAGGCGGGTGAGAGCGGGACGGCGTCGGGCCGTCCCCTCATGCGTCGGAGCCCTCGCCGCCTCCGGGCTTGAGCGACTCCCAGATCTCCTTGCACTCCGGACACACCGGGAACTTCTCCGGCGCTCGGCTCGGGACCCAGACCTTGCCGCACAGCGCGATGACCGGGGTGCCCATCACCATCGCCTCCGTGAGCTTGTCCTTGGGGACGTAGTGCGAGAACCGCTCGTGGTCACCGTCCTCCGTCGGCAGCGTGCGCCGGTCCTCCAGGGTCTGGGTGCCGGTCGAGAAGCCGATCGTGGGGTTGCTCACGAGGGGGAATTCTAGTCGGGCGGGGGTTGTCGGTTTCCCCGGCTGGCCGGGGAGACCGGCGCTTATCGGCCGAAGTTTCGGTCGACAAGCGACAGGTTCGGTCGAGCCGTGTGACGCCTGGGTCAGTTGAGGTTGGCGTCGTGGGGCCGCGTCGAGTTCCAGGCGAGCTCGCCGGGCTGCCGGCGCAGGACGTCGCGCCAGAGGTCGGTGGGATCGGCACGGAAGGCGTCGGGGGCGAGCGCGGGTACGACGAACCAGCTGCCCTCCTCCACCTCGCCCTGGAGCTGGCCCGCGCCCCAGCCGGCATAGCCGGCGAAGATCCGCATCCCCTGGAGCGAGCCGTCGACCAGCTCGACGGGCGTGTCCAGGTCGACGAGACCGAGCCCCTCGAACACCTCCCGGAAGCCCACCGGCACGTCCTCGGAGGATCGCAGCAGCCCGACGGCCAGCGCTCCCTCGGTGCTCACCGGACCGCCCCGGAACAGCACCTCCGGCTCGGCGACGACGCCGCCCCACCCGCCGAGCACGTCGGAGACCGCCACGGGCGAGGGCCGGTTGAGGACGACGCCGAGCGCGCCGCCCTCGTCCACGTCCAGGAGCAGCACGACCGTCTCGACGAAGTTCGGGTCGAGCAGCTCGGGCGTGGCGACGAGCAGCATCCCGGCCCGGAGCTCGCTCATGGCTCCATCATGCCCAAGCCGCGGGCGGCGATGAAGGGCCCGACCGGGCCACTCGCCCCCCGTCGGCGCTACTTGAAGGTGACGTCGCCGCCGGAGGCGGGAACCAGCTCGATCCAGGTGTGCCCGGCGGGCACGGTCAGCGGACCCTGCTTGGTCGACAGCGTCAGCCGCCCCTCGAGCCCGGACTTGGACCAGGTCCCGCGGACCATCCGTCCGCCGTGGAAGAGCATGGCTGCCCCCTGGCCCTCGAACGTCGTCTCGGGCACCGGGTTGCCGGCCGGGTCGAGGTAGCCGGCGTCGCCCACCTGGACGCGCAGCACGAGCACCGTGTCGGCCGGGAACTGGTCGTCGGCACCGGCGTAGGAGTTGGTGTTGGTGTAGCCGCTGGCGCCGTAGGCCCACTCGGTGGTGTGCCCGCCCGAGAAGCTCGCCGCGATCGTGCGCGCGCGCTTGCCCTTCGGCAGGTCCGCCTCGTCGCCCCACGGTAGGTAGTCGGCGGGCTTCTCGGCCTGCGTCTTGGCGGTCTTGGCGACGGTGGTCAGGTCGGCGAAGACGTTGTAGGGCGCCGAGCGAGCCTGGGAACGGAAGATCCCCTTGGCGCCCTCGCTGTAGAACGTGATCCCCGCTCCCCTGATCCGCGCGATGGTGCGGGCGGCCGCACCCGAGGTCACCACGCTCGCGCCGACGGGAGACACGATGCCGATGTCGCTGGCGCGCATCGAGCGCACCGGCCCGACCTGCTGGGGGATGTCGGAGTAGAAGAACACCGCGAGCCGGGTCAGCCCGCCCTCGACCAGCTCCTCCACGACCATGTCGGCGTGGCTGAGGCCCACCTGCGGGCTGCTGGAGGAGGTGTTGTCGATCTTGGTGACCAGCACCGGGTGGGTCAGCGAGACGCTCTGGCCCTCGTCGGCGTCGAGCCCGGTCAGCGGCCAGGTCTCCGGAGGAGCCGGCGTGGACGAGGTCGACGGGGAGGACGCGTCGGCGGACGGGTCGGAGTCGTCCTTGCCGCAGCCGGCCAGTGTCAGGCTCGCAGCGAGCAGGGTGACCATCACGAGGCGTCGCACGCGGAACTCCTATCGGATTGGTGCAGTTTCGCGTCCAGTGTGAACCGCGCCCCCGGGCCGGTCGGTGAGGCGCGCCCAAGGGGTGGGACGCCGCGGCACCCACCGCGCTCAGAGCACCGGGCTGACGTGACGTGACTCACCAGGTTTCGACGCGCGGTCGCGACCTCGCCACGCCGGACACGCTGACGCGTGCCCGGCTGCTCGCTCAGCCGAGCGTGGACCCGCCGTCCACATAGAGCGTCTGGCCGGTGATGTAGGACGCCTCGTCGCTGCACAGGAACGCGACCGCCGCGGCGATGTCGTCGGGGACTCCGACCCGCTTGACCGGGTTGGCCTCGGCGGCCAGCCTGCGGAAGTCCTCGACGTCCAGGTTGAGGCGAGCCGCCGTCGCATCGGTCATCTCGGTCGCGATGAACCCCGGGGCCACGGCGTTGACGTTGATGCCGAACGGGCCGAGCTCGATCCCGAGCGTGCGGGTGAAGCCCTGGATGCCCATCTTGGCCGCGCTGTAGTTGGCCTGGCCGCGGTTGCCCAGCGCGGAGATGCTGGAGATGTTGACGACCTTGCCGTACTTCTGGGCGACGAAGTGCTGCTGGGCCGCCTTGGTCATGAGGAAGGCGCCGCGCAGGTGGACGTTCATGACGAGGTCCCAGTCGAGCTCGGTCATCTTGAACAGCAGGTTGTCGCGGGTGACGCCGGCGTTGTTCACCAGGATGTGCACCCCGCCCAGCTCGGCGACGACGCGGGCGACCGCGGCGTCGACGGAGGCGCTGTCCGCGACGTCGCAGCCGACGCCGACCGCGGAGCCCGGAAGCCGGGCGGCCGCCTCGGCGGCGGACGCCTCGTCGAGGTCGAGGACGGCGACGGCGGCCCCCTCCTCGGAGAAGCGGGTGGCGGTGCCGAACCCGATGCCGCGCGCGGCTCCTGTCACGATCGCGACCCGACCGTCGAAACGACCCATGGTGATCCCCTCCTGCCTGCGGCGCCCGCGGTGGGAAGCGCCCGTGCTCTCACCTTAGGGAGCCGTCGGGCGGTGGCGGTCCCGGGGTCCTCGTCGGACCCCGGGACCATGTCCGGATGGCAGGAGGGCCCGGGCTCAGAAGCCCATCACGGGGCGCTCCCCGTGGACCAGGATCCGGCCGAAGGACTGGTTGCGGGGCAGCCGCACCATCACCGACTCGGTGGAGCCGGCGGGGTCGAAGTGCGCGAGCACCGAGCGCGTCGTACCCCCGTCGCACGAGACCGCGTGCTGGATGACGAGCGACGCGTCGGTCGCGTCGACGAGCTGGACGTTGCCGACCGCCCCGGGGACGTCGACGGTCGTGGCCGAGCCGTCGGCCTCCTGCCGGGCCAGGAACTCGAAGCCGCACGGCCCGGTGGCCTGGAGGTAGGTGAGGCCGCCGAGCTGCCGGGCGTCGACGTCGCCGAGGTCGTCGCTGCGGCGGCCGTGGTAGGTCGACAGCTGGGTGGCGGCCGAGCCGTCGAGCGGGACCGCCCACAGCTCGATGGCCTGGTGGTCTCCCCAGCAGCGCGCGGCCACCACGCCGGGAGCCCACCAGCGGTAGGGGTCGCAGCCCATCGGCAGCGGCACCCGCGCGGTCACGTCACCGGTCGCCGCGTCGAGGACGCGCAGCGCCCGCCCCGACGAGGTGGTGGGGCCGGACACCAGCTGGGTGCCGTCGGCACTGGGCAGGACGTTGGAGCCGACCCCCGTGGCGACGACGGACCGCACGCCGGTCCAGTCGAGGGTGAGCAGCCGGCGGCTGCCCGGCGCGGCCGACCCGAAGGTCGTCGCGAAGAGGCCGTCACCGTCGGGCCGGAGCGCGATGTCGGCGACGGTCCTCGGGAGGCGGACCTCGCGCTCGGCGCCGCTGCGCAGGTCGACCGCGAGTGCGCGCTGCGTGGTCAGGCCGTTGTCGACGACCATCAGCGCGGTGCCGGCGTCCAGCGACCAGTCGACGAGCAGGATGCTCCCGCGCCCGTCGCGCACCCGGGTCTCGAACACCTCGTAGCGTCCGCCTCGGGGGTTCACCAGCTCCAGCAGCTCGCGTCGCGGTTCGACCCACCCGTCGTCGGTGCGGCTGCCCTTGTCGACGACGGCGAGGTACCAGCCGTCCCCGACCCGGTCCCAGGGGACGTCCTCGGCCGCGGCGACCCGTCCCGAGCCGAGCAGCGGCTCGAACACCTGGGCGTCTCCCGTCGCGGGGCCGCCCCCCGAGAGGAGGACGGACGCGCCCGCCAGGACCATCACGGCCAGCGGGGTCAGCAGTCGGCGCAGTCGCATCGTCTCTCCTCAGGTGGGTGTGCACCTGTGTGATGCGGGAGGGCCGGACTTGGTTGCCCCGGTCCGCCGTCGGGGGACCCTCAGCCCGCGACGTAGAGCTTGCGCAGCGTCTCGGTCACGGTCCAGGTCGTGCGCTCTCCGGCATGCAGCCGGCAGGCGACGCCGGGCGCGAGCTCCAGCACGGTGCCGTCCTCGAGCTCGACGTGCCCCGCCCCCGAGAGCACCACGAAGATCTCGTCGACCTCGGTGTCGCGGGCCACGCCCTCGCCCATCTCCCAGACCCCGACCTCCACACCGTCGGCGCCGGTGAGCCCGCCCAGGGGGTGCGTGGCCGTCGTCGGTGCTCCCTCGACGACGTCGTCGGCCGGCAGGGGCTCGTGGGCGAGCGCCGCGTCGAGCAGGTCGTGGCCGAGGACGCGGTCGGCCGGGCCGGCGGGCTGGTCGGAGGTCATGCGCGCATGCTCGCACGGCCGGCGCCCGTCCGGGCGCTCACCCCAGGACGGCGCGCAGCCGGTCGGCGTACGCCGCGGCCTCGCCGTCGCCGTACTTCGTGCGCGGCCAGAAGAAGCCACGCAGTCCGTCGCCCTTGGTGCGCGGCACCACGTGGCTGTGCAGGTGGGGCACCGACTGGCTGACGGTGTTGTTGACCGCGACGAAGGAGCCCTGCGCGTCGAGGGCCTCGAGCATCGCGCTGGCGAGCCGCTGCTGCCACGCCACCCACCCGGTCGCCAGCGCCGCGGGGAGGTCGGGGAGGGTCACCAGGTGCTCGCGGGGCACGAGCAGGACATGCCCCTTGAACACCGGCCGGTGGTCGAGGAAGGCCGCGAAGTCGTCGTCCGAGGCCACCACCTCGGCGGGGGTCTCCCCCGCCGCGATCGCGCAGAACAGGCATGCGGCGGTCACGGGTCAGGCCGCCAGCTCGGCCAGTCCGGCGAGCAGCCGGTCCACGTCCTCGTCGTCCGTGTAGGGCGCCAGACCGGCACGGAGCGCTCCCCCGTCGCCCCGGCCGATCCACCGGGACGCCTCGATCGCATAGAAGGCGCTCGCGGGGGCGTTGACGCCGCGCTCGGCCAGCTGCTCGTAGACCTCGGCGTCGGCGTGGCCGGCGACGGTGAAGAACGCCGTGGGGGTACGTCGCGTCGGCGCGCCGAAGAGCTCGACCCCCGGCAGCGCCCGCAGCCCCGACAGCAGGCGCTCGAAGAGCCGGTCCTCGGCCTCCTCGACCGCGCGCATCGACGCCTGCAGCCGGGTGCGGCGGTCCGCCCCCTCCGCCTCGCCCGGTGCGAGCGCGGCGAGGTAGTCGACCGCCGCCGTCGTCCCGGCCAGCACCTCGTAGGGAAGGGTGCCGAGCTCGAAGCGCTCCGGGACCCGGTCGGTCGAGGGCAGCAGCTTGTCGGGGTGGAGCTCCTCGAGCAGGTCGGGTGCCGCGGCGAGGACGCCGTGGTGGGGGCCGAAGAACTTGTAGGGGGAGCACGTATAGAGGTCGGCCCCCAGCGCGGACACGTCGACCGGGACGTGGGGGGTGAGGTGCACCCCGTCGACGAAGAGGATCGCGCCGGCGGCGTGCACCGCCTCGGCGATGGCGGGAACGTCGGGGCGGGTGCCCAGGATGTTGGAGGCGCCCGTGACGGCCACCATCCGGGTCCGCTCGGAGAGCTGAGCGGCCACGTCCTCGACGGCGAGCTCGGCGCTCACCGGGTCGAACCCGACCCAGCGCACGGTGGCGCCGGCCCGCTCGGCGGCCTGCACCCACGGCCGGACGTTGCCGTCGTGGTCGAGGCGGGTCACCACGACCTCGTCGCCGGGCCCCCACCGTCGCGCCATGGCCCGCGAGACGTCGTAGGTCAGCTGGGTCATCGAGCGCCCGAAGACCACCCCGCCGGGGTCGCAGCCGAGCAGGTCGGCCACCGCTCGCCGGGCACCGACCACCACGTCCTCCGCCCGTCGCTCGGCGGCCGTCACCCAGCCGCGGTTGGAGATCCCGGAGGTCATCACCGTGGCCATCGCGTCCGCGACCTGGCGCGGGACCTGGGTGCCACCCGGTCCGTCGAAGAAGGCGGTGCCGTCGGCGAGGGCGGGGAAGTCGCGGCGGATGCGGGTCACGTCGAGGGTCACGGGGACCATCCTGCCGGGGCCCGGCAACGCCGCGGGCCGGGGGTGTGACACAGGTCACCCTGTCTGTACACATCTCACCGACCTCGTGGCGGACCCGATGAGAGAGGTGCACCCGTGCGCCCCCGAGAGCGCACACTTTCCCCCCGAGAGGGAAGCACCATGAAGAACACCCTGAAGGGCTCCCTGGCGGCCCTGGCGGCAGCGATCCTGCTGCTCGGCGGCGCCGGATCCCTCGCCTACTGGAACGACGCCGAGAACGTGCCCGGTGCGAGCATCTCGAGCGGACGCCTCGACCTCGGCACCGCCGACTGCGGAGCGGGCTGGGTCCTCGACGGCGGCGCCGCGTACACGACGCAGAAGATCGTCCCCGGCGACACCCTGACCAAGACCTGCACGATCGACCTGGTGGCCACCGGGACGCACCTCGGCGCGGATCTCGCGCTCACGCCCGCCACCTGGTCGGGCTCCACCGCCCTCAGCTCCGAGCTGGTGGCGGCCGCCAACTTCAAGGTCAACGGCGCCTCCAGGTCCCACGTCACGTCGGCCGACGACACGGGCTCCGCGGAGATCGAGGCGACGATCTCGGTCATCTTCCTCGCCCCGTTGTCGACCAACGCGAGCCAGAACCTGTCCGCGACGCTGCAGGCCCTCGCGATCACGGCGACCCAGACCCACGACGGCTGAACCATGTCAGCGGTCCGTCCGCTGGCGCGTCGGCTGGGCCGGGGGGTGCTGCACACCCTGGCCTGGGCGGCGCTGCTGGCCCTGCTCGCCGTGCTCGCGGCCGCCGTCGTGGTGCCGCGGCTCGGCGGCGCGACGCCGTACGCCATCGAGACCGGCTCGATGACCCCGGCCCTGCCCCCGGGGACCCTGGTCGTCGTCCGGCCGACGGCGACCGCGGACATCGGGGTCGGCTCGGTGGTGACCTACCAGCTGCGCTCGGGGCGCCCGGAGGTCGTCACGCACCGCGTGGTGGCGACGGCCGTCGACGGCGCGGGGCGCCAGAGCTTCCGCACCCAAGGCGACGCCAACGACACTCCCGACGAGGGCTGGGTGCGCCCCGTGCAGATCCGCGGGACCCTGTGGTACGCCGTGCCGGGGCTCGGCCGTGTCAACACCCTGCTCACCGGCCGCGAGCACCAGGTGGCGGTCTATGTCGCCGCCGGTGCGCTGGCCGGCTACGCGCTGGTCCTCTTCGGCAGCGACGCCCGCCGGCTGGCCCGGCGGCGGCACGGGCGACACCTGGGGGTGGCCGGTGTCGCGTCCTAGCCGCGGGTCGCACGCCGAACGTCGCCCGCTGTGGCGCCGGGTCGGCAGCGTGCGCCTGCGCGCCCTGCTCTCGCTGGGCGTCGTGGGGGTGCTGGCCGCGACGGGGACCACCTTCGCCGCGTGGACCGACTCGGTGTCGGTCGCCGGCACGACCGTGACCTCCGGGACGATCGACCTGAAGGTGCAGGGGCTCGACTCCGTCACGGGCTACACGCAGCTGAACCTCTCGAACATGGTGCCCGGCAACTCGATCGCCGCCGTGCTGGCGGTCAAGAACTCGGGCACCGCCTCGCTGAAGTACACCGTCGCCGCGGCGGCCACCAACGCCGACGGCAAGGGGCTCGGCACGACGCTCGTGGTCAAGGTGACGGGTGACGCGGCCGTCACCGGGTCGTCGCCCAGCGCGACGTGCGCGGGCACCGCGCTGACGGGCACCGGCACCACCTTCGGCACCAACCTGGTGTCGACCGGGCGGCTGCTGGCGGCCGGGGCCACCGAGAACCTGTGCTTCCAGATGACGCTGCCGACGGGGGCCGCGTCGTCGCTCCAGGGCGCGACGACCAACCTGACCCTGACGTTCACCGGCACCTCGGACCTGTCATGAGCGGCGGCGCCGTCGCCCGACGACGGCACGACCTGCCCCTGACCCTCGGCGCCGTCGCCGGCGTCGTCGTCCTCCTCGCGATCGCGGTGCTCGGCGTCGTCCACGCCCGGCCGATCGCCTTCCGCTCCGGCTCGATGTCGCCCACGATCCCCACGGGCTCGCTGGCGCTCGTTCGGCGGGTGGGCGCGGCCGACCTCCGGGTCGGCGACGTGGTGACCGTCCGGGAGCAGGGCTCGGCCGTGACGCACCGCATCGTGCAGCTCACCCGTGCCGACGGGAGCGCGACCCTCCAGCTCCAGGGCGACGCCAACCCGGTGCCGGACGGACGGGTCTACCGGGTCACGACGACCGAGCGGGTGGTCGGCTCGGTGCCGTGGCTGGGCTATGGGCTGGCCGCGCTGACCGGGCCGGCCGGGATGTTGCTCGCGGCCGTCTATGTGGTGTGGCTGCTGAGCCGTCTGGCGACGGGAGCCCCCAGGGTGCGGCTGCGCGGTGGGCGGCATCGTGGTCGCCGTCCGGCCCGAGTCGCCGGCTTCGGGGCGGGTCGCCGTCGGCTCGTGGCCGGATCCGCCGCGCTGGTCCTGGCGGTCGGCGGCGGCGTCGCGTCCGCCCCGCGCGCCTGGGCGGCCTGGACCCACAGCGTCCCCGTCGGCACGACGACCCTCACGACCAAGGTGATCTCCCCGACGCCGAGCTTCACCTGCGGCGGCCTCGGGATCCTGAGCGTCACCTTCACCTGGACGGCCGTCGCCGGCGCGACCAGCTATGACCTGCACTACGGCAGCGGCGGCAGCCAGGTCGTCACGGTCACCGGCACGTCCTACACCTTCATCAGCGCCCTCTCCGGCGGCACGGCCTACCTCGTCACCAACGTCAACTACGGCTCCACCACCTGGCAGTCCGTCGCCTCCACGAGCCGCAGCTATACGGTCGCTGTGGTGAGCCTCTGCAGCTGAGCGCCTCCGGGGGGGACATGCGCTTTGGCCACAATCCGCGCGAAAACCCGGGCCAAACCTGCAGTTCGCGTCCAATTCGTGCCTCCGGGGCCGCTCAGCGCGGGAGAGCCGCCACCCCGGGACCGTCGAGCAGGTCGAGCACCTCCGCGGAGGTCCGACCGGTCACGAGCAGCAGCAGGGCGGCCAGCCCATCGACCAGGCCCGCGTCATCCAGCGCATCGACGACGACGGCTCCCGGTTGACCACTCTGGCCGAGTCGGCGCAGGTCACCAAGCAGACTGCCCAGTTCCTCGTGGACCAGGTCGAGCGGTCGGGGTGCATCGAGCAGGAGTGGCACGACCACCTGGGCGGGCGTGCCTACGCCGCGCTGTTCGCCAGCCTCTCGCGACTGCGCGAGATCACCGACCCCTACCGGTGAGGCGCCTCAGGGGCGGCGCGGGAACTGCGAGAAGTCGGGCTTGCGCTTGGCCTTGAACGCCTCCCGACCCTCCTGGGCCTCGGCCTGGCCATAGAACAGCAGGTTGGCGTCGTGGGCGAGCTGCTGGATGCCGGCGTAGCCGTCCTCGTGGGCGTTGAAGCTCAGCTTGGACAGCCTCAGTGCCCACGGGGAGAGTGCGAGCATCTCCCGACACCACCGCACGGTCTCGGCCTCGAGGTCGGCGAGCGGGACGACGGTGTTGACCAGACCCATCTCCATCGCCTGCTGGGCGTCGTACTGACGGCACAGGAACCAGATCTCCTTGGCCCGCTTGGGGCCGACGAGGTCGGCGAGCAGCGAGGCGCCATAACCGCCGTCGAAGGACCCGACCTTGGGCCCGACCTGGCCGAAGACCGCGTTGTCGGCCGCGATGGTGAGGTCGCAGACCAGGTGCAGGACGTGGCCCCCGCCGATCGCATAGCCGGCGACCATCGCCACGATCGGCTTGGGGCAGCGCCGCATCGCCACGTGCAGGTCGGTGACGTGGAAGCGGCCCGTGGCCTGCTCGTCGGTCTTGTAGCCGCTGTCGCCGCGGACCCGCTGGTCACCCCCGGAGCAGAACGCGCGATCCCCCGCGCCCGTCAGGATGATCACGCCGACCGACTCGTCCTCCCGCGCCGTCATCAGCGCCTCGGACACCTCGATCAGGGTCTGCGGCCGGAAGGCGTTGTGCACCTCGGGCCGGTTGATCGTGATCTTGGCGATGCCGTCGTCGGTGGTCTCGTAGACGATGTCCTCGAACTCGCCCGAGGCGTGCCAGACGGTCGCTGGGGTGTCGGTGGTGGCGTCGGTCATGGGCACATTGTGCCGGGCGACACCACCGCCCCGAGGCGGGGCTCCGTCGCCCCGGCCGTGGGGCTCAGGTGAGGACGAGCCCGTTCTGCCAGTCGCGGTGCTCCACCTGCGGGTCGTCGAACCAGCCGCCGTCCTCGGCGAGGTAGCGGAACCGGTAGGCCCCGCCCGTCGGCACGGTCACCTTGATGCTGCGGGTGCCGTTGGCCCTCCGGACGAGGGTGTGCACCCCGGGCGTCCAGGAGTTGAAGTCGCCGACGACCGACACCTTGCCGGCGGCCTCGTCGTGCGGAAGCACGAAGGTCAGGTGGGCCTCGTCGCCCTTCAGCTGCTGCTTGATCATGGGTGGTCCTCCCGGGAACGCGATCGGGGCAGGCGATTGGATCGATCCAATCCTGGACACGAGCGTACGGCGACGGGAAGCCGACACGCCGACGCGTCCGCAGTTCGGGCCTTTGGTCCCGGCGCTCCAGGGCCCTGGTCCTGGGGTCGTGTCCCGTTGGCCGCTGACCGGTCACCCCGGCCGCTCGACCTCCACCCCGAGCCACCGCGCCAGGTCGGCGATCTCGGCCTCGACGGCCTCGCGGACGGCGAGCGTGAACGGCTCGTCCTCGTGGACGGCGTTGACCCGTAGCACGCCCTCGGCCCGCTCGGTGCGGGCGTCGAGCTTGCCGACCAGCCGGTCGCCCACCAGGATCGGCAGCGCGTAGTAGCCCCAGATCCGCTGGGCGGCGGGCTTGTACATCTCCAGGACGTAGTCGAACTCGAACAGCTCGTCCATCCGCTTGCGGTCGTGGAGCAGCCGGTCGAGCGGGGACAGCAGCGCGGCACGGCCGGTGAACGGCTGACCGAGCCGGGCGGGGTCGACCCGCCAGGTGCCCGTGACCCCCTCGATGACGGCCGGCTCCCCCGCGCCCCCGACACCGAGCGGGTCGACCTGGGACGCGGTCCCCCGGACACGGGCGATGCCGAGGGCACCGAGCCGGCGCTCCTCACGCAGCCGCAGCGCCTCCGGCGTCGGGACGGGAGGGTCGTCGGGATAGATGCGGAACGCCAGGTCCCAGAGCTTGTCGCGGCCCTCGCGCCCGGCCACGGCGACCTCGCCGCGCATGACCAGCAGGTCGAGCATCATCGTGAGGTTGCGGTTGTTGTTCCACCCGCTCGACCGCCACGGCACGACGCACGTGTCGGGCAGCTCGCGCTGGGGAAGCGGGCCGTCGGCGCGGAGCCGCTGGAGGATCTCGCGACGGCAGTCGTTGTTGGCCCGCACCCAGTCGCGCCGCTCCTCCTGCCACGCGGCGAGCTCGCCCGTGCCCGGCCACTGCGCCATCTCGGCGGTGAACAGCCGCAGGTCCTCGGCCGGCCGGACGGTGTTGCGGAGCTCGACGAGCCGCTGCTCGTGGACGGCGTCGACCAGGTCGTCGGGGTCGTAGCCGGAGCCCAGCCGGCTCCACAGCACGAGGTCGGCGCTGGGCGCCACGGCACTGGTCGGCTCGAGCTGCACGAGCGAGAGACGTCGTACGGCGTCCACGACGTCGGCCGGGCGGTCGACGTCGAGGCACTGGGCCTGCAGGGCGATGCGCCGGGCGTCTGCCCGGCTGAGCCGGTGGACCGGCCCGTCGGCCGGGTCAGGCATCGACGCCCAGACGCACCGTCACGGTGTCGCCCACGTCGACGCCCTCGGCGCGGCGCACGACGGCCTTGACGGGGAGGACGTAGCCGCCGTCCTTGGGGAACAGCGAGGTCGTCCACGTGGTCTCCCCGAGCCGCGCCTCGACCGGGATCATCCCCCAGCCGTAGGTCACGAACGCGGCCGCGGCCTGGAGCTCGGCGCTCTCGTCGTCGGGCACGGTGACGAAGTGGTAGGGCGAGGGACCCCGCCAGAACCACACCTCACCGCTGAACTCCAGCTCCACGCGGGCCAGGATAGGTCGCTGCGCCGACAGCGACCGGCTCTGAGGTAGCGCCGGAGGCGCAGGACTGGGCAGATGACCGATCCGCCGTGGGGTGCCTTAGCCGCACGGTGGAGCCATGAACCCTTACACCACCAGCCCCGCCACCATGCTGACGATCGCCGCCATGTTGAACGACGAGGACGTCGCCCGGGCCGAGCGGCGCCGGCTCGCCCGCGACGCGCGGACGGCCCGGCACACCGAGCTGCGCCGCCGGGCCAGGTCGGCCAGGCCACACCGGCGCCGGCGCCCGTGGACCCGGGTCGCGGTCCGCCTGCGCCTGGCGCACTAGCGGCCGCCGGCCGGGGTCAGTCGAAACGCACCAGGGTGCGGTGACGAGCACCGACGTCGCCGTACTGCCCGAACCGGTTGGAGCCCGTGGCATAGGCGTGGCCGTCGTCGCCCAGGACGAGGGAGTAGGGGCCGTCCTCGGTGGAGTAGCCGCACAGCACCTGGGTCGCGAGCACGTCACCGGGGAGCCCGGTGAGCGGGGCGAGGGTGGCGCGCGGGTCGGCCCCGGTCAGCTGGCCGAAGTCGTTGGCACCCGCGCCGTAGGGCACCCCGTCGTCGCCCAGCACGAGCACGTCGCCGCACCCGCCCGAGAGCCCGGCGGCCCGGACGCCGTCGGGCAGGCCGGTCAGCGGGGCCAGCCGATGGACCTCGCGGTTCTCACCGGTGAGCTGCCCGACGAGGTTGGACCCGGTGCCGTAGGCGACCCCGTCGTCCCCGATGGCCAGCGACTGGCCGCAGCCCGTCGCGATGTGGACGGCACCGACCCCGGCCGGCAGGCCGGCCAGCGGGGCGAGGGAGAACCGGAAGCCGCCGCGGCCGGTGAGCTGGCCGAAGTCGTTGGACCCGCTGCCATAGAGACGCCCGTCGTCCCCCAGGACCAGCGAGTGGCCGCCGCCGGCGGCCACCTCCACCGCGCGGACGCCCTCGGGGAGGCCGGCGAGCGGGGTCAGGGTGCGCACGGTGTCGGTGCGGCCCGTGAGCTGGCCCCAGTCGTTGCGCCCGGCGCCGTAGGCGACGCCGTCGTCCCCCAGCACGAGCGAGAACTTGTCACCCGCCGCGACGGCGGTCGCGCGCACGCCGTCGGGGAGGCCGGCGAGCGGGGTCAGGGTGGGCCTGCCGCCCTGGCCGGTCAGCTCACCGCTGCCGTTCTTGCCGGCGCCGTAGACGACGCCGTCGTCGCCGAGGACCAGCGAGTGCGCCCAGCCGGCGGACACGGCGACGGCGCGCACCTCCGCGGGGAGCCCGGACAGCCGCTCCAGGCCCCGGCGCGGGTCGTCGTGACCGGTCAGCTGGCCGGAGGTGTTGGTCCCGGTGCCCGAGACCTGCCCGTCCTCGTCGAGCACGAGCGTGTGGTTCCACGCCGTCGCGAGTGCGGTGACGCGGGGGTGGCCCCACGGCAGCCCGACGAACACCAGCGCCGCGGCGACGGCACCGACCAGGAGCGCGCCCAGCACGCCGATGAGGACGAGCCGTCGCGTCGTCGAGGGGGTCACGGGCTCAGTGTGGCGCTGAACATGACGACTGGTGTGCACAACGCACGTGTCGCGTCGTGCACACCAGTCGTCGAGAGGTGGAGCTGGCGGGAATCGAACCCGCGTCCTCGAGCGTCGAACCAGGTCTTCTCCGGGTGCAGTCGGTGATGTCGTCTTCTCAGCCCCGACGCTCGCACCGACACGTCGCCGACAGGCTCAGTCACGAAAGTGTCCCGCTCACCCCTCGTGACAGGAGGTGGGCGGCAAGCCTTCTAGATGAGGCCTGGGTCCGGGACGAAGGCGGATGCCCGGTCAGACCCTTCGATCACCGCTCAGGCGGCGAGAGCGAAGTCAGTGCGCTTAACGTTGGCACTTGTGGTTTCCAGCGGTCGTTAACGAGATGTCGCTGGCTCCTCGACCCGCTTCTCCTGGAACTAACGTCCCAAGTCGAAACCGATCAGCCCCTCTGCAGTTGTGCTCCCGAGTCTACTGGGACAACGACTGCCGCTCGACAGCTATTCCGGTCTCGCCTCCGGCGGCGGTGGCTCGCCCCAGATCCGGACGGCGTTGCCCCAGCACACCGCGCGCAGCCAGTCGTCCCCGAGGCCGAGCCGCTCGAGCGCGTCGAGCTGGTGGTCGTAGGGATAGGGGATGTTGGGGAAGTCCGAGCCCAGCAGGACCTTGTCGCCGAGGTCGGCGAGCCTCGGGAGCAGGCCCGTGGGGTACGGCGCCCCGATGCGGTCGAAGAAGTCGGTGAACACCATCGTGGTGTCGAGGTGGACCCGCTCGAAGCGCTCCGCCAGGGAGAGGAACTCGGCGTACTCCGGCGCACCGGCGTGGGCCACGACCAGGCGCAGCCGCGGGTGCCGCTCCAGCAGCTCGGCGACCGGGCCGGGCCCGGTGTGCTCGGTCGGCACCGGGCCGGAGCCGGCATGCAGGACGACCGGCGTGCCCGCGTCCTCGACGACGCCCCAGGCCTCGGCGAGGAGCGGGTCGCGGACGTCGAAGCCGCCCACCTGGACGTGCAGCTTGAACACCTCGACGCCGGCAGCGACCCGGCGGGCGACGTACTCCCCCGCCCCCGGCTCGGGGAAGAAGGTCGCGCTGACCAGCGCCTCCGGGACGCGCCCCGCGAACCCGGCGGCCCAGTCGTTGAGCCACTCGGCCATGCCGGGGCGGTGGGCGTAGGGCAGGGCGGTGAAGCGGCGCACGCCGAGCGCGCGCAGCGTGTCGACCAGCACCTC
This sequence comes from Nocardioidaceae bacterium, assembly GCA_046330515.1. Classification (GTDB taxonomy): domain Bacteria; phylum Actinomycetota; class Actinomycetes; order Propionibacteriales; family Nocardioidaceae; genus Nocardioides. The sequence continues at coordinate 161,235 of JAXLSP010000004.1, read as the reverse complement.
GTCGGCGTCGCGGTAGTGCAGGGGCCAGGCGCGGCCGATGAGCGGCCCGGCGGCGTCGAACTGGGCCCGCACCTTGGCCGTCACCGTGGGTGGCAGGAAGTGCGTGTGGACGTCGAAGAGCCCCGGCAGGCCGAGCCGCACCCAGGAGGGCATCGTCCCGCTCTCTCGCTCCGGCACCGTCACGTCGGGGAGTCTGCCAGCCGGTGCTAGCACCATCGGACAGGTAGGCGGCCCGCCACGCGGCCACTAGCGTCCGACGCGACACACCCCACCCCCGAAGGACCGTCATGCGCCGCCGTTCCCGCCTCCTGCTCCTGGCCGCCACCCTGCTGGCCGCCACGCTCGTCACGCCGCCCGTCCAGGCCGCGCCCACCGCGGTGCCGACCGCGCCGACCGGCCTGCGGGGCGTCCTCGACAGCCGCGACCCCAACCGGATCCTGCTGTCGTGGACCGACCCGACGCCGATGACCAGCCCCGACAACGAGACCGGCTTCGAGGTCCAGCGGTGCACCGGTGCCGACTGCACCGACTTCGCGACCCTCATCGTGTGGCCGACCGGCGGCTTCGACCTCTTCGGCTACAGCGACGGCACCACCACCAAGACCGAGGGCACGACCTACACCTACCGGGTCCGGGGCATCAACGACCTCGGCGCCTCGGAGTGGAGCGCGACGACGACCGCGACCACCGGCTTCCAGACCCCCTCGGCACCCACCGGGCTGACCGCGACCTACACCGGCGCCAACCGGTTCGGCCTCAACGGCAACACCGTCCTCCGCTGGCTCGATAACGCCACCAACGAGACGGCCTACTTCGTGACGCGCTGCCACCCGTTCGACTGCCTGGGCACGCGGGTCGACACGGCGCTGCCGGCGGGCTCGACGTCGTACGTCGACACGACCGTCGTCGACGGCGAGGAGTACCTCTACTTCGTGTCCGTCCGCGGCGCCTCCGGGCTCGCCTCCTCGTCCCCGACGATCAAGCACCAGGCGGGACGCGGGCTCCCGGCTCCCACACGGGTCTCCGCGACCCTGGTCCGCGGCGGCATCCGCGTCCAGTGGGCCAACCGGATCTCGCGGCCCGTCCAGGTGTGGCGCTGCGACACGGCCATCTGCCGCGACGGCTTCACCGGCGAGGTGAACCCGGGCACCTTCTGGTTCAGCAAGGCGGTCCTGCCCGCCGGCTCGACCCGGTTCGTCGACCGCTTCGCCACCACGCCGGCCACGCTCTACACCTACCGGCTCCGGGTCACCACCGCGAGCGCGGTGTCGCCGTCGGTCTATGTCGCGGTGACGACACCCTGACCGACCGCGAGACCGTGACGGCTCAGGAGCCCTCGCGCTCCAGCGCGGAGGCCCGCTCGTCCCAGAACCGGGCGTCGACGGCCCGCCACCAGAGCATGGCGACCACGCCGGTGACGGCGATGGCGATGCCGATGACCAGGGGCGGGCCCAGGCCGAGCCAGGCCTGGCCGCTGTAGGAGTTCGCGGGGTCGGACATGTCGATGACCGACTCCACGAGGAGCCAGAACAGCATCGCCGCTCCCACGACCGGCCCGATGCCGATCAGCAGCAGGTTGCGCACGCTCGCGGTCAGCTGCCGGCGGAAGTAGACCGCGCAGGCCAGGCCGGTGAGGCCGTAGTAGAAGGCGATGAGCAGCGAGAGCGCCGTCAGCGAGTCGAAGAGCGCGTTCTCGCTGAGCACCGAGACCACGAGATACCAGGCGATCGCCACACCGGCGGTCCACCAGGTCGACACGTCCGGGGTCTGGTTCCGCCCGTGCACGTGGGCGAAGCGTGCCGGGATCGCGTGCCGTCGGGCCATGCTCAGCCAGGTCCGCGAGGCGGGGATGATCGTCGTCTGCGCGGACGCGACGGCCGAGGTCGCGACGGAGAACAGGACGACCCAGTCCCAGCCGCCGAGGACCTTGGTCGACAGGAGGGCGAAGATGAACTCCTCCTCGTCGGAGTTCGCGGCCAGGAACGGCGTGCCGGCGTAGGCCACGATCGCGAACGCCACGGCCACGTAGGTGCCGACCAGGACGATCGTGGACAGGACCGCCGCCTTGCCGGGCGCCTCGGCCGGGTTCTCGGTCTCCTCGGTGAGGTTGACCGCCGACTCCCAGCCCCAGTAGACGAAGACCCCGAGCAGCAGCCCCGACGTGAGCGCGGCGCCGCCCGCCCCGAACGGGTTGAGCCAGGCGAGCGAGGGCGTCGTCGCGTCGAGGGTGGAGCGGTCCGTCGCCACGGCGACCAGGGCCACCACGGCGAACAGCACGAGCGCGAGCACCTGCCCGACGATGAGGGTGTTCTGCACCCGGGCGGACAGCTCGGTGCCGAGCACGCAGATCCACGACATCACGACGATCAGCAGGATCGCGAGGATCCGGACCAGCCAGATGTTCTCGGCGAGACCGTCGGCGCCGACGGTCAGCAGCCCGAACCGCACCCCGACCTCCGCGAGCGACCCCACGACGAGCACGCCCGTCATGGCGATCGCCCAGCCGCCCAGCCAGCCCCACCAGGGCCCCATCGCCCGGGTCACCCACGAGAACGTCGTCCCGCAGTCCTGGTCGACCTTGTTGAGGTGGTAGAACGCCGAGGAGATGAGCAGCATCGGCACGAAGCTCGCGAGCAGGACGCCCGGGGCGTAGACGCCGGTGAGCAACACGATCGGGGCGATGACGGCGGCGAGGGAGTAGGCCGGCGACGTGGACGCGAGCCCGATGACCAGGGCGTCGAAGAACCCGATGGCCCCGGCCTTGAGGCCGGGCTGCTCGGACTCCCCCCGGTGGACGGGTCCGGGCTGCGGGTCCGGGATGGCGGCAGGCACGGCGGCCTCCCCTCGTCGTACGGTCAGCGACCCCCCGATGCCATTCCACCGCAAGGACGGGCCGACGGATGCTGCGTCGTCGGTCACATCGGCCGGGACGCCGCGGGGTTGACCGGTGGCGAGTGTGAGTCAGTCCATGCCCTTGAGCCGGCGGCCGACCGCCTGCTCGGTCTCCCGGTTGGCCTGCCGCTCGGCGAGGGCGTGCCGCTTGTCGTAGGACTTCTTGCCGCGGGCGAGCGCGATCTCGATCTTGGCCCGGCCGTCCTTGAAGTAGAGGCTGAGCGGCACGAGCGTGTAGCCCTTGTCGCCGATCTTGCGCTCGATCTTGGTGATCTCGGACCGGTTGAGCAGCAACTTGCGCTTGCGCCGGGCGGCGTGGTTGGTCCAGGTGCCCTGGGAATACTCCGGGATGTGCACGCCGAGCAGCCACACCTCGTGGTCGTCGATCTCGGCGAACCCGTCGACCAGGGAGGCGCGGCCGGCGCGCAGCGACTTGACCTCGGTGCCCGTGAGGACCAGCCCGGCCTCCCAGGTGTCCTCGATGAGGTAGTCGTGGCGCGCCTTCTTGTTCTGCGCGACGGGCTTGTGCCCCTTCTCCTTGACCATGGCGGGCATTCTGTCAGGCCCGCTCAACCGGTTTGTCGGTCCCCGGGGATCTGTTGTTTGGCCCCAAAGCGCGCGTTCCCCCGGCCGAAACGTGCGGTTCGCGTCCAATTCGTGAGCCGCGACCACCCTCACGATTGGTCACAAACTGCAGCTCCGACCCGGGTTTTCGCGCCGATTGGTCCAACTCGGCAGCTCAGCCCGGGCCCGTCAGAGCCAGGTCATCGGGTCGACGGGGTCGCCGTTCACCATCACCGTGAAGTGCAGGTGGCAGCCCGTCGACCAGCCGGTGGTGCCGACGTAGCCGATCACCTGGCCCCGGCTGACCCGGTCGCTGACGCCCACGGTGTAGCGCACGGCGTGGTTGTAGATCGTCGCCAGGCTGACACCGCGCACGAACCCGTTGTCGATGATCATCCGGTTGCCGTAGGCGGTGCTCCAGTAGGACGAGATGACGCGCCCGGCCGCGGCGGAGTAGAGGGGCTGGCCGCAGCCCGCCCCGAAGTCCGTGCCGTCGTGCAGGGAGTAGTAGCCATAGATCGGGTGCACGCGGTAGCCGAACGGCGAGGTGACCGGCCCGTTGACCGGATAGCTCAGGTAGCCGTCCGACGGCTGGGGCGAGCCGCCCCCGTGCCGGGCGGCGGCGCGGGCGGCGCGGCGGCGGAGCATGTCGCGCACCTGGGCCTGCTCCGCCTCGATCTGCTTCAGCTGCTTCCGGTCGGCGGCGAGCGCCTCGTCGGCGGCCGACTTGGCCTCGCGGGCGGTCAGCACGCGGGCGTGGTAGGCCTGCTTCGCGGCCTCGGCCTGCTGCTCGAGCTTCTGGCGCTCGGCCAGCACCTGGGCGGCCTCGCGCCGCTTGGCGGAGGTCTCCTGCTTGGCCTCGGTCACCTCGTCCTCGCGGACGCCGAGCAGCACCTCGGCCGCTCGCAGCTCGTCGAGCTTCTGCACCTGCGTCTCCACGACGACGCCGCTGGTCTGCGCCTCGCTGGTCAGCTCGGCGGGTGACTCGGAGTTGAGCAGCGCCGCGAGGTTGAGGAGCTGGGGGTCGCCCTGCTGGTAGGTGTCGGCGAGCAGGTTGGCGATCTCGTCACGCTTCTGCGCGACCTCCAGCTGCCCCTGGGCCAGGTCGCTGCGGGCCTGGGCGAGCCGCGTCACCGCGTCGTCGAGCTCGCGCTGCATCTGCTGGTCCTTGATGCGCGCGACGGTCAGCTTGCCGCGGGCGACCGACAGCGCGTCCTTGGCCGAGGTCAGCTCGACCCGGGCGCTCTCGAGGGCGGCCGTCGTACGGCGCGCACGCGCGCTCGACTCGTCGAGGTCGTTGTGCGCCGCGTTGAGCTCGTGGCGCAGGTGCCGCTGACGGTCCCTCAGGTGGTCGTCCTCCTGGGCGCTCAGCTGCGGCTGCACGAAGGGTGCGGCGAGCGCGGCGGACACGATGAGGGCGAGCAGGGCTGACGCGCCGAGCCCCCGGCCGTGCGGCCGAGTCAGGGCATGGCGGAGGAGCGGGGGGAAGAGACGCACCTGGATGCCTTCGGGTGTTCGGGGAAGTGAACTCCACGAGGCTAACCGGCGGGTCTCACACTTTGATGTATTTGCGGGTCAGCACGAGTGTCGGGATCATCGTGAGCACCGGCCCGAGGATCGCGATCACGACCAGCGCCGAGCCGAACTCCTGCCAGCGGATCCACGGCATGAACTTCAGGTTGTCCGAGACCCGCTCGATGATCGCCGCCTGCATGAAGAAGGCGAGCGCACCACCGGCCAGGGCCACGCTGATCAGCGCGGTGACCAGCGCCTCGAGGAGGAACGGCAGCGTGATGTACATCGTCGAGGCACCCACCAGCCGCATGATCCCGATCTCCCGCCGTCGGGCCATCGCGGCCAGGCGGATCGTGTTGCCGACCAGCAGCACCGCGGCGATGACGAGCGTGAACGCGGCGATGATGGCCCCGATCCGCAGCGCGCTGATCGAGGCGAGGATCGGTTTGAGGTAGTCGCGCATGTCGCCCACCGACGACACCCCGTCGAGCCCCTGCACCGCGCTCTCGATCCCCTCGAACTTCTTGGGGTCCTTGAGCTCGATCCACACCGACTCGCGGAGGGACTCCGGAGTGAGCACGGGGTGGGAGCCCTCGAAGAGCTTGGGGTCGTAGAGCTCCTTGGCCTTGTCGTAGGCGACCTGCTGGGACTCCAGGTGGAAGTCGGCCACCTCGGGGTTGTCCTCGACGACCTTGACGATGGCGTCGCGCTGGGCCTGGGTCACCTCGCTGGAGCAGGACGGGCTACTGTCCTTGTCCTTGCACAGCCACACGGTGATCTCGAGCTGGCTGCCCCAGAAGTCGGTGGCCTTGGTGGCCTGCTTGGACAGCAGGACGCCCATCCCGACCAGGGTGAGCGAGACGAAGAGGGTGAGCACGACCGCGACGTGCATCGACAGGTTGCGACGCAGGCCCTGGCCGAGCTCGGAGAAGACATAACGAAGCTGCATGAAAAGGAGGCTCTCTGGTCGGTGTTCTGCCCGAGGCGGTCAGTTCTGGAAGCCGTAGACGCCCTGCGCCTGGTCGCGGATGACCCGGCCGTCCTCCAGCTCGATCACCCGCTTGCGCATCTGGTCGACGACGCCGTGGTCGTGGGTCGCCATCAGCACGGTGGTGCCGGTCCGGTTGATCCGGTCGAGCAGCTTCATGATCCCGACCGACGTCGTCGGGTCGAGGTTGCCGGTGGGCTCGTCGGCGATGAGGATCATCGGCCGGTTGACGAAGGCGCGGGCGATCGCGACCCGCTGCTGCTCACCGCCGGAGAGCTCGTCGGGCATCCGGCCCCCCTTGCCCTCGAGGCCGACCAGCTCCAGCGTCTCGGGGACGGTGCTGTCGATCTGCGACTTGGGCCTGCCGATCACCTGCAGCGCGAACGCGACGTTCTCGCTCACCGTCTTGTTGGGGAGCAGGCGGAAGTCCTGGAACACGGTGCCGATCTGGCGACGCAGCCGGGGCACCTTCCACCCGGCGAGCCGGTTGATCTCCTTGCCGGCCACATAGACCCGGCCCTCGCTCGGGCGCGCCTCGCGCAGCACGAGCCGGAGGAAGGTCGACTTGCCCGACCCCGACGCACCCACGAGGAAGACGAACTCGCCCTTCTCGATGTCGACGGTGATCTGGTCGAGGGCGGAGTGCCCCTGGCCGGGATAGGTCTTGGTGACCTTTTCGAAGCGAATCACTGTGTTGAGGGTAGTCGAGCCGCCTGGCACCGCCGTGCAGGCGGGGTACGTCGGCCGGGTCGCGCCGTATCGTGGCGGCATGTCCCTGCCGGCCCGCCGCCTCGTCGCGCTCGGCGCGGCCGCGGCTCTGGGCCTCGGCGGATGCACCTCGGGCGGCGGCTCCGGCACGGCTCCGAAGCCCGACACGGGCACTCCCCTCGCCCAGGTCGACACGCTCGCGATGACCGTGGTCCGCGGCCCGTTCTGCGACCGGATCTCGCCGCAGGGGGTCGAGCGGGCCCTCGGGGGAGACGTCGCCGGGACGTCGTCCTATGACAGCGGCGACCGGGCCCGGCTCACCGGCGAGGTGACCGACGTGGCCCACGAGTTCTCCTGCACCTTCCGTGCCGAGGACGGGACGGCGGCCCGCGCCTGGGTGTTCGCCCCGCCGGTGACCCGCTCCCGGGCCCGGGAGCTCGCCGCCGCGGTCGAGACGGAGGGCTGCACGCCCGTCCCGGCGCCCGCCGCGTTCGGCCGCCCGACATCGGCGACCCGGTGCGAGACCGGCCGGGGCACGTCGATCACGTTCCGTGGGCTGTTCGGCGACGCCTGGCTGAGCTGCTCGGTGACGACGCCCTCACCGGACGACCCTAGCGCCTCCCCGTCGTCCACCGACCTCGTCGACCGCGCCGGCCGCTGGTGCGTCGAGGTCACCGCGGCGACCTCCGCCGGCTGAGCGACCCGAGTTTCCGGGCCGAGCACTGGAGGTCGCGGCCCGCTCGCGACTGTGAACGGGTGAGGGCGGCGCTTCCCTCGGAGGGACGGGAGCGCGCACGATGACCCATCGGAGCGAGGTGACACCCATGACCAGCTCGGCGTCGGACCCGGCCACGGCGGCCGCGGACGTCATCGACCTGGGCAGCGTGCGCCAGGACGACGAGTCCTTCCAGGCGCTGTTCGCCAGCACCTACCCCCGGCTGGTCCGCACGGTCGAGCTGGTCGTCGGCTCGCGGGCCGTCGCCGAGGAGATCGCCCAGGACGCCTTCGTCCAGCTGTTCCTGCGGTGGCGGCGGGTCGGCGGCTACGACCGGCCCGACCTCTGGCTGCGCCGGGTCGCCGTGCGCGACGCCGTACGTGAGCGACGGCGGTCGAGGCGCCGGCTGGAGCTCGAGCGGGTGCCGGCCGGCGCTCTGCGCCAGGAGCCCGACCACGGCACCGACCCCGACGTCCTGCGCGCGATCGCCACGCTCGGGCCCAAGCAGCGGGCGATCGTGGCGCTGTTCTACTACCTCGACCGGCCGATGACCGAGATCGCCGAGATCCTCGGCTGCTCGGAGTCGACGGGCTGGTCCCAGCTCCACCACGCCCGCAGACGGCTGGCCGAGCTCCTGCACGAGGAGGTGCCCGACGATGTCGGTTGACCAGAGGCTGCGCGCCGCGCTGCGCGCCGACGACATGCTGCCCCGGGACCAGGGGGACGCCCTCGCCTCGGTGCTCGAGGAGGCCCAGCGCCGCCGGGCTCGGCGGCGTCTCGTCGGGGGCGGCGCCGTCGCCGCGGCGGCCGCCGTCGTCGCGTTCGTGGCCGGCGGCTTCGACGCCGGGCCGGCCGAACCGCAGCCGACCCAGCCGCGCCCGTCCTTCACCGCGCTGCCCAACCCCGGGTCCCAGGCCGGCCCGCAGGGCCAGGCGGGTGACGAGGCCGCGAGCAGGATCCGCGGCTCGTGGCAGACTCGCGGACTGTCACCCGCCGAGGCGGACCGCTTCCTGCGCGACGCGCACCTGGATGCGCTCGCCGACCGGTGGGCGCGCTACCGCAAGCACGGGGACACCTTCGTGACCTTCGTGCAGGAGTCGGACGTGGGCCTGTGGCTGGGCGACGCGCAGGACCCCTACGTCAAGCTGCTGGCCGTGGGCAGCAGCCCGGCGCTCGACGACGGCTTCCTCCGGCTGCGCGACGACGAGCACACGCTCGTCCTCGGGTTCCGCCTCGAAGCGGGCCGGCTGTCGCTGCACGTCGGCCACGCGAGCGGGCCCGATGTCGCGGGGCAGTCGTCGCGTGACCACGCCCGGGCACTGTTCGAGCCGCTGTCCTTCCGGCTCGCCGAGGGCCTGCCCGCCGTCACCGGCTGGCGGTGGCCGGGGCTGGCGGTGCGCTGAGCGTCGGGACCGACCCTCAGTTCTGGGCGGCGCGGTCGGCGCCGCGGCGCCAGCGGATGCCCGCCTCGATGAAGTCGTCGAGGTCGCCGTCGAAGACCGCGGTGGGGTTGCCGGTCTCGTAGCCGGTCCGCAGGTCCTTGACGATCTGGTAGGGATTGAGGACGTAGTTGCGCATCTGGTCGCCCCAACTCGCGGCGACGTCGCCCTTGAGGTCGCGCAGGTGCGCCTCCTCCTCGGCCTTCTTGAGCGCCAGGAGCTTGGCCTTGAGCACGATCATCGCGGCCGCCTTGTTCTGCAGCTGCGACTTCTCGTTCTGGCAGGAGACGACGGTGCCGGTCGGGAGGTGAGTCAGCCGCACCGCGGAGTCGGTGGTGTTGACGCTCTGGCCGCCCGGGCCGGAGGAGCGGTAGACGTCGACCTTGATGTCGTTCTCGTCGACCTCGATCTCGTCGGTCTGCTCCAGCACCGGCACGACCTCGACCGCGGCGAACGACGTCTGCCGGCGGCCCTGGTTGTCGAAGGGGCTGATCCGGACCAGGCGGTGGGTGCCGGCCTCGACCGAGAGCGTGCCGTAGGCATAGGGCGCGTGCACGGCGAAGGTGGCGGACTTGAGGCCCGCCTCCTCGGCATAGGAGGTGTCGAAGACCTCGGTGGGGTACTTGTGCTGCTCGGCCCAGCGGAGGTACATCCGCATCAGCATCTCGGCGAAGTCCGCGGCGTCGACCCCGCCCGCTCCGGAGCGGATGGTCACGAGCGCCTCGCGGGCGTCGTACTCCCCCGACAGCAGGGTGCGGACCTCGAGCGCCTCGACGGCCTTCTTGACGCGGACCAGCTCGGCCTCGGCCTCGGCCAGCGACTCGGCGTCGCCCTCCTCCTGGCCGAGCTCGACGAGCACGCCGAGGTCCTCGACGCGGCTGTCGAGCTCGGTGAAGCGGTCGAGCTCGGAGTTGAGCATGGAGAGCCGGCTGGTGATCCGCTGCGCGTTGGCCTGGTCGTCCCAGAGGTCGGGCGCGGCGACCTGCTCGCCCAGGTCGGCGATCTCGGCGCGGATCGCGCCCAGGTCGAGGACCTGCTCGATGGTGTGCATGGTCGCCTGGAGCTGCTTGAGCTCGGCGTCGAAGTCGGGGCCTGCCACGGGGGCAAGGGTACGGCGCGCCCCCGCGGGTGTCGAAGCGAGATGGGTCCGAGGGGCGCCGCGTTCCCGCCATGACCCGTCCGGGTAGTGCGCCCAGGCCGTTTTGGGAGTTAGGTGACCCTATGAAGACTCTCGCCATCTCCCTCCTGACCGCGGCGGCCCTCCTCGCCGCGCCCGCCACCGCCCTGGGCCAGTCCGCGCTGGCCCCCGCCCGCAGCACGGTGACCATCACCGCCGAGGGCACCGATCTGTCCGGCACGCTCAGCAGCCCCCGCGCGGCCTGCGTGGAGAACCGCAAGGTCCTCGTGATCAAGCAGATCGGCGCCCGCGGTGGCGGCGACGACCAGAGCTTCGCCTCCGACACGGCGGACGCCGACGGCTCGTGGAACACCGGCAACACCGGCACCGCCGGCAAGTTCTATGCCAAGGTCAAGAAGACCGCCCGCTGCAAGGCCGACACGAGCCCGACGATCCGCGCGACCCGCTGAGCCTCGGCGGCCACGCTGGGCGCCCAGAGCAGCCCGGAGCCCACCCGGCCGAGTCGTCACCGCGCGTGACGACTCGGCGCGGGGGCCGGTGCGCTCACGGGTGCTTCGGCACCGCCCAGACGAGCAACTCGTCGCCGATCAGCGCCGGGCGCCCGAGCCGGTTGTAGGCATGGTTGGCCAGGATCCGGACCGGGCCCTCGGCCTTCGCGATCGCACCGATGGTGTCGGTGTTGGTCGCGACGAGCCGTCCGTCGCGGTAGATCCGCAGCCGGTCGTCGCTGCGGCCGATGCCGTGGGTGTCCCACACGAACATCACGTGCACCCAGGTCCGCACCGGGACCTTGTCCCAGCCCAGGTCGTTGGCGGTGTGCGTGACGCCCTTCGCGTCGACGATCTCGAACTGCAGCCCGCCCTTGCCGGTGAAGCCGTCGGACCAGTAGGCGTCGATCGGCCCCCACTCGCCGCGGTAGGGCCAGACCCCGAACACCGCCGGCAGCGGCGTCTTGAACGGCACCGAGACGGGCATCCGCTTCTGCAGATAGATCTCCACAGCTCCCTGGGTGCGGTCGGAGCCGAAGAAGTCGGCCCGGCTGACCCGCAGGTTGCTGTTGTTGCCGATCGACGTCGCCGCTCCTCCACGCACGCCGGCCGGGTGCCTGATGTCGTGGACACGCATGACGCGCGCGCCGGCCTCGCTGTGCACCAGCTGCCGGTTGCTGCCGAGGTGGTTCCACAGCAGCAGGGCCTCGACCGCCTTCGGCTGCTGCGCCTTCTGCGCCTGGTGCGCCTGCGCCACGGGGGTGACGGGTGCCGCCGGCACGGACATCGCGAGCATGGTCGCGGGCGCGAGCACGATCGCCAAGAACATCGCGCCCCGAGATGGTGATCTCCTCATCGGACTCTCCTCCGCAGGCAGATCGACGGGTCGCAACGCCAGTCGTCGCGGCATCAGCCGCCGATCGACCCTCCGCATCGACGCTAGGCGTGGGGCACGTGGGCCGGAAGTGCCGAACGAGGGGTTGACTGCCTGACGAACGGCCCGGGTCCGCGGGGGTTTCCCTGCGCACGACTGCGTGTCCCCGCGGACGGCTACTGGTGCGTAGGACGCACCTGGTGAGTCGCCGGCACCAGTCAACGCCGATGCCGACAGCTGTCGCGCTGCTCGACGGAGCGGCAGACGTCCCGCCCTCGGCCTGCATAGGCGCCGTCCTCGCCACGACCACCGACGATCAGGTCGTCGAGGTCGGAGCCGTACACGAAGTCGTCACCTCCGCCCATCCAGGCTGCGAGCGGCACATCGCTTCGAGCTTCGAACAACTCGTCACGGTTCGACCCGTGGACCGTCACGGTCGTGATCGTGCTCGGCAGCGTTCGGTCTCCGTTCTCGAAGTCGTACCAGGTCTCCTGGATCGCGAACTGCTCGAACCCACGCACGACCATCTGCCTGCCGTTCCATCGGGCGAAACCGCGGTCGAGGTCGACGGCGAGTGGGTGTGGCGCCCTGGCCCACCTGGGCAACCACCAGAAGCGCAGTCGGTCGTGGCCCACGCCTCCGATCATCCTCCGACCGCCGTTGCCGGTGACCCATCCCGCGACGAAGTCGTTGCCGTCACCGCCCGAGGCGGTGCCGGTCCCGAGGTCATAGATGCCGTCGCCGCCACTCCCGCCCCGGAGTGTGTTGGCACCGAGGCTGCCGACCATGATGTCTGGCCCCGGTCCCCCGACCAGGAGGTCGGGAGCGCCGTCGTCGACATCTCGGTTGTTCTGGTGGTCGCCGTCATAGAGGTCGTCAGGGCCGCCCCGGCCGAGCAAGACATCGGGGCCGTCACCGCCGACCAGCAGGTCGTGACGTGCGCGACCGATCATCGTGTCGCCGTACGGCGAGCCCAGCACACCGTGATCTCTGCGCCGCACGATCGTGTCGCTGCTCGGCCCACTCGAGGTGCCGGTCCGCAGGTCGACGGTCACCGGGCCGGTCTCGTCCGCGAACGACACCAGGTCCTGGAGGTACTTGGTGGACGGGCCGACGTCGAGCACATCGTCACCGGGACCCCCAGACACGATCTCGCGATCGATCGCCCCACGGATGGTCAACGAGGCACCGCCGTAGACCTCGTCGGATCCTCTGCCGCCACGCAGCACGTCGTTGCCGGTGTTGCCGCAGATGACGTCGTCACCGGCTCCCCCGTCGATGGTGTCGGACCCACCGAACCCGACGATCACGTCGTCACCCGTGGTTCCCGTCAAGTCGTCGGCGTCCGGAGAGCCGACGATGGTCGCCGCTCGCCCGTGACACTGCGCACCGACCGCTCCAGCGGGAGCCACCGGCGACCAGCTCGCGGCCAACGTGAAGCCGACGGCCAGGGCAACGCTGCCGATCCGGGCAGCCTTGGTCATGGGGAGATCTCCTTCATCGAACGGTTCAGCGCTCAGGCGACACCACGGCCGAGCCGGACGCCCCGATCACCGGGTGCGCGGGCGAGCCGGGGATCGTGAGAGGCAGGTCGAGCGGGGCGCGGACGGTGACCGTGACGGTGCGGCGGGCCGCGTCGACGGAGACCGTCCAGCTCAGCCCCGGGAACCGACCGCGGGCGTCGGACCGGGCCAGATAGTCGGCCACACCGGCGCGTGCCTGGTCCGCGAACAGCCTGAGCCGCTCGGGGTCGACGCCCTCGGTGTAGACGTCCTCGCCCGAAGCCCCGGCGTCGGCTCCGGCGAGGGCGGCGCCGTCGGCCAGGTTGTCGAGGCCCTGGCGTCGGAGATAGGCGGCGGAGGCGTCGACCACCATCACCACCGCCATCAGCAGCACCATCGCCAGCCCGACGATCAAGATGGTCGTCTGGCCGGCCTCGTCGCGAGGTCGCGACGTCACGAGCCGCCGCCGGTGATCTCGACGTACTGGCCGATGGGCACCGTGTGCCGCGACTCCACCGCGAAGCTGGGACTGCCGCCGCCGAGCACGTCGGGGAGCAGGGGGACGTCGACCCGCGAGTGCACGACCACCGTGATGACGGAGGTGCCGCTGTGGCAGTCGGCGGGATAGGGCGTGCAGGTGACCCGCAGCTCGAAGGGCGCCTCGACCCCTTGGTCCGCCAGAGCCTGCCGGGCAGCCGACTCGGCACGGACGCGGCCGGTCGCGTCGTCTGGTGCGAGCGCGTAGGCGCGGCCGGCGGCCCGCGAGGCGGCGCTGACGCCGAACGCGCCTCGCTGCACCTCGAAGACCGACAGCACGATCCAGATCGTCGGGATGATGAGGATGATCCCCAGCCAGGTCAGCTCGACGAGGGCGCTCCCCCGCTCGGCCCGACGCCGGGCGGCCCGGCAGGTCACGGCTGCTGCTCCTCGACCGCATGGCCGGCCAGGGACAGGTGGATGCCCGGACCACCGAGACCCAGGGCCGGCACGGTCGCCTCGACGCGCACCTCGACCGTCGGGGCGCCGTCGACCAGCACCTCGCGGGCCGAGACGTCGTCGGCATAGCGACTCGAGATGGCGCCGCGGATCTGCTCGCGGGTGCGGGCGACGGCATCGGCCGGACCCCGGTCGGCGGTGGCGCCATAGCGGGCACCCTCGGAGGCCGCCGAGGTCAGGGTGTTGCGCACGTGCAGGACCAGGGCGAGCTGCAGGATCCCCAGGAACAGGGGCAGCAGCACGACCAGCACGAGCACGAAGTCGACGACCGCGGATCCGCGGTCGCTGCGCGTCCGGCTCATCGGCTCAGGGCGTCACCGCGTCGAAGGCGTCGCCGAGCATGGCGGTCAGCCTGCCCTGCGAGATGCCCCAGATGACCCCGACCAGCGTGGCGGTCATCAGCGTGATCATCACCCAGCCCGGCACGTCGCCCCGCTCGTCGCGGACGCGCGGCGCACACAGCTCGGTCCACACGCGGAGCATCCAGTCGTTGAGCATGGCCGTTCCTTCTTTCGTCACATCAGGGGGTGGTGAAGCTCAGCCCGATCACGCCGGGGTAGAACGCGAAGAGGACGGTGACCGGCAGCACCAGGAACACGACCGGCACCATCATGAAGATCTCCTTCCGCGCGGCCGCCTCGATCAGCTCGCGACGCCCGGCCTCCCGGACGTCGGCGGCCTGGGCGTGGAGCACGTCGGCCAGCGGCGTGCCCCGCTCGACCGCGATCGCGATGCCGTCGGCGAAGCGGGCGACGAGCGGGATGCCGGTCGTCGCGGCCAGCCGGTCGAAGGCGGCACCCACGGGCTCGCCGGTGCGGATCGCCGCGAGGACCCGGGCCAGGTCACGGGAGAGCTCGCCGCCACTGCGTCGTACGACGCGGTCGAGCGCTGCGACCGGTCCCTCGCCGGCCGCGACCGCCAGTGCCAGGAGCTCGGCGACCGTGGGGAACTCCATCAGGATGGCCCGCTCCCGCCGGCTGACCTGGCTGGTCAAGTGGTTGTCGCGGGCCACGACCCCGGTGGCCATCGCCAGGGCGCACACCAGCAGGGCGGACGGGACGGCCCCGGGGTCGGACAGCGTGCGCAGCACGCCGACCGCGGCCGCGACGACGAACCCCACCAGTCCCCAGGTCACTTGCTCCACCCGGAACTCGTGCACCGTCTTGTCCTGGCCGGCGCGCTCCAGGCGGCGGCGCACGGACGTGGCGCCGCCGAGGATCCGCTCGACGGCGTCGGCGCCCGACCTGAGCAGCGGGCCGAAGACTCCACGGCTCGCGGAGGTGGAGGACGGAGTGGCGGCCCGGAGCTCCGGGGTGCGCCCCACCTGGGGGAGGTCGCGCAGATAGGGCAGCACCCGCACGGAGAGCTGCGGGCGTCGGATCGCGACCACCCGGGACACCACGAGAAGCACGCCGAGCGCCGCGAGCCCGCCGAGCGTCGCACCCCACATCGCCAGCGTCATGCGAGGATCCGCCTCTCGGACGGGAGGCGACCGAGCCGCATCATCAGCCAGTAGGCAACGACGCACAGCCCGGCGCCCACGGTCAGCACGAACACCCCGCCGGGTGAGGCGTAGCGGCGGATCACGTCCCCCTGGAAGGACATGATGAGCAGGACCAGCCAGGGCGCGGCGACGGCCAGTCTCGCGCCGTTGACCGTCCACGCCTGCCGGGCCTCCATCTCGGCGCGGGTCCGCGCCTCGTCGCGGAGGTAGCCGGACAGGTTGCGCAGCAGCCGTCCCAGCTGTCCCCCGCCGACCTCGCGCGCGATCCGCAGTCCCTCGACGACGCGGTCGCCGACGGGGTCGGCGAGCCGGTCCTTCAGCCGATCGAGCGACTCACCGAAGCGGCCGCTGACCTGGTAGTCCAGCGCGAACTGGTCGAAGGCGTCGCGCAGCGGCTCCGGGCCACGGACCGCCAGCCCCGCCAAGGCGTCCGGCAGCGAGAGTCCCGCGCGTACGGCGGACGCCAGGTTGTCGACCGCCTCGGGCCAGACCTCGGCGAACTCACGCTGACGCCGCCGGGCGCGGCCTCGCACCACGGCGACCGGGAGGTAGCCCGCCATCAGCCCGAAGGCCACCGAGACCGGGGGCGTCCGCGACACGACCTGGATCAGCACCGTGGTCACCAGCGCGAGCACCAGGCACAGGGACAGGAAGCTGCCCGCCGACACGCCACCCAGACCCGCCCTCGCGAGCATGCGCACCACCCCCGTGCGACCCGGGGTCGTGGTGCGGGGCTGCCGAGGCAGGGCGAACGACGACCAGACGAGGAGCAGCCCGAGGCCGACGCCGAGGCCGACGAGGGCGCCCATCAGCGCACCCCGCCCAGCAGCTGCTGCAGGTCGATGCCGGCACGCGCGAATCGCTCGGGGCGCGGGGGCATGCCACCCACGCGCACCAGCTCGCCGTCCACGCGCTCGAAGATCGGCTCGGTCTCGATGATGTCGTTCTCGGCCCGTCCGGGAACGGCGACGATCTCGTTGACGTGCCGCACGCCCTGAGCGTCGATGCCGAGGTGGACGACCAGGTCGACCGACGACGCCACGGTCGGGACGACGAAGCGGGCCGAGATGTTCTCGCCCGCGAGCAGCGGCAAGGTGCACATCTTCACGAGTGCCTCGCGAGCGCTGTTGGCGTGGATCGTGCACATGCCCGGCAGGCCCGCGTTGAGCGCGAGCAGCAGGTCGAGGCACTCCTCGGCCCTGACCTCGCCGACGATGATGCGGCTCGGCCGCATCCGCAGGCTCTCCTTGACCAGGTCGCGCAGCCTGATCTCGCCGGTGCCCTCGAGCCCGGACTGACGAGTCTGCATCGGCACCCAGTCGGGGTGCGGGAAGCGCAGCTCGAAGACCTCCTCGGCGCTCACCACCCGCTCACCTCCCGGGATCGCTGCCGCCAGGCAGTTGAGCATCGTCGTCTTGCCCGCCTGGGTGCCGCCGGCAACGAGCACGTTGAGGCCGGCCTTGACCGATGCCTCGAGGAACGCGGCGCCCACCGGCGACAGGCTGCCGAGCTCGACGAGGTCCGACAGGCGACCGGCCTTGAGGACGAACTTCCTGATGTTGACCGCCGAGAAGCCCCGCGAGATCCCCTCGAGGACCACGTGCAGGCGGTGGCCGTCGGGCAGCATCGCGTCGACGAACGGCTGGCTGATGTCGACGCGGCGGCCGCTGGACTTCAGCATCCGCTCGACCAGCTCCTGGACCTGGGCCGTCGTGAGCATCAGGTTGGTGAGCTCGTGCCGCCCGTCGCGCGCCACGAACACGCGCGTCGGGTCGTTGATCCACACCTCCTCGACGGTCGGGTCGTCGAGATAGGGCTGCAGAGGTCCGAACCCCGCCACCCGGGCCAGCAGCTCGCCCACGACGCCGGCCGGGTCGGCCACCGGCGACACCGCGCCGGTGAGGCTGCGCTCGTCGTGCTCGCGGACGACGCCCTCGGCGATCCGGCGCACGACGACCGCGTCGCGCTGCGGGTCGACCCCCTCGCCGCGGACGATCTCGCGCACACGGGCGTCGAGCTGCTCGAGCAGCTCCCCGTGGGCGTCCGCGCCGACTGCGGTCATCACACCCTCCCCGGAAGAAGGCCAGTGCACGCAACCTAGGCCACCCGCAGGCACCCTGACGAGAGGTGTCGAGCGATCTGTGGACAGGCTTTACCCACCGGGTATGTCCAGCACGCACAGCCCCGTGACCCGGGGCGCCGGCCTCAACCTCCCGGATGCTCCAGGTGCTCGATACTGGAGAGGGAGGTCGGAGGTGTGCGGTGGCAGACAGCGAAGCCTTCGCCGACTTCGTCCGTGAGCGATCCCCGGCCCTCCTGCGGTCGGCATGGCTGCTGACCGGAGACTGGCACGCCGCCCACGACCTGGTGCAGACGCCCCTCGAGCGGAGCTGGCCCCGGTTCGGGCGCCAGATCGACCGGCCCGAGGCCTACGTGCGCCGCGTGATGCTCACGACCTACCTGTCTTGGCGCCGGCGCCGCTGGACCGGGGAGATCCCCACGGCGACGCTGCCCGAGCACCCGCGTGACGACGACAGGACCGACCTGCGCCTCTCCCTGCGCGCGGCGCTCCAGACGCTGACGCCGCGGCAGCGAGCGGTCGTGGTGGCGCGCTGGTTCGACGACCTGTCGGAGGCCGACACGGCGGCGCTGCTCGGCTGCTCCGTCGGCACCGTCAAGGCGCATGGCTCGCGCGCACTTGAGCGGCTGCGGACGACGCCCGGCCTGGCCGAGTCCCTGGGAATGGAGGCGAGTGACGGTGCTTGAGGACCGGCTCCAGCAGCTGCTGGACGACGCGGCTCCGGACCCCCCGGTCGCCATCGACGTCGAGTCCGTACGACGCGGCGCGCGGCGCCGACGTGCCCGAGGAGCAGCGATCGCCCTGGCCGGCACCTCGCTGGCGATCGCCGGGCTGACCGCCGGCCTCGTCACCCTGCTGGGCGACCAGGACGCACCCGGCCACCCCGACCTCGGGCATCCCCCGACGAGCGACGCCGGCACCACCGGCTGGGAGCGGCTGCCCGACCTGCCGCTGTCCCCTCGGTGGGGGTCCCTCACCACCTGGACCGGAGAGGAGGCACTCGTCGTCGGCGGCTACAGCCAGCGCTACATCGGTGGCCCCGCACCCCGGGCCGACCTTCGCGACGGCGCCGCGTTCGACCCCGATGCCGGCACCTGGCGCGCCGTGGCGAAGGCACCGCTGCCCCTCGACGAGGAGAGCTCCACCCTGCTGACCGGCGGCACCTGGGTGGTCGTCTCCGACCGGCACTGGCTGGCCTACGACCTCGACACCGACTCCTGGCGCAGGCTGCCCGCTCCACCGACGGGGATCCTCCAGCCGAGCCTGGCCGGCACCGGGGACCTCGTCTATGCCCTCGACCTCTACGGTGCGGAGAACGACAACGCACCCGTCCAGGTGCTCGACCTGGCCACGCGCACGTGGGCGACGCTGCCGGACAGCCCGTTCCGGCCGCGGCTCGACCAGCGCACGCTGGTGACCACCCCCCAGGGGCTCGTCGTCATGGGCGACGACCTCGCGCCGCGTCAGGCGGGGAACCGCTCCGAGACGGCGCGTGCCGAGCTCTGGGACGGCCACACGTGGAGGCGGTTCCCGAGCTCCGACCTCCAGGGCTGCTGCTGGCACTGGACAGGGCAACGGATCGTGTCGGGCTACCGAGTCACCCGACAGCAGTCCGAGAAGGGCGGACTCCACACGTTCCACGCCGGCGCCCTGGACCCCGCGACCGGTGGGTGGGCGGCCCTGCCGTGGTCGCCACCGACCCGGGACGACATGCTCTACGGGCAGATCACCGGCTGGGGACCGGTCGTGTTCTCCACCGGCTACCTCTACGACGACGCGACCGGCCGGTCGACGGCAGTGAGCGCCCCGGCCCACCTCTCGGACGGCGCCGTCGCCCTCTCGAGCGACCGCCTGATGGTGTTCGGCGGCTATCGCACCAGCGGCCCGCCCGGCGTGTTCCCGACGGAGGTCACACCGAGCAACGACGCGTGGAGCCTCCGCGTCGGCTGATCCTCCTTCCCCTGTCGCATGTCGGGGCAGCGACGGCCGCACCCGTGGACGCCGTGCTCGGGCCCACAGGAACGCACCATGGATCGCGCCTCGTCCTGCCCCGACTTCGACGCCCCCGTGTCACAAGATGGGGGTCTCGACGCGTCCATGAGGTGAGGGCCGGAAGGAGGTGCCCGTGGCCGGCGCAGCGGAGGAGGCGGCGTTCGTGGAGTTCGCGACCGCGCGTGCCCCGGGGCTGTTCCGGTCGGCGCTGCTGCTCACCGGCGAGTGGCACGCCGCGGAGGACCTCGTGCAGGAGACGCTGGGCCAGGTCTTCGCGCGGTGGACGCGGGTCACCCGTGCCGACAACCCGGCGGCCTACGCCCGCGCCATGCAGGTCAACCGGTTCCTCAGCGACCAGCGGCGCCGGTCGGCGGGCGAGCGACCGGTGGCGCAGCCGGGCGACGACGGCCACCCGACCAGCGACCCCGACGCCGCGCTCCGCGCCACCCTGCTCCGGGCCCTCGGCGAGCTCGACCCCCGCGACCGGGCGGTCGTCGTGCTGCGCTACTGGGACGACCTCGACGTCGCCACCACCGCCGGGCTCGTCGGCGGCAGCCCGACCGCCGTGCGCGCCCGGGCACACCGGGCGCTCGGCCGGCTGCGCGAGCTGCTCGGCGACGACCTCGACTCCCTGCTTCCCGACTGAGACCGGACCGAACCGAGGACCCCATGACCGACACCGACGACTTCGAGGACCGCCTCGGCCGCGCCCTGCACACGGGCGTCGACTCCCTCACCCCCACCGTGCCCACGCTCGTCGCGGGCGCCCTCGAGCACGGACGGGCCGCGCAGCGGCGCCGGCGCGCCTGGCTCACCAGCTCGCTCGCGGCCGCCGCGGTCGTGGTCGTCGCGGGCGCGACGACGTACGGCGTCCTGCACGGCCCGGGCGAGCAGGTCACCAGTCACCCGGTCACAGTCACCGGGCCCAGTCACAGCCCCGAGGCGACCGTGTCGCCCGCTCCGGGTCCCTGCCGCCAGGTCACGAGCCAGGGCGTCCTGCCGGCGTGGGCCCGCACCGGGTTCTCCGACCCCCGGCCGCGGGTCACCCATGTCATGAGCGACCACGGGCGCATCGTCGCGATCCTGTTCGGCGGCTACCTCTTCGCACCCCCGAGCGACCAGGTGAACAACAAGATCCTGTGGGCCGCGCGGCCGCTCGCCGTGCGCCACGACGGCGACGCCGACGGGGTCCCCAACGCGCTGGAGATCGAGGCCCAGCTCGACGGCACCGACAGGGTCGAGCACCGCGAGGTCGCCCAGGGGCCGGGGCCGTCGACGATCGACCTGCCGCTCGCCGGCTGCTGGCGGCTCACCCTCACCTGGGGTCCGGGCGCGGACCAGACGGACACGATGGACCTGCAGTACGTCGCCCCCACCAAGTGAGGCGTCGACCACATCGGGGTGGCTGAGCCTCCCCACAGTCTGCGGACAGGGCACCGGGTGACGGTCGGAGCAACCGACCCCAGGAGCCCCGATGTCCACCGCTACCCCCGCGCCCCCGCAGTCCCCACCCCCGCATCCGCCGGCCGACGGCCGCCGCCGTCCGCGACGACGGCACCCCTGGCGCCGACGCATCGTGGCCGCCGCGACGGTGGTGACTCTGTCCGCCGGAGGCGCGAGCGCCTGGGCCCTCGACCGCTATGTCATCGACGACGTGCAGGTCGCCGACGTCTCGACCTACGAGGCCGAGCACGGCAGCGACGGCACGGTCCTCGACACCTCGGACGCCGTCACCACCAGCGACAGCTGGAGCGCCGACGGCACCAGCGTCGAGGTCGAGAAGGTGGTCACCGGCAGCGGGGACTATCAGGTCACCTACTGGGTCGCCGACGTCACCCTCAGCGACGCCACCGTGCTGCGGTCGGCCTTCGCCGGAGACTCCTTCGGCCAGAACATCGTCGACGAGACCTCCGACATCGCCGAGCAGAACGGGGCGATCTTCGCGATCAACGGCGACTACTACGGCTTCCGCGACACCGGCATCGTCGTGCGCAACGGCGTCGCCTACCGCGACGAGGGTGCCCGCGAAGGACTCGCCTTCTTCAAGGACGGCCACGTCGAGGTCTACGACGAGACCCAGACCTCCGCCGACGAGCTCGTCGCCGACGGTGTGTGGAACACCCTGTCCTTCGGTCCCGCCCTCCTCGAGGACGGCCAGGTCGTCAGCGGCATCGACGACGTCGAGGTCGACACCAACTTCGGCAACCACTCCATCCAGGGCGACCAGCCGCGCACCGCCGTCGGCGTCATCGACGACAACCACCTGGTGTTCGTCGTCGTCGACGGACGCCAGACCGGCTACAGCGCGGGGGTCACGATGACCGAGCTCGCCACGATCTTCCAGAGCCTGGGCTGCACCACCGCCTACAACATCGACGGCGGCGGCTCGTCGACGATGTACTTCGACGGCGAGGTCGTCAACCAGCCCAGCAACGGCGGCGAGCGTGGCACCTCTGACATCCTCTACATCGCGGGCTGACCGCGATGACCGCGATCCTGATCCCCGCCTACTGCCCCGGCCCCGCGCTCGCGCGCACCGTCGCCGACCTGCGCGCCGCCCGCCCCGGCCTCCCGGTCCTCGTCGTCGACGACGGGAGCGGGCCGGCGTACGGCGCCGCCGTCCGCGCCGCCGTCGCCGCGGGCGCCGACCTGCTCACCCTGCCCGCCAACGGCGGCAAGGGCGCCGCCCTCAAGGCCGGGTTCGCCCACCTGCGCGCCACCCGGCCGGGCGAGTCCGTCGTGTGCGCCGACGCCGACGGGCAGCACGCGGTCGGCGACATCCTGACCGTGGCCGACGCCCTGGAGGGCCCCTCCCCCTCCGGCGCCGACCGCCTGGTCCTCGGCACCCGCGCCTTCGGCGGCGACGTCCCGCTGCGCAGCCGGGTCGGCAACACCGCCACCCGCTGGCTCTTCCGCGCCGCGACCGGGCAGCGGCTGGTCGACACCCAGACCGGCCTGCGCGGCTGCCCTGCCGGGCTCCTCCCGTGGCTGGAGTCGGTGGACGGCGACCGCTATGAGTTCGAGCTCCGGGTGCTGCTGCGCGCAGCCCGCGCGGGCATCGCGCTCGAGACCGTGCCGATCGCCACGATCTACCTCGACGACAACAGCTCCTCCCACTTCCGGCCCGTGGCCGACTCGCTGCGCGTCTATGGACCGCTGCTCGGCTTCCTGGCCTCCTCGCTCGCCGCCTTCGTCATCGACGCCGCGGTCCTGCTGGCGGCGTACTCCCTCACCGGGGCCCTCCTCGCTTCCGTGCTGCTCGCCCGCCTCGTCAGCGCCAGCGTCAACTTCGCGGTCAACCGGCGCCTGGTCTTCGCCCGCGGACGCTCGACGCCGACCGGCCGGGCCGCTCGCGGCTATGCCGTGCTGGCGACGGGGATCCTGGCCGCGAACTACCTGATGCTGCGGGGTCTCACCGACCTCGGGCTGACCCTGCTGCCGGCCAAGGTGCTCACCGAGGCGGCGCTCGTGACGGTCAGCTATCTCGTGCAGCAGCGGCTGGTCTTCACCGGCTCCCCGAGCCGGGCCGGAGGGCGGGGCGGCGCAGGTCACACCCCCTCACAGAGGGCGCACAGGGACGTGGAAGTGGTCGGACAGTCCCGTCCGACACGGTGAGTCCATCGACCGACAGACCCGTTGAGAACCGGAGACCACCTCATGTCCAGCTATGTCCTGCCCGCCGCCGACCTCGTCGCGATCCTCGTGCTGACGTTCGCGGTCTACTACCCCCGACACCACCGCCGTGACCTCGTGACCGCCTTCCTCGCGGTCAACGCCGGCGTGCTCGCGGTGACCGTCGCGCTGGCGGGCAGCGGCACCTCGATCGGGCTCGGGCTCGGCCTCTTCGGCGTCCTGTCGATCATCCGGCTGCGCTCCAGCGAGCTGGCCCAGCACGAGGTCGCCTACTACTTCTCCGCCCTCGCCCTCGGCCTGCTCGGCGGCCTCGGCGCCGTCCAGCACTCGCTGGCGCTGGCGCTGATGGCCTTCATCGTCGTGGTGCTCTGGATCGGCGACAGCCCGCGGCTCCTGGTCGGCAACGACCACCGCACCGTCGTCCTCGACCGCGCCGTCACCGACCGTGACGAGCTCACCACCAGCCTCGAGCTGCTCCTCGACGGCCGGGTGCACAGCGCCCAGGTCCGCAAGCTCGACCTCGTCAACGACCTCACGGTCGTCGACGTCACCTACGCCCCACGCCGCCCCGGCACGGCCGTCGCCACGACCGCTTCGACGGCCACGACCACGACCGGCGTACGGCGCTCCGCCGACCTCGCCTCCCGCTGACCCCTCCCCGACCCCACCACCCAGGAGTGACCCCTATGCGACCCCTCAACGTCCGCCGACGCGTCACGGCTCTCGCGAGCGCCGGCGTCATCACCGCCGCACTGCTCGCCGGCTGCGGCTCCGCCGTCGCCTCCGACTCCGGCGGCTCCACCACGACCGGCTCGCAGGTGGCCGCGTCCACCGGCTCTCCCACCACCGTCGAGGAGGCGCTCGCCGCCGACGTCGACGTGGAGGCCGGGGACACGTCGTACGACGAGAGCGACGTCGTCGACGTCAGCCTCGACGGCGACACCGCCTCGTCCGACAGCGACGCCGTGAGCGTCGACGGCGACACGGTGACGATCACGGCGGCCGGGACCTACCGGCTGTCCGGCACCCTCGACGGCCAGGTGGTCGTGAACAGCACCGGCGACGGCGTCGTCCGGCTCGTCCTCGACGACGCCGACATCACCTCGTCCAGCTCGGCCGCGGTCGCGGTCACCGACGCCGAGTCGGTGGTGGTCGTCCTGGCGGACGGGAGCAGCAACAGCCTCGCGGACGCGTCGTCGTACGACGACACGAGCGAGGACGCCCCGACCGGCGCCCTCTGGTCGACCGCCGACCTCACCATCGGTGGCAGCGGATCGCTCACCGTCACCGGCAACACCAACGACGGCATCGTCGTCAAGGACGGGCTCGTCATCTCCGGCGGGACGATCGAGGTGACGGCCGTCGACGACGGGATCCGAGGCAAGGACTACCTCGCCATCACCGGCGGCGACGTCACCGTCGACGCGACCGGCGACGCGGTCAAGTCCGACAACGAGACCGACGACGGGACCGGCTTCGTGCTCGTCTCCGGAGGCACCGTGACCGTCACGTCACAGGACGACGGCATCAAGGGCAGCCAGCAGGTGCTGGTGACCGGCGGCACCATCACGGTCGCCGAGTCCATGGAGGCGATGGAGGGGAGCACCGTCATCATCGACGGCGGCACGATCGAGCTGCACGCGGCCGACGACGCGCTCAACGTGTCGGGTGGGTCGACGTCCTCCGACACCTCGGCCCAGGGCGGCGGAGGTGGCGACATGAGCGCCGACACCGCGCTGCAGCTGTGGATCAACGGCGGCGACCTGACCGTGTGGTCGAGCGGAGACGGCCTGGACTCCAACGGCTACGCCACCATCACCGGCGGCACCATCACCGTCAACGGCCCGACGACCGACGGCAACGGCGCCCTCGACGTCAACGGCACGCTCGAGATCAGCGGTGGGACCCTCGTCGCGCTGGGCAGCGCCGGCATGGCCGAGGCCCCCGAGACCGACTCCGAGCAGGCCTGGCTGGCGGCCACCCTCGACAGCACCGGCGCGGCCGGCAGCACGATCACGGTCACCGACTCCGACGGCACCGTGGTGCTCGAGCACGTCGCCGACAAGGAGTTCGCCTCCGTGGTGTTCTCCTCCGCCGACCTCGAGTCCGGCGCGACCTACACCGTCTCCGTCGACGGCACCGAGGTCGCCACCGTCACCAACGGCGAGGCGCCGGCCGGTGGCATGGGCCACCCGATGGGCGGCTGAGCCATGACCGACACTCTGTCATCGGTCCTCTCGGCCCTGCCGCCCGTCGGGCTGCCCGAGCTCGACGAGCAGGCGGCGCTGCTGACGCGCGTCGACCGGAAGTACGTCGTCCCCGCCGCCGACCTCCCCCTGCTCTGTGCGGGGCTGTCGGCGCGGGTGCTCGAGATCGACGGCCGGCGGCGCTTCGGCTATGCCTCGACCTACTTCGACACCCCCGACCTCGCGTCGTTCCGCGGCGCCGCCCACAAGCGGCGCCGCCGCTTCAAGGTGCGGACCCGGGAGTACATCGACACCGGGACCGCCTGGGTCGAGGTCAAGA
This sequence comes from Nocardioidaceae bacterium, assembly GCA_046330515.1. Lineage (GTDB taxonomy): Bacteria > Actinomycetota > Actinomycetes > Propionibacteriales > Nocardioidaceae > Nocardioides. Next base: position 135,681 of record JAXLSP010000004.1, on the reverse strand, counting down.
CGCGCGGGCCGCGCGGGAGCACCGTCAAGCAGCGGCTCCCGCTCGACCGCACGCCCGAGGCCGGCCCGTTGGACGCCGCTGCGTGCGACTTCGTCGGCTCCGCACTGCTGCGCGGAGGCGTGGTCGACATCGACCCCGGCGAGCTGCTGCCCGTGCTCGACACGGCGTTCGAGAGGAGCACGCTGCTGCTGCCTGCGTCGTCTTCCGGGTCCGCGCCGACGCGGGCGACCCTGGACGCCGGCCTGCGCTGGGCCGCGCCCGACGGGCAGCACCTGGCGACCGGGCCGGTGCTCGTCGTCGAGACCAAGGCAGCGCCGGGATCGCCCGGGGAGCTCGACCGACGGCTGTGGGAGCTGGGCCACCGTCCCGCCCGAATCAGCAAGTTCTGCGTCGGGCTGGCCCTCGCCCGGCCGGCGCTGCCGGCCAACCGCTGGCACCGGACCCGGCCCCGGCTGGGCGTGCGGGCCGACGCCGCCTGGTGACTCCGTCTTCCTCCGCTCTCCGCTCCTGGCTTCACCTCCTCCTCGCTCCACCTCCTCCTCGCTCCACCTCCTCCTGACTCCGCTCCAGACACCAGCAGGGCCCGGCTGCCGCGGCAGCCGGGCCCTGCTGGCCTTTCTCGGGAGGTTCCTTTCAGGAGGTGGTGGAGTCGTCGGACGACCCGTCGTCGGTCGTCCCGCTGCCGGTGTCGGGCTGGCCGTCACCGTCGAAGTCGGGCTGCTCGCCGGACTGGCCGGTCGTGCCGCCCTGGCCGCCCTGGTCGCCCTGGCCGGGCGCCTGGCCGGACATGCCGTCCGGCGGGCCCTGGTGGGTGCCCCGGTCGAAGCCGGTCATCTGGAGCTGGTCGGTGGACCCGCCGGTCACGTGACCGACGAGGTAGCCACCGCCGAAGCCCGCCGCGGTCACGCCCGCGAGCGCGAGCCCCGCGACCGCCGTACGTCGGGAGGGCAGGCGGCGCCTCCGGGTCTCCGGCGGCGCGTCGAACGCCGTGTCGTCGGGGACGCGGGCGGCGGTCTCGGGCGCCGCCTCCACGTCGTCGGGTTGCTGGTCGGCCATCGTGGCCCTCCTCGGGGATGCTGGGTGATCGAACGTCCCCAGCGTCACCCGCCCCGATGGGCCGGGCCTCTGCCTCGCCTGTGCCCCGGCTGTCAGGTTCCGGGTGTCCCATGCGTCACAGCTGACGCCCGAAGCTCGCGCTTGTCGGCCGAAACTTCGGCCAACCAGTGCAGGATTCCCCGCTCGAGCGGGTAATCCGGCAACCCCGCAACCCCCACCCACCCCATTGCAGGCAAGGCAAGCCTCTGCTACGCCTGTCCCATGACCGCGCCGAGTGCAGCGGCACCGAGCGAGCAGCCGGACCGGGACCAGCCCGAGACCGTGGAGCTGCGCGTGCACGGAGTGCACAACACCTCACCCGCGTCGATGCTCGGGCTCGACCCGCTGGACGTGGGTCAGGTGGCCGGCGACGGGCTGACCGGCGTCTACCGCGCGAGGCCCGGCGTCGACCTGCCGTTCCGCGACACCGACGAGCTCGCCGAGCACCGGGTCAGCGTCGAGGCCTACTCGTGGGGGGCGCTGACGTCGGGGGTCCGCGGCGCCCTCGGCTGGGTCAAGCGCGCGCTCTGGCTGCTGCTGCTCCCCTTCGCCCTCGCCAACCTCGCCTACTGGGCGCGGCTGCGGATGGCCGAGGACAGCGGTACGGCGCGCTGGGGGGCCCGGGCGACCAGGCTCGGCGCCCTCCTCCTCACGGTGTTCATGGTGCTGACCCCCTGTCTCCTGGGCGTCGACCTGGTGGCCTGGCAGTGCTACCGCGGCGGCAGCCCCGGCTGCTCGCTGCCCGGCAGGCTCGACTTCATGGCCCGCATGTGGCCGGCCCAGCGGCTGGCCATGGGGTCGCTGGTGCCACTCGCGGTCGTCGGCGTCCTCTGGGCGCTGAGCCGGACCACGATGATGCGCTACGAGGAGTCCACGACTCGGCTCACCCCGGCCACCACCGGCGGCGTGCTGCGCCACCCCAAGCTGTGGGAGGGCGCGACCCGCACCCGCCAGCTCCAGCGCGTCCACCTGACGGTCGCGCTCGGCGTCATCGTCGCGTTCTCCGGCCTGCACGTGCTGGCCGTCGACCCGGCACGGCCGGTCCGGGTGTGGCTGACCCTCGGCGCCGCGGTCGTCCTCACCGCGACCGCCACCGGCTGGGCGATGGTGATCCACCCCGATGACATCGACTTCTTCCGTCTCCACACCTCGCGCGTGGTGGCCTGGCGGCGCCGCGCCTTCCCCGCGACCTGGCAGCAGGCGGGCCGCGAGAAGCTCCCCGAGTGGCTGCTCTGGGCGGCCGTCGGCGTGACGGCGCTGCACCTGCTCGGCCTGCTCACCCTGACCGACGCCCTCGTCGAGACGGGCGACTTCACCGGCCACAACATGTGGTTCATCACCGTGTTCGTGACCCTGACCGCCGTCCACCTCAGCATTTTCACGGGGGGCCGGATGCCCACCCGCCGCGCCATCGCGGTCGTCATCGCGGTCTTCGCGCTCGGCCTCCTCGCCCTCGCGATCCACCTCCAGCCCGACTGGCTCCCCGACGGCGCGCTGCCCGAGGTCGCCGGCGGCCTCGTGCTCCTCGTGCTCTGGGGTGCGCTCGCCGGCTGGCACTACCGCCAGGGTCGCGTGCACACCGCCGAGGCCTGGAACGGCGCCGGAGCCTCGGTGCTCCTGGCCGCGGCGGCCTGGGTCGCGCTGCTGTTCACCACCGCGATCGTGACCGCGGGCGCCGACTACCTCAACGGCACGAGCCACGCGGTCGACGACCTCGTCTCCCACTCGAGCGTGAAGGCCCGCCAGGCCGCCGAGGCCTACCCGCTCGACCCGAGGTCGCCCGACGACTACGTCGCAGCCGGCGACGTCACCGCCGAGCACGCGATCGTGCACGTCGTGGACGGCGAGCTCGTGGTCGTGTCCGGCGAGGTGCGCATGGAGTCGCTCTACCAGCCGTCGGAGGAGCGGACCGGCCCGCTCGCGGACCTCGCCCGGGCGCTCGACAGCACCCGCATCGCCTCCGGCACGGTCGACCTGCCCACACCCGCGCTCGCGCTGGCCGACAGCTGCGTCCGCAGGACCGACTCGACCGACGCGACGTGCTCGGCGGAGGACGGCGACTTCGTCGTCGCGGGCACCCTCCCCCTGCCGGGCCAGCAGCTGCGCATCCAAGCCGCCGGCGGCAAGGTCACCCTCCAGGTCGACAAGCCGCCGGCCTCTCCGCTCGTCATCCCGCAGGTGCTGATCTGGACGCCTCTCATCCAGCTCACCTGGCTGATCGTGGTGGTGGGGTACGCCGTCGGGGCGGTGCTGCGCTTCCGTCGCGCACAGCCCGCCGTCGACGCACTTCTCGGCCGCGACCTCGACATCGCGCAGCGCGACCACGCCGCGGCCGGCAAGAAGCGGCGGCGGGCCGCCTTCCTGCACCGGGCCGAGCGGCTGCTGGACGGGATCGGCGCGATCACGGCCGTGCTGGCCCTGGCGCTGATCGCGCTGTCGGCGATCGGCAGGCCCCCGTGGGACGTGTGGGCATGGACGAGCAACATCGCCACCCTGGCGATGTATGTCGTCGCCCTGCTCGCGCTGGCGCTCCTCTTCCTGGCGTCCCGGATCCGCACGTCGGAGTCGGCTCGCAAGGGCGTCGGCGTCCTGTGGGACCTCACCACCTTCTGGCCGCGCGCCGCCCACCCGCTGGCGCCGCCCTGCTATGCCGAGCGGGTCGTCCCCGAGCTGCGCACCAGGCTCAACTGGGCGCTCCGGCAGTCGCCGCTCCCGGGCGCACGGCCTCGCAACCTGGTCGTCCTGTCCGGGCACAGCCAGGGGTCGGCCATCGTCACCGCGCTGCTCAGCCGGCTCTCCCGGGCCGAGCTGTCTCGGATCCGGGTCATCACCTACGGCAGCCAGATCCGCGCGCTCTACGGCCGGATCTTTCCGCGGGTCTTCGGGCCCGACGAGATCGGCTACGTCCCCACCCCCGGTCCGTCTCTCCTCGGCGACGCGTTCCCCGACGCCTACCCGACCGAGCAGGCGCCCTCGCCGTACGTCGTCCCGCAGCAGGACGACGCCCTCGGGGACGACGAGTGGGCCGACCGACCGCTGATGGCGCGCGTGTTCCTGGCCGGGGGCGACTGGGCCAACCTCTTCCGGCGCACGGACGGGCTCGGGTTCCGGGTGTTCTCCGACGTCGACCAGGAGCCCGACCACTACGTGCCCGAGGTGCCCGAACGCGGCCTCGGCGACCCCGGACCCGAGGTGATGTCGCACAGCGGCTACCAGCACTCGCCGGTCTACCGGCAGGTCCTGGCCGGATGGACCCACGAGAGGGTGGTCGAGGAGCCGGAGGGCACCCTCGGGCTCCCGGTGCTCCCGCCGCCATAGCCCGTTCGGGTCATCCGCACGCGCACCCGCCGCGCCAGAGTGGGGTCAGCCGAGGTCGCCCGCAGGTGGGGACCCCGAGGCCACCGGAGCAGTCCGAGGCCGTGGGGGTGCGGGACGGCAGGCACGGCCGCGGCGGCCACTGCGAGCCGCCGCGGCCGCCAGCCGCGCCGACCCAGCCCCGACCCAGTCCGCCCGGGTCAGTCCCGGGTCGGCGAGGCGTCGAGCCGGTGCAGCAGCACGGCGAGACCGACGGCGACCACCGCGCCGGCCGAGACCAGGAGCAGCCGGTCCAGCGCGAGCCCGACCGTGGACCCCGCCAGCCCCGCCGACCCGATCAGCACGACCATCGGCGTCGTGAACACGGTCTGCATCCGGACGTTGCCGGCCAGCGCCCAGGCGACGGTGAGCACGAAGCAGGCCAGCAGGAACACCAGCGACACCGCCAGCGGCAGCAGGAGCACGGCCGCGACGCCGAGCACCACGCCGACGAGCGTGCCGAGCGTCCGGTCGAGAGCGTTGCGGGCGGTCTCGCCGCGCACCGGCCGGAGCACCATCACCAGGGTCAGCACGAGCCAGTAGCCGTGGCCGATCCCGAGCGCGAGGGTGAGGTAGGTCGCCACGCCGGCCGCGATCGCCGTCGCGACCGCATGCCGCCCGGCCACGTCGCGGGTGACGCCGGTGACGGGTGCCCGCACCCCGAGGACGGCCGCGATCCCGACGACCAGCGCAGCGCCGACCACGAGCCAGCCGGCGAGCGGCCACCAGCCTTCGACCCCCACCGACGCCACCAGCGCCGCGAGGGCGGGCCAGAAGACGCCGATCCCGGCCGCCCGCTCGTTGACGGGCCACTGCGCCACCGCGGCGACGCCCACGACCAGCGCCGACAGCAGCGCGCTGTCGGACGCGACCGCCGCGAGCGCTCCGACCACCGGGACGACCACGACGACCGGGAGGCGCAGCGACCAGGGCACGTCGGCCACGGCCGCCTGCACGCCGGCCGCGACACCCAGGGTGATCCCGAGGACGGCCACCAGGCCGCCGACCCAGCCGCCGAGGGCGCAGGCCACGACGATGGGCGTCGCCACGACGGCTCCGGCCTTGAGCGCCCGTCCGGGCGGGAGTCCTGGCAGGCTCACGCGCCCTCCTCCTCCGCGCGGTCGTCGGCCCGGCCGCGGTCGGCGACCAGGCGGTCCTTGAGGAGGCCCGCGAAGGCGGCCACGAAGACCAGGTTGAAGACCAGCTGCGCGGTCACGAGCCCGCGGGCCACCTGCCCGGCCGCGTGCACGTCGCCGTACCCCACCGTGGTCATCGTGGTCGTCGAGAAGTAGAGGGCGTCGAGCCTGGTCTCCAGCCCGACGAACTGGTGCGGCCAGCTGGTGGCCACCAGGTAGTAGGCCAGCGAGAAGGTCATCAGCACCGCCTCGAGGGCGAGCACGAGATGGACGGCCGTGAGCCGTCGCTCGGTCCGTCCGACCTCGCGGAGGACCACGACGGCCAGAGCGGCCACCGCGACCGCGGTCAGCAGGATGCCGACCAGGACCCCGACGGGTGCCCGCTCCCCGTCGAAGGGCACCGCGAAGTAGAGGACGAGCAGTCCCGCGGGAGGGACGAGCGCCCTCAGCCACGCGCGCGACACGACCGGCTCCTCACTGCAGCGCGGCGGTGAGCCGCATGACGTTGTCGACGTACTTCGACCGCACCGGCCGCCGGTCCCACTCCTCGAGCGTCAGGGGACGTGACGCGGCACGGTAGACGTCCTCGACCTCGCGCATCGCCGTCACCACCGCGCCGCCCACCATCATCAGGCTGATCTCGTAGTTGAGCGCGAACGAGCGCATGTCCATGTTGCTCGACCCGATCACCGCGACATCGTCGTCGGCGGTGAAGTGCTTGGCGTGCAGGACGAACGGCTTCGGGTAGAGGTGGATCCGCACGCCCGCCTCGAGCAGGGCGCGGTAGTAGGACGCCTGCGCGTGCCCGACCATGAACTGGTCGGCCTCCTCGCTGACGAAGAGCTCCACGTCGACGCCGCGCTGGGCCGCCGTCGTCACGGCATAGAGCAGCGACTCGTCCGGCACGAAGTAGGGGCTCACGATCGACAGCCGCTCGGTGGCGGCATAGATCAGCGTGGTGAACAGCCGCAGGTTGTTCTCCGAGACATAGCCGGGACCGCTCGGCACCAGCTGGCACGGCACGTCGGTGAGCACGCCGGGGACCGCGGGCGTCGCGTCCGCCGGCACGGGCCGCACGTCGAGCGGCTCACCGGTCTCGGCGACCCAGTCCTGGGCGAACACCGCCTCGAGGGCCGCGAGCACGGGCCCCCGCAGCCGCACCATGAGCTCGACCCACTCCCGGCCGGCCGCGTGGTTCTTGGGCTTGTTGTAGCCGGGCTCGGTGAGGTTCTGCGAGCCGGTGAAGCCCACCCGGCCGTCGACGACCAGGAGCTTGCGGTGGTTGCGCAGGTCGGGACGGCGGATCTTGCCCTGCAGCGGCCGGATCGGCAGCATCGTGTGCCACTCGATGCCGGTCCCGGCCAGCCGCTCGAGCATCGTCCGGTAGCCCGGGATGCCGCGCGACCCGAGGTGGTCGAACAGCAGGCGTACGGCGACGCCGCGGCCGGCCGCCGCGGTCATCGCGGCGAACAGCGGCTCGGTCACCTCGTCCCAGGCGGTGATGTAGAACTCCACGTGGACGTAGTCCTGGGCGTCGCGCACCGCCTCGGCCATCGCCTCGATCGAGGCCCGGTAGTCCGGCAGCAGCTCAACCGTGTTGCCCCCCAGCAGCGGCAGCGCGCCGAGGGTGCGGTTGAGCTCGACCACGGACGGCAGATAGTCGGGCAGGTCGGTCTCCGGGAGATGGTCGGGGATGTCCGCCGTCCGGCTCTCGATCGTCGCGATCACCCGCTGCTGGCGCTCGTGCCGGCGCCGGTCCAGCCGCGCGGCGCCGAAGAGCCAGAAGGCGACCAGACCGATCGTCGGGCTCAGCAGGACGAGCAGCAGCCACGCCATCCCGGTCGACGGCCGGCGGTTGCCGGGGATGACGCCCAGGGCGACGACGCGCAGCGCGATGCCGGCGACGATCAGCGCGACGCTGAGGACGGCAGTGAGTGTGGGACCGGGCAACGGCATGGGCGCACGCTAGCGTGTGGCCTACCTCACTCGCCGGGACCCGGACCGGCGGGACCCCACCTCGAGGAGCCCGTCATGGACAGCACCTGGCTCGGAACCGCATGGAAGCTGCTCGTCGCCCGCGGCGTGCTCGCCGTCGTCTTCGGGATCATGGCCATCGCCTGGCCGCTCTCGACCGCACTGGCCCTCGTGACGCTCTGGGGCATCTGGGCGCTGCTCGACGGCATCTCGTCGATCTCCCAGGCCGTCGCCCGCCCCAACCCGACCGTGGTCAAGCTCGCCCTGGGGCTGCTCGGTGCGGTCGCCGTCCTGGCCGGCCTGTTCGCGATCTTCCACCCCGTCTCGGCGGGGCTGACGCTCGCCTGGGTGCTCGGGATCTGGCTGATCGCGCGCGCGGCCATGGAGGCGGTGCTCGCGTTCTCGGGAGCCTCGGCCGCACCTCGGGGCATGCTGCTCCTCAGCGCGGCGCTGGACCTGCTGCTGGGCATCCTGTTCGTCGCCAACCCGGGCCGCAGCGCGCTCGGCATCACGACGTTCCTGGGCATCCTGGCGCTGATCTGGGGGGCCGTGTTCATCGGTGTGGGCCTCGCCGCGCGCCGCGAGTCCACCGACGCGGGCGCCGCCGCCCCCGCGGTCTGAGGCGCGCGTGGCCGCTCGCGCTCGCAACGGGTCAGCCCGCCTCGTCGCCGTTCTCGCCTGCCTGCTGCTGCCGCTCGCGCTGCTGTCGGTGTGGGTGGCCGGCGTCGTCACCAGCACCGACCAGTACGTCAGGACGGTCGGGCCGGTGGCCAGCGACCCGGTCGTGCAGCAGGCGGTCGAGAAGCGGCTCGAGAGCCTGGCGGTCGCCGCCCTGGACGCCCGCATCGCCCAGCTGGACGCGGCCGTGGCCGCGGGCCGGCTGGGCCGGGTGGGCGGCTGGGTGCGCAACCACCGGGGCGAGCTGGGCAACGGAGCCCGCACGGCCGTGGTCGACGCGGTCGGGACCGCGGTCGCGGCGGTGGTGGAGAGCGACGAGTTCCAGCCCGCGTGGGAGGCCGCCAACCGCTCGGCCCACGAGCAGCTGCTCGACGCGATCCAGGGGGACTCGACGCTGGTCGACACCACCGACGGCGTGAGCGTCGAGCTCGGCACGCTCCTCAACGCGGTGTTCGGGATCCTGGTCGACGAGGGGCTGCTGCCCTCGGCACGGGTGCCGGACATCCAGGCGACGTTCCCGGTGCTCACCGCCCACCAGCTCGACCAGGCGCGGCAGGTCTACCGGCTCGTGCACGCGCTCGGGCTGTGGCTCCCGCTCGTCGTGGGCGCCCTCGTGGTGCTGGCGCTGCTGCTCGCCCGGTCGCGCCGGCCCGTGCTCGTGTGGCTGGGACTGGGCAGCCTGCTGGGCGGGCTGCTGGTCGTGGTCGCCCTGGCGCTCGCCCGGCCGCGGGTGCTCGACCAGGTGGCCGGCACATACGAGGACCGGGTGCTGCTCGGGGCGGTGTGGGACGTGGTCGTCGGCAGCCTGCGGACCGCAGGGCTCGTCGCAGCCGCGGTCGGGCTGGTGGTGGCGCTGGTCGCCGTCGTCGCGCGGCGCCGGGCGCCCGCCGCGGGTCACGCGTAGGACGTGACCGCCTCCACGAGGTCGGCGACCGAGTCGACGACCACGCTGGGGCGATAGGGATAGACGTCGACCTGGTCCGGCCGCGTCGACCCGGTGCCGACGAGGATCGTCCGCAACCCGGCCTCGAGCCCGGAGATGATGTCGGTGTCCATCCGGTCGCCGACCATCACGGTCGTCTCGGAGTGGGCCTCCAGCCGGTTGAGCGCGCTGCGCATCATCAGCGGGTTGGGCTTGCCGACGAAGTAGGGCGCCCGCCCCGTGGCGGTGCGGATCAGCGCGGCGACCGAGCCGGTCGCCGGCAGCGTGCCCAGCGCGCTCGGGCCGCTCGGGTCGGGGTTGGTGGCGATGAACCGCGCGCCGGCCTCGATGAGGCGGATCGCGCGGGTGATCTGCTCGAAGGAGTAGGTGCGCGTCTCGCCCAGCACGACGTAGTCGGGGTTGCGGTCGGTCATCACGAAGCCGACGTCGTGCATCGCCGTGATGAGGCCGGACTCGCCGACGACGTACGCCGTCCCGCCCGGGCGCTGCTCGGCGAGGAACTGGGCCGTGGCGAGGGCGGAGGTCCAGATCCGGTCCTCGGGCACGTCGATGCCCGAGCCGAGCAGACGGGCGCGGAGGTCGCGCGGCGTGAAGATCGAGTTGTTGGTCAGGAGGAGGTACTTCAGGCCCGACGACTTGAGCGCCTCGATGAACTCGGCGGCGCCGGGGATCGGGTCCTCCTCGTGCACGAGGACGCCGTCCATGTCGGTCAGCCAGGTGTGGATCGGCTTGCGATCGGTCATGGCCCCATTGTCGGGCAGGTCGGGCGAGGGGTCCGCATCGGCGTCGGCCGGTCGTGACGACCGTCGCTCCCGCACGCCCCGGTAGGGTCGGGCCTCGTGTCCGTCGTGCTGTCCCTGCTGTCGAGCGTCCTGTGGGGCAGCGCCGACTTCGGGGGCGGTCTGCTGTCGCGACGGCTGCCGTCCTATGCCGTCGTCGGTGTCTCGCAGGCCTTCGGACTGGTGACCATGGCGGTCGTCGCCGCGCTCTCGGGTGGCTTCGGCGAGCCGCTCGGATGGGTGCCCTGGGCGGTGATGGCAGGCAGCGCCGGCGCGGTCGGGCTCGTGTGCTTCTACACCGCCCTGGGCATCGGCACCATGGGCGTGGTCTCCCCGATCGCCGCGCTGGGCGCGATCGTGCCGGTGGTCGTCGGTGTCGCGTCCGGCGAGCAGCCCAGCATGCTCGCGGCGATCGGCGTGCTCCTCGCGCTCGGCGGCGCCGTCGCCGCCAGCGGTCCGGAGCTGCGCGGCGACACCGGCAGCCGTCCCGTGGTGCTGGCCGCGCTGGCGGGCGTCGGGTTCGGGCTGGCGCTGCTGTTCATCGCCAAGGGCGCCGAGCACTCCTCGCTGATGACCCTGGTCGGCATGCGGACCACGAGCGTGACGGCGTTCGCCGTGGCCGCGCTGGTGGTGGGCTCGGTGGGCGGCGTACGCGCGACGCACCTCCCGTCGCTCGCGGCCGTCGGCATCGCCGACGCCACCGCCAACCTCGTGTTCGCCGTCGCGAGCCAGATGGGGCTGATCAGCGTCACGTCCGTCCTGTCGTCGCTCTATCCCGTGACCACCGTGCTGCTCGCCTGGGGCTTCCTGCACGAGCGGCTGCTGCGCATCCAGCAGGTCGGGGTCGCCGCCGCTCTCGCGGGCGTCGCGCTCGTCTCACTCGGCTGACCCACACTCCCCCGGGGCCGTTCAGGGTCGGTAGAGCTCCGAGAGCTGGACGACCTCGCCGTCCAGCCGCCAGACGCCGACACGCAGGCTGCGGGTCCTCGTGCGCAGCGCACGGGCGAACAGCCGGCAGTCGACGACGTGGTCGGCGAGGGGCTCGCGGTAGCCGACCAGATGACCCCGGTGCAGACCGTGTCCGCCCCGAGCTCGAGGGGACGCGGCTGGCCGGCAGAGACGTCGTAGTAGTCGTTGGGGAAGGGGAAGTCCAGGCCGTGGCTCTCGGCGTAGGTGCGGCCCTCGTCGTCGTTGGCCAGCGACCGGAAGGGCTCGGCCACGAAGCCGCCGTCGTCGGTCATCCGCAGCCACGCCGTCTCGGGAGTCGGGTCGGGACAGCCCACCCGCGGCCCGGGGAACCCGAAGCCCGGGTCGCACGGCGGCCGCTGCCGGGCGGGCTTCGTCGGCCGTTGGCTCGGGCTCGATGACGGGGTCGCTGCCGGTGTGCGGCTCGTCGGAGGACCTCCCGGTCCCTGGGTGGCCGTCTGCTCCGGCCCGCACGCCACGCCGAGCCCCAGGACGCTTCCGAGCACCAGTGCCGCCACGTGCCTCACACTGGTGGGACGTCCGGGTCCGACGCCGGGTTGCCGAGCGGTCGGCGCCCGCGTAGGAGTCCATCCGACCCGCTGGGGAGCCGAGGAGACCGTGGCCACCGAGAGCCATCAGCACGAGCCGGGGCGGCCCGACGACCACGGCGGCGCCACCCACGGTCACCGCCACGGCGTCTCGGCCGACGCCGACCGGCGCCACCTCGTCGCCGCGCTGGCCCTCATGACGGCGTTCATGGTGGCCGAGGTGGTGGTGGCCTTCGCGGCCCGCTCCCTGGCGCTGCTGTCGGATGCCGGGCACATGCTGTCCGACACCGGCGCGATCGCGGTGGCGCTGTGGGCGATGCGTCTGGCCGGCCGGCCGGCCACCGGCCGCTGGACCTATGGGCTCAAGCGCGCCGAGATCCTCAGCGCCGCCGCCAACGGCGTCACCATGCTGGTGGTCTCGGGAGTCGTGCTCGTGGAGGCGGTCCGCCGCCTGACCTCCTCGCACCCCGACGTCGCCGGCGTCCCGGTCCTGGTGGTCGCCCTCGTCGGCTGCGTCGTCAACGTCCTGGCCGCCTGGCTGATCGCGCGCGCCAACCGGGCCAGCCTCAACGTCGAGGGCGCCTACCAGCACATCCTGACCGACCTCTACGGCTTCATCGGCACGGTCGTCGCGGGGATCGTCATCATCGTCACCGGATGGGCCGCGGCGGACGCCGTCGCCTCGCTCGTGGTCGTCGCCCTGATGCTCAGGTCCTCGTGGGGCCTCCTGAAGGAGTCCGGCCATGTGCTGCTCGAGGGCACGCCCGAGGCCATCGACCTCGAGTCGGTCCGCGACCACCTGCTCGAGGTTGACCACGTCCACGCCGTCCACGACCTGCACGCCTGGACGATCACCTCGGACCTCCCGGCCCTCACCGCTCACCTCGTCGTCGACGACTCCTGCTTCCGCGACGGCCACGCGCCCCAGCTGCTCGACGCGGTGCAGGCCTGCCTGGCCGACCACTTCGACGTGGAGCACTCCACCTTCCAGATCGAGCCGGCCAGCCACTCGGCCCACGAGCACCAGCACCACTGACGCCCAGCCCCTGCCGGCCAGTCCCTGCCGGCCCGCGATGAGACCCACCGCGGGCCGGCGGCCCGCCGACCCGTCAGCCGGTCAGCAGCTCACCAGGATCTCGGCGACGCAGGTGTCCACGCCGGCGCCGCCGTCGGCGGCGTCCGTCCCGGAGCCCCCAGCGAGGTCGTCGGGTCCCCCGTCGCCGAAGAGCTCGTCCACGCCCGCGGCGTTGGCGTTGCCCCGGATCACGTCGCTGTCGCCCCCGCCGTGCAGGCTGTCGATGCCGTCACCCCCATAGATGCGGTCCTTGCCGTCGCTCGGCGCGGGCACGAACGGGTCGTCCCCGAACACGGTGTCCGACCCGGAGCCACCGTGGATCTCGTCCGGCCCTCCGTCGCCACGCGCATAGTCCTCCTCCGGGCCGAGGAAGATGAGGTCTCCGCGGGCACCGCCAGAGACCGTGTCGGCGCCACCTCCCGCATAGACGGTGTCCTGGCCTCCCCCCGCGTCGACGAAGTCGCCGTCGCCACCGGCACAGACCAGGTCGTCGCCGCCGAAGGTCGAGATGTCGTCGACGCCGCCGTCGGTGTAGACCCAGTCGGGCCCGGCGCCACCGACCACCACGTCGGCGGTCGCGCCCGGGAAGAAGTAGGGCGTGTAGCCGGCGGCGACGGCCGCGGCCTGGGTCAGGCCGCCGCACGTCGGCCCGGCGACCGCCTGGGCCGGCGCGCCGCACAGGGCGGCGGCGGCTCCGGTGAGCAGCAGCCCGGCGCTCAGCCGCACGAGGGCGCGGTGGCGGGCTCGGATGTCGTAGGTCGTGAACATGGCGGTTCCCCCTGTCTGCGGCGCCCGAGCCGCCGGTGGTGTGCCCCGGACCGTCCGGGGCGAGCCCAGGGTGGCGAGGGCACGTCAGAGCCGCGTCACAAGAACGCGGAGGGCTCCCGGAGCCGCCTCAGGCGTCGGCGAACAGGTCGCCGTGCTCGGCGACCCGAGCCAGCACCTGGTCGGCGGTGAGCTGGGAGACGTCGAGCGGGTCCTCGGCGCCGGCCTCGACCTCGGCCCAGGTCAGCGGCGCGGCGACGAAGGGGCGCTCGCGGCCCCGCAGGGAGTAGGGCGAGATGGTGGTCTTGGACCCGGCGTTCTGCGACCAGTCCAAGAACACCTTGCCCGGCCGCTTGGTCTTGGTCATGGTGGCGGTCACGAGCGTGGCGTGCTCGTGCTGGAGCTCCTCCGCGATCTCCTTGGCCAGCGCGGTCGTCCGGTCGGGGTCGAGGCGACCCGGGAGGGCGGCATAGAGGTGCAGCCCCTTGGAGCCGCTGGTGACCGGGCGGCCGACGAGGTCGCGCGCGGCCAGCTTGTCGCGCACCAGCAGGGCCACCTGGCAGCACTCCGACAGGCCGGCAGGCTCGCCCGGGTCGAGGTCGATGACCAGGCGGTCGGGGTTGCGCGGGCGGCCGTTGCGTCCGACCCGCCACTGGTGGACGTGCAGCTCGATGGCCGCGAGGTTGGCCAGCCAGGTGAGCGTCGCCAGGTCGTCGACGATCGGGAAGACGAGGTGGTCACCGTTGCGCGAGGGCGCCCGGCTGCCGGTGGTCGGGACCCGGGCCGTGTGCACCCACGACGGCGTCCCCTGGGGAGCGTTCTTCTCGAAGAAGCTCGGCTCGGAGACCCCGTTGGGCCAGCGGATCCGGGTCACCGGCCGGTGGGCGAGGTGCGGGAGCAGCACCGGCGCCACCTGGGCGTAGTAGTGCAGCACCTCCCCCTTGGTGGTGCCCGTGCGGGGGAAGAGGACCTTGTCGAGGTTGCTGAGCTTGAGTGTGCGCCCCTCGACGTCGACGTGGACGTCGTTCACCGGCTCACCGGCCGACCGCGATCACCGGCCGGGCCGCCGGGTCGAGCTCGGCCATCAGCCGCTGCATCAGCGCGCGTGGCACGCTCACGCAGCCGCCCGTCGCACCCGACCCGTTGACGTGCAGGAAGATGCCGGAGCCGCGGTGCCGGACCTGGTCGCGGTTGAAGCCGGTGACGACGGCGTACTCGTACTGCGTCGGGAAGGACCTCAGCCGTTCCGACGAGTTGGCGTCGGACGTCGGCAGCCACCAGCGGAACCCGCCCTGGGACTTGTTGCGGTAGCGGTTGTAGAAGGCCGACCTGTTGTCCTGCACCCAGAAGTCGCCGCGCCGGATCTTGCGGTAGGCCAGGTCCCACGAGGCGTCGCGGGCGTGTGAGCCGAACGACGACAGCAGCCGGTAGGTGCCCAGCGGGGTGGTCCCCGTCCCCTGCACGCGACGGCTGCCACGCACCAGGCCGCCGTAGCCGATCCGGCCGTCCCTGACCCGCGCCTCGCGCACCCAGCCGGCGTCCGTCCTCACCCACCAGGCGACCCGCGCGTGCCAGCCGCGGGTCCGGTTGACCGTGACCACCTGGTCGGTCTCGGCGGTCACCCGGACGGTCACGGCGCCGAGCTGGACGGAGTCGGCGAGCGCCGGCGCGGCGGGAGCCGCGACCAGGGTGGCGACCACCCCGGCGAGCACCGGCAGGACGCGCCTCATCGCTCGCCTCCGGTGAGCAGGTCGCCGGGCGTGAGGTCGACCCGGACTCCGCGGAAGGACGGCTGCCGGAGCCGCTGCTGCGACGAGAGCCCGAGCGCCTCGATGTCGACGACGAGCACCGGCTCCACCCAGTGGGTGCCGACGGCGTCCACCCGGGGCACCTGGTCGGCGAACGGGCTGGCGTCGCGCGCGAACGGGGTCAGCAGTTCCTTCAGCATGGGTCCGACCTTCCCTGCGATGCCGCTTCCGACCCGACCACGGTAGACGAGGCCCCCTGGTGCCGGCTCCCCCACGAGCAGGGCGCCGAGGCGGCTCGCCGATCCCGTCTCTGGTCGCCAGCCGCCGACGACATAGGACTCCCGCCGTCGGTGCGGGAACTTCAGCCAGTGCGGCGACCGCACCCCGACGTCGTAGCGCGACGAGCGGCGCTTGCTGACGATCCCCTCCAGGCCCTGCTGCCGGGTGGCCTCGAAGAGCATCGCGCCGTCGTCGTAGGAGGCCGGCACCTGCCAGTGCACACCGGCCAGCTCGAGGCCCTCGAGGATCTCGCGGCGGCGCGTCAGCGGCTCACGGGTCAGGTCGCGGCCGTCGAGCCTCAGCACGTCGAAGACGAGGAACGTGACGGGCGTCGACTCCGCGAGCCGCGCGGCGCGGTCGGCCCGGGCGACGTGCATGCGGTCGGCCAGCGCACCGAACGACGGCGCCCCGTCCACCAGGGCGACGACCTCGCCGTCGAGGAGGACGTCGTCCCCGGGCAGGTCGTGGAGCTCGGGGAACGCGACGGTGGCGTCCTTCTCGGTGCGGCTGGTCAGCCGGACCCGGCGTGCGCGGCCGGCGTGGAGGTCGGCGAGCACCCGCATCCCGTCCCACTTCACCTCGTGGAGCCACTCGTCCCCGGTCGGGACGTGGCTGCCCTTGGTGGCGAGCATGGGACGCATGGGGCTCATTGTGGCGTGGCTCACCGGTGGTTAGGGATACTTGACCGACTGCACAGCCGGCGAAAGGTGCTTCCCCATGCGTTCGATCTGGAAGGGCGCTGTCTCGTTCGGGCTGGTCAACGTGCCCGTCAAGCTCTACTCCGCCACCGAGTCCCACGACGTGACCTTCCGTCAGGTGCACGCCAAGGACGGTGGCCGCATCAAGTACCAGCGCGTCTGCGCGATCGACGGCGAGGAGGTGGAGTACGCCGACATCGCCAAGGGCTATGAGACCGAGGACGGCGAGATGGTGATCCTCACCGACGACGACCTCGCCGACCTTCCCATGTCGGCCTCCCGCGAGATCGCCGTCGAGAAGTTCGTGCCCACCGGCCAGATCGACCCGATGCTCTTCGAGAAGTCCTACTATCTCGAGCCCGAGAAGAGCGGGGCCAAGCCCTATGCCCTGCTGCGCCAGGCGCTTCTCGACTCCGACCGGATGGCGGTCGTCACCATCGCGCTGCGCCAGCGCACGTCGGTCGCCGTGCTCCGTGTCCGCGACGACGTGATCGTGCTCCAGACGATGATGTGGCCCGACGAGATCCGCCGGCCCGACTTCTCCATCGAGGCCGGCGAGGTCAAGGACGCCGAGGTCAAGATGGCCCACCTCCTCGTCGAGACGCTGGCCGGCGACTTCGACGCCTCCGAGTTCGAGGACGACTACGTGACGGCGCTCGAGGCGGTCGTCAAGGCCAAGATCGAGGGCGGCGAGGTCAAGCGGACCCCGGCCGCCGCCAAGTCCTCCGGCGAGGTCGTCGACCTGCTGGCCGCGCTCCAGCGGTCGGTCGAGGCGGCCAAGTCGGCCCGCGGCGAGGACGAGGAGCCGGCGAAGGCCGCCCCGAAGCCCGCCAAGAAGGCCGCGGCCAAGAAGACGGCCGCCAAGAAGGCACCCGCGAAGAAGAAGGCGTCCTAGGACTGGCTTCCTAGGCGCGGGCGAACAGCGGCCACGGACGGGCCGCCTCGAGCTGTGCCGAGAGGCTGAGGAGCGTGGTCTCGTCGTCGGGACGGCCGACGAGCTGGACGGCCGTCGGCAGCCCGTCCTCGGCGATCCCGCAGGGCACCGACGCGGCAGGGTTGCCGGCGACGTTCCACAGCGCCGTGTAGGCGATGGCCGGCATCGCCCGGAGCACGGACCGCACGGTCCCGGCGCCGCTGAGCCGACCCACCCTCGGTGGGCGGTGCGCCATCGCCGGCGTCATCAGCACGTCGACGTCCTCGAAGACCCGGTTGGCCCGGCCGGCGAGCTTGACGCTGTCGGCGACGGCACGGTCGGTGACCTTCTCGGTCACCCAGGAGCCCAGCCGGTAGGTCTCGCGCGTCCGGCGCTCCAGCCGGTCGAAGTGCTCCACGGCGTCGGCCTCGGTCCTGATCCCGGCGAAGAACTGCGGGACGAAGGTGGCGGTCGGGTCGGGGTAGTGGGGCTTGACCTCGCGGACGTCGTGGCCGAGGTCGCTCAGCAGCTGCGCCGTCTCCTCGAGCGCGCGGACGTGGACCGGGTCCGGACGGACGCCCTGCGAGACCGGCTTGGCCGACCATCCGATGCGCAGCCGGCCGGGCTCCCGCTGGCTCGCCTCCAGGAAGGACCCGGTCTCGCCCGCGCGGAAGAGGTCCGTGGGTGCGTTGCCGCGGATCACGTCATAGACGAGCGCGCTGTCGCGCACCGTGCGGGTGAGCGGTCCGGTCGTCCCCAGCGCCCACCACAGGTGCTCCATCGGGGCGGCGGTCACCCGGCCGCGCTGCGGCTTGAGACCGAACAGCCCGACGCAGGCGGCGGGGATCCGGATCGAGCCGCCTCCGTCGCCGCCGAGCGCGACCGCCGCCATCCCGGTGGACACCGCGACGGCCGATCCGCCGCTCGACCCGCCGGGCGTGTGGTCGCGGTTCCAGGGGTTCCGGGTGACCCCGAACGCGTCGGACTCGGTGTAGGGGAACGCCCCGAACTCCGGCATCGTGGTCTTGCCGACGATGACCGCCCCGGCCGCACGCAGGCGCCGTACGACCTCGGAGTCGGCCGCCGCGGGCGTCTCGTTGCCTCGCCCTCCGAAGGTCGTCACGCAGCCCGCGACGTCGATCTCCTCCTTGATGGCGACGGGGACGCCGTGCAGCGGCCCCAGCGGGTCGCCGTCCTGCCGCTGCCGGTCACGCTCGTCGGCCTCGTCGCGGGCTCGCCCGGCCAGCACCACCGAGAACGCGTTGAGCCCCCGGTCCAGGTCCTCGATCCGCCCCAGATGGCTGTCCAGGATCTCCCGCGCGCTCGCGCCCGACCCCGCCAGCTCGGCCGCACTGTGCCGCCACCAGTCCGTCATGGCGTCACTGTAGGGCGATCAGCCGCCGGCCAGCAGCCCTCTCACCACGCGCAGCCCGACCGACATCCGCGCCAGGTCGGCGGTGTCGTCGGAGCAGATCTCGTCGAGGGTCTCGGCGGCGCGATGGACCAGGATGCCGTGGTCGTCCTCCCAGTCGGCGATCCGCTTGGGCGCGAGGTCGTCGTGGGCCGTGGCGCCGAGCACCTGGGCCGTGAGCTGGGCGTGCACGCCGTAGAGGTCGTCGCGCAGCGCGGCCCGTGCCATCGTCTGCCAGCGGTCGGCCCGCGGCAGCTCGAGGATGCGGGACACGAGGGCGGGCAGCCCGAGCCGCTCGCCGAGGGCGAAGTGCACCCGGGCGACGTCGGCAGGGTCGAGGTCCTCGCGATGCGCGGTCTCGACGATGCTCAGCAGCATGTAGGCCGGGTGCAGCACCGCCACGCGCGTGGCCAGCTCCTCGGGCACCTTGGCCGCGACGAGCGCGTCCCGGCGGGTGTGGAACGCCGAGAGCTCGCGCCCGGTCATCAGCTCGGGCAGCTGCGCCATCACGCGCTGGACCGGCACCGTGAAGAACTCCGCGACCTCCTCGCTGTCGAGCGGGGGACGCCGGTTGTTGACCAGCCAGCGCGAGGAGCGCTCGACCAGGGTCCGCATCTCGACCCGCATCCGGGTCTGGACGGCCGCGTCGAGCACGTTGTCGAAGGTCTTGATCTCGTCGCGGAGCGCGAGCGACCCGAAGATCTCCCGAGCCACGAAGTTGGCGTTGGTCAGCTCCGCCGCGGTCGCACCCGTCTCCCCCGACAGCCGCGGCCAGAACGTCATGCCCGCGCCGTTGACCAGGTCGTTGACCACCTGGGTCACGATGATCTCCCGCTTCAGCGGATGGGTGAGCATCTGCTGGCGGTAGGCGTGCTGCATCTTGGTCGGGAAGTAGACGAACAGGTCGGTGTGCAGGAACGGGTCGTCGGGCAGGTCCGACTTGAGCAGCTCCTCGGCCAGCACGATCTTGGTCCAGGCGAGCAGGACCGACAGCTCCGGCACGGTCAGGCCCTCGCCGCGCTCCAGCCGTCCGCTGACGTCCTTGCTGGTCGGCAGGCCCTCGAGCTCACGGTTGAGGACGCCGTCGTGCTCCAGCTTGGTCATCCACTCCTCGTGCACGTGCAGGAGCGAGGACGCGTTGGCGGCGGCGTTGGCGAGCGCGAGGTTCTGCTCGTAGTTGTCGCGCAGCACGAGCTTGCCGACCTCGTCGGTCATGTCGGCCAGCAGGCCGTTGCGCTGCTTCTCGGTCAGGTCGCCCTCGGTCACCACCCGGTCGAGCAGGATCTTGATGTTGACCTCGTGGTCGGAGGTGTCGACGCCGGCGGAGTTGTCGATGAAGTCGGTGTTCATGCGGCCGCCCGCGAGGGCGTACTCCACCCGGCCGAGCTGGGTGAACCCGAGGTTGCCGCCCTCGCCGACACACTTGGCGCGCAGCTGCGCCCCGTCGATGCGGATGGCGTCGTTGGCCTTGTCGCCCGCGGCGGTGTGCGGCTCGACGGACGCCTTGACATAGGTGCCGATGCCGCCGTTCCACAGCAGGTCGACCGGGGCCTTCAGGATCGCCTTCATCAGCTCGGCGGGGGTCAGCGACGCCACGTCGCCGTCGATGCCGAGCACCCGTCGCACCTTGGCGTCGATCGGGACCGCCTTGGCCGACCGCGGGAACACCCCACCGCCGTCGGAGATGAGCGAGGTGTCGTAGTCCTGCCAGCTCGACCGCGGGAGAGCGAACAGCCGCTGGCGCTCGGCGAAGGAGGCCTCGGGGTCCGGCTCCGGGTCGAGGAAGATGTCGCGGTGGTCGAATGCCGCGACCAGCTTGATGTGCTCCGAGCACAGCATGCCGTTGCCGAACACGTCACCGGACATGTCGCCGATGCCGACGGCGGTGAAGTCCTGCTGCTGGCAGTCGATGCCGCGTTCGCGGAAGTGCCGCTGCACCGACACCCAGGCGCCCTTGGCGGTGATGCCCATCGCCTTGTGGTCGTAGCCGACCGAGCCGCCCGACGCGAAGGCGTCGCCGAGCCAGAAGCCGTAGTCCTTGGCGACGCCGTTGGCGATGTCGGAGAAGGTCGCGGTGCCCTTGTCGGCGGCGACCACGAGGTAGGTGTCGTCGCCGTCGTGGCGTACGACGTCGCGCGGCGGGACCGTCTCGCCGCCGACCAGGTTGTCGGTGATGTCGAGCAGCCCGCTGATGAACGTCTTGTAGCAGGCGATCCCCTCGGCCATCCATGCGTCGCGGTCGCCCGGGTCGGGAAGCTGCTTGCAGAAGAAGCCACCCTTCGCGCCGACCGGCACGATCACCGTGTTCTTGACCATCTGCGCCTTGACCAGGCCGAGGACCTCGGTGCGGAAGTCGTCGCGCCGGTCCGACCAGCGCAGGCCACCACGGGCGACCGCGCCGAAGCGCAGGTGGACGCCCTCGACCCGCGGCGAGTAGACGAAGATCTCGAACCGCGGCCGGGGCTCCGGCAGGTCGGGGATCGCCTTGGGGTCGAGCTTGAAGGAGATGTAGGGGCGCAGCGACCCGTCGGTGGCCAGCTGGAAGTAGTTGGTGCGCAGCGTCGACGAGACCAGCCCGAGGTAGGTGCGCAGGATGCGGTCGTGGTCGAGGCTCGCGACGTCGTCGAGGGCACGCGTGATCGAGCCCCGGATCTTCTCGACCTGGGCGACCCGGGCCTCGTCGTCGTGGGCCGCGTGCGCCGTGCCCGGGTCGAAGCGCGCCTCGAACAGCTTGACCAGCAGCCGCGTGATGTCGACGTTGCTGCGCAGCGCCTCCTCGATGTAGTCGACCGCGAAGGGGCTGTTGCCCTGCTTCATGTACTTGGCGTAGGCGCGCAGCATGGCCGCCTGCCGCCAGGTCAGGCCGGCGGCCAGCACCAGGCAGTTGAAGCCGTCGATCTCGTTGTTGCCGTCCCAGATCGCCCGCAGGGCGTCCTGGAACAGCTCGCGGGCGTTGACCGGCAGCCCGCTGGCGTAGTGCAGCCCGAACTCGTAGATATAGCTGGACCGGGGCAGGTTCTCCAGCTCGTAGGGGCGCTCGTCGACGACCTCGACGCCCATCGACGACAGCATCGGGAGGACCTGGGACAGCGAGAGCGGCCGGCCAATGCGGTAGACCTTGAGCTGCGCCTCGCCACGGTCGGCGTCGACGGTCTCATAGAGGGACAGGTCGATGCCCTCGTCGCCCTTGATGGCCTCCAGGCGGCCCACGTCCACCGACGCCGTGCGCGCGGGGAAGTCCTCCTTGTAGGCCTCGGGGAACGCGTTGAGATAGTGGCGGGCGTGCCGTGACCCCGCCTCCTCGCCGAAGTCCGCGGTCATCGCCGCCATCAGGTCGTCGCGCCACGACCGCGCCGCCTCGGCGAGCCTGCGCTCGAGCTCGCGGACGTCGAACTCCGGGATGATCTGGCCCCGAGGGGGGCGGATGACGAAGTGGACCTGGGCGAGGTAGGACTCGTTGACCCGGACGGTGAACTCGACGCTCTCGGCACCGAGCTCGTCGCGCAGGATGTTGGAGAGCCGCTCGCGGACCGCGGTGTTGTAGCGGTCGCGCGGCAGATAGACCAGGCAGGAGACGTAGCGGCCGTAGGTGTCGCGACGGGTGAACAGCCGCAGCTGGCGCCGCTCCCGCGTGATCATCACCTGCTCGGCGATGGGCACGAGCTCCTCGACGGGGGTGTGGAAGAGCTCGTCGCGGGGGTAGTTCTCCATGACGTTGATGAGCGTCTTGCCCGCGTGGTCCTCGGGGAGGGTGTCGGTGCGGCGCAGCACCTCGACGACCTTCTCCTTGAGCAGCGGGATCCGCATCACCGACTCCGTGTAGGTCGCCGCGGAGAACAGGCCGAGGAAGCGGCGCTCGCCGACGACGTTGCCGTCGGCGTCGAACTTCTTGACGCCGATGTAGTCGAGGTAGGCCGAGCGGTGCACGGTGGCCTTGGAGTTGGCCTTGGCGAGCACGAGCAGCCTGGGCTCGCGAGCCCGGGCCCGGACCATCGCCGGGAGGCTGGAGAAGCCCGCTGACTGCAGCTGGTCGCCCCGCAGGATGCCGAGGCCGGTGCCGGGGACCGCGCGCAGCGCGATGTCCTGGCCCTCCTCGACCAGGTCGTACTCGCGGAATCCCAGGAAGGCGAAGTGGTCGTCGGCCAGCCAGCGCAGCAGGTCGACGCTGTGGGTCAGCTCCCCTTCGGGGAGCACCGTGGGCGGGTGCTCCTTGAGGTCGGCGACGATGTCGAGCAGCCGGGCCTGCATGCGGGGCCAGTCCTCGACAGCGTCGCGCACGTCGCGCAGGACCGAGCGCAGCGCGTGCTCGATCTCGACGAGGTCCTCGTCGTCGCTCACCCGGTCGATCTCGATGTGCATCCACGACTCGGGGAGGATCACCAGGCCGTCGTCCTTGCCGAGGCCGGGCTCGAGCTCGTAGGCGACGTCCTTGAGGTCGCCGGCGATGTCGCGCAGCACGTCGAACATCGGGTGCACCACGAGGTGGACGGTGCGCTCGAGGCCCGCGAGCGCCATCGTCACGGAGTCCACGAGGAAGGGCATGTCGTCGGTGACGATCTCGACGACCGTGTGGCCCGCTGCCGACCAGCCGTGCTGCGGCACGCTCGGTGTGAAGACGCGGATGTTGGCGGTGCCCTGGGGTCGCAGCTGGGCCAGCTTGTAGTGGGACGCGAGCGCGCCGTAGAGGTCGACGTCGGCCCGGTCGCTGATGTCGTCGACCGCGACGCGGTGGTAGTAGGCGCGCAACAGCTCGCCCGCGGACGCCGGAGGCGGACCGCCCTTGCCCTTCCGGTGGGCCGCGACCTCGGCGGCCTTGTGCAACAGCTCGGAGAGGGTGTCCTCGACGGTGATGGCCACTGTCCGACACTAGGACCACGCAGGCACCCTCACAACAGAACCCCGGGAGTGTTGCGCGACTGTGGTGTCGATAGCCATCGGGCCGTCGCGTGGGCAAGGATGGCGGCATGCGGTTCCGCCACGAGATGCCCTACGACGCCAGCCCGGCCAAGGTCTATGCGATGCTCGCCGATCCGGGGTTCCGGGAGGCCTCCTGCAAGGCGCAGGACGTGGTCTCGGTGGACGCCTCGGTCACCCCCACGTCCACCGGGATGAGCGTGCGCATCGACCAGGAGCAGCAGACCCCCGGTCTGCCGTCCTTCGCCCGCAAGTTCATCGGCGCGACCACCCACGCGCTCCAGCTCGAGGAGTGGTCCGACCACCGCAACGCCACGCTCGAGATCCGGACGTCGACCCCGGGGACGATGAAGGGGTCGATCGTCATCGAGCCCGTCGGCAAGGGCGCCCGCGAGGTCGTCGAGCTCGACATCTCGGTGGGGCTGCCGCTGGTCGGCGGCAAGCTGGAGAAGCTGATGGCCGACCTCGTCCGGCGCAGCATCGAGACCGAGCACCGCACCGGTCAGGCATGGCTGGCGGGAGAGCGCGCGTGAGGTTCTCCCACGAGCTGTTCTATGACGCAGCCCCCGAGACCGTCTATGCCATGCTCGTCGACGAGGAGTTCCGCAGCCAGGTCTGCGACTACCAGCGGGTCCTGCGGCACCGCATCTCGGTCGAGGAGGTGGACGGCGCCGTCGTGGTCGACGTCGACCAGGTGCAGTCGACGCAGTACGTCCCCGCCACCGCCCGCGGCTTCGTCGGCAGCGAGATCGAGATCGAGCAGCGCGAGACCTGGCACTCCCCCACCGAGGCGACGCTCGTGGTGACCATCCCCGGACGCCCGGGTCGCATGGACGGCCGGATCGTGCTCAGCGAACGGGACGGCGGCACCGTCGAGTCGGTCACCGGGGAGATCAGGGTCGGCATCCCGCTGATCGGCGGCAAGCTCGAGCAGATGGTCGGTCAGGTCTTCGGCTGGGCCCTCGACGCGGAGGCCCGGGTCGGCGCCGACTGGCTCACCGCCGACTGACCGCCGCGGGACCGCGGGCGCCCGGCGCCGAGCGTCAGCCCTCGTCGAGGAGCCGGCCGCGCTCCTCGCCTGCCGCCTCCTCCTCGCGGATGTCCTGGCGACGGCGCACCAGGATGACCGCGAAGAGCACGAGGAACGGCGCCACGGCGAGCACCACGGCGAGGACGGTCTCGAAGGGGTGGAGCGCGCCGAAGTGCAGCGGGAGCAGCCGCACCAGCAGGACCACGAGACTCATGGCACCGGATTGTGCCACCGACAAGTTCTGCGACGGGAGAGTCCCGCCGGTCAGCCCATGTGCGGGTAGCGGTAGTCCGTGGGGGCGACGAAGGTCTCCTTGATCGAGCGCGTGGACGTCCAGCGCAGGAGGTTCTGCGGCGCGCCCGCCTTGTCGTTGGTCCCGGAGGCGCGCGCACCGCCGAACGGCTGCTGGCCGACGACCGCGCCCGTGGGCTTGTCGTTGATGTAGAAGTTGCCGGCGGCGAACCGCAGCCGCTCCGTGGCCCAGTCGACCACCCGCCGGTCGCGGGCGATGATCGACCCGGTGAGCGCGTAGGACGCGAACCCCTCCATCTGGTCGACCGCCTTCTCGAAGTCGGCGTCCTCGAACACGTGGACCGACAGGATGGGGCCGAAGTACTCCGTGGAGAACATCTCGTCGGTCGGGTCGTCGGAGACCACGACGGTCGGCCTGACGAACCAGCCCACGGAGTCGTCGTAGGTGCCGCCCGCGACGACCTCGAGCTTGCGGCTGCGCCGGGCGCGGTCGATGGCCTTCTTCTGGGTCGCGAACGAGCGCTCGTCGATGACCGCGCCCATGAAGTTGGAGAGGTCGGTGACGTCGCCCATCGCCAGCGCGTCGACCTCGGCGAGGAACTGGTCGCCCATCTTCTTCCAGACCGAGCGGGAGACATAGGCACGGGAGGCGGCCGAGCACTTCTGTCCCTGGTACTCGAACGCTCCGCGGATCAGCGCGACCCGCAGGACGTCGGGGTCGGCCGACTTGTGGGCCACGACGAAGTCCTTGCCACCGGTCTCACCGACCAGGCGTGGGTAGGTGCGGTAGGTCGCGATGTTGGCGCCGACGGTGCCCCAGATGCGCTGGAACAGGCCGGTCGAGCCCGTGAAGTGGATGCCCGCGAGGTCGGGGTGGGCGAGCGCCACGTCGGAGACCTCGACGCCGTGGCCCGGGAGCATGTTGATGACGCCGGGCGGCATGCCGGCCTCCTCGAGCAGCTCCATGAGGTAGTGGGCGGCGAGGGTCTGCGTGGTCGAGGGCTTCCAGACGACCGTGTTGCCCATGAGGGCCGGGGCGGTCGGGAGGTTGCCGGCGATCGCGGTGAAGTTGAAGGGCGTGATGGCATAGACGAAGCCCTCGAGGGGGCGGTGGTCCATGCGGTTCCAGACGCCGGGGCTGTTGCGCAGCGGCTGCTCGGAGACGATCTGCTTGGCGAAGTGGGCGTTGAAGCGCCAGAAGTCGATGAGCTCGCAGGCGGAGTCGATCTCGGCCTGCCAGGCGGTCTTCGACTGGCCCAGCATCGTGGCCGCGTTCAGCTTCGCGCGCCAGGGGCCGGCCAGCAGGTCGGCGGCACGCAGCAGGACGGCCGCGCGCTCGTCGAGAGGCATCGCGCGCCACATCGGCGCGGCATCGGACGCCGCCTTGATGGCGGCCCGGGCCTCGGCCTTGGTGCTGCCGTTGACGACTCCGAGCACGTGCTGGTGGTCGTGGGGCTGGACGATCCTGATCTCCGGGCCCTTGCCCGAGACCTTCCGGCCGCCGATGGTCGCCTTGAACGAGATCTGCCGGCCCTCCTGACGCGCCAGCTCGGTCTCCAGGGCCGCCCGCTCGGGGCTGCCCGGCGCGTAGTTCAGGTTGGGCTCGTTGAGCGGCGCAGGCGTGCTGGTGATGGCGTCCATACCCGCGATGTTGTCAGACAATGTTCGGCACCTCAACGCCGGGGTGCCGTTCGTCCGGTCACACCAGGCCGGCGATCTCCTGCGTCGCGAACCACGCCAGGTCGTCGTCGTCCTCGGCGTCGTCGACCGGGTCGACCAGTGCCGCGGCGACCTGCCTCCAGACGACGTCGCCGGCGACCGTGACCCGCGTCGGGTCCTCGTCGTCGGGCACCGCCTCGACGGTCCCCTCGGGCACGTCCGCGGCGATGACGACCCGGCGCCGCTCCCCCGCGCCGGCACCGGTCTCGCGGGACGCCGCCGCGGCGGCCATGAGGGCGGCGTACTCCGCCTCCTCGTCGTCGGCCTCGGGCCAGGCCGAGCGCAGCGCGGCCGTGACCGCATGGGCGGTGAGCGGGCCGGCCACGCGGCGCGTCTCGAGCAGCGCGGACAGCCCGGCCCCGGTGGTCGGGACATAGATCCGCACGGTCATCGGCGAGCCTTCCGTGGGACGCGCTTGCGGCCCCGTGGCACGCGTCCCCGGGACCCGGCAGTGTCCTTGAGCTCGTCGAGGGACTCGCGCAGGCAGGGGGCCAGCAGGTCGATGTCGGGCAGGAGGTCGCGGTCGGCGGTGATGCCGTAGTAGACGCCCCCGTCGTAGGACGTCACGCCGATCGCGAGCCCGTGCTCGGGGAGCAACGGCGGGACGGGGTAGGTCTCGATCATCCGGGCCCCGGCCGCGAAGAGCGGGAACTGGGGGCCGGGCACGTTGGTGACCGACAGGTGGAAGCCGCGTCTCAGCTCGGCGGCGGCGACCCGCGAGCCCAGCGCGTGGAAGGTGGTGGGAGCGAACCCCGCGATGCCCGCCAGCCGGTTGGCCGCGACGGCGCGGCCGGTCTCCCGGTGCGCCTCGAAGGAGTAGGACACCTGGTGCAGCCGGACGACCGGGCTGGCCTCGCCGATCGGGAGCTCGACGAAGTGGCTGGCGACCTGGGTGCCCAGGGAGGTGGCCTCGAGCTCGTCGTCGATGACCGACATGGGGACGACGGCCTTGAGCTGGCGCAGTCCCGAGAGGGACTCGTTGCGCGTCATCAGCCAGCTGCGCAGGGCGCCGGTGACGGTGGCCAGGATGACGTCGTTGACCGTGCCGCCGTGCACCGCGCGGATCGTCCGGTAGTCGGAGAGGTCGGTGCGCAGCGCGACGAAACGCCGCTGCTGGGACAGGTGCCCGGTGACCGGGGAGTCGGAGACCGGCTGGCGGTTGGAGAGCGCGCTGAGCGTGGCGCCGGCCCGTTGCACCGCCGACCCGGCCGCCCGGGAGGCGCCGCCGAGGTTGCTGCGGACGGTGGAGAGCAGCACCGACGGGCTGCGCACCGTGTCCGTGACGGCGTCGGCGACCAGCGACATGGGGGTCGGCCGACGTCCGGGCGCCCAGTCGTCCTGCTCGAGCAGCTTGCGCTCGGGCGCGACGTCGAGGAGCACCTGGCCCAGGTCGACCGTCTCGACCCCGTCGACGAGGATCTGGTGGGACTTCGACAGCATCGCGACGCGACCCTCGGCGAGCCCCTCGACGAAGTAGACCTCCCAGAGCGGGCGGCTGCGGTCCAGGGGACGCGAGATGATCCGCGCCACCAGCTCGCGCAGCTGGTCGAGGCTGCCGGGACGCGGCAGGGCGGAGCGCCGTACGTGGTAGGCGAGCTCGAAGTCGGGGTCGTCGACCCACACCGGGTTGGCGAGCTTGCCGGGGACCGCCTGGAGCCGCTGGCGGTAGCGCGGGACGAACGCGATCCGGTCGGCGATCAGCTCGACCAGCTGGCCGTAGTCGAAGCCGGACTCGCCGGGATCGAAGATCTCGACCGTGGCGTTGTGCATCGGGGTCGCCGGGGCCTCCCAGGCGAGCAGCGCCAGGTCCCTGGGCCGCAGCCGGTCGGTCATCGAGCCCCCTTCACGCGTCGCAGCCTCCCCCCCGCTAGATTCTGGCAGAGCCGCGCCCGGCAGGGCGACCGGCCTCGACCGAGAGGGACCTCATGCGCCTGACCCGCTGCTTGCTCGTGCTCGGCCTGGCGGGCTGCGCCCTGCTCGCGGGCTGCGGGTCCGACGAGGCGTCGCCGCCCTCAGGCGCCGAGCCCGTCGTCATCGAGGTCTCCGTCGAGAACGGCGCCGTCACGCCGAACGGGGAGCGGGTCGAGGTCTCCACCGGCCAGGAGGTCGAGTTCGACATCACCGCGGACGCCCCGGGCGAGCTGCACGTGCACTCCAGCCCCGAGCAGTCGATCGACTTCGACGAGGGCGAGACCAGCGAGACCATCACCATCGACACCCCCGGCACGGTCGACGTCGAGCTGCACGAACCGGCCCTGATCGTGGTGCAGCTCCAGGTGAGCTGAGGTGCCGGCGCTGCTCGGCTCCCTCGCGCTCGCCCACCCGGGCGACGTCCCGCTGGCCCACGGCATCGGCGGCGCCCGTGACCTGCCGGTCTCGGCCGAGCTCGCCATCGCCGGCGCCGTGGCGGCGCTGACGGTGTCGTTCACCGTGCTCGCGCTGGCCTGGCGCTCCCCGCGCTACGACGACACCACCGGTGAGCCCGTCCCGCCGGCCCTGGCGCGGCTCGTGGACAGCGGCTGGCTCCGCGGCGCCCTGCGTCTGGTCGGTCTCCTGCTGACGGGCTACACCGCCTGGGTGCTGTGGTTCGGCCGGGACAGCCTGATCAACCCGGTGTTCGGCATGTTCTATGTCCTGCTCTGGGTGGGGCTCGTGCCGGCCTCCCTGCTCCTCGGCCCGGTCTGGAAGGCCCTGAGCCCCTTCCGGACGCTCACCGCCGCGGTGGCGCGGCTGACGGGCGGTCGGGCCGAGCGCGGACCACTGCCCTACCCGGAGCGCTGGGGGATGTGGCCGGCCGCCATCGGCCTGTTCGCCTTCGTCTGGATGGAGCTGGCCAACCCGCACGCCGACGAGCTGGGCGCCGTGCGCCTCTGGATCTGCGCCTACACCGTCCTCATGACCGCCGGCGCACTCATGTTCGGCGACGCCTTCCTGGAGTCCGCGGACCCGTTCGAGGTCTACTCCTCCCTGGTCGCTCGCCTGTCGGTGTGGGGGCGTCGCGACGGCGTGCTGGTCGTCCGCAGCCCGCTCGCCAACCTCGCGACCACGCCGGCACGGCCGGGGCTCGTCGCCGTGGTCGCCGTCCTGTTCGGCAGCACGGGCTTCGACTCGTTCAAGGACTCGTCCTTCTGGATCCGGACGGTGCAGGAGTCCTCGTCGCCGCTGCTGCTGACCGACCTCGCCCTGGTGGGTTTCTGTCTGCTGGTCGGGCTGGTGTTCGTGGCGGGCACGACGATGACCGGGACGCACGCGGAGACGCGCCGCCGCGACCTGCCACGGCGGTTCGCGCACTCCGTCGTCCCGATCGTCGTGGGCTACGTCGTCGCGCACTACCTCTCGTTCCTCGTGGTCGCCGGGCAGACGACGCTGATCCGGATGAGCGACCCGATGTCCGACGGCAGCAACCTGTTCGGGACCGCGGACCTGTCGGTGAGCTACTGGCTCGCCGGACATCCCACCCTGCTGGCCAACGTCAAGGTGCTGGCCGTCGTCACCGGGCACGTGCTGGGGGTGGTCGCGGCCCACGACCGGGCCATGCACCTGCTGCCGCGGCGCCACCAGCTCACCGGACAGCTGCCCCTGCTGTTCGCGATGGTGGGCTTCACCGTCGGTGGGCTCTGGCTGCTGTTCTCCGCCTGAGCCGACCGCTCGCCGCCCGGGTCGTGACCGGCGGCAGCACGGCGTCGGCCAGGTCGCCGAGCGACCGGGCCAGGGCCGACTCGCCGGTCTCGACGAGGGTGCGGCCGGCGACCAGTGCCTTGTCGACGGCGGCCCGGTCCTCGGGGAGGAAGTGGACCCCCCGGACGCGCGCGAAGCCCTCCACCATGCCCACCACGTCGGCCTCTCCCCAGCCGAGGCTGGGCCGGTGCCGGTTGACGACCACGTGGACCGGACGCGCCCCCAGCGTCTCGCGCAGCTCGACCAGGCCGCGCGCCAGCCTCGACAGCCCCACCGGGTCGGGAGTGCCGACCACGACGACCTCGTCGGCCCGCGCCAGCGCGGCCAGGGTCAGGCCGTTGCGCGTCGGACGCCCGGCCAGCTCGGCGCCGGGATCGGCCTCCAGGCTGAAGCCCGTGTCGACCACGACGCGGCCGCGGTCACGGGCCGCGTCCAGGAGGCTCTCCACCGCCCCCGGCCGGATCTCGACCCAGCGGTCGGCACGCGGCAGCCCGGTGACGACGGCGAGCCCCTCGCCCACGGACCTCGCGACGCTCTCGAAGCGCTCGCCGAGCAGCCCCGAGCCGGCCAGCCGGCCCGCGGCCAGCAGGCCGGACACCTCGTCGAGGATGCCCAGCTGCTGCGCCACGGCGCCTCCCCACGGGTCGGCGTCGACCAGCACGGCCCGGTCGCCGCGGTGGGCGAGGGCCGCGGCCAGGCCGACGGCGACGGTGGTCCGCCCGGGCGCACCCTGCGGCCCCCAGACCGCGACCACCCGGCCGTCGGCCGGACCCGCGTCGGTGCCGGCCTCCGGCACGGGCTCGTCGACGTAGGGCGGCTCGTCCTCGACGCTCTCGACGAGCCGGGCCAGGTCGCCGATCTCGCTCTCCGGCAGCAGGGCGGTGATGCCGACCTGGGCGGCACGTGCCAGTGCGCGGTCGGCGACGGGGGCCGCCCCGGCGACCACCGCCACCGGACGGACCCGGTGTCGCCGCAGGTGCTCCACCGCTGTGGCGTTGAGCCCCGGGGCGTCCAGAGCGACCACCGCGCAGTCGGCCTGACCCGCGGCCGCCGTGGCCATCAGGTCGTCGACGTCGACGCAGCGCTTGAGGACCACGAGGTCGGGGTGCCGGCTCAGCAGGCCCAGTGCCGTCGACTCCCAGCCGGCACCCGAGGCGACCAGCAGGACGCAGATCACCCGGTGCTCCCACCCCGGCCGACGACGGTGATGGGCGCCTCGCCCACGGCCGCCAGGACGGCACCCAGCTCGTCCTCCTGGTCCTCCGCGACGCCCAGCACGAGCTGGCGGTCGCCGGCGGCACCGAACCCGTCGGTCGCCGGAGGCGCCGAGATCACGACGACGTCGCGCAGACGCGGGCGAGCCACCTGACGGCCGGCGTCGTTCTCGGTGGTCACCCAGACGTCGACGCGCGAGCCCGCGTGGACGTCCGGGGGGACCGAGAGGGCGGGCAGCCCGATCGGCACGGTGAGCAGCCCGGTGTCGGCGTCGGCGGCGCCGAGTGCCGCGCGCGGGAGCAGCTCGCCCGGGCCCACGTCCCGCTCCAGCCGCATGCCGTCGGGAAGACGCTCCTCGGTCAGGAGGTAGCGCTCCCGGTCGGCCGCGTCGTCGAAGCGCACCCGGCGAGCCACCAGGTCGTCCGGGGTCAGGACGTCGCCGGCGGCGTGCCGGTCCGTGACCGCCCAGACGGCGTCGAGGTCGTCGGCCCGCGCCAGCAGGCGGGCGCCGGCCACCACCGACGCGGCCACGATCGCGACGCCGAGCCACAGGCGCGGGTCGCGCCAGCCCGGCCGACGGGCGCGCACGGCGGGGGGTGGGTCGAGGCTCCCGAGCGAGGACGTCACGGGCACATCATGGGCCAAACGCAGGCAACCGTGCAGTCCTCTGTCCACAGGTCCTGTCCACAGGTCCAGCGCCGCCGACGCGCCCCATTTCGCTCCGGGTGTCACCATGGGTCACATGGACCACAAGGAGCCGATGCCGCGATTCCTCACGCTCGCCGATGTCGCCGAGGTGCTGAACACGTCGAGTGCGCAGGTCTATGCCCTCGTGCGCCGAGGTGACCTGCCCGCCATCAAGATCGGTGGACGTGGCCAGTGGCGCGTCGAGTCGAGCCAGCTCGAGGACTACATCCAGCGG
Organism: Nocardioidaceae bacterium; assembly: GCA_046330515.1. Lineage (GTDB taxonomy): Bacteria > Actinomycetota > Actinomycetes > Propionibacteriales > Nocardioidaceae > Nocardioides. Next base: position 103,589 of record JAXLSP010000004.1, on the reverse strand, counting down.
ATGTACACCGAGACGGAGGCGTTCGTCAGCCAGCATCCCTATGTCGAGTCGGAGTCCAACGGCTCGGCCGACTGATCACTCGCCCGGGCTGGTCGCGGGGGCGGTCGACGGGCGGGTCAGCCGACCTTGGAGTCGAGGGTCACCTCGACGGTGCGCTGGTCGCCGTCGCGTTCGACGGTCAGCGTGACGGTCTCCCCGGGCTGATGGGTCCGGATCGCGACGATGAGCGCGATGCCGTCGGTCACCCGCTGCCCGTTGATGGCGACGACCAGGTCGTCGCTGCGCAGCCCTGCCGCCGCGGCCGGCGTGCCGGTCGGCACCTCGTCGATGCGGGCGCCCTCGTCGTCGCTCACCTGGGTCTGGACCGTGGCGCCGATGACGGGATAGCGGGCCTCCCCGTCGCGGAGGATCTGGTCGGTGGTGACGCGCACCTGCTCGATCGGGATCGCGAAGCCCACGCCGATGCTGCCGGACTGCCCGGTCGCCTGACCGGTCGTCGCGATGGCCGAGTTGACCCCGACCACCTGTCCGCGCAGGTTGACCAGCGGTCCCCCGGAGTTGCCGGGATTGATCGCGGCGTCGGTCTGGACCGCGTTGATGTAGGACGTGTCATCGGCGGAGTCGCCGGTCGTGACCGGCCGGTCGACCGCGCTGACGATGCCCGCCGTGACCGTGGAGGTCAGCCCGAGCGGTGACCCGATGGCCACCACCTCGTCGCCGACCCGGAGCCGACGGGAGGCCCCGAGGGCGGCCGGGCGGAGCCCCTCGGCGTCGTCCACCTGGAGCACGGCCAGGTCATAGACGGGGCTGCGGCCCACCAGCTCGGCGTCGTGGTGGTTGCCGTCCTCGTCGACGACCTCGATCGGCTGGTCGTTGTCGGCGGAGTCGGCCACCACGTGGTTGTTGGTGACGACGTGTCCCTGGCGGTCCAGCACGAAGCCCGAGCCGGTGGCCCCCCCGGCCTGTCCCTGGTAGCTCGCGATCACCTGCACAGTGCTGGGCAGCAGCCTGGCCGCCACGGCGCTGACCGAGGTGTTTCCGGCCGGCAGCGGCGCGTTGCCCGGCGAGTCGTCGGCGTTGGTGCCGGTCGGGTCGGTGCCCGTGGTGTCGGTGGCCTGGTCGCCGTCGGTGAGGGCGTCATAGGCCACTCCACCCAACGCCCCGCCGAGCAGGCCGATGACGAGGGCCAGGGAGGCGACCGCGGGCCAGATCCAGCCGGGGGGACGACCGGTCCGCGTCGGCGCGGCCAGGTGGGCGGGCGGCTGCTGCATCCACCGCGTCGGCTGGGCGCTCGCCCCGAACGCCCCCGGACCGGGGACGGTCGACCGCAGCGGCTGGGTCGGCGGCGGCACGGTCGGCGCGGCGGCCGGTGGCCCCGAGGGCGAGCGGGTCTCGGTCCAGCCGGCCGGAGGCTCACTGGGACGCGGCGGCCGGCCCGGTCCAGCGGGCGGGCTCCAGCGCGGCGCGGGACCGCCCGCGCCCGGGACCAGTCCCGGAGGTGGGGGGCCGAGGGGCATCGGACCCAGCGGCTGGGTCCGGGAGTCGGCGAGGTGCTTGGGGTCGCGTCGGGTGGTGGCTCCGCCGTCGGGCGGGATCCAGGGGGACGCGGCGGCCGGGCCCGAGGGTGCGGGACCCTCGTGATCGGGTCGCGTGGCGTCGGGCCCGTGGTCGGGGTGCTCGCCGGTGTCGCTCACCAGGACATTTTGTCCTGGATCGACGACAAGCGCCCGGAATCTCGGCGGTGACCCGTCACGGCACCGCCCACGTTGGCCGGCGCCGGGGTGCTCTGGCCGATGGTCACCCCGGGGGCGCGTCGGTCGACCACGGGTGCCGCCGCCGGTGCCGCGGCCAGCGCGACGAGCCCGAACACGGCGGCGCCGATCGCGCCGCCACCGACGGCGGCGAGCGCCATCCGATGGCGCGGACGCCCGGTGGCCATGAGGTAGGCCTCGCCGGGCGGGACGAGGAGGGCCGCGTCGAGCAGGCTGCCCTTGAGGGACGCGGGCACGGTCGCCTCGCCGGCCAGCGACAGGTGCGCGAGCCGGGTCTTGACCCAGCCCTCGCGCTCCACGAGGTCGCGGCAGAGGTGGCACAGGTGCACGTGGTCCCAGGCGCGCTCCTCCTCGGCGGGGTCGAGACGACCGTCGAGGAGATCGCTGACCCGGGAGCCGAGGTGGCCCATCACGGCTGGAGCTCCGGACTCGGCATCGCCAGTGGACCGGCGTAGCGCTGGCGCCCGGCGCCGGGTGCCCGGTGGGCGAGGGCCGCCCGGAGCTGGGCGCGACCTCGGTGGATCCGCGAGCGGACCGTGCCGAGCTTGGCGCCCAGGATGTCGGCGATCTCGTCGTAGGTCAGGCCCTCGACGTCGCACAGGACGACGGCGGCACGGAACTCGGGAGGCAGCGCGGCCAGCGCGCGCTCGACGTCGTCGTCGAACGTCGTGTCGGCATAGACCGTGTCGGGACCGGGTGCCTTGCTGGGCAGGCGGCTCGCCCGCTCGTCGGAGAGCGCGTCGAAGCGGATCCGCTGCCGGCGCCGGGCCTGGTCGAGGAACGCGTTGGTGGTGATCCGGTGGAGCCAGCCCTCGAAGGTGCCCGGCGTGTAGGTGTCGAGGCTCCTGAAGACACGCACGAAGACCTCCTGGGTGAGGTCCTCGGCGTCGTGGGGGTTGCCGGTCAGCCGGTAGGCGAGCCGATAGACGCGGTCGGAGTGCTGCTCGACGATCTCGTCCCAGCTGGGAACGCCGTCGGCGCGGACCTCCTGACCCATCGCGACCTCCTCCGTGCGCCTGCGCGCTGTGCTGCCGAACACGACCTTCCTTCACGCTAGGGACGGGGTCTGAGAGAACCCTGTGAGCCGACCGGGCCAAATGCTTTGAACCTCTGACTCGCCCAACGACCGCGGGCGGCGAAGTGTTCCCCGCGATAGGGTCGGGCCAGTCCGTCGAGGTCACCGGGAGGCCGCCATCACCACGCCGATCAAGCCCACGAGCTGGAGCTATGCCGAGGGGTTCGTCGTCGAGGACGAGGTGCTCGCCGCCGCGCGCGCCCGCGCCGAGGAGGTGGGGGTTTCACCCGTCAGCCCCGGCACCGGTGCGGCGCTGCGCTTCCTGGCCTCCGCGCTGGACGCCCGGGCGGTCGTCGAGATCGGCACCGGCACCGGGGTGTCCGGGGTCTGGCTCCTGCGTGGGATGCGTTCCGACGGCGTGCTCACGACCGTCGACATCGAGGCCGAGCACCAGCGGCTGGCCAAGCAGTCCTACACCGAGGCCGGCGTCACCCACCAGCGCGCGCGCACCATCGCGGGAGCGGCCCTCGAGGTCCTCCCCCGGCTCACCGACGGCCACTACGACCTGGTCTTCTGCGACGGCGACAAGCTGGAGTACGGCGCCTACCTCCGTGAGGCGCTGCGCCTCCTCCGTCCCGGCGGGGTCGTGGCGTTCGACAACGCCCTGTGGCACGACCGGGTGGCCGACCCTGCGCAGCGCGACGACGAGACGGTCTCGATCCGCGACCTCGGCGTCGCGGTCCGCGACCACGAGGGTCTCGTCCCCGTGCTCCTCCCCGTCGGCGACGGCCTGCTCGTCGCCAAGAAGGAGTGGGCGCCCGAGGCCGAGTGACCTGGCCTGGGTTCAGGCACCGACCCCGTCGAGCGGCTGGGGGCGGCCGAGCCAGGTGAGCAGCGCCCGGGCGGCATAGCCCGTCGGGCCCTCGGTCCACTCGAAGCGCTCGCTGGGAGAGTCGCCGACCGAGGCGATGTCGAGGTGTGCCCACGGCACGTCGCCCACGAAGTGCTGCAGGAACAGCGCCGCGGTGATGGCCGGCGGCCCGCCGGCAGCATTGTCGGCGTCGGCCACCTTGGAGGCGAGCTTGTCCTCGTAGTCGGGGTGCAGCGGGAAGCGCCACAGCGGCTCGCCCGACTCGCGGCCGGCGCTCTCGAGCGCGCTCGCGAGTCCGTCGTCGTTGGCGAAGTAGCCCCCGATGCGCTGACCGAGCGCCACCTTGATGCCGCCGGTGAGCGTCGCGACGTCGACCAGGGCGGCGGGCTTGATCTCGGCGACGGCGTAGGCGAGGGCGTCGGCGAGGACGAGCCGCCCCTCGGCATCGGTGTTGGTGACCTCGGTGGTCCGGCCGCCGTAGTGCCGGATCACGTCGCCGGGTCGCATCGCACTGCCGGAGACGGCGTTCTCGGCGCTCGGCACCAGACCGACGACGCGCACGGGGCAGCGGACGGCCGCGAGCGCCGCCATCACCGAGATCACGACGCCGCCGCCGGTCATGTCGCGCTTCATGGTGGTCATGGACTCGCCGGGCTTGATCGACAGCCCGCCGGAGTCGAAGGTGATCCCCTTGCCGACCAGCACGACGGTGGGGGTCCGGCGGTGGGCGCTCGCCGGCGCGTAGTCGAGACGGATCAGCCGCGGCGGGGAGGCCGAGCCCTGACCGACGCCCAGGATGCCGCCCATGCCGTCGGCGGCGAGCTGCTTCTCGTCCCAGATCCGCACCTCGAGGCCCGCCTGCTGCGCGACCTGACGCGCCTGGTCGGCCAGCCACGCGGGGTTCTTGAGGTTGGCCGGAACCGTGGCCAACAGCCGGGAGCGCCAGCCCGCGCCTCCCAGCGCGATGGCGCGCAGGAGGTCGGCACCGCGCTCCTCGGCATCCTCGTGGTCGGCAAGCACGACCTGGGCGACCGGCTGGGTCTGCGGGCCGTCGGAGCGCCAGTGGAACCCGAAGGAGCCGAGCATCATGCCGACCACGAAAGCCTCCAGGCCCTCGGCCGGCGCGAGCGCCGGGATCGAGGTGACCAGGCTGTCGGCGTCGCGCGCCGCACGGGCCAGCGTCGCACCGGCCCGGCGCAGGTCGGTCGGGGTCTGCTCCCCGAGCCCGACCAGGAACAGGGTCTGCACCCGCCCGTGCCGGCTCAGCGGGACCGACAAGACCTCACCGACGGCTCCGGTGGCACGCTGGGACTCCAGCACGGCCAGCAGGTCGAGGCCTGACGCCTCGGCCACGACGTCGGCGTCCGCGGGCAGCACCAGGCCCCCACCCTCCGCCGTGACGCCGTAGGCCAGCGCGGCGACGCCGTGGAGGCCCGACGGGGGCAGCGCACTGAGCGCGAACTCAGGCGGACTGACTTGTGCAGGAAGAGCGATCTCGTCCGACGCGGTCACGGCGTCAGCCGACGACGGCCTTCAGGGCGTCCCCGAGCGACCCCGCCTCTTCGGCGTTGAGTTCGACGACGAGCCGGCCACCGCCCTCGAGAGGGACGCGCATCACGATGCCGCGCCCTTCCTTGGTGACCTCCAGCGGTCCGTCGCCCGTCCGGGGCTTCATCGCCGCCATCCGCACACCTCTTCCTTGCTGATCGCGTGTCGCGACGTGAATAAAGCGTCTCGACTCCTGTTGTCGCGTCCATTATCCCTCACGGGGAAGTGATCGCGGCCACAGGGTGTGGATGGACCCGGTCCGGCAGACTGCGGACATGACCGATGCGCCCGTCCTGCTCGACGTGTCCGACTCCGTCGCCACGATCACCCTCAACCGCCCGGAGGCGATGAACAGTCTCGACGTCGCGACCAAGGAGGCCTTGGTCGACATCGTCGGGCGGGTCGCGGCGGACCCGGAGGTGCGCTGCGTCGTGCTCACCGGAAGCGGACGTGCGTTCTGCGTCGGGCAGGATCTCAAGGAGCACATCGCGATCCTGCGCAGCGACTCCTCCGAGCAGCTGTTCCGCACCGTCGACGAGCACTACAACCCGTTGGTGCACACGCTGGCCACGATGCCCAAGCCCGTCGTGGCGGCGGTCAACGGCGTCGCGGCCGGTGCGGGAGCGAGCCTCGCGTTCGCGTGCGACGTGCGGATCGTGGCCGAGAGCGCCGGCTTCAACCTCGCGTTCGCCGGGGTCGCCCTCTCCTGCGACACCGGGTCGAGCTGGACGCTGCCGAGGCTCGTGGGCCAGGCCAGGGCCCTCGACCTGCTCCTCTTTCCCCGCACCGTCGGTGCCGCCGAGTCGCTCGAGCTGGGGCTCGCGAACCGGGTGGTCCCGGACGACCAGGTGGCCGCCGTGGCGGGCGAGCTCGCCGCCAGGCTGGCCGCGGGCCCGACCCTCGCCTACGCGAGCATCCGGCAGTCGGTGGCGTTCTCGGCCGGGCACGACCTCGCCTCCTCCCTCGCCGAGGAGTCACGGATGATGCAGCTCACCGGTGCGAGCGCCGACCACGTCGCCGCGGTCGACGCCTTCGTCGCCAAGCAGAAGCCGGTCTTCGAGGGCCGCTAGCGGCGGCGCGTCGCCCCGAGGACCTTCAGCAGCTGCCGCGGCGCGGTGACCTTGAGACGGCGGGCCGGCGGGCGGGCGCCGTACTCGACCGTGACGGCACTGCCGGCGAAGCGGTGGTTGTACCACCCCGTCATCGTCCCGTGGCAGACCCCGCCGCAGTCGAAGGTCTTGGTCGGCAGCTTCAGGGCCCTCGCCAGCTTCTTGGCGAAGCGGCGGTCCTTGGTGTCGGTGTCCACGCCGTTGAGCGGCTGGTGGAAGCTGACGATGCGGTCCGGCTTGACCTTGCGCAGGAAACGCATCATCGCCCGCGTCTCGGGCTCCGAGGCGGCGTGCGGCCCCGACTCGGTCTCCCCGTCGAGATCCGCCCAGTGGTAGGGGTAGTTGCGGTTGAGGTCGACGCCGTGGGCGTTCTTGCGGGAGTGCCGGGCGACGCCGTCGGGGTTGTAGGTCGGCACCACCCACAGGTCGATGCCGGAGATGGCGCGTCCACCGGCCAGGGACCGCAGGATCTTGCTCGGCCGGGCCTCGTCCCCGTGCATGGAGGCGATCAGCACCACGACCTTCCTCCCGGGCTCACCGAGGCGCAGCGCCACGATCGGGCGACCGCGCACCGAGTGCCCGATGACCTTGCGGGTCACGACGGCGTCCGCCGTCCGGGCCGACGCACGCGTCGGGGCCGACGACGACGCCGACACCGGGACCACGGCGAGCAGGGTCGCGGCGAGCACGGTCGTGAGCAGCGCGGCGAGGGCCACGGCCGCCGAGCGGGCGGCCGGCGGGGCAACAGGGCTCATAGCTGGTCGAGCATATAGACGACCGTGTCGAAGCAGATCGCGAGGAACATGCCCACGTGGGCCAGCACGGACAGCCCGGGGCCCTCGCTCCAGCTGTCCTCGTTGGCGTCCGAGGCGTGCCGCCCCCGCGAGGGCAGCCACCGCATCAGGATGAGCAGCCCGCAGATGGACACGACCCACAGCGCGCTGAGCGCGCCGATCCCCAGCAGCTCACGGTCCACCCCGATCTTGCTGTCCTCGTCGGTGAGCACGTAGGCCAGCCAGGCCCCCAGTCCCAGGACGCCGAACAGCGTGTGGGCGTTGAGCAGCAGGGTCGGCACCGGGCGGATCCCGGCGGCGTTCTCCCGGCGCAGCCGGACGCGCGTGAGCACGACGACGAGCGCCCCGAGCGCAAGCAGCACGTAGGCGATCAGCCGGATGGACACGGGGGCAGTCTGCCTCAGGTCGCGGTGCGCCCGCCATCGACGGGCCGGGTGTCGGAGGACGACGTTTCGGCGGGTCCATCGGCCTTGTCGGGCTTGTCGGGCTTGTCGGCCTTGTCGGCCTTGTCGGCCTTGTCGCCCCTGTCCGGCTTGCCGGGCCGCGCGTCGGCGGCGGCCGTGTCGGGCGCCTCGGGCTTGCCACCCTGCTCGGCCTCGGCGTTCTTGCCCTTCTCCGCCTCGGCCTTCTCCGCCTCGGCCTTCTCCGCCTCGGCCTTCTCGTCGTCGGCGACCTGGGCTGCGTCCGGCTTCGTGGCCTCGGCCGGCTTGCCGGCGGCCTCGAGCTCGGTGGCGAGCCGGTCCAGCAGCGCATCGACCTCCGACATGCGGTAGCCGCGGAAGGCCAGCGAGAAGCGCACCCTGCGCAGGTCGTCGGAGCCCACGCGTCCCTCCGCGGGGACGAGTGCGTCCGGACGGTCGCCGTACTCCTCGGCCAGCGGGCTGCCCTTGCCCGCGGCGATCACGGCCACGCCGCCCATCGCGACGACGATGAGGACGGCGAAGAACCACATCATCGCGGCGACTCCCCGTGCCGCTGGTGGGCCTCGACCATGATCTGCACGGCCTCGTCGACGCTGTCGGTGACGATGAGCAGGTCGAGGTCGCGCTGCGACACCTTGCCGCTGTCCATCACGGTGTCGCGCAGCCAGTCGACGAGACCGCACCAGTAGTCGGTGCCGAGCAGGACGATCGGGAAGCTCGTGACCTTCTGGGTCTGCACCAGCGTGAGCGCCTCGAACAGCTCGTCGAAGGTGCCTAGGCCGCCGGGCAGGGCGACGTAGCCGTTGGCGTACTTGACGAACATCGTCTTGCGGGCGAAGAAGTAGCGGAAGTTGATGCCGATGTCGACCCACTGGTTGAGCCCGGACTCGAAGGGCAGCTCGATGCCGAGGCCCACACTGACGCCACCCGCCTGCGAGGCGCCCTTGTTGGCGGCCTCCATGATGCCGGGACCGCCGCCGGTGATGACGGCGAAGCCCGCCTGGACCAGCTTGCGGCCGACCTCCTCGGCGAGCTCGTACTCGCGCTGGTCGGGCTGGGTGCGGGCCGACCCGAAGACGCTGATCGCGGGACCGAGCTCGGCGAGCGCGCCGAAGCCCTCGATGAACTCCGCCTGGATCCGCAGCACCCGCCAGGGGTCGGTGTGGACCCAGTCGCTCGGCCCCTTGGAGTCCAGCAGCCGCTGGTCGGTGGTGCCGTCGTCCACCTGCTGGCGCCGCATGATGACCGGGCCCTTGTACTTGAACCGGTCGCCGCCCTGAGCCGTCATCGGGTGCCCCCCAGCCAGTCGGCCAGCAGCCGCTCGCAGCGCTCGATCTGCGCCACCGGGACGTGCTCGTCCTGCTTGTGGGCATAGGTCGGGTCTCCGGGACCGAAGTTGACCGCCGGGACGCCGAGGGCGCTGAAGCGAGCGACGTCGGTCCAGCCGAACTTGGGGTTGACCCCACCGCCGACCGCCGACACGAACGCCTGGGCCGCCGGGACGTCGAGACCGGGGAGCGCGCCGGGAGCGCTGTCGGTGACCGTCACGTCGAAGCCGTCGAAGAAGTCCCGGACGAAGGCCTCGGCCTCGGCCTCGCTGCGGTCCGGGGCGAACCGGAAGTTGACCTCGACCAGGCACTCGTCGGGGATCACGTTGCCCGCGACGCCGCCGCGGATGCCGACGGCGTTGAGGCCCTCGTGGTAGGTCAGTCCGTCGATGACGGGACGCCGCGGCTCGTAGGCGCGCAGCCGGTCGAGCACCGCCGCCGCCTCGTGGATGGCGTTGCGCCCCATCCAGGCTCGCGCCGAGTGGGCGCGTTCGCCCGACGTCCGCACCTGGACCCGGAGGGTGCCCTGGCAGCCGGCCTCGACGTCGGCGTTGGACGGCTCCATGAGGATGGCGAAGTCGGCCGTCATCAGCTCGGGGTCGCTGTCGGCGAGCAGGCGCAGGCCGTTGTGGACCGCCTCGACCTCCTCGGCCTCGTAGAGGATGTAGGTGACGTCGCGGCGCGGCTCTGCCACGGTCGCGGCGAGGCGCAGGATGACCGCGTCGCCACCCTTCATGTCGCACGTGCCGAGCCCCCACAGCAGGTCACCGTCGCGGCGCGACGGCAGGTTGTCATTGAGAGGGACCGTGTCCAGGTGACCCGCGATGACCACCCGCTCGTCGCGACCGAGCTCGGTGCGCGCGACCACGGTGTTGCCGCGCCGGGTCACCGACAGGTGCGGCAGCGCGGTCAGCGCGGCCTCCACGGCGTCGGCGATCTCGGTCTCGTGGTGGCTCACCGACTCGATGTCCACGAGGGCCGCGGTCAGCGACACCACGTCGGTCGTCAGGTCCAGGGGCACGCGCCCATCCAACCATCCCCGCCGAAGTGGGACTCGCGGTCCACCGAAGTGGGACTCGCGGTCCACCGAAGTGGGAGTCGCGGTCCACCGAAGTGGGACTCGCGGTCCACCGAGTGAGCCCTCAGTCCCACCTCGGCGAGCCCTCAGTCCCACCTCGGCGAGCCCTCAGTCCCACCTCGGCGAGCCCTCAGTCCCACCTCGGCGAGCCCTGAGTCCCACCTCGGCGGTCAGGCCTTGGTGACGTGGACCCGGATGTCGGGGGTGGCCGGAGTGGATCCGGCGGCCGCGAGCTCGGGGTCGACGCGGAGCGAGGTGGCCAGGGTCTCGGTGGCGATGAGGTCGCGGTGGGCGTCGACGGCGGCGACGACGTCGGCGGAGCCGCCCAGGGTGAGGGCGATCCGGTCCGACACCTCGAGGCCGGCCTCCTTGCGCGCCTGCTGCACCGCGCGGACGACGTCGCGGGCGAGACCCTCGGTGGCCAGCGCGGGCGTCACCTGGGTGTCGAGCACGACGAACCCGCCGCCGGGCAGCATGGCCGTGGCGGAGTGCCCGTCGGACTCGGCGGCGACCGTCTCGAGCGTGAACTCGCCCTCGAGCAGCGGAAGTCCGCCGGAGGTCACGGTGCCGTCCTCCGCCACCGACCAGTCGCCGGTCTTGGAGCCCTTGATCGCGGTCTGCACGTCCTTGCCGAGGCGCGGTCCGGCCGCGCGCGCGTTGACGGTCAGCCGCTGGCTGACGCCGTACGACGCCGCCTCGGGCGCCCCGGCGTCCAGGACCCGCACCTGCTTGACGTTGACCTCGTCGGCGACGATGCCCGCGAGGTCGCCGAGCCGAGCGGCGTCCGGGAGCACCAGGTCGAGCCCCGCCAGCGGCAGCCGGTTGCGCAGCCCCGCGGACTTGCGCAGCGCCGAGGTCGCCGAGCACACGTCGCGGACCTGGTCCATCGCGGCCACGTGGTCGGCGTCCGAGGGCAGGTGGGCGGCCTCCGGCCAGTCGGCCAGGTGCACCGACCGGCCGCCGGTGAGCCCGCGCCACACCTCTTCGGTGGTCAGCGGGAGCAGCGGCGCTGCCGCCCGGCAGACGACCTCCAACACGGTGAAGAGCGTGTCGAAGGCGTCCCGGTCCAGGCCCTCGTCGGTGCCCCAGAAGCGCTCGCGGGAGCGGCGGATGTACCAGTTCGTGAGCACGTCGAGGAAGCCGCGCGTGGAGTCGCAGGCGTTGGCCACCTCGTAGTTCTCCAGCTGCCGGGTCATCGCGTCGACGTAGTCGCGCAGCTTGGCCAGGATGTAGCGGTCCATGGGGTGCTCGGAGTCGGTCCGCCACCCGGCGCTGTAGCCCGACGCGCCCGCCGCGTTGGCGTAGAGCGCGAAGAAGTACCACGAGTTCCACAGCGGGATGAGCACCTGCCGCACGGACTCGCGGATGCCCTGCTCGGTGACGATGAGGTTGCCCCCGCGCAGGATCGGCGAGCTCATCAGGAACCAGCGCATCGCGTCGGCGCCGTCGCGGTCGAAGACCTCGTAGACGTTGGGGTAGTTGCGCAGGGACTTGCTCATCTTGTTGCCGTCGGAGCCCAGCACGATGCCGTGCGACACGCACGCCGAGAACGCGGGCTTGTCGAAGAGCGCGGCCGCCAGCACGTGCATGGTGTAGAACCAGCCGCGCGTCTGGCCGATGTACTCGACGATGAAGTCGCCCGGGAAGTGGTGCTCGAACCAGTCGGCGTTCTCGAACGGGTAGTGCACCTGGGCGAACGACATCGACCCCGACTCGAACCAGCAGTCGAAGACGTCGGTGACACGGCGCATCGTCGACTTCCCGGTCGGGTCGTCGGGGTTGGGCCGGGTCAGCTCGTCGATGTAGGGGCGGTGCAGGTTGTCGGGGCGTACGCCGAAGTCACGCTCCAGCTCGTCCAGCGAGCCATAGACGTCGACGCGGGGGTAGGTCGGGTCGTCGGACCGCCAGACCGGGATCGGGCTGCCCCAGAACCGGTTGCGCGAGATCGACCAGGGCCGGGTGTTCTCGAGCCACTTGCCGAACTGGCCGTCCTTGACGTGGTCGGGCACCCAGCGGATCTCCTGGTTGAGCTCGAGCATCCGGTCGCGGAACATCCGGGTGTCGACGAACCACGACGAGACGGCCATGTAGATCAGCGGCTGACGGCACCGCCAGCAGTGCGGGTAGGAGTGCTCGTAGGACTCCCGCTTGAGCAGCATGGTGCCCGGCGTGATCGACCCGGTCTCGCCCTCGCCGCGCGTGGCGGCCTTGAGGTGCTCGATGATCGCCACGTTGGCGTCGAAGACGTGCAGGCTTTCGTACTCCACGACGGGGAAGGTGAACGTGCCGTCCTTGGCGACGGGGACGACGGGCTCGATGTTCTCCCGGTCGGTGATGACCTTGTCCTCCTCACCGAAGGCGCCGGCGCTGTGGACCAGCCCGGTGCCGTCCTCGGTGGTGACGAACGGCGCCTCGACCACGCGGTGGGCGTTGGTCTGGCCCTCGAAGTAGGAGAACGGCGGCGTGTAGGAGCGCCCGATCAGGTCGCGTCCCTTGAGCCGCTCGACGACGACGGCGTCCTCGCCCAGCTCGCGGGCGTAGGCCGGCAGACGAGCCTCGCCGAGCACGTAGCGCTCGGTCCGACCCGTCGGCTTGTCGGACTCGACGACGACGTAGTCGATGTCCTCGCCGACCATGATGAGCAGGTTGCAGGTGAGGGTCCACGGCGTGGTCGTCCAGACGAGTGCCAGCTCGCCGGTCTCGAGGCGCAGGCCCACGGTGACCGCCGGGTCCTGGCGCATCTGGTAGACGTCCTCGTCCATCCGCAGCTCGTGGTTGGACAGCGGGGTCTCGTCGTTCCAGCAGTAGGGCAGGACGCGGAAGTCCTCATAGACGTAGCCCTTGTCATAGAGGCTCTTGAACGCCCACAGCACCGACTCCATGAAGTCGAGGTCGAGGGTCTTGTAGTCGTTGTCGAAGTCGACCCAGCGCGCCTGGCGGGTGACGTAGTCGCGCCACTCCTGGGTGTAGGTGAACACCGACCGCTGGCACTCCGCGTTGAACTGCTCGATGCCGAGGTCGAGGATCTCCTGGGTCGTCTTCATGCCGAGCTGGCTCATCGCCTCGAGCTCGGCGGGCAGCCCATGGGTGTCCCAGCCGAAGCGCCGCTCCACGCGGCGCCCGCGCATGGTCTGGAAGCGTGGGATCAGGTCCTTGACGTAGCCCGTGAGCAGGTGGCCGTAGTGCGGCAGGCCGTTGGCGAACGGGGGGCCGTCATAGAAGACGAACTCGTTCGAGCCGTCGACGCCCGACTCGCGCTGCTCGACGCTCGCCTCGAAGGTCTTGTCGTGGTCCCAGTAGCCCAGCACCCGCTCCTCGATGGCCGGGAAGTTGGGCGTGGCCGGGACGTGCTCGTGCTCACCGGACTGGCCGGTGGCGACCTTGGGGTAGGTCATGGCGGTCTCTCCTGCGTCGTCGTACGTCGTGCTCACTCGGGCACGAGGACGGCGGGAGCCGCGGTACCACCTCGCTTGCCGCACCGGCGCTGCTGCCCCGGATGCGACCACTCGTTGACGGCTGTGACGGGCCTACCCGTCCGGTTCTAGTGAGCACCTCCCCGGGCGTGCGGGAGGTGCCGTTCTTCCGGAGGCTCGCCGCTGATGACGGCTCGAGCGCCTGTGTCCGCAAGGGTACGGCGACCGGCCAACCGCGCGCGAATCAGAATCACACCTCGCGCCGCCCGAACACGGAGACAGACCCGTTCGTCGCCGGCCTTGAGACCTGCCTCGGGGCAAGGCAGGCTCACCGGGTGACCGACGACCAGAACACCGAGTCCCAGGCCGGGAGCCGGCCGACGCGCCAGCAGCCCGACATGTGGGTGGACCACGAGGACGACCCGCGTGACCTCACGGCGACGCCGCGGGGCGAGGCGGCGGTGGTGCTGGGCTACCTGCGCTTCTATCGCACCACGCTCGAGATGAAGTGCGACGGGCTCGACGCCGAGCAGATGGCGCGCCGCTCCGTGCCACCGTCCACGATGTCGCTCCTCGGCCTCGTGCGGCACCTGGCCAGGGTCGAGCACTCATGGTTCCGTCGCGTGATCGAGGGCCAGGACCTGCCGCGGCTCTTCTCCAGCAAGGACGACCACGACCACGACTTCAACGGCGCCGTCGCGGACGACGCCGTGGTCGCGGAAGCCTGGGAGTCGTGGCGGCGGGAGGTGGCCCACGCCGACGAGGTCGTCGCCGGGCTGGCGTCGTGGGACGTCGCGGTCGACGTGCACGGCGAGCCGTGCGAGGTCCGGGACATCCTCGTGCACCTGGTGGAGGAGTACGCGCGGCACCTGGGTCACGCCGACCTGCTGCGTGAGTGCATCGACGGACGCACCGGCCAGTGAGCACCGAGCCGCTGAGGCTGGCCGACGGCCGCCGGCTGCGGTGGTGGGAGGGCGGTGACCCGGACGGGCTGCCCGTGATCTTCTGCCACGGCTGCCCCGACACCCGGCACGCAGCCATGCCCGGTGACGGGGCCGCCCGCCGTGCGGGGGTCCGGCTCATCGCCGTCAACCGCCCCGGCTACGACGGCTCCGACGCCTACCCGTCCGACCACCTGACCGTGGCGGACGACCTGGTCGAGGCCGCGGCCCTGCTCGGCGTCGAGCGCTTCTCCCTGCTGGGGATGTCGGTCGGCGGAGGCTATGCCCTCGCCTGCGCGGCGCGGCACCCCGACCAGGTCGCCGCCGTGGCCCTGGTCGCCTCCCCGGCCGACGCCACCCGGCTGGACCCACCGACCCCTCGCGACGGCCTCGACACCGACGGAGCGGCGTTCTTCGCGCGGATCGCGGGGAGCGCCTCGGCGGAGGAGGCCGTCGAGCTCATGCGGCCGGACTACGAGGACTTCGTGCGTCGCGTCCGCGCCGACGACCCGGATGACCGGGACCTGGCCGACCGCTGGCTCGCCGGGCTCCCTCCTGCCGACGCAGAGCTGGTCTCCCAGCGGGGCGCGGCGTCGGTCGCGGCCTCGGTGCGCGAGGCGCTCGCCGATCCCGAGGGCTACCTGCGCGACGCGGCGGTCACGTTCCGACCGTGGGCCTTCCGTGTCGAGGACGTCGCGTGCCCGGTCTCCCTCTGGTACGGCGCCGCGGACCCACAGACCGCCGTCCGCAACGCGACGGCGCTCGCCGCCCGCCTGTCGCGGCCCACGCTCCACGTCCATGACACGACCGCGCACCTCGAGACCCTGCTCACGCAGTGGGATCCCGTCCTCGCCGAGTTGGGGTCGGCGACCCGCGCTTCCCTAGGCTAGGGACATGCCCACCGCCGCCTGGGGCTTCGGCCTCGCCACCCTCGACAACGCCGGGACCGTCC
Organism: Nocardioidaceae bacterium; assembly: GCA_046330515.1. Taxonomy (GTDB): domain Bacteria; phylum Actinomycetota; class Actinomycetes; order Propionibacteriales; family Nocardioidaceae; genus Nocardioides. The sequence goes on along the minus strand of JAXLSP010000004.1, from coordinate 88,346 downwards.
TCGACGTCTGGTTCCCCGCGCCCGCGCTCGGGGAGCCCGGCGACGCGACCGCGCCCGACGAGCTGACCGCGCTGGCGACCCCCGACCCGTTGCGCGACGTGACCCGCGAGGTCCGCCTGGTCGCGATCGCCGACCTCGCCGCACCGCCCGCGTCCACCGAGGACGTGTGGCTGCGCCTGCACCTGCTCTCCCACCGGCTCGTCGTCCCGCACGGCCTGTCGACCGAGGGCGTGTTCGGTCTCCTCACCAATGTCGTGTGGACCTCCGCCGGCCCGTGCGCCGTCGCCGGCTTCGAGACCACCCGCGCCCGCCTCCGCGCGGCGGGCCAGCAGGTCACCGTCTGGGGCGTCGACAAGTTCCCCCGGATGACCGACTACGTCGTCCCCTCGGGCGTCCGCATCGCCGACGCCGACCGGGTGCGCCTGGGCGCCCACCTGGCACCGGGCACCACGGTCATGCACGAGGGCTTCGTGAACTTCAACGCCGGGACCCTGGGCACCTCGATGGTCGAGGGCCGCATCTCCGGCGGCGTCCTGGTCGGCGACGGCTCCGACATCGGCGGCGGCGCCTCGATCATGGGCACCCTGTCGGGCGGGGGCAAGGAGGTCGTCTCGATCGGCGAGCGCTGCCTGCTCGGCGCCAACGCGGGCATCGGGATCTCGCTCGGCGACGACTGCGTCGTCGAGGCCGGCTGCTATGTCACGGCCGGGACCAAGGTGACCATGAAGGACGCCACGGGCGAGCGCGTGGTCGTCAAGGCGCTGGAGCTCTCGGGGGCGAGCAACGTCCTGTTCCGCCGCAACTCGGTCACGGGCACCGTCGAGGCGGTGCCGTGGCACGGCGACGGCATCGCCCTCAACACCGCCCTGCACGCCAACGACTGACCGACACATGCCGACGACCGATCCGGCCCGCTGATGGGCCGAGCCATGCGGGCCACCCTCACCGGGGTGGCCGTCCTCGGCGTCGTCGCCGCGGTCGGCGTCGCCGTCCTCTGGCGCAGCGGCGGGCTGCCACCGCTCACCCAGGGCTGCACGGCCGAGGTGAACGGGCACGAGGTCGGTCTCGACCTGGAGCAGGCGGAGAACGCCGGGCTCATCGCCGCCGTCTCGGTCGAGCGTGGCCTTCCGCCCCGGGCCGCGTCGATCGCCCTGGCGACGGCCATGCAGGAGTCCAAGCTCCGCAACCTCGAGAGCGGGGACCGCGACTCGGTCGGGCTCTTCCAGCAGCGCCCGTCCCAGGGGTGGGGCACGGTCCAGCAGATCCTCAACCCCTACTACGCGACCAACCGCTTCTATGACGCCCTCGTGCAGGTCGACGGCTACGAGCGCATGGACATCGCCGCCGCCGCCCAGGAGGTGCAGCGGTCGGCCTTCCCCGACGCCTACTCCGAGCACGAGGAGGACGCCCGGGCGCTGGCCTCCGCGCTCACCGGTGAGACCACGGGCGGCGCCTTCTCCTGCCAGGTGCGTGGCGGCTACGGCGAGAGCTCGAGCAAGCTGGACAAGGCGGGGCTCACCCGGCGCGCGGCCGTCGTACGGCGGGACCTCGAAGCCGTGTTCGGCGACCTTCCCCTCGGGGGCTTCGAGGCCGGAGGCGTGACCGACGGGCACATGAGCGGGTCGGCGCACTATGACGGCCGGGCCATCGACGTGTTCGCCCGGCCCGTCTCCGACGCCAACAAGCAGCGGGGCTGGGCGATCGCGGCCTACCTCGTCGCCGAGGCCGACCGGCTCCGGATCTCGACGGTGATCTTCGACGGCCGGATCTGGCGCTCGGGCCGGCACTCCGACGAGGGGTGGACCGTCTACCGCGTGCCCGCGGGCTCGAGCGGCGACCGGGCGGTGCTGGAGCACCGCGACCACGTGCACGTCGACGTCGCTCCCTGAGGCCACGCACAGGGTCACCGGGACCCCTCGAGGACGGAAGGTCACCCGCACCCGCCGTCCAGGGGCTAGTCGGCGTAGTCCGAACGGGCCAGGCAACCGTGGCCACTTTCTCCGCCCGCCGGCACGCTCGCTGCGGTGCAATGGAAGCCAACCCCGAGCACCACCGCAGCAGCCCCCAGCACCCCGGCACCCCAGCACCCCCAGCTGTGGACCAGCCCCTCCGCGTGACCCGAGCGACCCGAGTGAGGAACCCGAGATGAGCAACTCGACCGTCTACACCATCGGTTCGGCCCTGCGCCAGGCCGAGAACGACGACGTGCCGGTGCGTCTCATGGTCGGTGGCCAGTGGTTCGACGGTGCCGTGACGGGCCTGGACGGGGACGGCGTGCTCCTGGACTCGGAGACCGGCGAGGTCGTCATCCGGCTCACCAGCATCGACGTCGTGCAGCTGATGCGGCAGGCCCAGCGGGCGCAGGCTCCCCAGCCGATCGCGGTCCCGCAGGTCGAGCTGCCCCGGGTCGCGGACGTCGTGCGGCTGTCCAACTTCTTCGAGGCGGCTCCGACCGCTCCCACCGAGGCGCCGGTCGAGGTGCCCGCCGAGCTGGCCCTGGAGCAGGCGCTCGAGAACGCGCTGGAGGAGGCTCCGGACGTCACCTCCGACGAGTTCGGCGCGGTCTTCGCAGCTGCGCTCGCCGGCGCGCTCGCGGAGGCGCCCAGCCCCGCCGAGATCGTGGCCGAGGAGCTCGAGGACGAGCCCGTGGCCGAGCTGCCCCGGCCCGCCGGGGTCGTCGCGGCACAGCTCGCCGCCGTCACCTGGAACATGGAGGACTTCGACGGCCTGCCCGACGACGTGACCGAGGCGGAGCGCTCGGCGCTGGCCCAGCGACGGGCCCTGCTGGCCGCCCAGGCCGCGACGGCCCTCGAGCCGGAGCCCGTCGAGGTGCCGGTGTCCGACTCCCTGCCGAACGCGGAGCCCGAGCTCGTCATCGTGGACCACGAGCCCGAGGCGCTCGCCGCCCCGATGCCCGAGGAGGGCACGCCGGCCGACAGCCTCGAGCTGCACCTGGATGAGGAGGCTCCCGCCATCGCGAGCTCCACCCAGAGCGACGACTGGCGCGCCATGCTCGTCTCGCTGCGTCAGCAGGCCCAGGAGATGCCGCAGGAGCCGGAGAAGCGCCGCTCCTGGCGGATCGCCCGCTGACCGGCAGCCGCTCGTCGAGCCCGCCCTGGTCTGGCGTCGGCCCTCAGGACTCCGTCAGGCCAGGCGCTCGACCGCGGCGCCGACCCGCTCGTCGGTGGCGGTGAAGGCGACCCGCACGTGCTCACGGCCGGCGGGTCCATAGAAGGCGCCGGGCGCGACCAGCACGCCGCGGTCGGCGAACCAGCTCACCGTGTCCCAGCAGTCCTCCCCGCGCGTCGCCCAGAGATAGAGCGACGCCTCGGAGTGGTCGATCCGGAAGCCCGCCCCCACGAGTGCGTCGCGCAGCCAGCGGCGTCGGCGCGCATAGACCGCATGCTGGGCCCGCACGTGCGCGTCGTCGTCCAGCGCGGCGACCATCGCGACCTGCTGGGGGCCGGGCATCTGCAGGCCGAGGTTCTTGCGGACGGCGAGCAGCTCGCCGACCACGGCCGGGTCGCCCGCGACGAAGGCGCAGCGGTAGCCCGCGAGGTTGGACCGCTTGGACAGCGAGTGCACCGACAGGATGCCCTCGTGGCTGTCGCCGCAGACGTCGGGGTGCAGCGCACTGATCGGCGGGTTGCTCGGGTCCCACGCGCACTCGAGGTAGCACTCGTCGGAGACCAGCAGCGTCCCGCGGTCGCGGCACCAGTCGACGACCTTGCGCAGGTGGTCGACGGGGAGCACCTTGCCGCTGGGGTTGGCGGGCGAGTTGACGAACATCACCCGCGGCCGGCGCGGACCGATCGCGGTCAGCGAGTCGGCGGCGATCGCCTCGGCCCCGACCAGGGCGGCACCCACCTCGTAGGTCGGGTAGGCCAGCTCGGGATAGACGACCAGGTCGCCCGCGCAGACGCCGAGATGGAGCGGCAGGCTGCCGATCAGCTCCTTGGAACCGATGACGGGCAGGACACCGTCGAGACCGAGCCCGGCGACGCCCCACCGTCGGGAGAGCCAGTCGATGCAGGCCTGACGGGTCTCCTCACGACCGATGGTGACGGGGTAGCCCGGCGAGTCGGCGGCGTCGCGCAGCGCCTGCTGCACGACCTCGGGCGTCGGGTCGACCGGCGTGCCGACCGACAGGTCCACGATGCCGTCGGGGTGCGCGCGTGCGCGAGCGGCGTGGGACGTCAGGTGGTCCCAGGGGAAGTCGGGCAGCCGCGCGGAGACGGGACCGCCCGGCGGGGGCGTGCTCAGTGGTCCTGGTTCTGCGGAGGAAGCGCCTCGATGAAGGGGTGGTCGTGGTCGATCTCACCCATCTTGGCCGCGCCGCCGGGCGAGCCGAGGTCGTCGAAGAAGCCCACGTTGGCGGTGTAGTAGTCCTTCCACTGCTCCGGCACGTCGTCCTCGTAGAAGATCGCCTCGACCGGGCAGACCGGCTCGCAGGCGCCGCAGTCGACGCACTCGTCCGGGTGGATGTAGAGCATCCGGCTGCCCTCGTAGATGCAGTCGACGGGGCACTCGTCGACGCAGGCGCGGTCCTTGACATCGACGCACGGCTGGGCGATGACGTAGGTCACCAGTTCCTCCTGAGGGCGCAGCGGTAGGCGGTTGAGGTGAGCCTAGTATCCACCCGTGGGTACGGGCCCGGAACACGCTGTCGGCAGACACCGTCTCGGCGCGCACGTCGTGGGGCAGCGCGTCGTCGTCCGGCACCTGCTGCCCGGCCGGACCGGGCCGTCGGGAGGCCCGGCGGTCACCGATGTGCTGGGCGTGTGCACCGCCTGGGGCGACGGCACGGCGACCGTACGACGAGCCGACGGCACCGTCGTGGACATCCCGCTCCCGCTCATCGTCTCCGGCAAGCCGGTGCCGCCCCGGCGCCCCGTGCGTCACCGGGTGACCGCCCGCGAGGCGCAGCTGCGGGCCCTCGCCCTGTGGCCGGCGCTGGAGACCGCCGCGCTCGGCGACTGGGTCCTGCGCTGGTCGCCGTCCGACGCCGCTCGCCGCGCCAACTCGGTCCTCGCGATGGGTCCGCCCGGGGTCCCCGACCCCGTGACGCGCGTGGTCGACCACTATGCGCGGCTGGGTCGGCGCCCGATCGCCTGCGTCGAGCCCGACGGCCCGGAGGACGAGCTCCTCCGCTCCCACGGCTGGGACCTCGAGACGGTCCAGCCGGACTCGCTGTTCCAGCTCGGCGGCGTCGCCGCCGTCCGTCGCACGCTCCAGGAGCGCCCGGCCTACCGGGTGGAGCTGGAGGGCTCCGTCGGCCACGTCCGCGCGTTCGTCGGCGAGCTGGCGTCCGGCGTGGCGTCCTGCAGCTCCGACTGGGTGGGTCTCCGGGCGGTCGAGACCCACCCCGACCACCGGCGGCGGGGCCTGGGCCTCGCCGTCGTCGCGGCGCTGCTCGACTGGGGGGCCGAGCGCGGGGCCACGACCGCCTACCTCCAGGTCACCTCCGACAACGCCGCCGCCCTGGCGCTCTATGAGCGGCTGGGCTTCACCACGCACCACGCCTACCGCTACCTCGCCCCTCCCGGCGACCAGCGGGCCGGCGACTGACGGGAGCGCCACCGGGTACGTCCTCACCGTGCCGACCAAGCGGGCCGCCGCCACCGTGCTCGTCAGCTGGGCCGTGCTGGCGGTGCTCGTCGTCGGCGCGGGCTGGCTCCTGACCCACCCGTGGCAGCGCGGTGTCGCCGGCTTCGACGACCCGATCTCGCGCTGGTTCGCCCGGCAGCGGACGCCCGCGCTGACCGAGGGCAGCGACCCGGCCACGTTCCTGGGCGAGACGCCGGTCGGCGTCGCGCTCGTCGTCGTGGTGGCGGTGGCGTTCGCCCTGTGGCGGCGCTCGTGGCGTCCGCTGGTGTTCGCCGCGGTCGTCGAGGCGGGGCTGGGGGCGTTCTACTGGCTCGGGACCCACCTCGACCCCCGTGCCCGGCCGCCGGTGCGCATCCTCGACCCGGGCCTGGTCCCGGACGCGAGCTTCCCCTCCGGCCACGTGGCGACCGCGACCGCCGTGGCCGGCTGCGCGGTCGCGCTCGCGTGGGCCTATGCCCCGGCCGTGGCCCCGTGGCTGCCGGTGCTCGCCGTGCTGCCGGTCTGGACGCTGCTGGCGCGGCTCTATGTCGGCGCCCACCACCTCACCGACGCGCTCACCAGCCTGGTCTACGCCACGGTCTGGGTGGGGGCGGTGGCGCTGTCGGTCCTGCCGCTCCGTGTGGAGGGCGGCGGCGCTGGCATAGGATCGCCTGGTCCGCGCGGGGCCTGACGAACCCCCAGCCTGGGTCTCCCCGGCTGCAGCAGCGCGGGCCGCGCGTCCGGCGTTGCCGACGAGAGGCCGGCCTCGCCGCTCGGCGAGCCTCCGGCGAAGGTGTGGTGGCACCGCGACCTGGCCCCCGCCCACACCTCCAGGGCTCTCGAAGCGACCTGGAGGTGAGCACGATGTCCCATTCCCCCGAGATCCCCGCGCCCGCGACGCGCCCCGACCGCACCCTCGCGGCCGCGCTGCCCACGACCGACCCGGGCAGCACGGTCCGTCTGCAGGGCTGGGTGCACCGCCGCCGCGAGCTGGCGAAGGTGACCTTCCTGGTGCTGCGCGACCGCAGCGGGCTGGCGCAGGTCGTGCTGCCCGCGGGCACGCCGACCCCGCCGGAGGAGACGACGGTCGAGGTGGTCGGCACCCTCGTCGCCAACGCGCAGGCGCCGGGCGGCGTCGAGGTCGCCGAGGCGACGGTCCGGCCCCTGACCGAGCCGGCCGAGACTCCGCCGGTCGAGCTGTGGCGGCCGCAGCTCACCGCGTCGCTGCCGACGCTGCTGGACCACGCGCCGGTGACCTGGCGGCACCCCGCCCAGCGCGCCAAGTGGGAGCTGGCCGCCGCCAGCGTCCGCGGGTTCCGTGGCGCCCTCGACGCCCTGGGCTTCACCGAGATCCAGACGCCGAAGTTCGTCGAGTCCGCGACCGAGTCGGGCGCCAACGTGTTCGAGGTCGACTACTTCGGGCGGCCGGCGTTCCTCGCCCAGAGCCCGCAGTTCTTCAAGCAGCAGCTGGTCGGCGTCTTCGAGCGCGTCTATGAGGTCGGGCCGGTGTTCCGGGCCGAGCCCCACGACACCGTGCGGCACCTCGCGGAGTACGTCTCCCTGGACGCGGAGCTCGGCTTCGTCGAGGACCACCACGACGTGCTGGCGGTGCTGCGCCAGGCGCTGGCGGGGATGGTGGACGCCATCCACGAGCACGCCGGCACGGCGGTCGAGCGGCTGGGCATCACGGTGCCGGTGGTCCCGGAGCGGATCCCGGTCATCCACTTCGCCGACGCCCTCGCGCTGGTCGGCGCGCCCGAGGACGAGCCCGACCTCGCCCCCGACCACGAGCGCGCGCTGGGTGCCTGGGCGCTGGCCGAGCACGGCAGCGACCTGGTCGCGGTCGAGGGCTACCCGATGGCCAAGCGGCCGTTCTACACCCACCCCTCCCCCGACCCGCGCTGGTCCAACAGCTTCGACCTCCTCTTCCGCGGGCTCGAGCTGGTCACGGGTGGGCAGCGGCTGCACGAGCCCTCGTCGTACGACGCGGCGATCCGCGCGCGCGGCGAGGACCCGGAGAGCTATGCGGCCTACCTCCAGGCGTTCCGGCACGGCATGCCGCCGCACGGCGGGTTCGCGATCGGGCTGGAGCGCTGGGTGGCGCGCCTCGTCGAGGCCGCCAACATCCGCGAGGTCACGCTGTTCCCGCGCGACCTGCACCGGCTCGCGCCCTGACGTCGCCGGCCCGGCCGCGGCGGCTAGGGCTGCGCGGCCGGGTTGGTGCAGATGACCGTGTCGGACGGGATGTAGTGCGTGTGCATCTTCTCGGTCCGCACCAGGTCGCTCGACCCCGGCTTGCGGAAGTAGCGCCAGATGTCGATGTCGAAGCCGCCGTAGCCCGTGTTGGGGTAGCAGTCGGGGGTGTCCAGGGTCCGGGTCGCCGGGGAGGTGAGGTTGTAGCGGTCGCCGGTCCTGGTCGTGATGTCCCAGTACTTCGTCGACCACATCGTGACGGTCACGACGCCCTGGGTGGACGGTGTGGCCGGGGTGACGGCGGCCTGCACGAGGACGCCGTACGGCGTGTCGTTCTGGAAGCGCAGGTCGACCGCGCCCCAGGCGACGGTGGCCTCGCGGCCGACCGGGTAGCGGTCGATGTAGAACGAGTGCGGCTTGTGCTCGACGTCCTTGAGACCGGCGAAGAACATCGCGTTGAACGTGGTCGTCGCCATCTGGGAGACGCCGCCGCCGAGGTCCTCCTTGAAGATGCCGTTGCTGATGATGAAGCCCTCGGTGAAGCCGTTCTCCTTGGTGCGCTCGCCGACGACGTCGTTGAGCGAGAAGGTGTCCCCCGGCTTGAGGACGGTGCCGTTGACGAGCTCGGCGGCCCGCGGGATGTTGACGTTGCGGTAGGCGGCGTAGGGGTAGTAGGTCGTGAAGCTGGAGACCTTCTCCCTGATCTTCAGGTCGCGCGCGTCCTGCGTCGTGAAGTCGGGCTCGGAGACCGTGGAGTCGACCTTCGCCGTCCGCTGTCCGGGCTCCTGGTCGACGACGGACAGGAAGGCCGCGGCGACCTTGCCGGGCTGGTAGGTGACGCCCGGCTTGGCCGGGACGACCCTGGGCCGGCCGTCGACGAGGGCGACCGTGGCGTCGACGGGCGCCCCGTCGTCGCCGACCTTGGTGTCCACGAGCTTCGCCAGCGCCTCCTTGTCGACCTTGGCCTTCAGGGCCGTCCCGACGGCCACGACCTTCAGCGCCCCGGTGTAGTCGGCGGGTCGCAGCGTCACCGGTGACCTGCCGAAGGTGAGGACGACCGGCGCCGAGACCGCGGGGTTGGCGAAGTCGTCGACGAACTGCTGGGCCGCGTCGTCGCTGACCGCGGCCGGCGCGTCCACCAGCGGGAGCTCGGCCACCGGGTCGTCGGCGAGGTAGGCGGCCACCAGGGCGGCGCGTCCCGCCTCGGGGTCGACGGCCTGTCCGTCAGCGGCCGGGGTGGTCCGGATCCGGGTGCCCTTGAAGGTGACCCCGGCGTCGCGCGGCGGGGACCCGGCGGACTCGGTCAGTGCGTCGAGCGTGGTGGTCATCGCCGCGTCGTCGACGTCCACGACGGCGTCGAGGTCATCGCCCCCTGTGTAGTAGTCCCAGAGCCGCGACGGCGCCCAGCCGCTGCCGCCGGCGGCGGCGTCGACGGAGGCCTCGTAGTCGACCGACAGCCCGGCGTCGGCCGGCGAGACGCTGGTCGCGTTGCCGTCGACGCGCGCCGAGATCGTGCGGTCGACGAGGTCGGCCAGGCCGTCGCGGAGCGCCTCGACGGCGGCGCTGTGGGTGCGCCCGCCGATGTCGACCCCGGCGACGGTCGTCCCGCGCGGCACCTTGTCGCCCGCGGCCACGGCTGCGGCCGCGTAGCCGCCGCCGAACAGCACCACGAGGGCCAGGACGACGAGGACGACCACCCGGCCGCCCTTCTTCTCGGGCGCGGAGACCCCGCTCGGCGGGTCCCAGGTCGGGGCCTCCCAGTCGCTCACGCGGGCCATCCTAGGGGCCCGCCCCACCCCCGAGCCGTCACCCGATGTGCCGACTCGCGCGACGCGGCGGGGGCGAGGTCACCAGGGCGACCACGACGAGGACCGGGGCGAGGGCGAGCAGGAGATAGCCCTCGAGGTCGGCGGAGACGAGGTAGTCGGGGCGCGGGACCGACGCGAGCACGACGACGAGCACCCACCCGGCGACATAGCAGAACCGCAGCAGCCCGCGCTGGACCAGCCGCAGCCCGGCGAGGGTCCCTGCCACCGCGACAAGCAGCCCCCACCAGCGGTCGTGGACCAGCACCGCGGCCAGGCCGGTGACCAGCCCGAGCAGCAGCACGCCGAGGCACACCAGCAGCCGGCGGGTGGGCGTCATCGGCGGGCTCAGAGCCCGGCGAACAGGTCCGTCTCGAGCCCGTCGTCGCCGACCGGGCCCCTCGTCCCCTTGGCCATCCGGAAGAACTCCGTGCCCCACACCGTGTCGCCGAGGTTGTTGGAGAGCGCGAAGAACGGCCCGTCGAGCGTGATCTGGGTGGCGTGCGCCCGCAGGGCCGCCATCTTCTGCTCGACGTAGGGCGTGGCGTCGACACCCGCCGCGAGGTCCTCGTCGGCGGTCACGAAGTGCGGCAGCGGCCCGTCGGGGTCCATGCCCTCGAAGCTGGTGGTGTCGCCCGCGTCGCGCAGCGCCCGGAGCCCGGCACGCATGCGGCTCTCGGACATGGCGCCCCAGTAGATCTTGGTCACGTCCCAGGCCTCGCCGAGGTCCTTGCGGTAGGACGGCACGGCGGCCAGCACGGCGCCGTACATCGCGACCCGGTGTGCCTGGATGTGGTCGGGGTGGCCGTAGCCGCCGAACTGGTCGTAGGTCACGAGCACCTGGGGGCGCACCTCGCGGATCACCGTGACGAGGTGGTCGGCGGCCTCGGTGAGGTCGGCGTTCCAGAACGCGTTGTCGTGGAGGTCGTCGGCAGCGACGGCGTGGCCGTCCTCGTGCCACTTCATGCCGGAGTCGCGGTAGCAGCCGAAGCCGCCGAGGTAGCGGTGGTCGGTCACCCCGAGCGCGGCCATCGCGGCGTCGAGCTCGCCGCGGCGGTGCTCGCCCAGGGTGTCGTCGCGGTCGGAGGCCAGGTGCTCGAGCCCGGGCACCAGGATCTCGCCCATCTCGCCGGCGGTGCAGGTCACCAGGGTGACGTGGCGACCCTCGGCGACGTACTTGGCCATCGTGGCGCCCTGCCCGATGGTCTCGTCGTCGGGGTGGGCGTGCACCAGCAGCAGGCGCTGCTCGGGGAGGTCGGTCATGCGGGGAAGCCTACGAGGTGGGACCGACACCTCCGGGCTCCGGCGAGGCGGCGGACAGGCGGGTCCGCAGCTCGGCGAGGAACGGGCGGTCCGGCTCGAGCCAGTCGACGTCGTCGAGCTCGGCGGCGGACAGCCACATGACGGCGTCGTGCTCGACCGGCTCCGGCTCGCCGTCGAGCAGCTCGGCGGTCGCGGCGAGCAGCGTGTGGCCTCCCGGGACCGGCACCTCCCCCACCAGCCAGCCGGTCACCGCGACGGCGCAGCCGAGCTCCTCGGCGATCTCACGGACCAGCGCCTCCTCGGGCGACTCCCCCGGCTCGACCTTGCCGCCGGGCAGCTCCCAGCGGCCGGCGGCCCCCGCCGGAGCCGTACGGCGGGCCGCGAGGACGCGGCCGCCGCGCAGGATCGCCGCACCCACCACCTGAGCCATGCGGGGGACCCTAGCCCGCAGGCGCCCGAGCGCTCACTAGGGTTGCGCGCGTGGCCGACGAGCGCGTCCCGGGTGTCCACCTGACCCGGACCGACGAGAACGTCGCCGAGATCTCCGCGCTGGGCGCGCTGCTCGGCGGCGCGGTCGGCGTCGACGCGGTCCTGGGCGACCTCAACCGCCAGGGCCGCCGGTCGTGGGGCTGGTTCGGGCGCGCCGTGCATCGCGCCTACACCTGGGACGCCGAGGACCGACGCACCCGCGCGTGGTGGCCGCAGGGCATCACCACCTCCGCCGACGCCTCGGACACCGAGGAGATCGGCGGACGGCGGGTGCTCGCCGTGACCTGGTATGCCCGGGAGGTCGCCGGGGCCAACCAGGGGTCGCGGGTGACCTTCGTCGACCTCGACACGCTGCGCTACCGGCACGTGCTGCTGGTCGTGCCCACGCTGCGCGACGACGCCCTCCAGCTCGAGCCGCTGAAGGTGCACGCCGGCGGCGTCGTGTGGCTCGGGCCCTACCTGCACGTCGCGGCGACGTCGCGGGGCTTCGTGACCGCCCGGCTCGACGACATCATGCGCATCCCCGACGACCGTGGGGGCGTCGCCCTGCGCAGCCTCGGGATCGACGGCGACTCGGTGGCGTCCTATGGCTATCGCTATGTCCTGCCGGTGCGCTTCCGCTACCAGGCGTTCGCCGACCAGGGCCTCACCCGGCTCCGCTACTCCTTCCTGTCGCTCGACCGGCGCTCGGCGCCGCCTACGCTGGTGGCCGGCGAGTACGGCCTGCGCGAGCAGTCGACCCGGCTCGCCCGCTTCCCCCTCGACGTGGCCACGGGTCTCCTCGAGACCGGCGCCGACGGAGCCTCACGGCCGGTCGAGCTCGACGAGCGCGGCGTGTGCGGCATGCAGGGCGCGGTGGTCGTCGACGGCACCTGGCACGTGACGGTCTCGCACGGCCCGTGGGGTCCCGGGACGGTCTTCGTCGGCCGCCCCGGCGCGCTGCGCCCCCTGCGGCTCGCCACTCCCATGGGCCCCGAGGACCTCGCCTACTGGCCCTCCACCGACACGTTCTGGTCGGTCACCGAGCACCCACGACGCCGCTGGGTCTATGCGATGCGGCGCTCGTCGCTGCGCGCTCGCTGACGGTCGGCTTCTCGCTGAAGCGTCAGCGCGGCAGGCGGGCGAGCTGGCGACCCTGGGCGACGAGTCGCCCGGAGGAGTCCCAGACCTCGCAGTCCTCCTCGAACATCCCGCCGGCGATGTTGCTCGTCTGGTGGCGGACCTTGAGCCACCCGGGCGCGGGACGGGCGCGGACGTGGGCGGTGAGCTCGATGGTCGGCGCCCAGCCCGGGAGCCCGAGGTCGAAGGTGACCGGCGGCAGCGCGTCGACCACGGTGAGCAGCGAGACCGGGTCGGCGTCACGGCCACCGGCGAGGCGGAACCAGCCCTGGAGCATGCCCCGGCCGCTCGGCTGTCCGACGGCCCAGCCCACGCAGGCGGGGTCGAGCAGCAGGTCGAAGCGCTCGAGCAGCGGCGCCACCGCGAGGAACTCGGGAGGCGCGGCCTTGGACGGCACGCAGGCGGCGCGGTCCGGCAGCTCCGGCTCCGTCGCGGTCGTCCGCGCGTCGTCGGGCAGCGCGCCCAGGTCGCCGTACGTCGCGAGGACGCTCAGCCGCGCGTCGCCCTCCTGGACGAGGTCGGCCGCGACGGTCGCGACGCTCCCGCCCTCGCGCAGGACGCGCGTGGTGACGGTGGCGGGTCCCGGCGTCCCGGCCGACAGGTAGTGCGCGCTGACCGCGATCGGGTCGGGCCGCGCCGGCAGCGCCTCACGCACGGCGTTGCCCACCACCGCGAGGAGGTAGCCGCCGTTCAGCCCGCCACCGACGGTCCAGCCGGCGCGCAGCTCCGCCTCGAAGCGTCCGGGCCCGGCAGGCCTGACCGCGATGTGCTCGTCGTACTCGTGTCCCACGGCCCCGACTCTAGGAGGCATCGCCAGGACCTCGCTGCGCAGACCGCACTCAGGAGTCCGAGACCACCTGGGCCGCGCGGGCCAGATCGGCGACGCCGTCGGCCAGCTCGTCGGGTCGGTCGGTGACCAGGTCGAGCTGGAAGCCCATCAGCGCGGAGTCGACGAGCGTGACCACCCGGTCGACACGATCCGCGGGGGCGCCGCAGCGCACGAAGTAGCCGCGCAGCGCACCGCTCCACCGGTCGTTGCTGGCCCGGGCGTCGGACAGGTAGGGCTCGCGCCCGATGAGCCCCGTCGCCGCCGCCTGGACATAGACCGCCGAGCAGCGCCGCAGCGCGGGCTCCTGGTAGGCGGCCCACAGGCCCAGCACTCCCGAGCGGACGTCGGCGGCGCCCGGCAGCGCGGACACCGACGCGATGCTGCGCTCGGCCGCGCGGGCCACGACGGCCGAGACCAGGCCGTCGCGGGACGCGAAGTGGTAGATCAGCATCCGGTCGCTGGTGCCGACCGCGGCCGCCACGGGCCGCAGGGTCAGGTCGATGAGCCCGTGCTCGAGCACGTGGTCGGTGACGGCGTCCAGCAGGTCGTCCCGTCGACTCATGGCCGCAACGTAGCATGTGCTACATTTAGCCGCATGCGTAGCGATCGCTACATTTCTGAGCCGAAGGGACGTTCCACCATGTTCGCCGCGAGCCTGCTGCTGTTGCTCGCCATCGCCGTCGAGATCGGGGCGACGGCCCTCCTCCCCCGCGCCGAGGGGTTCACCCAGCCCGGCTGGAGCGCGGTGGTGCTCGCCGGCTACGGGGTCTCGATCTGGCTCCTCGCGATCGTCGTGCGCAGCATGCCCGTGTCGGTGGCCTACGCGGTCTGGTCCGGCGTCGGCACGGCGGTCGTGGCGGCCGTCGGCTATGCCTTCCTGGGCGACTCCATGAACTGGGTCAAGGCCCTCTCCCTCGGCATGATCGTGGTCGGCGTCGTCGGCCTCAACCTCGCCGGCGCCTGAGCGGCTCCACGCCCCAGCGGGTCCGCCGCCGGCTCGGTCGCCCTGAGCCGCCGGCCCCAGCCGCCCCAGCGGCACCAGCGGCACCAGCGGCGGCCCGATGCTGGCACTGGTGGGCCGAAACTTCGGCCAACCAGTGCGGCTTTCCCCGCTCGAGCGGGGAAACCGACGGGCCTACTTCCGCCTAGAGCCGGGGGAACAGCTTCTTGGGGTCCTCGCCGGGCTCGTAGACCTTCTTGGCCTTGCCGACGATGAGCTTGTCGGGCCGGCCGACGACGGCCTCGTCCTTCTCGGGGTAGTCGAACTGCGCGAGGACGAGCTTCATCGCCTCGAGCCGGGCGCGCTTCTTGTCGTTGCTCTTGATCACCGTCCACGGCGCGTGCCGGGTGTCGGTGTAGAAGAACATGGCCTCCTTGGCCTCGGTGTAGTCGTCCCACTTGTCGAGGCTGGCGCGGTCGGTCGGCGACAGCTTCCACTGCTTGACCGGGTCGAGCGAGCGCGACTCGAAGCGGGCCCGCTGCTCGGCGTGGCTCACCGAGAACCAGAGCTTGATGAGCTGGATGCCGGAGTCGACGAGCATCCGCTCGAACTCCGGGCAGGAGCGCATGAACTCGAGGTACTGCTGGGGCGTGCAGAAGCCCATCACCCGCTCGACGCCGGCGCGGTTGTACCAGGAGCGGTCGAACAGCACGACCTCGCCGGCGCTCGGCAGGTGGGCGACGTAGCGCTGGAAGTACCACTGCGACTTCTCGACGTCGCTCGGGATCGGGAGCGCCACGACCCGGGCCGAGCGGGGGTTCATGTGCTCCATGAACCGCTTGATCGAGCCGCCCTTGCCGGCAGCGTCGCGACCCTCGAAGAGGATGGCGACCTTCTGGCCGGTGTCCTTGATCCAGACCTGGAGCTTGAGCAGCTCGATCTGGAGGTCGCGCTTGGTGGCCTCGTAGTCGCGACGGGTGACCTTGACGTCGTAGGGGTAGCCGTCGCGCCAGGCCTCGGAGCCGGCGCTCGCGCCCTCGCCGGTCGCCTCGGCCTGCTCCTCGCGGATCTCGGCGATCTCGTCGAGCTCGTGCTTGTGGGCGTCGACGAGCTCCGGGTCCTCGGCGGGGTGAGGTGCCATGACCGCACTGTAGGGCACCCGGGCGATGCCGTGGTGCGGATGCCGAGCAGCCCCGCGGCGAGGACCGCGGGGCTGCTGGGCCCGAGTGGCGGGCCGGCTCGATGGGGACGACCCGGACCGGTGAGGAAGGTCAGCCGTCGGAGCCGTGGCCGCCGTGGTGGCCGCCGTCGTCGGAGCCGCCGCCGGAGCCCGAGCCGCTGTCGTCGGAGCCGCCGCCGCTGCCCGAGCCGCCGTGGTCGTCGCCCGCGTCGTGCCCGGAACCGTCGTCCGAGCCGCCGCCGCTGCCCGAGCCGCCGTGGTCGTCACCGGCGTCGTGGGTGGCGCCGTCGTCGGCACCGTGCCCGCCGGAGCCGTGGTCGTCGCCCGCGTCGTGGGTCGCGCCGTCGTCGGCACCGTGCCCGCCGGAGCCGTGGTCGTCGCCCGCGTCGTGGGTCGCGCCGTCGTCGGCCCCGTGCCCGCCGGAGCCGTGGTCGTCACCGGCGTCGTGGGTCGCGCCGTCGTCGGCCGAGGGCGACGAGGTCGGCGAGCTGGAGGGCGAGGAGTCGTCGGAGGGCGAGCTCCTGTCGACCTTGACGAGCGAGGTCTCCTGCTTGTGATGGATCCGGGTGGCCTCCTGGGCGTAGCCGTAGCCGAAGGTCGCGGTGGCGATCGCCATGGCACTGATCGAGCCGAGGACTGCGAGACGCTTCATGATGGTTTCTCCTGCTGCTGTGGGGTGTGGGGTCGAGCTGATGGAGAAACGGTCTCCCGGAACGCGGGCAGCCCACCATCGGACCATGGGCCTAGTACCGCGGGACGGGTCCTAGTACCGCCCGACCGAGGACCGGTGGACGCCCACCGGGCGCCAGGTCGACACCGACGGGTCCTCGGCGAGCAGGTCCCGCCAGCGCGCGAGGAAGGCGCGCATCGTCTCGTCGGAACGGGTCCGCTCGTCGTCGGCGAGGAAGTCGGCCTCGCTGTCGTAGTCGACGACCTCCCGGAACCGGGTCGGGTCGGAGCGGTCCCAGTGCAGGCGCACCCGGATGCCGCCCGGCGCCTCGTAGAACGGGGCGGCCTCGGCGAGGAACGCCTCCAGGGCCGCCTGGCCGCCCGCGGGCACGCAGCCCTCCAGGACGAGCGTCACGCGCCCGTGCGGCGGCGAGGCGTCGAGGGGCAGCTCCAGGTCCAGCTCGTCACGGAGGGGGACGCCCCGGTGGCCGGCCTCCGGGAGCTCGGGCTTGAGCAGGCGGGCCGCGGCGACGTCCCCCGTCCGCAGCGTGACCAGCCGGAACCCGACGGCCTGCCAGAAGCCGATCGCCGGGGTGTTGTCGTTGGTAGTCGTGCAGCGTACGACGGTCGCGCCGGCGGCCCGGGCCAGCTCGGCCACGGCGGACACGAGCGCCCGCCCGACGCCGTGCCCCGGTGGCCGCACGTCCAGGCTGAGGATCTCCCACGCCACCACCCCGGGGGCGTGGACCAGGACACCGCAGACGTCCTCCCCGGACTGCGCGAGGAGCGCGGGACGGTCGGTCAGCTCGACGAGGCGGCCGTGCAGCCCGATGCGCGTGCTGCCCCACGAGGCCCTCAGCCAGGCGCCGACGTCGTCCTCGGGAGTGGCGGCGCGCACGACGACGTCGAGCATGGGCCCCAGCCTAGGCCCGGCCCACGACTACGGTCCCCTCAGCCACAGGCGCGGGATCCCCGCAGCCGCTGGGTCAGCCCGAAGGACACGAACCCCAGGGCGAGCACGCCGAACAGCGGGTCGGCCGGAGCGTCCAGCACCATGCCGGCGAGCAGGACCTGGACCACGGCCAGCGCGGCGCACGGCGAGGAGCCGCGCCCCGCGGCGCGCTGTGGCACGTAGGTCGCCAGCAGGAGCGCGGCGACGACGGCGACCGCGCCGAGCAGCAGGTTCCAGCCGACGCCCGTCGGCGGCGACCCGTCGACGGCGTCGCGGTAGACGAGGAACATCGGCGGGCTGAGCGCCGCGGCGACGAGGAGCCTCGGAGCGGTCACGGACTCGCGCCAGACCGCCCACGGCTGCCGACCCGGGACCTGCACGGCCAGCTCGGCGGGTGGCCGCTCGAACAGCCGGGCCAGCGTCTCCGGGACCGGGTCGGAGGACGGGCGAGCGGGCATGCGCCCAGCCTACCGCATACCCCCAGGGGTATCAGGTCAGAGCGCGTGCCAGAGGAGCCGTGTGCCGCGCGTCCGCAGGAGCAGGCCGAACGCCAGCGCGGCCAGGGCGAACACCGCCTGCTGGACCCCGAGGTGGGCGGCGCTCAGCGAGAAGCCGGCCAGCACCGCGAAGAAGAACGACGAGGCGGCCAGCGGGCTGGTGCCGAGCGGGCGACCGTAGCCGAACAGCCGGGAGGGGACATAGCTGCCCACGAGCAGCGCGGCCATGGCCGAGGCGGCGATGGCGACCGCCAGCCAGCCGGGGCTGGAGAGCCGGTGCCCGAGCTGGGTGCGCAGGGCGAGCAGGGCGATCGGGAGCAGGACGGCGGAGGCGAACAGCCGGCCCGCGGTCCAGGGCAGCCGCCAGGCGGGGACGACCCGGGTGCGCTCGGTCAGGTCCGCCGCGCGGTCCCGGAGCAGGCTCAGGGCCTCGGGCACCGTGGCAGCGACCGGCGCGGGCCCGGGGGAGTCGGACCAGGAGAGGCTCACAGGGGCAGGATGGCGAAGTTCGAGCGACCATGGAGGCAAAACGCCGAAAGTTCGCCCGATCGGTCGTCCGAGCAGCGGATCCGGAGGACGCCGGGCGCGCCTCACCAGGACCCGTCGGACAGCGGCAGGTCGAGCGTGTGCGCCCCGTGGCGGGCCTTGGCGACCAGATAGCGCCGGTTGGCCGCGGAGAGGTGCACCCCGGTCGCGACCCGACGCTCGACGCGGATCCCCGAGCCGGCGAGCTGCTCGGCCTTGTCGGGGTTGTTGCTGAGCAGCGCGACGCGGGTCTGCCCGAGCGCGTGCAGCATCTGGGCGGCGGCGGTGTAGTCGCGGGCGTCGGCGTCATAGCCCAGGGCGACGTTGGCCTGGTAGGTGTCCAGCCCGGTGTCCTGCAGCGCATAGGCGTCGAGCTTGGCGTAGAGCCCGATCCCGCGGCCCTCCTGCCGCAGGTAGAGGAGGTAGCCCCCCTCCTCGGCGATCCGCTCGACCGCCTCGCGCAGCTGGCCGCCGCAGTCGCAGCGCTCGCTGCCGAACACGTCGCCGGTCAGGCACTCGCTGTGCAGGCGGACCAGCGGGGGCGGCCCGCCGGCCGTGCCCGAGCACACCGGCTGGGACCGGTCACCCAGACCGAGCGCGAGATGGTGCCGGTCGTCGACGAGTCCGTCGAAGGTGAACACCCGGGCGGTCGTGGCGAACCCGTCGGGGAAGCGCAGCGGGACCATCACCTGGGTCCGGACGGTCGCCTCGGGCACGCTCCGGTCGAGCCTGCGGGGGTCGGGCTGGGTCATCAGCTCGCCTTCCATTCGTCGTCGAAGCGCGGGGAGAGCGCATAGCGGAGCAGCACCACGTCGTCGATGCGGCGTACGTCGGCCAGGGTGGCCCGTCGTTCGGGGTTGAACGGGAAGATGCCGTCGCCGACGAAGCGGCTGGCCCGGGAGTCCCCGACGAAGAACGGGGCGACCACCAGGTGGAGCTCGTCGGCCAGGTCCTCGGTGAGGAACTGGGTGTGGATGGTCCCGCCCCCCTCGACCATGAGCCGCTCGACTCCCCGGTCGGCGAGGTCCTCCCCCATCCAGCGGAGGTCCACGCGCGGGCCGCCGTCCACCACGGTCGCCACGCGGCCGAGGCGCTCGCGGGCCTCCCGGGCGCCACCGGACTCGCAGTAGACCAGCTTGTCGGCCTCCCCCTCGGTGAAGAAGCGGGCGCGCGGGTCCAGGCTTCCGCGTCGGCTCACGGTGACCTTGGTGGGCGACGGGCACTGGCCGCGGGCGACCCTGGCTCGCCGGCGCTCGGGGGCGCGGACCACCAGCCTCGGGTCGTCCTTGCGGACGGTGGTGGCGCCGACGAGGATCGCGTCGCACGCGGCCCGGACCGCGTCGACCCGGTCGAAGTCGGCGTCGTTGGAGAGCAGCAGCCGTCGCTCGGCCGCGGTGTCGAGGTAGCCGTCGAGCGACATGCCGCAGCTGAGGAGCGTGTAGGGGCGGTCAGCCACGGCCCACCTCCGCAGGCTCGGGCGGACCGACGGGGCCGGCGTCGACGGGACGTGGGGTGGCGACGGCCCGGCGGTCGAGCAGCAGCACGACCAGCCCCGGCAGGGTGGCGACGAGCCCGAGCACGCCGTAGACGACGGCGGTGCTGACTCCCTGGCCGGCGCCGAGGCCGACCGCGGCGAAGGCCCAGGCGGCCACCCCTTCGCGCGGGCCCCATCCCGCCACGTTGAGCGGCAGCGACATCGCCAGCAGCGCCAGGACGCCGAGGACGACCACGGTCGCCGTCGGGGCCGTGACGCCGACCACCCGGGCGGCGACCAGGAACGTGGCCACATGACAGCCGACGGCGCCGAGCGACAACGGCACCACTCCCCCGAGCGCCGGGGCGCCCAGGAGGGCATGCAGGTCCCGCGGGAGCGGCCACACCCCGGGCGTCACCGCGACCACCACCAGCCCGGCCCCGGCGACGCCGAGGACGGCCCGCAGCCACGTCGGGAGGGGCGTGGGCACCAGGACGAGGAGGAGCGCGGCGGCCGCGACCAGGACCAGCTGGCCGAGGACGCGCTCCCACAGCACGGCCCGGAGACCCGCCGAGCGCGCTCCGGTGTCGGTGCCGTGGCGGAGGCCCCGGTGCACGTCTCCCAGCACACCGCCCGGGAGCAGCGAGTTGAGCAGCTGCGACCGATAGCAGGCGGCCAGGGCCGCGCGCGGCTGCAGCGGGACACCGAGGACACGTGCCACCAGTACCCAACGCCACGCGTTGCACGTCGTACTCACGCCGGCGAGGAGGACGGCCGCCACGAGGGACCAGCCGTCGACGCGGCCCAGCCCGACCACGAACGGCCCCGACCCGAGCTTCCACACGAGCACGCCGAGGATGACGGCGCCACCGGTCAGGCGCGCCCCCATGCGGAGCGTCGGACCCATCGTGTCTTCCTCGTCGTGCTCGTGTGCCTGCTTGCCGGTGATCTACGAGCCGCGATGCCCGGGGGTTCAGTGCCCGGCGACGTCGTCGAGCAGCCCGCCGACCTCGCGGGCCGTCGCGTCCCATCCGGGCAGCGTCGTACGGCGCTCGCGCGCGGCGCCGCCGAGGCGCCCGCGGACGTCGGACCGGGCCAGCCAGCGCCGCAGTGCGTCGGCCAGGAGGGCCGGGTCGCCGGGAGGGACGAGCAGCCCCGGCCGACGTCCGTCGGCGGACCGCCCGACCGCCTCGGGCACCCCGCCCACCGCGGACGCGACCACGGGCAGCCCGCGCGCGAGCGCCTCGGTCAGCACCATGCCGAACGTCTCGCCCCGGGTCGGGTGCACGAGCAGCCCGGCCCAGGCGAAGGCCTCGTCCAGCGGCCGGCCCGTCAGGGCACCCCGGAGGTGGACACGGTCGGCCACTCCCCCGGCCTCGGCGAGGCCGCGGACCTCGGCCACGAACGCGGCGTCGCGCTCGAGGGTGCCGACGCAGGTGCAGGTCCAGTCGAGGTCGGTCAGGGCGGCGAGCGCCCGGACGAGGACGTCGTGGCCCTTGCCCGGGATGACCGCTCCGACGCACAGCAGGGCGCCCGGGGGGCCGGCGGCGAGGGGAGCCGGGTCGACGCCGGGCTCGGCGACCCGGACACGCTCGGGGGCCAGGTCGTAGGAGTCGAGCAGCAGCCCTCGGGCCCACCGGCTGGTGGTCAGCACCCCGGAGCAGGCGGCGAGCACGGCTGCCTCGCGCTCCCGAGCACCGGGAGGCGGGTCGCCCTCCGGGCCGCCGACGCCCAGCGGCAGGTGCACCAGGACGACGAGACGGAGCCGCCGGCCGGCGGGCGAGAGCACCTCGGGCACCGCCGAGGCGACCAGGCCGTCGACCAGCACGACGGAGCCGTCGGGGATCCTGGCGACCTCGTCGGCCAGGCTCTCCACGGCGACGCGGCCCGGGGTCGGCCAGCGACCCGCCGCCTCGTGCACGACGACCTGCCGCCCCTGGCGTCGGAGCTCCTCCACCAGCCGGCGGTCGAAGACGTTGCCGCCGCTGGGCCGACACGGGTCGGCGAAGCCCTCGGGCACGACGACATGCGGCTGCACGCCGGCGCCGGAGGTCACAGGTCGAGCTCGAAGGTCGCCCAGGCGACGTCGGACTCCCGGAGCGTCACCGCGATGCCGGTCAGCCCCGTCGCGCCGGCACCCAGGTCGCCGGCGGAGAGCCGCTCGGCCAGCCGGTCCGCGACGTGGCGAGCGAGCACCTCGGTGGTGGTGTTGACGCCGGCGAACGCCGGCTCGTCGTCGAGGTTGCGATAGTCGAGCGCCGACAGGACGTCGCGCAGCACCGAGGTCGCGAGACCGATGTCGACGACCAGCCCGTCGGCGTCCAGGTGGGGCCGCCGGAACGACGCGTCCACGACGAACGTCGCCCCGTGCAGCCGCTGGGCGGGGCCGAACACCTCGCCGCGGAAGCTGTGGGCGACCATCACCCGGTCGCGGACGGTCACGGAGAACATGGGGGCTCCTCGTCATAGCGGATCGTGTGGCACAGGCCGGGCAGGCTCCCGTCGGCCAGCCGCGCGAGCACCGTCGGCAGCTCCGACAGCGTCCACTCGTCGGCGAGCAGCGCGTCGAAGGCCGGGTCCCTCAACAGCTCGAGGGCGAGGCGCAGCCGGTCGGTCGTCGTACGGCGGCCACGGCGGGCCGGCGCGACCGAGCCGACCTGGCTGGCGCGGATGCCCAGGCGGCGCGAGTGGAACGCGGCCCCGAGGGAGAGGGTGACCTCGCGGTCGCCGAACCAGCTGAGCTCGAGCACCGAGGTGTCGGGCGCGAGCAGCTCGAGCGACCGTTGCAGCCCGGCCGACGTGCCGCTGGTGTGCACGACCAGGTCCTGGTCGCCCTCCGCCTCGTCGGGTGCGGCGAAGCCGACCTCGAGCGCCGCGGCCACGGCCGCCCGGGACGGGTCGACGTCCACGAGCGTGACGCGCACCCCCGGGATGCGGCCGAGCAGCCGCGCGACGCAGCAGCCCACCATGCCGGCACCGACGACGGTGACCCGGTCACCGACCAGAGGGGCAGCGTCCCAGAGCGCGTTGACCGCGGTCTCGACGGTGCCGGCGAGGACGGCGCGGGCCAGCGGGACGTCCTCGGGCACGGGGTGGACGGCGTCGGCGGGGACGACGAACGCGGACTGGTGCGGGAAGAGGCAGAACACCGTCCGGCCCTCGAGGTCGGCCGGCCCCCGCTCGACGACACCCACGTTGAGGTAGCCGTAGGACACCGGCCCCGGGAGGTCGCCGGACTGGAACGGCGCCCGCATGACGTCGTGCTGGCCGGGCGGAACACCCCCACCGAACACCAGCGTCTCGGTGCCCCGGCTCACGCCCGTCCGCAGCGTGCGCACCAGCACCTCCCCCGGCCCGGGCTCGGCCAGCGGCACGGTCCGGACCTCCCCGACGCCCGGCTCGCGCAGCCAGAAGGCGCGCGCGCACGTCGGCGGCTGGGTCCCCGGCTGGGTCACTGAGGGGTCCTCCCGCTCGTCGGTGTGGCCGGTGAACCGGACGGCCGGTCCCCGCGTTTCCCCGTCTGTACCCACGGATACGGAGGTCCAGTGCGCGCGGTTCAGGCCGTCTCGGTCGTCGCGGCGGTCCATGCCGTCGTCCTGGGCCTGCTGCTGGTGCGGGCGATGCGGCGCCGCGGCCAGCGGCGGCTGGGGCCGGCCGACGCCGTGACGCTGGCGCGGGCCCTCCTGGTCGGCGTCGTGCTCGGCCTGGTGGTCGCCTCCCTCGTCGACGCCGGTGTGTCCCGATGGCCGCTCGTGACGATCGCGGCCGTCGCGCTGGCGCTGGACGCGGTGGACGGCTGGGTGGCGCGCCGGACCCACACGGTCTCCGACCTCGGCGCGCGCTTCGACATGGAGGTCGACGCCTTCCTCATCCTCGTGCTGAGCGTGCACGTCGCGGCGTCGATGGGTGCCTGGGTGCTCGCGCTGGGTCTCTGGCGCTATGCCTACGTCATCGCCTCGTGGGGGCTGCCCTGGCTGCGGCTCGGGCTCCCGGCACGCTACTGGCGCAAGATCGTCGCCGCCACGGTCGGCATCGTGCTCGTGGTCGCGGCCTCGCAGCTGCTGCCCGCCCTCGCCGCCCGGGGGGTGCTGCTCGTGGCGCTGGCGCTGCTGAGCGAGTCGTTCGGCCGCGACATCTGGTGGCAGTGGAGGCACCGAGCCGAGGCGGACTCCGTGCGCAGCCGCCGGCGCCGCCCGCGCGCCGTCGTCACCGCGCTCGCCGTGCTGGTGCTGTGGGTCGCGCTGCTGCTCCCCGACCGGGTGCACCAGATCCGGCCGGCGGCGTTCGCCGGCATCCCCGCCGAGGGCCTGGTCCTCGTGCTGCTCGCACTGGTCCTCCCGCGGCGGCTGCGGACGCCGGTCGCGGCCGCCGCGGGGCTTCTCATCGGGCTCGTCACGGTGCTCAAGCTGCTCGACGCCGGCTTCTTCGAGGCGTTGGACCGGCCGCTCAACCCGGTCACCGACTGGCACTACGCCGACAGCGCGCTGAGCCTGCTCTCCGACAGCATCGGACACCAGCCCGCCGTCGTGGTGGCGGTCGTCCTCTCCCTGGTGGGCCTCGCGCTCCTGGCCGTCGTCCCCCTGGCATCGGTGCGGGTCGCGCACGCCTCCGCCCGGCACCAACGCCGTACGACGTGGGCGCTGGGGGTGCTCACCTGCCTGTGGGTCACCGGCGCGGCCACCGGTCTCGACGTCGTCCCGTCGCTGCCCGTGGCGTCCGCGCGGTCCGCCGAGGTCGCCTTCCGCACCGCCAGCCAGGTGCCGAGCCAGATCCACGACGAGCGCGTGTTCGCCCGGGCGGCCCTGGACGACCCGCTGCGCGACCCGCCGCCGGGCCTGCTGCGGCACCTGCGCGGCAAGGACGTCGTGGTGGTCTTCGTGGAGAGCTATGGCCGGGCGGCGGTGCAGGACACCTGGTTCTCCACGCGGATCGCGGGCCTCCTCGACGACGGCACCGCGCGGCTGCGTCGCTCGGGCTTCCTGGCGCGCAGCTCCTGGCTCACCTCGCCCACCTTCGGAGGGGTGAGCTGGCTGGCGCACTCGACCTTCCAGTCCGGGCTGTGGGTCGACAACCAGCAGCGCTACGACACCCTGCTGGCCGGCGACCGCACCACGCTGAGCGTCGCGTTCGGCCGCGAGGGCTGGCACACCGTCGGGTTCATCCCGTCCAACGACCAGGACTGGCCCCAGCGCAGCTTCTACCACTGGGACGAGTTCTTCGACTCGCGCAACGTCGGCTACGAGGGGCCGCGCTTCAGCTATGCGCGGATGGCCGACCAGTACGCCCTCTCGTTCTTCCAGCGCCGCGTCCTCGCCCCCGAGCACCGGCGCCCGGTGATGGCGGAGATCGACCTGGCGACCAGCCACAACCCGTGGACGCCGATCCCGACCCTGGTCGACTGGAGCGCCGTCGGCGACGGCTCGGTGTTCGACCCGATGCCGGCCCAGGGGCCGGCGCCGTCCGAGGTCTGGCCCGACCCGACCAGGGTCCAGCAGGCCTATGCCGACTCGATCGCCTACGACTGGTCGATGCTCGTGTCGTTCCTGGAGACCTATGGCGACGACGACCTGGTGCTGGTGGTCCTCGGCGACCACCAGCCCTGGTCGATCGTGAGCGGCGAGGACGCCGGCCACGACGTGCCGGTCAGCATCATCAGCAAGGACCCACGGGTGATGGACCGCGTGGGCGGCTGGGGGTGGCAGCCCGGCCTGCGACCGGCGGCCGACGCGCCCGTCGCCCGGATGGACACCTTCCGCGACCGGTTCCTCACGACCTTCTCCGCCGCTCCGCGGTGACCGGTCGGCTCAGGCGTCGAGCTTGAGCACCGCCCGCCCCTGGGCGTTGCGGACCTCGATCGAGGCGATGTCGTCGCGGGCGGCCTGGGTGGCGGCGACGAGCCGCATGGTCCGGCTGCCCAGGGAGTGCCAGGTCGCGACCTGCTCGACGGCGCCCTCGCGGGTGCGGACGACCAGGGAGTAGGACGCCCGCGACGGGATCTCGTAGGCCTCGTCGCCGTCCTCGTCGGGATAGGAGCAGCTCAGGCTCAGCCGGGTCCCCCAGGCCACCGACTCCATGGCCAGGTCCGCGTGGATCGGCGTCCCGCCGAGCTGGGTCATCTCCTGGCCGGCCGGTGCGGCGACGACCGTCGTGCCGTCGTCGGCCAGGGCGCGCGTGAGGACGCTGGCCCCGGTCGCGGCGACCACGACGGAGGCCGCGGCCGCGGCCAGGGCGACCCAGGTGCGACGGCGGCCCTCCCGGCGCACGGCCGAGACCAGCCCGGGCAGCACGGTGGGCGGTGCCGGCTCGGCGTCGGCGGGCTCGAGGACCGACGGGTCGACGCGGGCCAGCAGTCCGGGGAGCCCGGCGAGCTCGCGCACGGCTGTCGAGCAGGACTCGCAGTCGGCGAGGTGGCGCTCGAAGCGCTGCCGCTCGACCGGGGACAGCGCGCCCAGCACATAGGCCGCGTCGTCGTGGTGGAACTCGCAGGTCATGCCCCTGCCCCCATCTCCTCCAACGCCAGGCGCAGGGCGCGCAGCGCATAGTGCGTGCGGGACTTGACGGTGCCCGGGGGGATCCCGAGCCGCTCCGCCGCCACGGCCACGGGCGAGCCGCGGTAGTAGCACTCGACCAGCACCGCCCGGTGCTCCGCCGACAGGCGGGTCAGTGCCTCGGCGACCACCCACGACTGCAGCAGCTGGTCGGTGCGGTCCTCCTGGCCGCGCGGCTCGGGCACCTCGTCGGTGGCGAACTCGGTCCGCAGCCGCTTGCCCCGCCACTCGTCGATGACGATGTTGCGCGCGACCATGAAGAGCCAGCCCCGCACCGAGCCGGTCGACGCGTCGAGGCGGTCGAGGTTGCGCCAGGCGCGCAGCATCGTCTCCTGCACGAGGTCCTCGGCGCGCGCCCGGTCCTGCGCGGTCAGCCGCAGGCAGTGCCCCCACAGGGCGGCCGCGTGCTCGTCGTACAGCTGCTGCATCAGCGCCACCTGGCTGCCGGTCATCACACCTCCTGCCTGGGATACGACGACCGGCCCGTCCCGGTTCAGCGCGCAGCGCTCAGATGCTCTCGGTGAGCCCGCCCCAGGTCCAGCGCGGGATGCTCAGCCCCGCGGGCACGTCGTCCGGGGAGTCCGGGTAGGCGTCCATGGCGCCGATGCCCCAGGCGAAGTAGTCGGTCAGCGCCCTGCGCAGCCCCTCGTCGGAGAGACCGACGTCGTCCAGTGCCGCCACGAACGCCGCCAGCGCCCGGCGGTCCATCTCGTGGTGCTCGCCGTTGCCGGAGTGCAGCCGGAGCACGAAGGACTGGTCGCCGACCGTCTCCGAGTAGGTGCTCGGCCCGCCCAGCGCCTCGGCCCAGTAGGCCGCCAGCCGCGCCGTGTGGTCGGGGTGGAAGCCGTGCGAGAACGCATGGCTCACCACCTCGTCGGCCAGCACCCGCCGGTGCCACGCGTGCGCCAGCGCCGTCAGGCCGTCCAGCCCGCCCGCCGCCTCGAAGACGCTCCGCTCCCCGCCCGTCCCGCCCATCCGGGCACGCTCTCATGGACCGCGGGAGCCGACAAGGCCCGGACGAGGCGGACGGGACCTGTGCCACTGGTCAACGCCGCGGAGCGGGCGTGCACTGGACGTGTCGGGAGGAGGTGACCGCGATGAAGCGTCCGCGCTGGCTGCCCAGGTTCTGGCGCGCCCGGACGGCATGTCCCGGCTGCGGTGCGTCCGTGCGCGAGACCTACTGGGAGGTGTGCGGATACGAGCTGGTGCGCCAGAGCCGTGCCCATGCGGCCCTGCACAAGCCTCCCCTCTGAGCGACCCTGACCGGGCGGGGCCCGCGGACGACGCCGACCGCGCCGCACGTAGGCTCCGCCCGTGACCCCCGAGACCCGGCAGCGCGCCCACACCGTCGGGGTCCTCGTGGTGGCGGTGGCCCTGGCCGCCGTCAACCTCCGACCGGGCGCCACGTCCGTGGGACCGGTGCTCGAGGAGCTGCGCTCCACGCTCGGCATGGGCTCGGGCGCGGCCGGGCTGCTCACCGCGCTCCCTCCGCTGTGCTTCGGGTTCGGCGGTGCGGTGGCGGTGGCGCTGGCACGTCGCATCGGGCTGAGCGGCGGCATCACGCTCGGGCTCGTCACGGCGACGGCCGCGCTGCTGCTGCGCGTCACCAACGCGGTCGAGCCGGTCTTCCTCGCGCTGACCGTCGTCGCCCTGCTGGCGATGGCGCTGGGCAACGTGCTGGTGCCCGCCTGGGTCAAGCACGACGGTGCCGGCTCCGAGGTCGTGCTGATGACCGTCTACAGCACGGCTCTGATCGTCGGGGGCACGCTGGGCTCGCTGGTCACGGCTCCCATCGCCGGAAGCCTCGGCGGATGGCGGGTCGCGCTCGGCGGCTGGGCCGTCCTCGCCGCCCTCGCGCTGCCCCTGTGGCTCTGGCTCGCCGCCCACGAGCGCGGCCGCGCCGACGACGACGCACCCGTGATGCAGCCGCCCGAGGGTCGCATCGCGTCCTCGCCCACCGCGGTCGCGATGACCGCCATGTTCGGCCTCCAGTCCATGCACGCCTACATCCAGTTCGGCTGGCTGCCGCAGATCTACCGGGACCACGGCCTGTCGGCGTCGCAGGCGGGCGCCCTCCAGGCGCTGGTCGCCGGGGTCGGCATCATCGGGGCGCTGGTGATGCCCACCGTCGCGGCGCGGGCGGCCACGCTGACGCCCTACGTCCTGGCCTTCGGGGCGCTGCTCGTCGCCGGCTACACCGGCCTGCTGCTCGCGCCGACGACCCTGCCGTGGCTGTGGGCGGCGCTGCTAGGCATGTCCGGCTTCGCCTTCCCCCTCGCCATCGCGCTCCTGACCGCGCGCACGCGGAGCACCGCGGTGACCGCTCAGCTGTCGGGCTTCGTCCAGCCGGTCGGCTATCTGTTCGCCGCGCTGGGTCCCTTCGCGGTGGGCCTCATCCACCAGGCGACCGGCGGCTGGGACCTGGTGCTGGTCCTGCTGATCCTCACCGCCGTCCCGTTCACGCTGGCCGGGCTGCGCGTCGCCCGGCCCGTGTTCGTCGACGACGAGCTGGCCTGATCCCGGACCCGCGCCGATCCTCGGGCGCTGGGCCGCTGCCACCGGCAGCAATGGTGTCCGTTCGTCCCTGGAGCGGTCCGGCTCTCCTCAGATACGGTCCGTGCGGGGGGTTCTGCGCTCGGGGTGACCGCCTCGACACTTCGATCGGGTCGCGAGCGCAGGACGCCCGGGCCCTCACCGTCCGCACGCGAGCAGGGAACGAGGGCACCCGATGAGCCAGCAGGACTACCCGCACACGACCACCGCCGACCAGCCCCAGCAGACGCCCACCCTCGGCCGGCGCCACTGGCTCGCCCTGGGCGGCGGCGCACTCGCCGCCGGGGTCACCGGCTCCCTCGCCGCCGCGAGTCCTGCCGGCGCGGCGCCGGCCACCCAGGCATGGCTGTGCGGGGGCAACAGCAACATCGCGGGCAGCACCAACTACATCGGCGTCAAGAACGCCGCCCCACTGATCTTCAAGACCACGCCCTCGGGCGGCGCCACGACCGAGCGGATGCGGATCACCGCCACCGGCAAGATCGGCGTCGGCAACACCGCGCCGACGGCCGCCCTCGACGTGGCCACCGCCGCTGCGGAGGGCGCCGTTCGCGGCGTCACCACCAGCACTGCGGCGAACAGCGTGGGTGTCGTGGGCACCGCCGACAGCGGCACCGGCGTCAGCGGCACGTCGGCCGGCAACATCGGCACGTCGGGCAAGGGCGGCTACGCGGGCGTCCAGGGCACCGGAGGCTCCTACGGCGGCATCCTCACCGGCACCAGCGTCGGCGGCTACGGCAACGGCTCCGACTACGGGCTCTACGGCGCCGGCGGCACCTACGGCGCGGTCGCCTCCGGCAGCGACTACGGCGCCTACGGCACCGGCGCGACGGGCGTCCGCGGCCTCGGCTCGACCTACGGCGTCCACGGGTCCACGTCCAACCCCAACACCGACGCGGTGCGCGGCGAGGGCGGACAGTGGGGGGTGCACGGGCTGGGCGGACGGACCGCAGGGGTGATCGGCGAGTCCGGCTATGTGGGCACGTGGGGACAGGCGACGTCGTACGGCGTCTACGGCCTGGCCACCGACCCCACCAACCCGTCCTACGGCCTGTTCGGCCAGGCCAGCAACGGCGCCTCCTACGCGCTCTACGCCCAGGGCAACGCCCGCGTCACCGGCACGCTGAGCAAGGCCGCGGGCTCGTTCAAGATCGACCACCCGCTCGACCCCGAGCGCAAGTGGCTGTCGCACTCCTTCGTCGAGTCGCCGGACATGATGAACGTCTACAACGGCACCGTCACCCTCGACGACCGAGGTGAGTCGGTCGTCCGGCTCCCGACGTGGTTCGACGCCCTCAACCGGGACTTCCGCTACCAGCTCACGGCGATCGGGGCGCCCGCCCCGGATCTGCACGTGAAGCGCGAGATCGCGAACAACCGGTTCCGGATCGGTGGCGGCACGCCCGGCGGGAAGGTCTCCTGGCAGGTCACCGGCATCCGTCAGGACGACTACGCCCAGGCCCACCCGATCGTGGTCGAGGAGCGCAAGAGCGGCAGCGAGCTCGGCACCCGCCAGTTCGTGCCGGCCGGCTCCAAGGCCAAGGCCCACCAGCCGCTGGTGTCGCCGCGCGCCGTCCACGAGCCGGGGGCCGAGCCGGCGCTGCCACCGGCCCCCTCGGTGCCCGACCTCAGGCGCTGAGCGCGCCCGTCGGCGCCAGGCGGACCAGCAGCTCCACGGCGATCCCGAGCGCGATGGTGGGCGGGTCCTTGCCCACCAGCTGCGGGCTGCCGACGGGGCACCTGATGCGCTCGACCGCGGTCGCGGGGTGCCCCTCGACCGCCAGGGCCTGACGGAAGCGCCGCCACTTCGCCGACGAGCCGATGAGGCCGATCGAGGCCAGGTGCTCGCAGCGCAGGGCGGCGTCGCAGATCGCCAGGTCCTCGGCGTGGTCGTGGGTCATCACCAGCACGTGCGCCCCCCAGGGGAGCTCCCCGAGGGCGACCTCGGGGAGCGGGGCGTGGTGCACGCGCAGGGTGGCCGGGCCGTCGTCGAGGAACGCCAGCCCGGCGGGCCGCACCCGGTCCGCCCGCGAGTCGACCAGGTGCAGCTCGAGCGGCTGGCGGGAGAGGATCCGGGCCAGCTCGAGACCCACGTGGCCGGCACCGAAGACCGCGACCGCCGGCCGCACGGGCAGGTGCTCGAACAGCAGGGTGACCTCCCCGCCGCAGCATTGGCGACCGTGCTCGGTGGGCGCCCGGTCGGAGAGCCGGACGGTGAGGAGCTCGGGAGGACCGGGCGGACCGGCGAGCAGCTCGCCGGCGCGATGCAGCGCGGTCTCCTCGAGGTTGCCGCCTCCGACGCTGCCCCACGACTCCGGGATCGTCCGCGCCGGGCCGGCAACCCCCTGGTCCGGCAGGGCGACGACCATCTTGGCGCCGGCGTCGCGGGGTGCGTGACCGCGGACCTCCGAGACGGTGACCAGCACCGCGGCACGACGTTCGCCCCGGAGCCGCTCGGCGGCAGCGAGCCAGTCCATGTCACCCACCCTCCGTCGTCGGGGCGGCGAGCTTCTCGTCGCCTTTGGTGCGCCGGGCGCTCTGGACCGCCCAGAACACCGCCTCGGGCGTGGCGGGCGACGGCAGGTCGACGACGGTCCCCTCCCGGCCGAACGCGGCGACGGCGTCCCGGATCGCCTCACGCACCGACAGTGCCAGCATGAGCGGAGGCTCCCCGACCGCCTTGGAGCCATAGACGGCCCCGTCCTCGGAGGCGTGCTGCAGGAGGGACACCCGGAGATCCTCGGGCATCTCGCCCACGCCAGGCAGCTTGTAGGTGCTGGCGGCCTGGGTCGCGAGGCGTCCCCGCGTCGGCCCGTCCGACTCGTCCCACCGCAGGTCCTCCACGGTCAGCCACCCGGCTCCCTGGAGGAACCCACCCTCGATCTGGCCCAGGTCCACCAGCGGCGAGAGGCTGTCGCCGACGTCGTGGACGATGTCGACCCGCCGGATCCGGGTCGCCCCCGTGAAGCCATCGACCTCGACCTCCGTCGCGGCCGCGCCGTAGGCGAAGTACTTGAACGGGTGACCCTGCATGGTGGACGGGTCCCACGCGAGGCCGTCGGTCCGGTGGAAGCCGGCCGCCCAGAGCGGGACCCGAGCGGCATAGGCCTCCGCCACGAGGCTCTCCCACCCGACCTCGCGGCCGGCGGCCAGCTCGTCGAGACGGTGGCGGATCTGCTCGCAGGCGTGCTTGACGGCGGCCCCGTTGAGGTCGGCGCCCGAGCTCGCGGCCGTGGCCGAGGTGTTGGGCACCTTGTCGGTGCGGGTGGGCGCCAGGCGCACCAGCTCCGGATCCACGCCGAGCGCCGTGGCGGCGACCTGCAGCATCTTCGTGTGCAGCCCCTGCCCCATCTCGGTGCCGCCGTGGGTGACCAGGACCGACCCGTCCCTGTAGACGTGGACCAGGGCACCGGCCTGGTTGAACGGCACGAAGTTGAAGGCGATGCCGAACTTGACCGGCGTGGCCGCCAGCCCGCGTCTCGCGTCCGGGTGCGCGGCGTTGAAGGCCACGATCTCGGCGCGTCGCTCCTCCAACCGGGCCGCCGCGAGGACCTGGTCCCAGACGAGGCGGAGACGCTCGGCATGGCGCACGGTCTGGCCATAGGGCGTGCGTTGGCCCTCGACATAGAAGTTGCGGCGCCGCAGCTCCTCCGGGTCGATGCCGAGCCGGGGAGCGCAGCGTCCGAGGATGTCCTCGATGACCAGCATCCCCTGGGGTCCTCCGAAGCCCCGGAAGGCGGTCTGCGAGGTCTTGTGGGTGCGCGCGATCCTCCCGTGCAGCCGGACGTGCGGGATCCAGTAGGCGTTGTCGACGTGACACAGGGCGCGCGACAGCACGGCCTGCGACAGGTCGAGGCTCCACCCGCCGTCGGAGGTCAGGGTCGCGGCCAGCGCCTGCAGTCGACCGTCGGCGTCGAAGCCGACCCGCCACTCGGCGCGGACGCCGTGCCGCTTGCCGGTCATGGTGATGTCCTGGCTGCGGGTGAGCCGGACCCGGACGGGTCTGCCGGTCACCACGCTGCCGAGTGCGGCGACCGCGGCATAGCCGTGCGGCTGCATCTCCTTGCCCCCGAACGCCCCACCCATCCGCAGGGACTGGACGGTGACCTGGTGGTCTCGCAGGCCGAGCACCCGTGCGACGACCTCCTGGGTCTCGGTGGGGTGCTGGGTGGCGCTCTGGACGAAGACCTGCCCGGACTCGTCGACCTGCGCCAGCGCGCACTGGGTCTCGAGATAGAAGTGCTCCTGCCCGGCGGTCTCGGTGACACCGCTGAACACGTGGGTCGCCGTCGCCAGGGCGCGCTCGACCTCCCCCCGCTCGATGGTGGGCTCGACGCCCTGGAAGCTCCCGGCGTCGACCGCCTCGGGGATGGTGAGGAGGGCCGGCAGCGGCTCGTAGTCGACCTCGACGGCGGCGGCGCCCAGCCGCGCCGCCTCCGGCGTCTCCCCCAGCACCCAGCAGACGGCGTGTCCGACGAACATCACCTCCCGCGGGAAGAGCGGCTCGTCACCGTGGATCCCCGCGTCGCTGACGCCCGGGACATCCGAGGCGGTGAGCACGCGGGCCACGCCCGGCACGCGCAGGGCGGGCTCCGTCCGGAGCGCGGTCACGGTCGCATGCGCGTGGGGGGACTGCACCGGGCAGGCGTGCAGACAGCCCTGCGTCCGCACGACCAGGTCGTCGGTGAACAGCGCGGCGCCGGTGACGTGCAGGCGCGCGCTCTCGTGAGGTACGGCGAGGCCGACCACGGCGCGGGCCGGACGCGTCGACAGGTCGCTCATGGTCGCACCCCTCTCCCGCCTCCCGGGTGGTCGGCCGCGTCCGCCCAGAGCCGCATCAGCGACTGTGCGAGCATCGCGGCCCGATAGGCCGCGCTGGCCCGCTGGTCGTCGATCGGGGTGCCCTCGCCTCGCAGGACGAGCGCGGCGGCGCGCACGGTCGAGGCCGACCATGGTCTCCCCTCCAGGGCGCGCTCGGTCGCACGAGCGCGGATCGGCATCTCCGCGACCCCGCCGAGGCCGACCCGTGCGTGGGTCACGGCGCCGTCGACGACGTCGAGGGCGAACGCGACCGAGACGGCGCCGATGTCGTCGAGGCGACGCTTCGCGACCTTGTGGAAGGCGGTGAGCCCGGGGAGCGGCCCCGGGATCCGGACGGCGCGCACCAGCTCGCCGGGCCGCAGCACCGTCCGGCGGTGCCCGGTGAAGAAGCCGTCGACGGGCAGCTCCCGGTCGCCGGCGGCCGAGGTGAGGACCACGGTCACCTCGAGAACGAGCAGGGCGGGCGCGAGGTCCCCGACCGGCGAGGCCGTGGCCAGGCTGCCGCCGATCGTGGCGGCGTTGCGGATCTGCGGGGAGCCGAACAGCGGGAAGACCTCGCTCAGCAGGGGCACCCGGCCCGCGAGGATCCGCTCGACGTCCGACAGGCACAGTCCGGCACCGATCTCGACCACCCCGTCGGGCGTCGTGGGGACGGTGATCTCCCGCAGCTCGGGCAGGTGGTCCACGGCGACGACGCAGGGAGCGCGGGCACCGCGGAGGTTGACCTCCACCCCCCAGTCGGTGCAGCCGGCGACCGGCCTCGCCTCCGGCTGCTCCCGCAGCAGGGTGAGCGCCTCGGCGAGGTTCCGCGGCCGGACGAAGACCCCGGTCCCGTCGTCGATCCTCGTCGGCACCGGTGGGGGCGCCGGTCTGCTCAGGCGGGCGGCCAGGACATCGCCCTCGCCGGGCGGCCCCAGGGCGAACGCGGCGTCCCGGATCGGCCGGTAGCCGGTGCAGCGGCACAGGTTGCCGCCCAGGGCCCGCAGGTCGAACCCGTTGGGCCCGGACTCGGCGCACGCGGTCGTGGTCTCGCGGTCCTTGCGGTAGAACTCCGCGGCCATGCCGACCACGAAGCCGGGGGTGCAGTAGCCGCACTGCGAGCCACCCCGGCCGACCAGCTCGCGCTGGACCGGGTGCAGGTCGCCGAGGGTCCCGAGACCTTCGACCGTGACGACCTCCTGCCCGTCGAGGGCGGCTGCCGGGACCAGGCAGGCGTCGAGGACCGCCCACCTCGACCCGGCGCCGTCCGGGCGGGCGACCAGCACCGAGCAGGCTCCGCACTCGCCCTCGGCGCAGCCCTCCTTGGCACCGGTGAGCCCGAGCCCCCGCAGCCAGTCCAGGGCCGTCGTGTGCGGCCCCACCCCGACGAGTCCTCGCGGGCGGCCGTTCACGGTCACGGTCGGTGCCGGCCCGTGGTCGCCCATCACACACGCGTCCCGGGTCTCGGCGAGCGCCGCACGAAGCGGCCGCGGCCGGGGCGAGGGTCGGTCGGCTCGCCATCGGCGGCCACCACCTCGCCCCGGCTGATGGTCATGGCCGGCCACCCCGTGACGACGCAGCTCTCGAAGGGGCTGTGGTCGCACCGCGAGTGCAGCCGGTCCACGGTCAGGGTTCGGGTGGCCGCCGGGTCGAACACCACGAGGTCGGCGTCGAGGCCCGGCCGGACGGCGCCCTTGCCGGCCAGCCCGAAGAGGCGCGCAGGGGCGGCGGACGTCGCGTCCACCCACCGCTCGAGCGACAGCCGGCCCGAGGCCACGCCCTGGAAGAGCAGGGACAGCCGGGTCTCGACACCGCTCAGGCCGCCCGGGATCTCGGTGAAGTCCGCCCACCCCAGCCCACCGGTCCCGCGCCGTCGGTCGGCCGTGGTGAAGGGGCAGTGGTCGGTGGCCACCACCTCGACGTCTCCGTCGCCGACGGCGTCCCAGAGAGCGAGGCGGTCGGCGCGCCCGCGCAGGGGCGGGGCGCACACGAAGTCCTGCTCACCGGCCTCGAGGTGCGACTGCTCGAGCAGCAGGTAGTGCGGGCAGGTCTCGGCATGGACCTCCACGCCGGCAGCCCGGGCCGCGCGGACGGCTCGCAGCCCCTCGCCGCTGGACAGGTGCACGACATAGAGCGCGGCGCCGGTCCGGCCCGCCAACGCGGCCGCCGTGGCGACGGCCCCGGCCTCCACGGAGGGCGGGTGCACCGACGGCAGCGCCTCCGGTCCGGTCCGGCCCGCCGCCAGCGCCTCGCCGGCCAGGGTCTCGATGACGGCGCCGTCCTCGGCGTGGACGCAGACCAGCACCCCGGTCCGCCGGGAGGCCGCGAGGGCCCGCGCCAGCGTCTCGGCGTCGACCATGAGCCGGTCGGGGTAGGCGAGGTAGAGCTTGACGCTCGACACGCCCTGCTCGAGGAACGCAGCGAACCGCCGGACGGCCTCCTCGGGGTGCTCGGGGAGCTCGGTGACCGTGAGGTGGAAGCCGTAGTCCACGACGGCCCTCCCCCGCGCCCGCCCGTGCCAGGTGGCCAGCGCCTCCCGCCACGGCTCGCGGCCCGCACCCGCGAAGTCGACGACGCACGTGGTGCCGCCGCAGGCAGCGGCCAGGGTGCCCGACTCGAAGTCGTCGGCGGACGTGACGGCTCCGACGGGCAGGGCGAAGTGCGTGTGGGCGTCGATGCCGCCCGGCACGACGTAGGCGCCGCCCGCGTCGACGACGTCGACGCCGTCGGCCTCGATGGCCGGTTCGACCGCGGCGACGCGTCCGCCGCGGACCAGCACGTCGGCCCGCCGCGCGCCGCTCGGCTCGACCACGGTGCCGCCTCGCACCACCAGGTCGGTCGTCATCGCGGGCGCCTAGGGCTGGAGGGCCCGCCACACGCGTTCGGGCGTGAGCGGCAGCTCGTTGACGGTGACGCCCGTGGCGTCGAGGATCGCGTTGCGCACCGCGGGTGCGACCCCGTCGATGGCGATCTCGCCCACCGACTTGGCGCCGAACGGTCCGCTGGGCTCCATCGTCTGCACGAGGTAGACCTCCATCGGAGGCGTGTCGTCGGGCCTGAAGATCCAGTAGGGCCCGAACCGCGCGTTCAGCGCACGGCCGGAGTCGTCGAGGACCAGGTCCTCGGTGAGGGCGTAGCCCAGGGCCTGCACCATCGCCCCTTCGACCTGTCCGCTGGCCGTGGTGGGGTTGATCGCGACCCCGCAGTCGACCGCCATCACCAGCTTGACCACGGTGACCTGCCCGGTGTCCACGTCCACCTCGACCTCGGCGACCTGGGCGGCGAACGGCGGCGGGGACTCGGGAGACACGTGCGACGCGGTCGCCATGATCTGCTCCTGGTCCTCGACGTGCAGCGCGTTGAGCGCGACGTCGGCCAGCGACACCGACCGTCCGTCCGCCGCCCACGCCTGACCGTTGCGCAGCTCGATGCCGCCCGGGTCCTCCAGCCCGAGCAGCCGGGCCGCCCGCAGGACGATCCGCGTCCGCACCTGCTCGGCCGCCTTCATGACCGCCGTGCCCGAGATGTAGGTCGTGCTGTCCGCATAGGCGCCGACGTCGAACGGCGTCAGGTCGGTGTCGGCCGCATAGACGAGGACGTCGTCGACGGCGACGCCGAGGACCTCGGCGGCGATCTGGGCCAGGACGGTGTCGGCGCCGGTCCCGAGGTCGGTGGCACCGACCAGCAGGTTGAACGACCCGTCGTCGTTCATCTTGATCGAGGCACCCCCCATGTCGAGGTTGGGGATGCTCGTCGCCTGCATGCACAGCGCGAAGCCGATCCCGCGCCGGATGCTCGGGCGGCCGGCGGGCCGCTTCCAGTCCGGGTCGTTGCGGCGCTCCCAGCCGATCGCCCGCGTGGCCTGCGCGACGCACTCGTCGGTCCCGCAGCTCGACACCCGCGGCATGTCGTCCTCGGCGGTCTCCGTGGCGCCCCGCTCACCGAGGGCGGGGAGGATGTCGAGCGGGTCGCCGGTGCGGACCCAGTTCCTGCGCCGCAGCTCGATCGGGTCGAGCCGCAGGCTCCGGGCGATGTCGTCCATGTGCGACTCCAGCGCGAACAGCGCCTGCGGTGCGCCGTACCCCCGGAAGGCACCGGCCACCGGCCGGTTGGTGTAGGCGACGTCCGCGACATAGCGCTTGGCCGGGCAGTTGTACTCCGAGAGCCCGCGCTGTCCCGACACCGACTGCACGGTGAACCCGTGCGTGGCGTAGGCGCCCGTGTTGCCGATGGTGTGGAGGTCCTGGGCGAGCAGGGTTCCCTCCGCGTCGACGGCCGAGCGGAACGTGACGGTCTGGGCGTGCCGGATCCGCGACGAGACGAACTCCTCCTCGCGGGTCAGCTCCAGACGGACCGGCCGCCGGGTGGCCAGCACGAGGTGACCCACCACGTCCTCGAGCAGCATCTCCTGCTTGCCACCGAAGCCGCCTCCGATGCGCGGCTTGACCACCCGGATGCGCTTGACCGGCAGCCCGAGCAGCGGCGCGACCATCCGTCGCACGTGGAAGGGCACCTGGGTGGAGCTCCGCAGGACCAGCCGCTCGTCCTCGTCCAACCAGCCGATCGTGATGTGCGGCTCGATCGGGCACTGCTGCTGCTGCTGGACGTGGAAGGTCTGCTCGAAGACATGGTCGGCGCGGGCGAACGCGGCCTCGAGCTCGTCGTCGGAGACGGTCTGGCCCACGATGTGGTGGGTGATGTTGCGGACGCGGTCGTGGATGCCCTCGGTGTCGACCTCGTCGTGGATGACGGGGGCACCGGGCGTGATCGCCTCGACCTCGTCGAAGACCGCCGGCAGGACGTCGTAGGTCACCCTGATCCGCCGGCAGGCCTCGTCGGCGATCGCCGGCGAGTCCGCCGCCACCGCGGCCACGCGGTCGCCGACGTGGCGGACCTTGTCGTCGAAGCTGACCTGGTCCCAGGGGCGCGGGTTGGGCCAGCTCTGACCTCCGGACGCGTACTTGACCCTGGTGGTGTTGAAGGCGTGGAGCACGGCGTGGACGCCCGGCAGCGCCCGCGCGTCCGAGTCGTCCACGGCCACGATGCGGGCGTGCGCATGCGGGCTCCGCAGGACCTTGGCATGGAGCATCCCGCGCAGCTCGACGTCGTCGACGAAGGCGGGTCGACCCTTCACGAGCCTCACGGCGTCGACCTTGGGCGCGCCCACGCCGACCACCACGGTGGCCGGGACGTCGGCCGACGGGACGAGCCGTGGCCTGGCCAAGGGGGCGTCAGGGGCAGCCCCGGCGCGGGGGCCGTCGGTGATCCGGTCGACGAGGACCGGGGCCATCGGCTCCGGCTTCTCGCCCCGGAGCAGGGCCGCCGCCCGCTGCACCGCGTCGACCACCTTCACATAGCCGGTCTCCCGGTCGAGGATCCCGGACAGGGCGTCGCGGATCTCGGACTCCGAGGGGCGCGGCACCCGCTCGAGCAGCGCCTTGGTCGCGAGCACCATGGCGCCCGCCGAGTAGCCCGACTGCAGCGCACCGGACTCGACGAACGCGGCCTGGATGGGGTGCAGCTCACCCGTGGCGACGTCGAGCGACTCCACGGTGGTCACCTCGTGACCACCCGCCTGGGCCGCGAGCAGCACATCGGCGGAGACCAGCCGCCCGTCGAGCAGCACGGCCGCCGCACCGGTCTCCCCCGTCTCGGAGCCGAAGCGCACGCTGAAGCATCCGAGACGGCGCAGCACGGTCAGCAGGGTGTCGCCCGGTGCGCAGCAGACGCGCTGGGACACACCGTTGAGCAGGAGCTCGACGTCCATCATGCGATCCTCTCCGTGGCCCGGGCGACGAGGACCTCGGCGAGGTGCCGGCGGTAGTCGCTCGTCCCTCGGAAGTCGCCGGGCGGCAGCAGGTCGGCACCGGGGCGCACCAGGACCGGCGTCGGGGCGACTCCGGTGAGCGCGACCCGTCGCCCGCCCTCCGCACTCCGTGCATAGGCGGCCACGATCGCCCGGTCGGCCGGGGTCCGCGCCGTCCGCGCCGACGCGGCGCGGCCCGTCGTGCGGATGGTCACGCCGGTGACGACCTGGCCACGAGGCAGGAACAGCTCCGCGAGCACCAGGTCGAGCGGGAGCTCGTCGGCCCCGCCACGGCTCTCGAGCTGCACGACGGCCTCGTGCACCAGCAGCGCCGCCAGCAGCTCGCTGTCGGCGCGACCGGTCGCGATGCAGCCCCCGACGGTGCCCTGGGCACGCAGCGTGCTCGGCTGCTCGCGGCGAGCCGCCTCGCGCACCACGTCCGGCGCCGACTCCTCGTCGGCGAGCGCCTGCAGCGTCACCATCGCCCCGATCCGCAGCACGTCACCGGACTCGGCACGGACGGCGTCGAGGCCGAGCGCCTGCAG
This sequence comes from Nocardioidaceae bacterium, assembly GCA_046330515.1. GTDB lineage: Bacteria > Actinomycetota > Actinomycetes > Propionibacteriales > Nocardioidaceae > Nocardioides. The sequence continues at coordinate 48,573 of JAXLSP010000004.1, read as the reverse complement.
GTCGACCACCTCGACCCGCTCGGCCGTCGGGTCGGCGTCCAGCCGGGTGCCCCCGGCCAGCACGATGGCGTCGGGCAGCTCGAGAAGCTCGAGCGCCTGCTCGATGGACGAGGGTCGCCAATAGGCAGTCACCGTGACCATAACGCCAGCATCGCCAGCCTCCGGACCCCACGGCAGAGGCGAAGGTCCGTTGTTGACGTCACTCCCCCGGCTCGGCCTCGAGGCTCGGCCACCAGGCTCAGCCCATCGTCAGCGCCATCACGGCCTTCTGGGCGTGCAGCCGGTTCTCGGCCTGGTCGAAGACGACGCTCTGCGGACCGTCGATCACGCCGTCGGTCACCTCGACCCCCCGCTCGGCCGGCAGCGGGTGCATGAACACAGCGTCGTCGGCCGCGGTCGCGAGGCGGTCCTCGTCGGTCATCCACGACCGGTAGGTGTCGACGAGCCGGGCCTCCTCCTCCGGGTCGGGCGTGGTGAGGACCGCACCCCAGCTCTTGGCATAGACCACGTCGGTGCCACGGATGCCCGCGTCGAAGTCGTCCATGACCTCGAACGACGCCCGAGCCCGTCGGGCGTTGGCCCTGGCCTGCTCGACCAGCTCGGGGAGCAGGGTGAACTCCGGCGGGTGCACGAGCCGGACGTTCATGCCGAAGCGGGGCAGCAGCATGATGAGGCTCTGCGGCACGCTGAGCGGCTTGGAGTAGGTCTTGGCGGCTGCCCAGCTGACCGTCGCCGTACGGCCCCGCGGGTCGCCGAACCGCTCGATGATCGTCATCAGGTCGGCCAGCGCCTGGTGGGGGTGGAAGTGGTCGCACTGCATGTTCAGCACCGGGACCCTGCTGGCGGCGGCGACCTCGCGGAGGTAGGTGTTGCCGACGCCCCAGTCGACGTTGCGGATGGCGATGCCGTCGTTGTAGCGCCCGAGGATCTCCCCGATCTCGCGAGCGGTGTCCCCGTGCGCGATCTGGGTCGAGCGGCTCTCGATGAACTGGGCGTGCCCGCCGAGCTGGGCCATCCCCGCCTCGAAGGACGCCCTGGTCCGGGTGCTGGCGAAGAAGAACAGCATCGCAAGCACCTTGTCGCGCAGGAAGGGATGCGGTCTGCCGAGGGCGCGGTCCCGCTTGAGCGCGAACGCCACGTCGAGCACGGTGTCGAGCTCGTCACGGGTCCAGTCCTGGAAGTCGATCACGTCCCGACCGCGCAGGTGGGTCTGCATGGGGAGCCCTCCTACTCGGTCGCCCCGAGGACCAGGGCGAGGAGCGCCATCCTCATCACGACGCCGTTGTAGGCCTCGAACCAGTACCTCGCGTGCCGGGTGCTGTCGACGTCGAGGGTCAGCTCGTCCATCCGGGGCAGCGAGTGCAGCACGATCGCGTCGTGCTTGCCCTTGGCGCGCAGCAGCTCGCGGGTCACCTGGTAGGCGGCCGGAGTGGTGTCGTGCTCCGCGGTCGGGTCGACCCGGGCCTGGGAGTAGTCGGCCTGGACGACGGGCTCCATGTAGATCACGTCGGCCTCGCCGATGCAGTCCTCCACGGAGCCGACCTCGCGGTAGCGCACGGCGCGCTCGTCGAGCTCGGCCTTGAACTCCTCCAGCAGGGACAGCTCGGGCGGCGAGACGACCATCGCCTCCATGTCGAACTGCGACATGGCGTAGAGGATCGAGTGCATCGTGCGCATCCGCATGTCACCGACGCACAGCACCTGGAGCCCGTCGAGCGTGCCCTTGTCCTTCCAGATGGTGTAGAGGTCCGTCAGGACCTGGGTGGGGTGCTCGCCCCATCCGTCCCCGCAGTTGATGACGGGGACCGACGCCCACCGGGCGGCCTCGTGCGGTGCACCTTGGAGGTGGTGCCGCATGGCGATCACGTCGCCATAGAACTCGAGCATGTGCGCCGTGTCCTTCATCGACTCCTGGTAGAAGTCGCCGGCGCGGGTCATCTTGGCGTCGGAGAAGCCGAGGACGTGGCCGCCGAGGCGGTGCATGGCGGCCTCGGTCGCCAGCCGCGTGCGGGTGCTGGGCTGGTAGAACGCCGTGAGCAGCGTCTTGTGCTTGAGCAGGTCACCGTTGCGCCGCTTCTCGGCGTAGGGCCGCAGCTCCTCGGCGACCGAGAAGATCTGGAAGAACTCGTCGCGCTCGACGTCCTTCAGCGAGAGGATGTCCCGCCCCTGGAAGCTCCTCATCGTGCGTTCTCCTTTCCGGACACTGCGAAGGTGTCGATCATGAGTCGGACGTCGTCCCCGAGCGGGTAGAGGACGGGGCAGGTCGCGCCCTCCTCGACGTACTCGGCCACCTTGGCCCGGCACTCCTCCGGGCTCCCGGACGCGGTGATCTGCTGGACCACCTCGTCGGGGACCAGCCGCATGGCCGCGCGGATCTCCTCCGGACCCGCCGGCCAGGTCAGGACCTTGCCGATCTCCTCGATCAGCGCGGGGTCGACGCCGCTGGCCTTCATGATGTGGGGCTGCTGGCCGAGGTACTGGGTCAGCAGCTCACGGGACCTGTCGAGTGCGAGGTCGCGGTCGCGGTCGACCGAGCACACGACGAGCTGAGGTCGGTCCAGGTCCTCCAGGGAGCGGCCGGCCCGCTCGGCCCCGGCGGCCAGTGCGGCGAGCGCCGTCCGGTTGTAGGCCGGCGCGACCATGTAGTTGAGGAGGACGCCGTCGGCGATGGCGCCGGCCAGCTCCATCATCTGCATGCCCGTGGCGCCGATGTAGATCGGCACCTGCCGCGGGGAGCGGTCGCCGTGGACGATGTCGATCTCCACGTCGTCGAGGTGCACGAACTCGCCGTGGTAGGTGACGCGCTCCATGGCCAGCAGCCGGCGGGTGGCCTCGACCGTCTCCCGCATCGCGCGCAGCGGCTTGCGGCGGTCGACGCCGACCTTGCTCGCCAGTGGCTCCCACCAGGCGCCCAGGCCCAGCACCACCCGTCCCGGCGCGAGCTCGTCGAGGGTCGAGAAGGTGGCGGCCAGCAGCCCCACGTTGCGGGTCCAGATGGGGACGATGCCCGAGCACACCTTGATCCGGCTGGTGACCGCCGCATAGGCGGCCATCGGGACCGTCGCCTCCCTGACCAGGCGGCTCTCGGCCTGCCAGACGGCCTCGAAGCCGCGCTCCTCGGCGTAGCGGACGTAGTCCATGCCCTCGCGCAGGGGATGGAGGTCCTGCAGGTAGAGCGCCACTCTCATCGGGGGCCTCCTCCGGGTCCGACGTCGTGCGGGGGGATCGCGTCCATCCGGGTCCACAGGCGCTCGGCCTCGCGGGCGCCCTCGCGGGCCACGGCGACCTCGTCGACCCGGGTCGACCGGTGGTCCGCGACCACGAGCTCGCCCGCGACCATCACGTCGCGCACGGCGCCGGCCGAGAGGCCGAAGGCCCAGTGCCCCGCGAGGTTGTCGGCGGTCACCGGGGTGGGCGTCGGGTAGTCGAGGACCACCAGGTCGGCGGGGGCACCCACGCGCAGCGTGCCGAGCAGCGGCTCGCCGTGCACGTCCCCGGCGAACCGCGCCCCGTCGGCCAGCCGCTCCAGCGGCCAGCTCCCCGGCGTCCTGACCTCGGCCTCACGCGTCCGGAACCAGCCCACCTGGGACTCGGCGAACATGTCGCCGCCGATGCCGTCCGTGCCCAGGGCGACCCCACCGGGCACGTGGTTGAACGGCGAGTGACCGACCGCGTTGTTCATGTTGCTGCGTGCGTTGCAGACCACGGTCGCGCCGGCGTCGGCGATGAGCCCGATCTCCGCGGGTGCGACGTGGACGCAGTGGGCGAGCAGTGCCCGATCGGTGAGCACACCGGCCAGCTCCAGTCGCTCCACGACGCCGTGGCCGCAGCGCGCGTGGGCGTCGAGCTGGTCGGCGGCGTCCTCGGCGACGTGGATGTGCACGCCGGCACCGCCCCGCCGCGCGACCTCCACCAGCGCGCCGAGGGTCTCGTCGGAGAGCGTGAAGGAGGCGTGGGCGCCGACCATGGCCCGAGCGAGCCCGCCGGCGCGGGCGAGGAACCGCCGGTTCTCGGCGATGCCGGCCCGAGCGGGTCCCGGTCCGTCGCGGTCGCTGACCTCATAGCACAGCACGCTGCGCACCCCCAGCTCCGCCAGCGCCTCGGCGATGATGTCGAGGGAGCCGTCGACGGCTCGGGGCGAGGCGTGGTGGTCGACGATCGTCGTGGTGCCGGCACGCAGCGCGTCGAGACCGCCGCGCAGCGCCGAGGCCCGGATCGCCTGCTCGTCGAGGGCGCGGTCCAGACGCCACCAGACCCGTTGCAGGATCTCGGTGAAGGTGACCGGCGGCGCCAGGTGGAAGGGCATGCCCCGGCTGAGGGCCGAGTAGAGGTGGTGGTGGGCGCACACGTTGCCCGGCACGACCAGCGTGCCCGTGCAGTCCCGGCGGGTCGCGCCCGGCGGCGCGGTGCCGATCCCCGCGACGCGGTCGCCCGCGACGACGACGTCGGCGGACACGACCTCCGGCGGATCCAGCGCGACCACGACCGTCGCTCCGCACAGCGCCAGCGACGGCGCGACGTCCAGCCGGCCGGCCATCACGAGGGGTGCGCTCCTCTCGTCGCATCTCATCCCAGCCTGTCCCCCGGCAGCCCGGTCCACCAGGGCCAATGGACCCGGGGGTGTCTCACCTCTCGACGCCGGTGAACAGCACGCCCACGCGCTCGTCCGGGCCGATCCCGCCCTCCGCGCGCAGCTCCAGCAGCCCGGCCAGCCCGGAGGACCCGGTCGGGTCGACCGGGAAGCCGGCCGCCCGGCCGAGGTCGTGGGCGCGAGCCAGCAGCTCCTCCCCCACGACCAGGGGGCGGCCCCCGGTGGCGAGCATCCCCTCGACGACCGCCCGCCAGTCGTAGGTCTCGTCGTCGAGGATGCCGGTGGCGATGCTGCGGGGCTCCCCCTCCCAGGGCCACATGAACGCCGACCGGTGGACGGCGGCGTCGCGCATGGCGCCGGCGATCTCGGCCGGGCCGGGCGCTGCGGGCAGCCGGTCGCGGACCCGCGCGTACGCACGCTCCAGCGGATGCGCGCCGGCGGTCTGGACGGTGTGGACCCGCGGCATCCGGCCGAGAGCGTCGAGGCCGACGGCCTCGCCGAGGCCCTGGATGCAGGCACTGGCGAGGGCGCCGCCGCCGACCTGGACGACGAGGTGGTCCAGAGCCTCGCCCCGGGTCCCGAGGTCCGACGCGATCTCGAAGGCGAGGGTCTCGCCGCCCTCGATGACGAGGCCGTTCTCGCTGCCCTGACAGGTGAAGGGCAGGGCCCCGGCGGCCAGCGCGGCGCGCAGCCGGGCATAGGTGGGGTCGCCGGGCTCTCCGGGGTCCCGCGGGCAGCCGACCACGTCGGCCCCCAGGTCGCGCAGCCCGGCCAGCACCGGGGGGTCGGCGTCGACGGGCACGAAGACCCGGAGCCGACGGTCGGCCGCACGGGCGAGCACGGCCGCCGCCAGGGCCGCGTTGCCGCAGCTGGCGATCGCCAGGTCCGGTCGGGCCTGGGGGTCGGCGAGCCCGAGCCGCTCGGAGACCTCGAGGTGCAGCAGCACGCCCATCAGGTGGCGTGCCTTGTGCGAGCCCGCCACGTTGCCGGTCTCGTCCTTGACCCACACCCCGCCGGCGGGGTGGAAGCCGAGCTGGTCGGACAGGGACGCGTCCCGAGCGAACGGGGTGGCCCGGAAGCCGGCGCCGGCGACGCGGGCGACCGCCTCGTCCAGGCGCGTCACGATCGCGACGACCTCCTCGTCGGTCAGGCCGGCAGCAGTCGCGCGGTGATGGCTGTGCAGGAGGCCGCGATAGCGGACGAACGGTGAGCCGGACCCGGCTGCGCCCACCGGGAAGCTGACCCGGTCGAGGTCGAGGACCCGCACCAGGACGTGGTCGACGTCGCCCCCGGCGGCGTCGGGGCAGCGGAAGGGGTAGGGGTCGCGCGCCGCCGGGGCGGAGCCGCAGCCCGAGCACACCAGGCGGCTGGCGGGCGAGGGCACGGCACGCTCACCCGGCCCAGGAGCCGCCGGCCAGCACGCCGGCGCGCCCGTTGAAGTCGACGATCAGCTCGTCCCAGGCCGCCAGCCGATCGCGCAGCCCGACCCAGAACCCCGGCTCCCGGCGGGCGACGAAGTCCTCGACGGAGATCCCGCGCTGCTCCACCCAGGTGAAGTAGCCGAGGTCGAAGATGCGGTCCCGGTCGCGCGCGGTGGTCTCCAGCAGGTCACCGGTGTCCGCGCCCAGCATCCAGCGTCCGAAGACCTCGGCGGCGCGCGCCTCGTCGAGGCCGTCGGCGAAGTCCCGGGCACGGACGCGCTCCCGCTCGCTGGCATAGAGCTCCGCCCCGTCGGTGGCCACCGTCACGACCACGTCGTCGGGTCCCAGGCCTCGGCGCTTGGCCAGCTTGACGGCGGCGAGCACGTTGCAGATGCTCGACAGCCCGAACGACGGCAGGGCGGCCAGCGTCGCGGGCGGCACGCCGCGCCGGTCGGCGAGGTAGGCGAGACCGGCCGGGTCGCTGAAGAGCACCGCCAGCTGGTCGGTGGCGCGGTCGGTGACCCCCACCACTACGTCGGTGTTGTGCACGTGATGGATCAGGGGGATGTGCTTGTCGCCGATCCCTTGGATGTTGTGGGAGCCGAAGCCGTTGCGCAGCATCGTCGGGCACTCCAGCGCCTCGACCGCGACGACCTCCGCGCCATAGGTCTCCTTGAGGTGGTCACCGGCGGCGAGCGTGCCCGCCGAGCCGGAGGCGGAGACGAACGCGCGCAGCCGCAGGTCGTCGTCGGTCTCGCGCAGGTGCTCGAAGACCGCGCCGAGCGCGCGACCGGTGCACAGCCAGTGGACCAGGTGGTTCCCGAACTCGGAGAACTGGTTGATGACCACGTTCTCGGGGTCCCGGTCCAGCTCCTCGCAGGCCTCGTAGATCTCCCGCACGTTGCTCTCGGTGCCGGGGGTGGTGACGATGTCGTCCGGGGAGGTCACCCACCGCCCGAGCCAGTCGAACCGCTCCTGGCTCATGCCCTCGGGGAGCACCGCCACGCCGTGGCAGCCGAGGATCCGGGAGATGGCCACGCCCCCGCGACAGTAGTTGCCGGTCGAGGGCCAGACCGCGCGCTGGGCGGTCGGGTCGAAGCGGCCGGTCACGATGCGCGGCACCAGGCAGGCATAGGCGGCCAGCACCTTGTGGGCGCCGATCATCGGGAACCTGTCCCCCAGGGCGACGACGATGCGGGCGTCGACGCCCGTGAGCTCCCGCGGGAGGACCACGTGGTCGGGCACGTCCACGCGGCGCGTGCGGCTGCCGTCGTTCCACCAGTGGATCCGGAAGAGGTTCCGCGGGCTGGGATCGTCCGGTCCGACCCCGGCCAGGCCGGCCGTCACCGCCGTCGGGATCCGAGCAGGGTCGGCCAGCTCGCCGAGCGTGGGCAGCACGATGCCTCCGGACCGGAGGTGGGCCACCGCTCGGTCGCGGGTCGCAGGGTCGACGAGGTGGTCCTCGACTCCGAGTGACGACATGGGGACTCCGTTCGATGTGGTCAGGCCAGCCGCTGGAGGCGGCCGGCTGCTGCGGCGTGCCGGCGGAGCATCTGCTCGAGGCCGGGGTGGACGAGCTGTCCGTCCTCGACCACCGGTCTCCCGGCCACCACCGTGTGCCGGGCCGCGACCGGGCCGCAGCGCAGCCACGACTCGACCGGGTCGGTGAGCGCGCCGGCGAACGCGATGCCGGTCAGCGGCCAGCACACGAGGTCGGCGGCCGCCCCCGGCGTCAGGGTGCCGAGCTCGCCGGCGCGGCCCAGGCAGGCGGCCGAGCCGCGCGTGGCGATGTCGAGCACGTCGCGAGCCGACATCCCCGTCGGTCCCCGTCTCTGGTGTCCCAGCAGCAGCGCGGTCCGCGCCTCCAGCCACAGGGAGGCGTGGTCGGTGGAGGACGATCCGTCGCAGCCGAGCCCGACGGGTGTCCCCGCCGCACGGAGCTCCGCGACGGGCGCCATGCCACCCCCGCCGATCATCATGTTGGAGGACGGGCAGTGCGCGACCCCGACGCCGGCGGCGCCGAGCCGGCGCACCTCGTCCTCGTTGGGATAGATGCAGTGCGCCACCCAGCTGCGGTCGGTCAGCCAGCCGACGTCCTCGAAGTGGTCGATCGTGCGACGTCCGAAGGCCCGGGCGGCGAACCGGTCCTCGTCGGGGTCCTCGGCGAGGTGGGTGTGGAGTCGCACGTCGAGCCGCTCGGCCAGCTCCGCCGTACGGCGCATCAGGTCCGCGGACACCGAGAACGGCGAGCAGGGTGCCAGGGCGATCCGCACCATGGCGCCCCATGCACGGTCGTGGTGGCGGGCGACCAGCCGCTCGCTGTCGGCGAGGATCTCGTCGTCGTCCTGCACCACGGAGTCCGGCGGCAGGCCCCCGTCCTTCTCCGAGAGGCTCATCGACCCCCGGGTCGGGTGGAACCGCATCCCGAGCTCGGTCGCCGCGGAGATCTCCGCGGAGATGAGGTCACCACCGTGGCGGGGGTGCACGTAGAGGTGGTCGGTCGTGGTCGTGCACCCGCCGAGCGCGAGCTCGGCGAGCCCGACCCAGGCCGAGAGGTAGGCCGCCTCCTCGTCGAGGCCCGCCCACAGCGGGTAGAGCGTCGTCAGCCACGTGAACAGCGACCGGTTGACCGAGGGGCGGTGGGCTCGGGTCAGGTTCTGGAAGATGTGGTGGTGGGTGTTGACCAGGCCGGGGGTGACCAGGCAGCCGTCCGCGCGGAGCACCCGCGTCGCGGCCGGCCGCTCGTCGCCCGCCCCGCCGACGGCGGCGACGAGGCCACGTTCCAGGGCGACCCAGCCCCCGGGGATCTCGCGGTCGCCGGCGTCCAGCGTCGCGACCAGCTCGGCCCCGTCGACCAGCAGCTCGACGGTCACGGCTTCGACGCTAGCCATCCACGGCCTGGATGGTGAGGGCCTTTGGTCCGGCCTTCTGCGTGATCCCGGCCATCCGGGCGGAGGCAGTCAACTGAAGACCGCTGCGGACCGTCTGCGGACTGGGAGGGTCACCCCCTGCTTGGCGACCTGCGCCAACGCAGCGGTTCACACGTTGAAGCGGAACTCCACCACGTCGCCGTCCTGCATGACGTAGTCCTTGCCCTCCATGCGCACCTTGCCGGCCTCCTTGGCCTTGAGCATGGAGCCGGCGGCGACGAGGTCGTCGAAGGAGACGACCTCGGCCTTGATGAAGCCGCGCTGGAAGTCCGTGTGGATCACGCCGGCGGCCTCGGGGGCGGTGGCGCCCTTGCGGATCGTCCAGGCGCGGGTCTCCTTGGGACCGGCGGTGAGGTAGGTCTGCAGGCCGAGGGTGTCGAAGCCGACGCGGGCGAGCACCTCGAGTCCCGGCTCCTCGACGCCCAGCTCGTGGAGCATCTCGCGGGCCTCGTCCTCGTCGTCGAGCTCGACCAGCTCGGCCTCGAACTTCGCATCCAGGAAGATCGCCTCGGCCGGGGCCACCAGCTCCCGCATGGACGCCTTCAGCGACTCGTCGGAGAGCTCGTCGGCGTCGCAGTTGAAGACATAGATGTAGGGCTTGGCGGTGAGCAGCGAGAGCTCGCGCAGCAGATCGCGGTCGATCGACGTGGCGATCACCGGCGTGCCGCCCTCGAGCGCGTCCTGCGCCTCCCGGGCCGCGGTGACGACCGCCGCGAGCTCCTTCTTGGCGCGCGCCTCCTTCTCCAGGCGCGGGATCGCCTTCTCCAGGGTCTGGAGGTCGGCGAGGATCAGCTCGGTCTGGATCGTGGTGATGTCCGAGGCCGGGTTGACCTCGCCGTCGACGTGGGTGACGTCCTCGTCGCGGAACACCCGCGTCACCTGGCAGATCGCGGCCGACTCGCGGATGTGGGACAGGAACTTGTTGCCCAGTCCCTCGCCCTCGGAGGCGCCCCGCACGATGCCGGCGATGTCGACGAACTCGACCGTGGCGGGCAGGATCCGCTGCGACTCGAAGATCCCGGCCAGCACGGCGAGCCGGCCGTCGGGCACGCCGACGACGCCGACGTTGGGCTCGATGGTGGCGAACGGGTAGTTGGCCGCCAGCACGTCGTTCTTGGTCAGCGCGTTGAAGAGGGTCGACTTGCCTGCGTTGGGGAGTCCGACGATGCCGATGGTGAGTGCCACGGGCGGGGAGTCTACGGCGACGTACGGCGACCCGCCGAAAGCGCGACGCGCCCCGGACGGGCCGCACCGCCGGCCCCGCCGCCGACATCACCGTGACAGGTCGGCGACAGGGCCGCCGCGCACCCTCCTCGGGACACCCGAGAAGAGGAAACGACCATGTCCGCCTGTCCCACCACCAGTCCCGACCTCCCGACTGACCTCCGGCCCGAGCCCCGACCCGAGCTCCTGTCCGAGGCCGTCGACATCCGTCCGCTCGCCGAGCACGACACGCATCTCGTCAGCGAGGTCTTCGAAGGACTCTCGCCGCTCTCCCGCTTCCTGCGCTTCCACACCCCGACGCCGCGGCTGTCGCGGACGCTGGTGCAGGCGCTGGCCGCGGTGAGCGACGGAGCCCGCGGGGCGTTCGTTGCCCTCGACGGCGGCCGCGCCGTCGGGCTCGCCCAGTGGGCCCGCGACCCGGGGTGCGCGACGCGCGCCGAGCTCGCCGTGGCGGTCGTCGACGCCCACCAGGGTCACGGGGTGGGACGCTGTCTGCTGGGCGCCCTGGCCGAGGCGATGCCCGCCCAGGGCATCCACGAGCTGGTGTGCGTCGTGCACTCCGAGAACCGCCTGGTCGCTCAGGCCCTGCGCCGTGCCGGGGCCCACCGCGACCCGGACGGCTCCCTCGTCATCCGGGTCGCTCACGCCCGGTCGGCCCTGCGAGCGGCGCCGAAAGGGAAGGCGCCGGCCTCCGCCGTCGTGCTTCCATGGGCGGATGCGGTTCCTCGTCCTCGGACCCCTGCGGGTGGTGAGCAGCAGCGGCGCTGACGTCACCCCGAGGGGTCGACGGACCCTGGACGTCCTCGCCGTCCTGCTCCTGCGCCGCCGACAGGCCGTCGACGCCCAGGTGCTCCTGGAGCTCGTCTGGGGCGACGAGGCGGTCGGCCTCGACGTCTCGGCGGTGCACACCGTGGTGGCCCGGCTGCGCCGCGGCCTCGGCGAGCCGGTCGTCGAGACGACGTCGCGCGGCTACCGCCTGACCGGCGACGTCGCCGTCGACGCCGACGAGTTCACCGCCGCCGTCACCCGCGCCCGCGGTGGCGTCGAGGGGGGCGGGGCGCGGGGTGCCGCGGCGGTGGCGGCGTACGACGAGGCGCTGGCGCTGTGGCGACCGGGCGTTGCCTGGGACGGGGCGGACGACGAGCTCGTCGCGTCCGAGCGCAGCCGGCTGACCGCCCTCCGCGACAGCACCCGCGAGGCGCTGGCCGAGGCGCTGCTCGACACGGGCGAGCCCACCGCCGCCGAGCGCGCGCTCGCCACGGCCCAGGAGCTGGTCGAGGCCGACCCGCTGCGCGAGCGCGGGCACGAGCTGCTCATGCGGGCGCGCATGCGGCTCGGTCGCCAGGCCGAGGCGCTCGGCGGCTTCCGGACGCTCCAGGAGCTGCTGCGCGACGAGCTCGGCATCGACCCGGGCCCGGCCGCGACCGACCTGCACGCGCGGATGCTCGCCCAGGACCCGAGCCTCCTGGCTCCGGCGGTGGCGACGTCCGGCGCCAGGTCCCGACCGGCGCCGGCCGCGCCCCTGACCGCACTGGTCGGGCGGGACTCGGAGCTCGCGGAGCTGCTGACGGCCGTGCGCGAGCGCCGGCTGGTGACCGTCACCGGCCCCGGCGGCGTGGGCAAGTCCCGTCTGCTCGCCGAGGCGTTCCACCGAGCCGGGCGCGACGAGCCGATGGCCTATGTCGACCTCGCCGAGCGCGACTCCCCGACCGCCCGGGACCTCGTCGACGCCGTCGCCGTCGCGTTCGGGGTCCGGCTCCCCACCGACCTGCCGCCCGTCGACGCGCTGGCGGACGCGCTCACCACCCAGGTCCTCGGCGACGTGGCGACGCCGGACGGCCACGCCACCTTGTTCATCGACGAGGCCGAGCGGGCGCAGGACGCCACGGTCGCGGTCCTGGCCGCCCTGCTGCCGGCCTGCCCGGGGCTGCACGTGTGCGTGACCTCGCGTCGCGCCCTCGACCTGGCGGGCCAGCGGAACCTCGAGCTGCGGCCGCTGGCCTGCCCGCCTCCCGGAGCCCCGCCCGAGCAGGTGCGCGCGAGCCCCGCCGTACGCCTCCTGCACGACCGGCTGCTCGACCGCACCCCCGGTCTGGAGCTCGGCCCCGAGGACGTCGTCCGGCTCGGCCGCCTGGCCCGCGAGGTCGACGGCCTGCCCCTGGCGCTCGAGCTGCTCGCCAGGAAGGCGAGCACCCGGTCCCTGGCCGAGCTCGGACAGGCCGCCCGGCGACCCCTCGACCTGACCGGCGAGCAGGACCGTCCGGACCGGCACCGCTCGCTGCGCGACACCCTGCTCTGGAGCGCCGACGCGCTCGACCCCGAGCACCGCAGGGTGCTCCGCCACATCGGCGTCTTCCGGGGCGAGTTCGGGGCCGACGCGGCGGGCGCGGTCGTCCCGCGAGGAGATGACGTGCCGGGCGCGCTCCGGACCTTGGTCCGCGACGCCCTGGTCCAGGTGAGCCGCAGGCCCGACGGTCTCCGCGTGCGGCTGCTGCGAACCGTCCGCGACCTCGCCCTGGAGGGGCTCGAGGAGACCGGCGCGCTGGCCGCGACACGGGCGCGGCACCGGCGGTGGTACGCCGACCGGTGGCGGGGCGCGCCTCGTTCGGACGAGCTGCTGCTCGACGTCCACGCCAGCTATGCCGACTTCGTCGAGGCGCTCCGGACCGCGCTGGAGGACGACGACCAGGACACCGTGGCCGACCTGGCGATCGCACTGGCGCGGTTCTGGGCCTACACCGACATGGTCGGCACGGGCGTCCGCTGGCTCGGCGAGGTGCTCGACAGCGGGCTGCCCGGCGAGCTCGAGCGGGCGCACGTCCTCGTGATGCGGGCGGTGCTGACCCTGCACGCCGATCCCGACGGCTCGTGCGCCGACCTGGAGGAGGCGCTGCCGGCGCTCGAGGCGGCCGGCGACGAGACCTGGCTGCTGACCGTGCAGAACAACCTGTCGCTCCAGCGGCTCGCCCGCTCCGAGCTCGACGGCGCGCTGACGGCCGCGCGCCACGCCGTACGCCTGGCCGGCGACCTCGGTGACCCGCGCGAGGCCGACACCACGAGCGTGCTGGCCCTGGTCCAGGCGCTGCACCGACCGGACGAGGCGCCCGCCTCGGTGGCGCGCGCCTGGCGGCTGGCCGTCGACAGCGGGTCGCTGGCGACGCTGAGCTCGGTGGCCAACAACCTCTTCCTGGCCCAGGCGCAGCTGGGCGAGTGGGAGCGGGCGCGGGCCCTGCTCGCCACCGTCGAGGAGCTCGTCCCGGCCGACCACGTGCCGCTGTTCCTGTTGCTCGTGCAGGGCTGGGACGCCCTGCACGCCGGAGACCCGCACACGGCGCTCGCCCGCTTCGGCAAGGTCGCGCGCGCGAGCCGCGACGCGGTGTCGGACTCACGGGCGGTCGAGGTCTATGCCGGCGCCGGCTGCGCGCTCGCCGCGCTGGGACACCCGGACGCGGCCCCCGTGGTCACGGGAGCCCTCGAGCTCGGCGCGCGTGTGGGCTCCAGCGTGGTCCCGTGGCAGCGTGCGCTGCTCGAGCAGGCCCGTGCGGGTCTCGACGGGCTGGTGCCGGCGCAGCGGCTGCCCGAGCCCGCACGGGTCCTGGGCTCCCGCCTGTCGGACCTCGTGGTGGCCGCCGACCGGGAGCTCGCGCACCCGATGTGACAGGCTCGACGGCATGAGCAGCGCCGACCCGACGCACGTGACCCCCGCGCCCGCCCCCGGGCCGGCCTCTCCGGTCACGGACCCCGGCGTGCTGCGGGAGCCGGCCAACCTGGTGTCGCCACGGGCGGTGGCCTTCTGGCGGGTGAGCGCCCTGGTGGGCGCGCTCCTCGTGGCGGTGCCCCTGGTGGTCGCCTATGTCTGGTTCGTGCCCGAGCACCCCTGGTGGGGCACGCTGCTGCTGGCCCTCGTGCTCGCGGGGCTGGCGTTCCGCGTCGTGGTGATGCCGCCGGTGCGCTACCGGATCCACCGGTGGGAGGTCACGCCCACGGCCGTCTTCACCCGGTCGGGCTGGCTCCAGCGAGAGGAGCGGATCGCGCCGCTGTCGCGGGTGCAGACCGTCGACTCCCACCAGGGCGCGGTGATGCGCCTGTTCGGGCTGGCCTCGATCACGGTCACCACCGCGTCGGCGGCCGGCCCGCTGCGCATCGACTGCCTCGACGCCGACGTCGCGCGCCGCACCGTCGCCGAGCTCACCGAGATCACGGCCGCGTCGGAGGGCGACGCCACGTGACCGACCCCGAGGTGCCTTCCCCCGAGGCGCGCTCCCCCGAGCCGTCCACCGCCCTGCCGTCAGCCGACGAGGGTTGGCAGCGGCTCGACCCCCGGATGCTGCTGGTCGGCCCGGTGCAAACCCTCAAGCAGTTCGCCATCCCGGCGATCATCGCGCTCGTGGGGATCAACTCCGGTGGCGGCTTCAACCCGGTGCTCACCGGCCTGACCATCGGCGTGCCGATCCTGCTGGGCTTCCTGCCGTGGCTGACGACGCGCTACCGGATGACCGACACCCAGTTCCAGCTGCGCAAGGGGCTGCTCAACCGCCAGCAGGTCACCGCACCCCTCGACCGGGTCCGCAGCGTCGACCTCGAGGCGTCCCTCATGCACCGGCTCCTCGGCCTCACGAAGGTCAAGGTCGGCACCGGCGTCGACGAGACCCGCATCGAGCTCAACGCGCTCTCGGTCGCCCAGGCCGACGAGCTGCGGCACCTGCTGGTCGCACGGTCGCTTGCCGTGTGGGACCCATCGGCGACCAAGCGGCCCTCGGACCTGCAGTTCGTGCCCCAGGGAGAGATCGGGATCGCCGAGGACTACGACGCGCGCGGGGCCGCGACGGCCGGGGCGCGGCAGCCCGCCGCGTCGTCGTACGTCGCCCCCCAGGTCCTCGCCGTGATCGACTGGTCGTGGCTCAGGTTCGCCCCGTTCAGCCTCTCGAGGCTGGCGATCGTCGCCGGCGCGATCGGTGCCCTCGCCCAGTGGGGCGACAGCCTGCCGTTCCTCGACGCCGAGCACGTCGACGAGGCCTACCGGTGGGTGCTCGGCTTCGCGATCCCGCTGGTCGTGCTGACCGCTCTGGTCGGGGTCCTCGCGGGCTGGCTGGCCATCTCGATCGCGGGCTATGCCCTCCAGTGGTGGGACCTGCGCCTGGTCCGCGAGCACGGCACCATCCGCCTCACCGCGGGGGCGTTGACGACCCGGTCGACCTCGGTCCAGGAGGCGCGGGTCCGGGGCGTCGAGCTGGTCGAGCCCGTGCTCCTGCGCCTCGTCCACGGCGCCGAGCTCGCCACGCTGGCGACCGGGGTGGGCTCGGGCGGGGTCACCAAGGTGCTGCCTCCGTGCCCGCGCGAGGTGTGCCAGCAGGTGGGCCACGCGATCCTCGACGCCGACGCCCCGCTGGGCGAGCCGCTCCACCAGCACGGCTCGGTCGCGCGGCGCCGCTGCTATGTCCGCAACCAGTGGGTCACCCTCATCGCGACCGCGCTCTCGGTGGTCCCGACCATCGCGCTCGACCTCCCCCGCTGGCTCCCGGTGCTCGTCCTCGTCGTGTTCGGCGCCTGGGGTGTGCTGCTGGGGACCCTGGAGTACCGCCACCTCGGGCACCTGCTGACCGAGGAGCACCTTGCTGCCGGGTCGGGTGCCCTCGTGCGGCGCCGCACCGTCCTCGAACGCGACGGCATCATCGGCTGGGTCGTCCGCCAGACCTTCTTCCAGCGGCGCCGCGGGCTGGCGACGCTCGTCGCGACGACCGCCGCCGGGACCGAGCGCGTCGAGGTCCGCGACCTGCCGCTGGCCCGCGCCGTCGAGCTGGCCCGGGCCACCACCCCGGAGGCGGTCACCCCGTTCCTGGCCGCGCCGGCGGGGTCGGGCCGCTAGCCGGGCGCCACTAGGCTCACCGCGTGCGCATCGCCACGTGGAACGTCAACTCCCTCCGCTCCCGCATCGACCGCGTCGAGGCATTCCTCCAGCGACACGACGTCGACGTGCTCGCGGTGCAGGAGACGAAGGCCCGCGAGGACCAGCTGCCGCTGATGGGGCTGCAGTCGCTGGGCTACGACGTCGCGGCGGTCGGCTACAACCAGTGGAACGGCGTGGCCCTGATCAGCCGGGTCGGCATCGAGGACGTCGAGACCGGCTTCCCCGGCATGCCCGGCTGGGGCGACCCCGTCGACGCGGAGGCCCGCGCGATCGGCGCCGTCTGCGGCGGCATCCGCATCTGGTCGCTCTACGTCCCCAACGGGCGCAAGGTCGACGACCCGCACTATGTCTACAAGCTCGACTGGCTCGCCCGGCTCCGCGATGCGGCCCGGCCGTGGCTCGACGGTCCGACGGCCCTGGTCGGCGACTGGAACATCGCCCCCCGCGACGAGGACGTCTTCGACATGGCGGCGTTCGCCAAGGACACCCACGTCACCCCGCCGGAGCGGGCCGCGTTCCAGGCGTTCCTGGACGACGGGTACGCCGACGTGGTCCGGCCGTTCGCTCCGGGGCCTGAGGTCTTTACCTACTGGGACTACTACCGGCAGCGCTTCGAGCGCAACCGCGGGATGCGCATCGACTTCGTCCTCGGCTCGCCGGCCCTCGCCGCGCGTACGACGGGTGCCTTCATCGACCGTGACGAGCGCGCCGGGACCGGCGCCTCCGACCACGCCCCCGTCGTCGTCGACCTGTCCGACTGACCGGCTCCACCGGGCGGGTTGTGGACGCGCGCTGCCTGCCGGGACCCGGATCTCAGGCGACTTCGGGGCCGAACCGCTGGGCCGAACCGCTGGCCCCCCGAGGTCGACGATTGGTCACGAACTGCATCCCTCACCCGCGTTTACACGCCGATTGGTCCAACTCGGCAGGTCACGACGCAGCTCTGTCGGTGGCCACCGCCATGCTCGGGGCATGGAGATCGTGCTGCTGCTGACCGGCCTGGCGCTGGGCCTGGCGCTGGGCCTCGCGGGAGGCGTGCTGTGGGTGCGGGCGCAGCCGCGGGACGACCCGAGGCTCGCCCTCGCTCTCGACCAGCGGGCGGCCGACCGGGCGGTGGTCCAGGAGGGGCTCGACCGGCTCCACGACCAGCTGCGCGACCTCGACCACAACCGCGCGGCCTGGCAGGGCCAGCTGGCACAGCAGGTGCTCGACATGCGCCACACCACCGACCTGCTCCGTCGCGAGACCCAGTCGCTCGCGACCGCGCTCCGGCGTCCTCAGGTCCGCGGCCGATGGGGTGAGCTCCACCTGCGTCGGGCGGTCGAGCTGGCCGGCATGGTCGACCACGTCGACTTCACCGAGCAGCAGCGCCTCGACGACGGGGCGCGCCGCCCGGATCTGGTGGTCCGGCTGGCCGGAGGACGGCGCGTGGTCGTCGACGCCAAGGTGCCGCTCGACGCGTTCCTCGACGCGTGCGCGACCGACGACGACGAGGAGCGCGCCGCCCACCTGCGCCGGCACGCCGGCCAGCTGCGCAGCCACGTCGACGCGCTGTCGGCGAAGCGCTACTGGCTCTCCCTCGACGAGACGCCCGAGTTCGTCGTGATGTTCGTGCCGGCCGAGGCGTTCCTCTCGGCGGCCCTCGAGACCGAGCCGGAGCTGCTCGACTACGCCGCGGGGCGCCAGGTCGTGCTCGCCACGCCGACGACTCTGATCGCCCTGCTGCGCACGGTCGCCCACGGCTGGAGCCACGAGGCCCTCGCCGACCAGGCCCGCGACCTCCACCGGCTCGGCCGCGAGCTGCACGGCCGGCTGGCCACCATGACCGGCCACCTCGACCAGGTGGGCCGCTCGCTCAACGCCGCGGTGGGTCACTACAACCAGGCGATGGGGTCGCTCGAGAGCCGGGTGCTGGTCTCGGCGCGGAGGTTCAGCGAGCTGTCGGTGACCGACGACGAGCTGCCCGCACCGCGGCAGGTCGAGTCGCTGAGCCGGTCGGTGGCCTCGCTCCCGCTCCACGGGGCCGACCGGCGCGGCTCCCACGACGAGGGCGGCCCGGACCATAGCGTGGCGCTGTGAGCCAGTCCTCCCTGACCTGGGCTCGGGGCCGCGAGTCGGGGCGCCACGCGGTGGCGCTCGGGCTGGCCGTCGCCCTGACCGTCGTCGTGGTCGACCTGCTCCTGGTCGGACGGCTCAGCCTGTTCTTCGACCTGAGCTTCGTGGCGCTGTGCCTCGGGCTGGCCTTCGTCGTGCGCCTCGACGACTTCTTCACGGTGGGCGTGCTGCCGCCGCTCATCATGGTCGCCGTGTTCACGCTGCTGGCGCTGGTGTCGCCCGGCACCATCGCCCACCCGGGCGACGGGCTGGTGCAGGCGGTCGTCACCGGCCTCGCCACGCACAGCGCCGCGCTCGCCGCCGGCTATGCCCTCTGCCTAGCCACCCTCGCGGTCCGCCAGCGCCAGGCCCGCTGACCGCCCACCGGGGCCCGGTCCCTCGGGATCAGGACTCGAAGCGGCTCGGGTCGCCGGAGCCGTACCTCACGATCACCGGCGCGTCCTCCGACCAGTCCACGATCGTGGTCGGCTCGGGGATCACCTCGCCGGCCTCGATGACGATGTCGAGGACGTGGTCGAGCTCCTCCTTGACGTCCCAGCCGCTCGAGCGCGCCTCGGTCTCCCCGGGCAGGATCAGGGTGCTCGACAGCAGCGGCTCGCCCAGCGCCGCGAGCAGGGTCTGCACGACGACGTGGTCGGGGATGCGCACGCCCACCGTGCGCTTCTTGGGATGCATCAGGCGACGCGGGACCTCCGGCGTGGCCGGGAGGATGAAGGTGTAGGGACCGGGGGTCGAGGCCTTGATCGCGCGGAACGACGCGTTGCTCACGTGGACGTACTGACCGAGCTGGGAGAAGTCCCGGCACACCAGCGTGAAGTGGTGGCGCTCGTCGAGGTCGCGGATCCGCAGGATCCGGTCGCGTCCGTCCCGGTTGCCCAGACGGCAGCCGAGCGCATAGCCCGAGTCGGTCGGGTAGGCGATCAGTGCGTCCTCGTCACGCAGGGCGCTCACCACCTGGTCGATGAGCCTGGCCTGCGGGTTGTCGGGGTGCAGGTCGACGTACCTCGCCATCGACGTCACGCCTTCTGGGCGGCGCGGAGGTCGCGGCGCAGCTCCGGCGGCAGCGCGAAGATCAGGCTCTCCTCGACGCTCTGCACCGCCCGGGCGTCGGGATAGCCTCGCTGGGCGAGGAACGCGAGCACCCCCTGGACGAGCTCCTCGGGCACCGACGCCCCCGACGTCACCGACACGGTGCGGACCCCGTCGAGCCAGGCGTCCTGGATCTCCCCGGCGTCGTCGACCCGGTGCGCGGCGCGCGCGCCCGCCTCGAGGGCCACCTCGACGAGGCGGACGGAGTTGGAGGAGTTGCCGGACCCGACGACGATCACGAGGTCGGACTCGGCGGCGATCTCCTTGACCGCCAGCTGGCGGTTCTGGGTGGCATAGCAGATGTCGTCGCTCGGCGGGTCCACGAGCTGTGGGAAGCGCTCCCGGATGGCGGCCACGGTCGCCATCGTCTCGTCCACCGACAGCGTGGTCTGGGAGAGCCAGGCGACCTTGGCGGGGTCGCGCACCGTGATGGCCGCGACGTCCTCGGGGCTCTGCACGAGCTGGATGTGCTCGGGCGCCTCGCCCGCCGTGCCCTCGACCTCCTCGTGGCCGGCGTGCCCGATGAGGAGGATGTCGAAGTCGTCGCCGGCGAACCGCTTGGCCTCGTGGTGGACCTTGGTCACGAGCGGGCAGGTGGCGTCGATCGTCTTGAGGCCCCGCTCGTCGGCCTGCCGGTGCACCTCGGGCGACACGCCGTGTGCCGAGAACACCACGGTCTGCCCCGGCGGCACCTCGTCGAGCTCCTCGACGAAGATCGCCCCGCGCGCCTCGAGCGTCGCCACGACGTGGCGGTTGTGCACGATCTGCTTGCGGACATAGACGGGCGCGCCGTAGAGGTCCAACGCCTTCTCGACGGTGATGACCGCGCGGTCGACACCGGCGCAGTAGCCGCGGGGAGCGGCCAGCAGCACGGCGCGGTCGGCCTCGTCGGGAGGGAGCACGACGGGGTTGCCCAGATCGGTGGTCATGCGGGCAAGTCTAGGCAGGGGGTGAGGGCAACTAGGCTCCGCGTGTGGCCCTCCAGACGTCCCCCGAGCAGCCGGCCCCGGTGCGGCAGATCGCCAACGCGATCGCCGGCTGGGTCGACCGGCTCGGCGCGGTGTGGGTGGAGGGGCAGATCGCCCAGGTCAACCGGCGGCCCGGCGTCGGGACGGTCTTCATGACGCTGCGCGACGCGGTGGCCGACATCTCGGTGCCGGTCACCTGCTCCCGCGTGGTGTTCGACAGCCTCAACCCCCCGCTGGTCGAGGGTGCGAGCGTGCTGATCCACGCCAAGCCGTCCTACTACGCCAACCGCGGCAGCCTGTCGCTCGCGGCGCGCGAGATCCGCATGGTCGGGCTCGGCGAGCTGCTGGCCCAGCTGGAGCGACGTCGCCAGCTCCTCGCCGCCGAGGGCCTGTTCGCCGCCGAGCTCAAGCGCACCCTGCCGTTCCTCCCCCGCTGCGTGGGGCTGGTGACGGCCCCAGGCTCGGCGGCCGAGCGCGACGTGCTCGACAACGCACGACGGCGCTGGCCGTCGGTGGCCTTCAAGCAGGCCTATGCCGCGGTGCAGGGTCCGCGCGCCGCTGCCGAGCTGATCGAGGCCTTCGAGCGCCTGGACCGCGACCCCGAGGTCGATGTCATCGTCGTGGCCCGGGGCGGCGGCTCGGTGGAGGACCTGCTGCCGTTCTCCGACGAGGCGCTCCTGCGCGCGGTCCACCGGCGCCGCACGGCCGTGGTCTCCGCGATCGGGCACGAGCAGGACGCCCCCCTGCTCGACCTGGTCGTCGACGTCCGGGCCTCCACACCGACCGACGCGGCCAAGCTCGTCGTGCCCGACGTGGCCGAGGAGCTCCGGGGCGTGCTGTGGGCGCGCGAGCGGCTCGGCACCCTGGTGCACCAGCTGCTCGACCGCGAGGAGGCGGGCCTCGCGGCACTGCGGTCGCGCCCGGTCCTCGCCGACCCCGCCGGCCTCGTCGGGGCGCGGGTCGAGGAGGTCGAGCTGCTCGTCGGGCGTGCCCGGCGCACCTTCGCCCACACCCTCGACCGGGCGGCCGACGACATCGACCACCAACGCGCCCGCGCCCGCGCCCTCTCGCCGCTGGCGACGCTGCGCCGGGGCTATGCCGTCCTCCAGGACGCCGACGGCCACGTCGTGACGTCGGTGACCGGCGTCGAGCCTCGCGACCTGCTCTCGGTCCGGGTCGCCGACGGCCGCATCCACGTCACGGCCGGCGACACCGAGCGCCTCGCGTCCCCCGACGACCCGACCTCCCCCGACGACCCAGGAGCAGCCGATGGCTGAGAAGCCCACCTACGAAGCCGCGCGCGAGGAGCTCATCGAGGTCGTCCGCCGCCTCGAGGCCGGCGGCACCACGCTCGAGGAGTCGCTCGCCCTGTGGGAGCGGGGCGAGAAGCTCGCGACCCTGTGCCAGGAGTGGCTCGACGGCGCTCGGCAGCGCCTGGACGCGGCGCGGGAGTCGGCCGAGGGCTGACGCGTCGGCCCGGACCCGGGCCGACGCACAGGCTCACAGCCGGTCGCGGGTCAGCGACCCGACCACCTCGCGCAGGTCGGCGTCGGAGGCGGACCCGAAGACCAGCACGGTCTGGTCGCCCACCTCGGCGGCGTAGGCCCGGTCTCCCCCGTCGTCGTGGAAGGCGCGCCACCGGCCGGCGACGTCGCTCGCCGCCGACACCGTGCCGTCGTCGGCGGGCTGCTCGTCGACATAGGTCTCGAGCAGCGAGTCGAGGGACTCGCTCGACTGGCGCACGCCGACGAACTCGTCGTCGTCGGTGAGGATGCCGACTCCCCACGCGAGCCGGTCGCCCGGCCGGACGTCGACGCTCGTGGCCATCCAGCCTAAGGGCAGCGTTGCCGGATAGACCGGCGCGGCGCCGTCCTGCTGCAGGGACTGCACGGTGGCCAGGTAGTCCACGCGCTCCGGCTCGACATCGAGGTCGGTCCGGTTGAGCGAGCGGAACACGACGAAGGCCAGCACCGCGAGCACGGTGATGACCAGGGCCGCGATCAGCCCGGACGGGCTGCGCTGGTAGCGGCCCGGACGCTCGGCGGGACGCTGGGCCTGGTGCTCGGTCACGGGGCAGATTCTGGCAGCACCACGGTGGGGACCGGCTCCCACCCGTGACGTACGTTCTGTCCAGTGCCGTCCGTGCTGCTGACCACCGCGCGCGACGTCGTCCCTCTCGTCTGCCTGGCGTCCCTGATCGTGACCGGGCTGCGGCACCCGCGCCCGCTGACCGAGGGCCTGGTGGCGCTGGTCGCCATCGGCGCGACGCTGGCGCTCGGCGTCCCGGACCTGCCCGGCGCCGCCGACGTGGTCCGCGAGCTCGCGCCGGTCGTGGCGTTCCTCGCCGGGATCCTGGTGGTCGCCGAGGTCTGCGCTCGGGCCGGCCTGTTCGACCACGCCGCCGGGCTGGTCGCCCGCGCCGGCGCGGGCCGCCCCCAGGTGCTGCTCGGCGGCGCGTTCCTGCTGGCGGCGGCCGTCACGGTGACCCTCAGCCTCGACGCCACCGTGATCCTGCTCGCCCCGGTCGCGGTCGGCGCGGCGGCGGCCCTCGAGGAGTCGCCGTGGCCGCCGGCGTACGCCTGCCTGCGGATGTCCAACTCCGCGTCGATCCTGCTGCCCACGGCCAACCTGACGAACCTGCTGGCCATGCCCTACCTCAGCATCTCCTTCCTCGGCTTCGCGGCCGCGATGCTCCCGGCCTGGCTGGCGGTGCTGGCGGTGGAGTACGTCGGGCTCCGGGCGCTGCTGGCCTCCGAGCTCCGGGACCCACGGCCGCACACCCACGTCCGCGGCACCACCCGTCCCCCGCTCGTGCCGGTCGTCGTGGTCGGCCTGATGCTGGTCGGCTTCGCGGCCGGACCGACCCTCGGGCTGGAGCCCTGGGTCGCTGCCGGGGCGAGCGCGGTCGTGCTGGTGGTGTGGGCGCTGGCCGGGCGACGGCTCCCGTGGACCCGCGTCGTCCACGCCGCACAACCGGCCTTCCTCCTCTATGTGCTGGCCCTGGCGCTGGTCGTCGAGGCGCTGGCGACGGGCTTCCTGGGCGAGTGGGTGGCCCGGGCGCTGCCCGCCCACACCACCCTGCCGTCCCTGCTGCTCGTGGCCCTGCTCGCCACCGTCCTCGCCAACCTGCTCACCAACATCTCGGCCGCCCTGCTGATGCTGCCCCTGGTCGGTCCGCTGGGGACGCCGATGGTCCTCGCCGCGCTCATCGGGCTCAACGTCGGCTCGGGCCTCACCTGGACCGGGTCACTGGCCAACCTGCTGTGGCGGCGAGGCCTGGCCGGCCAGGGCCTCGCGCCGCGCCAGCGGACGTTCCACGCGGTCGCGTGGGCGATCACCCCGGCGGCCCTGCTGGCCGCCGTGGCGTGCCTGGCCTGGTTCTGAGCCGTCCGCGGACCCACCACCGAGGGACGTCCGCCCACGAGGTGGCGCCTCGTCGTTACGATCACGACATGGCCCCCACTCAGAGCACCGTCCCGCACCACGAGCCACCCGACCACAACCTCGCCATGGAGCTGGTGAGGGTCACCGAGGCCGCGGCCATGGCCGCGGGCCGCTGGGTCGGCCGCGGCGACAAGAACGAGGCGGACGACGTCGCCGTGCAGGCCATGCGGGCGACCATCTCCACGGTCCAGATGAGGGGCACCGTCGTCATCGGCGAGGGCGAGAAGGACAACGCGCCCATGCTCTTCAACGGCGAGGAGGTCGGCGACGGGACGGGCCCCGAGGTCGACGTCGCCGTGGACCCGATCGACGGTACGACGCTCACCGCCAAGGGCATGAACAACGCCATCGCGGTGATCGCGGTCGCGCCCCGCGGGTCGATGTACGACCCCTCCGCCGTGTTCTACATGGAGAAGCTCGTCACCGGCCCCGAGGCGGCCGACATCGTCGACATCCGCCTCCCCGCGGCCGTCAACATCAAGCTGGTCGCCAAGGCCAAGCGCGGCCGCCCCGAGGACGTCACGGTGGTGCTGCTCGACCGACCCCGCCACGCGGGCCTGGTCGACGAGATCCGCGAGACGGGGGCCCGGATCAAGTTCATCAACGACGGCGACGTCGCCGGCGCGATCATGGCGGCCCGGCCCGACACCGGCATCGACCTGATGCTGGGGATCGGAGGCACGCCCGAGGGCATCATCGCCGCCTGTGCCATGCGCTCCATCGGCGGCGTGATCCAGGGCCGCCTCTGGCCGCGCGACGAGGAGGAGCGGCAGCGCGCCCTCGACGCCGGACACAACCTGGACGCCGACCACTACCTCGCCACCGAGGACCTCGTCACCGAGGACAACTGCTTCTTCGCGGCCACGGGGATCACCGACGGCGAGCTGATGAAGGGCGTCCGCTACCGAGGCGGCGCGGCGACCACCCACTCGCTGGTCATGCGCTCGCGCAGCGGGACGATCCGGTCCATCACCTCCGAGCACCGGCTCCGCAAGCTCGGCACCTACGCCGCCGTCGACTTCGACCACTGAGCCGCCGAGAGTCAGGCCAGCAGATGACCGCCACGCAGCCCGCTCCCGAGGTGTCCGAGGAGCAGTTCGCCTCCGTGGGCCGCGGCATCGAGCTGTGCTACCAGACCTTCGGCAGCCCCGACGGCGACCCCCTGCTGCTGGTGATGGGCCTCGGCGGACCGATGATCTGGTGGGACCCTGCCTTCTGCACCTTGCTCGCCGAGCAGGGGTTCTTCGTGGTCCGCTTCGACAACCGTGACACCGGCCGGTCGACCAAGGTCGGCGGCCGGGTCCGCCGGGGCACCCTGGTGCGCGCGTTCGCCGGCCGCGGCGGGCCGCCGCCCTACACCCTCGACGACATGGTCGACGACGCCTGCGGCCTCCTCGACCACCTCGGCATCGACGCCGCGCACGTGGTCGGGGTGTCGATGGGCGGCATGATCGCCCAGACCATGGCCATCGGCCGCCCCGAGCGGGTCAGGTCCCTGACCAGCATCATGTCGACGCTCGGCAAGCGCACCGTCGGCTGGCAGCACCCCAAGCTGCTGCCGATGCTGATCGCGCCGCGTGGCCCGGGCCGGGCGGCCTATGCCGAGACCTCGGCGCGCATGTGGCAGGTGATCGGCTCGCCGTCCTACCCGCAGCCGCACGCCGAGGTGCTGCGTCGGGCCGAGGACACCTGGGACCGTGGCTTCAGCGCCAACGGCGTGATGCGGCAGATGCTGGCGATCCTCGCCCAGCCCGACCGCACCCCGGCCCTGCGCCGGTTGTCGGTGCCGACGCTGGTCGTGCACGGTCTGTCCGATCGGATGGTCCACGTGTCCGGGGGCCGCGCGACCGCGGCGGCCGTGCCCGGGGCCGAGCTGCTGCTGGTCGACGGCATGGGTCACGACCTGCCCAAGCCGCTGTTCACCGGCTTCGCCGAGGCGATCCGTCGTACGGCGGACCGAGCCGCGTCCGCCTGACCGGCACCTCCACGACGCGAACCCGCCCGGGTCCGCTGGCGCGGTCCCGGGCGGGTGTCGTCGAGAGTGACGAGGCTCAGTCGCTGAGGCGCTCGCCGGTGTCGGTGTCGAACACGTGCACGTGAGCCGGGTCGGTCGTCACGTGGATGACGTCGCCCTTGTGCACGGAGTCGCGCGCGCTCACCCGGACGATGACGTTGCTGGGCGTGCCCTCGACGTCGCAGTTGCCATAGACGAAGCCGTCGGCGCCGAGCTCCTCGACGACCGTCACGGTCACCGGCAGGCCACCCTCGCTGGCCGACACCAGGCGCCAGGCCTCGGGCCGCACGCCGACGGTGATGTTGCCCTTCATCTTCGCCGCGGCGGCGGCGTCGACCGGCACGGCGAAGCCGCCGATGGAGGCCTTGCCCTCGGCCGCCTTGGCCTGCAGCAGGTTCATCTGGGGCGAGCCGATGAAGCCCGCCACGAACAGGTTGACCGGCTTGTCATAGAGCCGCAGCGGCGTGTCGACCTGCTGGAGGATGCCGTCCTTCATGACCGCCACGCGGTCGCCCATCGTCATGGCCTCGATCTGGTCGTGGGTGACATAGACCGTGGTGACGCCCAGGTCGGCCTGGAGCTTGGCGATGTCGGTGCGGGTCTGCACGCGCATCTTGGCGTCCAGGTTGGACAGCGGCTCGTCCATGCAGAACACCTGCGGGCTGCGGACGATCGCGCGGCCCATCGCCACGCGCTGGCGCTGGCCACCCGAGAGGGCCTTGGGCTTGCGCTGGAGATACTCGGTGAGGCCGAGGATCTTGGCGGCCTCCTCGACACGCTTCTGCCGCTCCGCGGCGGGGACCTTGGCCATCTTGAGCGCGAAGGCCATGTTGTCGGCGACGGTCATGTGCGGGTAGAGCGCGTAGTTCTGGAACACCATCGCGATGTCCCGGTCCTTCGGCGGCAGGTTGGTGATGTCGCGGTCACCGATGAAGATCTTGCCCTGGTTGACTTCCTCGAGCCCTGCCAGCATCCGCAGGGACGTGGACTTCCCACATCCCGACGGGCCGACCAGGACCATGAACTCCCCGTCGCCGATCTCGAGATCGAGCGCGGGGACAGCGGGTGAGTCCGCTCCGGGATACCAGCGCTGGGCCTTCTCGAAGGTCACTGTGGCCATGGTGTTGTGCTCCCTCCACCGGCAGGTACGTGCCGGACGATCCGTAGTGAAGTGACGGGTGTGACGATAGCCACTCGACCCCGCCGCGTCGAGGGTGCGGTCCGACACACCGTCCGCGGCCGCCCGTGACGGCCGCCGCCCGGCCTCACCCCGACGTGCGGCGCACCGACTCGCCCGCCAGCAAGGGCATCGGCAGCCGCCGGACCCGCTCTGCCGGGGCCGGCGGCTCCATCAGCATCCGCACCGCCGAGGCGCCGAGCTCGGCGAAGGGGATGGTCACCGAGACGAGGCTCGGTCGCAGCCAGGTCGCCAGGTTGGAGCCGTCGAAGGACACGACCGACACGTCGTGGGGCACCGAGAGGCCGTGGGCCGCGAGGGCCTGGTAGGTCCCCATCGCGATGCGGTCGTTGAGGCAGATCAGGGCGGTCGGCCGCTCCCCGGAGGTCAGCCATGCGTCCATGGCCTCGAAGGCGGGGACCACGCTCCAGTCGGTCGGGACCACGCCGGCGACCGTGCTGCCGGCGGCCGCCAGGGTCTCCTCGATGCCGCGGAACCGCAGGGGGCCCGCGCTCGCCCGCGGGTTGGGGTCGAGGCCCACCACGTGCACGCGGTCGCCGAGCCCGGCGTCGACGAGCAGCTGGGCCGCCGTGCGTCCGCCCTGGAGGTCGTCGGGCAGGACGACCGGGAGGGCGGCCTCCGGATCCATGCAGTTGAGCAGGACGACGTTGCGGTCCCGCAGCCGGGCCGGCAGGGCGATCTCGCAGGCGACCAGCGTGGCATAGACGAGCCCGTCGACCTGGCGGTCGAGCATCTCGTCGATGAGCCGGTCCTCCAGCGTCGGGTCGCCCTCGGACTCCCCGATCACCAGCAGGTGGTCGCTCTCGCGGGCCGCAGCGCTGGCTCCGATGAGCATCTGGCTGGCGAACTGGCCGCTCGCCACCGTGTCGGACAGCAGGCCGAAGGTCTTGGTCTTCGAGGTGCGCAGGCTGCGGGCGCTGCGGTTGGGCCGGTAGGCGAGCTCGACGGCCGCGCGCCGCACGCGCGCCTCGGCCTCGGCCGAGATGCGCATCTCCGCGGACCGGTTGTTGAGGATGTAGGACGCGGTCGTGGCCGAGACCCCGGCACGGGTCGCGACATCGCTCAGCGTCACCTTGCGTTTGGTCTTCACCGTCGCCACCTCCGCTCCATCCTCCCAAGCACGTCGGGAGTTCACCAGTCACGGATCAGGACATACGTGTCCAAATCGTTGCTTGACACCGCCCCTTGCCCGGGGCAAGGATCGTGCTGATTCGATTCAGCATGTTGGTCAACAACTACGCCGTCGGATCGCCCGTGTCAATCGTGCCGTACTACGCGAGGAGATAGTCACGATGCGAACCCATGTGCGAGGACGCACATCCCTCATGGCCATGGCGGCCGTTGCCGCCCTCACCCTGCCCCTGGCCGCCTGTGGCGGCGACGACAGCGGCAGCGGTGGCAAGGACGACAAGACGGTCACCATCTGGAGCAGCGTCGACCAGCCCGTCCAGGACGGGCTCTCCGCGGTGCTGACCGAGAAGGCCAAGGCCGATGGCATCACCATCAAGTGGGAGAAGGTCGATGACATCAACACCGTCATCATGACCAAGCTCCAGTCCGGCGACACCCCCGACATCGTCATGGTCCCCCAGCCCGGTGTCGTCAAGGACATCGTGAGCCGCGGCGCCGGACACGCGCTCGACGACGTGCTCGACATGAGCACGCTCGAGGGCAGCATGGTCCCCGGCACCCTCGACTCGGGCACGGTCGACGGCAAGGTCTATGGCCTGCTCGTCAGCATGAACGTCAAGAGCCTGGTGTTCTACAACAAGCCCGCCTGGGACGAGGCCGGCTACCAGGCCCCCGACTCGCTGGGCGCCCTCGAGGCCCTCACCGACCAGATCAAGTCCGACGGCGGCACCCCGTGGTGCTTCGGCATCGGTTCCGAGGCGGCGACCGGCTGGCCGGCCACCGACTGGATCGAGGACCTGGTCATGCGCTACGGCGGGGCGGACCAGTACAACCAGTGGGTCACCCACGAGATCCCGTTCGACTCCGACCTGGTCAAGCAGGCCGCGGCCGAGATGGAGAAGCTGCTGTTCACCGAGGGCAACGTGGCCGGTGGCCAGGAGGCCATCGCCAGCACCGCGTTCGGTGACGCCGGCAAGCCCATGTTCGACAAGGGCGGCCCGGGTTGCTGGATGCTCAAGCAGGGGTCGTTCATCGTGAGCCCCGACTTCATGCCCGAGAGCGCCGTCGCCGACGTCGACAAGAACTTCGGCGTCTTCGGCTTCCCGCCCGCCGAGGCCGGCGGCGAGAACCCGGTCCTCGGTGGTGGCGACCTCGCCGTCATGCTGGACGACTCCGAGTCCACCAAGACCGCGATGAAGTACCTCTCCGAGACCGACATCGGCAACGAGGCCGCCCCGAACAGCTCGTTCCTAAGCCCGCACACGGACTTCGACACGAGCCTCTACCCGACCGACCTGACCAGGTCCGTGGCGGACGTCGCCTACCAGTCCACCGCGTTCCTGTTCGACGGCTCCGACGCGATGCCGGGTGCCGTGGGTGCCGGGTCGTTCTGGACCGAGATGACGTCGTGGATCTCCGGCCAGGAGGACCTCGACACCGCACTGAAGAACATCGACGCGAGCTGGCCGAGCTAGTCGTCGTCGACGGCCGGTGACCACCGGCCGGATCTCACCGCAGGGGCGGGGCGCATTCGGGCAGTCGCCCGGGCCCCGCCCTTGTGCCACAGTTGGACCCACTGCAGTACTTAGGTTGACCTCACTTGGTCCAGATCTGTTTCGGAACCACCGGAAGGACTGACTCGCCAATGCTGATGCAAGTAGTCACCGCTCTCGCCTGGGTAGCCGCCGGCGTGTCAGCGGCCTTGGCGCTCTACTGGTTGCTCAACAAGGTCGCAGAGCTGTTGCCCGGACCCTGGGAAGGGCGCGTGAAGCCCTACCTCTACATCCTCCCCGCATACTTCGCGATCACGCTCTACCTCATCTACCCGACCTTCCTCACCATCAACGCCAGCTTCAAGAACGCCCTCGGGACGGCCTACGTCGGCTGGGAGAACTACGACCGGCTGTTCAGCACGCCGGGCTTCAAGGACACGATCATCAACACGCTGCTGTGGATGCTCTTCGTCCCGGCGATCACCGTCGGGCTGGGCCTGGCCATCGCCGTCCTGTCCGACCGCCTCAGCGCCCGTGGCGAGAAGCTCACCAAGACGCTGATCTTCATGCCGATGGCGATCAGCATGGTCGGCGCCTCGACCGTGTGGCGCTTCGTCTACGACTACCGCGTGGGCGCCGGCGAGCAGAAGCAGATCGGCCTGCTCAACGCCATCGTCACGAGCTTCGGCGCCGACCCGATCCCCTGGCTCCAGAAGAGCGACCTGCACATGAACAGCTTCGCCCTCATGGTGATCCTGCTCTGGGCGCAGATCGGCTTCTCGATGGTGCTGCTCTCGGCCGCCGTCAAGGGCGTCCCCGTCGAGACCATCGAGGCCGCCCGCATCGACGGCGCCAACGAGCGCCAGATCTTCGGGCGCGTCGTCGTGCCTCAGATCCGCGGCACCATCATCACCGTGTTCATCACGGTGACCATCACGGTGATGAAGATCTTCGACATCGTCTATGCCACGACGGGCGGCAACTTCAACACCAACGTGCTCGCCAACGAGTTCATCAAGCAGTACAAGCAGTTCAACACCGGCGGCGAAGCCGTCGTCGTGGTCATCCTGCTCGTCGCGGTGATCCCGATCATGATCTACCAGGTGAAGCACTTCCGGGCTGAGGAGGCGGCGGCATGACCGACACGGCAACGGTCGAAGAGACCACCCCCACCACGACCCAGAAGAAGAAGCCGGTCCACTACGAGGGCAACCCCGCCAAGGCGGGCTGGTTCACGAAGGTAACCCTCGTGATCCTGTGCGTCCTGTGGGTGGTGCCGACCCTCGGGCTGCTCGTCACGTCGTTCCGCCCGCTCAGCGATGCCGAGTCCAACGGCTGGTGGCACATCTTCTACCAGCCCAGCACCTGGGGCCGGCTGACCTTCGGCAACTACACCCAGGCCATCGACAAGGCCCACATGGGGCAGGCGTTCATCAACAGCCTGGCGATCACGCTGCCCGCGACCTTCATCCCCATCCTGATCGCGTCGTTCGCGGCCTACGCGTTCACGTTCATGGAGTTCAAGGGCCGGGACTTCCTGTTCCTGGCGATCGTCAGCCTGCTGGTGGTGCCCAACTACGTGGCCTTCGTGCCGATCCTGGACATCTACCAGAAGCTCGGGGTCAGCGGGTTCCCGACGGTGTGGCTCGCCCACATCGGGTTCGGCATGTCACTGGCGATCTACATCCTGCGCAACTACATGGCGACCCTGCCCAAGACGGTGATCGAGTCGGCGAAGATCGACGGCGCCAGCCACTTCCAGACGTTCTACCGGCTGGTGCTGCCCATGTCCGTGCCGGCCCTGGCGTCGTTCGCGATCTTCCAGTTCCTGTGGGTCTGGAACGACCTGTTGGTGGCGCTGGTCATCCTCGGGCCGGGACAGGACGTCGCCCCGGTGACCGTGGCCCTGCGCAACAACCTGCTGAGCCAGCAGGGCGCGGGCTGGAACCTCGTCACGGCCGGCGGCATGATCACGATGGTCGTGCCGATCATCGTGTTCCTCTCCCTCCAGCGCTACTTCGTCCGTGGTCTCACCGCGGGCGCCGTGAAGGGATAGCCGACCAGGCGGCGCGGTGTCCGGGCGACCGGGCACCGCGCCGCTGCCATGTCCGGACGCACCGCGTCCGGCAGAGTGGTCCCACCACCCGATCCCCCTGCATCCCAGGAGAAGCCACCGTGCTGTTCCCCACGCCGCGTCCCAGCACGCCCGTCACGACCGTCGAGCTGGACACCTCCGGCAACGCGATGCCCTGGGTCCTCTGGGCCGGGCTCGCCTCCGCCGGGCGTGAGCCGGCGGGTACGACGCCGCGCGTGGCCAACGGCCCCGGCATGCCGATGCTCGGTGAGCAGGCGCACGGCCTGCTGACCCGGCCGCACCTGCGCGGCCACCGCCTCGGCGCCGGGGACGGGCCCGGCGCCACCACGTCGTGGACACCACGCCTGACGGTGGACGGCCTCGACGCCGGCGACGACCGCCTCGTCGTGACGGCGTCCGACGCGGCCGCCGGCCTGCGCGTCGTCGTCGAGCTCGAGACCGTTCCCGGCGGCGCGCTGCGCGGCCGGGCGACGGTGACCAACACGGCGGCCGGACGGTTCGTCGTCGAGGGCCTCGAGGTCGTGCTGCCGGTCCCTGACCACCTCGTCGAGGCGCTCGACTTCACCGGCCGGCACGAGCGCGAGCGCTCACCCCAGCGGCACCAGGTGACCGACGGGTTGTGGCTGCGCGAGGGCCGCGCGGGCCGCACCGGCCTGGAGTCGGCCACCCAGCTCGTGCTCGGGACGCCCGGCTTCTCCACCACGCACGGCCAGGTGGTGGCCGTGCACGTCGCCTGGAGCGGCAACTCCGTCCTGCGGCTGGAGCGCGGTCCTGCGACGGGCGCGACGCTCGGTGGCGGTGAGCTGCTGCTGCCCGGCGAGGTCGTGCTCGAGCCCGGCGAGAGCTACGCGAGTCCGTGGGTGATGTTCGCCGCCGCGGACGACGGCCTCGACGGCCTCGCCGCGGTCTGGCACGCCTACCAGCGCTCCCTCGCCGCCCACCCCGACGTGCAGCCGGTCGTGCTCAACGTCTGGGAGGCCGTCTACTTCGACCACGACCTCGGACGCCTCCGGGAGATCGCCGACCGCGCGGCGCGGGTCGGCGTCGAGCGCTTCGTGCTCGACGACGGCTGGTTCCGGCACCGCCGCGACGACACGGCCGGGCTCGGAGACTGGTTCGTCGACGAGGGTGTGTGGCCCGACAGGCTCGGCCCCCTCGTCGACCACGTGCGGGGGCTCGGCATGGAGTTCGGGCTCTGGTTCGAGCCCGAGATGGTCAACCCCGACTCCGACCTCTACCGCGAGCACCCCGAGTGGATCCTGTCCTCCGGCGACCGCGTGCCCCTGCTGCACCGGAACCAGCTCGTCCTCGACCTGACCCGTCCCGAGGTGTTCGACTATCTCGTCGACCGGGTCGACTCCGTGCTGTCGGAGTTCGCCATCTCCTCGGTGAAGTGGGACCACAACCGCGACCTGCTCGAGGCCGGCAGCGGCCTGCGCGCCGGAGGCCCCGTCGTGCACGACCAGACGCTCGCCTTCTATCGCCTGCTCGACCGGCTCCGCGAGGCGCACCCCGACGTCGCGTGGGAGTCCTGCGCCTCGGGCGGCGGTCGCATCGACCTCGGTGTGCTCGAGCGGGTCCAGCGCGTGTGGACCTCCGACATGACCGATGCGCTGTCGCGCCAGCACATCCAGCGCTGGACGCTTCAGCTCGTGGCGCCGGAGTACGCCGGCGCGCACGTCTCCGCGCCCGTGTCGCACGCCACGTGGCGCACCCTCTATCTCGACTTCCGCGCGGCCACCGCGATGTTCGGCGCCTTCGGCATCGAGTGGGACCTCACGCAGGCCTCGGAGGAGGACCTGGACCGGCTGGCGGACTGGGTCGCGCGGTTCAAGCGGTTCCGGCCGATGCTGCACACCGGCCGCATGGTGCGCCCGGAGTCGTCCGACCCGACGGTGCTGCTGCACGGCGTGGTGGCGGCCGACCGCTCCGAGGCGCTGGTCGCCCACGTACCTCTCGACGAGTCGGCCCACAACCGCGGGGTGTGGGTGCGCATCCCCGGGCTGGACCCGGAGGCGCACTACGCGCTCGCCTGGGAGGGACCGGTCGTGCCGTTCGCGGCCAGCATGTCGGCCGAGCCCCCGCCCGACGGTCCGACCGAGGGGCGCCACGTGACCGGCCACGCGCTGGCCGTGCAGGGCTTCTGGATGCCGCGCTGCCGGCCCGAGCTGGCCGCGCTGGTGCACCTCAGGAGGGTCGACCCCGCCACCTCTTGACGGCGCTGCTGGGCGGGCCCTTCCGGACGACCGACACGCTGCCCATCAGCGCGATCCCCCTGACCCGGACGACGGGTGAGCCGAGCCCGAGCTCGGCGGGCACCCTGTCCTTGGCCTGGCTGAAGTCGCCCATGATCCCGAAGCCCTCGACGATCACCTGGGTCTGGGCGTCGACCACGACGGTCACGCCCGCCATCACGGCGTTGGCGTTGATCGTGACCTCCGGCGCCGCGAAGGTCGCCTCGCGCAGGTCGAGGGCGACGCTGCCCATGATCGAGAAGGCCGTGTGGCTCGCCGGCACCAGCCACTGTCCGCGACGCGTGCAGTCGCCCATGACGGAGAACGAGGTCTCGTAGGTCGCGGTCGCCGGCAGCGCCTGGCGCCGTACGGCGGCGGGCTGCGCCGCGACGGGCGTCGACCCCGGCAGCGCCGGCAGGTCGGCGGTGATCGGGACGAGGTCGCCGTAGGTCTTGGCGGCGTAGGTCGCCTCGAGCCGCTGGTCGAGCTCCTCCAGGTCGAGCCGGCCCTCGCCCGCGGCCTCGCGCAGGACCTCCGCGACCCGGTGCCGGTCGTCGTCGGAGATCCGCATCCGCGCGGGATCTGGGCGGTCGAGCTCTCCAGCCATGCGCTCCAGGGTAGTGGGCCTCACAGCGGCGCCGGGCGGTCCGTGGGGCGACCCCGAGCGAGGACTAGCCTGGCCCTCGTGACCTCCTCCTCCGCCTCCCCCGAGTTCCGCTTCTCCGACATCCTGCCGAGCCACGGCTCCAACGGGGCGGACGAGACGCCCTGGCGCCTGGTGACCACGGAGGGTGTGTCGACGTTCGAGGCGGAGGGGCAGACGTTCCTCAAGGTCGCGCCCGAGGCGCTGCGCCGGCTGACCGAGGAGGCCATGCACGACATCGCGCACTATCTGCGCCCCGCACACCTCGCCCAGCTGCGCCGCATCATCGACGACCCCGAGGCCTCCGGCAACGACCGCTTCGTGGCGCTCGACCTGCTCAAGAACGTCAACATCTCGGCCGGCGGCGTGCTCCCGATGTGCCAGGACACCGGCACCGCGATCGTGACGGCCAAGAGGTCCGAGGGCGTGCTCACCGGCGGCGGCAACGACGCCGAGGCCATCTCCCAGGGCGTGTTCGACGCCTACACCCGCCTCAACCTGCGCTACAGCCAGATGGCGCCGCTGACGATGTACGACGAGAAGAACACCGGCTCCAACCTTCCCGCACAGGTCGAGCTCTATGCCATGGAGCAGGAGGACGGCCAGCCCGTCTACAAGTTCCTCTTCATGGCCAAGGGCGGCGGCTCGGCCAACAAGTCCTTCCTCTTCCAGGAGACCAAGGCGGTCCTCAACCCGACGCGGATGCTGGAGTTCCTGGGCGAGAAGATCCGCGGGCTCGGCACGGCCGCCTGCCCGCCCTACCACCTGGCCGTCGTGGTCGGCGGCACCTCAGCGGAGTACGCCCTCAAGACGGCCAAGTACGCCTCGGCGCACTACCTCGACGACCTGCCCACGAGCGGGTCGGACACCGGGCACGGCTTCCGCGACCTCGAGCTCGAGCAGCAGGTGCTCGAGCTGACCCAGTCCTTCGGCATCGGGGCGCAGTTCGGGGGCAAGTACTTCTGCCACGACGTCCGCGTCGTCCGGCTCCCCCGTCATGGCGCCTCGTGCCCGGTCGCGATCGCCGTCTCCTGCTCCGCCGACCGGCAGGCGCTCGGGAAGATCACGGCCGAGGGCGTCTTCCTCGAGCGGCTCGAGACCGACCCGGCGAAGTACCTCCCCGACACCACCGAGGCCGACCTGATCTCCGGCGGCGAGGTCGTCGCGGTCGACCTCAACCGGCCGATGCCCGAGATCCTCGCCGAGCTCGGCCGGCACCCGGTCAAGACCCGGCTCTCCCTCACCGGCCCGCTGGTCGTCGCGCGCGACATCGCCCATGCCAAGATCAAGGAGCGGCTCGACGCCGGCGAGGAGATGCCGTCCTATCTCCGCGACCACCCGGTCTACTACGCCGGCCCGGCCAAGACCCCGGCCGGGATGCCCTCCGGCTCGTTCGGTCCCACCACGGCCGGGCGGATGGACTCCTACGTCGACCAGTTCCAGGCGGCCGGCGGCTCCCTCGTGATGCTGGCGAAGGGCAACCGCAGCAGAGCCGTCACCGACGCCTGCGCCGCCCACGGCGGCTTCTACCTCGGGTCCATCGGCGGGCCGGCCGCCCGCCTCGCCCAGGACTGCATCAAGTCCGTCGAGGTGCTGGAGTACCCCGAGCTCGGCATGGAGGCCGTCTGGAAGATCGAGGTGGAGGACTTCCCCGCCTTCATCGTGGTCGACGACCAGGGCAACGACTTCTTCACCGACCCCTCCGGCACGGTCACGGTCCCGCTCACCTCCGTCACCACCCGCCCCAGCTAGTGGCGTACGTCGAGCTGGCGCGCGCGAGCTCGGACCGGGGCGACCTCGTGCTCCGGCAGCGGACCAGTGCGACCGGTCCGTCGGTGCTGGAGCTGCGGGCCAACGGGGTGTTCGTCATGGACAGCGCCGAGACCGCGACCGAGCAGGCCCTGGCGACGGCGGCGCTCGAGCTCTGCGAGGACCCGCGAGACGTCCTCGTCGGCGGGCTCGGGCTGGGCTACACGATGCACGCCGTCCTCGGGGACGGCCGGGTCGAGCGCTGCTCGGTGGTCGAGATCGAGCAGGCGCTCGTCGACTGGATGCGGGACGGGACGATCCCGCACGGTCCCGGCCTGCTCGCCGACGAGCGGGTGACGGTCGTGGTCGCCGACATCTCGCTGGCGCTGGCCGAGGCCGGCGCCCGGACCTTCGACCTGGTGCTGCTCGACGTCGACAACGGTCCGGGCTACCTGGTGCACGAGAGCAACGCCGCTCTCTACGACGCCCCGTTCCTGCGGGTGGTCCGTCACGTCCTGCGCCCCGGTGGGGTGCTCGTGATCTGGTCGGCCGCCGAGGCGCCGAGCCTGCTCGCGACGCTGCGCGAGGAGGTCGGGGACGCCGAGGAACGGGCGCATGAGGTCGCCCTGCAGGACCGCGACGAGCGCTACTGGCTCTATGTCGCGCGGGTAGCGTCGCACGCGTGAGCGAGCACGCCCCCGACCACCCCACCGGAGACCGCGTCGAGCACGACTCCCTCGGCGAGGTCCGGGTGCCCGCCGACGCCCTGTGGGGCGCGCAGACCCAGCGGGCCGTCGAGAACTTCCCGATCTCGGGGCGACGGGTCGACCCGGCCCTCGTGCACGCGCTGGCGCTGGTCAAGGCCGCGGCGGCGCGCACCAACGCCCGGCTGGGCGCGCTGCCGGAGGACCTCGCCGGCGCCGTCGAGGCGGCGGCGCTCGAGGTCGCGCGCGGCGAGCACGACGACCAGTTCCCGGTCGACGTCTTCCAGACCGGCTCCGGGACCAGCACCAACATGAACCTCAACGAGGTGATCGCCCACGTTGCCGCCCGGGCCGGCACGACGGTGCACCCCAACGACCACGTGAACGCCGGCCAGTCCTCCAACGACACCTTCCCCACCGCGATCCACGTCGCGGCGGCGGTCGCGGTGACCGCCGACCTGGTCCCGGGACTGGACACCCTGCGCGCGAGCCTGGAGGCCAAGGCGGCGGAGTTCGCCGAGGTCGTGAAGTCCGGCCGCACGCACCTCATGGACGCGACGCCCGTCACCCTCGGCCAGGAGCTCGGCGGCTACGCCGCGACGATCGGGCTGGCGGTCGAGCGGCTGCGGTCGACGCTCCCCCGCGTGCAGGAGCTGCCGCTGGGCGGCACGGCCGTCGGCACCGGCCTCAACGCGGCCCCCGGCTTCGCAGCGGGCGTCATCTCGGGACTGTCGGGGCTGACCGGGGTGCCGTTCACCGAGGCGCGCAACCATTTCGAGGCGCAGGCGACCCGGGACTCGCTCGTCGAGCTGAGCGGCGTGCTGCGCACCATCGCCGTCGGGCTCACCAAGATCGCCAACGACCTGCGCTGGATGGCCAGCGGGCCGGCCACCGGTCTGGCCGAGATCCACCTGCCCGATCTGCAGCCGGGCTCGAGCATCATGCCGGGGAAGGTCAACCCCGTCCTGCCCGAGGCGACGCTCATGGTCTGCGCGCAGGTGGTCGGCAACGACGCCGCCGTGGCCTGGGCCGGAGCGGCGGGCAGCTTCGAGCTCAACGTGATGATGCCGGTGCTGGCGCGCAACCTGCTGGAGTCGGTCCGGCTGCTCGCCCGCGTCGCCCCGTTGCTGGCCACCCGGTGCGTCGACGGGATCACGGCGGACACCGAGCGGATGCGCCGCTTCGCCGAGTCCTCGCCCTCGGTGGCCACCGGGCTCAACCGGCACCTCGGCTATGACCGCGTCGCCGAGATCGTCAAGCGGTCCCAGCGCGAGGGGCTCACGGTCCGCGAGACGGTCGCGGCGATGGGGCTGGTCGAGGCCGGAGAGGTCACCCAGGCGCAGCTGGACGAGGCGCTCGACGTCGACGCGATGACGCGGCCCTCGGCCTAGTCCGCGGCGGTGCCGGCGTCAGTACCAGCCGTGGCCCTGCTTGAAGGACCACGCGCCGCAGGGGGTGCCGTAGCGGTCCTGGATGTAGCCCAGGCCCCAGCGGATCTGGGTGACCGGGTTGGTGGCCCAGTCGGCCCCTTCGGAGGCCATCTTGGAGCCCGGGAGCGCCTGCGGGATGCCGTAGGCCGAGGAGTAGGGGTTGTCGGCGTTGACCCGCCACCCGCTCTCGCCCATGTAGAGCGAGTCGAGGCAGGGGAACTGCTCGGGGCCGAAGCCGAACTCCGGCAGCAGCGCCTTGGCGATGGTCCGCGGGTCGGAGTCGGACAGGTCCTCGGTGTGCGACACGGCGGGGCTGTCCTCGCCGGACAGGGCCGCGACCTTGGCGGGGTCCTCGGCGTCGCGGCGGTCCGAGCGCGACACGGTCGCCTCGGCGCGGTCGGCGAGCTCGTCGGCGGTCAGGGGGCGGCCGCTGAGCGGGTGGACCGCGTCCGCCGCCGCGACGGGCGCGGTGATGTCGTTGCGCACAACTCCCCCGGCGACCACGGCTCCGGTGGCCGCCACGGCCAGCGAGGTCATGACCAGCGTGCTCCGGGTGAGCCTGGCGGGCGACGGCAGCCGGGCAGCCCGCGACGCCCGGTGCTTGGGCGGCATCCGGTGCTTGGGGACGTACTTCGGCTGGGTCAACGCTCTGCTCTCGTCATGGGCGGGACAGGGCACGTCGTGATGGCACGACCACCGCTTCGCGGCC
This sequence comes from Nocardioidaceae bacterium, assembly GCA_046330515.1. Classification (GTDB taxonomy): domain Bacteria; phylum Actinomycetota; class Actinomycetes; order Propionibacteriales; family Nocardioidaceae; genus Nocardioides. Next base: position 9,483 of record JAXLSP010000004.1, on the reverse strand, counting down.
GACCAGTCCCCCAATGGTCACGAAACGGTCACGGACAACCTTGTCCGATGTCGGGAGTGCGTGCAAACCGAACGCCCGAATTCGGTCGGGAAATCGGTCACACTCCGCGGCTCACCGGGCACTGGTGTCACAGAAGTCACACCAGCCCCACCAGCCGCACGGGTCGGCCCGGCGAGCGGCCACCCCGCCGCGGACGCCGTACGACGGCTCAGAGCGTGACGTCCTCCAGCATCTCGGTGACCAGCGCCGCGATCGGGGACCGCTCGGAGCGGGTCAGCGTCACGTGGGCGAACAGCGGGTGGCCCTTGAGCTTCTCGACCACGGCCACCACGCCGTCGTGGCGCCCGACGCGGAGGTTGTCGCGCTGGGCCACGTCGTGGGTGAGCACGACCTTGGAGTTGGCCCCGATCCGCGACAGCACGGTGAGCAGCACGTTGCGCTCCAGCGACTGGGCCTCGTCGACGACCACGAAGGAGTCGTGCAGCGAGCGCCCGCGGATGTGGGTCAGCGGCAGCACCTCGAGCATGCCGCGGTCGAGCACCTCGTCGATCACGTCGCGCGACGTGACCGCGCCGAGGGTGTCGAAGACGGCCTGCGCCCAGGGCGACATCTTCTCCGACTCCGAGCCCGGGAGATAGCCGAGCTCCTGGCCGCCGACGGCATAGAGCGGACGGAAGACGACCACCTTCTGGTGCTGCCGGCGCTCGAGGACCGCCTCGAGCCCCGCGCAGAGCGCGAGGGCGGACTTGCCGGTGCCGGCGCGCCCGCCGAGGGACACGATCCCGACGTCGGGGTCGAGCAGCATCTCCAGCGCGATCCGCTGCTCGGCGGAGCGGCCGTGGATGCCGAAGGCGTCGCGGTCGCCCCGCACCAGGTGCACCCGCTTGTCGGCGCCGACCCGGCCGAGCGCGGTGCCGCGGTCGGAGACCAGCACCAGGCCGGTGTGGCAGGGCAGGTCGCGGGCCTCGTCGAGGTCGAGCACGCCCTCGTCGTAGAGCCCGTCGAGGTCGGAGGCCACGACGTCGATCTCGGCCATGCCGGAGTAGCCCGGGTCGGAGTCCGAGATCGCCTCGGCGCGGTACTCCTCGGCGTCCAGGCCGACGGCGGAGGCCTTGATGCGCAGCGGGAGGTCCTTGGAGACCAGCGTGACGTCGTGGCCCTCGTCGGCCAGGTTGCGGGCGACGGCGAGGATCCGGGTGTCGTTGTCGCCCAGCCGGAAGCCCGACGGCAGCGAGTCGGCGTCGGTGTGGTTGAGCTCGACGCGCAGGGTGCCGCCGAGGTCGTTGACCGGCACCGGCCTGTCGAGGCGCCCGTGGCGCACGCGCAGGTCGTCGAGCTGTCGCAGCGCCGTACGCGCGAAGAAGCCGAGCTCGGGGTGGTGCCGCTTGCCCTCCAGCTCGGTGATCACCACCACCGGGAGGACGACCTCGTGCTCGGCGAAGCGGCGCAGCGCACCGGGATCGGCCAGCAGAACGCTGGTGTCGAGGACGAAGGTCGAGTGCTGCGGAACCGTCGAGGTCGTGCGGGAGGAACCGGTCTTCTTCTGCGCGGAGGCCACGTGCTTCCCCTCACCGACCGGCGCGCGCACCCTCGCCCGGCCCTGTCAGATCTCGCTCACGGACCGGGGCGTGAGGCGAGGACCGGAGTGCCGGTTCCCCGGAGCGCGACGGAGTCGCCGTGCTCTGCAGTCGTGAGATTCCACGAGGTCTGGCCCTCCCCGATGCGACGGGCTTCCCCACCCGTCACTCCGGTGAACGTACGCCGCACAGGTGACCGATCTCCGCCGACACGCCCGACCGGGGGGTGAAGGCTTGGTGACCGTCGTGGGGCCGTCGGCGGTCGCGTCAGGCGCCGAAGCGGCGCTCGCGCTCAGCATAGGCGCGGATCGCGCGCAGGAAGTCGACCCGGCGGAACTCGGGCCACAGCGCCTCGCAGAAGTAGAACTCGCTGTGCGCGCTCTGCCACAGCAGGAACCCGCCCAGCCGCTGCTCCCCGGAGGTGCGGATCACCAGGTCGGGGTCGGGCTGGCCCTTGGTGTAGAGGTGCCCGGAGATGTCCTCGGCGTCGATCGTCTCGGCCACCTCCTCGAGGGTCCTGCCCTCGGCGGCCTGCTCGAGCAGCAGCGCGCGGACGGCGTCGGCGATCTCGCGGCGGCCGCCGTAGCCCACCGCGATGTTGACCAGGAGCCCGTCGATGTCGCGCGTCGAGTCGGCGGCGGCCTTGAGCCGCTCGGCCGTCGACGCCGGCAGCAGGTCGAGCGCCCCCACGGGGTGCAGCCGCCAGCGGTGCGTCGCGGCGAGCGACTCGACGGCGTTCTCGATCACCGCCATCAGGCCGGTCAGCTGCTCCGGCGGCCGGTTGAGGTTGTCGGTCGACAGCAGCCAGAGGGTGACGACCTTGACGCCGACCTCCTCGCACCAGCCGAGCAGCGGCTCGATGTTGTCGGCACCCGCGCGGTAGCCCTGGGCCGGGTCGGCGCCGACGGACCTGGCCCAGCGCCGGTTGCCGTCGAGCATCACGCCGACGTGCCGCGGGATGCGGTCGGGCGGGAGGAACTTGACGACGCGCGCCTCGTAGGCCGGGTAGAGCACCCGTCGCACGGCGTCCTTCCATCTGGCCACGCGTCGATGGTAGTCGGCCGTGGTCCCCGGACCGACGATCCTCGGCGAACTCTCAGCCTCGGGCCCGGGCGCCCGCGAGCGCACGTCGCACGACGTCGACCAGCTCGTCACGCGTCGGGCCGGCCGGGAGCGGCCGCCGCCAGCCCGTCGCATAGACGGCGCGCGCGAGCGGCTCGGCCTCGGCGAGCACCGCAGGGAGCGCCTCCATGGCGAAGAACGGGCCCGCGATCCCCGCGATGCGCGGGTCGACCTCGGCGGCCACGCAGACGGCGTCGGAGGTGAGCGGGCGGGCGAGGTCGACGTCGGCACCCTGCCAGCGGGCCACGGCCTCGGTGTCGATGGCGATGTGGTCGTCCACCCAGGGTCGGATCTGCGTGTCGCACCAGGCCCCGAACGGCTCGGCCACGGTCGCGGCGTCGGCGCCGTCGTCGAGCAGCCCCAGCAGGGCCTCGGCCTGGGTGTAGGCCATCGCGATGCCGCGTCCCCGCGTCGGGGTCGTGGTCGCGACCGCGTCGCCGACGGTGACCAGGCCGGGGAGGCCGCGCTGGGGACGGTAGGTGTTGCGCAGCGCGCCGCCGACGAGGACCGGGCTGGTGGGCGCGGCGAGCGCCGGGTCGGTCCACGCCGCCAGGTCGGGTACGGCGGCGCACGCGGCGTCGAAGGCGGCGGTGTGCCGCAGGTCCTTGAGGTCGTCGTCGGCCGTCGGGCGGACGAACAGCACCGAGAAGTGCCGGCGCTCGTGGAGGAAGACCAGCACCTGGTAGCCGTCGTACTCGCGCACGAGCGCGACCGGGTTGTCCATCGGCCCGGGCTCGGCCCCGGCGCGGAGCCGGAAGGTGCGGTCGACGTAGGCCATCCCGCACAGGCCCTCGAGGCGTCCGTCCGCCGCGTGCCGCGCCAGCCCGGAGCGCCCGGAGGCGTCGACGACGAGGTCGGCCTCGACGCGGGCGCCGTCGACCTGCACGCCCACGGCCCGACCGCCCTCCTCGAGGATCCGGTCCACGTGCCCCGTCCTCAGCTCCAGTCCGGCGACGTCACCCGCCGCGACCCGCAGGCCCCGCTCGAAGGTCGACCGCCGCGACCGGTGGCCGGCCGCGACCTCGCCCAGGCCCGGGACGTCGAGCACGATCGGCTCGGCGCCCGCGGACCGCCACGCCGCGAGGCCCTCGGGCCAGTGCCGGGCCAGCGCGCGGCCCACCTGCGGGCGGAACCCGTGGGCGTGCTCGAACTGCATCACGCCGCGCCGGCGCCAGCCGCCGTCGGCCCGAGGGCCGGGGTCACGGTCGACCGTCGCGACGTCGTGGCCGCGGTCGGCCAGCGCCGCTCCGAGCAGCAGCCCGGTCGGACCGGACCCGATGATCGCCACCTTCATGAGAGCCTCCCCACCTGCCGGCCGATCTTGGATACACTGGAAGTGATTTCGTTGCATCAACAGTAACCTCAAATACCGAGGTGTCAATTGGCCACCCAGGGCACCCGCCCCTACCGGTCCGGGCTGCGCGCCGAGCAGGCGCGGGCCACGCGCCGCGCCGTCGTCCGCGCCGCCGAGGAGCTCTTCGTCGAGCGCGGCTATGCCGGCACCACCATCGACGCCGTCGCCGAGCGCGCCGGTGTCAGCCGCAAGACGGTGTTCACCTCGGTCGGCGGCAAGGCCGAGCTCCTCAAGCTCGCCTGGGACTGGGCGCTCGCCGGCGACGACGAGCCCCTCGACGTCGCCTCGCGGCCGGTGGTCCAGTCGATGATGGCCGAGCGCGACCCGGTCCGCCTGGTCGGGACGTGGGCGGCGTTCGTCTCCGAGATCTCCGCCCGCGTCGCCGATCTGCACCCGGTCCTCAGCGGGACCGCCCGCTCCGACCCCGAGATCGCGGCGATCGACGAGACCAGCGAGCGCAACCTCCTGGGCGGCGCGACCGCCTTCGTGGCCCGGCTCGCCGCGATCGGCGCCCTCCGCGAGGACCTCACGGTCGGGACCGCGGCGCCGCAGGCCACCCTGCTCATGGACCCGATGCCCTACCGACGACTGGTCAGGCGCGCGGGCTGGAGCTTCGAGGACTACGTCGCGTGGGTCGCCGCGACCGCGTCGGCGATGCTGCTGCGACCGGCGTCACCCGAGTGAGCGGGTTCTCAGGCGACTCCCAGACCGGTCCCGTACCCTCGTCGCTGTGAACGACATGATCCGCTCCCGGATCGACGAGCTCCACGGGCACCTCGACGAGGTGCTCGCCGAGGTCAAGCCCAAGCTCCGCGGCTGGCTCCACGCGGCCACGGCGCCGCTCACGCTCGCCGCGGGGATCGTGCTCATCGTGCTGTCCCCCACCGCACCGACGCGGGTGGGGTCCGCGGTCTACGGCGTGTCGGCGCTGCTGCTGTTCACCGTGTCGGCGGTCTACCACCGCGGCCGGTGGTCACCGCGGGTCCAAGGCGTCCTCCAGCGCTTCGACCACGCCAACATCTTCGTGCTCATCGCCGGCTCCTACACGCCGTTCACGCTCCTGCTGCTGCACGGCCGGGACCGCGTCGTCATGCTCACGGTCGTCTGGCTCGGCGCCGCCGCGGGCGGGCTCTTCCGCATCTTCTGGCTCGGCGCGCCCCGCTGGCTCAACACCGCGATCTATCTCGGCCTGGGCTGGGCCGCGATCTTCTACTTCCCCGCCTACATCCGCGGCAGCCAGGAGCTCGGCGTCGGCATCGGCACCGCCGTCCTGGTGCTGCTGATCGTCGGTGGCGCGCTCTACACCCTGGGTGGCATCGTCTACGGCTTCAAGCGACCCGACCCGTGGCCCGCCTGGTTCGGGTTCCACGAGGTGTTCCACACGTTCACGATCCTCGCGTTCGTCACCCACTACGTCGGCGTCTCGCTGGCGACCTACTCGCTGCGCTGAGGCCCCCTCGTGCGGTGGCTCCCCCTGCTCGCCGTCGCGGGTCTGCTCGCACTGGCCGGCAGCGGGGAGGGCGGCGCGGTCGACGACGGGCCTGCCAGCAGCGACATGACGCCGTACGACGGGCCGCTCGACGTCGAGGTGTCCTACGACGACGCCGCGGACGTCATGCAGCGGTCGGGTGCAGCGGGCCTCGCCCTCGAGTGCACGGGCACCCCGAGCAACGGCGGTGGTGCCGACTACGAATCGGGCCTGGCGAGCACGCAGTCCAGCGCCGCGCGGGCCGTGGCCGACTGGATGAAGGAGGACGGCGGCTGGTTCAGCGGGCTACCCCGGGACGGCTACACCGTCGAGCGCGACGACGGCGACTGGGCGCTCCTGTCCTACGACGTCGAGGGCGCCACCAAGGTGGCGATGGTGGTGAGCAGCACCATCCACGACTGGCAGGACGAGACCGGCTGGGGCGTCTACGCCTGGGCGATGTGCGACCCCGCCGAACTGCCCGCCGCCGTCACCGACGAGATGGGGCTGCAGATCTGGGAGGACTCCCACGGCCACCGGGTCCCGCAGTCGGTGGTCTCGTCCTTCTCCGGCCCCGAGCACTGCGGCTGGCAGGACATCACCTTCCTGAAGGTCGGGGACGACCCGAGTCGCGCGCCGCAGTTCGTCAGCGACGACGGCGGGGAGTTCGAGGGGCAGCTGCTGGCGGCCTACGATGGCTCGGCCCGGCTGCCCGCCGACGCGGTCGACACCGGGTTCCAGCGGGCCGGGCGACGCCTCTGGCTCGCCGCCGACCGGTCCGCCGCCTACCTGGTGGGCCTGGACGACCCCGCCGACGTGCAGCAATGGCCGCGGGCGCGGCGTCCCATCTTCTGCGACTGACGGTCGGGGGCCGACGTCAGCGCTCGAGCTCGGCCCGGCGCGCGGCCACGAGCGAGGTGACGAGCTCGCCGGGCAGCGGCTCGTCGGGGGTGAACCGGATGGCGCCCTTGGAGAAGCCGATGCCCGCGGTGGTCAGCTGCGCCTCGTGAGCGGTCACGACGGCCGGGCTGAACGGCAGATAGGACAGGTGCTGCTTGCTGGCCGAGAAGCCGGCCAGCGGGCGGCCCTTCAGCTTGAACGCAGGGGCGCCATAGCTCATCGCGCGCTCGGCGTCGGGGGCGGCGGTCGCGATCGCGTCGGCGAGCTCGGTGAGCGCGAGGCGCTGGTCGTCGGGGAGCTCGGCGAGATAGGCGTCGTAGCGCTCGAGGTCGGTCGGGTCGGGCATGGTGTCAGCCTGCCAGGGCGGCCGCCTCGGTGACAGGAGCCGCGCACACGTGGTGGCGGCAGACATAGGCCGCCGGGCGGCCCCCCACGGGCCCACGCCCGTCGAGGAGCGGGATGCCGGCCACCGGGCCCTCGGCGACCACGACCACGGCTCCGGGCCTGGACCTGGCAGCGGCGGCGAGCGCGTCGCGGTCGGGGCCCGGCGGGCCGACGACGGCGATCTCCTCCGGGCCGCTCACGTGCGCGGCCGCGGCCGCCAGGGTCCAGCCGGCGAACCGGGGCGCGCGCTCGGCGAGCCCCGCCACGGTGGCCATGGCCTCCTCGGCCGCCTGCCGGTGCCGGTCCGAGGCGGTGAGTGCGGCATAGGTGGTGAGGGCGTGGATCGTCGCGGAGGTGCCCGACGGGCTGGCGTTGTCCCCCGGGTCGCGAGGTCTGGCCACGAGCCGCTCGGCGTCGTCGGCGGTGTCGAAGAAGCCGCCGTCGTCGGCGCGGAACCGGGTCAGCGCGACCTCGAGGAGCTCGCCGGCCAGGTCGAGCCAGGCGGGGTCGGCGGTCGCCTGGACGAGCGCCAGGAGACCGCTCGCCACGCAGCCGTAGTCCTCCAGCACGCCGGCGTGCTGCCCCACCACCCCGTCGCGGGAGACGCGCAGCAGCCGGCCGTCGGCGACGTGGCGGTCGCGGAGCAGTCTCGCGGCGCCGGTGGCCGCCTCGACGTACGACGCCTCGCCGAGGCGCAGTCCCGCGTCGACGAGACCGCTGATGGCGAGCCCGTTCCAGGCGGCCACGACCTTGTCGTCGCGGGCGGGGCGGACCCGTCGGTCCCGCGCGGCCGACAACCGGCGTCGGACGCTCTCGAAGCGGCTCGTGTCGTCCGGGTCGGCGGGCAGCTGGAGCGTCGAGCTGCCGTGCTCGAAGGTGCCGCGCGGGGTCACGTGGAAGGTTGCCGCGGCCCAGGCTGCGTCGTCCTCGCCGAGCACGTCGCGCAGCTGGTCGGGGGTCCAGACATAGAAGCGCCCCTCCTCCCCCTCGCTGTCCGCGTCCAGCGCCGAGGCGAGGCCGCCCTCTGCGGTCCCGAGCTCGCGGACCATGAAGTCGGCGGTCTCGCGGGCGACACGGTCGCCGAGCGGCCCTCCCCAGCGGGCGTAGAGGCCGAGGAGCTGGGCGTTGTCATAGAGCATCTTCTCGAAGTGCGGCACGACCCACTCGCCGTCGACGGAGTAGCGCGCGAAGCCGCCGCCGAGCTGGTCACAGATCCCGCCGCGGGCCATCGCGGTGAGGGTCCCGTCGAGCATCGCGGTGGCGTCGGGGTCGGCCGGCCGCAGGCGCAGCAGCTCCAGGACCATGGACGGCGGGAACTTCGGGGCGCCGCCGAACCCGCCGCGCGCCGCGTCGTACTCCGCGCGGAGGCGGGCCACCGCCTCGGTGAGCGCGGCGTCGTCGAGCGGCCGCTCGCTGGCCAGCAGGCCGGTCAGCGGCTGGAGGTGGGCGCGGACGTCGGCGGCGACCTTGCGGACCTGGTCGGTGCGGTGGGTCCACGCGTCGACGATGGCGCCGAGGAGCTGGCGGAAGGACGGCTGCCCGTGGCGCGGCTGGTCGGGGAAGTAGGTGCCCGCGAAGAAGGGGTTGCCGTCGTGGTCCAGCACGCAGGTCATCGGCCAGCCGCCCTGGCCGGTCATCGCCGTCGTCGCCTGCATGTAGACGGCGTCGACGTCCGGGCGCTCCTCGCGGTCGACCTTGATCGAGACGAAGTGCTCGTTGAGGTAGGCCGCCGTCTCGTCGTTCTCGAACGACTCGTGCGCCATGACGTGGCACCAGTGGCAGGCGGCGTACCCGACGCTCAGCAGCACCGGCACGTTGCGGCGTCTCGCCTCCTCGAAGGCCGCCGGCTCCCACTCCCACCAATCCACTGGATTTGAGGCGTGTTGGAGCAAGTAGGGGCTCGTTGCGGAGGCGAGACGGTTGGGCATTTCGACGGCTCCTCGCGACTGGATGTTCGTATGATCTGCGACGAGTGATGCACTAGAGTGATGCATTAGGCGGCGTACGATGGAACTTCCAGCGTAGGAGGTCTCGTGGCGCATCGTTCTCAGGCGAAGCTCCTCGCACAGGGCAAGCTGCGCATGCTCGGTGGCGCCACCCGCGGTTGGCGGGTGCGGCTCTACGCTCCGCCGCCTGGCGGCAACAAGTACCAGGTGTTCTTCCGGGCCCCGGCGGGCGAGGGTGAGCCGTGGAAGCGCGTCCTGCGCCGAGCGGCATCCGAGGAAGAGTCCCGCAAGATCTTCGCCCAGGCCGAGGCGGCGCTGGACACCGACAAGGAACTACCGGTCGGGGCCGACGTCCGAGCGAGTCGGACCATCCGGATGCTCGGCGAGGAGTACGTCAGGGAGAGCCACGCACGCGGCAAGCAGCCACGCACGATGGAGGGGCGGGTCTCTCGGCTCAACGCGCACATCCTGCCCGCCATCGGCGACGTGCCGGTGACCAAGTGGCGCGTCGAGCACAGTCGTCTCGTCATGGCGAAGGGGGCGAAGACGCTCTTCTCCCAGCGCGGCCGCGAGGACCTGCGGGGCCAGCTCTCCGCGATGCGCAAGCTCGCGTGGAGGCTCGGCTGGCTCGACCGCTCGATCGACCCGCTCGACGGTCTGGAGATCGGTCGTGCGAACGTGCTTCACGGAGCCACGGCGCACTACGTCGATCCGCGGTTGCGTCCTGAGACC